>CAVSCK010000004.1:0-1898640 GCA_963726455.1 uncultured bacterium
ATTCCCGCGCAGTCGCCGGGAACGGTGATTCAGTATTACATGCGGGCGCATGCATACAACGGCAAAGCCGACACGACGGAAATCTTTTCGTTCCGGGGTGATCGATTACGCGGCGATTTTGACGCCGCCGATATCGACAGGTTCCCGGTGCGGTCGGTGACACGGTCTGGTATGGATTGAATTGCCAGAACGATGGACTATACGACGACGCGTTCAATCTGACCGTCGGCCCGTCGCAATGGCCAACGACGATCTGGGACAATGCGGAGACCGCGGAGATAACGGCAACATCGATTTTGGCTGCGGGGGCGAGTTACCCGTTCAAAGTGCGGGTGATTGTGGGACCGAGCATGTATGGCGATGTTGTACGGCTTCGTGTTTGCCAAATCACAGGCCAACGGCGCGGTTCAGGTGTCGGCATCGGTGCGGACGACATCGGCAGGCCAGCCGATAACGCTGCCGTTCGCTGATAATTTTCTGACGCAGACGGTGGATATTGGTTTGTGGGTTTACAATAACGGTGTCACAATCGACGCCCTGGCGCTGAATCCGCCAACCCCGCCATATGCGCTGCGGCTCAACGGAAGTCCAACCGGCGCGGATACGATTATGTCGCAGGCGATCAACTTGAATGTCGCCCAGGGTGTGAATCTCAGTTATTACTACGAACAGACCGGCGGCGGTGAGGCGCCCGATGCCGGTGACGATCTGTTCATAGAGTATCTCAACGATCAAGGACAGTGGAAATTGCTGAATCAGCATCTCGGAGCTGATCCTGACATGGCCAACTTCGCCATGGTGTCAATGGGCCTGCCGGCGGATGCCTATCATGCGGCGTTCCGGCTGCGGCTGCGCAATACCGCCACGGTGGGCGCGTACGATGACTGGTTCGTGGATAACATTCGCATCGACTACGGCCCGAATATCTCCGTGACGCAAACGGGATTCAGCAAGAACGTACCGCAGGGAGACTCGGCATACGATCATCTGATCATCAACAATGTCGGGCTCGGCGGATTAACGTATTCGCTGTCGGTGGTACCGGATCTGTCGCCCGCGATGCGGTTGTTCGATCAGTTGGTGCAGCAGGGCCGGGTCAATCATTACAGTTTCCCGGACGGCTGGAATGATTATCAGCAAGTCAAGGGCGATGAAACGGTGCGCCTCGGACCGGAAGCGGTTTACAACGCCGGTGGTCCGGATGGATTCGGGTACATGTGGATTGACTCCGATGAACCGGGCGGCCCGACATTCAGTTGGGTAGAGATTGAAGGAACCGGCACTGATATAACAACGGGACTGGCAGATGACAACGTGATCGGACCGTTCCCGATCGGATTTGCATTCCCGTACTATGATTCCACGTACGCGGAATTTTACGTCGGATCGAACGGCTTGATCGGATTCGGGCCGAATGCCAACTACTCATCGCTCGGAAATGTGGCGCTGCCGAGTAACGTCAGTACGGTGCCGAAGAACATCATTGCCTGGTGCTGGGATGACCTGAACATAACCGATCCGGACAGCCCGGGCGGCAAGGTGTTGTATCAGATGGTCGGCAGTGATTTGGTGATCGAGTTTGCACGCTATCCGGAATACGACGCGCTGACAAATCCCGGTGATATTATCACGGCGGAGATCATACTGTCGCCGAACGGTAATATCAAGTTGCAGTACCTGACGATTGCGGCGGGCTTCGATATTCTCGGCAATACGGTTGGTTTCCAAAACAGACAGGGGACAATGGGCCTGACCGCGGCGATCAACACCGGCTACCTGCACCAGAATCTCGCGATACAGATCGAGAAGCCGAAGGTGTGGTTGTTCACCGATCCGGTATCGGGTGAAATTCCGGGGAGCCAGACGGGGACGATCGATCTGATCTTCTCGGGAGTCGATCTTGACACCGGCACGTATAAAGCCAATCTCAAAATCTACTCCAACGATCCCGATTCGATCGACCAGGTGTTGACATTACCGGTGCAGATGAAGGTCGGACCGCCGTGGACGTGTGGTGATGCATCGGGCGATGACGTGGTAGACATATCGGATGCGGTGGCACTGATTGCTTACATTTTCAGCGGTGGCCCGCCGCCATCGCCTTTAGAAGCGGGTGACGCCAGTTGCGACGGAAACGTTGATATCAGCGACGCGGTGTATTTGATCGCCTATATTTTCTCAGGCGGTCCGGTGCCGTGCGCGACATGTAAATAGCGGTCCGTAAGGATCATTGTTGATGTAACAGGGGCGACCCAACGGGTCGCCCCTGTTTTGTTGTGACCGATTTTGTCGCGCGAGGTGCGTGATGTAACGGGGATCAGGCACAGGTGTCTTCATGATCGTCATGATTTGTAGCCCACCCAGAGGCTTCCGTCGGGTGGGTTTTTCATTCGACTGCCGCAGCGTCTATTTCGAGAAGAGCGTTCTTGCCAGACGTGTAATAGCCAATTCTCGACCATTGCCCGTCAGCCGCCAGCCGCACCAGTCCCCGCCGGACGAGATTGTTGTGACGATCGAATCCCACCCGTCGGAAGCCTTTGGGTGGGGTACAAGTTGACGAAACTGGCGAGACCGTCATGATCATAGTGCTTGAGCTTCATTCGATGGGTATACTAGGGACACGGGTTTCAGACAGCAACGAAAGAACCCACCCGACGGAAGCCTTTGGGTGGGGTACAAGTTGACGAAGGTACAGACTCATCAGATGGGTGACAGATTAGACTCATCACATAGGTAACAGTTATACTGCGTCGCGAATAAGGAGGTGACGCAGTGTGCTGGAAGGAGACTTGTGTGATGGATGAGCGACTGAAATTTGTCGCGGAGTATTTGCGGGGAGATCGATCGGTGACGGCATTGTGTCGAACGTTTGGGATTAGTCGGAAGACCGGATACAAGACGATCAGCCGTTATGCGGACGAGGGTTTGCAGGGGTTATTTAACCGTTCGCGAGCGCCGCACCAGCAGGCCAACGTCGTTAGCGACGAGGTATTTGGTGCGATTGTGGGAGCGCGACGGCAGCATCCGCACTGGGGACCGCGCAAGCTTCTGGCCTGGCTGGAGCGGGAAGAACCGCGGACCGAGTGGCCGGTGGCGAGTACGATTGGTCGGATACTGGTGCGTCAGGGACTGATAGTACCGCGCCGTCGTTCGCGGCACAGCCCGCCGTACACGGAGCCTTTCCAAGCTTGTGACCGACCTAATGCGGTGTGGTGTGCGGATCTGAAGGGTTGGTTTCACACCGCCGACGGCAGTCGCTGTGAACCGCTCACGGTTACCGATGCCTACAGCCGCTACTTGCTGCGCTGTCAGTCCTTACCGCGTGTTACCCATACTTATGTGCGACCGCTTTTCGAACATCTGTTTCGCGAGTATGGCCTGCCCTGGGCGATCCGCACTGATAACGGTGCTCCCTTTGCCACCACGGCAGTTGCCGGCCTATCGCGGTTGGCGGTGTGGTGGATCAGACTCGGTATTGTTCCCGAACGAATCGCGCCAGGACACCCCGAACAAAATGGCCGCCACGAACGCTTCCATCGCACCTTGAAGGAAGAGACGGTCACGCCTCCCAAAGGCTCGCTGGTCGAGCAGCAGGTCGCGTTTGATTGTTTTCGCGAACAGTATAACTGGGATCGTCCCCATGAAGCTTTGGCGGGACAAACGCCCGCCACCTTGTATCGGCCCTCGCTGCGACCTTATCCAGCACGGCTGCCGGAGATGACCTATCCCGAGCACCTGCAGGTGCGGCGAGTTCGCCCCAGGGGGAGTATCCGTTGGCAAGGAAGTGAATTGTTTATCAGCGAGGCACTCATCGGTGAACCCGTCGCCTTGGAACAGATCAGTGACCACCTGTTTCAAATCTATTACGGGCCGGTGCTGTTGACCACTTACGATGAGAAAAAAGCTAAGTTGTTGCGGCCGTCGGCCGCAACAAGAGAGGAACATTGACACCGATAACTTAAAGTGTTACCTATGTGATCGGTCTATTCTGTTACCTATGTGTCGGAACGCACAGAGTTGGGTGGGGAGTTTCCAAGAATCGCTTGCTCGCATTATCCCCGCCTATTATTCTAGTGAAAGTCTCCGGACTAAATCGGAGGGCAAGTCGATGTTATTGATCCGAATTTGGAGGTAGTAAATGGATAGAACCGAGTTGTTGTTGGCGGAAATGACCGATGCGTACGGTCCCCCGGGGCATGAAGATCAGATCGCGAAAATTTTCAAGAAGCATGTCGATAAGCTGGCCAAGGTGTATTACGACAAGATGGGATCGATTATCGCCGAACGGAAGGGGACGTCAGCCGATCCGAAAATCATGGTGATCGGCCATCTGGACGAAATCGGTTTCATGGTTTCGGAAATCACCGGCAACGGCTTTATCAAGTTCCTGCCGCTCGGTGGCTGGTGGGGACATGTGGCGCTGGGGCAGCGGGTGATGATCATGACCAAGAAGGGGCCGATACTGGGCGTGATCGGTTCGACACCGCCGCATATTCTGGAAGCGGAGGCGCGGAAAAAGGTCATGGAAGTGACGGACATGTACATCGACGTCGGTGTGAAGGGGAAGTTTGATATCAAGAAGAAACTGGGGATTGAGGTGGGCGACGTGATCGTGCCGGACTCGAAGTTCACGGTGATGGCCACCAAGGATATGTATATCGGCAAGGCAATCGACAACCGTTACGGTTGCGCGGCCGCGATCGAGGTAATGTGGCGGTTGGAGAAGGTTAAGCATCCGAACACGTTGTATTCGGTCGGATCGGTGCAGGAAGAAGTTGGTTGTCGCGGTGCGGGAACGGCGGCCTGGATGATCAATCCGGATGTGTGTATCGTGATGGATACCGGTATTGCCAGAGATACGCCGGGAATCGCCGGCGAACCTGCGGAAAAATGCGGCAGCGGCGCCGAGATACTGGTGTTTGACGGCGGGATGATACCGAACGTCAAGTTGCGGCAGTTTGTCGTCGACACCGCTGAGAAGGCGAAGATCAAGTACCACTATTCGAGCATGGCGCGCGGCACCACCGACGGCAGCCGCATTCACATGTCGCGCGTTGGAGTTCCTACAATCGTGGTCGGCGCGCCGGTGCGATACATCCACGGGCACAATGGAATCATCAACCGTGGCGATTACGATGCCAGTGTGAAGCTGGTGACGGAGCTGGTCAAGAAGCTGGATGCCAAGACGGTGAAATCGTTCACACAAAGCTGAGTTGCTGACGGAAATCTGAGGAGACAGGTATGGCGCTGAGATTCTTCAATACAATGTCGCGGAGACTGGAAGAGTTCAAGGAGATTCATCCGGGCGAGGTACGCATGTATACGTGCGGACCGACGGTTTATGGTTTCGCCCACATCGGCAATTTCCGCACCTTCATGTTTGAGGATCTGCTGCGCCGTTACCTGAAATATCGCGGCTACAAAGTCGTGCACGTGATGAATCTGACGGACGTCGACGACAAAACTATTCGCGACTCCAAGGCCGAAGGAACACCTCTGACTGAGTATACCGCTCGATACAAGAAGGCGTTCTTCGAGGATCTGGATGTCCTGCATATGGAGCGGGCGGAATTCTATCCGGAGGCGACGGCGCATATTCCGGAAATGGTGGCGATGATCAAGAAGCTGTTGGATAAAGGTATCGCCTACCGGTCAGGGAATGACATTTATTTCTCGATTACGAAGTTTCCCAACTATGGGAAGCTGGCGCACATGGATTTGGATTCGTTGCAGGCGGGCGCGTCGCAGCGAGTTGCTAGCGATGAATATGAGAAAGAGCAAGTGTCGGATTTCGCGCTGTGGAAGGGTTGGGATGAATCGGACGGCGATGTGTTCTGGGAGACGGAAATTGGAAAAGGCCGGCCGGGCTGGCATATCGAGTGCTCGGCCATGTCGACCAAATATCTTGGCAATCATTTTGACATGCATACCGGCGGCGTGGACAATATGTTTCCGCACCACGAGAACGAGCTGGCGCAGTCGGAGGCGGCCAACGACGAGAAGTTCGTGAATTACTGGCTGCATGCCGCGCACCTGATTGTTGAAGGCCGAAAGATGGCAAAGTCATTCGGGAACTTTTTCACCGTGCGCGACATGCTGGCCAAGGGCTATCCGGCAGTGGCGATACGGTACTTGCTGCTGTCGACGCATTACCGGGCGTCGCTGAATTTTACTTTCGACGGATTGGAAGGCGCGAAGAGCGCGATCCAGCGACTGAGGGATTTCTACGACAACCTGGCGCCTTCTGTTAAGGGTGGTGTGCCATCGGGGAGAGTTGACGAGTTCGTGGAACGGGCCAAGGCGCAGTTTGTCGAGGGACTGGATGACGATCTGAATATATCTCCGGCGCTGGCGGCGATTTTCGATTTCGTTCGTGACATCAATCGGCTGATTCTGGAAGGCGGAATCTCGAAGGACGATGCGGACAAAGTGACCGCGGCGATGGATGGATTTGATGCGGTGCTGGCGATTCTGAAGCGCGAGGCGGCGTCGCTGGATGCGGAAGTGGAGGCGCTGATTAAGGAACGCAACGATTCGCGCAAGAGCCGCAATTTCAAACGCGCCGACGAGATTCGGGATCAACTATTGGCGATGGGAATTGTGCTGGAAGACACGGCGCAGGGAACGGTGTGGAAGAAGAAGTTGTAGGCAACTGTGAGCGCACTTTGTTGCGGTGAGTGATTACTAACCCTGAAGATAACTATAAGCCGCAGAGAATGTTTTATCTTGAAGCGAATCAGCCGCTGCCGCATATTTGCGCCGGCTAAACAGCGTTTGCGGAAGAAATGATGAAGATTTTCGATTACATATTCCTGTTGCGACCGATGCTGATAATTCCGGTCTGGACGATTACGCTATTGGGCGCACGCGCGGCAGAATGGCGGACGCGCGGAACCGATCCGTTTACATTGGATCGCTATCCGTTCGCCGATTTCTCGGTTGATGACAAGCAGATGCTGCTGACGTTATTGGTGGCGACGCTGCTGGCGGGGGGTGTGTTTATTCTCAATCAGATTTATGATATCGAATCGGATCGCCAGAACAAGAAACTGTTCCTGTTGCCGGAGGGACATGTGTCGCCGTCCGAAGCATGGGTGCTGTACATCCTGACCACGACGGTGGCGATTGTCGGGGCATTCCTGTTGAACTGGCAAATGGGATTCCTGTTCATCGCAGGCGCTGCGCTGGGTTTCCAATACTCGTATCCCGGATTGAAGTTGAAGGAACACTCGTATAAGGCGTTTCGCAACAATGTGCTGGGACATGGAATGCTGGCGTTTTTGTTCGGTTGGGTGATGACGATGAAGGCGCCGGGTGAATTCACTCAATTCAATATTGAAGGCATCTTGCGCTCGCTGTCCTATTGTTTCGCGGTCGGCGCCGTGTATCTGAACACGACGCTGCCCGATTTGGAGGGTGACAAAGCGACGGGCAAGAAGACTTATGCCCTGGAATGGGGATTGGAAAAGACACTGCGAATTTCGCTGACAATGACGGTGGTGGCCGTTGTGCTGTCGGCGATGACGGCAGACTATGCGATGACGATATCGGCGGCGATTACGTTGCCGTTTTTTTGGATAGCAAAGACGCGCAAGTCGATATCGTTGGCCACGCTGGCGTCGAAGGTGGCCATCCTGGCGCTGTCGCTGTTTGCAGCTATCTACTTTCCGATCTACCTCGCAGTAGTGTTTGTCGTGATTGTCGCGACGCGAATTTATTATGCAGCACGATTTTCCATGCAGTACCCAGTGCTGGTGGAAAAGGATAAGTGATGAATCGCACCGGTGCCGCGATTGTCGCGATTGCGCTGTTGATGCTCGGCTGCACACCGAAACCACGATTTACCAACCCTGCCGCCAACACCCCGGTCGAAAGACAACGACCGACTACGGAGACAACCGAGCCAAGCGAGCATAAAGAGAAGCCGGCGAACAATCTCAGCCGCGTTGATTCGTACAAAATGAACCAGGTTATCGCGAAATATATGTCGACTCCCTACCAGCGGGGTGGTTCGGGAGTGCTGGGACTGGATTGCTCGGGATTTGTGTATGTTGTCTATCGCGACTACGACGGCACGCGGCTGCCGCTGACGGTGCAGTCATTGTATCGACTCGAAGACCGCGTGGAGCCGGCGGAGTTATCGTATGGCGATCTTGTGTTCTTCCGGTCGGACGGCCGCAAGGTGTCGCACGTCGGGATATACATCGGTGACGGGAAATTCGTGCACGCCTCGGAGACGCGCGGCGTGGCCTTCGACGATCTAACCTCTGATGCCTTCGCTCCCCAGTACGCCGGCGCCCGGCGTATCAAGTAAGGCGGCCAACTCTTTTCAGTGTAAAACGGAATGGAGCCGCGTTGTCGGCCGATAATGATTATGGTGATTGACCTCAAGGATAAACTCAAAGATCTGCCGGACAAGCCGGGTGTCTATTTGATGAAGGATGCCGGCGGGAAAATAATCTACATCGGCAAAGCGAAGATTCTCAAGAACCGCGTGCGCACTTATTTCGGAAGCGCGCCGGAGCCGAATCCGAAGGTCGCAGCGATGCGCGAGAAGATCGCGGATTTCGAGTTGTTGGTGACCGATACGGAAGTGGAGGCCCTGATTCTTGAGGCAAACCTGGTCAAACTGCACAAACCGCGATATAATATCAGTCTCAAGGACGACAAGCAGTACCCGTACTTCAAGCTGACCCAGGACGACGATTTTCCACGCCTGATCGTCACACGCAGCATGAAACGTGACAAGGGCCTGTATTTCGGACCATATGCGAATGTCGGCCCGATGCGCGAGACTCACCGTCTGATTACGCGGCTGTTTCACCTGCGGAGTTGCAGTTTGCGGATACCGCATCCACGCGGAGGCAAGTACCGCGTGTGCCTGCAGTATCATATCAAACGGTGTCCCGGACCTTGCGAAGGATTGATCTCAAGGGAAGAATATGACCGCGAGGTGCAGAAGGTAATCAAACTTCTGCAGGGGAAGTCCGCCAGTTTAGTCGAGCAACTACAGAAGGAAATGGCCGAGCACGCGACGTTGCAGAACTACGAAGAGGCGGCGACTATCCGCGATCAGATTCGGGCGATCGAATCGGTGATGCAAAAGCAGAAGGTGACGGAAGATCATGTGGTCGACCGTGATATCATTGCGTTTGCGCGCAGCGCCGGCGATGTGGCGGCCGTTGTGTTGCAGTTGCGCGATGGACTGCTCATCGGCAGGCAGAATTATCATCTCCGGGCGGACAAAGCCGAGGGCGAATCGGAGATTGCCGGGGCATTTTTCGAGCAGTACTACCTGAATTCGACGTTCATTCCGGAAGAGGTTTACTGCTCGTTTGGAGTGGACGATGAACAGGTGATTCGCAAATGGCTGGCGCAGAAACGCGGAGGCAGAGTCGAACTATTGTTTCCGCAAAAGGGAGAGAAAGCGCGCCTGGTGGAGATGGCGGAGACGAATGCGCGGCTGCTTCTGAACGAATTGCTGAAACAACGTCGTGAACGGGAGGATAAACTTCCGGCGAACGTGGCAGCGCTGCAGAAGGATTTGTATCTGGTCAGACCGCCAAGGGATATCTGTGCGTTTGATATTTCCAATCTGGGCACCAGTGATGCGGTCGGATCGATGGTATTCTTCCGCGACGGTAAACCGTTCAAGAAAAACTATCGTCATTTTAAGATCAAGACAGTGGTCGGGCAGGACGATTTCGCGATGATGCGGGAAGTGGTGTCGCGTTACTTTACGCGAGTGCTGGTGGATGAAGAGGCCATGCCGGATTTGTGCCTGATCGATGGCGGCCGCGGGCAGCTCAATGCAGCATTGGCGGCGTTGAAAGAGGTGGGAATTGACGAACTGCAAATCTGCGGTCTGGCGAAACGACTCGAAGAAATCGTGTTACCGACCGACAGGAAGATGCTGTCGCTGCCGCGAACCTCGCCGTCGTTGAAGTTGCTGCAACGCGTGCGTGATGAGGCGCATCGATTCGCCGTGACCTATCATAAGAAATTGCGCGACGGCAAGATCGAGCGCTCGATATTGGACGATATACCCGGAATCGGCGGCAAACGTAAGGAGCAGTTGCTGACGGCATTTGCATCGACCGACGCGATTCGGGAAGCGCCGTTGGAGAAACTGCAGGAAGTGTTGCGGAATAAGAAGCTGGCGAAGACGATCAGGGAGTTTTTTGATACGAAATCGGGAGCGAGATCGTAAATGGATTCTGCGTGCCAGGTCGCGCCTAAAGTCGCTCCTACAATGACATTTCCCTGCTTGATCTAAACTGATGTAGGAGCGACTTTAGGCGCGACCCTGGGGCGGAATTGATAGCCGTCTAATGCGTGCGTTCATACCAGCGTTTGCAGTGGATGATGTCGCGGTCGGTGATGATGGCGGTAATCAAATTGACGGGTGTGATGTCAAAGGCGGGGTTAAAGACGCGGACCTGATCGGGCGCAACGTTACAGCCGCCAAAAGAAGTGACCTCGTGCGCGGCACGCTGCTCGATTTCGATGTCGATTCCGGACGCGATGCGGTGATCGAAGGTTGAAGTTGGCGCGGCAACGTAGAAGGGAATGCCGTGTTCTTTCGCCAGAACGGCGAGAGTATAAGTGCCGATTTTATTGGCAACATCATAGTTGATGGCGATGCGGTCGGCGCCGACTATCACGCAGTCGATCGTGCCACGTGACATCAGATAACCCGCCATGCTGTCGGTTACGAGAGTGACGTCAATACCTTCACGCGTCAATTCCCACGCGGTAAGACGCGATCCCTGCAACACCGGCCGTGTCTCGTCGGCGATAACGCACAGCCGTTTGCCGGCGCGCACGGCATGATAGACAACTCCGAGAGCAGTGCCGCAGCCCGCGGTTGCCAAGGCTCCGGCGTTACAGTGCGTGAGAATGGTCCCGGTGTCAGGCATCAGCTCACGACCGAGAGTTCCAATGCGCTCGCACATATCGGCGTCGTCCTGATGGATGGCCTTGGCCAGTTCCAGCAGGCGATTGTTACGGTCTGGCGCGTCGGCGTAAGCGTGATAGGTGATGAGCATTCGTTCAACCGCCCAGCTCAGATTTACTGCGGTCGGACGCGCGGACTTGATTTCATTCACCGCGACGGCGAATTCGATGCGATTGCGGCAAATGGCATCAGCCATCACGACGGCATAGGCGGCGGCGACACCGATGAGCGGCGCTCCGCGAAGCTGAAGGGTCTTGATCGCTGAGACGACTTCATGGTAAGTTTTGAGCGGGATGTAACGTTCCTGTGAAGGCAATAACGTCTGGTCGAGGATCTCCAGTTCGCCGTTGATCCATTTTATCGTGTGAAAATTGAGCGAATGCATACTTAGTTAGTTTGTCGGCTGATTCTGCGGAATCTTGTCCTTTAACGATAGCTTAATGATCTGATCCAGCAATTGCTCGAATTCAATTCCGGCGGCGCGCGCGGCTTTCGGCACCAGGGAAGTGGCGGTCATGCCCGGCAACGTGTTGACCTCAAGGCAGAAGAGTTCGTTTTGCGGATTCAGGCGAAAATCCACCCGTGCGTATCCCGAGCAACCAAGTACATCGAAGGCAAGCTGGGCAAATTCTTTAATGTCGGTCTCAAGTTGCCGGTCCAGTTTCGCCGGGCAGAGATATTCGGAGGCGCCGACTGTGTATTTGGCGGTGTAGTCGTACAGTCCCGACTTGGGCACGATCTCGATCACAGGAAGCGCCTGATTGCCGAGAATCGCAACGGTCAATTCGCGTCCGGGGATGTATTCTTCAACCAGAATATTCACGTCACACGCTGCCGCCGCTTTGATGCCTTCGATTAGTTGCGCATGATCTTTGGCAAGCGTAAGGCCGACAGTGGAACCCTCGGCGTTCGGTTTGACGATGATGGGGTACTCCATATCCTCCGGTGTTTCGCTGAAATATTCCAGAGCCGACTTGCTCGTCACCGAAGTAGATCGTGCGCGGAATTGGAATACCGACCGACTCGAAGAGGAGCTTGGCGCGATACTTGTCCATCGCCAGAGCCGAGGCGAGAACACCGGAGCCGGTGTAGGGAATGCCGGCGAGATCGAGAAGCGCCTGCAAAGTGCCGTTTTCGCCGATACCGCCGTGCAGGGCGATGAAGATGCAGTCGTAATTCGCGATAGTCGGAAGGCACAAAGGCGATGGGGAGTGTTTCGCCTGTTGGACGCGCCAACAGCGAATTTGAACTATGTTGATCGGAGATTGATTTCGACGAAGCGTTCGCGATCAGATCACGGCCGTCGCAGGAGTCGATCATGTGCACGGTATGACCGATTGTTTCCAAAGCCTTGGCAACTGCTCTGCCGCTGTTCAGAGAAACATCACGTTCGCGGGATGTTCCTCCCGCAAGTACCAGAATCTTCAAGAAGCTTTACTCCTGTTCCGAAGATAACGTCTTCGTAGTATGACAGTCAAGATGACAATTCCGGTTCCGATTAGAATGAACCAGCCATAAACCGCCAGGATATGGTCGATTTTGTGCCAATCGTGCCGCAGCCGCACTGCCAGGAAGAGCACGGCAAAGTTCCAGGTCAGTGTTGAAATGAGCGAATAGATGAACATGCGGGTCACCGGAACATTGCCGACACCGGCAAATAACGCCAGTAGCGCGCGGATGCCGGAGAGCCAGCGCGAGAACAGCAATATTTCGTTGCCCCAGCGACCGAACCAGCGTTCGACCTTATTGAGCTTGTCGATGCCGAGCCAGCGCGCATGTGGGTTCTGGAAAGCCGCACGGCCCTTGCTGCGGCCGAGGTAGTACAAAAGCATGACGGACATCAGAGTACCGATGACGGACAAGAAGTAAATAGCCACCAGGGAGGCGTGTCCGCCGGCGGCGTAAACGCCGCAAACAAATATCACCGTGTCACCGGGAAATGGGGGAATGATGTTTTCTACGATCATGGCAACCAGAACGATCAAGTATATCGTGAGGGTGCCGTGCTGAGCGATGAAGTCGAAGATGAGATCGGCTTTCGCGAAGAATAGATCCATTATCTGCTTAGCAGTACCACGGCCATGGCGGCGATGCCTTCCTCGCGGCCGGTAAATCCCATCTTCTCAGTGGTGGTCGCTTTGACCGAGACTGAGTCGAGGGGAGCATCGAACATGGCAGAGATGTTCTGGCGCATGCGTTCGGAGTGAGGAGCGATCTTTGGCTCTTCGCAAATTATCGTGATGTCGGCGTTGACGAATTTCCATTTGTCCTGTCGCACGATCGCGGCCACGCGTTCAAGGATTATCAGTGACGAGATGTCCTGGAATTCGGGATCGCTCGGGGGAAAATGTTGGCCGATGTCACCGAGTGAAGCCGCACCGAGGAGTGCATCACAGAGCGCGTGCAGGACAACATCGGCGTCCGAGTGTCCCGCCAGTCCGCGTGGATGATCAATAAGAACGCCCCCGAGTACCAGCTTGCGACCATCGGCGAAGCGATGAGCGTCGAAGCCGGAGCCAATTCGGAAAATCGTATCTGCCATAGTCTCGCGTGTTAATCGTGTAGTATTTTCTTGGCCAGTTCGAGGTCTTCCGGCGTGGTGATTTTGATATTGGCCGTGCTGCCCTCGACAATGCGAACGCTGATGCCGTACGCTTCGCAGACGGCGGCATCATCGGTAAAGGTGCGTTTCTGATCGAGCGCCTGAATGTAGGCGGAAATGATGGCTTCGTACTTGAACGCCTGCGGTGTTTGCGCGACATAAATCTTGTCACGATCCAGAGTGGCAATGACGAATTTGTCCTCGACCCGCTTGAGCGTTTCGTTCTGCTTGACCGCCAGAATGGCAGCATCATGCAACTCGGCTTCCTTGCCGACCCGCTCGATCTCTTGTGGAGTGACAAACGGCCGCACCGCGTCATGAATGAACACCAGATTCGCTGATTCAGGAATCGAGCGCAAGCCGCAGAGAATGGAGTCGAAACGCGTAGTGCCGCCGGCGACGATTTTGGCGATTTTGCCCAGATTGTAGCGGTCAACGATGGCTTCCTTGGCGTAGACTAGATATTCGCTGCCAACCACGAGGTGGATGGCATCGATGCAGCCCGTGCGTTCGAATTGTTCGATGGTCCAGACGATCAGCGGTTTCTGGCCGATCGGCCGGAATTGTTTGGGAACGGCGCCGGGCAGACGAGTGCCCGATCCGGCGGCGGTGATTATGCAGTAGTTTCTCATGTAATTATCATGGCGTCGCCATAGGAATAGAAACGATACTTGTTCGCTACGGCGAAATTATAGGCGTTCAGGGTATGGTCGATACCGGCGAAGGCAGCAATCAGAGCCAGAAGCGATGACTCCGGCAGGTGGAAGTTGGTGATTATCGACTTGACGACTTTGAATTCGAAGTCGGGGTAGATAAACAGGTCGGTTTCATCGTGTCCGGCAACGATTTCCTGATGCTTTTGGAAACAGCCCTCAAGTGCGCGCGCCGAACTGGTGCCGACCGCGATAATGCGCCGATTCTTCTTGATCGCCTTATTAACCAACTTGGCAGTGTCCTTGGAAATCCAATATTCCTCAGAATCCATTTTGTGTTTGTCGTAGTGTTTGGCCTCAATCGGCTTGAACGTGCCACGACCGATATCGAGCCGAAGCTGGCAGATTTCAACGCCCATGTCGTCGATCTGTTCCAGCAACTCTTCAGTAAAATGCAGCCCCGCAGTCGGCGCCGCAATGGAAAAACCTTCCTTGGCGTATACGGTCTGATACATCTTGCGGTCGACGGAGGAATCCTCACGTTTGATGTAGGGCGGCAACGGCATGTGGCCGTACTTTTCCATCAGAGCGTCTGCAGTCGATCCGGTGAATTTGATGCGACGCGATCCATCCGGCAACACCGAAACGATCGTTGCATTTTCGCGCGCCGAGAAATAGAAACGGTCGCCGGCTTTGGCTTTCTTGCCGGGACGAACCAGGCAAATCCACTCGTCAGGGGACAATTTTTCCACGAGGAATATCTCACAGCGCCTGCCGGCCTGTCCGCCGACTCCGTAGAGGCGCGATCGTTGCACCATCGTGTCGTTCATCACCAGAAGGTCGTCTTTAGCGAGCAGCTTTGTGATGTCGCTGAACAAGTATTCCTTGAGTTCGCCGGTCGCTTTCTCCATGTGGAGGAGCTTGCAGCGGTCACGCTTGTCCAACGGAAACTGCGCTATCAACTCTTCGGGTAATTGATAGGTAATCTTTTCCATAGTTGTTAGTTTTTCGCCCGAGCTTTTGCCCTCTTTTGGGCTGGTACCTTTCTAATGCTACAATAGTTTTCCCTGTTGTGGCTCCTGGCTGAGATCCAGATGCTTATAGGCCCCCGGCGTGGCAACGCGGCCCCTCGGGGTGCGATCCAACAAGCCCTCCTGTATCAAGTACGGCTCATAAATCTCTTCGATAGTCTCGGCTTCTTCACCGACAGCCGCAGCCAGAGTATTCAGTCCGACGGGTCCGCCGTGGAATTTGCCGATTAGCACGCTGATAATTCGCTTGTCCATGTCATCCAACCCCAATTCATCGACGTCGAGACGGTCGAGACTATCGCTCGCAAGCTGCTCGTTGATTCGTCCGTCGCCCTTGACCTGCGCGAAGTCGCGGATGCGCCGCAGCAACCGATTAGCAATACGTGGTGTGCCGCGCGAACGACGGGCAATCTGTCGGCAGCCGGACTCGTCGACTTCGACTTTGAGAATACGCGCCGAGCGTCTGATAATTCGTTCGATATCTTCGACGACGTAATAGTCGAGGCGTCCCACTACCCCGAAACGCGCGCGCATCGGCGACGTCAACAATCCGGCGCGGGTGGTGGCGCCGATCAAGGTGAACGGCTTAAGCGGCAGTTTTACCGAGCGTGCAGCGGGGCCCTTGTCAATCATGATGTCAAGCGTGAAATCTTCGAGAGCCGGATACAGATATTCTTCCACGACGCGGTTGATGCGATGAATTTCATCGATGAACAAGACGTCGCGTTCGTTGAGATTGGTCAGAATTCCTGCGAGGTCGATGGCTTTTTCCATAATAGGGCCGGAGGTAGCTTTGATGGATACGCCCAGTTCGTTGGCAATGATGAATGCCAGAGTGGTCTTGCCCAATCCCGGAGGCCCGTAGAACAGGCAATGGTCGAGCGCCTCGCCGCGCTGACGGGCGGCTTCGATAAATACCTTGAGGTTCTCGACAACCTTGCCCTGGCCGATGAATTCATCGAACTTGGTCGGCCGCAGGGTGGCGTCGAATTCGGCCTCGCCATTAATGACCTGTGGTGTTGTTAATCTTTCTGTATCTGACATTGCTGCTCGTGAATTCTTATACCGTGGCTTTCAGTGCTTCGCGAATAATGACTTCCGACGGCTGCTGAGTACCGATCTCTTTCAACACAGCATCGACTGCTTTCTTGGCTTCGTAGCGACTGTATCCCAGCGCTTCGAGAGCCATGATGGCTTCCTCAACCTGCGAAATCTTAATTTGGGTGGCGATGCCTGTTGAGGCCATCACTTTTGCGACCTTTTCCTTGAGTTCGAGAATTACTCTGCCGGCAGTCTTGGGGCCGATGCCCGACACTGACGACAGCAGTTTCTTGTCTTCCGCCATGATCGAGTTCACCAGATCGTCAAGTTTAATGCCGGACAGAATCGTGAGCGCCAGTTTCACACCGACACCCGAAACGGACAGGAGAAGCTCGAAGACTTCACGCTCGGCCTCGGTGGCGAAACCGACGAGATCCATGCCGTTCTCCTTGACCTGCAAGGAGGTGAAGAGATGCACTTCTTCGTTGGCATCCGGAAGCGACTGATAAGTTGAGAGGGGAATCAACACCTTGTAGCCGACGCCCATCACGATCACTTCGACTTTGTCGGATGCTTTGCGCGCGATTCTACCGCGCAGAGACGAAATCAAAATCGCCTCGCTTTCTTGAGATAGTGGCAGTAGGCAACCGCCAGCGCATCGGAGACGTCGAACGGCGAGGGGCCTTCTCGAAGATTCAGCAGTTGCTTGATCATGTAATTGACTTGTTCTTTCGATGCCGAACCCCGACCCACGACCGCCTGCTTGACTTCACGCGGAGAATACTCATAGATCGGCAGGCCGTTCAGTCCGCAGGCCAGCATTACAGCGCCGCGCGCCTGTCCCAAACTTAATGCCACCTTGACGTTCTTGCCGTAGAAACCTTCTTCGACTGCAACCTCGGACGGGGACGATGTGTCGAGCAGTTGTTTTACCCGCACGAAAATACTCTTGAGCCGATCAGACAGAATACTGCCGTTGGTGGTGTGGGTGCCCGCATCAATTAGTTTCACTTTGTCTCCGTCGACATCGAGAATACCATAGCCGGTGACGGCTAACCCGGGGTCGATCCCGAGGATCTTCATTAGCCGCTCAGCTTCTCGAGGAGCTCGTCGTCGATATCGAAGTTGGCGTAGACTTTCTGGACGTCGTCGTGTTCGTCCAGTGATTCGTAAAGCTTGATCATCTGTTCGGCGTGCTTGGCGTCGAGTTTGACGAAGTTCTGCGGTACCTTGGATACTTCCGCAGAGACCATCGGCAAGCCCTTTTTCTCCAGCGCTACGCGAACCGGTTCAAAGGCATCGGGAGCAGTGGTGATTTCGTAAACGTCGCCTTCGCCGGAAACGTCGGAGGCGCCGGCTTCAAGTGCCAATTCCAGCAATTCATCTTCGCCGATCTTTGATTTTTCGATCTCGATCACGCCCTTCTTTTCGAAGATCCAGCCGACACAGCCCGCTTCGCCGAGATTTCCGGAATGTTTGGTAAACATATGGCGGATGTCGGAGACGGTGCGGTTCTTGTTGTCGGTAAAGACCTCGACCAGGACCGCGACGCCACCAGGACCGTAACCTTCGTAGGTGACTTCTTCGTAATTAACGCCGGGAAGTTCGCCGGTGCCTTTCTGGATCGCACGCTTGATGTTGTCGGCGGGCATACTGCTGGCTTTGGCCGCCAGGATTGCCGACCTGAGACGAGGATTGCCTTCGGGATTGCCGCCACCGGAACGCGCCGCGACGGTGATTTCCTTGATGAGTTTGGTGAACAGCCGGCCGCGCTCGGCATCGGCTTTCCCTTTCTTACGTTTTATCGTCGACCATTTGGAATGACCGGACATCGATACCTCCAACAAATCAATACTAAACATCGCATTTTAACACTCCGGACGGCGCTACGCAATAGAAATCAGCGAGTTTACGGACGCCGCAAATGCAGACGCAGAGGGGGTTTCAGGAGCAGTGTGGTTGGGGTTGCTGCGACCGGGAGCGACCGCTGAAAAGAGCGCTACTGCAGGTGATAGAGAATGCTGAAATAGACGGGCACGAACAGCAGATTCTGGTTGAGCGGCCCGGTGTTGGCACCGGCGGTTTGCCATGAAGAGCGACAGGAATTGAGATAGATGCCCTCGATGGAGAATGACGCGCTCAAAGTCGGCGTCAGGTCGCTTACGAATCCAATACCTGCCGAAAATGCCGGCTGACCGCCAAGAGTGTAATCGCCGACAGTTACAGGATCGTTGCCCGGTTGCGGCATCGACCAGCGGTTGGCATCGAAGATGCCGACGCCGACCTTGATGAAGGGGCGATACTTGCCGGTCGGCACGACCTGATATTGATAGAACACGCTCGCACGGCGAATGCGCATACGGGATTTGTCTTTCTGA
The DNA here is from genome assembly GCA_963726455.1 of uncultured bacterium. Lineage (GTDB taxonomy): Bacteria > Zixibacteria > MSB-5A5 > CAIYYT01 > CAIYYT01 > CAIYYT01. Next base: position 18,663 of record CAVSCK010000004.1, read on the forward strand.
CCTGCGGCCGCCAGGATTGACAGTCGCTTGGGACTGAAGGTGGAATAGGACAACTCCAATCCGGCAATCGAAGTGTTGGAGAGATAGCAACCCGCTTCGAGAGTGAGCGAGAAACCATCCTTGCGCCAACTCGAAGCAGGATCGTTATAGTTCTCATCGGCCATTGCACCCATCGGAATGGCATATGCAAACTTGGGAGAGAGGTAGACTGAGCCGGTACGATCAAGGTCGAGATGGGCGCCTGCGAATGCATGGGAAGCGCAAACCAGAACCAGGGCTGTGACAATTATTCTTCTCATCACAGTTTGTATCGGCAGAATCAGGGTTTGTATTTAGCGGTCAAGGTTTGCAATTTCGGCAGGGGGAAAAACAAAGTTCAAGGAAATAGTCGCGGTCGGAGTTGCGCACCAGCGAGCTTGTGTCGCTAAGGGCGACCGAATTGCAGCCGGGACGGTGGAAGCGCAGAGTCTCTGAATTACCGAAATAACGGCTCTCCGGGCGTGGCTGGGGCAGCGACCAGACGCCTTGGTGCTTCCGGAGAGCGGTCTTCTGCGCCAGGCATAGCCGGTCGGCATAAGGGCTGGAGGCCATGTTTTCCTCGAAAAAGTAGGTGCGCGCCAGTCCTTCGACCAAAAGCCGCTCATTGACGAAAATCGAGTCATCGGCAAAAACAAAGGCCAATGACCGCCCATAACGGTCGGTCGGCTCCGGTCCCAGCTCGAATTTGAGCCGGCGGCCAGCCAGGAAGCGGGCGAGCTCGGCCTTGGCCTCGGCGTAATACGGTTCGCCTTTTTCGGGGGTGTCCAGCGCCAGGAGACGAATCTTGCGGCCATCGGCGTCCACGAAGGTGTCGCCGTCAATTACCCTGACTGATCCGGCCTTACCCTCCGGCAGCGGGCGCGGTTTTTGATACTGCTGCTTTATTATTATTGATAATACAAGGAGAGCAAGAATAATCAGGACAAAAATAAGGCGGTTAAATGCACGGGAGGAAGCCCGACTCAAAGATCTTCGCCCTGCAGCCGGTCACGCAGAAGCCGCATCTCCTCAGTGTCGTGCCCGAAATCGGCCGCTTCGTTAAGGTGGTGCATGGAGCGCTTCTTACGTCCCAGCTCAAGATAGACCTCGGCGGCAAGGATGTGCGCCGATTGATTGGTGGGCGAGACGCGAATGGCCGCTTCGATTTCTTTGCGGGCCTCAGTGAGATTATCTTCCAACAGGAAATATTCGGCCAGGATCATGTGCGGCTCGGGATACTGCGGGTCAAGATCAATCGAGCGCTTGGCCGCAGCGAGCAACTTGTCCTGCTCGATTATTTCGCCGGCGCGCGCGCGTTCCAGATAGACGTATGCCAGCCCGACATAGAAGCCACCATCAAAGGGATTCTTGCGAATGGCCTTGAGCACTTCTTCCTCGGCAAGTTCAGCGCGCTCCTGCATCAGGTAGGTCCAGCCAAGAGCAAAATTGACCTGTGCGCTGCCGGGGTTATACTGGAATGCTTTTTTGATGTGCTTTTCGGCCTCGTCGAATTGCTGCAGTTCTTTGAACGTAAAAGCAATTCCAAGGTGCATATCGAAGTCGTGCGGATTCTGTAACAGGGCCTCATTAAACGAATCCAAGGCCAGATCGAAATTGCCGACACCAAGGAAATAGTCAGCGCGCTGGCGCGGATCATTCTGGATTTCGGACAGCAGATGCAGATGCGAAAGCACTTCACGATTGTCGGGCGACAGGCGGTGCGCTTCGGAGAAGGCACGGCGCGCGCCACGATAGTCGGCCTGCTCCAACTGCAGCAGCCCCACGCCGATCTGAGCGCGGCTGGCATAAAAGCTGTCGTCAGTGAGATCGTTATCAATCGCCTTCTGGAAAGCGATGGAGGCATCGGCGTATTGCTTCATGTTGAAGAGAATGAAACCCAGTTCAACGAGATACTTGGCGGAATCAGGGAACTCGATCAGCGACTTCTCGATTTCTTCCTTGCTGGACTTCATGCGCCCCGATTTCTGGAACACCAGCGCGCGATGGAAATGCGCTTCGGGCGCCAGCGGAAATTCCCAACTGATAAAGGATTGCGACGGGTGGCGCAGCAGGTAGTTGTTGTATTCCTCGGAGGAATTGAAGAACCGCTTTTGGGCACGGACCCGCCCGGTCAGTTTGGAGACATAATGGGAGCGCGAGAGGATTTTCTCGGTCTCTTCGAGGACGGTCTTGTAGTCGCCCTCCTCCAAAGCGTCGTTTATCAGTTCAAATTGGCTTTCGGGGTCGTGAAAATGGTTCACCCTATGCCAAAACGCCCCTAGCCAGTCTTTCAGTGATATCTTCATTCGCTGCTAATGTACGTAAGTTTTAGATTTGGTCAAGGACATTATATCGAACTATTATTAACGATAATAAAGATAGTCTGAATGTAGTAGGCGGCAGGCGATATTGGGGCAGGACTTGGGCGATAGTCGGGTCAGGATCTGCCGACAGAGAGGTGTAATTATTAATGATAATAGCAAGTTTGGCGGGGATCGGGAGGGTCGGAGCCCAAATTGGCGTAATTGCCGGAATGGCTGGCTAGCGAGATGATAACACGGAACAGGCGTATATTATTAATGATAATAGCTTTGGAGAATGAGCTAGAAACCGTGCCTTACCTCATGCCGGAGGCCGGCGTGACGGGGCAAGAAACCCGGGCTGGTGTAGGTCAGGTGATAGTGCAAACGGGGCGGATGGCTGGAAGATTCCGGATTTACAGCCCTGGTTGGGGGGCTATATAGAGGAAATGGCGAAAATGGGAGGGGAATCAGGTGTCCGGATGGGAAGAGGGGAAGGCATATACAGGGAAAGGGGGTTCGTCAAGGCAGTTGCGGTCGTCAGGAAGGGATTCCTGACGACGCCCTAAAGACAGACTATCTGTGTGGGCTGCACCGTTTAGGCAAGGGGAGAGCCACCATCGCCCGGGTGGATGCAAAAATGTTCTTGACATTCCGGCGCAAAACTGTACATTGCAGCCGGTTGGTTGAACGTTTTGATGTGACTTGATCACATCATGTTTGCAGAACAAGCACTTTTACGAAGCATAAGCCTCAAAAACCAAGATCTCGCATTTGGTAACGTTGGATTTTATCCGCGTCAAATCAAAGCAGAGATGGTCATTCTTAATCCTTTTCTACCAAATCTCATTTTTCATTTACTTGTCGTTGATTACTAACTTGTTGTCTTCTACAGATCGAGGAGGTGAAATCGCTTAGGGCGGTTCACGTTTAGATAAAGAAACCTAGACAATTATCGTGTACGACCCATTTGGGGAAAACTAAAGTATCAATTCGGTTCGCCGAATACGATAAGGTAGTTAACCCCTGACTCCAGATTAGGAATCAGTAAGAACGTAGTTGGCCTGTGATCCTAATACCCTAGACAAGTTGAACGGATCTGCGCCGGCTTGAGTAGTTCCCGGGAGCTACGCCAGACTACATGATCTGTCGCGGCAGACGGGAGCGGAATGCTGACGTGTCCAAGTCGAGATGGCTTGGAGAGGTTGACTACAAACGTTATTTCCTAAGTGTTAAGGAGGAAGTACATGTTCAAAAAACTTTTGGTAGCTGTGCTCGCACTTACCATTATCATTGGTTTGTTTAGTCCAGCTTTGGCTACCAAGAACCCCAACGAAGCCAAGCGGCTATTGCACCAGCAATTGCCTCCGGGACCAGCACGCCAGTTAAGTGGCTATGCAACTCATGAATTTGGTCCCTACACAGGCCATGCTAGTAAAGTAGTTGCTCCGTCGAACACCAGAGTTCCGAACGTGGGCCCCTGCACTGATTATTCTTATAATGGTGCGGCCTGGTACAGAATTACCGGTGGCGATTACGGCGCGGCTGTCCGCTTTACTCCTGCGGGAACATGCACTCTGAAAACCGTCAGCATGCTATTTGATCCAACTGGAACAGGTACTGTCGGTATCACCGTGTATGTCTGGCAGGATGGTGGTGGAGTTCCTGGTAGTGTAGCTTTTTCGCAATTGATTGACCCGACGGCAATGCAGTTCAATCCGAACTTTTTGACTGTAGATGTCTCCGCGTCAAATCTGATATTCAACAGCGACTATTTTGTCGGCTGGGTGATGAACAGCTCGGATACCCTGGTTTCCAACTGGCAGGGAATGTCCGACGATGGTTCAGCCGGCGCCGGCCGCTCGTTCATTAAGAACGGTATTGCCGGTCCCTGGGTGGACAATGGGACAGCTTTTGGTCTTGACATCAACTGGGTAATCGTCGCCAACGCCTGCTGCGGAGCTGCTCCGGGCGGCGGTTGCGAAAGCAACGTCTATAATGGCGCTGTGTATTATCGCTGGGGTGGCAAGTACGTAAGAGCAGTCCGCTTTAGCGCTGCTAACGAGTGCTCCATCAAGACGGTGACGCTCGGATTCTCAAGCGGCGGCCAGGTGGGAACCGGTGGTGTCGATCTGTTGTTCTTCGCGGACAACGGCGGCCTTCCGGGCACCCTGCTCGGCACACAGCACATTCCCCATACGTCGATGGTTATTCCGGGCAACACGGTTGTTGACGTTTCCGCCAACAATTGGATTGCAGGTAGTGACTATCACCTTGGTGTGAAGATCACCAATTGGCAAACGGACGATTATCAACTTCGTTCGGACGATGGTTTAACTGGAACCGGACGCTCCTCGGAATTGGATACTACGTATCTGCTTCCCGGCGCGACCTGGACCCTTACCCAAGTACTTTATGCTTCATACGGACTGGACCCGAACTTCATCATTACGGATTCAGTTTGCTGTTCGTCGCTGCCTCCGGTGTGCAGCAACGAGAGCTATCATGGCGGCGCCGCCTACTTCTGGCCGTTGCCTGATGCGTACGGAGATGATTTCTTCAACATGAGATTCTCCGCTGCCACCAAGTGCACCCTGAAGACCCTCAAACTCGGTTTCTATGGACCGGGCACAGTGGGTAATCCGGGCGCCACGGTGTATCTGTGGAAGTCTGATGGTACGTTCCCGACCACGGTTATCAACTCCTTCCCGGTCAACCCGGTTGTTGATTTCTTCCCAGCCTTCACCGAAGTGGACGTTAGTGCTCTGAACATCATTCGTCAGGGTGACTTCCATGTCGGTTATTCTCCGATTATCAACACCTCGGGTGACGTGTTGGCGATTCTGTCTGACGACGGTTCGACCGGCACGATGCGCGGCTCCGAAAAATACGGCGCCTCGTTCAGTCTGATGAAAGACGACTGGGGCATCGATGCGGCATTCTTTATCGAAGTTTACAAATGCTGCCAGCCCCCGGGATATTGCGACGTGGCCGCTAATCCTGATGATCAATGGCCGACCTTTGCGCACGACTTTGCTCGTACATCAGAGTCCGGTCTGAAACTGGGTGATCTGTGCGGTATCCAGAGAGCGTGGATTTATACTCCAGCCGCCGTCCGGAATATCGACTTCACCGCCCCAGTTATTATGAACGATCGCGTATATGTCGCATTTGCCGACAGATACGTTTGCATTAACCTGCTGACCGGCGTTGAAGTGTGGAACACGAAAGTGGCCCCGCTTTCCAGTCAGTATACTGCGATCGTCGGCTCCATGCGTACCATGCCGACTATCGAAGGCGACTTTATTTATATGCCGACCGGTTCAAGCCGTGGTATCATCAAGGCCAATCGCTTGACCGGCGACACGATCTGGGTAAGAGCTTCGGTCAGCAACCCGCTGCCGGGCACTCCCGGAACGATTTCTTACGGCGCTAGCGTAATTCTTGGCGATGCTGTTTACTTTGGTGACAACAACGGCCAGGTCTATGCGTTGGATAAGAATACCGGCGCCAACAAGTACTTTACGCAACTGCATGCCGATCCCCCGACCAACACGCTGCTTGGTGGGACCAACACTTCAGGCACGACTGACGGCACCCAGTTGTTCTTTAGCAGTTCATTTGCTTCTCCGGAAGCATTCGCCATTTACGCTCTTAATCCGGGCGTTGGCGGATTCACCCAGAACTGGGTTTACACTTCGCCGTTGGCTGGCGTCTGGGGTAACCAGATGCTTGCGGCGCAGAGTTTCCGTTGCGACAACCTGTTCTTGAACACGTATGCCGGAACGTATTACAGCAGCACCAGCTTGTATAAGGGCTTCCGCCAGAACCTTGACCCGTTGACCGGTATTGAAAAATGGCCGGATTATTATCTGATGGGTCAGGCCTGGTCGGCTCCGCCGGCTACCATCGGTGGTTACACACCGTTGGCGGTGTTTGCTAACCTTAACAACGGTAGCTCGGGTTCCGCCAATACCCGTGCGGTCCGTGCGGTCAACTTCTCTAACAGCACCGTGTGGATCAATCCGGGTACGGCTGGTATCTATGACAATGATGTATTCCTTCATGTGTCAACGACCCAGGATCCGTATGTTATTTACGGCACTTACGATCAGTCTGCTGGTGACGGCCATCTGTATTTTGTCGATGGCAACTCCGGTAACATGCTGATCGACTACTCGATGCTGGGCGCGTTTGTAGAAGGTTCTGCGATTGCGAAGGGATCCGACGGCAAGCCGTGGATCGTGACTTCGATTCGTAACACCAACTACACAGCCTCCACGGGCAAGCTCATCGCGTTCTCGGACATGGGTCCGCGTCCGCGCATGATCGTGCCTGAACTCGCGGTCGTATTCGCGTCCACGAATACCAGTGAAGCGGCTCCGATTCAGAGAACCCACTCCAGTGCTCTGTTGAACATTGGTTGTGCTCCTCTGACCTTCACCGGTACGATGGAAGCCGGTGCTCCTCCGAAAGCTCGGCTCACCAGCGTGAGTCCGTTCGCTCAGAAGAACGCGACTCAGCTTGCCAGCAGACTCGTCGACTACAGAGTCGAGGATCTGGTGACGAGACAAGAACGTTCAAGCGTTGGTAAGATGTTCGAGAATTCCTTTACCCAGGATGAAAACGGATTGTTCGTTTCGAACGCGCTGTCCGTCAAGCCAGCCGATGCCAATTCGTCACGTCTTGCTCCTCCGTCATGGGTGAGCTGGGTGACTCCGGCAAGCGGTACGGGCGCAGTTCCGGGTGCGAGTGCTCAGGACTTCACGTTCCAATTTGACCGTACGGGTATGCAGCTTCTGGGAGTTAACTACTACTACGTAGATATCTTCTCGAACGATCCTGACTACTCAGTTCTGGATATGACGCAGCCGGCAATACAGGCGGAAATCTATTATGAACTTCCGTACGTGTACTGCGACTACGATTCAGGCCGTATGGCATTTGGCACAACCGGCAGTGAATGGTACAACAACGCAGGCAGATTCGGTGATGCAACCGTAACGTTCGGATTCACTCTGGACGGTTCTTCCGACGGCGCTTTTCTCTATGGTGGTTCGATGTTCTTCATGACCAACATGGACAACGCTGCTTGGAATCCGTTTGGATCGAGCGTACCGGCCAACTTCGGCTACCTGTTTGGTTTCTACCTGTCCGGCACCGATTGCGGTGGCTGCCAGTTTAACACCACGCTTCCTGTCGAATACACAATTAACGGCGGCGTTAGCTATGCTAACCTCACCGGTGATCTTTGCTCGTTTGCGGTTATTGATTCGGGTCAGAGCTTGGGCTTCTGGGCGCATCAGGCCGGCCCGTCCATGGGCATTTTGGTCAAGTACAGAGAAGTCGGTGCTTATGGTCCTGATTTCGGCGCCTTCAAGTTAGTGGTTGCCGACATCATCAACCGTAACGCTACACCGCTTGACGGACTGTATTACGGTAACTTCGAGGATTGGGACGTTGGATCCGGCGCCAACAATGGTAGCGCCGATATGGATAAGGGCATCGTTTACTTGAACGAAGGTCCTGTCATTCGTGGTCAGATTGGTCTGCCGCTGAAGGGTTCATACTGGCCCGACGGTACGAAGACTGATCCGGCTTACAACGTTCAAATCAATGCGAACGCCGATGTAGTCTATCCGTCAGCTCCGTGCCCGGAATGCTTGCTTGACAGCTTGTATGCATACATCGATGAACATGCGGAAGGCGCCGTGACTTACACCCCGGGTGCAAGTGCTTCTGGTGCTGCCGATGACTTGTCGTACGAAGTCGCGTTTGGTAAGGTTAACCTTGCCGGTGGCGCGACCAAGACGTACGGCTTCGCGATGTACGGATTTGACAACGCGACTTCGCCGATGGCTGAGTCCGAGACGTTGTCCAAGTTCATCAACAAGTACGCCGGCTTTGGCCGTGGCGACATCGATAACAACGACGTTATTGATCTGCGCGATCTGGTTCGCTTGCAGAGATACCTCCACTCCGGTGGTGCCGGCCCCGTGCCGTTCAAACACCTGGGTGATGTAAACAATGATGGTCTCGTGAACGATGCTGACTGCACTTATATGGCCGCGTTCTTCTTCACGGGCGGTCCTGCCCCGAGAGGCGCGTTCAAGTTCTAATCTCGAACCGTAAGGTTGTTGAGATAGAAGAGAGTGAGGGTCGAAAGACCCTCACTCTTTTTTTGTGCGTGATTTCCCTCATTGCCGGCCTGACGGGAGCTCCCTCACCCCCGACCTGACGGAAGCGAAGTCCCTCACCCCCGACCCCTCTCCCGGAGGGCGAGGGGAGAAAACGTCGGTAGGATAAACATTCCTGTTTGTCCTTTTCACCGGGCCACAAAGAAACGGTCAAACAAGAATGTTTAACCTACCGGGTTTACAGGTTCCCGTCAGGAGGGGATTCCTGACGGCGCATTCCCTCACCGTCGACCTGATAGAGCGCGAAGTCCCTCACCGTCGACCTGACGGAAGCGAAGTCCCTCACCCCCGACCCCTCTCCCGGAGGGCGAGGGGAGGAACGTCGGTAGGATAAACATTCCTGTTTGTCCTTTTCACCGGAGCCACAGAGAAACGGTCAAACAAGAATGTTTAACCTACCGGGTTTACCGGTTCCCGTCAGGAAGGGATTCCTGACGGCGCATTCCCTCACCGTCGACCTGATGGAACGCGCATTCCCTCACCGTCGACCTGACGGAAGCGAAGTCCCTCACCCCCGACCCCTCTCCCGGAGGGCGAGGGGAGGAACGTCGGTAGGATAAACATTCCTGTTTGTCCTTTTCACCGGAGCCACAGAGAAACGGTCAAACAAGAATGTTTAACCTACCGGGTTTACCGGTTCCCGTCAGGAAGGGATTCCTGACGGCGCATTCCCTCACCGTCGACCTGATAGAGCGCGAGCTCCCTCACCCCCGACCTGACGGAAGCTTAGTCCCTCACCCCCGGCCCCTCTCCCGGAGGGCGAGGGGAGGAAACGTCGGTAGGATAAACATTCCTGTTTGTCCTTTTCACCGGAGCCACAGAGAAACGGTCAAACAAGAATGTTTAACCTACCGGGTTTACCGGTTCCCGTCAGGAAGGGATTTCTGACGGCGCATTCCCTCACCGTCGGCCTGACGGAAGCGAAGTCCCTCACCGTCGGCCTGACGGAAGCGAAATCCCGCACCGTCGACCTGATAGAGCGCGAAGTCCCTCACCCCCGACCCCTCTCCCGGAGGGCGAGGGGAGGAAACACCTTTTGCGTTTGCGCTGACTCGCACGACACGTATTTTGATTGTGATTGGGCATCGATGGAACGGTGTGGCGTTTTGGAACTATCGGGTAAAGGAATCGGTTTAAGAAGATAATATGGGCACTGAGACAGCGACAGAAACAGTAGAGAATATCATAACGCGGGCGAGCCGTTATTTGGCCGTGGATGGCTATTACACGCGCGGTGGCGAGATTAATCTGAGGGGGACGTTGTCTGATGAAGGTGACGCCTGGCGGCCCGTGCTGGGCGCGGAATTGAAGTCGCTGGGCTATGCGATGAAAGTGCACCAAAATGGAACGGTGGCGCATTTGAGCATCTATCCGTCAACGAGGCGCATACCGTGGCTCAATATCTGGCTGTTTATCGCGACGGCCATATCAGTATCGATCCTGCCGGCGTGGCTGACCGAAGGCAACAAGGTCTTTCACGATTTCAGTGTGATCTTGCGCTGGCAGAAGTTCGCGATACCGTTGCTGCTGATTTTACTGTGCCACGAATTCGGGCATTATCTGGCGGCGCGCCGCCGCGGGATACGGGTATCGCTGCCGTACTTCCTGCCGGCGCCGTCGGCGATTGGAACGTTTGGCGCGTTTATCAAGTCAAATTCGCCGTTTCCATCGCGACGTGATCTGCTGGAGGTGGGAGCCTATGGCCCGATCGCCGGATTCGTCGTGGCAGCCGTGTTTTTGGTGATTGGATTAAGCAACGTTGTCGTGCGCGCGGTACCGCCGGAATTACATGCCGGGGCACTGGTTGAACCGCTGATCATGCGTATTGCGCAGGCAATCGTGGCGCCGGGTTCGATACGCGACGGATACGATATATTTCTGCAGGAAAATCCGATGCTGTATGCCGCCTGGGTGGGGATGGTGGTGACGATGCTGAACCTGCTGCCGGTAGGGCAGCTCGACGGCGGGCATATCGTGTATGCATTGTCGCCGCGCTGGCATTGGCTGGTGTCGCGGCTGGTGTTTGCGGGACTGGTGCTGTTCGGATTCGTCTGGCCGGGTTGGTGGATCTGGGCGGTGATGATATTTTTCGTGATTCGGTTTGGGCATCCGCCGACGCTGAATGACTATCAACCGTTGGAGCGGCACAATCGCTGGACCGGCTGGGTCGCGATGGGGATGTTTATACTGACGTTTTCGCCGGTGCCGTTTTAGCTGCGTGACTCGCGGTCGAGGCGCCGTAAATGACCTCGATCTTGTCGCGGTGTTTCCGCAAAGCTTCCAAAAAGATTTCGACGATCGCGGGATCGAATTGCCTTCCCGAAAAATCGATCAATTCTCGCACCGCTTGTTCGACCGTGCGGCTATTGCGGTACGGCCGGTCGGTAACGATGGCGTCAAAGGAGTCAGCAACGGCAAGGATACGGCCCTCGATGGGGATTCCTTCGCCCTTGAGATGGTCGGGGTAGCCGCTGCCGTCCCACCATTCGTGATGGGCGGTGATATAGGGCGTGCAGGGGCGCAGGAAGTCGATGCCTTCAATGATGCGGGCGCCCAGTTCCGTGTGCTTGCGCATAATGGCCATCTCGTTGGGATTGAGGAAGCCGGGTTTGTTGAGGATTGAATCGGGCACGCCGATTTTGCCGATGTCGTGCAGCGAGCAGCCCATCGACAGAATGAACATGCGTTCCTCGTCCCAGCCGAATTGACGAGCCATCATCTCGGCAAGATAGGTTACGCGAACGGTGTGACCCGACGTGTAACGGTCGCGTGCTTCGACCGCGTTCGCCAGCGCCATCATGGTGGAGAGATAGGCCTTCTCCAGATCATCGTAAAGTTTCGAGTTGCTGATGGCGTAGGCGGCTTTGGAAGCGATGACTTTCAGCGACTGCAGTTCGCCGGTGGTGAACTCGTGGTGTAAGCCGACGCGCTGCAGGTTGAGAACGCCGATTACGCGTCCGCGAATTAGCAAAGGACAGGACAGGTAGCTGGTGATTTGCGCCTGGCCGAAGATGTCTTCGGATTGATCGGCAGTGGCATAGACGTTTTCGATTTCGACGATTTTGGATTTGGCGGACATGAGCGAGTGATTAGTTCGGCCCTCGAGAAAGTCACGATTCGACTGCAGAATGAGTTTGCGCCTGCAGCGCCTGCAACACGAACGGAGACTCCTTGTTGAAGTCATAGAATAGGATCGAGGCCGCTTCGGCGTTGAATTCCTTAATCGTCAATTTCAGCACCTGGTTGAGCGCGGTGCCGAGATGAATGGTCAGACTCATGGCTTCAGCGATACGGAAGAGCGCCAGTTGTTCTTTCAGGCGGATATTCTCGCGCGCCAGTTGCAGTTTACGCAGTCCGCGTTCGACGGTGGCGAGGAGTTCATCCATTTTGAAGGGTTTGGTCAGGAAGTCATAGGCGCCGTGTTTGAGCGCCTCGGTGGCGTTCTCGACCGTCGGGTAGCCGGTCATGAAGACGACGACGGTGTCGGGATCGGACTCGAGCGCGGCCTCCAATATCTCCATGCCGGAGTAATCGCCCATCATGAGGTCGGTGAGCACGAGGTCGAAGTGGGATGACTTGATGAGCGTGAGCGCTTTCTGCGGATTGCACTCGCCAGCCACGGCGAAGTTGGGCTCGTCGCGCAGCATTTCCGCAGCGACGGCGCAGACTTCCGGCTCATCGTCGACCACTAATATTCTGTTCTTAAACGCCATCTTCGCTCTTCACGTTGTTAACAGTTTTCGACAAGAAAACACGCACGGTATCTGCCCCCCTTACCTGTCGTAGGAAATATCGTCAGAGCAGCGCGTAGCGTTGAGACAGAACGCTGTGCATTTATTACATAGTTGCGGCGCGGGAGCGCATCTGGAACAGTAAAATGTTGACAGAAATTCGGTCGTTGGTGATAATGAGTTATGCCGATCACGCGTACCGATCTGATAATCCTTGCGTTCCTTTCTGAAAATCCAGCGCACGCCTGGGATATCGACCGCCGTTTAGTCGCGATGGGCGCCGATTTTTGGGCAGAGTATTCGAGACCACATCTGTATTATTCGCTGCGGAAACTGGCCCGCGCCGAGTTGGTGGAATTGGTCCAGAAGGAGCGCGCGCAAGCGAAAAAGGAATATTGCATCACGGAGAAGGGGAGGCAAACGCTCCAGAATAATGATGCCGTGTCGCAGCTTTTCTACAATCAGGTCTATTTCGATTTCGATTTGCTGCTCGGATTTTCAGAGCGGTTTGCCTCGGACGCCGTGTCATTCAAGCGGCTGCTGGAACATCGGAGCGAGGCGCTACAGAAGGAGCTGGAGGGAATTCAGGAAGTGTGGGCGAAGGCCGAACGCCAGGGTGATTTGTCGTTCGGCAAGCTGGCGGTAATGAAGCATCGGATCAAGTTCCTCAAGTCGGAAATTGATTTCCTCAAGTGGCTCGACAAAAACACTCCCGAAGAATGGCAGTCGCTGAAACGCACCGGCGGCGAATAGACTCTTCTTTCGTCAGATGCGGCACCATCTGGAAACACCCTCACCCTCAATCCCTCTCCCAACGGGAGAGGGAAGGAACAGCGCACATGTTGCTTGCGGTGATAAACAAAGGGCGCCCGAAGGCGCCCTGTGGTGCGAACTCACTGGAGCAAGGGAAGTCCGGAGCAACCGGGTCTGGCTGCTCCGGTGTCATAGCTCATTTGCAGAAGAAGCAGGGCGCCGGACCTCCTGAGAAGATGTAGGCGATAAGGTAAACGGCGTCCGAAATGTCTATTGATGCGCTGCAATCGGCATCACCGGAGGCAAGCGGGCTTGGCGCCACGCCGCCGGAGAAAATGTAGGCGATAAGATTCACAGCGTCAGAGATGTCCACTGCGCCGCTGCCGTCAGCGTCGCCGCAAACGTAAGTCTGCACGGTCAGCGTCTTGCTCGAACTGCCATGCGGGTCAGCGACATTCACGCGAATACTGTCAGTCATCAGTGCGCCGGGTATGATTCCCACTAAACTGTCATGGCTGATTGTTGTCCAGGCCGGATGATAATCATAGCTGATCTGATGCAGGGTGTCATCGAGGTCGGTGTAATGCGGGTAATAGGCGAACGAAGCACCGGCGCGCAGTATCATGTTGGTGTCCGTAATCAGCGGCATCATGTTGATGTCAACGCGGAATTCATGCGCGGCGACCTCACCGAGGTAAGGATGCGTGACCACTTTGGCCGAATCATCGGCCGCCTTGAGGTAATAGCGAATGGTTGCCGCTGAAGTTTGACGAGGGATGTAGCCCGCGAATGAGTCAGGAACGGCTGTGGCGCTCAGCAACGCAAACTGGAACGGCCCGCCGTTAACCTGGTAGTAGATCCTGAGCGAATCAGAGATGAATTGCCCATGCGAGTGCGCATAGATATGGGCGCCGACCGGATAATCATTTATCGTGTCAGTCGTCGTTGAAAGTGGAACGTGCCGGATGTAGATCATGTGTTCGTCGGCGATTCCCATCGCGCGACAGTGAATGGCATCGTCGGACAACCACGAGCCGGTGAAGCCGAGAACTTCGTAGCCGGGCATGGCGTCCCGATAGACGGCCAGTGCCGAATCATCCCAGGTGGTGCTGAAGGTGGGCACGAGCACTTTCTTGTTCAGAATGAGCGAATTAGTATAGGCGGTGCCGGTCGGGCAGAATACGCGGACGACTTTGTAGGGCTTACCCCATGGGCTCATCAGGTGCGACATGGAATCGGCACGAGCATTGTAGTTGGCGTAGAACGGATCGCTCGGCGCAACGTTCTTGACTAAGATCGTTGCCGGATCGAGCATTTTCGCCCAGCAGTCGATGTGATGAATACCGTACGTTTCGACATAAGGCCAGACGGTGAATTCGTTGCCCATGTATTGCTTCATGTAGTCTCTTACCTGTTGCTGGCTATAAGACGAGTTTTCGTCGTAGACCAGCCAGGAGGACATCGAGGTGCCGAGGCCGTCGCACATGTGATTGCCACCGGGAGTTGCAAGAGGAAGAGCATAGACGGGAACTCCCCAAAGCGATCCCAAGGTCGCCGGGATGACATCATCCTGCGGGCGCGGGCGATTGTAGATCGGGTCGACGATACCCACGTTACCGCTGCCGTCGAAAATATACCAGGGGCCGTAATCTCGGGTCCAGATGGAATTCGTGGCGGCAATGATGAACTGCGTGTTCGCCATATTCACGCCGCCGGAAGTATAGGAACTGATGGCCTGATTCTTTTCAGAAAGGGTGCCGACCAGCGTGTAGACCATACAGTCTTCCGCCATTTCCTTGACAATGGCAACAGAAATACCAAGCGGCCAACGAATCAGAACGCCCTTCATCGGCTCCCATTCGGCGCAAGCGTGCATGATGCCGGGAGGCGGCGCAGTTCGTTGGAAATTGAGGCCGATTTCGTTCAGGCGTGTTTTTTCCTCATCGGTCAGGCCGATCGGGAGGTTTTGATCCTGTGCCGCCGATAGCAGCGGCGCGTGGATGCTCAAGAGCCCCAGCAGCATGAGCAGCGATAGCAATCTCATCGTTTCACCTTTATGTTCGCAAGTAGTCTCGGTGCAAGTAACCGTCCTGTCATGACGGCGGTTGTCGACACTGTCAATATAGCAGGAAACCGCATTTATCCAAGCTGAAAGTAGGGCTGAGCGCCGTGGAAATCGCTTCAGAACCACGTGCCGGCCAACTACTTGGACTAGCCAGGCCCGGCAGTTGGGTCGGTACTGGTCGCCGTGACTTTGGAAGTCCCATCATTTGACCGGAGAAGGCACAATCAGTGCAAGCGGATGCAGTCTGTCGGCAGTTAATCGCAGTTGGCTCCGGCAAGGCACTTAAAGTATTACTTTCACAAAGCCGTTCAGTTGATTCTTTGGCAATGACGAAACTTTGAACCCGGTTGGTGGTCAAGAGACGCGAGATCTGCGACTGCTTCGGCATAACTCTTGCGTAGTTAGTGTGTGGCAGAATTGAAAGACCGTCCGGCGGTCTTGCGGAGGCAGTCATGCGCAAACTTGTGATATCAACAAATCTCATAGTCTTTCTCGGTTCATTGGTTTTGGAACTAATGGGGATCGGCCTGATAGCCCGCTGGCGGACGCACGAACTATACTCGTTTGTCAGCGTGACCGGCCACGGGACGATGATTACATTTCTGTATTCCGTGTTCTTCTTGCTGTTGCCGTTCGTCAATTTCGTGGCCTTGATATCCAAGGACAGGGGTTTCCTGATCGAGGAATCGAAACGTTAGCATCCGGAGAAGGTCTTGACGGATTTGATTTTCGCAGACGTGATTCTGGTCATTCACTTCCTGTGGGTGATTTTCATGATTGGCGGATTCGTGCTGACGCTTTGCGCGTTCAGGTGGAAACGACTATTCGAGTGGTTCTGGCTGCGAACGATACATGTGGTCGGAATCGTGTTCGTGGCGACACTGGAGATTTTCGGCTGGTATTGTCCGCTGACGACCTGGGAGATGGCGCTGCGCCAACATGTCGATCCCAACGCCGTGTACGCCGGATCATTTGTCATTCACTGGATTGAGAGATTGATTTATCCTGACGTCAGTCCGCTGGTGTTGACGATTCCGGCGATAGCGATAGCGGCGGTGACGGTGGTCGTATATGTGGTGAGGCCGCCGGAGAGGGTGCTGAGGATGTTGGGGCGGAATCCGAGCAGAAGATAATGTCGGGTTTCTCGTCCGGTGATGAAATCGGCATTAATCATGTGATAGGCGCACTGCCGAATGCAACCGTATAGGCGTTCGTCACAACGGACTCCGAACCCGACCTACTGGACTTGCATGACATTCATTCCCACAGCAAGCTGTGGGGTACCGTTGTTGATGCGACGGACTCGGAACTCGACCTGCTAACATTCCCACCGCAAGCGGTGGGGTACCGTGGGAATTATTTCTTCCCCGGAGGTGAATCGAGCGGCGCGCCCACGGCGATATCGCAGCGATGATTTGGCTGTCCGTGCGGCGGATTCATGCCCGGAGCAGTCGCGGCGGTTGTAGTCGGAGTCGTGGTGTTTGGCTGCTGGACAATAGTTGGCGTTGCAACCTGCTTCACAGGCGTACTGAGCGGCTCACCGACCTTGATATCACAGCGATGATTCGGCTGTCCGTGGGGAGGATTCATACCCGGCGCTGTCGTGACTTGTGCAGTCTGGGCAGGCGCATTTAGTGGTGAAGCATTAGGTAACGACTTTCCCGTTCCTGCAGGCGAATTAAGCGGCGCACCAACGGCGATATCGCAGCGATGATTCGGCTGTCCGTGCGGGGGATTCATGGCCTGGTCAGAAGCGGATTCGGAGGCCAGAACCGGTGCCGCTCCATCGGGATTGGCGGTTGGTGTGGTCGAACCTGTTGTCGATTGAGCTGACGCGGGGGCAGACTGTGATATGCCTGAAGTTGTGCCTGGGACCTCTTTCGATGACTTATTGCAGCCAAACGCAAAGACAATTAAGAAGACTGCGATCGTGATGCTTAAGAGTTTCATAAATAACCTTCTACTTTCGATGTGTATGCCGTATGACAATTCCAGAATAACTCTATTGACAGGAATGCTGATTCAAGATAATGCCGACAGGGGCTGGAAGCAAGGTGATTGTGGCGGGGTTCGGTAGGTCGAAACCCCTAATGGATTTTGGTTGCCATTGCGACACGCCTCTCCGGGGTTTCGACAATTCCGTTCCATTGATACAGAGCAATGTCGAAACCCCGTTCATGGGCGTGAGAGATGTGCGCGATACCACTAGGGGTTTCGACCTACGAAACTGGGCCACCCTCGTCGATCCAAACAATCTGAACATCTTTCCCGGCTATGTGGATGAACGCACTCCACTCCTGCACCGTGAATCGGTAGCACGAGACTCCGGGCATGAAAGTCTCGGACAATTGCGCAAGTTGTGGGAATCTATCGGGCTTGGCAGTGCTTCCATAAACGGTTAGGGGCGAACCGTGTGGCATGTAGCGATAGTAAGGATCAGGATGGTCAATCACGCAAAAGTATAGTTCAGAGACTTGCACCTTCCCCATTCGGTAATCCTCCTGCTTCGGGCTACCGGGTCTGCTCACGTCAAGCCCCATGTGCAGAACTAGAGTCCCGTTGACGTAGTCGATCCTGATCTCATATAGTTTTGCAGCATCGAAACCATGTGGCAGCTTACCTTCCAATTCCTCGAATGTCATTGAACATCTCGCTTTCTCTATAGTTTTCTGCGCAACGGGATGCACAATTGGCGACTGACATTCCCGCTCCGCAACCTTATTCTTCTGTTGTCTCTCCCCCGTCGAGCCAAGTAATCTGGACGTCCCTTGCGGCAATGATAATGCAGGAGCGCCAGTCTTCCACGAAGAATCGATATACGGTAATCCCCGGTGGGGGATTGTGCAAGAGAGGCTCGAGCGGTATCATCGTCCCGGGACCGCCGCTGTCTCCTTTGACACACAAAGGATACCCACGTGGCACATACTCACGGTTCAGCGCGAGCCCAGTGTCAGGGCTAGGGGGACCGATTGAGCAGAAATAGAGACCTGTAACCTGCAGCTTTGCCGCCCGGTAGTCTTCCTTCGAAGGACCGGTATCGTTATAGTCTCCGTAGTCCAAAGCCATATGCATCACCGCGGTCCCGTTTACCAGATCGATCTTCAGATCATGTAGAAAGTCATCATGGAACCCGCTCGGCAATTCTCTTTCCAGTTCCTCGAATGTCATCATACATCTCGCTTTCTCTTGAACACTCTAGTTCAGTAGGTCGAAACCCCTAATGGATTTCGGTTGCCATTACGACGCACCTTTCCGGGTTTCGACAATCTCTGTTCAATCGCCGCAAAAAAAGATGTCGAAACCCCGTTCATGGGCGTGAAAGATGTGCGCGGTACCACTAGGGGTTTCGACCTACGAAACTACTTCACAAACCCCGGGACGAACTTGCCGTCTTTGTAGATTAGTTCGTCGTCGCCGTAAATTTCGCCGCCTTTGCGCAGGTCGCAGACCATGTCCCAATGGATGGCCGATTGGTTAGTTCCGCCGGCTTCGTAAATCGCGTTGCCGACCGCCATGTGGCAGGTGCCGCCGATTTTTTCGTCAAAGAGCGTATTCTTGGAGAAGGTCTGGATGCCGTAATTGGTGCCGATCGCAAATTCACCGATACGCTTGGCGCCCTCATCGACATTCAACATCTCGCGCAGGAAGTCGATGCCTTTGCCGGCGGTGAAATCACTGACCACACCGTCTTTGAATTTGAGTTGCACGTTTTCGACTTCACGCCCGGCGTAGGTAGCGGGATAGGTATAGGTGATGACACCGTTGGCGGAGTTTTCGATGGGGCTGGTGAAGATTTCGCCGTCGGGGAAATTCTCAGTGCCGTCGCAGTTGATCCATTTGCGTCCGGCGACATTGAGACGCAGGTCGGTGTCAGCGCTCTTGACATGGATCGTTTTGAGCCGGGTTAGCGCGACGGCGATCTTCTCCTGTTCGGCGGAAATTCGTTTCCACTGGCTGATCGGGTCGGCAGTGTCGCAGTAACCAGCGGAATAAACGAAATCCTCGAATTCGGTCAGTGACTTACCGGCGTCCTGAGCCATGGCATTATTCGGGAACAACGTCCCGCACCAGCGCAGTGACTGGTCGGCAGTGCGACGGAAGAATATCTCCGAGATCTCTTTGCGCGCTGCCTGCGCCATCGCCTGTCGTTTGGGGTCGGTGTTGGTGAGATACTTGGTGTTATCCGAGCCCCAGACGAACAAACGCGCATCGATGCGTTCAATTTCGTTTTTGCGCAGCGGGGAGACGAACTTGAGTTGTTCTTCGGAAGCGTTCTTGAAATAGATTTCAGTGAAGTCCTCTACATACAGTTCGACGTAGGGGAAGGCGCCGTTTTCGAGCGCTTTCTTGTAGACTGCTTTCGCCAGCGGCAGCGCCTGCACCGGCACTTCGATCTTGAACAGATCACCCTTTTTGATTCGCAGCGAGTAGTTGACCATGACGTCGGCAAGTTTTTCAATGCGTGGATCCATGACATCCTCTCATCAGTAGTTTATCGTTTGTAAGTAGCTTTTTCGAGGTCAAGTAGCTGACGTTTAACCGGCAGACCGCCGCCGAAGCCACCCAGCGTTCTGTCAGCTTTGAGCACACGGTGGCAGGGAATAACGATCGGCAGGGGATTATGCGCACACGCACTACCGGCCGCGCGGAACGCATTGGGCGAACCGGCGCGCTCGGCGAGCGTTCGGTAGCTGATGGTTTCACCGTAGGGAACGCGGGCGAGCGCCTGGAGCGCTTTCTGATTGAAACCGTCAACGTTGAGAGAGTAGGGGAAGGTGAACTTCGTCAATTCGCCTCGGAAGTAACGTTGGAGTTCGTCGACTGCCTGCTGGTAGGCTGTTGCGCTGGTGGAGATGTTGCTCTTGTACGGACTCGGAACCGGCGATCCTTCGAACAGGATGCATTCGACGACATTGCCGTCGCCGATCAAGGTGAGTTCGCCGATGATGGTTTTGACTTTGCGGGCTGAGTACATTCTAAGCGCTCCTCTGACTGAGATGCCAATATAACACCCCGAACCTACTTGTAAATACTGTTAGAATGCTGTAGAAGTTTTGTACATTCCTCTGCACGGATGACTGGCTGGTTTCGTATCATGGTGTATGTCACGTGGTTAAAGGTGTGCTCGATGCAGACAGCCAAATGGTAACAGTCGAAATCGTGACTGCGCGGGAAGGATGATTGGTTAAGATGCTCAGGGATACTCTTTTATCCTCGCTGTTCAGGAAAAGTGCGCGAACACGGAAACAATATTGTTTGTATAACCGTTGTAATGATAAGAAGATACCAGCCGATCAGAACAAAGTGGCGATCAGGAGGGTAGCTTGACAGAATGGATGAAATCCTTTTATTGTAAGCGACATCAGCTTGGAGGAATAATACATGAGTGACTTTCGTCTTCGAATCTATGTGTTAATGCTGGCGATTATCGCCATCGGTGTGATCTGGGTAGTTGGGTCGGGCGACGCGGCTCAAAATGCGCTGCAGGATGTGGTGTACAGCAAGGGTGTTTATGCGCAGACAGGGCAGCCGCCGGCAGAGACAGAGCCGATGGACGCTCAGAAGCACTCGATTGCCTATTACACCAAGCTGATGGCAGATATCGCCTACAAGATACACACGCGTTACATGGAAGATGTCGACCCGGAGAGTCTGGTCGAATCTGGAATTGAAGGGATGCTCTCCAACCTTGACCCGTACAGTGTGATCCTGAAGCCGAAGACTTACAACGCGCTGATGGAAAACACGCACGGCAAGTATGAGGGCGTCGGCATGCAGATTGATCTGCGCGATAATCGGGTGACGATTGTGGCGCCGATGGAAGGCACGCCCGCCTGGAGAATGGGATTCCGCGCCGGTGACCAGATCATGAAAATTGATTCGGTCTCTACGGACGGAATGAACACTGAGGACGCCGCGAATTTGATGCGCGGCCAGGCAGGAACCAAGGTGAAATTGAGCATCAAGCGGCTCGGTGTTGAAGGGTTGATGGACTTTGAGGTTGAACGCGCCGTGATTGAGTTGAAGTCCGTCAAATACTACGGCGTGGTAGAACCGGGAATCGGCTACGTGCGCATCGACAAGTTTGCCGAGCAGACGACCGACGAGTTGAGAGATGCCATTCTCGATATGAAAAACAATATGGGCGTCAAGTCATTGATCTTTGACCTGCGCTCAAACGGCGGCGGCCTGCTGGATCAGGCGATTTCGGTCGCAAATCTGTTTCTGCCCAAAGATAAACTCGTGGTCGAAACCAAGGGCAAATATCCGGCCTCGGACAAGCAATATTATTCTTCGACCGACCCGATCTTTTCTGACGGTGAGGTCGTGGTGTTGGTGAACGGCGGAACGGCGTCGGCATCCGAAATCGTATCGGGCGCATTGCAGGATTGGGACCGCGCCGTGATTTTGGGTACCACGACTTTCGGCAAGGGTTTGGTGCAACAAATATTCGGTGGCGATCAGGGCGACTTTGCGCTGAAGCTGACGACGGCCAAGTACTACATCCCGTCGGGACGTTGTATTCAGAAGCCGGAGAAGGCACACAAGGGCACCGAAGATCTGATGGACGACATCACGATCAGTACCAAGACTCCGGAAGTTGACAGTCTGCATCCGATCTTCTACACCAAAGCCGGACGCAAGGTATTTGGCGGTGGTGGAGTGGTTCCGGACGTGGTAGTGGAAGAGGAAATGTGGAAGCCGATCGAATACAACTTGATTCGCAAGAATCTGTTCTTTGAATTTGCGGTCGATTACTCTGCCAAACATCCGGAAATCCAGAAGGATTTCGAAGTGTCGAATCAGATGTTCGAGGATTTCCGCAGCTACATCAAAGAGAAGAATTTTACGTACAAGACCGGGCTGGAGCTCGATCTCGACAAATTCATCGATGCCGCCAAGGACGAGAAGAAGTCTGACCTGTTCCAGAAAGATGTTGCCGATTTGCAGGCCAACATCGACCGCGACAAGGCCAAGGATTTCGATGCGTCGAGAGACTACATTCGCCAGTCAATCAAGCGGGAAATCCTGCGCGCCAAGTTCGGTGAGAGCGCGGTTTATCAGTACCTGACGCTTAAGGAAGATAAGGATGTGCTGAAAGCGGCTGATCTGCTGAAGGACAAGACCAAATATGGTTCGCTTCTGAAGCCGATCAAGAGGGACAACAAGGGCTAAACACCCGCAAGACAGAGACTATTATGAGGGCGGTCAAATGGCCGCCCTTTTTGTTGGTGGCTATCAGATCACGATTTACGGACTCCTCGGATAGCGAATGAAAATGTAATACTTCGACGAATCGACGCGATTATGTTGGGAGGGCGTGTTGTATAGCTCATTAACCTTGACGTTGAGCGCCGAATCGGCAAACGACTCGCGCGCGGGAAAGACAAGATGTCCGCGCACGGGGTCAAGAATCTGCGGGTTACGGGTGTCGACCAGGCCGTCATTATTATTATCGAGCCCAAGTATGCTAATGAATGAAGATGCCCCCTGATGGTCGATATCTGACGGGTCCCTTTCCTCGGAAATGGTCGCATAACCAAGGAAGATATCTATCCGCAAACCATCAATATCTTCGATCCGTCCACCCAAGCTGTAAACATTGCGCCAGACATAATTCCATGTCACATATTGCCGCTGCGGGTTTAGGTGTGCAATGAGCTTAAGTACGTACGGACCCCCGTCGGGCTTATTCCCGATTGTGCGGTGAGTCGATTCCCCCATCCGTCGAAATGAGATGTAGGCGCCGAGTGAGAGGTCGGGGGTCACGGGTCGATCCATGATTAAATAATGTTCCAAGAGGCTATAGTAGTATGACCCACCACCCGTGTAGACGGGTGAATATGGTAGAAACTTGCCGGTTACGGTCTCGTTAGCATACTCATCGCGTCTGAAAGGATCCACAAAGAGACTGCATGGCTTGGCATTTTCGCTACCGGGCCAATTAGCGTTGATATTCACCGAGAAGAAGAGCTCCAGATTCGTGATGCTGTCGAGCGGCATCAGGTCATCTTCAGAGACGGTGTCGCGGCGCACCAGATCGTAATAAGTATTGTCAAGGAACTGGTAATCGCGAATGACTCTTTCATTCCACTTCTGAACGTTAACCGCCGGCGTGGTTCCATGGTCGCTGCAGGAAATCGCGGATAATGCCACAGAGATGGTCAGTAACAATAAGCGGACACTGCCTTTTTTCATGATTGCCTCCGGTGAAAGATTACGTAACTTTCTACATTTCCAATCAGAATGATGTTCCCGGATTCGTTTCCGGGGGGCGAGCGCGCTTTGGCGGCAATTACCAGAGAATAAAAATCGGGCTTTCCGGCGACCGAAATGTGCTATATTTGTTCTGCATCATTCCCGCTGGATTCCGATCTAATGGGATATGAGAAAGGAATTGTGTCATGTTGTTCGTCAGCGATAGTGCCAGAGATTCGCTGAAGGATGTCTTCCAGTCGGAGAAGGCGAAGAATCAGCAGTTGATTCTCTATCTGCAAGGCGTTGGCTGAAGCGGTCCCGCAATGGGAATGACTCTGGATGAGTCAACGGACGGAATGGAGAAACTCGAATCCAACGGAGTTTCTGCCTACATTGACCCCGATCTTTATCGCAACCTGAGCCAGCGGGGCAATATCTACATCGATTACGGAACCGATCGCTTTGGGATGACGGGGTTTTCGATCTCGATTAAGAAGAACGCCTCGGACTCCTCGGCCTGCTGTTAGCGACGCGCTCGGCAGACGAATCGAGATTGCTTCGTCGTTCACCACACCACCCGGCACACAGCTCACTCCTCGCAATGACTGGTGCATGCGATTCCGTCAGGAAAGGGTTCCTGACGGCGCAACAGGGGGCCTGACGGCGAGAAAGCCCTCATGATCCCTCCTGTTTGAGTTCTTTGGTTAATATGTTCCCACTTATTTCAACAGGACCATCTTTCTGCTTTCCACGAAGTCTATACCTGACACCTCCAATCTGTAAAAGTAAACACCACTGGCGACCGGCAGCCCTGCGTCATTATCCCCCATCCAGTAAGCCGTGTGCCGCCCCGGATATTGCCTCTCGTCTATCAGTGTCTTGGTCTGCTGTCCCAGAGCGTTGTAGACGATCAGCTTTATCGGCGTCGGCTGCGCACCGAGATTTGGGAGTGCATACACTAATGCTGTGACTGCATTAAAAGGGTTCGGATAGTTCTGTTCCAGTTCAGGTCGTCGTGGCATTTGAGCCGTTCCGATGTCTTGGACGTCCGTGACAAGAAACTCAACTGCGGTAGCCGGCGGTGAAACCAGAGCCGAACTGTCTACTGCCACGACCGTATAGTAGTAGTCCTGCGGTACAACCATTCCTGAGTCAGTGAACCAGAAGCGGGTCGTGTCCATCCCCGTCCAGTTGAAAATTGAATCTACTCGATGAGGCACGTAGCCGATCACGTGAGCGCTATCCAAAGGGATTGAAGCTCCTTCAGAACGAAAGACCGCGTAGTACCTTACATCGGCCTCAGTGTTGGGGAACCAGCTAAGAGTCACTGATGTTCGTGTGGCCGTGCCGGCAAAGTCCCTCGGCGTGGAAGGTGGATAATCCTGGTAAATATAGAACGATCCCCCCGGACCTCCGAAGGCTCCCATATCCGAGCGACTGCCATCAACGTCAAGAATCCAGGGCGCTCCGGCATCAATGCAGGGCGAACCTGCCTGTAATTGCAGGTCGCCATTCTCAGGATCGACGTACATCGGATCCCGATACACGTTCAGCCAAAGCGAGTCGATTTGAATTGTGTCCCAGTCGACCGCGATGAAATCCTCGTTGTGGAAGGGCTTGAGAGAAGAAAAGCAGTTGTACTCGATCCGGAGGTGGCTACTGTCTGGTCCCGGTTCCCCAACCCTGATTCGCGGGCGGTAGCCGCCGAAGATGTTGTTGTATATCTCACAACTCTCCAAATACGGCATCCACATCCAGACAGCTTCGTATGGGAAACCGTGCGCTTGCCCGGAGAAATAGAAGCTATTATTCAGGACTTTTAGCCTGGCCGCCCCTACGGTGAAGCCACCGGTGGCCCACTCGTTCTTGTAGAAGAGATTGTTCGAAACCTCCACGTTGGCATAGAATGACGTGCCATCAAACCCAGGCGACGTACCCACAAAGATGTTCTTCCGGACGATAAATGCACCCGTGCAGCCGATGAAGCTGCAACCGTAAGCCCAACCATTTGGATCATACACGGTGTTATTTTCAAACAGCAGATTTCTGCTCTCGGAAATACTGAGTCCACTAAACACAAATGCCTCGAACCAACACGAGTTAATCTGTGCAGTTTGAGGCCTAAGGATCTCTATCCCGTCATCCTCAAAATTGGAGAACTTGCAGCCGGTGATAAAGTAACTGTCGGTGTAATGGCTGGTTGCGAATACGCCGTGCATACTCTCATTTGCGATGCAGTGGACGCCTTCCAATGAGCATGAGTCGGCCAACCTAAATAGAGCATACACATTGATCGAGCCAATAACCGTCGTCGAATCCATCCCCTGACCACGAATCAGGACGTGTGGCTTTAAGTCTATTTGCTTGGAGAGGTGGTATTGCCCGGAGGCAATCAAGACCGTATCACCCGGGGAAGCCAGGTCGTTTGCCATTTCGATGAACCAGGCTGCCGTTTCCCAGGAAGTGTAGGGAGCAATGGAGGTACCCGATGTAGAAACGTAGCAGATTGTGGCGTAACTGGGAACAGACCATCCCAAGACTAAAAGCAGGAGGCAGCCAAACCGCAATCGCCGAAAAGACATATCGGCCCTCTCATATTTGAGTCTGCTACAATATAGACACGATAATTAATATTGTCAAGAAGACGTTGAGCAGATCAAGACCCACTACGGCGCGGGAACCGAATCAACTTTCGGGTTTGTCTTCAAGATTGCGGATGAGAATCGTGCCTTCGATAATCGGGGGAATGCCGCGAGCGATGCAGACAGTCGCGGCAATGACGGCGGTGACGTAGCCGATCCTGAAACCGACATGGAGGAAATCAGCCGTGACAAAGTGCAGCTCATGTTGCAGTTGTTGCAGGCCGGAGACGAGCAATAGCCAGCCAAACGTAAAGGCCTTTAGCACGGCATAACCGGTGCGCATGATGGGGGAGCCGGTGAGAAACCTGCCAAGCGCGCTATGCATCATGGTGGTCTTGCCGAACGCCGTATATCCGAATTTGAGCAAGTAGCCGCGAATCGAATCGGTGAGGACGGAGCGCGAAATGACGGCAATGGGAATCCAGAGCGGGACGAGTTTCAAGTCGGCCAGCACGATCCAGAGCACGGATTCGACAATACGGTCGCCGGCAATGTCGAGTACGCTGCCCAATGCCGAGGACTCGTGCAATTTGCGCGCAAGAAAACCATCGAGCCAGTCGCCAATAATGACCACAACAGCTAGAAAGGCCGCAGTGACGCGCGCCCAGAGACTTTGCCCATAGACCAGAACGACTAGATAGAACAACAGCCCGATACGGGCGATGGTAACGCGGTTGGCCCAGGAACTGATCTTCGGCAATTGATACCTCTTCGATTGGTCGTGAAAATTACGTGATTTACGCCGTCAAGGCAAACAGAAAACACCCTATTTAAGCCGATTTGGGGCGGCTACTTTTACGTTGCCCGATTGTCCATCCGGGACTTACCTTGGTGTGTGCAGCCGATAATCCCAATATGGTTTGCGAGTTGAAGAACATGCAAGACCGCCCGGTTTTCGGACCAGATTGTCCCGTCGAGATCGCAGGAGCAAGTCGATGAGAATTAGGCGCCTCGAACCTGAGACCATATTGGTGCTGAGTTTTGCCGCTTTTATTCTTGGGGGCGCGCTGTTGCTGATGTTACCGGGGGCTACCACAGACAATTCGATAAGTTTCGTCGACGCGCTGTTCACCACGACTTCCGCGACCTGCGTTACCGGATTGGTTGTCCACGATGTCGGAAAATTCTACACTATGTTTGGCCAGGTTGTGATTCTAGTGTCCATCCAACTCGGTGGCATAGGCATCATGACATTTTCGACGTTTCTGCTGTACATATTCGGACGACGGCTGACAGTACGCGATTCAGATCTCCTGACGAAGACGTTGGGGCGCACCGGGAGCCAGACGCCGATCGGGCTCCTCTGGACAGTTATTGTAGTCAGCTTGCTGGTCGAGGCCATCGGCGCGATGCTGCTATATAGCCGTTTTGCGGGCGATATGCCGGAATCGCAGGCGGCTTGGGCGTCGATATTTCATTCCGTGTCGGCATTCTGTAACGCCGGATTCTCAATTTTCACGGCCAACTTGATGGGCTATAGTGCCGATCTGACGGTCAACATCACAATCATGTTGCTGGTTATTTTCGGTGGCATCGGCTTTATCGTGTTCCTGGAGCTATATCAATTCGGTCGCTCCAAGGTCAGGTCCATTCTGGACACGTTCCGTGGCCGCAGGCAGGCAAGCTACTTGTCCGAAGCGCCGTTTCGGTTTTCGATTCACTCCAAGATCGTCATCACAGTAACGATAATCCTGATCGTCGGCGGAGCCCTGGTGATCGGCGTACTTGAGTACAACAATGTCGGCAAAGGGATGTCGGTCAAGGAGCGCGTGCTGACGTCGCTATTCCAAGCGGTGACGCCTCGCACGGCGGGATTCAATACGATCGACACGGGAGCGTTAACCGATGCCACGCTCGTGATCATTACGTTCTTAATGTTCATCGGCGCATCGCCCGGTTCAACGGGTGGCGGTATCAAGACCTCGACCTTCGCCGTGCTGATGGGCATGATCAGATCGACGATGTCCAAGAAACAGCGCGTTACGTTTTTCAGGCGTAGCGTCAGCACGCTGGTGCAGTCGGAGGCGGTGACACTCACCTTTCTGGCAGCAGGAGTCGTGATAGTCGGCAGTATGCTGTTACAGATCGCAGAAACGGCGGCGTCATCATCCACTGGTCACGGCAAGTTTCTGGAACTGATGTTCGAGACGGTCTCGGCCTTCGGCACGGTCGGGTTGTCGGCGAATGTCACGCCGACACTGTCAACATTCAGCAAATACGTGTTGATAGCCGAGATGTTTATAGGACGACTCGGACCACTGACACTGGCGGTCGTCCTGAGCCGGCGCAAGCGGGGTACGGAAATTGTATTTCCGGACGGTCGGATAATTATCGGATAGTTGTTGACCATGACTGGCCCGACGAGGCAGGACAACCTGATTGGGATATTGTTAGACTGGAGTTGATAGAATGGGATTGAGAACATTCGGGATAATCGGCCTGAGCAGTTTCGGCCACTATCTGGCGCTGGAACTTGCCAAGGCAGGACACGATGTGGTGGTGGTCGACAATGACGAGGAGAAGGTTGAGGCCGTCAAGGATTACGTGGCCAAGGCCGTAATCGCAGACGCGTCCGACCGCAAGACGCTGCAAGGCCTGGGGCTCAAGCGGTGCGATGCGGTGGTCGTGAGTCTGGGTACGTCGATCGCGGTGAGCATTCTGGTGACGTTGTACCTAAAAGAAATCGGCATCAAGCACATCATGGTGAAAGCAATCAACCCCGATCAAGGCAAGATCGTCGAGTTGATTGGCGCCAACGAAGTTGTGTACCCGGAGCGTGATATGGCACTGCGAGTCGCCAACAAACTGCGGTTTCCGAATGTTATTGAGCAGATGACGATCGGTGACCGAATGCAATTCGTCGAGATTGTCGTGCCTGACCGTTTCGTTGGCAAGACATTGAAACAGCTCGATCTCCGGAAACAGTATCAGGTACAGGTGGTACTGTTGCGAGCTGCAGGAACTGAGAAGACGACGCTGCTTCCGACCGGAGACCGGGCGCTGCAGAAAGGAGAAATCCTGATCATTCTGGGTGAAACCAATGCTATCGAGCGGTTTCAGCAAGAGTGGCAGTAGACTAAACGAGCGCTTGATTAATGAGCACTATTTCATTATTATACATGGGGTTATCATAACGGTGGCCGGCTTTTCGGTTGGAGAACTGAGAAGACTCTTCGAGCATAAGAGTCCACTGCTATTGATGGCCGGATTTGTCCCGAGGAAAAGCTTTTCACACCGTAATGGTCTGATCAGCACCAAATCAGAAAGTTGCTTTCATTGAAAGGTACCAATATGTCGGGAAGTTCGCTAACGCGTCAGCTACTTTTCGTAGTTATCGCCGTCGCTTTTATGGCCTCCATTTCCTACGGGGCGGGCAAAGTTGCCTACCGGGTTGAGAAGGGAAGCACCACAGCAACGGCATCAATTACTTCCCCCGAAGAAATCAATCGGGTTCCACATCCGATTTCGACAAACAAGCCGATGCGGAAGAACCACAAGCCACCAATGGTTCCGCCGGCGGACAAGGTTGCGCAGATTGTTTGGGAAACGTACGATCCTGCCAATCCGCGGCACCTGCTCGACAAAGCAGATACTGAGTTGGGCAAGGCGCTGTCGACGATGGAGCCATGCCAGAGCTTCACGGGCGTGACGAATACCGGCTGGAATCCACCCGATCCGCATGTCGCAGTAGGGCCGAGTCATGTAGTCGTCGTGGTAAACAGTTCGATCGGTATTTTCGATCGTACCACAGGGCAACAACTACTGCAGAGTACGAGCGCATTCTGGTTTCAGAATACTGTTCCGGCGCCTGCCAGCGGGTTCATTTATGACCCAAAGGTTTTCTATGATCCGGTTGCCGGGAGATTCGTGATTCTTTATTTGTGTACTGACGATGTCTCGAAGGCGCAGTATCTCATATCAGCATCACAAAGTTCAAACGCTATGGGGAACTGGTACAGCTACGCATTGGATGCGGGACGCGACGGCGATCAGCCGACCAACAACTGGGCGGACTATCCCGGTCTGGGATTTGACTACAATGGCGCCGTTTACGTCACTTCGAACCAGTGGCTATTCAACGGCGGGTATCAGTATGCCAAAGTTCGTGTCATTCCCAAGAGCCAGTTATACGGCGGCGGACCCGTGTCGTATACTGATCTCTGGAATCTGACATACGAAGACGGCTCAGTTGCCTTCACCGTCAAGCCGGCATCGACGTACTCCGACGCCAACGGCGAATTTCTCATCAGCAACATCTGGTATGGCAGCAATTACACAACGTATTGGAAAATTACCTATCCTGCGGGCAATCCTGGAGCGCCAGTCTTGACGCGCAGGCCGCAAGTAAATCTGACGACTTACTATCCGGCTTCGCCAACGATGCAGCAGCAGGGTGGAAGTCCGGTTGGGTCATTGGGCGCTATGACACAGGATGTCGCCTACCGTAACGGAATGGTATACACTTCGTTTGACGAGGGATTCAACTGGGGATCGGGCCAGGTCGCGGCGATTCGCGTTCTGGGTATCGATACGGTTACGTCAGTTGCAGACGTCGACAAGGTTTTTGGTTCCGATCAGAAATTCTACTTCTTCCCGAACATCTATATCGATCCGACTAACAAGATCTATCTGGTCTACAACCGGTCGGCGAGCAACGAGTGGATCGCCGTTCGCTACGTCGAGGATCTCCTGAATGATAATACCAGCCGTGTGTTGAAGGCGGGTGAGGGACCGCACAGCGGCGGCTCGCCGGTACGTTGGGGAGACTACGCCGGAATCGTCCCTGATCCGCTCGATCAAAACCGCGCCTGGATTTGCAGCGAGTACAGTCCGGCATCGCTGAACAGTTGGAGCACCTGGGTGGGAGAAATACCATCCAAGATTTCCAAGCCGGTGCTGGCAATGCCTGCTGATGGCGCGCGAGTTACCGTGCCAGTTTCGTTGACCTGGGATCAAGCCGCATCTGCGACAACCTACTTCCTGCAGGTTGACGACGATTCGACCTTCGCTACTCCGAAGATCGAAGTGGTAGTCAATACGAACAATTATTCTGCCAGTGCGCTGGATGACCGCACTCACTACTATTGGCGCGTCAAGGGTAACACAGTCTGTCCGTCGAATGAGTGGTCATTGCGGCGGTCATTTGGAACCTGCAGCTATGTATCGGGGGATGCCAACGGCAGTGGAACTGTCGATATCAGCGACGTCGTCTTCCTGATTAGTTACATCTTCGGTAACGGTGCGGCGCCGTCGCCGTTGTCGTCAGGAGACGCAACCTGCGATACCGCGATAGATATATCCGACGCCGTGTACCTTATCGCCTATATCTTCTCAGGAGGCCCCGCTCCGTGCAATCCATGCTAATGAATAACAATCACCGTGAAACCATCGACCGCCGAATTCGCACCGGTTATAAGGAATTCATCAATGCAGAGAATCGCAATCCTCTGGGTGTGGGCAACTCTAATCCTGGCTGCCGTCGCCACAGCTAGTCTCATGGCCTCAGCCAATAAGATCACCTATCCTTCGACGCGCACGGTCAATGTAATCGACACACTCCACGGTGTGCCGGTTGCTGATCCGTATCGCTGGCTGGAACCGAGCGACAGCCCCGAGGTGGGCAAGTGGACGGACCAGGAAAACGCTTTGACGCGCAGTCTGTTGGATGCACAGCCGTCGCGTGAAAAGATCAAGGAACGCATTAAGGAGTTGTGGGACTACCCGCGTACATCTGCTCCCGCCAGGTATGGCAAGCGGTATTTCTTCTCCAAGAATAGCGGCCTACAGAACCAGGCAGTGCTCTATGTCAGGGACGGCCTTGACGGCGAACCAAAAGTGCTGATTGACCCGAACACTTTTTCCACCGACGGCACATTGGCGATGGATTGGAAATACATCTCGTACGACGGTTCCATGATCGCCTATGGAGTTTCGGCGTCCGGTTCGGAAGATGCAACTCTCAGAGTCATGAATGTGAATACAGGCGAGGTTTTGCCACTGGAGATCACGCGCTGCAAATACGCATCCGTTGCCTGGGAGAAGGATAACAGCGGATTTTTCTACACGCGTTTGCCCATATTGGGCACCGTTGCGTCGGGAGATGAGAATTATCATCAGCGCTTGTATTATCACAAGATGGGGACTGAGCTGTCGGCGGATTCGCTGGTCTACGAGCGTCCTGAACAGAAGGAGCTGGGAATCGGCGTGGGGATGTCGGAGGACTATCGCTATTTGATCATTCAAGTTTACGCCGGTACCGGTCAGACGAACGAAGTCTATTATATGGACCTGACCAAGCGAGATGGCATTCAGCCGATAGTCACCGGTTTCAAGAGTTCCTATACTTGTCAGATTGCTGACGACAAGATCTACATCCACACGCGGGAGAATGCGCCCAACTTCAAGGTGATGGTCGCCGACATGAGCGATCCGCGCCAGGGGAACTGGAAAGAACTGATACCTGAAGGAGCGGACGCGTTGCAGGATGTGCGACTGATCAATCATAGTCTGGTATTGCAGTATCTCCACAACGCCTACTCAATTCTCAGAGTGCACGGACTCGACGGCAAACAGATTTCGGAAATACCACTTCCGACCATGGGCGACGTCAGCGGTGTGTCAGGCAGATGGGACGATCCGCTGATGTTCTTCGGATTCAGTTCGTTTGCCTATGCGCCAACCATCATGAAGTATGACATGCGTGATGGAAAACCGGTCATCTACGAGCAGTCGCCGGTGAAGTTCGATCCGGAGTTGTATGAGACCAAGCAAGTGTGGTATCCCTCGAAAGACGGCACCAAGATTTCAATGTTCATTATCAGCAAGAAGGGACTGAAGCTTGACGGCAACAATCCGACGCTGCTCTATGGATATGGCGGGTTTTCGATAAACATGACACCATACTTCAGCGCCACTCTGTTGCTGTGGCTCGATCACGGTGGTGTCTACGCCCTGACGAATTTGCGGGGTGGAAACGAATACGGCGAGAATTGGCACCAGGCAGGAATGCTCGCCAAGAAGCAGAACGTGTTCGATGACTTTATAGCCGCGGCGGAGTGGTTAATTGCCAACAAATATACCAGCAAGGAAAAGCTTGCCATCGAAGGCGCCAGCAATGGTGGCCTTTTGGTGGGCGCCGTTATGGTGCAGCGTCCCGATCTGTTCAAGGCGGTGATCTGTGATGTGCCGTTGCTCGACATGATTCGCTATCAACTGTTCTTGATCGCCCGCTTCTGGGTGCCGGAATATGGCTCTTCAGAAGATTCCAGCCAACTCAAGTATTTGCTGGCGTACTCACCTTACCACAACATCAAGAAGGGCGTGTCCTATCCGGCGACGCTGATCAAGGCAGGGGAATCCGATGGCCGGGTTGATCCAGCGCATGCCCGCAAATTTGCAGCGGCTCTGCAGTCAGCCAACGGAGGCACAAACCCCGCTCTGCTATTAATTGAACGCAAAGCCGGACATGGACAGGGCAAGCCGATCGGGATGCAGATGGACGACGTAGCCGACACCTGGAGTTTCCTGTTCTGGCAACTGGGAATGCAGTTCTAGTAGCTGCAATTCTCAGGTCATCAGAGGAATTTTCACGGAATTGCCTCCCACAAATCAGCGCGGGCACCGACCCCACCCTAAGCCGTTGCCTGCGCTATAGTACCATGAAGCCAAAAAGAGAAAGCTAGAAATTGACCGGCAGGTCGTATTCGGCCGCAAGCAATCTCGCCTTCGAGATTTCGATAAACGGATTGTCGCTTATCTTGGTCACGTACAGTTGTTCGTTTGCGGACATGCTGATCAGCGGCGAACGACCAATCTTGATGCCATCTTCTGGAACGCGGAGCAGATGCCCGCTCCAATTGCACACGTACGTCCCGGGCTCGTTTATGGAATGGAACAGCGTCTGAGTGCCAAATCCCCTCGTTCCTTGCTGGACATCACCGGGTGTTTCCATCGACATAACAACTTCTCCTTGTTGGTGAAGACCTACTTCGGCTCCATGACCACATGGAACCTCTTTCTTACGTTTAGTTGTTAATGCAAGCTGCGTGCCGAGGCTCACAATACTGGACAGACTCTGAAAAGAAGCTGTCTCGACAACGATTCCCCTTGGGGCACACACGATTGCGAAGCCATGTTGATGTCGTAGTCGGTCTCGCTTCGCCGAGCAGTTGCCATCAAGTTCGAATTTTCACGAGGCAGAAATCCACATGGGGCGGATCACCACGCCACAACCGGAGGTTTTCAGCTCTTGGGTAGGTACTTGTCGAGTTTGCGATAGAGGGTCTTGCGGTCAAAGCCAAGGATGCGGCTGGCCAGGGTTTTGTTTCCCTGCACCGAATCCATAACCCGCAGGACATACCGGCGTTCAACTTCTTCCATGGACACCAACTCGGAGGGATTGCTGCTAGCCAACAATACGTCGGAAGAATGGTACGATCTGATTTTGCTGGGCAGATCTTCGACGGTAAGCAGGTTGTACTGCGTCATTGCGACTGCACGCTCGATGCAGTTCTGCAGTTCCCGCACATTTCCCGGCCAGGTATAGGATTGCAGCTTCTCGGCGGCGCCGCCGGACAGGCCCTCGATGTTCTTGCCCATCTTCTGTCCGAAATGCTTGATAAAATACTGTGCCAGCAACAGAACATCGATTCCGCGGGCGCGCAGGGGCGGAACTTCGATGGAGATTACGTTGATACGAAAGAACAGATCGCCGCGAAAACGTCCTTCCTCGACGGCGCTTTCCAAATCGCAATTGGTCGCAGCGATGATTCTCGCATCGAATTCGATTTCGGAGTTGTCGCCGACGGGACGTACACGGCGTTCTTGCAGTGCCCTCAGCAATTTGGGCTGCAATCCAAACGGCATATTGCCAATTTCATCGAGGAAGAGCGTCCCTCCATCGGCCTGTTGGAAGAGACCCTTGTGTTCGAGTTTGGCATCGGTGAAGGCGCCTTTGGCGTGCCCGAACAACTCGCTTTCCAGAAGCGGCTCCGGCATGGCTGCGCAGTTTATGGCGATAAACGGGCGATTGCCACGACGACTGCGTTTATGCAGCGCCCGGGCGACCAATTCCTTGCCGGTACCGGTCTCGCCGGTGATCAGGACGGATGTCTCCGTGTCCGCAACATGTTCGATCATATCATAGAGCCGTTTCATGCCGGCGCTGTCGCCGATGATTTCATCCGGCCGACGGGCGGCTTCCACGGCCAGACGCAAGCGTTTCACCTCGGATGAGAGTACCCGGTGCTGGACGGCGCGATCGAGAGCCAGGGCGAGTTCCTCAATTTCGAATGGCTTGGTGATGAAATCGTAGGCGCCGGCGCGTATCGAGGCCACGGCGGTATCGAAGTTGCCGAAGGCCGTAATAACCACCACCGGCACATCGCGCCGATTGGACATAATGCGTTCGCAGAAAGTGATGCCGTTTGTACCCGGCATATTCAAGTCTGTAACTACAGCGTCGAAATTGTCGCGTTCCAAGACAGAAAATGCTTCTTCGACATTCGTGCGCCAGCAGGTGCTGAACTCGCGCTTCTTCAGCCCGAGGTCAAGAATCTCGCACATGTCACGATCATCGTCGCAAATCAGAACATTACCCCTCATACCTGTGACTCCTGAGGAAGAAAGACCGTGAAGGTAGTGCCGACGCCAAGCCGGCTCTCGACATCAATCCAACCGCTATGCTCGTGCACGATGTCCTCTGAAATCGAAAGTCCAAGACCGGTTCCGCCTTCATTGCCTTTGGTCGTGAAGAAAGGATTGAACAACCGTTTGAGGTTCTCCTCCGAGATACCTATTCCTTCGTCTCTTACATATACGCAAGCGAAGCGCGTGGCGAGACTGCGATTACCGGACGGAGGCGCCGATTCTTCGCGGCAGATGCCGACGTTGATTTTGCCCCCCTCGGGCATCGCCTCGATAGCATTGATTATCAGGTTGGAAAGCACTTGTTGAATCTGGTCGGTGTCAACGTCCACCATAGCAGGGTCATCGCCCGGGTTGAATTGAATGTTTATGCCCCGACTCTGCGCCAGCGGGCTGAGCACCGAAACGACTTCCCGAACCACGGTGGTCAAATCGATTCTCATAACTTTGGGAGCGCGGCGCCGGGCCGAGTTCAAGAGCTGTCCGATTATGGACGTCATGCGACTCGCCTGATTGATAATCACCCGGTTGCTTTCACAAGCTTCCTCGCCCTCAATTTCCCCGTTGGCAATCATCTTGGAACGTGCCAGAATGACATTGAGAGGTGTCCCCAACTCGTGGGCAATCACCGAGGCAAGTTTGCCGATTGTTGTCAGACGATTAACGTGCCGTAGCTGCGCGATCGTCATCTGGTGAGCGGACGTTTCTTCCTCAACACGCTGATAGGCGCTCGCAAGCTGATTGCTCATCTTCCTCAACTCCACAGCGAGTTCACCGAATTCGTCGTTACTCGATATGGCGATATCGCTGGAAAGGTTTCCGACCGCGACTTGCCGCGCCTTGGAGATAAGAGTCTTGACCGGTCGGCCGACCATCCAGGTGCTGAGCAGCATGGCGATTATCCCTGACACGATACCGACAAGAATCATAGCCACCAGCGTGATGTAGGTGCTGGTGCGAATGACATGCGCCTCTTCGAGCGGAGATTCGGCAAGTTCTATCGTGCCCAGATGCCTGCCGTCCAGAACCACGGGAACGCGGGTAAACAGCCGTTGAATGGCGCTGTCCGATCGCATTGGCCATGGAATCCCGAGGCCGGGCACTTCAGTATGGCTTGCGTTTTCAGAACTGCTGTCGCCGGCGATGGACGGGCTTGGCACCCACAGAATCGTCACTCGGTCACTGTTCCTGGATATTTGGTCGAAGAACGATCGGACACCCGCCTCACCCGAGAGTTGCCATACAGTCTCTACTGCGGTCGCCAATTGCTGGCCTATCAGGGTATTATCACGGACGATGTCGGCGCGCAGGAAGGTCTGTTCGTGTTCAATCGCAAGAAAAGCAGCCAGACCGCAAATGATCCACATTCCCGCCACAATCACAACTGCAAATCGATACGCTAGCTTCATGACACGCTGGTTTTCGAAGAGCCAAATGAATTACGTCAGCGAGCAACTTAATCTCGGACGCCGGAGTGAGAAAGACGACGCCCATGCAATACGCGGACCCGAGCAGTTATGATTCCGCTGAAGCTCGGATTCCTTTACAATACGAATTGAGTCGGGTTTCCGATTGCTTCCTTGCTGCTGAGGTGCCGGTAGTGATCGCGGATGATTCTAGGAGAGAACCTCGACATCCGGAATCTATTACGGGGAAAACATGGGGTCTGCGGTTGAAGCAATTCAGGTTACCGGGCTTTCGCCCAAAGGCGGCGGTCTTCGACCCGCCGAAATATCGAGATCAGCGAGTCCGTCTCCCTATCCGACAGAAACATCCTCGCTCCTTTGGGATTTTCAGCGAACACGTCGACGGTTCGTACTAAGTAGTCGAAATAAGTCGCATCTTTCACAGCCCTAAATGCAGCGTTGTTGACCAGGCAGTCGAGATTCGTCACCGTGATACCTGAGTGGGGTAATGCGACCCAGGCAAGTGCGCCTGCATTGAAGGCGCCTACAACTGCCCCATCGGGATAAAGTAATGTGATCTCATCGATTGTAGCACCCGGCCCCTTGTCAAGGCGCTCAGATCGGAAGGGCAGACGAAACAGAGCCAGAACGTAGAGTACCACGCAGAGCGCCACGATCGAGGCTGGGAACGTCCTTCTCAACACTGCCGGAAAGCGCGTATCTGCAACAAGCGACGGGAATGTCAATCCCATAATCATGCACAGGCAGGCCAGATAGGGTTGGCTATACCAGGTTGCATATGAACGGAACACGAAGCCCAGAATCAATGTGTGAACCAGCATTAAGAGAAGAAGCAAGGTCAGGAGATGTAGTCCGCCAGCGGTTCGTAGCCGATCAATGATATTTCGCTTCGCGAGAATGAAAGGTAACGCGATAGCGCCAATGGCCGACGCCGTCACAATAATTGACAACAAAGGTGATATAAACTCTTCGCCCGAAATCCACCTCAATGGCCAAAACAGTGGGACAATGGCTGGATAAAATATCGTCTTGGCAATTCCTTGGGCACTCGACCAATCCATCGGGAGCGAGCCATAGATGTTGCTGGCGTAAAACTTGACCTGTCCCGATACCTGAAGGGGGCTGCCGAATTTGGCCACATTCCAGATAAACCATGGTGCAGCAACCAAGAACGCTACAGTGCCTGCTATTGCTGCCTGTGACAGCTTACGGAAGAACCGTCCATGTCCTAATCCGTTGGTCAGCAGCAAAAATAACGGAAACAGAGAACCCAGAATAACGAGGTTGTCAGTACGAGCCCAGCCGGCCGCTCCGATTGCGATGCCGACTAGAATGGCAGCAGTCCGGGATCGGCTCTCCGGCCCATCAACAGAGCGAATCACGAGTCGGAGGAATATCAGAGTCAGGAGCGTGCTCAGTGAGGCTTCAGTTCCTCTTAGAGAAACAAAGACCGTAAATGGTGAGACAAACCAGATTGCTGCGGCGACCAGCGCTTCACGCTTCATTCCGGCCGATTGAAGCATTTTGAAGATGATGATTCCCGAAAAGAGATCGAGGATGGCTGAAAGGGTCAATGCCATGCGCACCGGCGCCCAAATGTCGGCATTGACGATGCCGAACACCGGCACCAGAATCGCTGTCCAAAGTGGATGGTATCCGTTGGTAGCCGCGAGGCGATCAAACGTAGAGCCGAACCCGTGCGCTATATTGTCGGCGATTTTGAAGTAGTAATATGAATCGTCTGCAACCAGAGTTCCCTCGGCAAGACCTGTCCAAACGAAGTACAGGCGAAGCAAAATGCCGACTGCTCCTGCCAGCCAGAGTAACGACCTATCGTTCAATTGTCGCATATGTTACCTCACCCTTTATCTTCTGCGAACGTATCGAACGATTCAATATAGTCCTACGAGAGCTGATTATCAAGACCATAATCGTGGAACCGGTGCGGTACGATAGCTGGCGAGATATCCATATGAAAAGACGGTTGGAGACGATCAGGCAGGCGATCGCATCCGCAGCTTAGAAAGTCCTACAAAAAAAGAGAGCGGGTGGCTTAGACCCGCTCTCCGAATGATGTATCCGTGAAGTAGGATTACTTCATCAAGACCATCTTCTTGGTGTCGGTGAATGAACCGGCAGTAACTTTATAGAAGTAGATACCGCTAGCAGCATTCGACGCATCCCAAGTGACCTCTACGTGGCCAATGTTCGTTCCGTTATAGCTCTGAACCAGCTGACCATTTACGTTGTAAATGTCAATCTTCCAGTCGGTGAGACTGGCAGATCCAATCCGATCTTGGTGGTCGGGTTGAACGGGTTCGGGATGTTCTGAGACAGCGAGAACTGTGTCGGAAGCGCGGTCTTCTCAACACGAGTATTCATCAGGTTACCGTAGTAATCGGAAACCTCGACGCTGTTCAGTTCGGCTCCAGTAACAGTCAGGAGCTCGTTAGTTCCGGCCGGAATGGCATTGCTCATGTTGGTCATACCAGAGTAGACCAGGACATTGAGCTTGTCACCAACCCGGTTGGACATGACTTCCATGTTGGTATGGTTGACAACCGTGTAGTTACCCTTAACATCGAAGGTCAAGTACAGAGCGCCGATTGTCATCGGAGCTGCTGGTCGAAATCTTGTCGCCGAAAACGCTAATGTCAGCATTAGCAGCTATACGGAGCAAGTTTCGCGTACGGAAGAGCATCACCAACGATGATTCTCAGCAAGTACACAAGTCACCAACCGACAACGGATTGCCATCGGCATTAACGTCGGAAGCGGCAATCGCGCCTTGACGACCTAGCGGAGTTCGGTATCGGGAAGGCGGAGATGCCATACAGGAAGTACTTGGTGTACATAACCGCATCAGCGATTTCGTTGGCGATACCGTTCAGGTTGATATCACCACGAGCATCAATCGAGTCGGCGCAGACGATATCAATACCACCGTCGTAGAAATCAACGACAGTATCAGGATGAGTCTTCTGTGAAGGATCGATCATACAGTTGATCGCAGGAACGATTCCCTGCCATCCGCCGATACAGCGGATCGTGACCAGTAATGTCGCCTTCAGTATCGAAGCCCATCACCTGGCGAGCGATGAACAACGTGTCACCGGTGATCGACGAGAGGCCGTTGTCGCCGCAATCGAACCACGCGAAGTGGATCGGAACTTACATGCACTCAAAGGTACGGTCGTTGGTTACTAGGAATTTCAAAGTAGCCAAAGTACCATTGGTGACGTTCTGACCAAAGCAGGCCGCATGGTGGGCACCGTTGTTCATGTCGGCAATAGCGTTCAAACGAACGAAGCCGGATGGACACGGACCACCGCAGTTGCCCTGTGCGCCAAAGCGGTAAGTGAAATACTCCCACTCGCACGTGGTCAGAATACTACCCATAGTAGCCTCGACAAAGGTCAGAGCTGATGCATCATAAGCGAGCAACAGGTCGTAACCGCCGAGACCTTCGGTCCAGTGCTTCAGGGTGATATCGACGAACTCATACTGTCCCTGGAGGGAAGCATGAGTCTTTTCGATCTCAACCTGGTAGGTCGGGGCAACGTGAATATTGAACTGACAAGGAACAGTAGTGCAACCGTCAGTCACGTTGACAACAACCGTGAAGGTGCCGAGGTAGGAATCGTTTCCATACACCGTCGGCCAACTCCACACACCAGTAACCGGATCAATCGTAAACGTACCCGGGCCAGAGAAACTGACCAGGCTATACGCTAACGCTAATGGGCAATTGTCCGGATCGACAGCAGTGACAGCGCCGTCCGCGGTCCAACCCCAGTATACGAACAATTCGGAACTGGGAGTCGGGCACTCGGTGAAGTGCGGTGCTGCAGAGGTCAAGCTGATTTCAAAATGGCACTGCGCAAATGCGCCGTACTCGTCAGTGACCTTGACATCGACTTCATGGAGACCGCAGATACCGGCAACTGCGGGCGGATCCCATCTGTAAGCACCGGTAACGCCATCAATCTGGCCGGGACCAGTCACGATCGACCATGTGAGAGGAGCCACGCCGGTACGGCATGGCTGATCAGGATCAGTGGCCAGGAACGTCATAATTGACGATATCGCACGCATTATACAGCAACGCCTGAGTCGGGCAGTTGGTGATAGTCGGTGCGGTATTGAACACACGATAGGTACCCGGAGTAACCGTTACCTGCGCTTCAGCAGCGCTCGTGTTGACAAACATCGTCTTGGCAATCACTGGATCCGGATCAATCATCCAATCACCGCCGTCTTCCATAACGAAAGCGCCGGTGTCACAGGACGTCGAAACCGTAAACGTAAAATTGTAAGTACCGGGAGCCATAATTACTGGCGTGCCACAGGCAAACCCGTAAACACGGGTGGTATCTTCGGAGCCATTTCTAACCTTGGTGGTGTTAGCAACAGCGCCGGCTACCGCCGACACGTTAACTCCGGTAATGGTGCCAAAAGCGTTGGTGACGGTCGATCTGACTTTCGTCATCAGGTCGAAGGCCGCAATCTGCTCGTTGGTCACTACCTGAGCGGTAATTGTCTGACCGGTCTTATTATACGGAAAACTTGCATTTTGGTAAGTTACCGTTACAGCCGCGAATATTGAGCTAAACGAGAACAGAAGCATTGTGAACGTCAGCAAATAAAGTAACGAACGATCTTTTTGCCTCATTACTATGCTCCTTAAAGTTTCAAACTGTTTCGAATCAGGAAAGCCACTTTCGATATTGTTTCACTTTTCCACCCTCGCTTACGTTCTCGAAAATGACTTCTTCCAAAGTCTTGCATCTCGCCGATCCCTCATAAGGACGGGCAACATGCGTTTTCAAATCACGTTGGAAATTTTTATGTAAGGGGTGTGCTGACTACAATAATGTGCTTACGCAACTAGTCAGAACCTGGCTCTTGTGAAGGATAAAGAAACTAAAACTTACTTGTACGACAAAACCCTAGACAGCCCCAATGTAAGCGATGGGGGAAAAATGTCAAGCGTATTCTTACGATTTCCCGGTACTTTTTGTCAACTGACGCGGCGCCACCGGCCTCCCTGGGGTTATCACTCCTAAAGTCCGGCTACGAGAGTCTTGAAATCCTCGCCAACAAAATGCGTCGCCGTCTCACTTAATATTAGGACTGAGCCCTGTGCTTCAATAAGACCGACTCTCGCCTAAGCTCTGTCATGTGATATTAATGGCAATATGGCAATATGCACATTTATGCCATGAAATAGGAAGGACAAAAAAGCGGCCCCGCGCTGCACGGGGCCTGATAGTGAGATATGCTACACTGGCAAATGAAGGGCGACCCTATTGAGTCGACGCGAAGATATCGAAGTGTACTCTCACCAAATCGTTAAGCATTAACAAAGCTTCCTGCGGGATGCGGATACCGAAATCCGACAGCTTGAAATTGAAATTGCCGACCAGGTGGACCAAGTCACCCGGCAGCCGGCCTTTCGTAACTTCGTTCTGTTCCAGATAGGTCACGAACAGGTCGATCGCCACGGCGTTGGTTTTACCGGCCATCGTCAATTCGCCCGTACCCGTGACTTCAATGCGTTGCTCATTATTCAACGCCCAATTCCGGCTCCTCTCGAATTGAAGCAGATGGAACGTCATTGTATTGGCGGTACTAAGATCCAGCAGTGTGCGGGAAAAGACCACAGAATTGCGATCCGCATAGCCGGTCGTCAATTTGGTCAGATCAACAGTCAGTTCGAGTTTGGGAGCGTCCTGGATAGTATCGAGGCGAACCTCTGCCTGAGCGGTCAAAGCAGTCGTGAGCGCCAGAACGGTCTGTAATTGTCCATCCGATTCAATGGTCACGAAATTGCGATTGTTGTCGTCAGTTGCACGAAATGACCTGCGGCCGGTAGCGCCGGCAGCATCATTGCTGCTCACAAACGCCAACAGCGTCACGCCCATCAACACCATAACCCAAAACTTCGATACCTGTCTCATTCTCCGGATCCTCCAAATGACTTAGATCAATTAGGCGCCGAATATAAGTTGTATCCAACCCCCGGCGCAAGCCCTAAACCGAATGACGCGTTTTTTTTGCTAGCCGCTATCACTTAATAGACGAAAAGACCACCCGGGCATAAAAAAATCAGCCGGACGCCGGAGCTGATGATGTAGTGATATATGCGGATATTACTATTAGATGTCTCTGGAGGCCAGGACTGCCGCACCTATAAGGCCGGCGTCGTTGCCCAGCTTGGCCGGCACGACCTTTATACCCCTGCGGCACGAAGGGGAAGCATATTTGAGTATTCCCTGGCGGATTGCCCGAAAGTAAGGGGCTCCTCCGGCGGCAATTCCGCCTCCGATAACGATAATCTCCGGATTCAACAATTCCATCGCCGAACCGATGCCGCAGGCCAGATTGTCCGCCGCCAGAGCAACGGCTCGTGTTGCGTCCTTGTCACCCTGTTTCGCCCGGTCAAAAATGAATTTGACGCCGCCGTCCCTAGGAACCGGTTTGCCATAGAATTCCAGGAAAGCGTCGGTCGCGGCCAGTGCTTCGACACAGCCGTGCTTGCCGCACTTGCAGAGCTTTCCGTCCTTTTGAATTATCGTGTGGCCGATCTCCGCGCCGGCGAAATGAGCGCCGCGCCAGATCTCGTTATTGAGGATGATGCCCGAGCCGATGCCGGTACCGACCGTTATGTAAAGCCCGGAACGGTGACCCCGTCCGGCGCCGAAACGGTGCTCGGCGAGCGCCATAACATTGGCGTCGT
The DNA here is from genome assembly GCA_963726455.1 of uncultured bacterium. Taxonomy (GTDB): domain Bacteria; phylum Zixibacteria; class MSB-5A5; order CAIYYT01; family CAIYYT01; genus CAIYYT01. The sequence goes on from CAVSCK010000004.1 coordinate 62,379, forward strand.
TGTCGACCGACACACGAAGCCCGGTGGCTTTGCTGACCGCCTTCTTTACCTCTGCGCCTTGCCAACCGGGGGTATTGGGAGAACGACCGATGATCTTGCCTTGATGTGCGTCGACGATGCCGGGACTGCCGATACCGACCGCCCGCAACTTGCAGCCCTCCTGTTTGGCAATCCAGCCAAGATGAGAGACGATTGACGCAAATTCGTGTAGAATTGCAGCCCGGCCTTTCGGCGTCGGGGTGGAGGATTTGTAGATGATTTTCCCGTTGCTGTGAACCAGCCCGAACTTAATGAATGTTCCCCCGAGGTCGATTCCGGCAGCAATCGTCTTTAGCATGCAGTCATGCTGCCATCCCGATCACAAGAATTCAACAAAAACTGTGTCGACTGCTATTCTTGAAAAGGATGATTACGCAGGAAATCTGGCCGATAGTGATGCGGACTGCTTAGTTCCTGTACCCAGCCACGGTACAAACCCAGGCGTGCGAATTCGGTGAGCATTTCGTCGTACTCTGCTTTCGTGACTGTTCGTCCCAGCAGGGGATCATTGCCGACCTCGGACGTGGGGTAGTACTGCGACATGAGTGACACATGTACGGAAGGGGAAAGCTCTTCGGCGATAAAACGCAGGACGGCCTTGGAATTTTCAACTTCGCCGGGAAGGACTAGATGACGAATGATGAGGCCTGATTCGATCACGCCCTCATCATTCAAACGAATGGTGCTGCCGACTTGGCGATACATCTCACGGATCGCAGCCGTGGCGTGCTCGACGTAACGGGGCGTGTCTGAATACTTCTCGGCAAGGTTGTTATCCATATACTTCAAGTCGGGGAGATATACCTGGATGGTGCCTTCCAGATCACCAATGGTCTCGACCGTGTCATACCCGTTCGTGTTGAAAACAAAAATCGGCTGACGACCCCGCGCCTTGAGGGTTTGGATAATGACTTTCATTTGCGGTATGAAGTGTGACGGCGAAACAAAGCCAACGAGCCGGATTCCGGAATCCAGAATTGCCTCGATCCGTTTCACGATCGAGAATAATTCGTCGAAATCATTGGCGACAGGACGCGAGTTGCGGCTGATCTGGTAGTTCTGGCAGAAGACGCACTGCATATTGCAGTGGCTGAAGAAGATGTTGCAGATACCCAGGGAGCCTGACAGAACGGGTTCCTCACCACGGTGGGGAAAGATGGAATCTACTGCAAATCCGGCGCCTGCGAGACAATAACCGAGTATAGGGGAAGTGCGATCAGCATGGCATTGGCGCGGACAGATGGCGCAGTCGCGTAGCTCGTCGAGGGGCTCGAAGATGGTTCGCCAGTCGAGTTGCCAGGTGTCGTCCAGGGGGCGGGGAAGCTCGTACATCTAGCCCAATATACATGCTGGCTCCGTGCATAACAACCAGTGGATACCTGTTTCTAAGGTCTAAGATATCAGATTTTCAGACTTATTGTTGTGCAAACATCGCGCCGTCCGTAGCTTTTATGGATATTTTGAGAATGGAGTAGGCAATGCTAGCGATTGAAAACAGTGTCTTGGTAATAATTGATGTTCAGGGGAAACTCTCCCAGTTGATGTATGAGAAGGAGAAGCTGTTCGCGAATCTCGTGCGAATGGTCAAGGCCTCGCAATTGCTGGAAATTCCGATACTTTGGAACGAGCAGTATCCCGAAGGACTGGGCGCAACGGTACCGGAATTGGCAGAATTGCTTACAAATCAAAAGCCGATGGCGAAGATGAGTTTCGGTTGCTGTGGAAACGCGTCGTTTGTAACCGAGCTTCGGAAACTCAACCGGCGGCAGGTATTGCTGGTCGGTATTGAGACTCACGTTTGTGTTTATCAGAGCGCAGTTGAGCTGATGCAGATGGGTTATGAAGTTAATCTGATTAGTGATGCCGTCTCGTCACGCACGCCAGAAAACAAGCGAATCGGCATGAAGCTTATCAAGGCTGACGGCGGCCGGATTACCAGCACCGAGACGGCTCTGTTCGAGCTGATGCGGACGGCCTCACACCCAAGATTTCGTGACATTAGCCGATTAGTAAAGTAGGTTATGAGAGATGTTCACATTTATTGGGGCGGCGCCTATTCCTGCGCGCATGACATGATGAGAGTAACGGTGGAAGACGACTGTGATTGAACCGAGAGCACCGCTACGCCGGCTATGGCATACCTTTATTCCGCTGACGGTCAAGTATGGCGCTGAATTCCGCCGCACGTTCAAGTTTCTTCGGCAGCATCAGTTCTGTAGCAAAGACGAGCTTGAGGATTATCAATGGTTGAGACTGAAGGCGCTGGTCGATTATGCCTACCGGCACGTCCCGTATTATCGCTCTGTTTTCGACAAGGCCGGAATTCATCCCGAAGACATCATGACCCGCGACGATTTTCGTCGCATACCGGTTTTGCACAAGGAAGATGTCGTCGAGAATATTGAATTGCTGAAGTCGGACGAGTTCGAGAAACTGAAGCCGATCCGCACGGTAACCAGTTCGTCGACGCGCGACGGTGTCAAGCTGTTCCGGTCCGATTACAGCGAAGTGTTTCGCAAGTCCGTGGTCTGGCGACACTTCTTCAATATCGGTTTTCGATTCCGTGACCGGCGGGTGCAGCTTACAGTGCCGCTCAGTTTTGTCAAGGACATGTATGAAATGCCGGTCGACTATAACGAAAACATCCTGATGATAGACTCCCGCGCAATTACGCCGGACTTCTGCAAATCAATTCACCGCCGTCTGCAGAGTTTCAAACCCAAGATGCTGTTTTGCCAACCGACGAATGCCACGATGCTGGCCGAATACTGCAAACAGGCAGGATTGCCTCCGCTGCACATTCCCATTATCTACTCGCTCGGTGAAAAGATCTATCCCGAATACCGCGAAGTGATGACGGCATACTATGGCGGCAAAGTGGTCGAGTTCTACGGGAACCGCGAGAACACGGCATCGGCAGGTGAACTTCAGGACGGGCGATTGTATGTCAACTCGGATTTCTGTTACCTCGAGTTTGAATCAAATAGCGGTACTCCGGAGATCGGTCAGCCGGCAAATATCATATCGACCACGCTGGAAAATTATGCTTTCCCGCTGATCCGGTATCATACCGAGGACGTCGGCACTTTGGTCGGTCACCCCGCAGTCGCCGTTCGTCAATTCCCGGTGATGGAAATCGTCGGCGGCCGGGGAAAGGATCTGCTGCTTACCAGAAGGGGATTGATGTTGCCGCAGACTCATCCGTTTCTGAAGAGCATCGGATTTGACCGCTACAAACGGATTCAGTTGGAGCAAAAGTCAATCGATGATCTGCTAATCCGCGTGGTGCCGACCGCGACGTTCGACCAGACAAACGACAGGAGACTTCTGCAATCATCCTTCACGAAATATTTCGACAGCCAATTTGCGATCACTATTGAGCTCGTTGATTCGATTCCTTTGACCAGCAGCCGCAAGAACCGCTACGTCATATCCGACATTGCCATCCGGCATCTGCGCGAATCGCTCCCGAACAAATAGAACCGTGATTCCTTCAAGCGATCTCGCGCGAGGCCCCAGACTTCAGTTCTCCGACAAGTTTTAGATTGACGACCGCTACCACATGAAACTAGATTGGCGGCGAAAGCACTGTAACAATGTCCAAACACGAATATCTGTTTGCCGAACTTGTAGTGGATCGCGGTGTCCTGGAGCGATTCAGCCAGGAAATGTCACCGTATTATGAGGACGACCTGGTTAGCGCCAAGCACGACTTCTACTCCAGGTTTAAGCGCAAGCTGTTGTGGCATATCCGAAACTCACTGTCAGAACGTCAGCGACAGGCGCTGCTGTTGATCCTCTCGGGCAAGACCGAACGCGAGGCAGCATCGACAATGGGGGTATCCCAACAAGTTGTGCACATTTATAAACTGCGCGCGATAAATAAGTTACGGGATAAGATCAGGCCTTAAAGTGTATGTCAAAAGACTAATTATCGGAAGGTTCACGCCTCACTCTTGAACCGTCTCTGTTTCCTCTGACTCAATGACATAAAAAGGGCATGGCTTTGGCTGCATCCATGAGCATGCTGGCTTCACCAAACGTACCATGGAGGTGTTGTCATGCCACGACCATTAGCCAAACCGGAGCAAGCCTTGTTGGGCGAGAAGGACATTTGGCACCCGTACGAACTTCAGTCGGTAAAGACCTGGAAGTTCATCAAGATCGTTAACAAGATCTTAAGCGGCGACTACGGCGTGCTGGATACGTCTCACTGCGCCAGCACCATCGAGATCTGAGCTGGCAGAATCCCCTTCCCGTGGACCTTCCGGCAACGCGAGGACAGGATTAGCAGCACAGGTTTTGGGTTATCATGCAAATGCCTCTCTATTCCGATATAGTACCACATATGGCAATCGAAGGGGCCGGTCGAGTTAAGCCGTTGCTTAGTTGAAACTTGACTTATCAGGGGAATGTGTTAAATTAGAGTGGCAATATTACTTTTCCGGATGCCTGAAACTACATACCCAGGTTGACTTAAATGACGTTGATAATGCGCATTAAGATGCTTCATGTTCTGGCGATCTGCTGTTTCGCCCTGATGCTGGCGGCCGACTCATTTGCTGCTCTCTCCCCGATCGAGCAGGATGTCAAGGCAGGCATAATCAGCGAAAACGACGCGGTTATCTATCGGGCATTGGCAATCGTGCGCCCTGAAGCCGTGCCGACGCGTTATCTCTCGGAAGTTACGGTACCGGGTAAGTGCGCGACTGACGAAGTGCGTGAAGCCACGAAGATTATCATGTCCGACTCGACGGCTTACAAATCCTTCAGAGATATCCTGTCGCGACCCGTTACTCAGGTCGCCTACCAATCACCACAAGGATATTTCTGGTTGCACTATGATACTTCCGGGACGCATGCCGTGCCGCTTGCAGATGGCAACGGTAACGGCGTGCCGGATTATATAGACCACGCGGCCAGCTATGCTGATTCGGTCTGGAGATACGAGGTTCAGGACTTGGGGTTCTTGCCGCCGCCTGCGGACGGAACGCAGGGTGGTGGTTTGGATCAGTATGATATCTATTTCCAGCGACTCACGGTATATGGCTACACGCAGTTAGAATCGCCGGGGCCGAACCCGTGGTACGACTACTCATCTCACGTCGTCGTCCATAACAACTTCAACGGCTTTCCACCCAATCAGGATCCGGAAGGGAATGTATACGGCGCGCTGAAAGTCACGATCGCCCACGAATTCTGCCATGCGCTGCAGTTTGCTTATGATGCCGGAGAAGAGATCTACTTCATGGAGGAGACTTCGACCTGGATGGAGGATATGGCTTTCCCGGCGACGAATGACAATTACAATTACCTGCCGTATTTCTACAGCGTTCCGGAGCAGGGATTGCAGAAGACAGGTAATCATGAATACGCCGCCTTTATCTGGCCGAAGTATCTGCAGGAACGTTTCGGTCCGGCTATCATTCGCGAGATTTGGAGTGAGTGCCGTTACAATTCCGCGATCGGTTCCTGGTCGTATGTGCTGGACTCGGCGGGGAGTAGCTTGCAGGATGAATTCACGCGGTTTCTGGTGTGGAACTACCACACCGGTGATCGGGCGACGCCCACGACATTTGTGTCGGGTGCGGACTACCCGCAGGTAAGCGTGATGCGATACACCGACGTTGTTCCGGATTCGAATCGAAGTTCCAGCGAACCACCGGAACCGTTGGCATCCAACTATATTGTCATTAACAATTACTCCGGTTCACGAGGTATCCTGACGATCGACTTCACCGGCGTGGTCACCGCCAACTGGGGAATCGGATACGTGATAGATCATGGTAACGGACAATTCGAGGATTCAGTCTGTACTACACTGCAGGGAACGTCGGCGAGGATCTCGATCCCGCATTTCGAGAACGTGCTGAAGGTGGCGTTCATTCCGGGCGTGACATCATCCTACGGCACATCGTGGAACTATCAATACACCATCTTCTGGCGCACTCCCGGCGACTTCAACGGTGACAACGTAATCGACATCTCGGATGCCGTAGCCGGAATCAACTATATCTTCGGCGATGGCCCGGTTCCTCAGCCACTGCAGGCGATGGACGCGAACTGTGACGGATATAATGACATCAGTGATGTCACATACTTGATCACCTACATCTTTGGAGGCGGTCCCGCGCCTTGCTATTGAAATAGGACACCATTCGGCACCTCATGGAGGTCAATTTGCTCAGACGGATTATTGTAACGGCATGCCTGTTGTTCATCGCAACATCAGCGCTCGGGGCATCCAAGTCGTCATATCAGCTTATTCAACGGGCCTACAAAGACGGCCTTCTCACCAACGAACAGAAGCTGCTGCTGGAAGTCCGTTCGGTCAAGAATCCGTCATCGCTGCCGCTGGCATATCAATCCACGGTCATCGAAATTGCCAAGTGCGCGACGGACATTCTGCTCGAAGCGAAAAGCAATTTCAACGATCTCAGCGCCGCAGGCCAAACGGAGATGAGAAACATTCTGGCGCGCCCCTCAGCGACCAACGTTTTTGACAGTCCGGGAGGCAAGTTCAAGATTCATTATAACATCTCCGGCCCTAACGCAGTACCGCTGACAGATTCCGACGCCGATGGGATACCGGATTACATTGAATGGCTGGCCGGCTATGCTGATAGTTCATATCGCTCCGAGGTTCTGGGATTGGGACAATTTGAACCGCCCAGCGACGGTGTCGCCGGCGGCGACTCGCGGTATGACATCTACACCGAGGAAATGGGCTATTACGGCTACACGCAATCTGAAGGGGGCGGACCGAATCCCTGGAATGACGCCTATAGTTACATTTCGGTGCATCGCAATTTCCTGGGGTTTCCGCCCAACAACGATCCCGAGGGCAACCAAAAGGGCGCAGCCAAGGTTACGGTAGCCCACGAATATTACCATGCCGTTCAGTTTGCCTATAACTATATGGAGGAAGCCTGGCTGATGGAGGCATCTTCGACCTGGATGGAAGATTTCGTGTATCCCCAGGTGAACGACAATTACAACTATCTATCCAGTTGGTTTGGTTATCCGGACTACGCTTTGAATTCCACCACAAATTTGCATCAGTATGCTGCCTTTATCTGGCCGAAGTATCTGTCGCAGAATTTCGGGTCGGCGATCATGCCGGAACTTTGGAATCAGTGCATTTATTCGAACGCCTATCCGGCGCTGACCACGGTACTGGCAAATCATGGGCGCGCGCTGAACAGCGAGTTTGCCGAGTTCTGTTCCTGGAATTTCATCACCGGTTCGCGCAATGACCACGAGCATTTTCTGGATGGGTCATATTACCCGCTGATCTCGACAGTCCGGACACACACGACCTATCCGGTTACCGGGCAGGGACCGTTGACAGGCAAAGCTCCGGATGCGATGGGCGCCAACTATGTCATCTTCACGCTGCCGGGCGGAACCGGCAATTTCACTGTCGACTTCAACGGTGATAATTCGACTCCTTGGATTGTCAATATCCTGGGTTGGAAGTCTTCGGGCGGCACCAACATTTACCAGGAGTTCCAGATGACGCTGAATGGCAGCGGCGATGGCTCATACACAGTTGTGAATCCGCAGGACTATACCTATATCGTCATGGTGATCTCTAACACGAGCCAGAGTCTTAATGATCGCGGCTATGTTTACGGAGCCAGTTTCGTCTCGGCGCCGCAATATGCCGTTGTGGTTAATGCGGTCGCCGACGATAGTCTTTATTCCCACACAAAGACACACTTAATCTACAACGTGCACAATACCGGCAGCAATGCCGAAACATTCACGCTCGCCGCCGCCGACAGGCGCGGCTGGAGCATCCTGCCCTCGCGAAATCAGATTACGTTGACATCAGGCGCGACCGACACCGTTTCGGTCTCAGTCCCAGCGCCGGCGATGACCAACGAAGGCGTCAAAGATACGGTAATGTTGACGGCGACATCGACATCAGCAACGGGGGTTTCGGACACTGACTCGGCGACGGCGTTGGTGTTTGTCCAGAACGGCGATGCCGACAACAGCGGCAGTCTCGATATTTCCGACGCCGTGTATCTGATCGGCTACATCTTCAACTCGGGTGCCGATCCGATGCCGGTGATGGATGCCGGTGATGCAAATTGCGATGGTGCCGTGGATATCTCAGATGTCGTCTTCCTGATAGCATATATCTTCAATTCGGGACCACCACCACCCTGCAACCCTTTTTGATGCGGCATCTCCTAGCTGTTGAGATCCGTTTCAATCCTGCTGTGGTCAATCTTCCGGCCTGACAACGAACGGCAAGACGTTCGACACTGATTTTAGTTGACTACGTTTCTGCCGCAGGCATTCATAACCATCGTATTATCAAAGAAGTAGAGATGTACAAGAGGTATGGACCTAAAGCAGCTCGGTAAGTACGAAATCATTGATAAACTTGGTGAGGGGGGATTCGGCGCCGTCTATCTCGCCAATAATACGAGACTGAAGAAACGGGTGGCCTTGAAGGTGCTGCATCCGCAGGTAGCATCGGATGAAATGCTGGCCGCCTATTTCGAACGTGAAGCCCTGGCTCTGGCGCGCCTGGAGCATGCCAACATCGTGCGCGTTTATGACTACGACCAGATCGACGGTGTCAGCTTCATCGTGATGGAGTTTATCGACGGCACGAATCTCGACAAGCTACTGCGCGATACCCGCAAGTTCTCGACCGAGGAAATTGTCTCGATGTTCCGGCAGTTGTTGTCGGCACTTGGGTATGCTCACGAGCATGGCGTGATTCATCGCGACGTCAAGCCGTCGAATATCATGCTGACGAACAAGGGCGAAGTCAAGATTACTGATTTCGGAATCGCCAAGGTTGCCGGGGGCGCTAAACTGACGCGCACCGGTACGGGAGCGGGATCGCTATTGTACATGTCGCCCGAGCAGATCAAAGGCGCCAACATTGACAACCGCAGTGATATCTACGCGACCGGTATCACTTTGTATCAGGTGGTCGCAGGGCGCACGCCGTTTGAGGCCGATTCCGATTATGAGATAATGACGGGCCATCTGGAAAAGCTGCCACCATCACCGTGTCAATTCAAGGGAGATATTCCGAAGGATCTTGAGCAGATCATTCTCAAAGCGATCGAGAAGAAGCCGGAGAAGAGATACCAAGATGCGCAGGAAATGTCGGATGCGTTGGGAAACGTGAATCCAGCACCGACCAAAGTTCGCTCGGACGAATTTGCGCGGACAACCGCAATTCCGCGGCGTCCCAAAGCCGGCGCGTCGGGCAAGAAGATGCTAATTCCTGCACTGGCCCTATTGCTGGTTGTCGCCGTCGTCGCCGGCTGGCTCTTGACACGAGGGGGGAAAAAGGAGGAGGCAGTCAAGCCGACGCAGCAAACGTTCGCGGATTCGCTGACGACAGCGAAGACTCTCTTCAGTCAAAAGGATTTCTCCGGCGCCGCGTCTGTTCTTTCAGTGCTACAATTGTCGGCGAGCGCTGACCAAACGACGAAGGGCGATATCCTTCAGTATCTCGCAGCGTCGCGACTGATGTTGGGAGATTCGGTTGAGGCCAAAGCAATTTTCTCGGAATTAAGGCAATTGAATCCGTCGACTTCATTTTCGCCCGACAAGTTTGGTTCGGTGGCGGCAGAATCATGGAAGCGATTCGTCAGTCCCCCTTTAGTCGCGCAAAGCAACACGCAAACGATCAAGTCAAACGAAGGCGGCAGCCAGAAGCCGACTACCCAAAATGAAGGCACGACAACGCCTTCCGCCGGGAGTCTGTCGGTGACGGTGACTAACTGGAAAATCTTTGAACCGGTAGTGGTTATAATCGACGGGAAACGTGAGGATTATGCCGGCAATCCGCTGGTGTTTGCCAATGTTAGTGGTGGGACACATGAGGTAGGTATGGTTACCGATTTAGGGACGCTGACCGACCAGGTTCAGGTCGGGAGTGACAAAACGGAATATACATTCAATCCCAGCGATCATTTGACCAGCAAGCTGACGGTGACGTCGCTGGTGGCCAACGATCCCAACGATATCGTTTCCGCCCAGGTGTATATCGACAACGTCAAGATCGAGGACGGGCAGACGCCCTTCAATACCAGACTAATGAGCGGTCCGCACAAAGTCTGGGTTGACGACAAGAACTACCGTACCGATGGTAAACCGAAATTCGTGGATCTCGACAAGGACAAAGAGGTTGAATTCGTCCTCAGGAAAAGATGAAAAGATTTGCGGTCAAAATAGAATAATAGTAGCTTTACTTAAAGGAGTGGATTATGAGAGCTATCATCATATCCTTGTTAGCGTGCCTGCTGCTGACGACATCGTTGTTGGCACAAGGCAATAGCGCTGATGAGATCAAAAACATCGGTGAACTTTATCGCCAGGGGAAATTTTCTGATGCCGTGATCAAAGCCACGGCGGTGCTGGCCAAGCCGGGACTCACGCAAAGTGACAGTCTGCAAACCATCCGCTGGCTGGCACGGGCGGCGGCACAGAATAATCAGGCCGATCTGTCGCAACAGTATTTGGCGATACTGGTAAAGATGGATCCGAACACCGATTTCGATGGTGACAAGGAACCGGCTCGTTTTGCCAAGGTCTGGTTCAAGTTCATCGGCGACACCAAATACACTCCGGGTGAAAGACAGAGTAAGCTGGGCGTCGCTGTTGTTGAATTCGACAACGGTTCGTTTGAGGATGCGGACAAGGTGAAGAATGCCGGCATCGGTATAGCCGCCATGATTCGCTACGACCTGGAATCCTCCGGCGCAGTGTATTCGCCTTCGCGCGAGCATTTCAATTATCTGTTGGACGAACTGAAATTGTCGCAGACCGACATGGTTGACAAGGATCAGAAGGTGCAAGTTGGCAAGGTGATCGGCGCCAAGAATTTTATTTTCGGCACGTTCTTTAACATGCCGGGCAACAAGTTTCGTATTGACGCGCGCATAATCGAGACCGAGACCACTTTGCCCAAGCAGCAGTTTTCGGTGGAGGGCAAAGCGGGAGATATCGGCAAGCTCACGGTAGAATTGACCAAGAAGATTCTGGCTTACTTCAATGTCCAGGCCGATGCCATCAAGAAGGCGGGCGCCAATATTCCGAACGTCAACCTGGCGGCGCTGATCGAATATTCGAAGGGTGTTGCTTACGAAGACAAGGGACAGATGGATCTGGCAAAGAAGGCGTATTCCGAAGCCATTAAGATATCGCCAAGCTTCGCGCTGGCGTCTGATCGTCAGCAACGTGTCGAATTGGAGCAAAAGTCAAGCAACGAATGATTGCTAAGGAACGGCAACATCATTTATCACAGGACGAGATGAAACGCAGTTCTTCTCACGAGCGAGGTGTGTTCTGCGGATTTTCCGGGAAGCTGCCGGCCATGATCATCGCAGGTTTGTTCGCGATCGCGTTATTGGTGCAGACGGCGCCGGCGCAGAATGTCACTCCCGCCAAGAAGAGTGCGAGCGAACAGGCCATTGACAAGTACAAGGCGCAACTTGAGAAATCGCCTAACAAGCCCGAACTCTGGCGGAAACTCGGCATCAGCTATTTTCAGGCCCAACGCAGCGACGAGGCGCTGACGGCTTTTGACAAGGCAAGCTCTCTGGACGCAAACGACGCGACCTCCGTTGTCTATCGTGGCATGATCAACGAGCAGAAGGGGAATCTGGATCAGGCGCTGAACTTGTATCGAAGTTACCTCGCTTTCAACAAACAGGATCGCCTGTCGCAGGAAATCAAGTACCGCGTGCGCTGGCTTGAAGACAACCAACTCAAGCAATTGGTCGATCAGGCGGTTGCCAACGAGAAGAAAGTTCAGATCGCCGACATTCCGAAGAACAGCATAGCGATAGTACGCTTCAACGTCGATTCCCTGTCATCACAACTCAGACCACTCGGGCGAGGATTGGCGGAACTGATTTACACTGATCTTTCGTACGTCCCAGAACTCAAACTCGTCGAGCGTTTGGAACTGGCGCGCCTGCAACAGGAACTTGATCTCAACCAGTCGCAGTTCTCAGACAAGCTTTACGCTCCCCGGCTAGGCAAGATAGTCGGCGCAGCCAAGATCGTTACCGGACAAGTGAGCGAATTGGATGCTGAACGGATCGGTGTTGATTGCGGAATTGTCGATGTCGGCCCCGGGCTGTCGGAATATCCTGGCCGCCAGGAAGGCAAGATGGCCAGTATCTTCGCGATGGAGAAGAATCTGGCGCTATCGATTATCAAGACCCTTGGTTACGAAATCACACCGGCGATCAAGAACCAAATCGACAAATCGCCCACAGAATCATTCCTGGCGCTGCTGGCTTATTCGCGAGGACTGGATTACGCCGATCAGGGGCTCTATCCATTAGCGGCAGAAGAATTCAAAGCCGCGCTGGTAGATGATCCGGGTTTTGCCGCGGCGAAGCAGCAACTCAATCAGGTTTCGGGCCTGGCGAATTATAACGGTACTCTGAAACCAATCGCTCAGATAACGGGGCTCATGGATCAGAAGAATGCGACGGACGATCTCAAGGTGAACAACATGGCTGAGATCATCGGGCGTCTCCAGAATGTGACACGCGGGGTTATCCCTCCGGGGGATGTACCATACCTGACGCCGCAAGAATCCCGGGGCAGAGTGATAGTCACCGGAAGGACGGAACCCCAATGATGCGGTCACCGGCTGTCATACTCATGACCGTGGTCTTCGCATTGGCCGCGTTTGATGGTGCTTCAGCGCAGATCATCTACGGCACGCCTGCGAGTTTCAGTGATCAAATCATATATCAAAACTGGAAATTGACCGCCGGTTCCGGAGGAAAAGATACTACGGTCTCACAGATCGTGATGCCGTTGAGAGTCTATGTGCCGATTGCCCCGCACTGGGAAATGCACTTCAACGGCGCTGTCAGCAACTCGAAACTAAACAATGCACGGACTTCCACGAGTGTTTCATCTGCCGGCCTTTCGACGGTACAGGTTTATCGCGCTTTCGCGAAGGACCGCCTTTATGCAGCCGCCGGGTTGGTGCTTCCGACGGGAAAGACCGGGTACGATACGTTGCAGCTTCCCGTGGCGCAAATCATCGCCAATGACTATCTCAACATCCCGCTGAAGCAACTTGGCGGCGGATTCGGAATGACAATTCAGACCGGCGGTGCTACGCAATACAACTGGCTCCTGTATGGGGGCTCGGTCGGATACACATACACGGGCAGCTATACATATCTGTCCGGCGGTGACAAATATAATCCAGGTGATGAGATAGTTGTTCAGGGTTCGGCCACCGCCGTCGGCAGAGTAACCAGTCTCGATGTGGATGTGTCCTACAAATACTACACGGCCGACAAGGTCGGTTCGAATCAGATTTTCAAAGCCGGTGGTGTGGCCAGCGTGGTCATGACCGGCAGGTACGATTTTGGTGTCGGCCGAGCCAGTCTGTCGTTAGCAGAAATAGTGCGCAGCAAGAACTCGCTACAATTTGGAAACGCGCTGCGAGCCGACAGCGCCAAGGCCAACGGAAACAAGTCAATTGTGGCGGGTACCATCAGCTACGAGTTCGTACCGCAGTGGAGTTTTTCACTGCTGGCTGATTATCGCTTGCTGGCTGCCAACGGATATCGCACGACGTCGGAGAAGTACTTCGGCAAGTCGGATTTGTTCAGTTTCGGCGGCGGCTTGGAATACCACGACGCGAGCGACCGATTCTCATTGACGGGCAAAGCGGTCTACAGCACCGGTGAGGCGAACAAGGACAATGTTAACAGCAGCAGTATCTCGATCTCTGGCTTCGAATTTTCGGTGGGAGGCAGGGTACGACTGTGAGTCGAATCGCGAAATTCATAGGTCTGTCAGCAATTGCGGCGATCATCGTTGTCGGTGGCTGCGCCACGAAACCGGTCGCACCTGCAAATGGCCAGCAGGTCGCGATTTCAACGTCCCTGAAGCAACTTGGAGTCGGCAGCGAAGTCTCGCGCGTGTCTCTGACGGTCAGGGGAAGTGATTTTCCAAGCGCCAGCCAGGATTTGACTCTGACAAACGGCGCGGTGCGCGCCGAAATTGATGTGCCGTTTGGAACGAACAGGATATTCGAACTGACCGCTTATGACGGCGAGACCGTGCTTTACTTCGGGGCGGACACGGCTGATGTCAGTGCCGGAGTGGTGACGGAAGTTTTCGTCTACCTGCGGCCACAAGTTCCGATGATCAAGATCAGCCCTTTATACAGCAGCAGAAACAATCCCGGACTCAATGGTACTTTCAATGTCGAAGTTCACAATATTGACTCCCTGTTTGGCATTTCGTTCCGGCTGGAGGTCGATACTTCGATTATCCAGTTCACCAGTGCCGAGGCGGGCGATTTCCTTGGCAGCGCCGAGAACACCTTATTCTTCGTGCAGACATACCCGCAGTACCTTGCCGTTGGCTATACGCTCAGAGGCAATCGCGAACCACAAGGAGTGAGCGGATCGGGCACGGTGGCCAATGTGTTTTATAATGCCAGAAGAGTTGGGAGGACCGCCGTGACGATCAATCCCGCCTACTTGAGGTTGATTGATTGGCAGGGCAACCCGCTGCCGCGCCAGGGCCGGATATATATCGAGAGTGGGGAGGTGGAAGTCCTTGCGCAATAATTGGAGATTAACAGGACTGCTGTTTTTGTGTCTTGCCGTGTCGAGTGTACCGGTTGCACAGGGGAGGATCTTCTGGGTCGCCAACGGTGGCTCCAATACCAACCCGGGTACTGAGCTACTCCCTCTAGCGACAATCAGTCACGCGGTATCAACCATTTCTCCGGGCGGCGGAATCGACACTGTGACGGTGAAGCCGGGACTATATTCTGATTCGGTAACGTTTGGCACACTTGCAGTAGTACTGATGAGCTCCAAAGGTGCCAAGGAGACAGTGATCAACGGCGCAAATCATAACGTTCCGGTTGTCTTCAATGCCGGTACACCGACGTCAACATCGTTGAACGGCTTCACGGTCAGAGGTGGAAAGGTGTCGGGCATCGCAGTGGTTGGCACTTTCTTTCCAGCCACGAATGGCACAACCCCGTCATCGCCCGAAATCAAGAATTGCATCATTCGCCGGAACGGTGGCAAATCGGCCTTCAACGGCGCCGGAATATCACTGCGCTATTCGCAGGCCAGTTTGCACAACAATCTGATTGATTCCAACTATTCCATGAACAATGGCGCCGGAATCCATTCTTACTATAGCGCACCGAAAATCTGGAGCAATCGTATCGAAAATAATGCCGTCACCAGCGAAGGCGGAGGCGGCGGAATGTATATCGTTGGGTTGATCGATACCCTGGCGAAGACGTTGATTCAGAACAATCTGTTCATTCGAAACCGCGCGGTCAATTACGGCGGAGGAATAGCAGTTAATGCCGACAGCGTATATTTCCTCAACAATCTGGTGTATGGCAATTCCATCACAACCCCCAGTTACAGCGGCGGGATTCAGATCGACTATAGCACGATAGTGCTCCGCAACAATATCATAGCGGGTAACAACCCCTATGGCGTCGAATGTTATGGCGGCCCCATTTTTGAAAACAACAGCTTCTACGGCAATCTTCCGGCTGACCAACTGTCGATAATGTGTTATCTCGACAACACCAACCGTATCGGGATCAACCCAACGTTCGTCGATACTCTAGCAGGGGATTTTCACCTTAAGCAGACTTCGCCTTTGATTCACGCCGGATCGCCGAAAATTACAGAGGGAGTGAATGTTGATTTCGATGGTTTTCCGCGAGCAACGGCGGGGCAGATTGATATTGGACCTTACGAACAAACGATATGTGATATGATACCCGGCTTCTCGGCGCCGGCTTCAGCTTGTACCGGCCAGAAGGTAACACTGGGGAACACGTCTGCCGGTCACTATACCATGGCGATCTGGGATTTTGGCAACTCTGTCGTTGATACATTTATGAATGTCGATCCAACCCAACCGCCGATTTCGCCTACCATCGTATACCCGACTCCGGGCGACTACGCTCTTAAGCTCAAGCTCATCTGTCCCTATGACACTGCTGTCACGCTGGCAAGGACAATTGCGATTGTCAACAAACCGGTACCGGGATTCACCGTCGACACAAGTCAGGGATGTTCGCCATTGACAGTGCAGTTCATCAACACTACCACCGGTCTGGAGCACACCGATACCTGGTACTTCGGCGATGGCATGACATCAACAGAAGTTAACCCGTTACACATTTATGCCGAGGCGGGGATATTCACTGCGAAACTCGTGTCAGCAAATACCTGCGGTATAGATTCAGTCCAGCATACCATTACTGTTCAAACGGGATCGCGAGCGACAATTGCCGCTGATATCACGCGCGGCAGCCCGGTCCTGACAGTTACGTTCACCGGCAGTGCGACCAACAGCCCGACCGGATGGCTGTGGAATTTCGGAGACGGAGGCACGGCGACGACGCAGGTTGCCTCTCACAACTATCAGGATGCAGGTATCTTTGACGTTAGCCTGGCGGCAACAAACGCCTGTGGGACGGGAACTCCGGAAGTGCGCACCGGCTTGATAACGGTGTATGGATTTATCCTGAATCAGGCATCTTTCGACACCACCAACCGTTTCCAGCAGAAATTCACGGCGAAAATTGACTCATTGTATGGCTTCTTCAACCGCAATATCAATTTCACGGCGACGACCTCGCCGCCACCGACTCGGGGATCGATTGGTGTGACACTTAATCGCACTACCGCCAGTTTGCTGGACAGCGTCACTGCGACCGTCAGTCTGAGCCGTGATGTTCCCTCATCATCTTTCTACACCCTGCGGCTGATTGGACAGTCGGTGTCCAACCGTCCCGTTGATACGCTTTTCTGGCGATTCAACTCACACCCCGACACGTTGATCAAACTGTCGGCAGGAGCTATTGTTTTCGACTCAGTTCAGGTCGATACCTTTGCGATCGATTCTGTCAAGATCACCAATACATCGGGAATCCAGAATCCGTTGAATCTCCGGGTGCTGGACGTTACCAGCAGTGATCCCGTTTTTGTGCCGCTTGATACAGTTTCGGGAATCCTGCAGCCGAATGCGACGTTCTATGTCCACGTAAAATTTAGACCGTCGGCGGTCGGAGACAAATCGGGATTCCTGACGATTACCTCCGACGATCCGGCTCTGCCGAGTTTACTAGTGACGCTAAATGGGAAGGCAATACCCGAGCGTAAGCCACCTTTGGTGTTGGCGACAGTGCCGGAGAGCAACGCGAATGCTGCTTTGATCGGAACGCCAATCGAGTTCGATATGTCGGATCAGATGGACCCGACCTCCGTCGTATCCGGCTCCGTGGTTGTGCATTCACGCCATGTAAACGCCGACCTGCTCGGTTCCGTGCGGTTGACGGGACAAACCAGAATTATATTCGTACCGCAACAGCGATTCCCCGGCTACGACACAATCAGTGTCAGACTGCTGGGCACTGTCCGGGACCTGGCAGGAAATACTCTTGATGCCAACGGTGACGGCAGGGGAGACGGTTCGCCGGCGGACGATTACATTTTCTCGTTCTTTACCGGACCGGCAGTTTTCCCGGGTGACTGCAACAATGACGGCGCTGTGAATGAAATGGACGTTCTGCCGCTCGGAGTATTTTTCGGCGTGTACGGACCGCGACGCGATAGTCTTGGAGAAGAGACCGGCTGGGGGCCGAAACAGGCGGTTGAATGGAGTGACAAGAGGGCCACGTATGCCGACGCTGACGGCAATGGCACCGTTAACGCCGAAGATCTGCTGATCATTGCTCTCAACTGGGGTGGTTCGCATTCCCCAAGCAGGCCTCTGTATCCGGACGATTTTGACTATCGCCTCTATGCGGATGGTCTGGCGAAGCTGGCAGCCACAGTTAAGCACATGGCTGGCACTCCGGCTGGCGATAATATTGTGCGAATCCTGAATACGTATACATCTTCGACTCAGATTCCCGAGCAGTATCAGTTATCGCAGAATCAGCCCAATCCGTTTAATCCGGTGACCGTGATCGAATATTCTCTGCCGAAGGGCGGCGAAGTGAACCTGAGCATTTACAACATCCTCGGCCAAACAGTTAATGTGTTAGTTGATGAGTACAGGGACGCCGGATATTACCGTGCAACGTGGGATGGCAGGGACCAATTTGGCAAAGAGATAGCGTCGGGAGTTTACTTCTACAAATTGACTGCAGATAGCTTCTCACAAATCCGCAAGATGATCAAACTGCGGTAAAATTCGATCTAGAAGCTAATCGTCATTTCGCGTAAGTTCATATCACATCTAAATTTTAGTTGACAGGATTGCCTCCGGATAGGTATACTTGGCTATCGGAATAAGTTCTTTCTGGGCGCAGAAGAACAGTGCACTAAGCTGACCAACCCGAACGAATGGAGCCATGTCGCTACTTAACGAAGCGTAAATCGTTAATCCATAAACCCGGATGGGGGGATTTATGGAGGTCATCTTCAAAGACAAGATTCTGATCTGCGTCGAGTGCAAGGAAGAGTTTGTGTTCACTGCCAGCGCCCAAGAATATTTTGCGGAGAAAGGATACACGGAAGATCCAAAACGATGTAAGTCGTGCTACACGGATTTGAAGAAAGCCAAACGGCGCAGTGAACGGGAGACGCCCACGCGTGGCCATCTCGAAGCTGGGTTGCCGGGAGCGGAATTCAGTATCCCGGAAGGCGACGACTCGATCGGTAATTCCGCAAGAGATTCTGATTTCAAATGACGGGGTCCTGCAGGAGCATCGCAGGCCCCCATCCTAATTAGCGATCCTACTACTTTAGCAGTAGCATCTTACGGGTTAGCGAGACCTCCTGCGTTAACAGTCTGTAGAAGTATATCCCGGACGGAAGAGAAGCGCCGTTGCGCGTGCGGGTCGACCAGACAAATTCGTGCCGCCCGGCCGGAAGCTCGTCATCAAACAGCTCTTCAACTTCTTCGCCCAGCACGTTGTAAACCGACAGATTGACATGTCCCGTGTGCGGTAATCCGAAACTGATCACGGTCTCCGGATTGAACGGATTGGGAAAGTTCTGATCCAGTTCATAGCTTTTCGGTATGCTGTTCGCGAAATTGTAATCGTTGACGTCTGCCGCCAAAGAGACGGTCAAGTCCGCAGTCATTGTGTCTCTGCTGCCCGAAATGTTCCCGACTGCCACCAGCGTGCCGTTGCCCAGATAATCATCCGACGAAGGCCCGGTTACTCCGGAGAAGGACATTTTGGCGGTTGACCCGGGAAAGGGGTCTCCACTGTTGCCGTAGTCGAAATTCTTTTCGAGGAAATAGAGGTTGTCCGCCTGCTCCAATGCCACGAGATAGTGGCCGGTCAGAGTGTGGCCGGGATACCATTCATTATCGTTACCGGTTTCGCCCGGCACACTTTCATCGACATGCCAGATCAGCAGGCCGTCATTGGGCAGATAAGTATCGTAACCGCTGCGCTGGCGATTCTCGATCAGGAAATATTGATCGCCGATCGTTCCGTTGGTCCAGAGGCGGAATATCGAACCGGAGCTATTGCTTTCGACGTCGAGTATTGACTGTGCTGTCACGTTACCGACGACATTGCTTGCCGACGCGAATCCCGACTGCACGCGACACCAGGCGTCCGGTTCGGCCGGCGAACCACCCATGCCGCCCGGACCGTTCCAGGAACCGCCCGCCATTAGCGACCACTTGCCAAGCCCTCGGGAAGAGTAATCGGTGTCATACAGGTCCGGCAGTCCCAGCAGCAAGTGCCCTATTTCGTGCACGAACACGCCCAGCGTGATGTCGCCGGGAGTCGACCAGTATTCCGGCATCATGCTGTAACCCCAAACAAATTTGCCGTCCTTTGTCATCGGACTGCGTGTGCACCACTGGTGCGACCAAATCAGGTTGGGATCACCGCCGGCAAATTCGGCGCCCGGGCCGGTGTGAACTATTACCACGCCGTCGACGTAACCGTCGCCGTCGTTGTCGTAATTCGCAAAATTCACGACCGGATCGATCAAGTTGATAACGTCTTCGGCCAGCTTCTGCGCGTTCTGCGGGTATGACGAATAGCTAAGCCCGTTTTCGCCGTTGCAGTAGTATGCATACGTCTGCGGCGCTGCCAGCCAGCCGATGGTGGAAGGCAGATTGACCGTTACGATATCGAAAGTGTTATAAGATACTTCGTTGTAATAGTGGCGTACGGAGCCGACTTGATTTACGAACATCAACGTATCAAAGGCACCCGGCTCAACGCTCTGAGTCTTGTCGGAAAACTCCACAAGCACACAGAGCACGTTGCGAGTCGTGGTCGTTTGGCCTGCTTTGTGCAGCCCCTGGCTGATTGGCAGTCGGCTCGGCGAGTCCACTCCGTGGCTCAGTATTTCAGCGCGATGAGAAAGGGCATAGGGCGCCGCAATCTTCCCGGAGGCGATCGCATCAATCACATCCGGATGAGGAGGCATGGCAGCCACCTTTGCGCTCAGAACCAGAAGAACAATTATTCCCAAAGCCCCTAAGAGAGTACATGTGCGCTTTCTCACCTGAACCTCCTTCAATCAAAACTCAAGAATTGTGGAAAGTGCAAACTGGCCGCCGTTACCACCCCATGGCACCAGTCTCGATGCCGACGCATAAGCCAGGTCAAGCTTGATTGGTCCCAGACCAAGTCCGATTCCGACGCTCGCCGACTTGTCGTCGATTCCACCGACCGCCAGACCGGTACGCAGTGCCGCGAACCCGAGTGCCAGGTACTCGACGCCACAAGCCAGTCGCGGAGTTTTCGAGGCGAAGGCAGATTCTTCAAAGCCCTGTTTCAGACTAGCCGCCGCCAACAGTTTGCCGAAGCTGCGCGAAGCGCCAAATTGGATTTCCATCGGTGGACGAGTATGTATGGAGCCCACCGCAACCTTGTGGTCTTCCGAAGTCCACACCGTGTCGTCACCGGAGTTTTCAACCGTGACGTTTTCGAAGTCAAATGTATAGACCGTCTTTTCCAAATCGCGATTCCAGTTCAGTGAGGCCAGGAGATTTTTAAAGACCAGTCCATACTGGGCGTGCTCGCCCATGGCTACGAGTCCGAAATCCACGGCATATCCGCGACCACCAAGTGACTGCAGAGTTGTCATGCCGCCATTTCCGGAAAATCCGGTTGTCAGTGTAATGGCCTGAGCAGTCAAGCCCTCAACTGAGTAGTAAGCCAGTCCGTGCAAGTATTTGACCGTGGCACCGGCAGCAATGTCCCAATGGCTGGTCGTTGCCACCCTGGTTCCGTAACTGATACCGACTGCCAGAGCGCTCCAGCCCCTGCCGTCACTACCTTCGGCAGTGACTGTTTCCCCCATCTTATTGCCCATCAAAGCCAGTTCGATTGGATCCTTGGGCAATGTCCCTTTTCCGCCACCGATAACTTCCGCCGTCAGCGCCATCGAAGACGCCGCAAAAGATAGGGCACTGACGTTTCCTCGGAAATTGACGTCCAATCCGCCGGCGGGAATCTTGTCGAGGATTGTCTGCTTGTCGGCGGTTGTCAGATAAGCGCCGTTGTACTTGTTGTAGTCAGCCAAACTAAAGGCGTTGTTGGCAACGAGTCCGGAGACTGAAACCAATTTCAGCGATGGGCGCCTGCTGCCGGGCATGGCCAGATTGGCTGGATTAGCTGTCGCTGCCTCGCAGTTGGATGACTCGAGCAGGTAGCTCCCCGCCATACCCAGCGAGCGTGCACTCGGGGCTGATTGCGCTAGCAGCAATCCGGGCAGGATCAGCAATGCGACTGCCACGATCAGTGACAAGGCGATTACGCCTGCGAATTTCCGTTGCTTCGTTTTGTTTTCCATATTTAGTCCTTCCCTCCGACGCGGGCAGTGATTTCGACAATGCTGTTCATAGTGAAGTAGTCAGACGCCCGCAGCAGGACGGTCTGGTTATTAGTTCCGGGAAGCGTTATCAGCGGCGCCACATAGAGCGACCGGTTTGTAAAGACGCGCAATTCGTCGGCCGTGAGATTGACCGTGTTTTCGGACACGATTGGCTCCGTGACAATGCCGTCGCCGTTGACGACTGCCTGGTCAAAACCGACCGGGCCGATCGTCGCCAAAGGATTGGTGAACACGGTGGCGGAGTCGGTGCCGATATAGACCGTGATCTGCGCGCCCAGCGGCAGATGATTGGTAATCGTCGATCTAAACACGCCATTCTGCAAACGGTCAGCGCGATCTGCTATGTCGGCGTCGACCTCGACGAAGTTCTTGTCACCTTGCACGGTCGATTCCAGAATCTTGACCTGCATCGGCGCCGAAATTGCCGCATGAGCGGACAAACGGTCGTCCTTCGTGACATGTACTTCCGTGACGCCATCGCCGATCGTGGCGGTTCCACTGATCGTAATCGTATTCGGCATGGGCGTAAGCAGATCGGCCAATTGATCGCTGTGAATATGGTTGGTCGACGGGACTTGCTGTGTGCCGGCAGTAATGCTTCCTGAAACATCCAGATGCTTGCCGTTGGAAGCCGTGAGACCTAGAGTCACGTTACCCGACAGTTCGGAATAGTTCTGAACAGTGATATCCATCTCGACCAATGCCAGGACAACATTTTCGAATCCGGTAGGGACGTCGATGGCAACTTGCTGATTGTCCCATTGGATCGACGTGGGTCGAATGACACCGTCCGCCGATTCGAATCTCCAGCTGGTCCAGCGTGAATCCGAAGGTGAATCCGTCGTTGGAATTGACGGTGACGTAATTGTCGCCGGATGAAAACACGGTCGTCCTCAATTGGTCCTGATCGAGTCGCTTTGCGGTTGGATCGTCCAACCGGAAAGACTGCGTGTTTCATGAACCGAGCCATAAGCATTCACCGGAATCGTCAGCGATAACGGTGTGCCACCGCTGGTGATGTTCGGGAACGACGCGACTATCTCGGTGCTCACGCCGAGATGATTCTGAATTGTGAAATCGAGGTTGCCGGCTACCATAGACGCCGACAACAAACGGAAATCATCCGAGAGAGATGTGTTCTGTACATATTGGTGCGAGAATTGGGATACCTTTCCCGTAACTGAGCTTGCGCGCAGCTCGCCGGTAAAACCGAACTCAAAGTCGATCGAGCGTCCCGCCAGTGAAAGCGCCAAACCGCCCGGTGTGTGGAAGTAGACATCGAGGCCGCATTCATTGTGAACTGTCTTGCCCGACAGCGGTAATGTGTCAACGAAACTGGAGCCGTCAGCCAACGCCTGTGGCACTGTAAATGTGCCGAGCAGCGCGGCAGTGGCCGGGTCGCGAACCTCGCCCCTTAACGAATCAAGAGTGAAGCCGGTGTTATTGACGGTTGTGACAATTAGCCCGCCCTCGGTGATTACCGCCTCGGCGAACGAAGTATTCGGACCCACGGTCTTGTTTACTTGCAGGCCGGTATCCGGAATTTCGCCGGCAATCAGGGGCACATAGTCTGAAAATGCAATTTGTTGTGCCATGGCAGGTGGCGGCGGAACTGTAATCACGCCGACCTGCTTATCGAATTGTGACGACGAACCGGACACTGCCAGGACCGCGTCCATCGATAATGAGTCGAGATTCTTTTCTACCAGGAAAGAACTGTTACCCGACGAATCCGAAACGATGTTGTCGGTTGCCAGCTTGGCAAACAATTCCCTAGTTGTATAGGTTTTGTCAATGAGGGGGAGACGAATAGTCGTGTCCCAGCTCGGCGCTTGCGGCGATTTGACTGAGCAACCGGCCAGCATGAACGTTGTCAGAATCAGTAGCGCTGCCGGTTGTTTCAGTATTGAAACAGAAGAACGTTCTTTCATTTGTTAGACCCTCCCATAGGTGATGCCCTCTGAAGGGTCTGTTTGTGCAACTGCCGTGCCGCAGGGCCGTGCTTATGGCTCCCGTTGAGATGCAGAGACTTGACGGAAATTCGGAAGATGCCTAGACAAGCTGGTGGCGCATAAGTGTAGGATGATCCCAATAGCGTGGGGATTTCGAACGCAGCCGGAACGTCATCTGAACGCCTTGGCATTCACTGTCTTGCGTTTCAGGTTGCGACATGCCTACTTGACAATCCGAAGTGGACGCGAGATCGCTGGTTCCTACGAGCCAGAAAAAGTGAATGTGATGGGCGCAAATCAGTTGCCCGGAAGGTGGGTCATCAGTTATTATGTTTGGCTGAGGTCAGGGGGCTGATAATTCCAGACGGACCGTCGTTGCGGAGGATACATGATTTCGACAAGTGATTTTAGAATCGGCATGAGAATAGCGATCGAGGGTGACCCATATTATATCGTCGACTTCTTGCGTTCCCAGACGGGGCGAGGCAGGGCGAACGTCTGGACCAAGCTGAAAAACATCAAGACCGGGCAGGTAATCGAACGCACTTTCACTTCCGGCGAAACTTTCGATATGCCCGATTTCAGTCACAAGCGGACACAATACCTGTACGCCAACGAGGGCGAGTGGTTCTTCATGGACACGGAAACGTACGACCAGTTTTCGCTCACCAAGGAACAGCTCGGCGACTACACGCAATACCTCAAGGAAAACGGCGAATACACGATTCTCTACTTCGAGGGCCAGCCGATCAACCTCGACATGCCGACCTCGGTAGTTCTCAAAGTCGTCACCACGGAGCCCGCCGTTCGTGGTGATTCCGTCTCGAATATCCAGAAAGGCGCCACCCTGGAGACCGGCATTGAAGTCAAGGTGCCGCTTTTCATCAAGGAAGGCGATTCTATCAAGGTCGACACCCGCACCGGTAAATACCTCGAACGCGCCTAGGAAAGCCCATTGACCGATTACGTCGCCGGAGTCGATGAGTCCGGCAAAGGGGACTTTTTCGGCCCGCTGGTTGTCGCATCCGCGGCCGTTAGCGTGTTGGAACGCCCGTTACTTGAAGATCTTTACGTCCGCGATTCCAAGAAGATTTCCGACAAACGGTCGCTAGTTATTGCGGCAGCAGCTCAAGAAACACATACCTCATGCCATCGTCGTTATTATGCCAGAGAAGTATAACGAACTATACCTCAAGATCGGCAATCTGAACCGATTGCTGGCCTGGGGACACGCGCGCGCCATCGAGAACCTGCTGGAGAAAGTTGAATGCCAGACGGTCATCAGCGATCAATTTGCCAAAGAGGAATTGTTGGAGCGGTCCCTGATGGAAAAAGGCCGGTCAATCAAGCTGATTCAGCAGGTCAGGGGCGAAAGCGAGTTGCCGGTTGCGGCTGCATCCGTATTGGCACGCGCTGAGTTCATCAGCATTCTCAGTCGTCTCTCCGAGAAATGGAGTCTTGACCTTCCCAAAGGCGCCGGACCGCAGGTGGATGCGGCCGGCAAACAGTATATCCTCAAGCACGGCGAGGAAAAGCTGAATCAAGTCGCCAAACTTCACTTCAAGAACCTACAAAAGATTCGCGCGCTGGTCGGGCGATAGCTTTCCGGGTGTCTGTCCCGGATTTCGAGTCACGGAAATACCGGCTTTTTCCCGCAACACTCCCTGTAAAGTAAAACCTCCGCAAAAACTGCCGATACTTTATCAGTCAACAACTTAATCACTGACAGGGGAGTCTGATGGTGTTAGCGGAGTATTTCTTTCTGGTGCTCCTGGTGTTGGTCAGTTATTCGACCTACCGGGCGAAAGAGCGATATTTTTACAGATCACAGGATAGCTACAATAAGATAATGACCGGAATAGTCTTCTGGCTGTTGATGTTATTCGTGCGGGTGCTCGCCGGCAACGGCATCCTGCAGCACTTACCGGTTGCCAATCAGGCGGAATACCATTACCTCACTGAGGCATTTCTACTGGTTACGGGCGGATTGCTATTGGCGATGGGCTCGTACGAGTGGATTGCAAGTATGGCCTCAGCCGATCACACTTCGACGAAATACCGCAAGTATCTCGATCTGCTTTCGTCAGCAGCCGATTCTGTCCGCAAAGAAAGCGATCCGGCGCGACTACAAACCAAGTTAAGTGATCTGATCATGCATTTTACGGGAGCAGCCTCGGTCAGCTTCTATCGGTTCGATGAATCATCTGGTCAATTTGCGCCCACGGAACAGCGCCTCATGACGACAGCACTTACCTCTGAATTGCAGCAAATCTGCCGCGATTCTCTGCGAGCCGGCCATCTTTCCATTGTGCCGTTTGAGGCCTGCGAGGGTCGGAAACCGACCGTGATATTGCCTTTGAGAAAGGCAGAGCCACACGTGTTGCTGATCAACTGGCAGAGGGGCGTCAAGATTGACATCGATCTGTTGCAGGTGCTTAATCTGCTGGCGGCACATCTTGCCGGGACTGCGCCAATTGCGCCGACAATTGTAGCTCCAAAGACCAAGACCGCAGAAATACTCGAAGAGCTTCGTGACGATCTGGCGGCAATCGACCGCGTTCAGGAGGCCGTCAATCTGATCGACAGTGCCCTTCGGCAAATCATGACCTACGATATTCTGCGAATCGCGTTGTTCGATGATCGTGGCTTCAACGTAACCCAGCATTGCCTGGGGCAGGGGAGAAGTCTGCTGACGGAACGAAATCACTCAATCTCCACTCAGAAGACAAGTCTCGGACGGCTGTTCGTATCGCCGCAAGTGATCGCGACCGACTCTTTGGATGCCAGTTCATACGAGGATGATCGCTGGCTGAGTTCGTGCGGCTCGCGCCATGCCTTGACGATTCCCATTACCGTCGATGGCAAGGCCGTTGCGGCGGTGACACTCGCATCGGAGAACGAACCTCTGGACAAATCTATCGGCGAGCAAATTGCGCCGGCGCTTTCTGCCGCCATGCTGCCGTTGGTGCGAAGCGATAGCTATTCGCACCAGTTGGTCGCCTACAACAGGCAGGTGCTTGACCTGACAAGCACCTTGAAAAAACTTGTGTCCAACGAAGATGCGCTGGAATTTCTGAAAGAACTCGCCGAGATTGCGGTCACGAAATTGCCCGCCACTTACTGTCGGCTCTGGCGCTTTGATTCCGAGCGCGAGACCCTGGAATTCGTTACCGACGCCCATTCGCGTGATGTCAGCAGCCAGGTTACCAGAGTTCAGTCTTTGCCGCTTTCCAAGACGCGCTGGCATAAGCTGGCTATTCAGGCCGGCCGCATGATGTTGATCAACCAACGCGAGGAACGCATGCAAATGGACGATCAGGAGCTGGTGGAATCGCTGGTAGTCGGTATGCAGTCTGCGATATTAGTCCCGATGATGATGGGCGGCGAACCGATCGGCATTATGGCGATTGCCGAAATGCGCAACTGGGATCGACGCAGTTTCTCACTGTCCGACAGCTTGTTTGCGCGCGGACTGGCGAATATCGCTGCGCAGGCCTTGATGTCATTGACGACCGCAGAGCGCGTGGGACGGCTGAATCGCAGAATCGACCAGCTCGAAAAGGGCAAGCTGTTCGGCGAAGTGTTCATTGATCTGCCTAAGCGCCTGGCGACGCCGTTGACGTCGATCATGGCCCGTACACAGCAGTTGATCGAGACGAATGGTGAAGCGGATGAGAAGACCACGCGCAACCTCGCGATCATCAAATTGCAGACTGAGAAGATGATGAACGAAGTGCGTACGCTGCAGGAAGTCCGCCGCGAGCAGGTGCACTCCTAAAGATAGCGCGACAGCTACTCGTCTCTGATTTTGGAAAAGCTCTAGAAATGCGCCAATGTTGCGGGAACGTATAATGTCGGATCGCTAATCGGCTCCGAAGCCATCATCAGCGTTACTTCATCAATGTGGAATCCTGCCGCCATCAGCATCTTGATAATCTCCGCCTGACATCCTTGCACGAAGACGATTTGAAATGTTGCGTTCTGCGCCATACTCCAATTGACCGCCTCCGCCAGAATCGACGAGAGGTATTCCGGTTTGGCGGCAACTGCGGGAGCTATCATGCCGCGACTGCTGACGACCGCATAGCCGACCAGTTTGCGCCCGTCGAAGAATGCGAGCGTGCTGTAGGTCGGCTCGTTCAACCAGAACAAATGTTCCTCCGGACGCGCCAACTGTCGGGCGCGACGGTCGAGTTCTGTCAGGCGATTGACATATATCTCGTCGGTTACAATTTTCATCGACAACTTAACAGGCACACGCAGTTTCTTGAACGATGCCGCCGCATTGCGCTTGCGATCCATCGACAGCAGGGGACGTTGTGGAGGCATGCCCAGCTTGGAATATACTGCGACGGCCTGGGGATTGACGGCAAACGTCGCCAGCGCCCAGCGCCGGCAGTTGTTACTCCGGCCATATTTCATAGCTTTGTCGAGTAGTTTCTGTCCGAGTCCATGCGACTGTTGCAAGGGATCTACAAAAAGGAAGGCCAGATACCACTCGTCTTCGCGTATTACTGCCATCGTAAAGCCGACGACCTTTCCCTTGGCGCCCACGGCCACGAAAGAGCCCTCTGGATCGGATTTCAACATGTGTACCAACAGAGGGGGGGGCTCTTTCAGTTTCGTGACCTTGGTGACCGACATTCCGCGCCGTCGCCGCAAATCGTTCGTCGTAGTCATAACGAGCGTGATCGCATCAATGAGATCAGACTGCTTCGTGCGACGAATGGTGGGCTTCTTTTCAGGCATATAACAAGGTACTGCAATGTGGCCCGACAAGTCAACTAATAAACATTGATGGACGATTGCGCTCTGCCGGCTCAAACTACCCGCCCGCCTGCCCGCCAAATCCGCAGGGCGGTAAGGGGTGGGTGGGCAATATCCTTCCGGGAACAAGGCAGAAATTGCGCTGTTTTTATTTGACTGTAAGGGAGCCAGTCGTTAATATTAGCGGGCAGGATTCTGGAGCACGAATGCTGAACGACAACGTACTGGTGGTGAACCAGAACTACGAACCTTTGATAACCACAAGCGTCAAGAGGGCTATTGTCCTCGTCTTCCTTGGAAAAGCTTCGATGGTGGAGGCCCGCCGTGGGCGTATGATACGCTCGGTTAGCCGCGTGTTTGAAGAACCGTCGATCGTCCGGCTGGAAGTCTACGCCCGTGTTCCTCACAAGCAAGTCATGCTCAATCGCAAGAACATTATCAAACGCGACAATGGAACCTGCCAGTATTGCGGCACCACCGTCGGTGTCATGACCGTCGACCATGTCATCCCCAGACTGCGCGGCGGCGGCGACCACTGGGAGAACCTGGTGTGCGCCTGTGACAAATGCAATAACAAGAAGGGCAATCGCACTCCGGATGAAGCCGGGATGCGCTTGCATAAGAAACCCCGTCGGCCCAGCAACCTGACCTTCATCCGCCAATTGGTCAGCAAGGGTGACGAGGTCTGGAAGAAATACCTCTTTGTGGGTTAATCAATGGCAAAACAAGTAATACTCTCCGGCATGCAGCCGACAGGCCGCCTGCATCTCGGTAATCTTGAAGGTGCCCTGGCCAACTGGGTGAAATTACAGCACGAATACGACATGTACTGCTGCATCGTCGATTGGCATTCGCTGACGGCGCGCTATGACGATACCTCCACAATGGACGATGATATCGTACAGATGGCGATTGACTATCTGGCCGCCGGGCTTGATCCTCAGAAGGTCGCGATCTTCATTCAATCCCAGGTCAAGGAACATGCCGAACTGCATCTCTTGCTTTCAATGATTACGCCGACGCCCTGGCTGGAACGCGTACCGTCTTTCAAAGAAAAAGCGGAGAAGCTTGGCCTTGACAGCTACGGTTTCCTTGGCTACGGGCTGCTGCAAGCCGCGGACATTCTGGTCTATCGCGCAGATTTCGTGCCGGTAGGCAAGGATCAGCTTCCACACATCGAGCTGACGCGCGAAGTTGCGCGGCGGTTTAACACGCTGTACGGAGAGGTCTTCCCGGAGCCGCAAGCCAAGCTGACGAAGATACCTGAAGTACCCGGCACCGACGGCAACAAGATGAGCAAGTCCTACGGCAACCAAATTTCCATTGCCGACACACCGGAAGCGACCGCTGACAAGCTCAAGAAGATGTTTACCGATCCCCTTAAGCTGCGCAAGGGGGACCCGGGACGCCCGGAAATCTGCCCGGTGTTTACATTGCATAAGATCTTTACCCCGGCTGAGCAAATAGAGGTTATCGACCGCACCTGCCGTTCGGGCGAATTGGGCTGCGTCGCCGACAAAAAACATCTTGCCGAAAGCATTAATAATGCGTTAGAACCTATACGGCAGAAGCGCCGCGAGCTGGAAAGCAACTTGGGCTACGTCAATGACGTGCTAGCGGATGGCGCCAGTCGCGCCCGCAAACGTGCCCAGGAGACAATGGCGATAGTCAGGGAGAAAATGCACCTGCGATGAGTGAAGACAAGCTTTACGATGAAGTACAGGTTACCTCCGACAGCTTTCCAGTCAAGATCGAGGGATTTGAAGGCCCGCTCGACCTGTTGCTCTATCTGATCCGCAATCAAGAGATTGACATTTACGATATTCCGATTTCCAAGATCACCGGCCAGTATCTGGAATACCTCAACGTCATGAAGCTGCTCAATCTCGAAATCGCCGGCGAATACCTGCTGATGGCCGCAACCTTGATCCGCATCAAGGCGCGTCTCTTGATGCCGCGACATCCGGAGATTGAGGGAGATGAAGAGGATCCGCGTGAAGAACTGATCGTGGCGCTGCTGGAATACAAGCGCTTCAAAGAGGCCTCCGAGAAAATGGCCATCATGGAGGTCAAGGAACGCCAGGTTCTCAAACGCGGCGACTTTTCGTATCTCAGCAAAGAGGTACAGGAGACCTTCACGCTTGAGGCCACGCTTTACGACCTGGCGCGGGCGTTCAGCGATGCCATCAAAGCCATGCCCCCGGAACCGGTGCATGAAGTTCGAAATTATGAACTGACCATTGAAGACCAGGTAGAGTACATCCTGAAACTGCTTCAGGACACCGAAAACATTACTTTGACAGAACTACTTAAGCTTGACCCCAGCCGCTTCTACTGCGTAGTAACCTTCGTGGCGTTGCTGGAATTAGTCAAACTGCAGCGCGTTTCAGCGCGCCAGCACCAGCATTTTGGAGAAATCTATGTCGTCAGAATCTGACCAGACCGGATATACCGAAGAAGAAATCAGCACTATCGAGGCGGTTTTGTTTTCCTCGCCGCGTCCGATGGCCACCAACGATCTGAAGAAACTCCTCTCGTCGCGCCACAAAGGCGGCGTCCGAGGGATTGTCGATAAGCTCAATCAGAAGTATGCCGAGAACAACAATACCTTCCGCATCCGCGAAATCGCGGGCGGCTTTCAGTTCTATTTGATTCCTGATTACGCTGTTCAGGTTGAGAAATATTTCTCGGTGCAGCGCAATCGCCGCCTGACCCAGGCCGGTCTCGAAACTCTCGCGATCATTGCCTACAAGCAGCCGATTACGAAGGGTGAAATCGAGCAAATTCGCGGCGTGGCGTCGGATGGCGTAATCCAAACGCTGCTGGAGCGGAAACTGATCAAACCGGCCGGGCGTGCCGAACGGGTCGGTAAGCCGTTGCTGTATGCGACCACACCGAACTTCCTCGAATATTTTGCCATTACCAGTCTCGAACAACTACCGCGACTTACTGAAATCATTCCGCGTCCATTGGGCAATCCGCTGCAGAAGACACTCGATCTTCAGAACGCAGCGGCCGATACCGATGACGATGACGGCACTGATTCTGAGGATGCCGAAACATAGCGGTGCGCCTTAACAAATTCCTAAGCCAATGTGGGGTTGCCTCACGACGCGTTGCCGATGATCTGATTGCCAAAGGCCAAGTCTCGATCAACGGGGTTGTGGTCACAAAGTTGGGGCAGGTAATTGACGAGTTGAATGATTCCGTCACTGTCGAGGGCAAACTCTGCAAGCTGCCGGAAGACCACGTTTATGTTCTCCTGAATAAGCCGCGCGGCTATCTGGTGACGCTCAAGGACGCTTTTGGCCGCAAGACGATCAAGAATCTGATCAAATCCGTACCGCGGCGAGTCTACCCGGTCGGTCGGCTGGACTATGATTCCGAAGGGATTCTACTGCTCACGGATGATGGCGAAATGTCCTTCCGGCTGGCGCATCCAAGTTACGGGGTGAAAAAGATTTACAGCGTCGTGGTGAAGGGGAATTTCCGGTCAGAGGACTTGCGACACTTCTATGATGGTATCACGCTCGAGGACGGACACCTCGCACACGCCCGGGTTAAGATTCTTGAGCGGCTTGAGGACTCCACTTTGCTGTCGATTGAGTTGTCGGAAGGCCGCAAGCGCGAAATCCGCCGCATGTGCAAGATCATCGGCTATCCGGTGGTGTCGATTTTGCGCGTCAGGTACGATGAGCTGACTCTGCAAGGGGTCGAAAAGGGCAAATGGCGGCTCCTCACTCAGGCCGAAATCGAGAAACTCAGGCGTAAAGTGGGACTGGCCTGACGCTCATCAAACGCCGCGTCTTGTCTTTTTGGTTGACGCACGTTCTTTAAATCAATACAATTCCGAGTCAACTTTTTTCACGGAAGTCCAAAGATGAAATATGTTATCCGGGAGACAAACATGCGCCAATTATTAAAGATCCTGCTGCTGATCTTCATATCTGCCGGCCTGGTCGGATTCGTCCAGCCGGCTTCGGCTCAACTCGGGGGACTGAAGAAGAAGGTAAAGAGCAAAGTCGAAAAGAAGGCGGAAGAGAAAGTCGACGAGAAGATTGACGAGACTATTGACAACGCCGCCGGCGACGGTGAGAAGAAGACCGACGAGAAGAAGGACACTAAAGAAACTGCGGATGCGAAGGAATCGGAAAGCTGCGCGCCGGCCGCGCAAGCTAAGGGTGGCAGCGCGACAGCCGAGGACATGAATCTATACACCAAGTATGACTTCATCCCGGGCGACAAGGTGATCTTCTATGATGACCTCGCCAACGAAGAATTGGGTGAGTTCCCGTCTCGCTGGAAATTGGACGAACGGCGTGTTCGAGATTGCCAAGCAGTACGGCCAGAATTGGATCATGTGCACGAACGAGGGCGGCCTGGTGCCGAAGGTTCCCGCTGGACCGTTGCCCCCCAAGTACACAGTCGAGATGGACTTTTATGTAAAAGGTGAACCGAACAAGACTCACTGGTACATCATCAAGTGGCTGGACCTGAAGCAGCAGGAGATCGGAAGTCTCAACGTTACCGATGGCAACCATGCCCGGCTTCGCATCGGCAACAAGGACATTTCAAACAAAGAACTGGCGAAAGAGCTCGGCGCCGGCAAGCATACGATTCGGATCATGGCCACCAAAACTTCGATGAAATGCTACGTTGATAACGAGCGCGTCGCCAACGTGCCCGCGGTTGAGGGCTTTACCCCTTACGAGTTGATGGTCTATGCCGACATTTGGAACGATGAAGGGGCTAAGGGCAACCCGATGCTGATCGGCGCGTTCCGTTACGCCGAAGGTGGCAAGACGCTCAAACAACAACTTGATGAAGACGGCAAGATCGTGACTCACGGGATTCTTTTCGATTCCGGTTCCGACAAGATCAAGGGCGAATCATACAAGACGCTCGCTGATATCGGCGCGCTTATGACCGAGAATCCGACACTGCGTGTTTCGATCGATGGGCATACCGATTCCGACGGCGCGGATGATTCCAACATGGATCTCTCCAAGAGACGCGCGGCGTCGGTACGGACGTACCTGATCGACAATTATAAGGTCGACGGCGCACGCATGGAAAGCAAGGGTTTGGGCGAGACCAAACCGATTGACGTCAACACTTCCGCCGAAGGCAAAGCCAACAACCGGCGCGTCGAGTTGGTCAAGTTATAATAGATGTTATCGCAGATCATCGGCGTCTCATTCACGCAATGAGGCGTCGTTACATAAGCGCGGATTCAAGGAGGAATCATGGGTCTTGTTGACAGAGCCAAAGGCATTCTTATGTCACCGGCTACGGAATGGGAAGCGATCAAAACCGAAGCCATTTCCACCGGACAGATGATTGGTGGCTACGCGGCCGTCCTGGCCATTATTCCGGCGGTTGCCGGTTTCATCGGCTACTGCTTCGTGGGCATTCCGATGATCGGCAAAATTCCTTTCGGTCCGGGATTGATCTGGGCTGTGATGTATTACATCCTGTCTCTCGTCAGTATCTGGATATTGGCTTTCGTGATTGATGCCCTGGCTCCTTCGTTCGGGGCGAGCCAAGGATATGAATGCCTCGATGAAGGTCTCCGCATATTCCATGACCGCCGCCTGGATTGCCGGAATCTTCACGATTATCCCGATGCTTTCGATATTGTCCATCTTCGGACTCTATTCGCTCTACCTGCTTTATGTCGGGATGAAAGTCGTCAAAGCGCCGGCGGCTGACAAATTAACCGGCTACTTCGTCATCA
Source organism: uncultured bacterium (assembly GCA_963726455.1). Lineage (GTDB taxonomy): Bacteria > Zixibacteria > MSB-5A5 > CAIYYT01 > CAIYYT01 > CAIYYT01. The sequence goes on from CAVSCK010000004.1 coordinate 96,713, forward strand.
CGCTGTTGGTGGCAATCGTCGTGTACTTTGTGATCAGCATGGTCGTAAGCATCGTAACCATCGGACCATATATGGTCGGAGAAGCGCTGCGCGGAATGTAGCCGAGCGACCAATCGTTAGTGAGTTGTGCGCCGTCAGGAATCACTTCCTGACGGCGTTGTCTTTTCCAAAACCGCACTCTAATCTCCTCGATAAATTCCTTGACATCAAAATTGGATAATGTCTATCTTCTCTCAGCACAAAACAAGAATCCGAATTCGAAAAATAGCCACCTTTGGCGGCTGCTTAACTCATTCCTCACAGGAGGGTAGCATGAAGCACGTTGTTTACGCATTGATTATGGCGGCAATGCTCGTGTTAATCGTTGCGCCGGCAGTCTTCGGAATCGACTCCGAGACGAACATAGCAGCATTGACGACGACTGACCGGGGCACAAAAGATGAGGTTATGCTGACCTACGACGGCAGTGCTCTCTGGCAGGGGTCGTCAGGCGTCTGCGTTGCCGGCAATTATGCATATCTGTTCTTATTCTATGGGATCCTGGTGTTCGATCTTTCGAATCCTTCAGCTCCCATCAATGCCGTTGACCTTTTCGACGAGGGATCAACGTACAAGATCAGAGCGCAGGCGGGGAATCACATCTACACCGAATCTTACGGGGGACATTTCTGCATAATCGATATCTCGATTCCCGACAAGCCGAGCCATGATACTCAATTACCCGCTACAGGGCTGGATGCGCGACCTGGACGTCGTGGGAAATCACGTGTACATTGCTATGGATTCCACGCTGGAAATATCTGGATATCACGATTCCAACCGCGCCCATTTCACTGGTCAGATATCGTCTCCCGCTTCAGACCTATGACATCACAGTAATCGGGAACTACGCCTACATTGCCTGCCGAGACTACGGCATGCTCATTGTCGATGTCTCGAATCCTGCCAGTCCGAGTTTGGCAAAGAACCAGCCGCGCGTGAATGCAGTGGATGGCGTCGATCGTGCGGGGAACTACCTGCTGTCCATGCTGACGACGGGAGTCACTCTGATCAGCGACGTCACGAACCCCGAATCGCCGTTGACGCTGGGATCGTTTCCTTCGGTCTTCAAGCTCGGCGCCAGCGGCAACTACCTGATGGGATTGTATTCTGACACGGTTCGCGTAATCGATATTTCAAATCCAGCCGCACCATTCACGGCCAATTATTGGTTGTCCCCCGGCTTTGCCAATCGGGCCGGGACGGCAACCGCAAACTGGTTGCTGACGACGGAATGGAATGGCAGACTGGACATCTTCGACATTACGGACGTCATGCAGCCGTCGCTGGTTTCGCAGTACCGGTCGCCTGAATATATGGCTGCCTACGACATGCAGATCAGGGATCGTTACGCCATGATTGCCTCAGCCAACGGCCTCAGAGTTGTTGATGTTTCGGATTCCACCCGTCTGGACGTCGTAGCCACCCTGGATCTTGGTCGCCGTAGCAGACAGATCGCTCTGAGTGGCAATTATGCTTACATGCTTGCCGACAGTCTTGACCTCGCGATTGTTGATATCTCTAATCCTCTGGCGCCTGCGCCGGTGAGTACGCTGCTTTGTTCTGGGTATTCGCAAGACCTGACCGTCTCAGGCAACCATGTTTACATCGCCGACGGAGACCAGGGACTCACGGTCGTGGATGTCAGCGACCCGGCGACGCCCTTCATCGCCGGGCACTCCGACCTGGGCCTAACTGCGGGTCATTATGCCTTTTGTGTCGAAGTCTCAGGCAACTACGCGTATCTGTCAGGCCATAGCCGCGAGATATTCATAGCAGACATTACGGAACCCACTAACCCGCAACTTGCCGGAGTCTACACACCCGAAACCTCGCAGTGGATTGAGGATATTCTGATAAATGGAAATCGAATGTACCTGTCGGACTCGCGTTATGGAATGCAGATTTTCGACCTCAGCGACCCTCTGGCGCCGATTCTGCTTGGTGGGGTTGCCGATAATTACCAATGGTATGCGCTGCCGCAATCGCTTCGGCTCGTGGGTAATTATCTCTATCAGACCGACTACGGGCTCGGCCTGAGGATCATCAATGTCGCCAACCCGACCGATCCGTATGTTGCCGGTCAGTTCAAAACTCTGCCGGGATGGTCGATGGAGTCCGGCATCTTTGGCCAGTACGCTCTGATTGCGACTGACAACGGCCTGTTGCGCGCGAAATTCAGCAGCCCGATTTGTGGTGATGTGGATGCCAGTGGCGGCGTCGATATCTCCGATGCCATCGCGATCATCCAGTACATATTTTCAGCGGGTTATGTCGGACATATTCCGGCTCAGGCCGATGTCAATTGTGACGGGTCTCCGGACATATCAGACGTTGTCTACCTGATCAGTTACATCTTCGGAGGCGGACCTGCGCCCTGCGCCGGCTGCAAATAGTCGACTGAGGCAACTCGAGAGCAAATATAATAGATCAATCGGTGATGGTTGAACTTTTCCAATGCCATCAACTCGCGCCGTCAGGAATCACTTCCTGACGGCGCTGCTGTGTTTGCGTGGTTGTCATTCACACGAAGGCGGGGAACCGGCTTTGTAGCCCACCCAGAGCTTGCGACAGGTGGGAACTGCCTTACATCGACAAGAAGCGAGCCGACATCGAGTAGTTGTGAGCATACATCGCCGAAATGTATGCGTGATCTGCGGCGATGTAAGCTTACTCTGAGCCAAAGTAAAGGGGCGAAATGTCGAATTAAGTCATTAAATGACAAAGGGATCGGTCTTTAGCTGGAGCGAATTGGCCTGCGCCGTCGGGAATCCTTTCCCGACGGCTGCCGCTAACCTACGCAGGGACGATTTGTAGCCCGCCCAGCGCTTGCAACGGGCGGGACTCTTGTTGATCGCGAAACCCCTTGACATGAACGACAGAACAATCAATCATGTGTAGGATGATTTAGTTAGTGATATAGGGGAAGGCGTTCTCTGAGTGTTGCCGAAGGAGTTCGTTGTCTGACGGACAGATTCGCCGAAGCAACTTGTATATCCGACTGAATACGAAGAACTCGGAGCAACATGCCAACGAACAATGTCCCTCCGTTTCGAATACGAATGCTCAAATTAAAAGCCCGAGTATTAAGTCAAGGACTTTAGGAGATCAAAGTGACTAGCAAAGTATCTTCTGCTGCAGTCGCAGTTGGCGGTGCCATCATTTCAGTATTGGTCACGATTCTTATAATACTGAATTTTCTGTCGGGAATCGTCGGTGGAATCTGGCTGGCAATTGAAGGGCAATGGAGAACGATTGGTTGGGGCTTCGGTCTAGGATTCGCAATGCCTTTTGCCTGGATGTTGGCGAGCCTTCCAACAATGGGCTTAGTGCTTCTGGTGGGTGCGTTCGCCGAGAAGGGCAGCAGATTTTTTGCCGGTGTCATAGGTTTTTTGGGTTCACTATATTCAAACACACTTATCAGCCTCTGGGTGTTCTATGTTTTTGTGTTCTTTATGGGTCGATCAGCGGCGGGCAGCCAGTTCGCTTACCTGTTTTGGGCGTATTCGACCATGATGGCGCCGCTGAGCTACATGGCCAGCAAGGAGCCGCCTGATAGCATAGGTACATCGTTGGGTTTGTTTTGCGCACAACTGCTATTCCTCGTGTTGTCGCTGCTGTGGGCGATAGATGCCTCTCAGAGAACGATAATTGTGGCTTTCGCTTGCATTATCGGAGCATTTTCAGTGTTTGCGACTTATATGTCAGTGGCTTCAATATCTCCTCGATACGAAATGGGAGAGAATGAGTATTGATCGACCTAGATTTGACCGTGCAATTGTGCAGCCACATGCCATTCTGTGTTCCGATTTCTATAGTGCGGTAGGTCAAAACCGCTTCGGTTTTGACATTTTGTGATTGCGCGTTGCCTTTCACGTGTTATAGTTGATTATGTCTAAATTGCCGTGCTCCATCGGGGGACTCGGTTGCGTTGTCGACACAGGAGCAAAATCAAAACCGTAGCGGTTTTGACCTGCAGAACTTGAAGTCTTAGTCAGAGAAGATTCATAATAGGAGCAAAGGTGGAGAGAGAAGACGAAAGGAGATTTCCTCGATACATAGCGGCAGTACTTGTGGGGATTGTTACGGGCGCAGTGCTCTGGGCAGCAATTCAAGCAGGCGTCAAGTTCAACTATGAGGAGGAGGCTCCTCTGGAGAACTGGGGATTCTTGTTTTGGGGAGAACACTGGCTGATAAGATTGTTGTGGAGTTTGGCTGCGACGAGCGTGGCTGCATTTCTCGCGGGCCTAGTGGCTAGAAAAGAAGGTCCGCTAATTGGTATTTTGTCTGCGCTTCCTACAACCTTTGTATGGTTTGCGTGTATTCCATTATGGTCCATTGGCGGTTCGCTGACAGGGGGGTGGAATTTCAGTGATCTTTCCCTCGGAAACAAGATACTCACGCTGGCTGCACCAGTAGGAGCAGTGTTTTGCGGATATTTCTTTGGCAGGTCAGGTCAGAATTACGCGTTTTCTGCATCAGCCCACTTTGACAAGCGTCCGCACACTTTTCTTGGCATAAAATGGTACAACCACCTATGGGTGCCTTTGGTATTGTATGCGATTGTTCTGGAGTCAGCGTGGGCAGTAGACTACGGACTAGCCTGGGTCCGCGCACAGTGGGCTGCCGGATTTGGGCTCTGGGCTTTCATTTCGAGTTTGTTTCTGATGGCCATTATTGGCTGCTTGGCATTAACTTGGGAAGGCCTTAGGAGAGCCTACGATTATCTCAGTGATCGTATTGTCGATCGCACCCGTGTGGAGTCAGCGAAAGGCGTGATCAGGTATGGGTTCGGATACGTATTATTAGCGACGGTCCTTCAGGGCGCAATATCCCTAGTACCCTTGGTTGTCTCAAAACTTTTTCGCTAGAATGGGGTTTTAATTGCTTTGCTGAATCAAAAGCGGCTGGATATGCGTCAGCAAAGGAATCTGAGCATTTGATGTCCAGAATTAGCTATCGATAGTTGTTTGTTGACGACAGTGCGCGAATTCGCTAGATCTTTCCATAAGTGCTTTGTCCACTTTGAGAAGTCACTTACCACGGAGGCCCACAATGTTGAAAAGGATACTGTTTTGCACCATATTAGTAGGCAATATCGCGTGTTATAAGTCGGATAGTTCCGAAGAGAAAGTCAAACAGTCACAGAATATCGCCGCAATCAAAGCGTCAGTGGATTCCATTATCAGCAAATACAATGCGATCTCCGGCTGGGAAACGCGCGGCGGAGATGTCATGTTGAATGCGGTCTATACCGCTGACATTGAAGACATACTCATAGATACCAGCCGACGCCCAATTCTATTCTACGGCACGTTGGAGGACTTAGAGCCTAGAGAACAAGGCTATATCGCTCGACTGTCACCTTATTATTACGATGGGATTGGTGAATTAGTGAACTATCAACTCACATGTGATGAATTAACGAAGCAGCAGATATTCGTGCCACTGTCTGACCGAGAGTGGGAAAGCGGTCTGGCCGTTGTATGTAGTTTGGAACGCGTGGAGAAGCTGAGATTCGCCGTCGACGCTGAGACTTATGGAAAGGGCGAAGACAAATACGGTGAGATTAGCGTCCAATACTCCCCCGCAGAATTCCTCGCTACCGGGAAGGTTTTGGGCGCAGTGCACATAAAGAACCTGTGGGACTACATGAAGAGCATCGAGCAAAAAGGAACTGAATAAAAATTGAAGTCAGGTGCTACGTTTACTTGCATAATAGTCGTGTCCATAGTCATGACATTGGTCGCAATCCCAACTTGGATGCCCTATGATTATTACGTTCTTCTTCGTATAGTGAACTCAGTTGTGTTCGCTTACATGTGCGTCAGACTTGCAAAATCAAACGAAATATGGGCTCTGACTTTTGCTCTCCTTTGCATTGTCTTTAACCCTCTAGTAACAGTACGCTTGAGCAAAGGGACGTGGACTGTTGTGGATGTTGCAACAGTAATCATAATGCTGATTTACTTGACGTTTCGAATTGTGAAGCGGTCCCGAAAGGTTTTGTAGGTCAAAACCGCTGAAATTATGAGAAATTCGTATCCCACCCAAAGGCATCCGACAGGTGGGTTCTTTCGTTGCTGGCTGAAACCTGTGTTCTTAGACAGCACCTCGCGTAACGTCACGAAAGAAATGTCGGGTTTCTCACTTGCCGATCTAATCCTGGCGGTCGCAATATCTATGTCTTCTTCTCATCAGCGTGACGATTGAATCTGACATCGTTCGGAACCCGACCCACGAATCCTCCAAGTGCAAAATTCGCCTGACAATCGCACTTCGCTCGCGTACATTCCTCCCCATGCACGTCACGCCCGTAATCGCTTTTCTATTGGTACTGGCAGGATTCTTCGGCGGATTGGTTGATTCCATCGCCGGTGGGGGAGGACTGATCACGTTGCCGGCGTTGTTGGCGTTCGGACTGCCGCCGCATCAGGCACTCGGCACCAACAAATTCCAATCGACGTTCGGCAGCATCACGTCATCGTACAACTATGTCAAGCACGGCGGCATTTCGCTGCGCCCGGCACTCTGGGGAATCGTGTTCACGATCATCGGGTCAGCCGCCGGTGCGCAGGTCGTGCAACTGGTGCGCGGCGATATTCTCGACTGGATCATCCCTTTCCTCTTGCTGCTGATTCTGGTGTACGTGCTGGTCTCGCCCGATCTCGGCAAACATGAGTCGCATCCCCGCATGAAGAATGCCATCTTCTATCTGGTCTTCGGACTCGGCATCGGTTTCTACGACGGCTTCTTCGGCCCCGGCACCGGATCGTTCTGGCCGGTGGCGATGGTGCTGCTATTGGGATTGAATCTCGTGCAGGCGACCGGCTACACCAAAGTCATGAACTTCACCAGCAACATCGTCTCGCTGGTCGTGTTCCTGATCGGCGGCAAGATTGTCTTCCTGCCCGGGTCTGTGCATGGGAATCGGCGAAGTCTTCGGCGCCCGCATCGGCGCGCATCTGGTCATCAAGCGCGGTGTCAAATTTATTCGCCCGGTGTACATCGTCGTGGTGCTCGCGACAACGGCGAAACTGTTCTACGATAATCTGAAATAGGGTGGGCGTCGGTTCACAATTTCGCGCTGGGAATTCGAAAGGATCAAGGTCATGCTGAAGAACCGCGCGAAATCAGGAACCGACGCAACGTCGCAGTGGGTCGTGCAATAGTCGCGCCTAAAGTCGCTCCTACAAGCATTGATATGTCTTGTTAGTGTTTGGTGGCTGTAGGAGCGACTTTAGGCGCGACTACGAATTACGATTTGCGGCCTGCAAATTCGCGCTTGTTGAATAGTACCACCGAAGCGCAGAACAGCATCAGCGACCATAGCAGGAAATAACCGATGCCTTTGATCAGCGGCGAAATCGTCGGGATGTCGGCCATCAAGAGTTCCGAAATGCCGTAGGAGATATTCAGGTCAACCGTAATGAATTTCAGAACCTTGGCGACTATTCCCGCCCAACTCATCGGCAACACGACAAAGATCTTGGCGAGGAGGTACAGGAACATCCAGCCGAGTGTAATCGTTGCTGCCATGAGCGGCTTGACGAAGCTGGAGAAGAACGCGCCCGCAAACATGAACACCAGATAGGATGCAAATTCCTGGATCAAGTAGAGCGGAAACGATAGCGGCAGCGCAAACCGGAAGAATATCAGATGCGCGGCCAAATAAAAGACCACCACTGCCCCCAGATAGATCGCCAGCGCATACACGCAACCCAGCACTTTGCCGAGATAGATTTCGATGCGCGACAGGGGACGCGCCAGGAATGTCAACAGCGTGCCGTCCTTTTCATCCTGACGCCATAGTGTTGCGCCGAGCATCAACGCGGCAATTTCCCCGAAGAATCGCGTGAAGCCAAAATACGTTGACGCCGTCGCCGCGCCGACTGAGACATTGCCCGCAACGATGCCCATGATGACAACCGGGAATATCGTGAATAGTGATATGACCGCGCAGGCGATGATGAAAATCAAAATCATTTTCGAGTGCCGAAGTTTGCTCAGCTTGTGCAGCGCAACCGAATTAATCATTTGACAAGTCCTCGTGGCGCATCAGTTTCAGGAACTGGCTTTGCAGACTACCGCCGAGTGGTTTCAAACTGACTATATCGCCGCCATTCTGTAGAATTGCCTGCAGCACGAAATCCTTTGATTCCTTGTCGCGGCAGGTTACTTCGAAACGATTTTCGTCAGCGGTCACTTTGGCTCTGACCGACAGCAGATTCTGCAGGTCCGCCGAGCCGCCGGCGTACACAATCTTGTATCCGCGTTGATCGGCGGTCATCAGGTTTCGAACCGAGTCAAACGCCAGCAACTCGCCGCCATTGATGATAGCCACGCGGTCGGCAACATCTTCAACATCGGAGAGAATATGCGTCGACAGAAAGACCGTCTTGCCTTCGGCGCGCAACTTGAGGAACAGTTGTTTGATTCGCGCCTTGGCGATTGGGTCCATGCCCGATGTCGGTTCATCTAGAATTAGAATCTGCGGATCGCCGATCAACGCCTGTGCCAGGCCAATCTTCTGCGTCATGCCTTTGGAGTAGTTGCGAATCTTGACATTGGTGGCATCTGGCATATCGAGGAAGTTCATTAGTTCAGGAATATGCGCTGCCACCAGATCGCGATTGCGACTGCTCAACCGACCGAACAGCCGCAGGAATTTGGCGCCGGTCAGGAAACCATCAAAGGCAAATATCTCCGGCAGAAACCCGACCTGTTGCCGCGATTGTGGTTCCCGCGAATTAATTCCCATAATCTCGGTGCGCCCCGAGGTAGGGAAGAGGACATCCATCAACACATGCATTGCCGTGGTCTTGCCCGCGCCATTCGGTCCGAGGAAACCGACAATCTCGCCGGCAGGAACATCGAAACTGATTCCGTTCAGCGCGCGCTTGTTGGTACCCCGATCTTTGTATGTCTTCGCCAGATTATCAAATCGAATCGCCGCCGTCATTTCGTGCCCCCTCCGAGTTGGAAACGAATGCCGCCGGGACGATTTGTCATGCTCTTAAACATTTCAATTCGCGCCAGAATTTCCGCTATTTGGCCCTCGCGATAACCCTCGAACTTGTCGACCAGTTGGCCTTCAGGACTGAAGATGGCGGTCACCGGCAGACTGCGAATGGGATACCTGATCAGAAACTGTCCTTTCGGTGAGCGACCGAACGGCATATCAGGGTTGTCAAAATCCACGGCACTACGCGCCGTTTGTAGCGAATCGCCGTAGTTCACGAGATAGAGAGTCGCCAAGGTGTCGAGCTGCTGCTCCTTGAACAGTTTCAACGCCTCATTGATTTGTTGAGAGCTGCGCGCAGACGAGGCGTTCCAGAATATAACCACCGCATATCGATCATCGAGCGAACCGGGAATTGTGATTTGCTCGCCGGTGTTTGTGGTAAAACTGAGTTCGACGTCCGGCGCGCTTGTGTCAGCAGTCTTGACGTTGCTGACAATCAGAAACTGCCAGATCACCAGACCAACCGCAGCGGCTATCAACGCAATTTGATAATATTTGACTTGGCGAAGTGGCACGTTAATTGATCCCTGTCCTCACGCCTTGTTCAACTGATCAAGCCGCTTGTTGAGTGTGCGCAAATGGCTCATTATGACACCGATTCCGAACGACAGTACTCCGAAGCAAAATGCGAATGCCATGATTGCCAGCGCACTATATTGTTTTCCCTGCTCGACCACTGTGACTACGTTTTCCGAATGGAGCACGGCATTGATGAAGTCATTGGAGGTTGTTATCTGCCGGACGTCAAATACCGACTGCATCACCTGCCCGATAACAACGCCCGCCACCAAGATGACGATTCCCAGAATCTTGTAGACTAAGCCGATTGGAAACCTCCCAAAGCTTCTATCTTAAAACCATTTAACGCAGCAGGCAACCACAAAGTTGCACGAATTGCTTTCGTCGTGCCTCACTGTGGATTCTGCCAGCGCCGTTGTGGCAACACGAGGTCAAAAAACGCTTGACTTCGGTTTGAGAGTAACTTATCCTTATTGTAAAGAAAAGTGAATTTCATGGCCTAAGTCTTGCGGCTCGAAACTTAGGGAGGTACTTATGCGAACATTCTTAACGTTCGTGACGGTGTTCGTCACCGCACTGTTCTTCTTTCCCAGTGTCTCCGTTTTCGGGGCGGACCACGACCGCGATGGCATTGACGATGCCGTCGACAACTGCATCGTCATCCCCAATCCGGATCAGACTGACAGCAACGCCGACGGTGTCGGCGATGCGTGTGATTACTCGGCTCCCAACAGAGGCGATGTTCACATCAGCTTCAACGGGGGTGCCGACAAGCTCTACATTGGTGAAGACAACATTATGGAAATCTGGATTGCTAACGGCGCTCCCGTTTGGGGAATGTCAATCGGCTTCTCCTTTGCCACTCCTGATAGTTTCCACTTTGTATCACCGTATGGCAATGCCCCTTCGACGGGAAAGCGTTGTGCACAGCTTTACGGCAAAGTACTCGAAAGCCTTTGCTTCACCGATTATGGATGCAGGTTTCAGGTTTCCAGAACCGCTGGTTGGGATAGCATTCTCTTGGGTGGGGCAGCGCAAGATTTTCCTATGGCAGCAGCTCCCGGGCACGAACTGGCGATCAAAATGAAAATATTCGTGCCGCCACTTCAAAATGAGCTACCCGGAGGATTTTGCGTTGATAATATTTTCTATCCGCCTGCCGGTCCCTGGAAATTCGACTCAGGCAGCGGCAATACTTACCCGCCCGATTTCCAGGGCAATCCTAACACGAGCGTTCAGAATCCCGATGCTCCGCCGGTATGCTTCGACCTTGTACTTCCTGATTATATACCCGGTGATGCAAACGCGGACGGCTCGGTCGACATCAGCGATAATATCTATTTGATCGCCTATATCTTTGGCGATGGTTTCGCACCAAATCCGCCCATGTCCGGCGATGCGAACTGCGACGGCGTTGTTGACATTTCCGATCCAATCTTTCTGATCGCTTATATCTTTGATAACGGTCCGGCGCCGTGCCAATAGAGAGGTAAGTAGAGAGAGGCGACTGAATATATGTACCGGTTGGTAATGACATTCTTGTTGGCAGCGGCGCTTACAGTGGTAATGCCTGCGGCTATTGCACTGGCCTATGGCGGCCCAGGCGATCACGACGGCGACGGAATTCCCGACGCCCAGGATAATTGCGTCGTCATCCCCAATTCCGACCAGGCCGACAGCAACGGCGATGGTGTCGGCGATGCGTGTGATTACTCTGCGCCGAACAGAGGCGATGTTCACATCAGCTTCAACGGCGGAGTCGACAAAGTCTTTATCGGTCGGGACAATATCATGGAAATCTGGATTGCCAATGACCAGCCGCTTCTTGGTATGACGCTCGCCATGGCATTCACTTCGGCATCCGGATCCTTCAGTTGGGTCACGCCCTACGGAAACAAACCTCCGAGTTCACCGAAATACGTGCAAGAGCACGGAGACGCCTTTAACGCATTCGATCTGGGCCTGCTCGCCTTCACAGCGACAAATCTTCCGACTTCATGGAGAATGGGGGGAGCGGCGCTGGATCATCCATTGCCTGCGCATATCGGTCACTCTCTTTGCTACACGCTCAAATTGCGAATACCTGCGGATCAAGTGCTTTCTGCTGGTGGTTTCTGCGTCGACAACATCTTCTTCCCGCCTGCAGGCAACTGGAAATTTGACCCGGGTGGTGGCAATATGTACGCACCGGATTTTCAGGGTAATCCTAACACAAGTACGACCAATCCCGGATGCGCCGAATGTTTGTTTCGACATCATCGTTGCCGGAGACGCCAACGGTGATAACGTGGTCGACATCTCTGACGCGGTATACCTGCTCGCTTACATATTCAACAGCGGACCCGCACCCAATCCGGTCGGCGCTGGCGACACCAACTGCGATGGAGAAATTAACATTTCCGACGCCGTTCATTTGATTGCCTACATCTTCAGCGGCGGCTCGGTGCCCTGTCCGTGATGAAAATCCTGCCGGCCAGAATCTGAAACGATTTTGGCCTTGTTTCTAGAAGAACTGCGAAGAAGACAGATAGTAAGTCCACTGTCCGGTTTCAGTATTGTAGATCAAGTCCGCACGACCCAATTTCGGCCACTTCTTGAATGCCAAACGCAAACCACCTCCCAGCGACCAGTAGGGGGAACGTAACGCATCGGACGCGTCACGATATCGTCCCCAGACGCTTGCGGCGTCAACGAACAACGCCACCTGCGAATACCATCGTTTAGTTTCGATAAATCTGCGGCGCGCCTCAAAATTAACGCCAAGCAGTTGATCGCCGCGCAACAAGTTGTTGCGAAATCCTCTGACATTCAAATCACCGGCCAGCGCGTAAGGCAACACCCGTTCATTCTCCGACGAGGTCAGATATTGCGCACGCCCACAAAGATTGATGCTCTTCCAAACAGTGAATGCGCGGCCGACGAACTGCAGTCGCCAGGCGTCGAAATGTTGTCCCGGCAGTTCGCGAATCCAGTCGACGGCGGATGTTAGCTGCAAACCGTCATAATAGAAATGATTCGAATAGATTCTTCCCAGATCGAGCGCCGTTCCGAATGTATAGCGCGGATAGTCGATGTTTTGCGGCGCCGAGAGCGGTGCCGTAGGCGATGAGATCAAATTCCAACTCTCGCGCTGATAGCCGAAAAACAAACTCGGATAAATCTTCTCGGCCACGCGTAACCCCAGTGAAGTAAACAGGTATTTGTTCAGGTAGCGATAATTTGTCTCGATGCCTTCCACCAACCAGGGGTCTTTTTCCATCTGATTGGCCACGCTGACTCCGATTGCCAGGTCGCGACGGAACGCCCTCGGTAGCACTACTGACAGGACGTAAGAGTCTTCACCTTCGAAACGGCGGTAGAATCCCCGCACATTGCAGTAGAATCCCAACAGGTCACGTTCATGAGCGCCAACCATCCAATCAAAGGTGCCGTCCGTCTGGCTCGCTGAGACAATCGGCGTCAATGTCCAAATCTCGCTGAGATTGAACACGACATCGACCGAGTCGCCTTCAACGTTGACGAAGGGACGCACCTCCGAGAAAATGCCCAGCCCGTCAATCTTCTTCTGATCCCGCAGCATTATCTTCGCGTCGAGCGCCTGTCCCGGTTGCGATTCGATCTCGCGATGGAGAATCGCCTGTTTCACTTTGAATTTGCCCGCGAATGTTATCGAGCGGATTATCTTCCCGGAATAGCCCTCGAAAATATTCGCGGCAGGGTCTAACGCTTGCGCGAACGAAACACATGTCGCAAGCAGAAACACTAGGATGGTCACCAGGGACAAGTTATTGGTATATCTGGTCATTGAGATGAGTGTCTTTCGGGCTTGCCAAGTATCTATCATATAAAATAGATCTTAAGCTTCCGTTTCCGGTGGTCAGGTTGCTTGCATGTATACCACTGATTTCTGCTCAACGCTTACAAGATATGCATCTGGTAAGTATTATCACAACGATATCGTGCTGATATTGTCTGATTTCACTAAAGAAAAATCTCTACGTTTCCGACTAGACAAATAGGGGAAAGGACCTCAACATGCCCTTAAAGGAAAAAAAGATTCTCATCGTCGACGATTTTGGTAACACGGCCAAGATCCTGGTCGAAATGCTGGACCACCTCGATATTCCGACCGATAGTGCAGAGAACTCGGAACAGGCCTTTGCCAAATTGAGCGAACATGAGTATCGGCTTGTTATCGCTGATTCCCGTTTGCCGAAAGTCGACGGTCAGTCGCTGCTCAAACAGATTCGGAGCACCTGTCCCAACACCAAGATAGCGCTCATGTCTACGTTCGATTCCGTTGGAACTCAGAAACTGGTGCGGGTCGACGACATCGATTATTATCTACCAAAACCGGTCAAGCTCGAGCATCTGGTGAAGATGATCTCGGATCTATCGCTCGATTAGCTGCACAAACCGAGCTGTTCCCGGGCGATCACATAAGTTATTCCGCAGACGTCCCGCGTAAGCATAAGTCCAAACGGGACGGACGATCACCCTGTGCCCTCCTACAATAGTGCTTGATTTTTCTGCCATTTCTGGTATACTAGGCATCGTCATACCCAAAGGTCCCCGTACTTACCCCGGAGGTTCACCCGTGTTGACGAATCGCCATTCTCGGATAAGCACGTTTCTCCTGGTCGTCTTGGCGTTGTCTGCGCTGCCGGCTGAGTCATCACCGATAAACGTCAGGATTCCCTCCTACTTCGGTGTTAATCCGGGCGACACTCTGGCGCTCTCCATCACCATGCAATCGCCCATGCCGCTCGGTGGCATTGACTTCACCTTTCATTTCGACGATAGCATCTTCCGCCCGGTCAGCGTCCAGCAGGACACCGGCCTCAAGCATTGGGAATGGTTCATCAATCAATATGATTCTGTCGACGCCACCGTGCGCGTGACCGCAATTGCCGATTTACCCAACGGTCAGCATCCGAATCCCAGCGATTTCTATCCGAAGGGCTCGATCGCCATCATTCGCTTTCTCGTTTCGCCAAGCTGGACACCGGATTCGTCTAAAATCCCCTTCACTTTTTACTGGCCGACCTGTGCCGACAACGCTGGTTCGAACATGCTCGGAGATTCACTCTTGGTCATCCGCCGACTTCTTGATTCCGATGGCGCGCTGCTTTGGGACGAAACCGACAATTATAATTTTCCCGAGAATACCCGTCCCCCTCATATCGGCGTAGTCGATAGTTGCCAACAGATTTCGGCCGGACTGCTATATCAACTCGACTTCCAAAACGGCTCAGTCGCCAATTACGCCCTCTGTGGCAACGTAGACGGTGATCAGTCCCTCGATATTTCAGACGCCGTCTATCTGATCTCGTACATATTTGCCTCGGGGCCGCCGCCGCAGCCACTGCTGTCGGGTGACGTTGACTGCACCGGATCAGTCGATATTTCCGATGTCGTCCTGATAATCACCTACATCTTTGGCGGTGGTTCGCCACCTTGTAGCTGCCAATAACGGCAGATTCCTATATCACGTCATATTGCGTTCGACTCCCCTTGTCAGCGTATTTACAATTGCGTACCATAGCCAAAGTAACCTGATCAAGAAGGGAGCTCATATGATCCTGGTACGGGATATCTTTCATCTCAAATATGGCAAGGCCCGGGAGGCGATGGCGCTTTGGAAAGAGGGGCAGTTGATCATCCGCAAATCCGGCTACCAGCCCGACCGCCTGCTCACAGACCTGACCGGTGACGCCTATACGCTGGTGCTGGAGAGCAGTTACTCCGGGCTGTCCGAGTTTGACGAACGGCTGCAGGACACACAGGCCAATGATGAATGGCGCAAATGGTATGAGCGCTTTGTGGCGCTGGTCGATTCAGGAAATCGCGAAATATTCCGAATAGTCGATTAGAAGTTCGCGGCAGACCGGCGGCGAATACTGAAACCGAAACTGACAGACAAGGAGCGTCAATGGCGACCTATATTATTCTCAGCAAACTGGGGCCGAATGCTTTCGACACACCGGAAGGACTCAAACGTCTGGCGAAAGTTGTCCGCGAGCGGCTGACCAAGGAATGTCCCAAGGCCAACTGGGTCCAAAGCTATGGTTGCATGGGAAGCTATGATGTCGTCGACATCGTCGAATCCGACGACCCGCAGCAAATCGAGAAAGCGGTCATGATCATCCGTGCGTTCGGGCACTCGTCGACCGAAACTCTGCTCGCCACCCCCTGGGAGGAATTTCTCAAAGCGCTCTAGTTTCGCAGAAATCCGATTTGGCTACTGATTGGCGAGAAACTGCTGCAAGCCGGTGATAAACATCTGCACGGCGACAGTGGTGAGAATCATTCCCATCAGTCGCTCCATGGCCGTCAGGCCCTTCTGACCCAATAGGCCGCTCAATTTGTTCGATGCGAGCAGGATTGCCCCGCTTACGATCCAGGCGAAGACCAGCGCCAACAACCATTCCAGCCATTTCTCCGGTTCGCGTGTCATCAGCAGTAGTACCATCGCTATCGCCGACGGCCCGGCGATCAGCGGAATCGCCAATGGCACGATGAACGGCTCTTCACCCTCCTTGAGCGTGTGTGGTCCTTCGGCAACCGGGAACACCATCTTGATCGCGATCATAAACAGGATTATGCCGCCCGCGATACTCAGCGCCGGCCCCTTGATCTGCAACAGCTTCAAAATAAACGGGCCGAAAAACAGGAACACGACCAGCACGATCAGTGCGATCGTGAGTTCGCGCACGATGATCTTCTTCTGCCGCGCCGGATCGACATTCTTCAACACGGTCAGGAACGGCGGGATATTGCCAACCGGATCCATCACCAGAAATAACAACAACGCCGTCGAAAACATCTGCATAACGTTTGAATTTTGGTCAACAATCCAACGAAGTCAACATTAAACAGCGCTTGCATCCCTCACTCTTTGGGGACTGTTGAAAGAGCCAGAAAAAGCAGGGAGTGTTGTGTCGGGTCTTGACTTCCGCCTCGTCCTGCGAGGCGGAAGTTGTGACCCGACACTTTTTTCCACTTGCGGCAGGTCACGTCCCCGACTGTCGTCGAAGACTAAGACCTGCCTCAACGGGCTTTTTCGACGCTCCCTTTGGGAAAGGACCGAGGGTGAGGGAATGTCGTCGCCGTCTCTATTTATCTTTCGCTTTCCGTTCGTTATCTTGCGTACATGTCATCTCACGCCCTCATGCAAATCGTCCAGCAGGCGATCATCGTCGATTCACAAAATCGAATTCTCATTTTGCGCCGCCCAGAGGGTGTCTGGCAGTTTGCCGGCGGTCGTCTGGAGCAAGGCGAACGTTGGGACGACGGCCTGCGCCGCGAAGTCAGGGAAGAGACCGGCATTACTGATTTCGAGATTGTTTCGATTCTGATGGTAGACAACTTCGAGTGGCAGGGCAATCAGCTTTACAGTACCTATTTTTTCTGTCGTACGCATTCCGACGTCATCCGCCTGAGCGCCGAACACGTCGAATACCGCTGGCTCGACCGCACCGACGACTTTGCGCAGATCAACTTCTGGCACGACAACCTGCGTCAACTGGTAGCGCGTGTGTTTGCACTACTTTCGTAGTCTAGCCCCTTGTGGGCGATTCAACGCGGGTCTTCATCAGTTATTGGTGATCTGTAACTCAGACTGCCCTGGATTAAGCTATTCAAATCGGCCGGGCGTCGCCCCGCCGGCAAAGAAATATTGGATCAGGAAGGCAAGGTCCGAGATGTCAACAGAATCATCAGAATTCGCATCACCGACCAACTCGTAAGGGAATGGCGCCGGGCCGCCATTGAAGATGTAGTCCACCAAATAGACGGCATCGGAAATATCTATTGAATTACTCGCATCGCAATCCGCTTTCATCTTTCCCGCAAATCCGTTTATGGTGTTGTTCTTTATCGACCTCGTGCCCCGATAGGACTGCGTATACGTCAGTTCGTTATCGCGAATGTAATTCCAAAACTCGTGGAAGGTGCTGTCACGATGTGACTGGATGCCCCAGGTATAGACTGTCTCGAAGCTTACAGGATAGTCCGAATTTTCGTCTTCGCCATCGTTGTCGGTGTCCCAAAGGTCAAGAAGAGCGCCGGCAACTCGTCCGGAGACAGCCGGACCTTGCGCGAAATTCGAGCTTTGATGGTACTCAACATCGAAATGAAATCCATTTAGGTCGTAGTCCATTTGACCGTCGGGCGTAACCACTAAGGCGAAGAAATTGGCCCATCCCTCTCGCCACGCAACTCCTTCACAGGAACCCACATTTATGGGTTGCTCATTACAGCCCCCGGGCAGCACGTGAGAATATGCATGTACCATCATTGCATGCCCATACTCGTGATTTACAATGTCGATTGAGCAAGCATGATCTCTCATAATGTTGATCGTACCGGTCGCAATACCGGTTTCAGTTGCGGTTGCGGGCCAGATGCATTGTACGAACTCGGGATGCGGTCCTACTTCTTCTGCGACCTCCCAGCCGAGGTTCATGTACTGAAAGCACCACATGGCCCCCTCATTGTAAGGTTCTCCGCCGTAGATGTAATGCGTCCCGAAGTCGACGACCGAATTGTCAGTTACGTCCCTAGTAATCTGAGAAAACCATTTATAGGGACTACTAGTCGGAGTTTGCTTGACCGACCACGAACTGTTCTCAGTTACGAATACCAAGTAGGGATCGGCGGTCCCGTCTTCGTCGGAATTGTCCAACCAGTTCATCGTGAAACATCCGTACCAATCGGTAGTAGTGGTGCCGAGCCATGTATCGGCCCCTGGCGGATTGTCGTATTCGTTATCGTTCCAGATTTCAACATCACAGTTGACCGCTTCTCTAAACCATCCTTCCGCGTCACGAGCATCATGGTACAGCAAGATGCCTGTGATATCAAATGTCCCTGCACGTCTTCCTTGCCCACCGGTCTTATGTTGAAGACTATCGGGAATGTTCGGCAAAGCGCGCTTGCCGGAGTGTTTCTGAGGCACGAGGACAGGGTTCTTCGGCGGCTGCGGCAATTTCAATAGGGTGGGAACTGTACGTTGGTATTCTAAGTCCGTCAATGCTCGACAAACTGAATCACTGACCTGGATATAGAACGACGTATGGCTCGTCGCCCGAGGATTGTCCCCCCAGCCGCCTGCGGCCTCTACTTTAACCTCCCAGATGCCGCGAGACGTCGCACGAATTATCCCTTTGAATGTCACCGCCGCGGTGTCCGGGAGACCGTAGGTTTCCTGTGGTTGGCTGACAACTTCAAACCCGCTGTCAGGCACGATTCTCGCTGTCACGTTCGTAATCTGCTTTGGCCAACATGATGCGCTAATCAACACGGTGGAATTTATCCCCAGACCTACTGTGTCGACACTCGACACAGTCACTTCAAGCGGGGCTGGACTTCTCAAGACCTCCTCCGCATGTGACACTGTCGCGAGCCAAAAGAAGATCATCAACGTTGCACCTATTTTACTCATATATTGCCTTCTTTCTTTCAATCCCATGAAACCATATGGTCATCTCTTTCGTATCAACAACGAGTTTCTCCTAGACGGATGTCCACCTCCTGAAGATGCCACTTACATCTTACCCAATGGTTACTATCCTGATGTACTCACAAATAACGGCGGCGGGGTACGACAAGCTCTGCCACTTGTCGATTTTGAAGTTACTAGCCGCCTTATGTTAACACTTTATAATACTATCTGTCAAGCAGCTTATTCCAACAATTGTTAACTTCGCGGCAGCAGCACGCCACGAAAAGCTATTGACACACCGCCGGCCGCGCTCATCCCGCGGATCCTGATAACAATAGGTTCCCACGAGATCGAAGGTGCCCGACAGTTTCTTTTGAACAGAATCTCTCCTTATAAGGCTGTCTTTGAGTGCGGGCTCGGCAGTCCTATGACGGTGAGGCGTAATCAACACGGAATCACCCTTTGAAATCCTTTGATCGACTGACCTACCCTTTCCCTTCGTCAGAACATAGTACTGGGATGGTGTTAGCCATCGACAAAGCGAATCGCTAATCTGAATATAGAAGATGTTGGCAATTGCGAATTCTTTTGTTCCGGACCAGGTACCGACCCCTTCCACCTTGACCGGCCAAATGCCGTTGACGGTGGCCCTGATCGTCCCTTCAAATACCATATCTCCGGTATCTCTCGGGTTGGCCACAATCATTTTCGGCTGGTTGATGATCTCGAAACCGCTATTCGGAACAATCCTCGCAGTTACATTTGTGATTAGTTTGGGCCAACAGCGAACGCTAATCGAGACCGTTGTCGCGACTCCCAAACCGACTGTATCGACTTTCACTACGTTCACTTCCAAGGGGGCCGGATCTTTTTGGGGTTCGTCGGATGCCAAGGACATCACCCACCATGAGCTCAAGAATACCAATGCCAAATACAGTCTAAACATACATGACCTTCTTTCTTCTTTGGTTAATGGACAGCTCTTAAAGTTGTCGCGCCCTTGTTTGCAGTATTCGGTTAATGGGAATCACCTCCTCAAGATCCATCGCGATCTTTTCGAAATGCTCGGAGAACTAATCTGCAATAATCACGTGCGGCAGGCGGCACGTGCGCCAATGCTGCACGATGCCTTTGCGGTTACTAGCCGCCTAATGTTAACACTTTATAATACTATTTGTCAAGCAGTTTATTCCAACAATTGTCAACTTCGCGACAGCGGTACACCGCGAAAACCTATTGACACACCGCCGTCAGTCACTTACTTGACCATCCGGACACAAGCAGACCATTTCCTTAACCGTGGGCGAATAGATGACGGAATCAGCAGACCAACTCAAGGGCAAAGAGATCAAGGTTCTCGACAAGGGCTTCGTGCGCTTGATCGACTTCATGGGTTCGGACGATGACATCGTCGAAGCCGCGCGCGTTTCCTACGGTCAGGGCACGAAGAAGAAGCGCGAAGATCGCGGGCTTATTCGCTATCTGATGCGCCACCAGCACACGACGCCGTTTGAGATGGTCGAATTCAAGTTTCATGTCAAATTGCCCATCTTCGTCGCCCGCCAGTGGATTCGCCATCGTACCGCGAATGTTAACGAATACTCCGGCCGCTACTCGGTCATGGAAGACCAATTCTACGTCCCCGAACTCAGCGACGTCAAGAATCAGTCAACTACCAACAAGCAGGGTCGCGACGAGAGCCCGGTCGACCCCGAACTGGCCAGAAGTTTTGTCGCCTTCCTGAACGACACTAATCGGCAGGTTTACGATCAATATCTGAAGACTATCGATGCCGGAATCGCCCGTGAAATCGCGCGAATCAACCTGCCGCTGTCGCTATACACACAATGGTACTGGAAGATCGACCTTCACAATCTCTTCCATTTCCTCAAATTACGTTTGGATAAGCACGCACAGGCCGAAATTCGCCAATATGCCGTGGCCATGGCGGACATGGTTAAAGCCGTCGTTCCAGTTGCCTGGGAGGCCTTTGAGGATTACGAGCTTCATTCCCTGACCTTTTCGGCGGTTGAACTCCGGTTTCTTGACGAACGCCTGCATGGGCTTGACCTCTCGGACGATGCGCTTGCGGCTGCCGGACTCTCCAAAGGCGAAGCCGCTGAATTTCGCGAAAAACTGGAGAAATACGGCGGACGACTCTGAACGCTACCCCGTTAATGCACTCTGGTCGAAACTCACTACTGTATCCATCGTATGTTATGAACAGAGGGGTGCTTCGCGCGTATAATTTGTGATTGCAGTCTATTTTGAACTGCATACATTGGCCTTGAGGAAGCTGATAACTATGACTAAACTCTCCGCGCTGGCAACATTGTTCCTGCTTCTGGTGTTCACTCCGCTGGTGAAGGCCGACGAGGTGGAAGACATCGATCTGGTCCGGTCGCGCTTCTTCATCGACCACGCCATCTTCGCCGATTCGTCTGGCAACCGCCTCGAAGTCTACTACAAGATTTTCAACGACGGCTTGAATTATGTAAAGAAGGCTGACAAGTTCGTTGCCAACTACGAAGTAAATATCATCATCATCGGCGACAAGAAGAAGCAGGTGACCGGCAAGTCGATCGAGAAGACCTACTCGCTGGACAACTACGATCAGACCCGCTCCGAGACCGGCTATCTGATAAATCAAGTATCGCTGCCGCTGGGACCGGGCGAATATGGCCTGGTCTGCAAGTTGATCGATCACAATTCCAACGAAGTCTCGACGATCGAGGCCAAGTTGAACAGCTACAGCTTCAACCGTTCCGCCGAC
Organism: uncultured bacterium; assembly: GCA_963726455.1. Taxonomy (GTDB): domain Bacteria; phylum Zixibacteria; class MSB-5A5; order CAIYYT01; family CAIYYT01; genus CAIYYT01. Next base: position 118,514 of record CAVSCK010000004.1, read on the forward strand.
ATTTCGGACATCGAATTTATCCAGCAACGGCCCGATTCCATCGAGGCACCGCAGTTTTCCAAGGGAACCAGTGTGGTTTTGCCGGCAGTCGAGCGGTCTCTGGATGGAGAATTGCAGAGTCTCGGTGTTTATGCCGAGATATATGCCGGCGGCTACGTAGGGAAGAGTCTCCAGCTAAAGTACGGCATCGAGAACAAGCGCCAGGGTATTAGATTCGACACAACTGTTTCGATAACCGTGGACGGGCCGGTGGTGCGTGTCCGGGACTTCCTGGCCATTGCCATGCTTCCCCCCGAAGAATATAATCTGCATTTGTCGTTGATAGACGGCCAGCAGGTGCTCGCGGAACGGTCGACCCGGTTTCTCGTCAAGTGGTCGGTGGCCTCGCTGATAAAGAATGACTTTGAGTATGCTGTCGCTCAGCTGAAGTACATTGTCACAAAGGAAGAAAAGAAGGAACTCATGCAGACGCCCGATTCGCTGAGATTGGAAGCGTTTGAATCCTTCTGGAAACGCCACGATCCTACTCCCAACTCTCAGACCAATGAACTCAGAGAGGAATACTACCGGCGCATCCGTTATGCCAACCAGTATTTTTCGACGGTTAATCGCGAGGGCTGGGACACCGATCGCGGCATGGTATATATTAAGTATGGCGAACCTGATCAAATCGAGAGACATCCTTTCGAATTGGATACAAAGCCGTACCAGCTTTGGTATTATTATGGCCAGCGACGGACGTTCGCTTTCATTGATACGCGTGGTGACGGCGATTACCAACTGCAATATCCGTACGATGGCGATTGGCGGACCGGCGTCGGTCCATAGAGACTGTGGGAGGGTCTGATTCCATGAAAAGCAGAATTCTGTTACTAGTGCTGCTGGCATTGGCAGCTACATCAACGTTGGCTCAGGAGCAACCGGTCGCCGAGTCGACTGCAACACCGCCGCCGGCTCAGGTAACAACCTCGGCCGCCAGGCCGATCCGTGTCTGGTCCGATGGCGCATCCTATCTGTATTTTCAAGACACTACCAAGAGCTATGTCGAAGTGTACGTTGCCCTGCAACGGAAGGATATTCAGTTTGAAGATATGACCGGATACTTTCAGGGTAAAGTCTATCTCTATCTCGAGGCCATGGACCAAACCGGGAAGATGATCGACTCCCTGGGCAAATGGGTGCCGATCACGGTCCAGCATCTTGAAGATGCTTATAAGGATGACATTCGCATCTTTGAGGTCATTCCTTGTCTTCTCACTCCGGATCACTACAAAATGCGCCTGACTGCAATCGACGGCATCAGCAAACGCACCGGCATTGCTACTTTTGACCTCGAAGTAAAGAATTATGCTACCACGAATCTTAGTATGTCTGACTTGGAGCTGGCCTATGATATCGCCCCGGTGGAAACTGACTCCGTCTATTCGGCGCTGATTAAGTCCAATCGCAAAGTAATTCCCAATCCGAACAAATACATTTCCAATGAAGACACGCTGCTGTATTACTATGCCGAGGTATATAACCTCGCGCAGCGTGAGGGCGCCAGCAACGAATTCGAAGTCAAGTCGACATTGCTCGATTCCTATGGCTACGAGATTCGCGAGTATCCGCCGGTGCGTAACAAAAAGCCGGGCACCACGGCCGTCATTACCGAAGGACTTCCGATACGCGGTCTTCCCGGTGGCAGCTATGAGTTGTCAGTCGACGTAAAGGATATCGCGACCGGAAGGACGACGACTGCCAAGAAAAGAGTGCTGCTGATCTATGCCTTCAATCAACTCACGCCGACAATGTCCAGCCCGGACAGCTTCTCAATCGACGATGCGAAGCTGATGGAACAGGTGATTCGCTTCATCACGACGAAGGAAGAGAAAGAGACGTACGCGGGATTGAACCTGGAGGGCAAGAAGGCCTGGCTGCAAAGCTTCTGGGACCGCAGGAATCCCGAACCCGGCAGCCCGATCAACAAATTCAAGAATGAGATTTTCCGCCGTTTCATTTATGCCAACTACTTTTTCTCCAATTCACTGATCAAGCGCAGTGACGGCTGGAATTCCGATCGCGGCCGCGTCTATATCACTTACGGCCAGCCAGACCAGATCGAATCGTTCCCGTCCCAGATGGGCCAGAAGCCGTACGAGAAGTGGCATTACTTCCGCTTGGCCAACCAGAGCGGCGGAAATTATTTTTACTTTGTCGATGAAACCGGCTATGGCAATTTTCGCCTCGTCAGTTCAAACGTCAATGGCGAAATTTCCAACCCCGAATACGAGCAGAAGCTCGAACAAAGCGCCAGCCAATAAATTCTCAACTTAATACTATCGAATCGCGAGACCGGTTATTCGCAGACAGGTCTCGCGACTCCTAATACGCCGCCAGCATCCTGCTAACGTCTTGTCCGCATTCCAGATAGCAAAACCCCTTGATTTTCAGCTACATTGGTGTATAATAAAAAGCTTTGTGCGTATTGCGGAAAAATATGACTGAGGAAACCAATGCGCCAGATTGTCATAGCTATTGATGGTCCGGCCGCTTCCGGCAAGAGCACGACGGCTCGTGAGGTCGCAAGGCGACTCGGGCTGGTCTATCTCGATACCGGAGCCATGTATCGTGCGGTTACGCTTAAAGCGATGCGGGAAGGAATTGATTTGAGAGATGGCGACAAAATCGCGGAAATGACGAGACGTACGCGGCTTGATTTTTCGGTCGTAAACGGCGAACAACGTGTTCTGCTTGATGGCGAGGACGTGACCACTGATGATTCGCACGTCCCGAAGTGACTGCGGGAACGACGCCGGTTTCCGGTCATCCGCAGGTGCGCGAGATTCTGGTCGGCTGGCAACGGCGGATTGGAGGCGATGGCGGTGTCGTAGCTGAAGGCCGCGACACGACCTCCGTGGTATTTCCGAACGCTGACGTCAAGATCTTCCTGAGCGCGGCCATCGACGCCCGCGCCGGACGTCGGGTGAAGGATCTGGAATCCGCCGGTGTGGCAACATCCGCCGAATGAACAAAGCGAATTGCTTGCGCGCCGCGACCACGCCGATTCGAGCCGGCAGGCATCACCATTGACCAAAGTCCCCGACGCCATCGAAATCGACACTTCCACATATTACGATCGAACAGCAGGTGCAGAGAGTCATCGATCTTGCCCGCGAGGTGGCTGAAGCTTGAGCGTTCAATACCGAATCGCCAAGTTGACTGATTTCCTCGACAGCACGGCTGATTCTTCGGCTGGAAAGTTATCGGACGAGACAATATTCCCGAAGGCGGCGCCTAATCGCCATCCAATCATATTTCGGCTCTCGATCCGCCGTTGATCGGCTCGGCCATCAGGCGCGAGATGTTCTACTTCGCCAAAATCGAATTATTCAGGAACTCCATTGTTCGGCGCGCTGATCAAGTCAGTCAATGCTTTTCCCGTTCGACGCGGAGAAGCCGACCGTCACGCGTGGAAAATGGCAAAATCGCTCTTGAAATGCCGGCAAGTTATTGCTTTTCTTCCCCGAAGGCACTCGCTCCCTGGATGGCGAATCTTCAGGCAGGGAAAGCGGGAATGGCTCGACTGGCGTTTGCCGCCGGCGTGCCGGTAGTGCCGGCAGCAATTTCCGGTTCCAATCGCCTTCGTGACGTATTCCTACGTCGCGCGAAACTCCGCGTCGGTTTTGCCAAGCCGGTTTCGCTGAGCGATTTCGCGTAACGGCGCAGACGACGATAGCCGGTATGATCGCCTGACCAGGCGGTCATGGCGGAAATCGGACGGCTCAAGGCCGAAGTGGAGGCGAAATAGCTCCTGTCGCAGTACTTCAGTGTTGCCTGCGATGGACTGTTGTTTGTCGATATTGAAAAAAGCCCGGAAGGGACAATGATAATATCCGAGGAGGAAGACATTAATGTCTGACGAAACCACAACTAACAAAACCGAAAAGAAAACTACTGGAGGTGGAAAGGCCAAAGAGAAGAAAGCCACCGGCCGACTGGTGAAAGCACAAGCGGGCCAGAAAGCTCTCCAAGGCGGAGCAAAAAGGCACGACGATGGTCACCGAACTGGCGAAGAACAGTCGGCGATCTGGATACTGAGCGCAAACGCCGCGTATCCGAAAAAGCATCGCGTCGCATCACCGACCGGAGCCCGAGATTCTCACCGTTGACGCCATCAAGCAGACCGATCTGGATGACGAGGAATACTCGCCCAAGCAGTACCAGCATCTGCTCGATATGTACAATCAGACGCTTCAGGATATCAAAGAAGGCGAAATCATCAAAGGTCGCGTACTCGATATCACGCGTGAGTATGTCATCGTCGACGTCGGCTTCAAGTCGGAAGGCATCATTGCGCTCGACGAATTCACCGAACCGGTCAATATCAAGGTCGGCGACCAGATCGAGGTTTATCTCGAATCAGTCGAGGACCAGAACGGCCAGTTGATTCTGTCCAAGCAGAAAGCCGATTTCATGCGCGTTTGGGATCGTATCCGCGAAGCGCATGACGCCGGTGAACTGGTTGACGGCCGTCTGATGCGCCGCATCAAGGGAGGTATCGTCGTCGATCTGTTCGGCGTGGATGCATTCCTGCCCGGTTCGCAGATTGCGTTGCGCCAGGTGCCCGACTTCGATGAACTGATCGGCCAGACTCTGCATCTCAAGATTATCAAGCTCAACAAGAGCCGCCGCAATATCGTCGTCAGCCGCCGCGTGGTACTCGAACAAGAGCGCGAGAAAATGCGCGAGCAACTGCTCTCGCAGATCGAGGTCGGCCAGGTACGCAAAGGCGTGGTCAAGAACATCACCGATTTCGGTGTATTCATCGATCTCGGTGGTCTCGACGGCTTGCTCCATATCACCGACATGTCCTGGGGACGCATTGCCCATCCGTCAGAGGTGGTTTCGCTCGGCGACCAGATTGATGTCAAGATTCTTGATTTCGACAAGGAAACCGGCAGAATCTCGCTCGGTCTTGAAGCAGCTCACTGAGTACCCCTGGGAGCGCATCGAAGAGAAGTTCCCGGTCGGCACGAAGGTGCTCGGCACTGTCGTGTCACTGACCGACTATGGCGCTTTTGTCGAATTGGAGAAGGGCATTGAGGGCCTTATTCACATCTCCGAGATGAGCTGGACGCAGCATATCAAGCATCCGTCCAAGATCATGCAGGTCAGCGACAAGATCGAAGCGATGGTGTTGGCGGTGGACAAGGAGAACGAGAAGATCTCGCTCGGCATCAAGCAGATGGAACCGGATCCCTGGACGATTCTCGACCAGCGTTATCCGATCGGTTCCAAGGTCACCGGCAAGGTGCGCAATCTGACGACTTTCGGCGCCTTTATCGAACTCGAAGAGGGCATCGACGGTTTGGTGCACATCTCCGATATGTCGTGGAATCGCCGCATTCAGCATCCGTCGGAAGTGATGAAGAAGGGACAGACGGTTGACGTTGTGGTTCTGAAGATCGATCGTTCAAATCGTCGCATCTCGCTCGGATACAAGCAACTCTTTGACGATCCCTGGCCGTCATACTCGCTTGAAGTACGGCATCGGCGCTGAGTGCGTCGGCGACATCACGCGCGTACTCGATCGCGGCGTGATCGTGGAACTCGGTAATGAAGTCGAAGGATTCGTGGCTACCCATGAACTGGGTATCCCCGATTTGGCGCGTCCTGCCGATGCGTTCAAGGAAGGTGATGAGATTGCCGCTGAAAGTGGTTGAATTCGACCAGACGCAGCGGAAGATCGTCTTGTCGGTGGACGACTACTATCGCGGCAAGGATCACACCGACCTTGACAGCTTCATCCAGAAGCACCCGACCACCAGTGGAGCTCAGATGGCAGCGGCCATGGAGCAGGTGATTGGCGATTCTGAAGGCGTGGCCGGCACTCCTGATTCCGGCAACGGCAACCCTGCCGAGGAAGCAAACGGCTGATAATTCGTCAGACATTCGTTCTATATCAGGGCGTGACATCAGTCGCGCCCTGTTTTTATGCACATCTGTGACGAGACCTTTTCCTAAGACAATCTCTACGCCTATCAAAAAAGCTGTATTGCCACACGATTGAATTGATTACCTTGAACTCGATGACCTCATCTCAGATTCGGCTCTTCATTAAACTCCTGGCGGTTTTGTCGCTCGTTGCTGTCTTCTTTTCCATCGATAGTTGCAGCAAAAAGCAGCGCCAGGGCATTGCCCAAAGCGAATGGGAAAAACTGATCGCAATCAGAACCGAGACGAATCAGTTCTACTCCGAATTCGTCGCCGACAAATTCAATGCTGAGATACTCGGACAGCCATCCCGTCTGGAGGAAATCTGCGCCCGCTATCAAACCTTGGCGAGCCCTGACAATATCCGGCTTGTACAGAAGATCGAGGATTCCTATCAGCCCTCACCGGAGGAGAGACAGGTTCATTTGCTACGACTGTTTCTGACTCGCACCGCCATGAAAATCGCGACCTGCCAGAGCGAAGAATATCTGCGCGTGCTGCAATTGCAGGAACAAGTCAAGGTCGGCAATGCAACCGTCGGTTACAGCGCCGTCAAAGATCAATTGGCATCCGAAACTAATCGCGAGCGCCGCCGCCAACTCTTTGAAGCGCTACTGCCCGCAATTCAGAAGGAGAACGCCATCCTCAGCACGATTCGCACTGACGAAGATTCCGTGCTGTTTGATCTTGGCTATGGGAATATGACTTCGTTTCTCGAAGACGAGCGCGCCTGCGATTTGGCGGCACTTTCGCAAGAAGCAGAGCATATTATCACCGACACCGACTCACTGACTCGTGCACTTCTCTCAGAATTGTCACCTAAGTTGACCGGCTTGCAAGCCGATGAGCTGCGCGGCTACGATATTCCGTTGCTTCTGAGTGGCAGGCCGTTCGTCAAGTCGTTCCCATCGGCGCGCATGATTGACGGGATAGAACCAACATTGAAGAATATCGGGCTCAATTTCGATTCACTGTCCGGTCTCAAACTTACAACTTCCGATAATGCGGGCCGGCATTTCAACTCGGCAATCTACCCGGTCGAGATACCTGCTGACATTCGTGTCGCAGTTGAGTTGGCTGATGGGCCTGATTCATATTCTGAATTCTACCGCCAATTAGGCCGGGCTCTTCAACATGCGAACACCACCGAACATGGCTTCGAGTTCACCTGTCTGGACAACGGCGTGCTGCTCGATATGTCCTCAAGTTTCTTCGATCATCTGCTCGACGATCCTGCGTTTCTCGCCAAGCAGGGACTGGCTTCCACCGAATTGAAAGAGTATCTGCGATACCGCGTGCTCGTCAAGCTTATTGAGTTACGCTCAAGTTGCGGTGCGCTGCTTTACGAACAATCGCTCTATTCAGGTGCGGATGACGCCAAAACGGCCTTTGAACAGATCATGCAGCCACTGTTGGGCTATCCCTGGAGCGAGATCGAGCGTGAGAGTTATCTTCGCGATGCCCATTACCTGCGCGCCGCCGATCAGCTTCGCGGTAGTTTCTTTGCAGCGCAACTTGAGCAGAAACTGAAGAGTTCGATTGGCGCCGACTATTTGGAGCAGTCCGCGACCGGCAACCAGCTTCGAACAGTCTGGTCTGCAGGAAGTCGAATTGCTCCCGACTCTGTCGCACAGACTCTTGGTCTTGGCAAGATTTCTCCTGACGATCCGATTCAACAAATTCGCTCGATGCTACAGTAACTCGCATCGCAACTACTCGTCTGTTTCATTCCAGAAATTCCTGCCTCAGTTTCGGAAATTCCTCGCCACCGAGATGGAAGATGTTTCCGCTGTCTTTGACTTTCAGCCCCCCGCGTCACCCCCATCGTAGTTTGTAACGAACAACACAACAATGAGTTAAACGTTCCTGCAACGACTTGGCACTCTCCTTGCATCTAAGCCAACAGGCGGAAAGCCATATCGGCTATCTATATGAGGAGAGAAAATGCCTGAGAACGAAAGCGCGAACGACGCAAAAACAGAAGCGACCCCAGCCGCTGCGGTTGGCAAAAAGTCAAAGCTCATTCCTATCGCCGCGGCGGTAGTTGTCTTTGTCATCTTCATCGTGATCTTCTCACTGAAGTACGGTGTCTTCAGCTCCTCGAACGTTTCACAGTCCACGGCACAGGCCGATCCACAAAAGGCCAAAGCCGATTCCATCGCTGCTGCCAAGAAAGCCGCCGACTCCGTCGCCCACGTCGAAGCGACAGCGTACGACGGTCTCTTTTCCGATTTTGAAGAACCACGCAACACCAACGAAGCCGGCGACGAGAACACGGTAGCCGATGACTCGGCCTCCAAGGTCGCCTACTTCGATAGCCAAAGAACCGATATCGCGCAGAAGCTCACCCAACTTCAGGCCGAGGAGGCAAAGCTGCAATCGCTCAAGTCTGATGTCGAGGCATTGCTTCAGCGCAAGAAAGACATGGAGGACGGAAATATCACGCAGATGGCGAAGCTTTACGAAGGTATGGCCACCGAGGAATTGGTACCGATCCTGGAACGGCTCACCGATGCGCAGGTAAGCGTGATGATCAGCAAAATGAAAAAACAGAAAGCGTCCGAGGTTCTGGGCAAGATGAGTCCGGAACGTGCGGCAAAGATCACACAGTACATACTCTCAATGAGCGAGAACTAACGAATGAACGATTTACTAAACCTTGTCAATCTCCCGGAGATCGACACCTCACCGCCTGCCGGAGTTGTTGCTGCACAACAGCAGCCGACGGCGGATGGAGGATTTGCCGCCATGCTGACAGAGCTTGGCCAGGCAAATCCGGTGCCCGTCCCAGGGGGGATGACTGCGGACAAATCGCAGCCGGGCGAGGTAAGTCCTGCAACATTGGCGGCAATGGCGCCGTCGTTGCAGTTGACTCCCGCACTGCTGCAATTGCTCGGCTCAATGGGACAACCAGGTCAACAGTCGGCGATGGACGGTTCCTTAACCGGGTCGCTGCCAATCAATCCGCAGACTTTCGATTTGGCAAATCTGCCTGCAGGCATCCAGCCCCAGGAGACTCTGGTGACGGCAAATCAACTGCTGGCGCTTAATTCGCCGAAATCGATCGATCCGCAATTGGCGATGTTAATGGAGCAACCAACATCAACCGTCACGATGCCGACTATTTCGGAACTGACGGCTGATGCTCAACAGACTGATGTCGCTCCTTATCGTCTGCCTGTCGATCTGATGATGACCAAAAATGATCTGGCCAAATTGCAGATGTTACTTGCCGGACTGCAAGTGACACCGCAAGGCCAGACCGCCGAGGAACCAGTCACAGTCAATGGCGTACCCATTCCCGTTGACACTTCAAGTCCGAGCTATCAACCGGAGTTGCAGAACCTTGAGCAGATGCTCAAGTCGCAGTTCCCAACTCTGAACATTGAACACCTGTCGGCACAACTCAATCTCAAGGATCCACAGCTTGCGCAGCTGAAAGCCGCTCTTGCAGCGACAGCGAAGGAAACTCCTGTTGGATCTACACCTGCTAAGCCGCAATTAGTGATTGCCCAATCCGGCGATCCGATTGTCAAGCAGGCGCCAACCCAGAATCCGTCGCAGATCGCCACCCCTGTTGATATCGCCGCTGCCCAGAAATCCGAAATCCTTTCGGTCGCTGGGACAGTTGCGAGTCAGGTTCAGGCAGCGATCGATCCGGCAAATCCGGCTGCGACCGCAACTCAGCCCGTGGTGGAAACCGTCAATCAGAAGGCGACTCCCGAATCGACTTCGCCTCTAAGCGGTGCAACGCAAACTCAATCCGGCAACTTGGTGAAGACGGCTGTCAAGTCGGCTGAATCAGCGGATTCCGGCAGCAGCTATTCACAGACGGCGCAAAACTGGAGCGGTCAGGCAAGTGATCGCAGTGACGTTGCTTCCACGGAGCAGGTCGCACAGCCGCGTGAGCCGCATGTCGACAAGACCAAGTTCAAGATTCAGTTCGACCGTTTCCAGATCGATGCGCTCCTGAAGCGCAGCGAAATCAAACTGCAACTTCAACCGGCCTCTCTGGGCAATATGAGAGTCAAGCTGGTCGCTACTCCGCAGGAAATGACGGCACGCTTTGAGACGACCAACGAAGCGGCCCGGATCGCGGTGGAGCAGAATCTGCCGCAGCTCAAGGAGAGTCTGGAAAGAGCCGGAATCAAAGTTGATCATGTTGAAGTCGTGCTTGACGAGCAACGCATGCGGCAGCAACAGGAACAACATCAAAGTCAGAGAAAACATCGTCCCGACACACAAGTCGCCGAGAATTCCGGCGCCGAATCGGAGCAGACCTCCGGTGGCATGATGTCCTCTGTCGGCCGAACCGTGCTCGGTGGACTTAACCTTCTGGCATGAGGTGGATATGGACGCACAATCAGTTAGCTCAATTCTGAATCCGCCGGTGAAAGAGGAAGTGAAGAAGCCGGGCGACATCCTGGGCAAGGATGATTTCCTTAAGCTTCTCACGTCCCAGCTCAAGTATCAGAATCCGCTCGAACCGATGAACGATCAGGAGTTCGTCGCGCAGATGACGCAATTCTCGTCGCTGGAGCAGTTGCAGAACATGAACTCGACATTGTCGCAGAACGCGCAGTGGAACATGCTCCTGTCGCAAACCATCAACAACACGATGGCGACGTCGCTGATCGGCAAGGAGATCACCGCGGATAGCAATGCCATTGGCATCAGCGGCGGTGACGGAGCCGATATCAGCTTTCAGTCAGCTGATTTTGCCCTGACCGGCACGATTACGATCTATGACGAGAAGGGCAACGTCGTGCGAACGCATGGACGTTAGCAGCCTATCAAGTCCGGTTCGAACTCCGTTCACTGGAATGGCAAGGACGATCAGGGCAATGACGTTGCCTGCCGGCAACTACACCTATCAGGTCAACTTGAAGGACACGAACGGCCAACCGGTTACGGTGAGCAACTTACCGCAGCGGCACGGTCGCAGGCGGTCAAGTACGTTGACGGCCAGGCCTACTTGCTGGTGGACGGCTCCTACATTCCGCTCGCACAGATCAGAGAAGTCAAGCAGGGGAAAGTCTGATGACTGAATCAATTCAGAAAATCGCGGCCATCAATCCGGCGACATCGACTCAGGCGCTCGGCTCTGTCGCACCACAAGCGCAGCCGAAAACGGCGCCGCCTGCCGACGGATTGACATTCTCCAAGCACTTGAGCGAACGTATGAATCGTCGCAGAATCGATCTGTCACCGGAGAAGCTTGATCGGTTGTCTCAAGCGGTAGACAAGGTGGCGGAAAAGGGCGCCCGCGAATCGGTGGTGTCTGCTCGATAATCTCGCACTTTTGGTCAGCGTCTCCAATCGGACGGTGCTGACAGCAATCGAAACTGAGAATATGAAGAACGGTGTTTTCACGAACATCGATTCGGTAGTGGTAGGATAGAAACAAAAGCAGGCCGGACCTCCTTGAGGAAGCCTGTGATTATGGAGGTACAGAAGACATGTTAGCATCATTATTCGCAGGAGTCGCAGGACTAAGAAACCATCAGGTGCGAATGAACGTAATCGGCAACAACATCTCGAACATCAACACGATCGGCTTCAAGTCCGGTCGTTCGATCTTTCGCGAAGCGCTGATCCAGACTCTGCGCGGCGCCGGTCGTCCGTCGTGCAGTTTCAGGCGGTACCAACCCGATTCAACTTGGTCTGGGTATGGAAGTGGCCTCGATTGACAACTTGTTCACACAGGGTGGTCTGGAACTCACCGGTCAGATCACTGACCTGGCGATTCAGGGCAACGGCTTCTTCCTGTTGTCAGATGGCAATTCGAAATTCTACACTCGCGCCGGAGCGTTCGGCTTTGACGCCAACAGTTATCTCGTAAATCCTTCCAACGGTCTGTACGTTCAAGGCAAGATGGCTGATGACACCGGAACCATTCCGGCGACAGCCACCGTCGGTAATATCAAGCTGCCGTTTGGACAGCAGGATCCTGCCAGACCGACCTCGCGAGTTGATTTTGGCAATAACCTCGATGCCTCAGTCACCCGCTCCGAGGCCGCGATTACGACCGGCACTACCCCGACGAACGGAATCACTCAGGTTTCCGGCGCGGCACGTGACGGCGCGGGCGGTGTCCATGTCATCACGATTACCGGTGCCCAGGCAACGCAGGCGTCTCGCGCTGGTGCGCACACTGGTCAGCCCGCCGGCGGCACTGACAGGCAGTGAAACTCTTGGCGCGCTTGGCGTCACATCGACGACTCTAACTCTGGCAGTTGACGGCGGTTCGCCGATCAATATCACCGGCTTGACGACGACCTCGACGGTCAACGATTTGGTGATTGCTGCATCGACATCATCGATGGCGTCGACGCCAAACTTGACAGCGGCGAAATTCTAATCACTCGCACGAAAGCAGGCGCCTCATATAACATCGCTACCAACACGGCCGTCGCAGGTGACATCGCCAACCAGATTTTTGGCGTGGCTGCGGCTTCGGCCTTCCAGGTCAATAACGGTATCGATCACTCCTTCCAGGCGCAGGATGTGTTTACACCTTCAGTGGGCGGCACGACCGTGACCAGTAATCTGGGCATCACGGTTAATTCGAATACCGGTCTTGCGACCGGCGTGACCGGTCTTGCCGAAGGAGGTATCACCGTGAGCTCCGGCGATACCGGTCTTTTGGCCGGCACCGCTTCGATTACAACTAAAGATACCGACAAGGCAACTTCGATCACCGTGTATGACTCACTGGGCGGCACGCACGTGATGATGACGAACTTCATCAAGTCGCATGAACCGAACAAGTGGTACTGGAACATCTCGATGCAGGGTGGCGAGATCATCCAGTCGGGTGCTTCCGGGACGGTGACCTTCAACTCTGATGGTTCGCTGCTTCGCTTCGAGATCGACGGCGGCGCCGACAAGTTCTCCTTCGATCCGAACAATGGCGCCGGGCTGACTCAGATTGATCTGTTTGCCGGTTCCTCGGGCAAGTACGACGGCCTGACCGGATTCTCCGGCACGGAGACGGTCGCGGCCGTGAAACAGAACGGTTACGGCATGGGCATTCTGGACAAGATCTCGATCGACCCGACCGGTCTGATCATCGGCATATTCACCAACGGCGTCTCGCGTAATCTGGCGCAGATCGTGCTGGCCGATTTCAACAACCAGGCGGGCTTGATAAAGTCGGGCGAGTCGCTATTCCAGACGTCGGCAAACTCCGGCGAAGGTATCGAAGGTGTGGCAGGCGAAACGGTTTCGGCGACGATATCGTCAGGAGCTCTGGAGTCGGCCAACGTCGATCTGGCGCAGGAATTCACCAACATGATCATCGCACAAAGAGGATTCCAGTCCAACGCCAGGGTGATCACAACTTCCGACAACATGCTTGACGATCTGGTCAATCTGAAGAGGTAATTATGATTAAGGTCACACGCCTGAATGGTCAACTGATTGTACTTAACGCGGAACTGATCGAGTTCGTGGAAGAAATTCCCGACACGATTATCAGTCTGACCACGGGCAAGAAGATCATGGTTAAAGAAAACGCCGAAGAGATCATCGAAAAGGTGATCGCCTACAAACGTAACTCTGGATCAGCGGTGCCCACAGCGCCGCTGATCACCGAGGAATAGCAGGAGATATGGCTATGCCGGAAGTAAAAGAGCAAACTGAGACCGCCCCCGAAGCAGCGGCTCCACGCAAGAGTCTGATTCCTGCGAACCTCATGCCGCTGTTGACCAAGATTGGAATCTTTGGCGTTATCGGAATGGTGGCAATCGTGGCGGCCTTTCTGATCACCACCAAAGTGCTCAAACCGATGATGGCGCGTTCAACTACTCCAACCACCGAGCAGGCCGCAAAGCCCGCGCCGGTGGAAGAGAAAAAGCAGGAAGCCAAAGCCGAGGAAACTACCAAGGGTGAAGAGGGTGGCAAGGGGGAAGCGGCTGCTTCCGAAGGCAACTACTATAGTATTGAGAACATCGTTGTCAACCCGGCCGGAACCGGCGGTACCGATATTTGTCTTGCGGAGTGAGCTTCGAAATGGAATCGCCGCAAGACGTCAAGGTGTTCGAGGCCAAATCGGTACAGGTCAAGGATATTCTGATCACAATTCTGTCGTCCAAGACCGTCGACGAACTGTCGGATATCAGGCAACGCAATCAAATGCGCCGCCAGATCATGACCATCGTCAACCGTTTCATGGCTCCAACACAGACCAAAGCGGTTTACCTCACGGATTTCGTGCTGCAGTAGGAAAGGAAGCGAACGTGGCAAAGATACTCTCTCAGGATGAAATCGACGCCCTATTATCGACTGTGTCGGCGGGTGACGAAATCGAATCCCAACTCTCGGTCGCGGATGATTCACTGCGGTCGGTGGTTGCCTATGATTTCAAACATCCCAACCGAGTATCCAAAGACCAGATTCGCACGCTGGAAAATCTGCACGACAACTTCGCCGGCCACCTCGGCTCGACCCTGTCCGGTATTCAACGGGCGATGGTCGATACCGAGTTGGTAAGCGTTGACCAGATCACTTACTCCGAATTTATCATGTCGCTGGTCAACCCGTCGAACACGTTCACGATCAGTGTCGAGCCGCTGGAAGGACTGTGTCTGGTCGACTTCAATCCGACGCTGGCTTTCATGTTCATCGACCGCATGTTCGGCGGCGTCGGAAAGCTGCTGGAAGCGGAACGTGAATTGACCGGTATCGAACGCACGGTGTTGACGAAGATTGCGCACCATGTTTTTCAGGAATTGGAGAAGACCTGGAGCTCGGTCATCAAAATGCAGATTCGCCACGTCTCCTTCGAGACCAATCCGCAGTTCGTGCAGATTGTACCGCCGGGTGAGACGGTAATCGTCATCAGCATGCAGGTCAAGATGCTGGGCAACTCCGGACTGTTGACGATCTGTTATCCGTATGTCACGCTCGAATCGATCATGAAAGACTTGGTTGGCAAGAGCTGGGTCGATCAGTCGAAGAAGGGCGACGCGGAAATTGATTACGGCATCAACACGGCCAACTTGCAGGAAGTGTCTGCCGACGTCTCCGCTCAACTCGGGACGGCGCAGATTACCGTGAGAGATTTCGTCAATCTCAAGTCGGGTGATGTCATTCAACTTGATCAGCGCGTAAGTCAGCCGCTGGAGATTTACGTGCGCGGCGCGAAAAAATTCTATGCCAGACCCGGCGTTGTCGGGAAAAAAATGGGAATTCAGGTCATCGGTTTCGCCGAGAAATAGGAGATATAGATGCCAGACGATATGCTCACTAATGAGCCACTGGATGAACAGGACCTTCCCTCGTCATCGGTGCCTTTGCCGGAATCGGGAATGGACGACTTGTCCGGCCCCGAGAACGCTCAGGCAATACCTGCCGACCAAATCAAGTCGACGGGCGCCATCGATGATGAAGTAGAACGAATCATGCTCGAGGAATTGGCGCGTGCCGAGGCCGCCGGCGATATGCCGACCGTCGCCGAAGCTATGCCGTCTTTCCCCGATACGCCGACTCCGGCCAAGCCAACCAAAGAAATGCCGACGGTGAAACCGGTCGAGTTTGGCAAGTTCGATCGCACCGAGGCAACCGGCCAACCCAAGAACATCGATATCCTGATGGATGTCAAGCTGCCGATCTCTATCGAGCTCGGACGCACCGAAATGACCATTCGCGATATTCTCGGGCTTTCAGCCGGTTCGGTTGTCGAATTGAACAAGCTGGCCGGTGAGCCGGTCGAGTTGCTGGTGAATAATAAAGTCATCGCCAAAGGTGAAGTCGTCGTGGTCGATGAGAACTTCGGCCTGCGAGTAACCAGTCTGATTTCGCCGGAAGACCGGATTAAGAGTCTCTGATGCGGCACGTCCCCTCCTCCTGGCTGATTGGCCTGACGGCGCTTCTGATGAGCTCACCGCTTCTGGCTCAGGACAAAGAAATCCCTTCGCCCGCAAGTGATCTCGGCCCGACCTTGCTGCAGCTTGCCGGCGCGCTGCTGCTGATAATTGTCATCATCTATGTCTCTATCTGGTTGATGAAGAAATACTCCACCGGTCGTATGGCCGGCGGCGGTAACCTGATTGCAATCGTCGAGAGACGCCATCTGACTCCAAAGCAGGTGCTCTATCTCATCAAAATAGGGGAGAAGCATTTATTGATCGGCGCATCCGACTCCGGCCTGCAGAAGCTTTCTGATATCGAGAATCTCGAAATCAAAAAGCCGCAACCGAGCGCCACTTCGCCTGTCTCCAAATTCAGTCAGGCGTTGCGACAAGCGAAAGAAACGCTTATCCCGCGCACGATGATCAAAGAAAAGAGCGTCGAAGTATGACGTCCTGCAAAGTGATCATCAGCGTCGTCGTGATCCTGCTGTTAGTCATGGCGGCGGGCGCCCAGTCGCAATCTTTACCGAAAATCAGCTTACAGATCGAAAAGGGTTCCGACGCCAAAGGCCTGTCCACGACTCTGCAAATCGTTCTGTTAATGACCGTTCTGGCGCTAGCGCCGTCGATCCTGGTCATGATGACGTCGTTCATTCGCATTATCATCGTTCTGTCCTTCGTGCGACAAGCGCTCGGCACCAACCAGTTACCACCTATCGCAGCTTATCATGGGTGTGGCGCTGGTTATGACCATGTTCGTCATGTCGCCCGTTATTTCGCAAGTCCACGAGAAGGCCTGGACTCCCTACATGAACGGCGAAATTACCCAGAAACAACTTTACGACGAGGGCATGAAGCCGCTGCGCGCGTTTATGCTTCAGCAAACGCGGGAGAAAGACCTGGCGCTGTTCGTGAAATTCTCCGGCATGCAAAAACCCGCTACCCAGGCCGACATCCCGACTCACGTGGTCGTTCCGGGCTTCATACTTTCCGAATTACGAACGGCCTTCCAAATTTCGTTCATCATCTTCATTCCTTTCCTTGTCATCGACATGGTCGTGGCATCGGTCTTGATGTCAATGGGTATGATGATGTTGCCACCCGTACTGGTCGCGCTACCTTTCAAGATTCTATTATTCGTCATGGTTGATGGCTGGTATCTGATCGTCAAGTCACTTTTGGACAGTTTCCACGTAGCAGGAGGATAAAATGACACCGCAATATGTACTCGCGCTCGGCAAAGAAGCAATCTGGCTGACTCTGTTGGTGTCCGCCCCGATGCTGATACTTGGACTTCTGGTCGGCGTGATAATCTCCATCTTCCAGGCGGTAACCCAAATTCACGAAATGACCCTGACCTTCGTGCCCAAGATCATCGCCGTGGCGCTGGCTATGATTATCTTTCTGCCCTGGATCATCAACAAGCTCGTTGACTTCACAACCCGCCTGTTCTCGACCATCCCAACTTTGGTAGGGTAGAAACAATTTCAACCACACCCGGAAAAAAGCTCCACCCAATGCCTCGGACATACCAGGTCGCCCAATTCAAGTGATTGTCTGACAGTGCGTTAAGTCTTGTTTCTCCCCGGCACACTCATTGCTAAAGTAAGTGCGATGAGGAGAGCTATACACCGTGCAGACTGACGCAATACTGGGAATCTCATTAGACAACGTAGTCATCTTCCTGTTGACGACCTTCCGGATCGGCGGCCTGTTTATCGCTGCCCCGATCCTGGGACATTCCTCGATCCCAATGATGGTCAAGATTCCGTTGTCGCTAATTCTCGGCTATTTCATTTTTCCGTACGCCAGTGCACAGCCCCTTGTGATGGAACCGGGACTCATGCCGCTGCTTACGTTGGCGGTGCGCGAGTTTCTGTTCGGGCTGGTGATCGGATTTCTCTTCCAAATCATCTTCCTCGGCGTCGAATTCGGCGGCGGCCTGATCGGTTACCAGATCGGTTTTGCGATGGTGAACATCATCGATCCAACCACGTCCGCAAACGTGCCGATCATCGGTCAGTTCAAGATTCTGATCGCGACCTTGATCTTCCTGTTGATTAACGGCCATCACGTCATGCTGCAGGCGCTGTTTGATTCTTTCAAGCTGGTGCCGCTCGGCCGTGTTTCGCTTACGCCGGTCGCGCTTACGGAAGTCATGAAGTTCGCAGGCGCCGCGTTTACCGTCGGAATCAAAGTCTCGGCGCCGGTTATTGTCACGCTGTTTATCACCGACGTCTGTCTCGGCATCATCGCTCGCACGATGCCGCAGATGAACATTCTCGTCGTCGGTTTCCAGGTAAAGATCGGAGTTGGGCTGCTGATTCTCGCAATCAGTCTGCCTGTGTTCAACTACGTGTTTACGCAGTTGTTCTCGCGGATGAGCATGGATGCCATCCAGATCAGCAAAGGATTTGCAGGATAGGAAATGCCGGAAGAATCATTCCAGGAACGCACTGAAAAAGCAACGCCTCGCAGGATAAAAGAGGCGCGCGAAAAGGGACAGGTTGCCCAGTCTCAGGAATTGAGCTCGGTGCTGGTCATGCTTTGCGGTGTCGCCTCACTGGTGGCGCTTGGTCCGGCAATGGCGGGCGAAATGCGCGGCCTGATCGTCTGGACGTTCCGCGACGCCGCCAAATTCAGCATCGATCCCGTCAGCGCCCAGACTTTGTTTCTGCAGGTCGGCTGGGTGTTCACGAAAGCCACGCTTCCGATCGTGCTGGCCTTGACCGTCGTCTCTTTTGGTTCCAGCTACATTCAGGTCGGCAGCGTCTTTTCGACCCAGGCGCTCGAACCCAAATTCGAAAAGCTGAATGTCATCAGCGGTCTCAAGAACATTATCAGTATCAAGTCGATGGTTACGCTCACGCGCGACGTCATCAAACTGATCCTAATTACGATCATCGCCTACTACGCCGTCAGAAAAGAAGTCCCGACATTCGTAACCTTCCCGCAGATGGAAGCCAGCGCTATCGCTGCCGCGATGATCGGCGTCTCCGTCCGCATCGCCCTCAAGATTCTGCTGGCGCTGTTGGCGCTGGCGCTTCTCGACTTCGCTTACCAGCGTTTCGATTACCTGCGCGGCCTGCGGATGTCCCGTCAGGACCTCAAGGAAGAATTCAAAATGACGGAAGGTGATCCGCTGACCAAGGGCAGAATACGCGCCATCCAGAAGGAACAGGCGCGCCGCCGCATGATGCAGGATGTCCCGAAGGCGGATGTTGTAATCACCAACCCGACACACTATGCCGTCGCGCTCAAGTATGACGCCGACTCCATGGATGCTCCCAGCGTCATCGCCAAAGGCGAACGGCTGGTGGCGCTCGCGATCAGAAAAATCGCCGAGGAAGCCGGCATTCCCATTGTCGAAAACAAGCCGCTGGCACAGGCGCTGTTCAAAACCGTCGAGATCGGTATGCAAGTGCCCGCGAATCTTTACCGCGCGGTTGCTGAAGTGCTCGCCTACGTGTACGGCCTCAAAGGGAAGGGTAAGTAGGTAGCAGCATGTTAAGATTCAGCGAATACGCCGACATCATCCTGGCAGTGACCGTCGTGCTCATCATTGGCGTGTTGATCATCCCGATCCCGACCATGATGCTCGACCTCATGCTGGCAGCCAATATTTCTCTGTCGCTGGTGATTCTGCTCGCGACTCTCTATCTCAAGCGCCCGCTCGAATTTTCGGTTTTTCCGGGACTGCTACTGGTAATCACGCTGTTTCGACTGGCTCTCAACGTTGCCTCGACCCGACTGATATTGGGCGAGGGCTATGCCGGAACCGTGATCAACTCCTTCGGCAATTTTGTTGTCAAAGGCAATTACGTCGTCGGCTTTATCATCTTCATCATTCTCGTAATCATCCAGTTTGTCGTCATCACCAAAGGCGCCGGCCGTATCTCCGAAGTCGCCGCGCGCTTCACTTTGGACGCCATGCCCGGCAAGCAAATGGCAATCGACGCCGACCTCAACTCCGGTCTGATTAACGAGGACGATGCCCGTCGTCGCCGCAGTGAGATCACGCGCGAAGCTGATTTCTACGGCTCGATGGACGGCGCCTCCAAGTTCGTCCGTGGTGACGCGGTCGCCGGCATTCTCATCACAATGGTCAATATCATCGGCGGTTTCATCATCGGCATGGCGCAACAGGGTCTGCCAATTACCGAAGCGCTGAAAAGATACACTCTGCTGTCAGTCGGTGACGGTCTCGTCACCCAGATTCCGGCACTAATCGTTGCCACGGCCTCCGGTATTCTCGTTACCCGCGCCGCCGGTGACTCCAATCTCGGCACCGAGATGGCCAAACAGATGACCCTGCAGCCGAAAGCTCTGGCAATAGCGTCCGGCCTGGTGTTCACGCTCGGCGTTGTGCCCGGCATGCCGTTCGTGCCCTTCACATTCTTCAGTATCGTCGTGGGCATCGCCGCCTACTTGACCTTTCAGGCCGCCAAGCGCCGCGCAATTGAGAATGAACCGAAAGAAGTTCACATTGCCCCGCAGGAACAAAAGACGCCAACCGAACAGGCCGAGGACTCACTGCATCTCGACACTCTTGAGGTCGAGATCGGTTACGGCCTGATTCCTCTGGTCGACGCCCAGCAGGGCGGCGATCTGCTCGATCGCATCGCTTCGGTGCGCCGTCAACTGGCGACCGAACTCGGGATTATTGTACCGCCGATTCGCATCCGCGACAACGTGCAGTTGCGTCCCGATCTATATGAAGTCAAACTCAAGGGCATTACCGTCGCCCGTTACGAATTGATGGTCGACCATTTCCTGGCGATCAATCCCGGCCATATCGAGGACGATCTCGAGGGCTTCCAGACGTATGAACCGGCCTTCGGAATGACGGCCAAGTGGATCATCCAGAATTATCGCGAACTCGCCGAGCTTAAGGGCTTCACGGTTGTTGAACCGTCGGCGGTCATGGCAACCCATCTCACCGAAATTATCAAGAGCAACGCCGCCGAAATCTTCACGCGGCAGGATGTCAAGAACCTGATCGAAAGAGTCAAGCGCGAAACTCCGGCGGCGGTCGAGGATGTCATCGGCGAACTCGTGCCGATGTCGACTCTGCAGAAAGTGCTCCAGAATCTGTTGTCCGAGCGCATCAGTATTCGCGACATCGTGACCATTCTCGAAACGCTCGCCGACTATTCGCAGCAGACCAAGGACGCCGACGTACTGACCGAGTACGTGCGCATGTCACTACGCCGTTCGATCACCAACATTTACAAGACCGGCGAAAACCAAATGACCGTCTTCACGCTGGAGCCGCAAACCGAAAAATTGCTCTCCGATAATGTGCAAGCCACCAAGCAGGGTTTGATGCTGGTGCTGCCGCCGGCCAAAGGTGAAGTGCTGACCACGAATATCAGAGCCGCGTGCGAAATGATGGGGCGTGAAGGCCTCACGCCGCTGCTGCTGGTGAGTCCGAACATTCGACTGGCGCTACGCCGCTATCTGCATGGCGCCGTCCCGAATATCGTAGTGATCTCCTACTCTGAGATCCTGCCTGACATTGAAGTTTACTCAAAACAAGCAGTGAGCATATACGATGCTGATTAAAAACTTCCAAGCCGGCACCATTCAAGGTGCTCTCGATTTGGTCAAGAAGGAATTCGGCCAGCAGGCCGTGATTCTCAAGACCGACATTATCAAGGACAGCGGACGACGTCTATTCACCGTCACCGCTGCCAGGGACTTTCAGGACGTGGCCGCTGCCACCGCCGAGGCGGAGTTTGCGGCGCCCCTTCAGCAGGCAGCGCCTGCGCCGATCGCCGTTCGGGTGCCACCACCGGTCGCCACAGTACCGGAGCTGCCGCCGGCCCAACCGACGCCTCCGGCTCGTCCGAACAAGCAAACTGAATCAGCGACCGGCAAGGGCCGTCTTGAATCCGCGATTCTGGACGTGATGCTGCCGGAATTGCTCACCGGAGAAATCAAACGCCACTATCTGGCATTGCGCATCAACGAAGTCGAATCCGATTTGGCACTTCAAATCTGCCGCAAGCTGCAACAATCGAAGAAGACGAGTCGCGAAGATCTTGCCAAGATCATCCGCGACCTGACCTCAAAGCAGGCGCCGTTCCCCGAAAACGAAAAGAATGTCGTATTCGTTGGCCCGTGCGGCTCCGGCAAGAGCTCGCTGTTGGCAAAGTTTGCCGCGGAGATGGTTTTTAATCGTCGCCGTCAGGTGACGCTGTCGACGCTCGACAGCTTCCGTCCCGGCGCCGAACACGAAGTTAACAGTCTCGCCGATGTTCTCAGTGTCGTGCAGGAAAACGGCAGTAGCCGGCGTTCACGTTCCGCCTCCTGTCATCTGATCGACACCAGCGGACTGTCCATTGGTGATGAAGATGGCTTCGTCGAACTCCAAACCCAGTTGAATCAGATCGAAGGCCGCTTTACGGTTCTCGTTCTGTCGCTGACGACCAGTTGGAAGAACAATCGCCGCTTTCTCGAATACTGCCTCCCGCTCGGTATCAATGCCATCGCCCTGACTCAGCTCGACCTCGCGCAGAGTTGCGGCGCGATGATCAACATTGCCGCCAAAGATTATCCGCCGATTGTCGGCGTTAGTGATTCGCGGATGCCCACCGGCAGAGTGATGCCGTTTGATGCCCGCCGTTATCTCGACAAGTTGATCGGAGACGAAAATGACTAACGGTTCGCCGTCAGCCCTTTCACGTGCAACGACGATCGCTGTCTGCTCAGGCAAAGGCGGTGTCGGCAAATCCACGGTTGCGCTGTTTGTTGCATCGCGACTGGCGGAAGCCGGCAAACGCACCCTGCTTATCGACACCGACTTCGGCTTTGGCGATATCACTACCATGACCAACCTGACGCCGCTGGTCGGGTTCGAACAGATGCTGTCAGGCGCGGCGCGACTCGAAGATGCATTACTCCACGTCGGACCGAAACTGTCGATCATGGGAACGCTTCCGGGATCATCCTTCGATATCGCTTCGCTGACCCGGTCCGGTCTGGACAATTGCCGCAAGATCGACGCCGAATTCGAAGTCATCGTGTTCGATACTCCTTCGACTCTCGATAGCTTCAATCTCGGAATTATCGCCGCCAGCGATTTGGCGATCTCCGTGACAACTTCGCGTATTCCCGCAATTGCCGACTCCTACGTGCAGCTCAAGAAAATCACCGGCTCCGGCAGTCGGGCGGCGATCTGTTTTCTCGTGAACCAGGTCGACACCGAGGTTGAAGGGATGCAGGCCACCGCAAAATTCGCCGAACTGCTTGACCGTTTTCTGGGACGAAAAGTCCCGTCAGTCGGCATGATCGAAAACGAACCGAATATCGAGAAGGCCGTCGAAGGCCAGTCGCTGCTTGAACTTAGCCGACGCCCCGGGGGTTTCGGCAAGAAGGCCGAATTAGTAATGAAAACACTTCTGGATAAACATCTGAAAGGGCCACGGACCGGCTGTTCAATTTGGGAACAGATGTCGTCGACGATTTTTCTAAAAAACGAAATCAGCTTTGACGATAACAAACTGCTAGTCCAGGTGCAAGGGTGAAGCATGTCTAAAACGACCTTGATAACCATGTTCGTCAGGAAAGGCGCAATACTAGTATGAACGTATCAAACGCATGGAAGGACTATCGCACTACCGGCGATCCGGAAATCAGAAAACAACTGCTGTCGCATTACCTGCCGCTGGTCAAAAATGTTGCCGGACGGCTGGCGATGGGGTTTCCCAAGACGGTTGAAGTCGCTGATCTGGTCAACACCGGTGTCATTGGTTTGATCGAGGCATTCGCCAACTTCGATCCGAATCGCGGCATCAAGTTTGAGACTTACGCCGTGCCACGCATTCGCGGCGCCATTCTCGACGAATTGCGCAGTCTCGACTGGGTGCCTCGCTCGACGCGTGCCAAGTCACGCGAACTGGAACGCGCGGTGGTCGAACTGGAAAAGCGCCACGGCCGCAAGCCGTCGCACCGCGAACTGGCGAAATACATGAACATCACGCTGGACGAATTCGCCTCCACTTTGGACGACGTCTCCGGCGCCACGCTCCTGTCTCTGGACGAGATGATCTATCGCGAGGAAGACAATCGCCAGATTCCGCGCATCGAAACCCTGGAAGGGGCACACGACATGTCGGTGCTTGGTGAAATCGAGGAAATGGAATTGCGCGCCTACCTCGGTGTGGCCATTGCCAATCTGACTGAACAGGAGCGCCTGGTTATCGCGCTCTATTACTATGAAGAACTCACCCTCAAGGAAATCGGCGAAGTCATGCAGATTTCCGAGTCGCGCGTGTCTCAGATACATACTAAGGCAGTATCCAAGCTGCGCAACCTGGTGAGGGAAAAATTCGCGATGTAGGCGGTGACACTTATGGTGGATTCCATTGCCGTACCGGACAACTTTGCCAAAACGCCGCTGGCCGAACGGGTCAATCAACTGCAGAAGGCAGCGCCCGACGTCGACCAGCACCAGGCAGGGCAAGTCGTACAGGAAAAGCACATTCAGCGGCAGCACGAACCCATCGCGCCTGAAAAAACTGACGAAGCCGTGATTCATCGCGACAAAGAGGAAAAAGAGCAACCTAAGAGAGAGAAGAAAAAACAGCAGGATGATGCTGACAAAGATAAGAAAGGCGGTCTGGATCTGACCGCATAGCAGGAGCTAGTTATGGACACATGGAGTGTAGCACAACTGATATTGGACGCCATCTTCGCCGTAACCGTCATCGGCGCAGTCCTCGGATTCTTATACTTTCGCGAGAAAAGACTAATCCGCCAACTGAGAACGGCGCCGGTAATCATGCCGCATGCTGAGACGGCCGCCAGACCCCACATTATAGATTTGCCACCAACGGTTGCGCCGACAATCGCCGAACCGGCGCCCGCCAAAACGCGCGCCAGCCGTCCACCGGCTGCGCCCAAACCGCAGAAAGCACCGCGGCGGCCTGCCACTCTATCGGCAAATCGCGCGGAACGATACCTGGAAGCTGTTCGCATGTATCGGCAGGGGAGCGATAAATCAACCATCGAAAAGGCGCTTGGCATCTCCTTCATGGAACTGGAGTTGCTGGGGAGATTGAAATAACGGCCGTCGTGGTCGTCAGAGGTAAATGCTAATGAGTAGTGAATCACCGTTCTTTCTGACCAAAGT
This sequence comes from uncultured bacterium, assembly GCA_963726455.1. Classification (GTDB taxonomy): domain Bacteria; phylum Zixibacteria; class MSB-5A5; order CAIYYT01; family CAIYYT01; genus CAIYYT01. Next base: position 143,480 of record CAVSCK010000004.1, read on the forward strand.
TGAGTGCCCGGTCTGCAAGACGATCAACGAGTTCGAAACCATCAAAGTCGGCGCGTACGTGGAAGATGACCATGACACCGACTTCTGCCCCAAAGGCCGTCATTGGAATAACGCCAGATATGAAGTCTACAACCCGCTGCTCTTCTTTATGGCCACGTGCGAGAATTGCTTCTATACGCGCGAGTTCAACCAGTCGTTTCGCGACTGGAGAAATGACGCCGCATTCCGCACCTATCGCCAGAAACCGATCCAGGCACGCCATCTAGAACAGTTGGCTGTTGACGGCTCGGTATTAAAAATTTTGGGCAAGGCACGCGATCCGCAGGGAAATCCGTTTGCCACCTCCATCGTGAAATTCCTTCTCGGCGTCTACGACGAACTATTGCTGGAGCATCCGCATAAGCTCGACATCGGGCGCTTCTATCTGCGTATTGCCTGGCTCTTCCGCGAACATTGCGGCGAAGCGACGGGCGCCAACCCCAAGGTAGTACATTTCACGCACGACATCGAAAGGGCTATCGGCAAGCTGAAGCAGTCGCGCGATAATCTCGCGCTGAATCTCAATCAGGTATCCGATCTGGTTGACGCTGCTTTAGGCAAACGTGACGGCGCCATGAGTGAGTCGTCGCAATTCCTGACGGTTGGCGAAACACTTAAGTCAAACCTCGCCCGAATCTCTGAATTGGAAGCCGCATTGACCGGTACCATTTCGCAAATGGGGCAGGCCATTACCGACAATCGACGGTACCTTGATCGGGATGCACTCTCCGGACAGCCCGGCGCCATCGCGTTCGGCGGCTACCATTCCTTCGAAGAATTCATGAGTTCAGTAAAATCGCTCTGGGAGTTCGCTCCCCTCAACGAAAATGACGCGTTGTTATACGCAATAGAGTTTTACAAGTCGGCTCTGGAGGACGGTCACGAAATCCAGTCCGGCAATCAACAGATCCAGGCAACCTACTTGATCGCCGAATTGTCCCGCCGGGTGGGCCGGAATGTTGAAGCCAAACAATACTTCAACAACACCATCAAGGCCGGACAGCAATTCATCTTTGAGAATCGCACCGATCAAACCCGCACCGCTCTGGCCAGAAAGATTGTTGAATTGGCCATTGCCCAGGGCAAGTCGAATCTCGCAGCCATCAAGGGTGACTAGTGGAGCAAACTAAGAGTCGCGGACAGACTATCATCGGTCCCCTGCAAATCTGGGACAAACTCGAACTGGTGTTCGAGGAAGACAAAAGGCAGGGACGCTATCGCACGCGCATCGAAGATGTGAAGGGTGAAGTGATGATGATCGACCGTCCGTCCTTGCTGACAGGTGATGCCCTCTTTAGCGTGGGCTCGAACTTCGTCGCCTGGTTCATCAAATCCGACTCTGCCTACACTTTCCCCGGGAAGGTTCTGCGCAAGGCAGACACTGAACTCGAGGCCTACTGGATAAACAAACCGAAGCAAGTCGATCGCAACCAGCGCCGGCGGTTCTTCCGTATTGCCGATGATTCGCCGGTGTCCATAATCCTGGTCGACCATCTGATCAGGGAATCTGAACCGAAAGCCGAGATCAAGGAATTTGAGGGTGTCACGATTGACATCTCCGGCAACGGCATGCAGGTTCGCACCAAGCTGGACGCCTTGGTTGGCGCCAAGGTCTTGCTCGCACCCCGGATTAAAGAACTTAAGCGTGACCTCTTTCTCTTCGGCATCATTCGCCGCAAGGAGAAGAACGAGGATGTCTTCACTCGTTACGGCATCGAATTTTTCACCGTCGAAGAAGTGCGTCAGCTGTTCAGTTCGTTTCCCATGCAACGGTTGCCTAAAGAATACCACAGTTTCAATGAACAATTACGTACCGCGCTGTTGAATTACATCTTCGCGCGGCAACTTGAAATGAAGAAAAAAGGACTTATCTAATACAGACAGGAGAAAACCAATGAACAAGCAAGATCGAAATACCACGACGCTAAGCGACAGTTTCGTGATTAAGCAACCCCTGCAACTTTACAAGACCCGCAGACGCCGCTACGTGCGGCTGGAAATCGCGGCGCCCATCGTATTTGCGCCCATCAACATCGACCGTCCTCTCGATCAGGATCACCTCGATCAGCAGACCGGAACGATACTGAACATTTCCGGAGGCGGCGCATTGCTCGCCTGCCGCAAGCAGCTGGCGGAGAACAGCTACGTTTCCATGAATCTTGAACTCGCAGGGCTGGAGATTCTTACCGGTGTAGTCGGCAAAGTAAAACGCATCGACGACGACGGCGACGGTGAATATCTCGTCGGCGTGGAATTCTGCACCGAAAAGGAACTGGTCTCTGTCTTCGGCGAATCGAACATCGGCAGCGTGATCTCCAGTTTCGACAACCGTGTGAAGCGTTACTTGCTGCGTTATGTGTTCGCCAACAAGGTCAGTCGCCGGTTGCGCGATGGCGGTAAGGAAGATGAGAACGAAGAATAAGCTACTCATGGCCCTGATGCTGGTGGCTGTCCTCTCCATCAGCATCACTGGTCAAAACGAAAAAACTGTGCTGCTGATTGTCAACACTCCCGGCAGTACCTGGACTGATTGCGGCCTCCTGGAGCGGCTCACGAGGTACCTCAATGATCACAATGGCATCGCCCTGGTGCAACCTCAGCAGGCCGACGAGCTCAACCGCCAGATGGCGGGACGCTTCGATAAGCAAGTGCTCCTGGCCGAAGGGGTGACCCAGAAATTCCGTTACATCTTCTGGTGTGACGTGGTCAAACAGCGGCTCGACATCGAGAACGGATTCAGTCTGCCGCTCTTTTTCAAACAGAAGCGCGTCAAGGCCTCGCTGGAAGTTGAATACCACATCCTTGATTGTCAACGTGGCCGTTCCGTCAGCGTTGACCGCATCTGTGTCGAGCGGCACGGTCCGGCAACACTGCAATCTCTCGATTACACCGAAGCAGATCCGAATCTGCTCCTGACGTACGTTGAGAAGAAAGCGCTCTTCGATCGGCTCGAAGAAGAAGCCGCCAGGAAGCTGCTGGCCAGTTTCGACGACGTGTCCCGGCAGCGGTAATGCCGTTGTCGATTGTCTTTACTGCCTGACGCTCCGATAGGAGCGCGGGCCCGCAAAATAGGACTTTCCGCCCCGGCGCATACTGCCGGGACGGCGCAAAATTGGATCGGGCAAATGTATCCTTACGGTCATACATCCGGTGAAGCCGATGCTTCAGGTGAGGCGCAAGTTCCCCGAACATTGCCTCCGCTAAGTCAATTTGACGCCATTCCAATCGCTGTCTTCGCTGCTGATCACGAAGGTGCAATCTATTATACCAATCAGCGGTTTGACCAAATTATTGCCAGCAACAACTGCGCGACCGACTATTGCCGCAATCTTGGCGAACTCGAGGATCTTATGTCCATCGAATTGGCCCTCCCGGCATACCGCGCCATGGAGCAGCGAATTCCTTTCAACTCTGAGCAGTTCATCTTCACCGGCAGCGATGGTCAATACTTCCTTCTCTCAATTTCCCTGAGCCCGCTCATAACCGACGGTGCCTGCTGGGGCGTGTTTGGCGTGCTCCAGGACGTGACCCAGGTCGCCGACGCCAGCGAGAGTCTGCGGCGGCGCATCAAGGAACTGAACACCATCGAAGAAATCTCGCAGGCGCTGCATTCGACCATGAAGACCGACGACATCCTGCGCATCATCCTGACCGGCGCCACCTGCAAAGAAGGCCTTGGTTTCAACCGGGCTTTCCTGTTTCTGCTCAATGAACACAACATGGTACTGGAAGGCCAGATGGCCATCGGTCCCTCGAACGCCGAGGAAGCCGGCCGCATCTGGGGGGCAATCGAACCGGGAACGCGCACGCTGTCGCAGGTTCTGGCGCATTACCTGCTGAACGTCGCCAATCAGGACATCGAAGTTAATCACATTGTCAGGTCACTCAAAATCGATCTGTCATCCGCCACTATCTTCCGCCGCGTCGTCCAGACCGGTCGCTGGTGTAATATCGACAGCGAATCGCAGAACGTGGTGCACGATACTGAAGTGCTGCGCATTCTCAACACTCATCGCTTTGCGATAGTGCCGTTGTTGGCGCGCGGCAAGACTATTGGCACAATTGTTGCAGACAACTTGATTACCGGCAAACCGATTGACAACAATACCGTCCGCCTGCTGCAAATCTTCGCCGACCACGCCGCCACCGCTATCGAGAAAGCCCGGCTCTTTGAAGAAATCGAAATCAAAGCCGAGTCGCTGGAACGCGCCAATTCCAAATTGGAGCAGGTGCAAAAACAAATCGCCGCTATCGAAAAAAGCTCTCTGATGGCAGAGATTACCCACAAGATCGCTCACGAGCTACGCAATCCGATCACAATTATCGGCGGATTTGCGGCGTTGTTAAATCGCGGCCTGAATCCTGCCGATAAACTAAGCGAGTATGGCAGGATCATCGTGGACGAGACTTTGAGGGTCGAGAAAGCGCTGGAAGACGTTCTGAACTTCTCCAAATCGTTCGCTCAGGATCGCGAAGCTTGTGACTTGAGGGAGATCGTTCAGGCGACAACTGATGTTCTCGAACAAACGCATTCCCATATTGAAATGCGCTTGGACCCGCCTGTTGAGGATTATCCGCTCATGATCCGCGTTAACCGCGATCAGACCGTTCAATCGCTGCGTGACATAATTGAGGCGGTTGGCTCGTTCATGCCTGATAACACGCCGTTGCGGCTGAGCTTGCGAGATGATAGCGCCATGCGGAGAATCGAATTGCATTGGCAGATTCCCGGCATCGAGCGGCAACGGATAACCGAGTTGCTGACAGACATGCTGGAGAGCCGGACCTCCGGTTCGTCGTTGCGATTGACGTTGGCGTTCGAGACGGTGCGTTACAACGGCGGTGAACCCGGGCTCGCGGCCAGGTCAGCCGACGACCAGTACCTGTTTATCGAGTATCCGTCACTGGAGGAATAAGATGAATCATACAATTATGTGCGTCGATGATGAGCCGAACTTGCTACGACTCTACGAGCAAGTGCTCTCGGAGGACGGTTTCACCGTTGTCTCTGCGCACTCAGGTAACGAGGCCATCTCGAAAATCCAATCCCAGCCGGTCGACCTCGTCGTTCTCGATATTCGCATGGATGACAAGGACGGCCTGGAAGTGCTGCGCGAACTCAAATTGAAAGATCCCGATCTGCCGGTCATCCTGCACTCGGCATACAACACCTACAAGTCAGATTTCACCAGTTGGCTGGCGGTCGATTATCTCGTTAAGAGCGCCGACCTCACGCAGTTGCGCACGCGCATCAGAGAGTTATTGGAGGCGAATGACTGAGTCACACGATGAATTCCTGAAGCTGGTCGACCACGTTGCCGAGTTGGTGGACGAGATCAAATTGATGAGTCTCAATCTCACTATTGCCCACGCCCGTCTGCGGCTCAACGACAACGCCTTTCAAGTCGTCGGCCGAAACTTTCAGCAACTGCTCGATACGGCTGCCGCCGGTGTCGAGGAAGCGGCGGTCACACTCAAGAAAGCCCGCGGCGAGAAGCTCACCGAAGATGAGTTGACGCAGAATCAATCGGACTTGGAAGCCAGTCTCGACCGGGTCAAATCAGAAGCCGAACAGATTATCAATACCGTGTTAGCGATCAAGAAATCCCAGCGCATTAACCGACAAGTCTGAGCCAAGGAGACGAACATCTCAATGAAACTGATCCTTCTTGTTACCGATGTCGGGGGCCCCGTAGCTTTGCATTCGCTGCTGTCCGAGATGCCTGAGCATTTTGGCCATCCCATTGTCGTGTTACCCAGCTCTGAACTGGGACTGTTGGAATCTTCTGCCGCCGCGCTGCGGCGGACAATTTCACTTCCCATCGAAATGATTCAGCCCGTAACTGCTCTCAGGGCCGGCTGTGTCTTTTTCGGCGCCCCGAATTCGTGCTATCGTCCGACTTTCCATGACGGCCGCGTCAGCATCGAAGCCGTGGGCGTGAATCGGGAAGAGGAGTACGTCAGGAAGACCCTCGAGAACTTCGCCGGAACATACGGCGATGAATTGACCGTTGTGTTCCTGTCCGGGCGAGGACGGAACGAGGAAATCCAATCGTGCTGTTCCACTTTGGAAAGATCCGGCTGCCGTTTGATCGTTTTCCACCGCTCGGAAACCGTCGTGTTCGATATGGGACAATGTGTGCTCGAAGAGTGTCCCTCGGCGGTGGAGCTTACGTCATCCGAAATTGTTACTTTAGTTACAACTTCTTCGCGAACCTTGCCGGCACGGTCAAAGAAACCGTCAAATACCACCGGCAAGTAAATGCGGCACCCCGTCTGCCGATAAATCTATTAAGAGGGGGAGAAAGGATTCTCAATGGGTGAACTACAGCGAGCGCGCATCCTGATTGTCGACGATGAAGAATTCATGCGCAAGCTGCTTTCCAGCATTCTTCGCAAAGCCGGGCTTGACGCACTCTACGCCGAGACCGGAGAGGAAGCTTTGCAACTGCTGAGCGAAAACAAATGCGATATCGTCATTTCCGATGTGATGATGTCCGGAATGAGCGGAATTCAACTTCTCAAACAGGTCAAGGAGCTCTATCCGAACATCGCCTTCATCATCATGACCGGTTTCGCAGATTCCTGCACCATTAAGGATGCGCTCATGGAGGGCGCGGATGAGTATATCACGAAGCCGTTTAAGAATCACGAAGTAACCCTGGTCGTTGAGCGGGCATATTGGCGTATTCAGTCTGCCCGCAAATCGACGGAGATAGTCTAGGCGCAAATGGCCGGTAACGACGACGACAAATATCTCAAGTCTGCCAAAGGCATCATGCTTTCGGTCAACGGTGAAGCCACGAAAGCTTACATAAAGCTGGTAGCGGCTGAACTTGAAGGCGTGCAGCTTGTGCCCGAACTCATCTATGGCCTCTTGGCGGAAGCGGGAGTTGTTTACGGCATCAAGAACGATGTTGTCGACTTGCTCGTCGCTAGTCCGTCCTACAACGAGAAGGTCGTCGTAGCTGTCGGCGATTCGCCGATACCGGGCACCGATTCCCAGTTGGAGTACTTGTTCGAGACTGAGGTCAAGCGCGAACCGACCGTCGATGCCCAGGGACACATCAATTACAAGGATTTGAACTTCATTCAGAACGCCAAGGCGGGGCAGGTGCTGGTGCGCAAAATACCCGCGCTCCCGGGCGCTCCCGGAAAATCTGTTTTTGGAAAGGATATCGCGCCCCGCAACGGTCGTGAACGTACGTTCATTCGCGGTTCCAATACTGACATCGCACCGGATGGCCTGAGCCTGATCGCCGCCATCGACGGCACCATCGTCTACAAAGCCGGCGCCGTCACCGTGCAGCCCTCACAGAAATTGCCCGGTTCGATCGATGTCGCCACCGGAAACATCAATTGCCTTGGTTCTCTTAAGGTCGCCAAGAATATCTGCAGCGAATTCAAGGTTGTCGTGGGAGGGGATCTGGAAGTCGGTGGCAATGTCGAGGACGCCATAATCGAGGCCGGCGGCAATGTTCTGGTGCACGGTGGTTTCTTCGGTTCCGGCAGGGGCAATATCACTGCCGGTGGTGACGTTACGGTCAGATACGCCGAAAACCAGAAGATTCGCGCCGGAGGCGTAGTCTATATCGGTGGGGAAGTCCTCAATTGCGACATCTACGCCGGCGATGCTGTGATCGTGCAGGGGAAAACCGGTCGTATCGCGGGCGGCAACGTCGCGGCCAAGCACTTGATTCGTGTCTCCAAACTTGGCAATGACGCATCGGTCGCCACGCATGTGCACGTCGCTTTCGATATGCAAATGATGAACCGCATGCGCGAGGTCACCCGTGAACTAGAGCGCCTGGCAAGCGATGAGAAACGAGTCAAAGACGCGCTCGTCTTATTGTACCGCCTCGAATTGAACGGCCAGCTTCCATCAGAAAAAAAGGAAGCGCTGTTACGATTCAAAGACTTTATGAAAGAGCTGCCGACCCAGAAGGAAGCTCTTAAGAACGAGTGCGACCAACTCCGGCAGAAACTGCAGGAGCTTAGCGGGGCGCGCGTGGCCGTCGAAGATGCCGTATACGCCGGCGCCATAATTCACTTCGGTCCCGTCTACAAAGAAATCCTCGAGGACATTAACCAGGGCACCGTCTTCGAAAAGACCGGCGAATCGATTACTCGGTTGTTGTTCGACAATGACCGTGAACGCCGCATCGAAGACCAGTGGCGCAAAGCCAAGAAGGAAGCCCAGGCCGCAACCCACGCCGAACCGGTCACGGCGTAATCATCCCCTCTACCTAGATATCTGCATCACATTCCCGCCGATTCGACGCCTTCATCCGTCGTATGCGAAATGTCTGAAGTTTCGTAGGTCGAAACCCCTGATGGATGCGCGTTCGTTATACAAATCCCATTCCGGGGTTTCGACATTTATGACTTTCGCGGGAATGACAATGCCCCTCAAACGCGTCAGTAAGATTTCGCTTGCGCCCGATGTGTACTCCCCGTACTTTTTCAGGTACCACATCGCGGGTGTAGTTCAGCGGTAGAACGTCAGCTTCCCAAGCTGAATGTCGAGGGTTCAACTCCCTTCACCCGCTTTTCTTATTGTCGCCGCCCCCACAAACCAAACTCCGCTACCTGCTCTCCATGGCATGCTGCTCGACGTCTAGCGCTGCCTTCAATCCTTTGGCCAGCGACGTTGTCGGGCCGATTCCCCAGTAATGCAGGAACACCAGGCGCGGCGACTCAGTTTCCATGTGATTATGCAGCGCCGTAATATCGATATTGGCATGGCGCAGCGCCTTGAGTACTGACTGCACCTCACTTTCCTGCATCACGAAATCGCCGTCAACTACGGCTTTCTCGTCGCTCCCCGCGAATGCTGCCCAGGTATTGACGCCCATCGCGTTGCCGATCTGCTCTCCCTGCATTTCTGTCGTCCGTCCAAAGGTATATTTACAGACGCCGCTTGCCAGTTGACCCTTGGCGCCGAGTATTGCATCAATCTTCTTTGGATCAAGCGTGCTCTTGGCGGGATCAATTTGCGCCGTCGGTATCTCACCCTTGCCGCCTTCGGTTTCCTTGATCTTGGCGAATACCTTGCCCACAGCGGTCGCCATCGTCTCGGCATTACCTTCGCCACCGATATGCATGAACATTACGCGCGGCGAATCCCACAGGAAATGATTATGAATCGCCGTGACTTGCAGCCCATTGTCCAGGGCGGCGCTCAGTACCGGGTTGACCTGATCCTCCTGCAGCACCAGATCGCCCATGACCATCGCGTTATTGCCCATCATCTTAAAAGCCGCCCACACCGACAACCCCATCGGAGGCGTCACTTTCACTCCCGCGACCGTCTCGGTGATGTCTTCGCGCGGAAATCCGACGCGATACACACCCTCTTGTTCGATATACTGTCCCTTGGATTGCGTCAACTGTTCGATCTTGTCAAATACCGGTTGCCGGGCGGTCTGTCCCGTCATCGATTGGGTATTCATCTGCGCGTCTGCTTGCGGCGTCCACATTAATGTCGTGGAAATGGCCGCCTGCAAGAGCATCGCCGAAATAGTGAATCTGAGCATTATATCCTCCTGCGATGTAAGCCCGCTCATTACTCTTTACTTGATTAGAACGCAGCCAAGATTGGCGCACGATAACGCAATTTGCAGGCCGCGCAGGCGCTTTAGTCACGTGCTGACGCCACAATCCCATTGACTTAGCCCCGCCGATGTCGTACCGTCTATATCTGCCGACCGAGTGTCGGATATCGCGAACAGTAGCGCGTCGGTTCGGCCCAAATTGGGGCCCGCAGACGTGTGATTTCGAAAAGAGAGTAAGCTAATGCCTCTGCCAGTCGTGGCAATTATCGGTCGACCCAACGTCGGCAAATCGACCTTCTTCAATCGCATCTGCAGGTCGCGCCATGCGATCACCGACGACATGCCCGGCGTCACCCGCGACCGCCACTATGGCCCCGTCGAGTGGGCGGGACACTATTTCGTTGTCGTCGACACAGGCGGCCTGGTACCCGCCTCGGATGAAATCTACGAAGCCAAGGTCCGCGAACAAGCGCAGATTGCCATCGAGGAATGCGATCTCGTGCTGTTCATGGTCGATGCCCGCGTGGGCCCTCTGGACGTCGATGTTGACATTGCCAAGCTACTGCGCCGTGCCGGCAAACCGACCTTGCTGGTCGTCAACAAGGCCGACAACGAAGTATTCGAGTTGGAAGCGAGCAAATTCTACTCGCTTGGCCTCGGCGATCCGTTTCCCATCGCGGCAAATTCCGGCCGTAACTCCGGCGACCTGCTGGATCAAGTCATCGCGCGCCTGCCTGTTGTCCCGCCCGATGACAAAGATGAAGACATCATTCATGTCGCGGTCATCGGACGGCCCAACGTGGGTAAATCGTCGCTGGTAAATCGCCTTCTCGGCGATGAACGTCTGGTTGTTGCCGATCAGCCCGGCACCACGCGCGACGCGATCGACACGGCTCTGTCATATGAGGAACATCGGTTCGTATTGATTGACACCGCGGGTTTGCGACGCGCCGCCAGAGTGAAAGATAACGTTGAATTCTATACTTCGTTGCGCACCGTGCGTTCGCTGCAGCGCGCTGATATCGCGATGATATTGGTCGAAGCTCCCGAGGGTATCACCGGGCAGGACATCAAGATCATAGAACAAGCCGAGCAGGAACGGAAGGGTATCGTCATCGTCGTCAACAAGTGGGATCTGGTGGAAAAGGACACGCACACTGTCGACCAATTCACCCAGACGTTCCATGAAAAGGCGAAGCTGATGCAGTACATCCCGCTGGTATTCGTCTCAGCGCTTTCCGGCCAGCGGGTCACGAAGATTCTCGATCACCTGATCGAAATCAACACCGAACGCCAAAAACGGCTTTCTACTAGAGAACTGAATGATTTTATCGAGGAGGCCGTGCGCGATCGCCCCCCCGCGGCGCATCGGGGACAATTCATTAAATTCTATTATGCCACCCAGGTTGATGTCGCGCCGCCCAGTTTTGTCTTCTTCGTCAACTATCCGGAATATCTCGACCGCTCTTACATTCGCTATCTCGAAAATCGTCTCCGCGACAAATTTGGCTTTCTCGGCAATTCCCTTCGCATGAAGTTCAACAAGAAGGCCCGTTCGAAAGAATAGCACAATCAGCGCCAATGCTTCGTCCGAAATACCGGCACTGTCAAATTTGTTAAACGGCAACCTTGCTTGCACGTAATTGTAAACAATGTTGTTGTTGACGACCGGCCCGTTCGGCGTCTATCATAAATTTCCTTGCATTACGGAAGGACTCTTGCGATGAAAAGGATGTTGGTTGCAATCATGGTAGTGCTGGGCGCGGCAAGTTGCGCTCAGGCGACATTTCTCGGACAGATGCGTCCCGCCGAAACGCTCGGTATGGGTAGTCTCAACTTCATGGCAGGCGCGGGAGTCTTCGAACATGCCCGCCTCGTATTCGGCAATGTTCGTTACGGTATCGCCACGCCGGTGGATGTCAGCGGCAGTTCGCAATTATGGATCATGATGCCTCAAACGATATCGCCATCATGCTCGGCGGCGACGTTCAGTGCCGGCTCACTCATTCCGATCTCGGCGCTCCGTTCGACATGGCGATCGGCGGCTCGCTTGAATATTATCATCTCCATCAGGATGTCATCGGCGGTCTGACCAATCTCGGCGTCGGATTCAATTTTGTCGGCAGCAAACCGTTCACGTTCGACAATGGTTTTAAATTCACGCCCTACGGCCGTCTCAATTTGCGTGTCGATCGCAGTCATTTCCATCAGTATCGCATAGTCGAACCATACGACCTGATGTCGGTCAGCGATTCCAAATTTCATATCGGTTTCAATCTTGGCTCGGTCTTCCCGCTGTCGAGTAAAGTCAGTCTGGTCGGCGAATTTCAGATCGACGAACAGGTCGGCTTCCTCGCCGGCATCAATTTCTTTATGTGGTAACTCGATGATCCTAGCACCGGTGTTTAATGACCATTCTTGATGCCTTCATTCTCGGTTTCGTGCAGGGCGCGTCTGAATTCCTGCCGATTTCATCTTCCGCGCATCTCGTGATCTCTCAGGGGCTGCTGCATCTGAGCGAGCCCAGCATATTCCTCGAAGTCGCACTGCATGTCGGCACGCTGTTGTCGGTGCTGATCTATTTCCGGCGCGATGTCATCGGCGTCTTGTACGGATTCTTCGAATACCTGCTTACCCGCAAGAAGACTCAGAACGAGGGAAATTTCCGACTCGGACTTTGCATAATCCTCGGTTCGATTCCTGCCGCCGTTGGTGGCTTTCTGTTGGAAAACTGGTTCGAAGCGCGATTTAAGACCGTCGACTTCAGCGGCTACATGCTGCTGATTACCGCGGCAATGCTGCTCTTAACGTGGTTTGCGCGCAATCGCAAACAGCCTGTAAATCTGCCGCGCGCCTTGATCATCGGTGTTGCGCAATTCTGTGCGATTCTCCCCGGCATTTCACGCTCCGGTTCGACCATTTCCGCCGGGCTGTTTCTCGGCATCACACCGCGTGAGGCCGCGCGCTTTTCATTTCTGCTTTCGCTGCCGGCAGTCTTCGGCGCGGCATTGCTCAAGACCGTCGAACTGTCACACTCGCCTGTGACTCAGAATGATCTGATTCACTTCGGCATCGGCGCCGTGGTATCGTTCGTGGTCGGCCTGGCAGCCATCCATTACTTACTCAAGATCGTCAGCAGTCGCCGCTTCTATCTCTTCGGATTCTATTGCCTTCTCGCCGGTATCTTCACTATACTCTATCCTTGGGCATGAACAAAATCCTGCTGATTCGTTTCAGTTCGGTCGGCGACATCATTCTCACCGAACCGATCATTCGCGTCTTAAGATCCGGCTATCCCGATTCCGAAATCTCCTTTCTGACCAAAGCGCGATTCCTGCCTCTGCTCGATATGTTCGCGAATCTTCAGCATGTGTACGGCTGGATCGATGATGTCGAGACCAACGAGATGTTGGCGACATTGCGTCAGGAGCAATTTGATCTTGTGGTCGATCTGCACGCCAGTATCCGCAGTGCCCGTGTCCGCAATGCACTTGGTGTCAAATCGGTCAAGACGAAGAAGGAATGGTTCAAGCGTATCGCTTCGGTCAAGCTGAATACTATCGCCGGCAGACCGTCGCATGCCTTGGAACGATATCTGTCGTCCTTGTCTGGACTTGGCATCTCGCCGAGCCAACCGCGCCTGTGCTGCACGTTCCGGAAATGGCATTGGACTGGTGGAATCACGAACGAACGCAGCAGGGCCTGTCTCATGATTACTACGTAATCGCCGCCGGCGCCGCGCATTCGACCAAACGCGCGCCCGATTCACTCTGGGTTTCACTCGATCGCGTCGTCCAAGACCGATTCCACGCTACCCCCATATTGGTGGGGTCACCTGCCGAGCGCGACTATCTGACAGCTCTCGCAGATCATTTTGAAAGCAGGCCAAAAGTGATCGTTACCGAAGATGACATCCGTCACGCCGCCGCCGCCATCAAATCCGCGCACTTCGTTGTCTCCAACGACTCCGGTCTCGCGCACTTGGCCTCGGCGGTTGGCACGCCGATTCTGGCGCTGTTCGGCCCGACGCATCCGATTCTCGGTTTTGCTCCGCTGGGTGACTCATGCCGATTACTATTCTGTCAACGAATACTGTCTCCGTGCAGCTTGCACGGCGACCGCCGCTGTTACCGCAGCGAGCGCTTTTGCTTCAGCAAAATGCAGGTCGATGAGATAGTCGGCAAGATCAAGACACTTCTGGCAGCTCGCTGACCACGATCCTTGACTTCAACATTTCCGTCCGCTATCATTAGTGCATGCAACATCGCGCGCTATTTCTCGACCGTGACGGGACGATCAATGTCGAAAAGGAATTCATCCGCGATCCCGATGACGTCGACTTGATCCCCGGCAGCGCCGAGGCGTTGAAACTGGCGGCAGCCAATGGCTTCAGGCTCTTCGTGATCAGCAATCAATCCGGCGTTGCGCGTGGCATGATGACGCTCGACGACGTTCACAGTGTGAGTCAGCGCCTGATTGAGTTGCTGGATAGGGAAGGGGTAGCGCTGGATGGCATCGAATACTGTCCGCATTATCCATCGATTACCGGTCCCTGCGATTGCCGCAAACCGAATCGCGGTATGATTGACCGATCCATCAAGGGGCGCGAAATTGACCTCACTCGTTCGTTTGTCATCGGCGATCGCGCGCTCGACATCGAACTTGCATGCAACATCGGCGCCCGATCAGTGATGGTCATGACCGGCTACGGCGTGGTCGAACTGAACGCGCTCACCGCCGACAGTAAACCCGACCATGTTGCCGCCGACTTACTGAACGCAGTGAAATGGATTCTCGATCATGAGTGAACTGCATGAAGCCCGCTATTGGCGCACACTCGATTCCGGCAAGATCGAGTGCCTGCTTTGCCCGGTTGACTGCAAGCTCTCCGACAAACAGACCGGCATTTGCTTCGGACGTCAAAATATCGACGGCAAGCTGTACGCCACCAATTACGGCGAAGTCGTTTCGATGGCTCTCGATCCGATCGAGAAGAAACCGCTCTATCACTTCTATCCCGGTTCGCAGATTCTCTCCGTCGGTCCCAACGGCTGCAATCTGCGCTGCGACAACTGTCAGAATTGGCAGATCTCGCAGGAACATCAAACCACGCGCTCGATGTCTCCGGAGCAACTGGTGCAACGCGCAACAAGATGACTCGATCGGCATTGCCTACACTTATTCCGAGCCACTGATCTGGTTTGAGTACATCTACGATGCCGCCGTCGATTTCGCGCAAACTTGGTCTCAAGACCGTGCTGGTAAGCAACGGCTACATCAACGAGGAACCGTTTCGCGAACTGGCGCCGTTGATCGACGCCATGAACATTGATGTCAAATCGATGAATCCCGAGTTCTATCCCGACGTCTGCAAAGGTTCACTGGCCGATGTTTTGCGCACTGTCGAAATCGCCGCATCCTCCGGTATGCTCGTCGAGGTTACCAATCTGGTGATCACCGGCCTTAACGACAACGATAATGATTGTCGCCGTTGGTCGACTGGCTCGCCGGAATTGATCGCAAGATTCCGCTGCACTTCTCGCGCTATTTCCCGCAACACAAAATGGATCGGCCGATGACACCGAGTGAACGACTCAAGCGCGCGTATGATATCGCCTCGGCGAAACTCGACTACGTCTACGTCGGCAACATCGACCTGCCCGGCACCAACGACACACGCTGTCCGGCATGCAAGAGCGTACTGGTTAAACGTTATGGCTACGCTAGCGATGTTGTTGGCATTGACCAGGGATGCTGTGCGCAATGCCAGCGAAAGGTGGATATTCCGCCTGTGAAACCGAACATCATCAATATCGACGACTGCCCGCAATTCATCACCAAAGATCGCTCGAAGATTCGCGAGATTATGGCGCCGCGCAATTCGATCATCCAAAATCAGTCGTTGGCCGAAGCCGTGGTTCATGTCGGCAGCGCCACCGATGAACATTACCATCGCAAGTCCGAGGAAATCTACTTCATCCTGTCTGGTGTAGGCGAAATGCGCGTGGACGGCGAACACCGCGCCCGTGAGGGCAGGGGATGCCGTCGCTTTGCCGCCCGGCTCAGTTCACAAGATCTGGAACCGCGGCGACACCGATCTCGTCTTCCTCTGCATCTGTGTCCCACCCTACGAACACGACGACACCGTGATCACAGAAACAACGTCTTGATATAGAAGATTGATTATTCCCCTCTCCCTTGGGGGCAATTCGTAGGTCGGGTTCCGAACGGAAGTCTGTCTCAAGGTAAAAGTCGATACTGGAAATTCCTCAGAGCCGGGGCCGTACCTTCGTACAATACGGAGTGAGAAACCCGACACTGATCTTGTATACGAATCGAATGAGAGTCGAATTCCTAACCGAGACTTGTCATTGCGAAGAACGTTGGATGTTGCTATGCGGCGAGGGTTCTACTTCTTCTTCATCCCCGCCTGCGCGCAGCACTCAAATCCCAGAAAGAACGCCAATGCCTTGTCTCTGAGCGTTTCTTCATTGACTGCGTAGATGACCTGTTGGCCGCGACGTTTCGCGGTCACGAGGCCGCTTTGGCGCAAAACCATCAGATGGCGCGATATCGTGGGCTGTGCGAGATTGAAGAAATCGACGATTTCGTTCACCGCACGCGGCCGCGTGTTCAGCATCTGCATGATCTTAACACGCGTTTCGTCTGCCAGCGCCTTGAAGATGTCGGCAAACTGCGCCGAGTCCGGTTTGTCCATCGATTTCCCTTCAGTCATGATCCAACGGGCGTCAAGATGCGCCTGCGTGGAGCGTATGTCAAGTAAAACCAACCGCAAACTTTGTCGGCGAGAAACCCGTTGACTTATTCGTACCCCGCCGTTACCATATTCTCGTCAAACAGGCGCTCCCTGTGCGATCAATGTGTGTCTAGCCCCATCGGGCATCACGAGGTTTGCCGAGAAGTACTCAAAGGATAAAGACATTATATGCATACCAACACCGGCCACGAGATACGCCACAAAGCCGCGCTTTCGGAACGCGCCGACGAAATGCAGGCATCGCCGATTCGCCGCCTGGTTCCGCTTGCCGATGCCGCCAAGAAACGCGGCATCAAAGTCTATCATCTGAACATCGGCCAACCCGACATTGTCACTCCGCCCGAAATCATGGAAGCGGTCCATACTTTCGAAGAGAAAGTGCTGGCGTACGGCCCTTCACAGGGCCTGCTGGCGTTGCGCGAGGAAATCACCAGATATTTTGCCAAGTATAATATCACGATCAGCCCCGATGAGGTCGTTGTCACCACCGGCGGCTCCGAGGCAATCATGTTCGCTTTGATGGCGATCGGCGACTCCGGCGATGAAGTCCTCGTGCCCGAACCGTTCTACACCAACTACAACGGCTTCGCAACGATGTCCGCGATGAAGCTGGTGCCGGTACCGACGCATGTCGAGAACGGCTACGGTATGCCGCCGCGCGCCGAATTCGAAAAGCGCATCACGCCGCGTACCAAGGCCATCATGTACTGTTCGCCGAATAATCCGACCGGCGCGATCTTTAGCCGCAAGGATATCGAAATGATCGTGCAACTGGCTATCGAAAAGAATCTCTGGATTATGGCGGATGAAGTCTATCGCGAGTTTACCTACGACGGCGGTCATCACACGAGTATTCTCAGTTTCCCGGAAGTCACCGACCGCGCTATCATGCTTGACTCGATTTCCAAGCGTTTCTCGGCGTGTGGCGCGCGCATCGGCTGTCTCGTCAGCAAGAGCAAACGCATTATGGATGCCGCCCTCAAATTCGGCCAGGCGCGCCTCTGTCCGCCGACGATTGAGCAACTCGGAGCCATCGCGGGGTATCAAACAATCGACAAGTTCCTGCATCAAATGATATCCGAATATCAGCATCGCCGTGACATCGTCTGCGAGGAACTCGCGCACATCCCCGGCGCCGTGTTTACCAAACCCGCCGGCGCGTTTTACATCATGCCCAAGCTTCCGATTGACGATGCCAACAAATTTGCGCAGTGGCTTCTGACCGATTTCAGCCATGACGGCGCCACGGTCATGGTCGCGCCGGGTGACGGCTTCTACGGTTCACCGAATCACGGCAAGCATGAATTCCGTATCGCTTATGTCCTCAAAGAGGCCGACCTTCGTCAGGCAATGAAGACACTCGTCAAAGCCGTGGAGACATACAACAAGCGCTAGCATCCATTCCTTCATCAGCATACGATGCGCCGTCAGGAATCCCTTCCTGACGGCTTCTTCTGTCCACGTTCAATTCACTCTGTGATAATCGAACATAAAATGTCTTGACAAAGTGCCTGCGGATGTCAATATTGCCAACAAATACCAGTCTAATAGGCGTCGGGCTAGCGCCAACCCGGTTTTCAAGTCATAGGGAGGTTTCTCATGAGCACTCGCTACTGCTGGATCGTCATTCTCGCGTGCATGCTGCCCTTCGTTTCCAGTGCAGCATCGTCTCAAACCTCGGATGATCCTCGATCGCTCGCCGATCAGAAATGGGATGGGGCTAGCAGACTACCCGGAGGCGAAACCAATGCCCCGGCCAGGTTTGCTACACCGAATGGATATTGCCCGGAGCAGGCGGAAGTTCAGATTGACTACGCCGGCAGCGGTCTCTGGAGCGATGTGATGAGTGTGGCTGTCAAAGACAACTATGTGTTTTGTGCCACCTGGAGAGGCCTGATGGCTTACGATCTTAACAGTATATCCTTCAATCCGGTGGTGAAGCTTGACTTGAATCATACCGGGACAATATATGTCTGTGTCTCCGGCGACTACGCCTTTGTCTCAACCTTCACCGGCATGAAGATCTATAACGTCGCAGACCCTTTACATCCTGTCCTAATGTCGGAATACAATGGTGGGCATGTAATCAGTCAAATCCAGGTCATCGCGAATCGCGCGTATCTGGCTGATTGCTGGGGCTTTTTCGACATCGTAGATATCTCCAATCCTGCCGCGCCTGCGCGCGTGGGAAGCTATGCGGTGAATAGTGAAGGGACTTATTACGAGACCAGAGGGCTTGCCGTGGTCGGTGACCGGGCATACTTCATGACAGTAGTGGCTCTCCATACTCTGAATATTGCCGATGAGGCAAACCCGGCGCCGATCGCGACGATCGACTTTGGTTATTCCCAAAATTACTCATTCAGTCTTGACAACAATCTGGCCTATATCGGAGCAGAAGACAGTGTCGCCATCTACGACGTGAGCGACTTCCAAAGTCAGCTCCAAGTTGGCCGGATAGACAGCATCGATGCCGCCATGTCCATTTCGCTCAGGGACGGCGTCGCCTACGTTTCCACTTACAACAATGGTGTCTGGGCGTACAACGTCTCGAATCCACAGGCGCCATCTCTCATCTCCAAGACTCTGCCCGGCACTCGATCAGGGCCGTTAGCGTTCGCGGGAGACAAGGCAATCGTTCCAGACCTGTACAGTGGCGCCCATATCGTCGACTTCTCCAACGTCGCCTCCCCGCTCGTTCTAAACAGCTTTGCCAATCACACACCGCTCGATACAAAAATCGTAGGTCAGTATGCTCTGGCAACAGTCGGAAAAGCCGGCCTGGATCTCGTGGATATTTCGGATGCAAGTAATCCGACGATCGTCACTAATCTGGTTATTCCCGGTTCAACTCTGAAGGTGGAATTGAAAGGTACCCTCGCTTTCGTGCTTACGTCGGAAGGGGGGCTATACACGGTTAGTCTCAGTAACCTCCCGAATCTCGAGTTGATTGGCTCCTGCTCTCTGGGATACCCGGCCCTGAGCATGGCAGTTGCGGGTAATTTTGTCTACATCGGCGGTGACGTGTACAGCGGGTTTTTCGTAGTGAACGTGGTTAATCCGTCCGCACCGACTGTCACTGGACTTCTGTCCCTCGGCCACAGTATCCTGTCAATTGCTCCTGCGGGAAGTCTCGTTTACATCTATACGTATCCGGGTTTGATGACCATTAACGTCAGCAATCCGTACAACCCATACTCACTCAATGTCATGTACCCGGCTATCTGGCCTTCAACGGATATGTGCGTATCCGGCAGCTATCTCTACGTGGGGCTCGAAAACAGACTGCAAACGTTCGATATCTCCGACCCCTCTAGTCCGACACTCTTGAATGAATGTGTGCCGACAATACCGGATGGAAGACTACTCAGTATGGCCTTACAAGAAAACCGCCTGTATGTATCCTATGACAACAGCAATGGCGTGTTCGCATCGAACGTGACGGAGTCTGCCAACCCTCATAGCGCGGGTTACGCGCAAATGCTGGGATCAGGTTATGGAATCGATGTCGCCGGTAATCGAATCTGCGTTGCCGCCGGTCAGGCGCTGACCACGTTCAGTGCCAGCAGTTTCATCGTCGGCGATGCGGATGCCTCAGGCGGCATTGATATATCCGACGCCGTCTTTTTGATCGGTTACATCTTTGGCGGCGGTCCGGCGCCATCGCCGATCCGCTCTGGAGATGCTGACTGCTCCGGTTCCATCGATATATCCGATGTCGTATACCTCATAGCGTATATCTTTGCAGGTGGCGCGCCGCCTTGCTCGAATATATGAAGGGCTAGTTTCCGAGATGCGCGACCTGATTAGGCATTGCAGCTCCCAATAAACCGCGCCGTCAGGAATCCCTTCCTGACGGCGTCTCTATTTCGTAACCAGGCATACTGTCTGTTACTTGGGGAAGTGTCCCACCGGCATAATATACATCGCCGTCTCATCCTTCGGCGCACCGAGCACTTGCTCTACTCGATCTTCGTAAAACGCGCCCATCACGACCGCGCCCAGATTGAGTGACACCGCCTGCAGGAAAACATTCTGCGCCGAATGTCCGACTTCCATCGGCACATACAATTTCGCCCGTTCCTGATACTTTTGTTCACAGCGCTTATAATTCGCAGTCCAGACGATATCCACTGCCGCCTGAGTGATGGCGCCCTGTCCCAGCGCAGCCGCCGCCAGATTCTTGCGAACGTCGCCAAGCGCGATCGTCTGTAATTCGTGTCCCCGGAAGTCGTACTTGTAGATGCCCGGCTCCAGGCCGTTGACTCGACCGACTACGGCATAGATTTCGAGCGGATATAGTGCTCCGGCCGAGGGCGCAGTTCGCAAAAACCGTCCCGGATAGGTTGTCGAATCAGTCACACCCTGTGCGGCCCAAAGCAGTTGCGACAGTTCGGCAAGCGTAATTGGCACATCTTGATATGTTCTCACAGAGCGTCGCTTAAGCAATGCCTCTTCAACGGACATGTTGCCAGTCAGAACTGGTTGTGGCAATTTGATCGCCGTTGGTTGCATGGGCTTATCCTGTCCTCTTGACGGCAGGCGTCATCAGCAACAATAATAGGACGCTGACTAACAACATCGTCACGTTCCTTCGCGATACTTTCCACGACATATTCTCCCCCTGTGTGTCCACGCGCCAAATTGAATTCCTACTTCCTGCTGTACTTGCCCATCAATTCCGCTTGCGCGAGGATATGTCCCTTCATCGCGCCGAGCAAGTCATCCTTGGTTGCTTTTGCCGGCAACGTCAACATCGTATCGAGCGCATACAACTTGAAAAAATACCGATGCGTCCCGCCGGGAGGGCAGGGGCCGCCGTAACCGTATTTGCGGAAATCATTGAAGCCGTGCCGCGCACCGTTGGGCAACTTTTCGTCGTTGGCGATTTTCTCTTTCAATTCACGAACATCGCCCGGAATGTTGTACAGCACCCAATGCACCCAGACACGTCCCGGCGCATCTGGGTCATCGCAAATCAATGCGAAGCTCTTGGCGCTGTCGGGCGCGCCTGTCCAGGCCAATTGCGGCGAAATATCGGCGCCGTCGCAGGTGAACTGAGCGGGAATCATGCCTTCCTGCTTGAAAGCCGTACTGGTAATCGAGAATGACATTTGTACACTCCCTTTTTCAGTCTGAGTTTGTTCGGTTTTTCGCGCCTGGCACACCGTCAGGATCCCAACCGCCGTTGCCAGTATAGCCATCAGAGAAAGTGCTTTGAGGAATCTGGCCATATCAAACTCCTTCATTTGCAGATAACGGAAAGAATCGCATTGTCGAAGCACACCGTCGCGCTCGATAGGAGAGAACGGCTACGTCGGCTCGTCGAAATGGAAATCAGTCAGTTTGAGCTTGCGCAGGAGTTCTTCAGCGACCTCCTCGATGGCGCGCTTGGTCACGTCGATTGTCTTCCAGTTTTCGTCTTTATACATTCTGCGAACGAACCGCAGCTCGTTTCTGATTTCCCTGACGTCATGATATTCGTGCAGATCTTCCTGCCCGTGAACATCGGGAAAAAGCAGTTGCGCCCGTTCTTCACGCACGCGCGCCAGTTCATCCGGCTGCATCAGCAGCCCGAAAATGATCTTGCGGTCAACGACCGACAACTTCCGCAGCAGTTGCTCTTTCATCCGGTCGTTTGGCACGATCGGAATGTTCACCACCTTCATGCCGAAATTGCAGGCGACATACATGCTAATCGGCGTCTTGCAAGTGCGCGACAGTCCGACGAGCACCAACTCTGCTTCCTCAATGCGGTAGCCGCGGCCGTCGTCATGCTCAACTGTATATCCGATGGCATCAATCTTGCGGTAGTACCGGTCATCAATAATCTGCAGTAATCCCGGCCGGTATTCGGGATGCACACCGAGAAACTTCGACATGGTCGCCAGCATCGGCTCGAGCACATTCAGATGCAGAATGTGGCGATCCTCCAGCAAATTGTGGAAGTAGTTGCGCAGGTCGTCAGAGATGATCGAAAATATCACGAGGTAGTCGTCGTCAATTCCCCGCATGATTTCGTCGACTCGTTCCTTGGTACGGACTTCTCGATGCGTGTCAACCACAGAAAATACGGCATGCTCGGAATACTGCGACAGCACGGCATCCATCAAACGGCGCGCCGTCTTGCCGGTGCCATCCGACACAATGACTATCTTCTTTAGCTCGTCACCCAAGCGTTTCATTATCATAGGGAATGTAAACGCCCCGCCGTTTCTCCACAATAGCAAAGTTGCCGCTCTCATCGTCACTGTAGTGGCCTGTTCCTAGTCTGGTGCGGATGTAAAGGCAGCGGTGGGCGGCGGTTTTGACCTGGCGCGCCTGTAGATTAGCCGCCTGTAATTTTCCGCATTTTTCCTTGACATCGTGCGTATATCTGGTAGATTTTTGAAGGTCTTCGGGGCGAGGTGAAATTCCTCGATCGGCGGTGACAGCCCGCGAGTCCCTGTGAGTGGACAGAATCGGTGAACTCCGATGCCGACGGTAAAGTCCGGATGGAAGAAGACGAAGACCGCGTACACCGTAATTGCGGCATGCATAATGAATCTCGCATTCCGCGGACGCGGTCTGCCCGCCGTTTGAGGCGGCATCGGTCTTGTGACCATTGCCCCGAAGGTAGACTTCGGGTTTTTTTATGGTTGTTAGTGACTACATGCTTCGGGCGATGGAACTGGCTGAACTGGCCAAAGGCAAAACCGGTACGAATCCGCTGGTCGGCGCGGTGATCGTACGGGACGGCCGCATTATCGGTGAAGGGTATCATCATTTCTATGGCGGCGACCATGCCGAAGTCGATGCCATCAAGAATGCGCGGGAGGACGTCGCCGGCGCCGAGATGTATGTCAGTCTCGAACCCTGCTGTCATCACGGCAAGACCCCGCCCTGCACCGACGCTATCATCGCCGCCCGAATCAGCCGCGTTCATGTCGGCATGGTTGACCCGAATCCCAAAGTCGGTGGCAAGGGGATAAGCTTCCTTAAGAATGCCGGCGTCGAAATCGTTCTAAACAATCACCAGGACCAGGCACAGCGGCTGAATCAGGTATACATCAAATTCATCACGACCGGGCTGCCGTTTGTCACGCTCAAGATTGCCCAGACACTTGACGGCAAGATCGCCGACGCCGATGGCAATTCCAAATGGATCACCTCCGAGGAGTCACGCCGTCAGGTCCACGTGTTGCGCTCGCAATCCGGTGCCGTTCTGGTTGGCGGCAATACCGTGCGTATCGACAATCCGGAACTCACTTCGCATGGCGTCGGCGACCATGATCCGTTGCGGCTGGTCTCTGACTCGCCACGGAATCGCCGATGAGAATCTGCGCGTGCTATCTCAAAACCGCGACGGCAAGACAGTCATTGTCACCGGCCAGTCGCGTGCTGACCGCGATCGTATCGACGAGACTTCCCCTCGCGCGATTACCTGGGCGCTACCCGAGGACGCAGAAGGTAGTGTCAACCTGGCCGATCTGTTACGTCACATCGGCGCTCAGAAGATTGTCGACCTCCTTGTTGAAGGCGGCGCCGAAACGTTCTCGGCATTTATTCACGCAGGTCTCGTGGACAAGTATCTGATTGTCACGGCACCCAAACTTCTTGGCGACGGCAGGTGTTGGTTTCACGACCAGGGCCGGCGTGTTGACCAGGCGCTGAACTTGCGCCTTGACAGATCTTATGTAATCGGCGGCGATCTCTGGACGGAGGCATATCCGAGGTAACTATGTTCACGGGAATCATTCAGGATATAGGCAAAATCGAGTTGCTACGGCACTACGGCGAGAATATCGAGTTCACGATTTTCACCGGGAAACTCGCCGCTGACATTCGCATCGGCGACTCGGTCGCCATCAGCGGCGTCTGCCTGACCGCAACCGCCGTCGATCAGAAACCCAGGCAATTCACAGTGTCCGCCGTCGGCGAAACCTTGTCGCGATCTGCGTTGCGCGAACTCCGGCAGGGCGACGAAGTCAATCTTGAACTTGCCCTGCAACCCACCGACCGGCTCGGCGGCCATTTTGTGCAGGGTCATGTTGATGCCGTCGGTCGTTGTGTTTCCGTTCGTCAGCGTTCCGGCAGCCACGAACTGCAATTCGAATTTCCGCGCGAATTCGCGCCATATCTTGTCGACAAGGGATCAATTGCCATCGACGGTGTGAGTCTGACAGTCTATGACGTGACCGACACTCAATTCGCCGTAAGCGTCATTCCGCATACCTGGGAACAGACGACGCTGCGAAGCATCACCTCCGGCACGACCGTGAATTTGGAATTTGACCTGCTCGCCAAGTACATCGCCAAACAAGCTTCAGCACGCAACGGCGACGCAATCACTGAGGCCAAACTTAGAGAATATGGATACTAACAATAGATGAGGAACAGCAACAATGGATAACGTCAGGTTAAAACGAGGTCCAGACCGGTTCTTCGACGATGTCGCTGACGCGATCGACGACATCAACGCCGGAAAGGTTGTCATCGTTTGTGATGATGAAGATCGCGAAAACGAAGGCGATTTCATTTGCGCCGCCGAGAAAGCAACACCGGAGACGATCAATTTCATGGCGCGTTACGGTCGCGGCTTGATCTGCCTGCTGCTGACTCGACCTGATCTGGAGCGCCTGAATCTCATGCCGATGACGCCGCACAATACCGCGAAACTCGGCACGCGCTTCACGATCAGTGTTGACGCGATCGCCGGCACGACCACCGGTATCTCGGCGTTTGACCGCGCCGAGACGATCCGTCAGATTGTGTCAAGCGATTGCCGTCCGGAGGAACTCGCGCGTCCGGGCCATGTGTTTCCCATCGAGGCGCTGCCCGGCGGAGTGCTGGCGCGCGCGGGACACAGCGAAGCATCAGTGGATCTGGCGCGGCTGGCTGGGTTGAAACCGGCCGGCGTGTTATGCGAGATCATGTCTGACGACGGCACAATGGCGAAGGTCGAAGAATTGCGACGGATTGCCGACCAATTCCAACTCAAGATGATCACGATCAAAGACCTGATCGCGTATCGCCACCACGTCGAGAATCTGGTGCATGAAATGGCCGACGTAGATTTTCCGACTCACCACGGCCACTTTCGATTGCATCTTTACGCCTCGGAAATCGACGATCACCATCATTTGGCGCTCGTCAGAGGCGACGTTCGTGATAAACAGGATGTGCTCGTGCGGGTACATTCGCAGTGTCTGACCGGCGATGTCTTTGGATCGAGCCGTTGCGACTGCGGCGACCAACTGGCAGCCGCCATGGAGATGATCGACCGAGAGGGCGCCGGCGTCCTGCTCTATATGAGACAGGAGGGCAGGGGAATCGGGCTGGCCAACAAGATCCTTGCTTACGGCTTGCAGGATCAGGGACGCGACACCGTGGAGGCCAACGAAGAACTCGGCTTCCGCGACGATCTGCGCGATTACGGCATCGGCGCGCAGATATTGGCTGATCTCGGGCTGTCGACGATTCGCTTGATCACCAACAATCCGCGCAAGATCATCGGCCTCGAAGGTTACGGTCTGAAGGTGACGGAGCGCATTCCTTCCGAGGTACCGCCGACACAACACAATATGCGTTATCTGGAAACCAAGAGGGATAAACTGGGGCATTTGTTTAACACATTGAGGTAAAAAGCATGGGTAAGATTTATAAGGGTGAGTTAATAGCTCACGATCTGCGGTTCGCGCTCTGCGTCTCGCGGTTTAACTCATTTCTGACCGAGCAATTGCTGTCGGGCGCCATCGATTGCTTGACACGCCACGGCGCCAAGGAAGAGAACTTCGACACCTACTGGACGCCGGGTTCGTTCGAGCTGCCATATCTGGCGTCGAAATTGTTGGAGAAGCCGCGGCACGATGCCATCATCTGCCTGGGCGCGGTCGTGCGCGGTAACACGCCGCACTTTGATTTCATCGCAGCTGAGGTTACCAAGGGCATCGCCTCCCTGGCGCTCAAGTCGGGTGTTCCTGTCATTTACGGCGTCATCACCGTAGACACGCTGGAACAGGGAATCGAGCGCGCGGGCACCAAGGCAGGCAACAAGGGTTGGGATGCGGCGTTGTCGGCGATCGAAATGGCTAACCTGTATCGGGCATTGTAGGGAAGATGGGACAAAGAAAAAGAGCTCGTGAACTGGTGCTGAAGTGCCTCTATGCCCATGATTCCACCGGCGAGTCGGTTGACTCCATCACCACTACTTTGATTGCCTCCGCCGGGCTGGAAGTCGAATCTCAGAATTTTGCGGAGCGGCTGTTTCGCAAAGTGGTTGAGTCAACGCCGCAACTCGACGAGAAGATAGCGGCGTTTTCGAAGAACTGGGACCTGGATAGGGTGGCGATGGTTGATCGCTGCATCATGCGGATCGCCATCTGTGAGTTTTCGCATTTTCCCGATGTTCCGGCGCAGGTGTCGATAAACGAGGCCGTGGAACTGGCGAAGAAATTCTCGACGCACGAATCGTCGCGCTTCGTTAACGGAATTCTCGATGCCGTTTACAAAAGTCTCGACGACTCCGAGGCGGAATCGGCCTGAATAAAGTTGGATCTGCGGTCGGTATCCTCTCCGTAAACAGCAGCGATTGCACCGATGCTCGCCGTTTGAATTGCCCGTGGCCGTCTTGCGTAGCCGACCTGACGCATTTCTGTATGCTGGCTCGCTGGAATGATCGCGTCGATTGCGGCGACTTTTTTGGTTGGCAATCGGGTATTCGCATAGTATATTCCCCGCCGAATTATTTCGTCCGCCGCGCTAACCTGCGGGTATACTTTTTGTTATCAGGTGAGCGGCTCTCCTTGAGGAGGAAGATTTGACAGAGTACAAATTCGGATTGAGCACTGACAAGATCGATAAGGTTAATCTCGGATTGGGCATCTTCGTCTATGCGTTCTCGTTCATCGTTTTCCTGATGACCGTGCAACGCACGGTGTCATTCTGGGACTGTGGCGAATTCGTCGCCTGCTCGGCCAGTCTCGGCATCCCGCATCCGCCGGGAGCGCCGCTTTGGGTGTTGATCGGCAGGATATTCTCGACATTGCCGCTCGCTTCTGATGTGGGATTCCGCATAAATCTGATTTCCGTGTTCACTTCCGCCGGCGCTGCCATGTTCGGATACTTCGTGATTGTGAAGTTCGTGCGGGAATGGATGGGCGGAAATCCGTCCGAAATTCAAAGAGTCGGCATGTACGCCTCCGGTTTGTTCGGCTCGCTGTTGATGGCCTTCGCGTTCAGTAACTGGAACTCGGCTATCGAAGCCGAGGTTTACGGCGCTGCCATGCTGCTGATGATGATCATCATCTGGGCAACTCTCTGTTGGGCGGAACGCCGTGACGTTCCCGGAGCCAACAAGTGGCTGGTGTTGATCGCCTATCTGAGTGTACTTTCTCTCGGTGTACATATGACCACCTATTTGGTCATGCCCTTCATTTATCTCATGATAATCGTTATCGGCGAAAAATTGCGTCGGGACTGGCGAGTTTGGGTAACCGGGCTGGTGTTGTTGAGCATCGTCGTTTCGATACCGCTGTTTATCTATTCGGGCGCCGCCTGGCTCGTCATCGTATCGTCAATCTATCTGTCAAAACGAGACCCCATGTGGGCGTTGCCGTTCTACCTGATGGTAGCGGCGTTCATCGGCTGGAGTTGTCAATCGTATATTCTGGTTCGCTCCGGGCAGAAGCCGGCTATTAACGAAAACGCTCCCGACAACTGGAGCAAGTTCATGGGCTACCTTGAACGCAAGCAATACGGCCAGGGGTCGATGGTTGCGCGCATGTTCACCCGGCGCGGATCACTTGAGAACCAGTTCGGCAGGCATGAACGGATGGGATTCTGGGGATTTTTCGAGCGACAATACGGTATTCAAAAGACAGCGTTCACGTTCACGCTCTTTCCTCTCGGACTCTGGGGTCTATGGGAGCTATGGTTGCGGAGGAAAGAGAAAGGAATTCCTTTCTTCCTCATGGTCCTGGCCGCGACCGTGGGGATGGTCTTGTATATGAACTTCGCCGACGGCACTATGGCAGGGAAGTTCCTGAATGACGAGGCCTATCTAGAGGTACGCGATCGAGACTATTTCTGGCAACCCGGGTTTATTCTGTTCGCGCTGGCGATGGGACTTGGTTTTGCCTCGCTGTGGGACTTATCGTCTCGCTTTCTGCAAAACAAGTCCGCTCCCAAAGCGGTGTACGGCATGCTGGTATTCCTGCTGGTTCCGCTGGTGGCGCTTAAAGCCAATTATCATGAAAATGACCGTTCGAATAATTACATTTCATATGACTATGCTTACAACTTGCTGATGTCCGCCGACACCAATTCGGTGGTCTTTACCAACGGTGATAACGACACTTTCCCGCTCTGGGCGCTGCAACAGGCCTATGGTGTTCGCCGTGACGTCCGGATCGCCAATTTGTCGTTGATCAACACTGAGTGGTATATCAAACAATTGAAGAACGAAATGGGCGTGCCGATCAGCTACACGGATGATCAAATCGATAACCTTCGGCACTACCGAACTTCCGACGGCAAGATCGTCCGCGTGCAGGATCAGATGATCGACAACATCATCAAGACCAGCCGCTGGACCATTCCGATCGAATTTGCTGTAACAGTGTCCGACGACAATCGTCTGTTCGAAGGCAAGCCGATTGACGACCATCTGGAAATGAACGGCATGATGTACCGTGTTAAGAAGGAAACCGGCACCGAAATGGTGGACGTGCCGCACACCGTGGATCTCTACGAGAACACGTTCCGATTCCGCGGCGTCGCTGACACGACGGTTTTCAAAGACGAAAATGCCGCCCGCCTCACCAACAACTATGCGGCCGGGTTCCTCTATATTTGCGAGGCACTGCGCAAGCAAAACGACCTGTCGCGCGCAATCTCACTGGCCCGCAAATCGCTCGCGACCGTGCCGGGACAGTGGCAGAGCTACGCCTACTTGATGCAGCTTTACGCCGATGTCGATTCGATGGGGGCCGCCGAAAACGTCGCGCAATCGGCGCCGCCCAACGTTGACGTCAATATGGGCTGGATAGCCATTGCGACCGACACCTGGCAGCGCAAGCATGACAAACCGAAAGCGTACGGAATGCTGAACCAGGTACTGGCTCGTGATCCAAATAACCGCAACGCCTACCAGCAACTGCTGGCCTTCTATTATCAAGACAAGCAATACGATAGTTTGCAGAGCATGCTGACGCGCTGGGTGGCGCTACATCCGGATGAGAGCGATGCCAAGGATGCGCTGGCCGAAGTACAACGTTTGAAGAGCGCGGACACATCACGCACCGGTGTACGCCTGAAAAAAATGGACGTGCCGGGAGGAACTCAGTAGGACAACAGAGTAGTTGCGGATACTGGCGATTAACTGGCAGGACCTGACGCACCCGCAAGCGGGGGGCGCTGAAGTCCATCTTGAGGAAATACTCAAGCGCGTTGTCGGCTGGGGCCACGAGGTGTCGCTGGCGTGCTGCACTTATCCGGGTTGCCGTGAGCGTGAAGACATCGACGGGATGCAGGTCCATCGCAAGGGCGGGCGCTCAACTTTCAATTTTGTGGCGCCGTCGCTCGTTCGTAAGATTCTCGACGAAAAGCCGCATGACTTGATCGTTGAAGACATCAATAAGATTCCTTTCTATTTGCCGTTGTTTTTCAAAATGCCGCATCTGGCGGTGATTCCGCACCTGTTCGGCAGAAACATCTATCAGGAAGCGAATCCCGTTGTCGCGAGCTATGTATATTTCGCGGAGACTCCCATCCGAAGCGTCTATCGCAAGTCGGGCTTTTTGGCGATCAGCGACTCGACCAGGCAGGACTTGATCCGACGCGGAATTGCGCCGGAGAAGATCGGCGTGGCTGAATGCGGTGTCGATCATGGCCTGTATCAGCCGGAAAAGCCGATTGTGAAATTCGAACGGCCGACTATTGTGTATCTGGGACGGATAAAGAAATACAAATCAGTGCACCACCTGATTCAGGCGCTGCCCATTATCCAGAAGTCGGTTCCCGACGTCAAGGCGCTGATTGTCGGCGATGGCGATTATATGGAAGCACTCAAGCAATTGGTGCAGAAGCTGAAATTGCAGGACGCGGTGGAGTTCACCGGATTCGTGTCGTCGGCGCAGAAACTGACTTATCTGCGTCGCTCACATGTCTCGGTGTATCCCTCGCCGAAAGAGGGTTGGGGGATTACGAATATCGAGGCGAACGCTTGTGGGACACCGGTAGTCGCGGCCAATGTGCCGGGGCTGAGGGACTCTGTTGCGCCCGAGAAGTCGGGAACGTTGTACCGGTACGGTAACATCGGTGAAATGGCGAATCAAATCGTTCGGATGCTGACAGACAAGCCCTTGTACGACGCCCTGTCGCAAGGTGCACTGGAGTGGGCGGCCAAATTCACCTGGGAGGATTGCGCCCGACGATCATTTGCTGTAATGGAGAAGACGTTGAGTGAATGGGGGAAAGTTGGGTAAGAAGCTACTGATCGTCGCTGGATTTCTGATCGGCGCATTCTTTCTCTATCTGTTCATCAGGAAGGTTGAGTGGGGCCAAGTCTATTCGGCGCTTAAAGGGGCAAACTACTGGTGGTTAATTCCCAATGTCGTCTCGATCTTCATTGCGATGTTGCTGCGCGCCTGGCGTTGGGGATATATGGTCAATCCTTTGAAGAAATGCTCGTTCCACGGTCTTTACGCTGCAACCATGATTGGATTCATGGCATCGAATATTCTGCCTGCGCGCCTGGGCGAATTCGTGCGCCCGATATCGCTGGGCAAGATCGAGAATGTGTCGCGTGCGGCAGCCATGGCCACAACGTTGGTGGAGCGCGTATTTGATCTGCTCACTTTATTGGCACTGTTCACGGCCATACTACTGTTCAAGAAGTTTCCGGAGACTTCCGACCTCCAGAATCTTGAAAAGGCCGGCTGGGTATTCTTCATTCTCACGGCGGTGTTGTTCTTCGGAATGGTACTGCTCAAGATCAAGACTGAACTGACTCTGCGCTGGCTGAACAAACTGCTGCACATCTTCCCGGACAGGATTCGCACGACGGGTAGCGACATCTTCGCGAAATTCGCGTCCGGGCTTCAAGTTCTCTCTGACACCAAAGCTATATTCATCATTACAGTTCAGTCAATCGTGCTTTGGGTGGTCATGGCGCTGTCGAACTATTTGATCTTTCTCGCGTTCGGCATGTCCAACCTTCCGATTGACGCATCGTTCGTGGTCCTCGCCGTCGTGTCGGTAGGGATCATGCTCCCCAATGCGCCGGGATTCATAGGGCCATACCAATACCTCACGGTACTCAGTCTCAGCCTATACGGCATACCATCAGACAGAGCAGCAGCTAGCAGCATCGTCATGTGGGCGACGCAGTATTTCACCATCACGCTCGCCGGACTCTATCATCTCAAGCAAGAACATCTCTCGCTCAAGGAAGTCGAAGACAACACGGTCAACGACTAGGTCCCTCGAAATAAATGGGCGCGTAGCGCTACGCTATTGATGTCGCCGAACGCCGGTGCGGAAACCCTGACGCGTCGCGGTCGCATACACTGTTAGATGTATGCTCCCGGACGCGCTGCACAAGCGAACGCAGCCCTGACAGACCCGAAGCCATTTACTATTGCCGTGCCCCGGATGGGGATAGCTCGGGAGGCCTCCACGTAGAGTACGCTACCGGACAAACAGGAATGTTCGTCCTACGGCGCACAATACGGGCACGGCAACTCTTGGTACCAAGTTGACCACTGTCGGACTCCGTCGTCGGCGCGGGTGGAAACCGAACCGGCGCCAAAGTCGGCGACAACGCCCTCTACTTATAGGGCTGACCGAGATTTTTGGTGTTCGGCACTACAAAAATGGGTTTGGGTGGCAGGTCACAATCCCGCGCCGGACGGTTGGACACGAGTCAAGGGAATAGCGGTGCCGCGCGGGATCAGGACCTGCCACAACGGGGAAGTTCGAGGTTTTGAGGCGGCATGTCGGGTTTCTCATCCCGTCGTGATGGCGAGACGACCGGCAGGCAAAGAGGGATCGAGTATTGTCGGCGGAATTATCGGGAGAAGATGGGACTCGGAACACCGACCTACGCGGAATACAAATTGCAGCGCAGGGGCGATTAGTGCGGGATCTTCCCAAAAATGTAGTTCAGCAAATAGACGACGTCGTTAATGGTAAGGCCATCATCACCGTCGAAGTTGCCGTGCAGATAATCCTTGGGAGCCGGACCGCCCGAAAAGATATAGGACACAAGATATGTGACGTCGGAGATGTTAAAGTGACCATCGCCGTTGCAGTCGCCATAGAGGCCGTAGTCGGTCCTGATCGCGACGCTGCCGGAGTGGAAGTTGGCTCCGCGGATATTGACGACCGGGCCGGGGACTATGCAACTCGGTTGAGCGCCGCCGAGGTTGGGGTCCAGGCCGGTGATGTTGGCGCCTTGGTTGTCATAGACGAAACGGGCAAACCAGGCGGTGTCGGCCGCAACCGATCCGAAGGTATTGTTGACGCAATCAGTCCAGTAGAAATTGACCGGAGCCGTTGAGCCGGCTTTGGTGGTGTCAGTGGTCACGTTAAAGTTTAACTTTAAGAGTTGCCCTAATTGCGATAAGCATGAAGGATGTACATTCCCGTTGTCGATGTCGGCGATGGCGTTAATCTCGACAAGACGAGTGTCGCACTGGGTGCAGGGGAGCAGGTTAAAAGTGAAGGATTCCCAATTGCAGCCAGCTAGTGAGTTGCCAATGGCGGCATTGACAAACGTCAGCCGGGTGGCGTCAAAAGCGACCAACAACCGGAACGAAGCAAAGGCCTCACTGCCGGACATGACATCAACGCCCACTGTCACGGGATCACCGATTCGGATGTTGGTGACGTTTTGGGCGGTAATATCGAAAGGTGTCATCGGGCTGGCAGCATACAGTGAGGCAGCCAGGAGCGTGAACGCCAGAACCGTCAAGCGCATCAACTTTAGAGCATCGCAAACCATGTGTATCTCCGTGCAGGTAATGGGTAAGTATCCCTAAGTGGTCTTAACCGGCACTAATATAACTCACGGCGCTAATATGTAAAGGTCTTTTTCCCGGGTGTATGGAGATTGCACATTGATTTGTGACTTGAGGTGAGGCCGCTAAGTGTAATGCAGGCACCGCAATACGGCGCTGCCTAATCAGGTAAAAGTAATGGAAATGGAGCCAGGTTGACTAGCCGAAAACGCCGGCCACAACTCCGGGCAATTCGAGCCAGTCGGCGATTACGTAGTCAGGTAGTATCCCGTCAGTTTTCGGTGTCCAGCAGCCGGTGTAAAGAACGGCGGTTATGCCCAGATTTTTTGCTCCGAGAACGTCATGCGCCAACAGGTCGCCGCAATGGATGGCGTCTGCCGGTTTGACGCCGAGTTGGTTGAGTGCCGTCAGAAAAGTGTGCTCGTGCGGCTTGGCCCGCCCCGATTCATTGGAGAAAGAAAAGGCGCTGAAATATTGAAGGAGTCCATGATTTCTGAGATGTTTGCGAAGAACACTGCCGGGAGTGTAGCCGGTATCTGAGACAATTCCGAGTGGATATTCGCGGCTTAACTTAGCAAGGGTTTCAGCAAGATGGGGCGTTGGAACTGGACCAAGGAGCAATCCCAGTTCGCCGAATTCGTGAGCGAGGGGCGCCAACTTTACCGGTGGCAATTTGACGCCGTAATGGCTCAGCACAAATGTGAGGCGTTCCTCGAGTGTCGGTGTACGTTGCTCACCATGATAGATGGCACTGAACCAGGGCTTGGCGGCCTCAAAGCCATCGTCGAGATTTGCGGGTACGTTACAACCGTTGTCGACAAGGTATCGATGCATCATTGCTTTGCGGGCAGTCATGGTTTCGCGCTCGCGGGTGTCGTCGAAGAGTGTCTGCCAGAAGTCGAAGAGGATGGCGTGTGGCATTAGTCTGTTCGCAGTGAAATTGCATACATACGGACACAATATAACCACCGGCAACACGGGGGCAATGGCTGAATAACGAATCGGTTGCGGGCACTTACAACTTGCCTCAACTGTCGAAGTCAGCATATTGGCAGAATGAAGAAATTGGTTGTCGTGATTTCCGCATTCAATGCAGCCGCGACACTGCCGCGATTGATCGGGGAGATCAAAAGCAGATACCCGGGAGTCGGTATTGTCGTGGTCGATGACGGTTCGAAGGACAATTCCGGTGCTGTCGCAAAGGCGGCGGGCGCAACGGTGATAACGCATGGACGAAACCGCGGCAAGGGCGAGGCACTCAAGACGGGGTTTGCGTACGCCG
This sequence comes from uncultured bacterium, assembly GCA_963726455.1. Lineage (GTDB taxonomy): Bacteria > Zixibacteria > MSB-5A5 > CAIYYT01 > CAIYYT01 > CAIYYT01. The sequence continues at coordinate 178,133 of CAVSCK010000004.1, forward strand.
TCGAAAACGAATACGACGCAGTGATTACCTTGGATGCCGATCTTCAGCACAGCCCTGATGAGATTCAAAGATTCCTGGATGCATACCTCGATGACCGCACGATTTTGGTTGGGACGCGACGACGCGACGAGTCAATGCCGTTTGCACGCAAAGTCTCCAATTCGTTGACATCGTTTGTGTCATCGATCTTCTGTGGCGCGCGTATCCTTGACAGCCAGTCGGGGTACCGCTTGATACCGACGGAGATATTGAAGAAGGTGACGCTGTCATCATCGCGATTTGATCTGGAGCCGGAGCTGTTAATCAAGGCGGTACGCGCCGGATACGGTGTGAAGCATATCGATATCAGCACGATATACAACGCCGGCCGCAGTTGGATCAATCCACCGGTCGACACGATTCGGTTCTTGATAATGCTGGTGAAATCGCTATTTTGGTGACCCATGTTAGCACTACTTACGAACGATGACGGTTATCAGGCCGAGGGACTGCTGCGTCTGCGCAAAGAGATTGCGAAAATCTGCGATGTGCTGGTGGTGGCGCCGGTGGCGGACCAGTCGGCAGCAGGACATTCGCTGACATTGCAGCGACCATTGCGGCAGAATCAGATCAGCGATGGGTACTACAGCGTTGACGGCACGCCGACCGATGCAGTGATGGTGGCGGTGCACGGTATACTCGACAACAAGCTGCCGGATATTCTGATTTCGGGAATCAATTGCGGGCCGAATATGGGGGACGACGTGACCTACTCGGGCACGGTGTCGGCGGCGTTTGAGGGCGCGATACTTGGGATACCGTCGATAGCGGTGTCATCGGTGCCGTTCGAGGATGTCGATTACGCGGCGATGGCAAAATTCACGCGCAAGCTGGCGAAACGCGTATTGCAGAATCATCTGCCGGATTCGACGCTGTTGAATGTGAATATACCGAATCCGACTGACGGCAAATATCCGGGAGTGAAGATCACGCGGTTGGGAAAACGGGTGTATCGGGATATCGTGGTGGAGAAGATTGACCCACGCGGCCGGAAGTATTACTGGATCGCGGGTGAGCCGGACTGGCACGAGTTCGAACAATCGGATTTTACGGCGGTGACTGAAGGATATGTTTCGATCACGCCGTTGAAGATGGATATGACGGATTACGGATTGATGAAGCATTTGGAGGGGTGGAGATTGAAGGGATGAGGGGGAAAGTAGGACGAACATTCTTGTTTGTCACATTGCAGATTCGTAGGTCGAATCCCCTGGCGGAATCACCTGTGATGTCGTTCCGGCATTTGCGGGGTTTCGACATTTGTCATATCGGCAGTCAACAGAATCGTCGAAACCCCGGAGACGTGTGTCGATGTAGGCAACGTGTTTCCACTAAGGCTTTCGACCTTCTAAGCTGGGGTAAGCGTTCTAGTATTCCGCAGACATACCGTTGGAGAGACTAAAGTGCGGGACTTCCAATATTCACCCATATCGGTCTTGCTGTGCCTTGTTGTACTGTTGCCCACAATCCGTCTTTTCGGTCAAGGTCGCGACAGTACATTTGTCGACATCGAATTAATCCGAAAGCAATACGAGGGAAAGATCTTCTGGCTCACGGCTCGGGCAGCAGCGGACAGTTCCATTTGGCACGTGTGGAGTGAGCAAAAACTCAGCCCCCTGGAAAACTGCCGGCTAAGGCTCGAAAGGATATTTTGGCGTGAGAGGAGAGGCTCTGCAAAGGGTGCGCGGGAAGAGACCGATTCCCTGTGGCTTCATGTGCGGCTCTATCCGGCGAATAGTCGCATGAACTTGAGAGCGAGTATCGACTGCGGTCAGGCTCGTACACCTCGAGAGGTCGCTACCATCTTAGACCGCCTTCTATCCAAATCGCCGAGAGGCCTTGAACCTGGCGAAGTTGCCGGAATGAAACAAGGACCCGTGATTCAGTTTGTCGATGATATTGGCGACACCACACTCGGGAACGAGGAGAAGCGAGAGTTCATTGAACGTTTGGGCGTTACGCATCGGCACTTTCGAGGTACCATATCCTCGGATTTGCGGGCGATACTATCCGACTCGTTGTTCGACTGGTTGTGCCGTGATGAACGGCTACGATTCTATGCGGAATTCGAAGATCATCGCATTAGATGCGTCGTTGCCTCGAGATCAATATTCTTTGCGAACTACATTTTCGTCGGAATCGAGTTCGATTTTCCGGTACCGTATACCGGGGAATTTTGGCTTTGCGCGGGTCGTCAGACTAGCTTGGCCATAAACCTTGACGACGGCAAGATATATATTCTGAATGACGTGCCGCAAGGAATGGATCCACCGATTCCTGTATTCGCGCCAGATATTGATAGTCTTCTCGTGCAACTCAGTCTTTATCCGTTGCCTATTGACTCCACTAAGGAATTCCTGATCCGCGAGCTGTTCCCCTATATTATCTTTCCCAATCATTGTATCCTGCTGGAATCAGTAAAGGATCTGTGCTATTTCGACCAAAGCATGAAAAAGGAAAACGAGTACCTCCCTCTTCTTCAAACTGATTCGCTGTTACGGCGTGAACATTTCGCACCGGTTAACGGGAAGCTGGCAACACCGGAGTTGTATTGGACTTGGGAGAGTCTTTTTGATCAGTGGTGCGAGGCACGATCCACAGCTGCAATAGACGGGGCTGTGACACCGGCCGAGGGGAGAGACTCCATCACGATTGAAGAGTGGGTACGTCGGAACGCGGAAAGGATCGAAAGTTTTGACAAGTATGACGTTCGGCCGTTCACAATCTGTAAGGATTCAGCTTCTCTCTCCGTCAAAGGAATGATCTGGCTCATGAGCTCGGGCAACCTGAGCGATTGGGACATCGAGGTCCACTCCGACGGTAGCGTGCGTATTCGCCGAAGTCTGATCGCGAAGCATTACGGCCCTCTTACGGGGTGTGAGGAACAGTGACTGACCCTGGCATTCAGTTTCCTAGGTCGAAACGCCTTGTGGCATCACCCGCGATGTTGCTACCGCTTTTTCGGGGTTTCGACTTTTGTCATATCAGCAGTCAGCAGAATCGTCGAAACCCCGGAGATACTTGTAAATGTGGATTGACTTGTTTCCATTAGGGGTTTCGACCAGCGGGACTCGTCACCCTGTACCATTGTGAGTGTGGGCAAGCAGGCGTCTGATTCATAAAGCAACCATTAGCTATGTCATTAGTAATTCTTGAACAACTCCGGCGCTGGCGCTACACTGTCGTGCCGCTGCCGATCAAGTACGGGCGTCGATTCCGCCAAGTCTTCCGATTCCTTCAGGAACACCAGACGGCAAGTCGTGATGAAATCGCCGACTACCAGTGGCGACGGCTGCAGGAGTTGCTGCATTATGCCCATGCCCACGTTCCCTTCTATCAACGGCGTTTCAGCGCCATCGGAATGCATCCGTCCGACGTCAAGAGCAGGGAAGACTTTCGCAAGATTCCCTGTCTTACTCGCGATGAGGTCACCGATTATGTTGAGGAGTTGAAGTCCGACGAATTCGAGTCGCTTAGGCCGGTGCAAACGGTAACGAGCGGAACGAGTCGTGATCGCCTGAAGGTTTTTCGTTCCGCCGAGGCAGAAGTCTGGCGCAAGGCAATCATGTGGCGGCATTTCTTCAATATCGGATATCGCTTTCGCGATCGTCGCGCGCAGTTTGTGGGAAAGTTACGCTTTCTGACGGATCACGACCAGATGCCGATTGACTATAACGAGAATCTGCTGATGATCGAACAGGACGGGATTCGTCGCGATCACGCGCCCGCCATCTACGAGCGGATGAAGAAATTTGCGCCCAAGTTGATCTATTGTCAGCCGGCGAATATATCGTCACTGATTTTGTTGTTTCAGGATCATGGGCTGGAGCCCTTTCACGTCCCGATCGTGTATACGACGGGCGAGATTATCTACCCGCAGTACCGGCGGGCAATTGAGTCTTTCCTGGGGAGTCATATCGTCGACTACTATGGCAATCGGGAGAATACGGTGGCGGCCACGCAATTGTCAGACGGCCGGAAGTATATCCAGAGCGAATATTGCTTTATGGAATTCGTGGACGAAACCGGCGAGGACGTCACCGATCAACCGGCGGACATTGTGGCAACATCGCTGGTCAACTACGCATTTCCGCTGATCCGATATCATACCGACGATCTGGGCATCTATCACGGGTACCCCGCCGACGCTGTTGCAAATTACCCGGTGATGACGATTGTCGGCGGACGAGGGAAGGACTTGATTCTGACGCGCAAAGGGTTGATGTATCCGCAAGTTGATTTCAAGGAGCGGGCCGAGCGATTCCAGAGGGTGCGCGTTGAGCAGAAGACGCTCGAACACCTGCACATGACTTACGTGCCGACGAAGGCGTTTACGGGGCCGGATGACGAGGAGTACTTGCGGCGAATCTATCAGGATTACTTCGGGAGCGAATTTAAGTTAACGATTGAACGTGTGCCGGATATTCCGTTGACTTCCTCGGGCAAGAATGAGCTTTACGTCTCACAGTTGGCGATGGATTATTTGCGACAGAGGCAATCCTGATAGTGTCGTAAGTCGAATCCCTTTATGGGCTACCTGTGATGTGGCTCCCACGCCTGTTGGGTTTCGATATTTGTCCTGTCAGCAGTTCAAGGAATTGTCGAAACCCCCGGGATGCGTGTCGATGAACGCAACGTGATTCCATTGGGAGTTTCGACTTACGGAACTGAGGAGCGAATGAGCGCGAAAGTTGAATTTGACTATAAACATACCGTAATTTAGCCCATATTTTACGTAACAAAATACTTGCCAAAGTTGCTGACGGTTTTTATCTTCGGGCAATTTTTCGGGGGCATCGGCGGCCTTGTAACAGGCGCAATGGGTAACGAAGCAAAAAAAGGTATGATGTTTCAATAGATCGTCTGTGCGGCAGGCGGTAGAAAGGTAACAAAGTGACTCTAACCCCAACACACTTTATCGTCTTTGTCTACGCTATCTCGGCGATATCGCTGTTGTTCGCCTGGTTTTTGGCGCGCAAAGTGCTCAGCGCCGACACCGGCACCGCGAAGATGCGTGAAGTATCAGACGCGATCAAGGAGGGCGCCAGCGCGTTTGTCAAGAAGCAGTATACGACGATCGGCTATCTCGCTGTAGGCGCGGCAATACTGATATTTGTACTTTATCAATTCGGCCTGAAGGACTCCAACGCGGTCAAGGTCACGATTGCATTCGTGATCGGCGCGGCGGCTTCATCGGTCGCCGGTATTATCGGAATGTTCATCTCGGTACGGTCGAATATTCGCACCGCGGCGGCAGTCACGACGAGTCTCAACGGCGGTTTGAAGATGGCATTGCGCGGTGGCGCGGTGTCCGGTATTACGGTGGTTGCCATGAGTCTGCTGGGTGTCGGCGGATTGTTCGCGATTTACGGCGGCATGGCCAGCGCCGGAGCGGCCGAAGCGACGACGGTGCCTTTGCAGATCGTCGGTTTTGGTTTCGGCGCAAGTTTCGTGGCGCTGTTCGCCCAGTTGGGCGGCGGTATTTACACCAAGGCGGCGGATGTCGGCGCGGATTTGATCGGTAAGGTCGAGTCCGGTTTGCCGGAGGACGATCCTCGTAACCCCGCCGTAATTTCCGACCTGGTGGGCGACAATGTCGGCGACTGTGCGGGTCGTGGCGCTGATTTGTTCGAATCGATTTCAGCGGAAAATATCGGCGCGATGATTCTGGGCATGGCGTTGTGGCCGGTGTTCGGATTATATGGAATTCTGTTTCCACTGGTAGCGCGTGCGTTCGGTCTCATTTCGACCATCGTAGGCGTGCTGGTGGTGAAGATCAAGGAAGATGAAGACCCGATGAAGGGACTTAATCGCGGTTATTTCGTGACCACGGTTCTGGCGATGATCGGCTTCTATATTTCGGTGTATTTCCTGCTGGGAAATAATCTCTGGTTCTTTATGGCGGGTGTGGTCGGATTGATCACGGCGCTGGGGTTCGTATTCGTCACGCAGTATTACACCGAATATCGCTATCGACCCGTTAAAAGCATCGCGCTGGCATCGCAGACGGGACCGGCGACCAATATTATCATGGGATATTCAGTCAGTTTGGAGTGCGTCGGTATTCCGGTGCTGTTGATTTGCGCGGCGCTGATGGCATCCTATCAATGCGGCGTGCACGGGATTCTGGCGCTTCAGGCGACGATGCCGGGCCTGCAGGTGGCGGCACATAATGCCGGATTCTACGGAACGGCGATCGCGACGATGGGTATGCTGGCCCCGTGCGCCTACATTCTGGCGATGGATACGTTCGGCCCGATCACGGACAACGCGGGCGGTATTATCGAAATGTCTGGTCAACCGAAAGAAGTCCGCGTCCGGACGGACCGGCTCGATTCGGTGGGCAACACGACCAAGGCATTGACGAAAGGTTATGCGATCGGCAGCGCGGCGCTGTCGGCGTTCCTGTTGTTCCGCGCGTACATTGACGAAGTTGAAAAGTTCATGGCCAAGCGCGGTATTACCGGCATAGTCAGAGTTGACCTGAGCGACGTGGCGACATTTGTCGGCGCGCTCCTGGGAGCGGCGCTGGTATTCGTGTTCAGCGCGCTGGCGATTCGTGCCGTCGGACGCGCGGCGTACTACGTAATCAACGAAGTGCGCGCGCAGTTCAAGGAGTTCCCGGGTATTATGAAGGGCACGCAGAAGCCGCTCTATGGTCGCTGCGTGGAGATCGTGACGGCGGGCGCTTTGAAGGAAATGATTCTGCCGGGATTGCTGGCGGTGATTACGCCGGTGGCCGTGGGAGTATTGTTCCGAGTGTTCACCCCCACAGGATCGCTGGCCGCAGTGCAAACGGTGGCGGCGATGCTGATGGTCGGCACGATCACGGGTATTCTGGTTGCCACAATGATGAACAACGGTGGTGGCGCCTGGGACAATGCGAAGAAGTTCATCGAGACGGGAGCGTTCGGCGGCAAGGGTTCGGATACGCATAAAGCGGCAGTGGTCGGCGATACGGTTGGTGATCCGTTGAAGGATACTGCCGGTCCGTCGATTCACGTGTTGATCAAGTTGCTCAGTACAGTTTCGCTGTTGGCGGCGCCGTTCTTCTTGTAGAATTAGCGTACATACAGTCAATATGTAACCGGCAGACGTGAAGTCTGCCGGTTTCTTTTTTTGAAATCCGGCTTGACAAACGTCGACAATAAGCTACATTGGCAGGACAGTTAAAGAGTGAGATAATTCGTTGCGGGCGCAATGCGGGTGGCGCACGTGGGCGGGCGTTTGGCTATTGGAGGCGTAATGATGAAAAGGTTAATGGTCTTGATGGTGGGGTTGGTGCTGGTGATTGTCGCGGTCGGAAAAGGAGCGACGATTCATGTGCCGGCGGATCAGCCGACGATTCAGGCGGGGATCAATGCGGCGGTGGATGGGGATACGGTGTTGGTGGCGGCGGGGCTATACAGAGAAGACACTCTGACCATTAGCAGCAAATATCTGACAATTCGTGGATCGTTCAACCCAGACACAACTTTCTTTGACGGCCGCATGGTCGTGAACAACTCTAACGTCGTTATTCGGACAGTGGCGTTCACTCATTTGGGTTCATTGAATGAATCGGGGGGTGTGTTCTACGGTGTATCCAGTGACCTCGACGCAGACTCTATAGTCGTGCAAGAAAGCAAGGCCATAAAGGGCGGTGCGCTCTGCATAGAGAATGGTGGTCGAATTGTAATATCACACTCTAACATCACTGGCTACGTCACATGCGAATCCCCATGCACATGGGGAGAACGCGTTGGAGGAGCCATTTACGTGACCGCGAGGTCTTTCGTCATGTCTGAGTGTATCGTGAGCGGTTACGCAAACTACGAACCACGGGATGGCAAAGCCGCCGGTGGGGCGCTCTATCTGAATTGTGATACGGTTGCTATATGCGGGAGCGACGTGAGCGGGTATGCCAGAGCTTGGTCTGGAGGCGCCAATGTAGCCGAGGGAGGCGTCATACGCTGTTCGGCAGTCACTTATCGTTCGAGGGGTAACGTGTTTTCTGGTTACGCTCAGGCCGATGGTAATAAGGTGACGCCTGCTGACTATCCATCCGCCGACAGTCGTGGTGGTGCCTTATTCTTGAACGTCCACGATGGGTATATCGTCGATGACATATACAGGCAGTGCTACAGTTCGGCATCATATTGGACAACTCTGGGGCATGGTAACGGAGCCAAAGCGTTCGGAGGAGCCATTTACGCGACAGGTTCAGGTACGGTCAAGATTTCCAATGCGGTATTCGATACGACTTTTGTTCAGGTATCCGATAGCACGGATAGTCTTCAGATTGCCCTTGGCGGTGCCGTCTACTCCGATTGCCAGACCACTATCGAGTGTGGAATTTTTCATTCGGTCTTGCCCGACTACGTATTTGGCGCTCAGTTGATCCCGTGCAGCGCCCCACCCAACCGCGTGTGGTACGTGTCTGCAGCAGGTTCATTGTGCTCCGAAGATGGGAGCGCCTATTTTCCACTGCAATCGATCCAAGGAGCCATCAACGTGGCGGTGGACGGCGATACAGTCATAGTTTTGCCCGGCTCTTACTACGAAGAGAACATTAGTTTAATGGGCAAATCGGTAATTTTGTCGAGCCGCTACATCTTTGACAACGATCCAAGTTATGTCGAAAACACGAAGATAATTGACACTCTCTGGTATTTGCACATCTATCAGTCGCGAAATCCTAGAATAATCTGCGAATCGGGAGAAGGTCCTAAGACTGTCATAAGCGGATTCAGCATTTATGGAAGTCAAGGAGTGAGGATCGCCAGTGCCTCACCGACAGTACAGAGCAACAAGTTCATGTGCTACAAGCGTGCTGGAGGTGGGGCCGGAATTTACGTCAATAACGGTTCGAGCAGGATCACCGGAAATCACTTTAGCTGTTGGCTCGACATTATGGGTAGTGGTGGGGCCATCCTGGCAGAACACTCATCGCTTTACATCGCAAACAACAGCTTTTCCAATTGCTATAGTCCTGAAGGAGGGGGTGCGATAGGTCTACAATTCGGGGACTCAACAGAAATTCGCAACTGCTTGTTTTCTGGAAATAGGGCATCTGTCGGAATGGCAGTGGCTGCGCAACAGTGTTCTCAGACCGTCATCGATTCGTGCAGATTTGAGGATCACTATGACGGAACGAGTGTCGTAGATGGTGATGGCCTGAAGATCGAGAATTGCGTCTTTGTGAATCATATGCCGCAAGGGGAATCCAGCGCGCTAAGAGTCTCCGACTCGCGGATCGAATCTGATTCGATAAGCGGTTTTGCGTACGGAATTTACGTCAATGGTTGGGGTGGGTCGATTCGTAACTCCATTATTGAAGGTAATACTATCGGCGTCAAGTTAGGTCTGCAGTCTTACATTAATTCGAGTAGGATAACAGGAAGTTCGCAGGTTGGCATTCTGAGTTACCTCTTCGACAACACCTGCAGTATTGAATCGTGCTTTGTTGACGGAAATCGCGGAGCTATCGAAGTTACCGAGGAAGGCGGGACAATTCGGCGATGCGTGTTAGCAAACAACTTGGATTATGGCGTCCGAGGGTTAGGAGAAACCTCTTCGCCCCTTCTGATACAAAACAACACGATTTGGGGGGGCGCAATTGGATTGGAAATTGGCGCGACCAATATTGTCGAGAACAATGCTGTGGTGGCAGACTCAATAGGCATTGTACTAAACGGAGATGGGGGCCAAAGATATGCACCACTCAGCACGCAATACAATGACATTTGGTCTCCGAATCCTTTCCAGACCTGTTCTCCTATTCTGGGAGACACGTCCTTGAATTTGAACGTCAACGGGATCCCATGCGACAGTTTTCAGAACATCTTTCGCGACCCACTCTTCGTCAATTCTGCGGTGGGCGACTTCTCCTTGCAGTCGAATTCCCCTTGCATTGATGCGGGCAACCCAGATATGATGTTCTACGATCCCGATGGCACACGAAACGATATAGGTGCGCGTTTCTTTCCACATTGGATGAGTCTCAAGGGTGTCTTGGTTGAGGAACTGCCAACACCGACGCATATAGTCAGCCATTCTCCGGCAATCTCATGGTGGTATGAGAGTCTGCCAACGGCACTCCATCAAAGCAAATGCGAAATTGCCGTCGGAAGCGACTCCGATTGGACTTACTCTGAGTTGTGGAATCCTTCACCGTTCAATTCGGCGGATACGTTTGTCGTGTACAATGGATCACCATTGACCGACGGTGCGACATACTGGTTGCGGCTGCGAGTGAACAATTCGCTGGTGTGGTCGGACTGGAAACAGATTTCGTTTCGGATGAACAGTGTTCCTTGTGTACCGCAGTTGCAGTTGCCACTATCGGGCGAGATCGTGACGACACAGCAGCCGACACTCTCGATTCGAAACTCCGCCGACGCGGAAAACGACAGTCTGGAATATATCTTCGAAATCTCTCAGGACAGTATGTTCACGACCATGTTCAGCTTTGTCTCAAGACAGCAAGGCGACTCTGTAACATCCATTGTCATTGACTCAGTGTTGGCAGAGGACGTTAGGTACTGGTGGCGTGTTAAGGCGAGCGACTACTTTGAGCAGTCAGTCTATTCGCCGTCGCGGTCGTTCTATGTGAATAGTCACAACTCGCCCCCATCGGCATTTACCCTCACCAGTCCTGTCAACACATTGACCACATCAGTCGCGACGCTCTTGCCGCAATTCATTTGGTCGGCCGCTTCTGATCCCGATCCGTTCGATTCTGTCCGTTACTCCTTGTTCATTGCAGTCGATCAGCATTTTGTGTTTGCTAGCGAAGTATCTGATCTTCCAGCCAACTCGTTCGAAATAGCAGATTCACTCTCTTGGGGCACACGCTACTGGTGGAAAGTTAAAGCATACGATCCTCATGGTGCAGCAACTTGGTCTGGCCAGGTTTTCAGCTTCCGCACAGCCACTCTAGGCGACGCGGACGGTGATGCGTCAATCACTATTGCGGATGTCGTCTTCTTGGTGAATTACATCTTTGCCGACGGTGCAGCTCCGCAACCTTTGTTTACAGGAGACGCAAACTGCGATGGCGGAATCAACATTGCGGACGCCGTTTACGTGATCAATTACATATTTGTAGATGGTTCGGCGCCGTGCGGGGAGTTCTAGCGATCAGGGGTGTCAGGTCACACCATTCGCCCCGTGGGACGGGTCGAATGGCAGGACCGCGACACAACTTGTTAGTCGGCTCCGTCAGGAAGGGGTTCCTGACGGCGCGCTGAAAGCATATGTGTTGGTAGGCGCGCTCCCTCACCCCCGGCCCAGTCAATATGAGACGCAGGTTCAATCGCGCTCCCTCACCCCCGACCCCTCTCCCGAAGGGCGAGGGGAGAAAGTTGGTACACGCGCTCCCTCACCCCCGACCCCTCTCCCGAAGGGCGAGGGGAGAAATGGTGAGGCAAAATAAGAAAGGGTACCCGATGAAGGTACCCTCGAACATTTAGTGCTGAATCGAAGCGACTTCAATTTCCAAAACGGTTGCGAAGTCGGGGCTTCGTGCGCTGTGGTCTGATCAGCAGGGGTCTGGGCCCTCACGGAAAATATAGTTGATCAGATAGACGGCGTCAGCAATGTCGATTCCACTGCTGCAGTCGGCGTCGCCGGCCTGGATTGGATTCGGGGCTGCGCCATTGCCAAAAATATAAGTGATAAGATAAACAGCGTCAGAGATGTCGACGGAGCCGTCACCGTTGGCATCGCCATGAACATAAACGGGAGGCCCATAAACCACGTGGAGTGCCGACCAGGCGTTGACAATTCCCCAGCCATAGGTGTTGTCGGGTGTCGCGGCGCGACTGGCGGTAAGCATCATGGCCTGACGAACCTGCTGGTTGGTCCAGGTTGGATGTGCTCCCCAGATAACGGCGGCAGCACCGGCAGTAAGCGGGCAAGAAAATGAAGTGCCGTCACCATAGGAGTAGGCCGAATTGCTGGTCGCCGAGGCGAGATAGCAGCTTGCACCCTGCGCACAAACTTCGGGTTTCATTCTGCCATCATAAGTCGGGCCACGGGAAGAGAAATAGGTAATGCCGCCTGTGGAATAGACAGCGCCGACACTGAGAATGCTGTCGGCATCGGCAGGCGCACCCATGCTGGTGGCGCCGGGTCCGGAGTTGCCGATCGAATTGCAGACGAGAATACCATAGCGCGCGGCCTGCAGTGCGGCCAAGGTTGTCACGCAGGTGCGGCCATTATAATCGGAAGTCGTATACCAGTCGGTATATCCCAATGAAGAAGAAATAATGTCGGTGCCGATGGAGTCGACGAATTCGACGGCACGGACCCAGTTGTCTTCCTCGATCGGGGTCTCGGAGCGAATGTCCTCGGTCTTGCAGAGAATGAATGAGGCCTTGAAGGCGGGGCCATAATGAACGGTGGGGTTCTCGCCACCACAGGCAGACCAGGTTGAAGTTCCGTGGCTCCAGGCGCCCGGATCGTCATTGGCTTGGTTGTCGACGATGGTATCATTGAAAATGAAATCGTATTTCGCGAGCAGACGGCCTTCCGCCAGGATGTGTGAGAAGGAATTGTGCGTGGTGCGGAAACCGGAATCGAACATCGAGACTATCATGCCTTGCCCGAAGTAGCCGGAATCATGACAGGCAGGCACACTGATCTGCTGCAGTTGGCCGTAGGAGCTGCCGTATTCAAGGAATTGCGCGTCCAGAATGGATTTCTGCGGAGCATTTGACGGCTTGCCCTCGGTTGGAGGATCGTAGGACTTCTTGAAGGCCGCGACCGGCTGGATTCTCTCTACGAAGGGGAAGTTGCCTATGAATCCGAGCGCCGATTTGTTGACCTCGAACGATGCAGCATTAAGCCATTTGGAGACGCGCCGGAGTTTGGCGCCGGTATTGGTGACGAGGTCGACATATTTCTGGTTCACGGCAAGATCGGCGAATTCCGGGCCGGTGACGCCATGTTTGAGACGGCGCGCCAAAGCTCTCGGAGTCAGACTTTGAGTGGCGGACAGAGTGGCGGATTCCAGGTGGGCTTTATCGTAGATGCCCTTGTCAGTGAAGAATACCCACACTTTGACAGTGCCATCCGTTTGGTGTTTTTCAAGGTATTGGATAGCGCTGGGAGAGATGACAACGGCCTGCTTGGGTTTAACCAGGTCGGGATAAAGAATTGGCTCACGATTTTTGGCAATAACAAATGCAAAGGCAAGCAGAGTCAGCAAAGCGCCCCAACGTAACGTTCGAATCATTTGTTCACCTCATGACAGGTACAGTTGCAGTAAGTTATACTGCCTCAATATATTACCAAAATCGTCGTTGTCAATCGCTATTTTGGTTTGTTGCGTTTTCCGCGTTCTCATGCGAAAACTACTTTCATTATCGGCAGCAAGCAGTCAAGCGCAACGGGAAAGGTCGGGCGCACTGCGACGCAGTTTGGGGAAGTCGGTATGGGCTGATTCCCATACTGTAACGGTCTGTAGTGACACTTTCGAGGTAGGGCGACCCGATTCGCCGGTCGGCACGATAGCCAAAATGTTGTCAGACATTGAATTGGCTTTTTGCGGGGCATTCGGCAGAATCCTTGCAGAAGGAAAGGAGGAATTGATAGGTGACGGAGTGCGACTATGAAGGCAAGATTGAAAAATGACCACGGCGTCTCGATGATGGAGATGATGATAGCATTGGTGATAGTCGGTTTGCTGGCGGCCCTCGCGGTGCCGAATATGGGCGGTGCTATTAAGAAGATGAAGTTCGACAATGACGGCCGCGACATGGTGAGCACTCTGCGGCTGGCGCGCAGCATGGCGATAACGTTGCAGCAGCCGGTGGGAGTGTATTTTGACACGAACGATAAGAAGGTACTGACCTTTATAGACTTGGTGAATGCCGGGAGCAATACTTATGACCCGGGCGATTCGATAGTTCACCACGACAGTCTGGAAGCCCCGGTGAGCTATTTCGGCACGACATTTACGGGCCAGACGGTGGTATTTCAGCCGGACGGCACGGCCTCGGCCGGCGGTTATGTGGTGGCGCACGGGTATCTGGGCACTGTAACACGCTCATACACTGTGGCGGTGACGGGTGGTAGCGGCCGGGTCAGGTTGGATTTCTATAACTAGGCATGCGCGCCGATGTAGCTGCGTGACTGCCATCCCCTCCCTCAAGTAGCCGAGCGGGTTTCGTTATGAACCGCTCCCTGGCGGGCCGGTCTCCGGCCCGCCACTTTTTTTCCTGAGCAGCTAATTTTTTGAGCAGCCGCCGACGATAATAAAACTGACATAAAGGACTTAACACTTATGGGTATCGCGCAAAATGCAAGGTTTTGCGCCTGATCGGTTTGAAATAGACACAAACTAACATAAAGGTAGACTATGCTGTTTGGACAAGGAAGCAAGACGACCATCGGCCTCGATATTGGCGCCTCATCGGTTAAGTGCGTCAAGTTGGAGCGCCGCGGAGGTTCCTATGCGCTTCTGGCAATGGAGATGCGTGATCTCCCCCCGGAAGCGATCGTTTCCGACGAGATCAAGGATCGCGACACCATCATTTTCAACATTCAGTCGGTAATGGACGCCTGTGATCCCCGTGCGAAAGATGTCGTCGTTTCCGTATCAGGGCATGGTGTGATCACCGACAAAATCACGCTGGACCGGAAGACGGGTCCGGAGGCGGAGCAGGCCATTCTGTTCGAAGCGGAGCAGCGGGCGCCCTATGACATCGAGGACGTCACCATGGATTATCACATCATCAACTCGGATGAAGTGAACAACAAGATGGACGTGCTGCTGGTGGCTGCCCGCAAAGATTTCCTCAAGAGTTACCTCGATTTGATCGCGGACGCCAACCTGCGTCCGGTGATCGTAGACACCGATGCCTTTGCCGTTCTCAACGCCTACGAAATCAACTACGACATTCACCCGGAACGCGTGACGGCACTGGTCAACATCGGCTACGACAACACGAACGTCGTGTTCATCAAGGACGGGCTGTTCCATTCGACGCGTGACGTGGCCGCCGGCGGACGAATCATTTTCGACACGATCCAGAAGGAATTCCGTCTGAACCAGGAATTGACGATGAAGGCGATCAAGGGGGAGATGGAGTCGAGCATCGACCAGGATATGCTCAAGGCGACGATTGTGTCATCGGCGGAAGAGCTGATCTCGGGACTGGAAGTGGCGTTTTCATATTTCCGGTCGCTGGCCAAGGCAGAGAAGATTGACTGGGTGGTGTTGTCGGGTGGCGGCGCGCTGATGCCGTACCTGCCGGAGTTCCTGCAATCAAAGTTGAATATCCCGATCGAGATCGCAAATCCACTTCGCAACATAGAATACGATCCTGATCTCTTTGCATCCGTGCAACCGGAGCGAATCGCGCCGCTTCTAGCCGTGCCGATCGGACTGGCAGCGAGAAAGGTGCAATAGCCATGATAGAGATTAATCTACTCCCAAAGGAATACAAGAAGCGATCCAATGTCCTGAGCTTCGACAAGAAAGTGCTCTACATTGGAATCGCGGCTGCGGCGCTGGTAGTGGTGATGGGTGGGCTGACGTTTTACCAGAGCACGCAGGTGTCCAAGCTCAATCGACTGATAACGAAGGCGAGAATGGAGGAGAACCGCTACAAGAAGGACATCGCCGTAATCGACGCCCTCACAGAGGTCAAGGCCAAGATTCTCGCCCGGGTTGAAGCGATTGAGAGACTCGACCACCGCAGAACATTTTACATCAGCATGATGGAAGATCTGAATTCGCGGATGCCGGAATTTCTATGGATGACGACATTCAACGAAATGCCGGCCGGCAGCGAGCCGCAGACATTGACCAAACCCGGCAGCAAATCACAGCCGGGCATGGCGCAGAAGGCGGCATCGGCGATGGCCACCAAAGCAGGTTTGCAGCAGGACTCAACCAGTGCCGACCCTACGACAGTTAACCTGGGTTCAGCCCAGATCGAGGGGTATGCGTTTAGTCTCAACTCCATCAGCTCATTCATTCTCGGCTTGATGAAGTCGGACTTCTTCAAGAACGTTAAACTAAATCGTGCCACGGCAGAAGACGTGGGATCGGTAACCGCCTACAATTTCCGACTCTCGTGCGACATCAACTACGATGCGAATCTGATCCAGGAAAATCCCAGCGATACTGAAGAGGGGATGCAGATCGGAAGCACGCACGGGCTGGATGACGGGCAAGGTTACGATGAAGATGGATTCAACGACTATCAAGGGCAATAGCTCTAATAACGAAGAGTGAGAGCCGGAGGCAGAAATGGATTTTAGAGACCCAAAGACACAGAGACTTCTGCTGGTGGCGCTTGGATTCATAGCGGTTGTCTATTTCTGGCAATCGAAGATATACAATCCGCGCAGTCAGCGACTGAGTACGGCGCGCGCCAGTTACGAATCGATTATGACCAATTTGAAGACAATCGAGATGAAGGCAAAGTCACTGGCGGGTTTGCGTCAGGAATACGAAAGATTACTTGACCGCTACCAGAGCATCGAGCAGTTGCTGCCCGAAGAGGAGCAGGTGCCCGATTTCTTGTTGCAACTGAATTCGGCCTCGATGCTGTCGCAGGCACAAGTGACCGAAGTGTTGCCCCAGGTGGCGGGAGGCGAGGCGTTCTACAACACCTCGGAATACAACATCAAGTTCTTAGGCACCTATCACGAACTGGGACGGTTTATGGCGGCGGTCGCCAATTTCCCGTTTATCACCAACGTTTCGCGCCTGAATCTGAAAGGATTACCACCCGAAGTGGCCCTGCAGAAGAACGTGAACGAGCGAAAGACGGCCGGAGACTACGACGCCAAGTCACTGGAAGCGACATTCACTTTGTCGACCTACTACGTGAAGCCGGAAGAAAAATTGAAAGGCGTCCAGTTTGCCGGAGAGGAGTCGGGCCATGAAAACTAGACTCGCTCTACTTACGCTGGCGATTTGCGGCATGTTCATAAGCGGAACTGCAGGAGCCGTGAAGGTCACCGACGTGGTGATGCAGAAGAGCTCTCAGTTCACGGAAGTCAAGATCGTCTGCGACGCGCCGACCGAGTTTACACATCAGATCGTGGAAGCGGCGGCCAACAAGCCATATCGGATTGTAGTCGATGTGAAGAACGCCGTGCCGGCACTGCCGGTAACATCGTTCCGCAACCTGCCGTCGAGTTCGATCAAGCAGATTCGTACCAGCCAGTTTTCGGTTGATCCCGAGAAGGTGGTAAGGATCGTGTTTGATGTCACGGGGGCGTTGACTTACAAGGTCATCGGTAACGGCAATACGTTTACTCTGCAAATCAATACTCCGAATGACAAGGATTTCACGAAATGGTCGGCAACGAGCAGCGACAAGCCGACCGTGACTGCCTCAACCAAGCCAGAGGCAGCATCGAAGCCGGCGACTGTGGCGAAGACGACGACGCCAAAGACAGAAGTCGCGAAGACCGAAGCGCCCAAAGCAATGCCGGCAAGTCCTGATAAAATAACGGCTCAGGACAAGTCCGCGGCCGTTACGACCGACAAGAAAGACACCAAGGTAGCTGTCAAGCCGATTGATGAATCGAAGCTGCTGACGAAGGTAAACAAGTCCGCGACGCCGGCAAACGCTTCGACGTCCGGCACGCCGCCAACGACAACTCCGCAAGTAGCCAAGGAGACGAAGGCGACAACCAAGACGAATCCGACTACGAAAGTGGCCGGCACGTCGACGACAACGACAAGTGCCAAGCCGGCAACAACTGTTGCGGACGCGACGGTTACGGATAAACAGGTTGTCAAACAAGACAAGACGGCAAAGACGGAAGTGAAGACGACTGTCCCGACCACGCCGGGAACCGAAACGGCTGCCGGCAAGCGCGCCGACTCGGTAACGCTGCCGCAGGTTAAGCCAACTCAAGGTGCGCCGACAGGTGAGCCGATTGATATGGCGAAGCCGCCGAAAGTTCAGAAGACGGCATTTCCGGAAACCAAGGTTGTGAAGACGCCGAAGTATACGGAATCACCGGAGGCAACGAATGCAATGACCGGCAAGATTGCGACCGCGACAAAGGGAGATACGTCAACCCCGACGGCGGAAGCCGGCAAATCCGGCACGGATAGCTCGGCGCAGGGCACGACGCTTTCCAAGAGCGAGTCCGTGCGCCAGCGTTACCAGGCCAACCGCGACCGCGTTCAGCCGACAGATGATTCTGAAAGCGACAGCGCGTTGATGGCTGCGGAGCCGGAGAAACCGCTGTCGGCTATTGACAAGATTCGGGCGAAGTACAAACGCGGTATTCGTTTCCAGCAGAACGAAGGGGATAACCAGCAGTACGCGACCGATACCGAGTCGACGGACGAATCGTCGGCGCCTGCGAATAATGTGGGCCCCTACAACGAATTCCTGCCGGAACGCGCCATTGTGGTCTATCAGACTCAAGAACGGCCTGATCCGTTCATGCCGCTGGTTGAGGAAGCAACGACCAACGCCAAGTATGGTGAGTTGCCGGATGTGGAAACGCTGCGCCTGGTCGGCATTCTGCAGGACAAGAAAGCGAGCCGGGCCCTGTTCCAGGACTACAACGGCTATTCATACAATCTGAAGACCGGCGACCGTGTGAAGAACGGATTCGTGCTTTCGATCGAGGAAACACGCGTGATGTTCCAGATACGCCAATATGGCTGGAACCGGCAAGTGGCGATCGATATGGAGACAGAAAATTAGTGCTATCGATAGAAGAGAGGTAGTGATGTTACTTAAGACATTAAAATCCAGCATGAAGGTATTGGCAGTGTTGCTACTGCTGGTTCTCCTGGCGTCGCCAACTTTGCAGGCGCAGGGAGACCCGAACGCGCCGATCAAGAATCTCAGTTTCCAAAACGCCGAGATTCGTACGGTACTGGGGTTTTTGGCGGACTACGGACAAGTCAACATTGTGACTTCGCCGGAGGTGCAGGGCAATGTGACGTTCAGTTTGAAAAACGTCACCTGGCGCCAGGCGCTGGATATCATTTGCAAGACCTATGCCTTAACGGCGGTCGAGGAAGCCGGCTATTTCCGGGTAACTCCGACCAAGACGTATCTCGATGAGGTATCCACGCTGGAGAAACACAAATTCGACAAAGAAAAGATGGTCGAGTTGAACACGGCCGTGATGAAGATTGACAACGCGTCGGCGGATGAACTGGTCAAGACCGTGACGCCGTTGTTGTCGGAACGCGGCAAAGTTCAGACCGACAAGCGGACGAACAATCTGATCATCCGCGATGTGCCGACCAATATCGACAAGATCGAGAAGCTGATTGCCGATCTGGATAAGCCGACAAGACAGATCAAAATCTCGGCGCAGATGGTGGAAGTTTCGACTACAGATATGCAGGAATGGGGAGTGAACTGGGCGTCGGGCGGACACGGAACCCGAAACGGCAAATCATGGTCGGACAGTATTACAATAACTCCGGGAGACGTGGCCAATCCGGCCGGAACCGGCACATTTAAGTTTGCCAACCTGCCGAAGCAGTTCAACATTTCGGCAACGATTCAGGCGCTGGTCTCTAACGGCAAGGGCAAGGTGGTGGCGCATCCGGAGATTACGACGGTTGACAATAAGGAAGCGCGCATCCAGATGGGACAGCGCATCCCGATCAAGCAATTCGACCAATCGGGCAACGTCGTGATCACTTTCGAAGAAGTAGGATCATTGCTGAGCGTGACGCCGCACATTACATCTGAGAATCGCATTCTCATGGCGTTAAAGCCGGAACGGAGTTCATACTCCTTCGATCCCAACGGTGTGATTATCAACACCAGCAACGCCGAGACCAACGTGGTAGTGGAAAACGGCCAGACGGCGGTCATCGGCGGACTCACGACTCAGGATGTATTGAATAATCGTACGGGCATTCCCGTGCTTAAGGACATTCCGGTGCTGGGATATCTTTTCAGCTACTCGCAAAAGTCAGTGCAAAGCCGCGATCTCGTGATTTTCGTGACGCCGACAATCGTTGAAGGCAATCTTGCCAATCAGCGTCAACCCGAGACCCAGGAAAAGCAGTAAAGAGGCGGATGATGCGGAACAGCGGAAAAATTCAGAAGAAGGAGTCTGCCGTGTACAAGACTGCACTTTTGCGAAAGAGATTCGCCTCGCTGGCTATCGCAACAGCGCTCCTGTTGAGCGGCGCATTGATCGGTGGCTGCGGTGACGACGGCACCTCGAGTGGCGGGGCCGCCCAGGTAATACTACTCAAGTCGACACCGTCCGGACAGGTCAACCGTGGCTCGACGGCGTTGGTTGAGGCGAAAGTTATTGATAACGGGGGAAATGCGGTTTCCGGACAAAGGGTAACCTTTACGGTGAGACCGACGTCCCTGGGGTATTTTACTCCGGTGTCGGACACGACAGCGCAGGACGGCACGGTTGGGTCGATCTTTACGGCGACGTCAACCGGTACAGCCACAATTCAGGCGACGGCAGGCACTTCGGTGCTGACGGCGACTTTGGAAATCAACGACAACACCAACAGTTCAGGTAATATCACCGTCACGGTGACGCCGCTGTTGATGACTGCCGGCAGCAGTGATTCGGCGAACGTGGCGATAACCGCCAATCGCAGAGATGGCACGCCGGTGGCTGATGGAACGATCATTTACCTGGTAGCCGGAGAGCGGTTCCAGGATATGGATAGTGACGGTTATTTCACCGAGGGCTATGACAGTCTGATGTATGACGCCAACGCCAACAACAAGTGGGATCCGATTGGCACGATTCCATCAACTGCGACGACTATCGGCGGAAACGCGTCAGTCTATTACAAGGCAGGTAACCAGGCCACGACGGTATATATCAGGGCGACATTCTCCGACAGCGGCCGAGTGAGCTACGCTGAGGTATCAGCGAAACTAAATCCGAATACAACCGTGGCGTCGATAACACTGACGCATAACGGCGAAGACTTGCGCGTAAAGGGCGTCGGTGGTATCGAATTCGCCAGGGTATTGGCAACGGCCTACGACGAGTACGGCAATACGGTTCCCGAAGGAATTCCGATCCAATTTACGATTGCAAACGGACCGGGTGGTGGCGAGAATATTCAGGGTGAAGGGTATGGCCCGGTAGAAGTAAGTACCAACAGCGCCGGCCAGGCATCAGTCACGGTCTATTCCGGAACCATTTCCGGTACGATCCGCGTGCGGGCGACATCCGCAACGGTGCTCTCAGCGGCCACGCAACTAGTGGTTAATGCAGGTCCGCCGTTCAAAGTTCGCGTAGGAGCAGAATACTGCAATCTGCGCAGTTTTGATTACATCAACGAACGTAACCCGGTCGTAGCAGTCGTTTGTGACGTGTATACGAATCCGGTTCCCGATTCGACCACGGTATATTTCTCGTGCAGTGAAGGATGTATGGAGGCCTACGGCCTGACCGGTGTGCCGCCGAACGAGGCCGGTACCGTGCATGTGGAGTGGATTTCCTGCGACCATATCAACGGACGGGTCTGGCTCTATGCCGAGACCGGAGGCGGAACGGTACGCGATTCGTCCCTGTTTATCAGTTCGGGCCCGTCGGTCTATGTAAGTGTTGATGAGTACCCGAGCACGCTGTATGCGTCGAGCGATGAAATCGGCAGAGTGGTGGTATCAGTGCGTGACATCAATCACAATTTCGTTGCGGCCAACACTCCGATTGCTATTGAGGCGGATTTCGGCGCAATCGGCGGCGGTAATACCGTTGACGGTTGCTACACTTCGCTAATTGAAACGAAGTACTTTGCCTCACCGCTCAAGAAGGATTACTCGTGGACGACTCCTGATGACGGCATCGGCGCAGTTTCGAATGTCCGGGTAGTTGCCGGTGGCATGGGCGGCGCAAGTGCCGGTTTCACGACATTGTTCCTGACGACCGACACGTATTTCAAGAATTGCAACGTTGATATCGAGCCGGAAATGGAGCCGGGTACCCTGGCGCCGTTCTCGATTACGGTCAAGGACCGCGCCGGCAATCCGCTGGGCGGACATCAGTTGTCAGTATTCCCGAACGGTGGTACCGTAACGGGTACTAACTATATCACGAATGAATACGGCGAAGTCAACCTGTTCTACCAGGCACCCGGAGCCGAGGGAACGTACCTGATTACGGTTACCGACCTGGATCCGCGTGGCGCCGTTAGTTTCGCCAAGAAGGTTAAGGTCAAAACCGCGAGTTTGTAATTCGCTTTCGCTAAGTCCTGTCTGTGGGGGTCCCTGTGCAAACGGGGGCCTCCTTTTTTTTCGCAAACGTTTTGCGTGATGAATCGAAGGACGTATAATAACACCAGTGCAAGAGCGACTAATTCATGAGTTGGTGTTAGCCAGCGCGGCCCGCCATGCTACCCGGCCGGCGTATTGGCTGCGCACTGCGGACGGCTTCGCGCCATTGACCTACGCAGAATTGGCGGCCAAAATCAATTCGTTGGCGCGGGGACTGGTCAAAGCGGGATTCCGTCCGGAGACCAAGGCGGGAATCTTTGCTCCCAGCTCGCACGACTGGGGAGTGACTTATCTGGCGATTCTATTGGCGGGTGGAGTCGTGGTGCCTCTCGATGCGCAGTCGAAATACTTCGAATTGCGTTCGGTGATCGCAAGAGCCGGAATCGGGGTTCTCTTCTGCGATCAGTCGCACTATGAAGATATCAAGGAATTGGAGAAGGTGTCGTCGCCGTTTCCGGAAGTGATATGTATGGGGCAGCCGTCAGGGATCGATCCGTCGGTGCTGACGACTGCGCGCTTGGTGGAGTTGGGGAAGGACGAAAGCGTTGTGTTGCCGGAGGTCGATCCTCGATCGATGGCGGCGCTGATATTTACTTCCGGGACTTCGGCAGAGTCAAAGGGTGTGATGCTGTCGCATGAAAATGTCATTTCCGACCTGGCTGCGGTGCGGCCGCGACTGCCGATGGTTCCTGAGGATCGGTTTCTGTCCGTACTGCCACTACATCACACGTTCGAGGCGACTTGCGGGTTTCTCTATCCGTTGTCCAGCGGGTCGTCGATTGCCTATGCACAGTCCCTGAAGTCGAACGATCTGCTGGCTGATATTCGTGGATTGAAGATTACTGTGATGTGTGGCGTGCCGCTGCTATTCGAAAAAATGTGTGCGAGCATACAGCGGCAGGTAAGCAAGCAGGTCTTGACGAAACGATTGTACGTTGACCTGGGGCAGCGGATCGCGGGGCTGTCCAAGTGGATTTTGGACATGTCGGTGGGGAAGGTCGTATTTAAGGCGCTCCGTGAGAAGGCCGGGTTGGATTCAGTGCGGCTGTTGGTCTCGGGGGCGGCCGCGATTAATCCGGAGGTGTCGAAATTCCTGAACAATCTGGGGATCGTGTTGGTGCAAGGTTATGGCCTCAGCGAGACATCGCCGGTGCTGGCGGTGAATTCGCCGAACGACAACGACTATAACTCGGTGGGCAAGCCACTGGACGGCGTGGATTTAAAGATACTCGACGCGAACGAGGCCGGAGTAGGGGAGATCGCGGTCAAAGGCGGGATGGTGATGCAGGGCTATTACAATAATGAGCAGGCGACGCGCGAGACGATGCGCGACGGGTATTTTTGCACCGGCGATCTGGGCTTTCTTGATACGGGTGGGCGGTTGCATATCACGGGAAGAAAAAAGAATGTGATAATTACTCCGGCAGGGAAGAATATCTATCCCGAGGAGATTGAGGCACTGCTGGAAAGTTCGCCATTTATTCAGGAGTGTGCCGTATTGCCGAGGAAACGGAAGACAGGGGAGGAGCCGGTTGCCGTAGTCGTGCCGGATTTTGAAAGTCTGAAGGCGGCGCGCAACGGCGACAAGCTGGAGGACGATGAGATACGCAGTATCATGAAGTCCGAGGTCGAACAGATAAGCGCGCAATTGGCGGAATTCAAGCGCATCAAAGATGTGATCGTGATGACAGAGGAACTGCCCAAGACCTCGACGCGCAAGGTCAAGCGGTATGTGCTGATTGAATCGCTGAAGAACCTGGGGCAATTGTAAGAGATACTTCCAGGCCGCCGCTATCTCAGACGCGGCGCCGAATCCAAATCAAACAGAATTCGAGATAGACAAACAGGGGCGTGAGTATCGACAGCGCCATGAATTTGCGATAGGTGTCGCGACCGACCAGATCGTAGATGGACAGGCCGATCACGACAAACGACGCGTACATGAGCCAGCGGAACAGGGGAGGCAAGAGATTACGGTGAACGATCAGGAGCATAACTCCCAGAGTTGAGGTGAGGAATACGTAGTCCCAGCCCTGTGGCGAGATCAGCGGAACTAAAATCAAGAGCACGGCGCTTTCGATCACGGGGGCGAGCGAAGTTGATTTGCCATCTGAGGCGACCTTTGTAGTGGAAGTTGCAGAAGTTTTGGCGGCAAGTACAAGCGCGCCAATTGTTGCGGCAATCACCACCAGCGACAACGTCCAGAGAAGAGTTGGATTGTCCGCGCCGAACCATTTGGCGAAACAGCCGAAGAGAGAGACGTTGTCAGGATTGGTCAGGAGAGACGGTGTCGAGGAGGCGGCAGTCGTGCGCCACGCCAGCAGTAAGTCGATGTTGCCGCGCCAGCCGTAAATGATTGCCGGGAGAATCAGGGCGAGCAGGGACAGTGCAATAGCGACCAGTGCAGCCCGAAATTTCCTCTTTGCCAACAACAGTGGGACGAAAATTCCGGCATAAGGTTTGAGAGCTGTGGCTAGAGCAAGATAAATGCCTGCGGTTCGATCTCGATTTTCGAGCAGCGCGTAGAGCATGAGCATAACAAGCGCCGTCATGACGAGATTGGCCTGCCCCAGGTCGATTTCGTGAACATAGAATTTGGCCATTACCAGAAATGTGAGGATGACCGGCAGTGCACCGATCTTTACGGACATGCACAGCTTGCGCGATAGAATCAGGACTGCGGCGAGTGAGCCGAATACCACGTACAGCCAGAGCAGCTTCGCCCATTCGAGAGGTAGTAGTGCGAAGGGTGCAAAAAAGACAGCGCTGACGGGGAGGTATTTGAACATGTAGTGGCTGTCGCTGACCTGGTAGAGCGGTTCGCCGTGGAGGAACCGTTCACCGGCAGTGTAGAAGACGGTGAAATCGGTCATGCGGTCGTGGAGCTTGAGGAAGTAGGCGACGGCGATTAAGATCGCCCCTAAGATTACGATGAGCCAGACGTGGAGCTTCCTAGAACTGGTCATAGTGAATACTACGAGAACACAGCCAAAAGAGCAAAGGCAGGAAACGAGACGGGCCGGTCATCTGACCTGCCCGATAATTGCCTGGATTGCTCTCGCTCTGGTCAGAAATCAATATCCAAGCCAGTTAAGAGTGATCTTGAATGATAATGAGTTCATTGTTATGCCGGCATCCTTGGGGCTACCATACACGAGCGATCCCTCAAAGCAAAAGTGCCGTACGAATTCGAAACCGCCCCCGACAGTAAGGCCAAGTCCGTAGGAAGCATCGTAGTCGTCAAAGGGAGTGCTCAATGCCGAGTATCCCAGTCCAGCGAATACGAATGGGGAAGGGGCCCACGCCTTGAAGAAATACGTAACCGCCGCACCACCCATGCCATTGGTGACGGTGACTTCCTTGACAGACATTAAATAGGCATACCTATATGGATCATAATAGCCCCGCGATGCCAACTCTTCTTTATACCATGAGACTTTGCTCATCCAATAAACCATGACTTGATTTGAGAAGGCATAACCGATCTTGAAGTCAGTGTTGATGCCGACTTTATTCTGCCGTTCACTTGTAACACTACCATTAGTCATGGTGTAGGTGGTATAAGAAGGACCCAAACCGAGCCCAACAACGAACCCTTTGCGGTCCTTTTGTCCCTCTGGCGAAACTTTCGCCTTCGTAGGCGCGGTCTGAACTCCCGCGGATTGTTGACAATATGCACTTGGAATTGCCAACACGAGCACGAAGATCACTGCAATCGACAAGACTCTCATGATCCCTCCCTGCATTAAGTTGTTCCGAGTGTCACCGGTGTTCTTCTATGAACATGTCACAGCCATACCGCCCGGACTACTTTGCACGATCAGGGCGATTCATTATGATTTCAGTGCTGCGCTTGCGTCAAGCATAGAATGCGAGGGCGCGAAAGTCAAGCAATTTGGGGATTGTCAAGAATGTGATTGAACGGCAAATAAAGAGCGGGCGGGTCTGATGACCCGCCCGCAGAATTAGCAATCCAATTCTGATCGTGCGCCGAAACTACTTCGTTGCGCCAAAGAAGAAGCTTACGCCGGCATGGATGTCAACGTAAGTGGTGTTCTTTACATCGGTAAAGACCATATGGAAACGACCACCGGCGTCGATCGCGATCTTCTCATTAATCATGTATGCGCCGCCGAAGCCAGCGTTGACGCCGATTTTCGTTGACGAAGATCCGCTACCGCCAAATGAATACATGCCGGGACCGGCTTCGATGTACGGGCAGAGCTTCTTCTCGGGGGAGAAGAAATACATGCCGTTGGCGCTGATTTCGAAGATGTGATAATTTGCTGATGTGCTGGTGCTGCCAAAGCCCGCAATGGTGGCGCTGGCTTCAGCCTTCGCCATCTGGTAATCAAGAATACCGGCTACGGCAATCTTCGGAGCGACGCCGTACATGAACTTGCCTCCGAATGAGACATTCAGCTTGTTCTTGGCCGTAATTTCAAAACCTTCGCCGGCAAGGGTGATCGACTTAAACTGGTCACCAAAACCGATGCCGTAATCAAGGAACACGGTGCCGGCCATCTTGCCTTTGAGGTCGCCGATTGCTTGACCGTAGGCAGCGACAGCGCCGACGAGTACCAGGGCGATCAACAAGCCAAAGATTTTCTTCATTTTTGCATCCTTTCGTTGCCCGCGGGGGTGTCCCGCGAGCGTGAATCCTTTCAGTTACTATTTCCTCAATTTCTATTTTCCAAAGAAGTATTGAGCGCCAAAGAAGAAGTGCAGCCAGGCGAAAGTCGGACTGGATAGAACTACATGCGCTCTAGCCCCGCCCATCAACGCCAATTCCGGGCTCATAAACTTACGATAGCCGACTCCACCGTTCAGGCCAAAGTCGCTCTCATATACACCGGCACCGCCTAACAAAAAGATGGACCCCGGTTGGCCGGGACTCAACTCGTAAGTACCGAGCGCGAGAATGTTTGTCCAGCTACCGCCAGCCGAGCCATAGTATCCGTACGGAGTAGTCCACTTGGCACCCTGCCAGTAAATCTCAGCACCAATAGCCAGTTTTTCTTTCCATTGGTATTGGCCGAAGATGGCAAATGCGAACGTCGGCTTGTATGTCACGTTGAAGAACTCGTTGCCAAATTTGCTGAATCCGCTGAGACCCACAGAATAGCCGAGATTTGCTCCGGCGGACCATTGACCGACACTCGAGCCGCCTACTCCGGTTTTGCCGGCAGCGGGGACCGCGAAGGCCAGGCAAATGATGATGACTGCCGCTGTCGCCTTCTTCATGTAAGTACCTCTTTCATTTCAAGTTATGCTGCGAATTAGCACTATTTCAAACTCTCCGCGCATCACCTCCTGACCGTATGTTGTTATCGGGTAATAAATTACCCGGCGAGTCACCCAACCGCTATAAGGTTTAATTCAAGAGGGGCAGGCAGTCAACAAAAACTTTGGGGTGATAGCGCATGAGAGGTAGTCCCGGGAGTTCATCTTATCTAGTATTGAAATAGCGCCGGTTCACAATTTCGCGCTCGGGGATCGATTGTATCAGTGGCGAGCGAAATGACCGCGCAAAATCAGGAACCGGCGCAACAGCTTGATTATTGCTTGTGAGGCAACTACGAAAAGGGACGCCCACGAGGGGCAGTCCCACAGCAAGCTGTAGGCTACACAGCTACCGAAATCGTGGAAGACGGACGCCCACGAGGGGCTAGACTACGACGACGAAATTGAAAAAGGGCGCGCTGGTTGGCGCGCCCTGAATGTGAGCATTATTCTATGGGACGATTCAGCACTTGGGTCTTGCGGCCTAGTCCTCGCTGCCTTTGCGTGTCGCCTGATAGGCGGCCATAACCTTCTCAGCGATTTCTTTGGGGACGGTCTCGTAATGGCTGAATTTCTGGCTGTGGCGACCGCGACCGCCGGTCATTGACCGCAATGTGGTCGAGTACTTGAATAGTTCTGCCAGTGGCGCCTGAGCTTTGATCCGCTGATATTTTCCGGCGGGTTCCATGCCCATGATTCTGCCGCGACGCGAGGACATATCGCCCATGACGTCGCCGGTGTTGCTATCGGGCACGACGATTTCCAGGTCGCAGATCGGCTCCAAGAGCACGGGGTTGCATTCCATGAATGCGTTCTTGAAGGCAATCGAACCGGCAATCTTGAAAGCCATATCGGAGGAGTCAACCGTGTGGTACGAACCATAATAGAGCGTTACGCGCAAGTCGACGACCTGATTGCCGGAGAGCGCGCCTTCGACCATGGCCTCGATCACGCCCTTCTCGACCGAGGGAACAAACTTGGCAGGAATCACGCCGCCCGTGATGGCATCGACGAATTCGAAGCCCTTGCCGCGCGCTTGCGGTTCCATGCGAATCGAGACGTCGCCGTACTGGCCGCGACCGCCCGTTTGTTTCTTATAGCGGTATGACGTTTCGGTCTTTTTAGTAACGGTTTCGCGATATGGGATCTTCGGTTGTTCGAGTTCGACGTCGACGCCGTACAGGTTCTTTAGTTTCTTGACGATAACGTCGAGATGGAGTTCGCCCTGACCGTAGAGAATCGTTTGTTTAAGTTCGGGATTAACTTCGACTACAAACGTCGGGTCCTCATTGCGGAGCGCCGTCAGGCCAGAAGACATTTTTTCTTCTTCGCCCTTGGAGGTGGCGCGAATTGCGAAATCAATCGTTGGCGCGGGAAATTCGACCGGCGGAATCTGCACCGGATCTTTCTTGTCGCAGAGAGTATCGCCGGTATGGGTGTCTTTGAGTTTGACGAGCGCGCCGATGTCGCCAGAGTGAACGACCGACATGTCGCTGCGATCCTTGCCTCGCAAGGCAAATATCTGGCCGATCTTCTCGGCGGAGCTGTGCGTGGCGTTATAGACTTCGTCGCCGACATGGAGTACACCGCTATACAGACGGAACAGATTCAGTTCGCCGACGTGGCGTTCAGCAATGGTCTTGAAGACGAACGCGCAAACGGGCTGGTCGTCGCCGGTCTTGAGAGTCACCACTTTGTCGCCTTTCATAGCGGAAATCTCGGTGGTATCGGAAGGCGCCGGGAAGAACTGAATGGCAAACTCCAACAGGGGAATGGCACCACGGTTGGTAGTTGCCGAGGTCACGAACACCGGGAACAGCAGCCGTTTGGCAATGGCTTTCTTGAGGCCGGTCTTGAGCTCGTCCGGAGTTAATTCGCCCGCTTCAAAGAACTTTTCGAGGAGGGCATCATCAGATTCGGCGGCAGCTTCCATCAATTTGTCTTTGGCGGCTTTGCATTTGGCCTCCATGTCGCCGGGAATGGGAACTTCTTTGGCTTCGCCATCGGCGCTCAGTTCGTAGCCCTTCATTTTCAGGACGTCGACGTACCCTTTGAAAGTAAGGGCCTCGCCGATAGGAAGTTGCACCGGAAGCGCGCGCGGGCTGAGCAGGTCATGGACTTTCGCCAGCACATCGTCGAACTTTACATGTTCTTTTTCGATCTTGTTGATTACGACTGCCAGGGGGCAGTGGTATTTTTCGGCCAATTCGAAGGCGAATTCGGAGCCGGATTCAGG
The DNA here is from genome assembly GCA_963726455.1 of uncultured bacterium. Lineage (GTDB taxonomy): Bacteria > Zixibacteria > MSB-5A5 > CAIYYT01 > CAIYYT01 > CAIYYT01. The sequence goes on from CAVSCK010000004.1 coordinate 207,887, forward strand.
GCCGCCGAAAGCGTCGACGACCAGCAAGGCGGTGTCGACCACGCGCATGCCGCTGACGACTTCGCCGGCGAAATCGGAGTATCCGGGCAGGTCGAGAACGTTGATCTTGTGGTTCCTGAATTCACAATGAACGAAAGCGCCGGAAATGGAAATGCGGCGCCGGATTTCTTCATCAGTGTAATCGGAAGCGGTGGAGCCGTCATCAACTTTGCCAAGCCGCGCGATTGCCTTGGTGGAGTAGAGAAGGGATTCGGACAGGGAGGTCTTGCCGCAACCGCCGTGTCCGACCAATGCAATGTTGCGAATCTGATCTACTGCATATTCTTTCAAAGCGAATACTCCTATCGAAAAGAATCAAAATATAATCTTTTATTTTAGCTAACCGGCTCAGGTTTGTCAACGGAATATTGGGGCAGTTCTGAGGTGTTAGGGGGCGGTTTTTCGTCCAAAAAGCTGTGCAAATGCTGCACATTGAAGCGATTCGGGCGGATCGGAAGCAACCTGTGACGATAATGCCGGTGAGAGGTGAAAGCATGTACGACAATTCGATAATCGGCCTCAGAATGAACCTGGAGTCGTTAAGTCGCGCCGCGGAACGAGTGGCCAGACCTGACTTAGCCGATCTGCCCGAAGAGACGGTGAACATGATGGTGGCGGAGCGCGGTTTTGAAGCGAATCTGGTGGCGCTGAGGACATCTATGGAAATGTCGCGGCGGGTCCTTGATTTATTTGCGTGAGCAAGTAAGGGACTTCACTCGCGGTCGATTGATTCGACTATTTCCAGTAAACGATCGCGACGAGCGGCGTATGAGAAGTGCATCAGGATTCGCTGGCGGGCTCTTTCTCCTTCCGATTCAGGCATTGCCAGAGCTTTCCTGACAGCTTCGGCAACAACCGTGGGCTCTCTTGATTCGACGACGATACCGCAATCACCGACGACTTCGGGCAGAGCTCCCGCATTAGATACCACCGGAATACACCTGCATAACATGGCTTCGGCGACGGAACAGCCAAAGGCCTCATGGCGAGAAATCTGCAAGTAAACTTTGGCTGCCGACAGATTCTCGACCAGCGCGTCGAAAGGAACCCGACGTGTAGATTCGAGATTCGACGGCAAGGAGTGACCCAGCAGAGCGGTAACGTCGGATTTGACATCTCCGATGTGCTGAAAAGAGACATCGGGTAGCGCTTCGGCGATTCGGACAAAGTCGTAGATTCCTTTTCTCAGCCAAGTCGATTGCGTCAGTCCACTAACACTTGTCACGACGGCTCGCTTGAACGTTGCGGTCTCCTTCCCGATGTCTTCGAATCCGTGATAGATCAGTGTAATGGCAGATTCAGAGATCCCGAGATTGCCGATGATTTCACGGCGGGATGCGGCAGAGACGGCCAGAATTCGGTCAGAAAGACGAAGCAGGAGCTTCTTCAAAAATCGCGATAAGGGTTTTCTTGCGGCACCGTAGTCGATTTCGGGCATATTGACGGCTTCGTAACCACCGACGACGGTCACGATCTTTTTTCCCAGCAGGCGCGCGATCAGCACCAGCGGGAACGCGTACGAAGAGGCAAACCACAGGAACAGAAGATCGGATTTCGTCAGAGCTGCCACATCTCCGAGGAATCGGAAGGGGTTTACGTGATGAATATTGCGGTCGACGACATCGTGCCGTTCGCGCAGAATCCTCAGGTCGCGCAGGATGAACGAAGACTGATCGGGAAAGACGAAGAGAATTTTCACGACGACAATTAAGGTGAAACTAGAGTTGCGGCAAGCAGGAATGTGTGATGAATCTGGAGAAATGGAGCGAGACTATTGGGTCGCCGGCTCTGTCTTGGGTTTCATGTGTTCGGGCAGCAGAGCTGGATTGAGGCGGAGAGGGAGATCAACGCGCTCCAACTCTTTGCCACTGGCCGAAGTGACTGCAAACGTGAAGACAGTATCGGTATCCATTCGCCAGCCGATCGGTTTGAATTTCGCTTCCTGCTCGTATTCGCGGTACCAGTAATTAAGGTTCATCGGCACGGGAATGTCAATGCCCAGCGGATCGGTGATATAGACGTACAGACGGCGGTCGGAATCGTAAAACCCATACGTCAGGAATTTGCTGTCGGGAGACCAGAGCCCGGGATAGAAAGTGGCCTGGTTTGCGAACATGAGAAACTTCACGTATTCCTCTCTCACGTCGGCCATTCCGAGCCACTGATCGCCTTCGCCACAAGCGAATTCGATATAGCGCTGATTCGGCGAAACACAGATAAAGTGGAAACGACGGTTGTCGAAACGCTGCGTGGAATCGTGCGGCACGAAAGTCGGTACTGTGTCTGGCAGTTCGGAAGCGCGAAGAAACGGTTCCCTGGCGCCTTGTTTCTGGATAGCCGTGCCATTGTCAGACAGCACATAGATGCCGACGACAACATCCGGTTTGGGCTTTGAGGTAATCAATATCGCCGCTACTGCAACAATAACCAGCAATAGGGCGAGTGAGATTAGTCGGTATGTAGTCTTGCGTTTCACTGGCAAGAGAGGTTAGCTTTCAATCCGGTCCAAATTAAGAAGCCGGCGCTTACGCTGCCGGCTTCGGTAAAATCTTTCTTTTCCTAGTCGACCAGCACCTTTTCGAGCCGTTCGAGAATGTAATCCGCCTCGTCCTGATTAATTATAAGTGGCGGGCTGATTCTGATCGTGTGGTGGTGACTGTCGTTGGCGAGGATGCCGAGATCAAGCAGCTTCTCGCAGTAGACCATAGCGTCACCGTTCTTGACCTCGATTCCGATAAACAAACCGCGGCCGCGAACTTCCTTGACATGAGTGGAGCGCTTCGCGATTTCGGTAATCTTCTCTTTGAGATACTTGCCGGTACGAGCTGACTTGTCAGTGAGATGCTCTTCTTTGAAGACATCCAGCGCCGCAATGCCCGCCGCACAAGCAAGCGAGTAGCCGCCGTACGTGGATCCGTCCGAGCCGGGATGGAACACCAAGTCCATCAGTTCAGAGTTGGTGACCAGTGCGGACAAAGGCACCAAACCGCCGGAAACGGCTTTACCGATAACGACGGCATCAGGAAATTCCGGTTCGTGCTGGAAACAGAAATCTTTGCCGGTACGACCGAGTCCAACTTGAATTTCGTCGGCGACCAGAAGCAAGTCATTCTTATCGCAGATTTCGCGCAAGCCGGTCATAAAACCGTCTGGAGGAATGAACATTCCGCCTTCGCCCTGCATCGGCTCAACCAGAATACCGCAGGTGTTCTTGGTGATGAGGCGCTGTACGTCGGCGAGATCGCCGTATTTGGCCGTCTTGAATCCTGGAAGGAGCGGGCCAAAACCTTCTTTGTAGTAAGCTGAATCGGAAAATGAAATGACGGCAATCATGCGGCCATGGAAATTCGAACTAAAGACGATGATTTCCTGCTGGCCGTCGGTGATGCCTTTCTTCTTGTAGCCGTAATAGCGCATCAACTTGATGGCGGTTTCAACTGATTCAACGCCGCCGTTTTTCAAGAGCGCTTTGTTGCCATGCTTGCCGAATCGTGGCCCTAGTTGCGGTACCAGCGTGCACAGTTTTTCGAGAAAGAGTGCGCGAACATCGGTATAGATGACGTTAGAAATTACCGAACCGTAACCATGTTCGAGAGCGTGCACGAGTGCGGCAACGATCTTGGGATGATGGTGTCCGGGATTGGCGGCGCTATATGCGGCAAGGCAATCAAGAATGCGGCGGCCGTCAGAAGTATACAACCAGGCGCCTTCAGTCTTGCGGATGACAGCTCGCAAACGATGATAGTGGTTCGCTCCGTACTGGGTCTCTAAACTGAGGATTTGATCGTCTGAAGTGTCGGAAAAGCCGAGCGCGGCCGTAATTTTACCACTAATCGTGTCGTAAGCCATAGAAGTTCTCCGCGAAAAAGGATTTCGGGACGCCTTTCGCCGCCCGCCAAAACACAGCAAAGCAGTATATCCAATATGAAGGTGTTGTCAAGGGAATTGTGGCATTCACATGTGGACAGATAAGAGTATGTTTTGGTTGAGGTTATGGGAATTCGATGAACCGACTTGGCAGGTAGGAATGGTGTAAGAGCCAGTGGGCGGCTTTCGTGAGTGGCGGACTCAGTTGTGACGTAAGGTGTTGAAATACAATGTGTTGACTGGTTCGCCCCGAGCCTCCAGACTAAAGGCGTCCACGGGGATACGAACCTACGAACGTTTCGTGGTCGGATAACAGCGATCACTCGCCGGAGATCTGAATGACGATTTCGCGGTGTCGCGGCCGGTTGTCGAACTCGAGAACAACGATTTGTTGCCAGGTTCCGAGGACCAAACGTCCGGACACGACCGGACAAGTAAAAGAAGCGCCAAGCAATGCAGCGCGCAGGTGAGCATAACCGTTGCCGTCGCCCCAGGTGCGGTCGTGGTTGTAGGTGGCGTTGGCGGGAATGATGCGCTCAAAGAAATCGGGGAGATCGGCAAGGAGTCCCGGCTCGTATTCAATGCTGGTGACGGCCGCCGTCGAACCGGGGACGAAGACCAGGGCCGTGCCGTTCTGAATGTCTGACTCTCGCAGGGACTCGGCAACCTTGGGAGTCAGGTCGATAATGTCGCCATCGCCTTTAGTGCTGATCTTAATGCCGAAGGATTTTACTGGCATGTTCGTTGTACCTCGTAATGGACTCCAGGTCCGCCGCTGCAACGGGGAACAGGGCGTCAAGTTTCGGGTTGACTCAGGTATATGCGAGCGATATCATAACCGCCACTATGGACGAAACTAAACCATATTTTGTCGACACACTCGTAGTCGGTAGTATTCAAGTTAACTGCTATGTCTTCGGCTGTCGAGCGACAAATCAGGCGGCGATCATCGATCCGGGAGGCGATGCGCAACTGATCCGGGATAAGGTGTCGCAACGGCGGGCGATCATCAAACTGATTCTCCTGACTCACGGGCATTTTGACCATATCGGGGCTCTCAGAGAAATTCGCGAGGAATACGATTGTCCGGTGATGATTCATGCGGCTGAGGCGGATAGTCTGACGAATCCGATGAATAATTTGAGCGCGCTGACGGGATCGGGAATTGTGTGCGCCGCGCCGGACCGGACGCTTGTAGATGGGGACACGGTACAGGTCGGTAATCTGGAACTGGAAGTGTTGCATACTCCGGGACATACAAGAGGGGGCGTCTGTTTTCGGCACGACGGACTGCTGTTCAGCGGGGACACGCTGTTCAACTCAGGAATTGGCAGGATCGATCTGCCGGGAGGCAGCAAGTCGCAATTGGAGCAGTCAATTCGCCGGAGAATATATACACTGCCGGATGACACACTAGTGCTGCCGGGACATGGCGAGTCGACTACAGTCGGCTGTGAAAAACAATCAAACCCCTTTGTGAGAGCAAGATGATGGAATTTCCGATCGGCGACAGCCACGTTCATCCGGATTTTTCAGTTGATGCAACCGGATCGGTGCGGGAGTACTGCACACGGGCATTTGAGTTGGGACTGTTTGAGATTACGTTTACCTCTCACTACGAGTTACCACCGGAACGAAAAGACAAGATGGGATATTTCATGATCGACGGGCAGCGGGTGCCGGCCGGGCCGGACGCGGTGAAGCGCTATATCGAAACCGTGAGAGAGGTCGGGGAGGAGTTTTTTCCGGCCGGTCTTAAAGTTGGTTGCGGTCTGGAAGTCGGCTGGAACAAGAATCTGTATGATCGGCTGGCGAAGGATTTGGAAAGTTTCGACTTGGATTTCGTGATCGGTTCGATTCACGACGTGCGTGACGTGCCGATTTTGGAGAAGGAATTCGCGCCGGAGTTTTTTGGTTCGCATCCGATTGAGTTCTGGATTGGGGATTATTTCAAGGTGGCGGAAGAGGCGGCGGAATCGGAGCTATTTGACGTTCTGGGGCATCTGGATTGTTACAAGCGCTATGGCCTGAAGGTGTATGGCGATGCCATCAAGACCGCGCACGCTCCGTATCTTGAGAGTCTGTTCGAAAAGATGAAGTCGCACGACATGTTCCTGGAGCTCAACACGGCGGGAATAAGGCACGGTCTGGGTGAGTATTACCCGTCAATGGATATAATTAATACTGCGCGCCGCCTGGGAGTGCGGGTGTCGACATTAGGCTCGGATGCGCACAAGCCGGAGCAATTGGCGTATGATTTCGAAGCCGCCAGCCAACTGGTTCACGAGATCCTGCCGTGCGGACCTGAAGACGATTATGACGAATAAACTGGGGCGGGAATTTTATCTGCAACCAACGTTAGTAGTGGCAAAGGGGCTGATCGGCAAAGTCTTTGTCTTTCGTCGCGAAGGCAAAACACTATCCGGAAGAATTGTAGAGACCGAGGCATATATTGGAGAGAATGATCCTGCCTGCCATGCACGATTTGGGATGACGAAACGAAATGCGATTATGTATGGTGAGGGAGGATTTACCTACGTGTACTTCGTATATGGTATGTACAATATGCTGAACTTTGTCACCGAAAGTGAGGGGAGCCCGGCAGCGGTTCTTATTCGCGCGGTCGAGCCGATTGAAGGGATTTCGCTGATGAAGCTACGGCGGAAGTGCGAAGATGTTCGCCAGTTGACGTCAGGGCCGGGGAAACTGTGCCGGGCATTTGATATTACGGTGAAAGATAGCGGGCTTGATTTGACGGGTGATATTTGTTTCGTCGGTGATGAAGGGTATCACGCCAAGCAGATTGCGAAGTCGTCACGGATCGGGATCGGAGAAGGCGCCGAGATGCTCTGGCGATTCTATGAAACCGGGAACAGGTTCGTGTCGGTCAAATAGGAGGAAAAATGAAGGGCGAGATTAGTTCCAAAGAAATGCCGATGTCGGTCTTCGCGAATGTCGTGAGGCAGATCGACAATGCGGCATCGCTGCTGGGAGTCGAACCGGCATTAGTTGAGATTATCAAAATGCCGCGACGGTCGGTGATAGTGAATTTGCCGATCAAGATGGACGACGGGTCGTACCGGGTGTTTACCGGCTACCGGGTGCAGCATTCGGTGGTACGGGGACCGGGCAAAGGAGGCATTCGGTATCATCCCAATGTCACGCTCGATGAAGTGCAGGCGCTGGCAAGCTGGATGACATGGAAGTGCGCGGTTGTGAATATTCCCTTTGGCGGCGCCAAGGGCGGGATCACGGTTGATCCGCACAAACTCTCGAAGCATGAATTAGAGCATCTGACGCGTCGCTATGTCGCCGACTTGCTGGATGTGTTCGGACCGGAATCGGATGTGCCGGCGCCCGATGTCAACACGAATGAACAGACGATGGCGTGGATAATGGACACTTACTCGATGCACGTGCGCCACACGGAATCGGCAGTGGTGACTGGCAAGCCGCTCAATATGGGTGGATCGCTGGGACGGCGCGAGGCGACTGGCCGCGGCGTTATGCTGAGCGTGCGTGAGGCGTGCAAGCGGCTGGGTTTGGATCTGAAAAAGGTTACAGCGGGAGTGGTCGGTTTCGGAAATGTCGGATCAGTGACGGCGGATTTGTTGCATAAACAAGGAGTCAAGATTGTCGCGGTTACGGATGTGATGGGTGGAGTTTACGACAAGAACGGCCTGGATATTCCGAAGTTAATCGAACACGCCGCCAAGACCGGATCGGTCGTGGATTTTCCGGGGACTACTCCGATCGGCAACGAGGAGGTTGTCGCAGCGGAAATAGACGTACTGGTTCCCGCAGCGTTGGAGAACTTGATCACTGCGGATAATGCTGAGAACGTTCGAGCGAAGATTGTCGCGGAAGGAGCCAACGGGCCAACGACACCGGAGGCGGATGAGATACTCACTCGCAAGGGTGTGTTCATTATTCCGGACATTCTCTGCAATGCGGGCGGTGTGACGGTGTCTTATTTCGAATGGGTACAGAATCGGGTAGGATATGCCTGGACAGAGAACGAGGTTAACGGTCGGCTGGAACTAGTAATGGTCAACGCTTTTGATGACGTCTACCAGATGGCCCAACAGTATAAGGTTAATATGAGGGTGGGAGCGTTTATGCTTGCAATACGCAGGGTCGTGGATGTTATTAAGTTACGGGGTGTGTATGCGTAAAGGTGATGACGTTTTGGGCCGGACTGAGCACCGGACGACGGAGGAACTACGAATCTACAGCAAATCCTGATCGGGCTGCCGATACTGTTGTTTTCGCTGACGGTGCATGAATTCGCACACGCCTGGGCAGCGAATCGTCTGGGCGACCCGACGGCGAAGTATATGGGGCGGCTGACGTTGAATCCGATCGCGCATCTCGACCTGATGGGATTGTTGATGATGGTGGCATCGGGATTTCGCTTTGGTTGGGCCAAACCGGTTCCGATCAATCCGGCAAACTTCCGGGACTGGCGGCGCGGGACATTTCTGGTCAGCATCGCCGGCCCAGTGTCGAATTTACTGCTGGCCGCGGCGACCTCGGTGTTGTTTCATGCTGTTGCCTACACGCCGTTGCAGCCGGCGGACGCAACTTTGCTGGGTCAATTCCTCTATTCAATGATCTTCATCAATTGTGCGCTGGCATTTTTCAATTTGATTCCGCTGCCGCCACTGGATGGATCGAAATTGTTGATTTCGCTCTTGCCGCCGGAAATGGAATCTCTAGCAAATGGCCTGGAAAGGTACGGACCGATGATTCTGTTGGGAATCATCTTCATAGGGTTCGTCATGCCGGTATCGCCGATCTGGGTCGTGATAGGGCCGTTCGTACAGCTTGCCGTTTCAATTTTCACTGGAATATAAGATGAGAAGTTCCGCCGCGATAAGCCGCCTCGGAAGGTGGAACACCGCCAGAGCCGTTTTCGTGATCGTCGGCATTGCGCTCGCAGGTATTGTGTTCGATGGATGCGCGGCGAGATCCTCGATGGCCGGTGGGAGTGGGAGCTTGGATTCACTTTCGATAGCGTCGCTGCTGCAGTACACGGAATTGACATCTTACGCCACGCTGTTGCATATAAAGATGTCGCGCGAGGGGAGAGTTGACGATTTCCGAGCGGAAGTATTCAGCAGCGGGGATTCGCTCCTCTCAGTGTATGTCCGCGGTTTTTTGGGAAAGTCGGCGTTCAAGGCGGTACTCAACAATGATTCGCTACTGGTGTATTTCCCATCTGAAAAGAAATACTTCTCCGGATTGCGCGCAGACATTGACACGGGCGGATTGAGCAACACGCGCCACATAGTCGAATATTTGCTTGATGTGTTGCATGGTATCATTCGTTTCCCCTACACTGAGAACTGGAACAGTGAGATCAGGGTACGAGGACAACGAAACGTCCTTTACATGGATGACAAGGCCGGCCGGTGTCGATTGCGCCTGGTGTTCAACCAAAACAGCTACAAATTTCCTTACCAGCAGTTGGAATCACTGGAATTGACAACGGCAGATGAGCACGCGAGAATTATTGCCAGCGCGCGGAGTTCCAGTTACAACCGCGACCTACCGGCGGAGAAATTTCAGTTAGAAGTGCCACCTACCGCCACACTGCTAACCAAGAACGAATTGGTCGAAATGCTGACCGGCGAGTCGCCGTGAAGCCGTTTGACAATATACTTCTAATATCATAGTTTTCGTTCAGGATTGGGGAGACATTGAGAACGCGAAGATGATTGGCCGTTTGCTCACATATTTCAAGCCGTATCGGAAGCACCTGGCGCTATCGCTGGTGGCGGTCGTGCTGTTGGCGGCGACATCGGCGCTGTTGGTTTATCTGGCGACGTCGCTGTTTACTTCCATTTTTGGAAATGCGTCTCCGATAATGGGACAGATGACACCTCCAGTCGGAGCCGAGAGTGGCGGACTGCTGACCGAATGGCGCACGAGTGCAGAGTCAATTGTGAGAAACTTGCTCTTTACCGGCGAACGGGTCCACGACTTGGGAATCCTCTGCATAGCGATCTTGATCGTTACCCTGTTGAAGAATCTGTTCTTCTACCTGCAGGGGTTTTTCGCTGCCTACGTGGAACAGGGAATTACCAAGACACTGCGCGATGAGATCTTCCATCGCCTGCAGGGATTGTCATTGCAATTCTATCAAAGGCGGCGCACCGGTCATATCATCTCAGTGACGATCAATGATGTCGCAAAGATTCAGGAGACATTCAACAACGTCCTGAACAATCTGATCAGGGATCCACTAATGATCCTGATTTATGTCGTCTGGATGCTGGTCATCAGTTGGCAATTGACCTTGATTGCGCTGGTGGTGTTTCCACTGATTCTGTTGGCGATCTACCAGGTCGGCAAGTTGATTCGCAGATACAGCACCCGGGCGCAGGAGGCGATTGCTGATGTGTCCTCCAATCTTGAGGAGACGATCAACAACGTGCGAATCGTGCGGGCGTACGCGGCCGAAGGACGTGAACAGAAGCGATTCGTGGAACGCACTGCCCGTTATTTCGGAATGATGCTTAAGATCAATCGCGTGCGGCTGGTTTCGAGTCCGATTAACGAGATACTGGGTGTGGGAGCGATGGTGATAATTCTTTGGTGGGGCGGACAGCAGGTGCTCCACAACCGGCTGTTGTCGGCAAACGATTTCAATCTGTTCATTTTTCTGATGTTCTTCATCATTGCTCCGGCGAAGTCAGTATCGAACATCCACGTGCGAATTAATGAAGGACTGGCAGCGTCAAGACGAATTTTCGATTTGCTGGACACGGCGCCGACGCCGGTGGAAGTGGCACAACCGAAAGAGTTGACGAGTTTCAAGAAGGATATCGTCTTCGAAAATGTCTCGTTCAAGTATGACACCGGCGATATCGTACTGAACGATGTCAATTTCAGCGTGACGAAAGGTCAAATTGTGGCGATCGTCGGGCCATCAGGTTCAGGCAAATCGACGCTGATTGACCTGGTTTGCCGTTTCCATGATCCGCTGAGTGGATCAATCAAAATTGATGGCGTTGATTTGCGCGAGGTCACATTCAACTCGCTCAGGAGATTGCTGGGCGTAGTCACGCAGGAAACGATTCTCTTCAACGATACGGTGGCGAACAACATCGCCTATCCGGCGGTCACCGTAGATGCGGGCCGCGTACGACAGGCGGCAGAGGCAGCGAACGCGCATCAGTTTATCAGCGGCTTGCCGAAGGGATATGATACCGTTATCGGCAATCGCGGGATGATGGTGTCGGGAGGTGAACGGCAGCGATTGGCGATTGCCCGGGCGTTGATGAAGGATCCGCAGATACTGATTTTTGATGAAGCAACATCGTCACTAGACACCGAGTCTGAGCGCCTGGTGCAAGAGGCGATAGATCATCTAATGGTGGGGCGCACGAGCATTGTCATTGCGCACCGATTATCGACGATTTTGCGCGCCGATCAGATTCTGGTATTGAAGGCGGGGCAGATCGTTGAGCGCGGGCGGCATGAGGAATTGTTGCGGCTCAACGGGGTCTACCGACGATTATACGATCTGCAATTTGAAAGGAATAATGCTGTCACGGCTGGAACGGAAAGCGCCGCGGCTGGAACGAACCCTGAAGGAGTTTGAGTTTCAGCTCAAGTGGCTGGCGATCTGGTTGTTCTTGTGTGCCTTCCGCAAGGGGAGCATGCGCAAGCAACCAGGAATCGACATGCGGGCAATTCGCCGGGTGCTGTTCTTGCGGCACGACAAAATCGGTGACATGGTGCTGACCCTATCGGCGTTTCATACGTTAAAGCACTTCTATCCTGCAATTGAAATCGGCGTGTTGGCTTCGAGGGCAAACGCGAAGATCGTGGAAAATGACCCGAGCGTAAGTTACGTTCATATTCATGAAAAGAGCGTGCGCGGGTTGTGGAACACGTTCAAGACGCTGCGGACGCAGAAATACGATATTGTGATTGACCTGATGAAAGGCGCGTCGGTGACATCGTTGATTCTGGCGATGGCGGCAGCGCCGGGAAGTTATCGTATCGGTGTCGACAAAGAGGCGTTCGCGCGCTACTATGATTACTTCTCGCAAGTATGGCGCAATGACGAACTGAAGCTGCATATCACGGAGATTTTCAGAGCTACTTTGGCGCCGATGGGGATTCCGCTCGATGATGGTGTGTTGCATGGCGGGGTAAAGTTGAGTGCGGCAGAACTACATAAAGGCAAGAAGATCGCAGAGGCAATCAGAGATGGACGGTACAGCACTTGCGTGTTCCTGAATGCGTCGGCAGGCAAACTTGATCGGACATGGGCGGACGAAAAATTCATTCGCTTTGCCGGTTTGGTATCGCGGACGTATCCGGAAGTCAAGTTCGTAATATCGTACGCGCCGGAGGATATCAAGTTGGCGCGCAATGCCGCGGCTGCGGGGAATGAAAATGTTTCGCTGATTCCGGACGGCCTCTCGATAATTGACATTATAGCGCTGCTGCCACACATGGATTTGGTCATATCGGTTGATACCTCGATCTGCCATATCGCGGCGGAAATGGATGTGCCGTTGATCGCACTGTATTCGGGAGACGAGGCCAATTTCTCACGCTGGCGTCCGTTTGGCGAACGCGTCTGGGCGGTCAGGTCCCCTGATCCGAAGGCCGTCGATGGAATCACTGTGGAGCAACTAGCGGCCGCAACGGAACGAGTCCTGCACGAGCAATTCGAGATTTCGCCCGCACGCGTGGGAGTGTAGATGGCTACGCTCTCGGTCATTGTCATAACCAACAACGAAGAAAAGAACCTGCGCCGGCTGCTGGAGTCAGTCAAATTCGCCGACGAAATCGTCATCAACGATTCCGGATCGACGGATGCGACTCTGGAAATTGCGAAGTCATACGGCTGCAAGATTATCCGCTCCGAGTTTGCCGGTTTCGGCGCGGCCAAACAGGCGGCGTTGAATGCGGCAACATCGGAGTGGGTGCTTTCGGTCGATGGCGATGAAGAGATCGAGGGCACGCTGGCCGATGCGATTGCGGTCGCTTTGAAGAACGGAGAGTGCGATGGATACCGGATCAGTCGCAAGTCGCAGTTCCTGGGCAGATGGATCCTGCATTCGGGCTGGTATCCTGATTACATCGTTCGTTTGTTCCGCCGCGAGAAAGGGCATTTTTCGAGTGACTGGGTGCACGAGAAAGCTATCGTCGACGGCAAAATCGGCACGCTGGACGGGCACATTTTGCATTACACCGATCCGACGATCGAACACTATTTGGACAAGCTGAATCGCTACACATCGCTCTCGGCGGACATGCTAAAGGGTGACAATAAACAATTCCGGGTAAGCAGTGTGATAGTCAAGCCGCCGGCGACGTTTATCAAGATGTATTTCCTCAAAGCCGGTTTTCGTGACGGCATTCAGGGGTTGCTGCTGGCGTTGCTGTCATCATTTCACGTGCTCTGCAAGTACGCAAAACTCTGGGAGCGGCAACAGCAATGAGCAGGATATTGTTGAGCCGCACGGACGCAATTGGCGATCTGATATTGACACTGCCGGTGGCGCGGTCGATTGCGGAGAAGTATCCCGAGCATCATGTGACGATGTTGGTGTCGGACTACACGGAGCAGTTGCTGGCAGGAGAAGAATATGTCGATGGAATCATGACGATTCACGGTCGAGAGCCGGCGACGTACTACGACGTCAAGGAGCTGGGGCATTGGCTCAGAATGGCGGCGTTTGACACGGTCGTCTTCTTCTATCCGCGATTCTCGCTGGCGGTAGCGGCTCGCAAGGGGCGCATTTCAGAACGTGTCGGAAGTGCCTATCGCCTGTACAGCTTCATGTTCAATCGTCGCATCAAACAACACCGTAAGAATTCGGGCAAACATGAACTCGATCTGAATTACGATCTGGCTGAGGCGGTATTTCCGGGACTCGCGCGTCACGAACCGCAGCTGAGCGTTCTGGACGGAGAGACGACATCGGCAAGTGAGATATTGGCAAGCAAAGGAATTGAGGCCGGCGAAACGTACGTGATAGTGCATCCGTTTTCGCGCGGATCGGCGCCGAACTGGCGGATCGATAATTATCTGTCGTTAGTTGGACAGATGGTCGAATCCGGCGTAAAAGTAGTGGTTACTGGTTCGGCGATTGAGAGGCAATTATTTAAGGAGCCGCTGGAATCTCTGCCCAAGAATGTGGTCAATCTGGTTGGGGAGACAGAGCTGCGACACCTGAAAGGTTTGATTAAGAATGCGGCGATGGTCGTGACCTCAAGCACGGGACCGATTCATATTGCGACCGCTGTGGGTACGTTCGCGGTGGGCATTTATCCGCCGGAGTCAGCGCTGTCGCCGGTGCGTTGGGGACCTCGCGGGGGAGCCAGCAAGCTGTTTGTGCCGGATCCGGCGTCGGAGAAGCAGGGCACTACACAAGTTATGGACGCAATCAAAGTCGAGACGGTGCTGACTTTCATTTTGGCGAAACTTCATGCCGATATTAGATTAAGAAAGTAACGGGAAGAAACGGAGCCGAGACGTGTATCCGCGTGTGTACGACGAACTGACGCGATATCATTTGCCGCCGGGAGAGATGAACCTGGCGGAATTCATCATCCAGATCGAAGCGATGAACGCCAATATTGCGATACCGGTCGTTCGCAAGGCATTCGAGTTTTCCAATTGGGCTCATAAAGGGCAGAAGCGAAAATCGGGGGAACCATACGTCGAACATGCGCTGAACGTGGCATTCATTCTGGCGGAGCAGCATCTCGACGGCGCCACAGTTGCCGCGGGGTTGCTGCATGATGTGGTGGAGGATTGCCAGGTGAAGATCGACGATCTGTCGAAAGAGTTTTCTCCGGAGATTGCGCAGCTTGTTGACGGTGTCACTAAGCTTGGTGTCTATAAGTTCAAGAGCAAGGAAGAAGATCAGGCGGATTATTTCCGCAAGATGCTGATTTCGATGTCGCGCGACATTCGGGTAATCATGATCAAACTCGCCGACCGGCTGCATAACATGCGGACGCTCGAATATCTCGAAAAAGACCGTCAGGTGGAGATCGCCACCGAGACGCGGGAAATCTATGCACCGTTGGCGCACCGGTTTGGTATGGCGAAGATCAAATGGGAACTGGAAGACCTGTCGCTGAAATATCTCAAGCCGGACGTTTATCGCTACTTGATGGAGCGGATCGACCTGACGCGGACGCAGCGCGAGGAATATATCCAGGAGATTGCGGCGTTCCTGACCAAGTCACTTCAGGCAGATGGGTTGGAAGTGGAAGTTACCGGCCGGGCGAAGCATTTCGATTCGATATATCGCAAGATGTTAAAGCGTGGGAAACCGTTCGAAGAGATTTACGACCTCATAGCGATGCGCGTAATTACGCGGTCGATCAAGGACTGCTACCATGCACTCGGCGTGATTCACAACCTCTGGACGCCGGTGTCGGATAGATTCCACGACTACATCGCTACCCCAAAACAAAACATGTATCAGTCGCTGCATACCACGGTGGTGGGGCCGAACGGCAGGATGATCGAGATACAGATACGGACGCAGGCGATGCATTATGTTGCCGAATTCGGTATCGCGGCGCACTGGCTGTACAAGGAGGGCAAGCATACACTGGAGGAATCAGACAGGCAATTGTCATGGTTGCGCGAGGTGCTCGACTGGCAGAAAGATATGACGAATCCCGCTGAGTTTATGGAATACCTCAAGATCGACCTGTTCCAGGAAGAAGTTTACATTTTCACGCCCGACGGAGAATTGAAGCATTTACCACAGGGGGCGACCGCGCTCGATTTTGCGTTCGCGGTGCACAGTGACGTGGGAATCCATTGCAGCGGAACCAAGATCAACGGTCGGTTGGTACCGTTCGATACGCCGTTGCGGTCGGGAGATGAAGTCGCGGTGATGACTTCACCGCATTGCGAACCGTCCAACGACTGGCTGAAAATCTGCAAGACGACATCGGCGCGCTCGAAGATCAGGAAATATCTCAAGCAACGGGGATTCGACGAGGCGTTGGCACTGGGCAAGGAGATATTCGAGCGCACGGTGAAAAAACGGACTTCCAAGGGTCCTTCCGATCAACAGGTATTGGATGCCGCGATGGCGCTTTCATTTACCTCAATCGATCAGATGTTCGCGGCGCTGGGCGCTGGGAATCTGGCGATCAACACGATCATGACGAAACTATATCCTCCCGAATCAGAGGGGCCGGAGGAAAAGTCGATTATCCAGAAATTCGTGGATCGCGCGCGCGGCGGAAAGGGGATCAAGGTTGAAGGACTGACCAATATGATGTTTCGTTTTGCGCGGTGTTGCCAGCCGGTGCCGGGAGAAAAGATAGTTGGATTTATCACGCGCGGGCGCGGGCTGACAATTCATCGACAGGATTGTGTCAACGCTTTTATCGCTGCGCAGGAGCCGGAGCGGCGAGTCGAGGTATCCTGGGACGTCGGTCCGGGACAGGGATTTTTGGTGCGGCTGGCAGTTGTAGTGGAATATCGCAAGAATATTCTATATGATATCACGGAAGTGATTTCGAACACCGACGCTGAAGTACGCGGCGCGGAACTGAAATCGGGCGAAGCGGCTTCGGTGGCGCATTTTGTCGTGGAGATAAAAAACATCTCGCACCTGAACCGCGTGATTGAAAATATCCGCAAGAAGATCAAGGGCGTGATCAAGATCGATCGCGCTTTTGGTGGCGATAGCGAACCGTCAGAGGAAAGTTGACTAACATGACCGAACAACAATGTCCCAAGTGCGGAGCGCCGCGCCAACCGCAACATCTGTTTTGTCCGAGTTGCGGCTTCAGTTACGAGAAGAAGAAGAAATCTGTCAAGCCGGTCGCGAAGTCCGGAAAGAATCCCGTGAGGGAGATCGTCATAATTGCAGTCGCGGTCATATTGACGGCGGTTGTCTACGCGGCAGTGTCATCGATGATGCACGGAGGAAAGCCGGAAGCTGCGAAGCCGGAGACTATGGCAGGCAAACCAATGCTGCAGGATTTGGTTCAGGCCGGCAACGATTACATGGATCACCAAGTATGGGACAAAGCCATCGCACAATACGAGCAGGCACTAATGCTTGACACTTTGCAGCCAGACGTGATGGTCGATCTCGGCGCCTGCTATCATGCTATCGGTGAGAATGAGAAAGCCGCGTTTCAGTTTCAGCGGGCTCTAAAGCAGAATCCCAGACACCAGATTGCCCTGTTCAACCTGGGCATAGTGGCGATGACGATCGGCGATACTGCCGGAGCGCGAAGCTGGTGGACGAAGTATCTGGCGGTGGGTACCGACTCACAGCAGGTGAAAATGGTTCGCGAACAGTTAAGCAAGCTGTAACGTTTTGTCCGACTCGACGGAAATCACGCTCAGGTCACTGCTATCCGATCTGCTTGATTTTGTCTATCCTCCCCAATGTCAAATCTGTAAGAAAGGGTTCGTCGCCGTCGACGAAAATATCTGGCTGTGCGATGCCTGCCGCAAGTTGATGCAGGAATTGCCGTCGCCGGTCTGCCCGGTGTGTCGGGCGCCGGTTCCTGATCCAAATCGCTCATGTCACAAATGCCGGCGGCTGGTCGCGCTCAAGTGGCTGTATTCGCTGGGGATGTATGACGAACATTATTCGCACCTGATCAAAGCGTTCAAGTACACTCCAAAACCGGATTTGGGAAAGTATCTGGCGAAGATGCTGGCGGACAGACTCAGGGAGTTTCCACACCTCAAGGCCATTGACGCGGTCTGCGCAGTGCCGATCCATGAAGGAAAGGAATCGAAACGGGGGTTCAATCAATCGGAAATTATCGCTCGGATCGTCGCGACAGAATTGGAGCTTGCGTACGAATCGGGGCAACTGGTGCAGGCGGAGAAGAATCGCGATCAGATCGGTCTGAATCTTGAAGAACGTTTTCGGAACGTGCAGGGAATTTACTCGACGGCGGAGGATTTCGTTCTCAAAGACAAGGCGGTCTTGCTGATAGATGATGTGACAACGTCCGGCGCAACAATCAACTCGGCGGCAAGCGCCTTGCTCAAGGCCGGGTCCAAATCAGTTGCGGCGGCGACCTTGGCAATGGCGCTGGAAGACGGCCTTGATCCGGTGGCGCTGTATCAATTGATGTGGGAGGACTTCTAGGATGCTGGAAGAAGTCGGGCTGTTCCTCAACTTCCTTGCGCTGGAAAAGAATCTCAGGGAGAAAAGCATAATCGCGTATCGCCACGACACCGAGCAGTTGGCGCAGTTCATAAAGCATCTGGGGTTCAAGTCATGGGGTGAAGTGACGCGTTCGGCAGTTGTCGATTATGTCGCGACCCAAAGTCAGCTTGGTCTGGCGCCAACATCGATTGCGAGAAGGATGTCATCGCTGCGGAGTTTCTTTCGGTTCCTGATCAGGGAGCGGATTATCTCGGGCAACCCGGCGGCGCATATTCAGTCGCCACGACTCTACCGAAATTTGCCGGTAGTTCTGACGGTGAAAGAGATCGAGAGGATTCTTGGCAAGATCAATCTTGACGAACGGAACGGCCTGCGCGATCGCGCGATCATCGAGGTGCTGTATGGTTCGGGATTGAGACTGTCGGAATTGATAAACCTCAAGTGCTCCAATCTGTATCTGGAAATCGGCCACCTCAGAATCATGGGTAAAGGCGGCAAGGAACGCATCGTACCGATCGGCGAGGAAGCGATTGCGTGCACCCAGCGATACATGGAGGAAGAACGGCCCAAATTGGCGGGAGAGAAATCGCAGGATGCACTGTTTCTAAATCGCTTCGGGCGGTCGTTTTCCAGCATGGGGCTTTTCAATTTGATACACAAGCGGGTGGCGGCCGCCGGGATCACGAAAGCCGTTACGCCGCATACGTTTCGCCATAGTTTCGCCAGCCATTTGATTGAGGGGGGGGCCTCTCTGCGCGCTGTGCAGGAAATGCTCGGACATGCCGATATTAGTACTACGCAGATCTACACCCAATTGGATCGTTCGTACCTGAAGTCTGTGCATAAAGAGTACCATCCGCGCGAGAGGAAAATCAGTGGAGGTCGTCACAAGTAAACAGAATTTCCTGAATACATTTCCTCTCCCCAAACAGATAAAGCGCGCAGCGAACAGCGTTGCCCTGTATGACGAGGTCGGCGAAGCGACGCAACTACTGATGGGGGTTCCGGGATGGCAGGAAATGCTGATCTTCAACTTCCGCGAGTTGGAAGACCTGTTCAAAATCTCCCTGCGCCACAAGATCGACTTCATTCTTCTCTACCTGAATTCCGGCCTGCCAAAAGCCATCGAGTTCGTGCGGGCGATCAACACGCATATGGCACTTTCAACGCTGCCGACGGTGATCTATCACAAGAATCCGACGCGCGACGAAATCAAGGTCGGTATGCAAGCGGGTGCTGATGACTACCTGTGGGGTGCTTGGGACGGCGAGCTGTTTCAGTTGCGAATCAAGATGATCCATGAAAACTCCAAACGTGATATCGGCGTGAACCCGACCTCCGAGTTGCCGGGGCCGATTCTGATAGAGCAGGAGATCAAACAACGGCTGGAAAATCACGAAGAGTTTGCGGTTTGCTACCTGGACATCGACAATTTCAAGGCCTATAACGACTATCGGGGTTATTTCTACGGCGACCGCACGATTCGGCTGGTGGCGCACATCATCCGTGATATTGTTTCGGATCTATCGCCGGGGAGTTTTGTCGGTCACATTGGCGGTGATGACTTTCTGTTCCTGCTGCCCTCGGGAGATGTCGATCCGGTCTGCTCGAACATCATCAAGACGTTCGACCGGATAATCCCGGCGCGTTATGAAGAGGACGACCGCAACCGCGGTCAGATAGTGACTACCAACCGACGCGGCGAGACGGAAGTATATGGTCTGCTGACGATTTCGATTGCGGTGCTGATCGCCAACGGGTCATTCAATCATCTGGGCGAGATGTCCCACATGCTCGCCGACTTGAAGTCCTACATCAAGAGTCTTTCCGGCTCGAACTATGTGATCGAGAGGCGGAAGAAGTATTGATCCCCGCCCGGACCATCAAATAGAAAGGTCGAAACCGTGAAGGTTCCGACCTACTCAATGGTTGCAATGAACTGTGCGAAAAAATCGCGCTGTTATGCTTTGCCGTTACTCTTGCTGGCGATACCGACGCGATAGAGGGCAAACCCGATCACGACAAAGAAGATCAGCGCCCACCAATCCGCCGTCGCGAGCAGCCCCATTGATCCGGAAATGTCTATCGCTGTATCCCAGTGCTTGCCGCTCAGGTTGGACGAAAGAGTAAGGAAAGCGAGCAGAACGCCCATAAGTGCTCCGCCAGCTATGTAGCCGGAAGACATAAGTACGCCGGGCGAAAACTCGGCCTCTGATCCGGACGTCTTGCGCCTTTTGTCGACCAGCGCCCGTACGACGCCACCCGCCATGATCGGCATCGACGCTGATATCGGCAGATAGAGCCCGACCGCAAATGGCAAGGATGATACTCCTACAAGTTCCATAACGAGCGCCAGAAACACTCCGATTAGCACGAGTCCCCACGGAAGCTTCTGCGTGAGAATGCCGTCGATAATCATGCTAAACAGTCGCGCCTTGGGGGCATCGAATTTCTCGACCGGTTTGCCGTCAACTTTAGACACCACACCGGCTATGCCCGGGTCAACCAGATACTTGATATGATTGGAATCGTCTACGAGATACTTCCCGACGAGAACATTGCCGGTTTGCTCGGTGACGTAATCTACACGATATTCCTTGCCGTCCGGCCCCTTCTGATGGGGAGAGTCTTCCGGCATTGTGGCTACGTAATCAGAATATGATGCCGGCACGACAGTAGTATAAGCGTCGTTCAAGAGAATGACGATAGCACCAATGACTAGTGCACTGGAAATGACGCCAACCATGATTGAAAGCTGTTGGTATTTTGGTGTGGCGCCGACGAGGAAGCCGGTCTTGAGGTCCTGGCTGATTGTGCCGCCGTTGGATGCCGCAATACAAACAATCGCGGCAGTACAGAGCGCCATCGCACGGTAGGAGACTCCAGTCCAACCAACAGCCAGGAACAACAAACATGTGATAAGCAATGTTGCTACGGTCATTCCCGATATCGGATTGGATGATGACCCGATTTCGCCGGTAATGCGACTCGATACCGTCACGAAGAAAAATCCGAACAGGACAATCAGCACAGCGGAGATGGCGTTGATGTGCAGAATCGGCGCCGCCCAGATGGCAATCACCAGTCCGATCGAACCGAAAACCACTACCGACAACGGCAAATCATGTTCGGTGCGCAACGGTTTCTCCTGCGAGGCGCCTGCCTTTCGTGAAGCGAGGAAGGTGCTGAAACCGCGCCGGAAAGCCGAGATGATGGTCGGGAAGGATTTGATCAGACTGATAATGCCGCCGGTTGCTACTGCGCCGGCTCCAATGTAAAGGACGTAGGCATTGCGAACGTCATCGGGCTGCATGGTACTTATCAGTTGTGTTGCCGGGAACATGATCTTGTCGACGCCCTCGCCGAAGATTTTGATCGCGGGTATCAATATCAGATACGAAAGCATGCCTCCAGCCAGCATGTTGGCGGAGACTTTGGGCCCGATAATGTAGCCGACGCCCAGAAGCTCCGGCGTAATTTCGGCCGATACCGATGCGCCTTTGAAAAAGTTGAGCATACGGGTCGGCGTATCAGCCCAGAGCTTGAGGCCGGTATTAAGAAATTTGTAGATGAAACCCACACCAAAACCGAGGAACACGGTCTTGGCGGTTGTGCCGCTTTTCTCGCCGACGATCAATACATCGGCGCAGGCGGTGCCTTCGGGATAGGCCAGTTTGCCATGCTCTTTGACGATCAAGCCCTGCCGCAGAGGAATCATCATCAGTACGCCAAGCATACCACCAAGTAGCGACATCACCAGAATCGGCAGGAAGTTCATTTCCATTCCCAACAAGCAGAAATACCGGCATAGTCGTCGCAACACCGAAAGCGATCGATTCACCGGCGGAACCGGTGGTCTGCACGATGTTGTTTTCGAGAATGGTCGGGCGGCCGAACAGGCGGAAGAGAGTGATCGATAGTACGGCCACGGGAATCGAGGCGCTGACAGTCATGCCGACTTTGAGGGCGAGATAGACCGACGACGCGGCGAATACGATTCCGAGTACGGCGCCGATGAGTACCGCGCGGAACGTGAATTCGCGCTGGGTCTCGAAGGGGGAAATAAAAGGTTTGAAATCAGATTGTGACATAGATTGCGCTCTTCAGGTTGTGGTGAAGCATCATTACGGGCAATATTCAAAATCGGTCGCTGATATGCAATTACAATTAGCGGGGAAGGGAAGGTTTCCGGATTGCCATCGGGAGCAACAATTGTGATGTGATAATCGCAAAAAAAGTAGAAGATTTGTATTGACGTTGGGGGGCGGAGCGCGTCATATTTGTAAGGAGACTCGTGATTATGCGAGATGAAAAGGGAATCGCGAATAATTGGGTGGGAATATTTGGCCATTGGCGGCTGTAGGTGTTACAGATAATATTTCGGCGTACGGTTCGGGTAGGCAGCGGAATGTATAAGCTCCCGCAAATTTACTTGTTCTGTTCTTGGCTAGTCCTATGTACCCTTATTTTGACGACTGACACGACTTACGGTCAAGTAAGGCCGAACCTCAAGGTCTGGATGGAGACTCCGCTGACTCAGTACCCTTTTTGTGCGGACATTAATCTTCACTTGTATGTTGTAAATACTGGTGCGACTCAGGCCCTTGTGCCCTTCGTTGACGAAACGACTCGACGCGAACTCAAGTTGGTGGTTCGAAACGACAGCGACTCTGCTCTGGAGTATGAGGGACTGTCAGACCCGATTCAGGCCGAACCCGTCCACTTGGCACCGGGTGACACTACCGTCTTTTCAATAAACATTGTTGACGGCTATGGAAGGGAAGCACATGGGCGAACGTATCCGATGTCGATACCGACGGGACTATACCAAGTCTCAGGAACGTTTCTTAAAGACTTTCCGTTGAGGCCGGTCACCTTCGAGGTGACTCCACTGACGAAGGACGAAGAAGTCATGCTTGCTAAATTCACCAAAGAATGGTACGCACCTGCGGATGGCGACCGAAACTTGCGGCGGTCTCGTGAGATATTTCGAGCTTATTCCGGATCGCCCTTCTGCGCTCTCTTCGGGCGTCTTGTCTTTGATGAACAATCCAGCCAAAAAGTGTTCGCAGAGGAATTGCCGCTGGATGCGACCTTAGTCCTGGACAATTGCCCCAACGGATTTGCCACCGTGATGGCGTTTTCGATACTGCTTAGGTCGGGAGGTGACAATGTGTTTAGAAAGACGATGAGCGAGCATGCGTCGGTGCTAAAAAATACCTATGCTCGCCTTTGCCTCAAAGAAGTCCTCCGCCATCACAAGAAGATGTATCTTTACGACGAGGTGATAAAAGATGTGGCGAATAGTCATTAGTGGGTTGCTGGCGCTGGGCGCTGTCAACGCCGCGGCCGATAGAATCCAGAGAAGCCGGTGCAGTTGCGCGTGTGGTTTGAGACGCTAAGTCGGATTATAAGCTCTGCGAGGAGGTATGGATATACTTGTTTATCGTGAACGATGGAGTCGAGTCGGCTAAGATACTATGGTCGACGTTGAGGACCGAGGGGCACTGAAACTTGACGCTCCATTCGTGAGGGCGGAAGAGTGCAACTATAGCGGGTTGAGCCAGGGCACGGAAAAACCAGATGTCGTTGTATCGCCACGTGACACGGTTATGTTTCCCTCAGTGTAGCGCCGGATACAAAGGGCGGGCGGAAGAACAAGTAT
The DNA here is from genome assembly GCA_963726455.1 of uncultured bacterium. Taxonomy (GTDB): domain Bacteria; phylum Zixibacteria; class MSB-5A5; order CAIYYT01; family CAIYYT01; genus CAIYYT01. The sequence continues at coordinate 231,602 of CAVSCK010000004.1, forward strand.
CATGGGATTCGTCATGTGCGAATTCTCCGTGAAAGCAACTTATGCGGCGATTCGAGACCAATAAGGTTTCGTTTCGAGTGCTTCCGCTGGATAAGGTGGAGGAGGCGATTGTGCTCGATTACGTCGACATTGTCACGCTGAGGTTTTCGCGGCAAAAGCGGTAGAAGAATATATGGGAGTATTGAACAGGTCAACCAACGCCCGATCGCAGCCACTTGGCGAGTATCGATTGTTCTTGGCAATTCGTCTCCGCAAGCGATACCAGGGGCATTTAGAAATTCGTTCACCAAGAACCCAAATTCACTGTATCGGCGACGGTGCAACTTACGTCGCGTTTTGTTACAGTGGACCAGATCGCTAGCCCGTCGCCGAAACGAAATCTTATTGGAACACGCAGAGCGTGCTCAGCAGAAGTACGTGCGATTTATGCTTTGGTTGGGAAGTCGCTGGGGAAGTCTTACCTCGTTACGGAGATAGCGACTGCGAAATCACAGAATCCGGATTGCTTCGGTACTGGCAGCCGTTACGCTCTTTCCCGGGATGATCGCAATCCGAGCGTACAAGTCAAATCGACGAACTTAGCGAAACGAGGGGCCAGACGCTCATTAGACCCGTGGACTCGGAGGTCATTGTTTGCCAGCTCAGGCACGGCTCAAACCTGCAACCCGGAGTTTGAAGATATTCTTGTCGTTTGAATAAAATTTTGGCTTTTATGGGAACATCGAATTCCCGAGTTTGTAAGAAGGATTGAATACAGCAAGCGCAGTTATGGTTTATGCCATCTTATCAGGCGGGAGTAAAAATTGGCTATGTCTCTGTTCGCTGACCACGTACTGAGTATGAGTGGAACAAGCGAAGCGGTTTCCGGTTGTAGAAATGGCCTCGTTTGGGAATTTGAGGCAAACCCGGTTTATGCTACATCAGGAGGTTGGATGGTGACACGCGAGACTGTAATCGAGACATTGAAAGACTGTTACGATCCGGAAATTCCGGTTAATATTGTTGACCTTGGGCTGGTGTATGACATTCGGATTGCGGATCACCGGTTGGAGGTTGATTTTACGGTGACGGCTCCGGGTTGTGGCATGGCGTATACGATCAAGGATGAAATCCACGCCAGACTGAGCGCGTTGGACGGCAACAGCGATGTCGTCGTAAACATCGTCTGGGAACCGGCTTGGACGCCGGACCGCATGTCGGAAGATGCCAAAAAGGCGCTTGGTTTTGGGTAGAAAATAGGACTTGACAAAGAAGGAGGCAAAGAGTAGATTGATACTGAGTTCAGGGTGCCCTCTCCACCCATCTATTTAACGTATCTTTTTGGTTAGAAACAACATAGGACCTTCCGGGAAATACCCGCGAGTGACTTGCTAAATTGACCATTTTGTTTTCTCAATTTATGGGTAACATAGCAGTCTGTTTTAACCTTAGCCCTGTGAGGGGGTGATTTTGGATGAAGCGTTCAATCGCTCTTGCTCTCGCACTTCTTATGCTCGTTGTTCCCGCGATGGTTATGGCGAAGGATGCCGGCAATCGTGACGTTTTCAGAGTAGGCAAGGCGGAGTTTAGCTCCCCCACCGAGTTTACGGTGCCTCTCCAAGTGATTCATGATGAGGATCTAGCGGCGATGGATATCCCGCTTACGTTCTCCAAGGGTGTTACTCTTGATAAGGTGACTTTCGAAGGTACCGCCGTGGCTGGTTTTGACGAGAAGATCGCCAAGATCGACAACGAGAAGAATCAGGTAGTGATCGGATTGATCGGCATGGTGTATTCCCTTAAACCGGAAGCCAACCTGAAGCCGGCGGCCAATGGTGACAACACCATTGCCGTACTGCATTTCACGCTGAATGACCAAAATCTCAAGTCGGTTGAGATTACGCCATTCACGAATGCAGCGCCGAAACACGAACTGATGTACGTTTATAACGAGTGGGCCAATGACGTTCCGCACGTGCAGACTCTGAACCCGGATTTCCAGGGCGGCAGTATCGCTCTTGAATCACGGGCTCCGGGCGCCAATCTTCCGACGGACTTCGATCTGTCGCAGAACGTACCCAACCCGTTCAACCCCAGCACGCAGATTCAGTTTGCGCTGCCCAAGGACGCGCAGGTCAATCTGTCCGTTTACAACGTACTCGGACAGCATGTCACGACTTTGGTCAATGACTTTATGCGCGCCGGCATGCAGACCGTTACCTGGGACGGTACTGATGCCTCCGGTACAACCGTAGCCTCGGGCGTGTACTTCTACAAGCTTCGCGCCGGTGATTTCACCGATACGAAGAAGATGCTGCTGCTCAAGTAATTGGTGATTGTTTGAGTAAAGGCAGGAAGTCTTAGCGAGACTTAATTAAAACCAAGACGCCCCGTGGGAAAGCCCGCGGGGCGTTTTAATTTGTGTGGTCTCTGATGGCCCGCAATCGAAGCTATGATCGACCTACCAGAACCAGCCGATGTTGAAAGTCATCGAAAACACGTTCGACTGAAAGTGGTCGAAATTCTGAAATGACCATTGAGCCGAAGGCACCAACGCGAACTTGCGCATCAGGCGAAATTCCATGCCGGCGCCCAGCATTGCGCCAAATCCGGTCTCGGAATACTTCTGGTTGTAGAAGAACCCGCCAACCTCGACGTCGGCACTGGCGAATCCGATTCCGCCCTTGATGAAGAATTTGGGCGATGGATAGTAAGTCAGGCAGGCGACGGTAGTAGAGATTGAACTCGTGACGTTGTCCTGTTGCTTCGTCCAGACGTTGGCATCAAGCCCGAGCAGCAGGTCACGCCGGAGCGCACCGCCGATAAAGAATACGCCGGCGCCGGAACCCTGCCGGTCAGTCGAAAGATTGGAGTTGTCGAAGTTGAGGCCAAGATTGCCATAGCCAAGACCGAAACCGATATAGAAACCGGTGTGGTCGGTCTTGGCGACTTTGGTGATGGCGGAAGCTGAGGCGCAAGACGCAATGATGAGCGCCAGAATCAATAACGTAGTTTTCCTCATAATGTCCTCCTCATGACGAACCAATCTAGACTCGTCAAATCCGGTGTGCAACAACTTGAAGTATCAGAAAATAAGGGTGATCTTTTCGCAGAATTCGCGTCTTGAGACTAAGCAGTTTGCAGTGTCAATTCTTGCAGCGCGTGCTCCAGCAGCTTCAACACGTTCTTCTTGCCGTCGGGGCCGACCTCAATTTCGGGGCCGACACAGGCGGGGCAACCGGACTTGCAGGAGCATTCTTTAATCAGGTGTCCGGCGGCGCGGAAGACTTCAGGAGCGATACGAAACAGCTTGTTGGCATAGCCGACACCACCGGGGGCGCTTTCGTAAATGTAGATTGTCGGCTGCTCGGTGAATGAAGACTTCACCTGCGAGATCGACCTGATGTCGCGCGGATCGCACATCAACCAGAGGGGAGCAACTATGCCCAAGACGTTTGCCAAACCGCGTAGCGAGGCGCCCAGATTTTCATGTCCGAAGCCGAGTTGTTCGCCGATGTCCTCTGTGAATTGGTACCAGAACGCCGTCGTATGCATCTCGATTTCCGGCAGCGAGAGTTTGCCAGAACCCACGTTTTCGTGCGTGTCGAACTTGATTTTCTTGAAGAGCACGGTGACGTTGGTGATCGAGACCTCGCCCCAGTTCAACGGACCTTCGTCCTGAATGGTCTCGAGAACTTTCAGGTCGGCCTTGGTTTCGGCGTCGGTGTAGTAATCGACCTTGTCTTCCTTGACATAGGCCTTCTTGCCCTCCCAGTCGAGTTTCATGACCTGATATTGATCGCCGAGGTGAATATAGATCGCTTCCGGATGAATCAGCATGGGCGCGGCGAAATAGTCAACCTCGCCGATGACGCGATTATTGTCGGAGGTGTTCAGGATCACAAAGTTCTCAGGTGAGGCAGACCGTAACGAAACCTCTGTCGCCGGATAAATTTCAGAAGACCAGTGCCAGCGATCACCGGAAAAACGGAGAATTCCCTTGGATTGCAAGTACTCCAAAATCTCGTCGGTGGTTTCGACGCCGAATTTCTCGCCTTTCTGAAATGGCAGTTCAAACGCTGCGCATTTCAGGTGCGAGGTCAGAATCACGAAATTGCTCGGATCGATAATGCCCATTTCGGCAGGGGAACCGAAGAAGTAGTCCGGATTGTTGACGATATACTGATTAATCGCCGAACTGGAGGCGACCATAATCGAAACGCTGATGCCGCCTTTACGGCCGGCGCGTCCGGCTTGCTGCCGTGTCGAAGCCACGGTTCCGGGATAGCCCGTGATGATCGAGACGTCAAGAGAACCGATATCGATTCCCAATTCCAGGGCGTTAGTGGCCACGACTGCCGTGACCGCCCCGGACTTTAGCCCCTGCTCGATAGCGCGCCGCTCGGTCGGCAGGTAGCCGCCGCGATAGCCCTCCACGCGTGCGTCTTTGCAGTCGCGCTTGAGATAAGTGAGAAGGATTTCAACCATCAGCCGATAGGGGGCGAAGACAATGGTTTGAATCTTGTTGCCGATGAATCGCTGCGCGATGCGCCCGGCTTCTTTGAGCGAGGATTTGCGAATGCCAAGCTGTTGATTGATCACCGGCGGATTGTAGAAGATGAAGTGTTTCTCGCCGGAAGGAGCGCCGTTCTTGTCGACGAGCGTCATGGGTCGGCCGGTGACCTGTTCGGCGAGTTCGCTGGGATTACGGATCGTTGCAGAACAGCAGATGAATTGCGGTGTCGAGCCATAGAATCGGCAAATGCGGTCAAGACGCCGGATGACGTTGGCAAGATGAGAGCCAAATACGCCGCGATAGGTGTGGACCTCATCGATGACGATGAACTTCAAATTCTCGAACAGCTTGATCCATTTAGTGTGGTGAGGAAGTATCCCCGCATGCAGCATGTCGGGATTGGTTACGACGATGTGTCCGGCCTTGCGAATCTTGCGCCGTACTTCGGCGGGCGTGTCGCCGTCGAAAGTGAAAGTATTGATGTCCAGCTTGAGATCTTCAATGACGCCGTGCAGCTCGTGCATCTGATCCTGCGATAGCGCCTTGGTAGGGAAGAGGTAGAGCGCGCGCGTTTCCGGCTCGGCAATTGTTCTTGCCAGCACTGGAAGGTTGTAACAGAGAGTCTTGCCCGACGCGGTCGGAGTTACGACCGTAACGTTTTCGCCGCGCTGGACGGCATTGAACACTTCGGCCTGATGCGAATAGAGTTTGTGAATGCCGCGCTTATTCAGCGATTCGCGCAACAACGATGGGACAGTCGCAGGGAAATCAACGTAGACAGCAGGTTTCGGCGGATCGACATGCCACTCGGTGACGTTGCGCAGGAAGCTGTCGTCATTGCGAAGCTGATCGAGCACCTGCGAAACGGTCAGCACGTTACATTACCTTCATGTAGGTTCGGCGGCAGATGTCGCAGAATTTTTCCGATTTCTGGTCGATGTCAAACATGTCGTCGGAGTTGAACATCACGCATTTGGGATTGCGGCAGAATGGAATGGAAAAAAGCGCTCCCACCACGCGAGTAGCTTCCTTTACCAGCCGCCCATAGATCATTTTCTCGTCATCGGGAAGGCCGTAGAACTGCTGTTTGAGGTGATGTAACGACACGAGCGCAGTGCCGCCGACGGCGTCGACGTCGGATACCAGCACATGATGGCGGGCGTTGTATATGTCGTCCTCGATGATGCCCAGGATTCTTTCTTTTTCGGTTGCCTTGAGCAACTCCATTTTTTGCAGAATCATAGTCGAGAAGTATTGGCCTTTGATCAGATCGTAGGCCTCGTTGGGAATCTTGATGCCCTGCAGAATGTCGACCGAATGACCAAAACGGCTGGACAGAGTGGTCGACAGCTTGTTAATCTGGAAGTAGTCGACATCTCCCAACGGTACGATCACTATTTTTGCGCGATGCCGTTTCATCTTATTTCAAAAAACCTCGCGTCGATGCCATCCGGCGATATCTTTATTCTTATGGGCGCCGCACAACGAGGGCACCAGCCGACAAAGGCAGTCTTCTGTTTGTTCAGATAGATGCGGCTGTAGACCTTGCAGCACTTAAACATGACGCCGATAAAGGGCCTGTTGGTTTTCGGTTCCATATCACAATCGTCTTAGAATCAGTCGTTCGGGCCTTGGTGGCTGATCGGAGAAAGTAAGACAATCCATGAAGTCGCGCTCGAATCCGGCCAACCTGGCTTTCTGCCTGCAATAGCCAATGGCCAAAGGTTCGCCCACCGCGATCTCATCACCAATCTTGGCCACTAACTCTATGCCTGCCAACGGGTCAACCCGATCAGACAGAGACAGCCGGCCTGCTCCCAGACGTCCTGCCAGGAAGCCGAGCCGGTCAGTAGCCATGGCTGCAATGTATCCACCAGTCGGCGATTTGACAACCGATTTGTGGGCACGTTGAAGTAACTTGTCAGCAGTCTCCAGGGACGCAGTTGCTCCGCCGCAGCTTGAGACATAACGGCAGAAAGTCTCGTATGGTCTGCCTGATTTCAGTTCCTGACGAAGACTCCTTTTCCCAACCTTGGCGTCCTTTTCGATTCCAGCCAATGCGAGCATCTCGGATGCAAGATCCAAGGTAAGTGAGATAGTGTCGGCCGGTCCCGCGCCACGGAGTACATCGATGGTCTCTTTGATTTCCAGGAAATTGCCGATCATGTTACCGGTCGGCTGATTCATGTTCGAGATCACAGCGCGTGCCGGAAGGCCATTTCGTTTTGACACCGCCAGGAGCGCTTCGGCCAATTGGCGCGACCGCGGCAGTGTCTTCATGAAAGCGCCCGAGCCGGTTTTGACGTCAAAGAGGATGCCGTTCGATTTGAGCGCGAGCTTTTTCGACATGATGCTCGCGACAATCAAAGGTATCGACTCGACCGTGCCGGTGGCGTCGCGGAGGGCATAGATCTTCTTGTCGGCAGGAGCGATTTTGTCGGTCTGGCCGGTGACAGCGAAATGGTGTTTCTTGAGTAATCGAGTGAATTCGGCACGGGAATGGAATACCCTCATTCCGGGAATGGATTCCAGTTTGTCGAGCGTGCCGCCGGTGTGTCCGAGACCTCGACCGGAAAACATGCCGACAGCAACACCGCAATTCGCGAGGAGAGGCCCGATCGTAAGAGATAGTTTGTCGCCGACGCCGCCGGTGGAATGCTTATCCAACAGCGGTCGATCAAGGCCCGGAACACTGATAGTCTCGCCGGAATGAAGCATGGCGCCGGTTAGGGCAGAGGTTTCAGCGTCTGACAGCCCTCGGATAAAGGCCGCCATCAGGAATGCAGACATTTGGTAATCGGAGATCTTGCCCCCGGTGTATTGCTTGACGAGTGAAGTGATTTCCTCGTCGGTCAGGTTCCCCCCATCACGTTTGGTGGCGATAAGTTCATAAGTACTCTTCATTTTCGATTCAGTAGTTCCTCTATGATTTGTGCCCCTGAGGATGTGCCAATACGGGAGGCGCCTGCCTCGATAAAGGCGAGTGTTTGTTGGAGACTGCGAATGCCGCCGGAGGCCTTGACGCCGATTTTGCGGCCGACAGTCTCGAATAGAAGCATGACGTCGGCGATAGTGGCCTGACCGAACATGCCGGTCGAGGTTTTCACGAAGTCGGCGCCGCAATCGACGCAAAGATTGGCGGCCTTGATCTTTTCGTCACGGGTCAAAAGCGAACATTCCAATATAACTTTCATCGTGGTGTTGTGGGATAGCGCCTTGCGAACACCGGCGATATCGCGCTCGACCAGGCCGTAGTCGCCCGACTTGATGGCGCCCACATTGGCTACCATGTCGATCTCATCGGCGCCATGATTTTCATTCTCCTGCGCCTCGTATATTTTGACCTCGGTGGTGGTCGCGCCGAGAGGGAATCCGGCAACGCTGCCTAGCTTCACATCCGTGCCGTCGAGAAAGTGACGGCTGTACTTGACATACGCCGGGTTGACAAAGACTGCTTTGTAGTGGTAGCGTACGGCTTCCTCGCAGAGCTTCTCGACATTCTCAGTGGTCGTTTCGGTCTTTAATAGTGCAGCGTCAAAGTAACTGGCAAGATCAATATCCCCCCTCATCCGGGAGTGGGATTTCTCCCGGTCTTTGTCATCAGGCACAAACATACTCCTTCCGGCCCCGCTTCCTAAATTACGATTTCAAAGTCCGGCAGACATCACTTTTTTGGAGCGAACGGTTTGGGGTAGAGTTTCTTGAGTGTCGTCTTGCTGATTTCACCCTTGTTGTTGACCAGTAGAATCTTAAGATCCGTACAGAATTCCGACAAGACCTGACGGCACGCCCCGCAGGGAGTGATGTGATCTCCATTTGGCGAGGCCACGGCCAGCCGGGTAAATGATGTCTTGCCCTCGGCAACTGCGGTAAACACAGCGACTCTTTCCGCGCAGACGGTAACGCCATACGAGCGATTTTCGATATTCGTTCCGGTAAAGACTTCATCATTGGCGATCAGTGCGGCGCCGACACGGAAGTGCGAATAGGGTGAGTGCGAATGTTCGGCAGCAGCCAGCGCAATTTGGGCGAGATCTTTGTCGGTTAGTTTCATAGTTCACCTATAATCGAGATTTGTCGGGTAATTGTCGTTTGTAGGCGGTGTAGAAAACACGCCCAGTGTTTCTCAAGGATTGCCCTTCTCTGGCAGGCGCCGCTTCGATATCGCGGAAGCCGGCACGCTTCAGACTGGACATGACATATTGGTGCGGATAGCATTTCTCGTAGAAAGTTTCTTTGAAGCGATCTCGTTTTCCGCCGGCCAATTCCACAAAGCCGTTGATCGTCACCGAGGCAAGACGGGTGTGGCGATCGTAGGAGCCCTTCATCAAGACGGCATGTTTGCCGCGCTCACTAAAAAGAACGGCGTCCCAGCGATGGAGACCGACGGCGGTGTTGACGTCGAAAATGAAAAAGCCGCCCGGTTTGAGATGGCGGGCTGCGTGACCGATGAAATTCTCGAAACCTTTCTCAGTCAGAATGTGATTCGCGGCATCAAAGAAACAGCCGACGGCATCGAACTGGCGGTGCAGATTGAATTTGGTCATGTCGCGCTTAACGAAGTGCGGTTTGGCCCTTCCCTTGAAGAGCCGGAGTCGTTGCTGCGCCATCTTCAGCATGTCGGGGGACTTATCGAGGCCGACGACTTCTATGCCCAGTCGCGAAACTGTGAAAGCCAGCGAGCCGGTGCCACAGGCCAAATCGAGATAGGATTTGCTGCGGTGTTTCTGCAAGAGCGGTTTGAGACGTGGCCAGGCGACATCGTGGAATTCATGCCAGCCGAGCAGATCGTAATATTTGGCAATGCTCTTGTACATGGCGTGAGGATATAGATTTGTTGCCGGTTACAAAACAGTTTGTTGATAATGCACTAGCGGCCGCGCTGGTTGCCCCAGGCAAGGACTTGCAGCCGTGGCGAAAACCGGAAACCATGCCGGGCGCATTCCTCCATGAGCCAGGGCATCACCGCAAGCTGACTTTGAGACGTGATTCCTTCAGGCATCAGAATGATATTGTCTGTTCCAACCAGAGGAACGTAATCCCGAACGATTTCGTCAATGTCCTTGCGTTGCTGAACCACGAATTTGAAATCGGCGCGACCGGTAGCAAGGATTGCGCGCAGCGCATCGGGAACGATGTTGATCGCACTGTCGAGACCGTTGTTGGTCAGTTTGGGAGAGCAGTTCCACCAGGATATCAATTCGGCCATTTCGGGACTCGGGACATACATGCCGTTGGTCTCAATCTCGAAAAACGTGAAGCCAAGTTTGCGCAATTCGGCAATGACAAAGGGGAGGCGATCTTGATGAAGCATCGGTTCGCCGCCGGTGAGGACAACGTGCACGTGTTCTGGAGCGGTTGCCGATGATGCAAGGAGTCTGGCAGCACTCTCTGCAATCGCGGTGGGAGTATACAACTCGCCGGACTCGATCTTGCCTTCCTCCCAGGTGAAGCGCGTGTCACACCAGGCGCAGCCGAGATTGCAGAACATGAAGCGGATGAAGACAGCTGGTGTGCCCGCAAAACGGCCTTCGCCTTGAATTGAGTAGAACATTTCCGTGACAGGGAGGAGGCCTGCGAATTGAGTCGGCCAGGGGGCGATCTTGGGTTTGTATGTCATATCAGATTTACGTTGCGGCGTAGCGTGTGGGATCAGGAATACCGGCCTCGGCAAATCCCTTTCTGCGGATCAGGCAGCTATCGCAACCGCCGCAGGCGAGGCCATCCCAGGTCGGGTCGTAACAACTGCTGGTCAGGGAATAATCCAAGCCCAGCTCGATACCTTTCCTGATTATCTCGGCCTTGGTGAGACTGATCAGCGGCGCCTGTACGGTGATTTGACGTCCTTCGATTCCGGCCTTGGTGGCGAGGTTTGCCATCTCTTGAAAGGCGCTGATGAACTCGGGACGGCAATCAGGGTAGCCGGAGTAGTCAACGGCATTCGCGCCGATGAAGATCGTATCCGAATCGTTGGCCTCGGCCCAGGCCAGCGCCACAGAGAGAAAGATCGTATTGCGTGCCGGGACATAAGTGATGGGGATGGTGGAGCCGCGCGTCGATTCAGGCCGGTTCTTTGGCACCCTGATGTTGGCGGTAAGCGCCGAGCCACCAATAGGGGTCAGATCGATAGGGAAGATGAGATGCCTTTCGACTCCGACCGCGGCGGCGACCTTACGGGCGGCATTTAGTTCGACACGATGGCGCTGTTTGTAGTCAAAGCTGATGGCATAAAGCCGGTAGCCAGCATGCTTGGCGACAGCCAATGTGGTGGCCGAATCGATCCCGCCGCTGAGAAGTACAACAGCTCGTTCGGATTTGCGCGAAGCGTCTACGTTCATTCGATTGCGAATATATGATCATCAAAGACAGTGTCAACATTAGTTCTCAGCCGAAGACGCCAATTGGCTTTGCAGTTTCTGTTGAATTGTGAAGGCCAAAACCATATAATGGGGCCATGAAGAAATCCGACTACGAAGGCAGACAGGATCATATCCGGAAATGGAAGACGCCGGCCATTGAAGTCTTCAAGAATATTTATGCTGACCGGGACTACGAAATTCGCATGGAGACGTCGGAGTTTACCTGTGTCTGTCCCAAGACGGGGCTGCCTGACTTTGCGGAACTTGTGCTTACTTATGTGCCTGATAAGCAATGTGTTGAGCTGAAGAGTTTCAAGGAATACTTGATGGCCTACCGCGATCAGGGAATCTTCCACGAGAACGCGGTGAACAAGATTCTGGATGATATTGTGGCGGCGATTCAACCACGAAAAGCCCGGCTGGAAGGCAAGTTCAATTCTCGCGGGGGGATTCAGACGACGGTAGTGCGGGAGTATATAGCTAAGAGCAAACGCTAATCTTCTGCCTCAAGTACGGGTGGGCAGCTCTGAAACAAAGTTCTCGTTGCTTACGTCCAACAGGTGAATCTATACAGAAGAACGATAGTCGAACTATGTTCGCTAATGGTGCGGGAGGTTCAACCCTAGCAAGGAGACAGGGAATGAAGTCAAGATTCAGTTTTGTCATGCTCACATTGCCAGTCCTGCTGGCTGCGGTCTTCTTCCTGAATGCCTGTGGGCAGCCGGGCGATAATTCTAAGATGTCACTGCAAAGCAAGATGCACTTGGAGGGAGTCAACCAATTGCTCGACGTGTTGGACTCTCTTGTGAGCAGGAATCCGTCCCGTACGTCGCTGATCGAGTGGGCGAAGACGGTTGACGTGAATCGTGTACAGGATTCTGTATCGAAACTGATCCAAAGAAACGGCGAAGATCGGGTGATCAACAAGATGATCGACGATCTGCTTGAGTCGCCGACTTACGAGCTCTACTACATACAATTCACCAATACGAGCCCGGCAACACATAAGAAGATACTGTTGTCGTTGCCATTCAGAGCCCCCGATAGCCCTGCGAGCATCGCCGACAATCTGAAGGAACTATGCCAGAACCGGGAAGTCGTGAGAAGTTGGGCGCAGGAAGTGGTGGCGAAAATCAGCCTGGAGCGGAGTGATTCGCTGGCGAGGGAATGGGTGCCAAAAGGCGATTACACTATTCCGGACATCTATTTCCTCTATGACGGCAACGGAGGTGGCTTCGCACGCAGGGGATCAATCGGTGTGGATCTGTTCACATCCGTACTGGTGAACAAGCCGGGAGAAACTCGATTTGCCAATCTCTCCGATATCAACGTTGACTACCTGGAACGGCTACTTGCACACGAATTGCAGCACATATACACTACACAACGATTCGGACCGCCGCGGACATCCTACCCGACATGGCAGGAGCAAATGGAAGATCGCATCGTGATCGGGCTGGTGCATGAAGGTGTGGCGGCGCAATGCTATCCTCCGACGGGATTCAAGGAAGAAGTTTGGAATGACACGGCTACTGCTGCCTTCTGGATTGCTGAGTTGAATCAGCGACTGGCGGACTTGAAGGCGAGGAAAGAGAACGAAAACGAAGTGTATCAATGGTGGTCTGATTCTTACCAAGCCACACCAAAGAAAGTATTGAGAAGCTACCTGGGCAGGCAGCACGCGGAAGCTGATCTGGACCGACTCGTGCAGGAGCATATCCTCGACCGTCCCGATCTGGAGCACTCACTGGGCTGGTGGATGATTACCAGGATTAACGGTGACGGTAGTGGCAAGGGCAAGGTGATCCAACTATTGGCAGAGCCGCAGAAGCTCTACGAATTCTACAATGAGGTGATGAAGGGGGCGGCGGATAGTTTGAAGGTCAATATCTGAAAGCTGCATAGAGGTGGCTACAAATCCTCGCCGTTGTAATCAAACGACCGCTTATCGATGTCTCGGCCGTTGCAGGAAAGTTGCAGGTCATAACTTCCGGGGACTTTGCGAACCGAATTGCGATGGGCAAAACGAACTGACTTGGTCAACACCTTCGACTCCCCTTTCGCCAGCGACACGGTTCCCAACAAGTACTTGCTGATCCGGCGCTTGTCGCCCTTGCCGGGACCGATCATCTTCACCTGCAGACGCGCCCTGATCGGCTTGGTGTCGCGGTTGGTCACGGCAATGTTGAAGGTGATTGCATCGTTTATGCTGACTGTTTCGTGCGTACCCTTCTGCCAGTCGACTTTGAGTCTATCGGTGCCATCAAACTTCAGCAGCGCTAACGCGACCGGATCACCGTTCTTGACCAGCGAGCGCAATCCACGCTGAACGACCCATTCCCGTTCCGGCGACAGCTTACCCTTCAGCCATTGTTTCGCCCAGCGGCAGAGCAGTTCGGGATTGTCTTTGGAAATATCGTTGAGATTGTTGGCGGCGGCATTGCGGACGTAGTCCGACGGGTCGTCCAAAACTTGCTCCAGAATCGGCCTGAGGATCGACGGGTCGCGTTTGAGAGCATCGAGTTGCTTGCACCAAACACCGCGCGGACGTAGCGCTTCGATCAGCATGCGGCGCACGGCGGGATCGTTGTTGTTAGCCCAACGGCCGACTTTCGGCAGTACTTTTTCGAGGCCGTGCTTGTGAATAATATCCTTGAGGGTGCCCTGGCTGGTCTCGCGCGTCCAGGTTCCCGGCAGAGCGCCGGAACGGTAGAGGAACTTTATCATGTCATCGAGTTTATCGGAGTGGAGGTTGAACTGCATTGACACGGCCAGCGACTGGAGCTTGTCGACCTCCGATTTGAAAAACGTGTCCTGCACTTTCTCGGCGGCAGGAAGAGCCGCCAGCATGTTCGCAAGCAATCGATACTGATCCAACAGCGGAAGGTCGAAGTATCCCTGGCCGATGAGATTCTTTACGAACGAGGACGCACTTTCGGCGCCAATCGCTTTCGCCAAATACTCAGTGAGAATCGGAAATGTGTTACGCTGCGGTGTCTCTTTGGGAACACCCTGTGTCTTTTCCTCGGTCGAATTCTTAGTAGCGGCCATGCCAGCAAATCTCCATCGCGCTTTTGAACAGGGTACGCAAGGTTAGTAGAAGCCGCAAGCGCAAAAAAGAGTTTCTCTTTGCACGGTGATTTCTGTATATATTCATGTGCACGGGGCTATTACAGAGGAGTAGATAATGTCGTACTTGAAGCAATTTGATCCCGAAATATATTATGCCCTTCAGGGTGAAACCAATCGGCAGAACATGAAGTTGGAGCTGATTGCCTCCGAGAATTTTGTGTCCGAGGCGGTGATGGAAGCGGCCGGCGGCGTGATGACCAACAAGTATGCCGAGGGTTATCCCAAGAAACGCTATTACGGCGGTTGCGAGTTTGTGGATATTGCCGAAAGTCTGGCGCGCAAACGTGCCAAAGAATTGTTCGGCGCTGAACATGCGAATGTCCAGCCGCATTCCGGTTCGCAGGCAAATATGGCCGTCTACTTTACGGTACTAAAACCGGGGGATACGATTCTCGGTTTGAGTCTGTCGCATGGCGGGCATCTGACGCACGGGCACCCGCTCAATTTCTCCGGCATGTTTTATCATGTCGAGGCGTACGAGGTTGACAAGACCACGGAGCAAATTGATTACGACCAGTTGATGAAACAGGCACTGGCAACCAAACCCAAGATGATCGTGGCCGGCGCGTCTGCCTACCCTCGTACACTTGACTTCAAGAAGTTCCGCGAAGTTGCGGACGCCTGCGGCGCATACTTGATGGTCGATATGGCTCACATCGCAGGGTTGATCGCTGCGGGACTGCACCCATCGCCGATTCCGTACGCTGACTTCGTGACCACGACGACGCACAAGACTTTGCGCGGGCCGCGCGGGGGCATGATCTTCTGCAAAGAGAAGTATAAGAAAGACCTCGACAAAATGGTGATGCCGGGTATTCAGGGTGGGCCGTTGATGCATATTATCGCCGCGAAAGCGGTGGCATTGAAAGAGGCACTGCAGCCGGAATTCAAGGAATACCAGAAACAGATAGTTGCCAACGCCAAAACAATGGCGGAGGAATTCAAACGGCTCGGTTATCATGTAGTGTCGGGCGGGACAGACACGCACCTGATGTTGCTGTCGTTTGTGGGGGAAGGACTGACAGGCAAGCAGGTGCAGGAAGCGTTGGACCTGGCTTCGATTACTACCAATAAGAACACGGTGCCGTTCGATCCGCAACCGCCATTAGTGACATCGGGTATCAGAATTGGAACTCCGGCAATCACCACCAGGGGAATGAAAGAGCCGGAGATGAAGGCGATCGCCGGTTTCATCGATCGTGTCATCAAGAACCTGAATAGTCCGGACGTAATCGCCGGTGTAAAGGCCGATGTCGAGAAACTGTGCAATCGCTTTCCACTTTACCTCGAACGGATCGACAAGGATATTCCGGCGCAAGTTGTCTAGAGGCGACGTCGGAATTCGCGTTTGAGGCGGGATCAAGTTCGGCGTCAGGCATTAGGAATTGGGGTTAGGTATGCTGGTAGAATTCTCGGTCGTGCCGATGGGCAAAGGCGAATCAATATCGAAGGATGTCGCCAAAGTGATTGACGTGATCGATAAGTCGGGTCTGCCGTATCGGACCCATGCCATGGGGACGTTGATTGAAGGAAGTTGGGCTGAGTGTATGAAGGTCATCAAGCGTTGTCATGATACTCTGCGCAAGTCGAGTGATCGCGTATATACCCGCATCGCAATCGACGACCGCAAAGGGCGGCGAAATATGATGCAGCGCAAGTTGCAGTCGGTAGAGAGCAAGCTTGGCAGGTCGTTTCAGAAATGACGGATTCTACACCGGTAATTGCGTTCTCAACCTGCGCGGACGCTGAGAAAGCCCAGAGAATTGCGAACGCCCTCGTGGAGCAGCATCTGGCTGCCTGCGTAAATATCATCAACAATGTGAAATCGACCTACCGCTGGCAGGGCAAAGTATCCGTCGATGATGAAACGATGCTGGTTATCAAAACAATATCACAGCACCTTGGGCGCGCGCAGGAAGTCATTCGCGAATTGTCGGGCTATGAATTGCCCGAGTTGGTGGCGGTGAATATTTCCGGAGGCTCGGCGGAGTACCTGAAATGGCTGCAGGCGGAATGCTGAACCCCGCGAACGCGTGAACTGACCCATGGCAACGATTGCTCTGCTGACAGATTTTGGCGAACGCGACGGTTTTGTCGGGATGATGAAGGGTGTCATTCTTGGTATAGCACCGGGCTGCGACATAATCGATGTTACCCATCATATAGAATCATTCAACATCAAGGCCGGAGCATTTGTGTTGCAGCGCACGGCCAGGCATTTTCCCACAGGGACGATCTTTGTGGCCGTGGTCGATCCGGGCGTCGGCAGCGAACGTCGAATTCTGGCAGCGCATGCCGGAGACTATTACTTTATTGCGCCCGACAACGGCATTCTGAGCTACGTGTTCTCTGACTACGAAGAGCGCGAGATTGTTTCCGTCGACAACTCAATGTATTTCCGTGAGGTTGTGAGCGCCACATTTCAAGGGCGTGACATTATGGCTCCGGTGGCGGCGCATCTGGCGAACGGTGTAAATATGACGGAATTGGGAACGGCGACGGCATCCCATCATGTCATGCCGATGCCGAATCTGCTGAGATACAGACGTGGAGTGATGGGGGAGATCGTCTACGTCGACAAGTTCGGAAACATGATCAGCAATATTGCCCGCAGCGATCTGCCGCGAGATGTTGAGATTTCGCAGATGCATTGCATAATTGGTGATGCGAAACGAATTAAATTCGTCGATCATTACACAGCCGGCGAGGGTTTGTCGGCGATAATTTCCGGCTTCGACACGGTTGAGGTTTTCGTCCGGCTGGGCAGCGCAGCCGAACGATTCGCGCAACCGGTGGGAGCGACGATTGCAGTGGAGGCATAGTTTATGAAATGTCCTTTTTGCGGCGAAGAGTCGGACAAGGTCATCGACTCGCGCTCGGTCCAGGAAGGCAAGGCCGTTCGTCGACGGCGCGAATGCCAGGCGTGCACTGAGCGATTTACTACCTACGAGTACGTGGAACGGGTGGCATTGACCGTGGTCAAGAGCGATCAGCGGCGGGAGCCGTTCGATCGGGCCAAGCTCAAACGCGGCGTGGAGATTTCCACGGCGAAACGGCCGGTGTCAGGCAAACAGATTGATACGCTTGTGGAGGATGTTGAAAACGAGCTGTTGAAGCTTTCGAAATCCGAAATATCGTCGCAAGTGATCGGCGAACTGGTGATGGAACGTTTGCGGGAACTGGACGAGGTCGCGTACGTACGATTTGCGTCGGTTTATCGCAAGTTTCAGGACAAGACCGAGTTTGTTGACGAGTTGAAGAATTTGATGCAGTAGCTATCGATGGCCAGAGACGACAAAGAACTTCCAGAGACAAAGGGTGTGGAGATGCCGTTTCTGGAACATATTGAAGAGTTGCGTCAAAGGCTGATCAAAGTTATCGCTACAATTCTGATTACCTCGATTCTGGCTTACATCTTCTCAGACGTCGTCGTCAATTACTTTGTCAAGCCCGCCGGGACCGTGTATTTCCGAAATCCCACCGGCGCATTTTCGATTCGGATCAAAGTCTCTCTGTTCATGGGGCTGGCAGCGGCCATTCCGGTAATCATCTATCACTTTTGGAAATTCGTAGTTCCGGGGCTGTACGCGCGCGAGATCAAGTTTCTTATACCGGTAACCTTATTCGGAACGATATTCTTCTTCGGCGGCGCTTCATTCTGCTTCTTTTTGGTGATACCGGCGGCGATGCAGATTCTACAATCGTTCGGCACCGACGTAGTCAAACCCCTGATTGATGTCTCCGATTATTTCTCGTTTGTGTTCTGGATGTGCGTGGCCTTTGGTGGCGTTTTCGAACTGCCGATCCTCGCTTATTTCCTGGGCAAAATCGGGCTGATTACGGCTCGCACCCTGCGGAAAGGACGCCGCATTGCCATCGTGCTAATCGTCGTCGCGGCGGGTATTATCACGCCGACCCCGGATGCCTTCAATCAGATGATGCTGGCGGTACCGCTCTATATCCTTTACGAAATATCCATTCTGGTCGTGCGTTACACTGGCAAGCGCAAAGACGAGGATGCAGCCACGCAGGGATAGTGTTCGGAAATCTACCCTCCTTGAATAAGTAGTGACGCAGTCAGATCCTTCACATAGTTGTTCCAAGAAGGTCGAAATAGGATTTGGATTGGAGCAGCCAGACTGTATATTCACTAACCATTTGGTGAAGATCGAAGTATGAAACGACTGTATTCAGCAATCTTACTTAGTCTCCTGGCGGGTACCGCCTGGTCATTGCGGCTTACCGATTTGTACAAGCCGGGCGATGAATACAATTATGCCATCGAAAGCGGCGGCAAAGTGATCGGCACGCAGCATGCCGTTTGTAAAGGGTGGAGCACCAACGGCACCGATTCACTAATGATGTTTACTATGGAGACGAAGTCAGTTTACTCCAGAGGTGGCAAATCCTTCGACATGGACGTGGCCTGCGAAGTCGGGTACCTGCCGATCGGCCTGCCGAAGACCTACAAATACACACTTAAGCTGCTGAATGTCAGCGTCAGCCACTCCGGCGAATTTGGCGATTCGATTTACTCCGGTCACACAGAGCGAATGGGAGTGTCGCAACCGATGATGTTCAACACCAAGCATTGGGCCATGCTCTTCGACAACAATTTTGCGCTGCAGTGGGAGCTGGCTCTGCGCCCGGTTCTTGCAGAAATGCGTGACAGTGCCGCCATTGTGGCGGTGATTCCGCAGTTGAATCGTGCGACCATCCTCAGGGTGTATGGCATACCCGATGACAAAATTGTTTTCGACGGTAGCGAAATGTCGGTCAAAGCCGTCAGAGTGGATCCCGTGAACCAACAACTGTACTTCGACCGCGCAGCAAAACTGATGAAGGCATACGACCCGGTACAGAAAATAACGGTACGATTACTGCCCGGGGGAGAGAAAGCGGAAATCGCCACGGAATCGTGGGTGGACGTTTTCATGAGACGACTGCCGATTTTCGGGTTGCTGGCGTTGTTTACAATTGTCTGGTCGTTACCGATGGTCTACCGCAATTTCAAGCGAATCGACGTGGCGATTCTGTTCGTCGCGGGAGCGGCATTATTCTGGCTGTCGCTCGAGATTCTCAAGCCGATTCAGACGACATATTTCGGAATGGTGCTCGACCCAAAAGGTAATTCCGGCAATGTCTACCTGTTGATGCTTGGCTCGGCGCTCCTGTTTGCGTTTGTGGAGGAATTGACCAAGTTCGGCAGCTTGATGGTGCGAATGCTGCTCGGTGTGAAACATAGTCCGAAACTGGGAATCGTTCTTGGCGCCGCCTGTGGGGCGGGGTTTGCTTTGATGCAGGCGGCATACCTGGCGCCATACTCGGCAACGGGTGGGGTACCTGCCGGCGATCTGGTGCAGAAGTTCTTCCTGATCGGCCTGAATATAGCGACCGGCGCGCTAATTGGTTTCGTAATGCTCAGCCGGCTAAAGGCAAGTTTCTATCTGATTCCGCTCTTGTTTAAGACGATCTTCGACTGGCTGGCAATTTTCGTGCAGAAAGGGGATATGCGACCCTCGACGTACACTTTTCTGTCATTTCTTCTTGCTGCCGTTGCGCTTACGATACTCTATTTCCTCTACCGTGTTTTTTCCGCCGACGAGACGCGGGGCCGTCGCACCGCAAATAGATAGTAGTTTTTTGACTTGCCCTGAGGCCTGATTCTCATATATTGCTGCGACTGTGGCTGATGGTTGCCGCAGTGGAGATCATGTTGATTCAGGAGGATACTACTAATGGCGATGAAGATCACCGATGAATGTACTGCCTGCGGACTCTGTTTACCGGAATGTCCCAATGAGGCGATCTCCGAAGGAGATATCTACGTCATCGATGCCGCTAAATGTGATGAGTGTGTCAACGTCGATGGTGGTTCACGCTGCGTGGCCATCTGTCCGGTTGAATGCATTATCAAAGCATAGATTGATTTAACTGGTATCAGGGTGTCCTGTTAACAGGACACCCTTTTTTTCTGTATGTTTACTGGTAAACAAATCACTGCAATCGTCCTCTTCGGATTGGTTCTGATCATTCTGATCCAGAACAGCTATGTGGTACCGATCAAATTCCTGATGCTTCATGTTTCGATGCCGCTCTCGATTCTGGTGTTTGTGGCGGTACTGATCGGAGTTCTTTTCGGGTACTGGCTGAACCGGCGGAAGTCGCATGGCAGCAAGAGGTGAGTTCCGTTTCCTCGAAGATATCGCGCCGGCAGATGCGGCCTTTGAGGCGACCGGCGAGACTCTCGAAGAAATTTTCGAGGCCTCCGCACGGGCGCTCTTCTCAATAATCGTAGACATCGAGTGCGTTGAGACACAAGTCACGCAGGAAGTTTCTCTGGAGGCCGAATCGGCGGAAGCGCTTCTATATGCCTGGTTGTCCGAGCTCGTCTATCTCAAGGACGTTAAGAAACAGCTTTACTCTGACTTCCATGTCGCGATCGAGTTGGCCGAGACTATGGAATTGAAAGCCACGGCAGCGGGGGATGCCATTGCGAATCTGTTGGACAGGACGTTGACGGATGTCAAAGCCATAACGTACCACAAATTGGCGATTGAGGAGACCGACCAGGGGCTCAAAGCGACTGTCGTAGTGGATTTGTAATCATGGAAAAGAAGAAGATTAAAGAGGGTGTCTGGGAGATTCCCGTCGGCGCCAAGCAGGGAATGCGGGTGCCGGCAAGGATCTACTCGTCTGATCGACTTATTGATTCAATCGATCAAGGCGTGTACGAACAGGTAACCAACGTCGCCTGTCTGCCGGGAATAGTAGGACAGGCGCTTTGTATGCCGGACGGACACTGGGGCTACGGCTTTCCGATTGGCGGCGTAGCAGCGTTTTCGCTGAGTGAAGGAATCATCTCGCCGGGAGGCATCGGTTTTGACATCAATTGCGGCGTGCGGCTGTTGCGCACGAATCTTACGCTTGAAGAAGTTCAGCCGAGGTTGTCGCAACTATTGGACAAGCTCTTCAAATATGTTCCCGCGGGTGTCGGGACAACCGGTTCAGTGCCACTGAAAAAAAAGGAGTTTGAAGAAGTTCTGGCACGCGGGGTCAAGTGGTGTTACGAAAAGGGATTTGCCACTGAGTCCGATTGCGAGAACGTGGAACAAGGGGGCTGCCTGAGCCCTGCCGATCCACAGCAAGTCTCGGCCAAGGCGATGGAACGCGGAATCGACCAACTTGGCACGCTTGGCTCGGGAAACCATTATCTGGAAATCGAAGTGGTCAAACCGGAGAATGTTTTTGACAAGACATTGGCAGTGCGGTTGGGAATCGACCGTCCGAATCAGATCGTCGTGCTCGTGCATTGCGGATCGCGGGGATTCGGGCATCAGGTAGCGACGGACTATCTTCAGGTATTCGCCAAAGCCGTACAAAAGTACGGCATCAAGATCAATGATCGCGAATTGGCATGTGCGCCGTTTAGTTCGCCGGAGGGGCAGGCGTATTTCAAAGCTATGTCCTGCGCTGCGAACAATGCGTTTGCCAACCGGCAGGTGATCGCACACAACATCCGTCGGGCATTCACCGAGGTCTTCGGCAAGACTGAAAGGGAGTTGGGAATGCAGACTGTGTATGATGTCGCGCACAATATTGCCAAGATCGAAAAGTACAATATCGAGGGCAGGGAGCAGGAATTAATCGTTCATCGCAAAGGGGCGACGCGTGCCCTGGGGCCGAACTCCCCAGACCTGCCGGACAAATATAAAGATATCGGCCAGCCGGTGCTGGTCGGCGGATCGATGCAAACTGGGTCATATTTGTTGGTCGGAACTGATCTGGCTAAGCAGGAGACCTTCGGCTCGACATTGCACGGCTCGGGACGAACAATGTCACGCTCGCAGGCAAAGAAAATGGTGCGCGGAGATCAACTGCGCAAAGAGATGGAAGAACAGGGGATCGTCGTGAAGGCGGCGTCGCTGAGCGGCTTGGCGGAGGAAGTTGGTTTTGCCTACAAGAACATTGATGATGTGATCGATGCAGTTGAAAGCATCGGTATTTCGCACAAGGTGGCCAAGATGCTGCCGGTGGGAAATATCAAGGGATGATCTGCTGACTATCGTTTCATTCTGAAATGGCAAAAAAAAGAGGGCGGACACTCTGGTTGGGTAGAGGGGGCTAGGAAACTACCCAAGGACAACAGAGGACTACCCTCAGCCGTATTTATCGGTATCAAAACCGCATTTGTCAAGGAAATTCTGTACTATACACGGCAAAAAGTGAACAATCTTCACTAAGTAGAGAATATTGATAGTGCGGGTTATTATTAATTTCCACTGTCAGATACTGGCAGTATGACCCCGGTCATGCAGTGGTTCGCGTCCGCTAATTCTTTCGCTTGAAGTAATTTACGACCGGAACTGTGATACGCTCGGGCGGTGTGCTGGAGAATTCCAGGGTGATTGAACTGAGTGCTTCATTCTCATTCAACACCGGCGCCAATTGCTCTACCTCGAAGTTGAATGTGCCGTGCGCTTTCACGGTGGTTTGCAGCGACGATATTTTGAGCGTGCTCCTGGGATAGTCGACAACTTTCAATTCGATGTCATTATTGAAACCGTTCGTGATCATCATTGTCTTCTGCATTTTGGAGCTCGACGAGGACATCATGAAACGAATCGCAGAGGGCTTGGCTTTCACCAGCGGATGCTCCTGATTAACGACGCCCATAAACTTAATCAGCATATCCGGCTTGGCAGGATCGTTGGACTTGATTGCGATGTCCTTGATCATCTTGCCGATCATGTTCTTGGTGTCGAACAGCACTGATAATTGAGCAGAGTCACCGGGCGGAATGGCTGTTTTCGACAACGGGGCAGTGGTGCAGCCGCAGCCGGGTTCAACCTTGAGGATTTTCAGAGTATCGCTGCCGACATTTCTAATCCAGAAGTCATGGTGGACGATCGCCTCAGGGATCATGTATCCAAAATACCAGTAATCCTGCGCTAGTTCGATCTTGGGGGCTGTACCCTGGGCCTGTCCGGCGAAACAGGTGCTGTTCATTATCGTTGACACGAGGAAAAAGAGGAACGCCAAAAGCGTAAGTACCCGCGCGGAGCGAGACAGCATGGAATCTGAAAGTTTATACATGGATGACGGCATCTTGCTCAAGCTTGAAGTTATTCTGGCGCATCCAATCATCGGAATAGAATTTCGTGATATACCGTATGCCGGCGTCAGGGGAGAGGATGACCACGACATCATTGGCTGTGAGCGAATCCCTCACTTGCAGCAGCGCGTGAAATATCGAACCAGTGGAGCCGCCGACGGACAGTCCGAGCGAGCGGGTCAAGTTGCGCGCAGCCAGGAACGCGTCGTTGTCATGGACTTGAATGACCTCGTCAATGTACTGGGGAAGGAAGGCGCGCACCATCATGTCGGTGCCGATGCCCTCAACCTTGTGCGGCTGAGACTCGCCGAGCGGCCGACCGGCGTGGATTGCCTGAAACAGCGACCCATGCGGTTCTACCCCGATGATTCTGGCCTTGGGATTCTTTTCTTTGAGAAACTTACCTACGCCCGAGATCGTTCCCCCGGTTCCAACCCCCGCAACGAAACAGGTGACCATACCCTCTGTTTGATTCCAGATTTCCTGGCCGGTGTCGTAGTAGTGGGCGTCAGGATTGAGGGGGTTGTCATACTGGTTCATCCAGTAATAGCCGTTCTCCCTGGAAATGCGTTTGGCTACCTGATAGCCGTTGTGCGGATCATCGAGACTGACGTTCGCCGGAGTTATGATTACCTGGGCGCCGTATGATTTGATCAGATCGATTTTCTCTTTCGAGGTCGTGTCGTACACGGCGAAGACTGACTGATAGCCCTTGGCAGCGGCCACCATCGCCACGCCGATACCGGTATTGCCGGAAGTATTGTCGCAGATCGTATCGCCGGGATGGATCCGGCCTCGTTTCTCCTCGGTGTTGATCACGTACTTTGCGAGTCGATCCTTGATTGAGCCGCCGGGGTTGGTCCATTCAAGTTTGCACAAAACTGTGGCCGGACATCCGGTCAGTGACATGGGAATCTTGACCAGCGGCGTGTTGCCGATCAAGTCAAGTATCGATTCAGCAAATTTCATTGATGGTATCCTTTGAGCGGACTTTCAATTACCGACTGAGTTCCTTGTGAGCTGGACGCGGCGCCCATTTCTCTTCTCATTTGCGTACATGCGATATGGAATCATGGCATCTGCCCGTTGGCAGATGCCATAATCAGCAATTTGCGGATTGCGAATGCTCTCGTCAATCTCATCGCGAAATTATTGCGCGGCGTTGATTGTCTCTTCGATCTTTGGAATGTATTCGGTTTTGACCTGGCTCACTTTTCCCTTAAACTCGGGTTTGTTTCCTGCGACCCTGACAAAGTCCTGGCATGCTTGCAGGGCCTCGTTCCACTGCTGTGCATTCATATAGGCGACCGCGAGATTGTAGTATGCGCCGGCTTTTCCGCGATCGGCGGCAACGGCACCCTTGTAAGCGGAAATTGCGGCGGTGAATTTCTTCTGAGCGAGCAGCAGGTTGCCATAGTTAAAGAATCCGTCGGCAAACTTGGGATCGATTCGGACAGCTTCCTGATACTCTTTTTCGGCGTTAGGAATATCCGCCTTTTCCTTGTAGGCCTGCGCCAGGAAGAAGTGACTTCGGGAATCGGAGGAGTTGGCCGAATTGTATAACTTGTAGTACTCGATCGCTTTGTCCCAGTTCTTTTGCTCGAGATATGCCTGTCCCAGACCTTTCTGTGAGTCAGCATCACCGGGCTTAAGCTCCAGCGATTTATTCAGCGATGCCGTCGCCAGTAAATACTTCTTGGCGGCCAGTTGAACCATGCCGAGGTTGTAATAGGCCTGCTGGAAATTGGGATCAATGGCGATCGCCTTCTGGAATGCTTCCTCAGCCGGAGCGCCCTTCTTCATTTCCCAGCGGACGGTTCCCAGTTCGTTCCACGCCTCTTTGTACTGTGGATACGCGGTAGTAGCCGCGAGGAAGTTCTTTTCGGCATCGGCGAAGTTCTTGGCCTGTTTGGCCTTGATGCCTGCGTTATAGGATTCCTTCGCGGCGTTGTCCTGCGCAACCAACGTGCTGCAGAAGGCGAGGGTGAGCAGGATGACGAGAAGCTTTCTAATCTTCATAAGGTTTCCTTTCGCTGTCAATTTGACCGGACTATTCAAAACAATCTTTATCACTTTTAAGTACCACGTTCCTGTTACACTTAATACCGTTGACGCCGCCGCTTGTTCCCTAGGCCAGAAATTTGAATCTTTTCGTCCAGGCCTTGTAACCGATGTCGGAGCGGGAATGCTTGCCTTCGAACCGGATCTTTTCCGCCACTTCATACGCTCGCGCGACGGCCGATTCCAGATGTTCGTCAACTCCTATAACACCAATTACACGTCCGCCGTTCGTAAGAAATTTGCGCGACTCGAACCTCGTCCCCGAGTGGAAGACCAGAGCATCGGAGTCCTTGATGTCCTTAAGTCCATGAATTTCTTTGCCCTTTTCATACTCACCGGGATATCCTTCCGAGGCCAGTATTACGCAGGCGGCGTAGGCATCCTCCCATTCGAGGATTTCGTCCGCAAGTGTGCCGTCAACTACAGCGCGAAAGATGACAGCCAGATCGGTCTTAAGCAGGGGAAGGATTGCCTGGGTTTCGGGGTCGCCGAAGCGGCAATTGAACTCAATGACTTTAGGGCCCTTTTCCGTGATCATGAGTCCGGCATAGAGGAGCCCCTTGAAGGGACGTTTTTCTTCGGCCAGACCGGCAACTGCAGGTTCAAGCACAAGATCGAGAATGTCCTTCTGCATCTTTTCGGAAACAAAAGGCACCGGAGCGTAGGCGCCCATGCCTCCGGTATTGGGACCGGTGTCGCCATCGCCAACGCGTTTGTGATCCTGTGAGGGGATCAGGGGAAGCACGCTCTTGCCGTCAGTAAAGGCGAACACCGATGCTTCCTCGCCCGTCAGGAAATCCTCTATGACGATTCGTAAGCCGGCGGCGCCAAATTGGCGTTTCTGCATCATATCGCGAATAGTGCGTTCGGCCTCCTCGAAATTCTGCACTACCGAAACACCCTTCCCGGCAGCGAGGCCGTCGGCCTTGATGACCATGGGATAGGCGGAACCCTTGACAAATCGCACGGCTTCCTTCATGTCCTCGAAAACCATGTAGCTTGCCGTGGGTATATGATATTTCCTCATGAACTGCTTGGCGAAGGCCTTGGACGCCTCGATTTCGGCCGCGAGTTTGGACGGGCCAAAAATCTTAAGCTTCTCGGTTTCGAAGCGGTCAACAATACCGAGCGCCAATGGAACTTCCGGCCCGACTACCGTCAAGTCAATGGCCTTTTCTTTGGCGAACCGGACCAGATTCTCAATGTCGTCAACCTTGATATTGACCAATTCGGCGTGGCGGAAAATGCCGGCGTTGCCCGGCGCGGCATAAAGTTTCTCTACCAGAGGGCTCTTGGCAAGTTTCCAGCAGATGGCGTGCTCGCGACCACCCGAACCAACAACGAGAATTTTCATCAACCGTCCCTAGTCAGAAAGAGTTAACTCAATAAAGTCTACTATTTTAGTCAAAGAGGGGCGCCAACGCAAATTGTTTTTGACCAGGACATTGTGGTGGTGGACTGTGACAAAAGCAGGGGATATGGACAAGTTTTTGTTGACATGTTTTCGCTGATCCGTATAATGGATGCGAATGCTTTAGGCGGAAAACCGAATCGGCGTCCAGTAGGGCTACGGCGTAGCTGTAACTGGAAAGGTTTTCATTAACCCTTATTTATTGTAGTTTATGTCACCAAGCAAAACCATTGTTTGCTGGTCATGCAAACAGTCGGTCGAGATTCCTGAAAAGGTTACCCGCACCGACACCTGTCCAAAATGCGATCAACCGTTGAAATGCTGTTACAACTGCCGTTTCTATGATCGCGATGCTTATCATCAATGCACGGAACCGCAAGCGGAATGGGTACGGTACAAAGAAAAAGCAAATTTCTGTGAGTACTTCACCGCGCGCGTACCGGTCACGGCCGCGCCGCCGCAAGCGCAAGCAACCGCACCTGCTCCCAGGCAGGGTAACGGCAACGGCTCCAAACAACCGAAAGACAAACTCAAGTCGGCCTGGGATAGTCTTTTCAAGGAGTAAGCACCGCACGTGGGAAAACGACAGAACGAAGCATGAAACGGCTGTTGTTCTTATTTGAGGATGATCGCGCGGACGACTTCTATCCGCTCAGTCTGTCGCATAGCGTCGCGGAATTGCAGTGCGGCATTCTGTCCCTGGGTGACAAATGGTCGGCACGGATCGATAGCGATGAGGTGCGGCTGATCACGCGGCCGGCATTACAGGCATATCTCACCGAGAATCTGCAGCGGCCGGTAAATTTCTTCGATAACGTTGACGCCGAACAAATAATCTTTGCGAATCCCCGCTTCCAGCCAACAGAAGAGGCCGTTGAAGCGATTGAATCCGAAACAAAAGAGCGGGCGTTTGCTTGCGGCGGGATGCTGGTAGCCATCACCTGCACAACGGGGAGCAGAATCTGGGAGTCATTGAAGGTGGCTAAGACCGGAGATTACTACCACATTCTGGCGGAATGGGCAAAGGGGCTTAATCAAATTGAACTAAAGCTAAAATCAGTGCGCTATTTGTGGGACATCGTTCATCGCAACTCCAACGAGATCGAGCTCGACTTCGATTTGTTGGTTCCGGAACTGGACTTTTCGCAAGTGTTCGAAGGATCGGAGATTGATGATGACGCGCTGATCTATAACCTCGACGATGTATACATCGGCAAGGGAACCCAAATCGACGGGCAGGTCGTAATTGACGCTCGGCCAGGGGCCGTCTATATCGGTGAGAAGGTCTCGATCTTTCCGCATACACGCGTGGAAGGCCCGGCCTATATCGGCGACTACTGCCAACTGGTCGGCGGCAAGATACGCACCGGATGTTCATTCGGGCCAAACTGCCGCATCGGCGGCGAGGTGGAAGAGTCGATCTTCATGGGATACTCCAACAAGTACCACGACGGATTTATCGGCCATTCCTATATTGGTGAGTGGGTGAACCTCGGCGCGCTGACAACTAATTCCGATCTCAAGAACAACTACGGCAATATCAAAGTTGAAATGCCGACAGGACTGATCGACTCCGGCCTCAACAAAGTCGGCAGCATGATCGGCGACCACACCAAGACCGGCATCGGCACATTGCTGACGACCGGCATGGTGCTCGGTTTCGCTACTAACTTGTTTGGTGGTGGGTTGGCGGGTGGCAGGGCGTTGCCATCATTTACGTGGGGCGGACGCGACGGCTTCGTGGAGCACCGCGTGGAGGATGCGATCGAAACGGCGAAAGTTGTGATGTCGCGACGCGGGAGAAAGTTCGGTGCGGTGGAGGAAGAGTTGTTCAGGCAGGTGTTTGAGCAGTCGCAGTCTCTTCGTCAACAACAATTGAGCAAGTGAAGATCACCTCGTCTTTAGCATGCTAGATCCGGTTAATCTGTCAAAAACAAAGGATTTGACCTGCTGTCAAGAGCAGAGTATGTTCCTGAGGTTGGATTGGGGGATTGTGAGCCGATAATATCATGTGTGTCACAAACCTAGGAATTCAAACCCGTTCGCGAGGGTAACACATTGCCAGAACTGCGTAAGGATCCGATTGTTGGCCGCTGGGTGATCATTTCTACGGAAAGAGGCAAACGCCCCAGCGATTTTACCGGCACTGAAAAGCGAAAAGAACCACGTTCCTGCCCGTTTTGTCCCGGCAATGAGTCCATGACGCCTCCGGAAATCTTCTCGGTGCGCGACGCCGGCACGCGGCCCAATACGCCGGGCTGGCAGTTGAGGGTGATATCGAATAAGTACCCGGCACTTAAGATCGAGGGCGACCTCAATCGCGAGGGCGAAGGAATGTTCGACCGGATGAATGGCATCGGCGCGCACGAAGTGGTGATTGAGACGCCGGACCATTACAAGGACTTGGTCGATCTCGAGGTGAATGAAATCACACAGGTAATGCTGGCCAAACGTGACCGCATCGAAGATCTCAAGCGGGACATGCGATTCAAGTACGTGATGGTGTTCAAGAATCAGGGTGAAGCGGCGGGAGCTTCGCTGGAGCACTCACATTCGCAGTTGATCGCCACGCCGGTCATTCCCAAGCGGGTACAGGAAGAAATCGAGGGGAGCCAGAAGTATTTCAACTACAAGGAACGTTGCGTTTTTTGCGATATCGTCAGGCAGGAACTCGGCGCTGGTACGCGCGTCGTAGCGGAATCGGACGAATTTGTGGCCGTCGCTCCCTTTGCGCCAAGATTTCCGTTCGAGACCTGGTTGCTACCGAAGAAGCACGAAAGCAATTTCCTGAATGTATCAAATCGTCTGCTTGAAGAATATTCGCGGCTGCTTAAGTCCGTACTGGGCAAGTTGAAGGCCGCGCTGTCCAATCCTCCCTACAACTATGTGCTGCATACCGACACGCTAAGTACAATCGCCCGCGATCAATACCACTGGCATTTGGAAATCATTCCCAAGTTGAGCCGCGTCGCCGGCTTTGAATGGGGCACCGGATTCTACATCAATCCCGTTTCTCCGGAGGATGCTGCGGCCTATCTGCGTGAGGTCGAAGTCAAGTAAGAGATAGTTATAACCCAGGGAAGGGTTTGCAATATGAAAAAGCTCAATATCGTATACGTCGCCAGCGAGGTGACGCCATACTCTAAAACCGGTGGACTGGCCGATGTGGCAGGCGCATTGCCGCAGGAACTAGCTGCTCTCAAGAACAAGGTTGCCGTAT
This sequence comes from uncultured bacterium, assembly GCA_963726455.1. Classification (GTDB taxonomy): domain Bacteria; phylum Zixibacteria; class MSB-5A5; order CAIYYT01; family CAIYYT01; genus CAIYYT01. The sequence continues at coordinate 261,395 of CAVSCK010000004.1, forward strand.
TTTCGCCGCGATATTCCTCAGTCGACAGAAGCAAATTCAATCTGACCGAAGTCAAGGAAATTGGCTCACCGGCAGTCACGGTTGGTGGCCGGGAATACAAGTTCAGTCTGTGGAAACGCAATGATAAGACTCCGGGGCTGGAGACATATTTCATCGACAACGCGGAGTTGTTCGGCAGAAACGGCCTCTATCAGGATCCGGTAACTGTCAAAGATTATCCCGACAATGATATTCGATTTGTGATGTTTGCCAAAGCCGTGCTGCACTCATTGCAGAAATTGGGCTTCCAACCAGACATCATCAATGCTAACGACTGGCAGAGTTCAATGATCGTGGCGTATCTCAAAACCACCGAAAAGGGCAATTCATTTTTCGCCGGCACCCGGACAGTCATCACAATTCACAATGTTGCCTATCAGGGTTTGTTTCCAGCCGAGCGATTCGATGTGCTGGGCGTTGATCGTTCGCTGCTCTATCCGATGTCGCCATTCGAATTCTGGGGCAAAGTCAATCTGCTGAAGGCCGGGATCGTCTACGCGGACGTGGTCAACACGGTGAGCAAGACTTACGCCGAAGAGATACAAACTACGGACGAATTCGGTTACGGCTTGGAAGGTGTGTTGCGCGATCGTCGCCGGGACTTGTTCGGAGTGGTAAACGGTGTCGACTACGATCTCTGGTCGCCCGAGCAAGACAAGTTGATCGCAAAGCAATTTGATCCTGAGACGTTGGACGATAAAGCCGCCAACAAGCAGAAACTGCTGCTGGTTTCCAAGTTGAGCAAAGACAGACTGGACAAACCGCTAATCGGCGTAATCAGCCGACTGGCGCCTCAAAAAGGTTTCGATCTTATTGAGGAGATAGCTGCAGAAATTGTTTGCGCTCGATTTTACTTTTGTGCTGCTCGGTACAGGTGACAAGGTTTATCATAAGCTGTTCGAGAATTTGCAGGCGAAGTATCCTGACCGTATCAAAGCCAATCTGCTGTTCGACAATACGCTGGCGCATCAGATAGAGGCAGGCGCCGATATGTTCCTGATGCCCTCCCGCTACGAACCGTGCGGACTGAACCAGCTTTACAGTCTCAAGTACGGCACCGTGCCGATTGCCCGCAAAACCGGCGGGTTGGCAGATACGATCTTCGACGAAAGGACCAACAAGGGCAAGGGGACAGGGTTCTTGTTCGAGGAATATAAAGGGGCAGCGCTCTTGGAGTGTATCGAAACAGCACTGGAATTTTATCGCAACAAACGCAGTTGGAAATCGTTAATGAAGCGCGGCATGAAGAAAGACTTCTCCTGGAAGAAATCTGCGAAAGAGTACCTCGCGCTATATGAGCGCGCACTCGCGGGCGGGAAGTAAGTCCTGGATGCCGATAGGGGGGGCAGCGAAACAAGTTCGACCGCTGCCAGAGCACTTGTCGTTCCAAAGGTCTCAATAATCTGAAATATGCAAAATCTCGATGGGAGGATTTATGGTCTTTAACCAGTACTACTATATAGCGCTGGGCGTAGTCGCCTTCTTCATAGTCTTCATATTGCCGTCTATCCGCAATATCGGGCAGACCGAAGTGGGCTTGGTGTACAAGCGCTTTTCGAGCAAGAAACTTTCGGAAGGAAATCCGATTGCATTCCGAGGCGAGGCGGGATACCAGGCCGAACTACTAATGCCGGGATTTCGGTTCAAATTCTGGGTGCTGTACGGAGTTCGCAAGTATCCATGGGTTCAGGTACCGGCCGGCGAAATTGGAGTGGTCATCGCGCAGATAGGACAGCCATTGCCCGTCGGCGCCAAATCGGCAATCTACAAAGAGGAGTTTGGCAATTTCTCTGACGTTACGAAGTTTGTAACTGCCGGAGGACAGAAGGGCGTGCAACGTCCGGTGTTGCCTCCGGGATCATTGGTACCTATCCACCCGGTGGCCTTTCTCGTAATCAACAAAGCGAAAGTGTTCGGCATGCCGGTCGACCCTGATATCCTGCGGAGGGTCAGCCGCGACGAGCGTTCACTCACACCGACATCTTTCGGGTTGACGCCGCAACAGTTGGAAGTCGTCAGAATCGAACCGAGTCCCTTTGGCGAAAAGGAAGAGGCGGTTGACACCGTCGGAGTGGTGACAACGTATGAAGGTCCGCCACTGGAAGCCGGTGACATCGCCTGTCGGCTGGGCGGCTTTGAAGATCTGCAAGAGATGGAGCGGCAGGGCAAAACCGACGCCGACATCATGGAGATTATTCTGGCCAGCAAGAATAATATCCATAACAACTTTCAAGACTTTCAGAAATTTCTCGATTCAGGCGGCAAGATCGGCTTGCAGCATGACGTGCTACTTTATGGCGCCTACAACCTGAACCCGTTTCTGGTCAGGGTTGAACTGGTGCCGATGCTGATTATCGAGCAGGGCGAGGTCGCGGTCATCAAGTCATATGTGGGGCTGGCAACGCAGGACACGTCGGGCTCGACGTTCAAATATGGTTCATTGGTCAGACCGGGACACCGCGGCGTTTGGCAGGAACCGTTCCGAACCGGCAAGTACGCGATCAATCCGCGCATATATAATCCAGAGATCGTGCCGACGGCGATCCTGACACTGAATTGGGCGGATGCAACGTCGAAGGCGCATAATCTCGACCGCGAGTTGCGACAGATTGTAGCGAAGTCGCGCGAGGGCTTTATATTCAACATAGATCTGCAGGTGCAGATCCATGTTCCGGATACGCTGGCGCCGCGCGTGATTTCGATGGTCGGAACCATGCAAAATCTCGTGAACGAAGTATTGCAGGCGGCGGTCGGCAATCATTTCCGCGACAAACTGCAGAGTATGCCGGCGGTAGTATTCATTGAGACACGCGGCGAAGTGCAGGCGAAGGCGCTCGAGTTGATAACCGAGAAACTGTCGGTCTATCAGGTAGAAACGAAGGGAGTCTACATTCAGGATGTAGTCTTCCCGCAAGAACTGGTAAAGGTCTTGACGACGCGCGAAATTGCGAATCAGGAGATCGAAACCTACAAGAAAGAGAGAGCCGCACAGGATCAGCGCATCGAGATGGAAGCCGCGCGCGGCACCGCTGATATGCAAAAGGATCTGGCGGCTGCGAGAGTCGGCGTGGATATTCAGAAGAATAATGCCGAAGCGCGCAAGGCACAGGCGGATGGTGAGGCAACGTATTTGGAAAAAGTTGGTTTGGCAAAAGGCGCCGAACCGCGCTCGGTGGGATTGGCCAATGCCGAGGCCTATTCCAAACAAGTGCAAGCTCTCGGTATGCAGGGTACGATGTGGGTCAACATCGCTAATGCGCTGTCCAAGGGCCAACAGCCGTTCATGCCGAATATTCTGGTAGCCGGCAGCGGCGGCAACGCTATTGAGGCGCTTGCCGCAGCACTGACCGGCAAGGTCTCGCAACCAGAGAAATCAGCGAAATAGCACCGATAAATCAGCTTGCAGGGATAACCAGATGAGGTTGTCCCTGTGAGCAACTTATTTCCCTAACATCCGATACCATGATGAAAGGAATCGCAGTGGAACCGTACGTGACAACGAATTCGATTTCGGAAAAGGCAAAGGTTTGGCTGGAAACGATCGCTCCATTCAATACTCACAAAATGGAACTCAAGAAGGGCAAATCCGCGCTCCTGGTTATCGATATGCAGGAGTTCTTCCTTGATCCAACGTCGCCGACATTCACTTGCGGCGGGCTGGCGATTCTGCCGAACGTCAAGCGGCTAGTCGACGCGTTCAGGAAGGCCGGTCGCCCAGTGATTTACACCAAGCATGTACATCACCCTGAGGGCTTTGATGCCGGTATCATGAAATGGTGGTGGCCCGGAATGTGCCTGGAGGGCAGTCCCGAGAGCGAGGTTCACCGCGAGTTGGCGCCGCTTGACTCCGAAAAGGTTATTAACAAGCACCGTTACTCGTCTTTTTACAATACTGACCTGGAAACGGTGCTTCGCTGCCTGAAGGTGGAGGATGTGGTCATTTCCGGTATCATGACCAATATGTGTTGCGAGTCGACGGCGCGGGATGCCTACTATCGCGACTACCGCGTGTACTTTCTGGCCGATGGAACGGGAAGCATCACCGAAGCAATGCATGTTGCCAGTCTCCTGAATCTGGCGTTCGGGTTTGCTTATGTGTCGAAGACTGAGGACGTGATCAGGCAATTGCAGGATCAATGATGACACGAAACATCGAACGAATAGCAGTTTTTGCTTGACAGACTGATCCTTATTCTCTTATTTTGCTGTTGTCGTAGATACATACAATTCGTTTCGCAAACAAGTGACAGCCGGCCTTCGGATTTGGCTGTTGGCGTACTTTAATCTGTTCTCAGCAGGAGGGTGTATGCACAAACTGCAGTTGCTCGTTGCTTCAGTCGTGACAATCGTGTGCTTGTCAGCGCCGCTGTTGGCGCAGGACACCGGCATACCCGACACTGTCTACTATGGTGACAACGGCAAGGCCTACGGCTATTCGGGCGGCGTCTTTAGAGTACCAGTGTACGTAACGTCAGACCAAAGTCTTCAGGGAATCTGTCTTGGCATGGAATTCGGACTCAACACGAGCGGCCTCGTATTTGATTCGCTTTCAAAGTTAGGAAGCATCTTTTGGAACAACCAGTATTTTGACGTATCCAACCACTTTCTGATGACGAACCTCCTGGGATGTAATCCACCAAATCCGGATACAGTAGGATTCGGCGGTGCCTCGAATAGTCGGCCTCTTCCGGCTGGAAGGTACAAACTTTGTGATGTGTTCTTTCATGGAGCAAGTATTGGTGACCAGATTGCAGCAGATTCGGCCTGGTTTCCGCAGGCCGGGAATTTCATATTCGTTCCCTATTCACAGGGCGCCTGGAATGACTACGTTCCCCGATTCGTTGGGGGATCTCTGACAATAGCACAAGGAACGCCAGAGTTCTTCAGTACGCTTCCGGCGCAGATTAACGGTATTGGCGGCAATGTAGTAACATTCTCATTCGGTGCTGAGGGCACATTTCCGCCGGTTACGATTGCGCTAGATAGTCTCCGTAAGGTATCGAGTGGCGCGCTGCCGTTTTCCGCACCGGTCTGCGCGACAGGGAATCCAGTGACATTCAACTGGAGCTCGTTGTATTACGAGGTCGGAACCTGGACCGCGTTCTTCACTGCCACTGACGGCGCGATGCATACTCAGCAACTGACGACTTCTATATTGATGTCTCCCGGAGCGAATTATGGCGACGCCAACTGCGATGGAGTCATTGATATCTCCGACGTGGTTTACCTGATTGGCTTCATATTTACGCCGGGTTCTCCAGCGCCGTGTACACAGTGACATAGATGCGCTGGGACTGACATCTCGATTCCCCATACGGAATTGGGCTCAGTCAACCGGGTACCTTCATTTTGGACCAGATATCGGTACTGCACAATGGGATAACGTCGTGATCCCTTCCGGAATGAGTCCGGAAGGGATTGCGACAATCCGCTGTCCTGACAGTAAATTATTTTGTTGACAGCCGCCGATTAGACGATATATTTGGACGCTAGATGCTAGTGACGCGGGAATAGCTCAGTTGGTAGAGCTCTACCTTGCCAAGGTAGTTGTCGCGGGTTCGAGTCCCGTTTCCCGCTCTTTCTTATGCCGGGGTAACTCCTTGGGATTCCAAGGGTACCCGACCAGTAGAAAAGGCGTCGCAACCGTTTAGTCATTCCGGCGCCATAGCCAAGTGGTAAGGCAGAGGTCTGCAAAACCTCTATACCCCGGTTCAAATCCGGGTGGCGCCTCCAATTCTCCAAGAAGTCTTTGTAAGCTGGAAGGTTGAGTGATTCTGTCGGCGTGTGCCGCTAGTTGCCGATTCCCCACGACAACGTGAAGGCGTTACTGGCATAATGAGATAGCTGCCAGGTGAAATGAATCTGAAAATTGAAGATGGAAAGAAAAGGGGTCAGGTTGCCGATGCCGAATCCGATTTCGCTGTACGGTGTCGGCGCAGTCTTATAGTGGTCAGCAAAGCCACGATTCCTGAATTCCGTCCAGAAGGCGCCGCCATGAACACTTAAAGTAAAGGGGATGTTCTTGATGAGAGGCAAATGGCTCTTGCGAAACAGAATCTGCCGAAAATCATGTTCAATATAAAGAGACAATCCGCGATCCCCGACAAAGCCCTGCTCATAGACCGTGTAGAAACTCGCGTTTCCGGCAATCGCTCCCGCGCCCGAGACGATCTGGTAAAATCTTTGTGGCGGCAGGCCCCGGTCTGATGTCGCTCCATAAAGTGTAAAGGACGTGACGCCAAAGTCGAAGGTACGCTGACGCCGGTACAGATAGAGATCGTACTTGTGAAAATCGAGGTCGCTTTTCAGGAATCCGGGCGAAGACGTTTCGACTCCGACGCGGGCTAGCGTGTACTGAACCAGCGGACTGACAACGTCTCTGTCCTTGATTCGCGACAGCTTGCGTGAGTCGAATGTCAAACTTGCAGATAGCGAACGCAAGCGGCCATCTGCGATCGGAGGATTGGGACGATGTTTGCTATCCTGACTCAGTAGACTGTATTGCGTATTGACGCCGACAGATGATTGGCGATAGTCGTTGTAAGTTGCAGTCAGAGTTGTCTGACGCAGTATTCGGCCCGAGACATGAGCTGTGAGACCGCGCTGGAAATAGTAATCGTACGGATCACGCTTTGCAGTCAGTACGTCGAACGTTGGACTCACCCAACCACCCGGCTGCACCGGACGATTGACAATCGCCTGTTGATATTGCGCTCCGACGATTAGCTGATGTTTACGCCAAAGTCGCTGGTCGATGCCGATCGCATATTGTCCATGCTTTTCATTAAATCCATAACCGCCCTTCAACGTCAGCACCGTGCCCGGCCGCAGCCGGTTCAATTCGACCTGCATGCCGAGATAGGGCCCCTCGACACGATTGAAATGAAAAATGTCGTGGCTGCCGCCAAGCGCCAAATAGAGCGCTCCACCAACTACAGTCAACCCGGTTCGTGTGACTTGCTTGCCGAACGGCACCGGCGCTTTTTCCAGGGAGTCAATCATCTGATAACCACGAGTTTCTTCGGTCGTCAGGGGAATTGTCTGACGGGAATACCAGGCGGTCGAGTCGATTTTGTCGGCGTTTTCGGCCACTTCGAAGTCGTAGTCGGAGAATGTGCCCTTGGGATTCCCCCGATCGAAGCTGTAATCATAAAGTGAAGCGTGATGCTCAAATTTCATGTTGGGAGGCACGCCGGGAAATTTGATATGTACATCGGCCGAGAATCTGATCTCGATCGGCATCCAGTATTCTCTATCCAGTTGCGCGAAGTGCTGCTGGTAGCGCAAGTTGCTCAGGAAAGGGACCGCGACCGCCTTGTTGACGCCGACATCTACCTCGACCACATCGAATGTTGAATCAACGATGCTGATATTGCCGACAAATAGCTGATTGGCGTCGTTCTTGGGCTCGATTTCCAGCCGGTAAATCTTGCGATTGTCGACGTAGACGCTGTCTTTGAGATAATAATTGTAGTAATCTAGAGCATCTTTCGCTGTAGGGGAGACCAGCGAGTAACGTTCTATGTCGATGCGGTTGCGGTTGAAGTTGAGAATTCTGCCGACGCCGACCATATTGGCTTCGGGTGGTAAGTTGGACGATTGTTTGCGCGCCGTGATTACTTCTTTGTATTTGTCCGGTTGTTCCCAGAAGCAGGTGAGTTGAGTTTCCGTTATCAGCATGATCTTGGCGGAATCCGGTTTCGGCAATTGGCGAACGACCAATTTGGTGTAGGCATCGAATCGGTAGTCATGGATTTTGTCGAGAATATCCTTCTTTCGTTTGATCGCTTCGATGATGATCCTTTGTCCCGGATCGTACTGCTGGTCATAGACGGTGACGGCTCCGATCTGGAGAATTCCGGGCTTCAAGTAGACATCGTACGCCGCGGTTGTATCGCCGACACTTGCAGCAATCGTCGTTGAGTAGTATCCGATGTGGGTGAACTTGAGCTGATATTGTCCTGGAGAAAGTATCAGACGGTAGCGGCCCTCCTGATTCACCAGTGCGGATTTGCCGGTCGATATAACCTGCACCGTGACAAAGGGAATCGGTTGACCGTTCGACGTGTCGTACACGGTGCCTTGAACCAGTGTGCTCTTGATGCCTGCGGGCACTGTCTCGGCCGTAGCGGAGACGATGCCGTGCAAGAGGAAGGTTGTCAGGAACGAAGCTAATAGTCTCAAATTCATCCTCGCTACATTGGTGCGATGAAGTTTACCTATACGTGACTCATGGCACCGAAGTTTCGCTTGGATTCCGAAATGCTTGCCGGAAGACAACGAGAGCTTGGCAACATCTGGTGCTTACGACTTGGCAACCGTCAGTCTGCTTGCGAGCCGTTTGAGTTTCGGATATCGATGTCGGCACACCGTGAACGACTCGCATCTGCGGGCGCCCAATGACTCCTTGAATCTTTCCAGATCGGCCAAATTAAGACTGGTGCCCAAATTGTAATCACTGATGCCGTTTTCGATCAGATGGCGGATTATCTCGGCGTGCAGCAGGTTGTTGGCTTTCAGATTCCGATGCTCGTAGTCTAAGCCACCGTAAAGGTATCCGCCGGTGCGCTGATAATGACAAAAGATGGCGCCGGCAATGGCTTTGTCTTCGTGGATTACTAGAGCAATCTTGGCACGTGATCCGGGCATCTCGACCAGTCTCTGCAAACGTTCCAGCGAGTGTGGTTGTGTTGCGGTGTTGCGGTCTTTCCAGCGTGAGAAGGACAGCAGATGCACCTGGTAAAATGGTTCCAGCAACTCTCTGCCGCCGATAGTTACGGTGAGCCCTTTGCGCTGCCCAACACGAACATTGTAGCGTTCGACTTCCGGCCGCATGAACCATTCGTCGAATGTCGTCGGCAAATCAACGCGGTGGTACACTTCCCTGCCGGCAGGGAAGAAGTTCAGGGTTTCCCATTTGGCACGGTCACGTTCAAAGTATTCACCCGGGACATCGAGGTTCATCACACAGTTACGGGGCAGTTCCGCCACGACTGACCAGGCGTGATCGTCCATTTCCCTGATTCCCAATAAGCTGTTGACCGACACGCCGGTGTAGACCTCTGACTTGGCAATACCAAAGACGGTAGTGTTGTCCTTGGCAACAGGTATCAGAATGCCATCCGACGAGAAGACGTAAGTCCTCTCCCACGAGCGAATCTGTGTCGCAAAGAACTCCGGTCCACCCAACGACGCCGGCGTAATCGTGGTCTGATCGGCTGCCTGCTGCCATGCAGCTACATGTGAATTGTCAAACTTAGTCAGATTCATTGTCGTTCTCTTGATTGATAAGATATTGGCTGCTTGTCTGGTCGCAATGTCAAAAAGCGGCGCGGGAGAATGAGATATGGCTATAAGTAAATTGTCGGCAGATGTTGCGGAATCACTGCCGCCCGAAGCACCACACAGCGAACAGCATTTCAAATCCTCGGAAACCGTTCGCGACATCGTGATCGGCATGTCCGATGGCCTGACTGTTCCGTTTGCTCTGGCAGCGGGATTGTCGGGTGCAGTAGCATCTACAGCCATCGTGGTGACTGCCGGTTTTGCGGAGATTGCCGCAGGTTCAATAGCGATGGGATTAGGCGGCTATCTGGCGGCGCGCACTGATGCTGAGCACTATCACTCTGAAGTACAGCGCGAGATCAGGGAGACGGAACTGGTGCCCGACAAGGAGGAACAGGAGGTAGCCGATGTGTTTCGCGGCTACGGAATGTCCGAGGATCATATTGCTCCGGTAGTGGAAGCCATCCGATCCGACCAACGTCGCTGGGTCGATTTCATGATGCGGTTTGAACTCGGCTTGGAGCAGCCCGATCCAAAACGCGCCCGCCGTAGCGCCTGGACAATCGCGCTATCGTATATCGCCGGCGGCCTGATCCCGCTGATGCCATACTTAGTGTTAAGACATCTTCTGTCGGCCCTCTATTTGTCCGTCGGTGTAACACTCACGGCGCTGTTCCTGTTTGGCTATGTCAAAGGACGATTCACCGGTCTTAGGCCCTGGCGGGCGGCATTCCAGACTGTTCTGATCGGGGGATTAGCCGCGGCTGCAGCGTTTGCGATTGCACGGCTCATAAGCGAGTAGACGCTATAATGCATGCGGCTTGACAGGACCGAATCGAAGTGGATTTTTCGCGGATTTTTCCGACAATTAGAGTAAATCTGAGAGGAGTTCGCTATGACTTTGGGCACGGTACTTGTTGCTGAAGATGACAGTCTGATCAGGGCGGTTTTCGCCGATATAGTGCGAAATGAAGGTTTCGATCTTGTGGAAGTTGACGACGGAGAGCGCGCACTCCAGGTGGTGAACTCGCGCCAGATCGACATGATCGTCACCGACATGAAAATGCCGGTCATGGACGGATTTGACCTGTTGGTGGCGGTCAAAAAGGCGCACCCTGAAATTCCCATTACGGTTATTACCGGATTCAATAGCGAATATCGCGAAACGGAAGCTCTGGCGGCCGGCGCCGACGCCTACATTACCAAGCCATTCAAAGTCTCCGATGTCGCGGAGACATTACGTGCCATGCACAAGAAAGTCAAGCCGGGTACCGAAAAGTAAGTCTCGATACCGGTGACGCCAAGCTGAGCACCTACACGGCTAGTTGACAAGGCCGATCAATTCCATAACCAAACCAGCCGAATTTGCCGCTGCAATCTTGAAAAATTGATCCAACTGTGCCTCTGCCGTGGCGTCCTTGGCGCCGCCGGCGAGATCGGACGCCGAACGGATGATCACAAACGGGACGCCATTTACAGTGCATACCTGAGCCACAGATGCGGATTCCATGTCCGTCACCAGTGCGCCAAATCGTTTGTTCAGCCACAATCGCTTTTCGGCATTGTCGATGAATGAGTTTCCGCTAACGCCGGTTCCGCCGACCAGGATGCGCGGCGCCCGTGCGCCCACATTCTGCAAGTTCAAACTGGCGGCCTTGATGCCTGCCGCTCTTGCGACCAGACCGGTGTCGGCAGGAAAGGCCCAGAACGATTCAATGCTATCATTTCTGGCCGAATACGCGCGAATTGGCATCGGTTGGACACTGTCCGGGCCGGCGTAAAGCATGTCATGTGCGATCCAGGCCGAGCTTACGCAAAGATCACCGATGTGAACGGAGCTGTCGATAGCCCCGGCGATGCCGCTGAACACCAGCGCGCGCGGATGAAAACGCGAAATCAATTCCTCTGTCGTCATTGCAGCATTGGTCATACCTACGCCTGATTCGGCAAGCACAACGTTCTTGCCGCTCAGAGTGCCCAGATGCACGTCTCTTCCGAGAACGTGTACTGCGGAATCCGCCGTCATTTTACTGATCAGTACACGGCCCTCTTCGCCGAAAGCATACAGCACGAGTATGGGACCATTGCTTTCCGCGAAGGCCCTGCAACTGACGGCTATTACCAGTATTACGATGGCGAGAAGTGAGAAGCTCCTTGGTAAACGCGATCTGGATTGTTTCATATCTTACCGGCCTTTCACTGATCCGACCTACCAGAGGTTCGTCAGATTGTGTCAATAGTCTTGCTGCTTAAGAAAATCCGTTTCAAGTCAAAATGGTACTTGATTTTTGACGGCCATTGAACAAAATCATCATTAGATCTATCTGGCGAACTTCGGGGTTAGGCGATAGCGGACGTGCAATACCGGCCAGCTTGATCGTTGACAGAGAACGACAGTAGATATGGTGAGGGAAATATGACAGATAGCAATCTTACTGAGACGTTGCTGAAGGCCATGAAAGCAGAGCGCGACGGACATAGTTTCTATATGATGGCAGCCGGAAGCACCGGCGATCCGAAAGGGAGAACAGTCTTCGAGACGCTCGCGAAGGAAGAACTCGATCATTTGCAGTTCCTGAGAGAGCATTATGATTCAATTGCGAAAACGGGGCAACTTAGCCAGACTGCCCGGCTGCATGCCAGACTGAATCTGGAAGGACCATCGCCGCTTTTCTCCGAAGGCATACAGAAGCGGATCAATGATGCGCATTATGAAATGAGCGCCCTGTCGATCGGCATTCAATTGGAACTCGACTCGATGAACTTCTATCGCGCCCAATCAGGCATTGTTTCTGATCCAGCAGCTAAGAGGTTCTTCCTGGAATTGGCGAGCTGGGAAACGGGCCATTACCAGGCGCTCTTGCGGCAACAAGAAGAACTTAAGGACGACTACTGGACCAGTGCCGGTTTCTCGCCGTTCTAGTAGACGAGCTAAAACGTTATATCAATTAGGGCTCTGACAAAAGGAAGGTTAGCAATGAAGTATGGCGCCAGAAATCAGATTGTTGGCAAGGTGACCGCTATTAAGAAAGGGTCGCTGATGTGCCAGGTCAGTCTTGCCATTCCGGCGGCTTCGAAGATGGCTTCAGTCATGACCCTTGATTCGCTGAAAGAACTAGGCCTGAAAAGGGGCGACAAAGTTCGCGTCGTGGTGAAGGCCATTAATGTTTTGCTGGTCAAAGAATAGGCGGGGACCTGGCATCTGCTAAACTGATGAGCTGTATGACGACAGGCCGATTGAACTGTGGATACTGGACAAAAAAGCGTTGACATTTTCGAAATTTCGTATAGAATGAGCGACGAACTGTCGGGGTGTAGCTCAGACTGGTAGAGCACTTGGTTCGGGACTAAGGGGCCGCTGGTTCAAATCCAGTCACCCCGACCAGTTTACAAGTGGGATCATAAGATTCCGCTTGGATTGTTGTCACAGGGAGTCGGGTTTTAGGACGAGGGAATGCACCGATTTGCCTCGAAACCCCTCCGGTGACAATATTGTATTAGACTTGAGAAGTATCTGTATCAAAGGCGGGTCTTCGTGCTATTCACAATGCTGTGTATTCGTATAGGGGGTATATGTATCCGATTCTGACATTGAAACCGGGTAAGGAAGGCGCAATCGGATTTCGCCATCCCTGGGTATTTTCAGGCGCTTTGCAGGGTATTCCACGCGAAGTGCAACAGGGAACTATTGTGCACATCGCGGACCAAACCGGCAAGATCCTCGGCACCGGCACGTATTCCGCGCAGTCAATGATTGCCGTAAGGATCTTCGAATTCGGCGAATGCTGCATCGACGACAACTGGTTTGTCGAACGAATTCGCTGTGCGCACCTGCGTCGTTGTCTTTACGGTTACGACGGCGCCGATCATAAGTCCGGCTACCGAGTCGTATTCGGTGAATCAGATGGATTGCCGGGGCTGGTGGTCGACCGCTACGCTGATGTGTTGGTCGTCCAGATTGCCACCGCCGGCATGGAGAATCTTAAGCCGAGCATTATCGCGGCGCTTACCGAACTTTTCCATCCGCGAGCGATTGTGGAGCGAAGCGATTTGCCGGTTCGCCGGGACGAGGGCTTGGCGGAGGCAGCAGATCTTCTTCAAGGTGAAGAAGTTGATTGCGTCGAATTTTCGGAGAATCAATTGCGATTTGCAGCACAGGTCAAGACGGGACAGAAAACCGGATTCTACCTTGACCAGCGCGATCTTCGGCAGGAAGTGCTGAAGCATGCCAGGGATCGAGAAGTGCTAAATCTCTTTTCGTATACCGGCAGCTTTGCCGTATCCGCGTTGGCAGGGGGAGCCCGTTCGGTGCACAATGTTGACGGTTCGCAGCCGGCTTTGGATATGATACCGATGCAGGCATCGCTCAATAATTTGAGCACAGACGCTATCACCTCGGAATGCGTCGATGTCTTCAACTGGTTGTCGACCCGAAACGACCCCAGCTATGATATGATCATCGTCGATCCGCCGGCGTTGATCAAGTCCCAGCGCGATACCGAAATCGGCCGCAAGGCCTATCATTTCTTGAATCGAGCGGCACTGCGCCTGGTGCGGGACAAAGGCATATTTATAACTTGTAGTTGCTCGTCTCATTACTCCGAGGATGATTTCGCCGTGATGTTGCGGCGTGCCTCGGTACAGGCGGGAGTGACGATCGACCTATTGAGGACCGTCCGGCAAGCCGCCGATCACCCGATTTCTATATATTTTCCGGAATCCTTCTACCTCAAGTCGTTTGTTTGCCTGATCAGGCGCTGAGCGTTTGCTTGAGATCTCGTCCTTTAGCTTGATTCCCGCCTCTCAGTCTGCTATTATCCCGTGGAGAAGCTATGACAGGGAATACCAAACGATATATCGCAGTCATCGGCCGGCATGATTGCAGTGAGGAAGAGGCCAATCTCGCTTTCAATGTGGGCCGGTTGGTGGCGGAGGCCGGAGCCGTTCTGATTTGTGGCGGTTTGGGTGGAATCATGGAAGCCGCAAGCCGAGGCGCCAAGTCCGCGGGCGGAACGACAATTGGAGTACTACCGGGAACCTGCCGAGACGACGCGAACCCTTATATTGACCATGCCATCTGCACCGGCATCAGGGAGGCGCGCAATCTCGCAATTGTGCTCACGGCTGACGGCGTAATTGCGTTGCCGGGAGAATTTGGCACCCTGTCGGAGATTTCGTTTGCGCTAAAGTATCGAAAGCCGGTAGTTTCTTTGCGCTCATGGAATGTATCGGAGCGTATCCTTCGTGCTGAGACGGCGGAGGAAGCTGTGGAGACAATCTTGCGGGAAGTGAACCGATGAGTGAGCTTGCATGTGCCAGAGTGTTGTTGGATGGCAGAGTACAGGGGGTCGGGTTCCGATATTTCGTGACTTCGAAGGCGGCCGATTACGAGGTCGTCGGTTACGTTCGCAATCTTGACACGGGCGGTGTTGAGATCGAAGTTGAGGGGAAACGGGAGGTTATCAGTCAGTTTCTCCTGGAGATAAAGCGCGGACCGAGTCATGGCGAGATTGCCAATTTTCAGGTAGAATGGAAACCGCACAAGAAACAATATGACCATTTCTTTGTGAAGTATTAACTATGGACTTGAAATCGAAGATCAGAGACGTTCGTGATTTCCCCAAGCCGGGGATCGTCTTTCGGGACATCACCACCCTGCTCAATGATTCCGCAGCCTTCGAGGAAGTGATTGACAAATTCTGCCTTCACTTCAAGAAGTATGATATTACCAAGGTCGGCGTCGTCGAATCACGCGGATTCATTTTTGGCGGACCGATAGCATTGTCGCTGGGAGTCGGAATCGTGCCCATCAGAAAAGAGGGCAAACTGCCATACGAAACGATCTATCAATCATACGATCTGGAATACGGCACCGGCACACTGGAAATGCACAGTGACGCCCTTGGCGAAAAAGATCGGGTGTTGATCATTGACGATTTGTTGGCAACCGGTGGAACGGCGCTGGCGTCAGTTAAGTTGGTTGAGCGGCTGGGCGCCACGGTTGCGGGTCTCGGATTCCTGATCGAACTGTCATTTCTGAAGGGACGCGAGAAACTCAACGACTACGACGTCCTGACGTTGATTCAGTACGACTCGGAATGACAGAGTGGCCGATTGGCATCAATGACATACTTGCCCTCGTAGCTCAGTTGGATAGAGCAAGGGTTTCCTAAACCCTAGGTCGCGCGTTCGAATCGCGCCGAGGGCAGAACTTCTGCCTCAGTATTTCTCTGTAGATTATTTCACTCAGTTGAAGACGCAGCCACATTCGTGGTGTCAACGAACGGGATACCGGCTTCGTTGTTCGCGGGTGTCTCCGTTTGCGGGGCGGGATTGGCATCAACCGTGTCACTCTCGTCGAGTACCACGTTCTTGTCAAGATAATTGAGTCCGGAGAAATCGTTTACGACGATGATCGAAATACGCCGGTTGCGGGGATCTGATGGCCGTCCCGAAATCCTTGGCTCGGTATCGGCAAAACCACGAACCTCGCTGATTTGACTGTAGTTGAGGCCGTTGCCGGTCATGTATCGTCTGGCGCTGTTACATCGGTCTGCCGAAAGCTCCCAGTTAGTGTAATTTGCATTCTGGGCGTATTGGAAATTATCAGTGTGGCCCTCGATAATGATCTTGTTGGGAAGCTTGCCAAGTTGCTGGGCAATGACACTCAGCAAGAGCTTGGTGTTGGGCTTGAGATCGGCAGAGCCCTTTTCAAAGAAGGTCTCACCCGACGAATCCAAGAGCTGTATCCGCAACCCTTCGGCCGTCATCTGGACTTCGATTTGGTTCTTCAAAGTCGAAAAAGTCTGATCCTTTTGGAGAGCGTCCATGATCTCGGTTGCGGCCCGCGCCAATTGCTTGCGCGCCTCAATCTCCATCTGCTTACGACTCAGCTCCTTGGTCATTGAGTTCTTACTTTTCATCTCGATAATCGAGTTGCCTTGCTTGGGCAGAATCGAACTGGAACCACCCTTCTTGAAGCCCGTAGGATCCTGAAAATAGCCGGCTACGTTTTCTTTAACAGCAGGAGATTGATTCACGAGCCACATCACAAGAAAGAACGCCATCATTGACGTGGTGAAGTCAGCGTAAGCAACTTTCCAGGAGCCACCATGGTGACCGCCGCCATGGCCGCCTTTCTTCTGTACGATTATTACCGGTTCTTGCTGGTCTTTCTCGCGCATGGTCTACACGCTATCTCGATCTGGTTTCGCGACAGGCGTTTTCGACTTCTTCGAAGGTGGGGCGTGTCGAACCATAGATCGCGCGGCGCGCAAACTCAACCGCGATCGAAGCCGCAAAACCCTTCTGGAATCCCAGCATGCCTTGCTTAAGGCACTCGTAGTAGCGGCTCGATTCATCAGTCAGTCCCTGAATATTGCGGGACACAGGGCCGAATAGGCCGTAGCAAAGAAGAATACCGAGGAACGTTCCGACCAGTGCCGCCGCCACTTTTTCGCCGATTTGCTCCGGCGGGCCGTTCAGCGCACCCATGGTGATAATAATACCGAGCACTGCGGCAACAATACCAAAGCCGGGCAATGAATCGGCCATATTTTGAATCGAATCGGCGGGCTTTACTTCTTCGCCATGATGAGTCTCCAGGTCCAGTTCCATCAGTGCCTGGAGGTCGGTGGCGGATATGGCGCCGGTGATAATCACGCGCATCGTGTCGGAGAAGAAATGCACCGCATGATGATCTTTGAGGAAATCGGGATACTTCTTAATGATCGGTGATTCGAATGGCTTTTCGATGTGAGTCTCGAGTCCGACCAGTCCATCCTTACGGGCGACGTTGAAGATTTCATACATCATTACCAGCAGGTCGAGGAAATACTTCTTGGACGGTCCGGCTCCGAAAATCTTCGGCAGTTGTTGGGCCATCTTCTTCATGGTGGACAGCGGCGTGCCTACCAGGATCGATCCAACAGCAGCCGCCAGCATGATGACAAATTCCGCCGGCTGCACCAATACCGCCATCGGACCGCCTTCCATGAGGAAACCGCCGATAATCCCACCGAAGACTACGAGTATTCCAATGATTGCAAACATGAATGTTCCTCTGCCCTCAATAGATTGTTGCTATCACTCTGATTTATTCGTCAGGTTTTGTAAAAAGTCGAATGCAATTCCCAAGAAAAGCGGCTGCCGGAGGCAACTTGCACGGCGCAGGTGGCTCTGAGTGCGAAGACAACGGTATCCACTCTCAATCTGGGGCGAACCGCGTGAAAGGAATATTTGACTGTTTCGGAGTGAATCAGCTTTCGGCCGTCTTGCGACAAAACGCTGATTTCAGTAAAGAAACCACTGTTTCAGTGTTTCAAGTATTTCGTTGTGCTGCCGATACTTTGAAGAAGCAGGCGGAAAATGCCGCCAAAACATTGATGTTGTTTTGAAACAGGAGTTTACTTGCTGACCGTCAAGCGTGATACCATGGCTCTCGACATAGCCACGCTCGCCGGACTTATCGTTGGTGTCGGCGCAATACTGATTTCGTTTCTGATGGAAGGGGGCTCACTCAATTCCATCTTCCAGATTCCGGCAATCATGATCGTGATTTTCGGTACGCTCGGCGCCGGAATGATAACCACGTCGATTAAGACGGTCGTCGCAATTCCGACCTACCTGCGGATCGCGTTTTTCGGAAAATCGATTGATGCCATTGCCACGATAGATCAAGTCGTCTGGATGGCCGAGAAGGCGCGGCGCGACGGAATACTCGGACTCGAAAAACATGTAAATGACGCCTCCATACCTTTCTTCCGCAAAGCGCTGCAATTGCTGGTGGACGGTACGGAAGTAACAGCATTGCGGGACATTCTGGAGACAGAGATTTCGTACGTCGAAGAACGGCATCGTCAGGGAATCGAACTGTTCAAGAAGCTCGGCGGCTTTTCGCCGACGCTGGGTATTATTGGCACGGTGCTGGGCTTGATTCACACGCTATCGAATACGACGGATACCTCACGGATGGCGACCGGAATTGCCTCGGCCTTCATTGCGACACTCTGGGGTGTCTGCATGGCGAACCTGTTCTATTTGCCGGTCGGCGACAAACTGCGGCACCGGCACATCGACGAGATGACTAACCTCGATCTTATTCTCGAAGGAGTCGTGGCGATACAGTCCGGCGAAAATCCGCGCATGATTCGAACCAAGCTGATGTCATTTGTAAACCCGCCCGCCAGATCGGGAATGTAATTCATGGCAAGGCGCAAGAGAGTTGACGATAGCGAGAATACTGATCGCTGGCTTCTGACCTATGCCGATCTGCTCACGCTGTTGCTAGCGTTCTTCGTAATCATGTACTCCATGTCACGCATCGACGCCAAGCGATTCGGCAAGATGAGCGAGCATTTGCAGGGCGCGTTTCATCAGAGCGAATCGGAAGACCCAACTGCCGTCAACCAGGCCGACCTCGGAGCCGGAACTTTCAAGATTGGGCGGTTGAAAACGATCGCACAGCACTTGAGATCAACGTTAGGGACGGTACCGGATCGCTCGAGCATGGGCGGCCAGGGGATTCCAATGACTCGTGCTGATTCCAGTGACGCTCCGCCGGGATTCTCGGCCACGGAACCGATTTCAGTGGAAATCAATGAACGGGGGTTGGTCATTCACGTGCTGGAATCGACACTGTTCGAATCGGCGCAGGCAACACTCAGGCCGGAAGCGCTTGATGTGCTTGACCGCATCGGCAAAGAGATTCGCGACATTCCGAATCAGATTCGTGTGGAAGGGCATACCGACGACCGGCCGATCAACACGGCGCGATTTCCCTCCAACTGGGAATTGTCATCAGCGCGCGCGACATCCGTGGTGCGCTACTTCATCGACAAGTACAGTTTTCCACCTGACCGCCTCTCGGCGCTGGGGTTCGGGGAATTTCGGCCAATGGTTACCAATAATTCTGACGCCAACCGCGCGAAGAATCGTCGCGTCGACATTGTGGTGCTAACCGACAATCTGTCCAGGTTTGAACCGGCGCCGGTCGACAGTATCGATCAGCTAGGCGCCCGTCGAAGAGAACAATTTTCAAGCGACCTTGGAAGATAATTCCGCTCAGTAGTTTGGCCCGTCTAAAGCGAGTCACTTAACCTGTATGGCTCGCAATCACTTAACCGACCTCTTTCAACTTGGCACGCCGCTTGTATTCTCTCTAGCGGGAGAATAATGGCCTATGGCAGACATGGTACAGAAAGCGCTATTCAATTCGGGACTAATTCCGACGTACAGCAAGCTCGCGGATTTGTCGGCGTTAAAGCACAAGTTGATTGCTTCCAATGTCGCCAACGCAAGCACGAAGGGCTATCAGAAGAAGGACATCGACTTTGACAAGGAATTGAAGAAGGCCACCGGCAAACCAAAGATGAATGCCTCAGTTACTGATCCACGACACATACCGCTTGGCAATACGCCGGGTGGTCCGCCGAAGATCCAGCAGATCAAGCAGACGGAAAATTCCACCGGTGTCAATGCCGTCGATATCGATCAGGAAATGGCCGACCTTGCACAGAATCAGATCATTTTCGATTATGGCGCGGAAATGCTTTCGCGCAATTTCAAAGCCCTAAAATCGGCGATCCGAGGAAGGGAAGTGTAATCCATGAGTAACCTGTTTTCATCGCTGAAGATTTCCGGTTCGGGTTTGTCGGTCTTCCGCAGCAAAATGAACGTTGCCGCCGAGAACATCGCCAATGCCGAAACGACCAAGACCGATGCCGGTGGGCCCTACAAGAAGAAGGAAGTCCAGATTTCCGCCAAACAAGTGAACGAACCGTTTGCCCGGGAACTGCAGGCAGCCAGAGTTACACTGGCGCAAACCGACCGGAAGCACCTGCCGCAAAACGCCGTTTCCCTGAACAAAGCAGAGAATGTTTCTCAGGCGGAAGGCGAAGTCACGGTTGATCGCGATCAGCCCGCCCGAGTGATATATGACCCGTCGCATCCGGATGCCGACGAAAACGGTTTTGTGTCGATGCCTGATGTCGATCCGCTGATTGAAATGGTGGAGATGATGACGGCGTCGCGGGCCTATGAAGCGAATATTTCAGCATTACAAACTACGAAGTCAATGACCGCGAAGGCACTTGATATATAAGTGGAGCAGCTATGAAAGTCAACGAAGCCAACCTGCAACTATACCGCATCGACCAGACGCGCAATGTGCAGAATCACCAGCCGGTCAAACCGGCGGAAGCAAACCAGTTTCTGAAGGCGCGGTTTGCCGACTTGCTGTCGGAAAATGAACGAGCGTTTATCGTGCAGAATTTCAAGCCGGATACATCGCCGGATACCAAGAAACCCAAACTCGGACGATTCATCGACGTTAGAGCATGAACCCGATTACGATAAATACGCTGCCGCAGGAAATTTCCCTGCCGACCGGCCAGGCGGTATTCAAACCCGAAGCCAGCGCTGAGAATTTCAAGGAGACGCTAAGCCATTTCGTGCAATCGGTGAATGATTTGCAGGGCAAAGCATCCGATGCGCAGGCAAGTTTTCTCAAGGGCGAAATTACCGATGTTCATCAGGTGATGATCGCAGTTGAGGAAGCGTCGGTGGCGTTTGAGTTACTCATGGAGATTCGTAACAAGCTGTTAGACTCATATCAGCAGATCATACGCATGTCGGTTTAAATTCTCTAACCTCGGAGCATGGATGCAATGAAGAGGCTGTTTGAACATTATTATGAATTAATCGGACGCATGGCGCCCAGCCAGATATTGCTGGGTTCAATCGTCGTTATCGGCGCCATTGTTGCCACTATCATGATCGTCAGTTGGGCCAAGAGCCAGTATTACGCCCCGCTGTATACCGGACTTTCCGCCGAGGACGCCGGCAAAATTGTCGAACGCCTCAAGGAAATGAAAGTTACCTACCAGATCGGCGACAACGGCACGAGTATCAGTATACCGTCGAACGACGTGTACGAGACCCGCATGAAGCTGGCCACCGCCGGTCTGCCCAGTCCGCAGAATATCGGCTATGCTCTGCTGGATCAAACCAACATCGGAATGACCGATTTTCTGCAAAAAGTCAATTATCGACGGGCACTGGAAGGCGAATTGGCGCGAACGATTATGGGACTTACCGAGGTTGAAGCAGCCCGAGTGCATCTGGTGATTCCGGAAGACCGCCTTTTCAAAGAAGACCAGCACACGCCGACTGCTTCGGTCGTTTTGAAATTGCGGGGGCCAATGCCGCTGGGAAAAAGGCAACTGCAGGGTATCGGCTATTTGGTGGCATCGTCCGTCGAAGGCATGACTGCCGACAAGGTTACGATCCTGGATGACAGCGGCAATTTGCTGAGCGGCATGCAATCGAGCGACGAATCGGCCATGCTGTCTGCCACGCAGTTTGACATGCGCAAGAATGTTGAAGATTACCTGGAAGAAAAGGCACAGTCGCTGATGCAGGGTGTGATCGGACAGGGACGGGCGATAGTACGTGTCACCGCAGAACTAAATTTCGAAAAGACCAACACACAGATCGAACAATACGATCCTGATCTGGTTGCTATCCGCAGTGAACAACGCACAACCCAGAAGGGAAGTCAATTAGAGGGCGCTATCTCGCCAACGCAAACGGCAGCTACTGCTGCCGGCGGGACTGGAACTGCCGGTGGAGCCACAACAGGGGCAACGACTCCGGCGACCGCTTCGCCGGTCGCGGCCAATACGAGTACCGACAACTCCGAAGATGTGATAACCAACTATGAAGTTTCCAAGACAATCCGGAATATCATTGGCGAAGTCGGCAGTATCAAGCGGTTGACCGTCGCCGTAATGGTAGACGGCACTTACAAGGAAGCCAAGACTCCTGAAGGAGAAGTGTCGCGGGAATACCAGGCGCGATCCCAGGAGGAGCTGGGCCGGTTCGCGTCGATTATCAAAAACGCCGTCGGCTTTAGCGATACGCGCGCCGATCAATTCGAGATTCAGAGCGTGCCATTCGACAATTCGCTGCTGGTAACCAACGACAAAGAGATGCTGCAGACCGAGAAGATGACCAATTATCTGGTTTATGGCAAGAAGATTGGGACGGTGCTGCTGATTATCGTGGCATTCCTTTACGTGAAGCGGAAACTCAAGAAGGTTTTCAAAGCTGTGGCCAGATACGCTCCGCCGCCGCCCGCGCTGCCCGTCGCTGTAGAGCCGGAGATTCCGGCGAAACCACAGAAGCCGCGGTTGATTGACACGATGAAGACGCAGGCCAAGGGCAAGAACGAGGAAATCGCCAAAGTCATCAAGACGATGATGGCGGAGGTTCAACAGTAAGTGGCGATCAAGTACGAGGAACTAACGTCGGTCCAGAAAGCGGCGATCGCGCTGATCGCCTTCGGCACTGAGGTTTCAGCCGAAGTGCTCAAGAGTCTCACCGACACCGAACTCGAGCGCCTGACGATTGAGATCGCCAATATGCGAGACATCCCGGGCGAAATCGAAGAACGCGTGATTCAGGAATGTTACGACATCTTCCTGGCGCGCGAGTATATCAGCCAGGGCGGTGTTGACTATGCGCGACTGCTTTTGGAGCGCGCCATCGGGTCGAACCGTGCGGTCGAGATTCTCAAGCGACTGGAGTCCTCGCTCACTACATCCGGATTCAATCTGCTAAAAGGGATCGATCCCAAGCAACTGACGAACTATATTCAGAACGAACACCCGCAAACAATATCGTTGATCCTGACCCAGCTCACACCACAGCAGGCAGCGAGTGTGCTCGCGGAATTTCCGCCGGAACTGCAATCAGAAGTGGCGTTGCGTATCGCAACCATGGAGAAGATTTCACCCGAAGTGTTGAAGGACATCGAACATACTCTAGATATGCATTTCTCCGGTTCGGCTTTTCGCGAAAGCAAGCAATCTGGCGGCGCCAAAGCGCTGGCCGATATTCTGAACTTGACGGAGACTTCCGCCGAGAAACATATCCTGCAAACTCTTGAAGCCGACAATCCTGATCTGGCAGCCGAGATCAAGAACATGATGTTCGTGTTCGAAGACATCATTCTTCTTGACGACCGCTCGATCCAGCGAATGCTTAAGGAAGTCGAGACCAAGGACGTTGCGATCGCTCTCAAGGCGGCATCGGATGACGTTAAGAACAAGGTCTATACCAACGTGTCCGAACGCGTGTCCATCATGATCAAAGAGGAAATCGAATTCATGGGTCCGATGCGTTTATCGGATGTGGAAGCGGCGCAACAGCGGATCGTTGAAACTATACGCCGTCTGGAGGAAGAGGGACAGATTGTCATCTCCGGCAGGGGAGGCAAGGAAGATGTCGTCGTCTAATGTCTTCTCGCATTTTTCCTGGGCGGCCGAAGCACATCCGGTCGGCAGCGAAGAGTTCATTCAACACTTCTACCGCGACAAAGAAGAGAACTCCTCCGAAGGGCTGAAGCTCAAGCAGCTACAAGAACAGCACCAGGTCGAGGTCCAGAAAGCATATCAGAACGGCTATGCTCAGGGCGAGGCGGCCGGCCTTCAGAAAGGTTTGGCCGAAGCGCGCCACGTCGAATCGCAACTAGCCGCAGCCATCAACGCGTTACTTGCGTACCAACAGAGTGTTTACGAACAAGCCCGAACCCAACTTCTGGAAATGTCATTTGCCCTGGCAGACAAGATCACAAGTGCGCGTGCGGTAGCAGAACAAGATACCGTGGTCGGAACGATTAATCGCTGCGTCGCAG
This sequence comes from uncultured bacterium, assembly GCA_963726455.1. Taxonomy (GTDB): domain Bacteria; phylum Zixibacteria; class MSB-5A5; order CAIYYT01; family CAIYYT01; genus CAIYYT01. Next base: position 285,414 of record CAVSCK010000004.1, read on the forward strand.
AGATCCTCGATAAGACCCGCATCAAGATCAAAGTGAGTCCCGAGCAGTATGATTTCGTCAAGTCCAAGCTCGGTGAACTCATCAGGAATAATGAGTCCATTTCCGCAGCAGTAGTCGAGTGCGACAGCCGTGTCTCGCTCGGCGGATGCATCATCGAAACAGATTCCGGCTCCGCTGACGCTCGAATCGAATGTCAACTGAATATGCTTCGCGATAAGTTAATTGCGCTGGAGCAAACGTCGTGAACGGTCAAATTGATTTTGCTCACCAGAAGGAGATTATCCAACGAACTTCCGGGATTCGGCTCGACGGCAAAGTCTGCCGCGTTATCGGGTTGGTGGTGGAGTCGATCGGACCGCAGGTGTCGATCGGGGAGATCTGCAAGATTTACAATCGCAGCTTGGCAAAGCCGGTACCTGCTGAAGTTGTGGGCTTCAAAGACAATCTCGTATTGCTGATGCCGCTGGGCGACATGGAAGGGATTAATCCGGGTTCCATTGTCGAGGCCACCGGCTCGGTATTGCGCATCGGTGTCGGCGACAAATTGCTGGGCAGAATAGTCAACGGCCTTGGCGAACCGATTGACGATCTGGGTCCGATAGATGTTAGCCACTATCAGCCAATTGTCGCGCGCGCACCGCACCCGCTCAAACGCCAACGCATTAAAGAACAGATGCACACGGGCGTTCGCGCAATTGACGTCTTTGTCAGTTGCGGTAGGGGACAGCGACTCGGAATCTTTGCCGGTTCCGGCGTTGGGAAATCCGTGTTGTTGGGTATGATTGCGAAACGTTCCTCAGCCGTCGTTAACGTTATTGCATTGATAGGCGAACGCGGCCGCGAAGTCCGTGAGTTTATCGAACGTGATTTGGGACCGGAAGGTCTGAGCCGTTCTGTTGTTGTGGCCGTGACATCGGATGAGCCATCACTAATGAAAATCAAAGGCGCCATGACGGCGACCGCGATTGCGGAATACTTTCGCAAGCAAGGCAAAGATGTGATTCTGATGCTGGACTCCATTACGCGTATCGCCTTTGCGCAACGCGAAATCGGCCTTGCCGTAGGTGAACCACCGGCCACCAAGGGCTACACGCCATCCGTGTATGCGATGTTGCCGAAACTTCTCGAACGTGCCGGAGCCGACCATACGGGATCGATCACGGGGCTGTACACGATTCTCGTCGAGGGCGACGATTTCAACGAGCCGATCTCCGACCAGGTGCGCTCGATTCTTGATGGTCACATCACCTTGTCACGGACGCTTGCGCATCGCAAGCATTATCCGGCAATTGACATTTTGCAGTCGATCTCGCGCGTGATGATCGACGTCGTTTCCGAGGAACATCGTCAGCTAGCCGGAGATGCCCGCAAAGTGCTGGCGGTCTATTCCGAGAACGAAGATTTGATCAACATCGGCGCTTACGTCAAGGGCTCATCGGCGGATATCGACAGCGCCATTGCGAAAGTGCCGCGATTGAACGAATTCCTGCAGCAGGATATCAACGCCGAGCCGGCGCAATTCGGCGCAGACTTGGAACGATTGAAAGGTATCGTCGGTGAAAAAGTTCCGCTTCCGCCTGCAGAAACTGCTGCAAGTTAAGACTTACAACAAGATGCAGAAACAAAAGGAGCTGTCGCAGGCGGAACGCCTGCGGCGCATGGAAGAGGCACATCTCGCAATGCTGCAAGAGCACTTGCGCAATGAATTAGCCGACCTGAAATCGCAGAAGCAAGAGAAGATCAATGTCTCACGCCTGACGCGGTCGATCTACTACCAGCAACGTCTGCTGACCAACATGGCGACTCAAGAACGAGTTATCGTGGAAGCACGCCGCAAAGAAGATGTCAAACGCGTGAAGCTGATCGAAGCGACCAAGGAAGAAAAGACTTTCGAGAAATTGAAAGAGCGCCAGGAATTGCGATATCTAATCGAACAGGATCACTTACTGCAAAAGGAAAATGACGAGATCAGCAAGAACGTCTTCATCAAGAACCAACAGCAGTAGCGGCACGATTCCTCGCACCGCATTAAATTCCCGGAATGTTACTTATAGTGATGTGACCTTGGACGAGGTCATTTCTGCTTCATTGCCTCCCCAGGGCGACAGCACTTTGGAGAGAACGTAGAGAATTACGAAGGGCAGTACGATCAAGCCCGCTGACGTGATCAGCCCCTCGATTCCGAACAATTCCAACTTGTACATGGTCAATCCGCGCAAGCTCTTGGAGAAGAGCTGTCCGCCGATCACGACGTTCCAGCGCGTGCTGAATATGCCGACCTGTACCAGAACTGCCGCCAGCAAGTAGGCCATTCTGCGCATCTCGTCGGGAAGTTTACCGAATCTGGCGACCGCGAGTGAAATAACCGGGATGATGGTACCCAACACGATTTGGCTAATGATCAAACTGATAAACAGTCTGCTGGAAATCATCTGAGCGAGAATGGTGATCGATTCTTCCGACTCATACAGGCGCTGAACAAAATCGAGCATTTCCAGAGAGAAGTCCACCAGGATCGCGTAGAACAACAACTCCGCCAGCTTGTTCATGCAGGGCATGCTGACCTGCTTCCAACGGAACATAGTCGAGATCATGTATATCAAGAGCACAATGGCTATGCCGGAGACAATCGCCGAGAACAGAAACACTATCGGCATCAGCACGCTGCTCCACCATGGATTGGCTTTCACTGAGCCAAAGATAAACCCAACGTATCCATGCAGCAGGAACGCCGAAGGAATACCTATGATCGTAATGACGCGACCAATCTTGTTGTCGAAATCAATAGCGGTGGGCGATATATCAGTGGCGCCGAAAGTTAGCGTGCGATAAACATACTTTATAAAACCGGACTTGGTGCCTGCCCAGGCCACGATGTCGCGGCGATAATCAAACCAGATTTCCAACAGCAGAACCACCATCAAATACCAGGCATAGACAAATCCAAACATTGCCATCGCCGATTGTGTGTGAGGCGTGAGAAACATTTCGGCAAAGCGCTCGGGATGTCCGAGATGTGCCAATAGCGGAAGTGGTGCAACCAGCAAGAATGACAACGCGGTCAGAAGCGACAGCCGATATACCGGCTGCAACGCCTTCACGTTGAACACTCGTTCCAGCGATGCAAGAATGAAGGCGCCGGCGACGAGACCGGTGAGATACGGATACACGACGATCAGGATGCTCCAGTGGAGTTCGTACTCGTTGGGATACATGTAACCCGTGACGTTGGGTAGATCGGTCGCCCATCTCGTGATATCGATCATCGAAATCATCTTACTTCCTCATCTGCGCCTGCATAATAAACTTTGGGTCGCGTGTTCAGCCAGGATTTCAGCACCGTAACATCATTGAAGCGCAGGAATCTGCGTAGCGGACTGCTCTGCAAACCGGCTTCACCGAAAATGCGTGCCTGAGTCGGGCATACTTCGACGCAAGCGGGGACTTGACCATTGACTATCCGGTGATAGCAGAATGTGCATTTGTCTGCGACTTTCTTGACCGGGTGCAGATAGCGCGCCCCGTATGGGCAGGCCTGTATGCAATAGCGACAGCCGACGCAATAGGATTGATCGACGAGCACGACTCCGTCACGTGATTGGAATGTTGCTCCGACGGGGCACACCTGTACGCACGGAGGTTTGGCGCAATGATTGCAAAGCTTGGGAACGAAGAACGTCCTGAGGATATCTTTTTCCTTGGCAACTTCCGGGAAACCGTCAATTCCGCCATTGGGGCTGTCGACTTGGGTCTCGCCCTGGTTGGGAACGATGTAGCGCTCGACCCAGGTGCGGAAGTAGATGGGTTCGCGCGGCACTTCGTTCTCTGTCTTGCAGGCATTGGCGCATCTGCCACAACCGATGCACTTATGAACGTCAACGCCCATCGCATAATCGTGCTGCGTGGGATCATATTTCGAGGTACTGTCAGCGGGAGCTTCCTCAGCGCCCAGCAATTCGGTCGGCTTGATGAACTTGAAAACAAGTAGCCATGCCGGGATGGTCTTGACTACCGATTCAAAGAACTCACGGCGAGGCATTTTCGGAGTTTGATCTTCCATTACCTTGCCTCCGGGAAGTGGGGATAATGACACTGCCAGCAGACCACATCGCCGCCATGGCTGGCGAGATCGATTCGAGGAATTTCGGACGGCGAATCAGCGCCCTGAGCATGGCACTCGCCGCAAAGGTCGCGCTTCGTCGGCTTGACGGCGGCAACAGTCCGTGGTTCGAGCAAATGCTGCGGTGGAACAGTATGGCAACGAGTGCAGGGAAGGGCAGCATGTACAGACACTGCCTTCTGGTTAACAATGCCTCGATGACACGTGCTGCATTCTTCTGCTTCCGGTTTAAGTTGCGGGCTATGGGAATTGTGACAACTCGTACATGCCTTGCCGGGATTATGAGTCTCCGGAATTATTTGCGGAAATCCTGTTGGGCGCGATGGATTATAGGCATGGCACAGTTGGCAGTAGTCACGTCCCTTCGGTATCGAAGGCAAAGTTTCATCCGGCGCATTGGCGTGTGCCGCTGCCGCTCCGTGACAAGTTTCACAAGCCAGCCCTTTGTGGGAGCCCAGTTGCTTCGTTTGGAAAATATCATCGTGGCATTCAACACAAACTCGGTAACCGGCATAAACCGGTTTGAGCGCAGCAATCTCATCGACGGCATTTGCCCGGTAGAAACCGTATTTTCCAAATGAATCGGGCACCAAAAAATGGCGCGCGGAAACTAATGCTAACCCGGCCAGCGCAAAAAGCACGATTGGCGGTATCAGTTGGGAGGGAATTTTACGCTGACTCACTTTTCCACTTGCATTCCAGATAAAATCGAGTAGATTATAACAAGTTCACATTGGTCAGGCAAGATAATTTTTTCACAGAGTTGAAATTTTGAGTTTCTTGCCGGCCCACTTCAAATAGCAAAATAAAGAACTGACGCACTTCATAGATTTTCGAGAGGAGAACCGCCATGAGTATGTGGTTGGTAGGCGTTCTGGTGTTCTTTGCCGTATCCTTGGTTGCGCTAGTGATTTCGGTGGGGCTATTCGGGTGGGTATTCTGGAGAAACAAAAACAACAGTCAGAGTATAGATCCAAGCTAGAATGACAATCCAATTCAGGTAGACCGAAAGCGTAGAAGTCAGCTCAATTCCTTTCATTGAATTTACACGAGTCCCTCTGTGGGATTTCCCAAGTCGAACATCATGCGTGCCGAAGTTGATTCGGCAACATGCAGGTAGGAGGTGTTAATCTATTCAAAGTAGGTTAACGAGTCCGGGAGACCCCGGTCTCTTGGCGACTCTTCTTCTCCCAAAGAAAAAGCCCTCGCAAGGTGCGAGGGCTTTTTGCTTGATAGGTGAACTTGTTTACTTCATCAGCATCATTTTTCGAGTCATGCTGAAATTGTCGGTGGTCAAGCGGTAGAAATAGACACCGCTCTGTACATCTCGGCCGCTCTCGTCTTTGCCGCTCCACACCGCCTGTTTTCTACCTGCGGATTCGAAGCCGTTAACGATGTCGACGACTTTCTGGCCGAGCACGTTGTATACCGTCAGGGTTACATGGCTGGGTGTCGCGAGATTGTACTCAATGACCGTCTCAGGATTGAACGGGTTGGGATAGTTCTGATTGAGACTAAAGCTGGTCGGCAGACTGCCCTGATTGTCATCCACGCCGGTCGCCTGGTCAACTATCAGGCGCACGTTGATCGTGTCCATGTCAAAGGTGACGCCGAGCGACTTCGCCGTCGCAGTCTGTTCAATGATAACCTGAGTAGTGTACGTGCCCATTCCCAAGCCCGTAATATCGACGTTGAAAGTGACAGTCGAGGGAGAGGTGCCGGTGGTCGCTGACATAGACAACCACGGTGACGTCTCAATGGCTCCCCAATTGAACTGCATTCCCGACGGAATAGCGTTCGTGATCACAACTTCCTGTCCCGGAGGATTCTGGCCGTTCTCATGGGCGGTGAAGCGCAACGAGTCGGGAGTCAACAGGATGTCGACCGGGTTCAGTACGGTGAGATTTACCGTAAGAAGTTGAGGCGAGTTGTTGGCCTCAGGAGAAGTGACTGTAACATTGCCGGTGTATGCGCCGGGGGCCAAGCCGGTAATGTCAACATTGACTGTAAATCCGGACGGAGCCGTGCCGCTGGCGCTTGACAGCGAGAACCACGCAGTTGCTTCAGCCGCGTTCCACGTCAAGGTGCCGTTGCCGGCGTTGGTGATCACGGTTCCCTTGCCCGCAGGATTGGCGCCGCCGGCATAAGCGCTGAACGTCAGCGTATCCGGATCAATTTTCATAACCGGGACAGCGGAGGCAATCGTAAACGCGGCCGTGTCGGAACTCGCCAACGCACCCGGATCAGTTGCTGTGAAGATAATGTGTTCTGTGCCGCTCCAGGAGGGTGACGGCTTGGTGATGGTGGCGACGTGTGCCGGGCTGATTGCGACCGTGAGAGCGACGTTACCGGCATAGGTCCACACCAATTCCGCCGGGGTGTTATCCGGGTCGGTTACGTAGCTGTCGAGATTGATCGTGGCAAAATCGGCACCGTAAGCAAGACTCTGATCGGGAATGCCAGAAACATGCGGCGGGTCGTTGACTGGAGTTACGGTGAATCGCGCAGTGTCTGAACCGGTTAATCCGCCCGGATCGGTCGCCGTGAATGTAAAGACGGCGCTGCCGGAGAATTCACCGGCGGAGTAGCTAATCGTTGCCACTCTGGTCGAGGGCGCAATTACGACGCTGAATCCATTGGGACTGGCAGACGTAGCTCCCCAGACCATGGCGCTGGCCGGACTCTCGGCGTCGGTAACGTAATTATCGAGAGTAATCGTGGCGAACGTGCCGTGTTCCGCAACTGTCTGATTCGGAATATCGCTAACGACCGGCGCCGTATTGGACGACGGACATTGCGAGCCACCGATAATGACATCGCCGGTTCCACAGTCGGAATAGCCCGGCTCGATCTTGTTGCCGATTACAGGCGAAAAGATGAACGCGCCGGCAGGGGGAACAAATGCAGAATCAATATCGACGCACTGGTATGCCGCGCCGGGAAGGATCCTCATGTACATGGTGAATACCAGACCGTCAGTCTGCGGCGTAACCGGGGTTGAGCCGGAGAAATCGACCCAGCCGATCAGTACCAGGCCACTTGCCGGTACAAACTTCTTCTGCAGCGGTCCCGCGGCCAATATCGATCCGGCCATGCTGATTGACGTAATCTGTACGGTACTGGAGTTGTAATGGAAACCCAGTGAAAAACCGCCTAAGTCAACGTCGTTGGTGATGCGGACCGGTATAGCGACCGAGTCACCGACTACAACGGTCGGTTTTATCACCGGACAATCAATTCGCACCGAGTTGGCGGCCGGTAAAGGTGTTGATCCCAAGGTGATCTCGAATGCGAGGACAAGCATCACGAGCAAAAGGACCTTTGACTGATTTCTCATAGGGGAGTACCTCCTAAATGTGTTTGCAACCATTCGCTGGCCGTAATAACGCAAATGGCGTGCGCGGACTCTTCGGGGAGTAGTTTTCGGCTGTGGTTTTGTTGCACAGACAACAAGCTGTTCTTGCTCAACACGTTCTACCAATCGCGATATAGACGTGCAACATAGGCAGATTGCTTAATGCATTAGTTTAAGGTGAAGAGCTTTGCACTATAGCTGCAAGCGTTGCAGAAATGGTGGCTTTTGGCTTGCCAAGTCCAAGGGGTTTTGCTATTTATCCGTAACAAACGCTACGAACATAGCCACTGAAAATGAGGATAGAAGAAATGAAACCGAAGTCCATCGCAGTAATCACGGTAATTATTCTAGTGATTTTTCCATTAATGCTTTCCTGCGGCCAGAAACAGCAGGAAAATCAGGCATCCACGGGCCAGGCGCAGCAGTCGACGACTACCCCGGGCACGACGCAACAGGCCGCTGGCCAACCAGTATCTGAACCAACGAAACCGGCGCCGACGGCACCGGCAGCTTTTGGCGGTGTCGAGAAGCGGCTAACCGATACGCTGTTGGCAATGTGGCAGGTAAAGGGTCACCTGACCTCAATCGATCAAGCGGCGAAAATGCTCGGGCTGACGGTCGACGACAGTGTGCGTATCGACATGATGAAGAAGTTTGAAGAAAATCTGGGCATCTCAGAGAAGCTCACACGTTATCGTCCATACACCTTCATTCTGACTAACCAGGAGAAATTGATCGCCCAGTACATCCTCAACGAAGAGAAGCAGAACCGGCAATTCCCGGCGGTGGCGAAAGTGTCGTCTGACCTCAAAGTCGCCGAGACTGAGCTCAAGAGCCGTCTTAAATTCCTCGCTGCAGTCGGCATGCTTTACGACCTTGGTAAGCCGGACGAGAACAACGGACTGGGTTACAGTTTTGGTTCATCGCTGAGCAATTTCACTTATGACATGGGCCTGCGGTTTCATGTCTTCTATGTGAACGACCAATTGCCGTTCAATGTCGGCTGTGCCAAAGAAGCGTTTTACCTTCTAGCCACGGAATTTCGCAACGACAAAGTGAAATACGAGACTGTTGATCCATTGACCCTGGCGCCGATCCAAGTGGATTTCGATAAGGGACAAATAGCATCCATTACACCTCCGGAAGCGAAATTCATTGAGGGCGGTACTTGTGGAGCGAACGTTCTCTGCACATCCGCGGAGAATGCCGCTGCCTGGATCAAGACGCAACCGCGCATGATGCAGCAACAGCCGCCGGTATATGATATTCGCGAGCGCTACAGCCAAATTACGGGGGAAGCAGCAGCACAATCGGGGGGGAAATAGTCCGACACTCGCCGGTTGAACCCTACATTCTATCCTTGAAGAGTCAATCGTTGAGCAGTTCGCCGTCGCCATTGCGAACAACTTGCTCGAAATTTACTCAGAGTCAAAGTTTGCCTCAATTCTGCCGGCCTGTCCGTCGATAAAAGGGATAGAAAGGCATATACTTCGGAAGGGAGCAGTCTTGCCTAGAGATCGTCTTGTAACGAAATGCCAGTATGTCGACGTCTGCTATTTGGCGGAAGCCCTGCAATGCTATGGATATAAGCTTGATTGCGTTCTCTACACAAAATCCAATGACGGCAAAGTCACTGAAGAGGATTTCCACTCAGCGATCAATCGGCTGATCGACAAAACCAAGGCCAAGCACCTGCACTTTCAGGGGATATGATGGTGCCCTAACATCCCCAGCAACACTGAGAAGAATCATTTCAACAGCGTGGAAAGAATTTCTCTCCCGCCTCGGCTAACCGGTTTCCCGCTACTTATCTTGAAATCATAACAGCGTACTGCCCAAGTACTTATCACCATTTTCGTTTGCGCTCGTCGATTGGCAACCCTCTTGCAATATGCCAACGTCGGAAGTGCTATATGATTAAAGGCATTCAGAAAATTGCAACGTCAATGGTTCCGCGCATGCGGCTGCAAGAAGTGGTCGCCAACAACCTCGCCAATGCCGAGACCGCGGGCTACAAGAAGGATTCCATTTTTCTGCGATATGTCAAGGAGCAGCAGGGCCTCAACAGCAAGCTGGCTCCGTCCTGGGAGACGCGAATGATTGACAAACTTTATACCGACTATACCGAAGGATCGCTCGACCGCACCGATCAGCAGCTTGATCTGGCGATTCAGGGCGACGGTTTCTTTGTGGTGCAGACACCAAACGGAGAAGCGTACACGCGCAACGGTTCGTTCAGTATTTCTCCCTCGGGGCAGCTTGTCAACGCCGACAATTATCCGGTCTTGACCGACGGCGGTCCGCTTACAGTTCAGGGCGGCACACTCTCCGTCTCCGAAACCGGCCAGGTGTCCGTCGATAACCAGTCGCTGGGAACTTTGCGGGTCGTTGACTTCCCCAAGCCATATCAATTGACCAAGGTAAACGGCTCAGTATTCACAGCCCCCACGGGCGTCACTCCGACACAGGCAAGTTCGGTAGTGGTCCGACAGGGATTTCTCGAAAAGTCGAATGTTGATGTGCTGAAGGAGATGGTCGAGATGATCGAATCCTATCGCATGTTTGAAACCGGCCAGCGGATGATCCAGATCCAGGATGAATCCCTCGGCAAGGCCGTGAATGAACTGCCCAGAAAGGTCTAAGGGGAGAGGATAGAATATGATTAGAGCATTACGAACCGCTGCGTCGGGTATGAGCGCGCAGCAAATGAACGTCGACAATATCGCGAACAACCTCGCGAACGTGAATACCACGGGTTTCAAGAAAGCGAAAGTTGAATTTCAGGATATCATGTACCAAACCCTGCGCAAGCCGGGTGTGTTGTCCTCCACCGGAGCTACCACGCCGACAGCGCTTGACATCGGGTATGGAACCAGACCGGTAGCGACGACTCGACAGTATTCGGTCGGCGAACTGCAGCAGACCGGCAACCCGCTCGACATTGCCGTTGACGGCGACGGATTTTTCCAGATTGTCCAGCCGGACGGCACCAACGCCTATACGCGCGACGGCAGTCTCAAGCTGACCGCTGCAGGGCAATTGGCCACGTCGGATGGATTCCTGCTGACACCTGAGATCTCAATTCCTGAAGATGCAGTTTCGATATCGGTTGCCTTCGACGGCAAAGTTTCGGTAGTGCAGGCCGGCTCCAACACTCCCAACGAAATTGGGCAAATTGAGCTCGCCCGCTTCATCAATCCGGCTGGGCTGTCGGCAATCGGCCACAATCTGTATCAGGAAACTCCGGCTTCCGGAACGGTCATTACCGGCGTTCCGGGCGAATCGGGATTAGGTAAACTCAACCAGGGCTACTTGGAAATGTCCAACGTGGACGTGGTTTCGGAGATGGTCAATATGATCGTTGCGCAGCGCGCGTACGAGATCAACTCCAAGGCCATTCAAACCGCCGATGACATGACCTCGCTGGTCAATAACCTGAAGAGATAATCATGACTAAGACCTTACTCCTCCCATTTATGTTGTTACTCATGCTCCTTCCGGCGGCATCAGCAGATGCCTCCGGAAGGCTAGCAGTTGACATCGAGCAACAACTGCGGGCAACAATACTGGCAGATGGCAACGAGTACATCATTGCGATCCCCGCATATGTCTCAACACTTCCATCCGATTACGATTCCATCAGAGTCGAGCCGCTCGGTGATTCCAAGCTGTTCGGAAGTTGCTGGATCAAACTCTATTTCTACCAGAAGGGCTCGGTCTATCAAACCGCCAATCTGAACCTGCAAATCAACATGTACCAGCAAGTCCTGGTCGCGCGCGAGCCGATCAAAGCAGGGCAGACATTGACTGCAGGTCAGTTTGATGTCGTTCGTCGCGAGATCACCTCGTTGACCGATCCGGCAGTGACGTCCGCCGGCGAGCTGATCGGGATGTCGGCATCCAGACAACTCCCCTCAGGGAAGACATTGACCGAATCGTTCCTACGCAAAGAAGAAATTGTCAAGCGGGGCGATCTGGTGACCATCGAATACGGAAACGGGAATATCAAGATCACGGCGACCGGCGAAGCCAAAGAACCCGGCAGCCAGGGCGAGATGATCAAAGTCAAGAATATCGCCAGCAACAAAATCATTAGCGCAGTGGTGCAAGATGAAAGAACAGTCAAAGTCAGCAAATAGGATTGCAGACATCGTTGCGATGGTTCTGCTGTTCGTGATGGTGAACGTTTGTTCGACCCATCCGATCTTCGCCCAGCGCGTAGGATCGGACGGTTCGTTGTTCACCGACATCAAAGCCGCCAGAGTGGGGGACCTGTTGACGGTACTCGTGTACGAGGACGCTCAGGCATCCAACGAGTCGGCTATGAAGACCGAGGAGAAGAGCGCTGCCTCCACTGCCAGTAGCGGCGGCGCCGGACCGCTTCATTTCATTCCGCTGTTTTCCGCTGACAACACCAACGACAACAAGTATGACGGCAAGGGCCAGAACAGCCGGCGCGGTCTGCTGAAGGGGCGGATGACGGTGGAAGTCATGTCGGAGCGCAGTAACGGCGACCTGGTCATTCAGGGACAGCGCGTAGTGACGATTAACTCGGAGAATCAGACGATGACGCTGACCGGTATCGTTCGCCGCGCTGATATCAGCCCTGACAACACTGTGAATTCTTACAGCATATCTGATGCGCGCATTGTTTACACCGGAAAAGGCCCGGCTTCGGATGGCTCGCGCCCCGGTTTGATTACGCGCGTCCTAAATTGGATTTTCTAAGCAGGAAGGTACCCGATGCGCTTGATACGTCTGATAATTCTGGCAATCCTCATCTTTGTGCTGGTGAACATTATCTCTCTGATGAAAGCGTATGCGGAAGTCCGCATCAAAGACATCGCCCATGTTAACCAGACTGGTGAAACCGATGTCATGGGTTACGGATTGGTGATCGGCCTCAACGGCACCGGTGACGGCAAAGGCGCGGAATTCACACTGCAGTCGGTAACCAATATGCTGCAGCGAATGGGTATCACCGTTCCGATCGAAAAAGTCAAAGTCAAAAATGTTGCTGCGGTGCTGGTCACACTCAAAGTTCCGGCCAACGCCAAACTCGGTGACAAGTACGATGTGACCGTATCGTCCATAGGCGATGCATCCACACTTGAAGGCGGCACACTGGTGATGACGCCGCTCAGCGACCGGCAAGGGACGATCTACGGCTATGCCCAGGGTTCCGTGTCTATCGGCGGTTTCAACGTGCAGGTTGGCAGCAACAAGATCGTCAGCAACTATACGCTGGTAGGCCGCGTGCCCAACGGCGCCACGGTCGAACGCGAACCGACTCAGCCTGAAGTCGCACCCGGCGTTGTCAAGATGTCATTGTACAGCCCCGACTACACGACGGTACAGCGAATCAAAGAATCGATTAATGATCATTTCCCGGGTTGCGCGAGCACGGTCGACGATGCGGGTCTCGCTCTCAAGATTCCGGGAGCATTGACCGCTACGGATGATAGAGTGCAATTCATTTCGCAGATTGAAAATCTCATGGTCAGCCCGGACGCCAAGGCGCGGGTCGTGATCAACGAAAAGACCGGTACTATTGTAGCCGGTGAACATGTAAGTATTGCCCCGGTAGCGTTGGCGCACGGCAACATTACCATCGAAATCAAGTCATACCCGGTCATCAGCCAGCCGGCCCCGTTCTCGCAGGGTGTAACTAAGGAAACTACGGACACATACATCAGTGTCACCGAAGAACCGGTGCGCGTCGTTTATCTGGATGAACGCACCAACGTCTCGGAAATTGCAGCCGCGCTCAATGCCATCGGAGCAACTCCGCGCGACATCATCGCCATTTTCCAGGCCATCAAACAAGCTGGAGCACTGCGTGCTGAACTGGTCGTATTATGATTTCCGCCAAGGACAATATCGCGTCGATTGCGGTCCAGCCCAAGCAAACCTCGCTTACAGAGACAGACCAGCGAAAGCTTAAGCTGAAGAAGGCCACGCAGGCCTTTGAGGCAATCTTCATCAGCCAGCTCCTAAAGAGCATGCGTTCAACCTCATTCAACCAAGAGGGAGAGAACGGCTTTGGCAAAGACATCATGATGTCAATGGCAGACGAAGGCGTATCGATGCAGTTCGCCAAGAAGGGGATGTTGGGTATCGGCAAGCTATTGTATGAACGTCTCGCCAAGCGCCTGGATGCTATGCCGCCAGACGATCACCAGCTTAAAATCACAAAGACAAACCGTCAAGTGCTACAGGATATTCCGGCCGTCCCACCGCCACCAAAATTGCGAATGGCAGAGAAGAAGACACTGACCATGGCCAGCCCCAAAGCGGCTCCGGCTGCTGTGGCAAATATCCCCAGAGCCCCGGTTACCTCGACAGGCAGTAACTTGGTCGAACCCAAGTCCGAACAAGCTGGCAGACTGCCGGCGTTGGAGAAGTATATATCACAGATCCGTTCAGCGGCTGCCGAGGCAAATCTATCCGAAGACCTTATCAAGTCGATAATCATGCGCGAATCGGGCGGCAACTCGCAGGCCGTCTCCCACAAGGGAGCAGCCGGCTTGATGCAACTTATGCCTGACACAGCCAAAGCCATGGGCGTAAACGACCCGCTTGACCCCGAAGAGAACATTCGCGGCGGCGCCAAGTACCTGCGCTCCCTGATAGACCGCTTTGGCGACCTGAAGACGGCACTGACAGCTTACAATGCCGGTCCCGCCAACGTAGAACGACATGGTGGTGCGGCTCACTTCCCGGAGACCGACAAGTACGTCCAGCAGATACTTTCTGATCTCAGGAAGACCAAATGAGTGAAGTATTTAGCCATTCGTTCCGAAATAGAAACTAAGAGAGGTTCTTTTGGAACAGAAGACTTTACAGTTAATCAAACTTATCGGAGATGAAGTAGTCATCTTCGAAGCATTTCTTGACCTGTTGAATCGTCAACAGGCAGCGTTAGTCGCCAACGACATGGAGCTGTTGGCGCAAGTGACCGATGAACAGGAACGTCTGGCGCTGACAACTTCGCAGGTTGAGAAGCGCCGTGCCGATCTGGTGCGGCAACTATCGCAGGAACTGAATCGCTCCCAATCCGACATCAATCTCACGGAGCTGGCGAAACTTGTGGCGGGACCGGAGTCGCGCGAACTGCAAAGTCTGCAGGAAACGCTGACCGGCCTGCACGAGCAAATTGCCACCATCAAGTCCCGCAATGATTTTCTGATCAAGAAATCGATGGAATACATCAATAACACGATGACGTATCTGACCGCTTCCGGGGAAAAGGAAGCGACCTACGTTGCCGATAAAACTAAGCGGGCAAACAACGGCCATCTGGCGGTTGTCGATCGGAGGATATAGGAATGCCGGGGCTTTTCACAGGATTGGAAATCGGAAGGCGCGCGATGTTGGCGCAGCAGATGGCGATGAACACTGCATCGCACAACATTGCCAACTCGACCACGCCGGGTTACACCAGGCAGCGGGCCAGTCTCGTTGCCACTTACCCGTTGGACACGCCGCAGGGTAATGTAGGTACGGGAGTTGTCGCGGAAAGCATTCGTCAGATTCGCGATTTGTTTTTGACCCAGCAGTACCGCTACGAAAATAGCAGCATGACACGCTGGGACTCGACCAACAAAACCTTGTCGCAAGTCGAATCGTTCTTCAACGAACCGGGGGACAAGGGCCTCAACCAGCTAATCACCGACTTCTGGAATGCGTGGGAAAACCTGTCAACGAATCCGACTGCGCGCAGTACTGTCGTCGAGAAGACGAAAGTGCTGGTGAATGCTTTTAAGCAGCACGGAACACAGCTTATCGACCTGAGAGCCAGCGTCGACACCGACATTAAAAACAAGGTTCAGGAGATAAATCAACTTGGCTCGCAGATAGCGTCCATTAACAGGGCGATCGTAGGCGCCGAGTTGGGCGGCGAGCGTGCCAATGATCTTCGGGACAAGCGTGATCTATTGATTGACGATCTGTCCAATCTGACGCAGGTGCGAACCATGGAGCGAGCTAACGGCGCGGTCACGGTATTGTTGGGATCAATGGCGCTGGTTGACGGCGCGGAATCGCTTCAAATCGCTACCAAGACCGAAGGCAGCGGCAACGCCACGGTTACGCGCGCAGTCTGGCAGAACACGAATTTTACAATCGAGTTCACCGGCGGCGAACTTTACGCGTTACAGCAGATGCGCGACAAAACGCTGCCCGAATATCAGGAGAATCTCGATTTGCTCGCCAAAACCGTGGTCGAACAAGTGAACGAAGTCCATCGCGCCGGCATCGGCGCCACCGGCACCACAGGTGTGAATTTCTTCACGCCGTTCAACACGACCGCGATTTCGATGTCTTTGAACGTCGAAGTTGAAAACGATCCGAACTTGATCGCGGCTTCGATCTCCGGAGAACCTGGCGATACCAGAAACGCCCAGGCGATCAGCGAACTGCGGTATGCCCGCAACCTGTCGTCGGATTCGGTAACGATTAACGAATTCTACGCCGGCCTGGTGAGCACGCTGGGAATCAAGACGCAGGAATCTTCAAATCTCAAGGAAAATTACAATCTGTTGGTCACGCAACTTACCAATGCCAAGCAATCGGTGCAGGGTGTGTCGATTGACGAGGAAATGACCAACATGATGAAATATCAGAGAGCGTACGAAGCATCGGCGCGCATAGTCACTTATATCGACTCAGCTTTGGAGACGATTATCAGCGGCATGGGCGCAACTAGATAAATAACCACGGAGGGTGGATTGCTGATTCTAACACGGAAGTTAGGAGAGTCAATCACGATAGGTGACAATATCAAGGTCACCGTACTCGGCATCTATGGTCGTCAAGTTCGGCTGGGAATTGACGCGCCTCTGAAAGTGGTGGTTCACCGCGAAGAGGTCTACGTCCGCATCCAGAACGAGAATCGCAAGGCGGCGCAATCGGGCAAGAAGGACCTGATGTCGGTCGTGAATATGCTCAAGAATAAGTTCAAGGGTGAGATCAAACCGGGCACGCCAAAAACCGAACTGGAGTACCGGGAACACAAACACAAAAGGAATATCAGGCCGGACGGCAAACCATAGGGAGGCGGTAATGAACCAGGGCAAACTGGACCGCAGCGGCAAGGACAGTAATTCGACGCGCCAGCCAAAGGGCAACGGCGACGGCAAACCGCAGGACGAACTGCGCTTTCCGACCGCCGTCGATCAGGGGTTCGTTTATTACGAAGAGTAGGAAACTATGAGAGTCACTAACGAAATGATTGCCAATCAGGTTGTCTACAACCTGACCCAGAATATCAATCGTTTCTACGTTCTCCAGAACCAGATGTCGACGAACAAGAGGATCAACAAGGCCTCTGATGACCCGATCGGCACCATCAAGGATCTGTCGTATCGTGAGCGGCTCTCGGAACTGACTCAATTCAAGAGCAACATCTCTATCGGGAGCACCTGGTTGGCCTCCAGCGACACGGCGATGAACGACATTAGCACTGCAATGACGAACGCCCACGCCGTTGCCGTGGAAATGTCCAACGACACATTTGATGCTGTAGCCAGGGAGGCAGCCGCCAACGAGGTTCAATCGCTGCTCGATCAAGTTCTGGCGGCAGGCAATTCGCAGCTACAGGGCAACTATCTGTTCTCGGGCTATCGAACCCGCACCAAGTCGTTCGAATCTACATCTGTCGGCGTCGTTTATCGTGGTGATTCGGGAGCCATCAGCTACACGATTGACAGCAAAGCCAAAGTACAGATCAACACCATCGGCTCGAACCTGCTGACCAAGGCCTTCCGAGTTATCGGTGACAAATCCGACTTGCAGCCGGGTATCATCGCCACGACACCGCTGGCGAATCTGAACGGCGGTAATGGCGTTGATCTCACTCCGGGCACTTTTGCTGTGAAAGACTTGAATCTTAATAATACGGTCACGATCGACATTTCGGCAGCTACGACCGTCGCTGATGCGATTGCGGCGATCAACGCGCAGTTGACTGCCGGTGGCATCACCAATCTGACGGCCTCGCTTGGCCTGGAAGGAAACAATATCCGGCTGGTCGCCACCGATGATCCGCGTGTAAGTCTGTCTACAGCTTTGGCGAACCTGAATAGCGGCGGCGGCGTTGATATGCAGCCGGGCAAATTCATAATCAGAAATCAATCCGGTTCGACCAACGTGACTGTCGATCTCACCGGCGATGTTACGATCGGTGATGCGATCAACTCGATCAATGCGCAATTGACAGCCGCGGGAGTGACGAATGTCACGGCGGCGCTGAACGCCGGCAGTACCGGCATCGATATCACCGACACCAATGGTGTTCCGCTCGGGCTCTACATCGAAGAAACTTCATTGTATGATGCCACGGCGGCGAATCTCGGTCTGAGTGGCTCGATTAATCCCGTGCTTTCCGGCAGCAATCTGAATCCTACCCCGAACTTCCAGGTGGACGAAGCGGCTCCGGGACAGACAACCGGCGCCGATCTTGGCTTGCTTGGTGCTTTCACCAGAAACCAGATCGGTACTTCACTGGCACCACAACTCCTGGCCACCACAACTCTCAACCAACTGCGGAGCAACAACGGCATTCCCCAGGGGGCAATCAAGATTGCTCTGGGAGAAACGTCGGTCACGATAGATACCACCACTGGCATAGCAACCGTGCAGGACCTTCTGAACGCCATCAACGGCAGCGGCCTGGCAATCACCGCCGCGATCAACGCCGGTCAGACCGGCATCCAGATTACTAACAACGATCCGACCCGCACGTTGATCATTTCCAACGGCGATGACAATCGCACTGCCAGCTCCCTCGGCTTATTCGGTTCCTCCGATGTGCTGGGCAATCTTATGCTGCTGGTGGAATCATTACATCAAAACGATCGCCAATCCGTCTCCGAGCTGGTCGGTCCCACGGATTCGGCCCTCAATGTTGTGCTCAACGAACGCGCGGCGGCAGGCGCCAAGGTCATCCGAATGGAAACGACCTTGTCCCGTCTCGAAGAATATGAAGTCAACTACACGAAGTTGCTCTCCGAGGTGGAAGATGCCGACGTAACCAAGCTTATAACCGATCTGGCGATGGCGGAAAATGCGTACAAATCGGCGCTCAATGCCGCATCGAGAATTTTACAACCGTCACTACTCGACTTTATCAGGTGAGGCAAGATGTTAGTGGAGACCATTCAATTCGGGCCATTGGAAATCACGGAAGATGATATTATCACCTTTCCCAAAGGCGTTCTCGGTTTCGAGACACTTGAAAAGTACGTGATTATCGACCACGCGGATTGCTGGCCGTTCCGCTGGCTACAATGTATCGAAGCGTCCGAGATCGCGTTCGTCATTGTCAACCCGCTGATGTTTTTCCCCGGCTATCGGGTGGCAGTGCATGCCAAGGAAGTGGCCGATATCGAGGTGGAAGATCCTCACGAAGTTGAAATTTCGGTTATCGTGACGATTCCGACGCAGGTGGAGCACATGTCGGCCAACCTGCAGGGTCCGGTGTTGATCAACAATCGCAATCGGATGGCAAAGCAATTGGTGCTTACCAACAGTGATTATACGGTACAACATTCTATTACTGAACAACTGACGCGCATCCAGATGAAGAGGGAACACCTTCCGGCCGCCACTGTGGAGCTCACGCGATGATTGTTGCTATCGCGTCGCACCGCGCTGCGGCACCAGTTGGCAGGTAATAAAACCATGGAAGGGCATGCATAGGAGAGAGCATGACGGAGGCCCGCACACAGCCGTCGTTCCCCGGGACGGGGATCCTCGGCGTCGACAAGATCAAGAGCACAATCGAAGAAGCTGCCAAGGCCGTTGCTGCCGGCAATTATGAATTTGCCCTCAGTCTGCTTAATGATGCGATTGAGTTGGCGCCGGCCTCCACCGAGTTGCTGACCGCGGCCGCTCTGGTGACATTGAGAGCGGGAGACGCGAACCGGGCTGAGAAGTATCTGGTGCAGGCGCTTCAGCTCGTGCCGAAGAACAAAGACATCCTTCACAATCTTGCGCTTCTGTACTGGGGAGAGAATCGGCACTCCGACGCTCGCGGTATGCTGTTGCGGCTGGTTGACGTCGATCCCTCGGACGCGGACGGTTTCAACGATCTCGGCGTACTCGAAGATCAATGCGGCAACGTCGCCGACGCAACTACGGCATTCAAAACGGCGCTCACCCTGCCCGGCGCAACCAGAAAGACATTCGAAAATTGCTTTGACTTTTTCGTACGCGCAAATGCGATCACGGACTTTCGTTCGGCCATCGGCACGTACCTGACTCGTTACGGTGAGGACGACGTAGTCCGCAAGTGGCAGAGTGAAGCAGCCCGGTCATTCGAGCTAAAACCCAATCCAGAAATCGTCCCTGACGACATCTACTCAACCGGAGTGAACGGGCTGAAGATAGCGTTCTTCGCCGCATTCCAAACATTTCTTGATCCGATCATCGCCGATCTGAAGAAAGATAACGAGATCAAACTCTTCACGTCCGGGACGGATCGGCAGATGCGCGATTTGCTGGAATGGTGTGATCTGGCGTGGTTCGAATGGTGCGACAGTTTGCTCATCGCCGCGACCAAGATGCCCAAGCGCTGTAAGATTATCTGCCGCTTGCACAGTTACGAGGCGTTCACGGAAATGCCGCAGCAGGTTGATTGGAGCAAAGTCGATCATCTCATTCTGGTCAACCGCTCGGTGCAGGAAGTGCTCGCCCGTAGCGTCAGAATCCCGACGCCGACTACCATCATTCATAATGGAGTCGATACCGGCAAATTTTCAATTCCGGAGAACAAGACTTACGGAAAGCGGATTTGCTCGGTGGGATACATCAACTACAAGAAGAACCCGGCGCTCTTGCTTTATTGTTTCAAGGCGATCCACGATTACGATCCGTCTTATCGCTTCCACATTGCCGGAGCGCATCAGGATCCGCGTATCCAGATCTATTTCGAGCACTTGATTCCGATACTGAATATTCCCGTCGTGTTTGACGGCTGGGTCGAAGACATGCCCGGCTATCTGCGGGATAAAGATTATGTTATCTCAACTTCGCTGTTTGAGTCATTCCATTACTCGATCGCGGAAGGCATGGCAAGTGGCGTGCTGCCGCTGATTCATGACTGGCCCGGCGCTTCGTATCTCTATCCACATGAGTACTTGTTCACGACTCCGGATGAATGCACGACCTTGATCAAGCGTCTTGAAACTCAGGACCGCCAGCAACTGGGCCGGAAGTGCCGTGACTTCATCGTCTCGCATTATGATCTCGACAAGCAATTAGCCAAAGTCAATTCTCTCGTGAAGACGGTGGCGGAAGGAAAATGATTATGTCCAGGAAGACTGCCCACAATTCCGTGCAAGTACCTTCCGCCAATGACGTGGCTGCGCAAATAGAACAGCTTTATGCCACCGGTGATTTCAATGCCTGCTATACGGCTTCGCAACAGCTTGCGACTGCCAACAAGGATAGTTGGAACAACGCTCCGGAAAACATGCTCAAGTGCGCGGCGTGGTCCGCATACCGCACTCAACACTTCAGTTCCGCATCAGAATGGCTGAAAGCGCTAACTGATCGTGGCGCCGATGATGATCTGAAACTGCTTACGTCTTTGCTTCACTTTGAATACCGTGAGTACGCCGACTGTATCGCCGTCGGGACCGACTTGGTCGAACGAGACAAACTCGCGGTAGTCTGCAAACGTCATCCCGAGTCGGTGTCGCTCAAGTGCCGCTTCCTCAATTCTCTTGGGCTGGCTCACTACAACACCGGCGATGTCAAGAAGGCCGATAATCTTTTCGCTTGGGCGCAACGAATCAATCCCAATTCGCCTGAGTCCTACATCAACCTCGCCATATCGAGAGGACGGCGGGGTGACATGGACGGCAAGCGCCGGGCAATTTCTGAAGGTCTGGTGCATTGCGCACATAAAGACGACCTGCAGAAACTGGCCGGGGAATTTCTCGGCGACGAGACCATCTCGCTGTGCATGATCGTCAAAAACGAAGAGAAGATGCTGCCGCAGTGTCTCGAAAGCGTCAGTGATCTGGTCGATGAGATTGTCGTAGTCGACACCGGCTCCGAGGATCGTACCGTCGAAATCGCCAGGCAATTTGGCGCCCGCGTTTTCCATCACCCTTGGCAAGACGATTTCTCCTTGCATCGAAACCAATCGCTCGGCTATGCGACCTGCGACTGGATATTGATCATGGATGCCGATGAAGTGCTCGTAAAAAATGACCACGACAAGCTGCGTCAGGCAACGCGCATTCCCGATATGAACGTAATATCGCTCTCGGTGCACAATCAACACCTGCGCACCGGTGACTTTACGTCATTCCTGCCCTCGGTGCGCTTGTGGCGACGGAAATTGAATGCGCATTATGAAGGAATCGTACACAACGAACTGCGCCTGCCTGTCTCCGAGCCGGTCTTGCGTGCCGATATCCGCCTGATTCACTATGGATACGGCCTTGACTGGGAAATGATGACGAAGAAGATCGCTCGCAGCAAGACGCTGTTATTGAAACAACTCGCAGATAATCCCGATAACGCCTTCGCCAATTTCAACTACTCACAGATTCTTCGGGGTGAGCATAAGACTCCGCCAGCCGAAGTCTGTCGCGAGATTCTCGATCACTCAGGCCGCGCCGTGAATAACAGCGACCCTGAGAAGGCCGGCCAGCGTCATATCCACCTGATGGCTCTGGATCAGATGGCGTCTGCCTACTTCTATCTCAGAGAATTCGACAATGCGGAACGTGTCGCTCTCCAGGCGCTGGAGCTTGAACCGTCATATCTTGACGCGCTGTTCGCGCTCGGAAACATCTTTGCCGGCAAGCGTGACTTTGCGCGCGCCATTCCCGCGTATCAGAACTACATCGCGGCCGCGGACAAATACAACCCCGGTGACGAAACGCAGAATCTGATTCTGATTCATGCCGGGGATCAGGCAGCGGCCTATTTCAGTCTGGGGCTAGTGTACGAGGAAATGCAGCAGGGGCCGGAAGCGATTGCGAGTTTCAACGAGATATTCCGTTACCGCCAGGACTATAGCGATGTCCTCACTCATTTGGCCATGTTGAAGCATCGCGCGGGAGATTTTGAATCTGCCCACGATTACGCCGTGAAGCGCGTGGCGGCAGACGACTCCGACCTTACCGCTCGCAGCATCCTGGCCGATATATACCGACGCCAGGGGCATTTAGGCGACGCGCGAACACAATGCCAATACATGCTCGACAAGGATTCGACTAACAGGTTGGCTCTCGACATGTTGGTGCAAATCGAAAGACAGGCAGGGGATCTGGAGTCCGCACTGGTCTGGATAGATCGCAGTCTCGCGGCCTCTCCCGACGATTACCAACCCTGTTTCACCAAGGCCGAAATTCTGATGGGTCTCGCGAAATACAGCGATGCCATCAGCATTTACGAAGCCATGGAGAAGCGCTCGCCTGACGACGCCGAAATCGCAAACAATCTCGGCAACTGCTATTTCAAATTACAGAATCTTGAAAACGCAGTCCGCTGCTACAGCCGCGCCTTGTCGATTGAGCCGCAGATGGTCATTGCACTCCGCAATCTTGGCTATACCTATTTCAGGAATGGCGATCACGCGGACGCCGTACGCAAGCTCTCCAACTATCTCGACTACGTGCCGGAGGATTTCGACATACTCTATCTGGTCTCACGGCTCTATTTCGAGCTTACGGAATATGCGGACGCATTGCGCTACGTAGAGAGGTGCGTCATGCTGCAGCCGCAATCTGCCGAGCTGATCTCATTCCTTGCCGACTGCTATCTCAAGCTCGGACATGTCGACAGCGCCCAGCTTGGCTATCAACGGGCGCTTGCCATCGATCCTGCTTACATTCCGGCGAAAGCTATGCTTGATGAGATACGGGGACTATCGGCCACGTCCGCGGCTCTGTCTCGACTCGCCAAGCAGGGAGCCACTACATGACCGGTCCAGCTATCGGCGCTCTCGATCGCGATTTCGTCAACGAAGTTCTCAGCACCCGCGACCATCACGTTCAAAATTCCCTGAGCTGGTTCGATTTTTTGAAGGATTATTCCGGCGAAACTGATTGCTCGTCAACTTTCTTTGTTGAGGGCAAGCCCGTCGGATTCGTTCTGGCGCTGCAATACAAGAATCTGATTCAATCACTGCCGTATCCGGCAAGTTATTCAGGTGTCTGTTTTCTTCCCGAGATAAGGAGAGACGTGCGCTGCGCAGTGGTACAGGAATTGTTTAAACATTATGCCGATCGTGCCGACGCGTTCACGCTATGTACTTCGCCGTTCTTCGGCGATGGTGATCTTTGCGAGGAACAATTCGACTATGCCGTCGGCAATCGGATTCTGTTCATCGACCTCAGCCGTCCGCTGCTCACCGGAACGAACTCGAAATTTAGAAACAATCTGAAACGTAATCTGCGCAAGGCCAAGGATGCGGGCGTCGTCCTGTATCGGTCAAATGATGAAGCGACGTTGAAGGAGTGGCACGGCGTCTATGAGAAACGAATGGCAGAACTAGATGCGCCGACACTCGACTATGCCTACTTCGCGGCCATGAGACGGCACCTCGCGGCAGATAATCAGTTTGAACTGTTTAACGCGAGAATCGGCGGTCGTTACCTCGGCGGGATTATCATTGTTCACAACAAATTCTGCGCTGACTACTACCTTAGCGTCTTCGACCGCGATTGCGACGACACGCAGGCAAGTACCTGTCTATTTCATGAAGCGCTTGCGTGGGCGAAGGAGCAGAGGATACACATATTTAACCTGCAAGCGTCGCCGGCGAGCCAGACAGCACTATACGAATTCAAGAAGTCCTGGGGCGCCGTCGCCGGAAGTCATCAGTACCTGGTGAAAATTCTGAAGAATAAAGACGCGCTTCTGCGCCAATCAGCTGAACAAATCAAACGCGAGTACCGCTTCCACTTTCTGTTACCGTTTGAAGCGCTTGCCGCAACCAATAATACCGCCATGAATGAACGCAAACACCTGCAACCGAGCAGATGACAAGGGCGAATATGATAAGCAACAAGACAATCTTCATCACCGGCGGCGCCGGATTCATCGGTTCGGCATTGGCCGAGCGGCTCGTCAACGATAATCAAATTATCATCTACGATAATTTCCGCCGCAACTCACTGACCCGCAAGCCGGAATTGGCCAATCACCCTAACGTGTCAATTGTGCAGGGAGATATTCTGGATTGCGAGTCGCTGCAAAGCGCCCTCGATTCAGCGAACCTGGTGATTCATGCGGCCGCGATCGCCGGCGTGGATACGGTAATGCGTGATCCGGTGACGACTATGGAAGTCAACGTCATCGGTACGTACAATGTCTATCGCGCCTGCTTGCAAGCAGCGCGTTCGCTGGAACGCATCATCGATTTCTCGACCAGTGAGATTTTCGGCGCCTACGCTTATAAAGTCACGGAGGAAAAACTCAAGCCCGTGCTCACGGTGGGCGAGGCACGCTGGTCCTATGCGATCAGCAAACTTGCCGGAGAGTTCTTTGCGAACAGCTTCTACGTGAAGTATGGCCTGCCCATCGTTTGCGTGAGGCCATTCAATATCTATGGTCCGGGGCAGGTTGGCGAAGGCGCGATACATCACTTCGTCGTAAATGCCTTGCGAAACAAGGACCTCACGATTCACCAGGACGGTTCGCAGATCAGAGCTTGGTGCTATATAGATGATATAATTGATGCGCTCGTGGAAATCCTCGGCAACAGCCGTTCCAACGGGAACGCCTTCAATATCGGCAATCCCAAGAGCACGCTGACAATCTATCATCTCGCTCGCGAAATCGTGCGGCTGTCCGGGTCCAAGTCACAAATTGTGTTTCAGGAGCGTAATTCGCCCGACGTCGAAATCCGCATACCGGATATCAACAAGGCCAAAGAGATCCTCAACTTCCGGCCACAGGTCGAACTTGAGGAAGGCCTATTGCGGACGATTGACTGGTATCGCGAGAAAATGCGGCTGGAAGATAACATGCTGGCGCTGCCGGTAACCTTGCGGCGAGGCCTCGAGTATGTGCGCTAAACCGGTGAAGATCGTGTTGCCAAAGCAGGAGTACGGATTTCCTTCTGCGGCAGACCGTGCTTTTCCCAATATGGTGCATCTCGATCTGATCAATGTCTGCAACATGCGTTGCGTACATTGTCCGCAGAGTAATATTCAGGAACACGTGCCGGATTACCAGCCCAACCAGCTCGATTTCGATTTGTTCAGGAAGATCATTGACGAAGTCGCCGAGCACGGCGCCACCTTGCGCATCACGTGTGACGGCGAACCGTTTCTGTACAAGCAGATTATTGAGGCAATAAAATACATCAAGTCCGCCGGCGTCGCATGCGCGACTATTACGACAAACGGAAGTGTCATGACGCCGCCTATGAGCGAGGCAATTCTATCGCCATCCGAAACTAAGCTGGTCGTTGACTTCAGTCTTGACGCCTTCTATGAGCCAAGCTATCGCAAGATTCGGCTGCGAGGCAATTTCGCCGGAGTCTACGGCAATGTCTTTCACCTGCTGAAGAACAAGAAGCGTAACCCGAATCTTAGAATCGTCGTCAACATGATTGACCAGGATCTGCTGGAAGACGGCGAGGTTGATGCATTCCGCAAATTTTGGTCCGCTTTGGCTGACGACGTTGTGATTCGAACGTACTTGAACGTTAAAAACATGGTAAATGCCTCCGATTTGAGAATGAGCGCTGATCAACAGCGCTGGCCCTGTTCGCTGTTATGGAACCGTATGGCCATCAGTTCCTACGGGCGTCCGCGGTTCTGTGTCGCCGATTGGCGCGAACAGGCGGCATTTCGCGACTATGATCTACGTCATAATTCCATCAAGGAGTTATGGCAGTCGCAAGGTTACGAGCAACTGCGCTTTACGCATCTGCAGCGTGATTTTGCCAATATCGGTATTTGCGAACAGTGCACCGACTGGTTCGGTCTTAAGTGGGGCTATGACTACAAGGTTGTAATCGATCGGCTATTTCGACCGGAAACCTCTCCTTTGACTGCAAGGACATTGTCGCATGCAACAGCAACCTGAGATCGTTATCTACGCCCGGGATTCGCAAATTCACGAATTCCTGGAACCGTATATCAGCGCTTCCGAGCAGCAGGGCAAACTACGTTTTCTGTCGGAACAATCCATTACCGAAGACTCTGTGGGACGGCACCTGGCGTCCGGCAAGGTGGTTTGGTTTGACGGGTTCAACCAGGAATTGGTTGATCTGACCGACCGACGCCGAGTTGATGATGGTTTGGTAATTTGCCGCATACGCGGTACTGAGTTTCTTGACACCGCCGTTGAGGACTGTCGCTGGGAATTCTTTGATCGGATTGTTGTTGCCAATAAGTTGACCGCAGAGATTTTGCGAGATCGCTTCGACAGAATTGACTCGCATTGCCGGATTGACATTCTGCCACCGGCAGTCATACTGCCTGATATCGAAGTCCGCAACAAGCCAAAGACCAAGCGCATTGCTTACCTCGGCCCGATCTCGTCTACTCAGAATGCTCAACTGTTGCTGCAGTGCCTGTCGGCTGCTCGTCATCAACATGGTGACTGGAGCATGCATATCATCGGCGAATTCGACACGATGTCATTGCGCATTTATTTCGAACAAATGATTTCAGCCATGAATCTCGCCGGCCGCATCGAGTTCAACCCCTCAGACACCAACCTGACCGACTGGTTCTCAGACAAGAGCTACTTTCTCGCTCCATTCGCATATTCCGGTTATGAAACCCGGGTTTACGAAGCGATGGCTCACGGCCTGAAGCCGGTCGTGCACAACTTTGTTGGCGCGGCACAGATGTTCGAGGCGAAGTATCTGTTTAACTCCGTCCGGGAATTCTGTACGCTGGTGGTAGGAAACGGACTTCGGCCGCAGGAGTATCGCAAATTCGTCGGCGAAAACTACGATGTCAAGACGCTTTTGCCGACATTCCAGGAAACCGTGGCCAAACCGCGCTTTACCGGCGAACTGCCGAAAGTGAGCGTCCTGGTTCCGACCTACAATCGCGCCGAGCTGCTTGAGCGGTTGCTCAGCCGGCTGAACCGGCAAACGTACGCTAATCGGGAAATCGTCGTTGTCGATGATTGTTCGTCGGATAACACGAGTGACGTAGTCCAACGCTTGATGCCATCGCGCCCTGACATCATCTATTACCGCAATGAAGTCAATCAGGGTAATGCGGCAACTACGGGAATCGCGGCTCAGAAGGCGACCGGCGATTACCTGATCAATTGCAGTGATGATGATTTGCTCGACGACGACGCGTTACTCAAGTTTGTCCACCACGCTCGGCGGAAAAATGCCGACGTGGTCTATTCCGACCTCATGGTTGTGGACGGCGCCGGTAATCCTACCAGCTTGTGGGAATATCGCGACTATTACAGCAACTATGAGCTCTTGCGAGCCCTTATCGACAAGGGCGGCAATCTGATTCCCGAAGTGTTCATGGTGAAACGCGAATTGTTCGAGAAGCTATATAATGAGACCTATGCCAGGCGTTTTCTGAATACCTACTACCTGCCGACATTACGCAGCATAACTATGTCGCATCTGCCACAGCCGTTATACCATTACACCGTCCATCAGGGAAGTACCTTCAGTTCTGCTGTGGGGCTTTTCGACCGCTGCAAATCGACTCAGAATTTCATCAACGCGGCGATGTTTATGTATTCTCCGGTCGCAGTCTTTGGCGATGCTGAAGACGGCGCGCCTGCAGAACAAGTGGCACGTGCTTATTCCAAAGTGGCGCTTACACTGGTCGAACATGGCAAAAGCTACTTTTCGGGCAAGATCTATACCGGCGCTCAGTATGATCACGAGGACAATCTCTTCGCGCCTTATTTTCACACGGCCTACCATTGGCTGGAGATGGCGCGGCGATATGGCCTTGAGTCTTCCGAATACGAACGGCTGCTGCATGTCATAGTGGCAATCATGAATCCGCGCGAATTTGACCCCGTCAAAAATGCCAACATGCCGGCGGTCTACAGCCGACTGCCTTGGTTTGCCAATATGCCTTTTAATAACCTCTCGCAATTTGTCGCCCTTGATATCGTAACCATTGGCGACTCTGCTGCACTTGGGGAGGATTCCTACTCCATCTATAATGAAGGCAAAGCGCATATCAGCGTCTGCAATTATCCCTTGAGTGATACCTCGCACCTGGACAGGATAATGTCGTCCAACGTTATCACTGTCATCAATCTCTTCGACCGCATGGCCATCGAGCCGATGTTGCGCTATCTGGCTGAACGCCAGTTGTACAGCGTCTACGTCATGAATTTCACGAATTTCGCGATCCCGCCAATGGAGATGCTCCGGAACGTAAACAATGTGAACCGGTGTGCAGTTGATACGTTCGAACAATACCTTGAGTTACTTACCAAAATTACAACCACCGAGCATTATGCGCATCCCCATCTGCAAACCGTTTCTTGACGAGACGGAAGTCGAGGCCGTCGCCGGCGTAGTCCGTTCGGGCTGGCTGATGCAGGGGCCGCAAGTGCAACGGTTCGAGGAAGCGTTCCGGAACTACGTCGGGTCAAATTACGCTGTCGCCGTGTCTTCTTGTTCCACAGCGCTCCATCTTGCAATGCGTTTGTGTGATATTCGTCCCGGCGATGAAGTGATCGTCCCTTCGTTCACCTGGATTGCCACTGCCGCCGCGATAGAAGCGTGTGGCGCTCACCCGGTCTTCTGCGACATCAGACCCGAAACGTATAACATTGATCCCGACCTGATCGAATCGCTCATTACTCCGCGCACGCGCGCCGTCGTAGCGGTCAACCTGTTTGGCCTGGCTGCCGAACTGCCGCGTATCGCACAGATCGCTCACAAACTTGGCATCTACCTGATCGAGGACTCCGCGTGTTCGTTAGGCGCAACTATCGGTGATCGACCTTCCGGAACCTTCGGGCGGATCGGCTGCTTCTCATTCCATCCGCGCAAATCAATCACGACAGGTGAGGGGGGAATGCTGGTCGGCGCCTGCGGGCAAGATGGCGATCGTCTGCGTTCGCTGCGATCGCACGGCTATTCCATTCAGTCCACTGTGCCTTCGCAAGAAAATCGCCCGTACGATCTCGGAGACTTCGATGAACTCGGCTACAACTACCGAATGACAGATATTCAGGCGGCGATTGGAGTGGCACAGATGAGCAAGCTGGACTATATCATAAGCAGGCGCCGCGCAATCGCCGATTTGTATTCAAGCGCTTTTTCCGGCCTGGATAACGTAGCCCTTACAATCGAACCGGCCGGCTACAAACACACATACCAATCATATGTAGTCAGAATCATTCCGGATCGTATTACCGGAAATGAACATTCCGAACAGTCGCGTCGGAACCAAGTCATGCTGCAATTACAGAAGGACGGTATTGCCACGCGGTCCGGCACTCACGCCGTGCACGCGCTCAGTTATTACAGATCCAAGTACGGTCTGACGAATGAGTCTTGTCCGAATGCGTTTCGAGCGATGCTTGACACAATTGCTTTGCCTCTCTATCCAAGCATGTCGGATTCCGAAGTCACCTATGTGGTAGAGAAGTTCAAATCGGCGCTAGCACCAACACACAGGGGAAGATTGTTGGAACATTCCGCAGTGGCCAGCCAAGAGCGACCTTGCTTGAGGTAAATTCGATCACTTTCCTCACACGCAAATGGGGACCCTTCAAACCCTCGGTGGATTATGGACTTATGCGACACCGTCGTTTCGCAGGCGCCTGCTTCAAAACAGCACGCTGGTCTAAAGTCGGCGGCAATCTTGACGAAAAGTTAATAGAGAGAACCTTGGATTTGTCGGTAAAGCATTAAGCAATTGTTACCGATAAAGTTAAAGAATATTAGGAGGGTGCAAATACAACCTGAAATCACGAAGAGAGAAGGAGGACTTTACTAATTATATGTGCTACTCACTGATCGGGGTAGTTCAGTGTAACCTACGCGGTCAGGGGGTCGAAGTTGCTCAGACCCCGGCAGACATTGGACGTGGCTAAACTGTGCGAGCAGTAGAAGGACAAAGTCGGTAAGGAATCCGACAGGGACATTCAAGGAGGATTTGCAATGTCACTAATGATCAACCACAACATTGCTGCCATTGACGCCCAGCGTAACCTGGCCCAGACACAACGCTCTATCAGCCAAGTGATGGAGAAACTGTCTTCCGGTTTCAGGATTAACAGAGCGTCGGACGATCCGGCCGGTCTGGTGATTTCGGAGCAGTTCCGTGCGCAGATCGCGGGTCTTAATCGTGCGATTTCCAACTCGGAAGGATCGATCAATATGATCCAGACCGCAGAAGGATCGCTGAACGAAATCAACAGCTTGCTGGTTTCCATGAGAGAACTGGCCATCCATGCCGCCAACGAAGGCTTCAATGATGCCAACCAGCTCGCTGCTGACCAGGCAGAAATTGAAAACGCCATCAAGACGATCGACCGTATTGCTGCCAACACTCAGTTCGGTACCAAGAGGCTGCTCGACGGCACCAAGGACAACATCGCGACCATCACGACCGCGAATACGTCCGGCCTGACGATTCTCAAGAGTTTCCTGAATTCCGGTACGCATTCGGTTACGGCTACCAAGACAGCCGATTCCACTGCGACTCTGAATACGACCTCGTTGGGTATCTCGCTTACCAGCACCGGTTCACCGGCTGACCTCGAAGAGAAGATCCATAACATCGACGTGTTGCAGGCCTCCAAAGGCGCCGAGAAGATTTCCAGCGCCGTGGCCATCACTGACGCGTTCGGTAATGGTTTGACCATGGGCGCTACCGCTGCCAATGCGACGATATACACCTCGAATACGTTGAGCGCTGCGACCGTTGGGACCAATGCTGGTACCTACAGTCTGGTGCTCAACTATCAGGAAAACAACGAAGCCGTTACCGGTGATCAGACTCTGTCAATCGCCATCGCTTCGGGTGACTCACTGGCGAACATCGTAACCAAGTGGAATACCGCCATTGCCAACAATGCGTCATTGGCCGGTAAGATCACTGCGGCTACGCTTACCGCCGGCGCCTCTGGCAACCGCTTGCTCTTCAAGTCGGTTAACCAGGGTGCACAGTACAGTTTGAAGCTGACGTCGGCCTCTACAACGGCGACCAGTGACAAGCTGACCTGGGGTTCTACTCGTTCGAATCGTGGAACCAGCTTGAACGTTCTGAACTTTACGGCCACTACCGTGAAGAACGCCGGAACCTCGTCTGCCGTGACTGTCGGCGCCGGCGACATACACTTCTATGACCACGTTGGCCACCGCTATCCAGAGCGGCCTGCAATACCGCCTTTGGAACCGTTTCCGGCACGACCAACAACGTCGATGTCGAAGTGTACGACAGCAACAAGCTGCGCTTCTTCACTTACGATGAAGGTTCCGACTATAAGATTCAGCACAATTCGACGGGTTCGGAGTCTGAGCGCGCCTTTAACGTTCTCGGCCTCACGGCTGACACACTCGCGATCTCCGGAACTGATGCGATCGTCTCCTTTGACGGTTATTCAACTTCGGTGACGTCAGTGAAATACGCGTCGACCTCCAGTCTGGACGCTGTACAACAAGGCCTCCGGTGCTGCTGGTCGTGGTAGCGTTAATCTCGACTATCGGCCAGGCCTCCAACGGTATCAACGTTGGCAACCTGTTGCTCGACGTGAAAGCCGCCAAGTACGACGTGCGTCTTGATGCCGGTCCGGCCACGCAAGTGACCGCCGGTAAAGACGCCACGGTGTACAATTCCGACCGTACCCAGTCGCTCAAAGTTCGCTATGCGTTGACCTCTCAGGGCGGTTCTGAGAGCATCACGAACACCGATCAATCGTTGGTCTTCCAGATCGGCGGTAACGTCGGCCAGACGGCCTCGATCGGTCTGCGTAACATGGCGACCTCATCGCTTGGCAAGAATCTTGCCGGCAATAGCTTCGGCAGCTTGGCTGCCATCAACGTTTTGACGGTTGCAGGAGCCCAGGATGCTCAGGCCGTTATCGACGCCGCGATTGACGAAGTGTCGAATACCAGAGGTACTCTGGGATCGTTCCAGAAGAACACTCTGGAATCCAACCTTCGTAACCTGCGCGTTGCGTCTCAGAACCTGACGGCTTCAGAATCCGGTATTCGCGACACTGATATGGCTGCGACCATGTCCGAGTTCGTGAAGAACCAGATCCTGCTTCAGGCCGGCACGGCGATGCTTGCCCAGGGCAACCAGTTGCCTCAGGTTGTGCTGTCGCTGTTTAAGTAGTCTTAACGATTCTCTTCCGCGGGAGGCGTAACAACCTCCCGCGGTGAGGTCATGTGAGGTGATGTTAATGAGTGCGATTGAAAGAATCACGTCGGTTTCCGAGGAAGTGGTCAGACAGGCCGCGCCCCCGACTCCGGTCAAATCGCCGACACCTAACATGGACGCCAAGGTGATGCAACAGTCTCCGCCATTGACAGCTTCGTCACAGGTGTTGACTGGGGACGAAACCAAGAGGATCGACAAGGATCTCCTACAGAAGGTCCTTGATAAACTCAGTCAGCAATTTCGGAGCCGGAATACTTCGTTGAATTTCTCGATCGACGAAACAACCAATTCTCTGGTGGTAAAGGTGGTCGACTCGGATAGCGAGAAGGTCATCAGACAAATTCCTCCGGAAGAAGTCCTGGCCATTCGCAGGCGAATCCAGGAGCTTCTCGGAGCTTTATACGACAAAGAAGCATGATGCTGGTTGGTGGTCCGAGGGGTAATGCCCCCGGACCACTGCCTTTCTTAGGAAGAGGATACGAACATGGCTGGAATCGCGGGATCCGTTACCGGAATTAACTCGCAACTCGACACCACGGCCATCATTGACGCGATGTTGACTTACGACAAGCAGAATATCACTCTGCTGCAGTACGATCAAACCTTAAAGACCAATCAAATCGCCACTTTCCAGGCGATCAACACTCGCTTACTGGCGTTCCAAACGCAGGCGGGACTATTGGCCAAGGCCGATTCCTACACGGCCGCCAAGCTGAGCGTATCCGATGAAGACTATCTCACCGCAACTGCCGGCGACAATGTCGGCCTGGGAACCTACTCCCTCAATATCACCGCGCTGGCTCAGAACCATCAGGTAGCATCGCAGGGGTTCAGCCAGCAGGAAATTGCCAACCTGGGTACCGGCACTATTACCATAGCCGTCGGAGATGCCTCTCCCAAGACAATCACGATTGATTCCAGCAGCAGTTCCCTGGAAGGCATCAAGAACGCAATCAACAACGCCAATGCCGGCGTCAAGGCGTCCGTCGTCAATGACGGCAGTTCCTCGAATGCTTATCGTCTGCTGATTACCGCCGACAAGACGGGAGCCAAGAATCAAATTGAATTCACATCGAATCTGTCGGGCAGCAAGACACTCGATTTCAGCGGCTCGTCATTCGATCAGGTGGAGAAGCTTTCTTTTGATGGAGCCGCCACCTCGACACCGCGCCTCGGGACGACAGCATCATATACCGGCACTCAGAACAAGACATATTCATTCACCGTTAAAGGAATTGGAACGCAGACAATCGGATCGGGCGACATCACCATTGATTGGACCGACGGCACTAACAGCGGGTCGGTAGTGGTGAGTTCCGCCGACACCGAGGTTGAACTCTCTGGCGCCGGTTCAGACGGACTCAAACTGGCATTTTCCGCCGGCACTCTCGTGGCCGGCGACACTTTCCAAGTGCAAAGTTTCGCGCCGTTACTGCAAAGAGCGCAGGATGCCCGAATATCAATGGGCTCCACAAACGGCGGTGGTTCGCCTATCACGGTGACCAGCGAAAACAATTTTGTGAAGAACTTAATTCCCGGCGTCACGCTGAATCTCAAGAAGGTTACGACAACTGATCCGATAATTATCTCGGCTGATCGTGACGTCGCCAAAGTTGAACAACAAGTTGATGACTTTATACAGAAATTTAATGACGTCCTCGGCGCCTTGGACGATCAATTCAAATTCGATCCCAATGCCAAGGAGAATACCGGCGTACTGTTCGGCGATCGCACCCTGATGATGGTGCAGGACTCGCTACGCGGTTCAGTGACGTCGAAGGTTAGCGGCCTTACCTCCAAGTATAAGATGCTGGCAGATATCGGTATCCGTATCGGGTCAACCGGCAAGCTTGCCGTGGTCGACCGCAGCAAATTGGAAGGCGCAATCAAGGATTATCCTGACGAAGTGCGCAAGCTTTTGGCGCCGTCAGGCGAGTCGTCAAACAGCAAGGTCTCGTTTGTGGCTCTTTCCGAGAGCACCAAAATCTCTACCGAAGGATACGATGTCGAAATCACACAGGCCGCCCGGCAGGGATATCTGCAGGGTGGCGTCATTGCCGATCCTTCCGTAACGCCGTTGACGATCGATGCGACCAACAAGAATCTGTCGCTGAAGATCGACGGCATGATCTCTGAGACGATAACTTTGACCGAAAAAAGCTACAGCAGTTGGCAATCTCTGGTTGACGAATTGCAGCAGAAGATCAATGCTGATTCGAAAGTCGGCGCCAAGGGTGTCAAGGTAACCTATTTCGACAATGGAGCGACCGGCTACCTGATTCTGACTTCAGGCACGTATGGCAAGAGCTCCAAAGTGGAATTGCAGAGCGGTACTTCCACCAGCGCTTATGCAACGCTGGGGCTGGCAACGGCTCAGGTTTTTGGTGGTCAGGATGTAGCGGGCACAATCAACGGTGAAAAGACAACCGGTGTCGGACAGTTTCTCTCCGGCAATTCAGGAAATGCCAACACCGAAGGATTGAAACTTCTCGTCGAACTAACCGACGCCGATCTTCGCACCGGAAACGAGGCATCCGTCAAAGTACTTCGCGGCATTGCCTCCAAATTGCAGGATCTGTCCAATTCGCTTACCAAAAACGTAAACGGCACTTTCTCCAGTCGCACCAGCGCCCTGCAAAAGCAAATAGATGATATCAAGACGCAAGTTGAGAATAAGAATCAGATGATGGAACTAAAACGCCAGCGACTTATTCAGCAGTTTCAGGAAATGGAGGATGTCCTGGGCAAGCTCAATAACCAATCGGCGTATCTTTCCGGGCAGTTGGCAAATTTGTCTTCACTATTCAGCTCATCGAAGAACGGCAGTAACAACAGTGGGTCATGAGGCAATGGACAAAAAGGTAACTACGTACCAAAAGGCGCAATTGGAAGGCCTGAGTCAGCGGGACCTTATCGTGATGTGCTATAAGGGCACGATCAAGTACTTGAATGACGCCAGGCAGCGGCTGGAAGCCGGCGATAGCGAGGGCTTTTCCGAGCAGATCGAGAAGGCGCATCGCGTCATCTTTCACTTGTATACAACACTCGATATGAAGCAAGGGGGAGAGATTGCCCAGCGTTTGGCCGATCTCTATGCGTACCTGATCAATCAGATTTATCTCTTGAACGCCACCAAGAATCCCGAGATCGCTGATGGCGTTATCAAGATTATGGGCACATTAAAGGAGGGTTGGGAGGGGTTAGACCCGAAAGCCGTTTCGGGAGCGGCCGACAATGGATCCAGGCAGCGTATTGCTGCTACTCAGGTAGTTTCAGTGCAGATTTGAGGTGTCGATGGAATACAGTGATGTAACGAAACTGGAAACGAAGCTGATAGCCGGTCTCAAGGACGAATATTCCTTTTATCAGTCTCTGTTTATCGTCATCGACAAGCAGAGAGACTATATCAAGTACGACAAGGAACAGAAGATCGTCGATCTCTACGGGGAAGTGGAACGCATTTGTGCCAGAATTCGCGAATCCGAGGAGAACATTGCCAAGCTCCGTTCGGACAACAAGAACCTGTTTAACCTCGCGGCCTCCTCACCGGAGGTGCGACGCCTGGTCAACTCCATTACCACGTTGATCTCCAAGACGCTTAAGATCGTCAAGGAAAACGAGGACGTCGCCAGCAGCAAGTACGAAGCTATTCGCGATCAATTGGCGCAGCTCGAAAAAGGGCGCAAGGTCACGGGTTATATGCCGCGCAGAACACAAACTCCCCAATACGTTGACAAGAAAAGGTAAGTGTGGTTGTGGACTTATGAAGATTGACGACAACCTTAACAAAGCGGCGCAAGCCGCGCTGGCCGGCAAATCCAAGCTGGCTGACAAATCAAAGAAAGCAAACAAGGGCAGTACGCCT
Source organism: uncultured bacterium (assembly GCA_963726455.1). Lineage (GTDB taxonomy): Bacteria > Zixibacteria > MSB-5A5 > CAIYYT01 > CAIYYT01 > CAIYYT01. The sequence continues at coordinate 322,076 of CAVSCK010000004.1, forward strand.
TTGGCGTCAAAACAAGAAAGCTCCCCAGAACCGTCCGCGCCCGTGAAGGCGAAATCGGCTAAGGAGCGCACTGATATGTACGAATCACAAAAAACGAAAACAGGTGCAGCCGGTGAAGTCTCAGTGCCGGTCAGACCTGACAAGGTAGAACGCGCTCGGCAACTTGTGGCCTCTGGGGCCTATAACAATCCGGACGTCATCGACAAGATTATTGACCGCCTGATCGAGGCGATAAGAGAGGTATAGGACATGCTTGCGCAGCAGACAATCACACCGGAGGAGAAACTTCGTCGTCGCCTGAGTACTATCAGCAATCTGCCCTCGCCGCCACTGGTCTTTAATCAAATCTCGAAGGTGATCAACGATCCCAGAACTTCGGTCAAGGATGTCGCTGCCATTATGTCTGAAGATGCTGCTATGAGCGCCAAAGTTCTCCGGCTCTCCAATTCCGCCTTCTATGGAGCCAAAAACGAAATCACCGGTATCAAACAGGCAATCCTTGTCCTCGGACTTGAGGCCGTCAAGTCGCTGGTGTTGTCGTCGTCGGTGTTTGATATGTTCAAGTCCCAGAAACTCGACACCGAATTTCAGGAATCATTCTGGCGGCATTCGCTGGCTACCGCTCTGGCAGGACGCCTGGTTGTCAAGCACCTCCGGGTGCTCGCGCCGTACGATCCCGAAATTGCCTTCTCAGCCGGCCTGTTGCACGACATCGGCAAACTGATATTTTGTTGTTTCATGGTCGATGAACACAAGCAATCCGTGCTGTACAAGAAAGAACACCACAGTTCAGATTATCAGGCCGAAATACAGGTTGGCGGCTATGCACATACTCTTGTTGGCCGCATGTTGGCACAAAACTGGAAGTTGCCCGCTCCGATATTGGAAGCCATTGAATTTCATCATTTCCCGGTTCTGCCCGAGCAGGAGGACGACAAGTATTCATGCGTCATACACGCAGCCGACTACCTTTCACATCTGACCTTTGACAAGAAACTTCCTCAGATCAACGATTGGGAGCATCTGCAACCTTCGCTCAGTGATTATCTGGAATTCACGCCTGAGGTTGTCGAAGCGCTGAGCCACCGGCTGCTTGAAGAGTACTCCTGCAGCAGCACCTTCATGCAGATGGCGCTGTCCGCCTGAGACAGACGGTCTCAGAGATACATTTTCTCCTTTACTTCACACGCACCTGCGCATATTCTATCGGTCAAATTGACCAGGCAGGTTTTGGTGCGTATTCGCAAAGTTCCATTCTATAAAGTCACACTTGACGAGAGCGATATCGAGCAAGTTGTGAAGACGTTGCGTTCCGGCTGGCTGACGACCGGCCAGGTGACTCACGAATTCGAAGAAGAATTTGCCGGTTATGTCGGCGCCAAGTACGCCCTTGCCGTCAATTCCTGCACCGCTGCCTTGCATCTGTCTCTCCTGGCCGCTGGTGTCGGACCCGGCGATGAAGTAATCACATCGCCATATACGTTCGTGGCAACTACCGAGACCATTATCCAAACCGGAGCCACACCCATTTTCGTCGACACCGAACCAGATTCATTCAACATTGATCTCGATCGAATTTCGGCCGCAGCCACGAAGAATACCAGGGCCGTTGTGCCGGTTCACATTGCCGGCCTGCCGATAGATCTGACGAAACTCGATGCCCTGCGCCGAAAATACAAATTGACTATCATTCACGATGCCGCCCACGCACTGGGCGCCGGCTGGCGAAACAGGATGGTCGGTTCCACCGCGGACTTTTCCTGCTTTTCCTTCTATGCCACCAAGAACTTGACTACCGGCGAAGGTGGCATGATTTCAACTAACAACGAAAGAGCATACGAAGAACTTCGAATTCTCTCACTGCACGGCATGTCCCGCGATGCTTGGAAACGCTATTCCGGCAAGGGTTCGTGGAAGTATCAAATTGTGAGACTGGGTTACAAGTACAATCTCTCCGACATCAACGCGACGCTGGGGATCCAACAACTTCGACGATTTGCCGCCATCCAGAAGCAGCGCCACGAACTCGCCGCCACTTATCAACACTATTTGCAGGATATTGAAGAGCTAATTCTGCCTGAGGAGCCCGCCGGAGTCACCCATGCCTGGCACCTGTATATCATCCGCTTGCTTCACGCGTCCGAGTCTCGCCGTGACGACGTCATCGAACAGCTCAAATCCCTCGGCATCGGTACTTCCGTGCACTTCATCCCTCTCCATATGCAACCTTATTATAGGAAGCGCTACGGATTCCGCCGCGACGATTTCCCGAACGCTTACAAACTATATCGTTCTGCCATCACGCTACCGTTCTATGTCGATCTCACCGAGGCGGACATCAAGTACGTTGCCGATTGCCTTCGCCGAATACTCTCCCGAAACCGTCGATCCAAGTGACGGTGGCAATTGCGGCGAATCACTGACATCTTTTTCGCACTATTCCTGATCTTGCTCACATCACCGCTCTGGTTGCTGATCATCTTGGCGCTTCTAGTATTTTCGCCCGGATGCCCTTTCTATCTTCACACGCGTGTCGGACTGAACGGCGAGCATTTTAGACTAGTCAAATTCCGTACGATGCGACCTGATAGAACCAGCAACCTGGAACTCACCGTCTCTGGCGACCAACGGATTACGTCCATGGGCAGAATCCTCCGGCGTACCAAGCTCGACGAGTTGCCGCAATTGCTGAATATCCTGTCCGGCTCGATGACCTTCGTCGGTCCGCGGCCCGAAGTCCCCGGCTACGTCGTCAACTATTCGCCGGCGCAGCGAAGAATCTTCGATTTCAAACCCGGCCTGACGGATCCCGCATCACTCAAGTACCGCCATGAAGAAAGAATCCTCGCCAGTTACGCCGATCCGATAGCTGGATATCTCGAAGTCGTCGCCCCGGACAAAATCAATCTCTCGTTGGAATATCAAGAGAATCGGACCGCTTTTTCCGATATCAAGATTGTGGCGCTGACACTGGCTGCGATCTTTCGTACACACGATGATGGGTAATGGTAGAGGTACGTAACTCCGTCGTCCGAGGCAAGGAAATCTCTTGACAAATTTCCGGTTCCGCGATAAACTCGGTACCTGACGATTACCGTGGGCGATTAGCTCAGATGGTTAGAGCGCCTGCTCGACACGCAGGAGGTCACCGGTTCGATTCCTGTATCGCCCACCATGTTTGCCTCGTAACCGGAGGCAATTTTTTATAAGGTTGGATAAGACCATGGCACTGGACATCAAATTTCCCGACGGCGCGGTAAAACAGTTTCCCGAGGGTACCACCGGTTTTGAAATCGCCCGCTCGATTTCTGAACGGCTGGCAGCTGAGGCATTGGCCGTCACGCTGGATGGCGCCGTTAAGGACGTCAATGTTCCTCTTTTGGCGGGTGGACAATTTCAGATTCACACCTTTGATTCGCCTGTCGGCAAAAGTGTATTCTGGCATTCTACCGCTCATGTAATGGCACAGGCCGTCAAGGAACTGTTCCCGGGTACCAAATTAGGAATCGGTCCAGCCATAGAAGAGGGCTTCTACTACGATTTCGACGTCCCCAGTCCTTTCACCGACGAAGATTTGGCACGCATCGAGAAACGCATGCAACAGATTATCGAAGGCAAACACCGCTTCCAGCGCGAAGAGATTTCTCGTGACGAGGCCGTTCGTCGCGCCAAACAGGAAGGTGAAACGTATCGTCTGGAAATCATCGACGGTCTGGAAGGGGAATCGACCATTTCGTACTATCACCATGACACTTTCAGCGATCTGTGCCGCGGTCCGCATCTGCCTGCGACTGACAAGATAAAGGCCTTCAAATTGCTTTCGGTCGCCGGTGCTTATTGGCGGGGCGATGAACATAACAAAATGCTTCAGCGCATCTACGGCATCTCCTTTCCTAAGAAGTCGATGCTCGACGAATATCTCGAGCGGCTTGAACAAGCCAAAAAGCGCGATCACCGCAAATTGGGCAAAGAGCTGGGACTCTTCCTGATCACTGAAGAGACCGGCGGGGGATTGCCTCTTTGGTTGCCAAAGGGCGCGTTGATGCGGCATATCATTGAAAATTATTGGAAAGAAATGCATTTGAGTCACGGCTATCAACTCGTGATGTCTCCGCATATTGCCCGCCTCAAACTTTGGGAAACCTCCGGACATACCGGTTTCTACGCGGAGAACATGTACTCACCAATTGAAGTCGATAACGAGAAGTACCAGATCAAGCCGATGAACTGCCCCTTCCATATTTTGATGTACAAGCAGGGCGTTCATTCATATCGCGAACTTCCCTTGCGCTGGGCAGAGCTCGGTACCGTTTATCGCTACGAGCGTGGCGGCGTTTTGCACGGTCTCTTTCGGGTGCGCGGCTTTACTCAGGATGACGCGCACATCTTCTGCACGCCCGAGCAGCTTGAGGACGAGATCATTGGAGTGCTTGACCTTACCAAGGAAATCTTGGGAGCATTTGGTTTCTGGGATTACGAGATATATCTGTCAACTCGCCCGGCTAAAGCGATCGGTGCGCCGGAACTCTGGCAGCAGGCCGAGGCGTCGCTGCGGCACGCGCTTGAGCTTAGAGGTTTGAAATACGACGTCGATGAGGGCGGTGGCGCATTTTACGGACCGAAGATCGACATCAAGATTCGTGACGCCATGTCGCGCGTCTGGCAGTGCACTACTGTGCAATTCGATTTCAACCTGCCGGAGCGATTCGAGCTCTATTATATCGATAAGGATGGCTCGCAGAAACGGCCTTATATGGTGCATCGCGCCATCCTCGGCTCTCTGGAGCGATTCTTCGGCGTACTGATTGAGAATTTCGGCGGCTTTTTCCCGCTCTGGATCGCGCCCGTACAGGCCAAGGTTCTGCCGATTACCGACCGGCATCATGATTATGCCGCCAAAGTCGTCGAACAGCTCAAAGCTGCGGGAATCAGGGTCGAATTTGATGCCCGTCCGGAGAAGGTCGGCTATAAAATTCGTGAGGCCGAGACCCAGAAAATTCCGTATATGATGATTTGCGGCGACAAAGAGGCCGAAAGCGGTCAGGTCAGTTTGCGGCACCACGGCGAGGGTGATTTGGGGGCAGTTACGGTCGAACAGGCCATAGAACGGCTGTCTAAAGAGATAAAAGATCGCAGTTTGCCGGCGAAAACTCCTGCCTAACGGCTCTTCGCGGATCAGTCATTTTTTTCTTGGCAAATTAGGCGGCGTCCTATATAATGCAAAGCTAAATGGAGATGCTAGGTCTCTGCAATCGTAACCCGTTACGGGAGGTGACAGTATAAGTAAGAAAAAGCCCGAGATCAGAGTGAACGAAATGATTCGCATTCCCGAGATACGGGTAATTGACCAGGATGGCCAGCAAATCGGGATTATGCAAACGAGAGATGCTCTGGACATGGCTTTTAGCCGCGGACTTGATCTGGTTGAGATCTCGCCCACAGCACGACCGCCAGTCTGCAAGATATTGGACTATGGTCGATACAAATACGAGCTGCAGAAAAAAGCGAAAGTCTCCAAGAAAAAGCAGCATCAGGTTAACCTGAAGGAGATGAAGTACAGGCCGAAAATTGAGGAACACGACTACCTGTTCAAAACCAAACATGTCGTGGATTTCCTTAAAGAAGGCTATAAAGTCAAAGTGATGGTGGATTTCCGCGGCAGGGAAATCGCCCATCAGGAATTTGGCACGAAGATAATGAGCCGTTTGGTGGAGGATCTGGCGACGCTTGCAGTTGTCGAACTCGAACCGCGGATGGAAGGCAACACCCTGACGATGGTGGTCAGCCCCAAGCAGGCGATAGAAAAAGGAATCAAACATGCCGAAGATGAAGACCAATAGAGCGGCCGCGAAGCGGTTTAAGAAGACTGCCAACGGTAAGATCAAACGCAAAAAAGCGTACGCTCGGCACATTCTTACGAAAAAGTCTGCCAAACGCAAACGCAACCTGCGCAAAGCTGCCTACGTTAAGGGTGCCGACGCGCGGAAGCTCAAGTATTTGCTTCCCGGCTAAACGCTTTGTGGATAAGAGAAGGAGATTAGTTAAATGCCACGCGCAACCAATAACGTCGCTTCGCGTAAACGTCGCAAAAAAGTCCTGAAAGCCGCCCGTGGGAATTTCGGCGGCCGCAGCAAGCTGCTGCGTACTGCCAAAGAAACGGTGCAAAAGGGCCTGACTTATGCCTACCGTGACCGCCGCAACAAGAAACGCGAATTCCGCCGCCTCTGGATAACCCGTATTTCCGCCGCCTGTCGGATGGCCGATGTGAGTTATTCGTTATTTATGCATGGACTCAAGAAATCCGGCGTGAACCTTGATCGCAAAGTACTTGCTGATCTGGCCGTTCGCGATAAAGCGACCTTTACGAAACTGACTGAGATTGCGAAAAAAGCCTGAGCATGTCGGACGACAGAGTTGCCCAGATTGTCGCCGAGGCCGGAGCAGAAATCGCTCAATCCAGTACCGCTGACCAGCTTGAATCTCTCCGTGTAAAGTACCTTGGCAGGAAGAGTGCTATTATCGGCCTCTTGCGCGGTCTGAAGGATCTCGATCCGGAAACGCGAAAGGTCTTCGGTCAACAAACCAACGTAGCCAAAGAAACAATCGAGAAACTACTGGCCGAAAAGCTGGAGTCGCTTGGCGGCGCCACAACTCGCTCCCAGGCAGGGTTCGACTTCACTCTTCCCGGCAAACATTATCCTGTCGGCAAACTCCATCCCATCACCGCCACACTAAATGAGATCATCGACATATTCTTTGGCATGGGATTTGAAGTGGCCCTTGGGCCCGAAGTAGAGACCGAGTATTACAATTTCGGCGCGCTAAACTTTCCGCCCGATCATCCGGCTCGCGACATGCAGGATACTTTCTATGTGGACAAAGAAATTCTCCTGCGCACGCACACTTCTCCGATTCAAATTCGAGAATTCGAGAAGCGCAAGCCGCCGGTGCGCATTATCGGTCCCGGACGCTCATACCGCCAGGAGGCGATCAGCGCCCGCGCCTATTGCGTGTTCCATCAGCTCGAAGGTTTCTATGTCGACCACGACGTGACATTCGCCGACTTGAAAGGCGTCCTGAGCGTGTTTGCACACACTTACTTCGGTTCCGACGTCAAACTCCGTTTTCGCCCCAGCTTCTTCCCCTTTACCGAGCCGTCCGCCGAAATGGACGTTACTTGTTTTCTCTGCGGCGGCAAGGGCTGTCGGGTTTGTAAGCATGAGGGCTGGTTGGAGATTCTTGGCTGCGGCATGATTGACCCGCACGTTTTCCGGTCGGTCAAGTACGATCCGGAAGAATTTTCGGGATATGCATTTGGTATGGGTATCGAGCGCATCGCCATGCTCAAGTACCGCATTGATGATATTCGCCTGTTTTTCGACAATGATCTTCGTTTCTTGAAACAATTCTAAAGGGAAGCGGGCAGATGCAGATATCGTATAACTGGCTGCGTGAATTGGTCGACTTCAGTTGGGACGCCCACACGCTGGCAAACAAGCTCACAATGATTGGCACAGCCGTTGAGTCAGTTCAACCGGTCTCCACCAATCTTGAAAATATTCTCGTTGGCAAGATTGTCTCTGCCGAACCGCACCCAAATGCCGAAGCACTGAAGGTCTGCAAGGTTGAACTGAGCAAAGATGTTCTGATGACCGTGGTCTGTGGCGCACCGAATGTCAAAGTGGGCATGAAAGCTCCGATGGCGCTTCCCGGCGCCGTTATGAGCGACGGCACGCGTATTACGAGTGTCGAGAAGTATGGCATCGTTTCGGAAGGAATGCTCTGCAGCCAGGCCGAACTCGGCTTGTCCGACGACCATTCCGGCATCATGGAGTTGGATGCCACCTTGAAATCCGGCGCTGATCTCAAGACCTCGCTGCACTTGGATGATTTTTCGCTAAGCTTTGATCTTACACCTAATCGGCCTGATTCTCTCTGTGCCATCGGCATTGCACGGGACATCTCGGCGCTGTCCGGCAGCCCGATCAAGCGCCCCGCCATTGAGATCAAGGAAGTCGCCGACAAGGCCAGCGCGCAGGTCGATATCAGCATTGACGATGTCGTCGGCTGTCCCCGATATGCAGCGCGCGTGATACGCGGCGTCAAAATCGGGCGTTCTCCGTGGTGGATGCAGCAACGTTTGCTGGCTTCGGGCGTCCGCGCGATCAATAACGTTGTCGATATCACGAACTATGTCATGCTCGAATATGGCCATCCTTTGCATGCTTTTGATTTTGCCAATTTTGCGCAACCGAAAGTGGTCGTGCGTCGCGCTGCCGAGGGTGAGATCTTCCGCACCCTCGATGGCATCGAGCGTAAACTTAACGGCGACGTGCTGCTGATCACCGACGGCGTCAAACCGGTGGCCATCGCAGGTATCATGGGTGGCGAATTCTCCGAAGTCACAGAAAAGACAACCGATATTCTTTTGGAGAGCGCCTACTTCGATCCGTCCGTCATTCGACGCGGCCGCAAGTTTCTGGGGTTGCAGTCGGAAAGTCAGACACGTTTCGAACGCGGCGCCGATCCTAACATCGTTTCGGCTGCGCTTGACCGCGCGGCAAGTCTGATGGAGCGATACGCCGGTGGCAAAGTGTCGACCGGCATCGTCGACGTCTATCCGCAAAAGATTAATCAGGTCAAGCTTGAGCTTCGCCCCAGCCGCGTGAACGAAATTCTGGCGACTGAGATGAGCGCACCCAAGATGATCGACATCCTGAATTCGCTCGAATTCAAGGTGCTTCCGGGCAAGAACCTGACCGTGGAAGTGCCAACCTTCCGTCCTGATGTCACTCGAGAAATCGATATCATCGAAGAAATCGCACGCATCTACGGTTACGACAAGATCCCAACTCGCATGATTGCCGGTGGCAAGCTCCTGGTTTCCAGGCATCCGAGAGACGTTTTCTCCGAGAAGGTTCGGCAGATATTGATAGGCCAGGGATATTTCGAAGTCGTCACGAACAGCATCGTCGATCCCAAGCTCGTGAAGGTGTTGGATAAGGATGCCAGATGTGTCGAGATCCTCAACCCTATATCTGAGGATTTGAAGTGGCTCCGCCCGAGTCTGGTGGCAGGACTACTCAACGTAGTCTATCAGAACCTTAGCCACCAAATCCGAACCATCAAGGTGTTCGAACTTGGTAATACCTTTGCTCCAATCGAGGGGCAACTACCTCGCGAAACTCATCGCATCGGCCTGGCCATTTCCGGAGCTGACATGGGCGAGAACTGGACATTCCATCCTGGCGAGTTCACCTTCTTCGACATCAAGGGTGCCCTCGAATCCCTTGAGGAGCTTACAGATAAGAAGATTACGTTAACCCCTGCTCCAAATTCCGCCTACGATCCCGGTTGCAGCTTTGCGATTAGTCTGGATGGTCAGCAAGTGGGAGTCTGCGGCCAAGTATTGCCGAGTATTCTTAAGTTATTCAATATCAAGGCCGAAGTGCTAGTGGCTGAGCTTGACTTCGAGGTTCTCCTTGCAAACGCCAAACCAGTAATCTCTTACAAGCCATTGCCCCGTTTCCCATCCTCGGAACGCGATATCGCCGTTGTAGTTGACGAGCTGATACCCTGTGATACGCTTCTGGAGACGATCGGTGGCGCTGCCGACAAGACGTTGGTCGATACCCTGGTGTTCGACCTGTATCGGGGCAAACAGGTAGATAAGGGTAAGAAGTCGGTCGCATTTCGACTTGTCTTCCGGGATGAAAGTAAGACATTAACTGACGCGGATATCGAGCGCGTATTCAATAAGATAGTGGAGACGCTCAAGTCAAAGCATAACGCTACGCTTAGAGCTTAGGGGAGTCAGGCATGGAGAATCTCGATCGGCTGCAGGGAAAGGTCAAGGATCTGCTCGAACAGCATAAGAAACTTGAGGCCTCATATTCCGAACTCAAGAAGGAAAACGCGCAACTTCGTGAGCGCCTTTCGAGTTTGGAATCCGAAATGAAGGCGGTGACCAAGAGCGGGTCCCGGTTGGAAAAAGAGGCACGGGAAAAGCAGGAAGCGGCTCTAAAGCGAATTTCCAAACTGGTTGACAAGATTCATCAATTCCAGTCGGAAATGAAATTGTCTTGACACGGGTGTTTGAACCTTATAGAATTGATTTAACGTGAATATAGATTTGGGTTTAGCCATTAGGTGTAAGTCAAGTTTGGAAACTTCTTAAACATTATTCTATGGAAGATAAAAAACAGACCGTCACTGTTAGCATTTTTGGCGAGGATTATCCTATTCGGGGGGCAGCTGGTCAGGATTACATCTTGCAGGTTGCTTCCTATTTGGATAACAAGATGCGCGAAGTCGCAGAAAAAAACAGTAACAAATCGCCGGCCAAGGTTGCCATTTTGGCAGCCCTCAACATTACAGACGAACTGTTTCAAGCACGACAAGCTGCTTCCGTTGAAGTCAAAGAGTTTGAGGAAAAGACGCAGACAATTCTTCAGTGGCTTGAAGAAAAGTTGCCGATTGAGCAACGGCGTTAATATAGTTTCCGAACCCCGCCTGATAGCTTCTCCCATTTCCGTGTTACATTTTTAATATAAACGATCCCGGCAGATGAGTGGTCTGTCGAGAGGAGAAGCACTATGCCGCAATTGATTGTCCTGATTGCTGAAATTGTAGGCGCTGCGGTCGTAGCTTCCGTCATTACCTATTTCCTCGCCAGCAAGACGTCTTTTGGCAAAATCAAGCGAGCGGAGGATGAGGCCAAGCGGATTCACGACGACGCCGTGAAAGAAGCAGAGATAAAGAAGAAGGAAGCTCTCCTGGAGGCGAAGGATGAGTGGTACAAAGCCAAAGTCGCCTTCGAAAGGGAGCTGCAGAACAAAAAAGCTGATTACCAGAAGCAGGAAAAGAAGCTCTCGGAGCGGGAAATCAACCTTGACCGCAAAGTTGACATCCTCGATAAGAAGGAGAAAGACTATGCCGGCAAGGAGAAGAACCTCCAGCATCGTGAACGCGGCATCGCCACGCGCGAGAAAGAACTGGAACAGCTACTCACCGACCAGAATCGGCAATTGGAAAGAATAGCGGGAATGTCTGCGGAAGAGGCCAAGCGAGTCCTGATGGAAAATCTGATCGGCCAGGCCAAAATGGAAGCTGCCTCCATCGTGAAAGAGATTCGCGAAAGAGCAGAGCAAACCGCCGAAAAGGAAGCCAAAGAGATTATCATCTCGGCAATCTATCGCTGCGCCGCCGACCACACCGTCGAATCGACGGTCTCCGTGGTGGCGCTGCCGAGCGACGAAATGAAGGGACGGATCATCGGCCGCGAAGGCCGCAATATCCGTTCGTTCGAGACGCTGACCGGAATCGACGTGATCGTCGATGACACACCGGAAGCGGTTATTCTGTCAGGATACGACCCGGTACGGCGCGAAATAGCGCGCATGGCGCTGGAAAAACTGGTCGTTGACGGTCGCATACATCCGACGCGCATTGAAGAAGTCGTCGTCAAATCGCAGAAGGAAATGGCGATGATGATTCGCGAGGCCGGCGAACAGGCCTGTTTCGAACTCGGTATTCACGGATTGCACGAGGATATCATCACGCTGATGGGGCAACTCAACTACCGCACCAGTTATGGACAGAACGTGCTGCAGCATTCGAAAGAGGTTGCGCTTCTGTGCGGGCTGATGGCGGCGGAACTGGGACTGGACCCGATTCTGGCCAAGCGCTCCGGGTTTCTGCATGACATCGGCAAGGCCATCGATCGCGAGACCGAGGGTACACACACCGAAATCGGCATGAATTTCCTGCGCAAGTATAACGAGCACGAATACGTCATCAACGCCGTTGGTTCCCATCATGGCGATATTCCGTTGATATCTCCTTATGCCGTGCTGGTACAGGCCGCTGACGCTATCAGTGGCTCGAGGCCAGGTGCGCGCCGTGAACCGCTTGAAGGTTACATCAAGCGCCTGGAAAAACTCGAAGAACTGGCGGACTCCTTTAAGGGTGTTGCCAAGGCCTATGCCATTCAGGCCGGGCGCGAAATTCGCGTGATTGTCGAGAACAACGAGATTGATGACGTCGGCGCCACGATTCTGGCGAGCGATATTGCGCGGAAGATCGAATCCGAGATGGAATATCCGGGTCAGATCAAAGTCACGGTGATTCGCGAGACCAGGGCAATTGAATATGCCAAGTGAGGTCGCTTGAGAGTTCTCTTCATCAGCGATCTGGTTGGCAAACCGGGCAGATGGATCGTCTCGCAAATGCTGCGCGATTTCAAGAAAGAGCGCCACATTGATTACACCATCTGTAACGTGGAAAATGCCGCCGGCGGATTCGGCGTCACAAGGGAGATGGCCAAGAAGATCTTCAGTTACGGCGTCGATCTTGAGACTACGGGTAATCATATTTGGGATCGCGAAGAGATTCGCGATTTTCTGGACAGCAATCCGCGTCTGCTGCGGCCGGCGAATTTTCCCTCGGGTACTCCCGGCAGCGGGATGTATGTCGATAAGCTTCCTGATGGTCGCATAATCGCGACCATCAATCTGCAGGGGCGTGTTTACATGAAGCCGATTGACTGCCCGTTCAAGACCGCCGACGGTGAACTGACAATGTTGGGACGAGGGACCAACCTGATCTTTGTCGATATCCACGCGGAGACGACTTCGGAAAAGCAGGCGCTCGGCTATTATCTCGACGGCCGGGTTTCGGCGGTGATCGGTACGCACACGCACATTCAAACCGCTGATGAATGCGTTATGCCGAATGGCACCGCCTACATCACTGACGCCGGCATGACCGGGCCGTTTCAGTCAATTATTGGCATGAAATACGATGCCGCGGTCAAGCGCTTCCTGACCGGCATGCCCTATAAGTTTTCCGTTGCGTCCGGCGATATTCGCATGCAGGGAGTGATTGTCGAAGTTGACGATCAAACCGGCAAAGCGATCAGCATCGAACGCTACACATTGTGTGCACCTCCCGACACCAGTCCGCCCGGTCTGGAGGATGATACCGCATGACGGCCGAGATTATTGACGGCAACGAAGTCGCCAAGCAGATCCGCCGCGAACTGACAACCCAGGTTCAGGAATTGACGGGCAGGGGAATAGTGCCGGGATTGGCAGCGATTCTGGTAGGCAACGATCCGGCCTCCGAAATATATGTGGCTTCGAAAGCAAAGAACTGCCAGAAGGTGGGCGTGTACTCCGAAGTGATTCGCCGGGATGTGAATACTACTCAGGCAGAACTATATGATGTCATTGAAGGGCTGAACAATAATCCGAAGATCTCCGGGATACTACTTCAATCACCGATACCCGCGCATCTCGACGAATTTGCTGCCTGCGTCAAGATTGATCCAAACAAGGACGTCGACGGGTTCCACCCGGACAACGTCGGCCGTTTGCTGATCGGCAAGCCGCGCTTTATGTCGTGTACGCCTTATGGCGTGATCGAACTGCTTAAGCGATATCAGGTCGATCTGAAAGGCAAAGAGGTAGTGATCATTGGCAGATCGAATCTGGTGGGCAAGCCGCTGGCGGCAATGCTGATGCAGAAATGGCCTGAAACCAATGCCACAGTAACAGTCTGCCACTCGGCGACGCGGGACATCATTTCGTACACGCTGCGCGCGGATGTCATCATCACGGCGATGGGACAACCGGAATTCCTGCGTGGCGAGCATATTCGCGCCGGCGCGGTCGTAATTGATGTCGGCATTTCGCGCGTGGACGATGCGACCACCGAGCGTGGTTATCATATTGTCGGTGATTGTCATTTCTTGTCGTGTGTCGAAAAGGCCTCGAAGATCACGCCAGTCCCGGGCGGTGTTGGCCCGATGACAATCGCGATGTTGCTCACCAATACCGTAAAAGCCGCGAAGCTACAGCACGGGATAGAATAGCTTATTCGCTATCTAGCGCATCCTGTAACCGGTGCGGCTCCATCCGCAAAAATGTACTGCACCAAGTAGACGACATCCGCGATATCAATCACGCAATCGCCGTTGGCATCCGCCAACTGCGGCTTGTAGGGTTTGGCTCCATTCAGGAAAATGTAGCCCACCAGGAAAACCGCATCAGAAAGATTTACATCGTGCGAGTAATTGGCATCGCCCGGGATGAGGAATATTGATCGATATAGATTCCGCGCCGCGAGAACATTCGTCTCAAGATCGGAGAAGTCGAGACTATTACAGAATGCTTGCGGATTTTGGGGATCAAACAAGTTGTGGAAATCTCCCGGATTCTGATGGAAGTTATCGCCCATTGCCACGACGACGGCGAAATCGAAGCTGTCTCCCGGCGCCAGATCAAGAGCACCGAATGAAAGAAGGAATTTTGTGTCGTACCCGTCGGCCACATCGGCTCCAACGACCGGACTCGGAGGAAGCCAGCCCTGCGCCTGATGATCGACGGCTGAAAACAACTGATCATAGTCGCGCTCTGGTCTGGACATGACATAATATTTGTTCCGATCTCCTTCCGGAGTACCGGATCCGCCGGTTCCGAAATCCCGATTATTGACCAGGAGACGTGGTGCCCAGTCGAGGACCGGGTCGCCGTTGGAAACCCACCAGGCGAATGACTGACTAGGCAAAACCGGGAAATCAATTACTGATATTCCGATCACTGCGCGAGCAGAATACTGATCCCAAGTTCCGGAATAAGACGGATCGCCATCATTGTCGGCAGTCCAGGCGACAAACAGTGAGTCGCCAGCAGCAGGATCGGGAAAATCGCGGCTGCCAGAGATGTCGTCTTGAAATCCGTTGGGGGTCGCGGCGTGGAAAGCATCACCATCGAAGTAGAGGCCGAAATACAATTTTCGTAGTAGGTGTGTATCGATATTCGTGACTCTGTAATTGAAAAGTACAAAATCCTCATATGTCTGCTGGCTCCAAGAATACGATTCTTGCCGAATTCTTACACCGAGCGGAATATGCGGCCGGCCATCATAAGGGTTGGGTTGCACATAGGACGGGTCGGTCAGTGTGTCATAATATGTGGCAATATAATCTGCTTCACTAATTGCACTCGGACTGTACGCTGGATCGTTCGGCCGAGTTGAACGCTTGATCATATTCCCAGCGGGTGCTGCATCGGCATACATCTCGAAAATTTGTTGCCAACCATCGTGGCCTGTAGAGACCAATGTGTCCTCATCAACAATGGCACCAATCCAAAGTGCCCCTTGGAACAGGTATTGCACGTCGGTTCCGGCCGGATACTCACATGACGGTGCGGGCAATCCGGTTTCGGGGTCTCTGACAGTGGGATCCCCCTGAGTGCCAATGATGCCGTAGTTTGTGACGGTCAGATTAACTTGGCCAACCTTGTGCACGCCTACCTGAAGCGACGGGTATGGTGATTTGTCGCGTGGTTCCGTGAAGGGTTTGCTTTTGGTAATTGTGGCTGCGGGGAGTGGTGACACAACGACAGAGAAGAAGAACACCGCTGCCAGCACTGATACTGTCCGTAGCAAAATGGATTTCATGATGCCTCCCATGGCTTCGAACCGATTAATTGATGTTGAAGATAATCAATTTTGTCCGGCTGTCAAGATCCGAACCGCATAGTTTAGACGCCGACTTCTCAATTCCGTTCAATCGAAACGCGCAGCTTCCGTCTGTCAGTGCCAAACTCGGCGCTTGCCCTAGTCCCCCCGCTCACCTAACTTATCTTCTGCATGGGTGAGCAATCATTTTTTCAGACGCGTCCTTTCCTGATCGTAATTGCGATCGCCGTGGCACTGCGACTGTTGGCGACGCTGTTCTCGCAGGGCTACATGGCCAGCGACGATTACTTCGAAACGATCCAGGTAGCCGACAGTTGGCAACACGAGGGTATCTTTCTTCAGGACGGCACTTTGCGCTGGGAGGGCAAGCCGGAAATTGGTGTGATGCGCAGCGCGGTGTACAACCTGTTTCTGCTCGGCCTGATGAATATCACGTCCGCAGTCGGAATCGACAGTCTCAACACCCACATGTACTTCGAGCGGTTGATTCATGCGCTGCTATCGCTGTTGCCGGTGATATTCGGTTATCGATACTTGCGGGAAGAGACGAACGAAAGGGTCGCGACGGTAGGGGGAGTGCTACTGGCGGCGCATTTCCTGATGCCGTTCTTGGCGGTTCGCAACCTGGTGGAGATGGTTGCTGCGGATTTCTTGTTCCCGTGCCTTTACTATGCGACAACCAGCATGAAACGACAATCAAGCAGCGATGCCGTGCTGGCAGCAGTTCTGGGTGGCATTGCATTTATGGTGCGTATGCAGGTTGCGTTGGCGCTGGTAGCAATTCCCATTGCGATGGTGATTCGGCGCCGCGTCTGGCGTCAGGCAATAATATTCTCCGTGGCGACTCTGGGGATGATAGCGCTGCAGGGTTTGATAGATGTTCAAACGCATGGGAAGTTCCTCGGTAGTGTGACAAACTACATCATCGGGAATATGGGCGCGCCGCCGACCATTCCGGGGCCGTGGTACAAATATCTGCTGTTAATACTCGGTGTCTTCGTCCCGCCGTTTTCGCTGATTTTCTTCGGTGCGATTTTCCAGTGGCGATTGATCCGCAATCACATTGTGATGTGGCTGCCGTTGATGTTGTTTCTGGTCGGGCATTCCGTCATTACGAACAAGCAGGAACGTTTCATCATTCCGGTCTTTCCGGTATTGATCGTGCTCGGCTGCGTCGGCATTTACTATCTGTGGCAGAACGAGGGCTGGTATTTCCACCGGCGCAAGTTGCGCCAGGGATTGTGGGTCTGGTTCGCGGTCGTCAACGTAGTTCTTCTCCTTCCGTTCATCGTCAACTTTGGCCATCGCGGGTCGATCGAGCCGCTGGTATATCTGTCACAACAGCCGGATGCCCGCAAGGTACTGTTTGACTGCAGTGAGCGGCGCATGCTGGTGCCTTATGGTTACTATCAATATGATCGCAGCAATTCGCTGACCGTTTTCAGCAGCGTTGAAATCTATCTGGCTCTGGCGGAAGGCAAACTGCTTTCGTTTTCGCCGCCGGACTATATCGTAGTATTCTCCGACGACAAACTTGCGGAACACGAGCAATTGCTGACGTCGCTGTTGGGACGTTACAAGCTGGTCTTTCATGGGAAGCCATCTCTAATAGATGCCGCCCTGAACAAGCTCAATCCCAAATACAACTATCGCTATGAATCGTGGGTGTTGAAGAAGGTCAAATCGGGTCAGTAGAGGCCTGTTTCAGAGCGATACAGGAAATTGTTTCCGCCCGAGTGCGCCAGCAAGCGATTGTCACCTGAACACGTGACAAACCATTGATTTGAAAGAGAATACCCCCACCAGGGATCGAACCTGGATCTCCGGCTCCGGAGGCCGACGCGTTATCCATTACACCATGGGGGCGGCGCGACAAATGTACCGGCGCTCAACATTAAAGTCAATCTCGAAATTAGTCGATGCTAAATGGGATATCGCGATCAACCGCCCGACCATATGCAGTAATCACTGTCAGGACAAAGATTTGGCTTGACTTTCGGCGGCTAATTACACATATTATCGAGCGCAAGGTCTTAAGAATCATATTCTCTTTCGCTCACACGAGCTTGGCGTGAAATGACTGCTATTGTTCTGGCTACGTTATTGTCATTTTTGATCGTTCTTGTCGTGCTGGATTACAGTTTGGCGGCACCGGTTAGGGCTGTCGGCGCCTACACACTCCAGATCATTGAGAATCCACAATTCCACATCGGAAGTGAGGAAGTATGAAGCGCACCGGTCTTATATTGATCGCGGTATCGGTTCTGATGCTTCTTTCCTGGCAGCATCTGGGTGCGACCGGTCAGGGAGATGTAACCATCAAACTCAATGGCGGGGCAAATGTCGCCTATATCGGCGAGACCAATACGATGGAAGTTTGGATAACGAATGACGTCCAACTGTCATCTATCTCAATGTGCTTCAAGCTCGACATCAACGTTCCCTATACCTGGGTTAAGCCGTATGGTACCAGGCCGCCGGCGTCCCCGGTTGTGAAAGAGGAGGGGGACGCAATCGGCAAATTCGATGCCACCGGTGGGTTAGTGGTCATTGATCGCATCAACAGCGCGAAGCCGGATACGCTGGATATGAACGGCGCCGCAAATTCGCTGCGACTTCCCGCGCATGCTGTTTCCACTCTGTGCTATACCGTAAGATTCAATATCCCGCAGTTGGCTCCACCGACGACGGGTGGTGTCTGTATTGACAATATTGTATTTCCGCCGGCAGGCTGGTGGATGTTCAATGACGGCACCTACTACGCTCCCAAATTTCAGGGAAACATCAATACCAGGGTTACGAATCCGTACGCGCCACCGGTCTGCTTCGACGTTGTACAGCGGCCAAATGTGCCGCCGGTGTTCACCAATTGTCCGGAGATGCTTAGCGGCGTGATTTGTTCCCAGATGTCATATACCTACATCGCTTTTGATCCTGATAGCACTGCGGTTACTTATTCGATCGTGAGCGGCCCAGGAGCGATCAATTCAACTACCGGCGCATGGACATACACTCCCGGCCCGGCCGCGGGTTCGTCAACCGTAACAGTGCGGGCCACGGACGCAGCGAACAGCCATCGAGATTGCGTTACTGCCCTAACGTTCACTAATACCGCTCCGCATTTTCTCAATACTTGTAATGATACCGCTTCGGCTCACGCGGGAGAGAACATTCAATATCAATTTGTGGCGTCAGACCCCAATAGTTGTGACATCATCAAGTACTCACTTGTTGGAGTTACCCCTACTCCGTTGGGAACTCATACCTTCGATACGCTGTCAGGTTGGCTGAATTATACGCCTGCCGTCGGGGACGTGGGATATAGTTATCTGTTTACCGTGAACGCCACTGATGGCGACACGACGATACATTGTCACTTGACCGCACTGGCGGTTCCTAATCTTTCGCCCGACGCGGATATGGACGGTGTGGCGGACAACAATGATAATTGCCCGAATACATACAATCCCGATCAGTTCGACACTGATGCTGACGGTATCGGCGATGCATGCGACATGAACGTTGTTTGCGGTGATGCCGACGGCAGCGGATACATCGACGTGTCCGATGCGGTATTTCTGGTCGATTACATTTTCGGAGGCGGAGGTTCACCTGTTCCGCTATGCTCAGGTGACGCACTCGGCGACGGGTCGGTTGATATTGCCGATGTCGTTCAACTCATCAACTACGTCTTCTCGGGCGCCGAGAAACCGGATGGTTGTTGCTGTCCGGCAGGAAAGAATCGGCTGGGGCCATTCTGTGTTACCAACAATACCGGTATGGATCAGCGCGGCGTGACCGTGGAATTCAGCGGTACGTCCAACGCTCTCAGCAATGTGAAAGTTATTGATTATCCGCTCAATTGCAGAGTGCTGACGATAGATGCAATTCAGAACCGCGTGTCGATCGACTATGAAGTCGCCTGCATTCCGGCAGGAATTTCGATCTGTTTCTACGTCTGTGCTCCGGCCTCAAATATCGCGATTACGAACGTGACGTGGCGTTAGCTGATCTGGCGGCTGAATCTTTGTGAAAGCTTGCGGCGGGAACCCGGTTCCCGCCGTTTTCTTATTTGTGCAAAGGGCTTGACTTCAATGCTGCCGCCGCTAACTTTGTCGCTCAAACAGGCCGATAGTTCTGAAAGGTGACCTATGTTCTGGACGAAAACATACATTCCGACTTTACGTGAGGAACCGGCGGACGCCGAACTCATTTCCCATAAATTGCTCGTGCGCGGCGGCTACATCCGAAAACTGCAGGCGGGTGTTTACAATTACATGCCCCTGATGCATCGCACGTTGCTCAAGACGATCAATATTGTGCGCGAGGAAATGGATCGCTCCGGCGCCATCGAAATTACGATGCCGGTGCTGCATCCGGCGGAACTATGGCAGGAGTCGGGACGCTGGGATGTAATCGGCAAGGAACAGATGCGCACTAAGGACCGCCACGATCACTGGATGGTGCTAGGCGGTACGCACGAGGAAGTCGTGACCAATCTGGTGCGTGGCGAACTGCGCAGTTATCGGCAGTTGCCGATCAATTTGTACCAGATTCAGGTGAAGTTTCGCGACGAAATCCGGCCGCGGTTTGGATTGATGCGTTGCCGCGAATTCCTGATGAAGGATGCTTACACTTTTGATCTGGACGCCGAGGCGCACAAACTCGCCTATCAAAAGATGGTCAATGCCTACTTCGCCATCTTCAAACGCTGTGGACTTGAAGTGCGCAAAGTCGAGTCGGACACCGGCGCGATGGGCGGCAGCATGGCACATGAGTTCATGGTAATTGTCGATACTGATTCCGGCGAAGAAGTCTTGTTCTTCTGCAATGAGTGCGAATATGCCGCCAATATCGAGAAGGCGGATTCCGTGAGCACCAGGAAGATTTCCGCCGAGTCCGCCAAGCCGCTGGAAAAGGTCCCGACGCCGAATGCGGCGACAATCGAGGAAGTCACGGCTTTTCTCAAGGTGCCGGCAGAACGACTGGTCAAGACCCTATTGTATACCGCCGACGGGAAACCGGTGGCTGTGATGATCAGGGGTGATCGGCAGATAAATGAAGTCAAGCTTAAGAACCATCTGGGTTGCCTGGCACTGGAAATGGCGACTCCGGAAATAGTCGAGAAAGTTACGCATGCGCCGGTGGGCTTTGCCGGACCGATCGGTTTGAAAGACGTGCGGCTGATTGCCGATCCGGAAGTGATGGAACTGACGAACTTCGTCGTCGGCGGCAACGAAAACGAGATGCACTATATCAACGTGAATCACACGCGCGATTTCACCGTCACAGAAATCGCTGTGTTACGTTCTGCACAAATCGGCGATACCTGTCCGCACTGCAAGAAGGGGACACTGCACACCAAGAAAGGCATTGAGGTTGGCAATACGTTCAACCTCGGCTACAAGTACGCCAAAGCACTCAATGCCACCTATCTCGACAAAGACGGCAAAGAACAGTTGTTCTATATGGGTTCGTACGGTATCGGTGTTACCCGCACGATTCAAGCCACCGTCGAGAAATACAACGACGCGCGCGGAATCATTTGGCCGGCGCCATTAGCTCCGTATCATGCACATGTTGTGCCGCTCTCAACTGACGACTCGCTTCGCGCCGCCGCGTTTCGGCTGCATGATCAACTGAACCAGGCCGGAGTCGAAACGATTCTCGATGATCGCGATGAACGGGCGGGTGTGAAGCTCAACGACGCCGATCTGATTGGCATTCCTTTGCGGGTAAACATCGGCGCCAAGTCGTTCGAGAAGGGTCAATTCGAACTCAAGGATCGCGCCAAGCCGGAAGTCGCGATGATCGAAATTGGCTCGGCTGTTGAGACGATCAAGAAGGCGCTCGACGACAAGATGGCCAACCCGATCCCGTTCTGATCTGTCGCCAGACGCTCGAACTCGATTTCGTAGGTTCGAGTTCATTCGAACGTTATGAATGCGAAAGAATTCGCACCTACGTTTCCCGCACAGTTTTAGTGCGACAACCCAGTAGAAGCCAACCTTTCTGCGGCTCGATAACCAATTGAATTACAACGTAATAGCGAGAATGTAAGGCGTTCGGCATGGTCGTTGCATTACTGTCTGCCGTAATGACGTACGGTAAGGAGGAAAGATTGAGACACACACTAGTCCTGAAACTGATAATGCTTAGCGCAATTTTGGCATTGGTAATAGCCGGCTGCGAGGATAAGAAGACGGTAAACGTTACCGGTGACGCTCCGGCGGCTCCGACGGGTGTAAGTTCCATCACCGGAGACGGTGAGGTAACTGTGACCTGGCGAGGGAATAACGATAACGGCCAGACGACCGGGTACGGTGTCTATCGATACACAGGGACCCAGAACGGCCACGACCAGTATGAGTTACTTGGCACTGTGAAAGCCAGCGATCACGACCCAATTCCGTCGGGCAGCGACGCCGTGTATTACTCTTACTTGGATCGTAATGTCACGAATGGGAACACCTATTATTACGCCGTCGATGCATACAACGAATTCGGCGAGTCGGCGCTGTCTGCAGTCGACGCGTTTGATACTCCGCGCCCACAAGGTACGGCCGTAGTTCGCGACTATCATCAGTATCCCAATAGCGCGGGCTTCAGGTTGAACAGGGGCTCAGTTGTTCGCTACGACGATCCGAATGCCGATGTCTACTTTGAATATGACGCGAATCTAGGCACATTTTTCATACTGGCAAACTCGAACGTTGACATTCAGGATTTCGGCCCAACGAACGGCTTGGCAGACGTTAACTACGTTCCGGCGTCAGCGGACACAGCGTGGTCAAAGGTCGGCTGGCTGGAATTTTCTTTAAATCACGCCTATCTCGTTTGGACGGCTGACAATCACTACGCAGATATACGCTTCGCCTCGCTTGATTTGAATAGCGGTGCGATGACTATACAGTGGGCCTATCAAACAGTTGCCGGCAACGTCGAATTGAAGCCCGCGGTTTTGACTCGCCCTGTACACGATGCAAACTATGGAAGAAGGAGTAACTAACGCCATGAAACGGCTACTCATTTTCTCGGCACTGCTGGCGCTGGTGATGGCCAGTTCGCTGGCGGCTCAGTCGACTCTGCGTCGCACCTATCGCGACCTCAATGTCGACGTCTGGACAGATCATGACGATGGCACCAACTATTCCGAAGGTGACAATATCACGATCTATTTCCGCGCCTCGCAGGACGCGTATGTGACGATCTACGACCTCGACTCGCGCGGCAACGTCAATTTAATCTTCCCGCCGAATCCGGGCGACAACAACTATGTGCAGGCAGGTGAGGTTTACCAGGTGCCTGATCCGAATGCGGATTACTCGCTGACATTGGAAGGGCCTCCGGGAAACGAGAACATTCAGATGATCGCCTCGACCGATTTCTACCCGGTGCCTGACTGGCAGGGTCCTGTGTCGGTGTATGACGACATTTGGGGATTCAAATACGATGGCGACAACGACCGGTTCATCAGCGATGTCAACGAGAAGTATTTCTCAGGTGACAGTTTCGCCTTCGACCATGTCAACTTCTATGTCGCTCCGAAATACTACTATCGCCCCGACCGTGCCGATTGCGTGGGTGGCGATTGCGGACAGGCATATATCGACTACCCCGACGGCTGCGAAGTCTATGTAGACGGCGTGTTCTACGGTTATGCGCCGTTGTACGTGCCGGGCATCTATCTCGGCCGTCACCGCGTAACGGTGTATTGGGGCCCGAGCGTCGTATATAATGACTGGATCTTCGTGAATGCCTTTGATCCGTTCTGCATCTACACGCGGCCGAACTTTATTTACCGCTACTGTTATGACAACTGGTATCATCATCGCGGTTGGGACAATTACTGGGATGGTCCGTCGCGCTTCAAATACAAAGACCGCGATCATGACTACTATTTTGCCGGGAAGCCGCAGGCGAGACGCGGCTATCAGGTGATCGAAAACGACCATGGTCGATACGAGAAATCCAAGTCGTACCAGGGCGACAAGGAAATGCGCATCAAGGACTACAAGCAGAACTACGGCTTTGATGCCAAGACCAAGACCTATACTGCCAGCAAGTACAATGCGCCGTCCGATAACGGCAAGAAATACTACAACGCTGACGCCTACGGCAAACAGAAGGATCAGGGTAACCGTGGTACCGTCGAGAACAAGTCGGAAACCCGCGGGAAGTATTATCAGCCCAGCACGCCTGCCAAACAGGGTGACAAGGGCGGATATCAGGGTAAGCAGCCGGTGGGTGATCGCGGCAAGGCAGGTAATGTTGACAGAGGCAAGTCAGATCGTCCAGCCGGCAACACCGGGGATAAGGGTGCAGTCGACAAAAAGGGCAAGTCTGACAAGTCCGGTAACACCAACAGCAAGGAACCGGCGGCACGCCCTGAGAAACAGGATCGTTCCGGCGGTGGCAAGGACAAGTCGCGCTCGGATGGCAACAAGTACTATCAATTTACGCCTGCCGATAATGCCGGTCATGCGCGCACCACAACTGCCTGGCAAGATCGCGGACAACAGCGTCCGAACAGCGGCCAGGTAAATCGCGGCGTCGCGCCGCGTCCGGTTGAACGGCAAGCGCGCCCCACGGTGCAACAGCAGTCGCGGCCGAGGTCGGATGGCAATACACGAACCTATAATGCACCGCAGCCGAGAAGCAACTCTGGTAATTCGGGTGGCAGCAGACCTTCCGGTGGCGACCGTTCGGCGCCTTCCAGCAAGTCCTCGGGTAGTGGCAGTGCCAGTAAAGGCGAAAGCCACTCGAGTGGTGGAGGCCATCGCAAGTAACTTTACGTCCATAAGTAGCACTAGTGCCCGCGAGGTTTCGACATCCTACCTCGCGGGCATGCTGCTTGACGGCGGATGACAACGAAATCGATTATACTCTTGACTGAGCGGTATGTTTGACGGACATTCGGGAACGATTCAGAAATGCTGATCTAAGATAACGAGAAAGGATTTGGGTCTTTTCGAGAGGCGGAACGGGATATGGATATTAGAAAGTTGCTAACTCGATTCGTGCTTGTTGTTCTCTGTCTCACGCTGGCGACACCAGCATTTGCTATCGAGAAGCGGAAAAAAGATCCGCAGTCAACGAAGCCGGATACTGCATCTGTCGTCAGGCCCGCGCCCGCTCCAACACAACCTAAGCCAGACGTTAAGCCCGCCGACAAACCGAAGAATCCTCCGGTGTTCAACGACTTTATCGATGTCAACCGGAACGGTATTGACGACCGCCTTGAGCAGGGAGGATTCGTAGCGCCCCCAAAGCGGCCGCCACAAGCGCAGCCGCCGTCGCAGCCAGCCGTCAAGAAACACGACTCGACCAAGGCCGATCCTGCACCAAAGAAGGCGCCCACGGCGCCTAAAGTGGTCGAGAAGA
Source organism: uncultured bacterium (assembly GCA_963726455.1). Classification (GTDB taxonomy): domain Bacteria; phylum Zixibacteria; class MSB-5A5; order CAIYYT01; family CAIYYT01; genus CAIYYT01. The sequence continues at coordinate 346,946 of CAVSCK010000004.1, forward strand.
AGAAGGACAAGTAGCCCTGGCGTTTCGCCCTTGCAGGCGCGCTAATTCCGCAAACTTTGCGAACACTAGACGTATAATTAGAAGTGGCCAGCTTTGTAGTTGACGAAGCTGTTTTTTTTGGCTACTATATTGGCACTCTGCCGCTTAGAGTGCTAATGGGCTGAATGAATCACGATGGTTGAAGGAAGCAAGCGGAGGCGAGGCAGTCTCAGCAAGACGTTATGAACCGAATGAATCAGTACGAGTTGTCGGAACGTGAACGAACGATACTGGCGGTATTGATCGACCACTATATTCGCACGGCCGAGCCGGTCGGCTCACGGGTGATCGCGATGAGATACGCGTTGGGTGTTTCGCCGGCAACCGTGCGCAACACATTGTCTGATCTCGAGGAGAAAGGCCTGATTGAGCAGCCGCATACGTCTGCCGGTCGTGTACCGACTGAGACCGGGTATCGCTTCTATGTTGACCAGCTACTCAAGTCTGAGCATCTGTCGCAACTTGAGAAGAAGAATATCAAGCGGGCGCTGACGATTGATTATGGCGCCGTCGAGGACATTCTCGAACAGACATCGCGTGTGCTGGCACGGGTGACGTCGCAGTTGGGCGTGACGATTTCCCCGAAATTCGACCAGGCGGTACTTAACAAGATCGATCTGGTGCAGGTGACGGATACGCGGGTAATGGTTATTATCGCGGTCAGGTCGGGAATTGTGCGCACCATCTTGGTTGAGGTAGAAAGCCAGATCGTACCGGAACATCTCCGGCAGACGGCGGACATTCTCAATGAGAAATTGTCCGGTTTGAATTTAGGTGAAATTCGACGCACGATCGGCGAGAGATTGAGAGGTCAGGACGGCCATGGCGACCCGCAATTGCTCAAATTGTTCATGGAACAGCACGAGCACCTGCTGAGCGAGTCGACCTCCGAGGGACTACACACTGACGGAACGGTGAATGTTCTGTCACAAAAAGAATTTCAGAATCCGGAAAGACTGCGCGATTTCCTTACGTTACTGGAGGAGCGCCGCAGTTTGATAGAATTACTTAAGGTAAAGACATTCGCGGAAGATATCACCGTGACGATCGGCGCCGAGACGCACATCGAAGGACTAAAAGGACTGTCGACCGTCACGCGCAGCTATCAGGCGGGGCAGATTCGCGGCACGGTCGGTGTGATCGGGCCGACGCGAATGGAATATGCCAAGTTGATGTCAGTCGTCGACTATACCGCCAAGGTGTTGTCGGAGATATTGTCAAAATGAGAAAGGATTATGGGACAGATCGAACAGGAATCTAATCAGGCAGAATCTCAGAATCCCGAGCCGGAAGATGGCGAGTCAACGGTGGAGCCAACCTCCGGTGAACAAGTATTGAGTGCAGAGCAGCAGATTGCGATACTCAGTAACCAGATCGAGAAAGCCAAGGACGAGTACTTGCGTCTGGCAGCCGAGTTCGACAACTATAAGAAACGCACATCACGCGACTTCTCGAATCTCGTGAAGACTGCCAACGAAGGGCTGATAGTGGAATTGCTGGACGTGCTCGACAACTTTGAACGGGCGTTCAGCAGCCGAAACGAGAATCTCGACGTTGACACGTACCACAAGGGAATAGAAATGCTGCATGGTAAATTGCTGGATACCTTGTCGAAGGAGGGTTTGCAGCGTTTCGAGTCGGTCGGCCACAAGTTTGACCCCCGCTTCCATGAAGCCGTTATGCAGGTTGATAACTCGGAGGCCGAGCCGGACACGATCGCAATCGAAATCCAGCCGGGCTATACGCTCAACGATAAGGTTATCAGGCACGCTCGCGTGGGAGTGGTTAGATCGAGGGACGATGGTTAGCGTTTGTCAGGGGGATTTTACAGACTAGAATATGTTCGTATCACAGATACAGATGTGACGGAGGATTTACACAATGGCTAAAGTAATCGGCATAGATCTTGGGACGACCAACTCCTGCGTCGCGGTCATGGAAGGCGGCGAGCCGGTGGTCATACCCAATCAGGAAGGCGGCCGGACCACGCCGTCGGTGGTCGGATTTCAGGAGAACGGCGAGCGTCTCGTGGGACAGATCGCCAAACGCCAGGCGATCAAGAACTCGCAGAATACCGTCTTCTCAATCAAGCGTTTCATGGGCAGACGTCATAGCGAGGTGTCGAGCGAGGAGAAGCTGGTACCGTACAAGGTGACCGAAAATGAGACCGGCGATTGCCGTGTGGAAATCCTCGGCAAACTCTACTCACCTCCTGAAATCTCCGCGATGATTCTGCAGAATCTCAAGGCAAGTGCCGAGGCCTTTCTCGGCACGACTATCACGCAGGCGGTGGTCACGGTGCCGGCATATTTCAACGACAGTCAGCGTCAGGCGACCAAAGATGCCGGTCGCATTGCCGGACTGGATGTGCTCCGCATTATCAACGAGCCGACCGCGGCCGCGTTGGCGTATGGTCTGGACAAGAACAAGAATCAGAAGATCGCCGTCTACGACTTGGGCGGTGGCACGTTCGATATTTCGGTGCTTGGAGCTGGGCGATTCCGTATTCGAGGTGCTCTCCACCAATGGTGACACGCATCTGGGCGGTGACGACTTTGATCAACGCGTAATCGACTGGCTGGCGGATGAATTCAAGAAACAGGAGGGAATCGACCTGCGTAAGGATCGCATGGCCTTGCAGCGCCTGAAAGAGGCCGCCGAGAAAGCCAAATGCGAGTTGTCGACCACCATGCAGACCCAAATCAATCTGCCGTTCATCACGGCCGACCAGTCGGGACCCAAGCATCTCGATATGACTTTGTCCCGCGCCAAGCTGGAACAGTTGACTGACGATTTAATTCAGCGCACGATAGAACCCTGCCGCAAGGCGATGAAGGATGCCAATGTTACTCCGTCTGACATTCATGAAGTCGTCCTCGTCGGCGGCATGACTCGCATGCCGAAGGTTCAGGAGACCGTTCGCGAACTGTTCAGCCGCGAGCCACATAAGGGAGTTAATCCCGATGAGGTAGTTGCCATCGGCGCAGCGATTCAGGCGGGTGTACTGGCAGGTGAAGTGAAGGATGTGTTGCTGCTGGATGTCACGCCGTTGTCGCTGGGTATCGAGACACTCGGTGGCGTACTGACGAAACTCATCGAGCGCAATACTACGATTCCGACGCGAAAGTCACAGATATTCTCAACTGCTTCGGACAATCAACCCGCAGTCAGTATTCACGTCCTGCAGGGTGAGCGCGAGATGGCGCTCGATAACCGCACTCTCGGCCGGTTTGACCTGGTCGGAATTCCGCCGGCGCCGCGCGGTATGCCCCAAATCGAGGTAACGTTTGATATCGACGCCAACGGTATCGTGCACGTGTCCGCCAAGGACCTGGGCACCGGCAAGGAACAAAAGATCAGAATTGAATCTTCGTCCGGACTATCTGAGGCCGAGATTCAGAAGATGGTCAAAGATGCGGACTCAAACGCGGACGCGGATCGTAAGAAGCACGAACTGGTAGACGCTCGCAATCGTGCCGATCAGGCGATCTACTCGGTTGAACGCACGGTCAAAGAACATGGCGACAAAATTACCGAGGACGACCGCAAGGCAATAACCGAAGCGAAAGAACGCCTTGAAGCCGCATCGAAAACCGATTCGGTGGAGATCATAAATCAGAAGATCGACGACCTGATGACGGCATCGCAGAAGATTGCGGAAGTGATTTACCGCCAGACGGCGCAGTCTGCCGGCGGTCCGGGTGGTGAGGGTGCGCAGGCGGGTCCCCAGCCGGAGCCCGGTGCAAGTGGTGGCTCAAGTGACAAGAAGGAAGACATTGTCGACGCCGATTATGAAGTTGTCGACGAAGACCAGAAGAAGAAATAATTCCGTTGCAGCACGACGTAAGGCGTGCGCATTAGATTAGTTGAATAGATGGTAAAACGTGACTACTACGAAGTTCTTGGCGTCGAGCGAAGCGCCTCGGAAGATGAAATCAAGAAGGCGTATCGCCAACTGGCGATAAGATATCACCCCGACAAAAATCCGGGTGACAAAGCCGCTGAAGAGAAATTCAAAGAAGCGACCGAGGCCTACGAGGTTCTCAAAGACGCCAACAACCGCCAGCAATATGACCAGTTCGGCCATGCCGGTATGGCAGGCCAGCCCGGATATGGCGCCGGCGGTTTCGGCCAGGGCTTCGACATTAACGACGCCTTGCGCGCTTTCATGCGCGATTTCGGTATGGGCGGTTCGGTATTCGACGACATGTTCGGCGGCAAGCGTGGGCGCGGCCGCGGCGTCAATTATCGAGGCGAGGATATTAAAGTCCGACTGCGATTGACGCTCGAAGAAATCGCTTTCGGTACCGAGAAGAGTCTCAAAATCAAGCGATTCAAACGTTGTTCAACCTGCGGTGGCTCAGGCGCTGCGAGTGGTTCGTCCAAGCAACGTTGTCCCGAGTGTCGCGGCGCCGGCCAGGTGCAACACGTGTCCCGCTCGATGTTCGGACAATTCGTCAGCGTGACCACGTGCAATACCTGTGGTGGCACCGGCGAGGTCATCGGCACACCTTGTCCCACTTGCGGCAGCTCCGGCCGAATTGAAGAGCAAGCGACAATCAGCGTGAAAGTTCCTGCCGGCGTATCGGAAGGCAACTACATTCCGTTGCGTGGCGAAGGCAATACCGGCATGCGCGGAGGCGAATCGGGTGATTTGATCGTACTAATCGAAGAAAAACCCCACGAGCGTTTTGTGCGGCACGGCTCCGATATTATCACGGAAGTTCCGATCACCGTCTCGACGGCGGCGCTGGGTGGCGATGTCGATGTGGAAACGTTGGACGGCAAGGTCAAGCTTAAGATTCCCGCCGGTACCCAATCTGGCAAGATACTGAAACTGAGAAGCCAGGGACTCGGCAAGTTGCGTTCGTCGGGCAGGGGAGACCTGCTGGTAAAGGTCTCACTTTGGACTCCGACTTCATTGACTGATGAACAAAAGGCGCTATACGAAAAGCTTCGCCGCATCGAGGGAGAAGTTCCACCGAAGGTTGCCAAGTCCATCTTTGAGCGCCTCAGAGAATCGCTCGGAGTTTGACGGTGGCCGGTTACCTGGAAATCAGCGTACGCTGCGCGCCGGCCCAAGAAGACCTGGTCACATCGTTCATTACCGAGACTCTCTGTCAAGGACTGGTGACCGAAGTCAGTGACGAGGACTTCCGCGTTAAGTTCTACTTGCCCGCCGAGGAAGACGCACGCGCCAAAGTTGAATCGCTGGGCAACTATCTGGTGAGTCACGGACTTACCAGCGCCGACGCAGTTGGCGCGGTGATCTCGGTGAAGCAAATCGAAGACATCGACTGGATCAAACAGTATCAGGAATCGTTTCAACCCGTCATCGTCGAAAAGGTCGCCATCAAGTCTGTCTGGGACAAGACTCAGTATCCGGGCAAGATCGAAATCGTGATTGAGCCGAAGATGGCATTCGGCACTGGCCATCATGAAACCACTCAGCTTTGCATGTCGCAGTTACTCAAAGATATCAAGAAAGGTGACAGAGTGCTTGATCTCGGCTGCGGCTCCGCAATTCTGTCGATACTGGCAGCCAAACTGGGAGCAGATGAATGTCTGGGTCTCGACATCGATCTGACCGCAATCGAAAACGCGAAGGAGAACATCGTTCACAATCGCGTGGATAACGTCGTGCAGATCGAATTTGGATCGATGGATAAAGTGTCGCGTGTCGCCTATTACGATGTCGTGGTGAGTAATCTGATTAGGGATGAGATATACAATCTCTACGAAAACTTCATGCGCTGCCTCAAATCGCAAGGCGTTCTGATCCTCTCCGGCATACTGACCGAGCAGGAAACTGAATTCCAGAATTTCCTCGAACTTAAGAGTTCTCACGGCTATCAGGTAACCCGCATGAATGAGTGGATTTGTTGCCGTGTCACCAAAGCGTAGCCAGACCACACATTTCTTTGTCGAACCCGACCAAATCGAAAGTGATCGTTGCCATTTCGCCCGCGAAGAAGCTGACCATATTCTCCGAACACTTCGCCTGTCCGCAGGTGACTTGATCAAGGTCACGGACGGCTTGGGCAATCTCTATGATGTAATGCTCGGGGAACCCGGTAGGCGAGGACTGATCGGAGAGATCGTCAAAGTCTCTCGCTGGCTGAACGAGCCGGGAATCGATCTCACGGTAGCATTCGGATTGACTTTGCAGGGAAAGGCAGATGACATAGTCGAGCAGTGCACGCAGCTTGGTGTCCGATCGTTCATTCCGCTTCTGTCCGCAAATTCTCCAGTCCACCTCGACGAGGACAAGATCAGAACTAGAATCGAACGTTGGCGCAAAGTGGCGATCAGCGCCGTCAAACAATCATTGCGTTGCTATCTGCCTACTATCGGTGCGCCACGTGATGCCAATTCGCTGGCGAAGACTATCGGCGACTACGATCTTTCGCTCGTCGGTTCGTTTGCCGGAAAACGGTTGATCTGGAATGAGCAGTGTAGTAGCGCCAAGACATTGTTGCTGGTTACCGGACCGGAACAGGGGCTTACTCTTGACGAGGAAGCCGTATTAGAATCTGCGGGAGCTATGCCGATCACTCTCGGAGAGCGCCGCCTCCGCACTGAATTGGCGCCGGTAGTTATGACGACGCTTGTGCTTTCGCGAGCGGACATTCTCTAGCATACCCGATCATAAGCCCGCGCCGTTGCATGGGTTACGACTGTAACTATATTGCAGTAATGCCGATAACACTTATGATGAACGAAATCATGCCACAAATATTCGTCGCGTTCGCCGGCGCCATCGTCGGATCATTCCTGAACGTGCTGATTTGTCGGCTGCCGAAGAATGAGAATTTTGTCTCCGGCAGGTCTCATTGTCCGCAATGTGGTGCGCTGATTCACTGGTACGACAATTTGCCGGTTCTCAGCTACATGATACTGCGGGGAAAGTGCCGGCACTGTCATAAGCACATATCGCTGCAATATCCGCTGGTAGAGATCGGCACGGCGATTCTCTTTCTGTTGGCATTTCGATTGTATGGGTGGCAGGTGCAGTCCGCGATAGTCTGCGTGTTCTTCTGCCTGCTCTTGGTTGTGACCGTGATCGATTTCCGGCATTACATCATTCCGGACAAGATCACGATTCCGGGAATGATCCTGGGCGTTGCCACTTCATTCGTGAGCCCAACGTTGCGCCCGTTAGACTCAGTGATCGGGCTGGTCGCCGGCGGTGCGTCGTTGTTTCTGTTGGCGTTGCTCGGAGATTTCCTGTTCAAGAAGGAGTCTTTAGGCGGCGGCGACGTCAAGCTGGCGGCGATGTTGGGCGCATTCCTCGGCTGGCGCAGCATCTTGGTGATCTTTTTCGCTGCTGCCGTGCTCGGTCTGGTGTATGCGCTAATTTACATGGTGTTCTCCCGACAGATGCGTCAGACACGCATGATCCCGTTCGGTCCATTCCTGTCGCTGGCAGCCATAATTGCGCTCTTTTTCGGCAACTACCTGATCAACCTCTATGTCGAGAAAGTCCTGGCGCTACAATAGTTCGTTCGGTCTCTCGTATGCGAACCGCTTACAAAATCGCACTTTCCTGACGATAACTCTAATGTGAAGCTGCAATTTCTTGACAAGTGGCAGAAGCGCCTCGGTTCCAGCTATGAGGCCCGCATTCGCGTCACGCTCGGCCTGATGTTCCTGCTCATCATCGTCGCCAATCTCAATTCACTCCGTTTCTTCAGTCAGAGCCAGTCGCTGCAGACCGGCACGCTTAAGTATCGTGTGGTTGATAATCTGGAAAAGGCGGCGAACAGTATCAAGGCCAATCCTGCGGAGCTGGCTCGTTCGGCGCAGTTTCGCGATCTGGCACATGCCGCCGGATTCACGCGTATCGACCTGGTGGAAACAGAATTACTGCAGCGCGAGGAAATCGGCAAGTCAGAATTGGTTGACTCGGTAACATTGAGTCGCTTACGGAACGCCTACGATCATGATAAAGAAGTCGCCGGAGTAGTTGGCGCAGGTCTGCCGGCAACAGTCTCCGAAGTCTTTACATCGGACAACGGTTCGCCGGTTCGCGCCGTTGCATATCATTTCATAGGCGACAAAGGCAAAGGGCTTACTTTAGTTGCGACACTGCCCGCCGATACCGAGGTTGGCTTGCAGCGTTTCTCGCGGCTCAACACGTTGTTTCAGTTGCTAAGCATTGCGGCGGCTTTTACCATCGCCATTCTTCTGCTAAAGATAACACTTAAACCGTATCTCCAGATCAAGAAGCAGGCGCTGGCGGCAGCGGTCGCGAAAACCGATCAGCCGGAAGCAATGGATTTTGCGGTGCAGACTTTCCAACGGGTAATAACGGAATTGCGACATAAAGAAGCCGTTTTGCAGCGGCTCTACGCTCAGCAAAAGGATCGCGCGATTTCCCTTGAAAGATACAATGAATACATCCTTGCAGCTATGCCGTCGGCGGTCATAAGCTGCGACAACGAGGGCGTTGTCACTAATTACAATAGTGCCGCCGAGGCGATCTTCAAAATACCGGCAAGCGCGGCGATCGGGCACAACTACCACTATGCACTTGCCGATTATGCTATGTTCGCGCAGATGATTGAGGATGCGCTTGCCAAGAGCAGGGAATCATCGAAACCCGAAATCGAAGTACATCTCGTTGACCAGCAGTGTCTCTGGCTCAGCGTTGACTGCACATTGCTGCGCGACAATGTCGGAGCCGTCAAAGGCGCGATGGTGCTGATCTCTGATCTGACGGACCTTAAGCGGCTCGAATCAGAAGTTGCCATCAAGGAGCAGATGGCGGCTTTGGGCGAGATGTCAGCCGGCCTGGCGCACCAATTGCGCAATTCGCTGGCAGCGGTCGTCGGCTTTGCCCAGCTCTTGCGAAAACTCGCCGTGGGGATCGACCAGGTGCCAGAGATCGTTACGAATATCTTGACCGAAGCTCAGGCGACAGAGGAAATGCTCACTCGATTTTTGAGCTTGTCACGCCATGAAGCCGTCCAGTTGCAGGAAGTGGATTTCGAGGAAATTCAACGTACTGTGGAGACGCATTTTGCGTCAGAGGTTGAGTCTGGCCGAGTGCGTTTGCAGTTCACAGTAGATCAATGTGCGGCAAAGCTGACTTGTGATGCGGTACTAATTTCCAATGTTCTGGTTAACCTCGTGCAGAACAGTATCGAAGCGTCGGTCCCCGGTAGCGAGGTCAAGATCAGAGTTTATTCCTCCGGGTTTGGCGAAACCGTCGGGGTCAAGGTCTCCGATAATGGCAAGGGCATACCTCCGGAGAACATCGATGAGATCTTCCTGCCGTTCTTCACTTCCGGCAAGCCGAATGGAACCGGTCTGGGACTGGCACTGGTACGAAAGTGGATAGTTTGCCATGGCGGCGAGGTTACCTGCGAATCCGCGCCGAATCGGGGGACAACGTTCACGATCATGCTGCCGCAGAAGCGCGGGAACGACGAAACGGCGCGGCCTTGCAGCAAGATAAACCTTGCCAAAGTCTAAATACTGCTTATATTTACCTCTGTCGTCAGTTTGTGTTATCCCGCACAACTGGTTACTGTCTTCACGTGTTTAAGGAGCTCTCCTGATGTCACAACGTTACAGCATTTTCCTTTTGCTGGTTTTCGCAGTTTGCCTGTTCGGCACCGCCGGGGCGACCGCGAAGTACTCTACTGTTCAAATCACACTGGATACCAAAGCCGACTACGAAAAAGTTCGCGCCTTCGGGTTCGAGCATGTCATAGTCCGCGATGGATCTGCCGAAGCTGTTGTTTCGCAGAGCGATTTGCTGCGGCTCCAGGCGACCGGCCTGAAGTACACCGTCTCCATCGACGACATGACCGCCTTCTATCAGAGCCGGTTCGACGCCACTCGAACGATGGGTGGCTATCGCACTCTCAGCGAAATCGGATTAGTGCTCGATTCCATTTCCAATGCTTACCCTGGAATCGTCACGCCCAAGGCCAGCATGGGCAACTCTCTCGAAGGGCGCCCTATCTGGTTTGTGAAGATTTCCGATAACCCGAGCGTTAATGAGAACGAACCTGAAGTCTATTACTATGCCTGCCATCACGCGCGTGAGGTCATCACTCCGGAAGTGCTGATCTATTTCATGCGCTACTTGACGAGCAATTATGGCACCAACCCGCAGGTGACATATCTGGTAAACAATCGTGAGTTATTTTTCGCGCCCTGTCTGAATCCCGATGGCTACTACTACAACCAGGAGACCGATCCGGGTGGCGGCGGCATGTGGCGCAAGAATCGGCGCAACAGTGGCGACGGCAATTTCGGTGTCGATATTAACCGCAATTACGGCTATCAGTGGGGATACGATGACATTGGTTCCTCTCCCAGTACGGGAAGTGAAACTTATCGAGGCACGGCGCCCTTTTCGGAGCCGGAGATTGCGGCGCAACGGACGTTCATCAACGCGCATCAATTCAAAGTCATCGTCAACTATCATTCCTACGCCGGTTTGTTCCTGTATCCGTGGGGATATGACAATATCTTCGCGCCGGATGATGATATCTTCAGACAAATGGGCGACACTGTCAACGCAATGACCGGCTACGAGGCGGGACCGCCGTGGCAAGTATTGTATTCGGTCAACGGTGGAAGTTTTGACTGGGAATACGGCGAGCAAATTTCAAAGCCGAAAATCTACGCTATCAGTGTGGAAGTCGGTGACGGCGCGGACGGTTTCTGGCCGCCGACCAGCCGCATCGCGCCACTGGTTCAATTGCACTTGCAGCCGAATCTTTTCTATGCGCGCATGGCCGGTAACCCCGAAGCGCTGCGGCCACCTGCAATGCCGACGATCTACGCAATCGGCAATGTCGACACGACCTATTTCCAACTCTATTGGCATCACTATGATCAGGCGAATCCGGCCCTTAGTTTCGAGGTCTGGCAGATGAGCAATCTGGCAAGCATCACGGACAATCTGGAAGGTACTGGACCGACCTGGAATTCGAACGGATTCACGCTGACGACGTCTCAGGCGCATTCGGCCACCCACTCCTATTTTGGTGGCAACGTCAGCAATCTGAACACCACCCTGGCCATGGATCAGACGTTCACGGTTAGTCTTGGTGACACTCTCCAATTCTGGACATCCTATAATCATGAGTCCGGCTATGACTACGGCTATGTAGAAGCATCGACCAACGGCGGCTCGACCTGGTCATCAATTCCCGGAAACATTACCACGACGGCTAATCCTCACGGCTACAACCAGGGCTTCGGGATTAACGGCAATTCCTCTGGATGGGTGCTTGCCAAGTTTCCGTTAAGTCTCTTCGCCGGCAGCAGCATCTTGCTCCGGTTCCATTATACGTCCGACGGCGGTGTCAATAACGGCGGTTGGTACATCGACGATATCTATCCTGTCGAATACTACACCACGATGACTAAATTATCCGATACAGTGGAAGATACTACGCTACTGGTTCAAAACCTGCAAAACGGAGATTACTATTACAAGCTGCGCGCAAAGGATCCGCAAAATCAATTCTCGGGGTTTAGCCCGACGGAAGTTGCGCACGTGTCGTTCAGCACCTGCAGTTATTCGGTTGGAGATGCCGACAATTCGGGCAATTACGACATTTCCGATGCGGTCTACCTTATAGAGTATATCTTCAGCGGTGGTCCGGCGCCGTCGCCGAACGCAGTTGGATCGGGAGATGTGGATTGCTCAGGCGGCGTCGATATCAGCGATGCTGTCTATCTTATCGCTTATATCTTCGGCGGTGGACCCGCACCTGCGCCCACCTGTAATTGCCAGGACTATTGATCAATCGGACTACAAATGTCCGTCGAGTGATTTCGATTAGGCGGGAGTCGCCAGGCAACTCTCGCCTGTCTTTTTTGTCCCCCAAAAAAAGTTTGGCAGAAGCGTCAATCGCCTCTGCCAAGTGGATAATTAGGTAAGACACTACTGGCCAAGATACTTTATCAGGAAGCAAAAACCCTGCCACTGACTAGCCGGCGTAAGTCGTTGTCATACAAGACGCGACAATGATCGATTGCGGCGCGGTCAGATCGGCGTGTACGAGATTTCGACAGTGAGACAGATGCTTCCCCAGCCGTTTTCTATCAAGTCATTGAATATGAGAATGTTACCAGTTAACAAAATTTGGTGGGTTTTCAGAACACCCTCCAGTTCATTCAGATACGGCACCTGACTTCCGGATTGGGCAAGCTTTGTGTCGAAAGCGATTTTCAACCGCATGAAAAACAGTTAACATTATTAGATGGAGCCTGAACTTCAATTGGAGAAGATCTATTCTGTCTCTGAGATAACCGCCGAGATAAAGAATCTGCTGGAATCGGAGTTTCAGTCGGTCTGGGTGGAAGGCGAAATCTCCAACTATCTGCATCATACTTCCGGTCACCGCTATTTCACGTTGAAGGATGCGTCTGCGCAAATCAAGGCCGTGATCTGGCGCTTCACGGCACAAGGACTGCAATTCGAACCGAAAGACGGCCTCAAAGTACGCGTGTTTGGTGACGTCACACTTTACGAGAAAGGTGGCAACTACCAACTCCGTGTATCACGAATTCTGCCGCTCGGCAAAGGAAGTCTGGAAGAGCAATTCCAGAAGCTCAAAGAGAAGCTTTTACAGGAAGGTTTGTTCGCTGAAGAACGCAAGCGTCCGATACCGGAGTATCCGCGCGCGATAGGGGTTGTATCCTCACCGACCGGAGCCGCGATCAGGGACATAATCAATATCTGCACCCGGCGCGCTCCTCAGGTGCGGCTGGTGTTGAGGCCGACGCGCGTGCAAGGGGACGGCGCCGCCGAGGACATTGTCAAAGCGATTCAGGAATTCAACGCCTGGGGGCAGGTGGATGTTCTGATCGTCGGACGTGGCGGCGGCTCGCTGGAAGATTTATGGGCATTCAATGAAGAGATCGTCGCGCGCGCAATATTCGCATCGGAAATACCAGTCATCTCGGCAGTCGGGCACGAAATCGATTTTTCGATATCAGACTTCGTTGCCGATCTGCGTGCCGCAACACCATCAGCAGCCGCCGAAATCGCAACCTATGATGCTCAGAGCATCACTGCTTTCGTGACGGAATCGCGCGCGCGTTTGGGCCGAGCTCTAATTCGCACGGTCGGAATGCGCCGCCAATTATTGGAGCAACTGGTCAAGTCGCGCATATTTGTCTCGCCGCAGGTGCTTCTGGAGAAACCCTCACAGCGCTTGGATGATTGCGTGACCCGAATTAGGAATAGCTCCGAACTGCTACTTCTGAAGAATCAGAACCGGTTGACGCTTGCAAATCACAAGCTGGCCGCACTTTCACCTGACAGTGTGCTTAAGCGGGGATATGCGGTGATCACGCGTCGGCCCGATCAGACAATTGTCAAACAGGCCGCTGAATTGAGCGGTGGGGATGCAGTTGCTATCAAGTTCTCGGATGGCTCCAAGCCGGCGAAAATCGAGTAGTCCTGTCGCGGAAGTGGTTGCTGATAATGGGGAAAAAGGTTATAATAAGAATCTGTAAACTAGCCAATTGGATGAGGTAGTCTTGCCCGAAAAACAAGATACTTTCGAAAAGAACCTCAAGCAGCTTGAGGAAGTGGTAGCCAAACTGGAACAGGGAGATCTGCCACTGGATGAGGCCTTGAAGCTCTTTCAAGAGGGCATGCGGCTGTCGAAACTTTGTTCCGAAAAGCTTTCGACCGTGGAGCAGGAAATCAAGAAACTCGTGGCCGAGGGTGAGAAGTTCAAGCTGGAAACATTCGAGCACGATACCAATGCCTGAATTTGCCGGAAAAACACTCGCTGCCTTTGCACGTTTGCGCGAGCAGATTGATGCTGCCATTGACACTGTTCTCCCGCCTGCCGATCTGGAGCCGGTCGACCTGCATCAGGCGATGCGCTACTCGGTGTTGGCCGGCGGCAAGCGAATCCGCCCAATTCTGGCAGTGTCCTCATATCATGCCGGCGGCGGCAACTCCGAAAGTATATACAGATATGCTTCTGCTCTCGAGTTGCTTCACACCTACTCGCTGATTCACGACGACCTTCCCTGCATGGATGACGATGACTTTCGGCGCGGCCAGCCAACGTTACATCGTAAGTTCCCTGAATACATTGCCGTCCTTGCCGGCGACGCGTTGCATGCGCTCGCATTTGAAATACTGGCTGAGTCAGGCAATTGCGAAGTAGTGAGCCAGGTGGGTAAGGCAATCGGTACTGTGGGCATGATCGGCGGACAAGTCCGCGATGTTCAGGCCGAAGGCCACGAAGTAACACTTGCCGATGTGGAGAATATTCACAAGCGAAAGACAGCCGCGTTGATCACGGCCTCAATTACCATGGGCGCACTGTTGGCCAGAGCGCCGCGCAATGAAGTAAAGATGCTGGAAATATTCGGCGAGAAGCTGGGGCTGGCATTCCAGATAGTTGACGATATCTTGGACGTCGAAGGTGATTTCGAAAGTCTCGGCAAGTCCGTGGGATCTGATGACCGGCTGGCCAAAGCGACCTATCCCAAAGTCGTCGGCCTGGAGGCCTCGCGAAAGATCGCCACGAACTTGATTGCCGAGGCCAAGGCAGCTCTGGAACATTACCCCGGCCGCGAAGTTTTCTGGCATTTAGCGGATTATATACTGGCGCGCGAAACTTAACGAACCTGTAGACGGGTTCTGAGTATGATAAACAGATGACAGATTTCCTGCGCACAATTAAGTCTCCTGCCGACCTCAAGAAGGTCCCGCTCGAATCGCTGCCCGAACTGGCGGCGGAGATTCGCGATGGTCTGGTGACGACCCTCTCCGAGTTGGGTGGACATCTGGGCGGCAATCTTGGCGTAGTCGAATTGACAATCGCATTGCACTATGTATATGACAGTCCTGGCGACCAGATCGTCTGGGACACCGGCCACCAGTCTTATGTCCACAAGATGCTCACCGGCCGCTATGACCGACTCAATACCATCCGTCAACTGGGTGGCTTGGCGGGATTTGCCAAAATCACCGAATCCGAGCATGATGTTTACGGCGCCGGCCATGCTTCGACGTCGATTTCGGCCGCGTACGGCCTCGCCGTCGCCAGAGACCTGGCAGGCAAGGATAATCACGTTATTGCCGTGATTGGCGACGGCGCCATGACGGGCGGCCTTGCTTTTGAGGGACTGAATAATTTGGGCAATTCCAAGCGACGCATGTTAGTGGTACTTAATGACAATTCCATGTCCATTGATAAAAACGTCGGCGCACTGTCCGAGTACCTCACCGAACTGCGGACAGACGAGACCTATAACAAGATTAAGTCCTCGATTTGGGATTTGACCGGCAAGTTTAACCGTGGGCCGCTGATTCGGGAATTCGTCGGGAGAGTCGACGAAACCATCAAGAGCTTCCTGGTTCCCGGAGTGATTTTCGAGAAGCTCGGCCTGCGCTATTTTGGCCCCGTCGACGGCCATGATGTAGTCGGCTTGGTCAAAACTCTTAACCACCTGAAGGCGCTGCCCGGACCTCTGTTGCTGCACATTCGCACGAAGAAGGGCAAGGGTTATCAACCTGCCGAGGACGATGCCTGCAATTTCCACGGTGTAAACAAATTCGATAAGGTTACCGGCAAGTCTGAAAACTCCAGTGGCATCTCGTATACGAAAGTCTTCGGCGACACCATGATCGAACTGGCACAGAAGGACCCGAATCTCGTTGTGATAACCGCCGCCATGCCGACCGGCACGGGCTTGTCCAAATATGCCAAGACCTATCCCGATCGCTTCTTCGACGTCGGTATCGCCGAACTACACGCCGCGGTATTTGCGGCCGGGCTTTCGCGCGGCGGCAGTAAGCCGGTGTTTGCGGTCTACTCAACATTCTGCCAGCGCGCCTACGATCCGATTATTCATGATATCGCCCTGCAAAATCTTCCCGTGATTCTGGCTCTTGATCGTGCCGGTTTGGTCGGCAACGACGGACCAACTCACCACGGCACCTTTGATCTTTCCTACTTGCGTGTGGTTCCGAACATGACAATCTGCGCGCCGAAAGATGGCACCGAGTTGAAGCAATTGTTGCAGTTGGCGCTGGAAAGATTCGATGGGCCGATCGCCATCCGTTGGCCGCGCGCCGATATTCCCGAGGGCAAGATTCAGGATCGTCCGTTGTTGGAATGGGGAACGTGGGAACCGCTACTTGAAGGTAAGGATGCGGTTATTCTGGCAGTCGGTACGATGGTCGGGCAATCCCTCAAGGCCGCCGCGCAATTGGCGGCAAAAGGCGTTCAGGTCACTGTGGTCAATTGCCGTTTTGTAAAGCCGTTCGATTATTCCATGCTGCAGGAACTTTCCGAACACTACAAGTACTTCATCACTGTTGAAGAGGGTTCGCTGCCGGGAGGATTCGGCTCAGGCATAAATGACTGGCTGGTCGACTCGGGCAGAACACACGTTCGTTTGCAGCGGCTCGGCATTCCCGATCAGTTTGTCGAACACGGCAGCCGCAGTGAATTGCTGGAAATGATCGGGTTGCACCCGGAGGGAATCGCCGGCGCCGTCGAAAATTTCGTTCGTGCCGAGGGTAAACATTCGCTTAAGATAAAGACGGACTCGGAGACAACTCCAACGGTTAATCGACTTGAAAATGTGAAGACCATCGCCAAGGACAATTCCTGATGCGTTTCGGCATAGTTGCCAACCGCAAGCGACCCGGCGCCGCCAAGATCATACGGCGGGTGATCGAGTGGATCGAATCCTGCGGACATGATTATGGTGTCTGCGAGGAACTGAAGGACTTCGCAGCCAACGCTGAGTTAGTGTACAAGCGTGACGACATCGCCGGCAAATGTGATTATATCATTTCCATGGGCGGCGACGGCACCTTGCTGGCGGCAGCCAGGGCGATCGGCGCCAGTGGAGTGCCGATCATCGGCATCAATCTGGGAGCTCTGGGCTTTCTGACGCAAGTCACCGCCGACGATTGCGAACGTAGTCTGCAGGCGTTAGTCAGTGGCCAACATCATATCGAAAAACGCATGTTGCTTGAAGTAAGCGTTAACGGCAGCGATCTCGGCAAAACCGGCTTTGCGCTGAACGATGTGGTGGTTGACCGAGGTAACGTGGCGCGGCTGATAGAACTCGATCTGTTCGTTAACGACGAATTTATTTCCACATATCGGGCTGATGGATTGATCATCGCCACGCCCACCGGGTCAACGGCCTATAATGCCGCCGTTGGGGGACCAATTTTGAATCCGACCATGGAAGCGATTATTGCTTCACCGATGGCGCCGCAATCACTGGCGGCGCGGTCCATGCTTTTCGATGGCAATGACGTCATCCGAATCAAGGTTACCTCCGGACACAGTTCGGCGCTGATGACCATTGATGGGCAGGTGTCGGTGCCGCTCAAGAACGGGGAAGAGGTCTTGATTAAACGCGCCGCCCATTACACAAGTCTGGTAACCTTTCCCCAACACACGTTCTACTCGATTCTTCGTAACAAGCTGCACTGGGCTGTCCTGCCTCGCGCCCAAAACGAATAATTAAGCGTCGCTTCTGCATTTTCGTCTATTCCATTGGTGCACTTTCAGCTAAGCTTGCGTATTAGAACGCGGTTGATTAGGTTGCTCCAGTAGGAATGGGATAATGCTCGCCAAAACCGGCTTCGCCACCAGACATCGTCTTCATCTGATAATCGTCGCTGTCTCTGCTATGATATGCATGTTCGGTCTGACAACTCGCGCGGCGGCGGACGCCTATCACCCGTACCGTCTCATCGTAAAATACAAGTCCCCGCCTGCTACTACTTCTTTGCAGCAAACTGCAGCCAAGGCACTCGCGGCGAATGTCAAAACCATCTTTCCCGTCGCAGACACCAAGGACAGGACTTCCATCAAGAATACCGGCTTCATCTATACGTTCGCAGATTCTCTCAAGCGGCTGGCTGCGGAATCATTGTTGTCAAATGACCCGGCCATCCAGTACGTCGAGCGAGATTACAAGATGGAGCTGTTCTCTGATCCACTGTATCAGAACCAGTGGGGACTCACTAATCAAGCCCAGGGATACCTTGGCATTGTTCGGGTTCCTGGAAATCAAAACGACAGTCTGGTGCTCAAGACTGGCACGGCTGGCGCAGACATTAGATGGGAACAAACCCAATCCGCTCCTATCAACAGACATAAGACACGCGTTGGCGTGATCGACACCGGTGTAGATTACAAACATCCCGACTTGCAGGATCATATCTGGCACAATGTGCAGGAGATTCCCGGCAATGGAATCGATGACGATCTAAACGGCTACGTCGACGACTACTACGGTTATGATTTCTCCGGCGATACTCAGTCCACTTTCAATGCTTCGCCGGATTCCGATCCAATGGACAAGATCGGCCACGGAACCCATGTGTCGGGCATTATCGGAGCAGTGGGAGGTAACGGTATCGGGATTGAAGGAATCGCGCAAAACGTCGAAATCATGTGCCTTAAGATTTTCCCGAATGCGTACGCCTCCTCAACTTCGGCCGCCATTATCTACGCCGTCGACAACGGCGCGGAAGTAATCAACGCCTCCTGGGGATCACCTTTCTATTCGTCGATCATAGATGATGCCGTTAAGTACGCGGTTGAACACGGAGTGGTCTTTGTCGCCGCATCGGGAAATTCCGGAACCGATATTCCATTCTTTCCGGCCAAATCCGACTTTGTGGTTACCGTCGGCGCATCCGATTCGCACGATCAGGTTACTTACTTTTCGAGCTTTGGGCCTTGGCTCGATCTCGCGGCACCGGGGTTGGACATTCTCTCGCTGCGTGCCACGGGAACCGACCTTTACGCTGCTTCCGGTGAGCCGGGAATCCGAATCATTGACAGTCTCTATTATCTCGCCGATGGCACCAGCATGGCGGCGCCACATGTGACCGGAGCCGTCGCGCTATTGCGTTCGGCCTCGCCGGGATTGACTGCCGACAGTATCAAACAATTGCTATACAACACCGCTGACGCCATTACCGATCCGAACGGCTTGCTTCGGCACGCCGGAAACCCATACTCCGGTCATGGTCGCCTGAATGTCGGCCGCGCCACCGAGTTCCTTTCCGATGAATTTGCCGAGTTGGAGTCGCCGCAATTCAACACGGTACAACAGGGGATAATCCAGTTCTCCGGTTCGGCATATTCCGCCTCAGGAAAGTCATTCCTTTTGGAAGCAAGACCTGCCTCAACGAACACCTGGATTACTATTGCCTCTGGTAGTGCCAACCTGTTGCGCCAGAGTATCGCTAACTGGGACAGTTCACCTTATGACGGCCGCACGGAAGTACGATTGACCGTAGGCGATAATATTGCTTTCACTTCATATCTGCGGCTCGTTAATAATCCACGCGTCGATATCACTACTCCCGCAAACGGCGATACGGTCACATCATTTGCCGAGATCATTGGTTCGGCGTCGGCGCCCGGTCTTCAATCATATGAAGTCTCATTCTATCCGGATGCAGCTCCCAGGGAAAAGCATCTGATCACGTTCTCGAATCAGGTGCTCTATGATTCTCCACTCGCGGAATGGACGATTGGGCCGTTGCGTCCGGGATCGGGAGTTCTCAAGCTTACCGTGACGACCGCCACCGATGTGATCGAAACCTCAACTGGAGTCTATATCAAGAGCAGTCTGGCCGCCGGTTACCCGATTGAACCGATAACCCGTCCGCACTTGTCGGCTATGATCGGCAACATCGACGACGACCCCGCACCGGAACTGGTGAGTGGCGGGTCGCAGAAGATCATCGTGAATCATTTCAAGGAAGGCCGAATTGAATACATCAATCCACCCATCGGCCAGTCGTGTCAATCGACGCCGGCATTGTGGGATTTCAACGGTGATGGCAAAGACGAGATCGTTGTTGTTACGGATTCTGGTGTGGCGATCATCGACGGCCTAGGAAATCCACTACCGGGCTGGCCGAAGTTATTGCTCACCGGCTGGGAATACGATTCATACCCAACGCCATTGCTCGCCGACCTCGACGGTGACGGCAGAATGGAAATTCTGGTTACGGATGCCGCCGGGGAAGTCTGGTGCTGGCGCTGGGATGGCAGCAGCTATTTCCATTCCACGGGAGGGCTGTTTGGGCTGATTGACGATCTCGGCCGCGCCCGCAATTTCGGTGGGGCGATCGTGGCGTTCATGTTTGCTTATGACTTTGATGATGACGGCTATCAGGATGTCGGAGTACTTTACACATCGTATGGTGGCGACGGCGGACTCTACATGCTTTCCGGCAAGAACGGCAACGCACTCTATCCCGATAAAGGTATTCGAGTCTTGTCGACCGAGGCGATATTCGGGGGCGTGCTCGCTGATTTCGACAATGACGGCTACCCGGAAATCGCTTTTGCGCATCGCGCCGGCGGAGTCCTGAGACAAATTGGAGTCAGCATCGTCCGGGCTAACGGCGACTACCTTCCCGGTTGGCCGAAAATCTTCTACGACAAGATTCAATGGCTATCGCCGTATCCGGCGGCCGCCGATCTCGACCATGATTCGATTCCGGAACTTATCTGTGTGTTCAGCGCGCTGGACGGCGGAGAGCTCTACGTTTGGCATGGCGACGGCACGCCGTTTCGCGGAGACAACTTCGGCAGAAACGACGGATTTCTTGCCGGTACTTCCAATTCGCTTTCCAATCCCGAAGTGCTTGATGTCGACAACGATGGCCAATAAGAAATTGTCGCGCGGGCCGGAGCAACGTTGTTGGGAAAACCTGAACGCCTTTTTGCCTGGAAGCTCGACGGCAGCGTCGTGCGGGGCTGGCCGATCTATACCTACGCCGATCCCGACATCGTCACTTATTCTTTGTTCACTCCGGCGGCAGCCGATATCGATGGCGATGGACTGCTTGAACTCTACATGGGGTCGTCCGACACCCAGATCTATTGCTGGAGACTACCGACTGTAGCGACAGATTCGGCTGTGGTCTGGGGCAGTTTCCTTCATGATAACAGGCATTCGGGCATATTACCTTTCGTCAGGGCGCATAATTCACCTCCTCCGCCTCCTCCGATACCGAGTCAGTTTCGCCTGGCACAGAACTATCCAAATCCTTTCAATCAGAACACGATCATTCAGGTTGATCTTCCCGAAAGCGGCGACCTGAGTATTGACATCTTGAATGTCCTTGGGCAGCGAGTAGCGACTGTGTTCAATGGCACATTGGCTGCCGGATATTATCACTTCGACTGGAACGGCATTGACCACGACGGCAAGGAACTTGAATCGGGCGTCTATTTCTATCGGCTGCGGCAGGGCGATCATGTGGAAACCAGAAAGATGGTGTTGCTGAAATGAGACGTATCGCGTTGCTCATCATGTTGATCATCTCTTTCGCATTCGCATCCGCCGCTGTCGGCCCCGATATGTTTCAAGAGATTGCATCATTGCCTCTTCAAGGGATGAATTCATTTGACGTTGACTCCGCGAACGTGTGTTTGCTCTTTGATCACGCTGTCGCCATAGCGAAGCAGGGTCAGCCCGGAATCATTATGAACGCGGGCAAAACTACTCCGCTGACGCAGCGCTATACCGACTGCTATCTGCATGAACGCCGGCTCTATCTCTATTCTCGTGACGGCGCGTTTGGTGTCGCAGAAGTTGACAACGGCGCCATAGACATTGTCGAAGAACAGGCAACTCACGACACCATTTTGTCGGTCGTCGCCGCCGGCAGTTATTTGTATCTGGCTCAGGGATTCGACGGCATCACTATTATGAATGCCAATGATGCTGCCAATCTGCATGAAGTTGGCAAAGCTCGCCACGGCGCCTACTATTCGCTGCTTAAAATTTATGACACCCTGCTTTTCGCCGCTGATCGCCTTAACGGAGTCGATGTCTATCGAGTTTCTGACAGCGCTTTGGTCTATTTGCAGACTTTCCTGACTTATCTACCAGTCGTGGATTTCGTTCTCGATTCGTCAAATGTACTGACCTGCTACGGAACCGACCGTGTCGACAAGTGGAACCTATTCAGCAGCTCTGACACACCCATCACGTTCGAGCATGAGGTTACGCATCTCGATAACCTTGGGATTGGTGTCGTGGTCGGATTCTCCAATGGCTCCCTTGAGACCAATCTGTCAGGCAATGGACCAGTGTTGGGTACACAGCAATTGGCGTTTCCTGCCAGGAAGCTACGGACTGTATTTCACTCAGGCGAGTCGGCGCAGTGCTTTGCACTGGACGAAGTCGGCCGTTTGACGGTCTTATCCGGCGACGATCTCACGGTGATTGGACAACTTCGGCTATCGAATCTGCCAACTTCCATAACTGCCAACGGCGACGGTCTGATCGTTGCGCAGCCAGGCAGGGGAATTTCCCGACTGAAATTCGAATCGGGTATTTTCACGGAAACTTTGTTATATGAATCCGGCCTGGCTTTCACGTCACTGTGCCAACAGGAATCACTCTTGTTTGCGGCCATCGGTAATTCTGACTCGGTGCTAATCCTCGATCTCGACGTCACTCCCGCCAAGCCAATGATGTTCGTCGATATGATGCAACTGTCCAGCCAGGTCTATGTTAACAAACTTCCCACTATCGAATACGAGATCGTCGCGATCGGCCCTTCCGGCGCCCGCGCGGTCAAGGTTGATTTGCGGGACAAGCATGTAGCCGAATCCTGGTCAGTGCAGGCCGCATTTCCGGTCACGAGTGGTTACTATGACAGGCAATCGCTGGTCTTTGCATCTGAAACCGGCCAGGTCGATTACTACTGCGTCGACTGTGGCTCTGGCCAACCGGAATTCCGGGCATCAATTACTACTCCCGCGCCACCCCGATCATTACTTATGATCGACGGTCAGTATCTCGTCGTCGGATCGGCTGGCGGAGCGGGTGTGTACGTTTACAATCAATCACAGCAACAATTGGAATTAGTCACCGATCTGTATTCCGTACTGTCGACATCGCAGTTGCTTTATGATCCCTCCAGGAAGCTTCTGATAATTGCCGGCGGGTCTGACTTCATTCGCTACGTCGATCTTTCTGATCCATCAAGCCCCGGTCCAATCTATAATCTGCCGACATCGGGCGGTGCGTCGTCAATATCCATGTACGGCAGCGAACTTTACGCCGTCGAGAATGACGCAGTCACGCTGTTCCGTTCAAATGCCTCCGGAGTCGCCTCGAATCAGTCAAACGAAGTCGTTTACTCGGAGCCATATCCCAATCCATTCAACAGCGCGACGGCGATAGAAGTCCAGGCGAGCGATGGTTCCCGTGGCAACGGGCAAATCGGCTATCAGATCGTCGACGTCCTGGGCAGGTTTGTTAGGGAGGGCCAAATCGAGCGCGCCGGCGGAGCCACGCGCATTATCTGGGACGGTACCGACGCGGATAACCGTCCGGTTGCGTCCGGAGTCTATTTCCTGCGGCTCTCGAGCGGCGAATCAGTCAGTGTCCGCAAGATGTTGTTGATCAAATGACAACGGGCATTTAAATGCTTGACTATGGGTTTGATAAACGTATAATTTTAGAAAAAATGTAGGGTGAGGATATCAAATGAGACTGGTTAAAGAGGCGTTGGCGATATCGTTCGCAGGCATCTTCGTGCTATGTCTGGCGATGTCATTGTCTGCTGCTGATAAATCGGCATCAAGCGCGAAACCGGGGGAAACGGGATATGTCAAGGACGCCGTCTATCACGACGCTCGTTTCGGATTTTCGATGGCGATTCCCGTTGACTGGCGCGAAGCCAAACTGCGCAAAGAACCGAGCCCCGAACGGCTGCTTCTGGTTCAACGCAAGCCGAGAATTCCTCTGCGGCTTCAGGATGAACCCGATTTGGCCGTAAAGCCGTCAATCATGATCTTTGCAGATTCCACTTCCATGGCCCCTGACGCTTTCTTCAACTATCTTCGAGCCGACACGGGGAAGACCGATTTCAAGCAGAAGATTCTCGCGAAGTCGATATTTCTGGAGGCCGGCGCTTCGAACGAAGTGCAAGTGTTGGATAAAGTTCCTGTCAAGATTGCCGGCAAAGATGTCACGAGACTTCGCGTCCGGCTCGAATACAACGTGAGAGTTACCAGTCCGGGAATGAAAACCCCTTCGCAGGTTAATGATTTCAGAGTAGGTTACATTTATATCGTGCCGTTCGATGGCTGGCTGCTCTATATCGAGGAAGTCTGCGAAAATCAGTTCCTCGAATCGCTGCAGAAAGACTTCGATTCGGCGATCAATTCGGTTACCATGGAGACGGCTGGGAAATGACGGGCTTCGCAATAATGACATCGTTTACGGCCACACGGGAATTGATTCCCAACTATAAGGAGGCATGCTATGTGGGCGGTTAGAATGCTTCTAACCATTATTTTCTTGATAGTCTCAATCGCCTTTTATGTCGCCAACGCCGGTGAACGAGTCGATGTCAATATCCTGCACACTCGTTATGTCGATGTGCCGTTGATGATCGTCCTGTTGATCGCCTTCGCTGTCGGCATGATTGCCAGTTTTCTGATTGCGGTGACTTATTTCTTCCGCATTTCGTCGGAGGCGGGCGCCAATAAGCGCATGGTCAAGCGGTTGCAGGCAGAGATTACGGCGCTTCGGAATCGGCAGATAGACCAAATAGATTCGGTATAATGTATGTTTGAACTGAGCATGTACTATTACATCGTCGGGTGCTGTATCATCCTGATATTGGCCCTGTTGGTCAGTTTCCAGGTACGGCGGCGCAAACGCGAACGGCAGCAGGATCGCACTCTCTATATCAGCGCGTTACAGGCGCTGTTGGAAGGCGATCAGGTCGGCGCATTTTATAAACTCAAAGAGGCGGTTGCGCAAGATACCGAAAATATCGATGCCTACCTGCGCCTCGGCAAGATTCTCGCCGATCGCGGCAAGACCAAGAATGCGATTCAGGTTCATAATGAATTGCTGTTGCGTTCCGATCTCACGCCGTTACAGAAGAAAGAAATCAATCGCTATCTGACGGAAGATTACATCCTTGACAACCAGACGGCCCGCGCTATCACCGTTCTGCAGGCCGAGTTTGAGCGCGACCCGGCCGACATGAACACCGGCGTGAAGTTGCTTGACTTGCTCAAGAAGGAAGGCAAGTGGGAAGAGGCCGAGGACATTGCCGAGAAGCTGTACAAGCGTGAGCATGAACGCTTTGCCGGCGTGGTTGCCGATGTCAAAATCAGGGTCGGCGATATTTGGGAGGAACGTGGCAAAGGTCGCAAAGCGCGTACACTGTACAAGACCGCCTTCCACCTCGATCCCTCGCGAATCGAAACCTGGATCAAGGTCGGTGATTCGTATACGACCGAAGATCGTCTCGATGATGCAATTCGCAGTTGGATGCACATTATCGACGGCGCGCCCCGCGAGGCCTATCGCGTATTTGACCGGCTCAAGAGAGCGCTCTTTGAAGTCGGTCAGTTTAATCAGATGGCCGGAATTTTCGAGCGAATCCTCGAGAAGGACACAGGGAATCCCTACGCTGCCGTCGCGATTGCAGAGTTGTATGAAAAGAAAGGCAATTTCTCGCAGGCCGAAGAATATTTCCGTATGGCAATCGACGCCAACCCTCAGTATGCGCCCGCCCGCCTGGGACTTGCACGTTTATTCCGTGAGCAGGGACGAATCGATGAGGCGCTGAATATTCTGGAGAAACTCTTCGCGCAACAACAGCAACAGGAAGCCATCCGTCAGCAGACTTGAAACTGTGAACTTCGGGGCCGGGCAGCGGGCAAACGCCTTGATATTGATGTCCTGTAACCTTTCACGCCTTAATCAGCGCGCCCAATGACAGATAAACAGACTCCGCTTCTGGAGCAGTATTTCCGCATCAAGAGTGAACATCCGGACAAGATACTCTTCTTCCGCATGGGGGATTTCTACGAGATGTTCGGCAAGGACGCCGAGATTGCCGCGCCGATTCTCGGAATTGCCTTGACCTCACGGGCTCATGGCAAGTCCACCAAAATGCCTCTGGCCGGGGTGCCGTACCATGCCGCCGAGAAGTATCTCTCAATGTTGATCAAGGCGGGGCTCAAAGTCGCGATCTGCGAACAGGTGGAAGACCCGAAACTCGCCAAAGGGCTGGTCAAACGCGAGATCATAGAAATCATCACCCCCGGTACCGTGACTGTCGAAGGGGCGCTTGCGCAGGAGCGCGAGAATCTGATTGCCTCGGTTTACGCTGATTCCAAGGTTGGACTGGCGACGGCAGCAATAGAGATTACCACCGGAAGAGTGGTTTTCTATCAAGGTGATTTCGATAGCGCCGTCGATAAGATCGAATTGCTCAGTCCGCAGGAAATTCTGGTTCCCGAAAATGGTTACAGTGAACTGTCTCCACGCCTGGCTCGCATCCCCGCAGAGCTCACGCGCGTGGAGGACTGGAAATATCAACTGGACGATGCAACTCAGCGGATCAAGAGGCACTATCAAGTACACTCTCTTGAGGCATTTGAGCTGGCACAATTTCCGCTGGCGATCGCGGCGCTCGGAAGTCTCTTGGCGTACATCGAAGAAATCAAATTCGCTGTACCGCTTCATTTGAATCCGCCACGACTCGTTGATGATCCCGATCATGTTTACCTCGATGCTGCGACGATTCGCAACCTGGAAATCCTGCAACCGAATACCGGCGACAAACGAGAACACTCGCTGCTCGGTCTGCTTGACTTCTGTCTCACCGCCGGAGGTAAACGGCTGCTCACTCGCTGGCTGACCGCACCACTAAGAAATATTGACAGAATTAATGAACGGCTGCAATCCGTCGACCACCTCCTGCACAGCGACGATCTCCGCCAGCAACTGCATGAGACATTGAACGGCTTTGCCGATTTGGAGAGACTGTCCGGCAAACTTGGTTACCGTAAGGCCAATCCACGCGACCTGATACAACTCAAGAATAGTCTATTTCAACTGCCAACACTTGCACGGCTGTTGTCTGAGTCTGACGCTCCGTTACTGCAGCGCACTGGAACCCAGTTGCCCAATCTCGATGATGTGGCGCGCCAGATTGATACCGCCCTCAAAGATGATCCACCATATCTGACCAATGACGGCGGACTGATCAAGGATGGTTTTGACGAGGCGCTCGATCACCTCAAAGCATCAATCAAAGATGCTGTCGGTTATGTCGGCGGGTTACAGGAAACACTCCGACAACAGACTGGAATTCCGTCTTTGAAGGTGGGCTATAATTCGGTATTCGGCTACTACATTGAGGTCACCAAACCACATCTGGCGCTGGTGCCGTCTGATTACATTCGTAAACAAACTCTGGTGAATGCCGAACGCTTTGTAACTGCCGAACTCAAGGAAAAGGAAGAGTTGATCCTCGCTGCCGAGGAAAAGATCAACAAGCTGGAAGAGGACATTTTTGCCCGCGTGCGCGAATACGCCGCCGGTCGCGTCAATGATATCAATCTTGCCGGAAGATTAGCCAGCGAGGTTGATGTCCTTTTGTCATACACTGTGGCGGCGCGTCGCTATGGTTACGTGAAACCGGAATTGAACTTATCGCCGCGACTCGAGATCACGGAGGGACGCCATCCGGTGATCGAGCAGCTTCTTCCACGCGGTGATTTTGTCGGCAACGATACGATGCTGGATATCACTTCTGACCAGGTTCAGTTGCTCACCGGCCCCAATATGGCGGGCAAGTCCACTTACTTGCGTCAGGTCGGCCTCATCGTGATTATGGCGCAGGCGGGTTCGTTCGTGCCGGCAGAGAAAGCAGTCCTCGGAATCGTCGACCGCGTTTTTACCAGAGTCGGCGCCTCCGATCGACTGGCGCTTGGCGAATCGACATTTCTGGTGGAGATGAATGAAACTTCGCGCATTCTCAACAACGCCTCTTCGCAAAGTTTGATCTTGCTCGACGAAGTAGGCCGCGGCACATCTACCTATGACGGCCTCGCGATTGCCTGGGCGTTATGCGAGATGCTACATAACGATCCACGTCTGCAATCACGAACGATCTTCGCCACGCATTTCCACGAGCTGACGGAACTGGCCGAAATGTTTCCGCGCATTCGCAATTTTCAAGTGCAGGTCAAGCGGCATCGCGACAGGATCATTTTTTTGCGCAAGGTTGTTCCCGGTGGCTGCGATGACAGTTTTGGTATTGAAGTCGCCAAGCTCGCCGGCATTCCGGACGGCCTGACGCAGCGAGCCAAGGAAATCCTGAAGGAGTTGGAAGAAGGCAGCTTCGAGCCGCTGAAGGCGCGCGCCAAGAAGCAATTCATTCGCGCGAATCAGCTCGGCCTCTTTGGCGGGGAACCATCACCGACCGCCGAGCGTATGCGGAATGTTGATGTAGAGCATCTCACGCCGATCGAAGCGCTGAATCTGTTGGTCGAGTTGAAGGAAATCGCGGACAAAGAAAATGGCCTCTAAGATTAAACTCCTGCCCAATGTCCTGATCAACAAGATTGCCGCCGGAGAGGTCATCGAACGTCCCGCCTCGGTGGTTAAAGAACTGGTCGAGAATTCTCTCGATGCCGGCGCAACTTCGGTCAAAGTCAACATTGTCGATGGCGGCTTGTCGCTTATTGACGTCTCGGATAATGGCAGCGGCATGAGCCCCGATGATCTGAAACTCGCCGTCTGCCGTCATGCGACCAGCAAGATCGATAAGCCGGAGGATTTGTTTAACATTCATTCTTTCGGATTCCGTGGCGAAGCCCTGCCGTCGATAACTTCCGTGTCCCAATGCACAATCAGATCCCGCTTGCGCGGCGCATCGGAGGGCTACTCGCTTGTCATATCGGGAGGCGAGAATTCTGAAGAGGGAGCGGTTGGCTGCGATTATGGGACATTCATCTCAGTTCGTAACATCTTCTTCAATACCCCCGCACGTCGCAAATTCCTGCGCTCGCCGTCTTCTGAGATTCGCCGCGTTGTTGAAGTGGTCGAATCGTTGGCAGTGAGCAATCCGCAAACAGAATTCGCTGTCGACTCGGACGATCAAAGGTTACTGGATCTGTCCGCCGTCCCGGACAAACTCGACCGCGCCAAACAACTCTTCGGAATTTCGATCGCCGGCAAGTTTGTCGTGGGCGAGCGGGACAGTGACGGTCTGCGGCTGGAGATTTATCTGTCGAAACCGGAAATCTGCCGCCGCAATCGATCTCATGTCATGATTCTCGTAAACAATCGGCGCATCGAATCCAAAAGTCTGTTTGCTGCACTGATCTCGGCGTACGGCGAGTTTCTCACTCATGGCATGTACCCTCAAGGGGCGGTATTCATCACGATCGATCCGGCGCAAGTTGATGTTAATGTTCATCCCGCCAAGTCGGAAGTGCGATTCGCCGACGAGCGTGTCATCTTCCACGCTCTGTATCATCTGGTGAGGGAGGCGCTTCTTGGCGGCGGTGCAGTACCAGGCGGTTTTGGTGCCAGTCGGTCGCCGGGAAGTGCAATATCACCTCAGGAAACGCATGAGACTGCCACGCGCCAGTCGGTAAGAGACTTCTTCAGCCACAACACGCCGGCGCCGGCGCGATCCGAGGAGTCCCTGGCTGCGATTTTCAGCACATCGGCTTCCGAATCCGGCAGGCACGAGCCCTCGCAATTTGATCCTAACGTCACCTCCGTTTCCTTGCCACCGGCCTTCCAGTCGGCGCAGGTGTCAAGTGCCGCGACTTCCCGGCGTGCGCTTGGCGTCGTGGGAGAGCTAAGGTTCCAACAATTGGCGCTCATGTATATTGTCGCGCTGACGGCCGACAGTGTCTTTATCATTGACCAGCACGCCGCGCATGAACGGGTTCTTTTTGAAACAGCGATGAAATCCTTTAATGCCGGCGCCATGACGAGCCAGCAGCTCCTGTTTCCGGTGGCCGTGCATCTTGATCCGGACGACTTCTTTACTTTCAATCGCGAGAAGGAAACTCTGAATTCGTTGGGATTCGTGCTGGAAAGCTTCGGGCCGCGACAAGTACAGATCAAAGCTGCTCCGGCAGTACTGGCAGGAAAGAATCCGGAAACACTGCTCCGAGAGCTACTTGACGACTTCGCCGAAATCACGGGCGATAGCCAGAAACGCTACCAGAAAAAAGCGGCGTCATTCGCGTGCAGGGGCGCATTAATGGCGGGGGACAGGATGGACGAACCGGGCATGCGATCACTCTTTGAGGCGTTGGTTGCCGCGGAGAATCCCTATGTCTGTCCGCATGGCAGGCCCACGATGATTCGACTTTCCAAGGACGAACTTGATGTCCGCTTCGGCAGAATCTGAAAACCTCGTAATCCCAGCTTTGGTTGGAGCTACTGCAGTGGGCAAAACCTCACTGGCGCTGGAGCTTGCCGACGAATTCGATTTGGAGATCGTCTCTTGTGACTCCAGACAGATCTATAAGTACCTTGACATTGGCACCGCAAAGCCGACCGGCGATGAGTTGCAGGGGCGGCCGTATCACTTGATTGATGTGGTCGAACCGGATCGGCTCTATTCGGCTGTCGATTTTAGGAATTTAGCCAACGCACTGGTGAAACGTATCACTACCGGCGGGAAAACTCCTTTGATAGTGGGCGGCACGGGGCTCTATCTTAAAGCACTAGCTTCAGGTTTTTTTACAACTCCAGAGGGTAGTGCGTCTTATAGAGAGGAGCTGTCGCACCTCAGTTCCGATGAGTTGCATGATCGGTTGCGGCAGGTCGATCCGGAGACTGCCGCGGAAGTTCCTGTTGGAAATAGGGTTAGGATGATACGAGCGCTGGAAATATTTTCCACAACCGGTAAATCGAAGTCCGAATTGAAACGGACCGGCACGTATCCAACCGACAGTTTTCGGTACCGGGTTTTCTGGCTAACTCTAGATCGTGAAAAACTTTATCAATTTATAAATTCCAGGGTCGATAAAATGATAGGAGCTGGGTTGATAGCCGAAGTTGAAACACTTGTTAACATGGGATATGGTAATTCAAGTGTTTTGAGAAGTACAGTGGGCTATCGTGAAGTGCTGGAGTACCTAAGCGGGCATTTGTCGCTTGAGGCATGTGTCAATCTGATCAAGCAGCGGACGCGCAATTACGCCAAGCGACAGATAACCTGGTTTAGGAAAATCGAAAATCCGATCTTGATCGATCGAGACGAGGCCGGTTGGAAGGAACTTCTTTTTGAAGAGTTTCGCAAATTAAAACTTGACAGCTAAATGCTGTAAGTCATATCTTCCAACAGCTTACAATCGTCTCGGTATCAGGGAGGAAGCTGAGTTGACAAGATTGATACTGATTCTGACAGTCGGGGCATTTCTCCTTTCCGGTTGTTCTTCTGTCGTTCGCGACCGAACCACGCTGGCTGGCCAAACGGCTAACTCGCAAGTGGATGATGAGAACCAATCGGTTAGCGCCGATTCCCTTCAGGACAGTTTGGACCAGGACGATGTTCAGGCGACCCAGACGATGGAGGAGATTCGTCTGGCCGAAGAGTATTATGCCTATGGCGTACAAGCTAATGCGGCTCAACGCTGGCAAGAGGCGCAATACAACTTCGAGAAAGCCCTGTCCATTCTTTCCGAACTCAATATTGACAGAGATGACAACAGCGCCGTGGGTTACAGCTACGGCAAGCTGATTGACGATATCCGCGCAGAGTATAAGCTTACGCTGCTCTACCTCGCGAGCATACCTGGCGAGGCCTCCAGTCAGGCCTTTATTGATCGCTTTGCTGAAATCGACGATTTCGGCAAGCTCAAGAACGATAAGGTGGTAACGACTGTTGACACGAGGGAAGAGTACGATATCCCGGTAGTGGTCAACGATAAGGTAGAAAACTGCATCGTCTATTTCCAAACAATTGCCAGAGATTTTTTCCAGTCGGCGCTGACTCGCAGCGGCCGGTATACGAAATTGATGATGAAAATCCTGGAGGAGGAACGGGTTCCCAAGGATCTCGTCTACCTGCCTTTGATTGAGTCCGGCTTTAAGACCAACGCCTATTCATGGGCCAGCGCCGTTGGGCCGTGGCAGTTTATCAGTGCCACCGGCCGGCGTTTCGGTATGGAGCGCGATTGGTGGTTTGATGAACGCCGGGACTACGAAAAATCGACCCGCGCGGCTGCCCGCTATCTCAAGTTTCTCTATGAACGATATGGAGATTGGTATCTGGCTTTGGCGGCCTATAACGGCGGCGAAGGCAAAGTTGACCAGACCATCCGCCGCGATGGCACCACAGATTACTGGCATCTGGACCATCTGAAGCGCGAGACCCGGGATTACGTGCCGATGTTTCTCGCGGCTATGATTATCGCCAAGAATCCGGAAAAGTACGGTTTTGTTCCATTCTATGATGACGCCTTGCAATATGACATAGTTACGATCGATAAGCCGCTTGATCTTTATGAAGTTGCCAGCGCTCTGGGTACGACCTACGATTACCTCAAGACGCTTAACCCGGAACTGCTGCGGAAACTCACGCATCCACACAAAGAGAGTTACACGCTGAGGATTCCGTCGAATCAGAAAGAGAAATTCTGGGCTTCTTACGATCAGTTTGCCTCGGCCAAATCTGCGACACTGGTTCATCATACCATTGGCAAGGGCGAGACCATGTCGAATATCGCCAAGCAGTATGGAATCAGCACGCAGGCGCTGGCGGATGCCAATAATCTCACCAAGAAACAGAGGTTGACCGAGGGGCGGACGCTGCTCATTCCAGTGCCGGCGTTGGCACGTGAAGATCGTCCGACGCGGCAACCCAAGCGTCGAAGTTTCGAGGATTCGCATCCGTCGACCGGTGGATCAGACCTGTATGTGGTTCGCAAGGGCGACATTCTGGCTGATATCGCTGTAGCGCACGGCACGACTGTCAACCAGCTGTTGATGGTTAACGGGCTGGATAAATCGTCTCGCATTTATCCCGGGCAGGTTCTGAATGTCGGCGTAAAACGTTTTTCCAATAGCCGGCAGCGCAGCAACACCCCACGCGTCACGACCGACACGCACATCATGACCTATAAAGTCCGTCAGGGCGATTCGCTGGACAAGCTGGCACAGCGTTACGGAACCACTTCCGCGAATCTAGCGCTTCTGAACGGCTTCGAGAATAATCGCCGCCTTCGCGCCGGACAATTGATCAATGTGCCGGCCAAGAGCAGTATCAAGAGCAAAGCGAGCGCGGCAGCCAGTCTTCTCGTGTATGTCGTCAAGGCAGGCGACACACTGTGGGATATCGCAGGCGCATTCAGGTGCAGCGTGGAAGAGATCATCAAGCTGAATAACTTGACATCGATGAAGCTGAATGTTGGGGACCGACTTAAAATCGCCAAGAACTAAGGGATCAACGTGGCCAGGACCAGGGACATTGTCATTGGCGTGATCATCGGCGGGAGCTTCCTGCTCTTTTTCGGGATCATGGCCATTTCGCTCGTTTTCAGTCGTATGGAAGAATCCGACGGTTTTAGCGGTCTGGGCAGCAAGGTCGCGATAATCAATCTGGAGGGAGCGATAGTTTCTTCTACCGACATCATCAGACAGCTGGGCCGGTGGGGGGATGACAGCCACGTGCGAGCAATAGTGTTGCATATCAACTCTCCGGGAGGTGGTGTAGCGCCGTCGCAGGAAATCTATGATAAAGTGATGAAGGTGCGCGAGGAAACCGGCAAACCGGTGGTCGTGTCGATGTCGTCATTGTGTGCTTCCGGTGGCTACTATGTCGCGTGTGCCGCCGACCAGATCGTGGCGGTGCCGGGAACCGTCACCGGTTCGATAGGCGTGATTTTTGAATGGCCGGTTGTCAACCGGCTGATGGATAAAGTGGGTGTCCAGTTTGAGACGATCAAATCCGGGAAGGTGAAAGATGTCGGCTCGCCGTTTCGTGAGGCGACTGACAGCGATCGCGCGATGTTGCAGGCGGTGGTAGATGATACCTACGATCAGTTTGTCAGTGTTGTGTCTGAGCGTCGTGGTCTTTCACTTGATTCCACTCGAGCGCTGGCAACGGGCGCGGTTTACACCGGCCGTCAGGCGCAGCAGCTTGGTTTGGTCGATTCGCTCGGGACCTTTGATGATGCCGTGGACTTGGCCGGCGAGCTGAGTGGCCTTGGCAAGAATCCGAGTCGCGTCAAAGAAAATCCGCGTCGCAGATTAACCCTGTTCGACGTGATCAGCAATTTGACGCATCTCGATGTCGCGCAGTTCTTCAATGACCAGCGCGATTGGACGTCGCCCGAGCTACAGTACATTTTCAAGTAGCTTTGGCGATCTGGTACGACTGGGTGAGTACCGATACGGATGTCGAAATGAATTGGAGCTTATCATAATTCGGTTTTTGAAACTGAGGGAGGGTGACCCCAAATGACAAAGGCAGATCTGGTCGAGAAAGTAGCCGAGCGCACCGGATTGACCCGCACTGATGTTGCAGTCGTGGTCGATTCGTTTCTCGACACTATCAAGAAATCGATGGAGGAGATGCAGAACATCGAAATCCGCGGTTTCGGCACTTTCAAGATCAAACTCAGAAAAGCCCGCAAGGCGCGCAATCCGCGGACGGGCGACGAAGTGCCGGTTCCGGACCGCAAGGTCCCGGTATTCAAGCCGTCAAACGAATTTAAGGATCTGATTACGAAACTGCCGTTGCAGTAAAGGAGTGAACTGGCGCCAAATCGTTATGGAAGTGCTTCTCAGGACAGCGGAAATCCTGGTCGACGCCGGTAAAGTGGGTTAGCGGGGACTTTAAGCGATTGCCGGAGAAGAAGCTAAACTTCGATATTTTTGCTTGCGCGGCAGGCGACAAACGCTATATTGGCGGACTGAAGTCACTAGAACCCTTACGGAGGTTGAATGCCGAGCGGCAAAAAACGTAAGCGTCAGAAGATCAAAACGCACAAGCGGAAAAAGAGAAGAAGACGCGATCGCCATAAAAAGAAAATCTAAGTCTTAGGGCAGCCGATTTTGGTAGAGCTGCCCTAAGTCTTTTATGGTCAAATCTTCCTCAGAAATTCCACATATCCCGATCTAATTCGTATTATATTTGTCCGGTATTTTCGATCAACGAATAGCACCAGAGACGGACGAGACATCGACGTGGCGACGAAATCATATATACATGGTACCCATCCCTCTGAGCAGGCGCGCCTCGCTCTGCTTAACACGCTCACCAACAAGGACTTCATCAAGTTCCTTGATCTCGCCCCGGGTATGGCAGTACTCGAGGTCGGCAGCGGGCTGGGCATTCTGGCGAACGAAGTGGCCTCGCGGCTGAACGGTGGTCGAATGGTTGGGCTGGAGTATTCGTTCGACCAACTGGCCTCAGCTAGAGGCGAAAATGGGCGACTCCGTTTCGTAAGAGGCGACGGCGCCAATCTCCCGTTCCACGATAATGAGTTCGACCTCGTCTACTGCCGTTACGTCATCGAGCATTTGCATGATGTCCCGGCGGTCCTGAAGGAAATCCGGCGTGTGCTAAAACCGGGTGGAAGAATGTACGCGCAGGAAGTCAACATTCTGATCAATCAATTCTATCCTGACTGCCCGATGTTCGATCACGTCTGGCAGCAATTCGCGAAATTGCAGTCGGAATTGGGCGGTGATGCGCTTGTCGGGAAGAAGCTGTATACGCTGTTCAAGGCGGCCGCTTTTCGTGACATCAGCTTGAGCATCCAGCCGGAGATACATCACCCGGAATTGCCCACGTTCAAGCCCTGGATCGAGAATCTGATCGGCAATGTTTTAAGCGGTGAACAGGAACTTGTCCGACGAGATCTTGCCTCCGACCGAGGAAGTGGCGAAAGCAGTCAGCGAATTGCGGTCGCTCATGAATAATGAGTCGGCGTCGGCCTATTTCTACTGGAATCGCATCAAGGCCTCCAAGTAGGCCAGGCACCACTGAGTGTCAGCGGGCTGAATTCGTCCCGGCATCCGCATCCACATCCATAATCTTTGCATCGTATCTCAATTGAAGGCCGCAACGCTCCGATGATAGTAATTGGGGGTTATATAGAGGCAATTTGACAGTGTTCGAATGGACTACTGAAATGCGATTTGTCGTCGCCCTGGTCCTCGGTCTTCTCGTAGGATTGGAGCGCGAAAGCTCGAAAAGCGATCACCTGAGCCCAATCTTCGCGGGCGTACGAACCTATCCGATCATCAGCATGTTCGGCTTCGGGTGCGGCTGGCTGTTTAAGGCAGGGGCCAGCTTGGCACTGCCGGCAGGAATGATCGCACTTGGCTCGCTGGCAGTCATAACGTACATGACCAAATCCAAAACCGGACGCTACGGGGCTACCACCGAAGTTTCCGCATTGCTGACATTCGTCGTCGGCGCACTGGCGTTGCTGGCCGACGTGTGGCTGGCTATGGCTCTGAGCATTGCCAACACCGTGCTATTATCAGAAAAAGCTGAGTTGGAAACGTACGTTGAGAAACTGAACCGCGCGGAATTCCTGGCGGTTCTTAAGTTCCTCGTGGTTACCGTCATCATCCTGCCGGTTCTTCCGAACAAGGAGTTCACGGATTTCCGGCTCAACCCCACAAAGATCTGGCAGACCGTAATACTGGTCTCCACAGTAGGGTTTGTCGGTTACTTCCTGTCAAAGAGATTCGGAAACAGGGTGGGGCTGTGGTTGTCTGGTATACTCGGTGGGATAGTCTCAAGTACTGCGGCTACCATCGCGGTCGGGCGCATCGCCCAGCGCGATCCGGCACATTCGGCGAATGCGCTGCAGGCGGCGATTCTCGCTGGAAGCGTTATGTACTTGCGGGTTCTGGCATTGATTGCCGTCATCAATATTGAATGTGCAGCGCTGATCTGGTGGAAGCTTCTGCTATTGACTGCAATCGGTGTGGCAATCGCGGTTTCGGTCAAACGATCCGACGCCGTGAACGGGCAGGAACGGCCGCCGACGCAGCCAAACCCCTTTGAGTTAAGGCCGGCGATTGTCTTCGCGAGTCTGTTCGTGGCATTGTCAATCGTAACTTATCTGGTGGAACAGCATGCCGGCACGACGGGAGTTCTGACACTTGCCGGTGTGGTAGGTGTCACCGACATCGATCCATTTATTTTGTCGCTGGCTCACAATCAGGCGACCGCCCTGCGGCTGATCGCGACCGCGATCATGATTGCGATGATGAGTAATACGGCAGCCAAGGGGTTTACTTCGGCGGTGCTTTCTCGCGATCGACGCCGTGACACATTACTCCGCTATGCCGACGTGGGTCGTGCTCCACGTGCCATTGATTCTTCATCTGGTAAGGCCAAGACGACGTCGCTACTTACACAAAGCGCAGGGCTCGGCTCCTCCTGAAAAAATGTACTGAATCAGATAAACGACATCGGAGATATCAATGCTCGAATCACAGTTTGCGTCGCCATACTGTATCGGATTGGGCGCTGGCCCGTTGTTGAAAATGTGTGCGAGAAGATATACCGCATCCGAGATATCCACGAAGTTATCGCCGCTGGCATCTCCGCATGGCCGGGCAACCGGCCTGTTGGTGACTTTAACGGAAATGCTAATTGTATCGGTGAGCGATGGCTCACCGGCGTCGGTGATAGCAACAGTAAAGTAGAAGGTTGACTTGTAGGTAGGCGTACCGCGAGAGCGTGCCCGCCGGACCGTCAGTGAACACCAACCCATACGGAACGTCACCGCCGACAAAGCCCCAGGTATAGGGCGTAACGCCGCCGGCGGCCTCGAACTGGTAGAAGTACGGTTCGTTAATGTATGCATCCGGCACCTGGTAGCTTACGATATGCAGAAGACCGTCGCAGTGATCGCCGACACCGTCCAAATCTTCATCCGGTTGCAGAGGATTGTAAACGTAGGGGCAATTGTCGCATGCATCACCGAGACCGTCGGTGTCGCTGTTGACCTGTGTTGGATTATACTTGAGGAGGCAGTTATCGACACTGTTGGGTACGCCATCCAGGTCAAAGTCTGTATTGTTGGCAATCGTGGCGGTCCAGGCGAAGGTGGCCTGCACCATTCGCCTCATGTAGTCAAAGTTCATGTGGGTCGTACTGTCTCCAAGCTCATGCCAGTAGGGACTGAAATTGTACTCCGCGAGAAAGAGGGCGTCATAACCTTTTAGGTAGAATGGGTAATGATCTGATCCGGAGCTGATGTCGCCGTAGACGCCCCAGATCCCGACCAGCGGATACGCAATGTCGATCCAGCTTTGAGTATAGTGGGAAATGTAGCCGTGGTGGAGTAAGGCGTAGGCATCGTTATCGTAGTTGGCGATCATATCCAGGTTAAACATGCAAGCGATCTGCTCTCCGCGGGCAACAGCGTCATCGGCGTAGTGGGCAGAACCCAGTAGACCCCACTCTTCGGCGTCGAAAGCGACAAATACTATGGTCATTGCAAAAGAAGAATCCTTAAGTGCTCGCGCCAACTCCATTACAGCAGCGGTGCCGGAACCGTTATCATTGGCGGCCGGACTGTCGACCCCGTCGTAGTGTGCACCGAGAATCAGATGAACATCGGGGTACTGCGTACCGACCTTGATGGCGACAACGTTGTAGCAGGGAACATTACCACCCAACTGAGGCGGGTTGAACCAATCGTAGTAAACGGAATCATAGCCGTAGGAACGGAACTTGGCAGCGATGTAGTCGCGGGCGTCGTAAATGTCGGGCCATCCGGAAATTCGTCGATAGAATGCCTGCAATCGCGATGTGTATGCATAGAGAGAGTCCTGGCTAATCTGGTCAATCTGAGTGCGCAGTCGGGCAATGTCGGGAGTGGGCAATTGCCCCGCCGGGGTCGGAGTAAACCGCACCGGAATTGATTTTTCAGGCATGGGCGCCAACCCGAGAGGCCGGTTTGCTTCCTCCAATTGCTCAGGTCTAACTCGAAAGACTCGAATCTGATCTTCCTGAAAGACAGTTTCGTAGTTGGCGGCATCGGAGCGATTAGGCCAGGTGTCGAGCGCCAAGGTCTTGCGCGTGACGTCTTTGGCCACGAGGGCGACATCCAGACCGCTGGAAAGTAGTCGCGCAGACGATAATCCGTCAGCGATCACAAGATAGCCGTCCTGAAACCGAACGACGGCCTCGGCGCCGGTTGCGTTCAATTTGTTTGCATCGGCGGCAGAACGTACCGATACACGATACAGATCGGCTCCAAGGATGCTGCCTGAAAACAGCAGCACTAAAATGGCAGCTATAAAGATTCTTTTCATGGCCTGTACTCCCTTCGAAGACTCGGAATCACGGCTCTCTGGGGTGAGTAATTGCCGAGAGACGCAATTCGGTGCGATGCACGATGTATTGTTAACTCAGTATACTCGTTTCTCTACGAAAACGGTAGCGCTTTGTTCTGGAATAGTAGAGCTGGTTGTAGGCCATCGCGAGATCATATGGGCTGCCGCATCAGAATTTGCTTCATCGTTGACCGGAAAAGTATTCCGGAATTTCGACGTACCGGAGGCGGGGACTGCGTCACGTGGTTCTCTAAGTCAAAGTCACGCAAAGGAAACGGATAGTATTCAATAGGGCGCAAAATCCGGCACGGTCTTTGAATTGTCTATCGGTGGATGAGAGCGCGTTTGTTCCCGATGACAGGAGCATTTTGCCTCTTGCTGTCTTTGGCGGCTACAGGCACAAATGTCAGCGATTTCAAAGTCAACGACGATTTCGGCCTGACCTATCAGGGTTATAGCAACATTGCTACCGACCTTAACGGCAATTTTGTCGTTTGCTGGTATGATAAACGCAGCGGCAACAACGACATCTTTCTGCAGTTGTTCGATCGCAACGGCGTACGGCAAGGGACCAATCGACGAGTGAACGACGACACGAGTTCACAGGAACAACTCAAGCCGTCAATGATGAAAGATCAGTCGGGCAAATTCACAGTTGTCTGGCAGGATTACCGGGCGAACGGTTATCCATTCAATGGCGACATTTACGGGCAACGCTATCTGGCGGATGGGTCAGTTCAGGCGGCCAATTTCAAGGTCAATGATGATTTCGGCACCGAGACTCAGGCCTGGCAGGATATTGACTGCGACGATTTCGGAAACTTCGTGGTAGTCTGGGAAGATAACCGCAACGGCAATTACGATATATATGCCCAACGCTACCACAAGTCGGGCACCAAGCTGGGGACGAATATCCGGGTCAATGATGATGCCGGCGCTGCCTACCAGCATAACCCCCGCGTCACCGTTGATGGCACCGGCGATTTCGTAATTGCCTGGTATGATAACCGCAGTGGTCGCGACGACATTATGGCGCAGCGCTACAACTCCTCAGGTGTCGCGCAAGGCACGAATGTTCTCGTCAATGACAATATCAATAATGAAAAGCATGTTATGCCGGATGTCGCCAGCGACTACAACGGCAATTTCACGGTCGTCTGGATTGACTATCGCAACGGCAGCTATCCCAACAATCCCGATATCTATGGCCGTATGTTCTGGGCGGACGGCAGCAGCCGTGGCGGCAATTTCAAGATTAACAGCGACGGTGGGCAGTCCTCGCAGATGGAACCGGCGATCGGGATGGATTATTTCGGGAATTACATAATCGCCTGGCGTGATGAACGCGAGGGCAATAACGATATCTACGCTCAATACTATGACAACACGGGACGTACAGTCGGCCTCAATTATCGCGTGAATACCGACGTCGGCACGGCTACGCAGTCATTTCCCAATGTCACAATGGATGGCATCAACATCTACTACACCTGGACGGATGATCGCAACGGCAGCTTCGACGTATACGCAAAGATCAGCGAGTATGGTTCGCCGAGCATGGTCATCACGCCGCTGAGTTTCCAATTTACCGGCGATCTTGGGGGAGCCAATCCGGCGTCACAAAGTCTGTTGATCAGCAACATCGGTTACGGCATTCTCAACTGGCGCGTAACGAGCAATCAGAGTTGGTTACAGGCCATGCCCGCCACAGGTACGGCGCCGAGCACTGTTACGATCTCGGTCAATACTGCAGGTATGGCGTATGGAAATTACACCGGCCGTATCACGGTCGCCGATGTTTCCGGAAAAGATTCCTCACGCAGCTCGATCGTGGAGCTTGATATTACCGCCCCGGTGCTGCAACTCCTGCCGCAGAGTATGAATGTTGAAGCGCATGTAGGGGTGCCGCCGCCGGACGATAAGTTCTTTCAGATTGTTAACAGTGGTACAGGCACACTCAATTGGACGCTTTCCGGCATGCCGAATTGGCTGAAGTTCAGCAGTACTTCGGGAACGGCACCATCAGCTATTGACATTATGCTGCTGCCGGACTCGCTTCCGGGACCGGGACAATACAATGCCATTATCTCTGTGTCATCGCCACAGGCAGTCAATTCGCCGCAAACATTTACTTTGAATCTAAGTTATCTCGCCGATACTCCGATCATCACGAACGATCCCGATACGGTGTACCTCACCTATGCAGTGAATGCCACATCTATTCCATCGCAGGAAATCGTCATTTACAATACCGGGATTGGGACATTGAATTGGCAAATTTCCGCCGATGTGACCTGGGTCGTATTTGATGTTGACGCCGGCGTCGGCGACGGGGTGGTCAAAATTAACACTACACCGGCGTCCCTGGCGGTAGGGGATCATTACACACCGCTGACAATAACAGATCCTGCCGCCTGTAACTCGCCTCACTATGCAGTGCTGCATGCCCATGTCACTGACGTAGCGCCCACGATTCAGGTTTCTCCAGATAGTCTGCATTTCGTCTGTTATGCAAGCGGACCGCAGGATTCATCGCGAACCGTGACTGTCGCTAACACAGGTGGAGGAACGATGGATTGGTCGGTGATGGAGAATGCCGTATGGCTGTCATTCAATCCGACCTCCGGTTTAGGGAGCGGACAGACTAGCGCCACGGTCACGACCGGAGGATTACCGACAGGCAATTACAGCACATGGGCATATTTCAATGCTCCCGGTAGCAGCAATCTGAAAGATTCAGTATTCGTGAAATTGGAGATTAAGGCCTGGGTGCCGCAAATCTGCGGGTTGGCTGCGTCCCTGAACTATTTGTCGCGAGAAAACATTGCTTATGTGGACACGCAACGAATTACCGTGCAGACTTGCGCGGCTGCGGGAATGCATTGGTCGATGACGACCTCACCGGGTTGGTTGAGCGCAACACCGAGTAGCGGAATGGAAACACAGTTTAGTGATATCATCCTGAATGATCCCGGCACTGTTGCCGGTACGCATACCGGTCAAGTATCGGTTTCGTCTCCGGAGGCATCCAATTCGCCGCAGACAGTTCCGGTGGTTCTCAACGTGCTGCCGCGAGATACCATTGCGTTGACTTCTGCGAACGTCAGGCAAGGTCAGCCATTCTCGCTTGACTTGCGGCTTCATAATTTGTTGCCCACCGATAGTCTCCATCTGCGAATAACGTTCGATGACAACTATTTTGTTTTTGACTCGATTTCCGCCAGCCAGCGCCTGAACGGTTTGATGACGTTAGTCACCGGCGGACAGCAAGCACTGGCGGCGAGTTTGACATCCGTCACGTCAACCGCCGGTTCTCTGCCGTTGCCGACAGGGAATGGCAATGTCGGCACAATTCATTTCCATGCTCTTGCGACAGCTTTGGAGGGTACGTATCCGATAACCTGCTCGGCCAACGTGCGCGATTCTCTGGGCATCATTCTCAGTCTGCCGGAAGTTTCAGGCCTGGTGTCGATTACCGCCATGACTCCGGTCGAACCCGATCCGGTCGCGGGACTGCCAAACGATTTTCGCCTTTACCAGAATTTCCCGAATCCATTCAATGCCGAAACCGTTATGCACTACTCGCTGGACCGGAGCGCTTTTGTGACCGTAGAAGTGTTCAACATCGTCGGCAGGTCGGTGAAATTGCTGCACACGGGGTTTCAGACGG
Source organism: uncultured bacterium (assembly GCA_963726455.1). GTDB lineage: Bacteria > Zixibacteria > MSB-5A5 > CAIYYT01 > CAIYYT01 > CAIYYT01. The sequence continues at coordinate 389,769 of CAVSCK010000004.1, forward strand.
CCGGAGGATACAGCATTTCCTGGAACGGCCGCGACACCTACAATGGCGAAGTTGGTTCAGGCATCTACTTCATCCGGCTGAGTGCAGACAATAGAACGGAATACGTCAAAGCCGTACTTCTGAAATAATCAATGAGCAGATTCGGGTATTCCCGCCAATCACTTCCCAAGGTCAAATAATCGCTTTTCCGTAACAATTCAGCATTTTACATACTGCGAACATCCGCGTATATTCAGGCAGAATGTATCAGCCCCTCAAGCTCGTTCTCGCGACTATACTGCTTATATCCATGTGCGCTAGTCCCGGCTGGGCGGCCAGGGAATCTACGACACTCGACGCGGGCAATCTGTATTTCTTTGTTTCCAACAACGGCTCGTTTGCCTTTGACTCCAGTCAGTCGCGCGACGGGGTCGACGGATTATACTTCCCAAAGAACACTCTCAAATTTCTGATGGCCGGCGGTGGTATCTGGGTCGCAGGAAAGAAAAACGGTGAGTGGCGGGCCACCATCTCGGGTGACGAAAGTGAGTTTGTGTCAGGGCCGGCTTATCACCGCGTTAATGCTGCTTCACCGTTTCCATTGTACAAGATCAAGCGCGGGGAGCCATACGCGCTCAATGATGATTATCGCAATTGGCCGGCATTTATCGGCGCGCCGGTTGATGCCCTCGGTCAGCCGCTGGTGATGGGCGCGCAATGTTTGTTCACGATGTTCAACGATACCGATTCGAGCGCTCATGGATTCAACATTTCCAACACGCTGCCACTGGGCGTGGAGGTGAAACTCTATGCATACACCTACGATAATGTGTATCAGACTTTCGACACCATGATGACCCAGACAATATTCTTTGACTACACGATCACGAACAGATCTGACGAGCCGATTGACTCCTGCATCATCACTCTCTATGGCGATCCCGATATCGGCTACGAAGGAGATGATCGCGTCGGGAGTGACACGGCAACTTCATCAGTGTTCTGCTATAACGACAGCGACTATGATCAGTATTACGGCAGCCATCCACCGGCAGTAGGTATCTGCATGCTCAGTCCGGCAGCCAATTCCGCAAATTTCTATTTTAACTATCGTCGGCTGGATCCGCCCTCGGTGCGGCTGGACAGTCTGTACAAAACGATCAATATCGTAAAGGGACTGCAATTGATGGGAGAGCCGTACATCGATCCGACAACGTCTTTGCCGACACGATTTCCTTATAGTGGAGATGTTGTCAGCGGTAATGGTTGGATCGACACATTGTCGAAAGATTATCGCTTTGTGCTGAACCTTAGTCCGACGTTGTTGCCGGCAGGCGACAGCATAAAGGTTTCGGCTGCTCTGGTAGTTGCACAGGGAGTCACGCACCTTGAAAGCGTCCAGAAGCTTCTGACAGCGATGAGAGCAGTGCAAGGACAATATTCGAACAATGGAGCTGTGCCCGATTTGAGAATATCACCGCTGGATGCAGTCGCGATTCGCGGCGCGAATATTCGCGGACGTGATTGGGGCGGCAGATATCTCTCCGGCGGTCTCGATATGGCTTCACGTTATTTCGGGGACTTGACAATGCCGGACCGAACTCCGAAAGTTAGCATTGCATTCTCGGATAAGACGGTGCAACAGGCCTATCGCTATGTGATCACCGGAAGTGAGTATCGGTTCGCGGCAGATGAGAATCAGAAGATTGCAGTCACTGACACAAGAACAGGAAGTCCTCTGGAATGTGGTTTCATCGATACTGACAACGATGGTACAATCGCCGATCATGACGGGCGGCTGGAGCCGATTATTGTTTTCACCCTGAATAGCGACGGCAGCGCACAGTCGCAATTGACTTCGCTTGATCTTGCGCAACCGTCACCATTGAAACTCGTCGCTCTGCAATTGGACGCTTCCTTAACGGATCTTATTGGCCAGCGACTGGTCGTCGACACGCGGCTGGTGAGCGAGCCCTTCACCTCGCTCTATCTGGGCGACTCCGGAAGCGTTGAGATCGATGTTCCCGCAGCCGACGCGTACTCTGAGCGCGTGCTGATGGTCAGGAACAACAGCCGATTTGTGCAGGACATTGACGCGGCCTCGTCTGATCCGCTGCAACTCTCGCTAATGCAATCGAATAAAGAAATTGGCACCGGTGACAGCGCTCTGGTTTTCCTGCACTCTTATCCGCCTGACTCAGGTTCGCTGGGCGCAAGCATTAGTCTCTATTCGCGGCGACTGCGGGGCGAGCGAATGGAATTTCCCATTGCGTATGCGCCGCTGCACGGAGTCTCGGGGGATGCCAACGAGGATGGCGCGCTGACATTGGTTGATGTGATCGATATGGTCAGAATGTTGTTTCGGGATGCACCGGTAACTGTGCCGACGCTCTTGCTTGACGCCAACTGCGATGGAGCATTTGACCTGGTCGACCTCGTGATATATCTGAATGTGCTGTATGGTCAAGGCGAATTACCCTGTGACGGTGTCGTTCCATGACAACGAGAGCGACTCTCGCAATCCTGGCCTTCGTGTTCTGTCTCTTTGCGGCACCACGGAGCATAACTGCGTCAGACTATTTCGTTGATTCCTCGAACGTCTCGCATTCGCATGTGTACCGCAATCTGGTTATCGCGAACGTTGTCTGCGGCGCCGGCGCCTATGTGTATTTTGCGGATACCTGGGGAGCGCCGAACGGGAAGTTTCATATCAAGGACGAAATCCACGACAACATGGCGTTCAATGACGAGGTCAGCCACTTCTACTTCGGGTACAAACTGACCGACGGATTCGACTGGCTGTTTCGAACGCTGAAGGTACCGCCAGGGAAGTCGCTACGGCTGGCAGCGCTGCAGTCGGCGGCGGTTTTGACACTGGTCGAGTATCCGATGGATTCATACAATCCAAGTCAGGGAATGGGCCTGACCGACCTCGCGGCCGATTATCTCGGAGTCGGATTCTCTCTTCTGAAGAGAAAGTACCCGGACAATTTCGATATGAAATTTTGCGTGAAGCAACCGCCGTGGAAATTCGCCCACAAGTTTCTTGCGAGCCAAAACCAGGAATTCGACAATTGGATCTGGTGGGCGGTCTGGAAGCCGAAGTATGTTTGGGGCGGCGTCGGCTACAGTACCAATCATGACAAGAGTGATGTCCAGCCGGAAGTCTATGTCGGCGCTGGCACAACGTTGTATGATCTACTGCATTTTGTGAAACCGCGTCTGGCCGATGAGTTCAAGGCGCTGGACACATACTTCATCAGTCTGAGATTTCGGCTGTAACGGACAAAACTGTGACCACTAAAGGGGAATTCGCAGTGAGATTTCTTTCAAATGTGATTGCCTCACTATTGTTATGAAGTAGAATTTGACGGATAATGTTCAAACCGGTCAGGCGGCCAACAGGATGGAAGAAACTCAAAGTTCGCGCGTCATAATGCACGTCGATATGGACGCATTCTTTGCATCTATCGAGCAGCGCAACAATCCGGAACTGCGCGGCAAACCGGTTATTGTCGGCGGGCATCCGGGTTCTCGTGGCGTCGTATCGACCTGCTCCTACGAGGCGCGAGAGTACGGTGTGCACTCGGCGATGCCTATTGCCCAGGCCGTACAAAAATGTAAGGATGGCGTTTTCCTGAGCGTTGATCCATCTGCTTATGGTTACGCGGCACATCAGATCAAAGAGATTTTCCAGCGATTCTCTCCCGCCGTGCAGATGGTTTCTGTCGACGAAGCGTTCATTGATATCACCGGATCGCAGCGGACTCATGGAACGCCCGTCGATATCGCTTTGAAGATCAAATCCGCCGTGAAGCAGGAAATCGGAATTACCTGTTCAGTGGGAATCGGCCCGAATAAGTTGATTGCCAAATTGGCGAGCGGCTTGGAGAAACCGGACGGACTGACGGTTTTGCTCTCCAAAGAAGAGATAGCGCGTCGCGTCTTCCCGCTTCCGGTCGGTAGACTGTGGGGCGTAGGGCCGGTGACGGAGAAGTATCTGATCTCCAAGGGAATTGTGACGATCGCCGACCTCGCGTGCGCCGAGCCCGAGAACTCGAAGAAGAAGTTAGGAGTCCGTGGCCAGTATCTGGCAGAACGTGCTCGCGGAGTCGACGACAATTTGGTGCTGGATGAGGAAGAACAACCCGACGAGAAATCGATCTCGCATGAGTGCACGCTTGATCAAGACACGGTCGATCCAAGATTGGTACATTCTTTGCTCCTCAAACTCGCGGAAAAAGTCGTCTGTCGGATGCAGGATGGCGGCTGGCTGGCAAGAACCGTGGCGTTGAGATTGCGATTCGCTAACTTTGAAACAATCACCCGCCAGATTTCGTTTGATAAACCGATGGATGATTTCAAAATGATCTTCGAGTCTGTTTGTGATCTGCTCCCAGTGCAAGATATTGTATGTAAAAGAGTTAGGTTGGTCGGTGTCCGGGCTTCCAATTTGGTCAAAGAGGGCACGACCAATCAGGGGAATCTGTTTGAGACAGAAGGCGCCCCCAAGCGCGAACGTCTGGACCAGAGCATAAAGAGTTTGCGCAACCGGTTTGGAAACAATATCATCACCAGGGTTGGGACGATGAGGGAAGAGGGAGATTGTTAATATTTTCACTTTCGGTTTGACTATTCTGTCCAGTTTATTAAATTATAGCTATGGATGTCGAGATGGAAACTGAGGTGCTTGAAAGGACGGCTAAGGTGTTCAACTGGCCTTTTTCCAAGGTCGCGACCGGCTTCGAGGCGTCGATCATACGTGAAATCCTGAAGATTTCGTCGAAACCTGGGATAGTAAATTTCGCCGGTGGATTGCCTGCACCTGAGTTGTTTCCGATCGAACAAATCCGGGAATGTGTCGACGCTGTCCTGACGAATAGCGGTCCGGCGTCCCTGCAGTATTCCCTGACACAGGGAGTTCTGCCATTGCGCGAGTATCTTGCTGAACACGTCTCCAAGAAGGGACTTCCGGTCACCGCCGAAAATATCACGATTACGACCGGTTCCCAGCAGGGACTTGATCTCGTTGGCAGGGCGTTTCTGGATCCGGGCGACTATGTGTTAACCGAACTTCCGACCTACCTCGGCGCTTTGCAGGCATTCAATTTCTATCAAGCGGTCTATTGTCCGGTTAGGATGGATAATCACGGCATCCTGGTTGACGAGGCCGCCAAAAAGATCAAGCAGTTCCACCCCAAATTCATGTATCTCGTTCCAAATTTCCAGAATCCATCGGGAATCACGATGTCGCTCGAACGCCGACAGGCCGTTATTGATCTGGCGTTTGAGCATCACGTTCCCATTGTCGACGACAATCCATACGGCGAATTGCGGTTCTCGGGAAAGGCCATGCCATCGCTTCGCGGTATCGGCGGCGACGCTGTGATCGGACTCGGAACGTTTTCCAAGTTGATTTCTCCGGGACTGCGCGTCGGTTGGGTCGTGGCGCCAATTGCCTGCAGCAAAGTAATCGAGCGGGTCAAGCAGGCGGTCGATTTGCATTCTGCGACCTTCCCACAGTTTGTGATATACGAATTTCTCAAGCGCGGTTATCTCGAACCACACATCGAAAAGATCAAGTCGGCCTACGCCGAACGGCTCGGCGTAATGGAAGCCGCGATGCGCGAGTATTTCCCACCAAGTATCACCTGGCCGCATCCTGACGGCGGGTTATTCCTCTGGTTGCAGTTGCCGGAAGATGTCTCGGCCTCCAAGATGCTGAATGAAGCGATTGCCGCCGGTGTGGCATTCGTTCCGGGCCGGTCATTCCATCCTGACGGCTCAGGCGACAACACCATGCGCCTCAACTTCGCGAATGCCACTCATGAGGGTATCGTGGAAGGTATCAAGCGGCTGGCGAAAGTGCTCAAGAAGTATTGTTAAGCCGCGCAGAATAAATCAAAGCATTTGAGAGCCCCGTCGATTCCGATGGGGCTTTTCAGTTTCCAGGGCTATTTCGTGATGTACACCAGGGTGGTGCCGACAATGTGGCGGATGTGTGCAAACCGGGGATCGGTCAGGAACAACTCATTGAGTGCTTTCGTGACGCCCGGCCAGGCAGTGTAATCGTGCCAGAGAATGGTGCCGTGACCGTTGCGCAATAGCTGCAGCCCGATCTCGGAATCATTACGCACATATTCGTAGCTGTGTGAACCGTCAAGAAAGACGACATCGATAGTGTTGAAATAAGGGGCGAAGTCGAAACTCGCGGAGTCGCCGTAAAGCTGCGTGATCTTGCGTGATACGGGTGCGCTCTTGAATCGTGCGCCGGATTCCGGCTTGTCGACAAATACGCGATCACCGGTCGTGATATGAAGTCGCGTTGAATCGAGTTGTTCCTTGGGCAAATCGAGTGTGAAGATGCGCCCGTCGTCGCCGGTGTTGACTGCCATGTTAAGTGTCGTACGGCCGTCAAACGTGCCGATCTCAAAAATCGTTCTGGGATTTGCCTGTTTCACCAAGGCCGTGATCACCGACAATTCCTGCAAAGTGATATTGCCGTCGTTTTCGGGGAGCTCCACGACACGGATCTCGCATCCCGGTCTGACAATTGCGGACAGCTTTACTTCCGGGATTCTGAACTCGTTGGCGCGAAATCCGAAATGACCGGCGATAGTTGAAATCAAGCCGCGCGCTCTCCCTGACACAATCCAGCCGATAGTGAACAGGTAAATCGAAGCGATAAGCGCGTAACAATACTTGCCGATGGCTCTGACAATGTTCATAGCTGCGCCCGTTCATTCGCTGTACAACTTCGCATGACGTGCAATATATTCACTTGCCCGCCGACTACAATCTTGTTTATTGGCCGGCGATGCGGCAAATACATTTTTTCAAATACCAGGCGCTTCAAAACGATTTTCTGGTGATTGATGCCGCCCAGAATCCAGTGCTTGGTAAGAGCCGACGTCCCTCGGCTACAACCACGACAGCGTTTCTCGCAACGAGCATCTGCGACCGACACAAAGGTATCGGCGCTGATGGAATCATTCTTCTTGAAGTCACTGTCGGCGGATTTCGAATGCGCATTTTCAACGCAGACGGTTCCGAGGCCGAAGTCTCAGGCAACGGCCTTCGAATACTGGCGCAATATCTTTACCAAAGAGAATTCGTCGGCAGCAAGTCGTTTACGATTCACTCCGAAACCGGCGCGAATCAGGTAAAGATCGTTTCGTCATCGAGTCGCCGGGTTGTGAGTCGCATTTTCCTGGGCAGGCCGCGTTTTGCCCTGAAAGAAATCCCGATGAAGGGATCGACCCGGCATTTTGTCAGCCAGTCCTTTGCCGTAAGTTCCGGAGAGCTTGTCGGCACAGCCGTGAACGTCGGCAATCCGCATATCGTGTTCTTCGTGGATAATTTCGATTTCGACTGGCAAACTTTCGGCAGGGAAGTCGAGTGTGACAAACGCTTCCCCGATCGCACTAATGTCGAATTCGCAATCATAAAGTCGCGCAAACAAGTCACCCACCGAAGTTGGGAACGCGGCGTCGGCGTGACGTCTGCCTCCGGCACTGGAGCAGCTTCGACGGTTGCGGCCGGAATCATGAACGGATTTCTCGATCACAAAGTCACGGTCCACGAGCCGGCGGGCGTTCTGCAAGTTACCGTGTCATCGTTAGAGGATGAGATTCTCCTGACCGGTCCATCGGAGTTTGTAGGTGAGGGCATCTTCATCTACGACAGCCATGAAAAAAATACTCGCTGATTACTTACTCGACGTCAAGGCCATCCAGAGAAACATCCGGCTCTTTCTGATTGGCGGCTTGCTGATGGGCATTATGAATGCCTTTCAGCAGTTGTTGCTCAACCTCTATTTCAAGGAGGTAGGACACGGTGAGGCATTTATCGGCAGCGTGCTCTCACAGGGCGCAATTGGTGGAGTCGTGGCGGCGATTCCGGCGGCTTATCTCGTTTCCAAATTCAGAATCCGGCGCGTTTTGATAATATCTACGGTCTTGCTGGTGGGATCATTTCTCGTACTATCTACCAGCCCGCGTGAATGGCTTATTCTGCCGTCGGCGTTTGCAGTGGGATTGCTGATGGCTGTCAAGAACATTTCGTCCGGGCCGGTGATCATGCGCAATACTACTGAACGTGAACGGACTCTGGTATTCAGTCTCAATTTTTCAACCTGGATTGTGGCGGGAATCGTCGGGTCGATATCAGGCGGCTGGTTACACGATGTCTTTCTCGACATGACGGGTGACCGCTCCAAAGCTTATCAATACGCATTGGTCATTGCCGCCTTCATCGGATTGCTGGCGGTTATTCCGTTCGCGATGATCAAGGCAAAGCGCCCCGATCCTCGGGACGTTGCACGCTCGTTTTCATGGCAATCGCTCAAGGCCAAGAAGGGCTTGTTTTTGAAACTGACGCTGCCTTTTGCCGTGTTGGGCGCCGGAGCGGGTTTGATTATTCCGTTTTTGAATCTGTATTTCAAACTTAAGTTCAATCTCGATACCGCGCGCATCGGGCTGTATTTCTCTGCACTTCAGTTCACAATGCTGGGCGCCGTGTTGATAGTACCGATTCTCAAGAAACGCATGGGTTATATCCGCACTGTCGTGATCACTGAACTGGCATCGATTCCATTTATGGTCACTCTCTGCTTCACCAACAATCTCACAGCGGCTTTCTGGGCGTTCCTGTTTCGTGGCGCCATTATGAATATGAGCAGCCCGGTGACAACGACGTTTATGATGGAGTCAGTCAGTGCCGAAGATCATGGTCTGATCAATTCGCTGTCGTCAATTGCCTGGGCGGGCGCGTGGGCAGTTTCCGCTCAAATCGGCGGCGCAATGATTCAGAAAGACGGATTTGTGGGCGTATTCCTGATTGCGATCGGATTATATCTCGTCTCGGCGGGTCTGTATTACTTCTTCTTCTCGAAAAGCGAAGTCCGCGAGGGTGAACGCATTATCATCGACACCGGCGGCTTGCGCTGATTTAGTTTGTCTTGCCGGAGAATTTCAATATAATATCAAGCTTTGGGCCAATGCCGTAAGGGCTAACCGCTATTCCGAGAGAAGGAAATGAGCACTGCAGAGACCAAGCGGGCTGTTGCCGAACTGATTGCCGCCGAAGTGGGGATGGACGCCGATGAACTTGCCAATTGGTTTGAACGGCCAAAACAAGCAGATCATGGCGACCTGTCGTTTCCCTGTTTCCGTCTGGCGAAATCGTTGAAGAAGGCGCCGCCACAAATAGCCGCCGATCTCAAATCGAAATTGTTCTCAGCAGTTCTTCCGGTAGGTGTCACGAAAGTTGATGCCATTGCCGGCTACCTGAATTTCACTTTCGATACGGGCTCAGTGATTGCTGATCTGCTCAAGCGTGTGCTTGTCGATGGCTCACAGTTTGGTTCGTCCGATATCGGCAAGGGACAGACGGTCGTTCTTGAATATTCTTCCGTTAATATTGCCAAGCCGTTTGGCATCGGCCACCTGCGTTCGACGATTATTGGTGCCGCGCTGAACCGGATGTACCGCAAGTTGGGCTATCGCACGATCAGCATCAACCATCTCGGCGATTGGGGAACGCAATTCGGCAATCTGATTGCCGCCTACAAACTGTGGGGCAGCGAGTACAAATTCACAGCGAATCCGATCAGAGATCTTTACGAGCTTTATGTGCGCTTTCATGACAAAGCCAAAGACGATCAGACGTTTGAACAATCGGGGCGCGACGAGTTTCGCAGACTCGAGCAGGGTGATGCGCAGAATCTGGCTTTGTGGCAGCGCTTCATTGATTACAGCATGCAGGATTTCAACCGCGTCTATCGGTTATTGAATGTCGAATTCGATCACCTCACCGGAGAATCATTCTATCGCGACAAGATGGCGGCAGTGCTCCGCGAGCTTGAGGACAAACATCTCTTGACGCAGAGCGAGGGCGCCACGATTGTTGACTTGAGCAGGTTCGATCTGACTCCCTGCCTGATCAAGAAATCCGATGATTCCTCGCTGTACGCGACTCGCGACCTGACTGCGCTCTTGTACCGCAAACAAACTTACCATTTCGACAGGATTCTATACGTTGTCGGTACAGCGCAGAAACTTCATTTTCGCCAATTCTTCAAAGTGGCGGAACTAATGGGCTACGACTGGGTGCATGAGCATGCAGTGCACGTCGACTTTGGCTGGGTGAAGTTCGCCGGCGAGATGATGTCAACCCGTGCGGGCAAAGTCATCTTCTTCGATGAAGTGCAAGACCGGGCTCAGGCGTTGGCGCGGGAGATTATCACGCGCGAGAATCCCGACGTCGCAAACGTCGGCTGGACGTCAGAGAAAGTGGCGGTGGCGGCGATTGTGTTCACGCAGTTGCGGGTAAGGCGCAACAAAGACGTCAATTTCATCTGGGAAGAGGCGCTGTCATTCAAAGGTGAGACCGGGCCTTACTTGCAGTACACACATGCGCGATTGACCTCATTGATGCAGAAGTATGGAAAGCCGTTGCCCGACCTGGACGCAAACTTCGGTCTGTTGGCGGACGAGGAAAAGGAAATCATCAAGCGATTCGAGTTGTATGGCCAAAAGGTTGCCAAGGCGGCGGAAGAATACGAAACCTCGATCCTGGCCGATTACTTGATAGAACTGGCCTCGACCTTCAACAGCTACTGGCAGCGTATTCGAATCATCACGGATGACGTGGAGTTAACTCGCGCCCGCATGCAGATGGCATTCGCAACCCGGACGATCATCTCCGATGGTTTGCGGCTTTTGGGAATTGAACCGTTAGAGAGAATGTGATATGTTGCTTATACGTCCCAAGGAATATGAACTGGTCATTCAGCCGCGCACCGATTATCTGTCGGCGCTGACGGCATTATCGTTTGCCTCGCGCAAAAATAGTCCCACAACCATCTCCCCGATTGAACGCAGTGATTTGATTCTGCAGTTCGAGGATTTCCTGGCGAGCGGGGGTATCTCCTGCGACTGGGCGGAAACGTCCGTCGCTGTCGATCCGTCGCACAAGAAGCCGTTCGAGTTCGGGCAGCGGTTTCGTGATTATGAATCTTTCAAGCTCGCTCTGGCTCTGGCGGCAACCGCGGAAGGCAGCGCAATTTCGCTCATTGACGATCTCGACGAGACCGTGCAGATGACGGTTCTGGCGCTGCGCCGAATGGGCGCTGACCTCGAATTCGTAGGCGGCAAGAAATCGCGCATGATCGTTACGCAGCCCGTCAATCGGGAAATCAAATACCATCTCCAACGCGAGAGCGCGAAGATCGTGCCTCTACTGGTTTTGGCGATGGCGACAATCGGCAAGAGTTGTGAATTGTACGATCTCTTTGACGATAGCCGCTGCGATGACATCTTCCGGCATTTCGTGGCCGGTTTTGAGCGAAAGAATACGGGTGACGCGGAGCCGGAGGACGAACTCGAGCGTCGCCTGCGAAAGCTGTCACCACAGGTAAGCGAATATCGGTCGCAAGTGAATATCACCGGCGGAATAAGGGACGAGGAATCGTCATTGGAATTGCGCCCCGACACCGAATTTGCCGCCTATCTGGTCGCCGGCATGAACAATTTCAGCCATGGCAAAATTATCCTGCTGGGATGCAATAGTGCAGACATTACCGACACCCCGCTTGGACAACTCCGTCGAATGGGAGTAGAGTTTACTTCATACAGTGGCGAGAACGGGAAAGGTTTCATGGTGAAGAAGTTCAGCGTCAAGGGACGCCGTGTGGCGCACGAGCAGCTACATGATTACCCCGATGCCGTCGGTGCGCTGGCATTGGCTGCCAGCTTAGGCGAAGGAACCTCGGTTATCAGATCATCGCCGTACAACACGGTGCGGGAAGAAGCCCGCCGCCGCCGGCTGTGTGAGATTCTCAAGTCATTTGGCGCCAAGATCGCCGAAATCGACGACGGTCTCGTAATCGAAGGGCGCAAGGAATTGTCCGCCGACGCTGTTCAAACCGGCGCTGATCCTGTCTGTGCACTGCTAGCAGTTTCCGCAGCGCTGGGAGTCGTGAGCCGCGTCGAAATCGATGACAACTATGCCGGCACGTACCGCTGGGGCGATTCATTTGACCAACTTGTGCAGTCCGTCTCCGCGTCCGTCACGGAGCCGGCCGGCTAATTCATGTAGCACGTTATCTTCATGGCAACGGAATTAATCAACATCACGGAAGGCCCGATCATGGGGCAGATTGTGCGGCTCGCCTGGCCGGCGGTCAGCGCCATGTTCTTGCGGACCGCGTTAACCATCACGAACGCCATCTGGGTCGGCAGATTGGGCGCCTCCGAAATGGCGGCGGTGATAAGCTCCATGTTTGTCGTCTGGCTGCTATTCAGCATGATCGACATTGTCGGCACCGGCACCGTTGCCGTGATCTCACGATTTTACGGAGCGCGGCAGATCGACAAGGTCTCGCACACAGCGCGGCAGGCCGTATTTCTCGCCGCCGCCGGATCGGTTGTCATGACCCTCGTCGGTGTTTTCGGCGCCGATTTCATGTTCAGCATTATGCAGACCGCCCCGGAAGTTGTGCGGCTTGGCAAGTCGTACCTGCAAATCTTTTTTGCTTTTTCGGCAGTACTGTTGATGAACGAACTCTTCAGCGCCATGTTTCGCGCTTCCGGGGACACGCGAACGCCGCTGGTTATAAGTCTGGTTTCAACTGTGCTGAATATCATTTTCGACCCGCTCCTGATCTTCGGTATCGGTCCATTTCCGCAGATGGGCGTGGCCGGAGCAGCCGTCGGCGCTGCGATATCGATGGTCGTTGGATTCATACTATACATAATCATGATTCGTCGCGGCAAACTGACATTCAAGTTCAACTGGCACGGCGAATATCATATTGATTTCAAGATGATCGGCCAGATTGTCAAGATCGGCTTGCCGCTGGCTACGGCAGGCATCGTGTTTTCGGTGGTGTACCTGTTTATGAATCGAATCACGGCGGGCTTCGGGACCGAGGCGATCGCTGCACTTGGAATCGGCAATCGCTGCGAGTCACTCTCGTATCTGGTATGCTTCGGCTTTTCCATCGCTGTCGCAGCGCTGGTGGGACAAAACCTGGGCGCGAAAAAGCCGGAGCGTGCGTCGACGACAGTCTGGTATACGGTGGGAATAACCTGCGGGATCACGCTGGTCATCTCGATGGGATTCCTGCTATTTCCAAACCTGATCTCGTCCATCTTTATCAGCGATCCGAAAGTCAAATCCATAGCGGCTGATTACCTGATAATATTGGCTCTATCACAATCGTTCATGGCGATCGAAATTGTGATGGAGGGAGCTTTTTCGGGAGCGGGCGACACCATGCCGCCGATGATCGTGTCCATCATCGGATCCTTTGCGCGGGTGCCGCTGGCGTGGTTTATCTGTTATCCGCTCGGCGTCGGCGTTGATGGTGTTTGGTGGTCGATCACGCTGACGTCAATAGTCAAGGGCACGATATTGGTGTTCTTGTTCCGCCGAAACCGCTGGCAGCTAAAACAGGTATATGCCTGACCACGTATCGCTTGCGGAAGCGCTTTCTGTTCGAGGTTCCACGTGAAACGCAAGGTCGGCCTTGTAACCCATCCTGACTGTACACTTCACAATTGGCCCACGCATGTCGAAAACGCGCAACGCACCAACGCGATTCTGCGACTTCTCGAATCAACGGGACTAACTGAGAAACTCTGCATGGCATCGGCGCGGGAAGCCACTATCGACGAATTGCTTCTAAATCACAGCAAGGATTATGTCGATCAAATTGCCGGTTTGCACGAGCACGGAATAGTCATGCTTGACGGCGACACTTATGCTAACGAGCATTCCTTTCACGCTGCGCGGTTGTCTTACGGCGGTGCGCTGTTGGCTGTGGAGAAAGTGTTTTCCGGCGAATGGCAGCGTGGCTTCTGCGTGATCCGTCCTCCCGGCCATCACGCCATGCATAATCACGCAATGGGATTCTGCATCTTTAACAATATCGCAGGCGCGGCGCGTTTTGCGTTGAAGTCTGGTAACGTGGCCCGGGTAGCTATTGCCGATTTTGACGTCCACCACGGCAACGGCACACAGTTCTCATTCTATAACAACAGCGCTGTGCACTTCACCAGTATGCATCAATATCCGTTCTACCCCGGCACCGGCGCGTCCTACGAAACAGGCAGCGGAGCAGGCGAAGGATTCACACTTAACTTGCCGCTAACTGCCGGTACCACTGGTGCAGAGGCGACTGCGTTATTCGAACCGGCGTTTCGCGAGGCCATGGAGGCGTTTCGTCCGGAACTCATACTGGTATCCGCCGGCTTTGACGCGCACTGCGACGATCCACTGGCCTCACTGCGTTTCGAAGACGAAGATTATCGTACCGTGACGAGTATAATTTGCGATATTGCTGACCGCTACGCAGGAGGCAAAGTTGTCTCCGTGTTGGAAGGCGGTTATGATTTGGATGCTCTCGCCCGATCGGCGGCAGAGCATGTGAAAGGATTACTGGGCGATGACTAGCAAATATTGTCGCGTTATGTTTGAGGGCAAAGCGGTCTGGGGACAACTAAGTGGGGATCAGATTCAGGTGATCGATGGCGATCTCTTTGGGGAGCATCGCATCACGGATCGCAAGATTCAACTTGCCGGCGCCAGACTCTTGCCGCCGGTTACACCGACCAAGATCGTTTGCGTCGGGCTTAATTATGTCGATCATGTCAAGGAAAGCCAGTCTTCGAATGTTGTGCCTGCCGAGCCGGTATTGTTCATGAAGCCATTAACCGCGTTGATCGGGCCTGATGACGAGATTACATATCCACCATCCAGCCAGCGTGTCGACTACGAGGGCGAGATCGGCGTGGTTATCAAGACGCGCAGCAAGGGGCTGTCACCGGAGGAAATTCAAAAAAACATCTTTGGCGTAACCTGCGTGAATGATGTCACTGCCCGCGACTTGCAGAAGAAAGACCTGCAGTGGACGCGCGGCAAGGGATTCGATACTTTCTGCCCGGCGGGACCATATCTCGTGACCGGATTGGACTACACAAACCTGAATGTATCATCACGCTTAAACGGCGAGACGCGCCAGTCCTCCAACAGCCGCCACATGATTTTCTCGATACCGCAATTGATCAGCTTCATCAATAATATCATGACCCTGCAACCCGGCGACTTGATCGTCACCGGCACACCGGAGGGAATCGGCCCCATGCAAGACGGCGACGTAGCGGAAGTCGAGGTTGAAGGCGTTGGTATTCTGCGTAACAAGGTTGAGCGCCATGGATAAGAAAGACGATACCAAAGCGGTTCACTCGGGCGAGATTGGCCGCAAGTATGATGGATCGGTCGCCATGCCGATCTTTACCAGCAGCACTTTTGCCTTCGAGTCGAGCGCCGATCTGGAAGCATACAACCGCGATCCGTCCGGAAAATACCTCTACACGCGTTACGGCAACCCTACGATCGTTGCGGTCGAACAGAAGGTTGCCGATCTCGAGCGGGCGGAAATGTCGGTGTTGTTTTCGTCAGGCATGGCTGCGATCACTTCAAGCGTACTTTCGCTGCTCAGATCCGGCGACAGAGTAGTTGCCACCCCATCGCTCTATGGCGGCACGCGAAAGTTCTTCCGTGACATCCTGCCGCGATACGGTATCGAAGTTGCCTTTGCAGCAACCGGCGCCATTGATGATGCGCGTCGGATTATTGATGATCGCACGCGACTGCTTTATATCGAATCGCCGGCGAATCCTCATGTCGAAATACTCGATGTGGCGGCCTTTGCCAAGCTTGCAAAGGAACACCGGATTCTCTCTGCAATCGATGCCACGTTTGCCACGCCATATCTGATGAAGCCGTGCGAAATGGGCATTGACGTGGTCATCCATAGTTGCACCAAGTATATCGGCGGCCATGCCGATCTGATCGGTGGTGTGGTGAGTGGCAAAGCGGATGTGATGAAGAAGGTCGAAGAGTATCGCCGGGTGCTGGGAGGAATTGCCGATCCCGAGTGTGCCTATCGTATCGGCAGGGGACTGAAGACTCTGGCCGTCAGAATGGAGCGGCACTGCACCAACGCCCTGGCAGTAGCAAAGGCGTTGCGGAAATCTCCCAAGGTTGAGGACGTCCTGTATCCCGGCTTGGCGGAATCACCCTGGCACAAACTTGCAAAGTCGCAAATGCGCGACTTTGGCGGGATGGTTTGTGTAACTCTGAAGGGCGGGTTGTCGGCTGCGAAGCGCTTCGTGGATAGTCTGAAGCTGGTGGTTAATGCCGCGAGCTTGGGCGGCGTCGAGTCGCTGGCTTCGATTCCGGTGCTGACCTCGCACGTCAACATGTCGGCTGAGGAACTGCGCATTTCGCGTGTAAGCGAAGGTATGGTGCGACTCTCAATCGGCATCGAGTCAGCGGATGACCTCGTCGCTGATGTGGCGCAGGCGTTGGAGCGAGTCTAGGCGCTGATTTCTTCCTGGCTGATTTATTTATTTGCCTCGCAGGCACTCGTCTTAGGTTCAACAAACTGGGCAATCTAACGTCGTCTTACTGATGCTATTGGGACGGCGCCGACATTCCAGTTTGTGGTTGATTCTCCACAAGCGCTCGGTATCTTCAGGCGGAATGAAATCGCTGAATCGTTTCGCAGTTCTGATCGGTGTTGTGCTGCTGTTGGCTTTGGCACGGCCACTGTGTGCTCAAATCCGGTTGGAGCATGCCGATTCCTCAACAGCCCTTCAGGTGCCCGGCGGCGCCGTGTACGAGTTCTTCGGAAGTGTGCACTTCATCCGTGATTCCAGCCAATTGTTTTCTGACTATGCTGCCCGTTACGAGCCGCAAAATATCGTTCGCTTAATCGGTAACGTTCGCATCAAGGAACCGCAGCGTGAGCTGGCAGCCGATTCGGTCTGGTACTATCAATCCACTGATCTAATGCGCGCCTGGGGCAGAGTTGCCATCGAGGATCATCTGCGCCACGTCAAAGCGGAAGGCGGCGCGGCAGACTACGACGGCAAGGAAGAATACTTGCTCTTGATGAAGAACCCACGTTTGACGGTGGATTTTGACATCCCACATTCATCGACCTTCGTCAAAGGCGACACGATCAAGTACCATGCTCGCGATGACATGGTGGAAGCAATCGATTCCGCAACGATCGTGCAGGGGACGTTGATAGCCAGCGCGCAACAGGCGACGATCTATCTCGACCGGGAAGAAATGTGCCTGACTGGAAAAGTTCATGCTACTCAACACCAGAACGAATTGTCCGGCGACGCCATGACGGTGTATTCGAAATCCAAGAAACTCGAACGAATCAATGTCGTTGGAAACGGCGAATCAATCTTTCGGCAGCGCGCTGCCGCGGCAGACACGCTTGTTTACAATGAAAGTCGACTGACCGCCAACAAAATCGACTTCTTCTTTGCGAACGATCTTCTTGACCTGATCAAAGCGCAGGGGAACAGCTATACCTACTACCTGCCTGCGAAAGAGGACACCATTTCCAAAGGGAGCAATGTTGCCTCCGGAGACTCGACGACTTTGAAATTCCTGGGTGGCGAACTGAGCGAGGTCTTTGTGGTGACATCGGCAGAGGGCACTTATTGGTCTCCGGCAGGCCGGGATTCGCTGGGCAATCCAACGCGCATGGACACTGTGACTTACAGTGCCAACCGCATCAACTACAAGATTGCACACAAGCAGATCTTCATGAAGGAAACCGCGCGGGTCAAGCAGGCCACGATGAATCTGGATGCTCATGAAATCCAGTATGACCTCACCGGCCACAATGTGTACGCCTATGGCTTCTACGACACGGCGCAATCGGCCTTTGTGCCTTTGACTCTCAAGGACAAAGCCGAGGAAATGACAGGCGAGCGACTGGTCTACAATCTGGACACCAAGCGTGGCAAGATCAAAGAAAGCCATACCACTTTGGAGCAAGCATACTACTCCGGAGGCGTCTTGCGCAAGGAAGTGGAGGGTCAGGTGTTGGTGCGGAACGGAAGCTACACTACTTGTGACCTGGCCGAACCGCACTTTCATTTTGCGTCGAAAGACATGAAGTTGATCACGAATGACAAAGTCTTCGCCAGACCGGTTATCCTGTATGTGGAATCGATGCCCGTCTTTGCTCTGCCATACTTTGTGTTTTCGACAAAGAAGGGAAGGCAATCGGGATTCCTGCCGTTCCAATTCGGCAACTTCGAGCGGGGCCAGCGATTCGTCAATAATCTCGGGTATTACTGGGCGATCAGCGATTACTGGGACGTCAAGGGCTCGGTGGACGTCCATGAGGGCACGGGGCTTACCTTCAACGGCGCGGCTCGATATGCCATTCGAAATAACCTCAACGGTTATGTGAGCGGTTCATTCGCGCGCGAGACAAGATTCCTGAACGTTCAGAGAACGACCGCGAACAGATACCGATTTAGTTTCAGCCACAGCCAGCAGATTGACCCTACGCTTTCTCTCAGCGGCAGCGGCGAATTTCTTTCGGATAAGTCCTATTATACCGACTATTCCACGAATCTCGACCAGCGGTTGAATCGCAATATCCACTCGCAAATAAACATCAACAAGCGCTGGGAAGGTGCGTCGCTGACTGTCGCCGTTGATCAGACCAAGGCCTTGGACCTCGACACTCACGCCGAGAAATTGCCGGTTGTCAGATTCTCGCTCTCGCAGAAACCGTTGTTCCATCAACCCAAGAAAGCAACTGACAAACGCTGGTATCATGATATGTACTATGGGTACAACTCCGGATTTCTAAATAGCTCGGCGAAGGGCTTGAGCGGGCAATTGGCAACGTTCAAGAAGTACTCTGTACTCAACCAGCAATTCGATTTGCGGGCACCGATTAAGTTCTTTAATGCCGTCACGGTTTCGCCGGCGATGTCGTTGTTCGACAATTGGTACTACCTGCCGCCATCCGACCAGGCGGATAGCGCCCA
This sequence comes from uncultured bacterium, assembly GCA_963726455.1. Classification (GTDB taxonomy): domain Bacteria; phylum Zixibacteria; class MSB-5A5; order CAIYYT01; family CAIYYT01; genus CAIYYT01. The sequence continues at coordinate 408,629 of CAVSCK010000004.1, forward strand.
TTTGGCCACCAGGGTCGTCAGAAATCGCGACACTTGGACATCGTCAGTGACCCTGTCAACTGTTCTCTATGGCTCGGTCGCGCCGCACATGTTCTCGATTGTCGGTTTGCGGCACGTGATGTCGCCGTCGGTGTCAATCGGCTACCAGCCGAAGATTACGCACAATCAGGATTATGCGGGCTTTACCGGGTTCGGCGGCAGCGGTTTTGAAAGCAAGAACCTGAATTTCGGCCTACAGAATCAGTTTCAGATGAAGTACTTGAAAGGCGGCAAAGAACAGAAGCTCGACCTGTTCAGGTATTCGTTGTCAGGAAACTATGATTTCGTCCGCAAGCAACGTCGTTGGTCAACTATCAACTCCGCATTGAGCGCCTATAACGTTAAGAACATGACTCTGGATGTTTCGTTTGTGCATGATCTGTATGCCTCCAACGGCAAGCTGCGATGGTGGAATCCGACTCTGACTTCGATCAGCATTTCCACCGGCTACCGCGGCTCATTCAAGATTCCGATCGGCATGTCCCAGACAAGCGTCCTGGCTCCGTCAGCCCCCGTATCCCCGATGGCCGCCACACCCGGGCCAGACCTTAATCGAGTCACATTTGGAATATCTGAGCGCTACACGGAAACTCGCGGTGTCTATGGCAGCGTACAGCACTGGATCAGTTTTGACTTGGGGTTTTCGCCCTCGAAGAACTGGCGCGTCAAGTATCGGCAGAACTACAACATTCGCGCCCGCGGCTCCAGCGAGAAGACGGTCGAGATCTATCGGGACCTTCATTGCTGGGAGGGGACATTCACCTGGATTCCGGAGGGCTCGCTACAGGGGTATTACTTCCGCATAAACGTTAAGTTAATGCCTGACTTGAAGTTCGAGAAATCGGAATCAGGCATACGCGATGCCTTGCTGGGGCTCAATCCTTACCAATAGACTGAACCGGAACGGCTTAGCCAAGATGAGTGCCGTGCTCCATATGGTTGAAGAATATTCTTCACTGCAAGCGCGTAAACACCATCGACCTACGCCAGAGCCAATAATCATGCGGATTTGTTGTTGACGAAGGGGGAATCCGTCCCTACATTCAGAGTATGGGTGTAGCGGCATTTCTAAAAGCCGGGCATCGTCAGGAGCTCACCGGGTTTCTGCTTATTGTCCTGGCAATCGTGATTTTGATCTCACTGGCAACCTACGACAAACGTGATGTGTCGCTGTTCTACGAGGAGGCGACAGTGCTGCGGCCAGTCCCAGGCGACACCGTGGCAGCCTTTCAACCGACGGAAGGCGGCGTAAAATCGCTGTCATTCTCAGACATACTGCACATGCGGGCAGAGAACTCTGGAGGGATAGTCGGGGCAGTGATTTCCCATCTATTGCTCTGGAGCATTGGTTTCAGCTCCTATGTCCTTGTGCTGGTGCTACTTGTGGTTGGTTGGAAACTGCTTTTCAAATACGAGAATTCTCATCTTCGAAACGCTCTGCTCAGGGTTTACGCCTTTGTGTTCCTGCTCGGAATTTTGATATTCCTGTTCCAGCTCGACGATCCTGAGATTGGCTCTGCCCTGACTCACAGCTTGTCAGGTAAGGCGGGCTTCATTCTGTCAGGGCTGACGCGGACCCTGTTTAACGTCACTGTAGGGTTCGCTATCCTGGGCGCCGCACTGATAGTCATCTTCTTTACGATAGTTCCGTTCCGTCCCAAGCAGGCGCGCGCCACGATAGATCGCATAATTGCGTTTTTCAGTCGCTCATCGGTAGGCGCCGGCGCATTTATGCGTTCGCAGTACAAGGCCTGGCGGGAGAGTCTGAAGACGATTTTCGACAAAGACAAGGGAGCAACCGAGGAAGACCCTGACACCGAAGAAATGGAGCCGCCTGTCCAGCCGGTAGCCGAAACGGTCGTGCATTCTGAGCCGCCGAAGAAGATCGAGCAGTTGCCGCTTGACCTTGACGAAGTGGTTGAAGGCCCGCACAAGCTCGAATTCAAGTCAGCCACCAGACAACCGAAACGCATACGCGAACCGTTCGGCCAGCCACCGTTGACACTTTTGCACGAGCCAGTACGCGAAGACCCCGGCACAAGCGACGCGGAACTTGACGAGATCGCCAAGGCCTTGCGCGATACGCTTAACACGTTTGGCATCGAAATCATCGCCAATAGCATTGAGAAATATCCCGGACCGGTTATTACGCGATTTGAGTTCAAGCCCGCCCCGGGCGTCAAAATAAATCAGATCGTGAACCTGGCCGACGATCTGGCATTGGCGCTCAAAGCGTCGCGAATCAGAATCATTGCGCCGGTGCCGGGCAAGTCGGCCGTCGGTGTGGAGATTCCAAATCGCAAGCCGCAGAAAGTATTTATCAAGGAAATTCTCACATCCGAGGCATATCAGCGCGGGCGCTACAAACTGCCGCTGGCGTTGGGCAAGAACACCGCCGGCAAGCCGTTCGTCGTGGATTTGGCGCGCATGCCGCATCTGCTGATTGCGGGCGCGACTGGCTCAGGCAAATCGGTTTGTCTGAACGTGATCATTACGAGTCTGATCTATCGCCATTCGCCGAAGGATCTGCGGTTTATTTTCATCGATCCCAAGATTCTCGAATTGTCCGTCTATGGCGATATCCCGTATCTGGCACGGCCGGTGGTCACGAAAGCCAAGATGGCGGAATCAGTTCTTGCAGGCGCCGTCAACGAGATGGAAGATCGCTATCGTCGACTGGCAACCCAGTCAGTGCGGTCACTCGACGATTACAATGCCAAAGTGCCGCCGGAAGACAAGCTTCCGTACCTGTTGATTGTCGTTGATGAATTGGCTGATATGATGATGTCGAACTCGTCGGCCAAGATCGAACTATTGATCACTCGTCTCGCGCAAATGGCACGCGCGGTCGGGATTCATTTAATTCTGGCGACGCAGCGCCCATCGGTTGATGTCATCACTGGATTGATCAAGGCGAATTTCTCATCGCGCATTGCATTCCAGGTGGCTTCGAAAGTTGACAGCCGCACGATCCTTGACGGTAATGGCGCCGAGAAACTGCTCGGCATGGGCGACATGCTCCTGCTGCTGGCCGGCGAGCCGGAGCCGATTCGCATTCATGGCGCCTGGATTTCGTCGGACGAAACCGAACGATTGGTGGCTTATCTCAAGGACAATGCCGCCGCAGCAGCGCCGATTCAAACGTTTACCGAGGAAAATGAAAAGCTCATTGTCGAACGCAATACCCATGATGTTCTGCTTCCTGAAGCAACCGAGCTTGTAATCAAGCACAAACAGGGATCGGTATCCCTGTTGCAGCGCCGCCTGGGAATCGGTTACCAGCGCGCGGCACGCTTGATGGACCAGCTCGAAGCCACCGGCATCGTCGGACCCTACGACGGCAGCAAAGCGCGCGAAGTCCTCGTTGATAAGTCATACTTGGAAAAAATAAAGAAAGACAAACCTACCTTCTGAAGGTTGGTATAATTGCCTATGATCATGCGTGTTCTCATAATCGTCCTCATTTTGTGTCTGCCGCTTTTTGCCGCCGGCACCACGGATATCATTGATAAGTCCGAGGCGCTGTATTCCCAGGGCGGCGCGTTCTCGGCGAAATTCTCGCAGAACGTGTCGACCGGCGATTTCTTCGACGATGAAAAAGCGACCGGTTCACTGATAATGAATTATCCGAGACAATTCCGAATCGAGACGCAGGAACAAACCCTGGTTTCGAACGGTGACACCCTGTGGTCATATTCGGTCGAGAATCGGCAGGTCACGGTTGAATTAGTGACTAAGTCTGAGGAGACCATCACGCCTTCCGATTACCTGTTCAACTTCAAAAAGAATTTCGATGTCAGTTACGACTCGACCGAAATCATTGATAAAGCCAAAGTTCACCGCTTTTCGCTGCGCGCCAAGTCTGCCGATCAATTCGTGCGCACCATGCAGGTGTACATAGATGCAAACACCTACCTTGTTCGGCGAGTAACATATAGGGACCTGAACGACAACAAAATCACCCTCGACTTCTCTGACTGGAAACTGGGCATCAAGGTCGCGCCGGACAAGTTTCGTTTTAAGGCTCCACGGGGTGTAGAAGAGGTCAGGATTCCCTGAGCGCGAAAAAGACTGTTTACTTCAAAGGCCTCGGCTGTCCCAAGAACGAGGTCGACGGCGATGTCATTCTTGGCTACCTGGTCCGTAGAGGCCTCAAAATCGTTGACGATCCGAAGAAGGCAGATTTCCTGATCGTCAACACCTGCGGGTTTATTCAAGCGGCGAAGGAAGAATCAATCGAGGAGATTCTAAAGTTGGTCGATGTGAAGAACGGCAACGGTCGCCAGAGGCGGCTTCTTGTCACCGGCTGTCTGGTACAACGCTATGCCGGCGATTTGCTGCAACAGATTCCGGAAATCGACGGAATGCTGGGCATTGACCAGTACGACAAGATCGATTCTCTCATTGATTCCGACGCTGCCTATATCACTCGCCCGCCCAGCAGTTACAAAGATCAGCACTCGATTCAGCTTCTGCGGCAACGCCCGTACGCGTATCTCAAGATTGCCGATGGTTGCGACAATCGCTGCAGTTACTGCGCGATTCCACTGATTCGTGGCAACTATCGTTCGCGAACTTTGCGGGCCATCGAGTCAGATGTTGACCGCCTGCTTCAGCACGGTGTATGCGAGTTGAATCTGATTGCGCAGGATGTCGCTCGCTATGGATTCGATATCGGAAAGAATCCATTGGACTTGCTGCAAATGCTGGAGCGCAAATCGGAGAAGTTCTGGGTACGTCCATTCTATTTGCATCCGTCGCATTTGACCGACGACATTTTAGATTTCTTTGCTGGCTCAAAGAAATTCTGTAATTATCTGGAGATTCCCTTGCAGCACGTTAACTCACGGCTGCTAAAGAGGATGAACCGGCATTACGATCGCCCAAAGATTCAGAAACTCCTGGATCGAATTCGGGAGAAACTTTGCGGCGTTACGTTGCGTACCACATTCATTGTTGGTTTTCCCGGCGAAACCTCCCAGGACTTTGATGAGCTCTGCTCATTCGTAGAGGAGGAAAGAATCAGCCGCGGTGGCGTATTTGGTTTTAGCCGGGAGGAGGGTACCACCGCATACAAGTTTGACAGTCGTCAAGCGCGGCGCACCATCGCTGCGCGCCAGGAAGAATTGACCCGCCTGATCAATGAGAACGCAGATGAGTTTAACGCGTCTCTGATCGGTCGCGAGCTGGAGATGATCGTCGAACGTATCGACGCCCGGAGCAAAACAGCAACCGGCAGATTATTCTGCGACGCTCCGGAGATTGACTTCACCATTCACACCCCCGTCCGCGCCAATATCGGTTTGGGCTTCTGTAAAGTGCGTGTTACGGATTCTTCCCCTGAGGGATTCGTGGGTGATATTGTTGACGCGGGCTCAGAAGGGAGTAACTATGGCCATAGGAAGCCATCTTAAGTTGCGATCGCGACGCCTGGCGTTGCGTTTCTTTGCAATTTGTTTGACTCAATCCGTCGTGATGACGTACTTCGTCCTTGATTATACCGACGGTCAAAAACCGCAGCCCTTCGCGCCGGTTGAAATGAAAGGCGCTGCCGGACAATTCACCATCAATAAAGCTTTGGACCAGCTCTGGACGGGCAATGAGAACCCGGAGGAATTCAAGCTGGCAAGCTTCACCTGCCATTGTCGGCCGCATACTACCGCTTCGGAGGCGGAACTGGCGGCGCAGAAACGACAGTCGCAAATTGAGCGCATGATTGACGACTTCGAGGTCGGGTTTACGGCTGATGAGATTACCCAGATAACGCAGGTAATTGACAGCGAAAGTCGTCGTTACAAGTTTGATCCCCGGCTGCTAATGGCAGTGATTCTGACTGAAAGTTCCATGCGCATTCAGGCGGTTTCCTGCCAGGGAGCACATGGCCTCATGCAAATCAAGCCCGAAGTAGCCGAGGACTTGGCCCTGCAGCAGGGAACCGAATGGCGCGGCCAGACGTCACTATTCGATCCGATACTGAACATTAAGCTAGGCAGTTACTACTTGTTTGAATTAATTATCAAGTATGGGGACATCCACAAAGCCCTGGTCGCCTATAACATGGGCGAGACGGCGATGCGAAATTGCCTGCTGGCAGATCGGCAGTTGCCTTCGGAATATGTGGAAAAGGTAATGTCACGTTATCAGGAATTGGTGGTGAAATATCCTGATGCTTAGAGCGGCCGCCCTGATGCTGCTGCTTTCTCTCCTGACGGCGCAGTCATCGGGAGTTGCCGCCATTTCCAACGATCAGTTTTGTGAAAAGGGAGTGGAGAAGCTGGCGGACAGTCTGGCGTCAGCTTTGTCCCTCCCGGCCGACTCTGCGGCTCTTCTGCTGCCAATCGAGGGGCGTTTTGGGCCTGTTCTTATGGACGGTCTGGTTGCCGGCCTTAAACGCCAGGGTGTCTCAGTCTACCTTGCAAATTCGGAAAATACTGTAAACAGACCGGTTGTAAAAACAACCGCCGATGATTATCATCTGTCCTATGAAGGCGTACACCGGGGGCTGTTTTCCAGAGGCAGCGTAGCACGAGTGTTCTCAATTAGCGCATATAGTCAGGTGATGGGCCAGGATGGAAAGATGTGGCGTAGTGCGAGGATTTCCAGTTTGATGTTCAGCGATACGCTCAGCTATGCCGACGCTCGAACAGCCCGCGGCAAAGATAGTTTTATGTCGCCGGCAATGCCGCCCACGGTGTATAAACGATTGGTGGAGCCGGGCTTGATTCTTGGCATAACTGGCGCATTGGTCTATCTTTTCTTTGCATCGCGTTGAGTGAGTTGGAGAGGCATTAATGAGATTGCAGCGACTTGAATCCGGCGTTGTAGCGCTGGCTCTGATGTTCTTACTGGCAGGATGTGCGGCTCAAAACGCTACGGTGGCTCCGGACGCGCGATCGCAATACGATTTTGCGATGACGGCTTACAATCGTCACCACTATAGTCAAGCCATTCTCGATTTCCAGAAGGTGCTGTACAACTACCCCGGTTTGAGTTATGTCGACAGCGCTCAGTACTGGTATGCAATGTCTTATTACGGTAACGAGGACTACCATCTGGCCATCCCCGAGTTCCGGCGGCTCATTACGAATTTCCCCAACTCGGCGCTACTCGATGGCGCGGCGTTTATGATCGGGAAGTGTTACTATGACGCGGCGCCGAAGAACGTTGGACTCGATCAGACTGACACGGAAAACGCCATCCGCGAGTTGACGGCTTTCCTGGAGGATTACCAGTCGTCGGGTCGCCGTCAGGAAGGGGAATTGCTCCTTTCGGAAGCAATCGAAAAAATGACGGAAAAAGAATTTCAGGCAGGCCGCCAGTATTATCGCATGAGCAATCTGATATCATCGCGCATCTATCTGGAAGATGTCATTAAGGAACATCCGGAAGCCAAGTGCATTCCGGAGGCGCTCTACATGCTGGCAAGGGTCGACGAGAAAGAAAAGAAATACGGCGATGCTCGCGATAAGCTCGGAAATCTGATAGCGAACTTCCCTAAATCCGAGTATGCGGGCAAGGCCGCCAAACTCAAAACCAAGATGGAAGCCAAAATGGCCGCCAGCAGTGCGACCGGCCGGGATTCTATCAAGGTGACGCAACGGAAAAGTGAGTGAGCGTCTCGGCGTACTGGGCGGGGCGTTCGACCCGATTCATCTCGGACATCTAATTCTCGCCTCGGAAGCGAAACGGCAACTCGATTTGCATCGTGTACTGTTTGTTCCGACTTACGAATCAGCACACCAGAACAAACCAATCGGAACATCGTTTGCGCATCGATGCGCGATGGTGAAGATCGGTATTTGCGATCACAACGATTTTGTCCTGTCAGACATCGAAAGCAAACATGAGGGCAAATCGTACACTGTCAAGACGATTGAATTGCTTCGGAACGTATATCATGAAGCCGAATTCTTCTTTATCATGGGCGCCGACAGTCTGGAACAACTCGGCACCTGGCATGAGCCAGATAAGCTGATGACGCTGGCAAAATTAGTCGTAGCTCAACGGCCGGGACATGAGGCGGCAAGTGCAGGTCTCAAGCCGGGCATAATCTCAATAGATATGCCCCTGGTCGGCATTTCTGCGTCAGATATTCGACTGCGTGTCCGCAAAGGAATGCCGATTCGGTTTCTGGTGCCCGGCGCCGTAGAAGAATATATTAGGCGTGAAGGATTGTATCGGGATTGAATATGGCGAATGAGCGGCTTTTCTTGATTGACGGCAGTGCCCTGGCATACAGGTCGTACTACGCCTTTGCCCAGAATCCGCTGCGCACGAAACGTGGGGAGCATACGTCCGTGGTGTACGGTTTCGCGACGACTATCCTGCGAATTCTCGCCAAGGAAAAGCCATCACACATTGCGGTTGCGCTAGATAGCAAGGAGCCAAGCTTTCGACGGGACATGTATGTCGATTACAAGGCGAATCGTCCCACCATGCCGGAAGAAATGCAGGAGCAACTTCCTCGGTTGGACGAATTGCTGAAAGTGATGGAAGTTCCCACGTTGCGCCAACCCGGTTATGAAGCCGATGACTTGATTGCCACGGCGACCGTCAAAGCAGTGAAGATGGGATGGGAAGTTGTTATCGTAACCGGCGACAAGGATATGTTTCAATTGGTCAATGACAAAGTCAAGGTCTGGAATCTCAAGAAAGTCTCTGAGGCGGGAGAATGGATCGACCGTGAAGCCGTTAAGGCCAAGATGGGAGTCTATCCGGAACAAATCGTGGACCTACAGGGATTGACCGGCGACAGTACCGACAACGTGCCGGGGGTGACGGGAGTCGGCCCTAAGACGGCCGTGCAACTCTTGGAAGAGTTCGGATCGTTTGACAAGGTGTTCGCCAACGTCGACAAAGTGAAACGCGATAAACTGCGCCAGATGCTGACTGATCACAAAGATCAAGCGTACCTGTCGCGGCAATTGGTGACGTTGGAAACCAATGCGAAATACCCGATGGATTTCGACAAGATGCGCACGCCGGCTCTTAATTCGGCTGAACTCAAGAAACTGTTTCTGGAGTTGGATTTTGTGTCGCTTTCCAAATCGCTCGGGCAATCCACAGAGGAATCGACGGAGCAGTCGACGCAGGCAAAACAGAATTATCAGACGATAGATTCGCGTGAGTTGCTGGAGAAGGTCGTCACGAGGATCAAGGAAAAGAAGCTGTTTGCATTCGATACGGAGACAACGGGGTTGGATCCGCTGGCCTGTGGGTTGGTCGGCATCTCGCTGGCGATTGGAGAGGGCGAAGCATATTACATCCCGCTCGGGCATGTTGGCTTGGAGAGCACGAATCTCGACGCCAAGCTGTGCCTTGAATTGCTCAATCCGGTGATGGCGGACAGCGGCATCAAGAAGATCGCCCAGAATTTCAAGTTTGATTACCACATGTTGTCGCGGAATGGCTATACCATTTCGTCGTTCGATTACGATCCGATGCTGTCGTCATACGTGATCGATCCGGCCGGCCAGCATGGACTCGATTCACTGGCGATGAAACACTTCAATTATACCATGCAGCCGATAACCGACTTGATCGGCACCGGGAAGAAGCAGAAATCGTTTGCGGATGTACCGGTGGACAAGGCGACGTTCTATTCTGCGGAGGACGCTGACTTCACGTTTCGACTGGCCCTCAAGCTCGAACCTCTGGTCAAAGAGATCGGAGCGGAGAAGCTGCTGCACGAGATCGAATTGCCGCTGTGCCGCGTGCTGGCGGATATGGAAGCCGCGGGCGTCAAGATCGACGTGCCGTTCCTGCAGAGGATGTCGAAGGAGTTCACCAGCGAACTTGAGAAAATTGTGTTCGATATTTACACGCTGGCGGGTAAGGAGTTCAATATCAACTCCACGTCGCAGTTGGCGGAAATACTGTTTAATCAGCTTAAGCTCAAGCCGATGTACAAGACCACCAAGAAGACCGGCTTTTCGACCGACGTCACGGTCTTGATGGAACTTGCCAAGCAGCACGATCTTCCGAAGCGCATTCTGGACTATCGCAAACTGCAGAAGCTGAAATCCACCTACGTCGATGCGCTGCCGAAGTTGGTGAACCCGCGCACAGGCCGAGTCCACACGTCGTACAACCAGGCGGTGGCTGCGACCGGACGGTTGTCGTCGACTGATCCAAATTTGCAGAACATCCCGATTCGCACAGAGGAAGGCAGCCAGATTCGCAAAGCGTTTGTTCCGGCAGACAAACAGCACAAGATTCTAACGGCGGACTATTCGCAAATCGAACTGCGTATTCTGGCGCATTTCGCTGATGAAAAACCACTGATTGAATCCTTCCACAACGGCGAGGACATTCATCGGCGGACTGCCTCGGAAGTGTTCGGTGTCGAAATTTCCGCCGTCACTCCCACCATGCGGCGCGTTGCCAAGACCGCCAACTTTGCGGTCATTTATGGTGTCACCGCTTACGGGCTTTCACAGCAGTCAGACATGACAGTGCCCGAAGCGAAGGAGTTTATTGACATCTACTTCAAGCGTTACCCCAAGATTCGCAGCTTCATTGACGACACGATCGCCGAGGCGCGCCGACAGGGTTATGTCACGACGCTATTTGAGCGCCGCCGGTATCTGCCGGAAATAAACTCCAAGAACACCGGGCTGCGTCAATTCGCCGAGCGGACTGCGGTCAACACGGTGATTCAAGGCACCGCGGCGGATATGATCAAAATTGCCATGATCGAGATCGATAAGCAGTTGCGGGGAATGACCTCGAAGATGATATTGCAGGTACATGATGAACTGGTATTTGACACGCACGAATCCGAAGTCGAGAAGGTGAAGAAGATCGTTCGCGATAAGATGGAAGGATGCGTTAAGCTCACGGTCCCGATAACGGTCGAGATGGGCGTCGGCGACAACTGGCTGGAAAGCAAGTAAGCGACTGCTATGTCACGTAAAGGTAAACGGCGCCAGGAAGAGAAGGCGAAGCGTCCGGTCCGGCCAAAACCGACGTTCGGACGCTATTACCGGCACTATCGCGAAACCTTCAACAAGATATTCCTCTGGGCGGGAATCATTGCCGGGGCAGTCGCCATCGTCGCGGTTGTTGTACTTCTACTTCAGCATCATAGCGTTTCGCTGACCAAAGGCGACTATCTCAAAGACGCCCGCAAAAACATGGCGCTCGGTTATTTCGACCGCGCCGTCGTTAGCTATCATCAGGCGGAAAACGCCGATCCAACTGACACCAAGATTCGGGACGAAATCACTATGGCAAGATCTCGGGCGGATTTGTCGCAGGGCGGCCCGTTGTCGCGCGCTCAGGGAGCGACCGCGCAGGTTCTGGTAGGGGACTCGACGCTCGCTGTAGCACATGCAGGTTTGGCACAGCTATATGCCGTACAAGGAAACTATAATCAGGCGGTTGCGCAGGCATATACGGCCCTCAGGTTTGGCCAACTGGAAGGCGATACCGCCGCACTGCTGGCGGCATCCCTCGTGTTGACATCCTACTATCGGCAAGAAGACATGTATGATTCAGCCGTTACGTATGGCAAGCAGGCGGTCGATCTCGCGAATGTCGTGAACGATCCTGCCAACATCCTCATGGCAGAAGTGGGTGCGGGACATGCGTTGTTGCGGCAGGGGAAGCTGGAGCAGGGGAAGCTCTTCTTTGAGGACATTGTCGCCCGCGCCGGTGCGAGCAACAGTTACTTCGAGGGCGCCGGCAAGGTTGGCTTGGCCGATTATTACCAGCGTTCCGGCAACCAGGACTCCGCCAAGTTTTATGCAATGTCGGTTGAGAGTGCCCTATCCGGAGCCGGACCTAGTGAGGTCAGCGCCTATGCAATGCAGATTCATGGACGTAGTCTCCGAGACAGCGGCGCGGCAGGCGAAGCCGTATCCAAGTTCACTGATGCCCTTGGTCTGTGGCAGAAAGTGCGAAATCAAGCGAGTCTCGTAGACAACCTGAACGACTTGGCGCGGGCCTATTACGATCTGAAGGATTACTTTAATGCGCGCAAGTATTTCACTGTGGCAGCGAAACTTGCGACAAAGTATGGTTTTCGCCAGAAAGACCTTTACAGCGCCGATATGAATCTGCGTTTCTTGAGATCGCTGAAGCAGGACGAGTATCTCAAGGCGGGCGATGAAGGCACCAGTCTCGTTGCGCAGTACTCAGTTTGGCTGTAGCTTCTCCGAGATGATCACCGTCGGAATCACCGGTCAGATTGGCTGCGGCAAGAGCGTCGTTGCGAAAGAGTTTCGTCGACTCGGCGCCGTTGTTCTCTCCGGCGATCAGCTTGGCAAAGACGCAGTCAACAAACACCCTCAAGTTCTGAGGTCACTCGTCAAAGCATTCGGAAACGATATTCTCAACCGGACCGGCCAACTTGACCGAAAACGTCTGGGACGACTGGCATTCGCTGATCCGACCAGGACGCGGCTGCTTGACAAGATTGTGCATCCCTGGCTGCTGAAAGAACTTCGCTCGGACATCAGGAAGGTGCAATCGCGCGGACTTGCTAAGATGGTAATCGTCGACGCGGCATTGATTTTCGATTGGCGCCTCGAACGCGAGTTGGACTACGTCATAGTAGTCGAGAGCACTCTCGCAAATCAGCTTGCACGGGTCGTGACACGCGGCCTGACGGAAAGGGAAATCCGCGACCGTATTCATCGACAAATCCCCAAATACAAACAACGCCGCAAGGCCGACTTCGTGATCCCCAACAATGGCTCCAAAGACGAATTGATTGCTCGTGCATCGCGTCTTTACCGGAAACTGGAGCGATTGACGAACGCGCTAACAAGCCAGACAGCCGAGTCAAAGTAACGGTCGCAGTTCTGCGTCCGTACCCGTATTTATCCACCTAACACAAAACTAACGTTTGTGCAATTCGCGGCTAACGCCTGAAATCGTTCTATATGGCGAGATGAACGGAGAAGTAAGTGCATTCAACTGCGGAGAAGATTAATGAGGACAAAATTGCTGACCGTCATGTTCGCAACCATGATCGTATGCTTCCAATCTGTGAACGCCCAAACGCAGGTCGACAGTTTGAGAGACAGTCTCCAGACGTTACGCGACAAACTAGAGGGCGTTGACGCAAATCTGGCTACATTGAATTCCGATGTAGGCATTTTGAAGAATCTCAAGGTGAGCGGATACATTCAGGCACGGTATGAATACATCGACAGCACCGCCGGCGGCACGGCGCCCAACTCAAATAGCAACATTTACATCCGGCGCGGCCGGGCCAAGTTCACATTTCAGCCGGGCTCGTCCAGCAAGTATGTGATCTACTTCGACGCCTCCAAGAACTCGGTGTCGTTGAAAGAAGCATTCGTCGAGCTCTACAAGAAGATCGGCAGACAGAACTTCACGCTGACCGTCGGGCAACAGAATTATCCCTTCGGCTACGAGATCGAATACTCATCCTCCAAACGTGATTTCCCCGAACGCAGTCTAGCCGAAAACACGTTGTTTAACGGCGAACGCGATCGCGGTATCAACCTGATTTGGGCGTTGCCAAAATATCTTCAATTCAACCTGGGAGCGTTCCAGGGTTACGGCATCAACGACGGCACGTTCACCTGGTTTGACCCGACCAAACAGAAAGATATCATCGGCCGCGTGAAGGCGAAGCTTGGCTGGCTAGATCTCGGCGCCTCGGGATATTGGGGCAAGAGAACACTCCCCGGCTCTGCAGCCGTGGCCGGATCCACGACTTGGTACGACGCCAACGGCGATGGTATCATGCAGCCGAGCGAAATCAAGACTACTCCTCCAAAGGCAGCCGTGGCTCCTGCCGAGTATAACAAGCTGCGCTACGGCCTCGACGCGCAGGCGTACTTCGACATTCTGCCGATCGGCAGCAGCGCCGTACGTACTGAGTTCTACTATGCCGAGGATTATAGCAAGCTGGCGAGCGACAAGAAGGGAGCAGGGAAGGGATTCTACGTCTGGCTGTCACAGAGCATCCGCAAGAAGTTCGCGGCGGCCGCTCGCTACGATTTCTGGGATCCTAACATCCACGGAGATTATGCTGCGGCAAACCCCGCACAACTGGCGCAGTTACGCGACGACGCCACCGGAACCATGTCGTTCGCGGTTCATTATTTCTGGGATTCATGGGTCAGAATTACGGCAGCTTATGACGTACCTCATTTGTTAAAGGACGGGTCACTGTTCTCCAAATCGCCGTACGATCGCCCGGACAACCGTTTCACACTGCAATTTCAATTCAGCATATAGTCGCAAGAGGAAGAGATAAAGGAGAGATCGATGAACAAGAACAGACACATCACACTAGTAGCTGCTGTCTTAACGTCGCTAGTTGTCTTCGCTGCTGACCAACTTTGCCACGGTAAGAGCTGCCGCCAAGACGACCATCACCATCAAGGGTTCCGACACAATATTGCCGTTGGGGCAAAGATGGGCGGAAACCTTTATGAGCCAGAATCCCAATTTCGTGATTCAGGTCACGGGCGGTGGTTCCGGCGTAGGAATTGCCGCGTTGATCAACGGATCGACCGATATCTGCGAGGCCTCACGGCCAATCAAGCAGGGCGAAATTGACAAGCTGAAAGAACGCTTCAACAGCCCCGGCGTCGAAATTCCCATCGCGCGCGACGGCCTTTCGGTTTACCTGAATGAGCAGAATCCTGTCACCGAACTGACGCTCGCGCAAGTCAAGGCGATCTATACAGGTGAGGTTACCAACTGGAAGGAAGTGGGTGGCAAGGATGCGACGATTATTCTCTACGGTCGCGAAAACAGCTCCGGCACCTATTCATTCCTGAAGGACAATGTCCTCATGGGCGAGGATTTCGCGGCGCAGACTCAGACTCTGCCCGGTACCGCGGCGATTGTTAATGCCGTCGCCAGAGACGTCAACGGTATCGGGTATGGCGGCGCCGCCTATGCCAAGGGCGTGAAAGACTGTAAAATCAAGAAGGACGATAAATTGACCTCATATCTGCCGACAGAGGAGAATATCAGGTCAGGACAATATCCTCTTTCACGCTACCTGTTCTGGTATCTGACTTCAAAACCCAGTGGCGATATTAAGAAACTGGTCGATTACGTGCTTTCAGACGATGGCCAAAAGATTGTCAAGCTGGTCGGATATTTCCCAGTAAAGTAACATTCCCGCTCGCCTCTATCGCTTTCCACTCCCGGACGGATGGTCACTCCCTGCCATCCGTCCGTTTGATTTATGCCGCACTTAGTCTTTGTCGCCCTTCTTTGCGGGCTTCTCCTTCTTTTCGGAAGGGCCCTTCTTCTCCTTCGATTCCTTCGTAGCCGGTTGTTTGTCCCCCGGCTTGCCGGACTTGTCCTTGTTCGCGTTTTTCACCACCGCTTTTGATTGGAAAGCTTCCTTAATGGCCACCTCGCCATACTTGTGGATTCGACCCTTCTCAACGTCGGCGGGGACGATGCGTTCCACCTTGCTGTTTCCGCCGCCTACGGGTTTGAATTTGATCTTGATCGGAGTAATGGTCCGCCCGGTCTGAAGCTCGATGTTCCGAAACTCGGGAAACTGGTGTGAAGCGGTCTTGAGATCGAACTCGTTCGCATTGGCCAGACGATAGCGCCAGATGTCTTCCCGCAGGATGTCACTTACATGCACGACGTTCCAGACATGCGTGTCGTAAACCTCAAATTCCTGCGGCAGTGAATACCCTTCTGGTGGCAGGGGGGCCCAGCCGACAAATTCATCATAAGATATCCACTCGACCCGCTCCGGCTCCCATTCGTAACCGGGAATCCAGAACCAGCCAATATCGTTTTGGTAACACCAATTTCCGTGGTGATACACGAGCCAGCCAAAGGGCTCGTACGACATCCAGGTCCAGCCGCGATCGCACAATTCCCAATGACCGTAATAGAACGGCGCCCAACCGGCATCGTAATCCGGGTGCCAGACTTCTCCGAACGGCTCAACATCAACCCATTCACCATATTCGGACAGGAAGTCGAAATCCGGTGACCGGTAGTCAACTTGCATGTTTGAATCTGAATAGGTGCTGCTTGCGGCGCAGCCGATGAAATTGGCTGCCAGGATCACCAGCACAATTGGAACGGCGGCGAGCAATAGTCGCGCCGTAATAGTCTCGATTCTCGCCATAATCTACCTCCGACTTTACTTAATTGTACCCAACCAGAGCTATGGAGTTGATAAAACCTTAGGCCACATCATTTCGTGAACCGGCGATCCGACTCACTTATATACCTACGTCACCGGCGCCGGCACCGTATAATAATAGCAGGAACCTATACATCTTTGCCTCTGTTTATACCCATAGGAGTGCTTTGCGAATATGACGATTGTTGAACGACTGGCCGCATTTGTAGCGGAGACAACGTATGCCGACCTGCCGTCGAACGTGCGCCAGACCCTGAAAATTAGGATCCTCGACTCTCTCGGTTGTGCAATCGCTGCACTTGACGGCGAGCCGATCCGCCTGATTCGAGCTGAAATTGACGAGTTTGGCGGTTCGCCTTTGTGCGCTCTGATTGGCGGGGGCAAGACAGCTCCTGATCGCGCCGCATTCTACAATAGCGCGTTGGTACGATACATCGACTTCAACGATTCATTTCTCGCGCCGGACGAAACCTGCCACCCCAGCGACAATCTGGGCGGAATTCTCGCTGCCACCGAATATGCCGACGGGAATGGAAGCGATCTATTGACCGCCCTCGCGATTGCTTATGCCGTTCAGTGCCGTCTCAGCGAAATTGCTCCGGTACGAGCGAAAGGATTTGATCACACGGTGCAGGGCGCCTACGCTGCTGCCGCCGGTATTGCCAAGGCACTTCGGCTTGATGCCACGAAAACCGCAAATGCCATCGCCATCAGTGGTACAGCAAACAATGCTTTGCGTGTCACGCGCACCGGCCCGCTGTCACATTGGAAAGGCCTGGCATATCCCAACACCGTTCTTGGAGCCATGCACGCCGCCTTTCTGGCAAAGTATGGTATCACCGGTCCGCCTGAAGTATTCGAGGGCAACAAGGGTTTCATGGATTCCATCGCTGGGCGTTTCGAACATGAATGGTCGCGGGACGATTTCGCCCTGATCTTGCGTACGATTGTCAAGAAATACAATGCCGAGATTCATTCGCAGTCAGTGCTCGAGGGAGTGCTGGAATTGAAGCAGCGTCATGCGTTCGACCCCAAGGATATCGAGACCGTTGATGTCGGAGTGTTCGACGTCGCGTTCAATATTATCGGTGGCGGGGAAGAGGGTGACAAGAAGACGGTACACACGAAGGAGCAGGCCGATCATAGTTTGCCATACATGGTGACAGTTGCGCTGCTGGACAGCGAAGTTATGCCGCGTCAGTACTTGCCAAGTCGTATTGTTCGGTCTGACGTGCAAGATCTGCTTAGGAAGATAAACGTGCGGCCGGTACCGGAATACAGCCGGCGTTTCCCGAATGAGATGCCGTGTCGCATTACCATTCACTTGACGGGTGGGCGCGTGTTTACGATTGAAAAGAGCGATTACGAGGGGTTTAACACCCGGCCGATAGGATGGAACACGGTCGTCGAGAAGTTTAGACGATTGGTCGCCCCATATGCTGATGAATCACTTCAAGACCGTATCATCGCGACCGTCGCTGACATCGAGAATTATTCTGTCGCGACCCTAATGGAGTCGCTGGCTTCCATCACTCAGCGGGGGAGCATCGGACAAGCCGAAACCTCCCGCACCTAGACTGATCAAAAGGAGACGTAATATGTCGCAGCCAAATGAAAATGAGCGCGCCTTTCCATTTCTTAAATTCAATGATCGCCCGCCCAAGCCTCGCGTACGCGGCATCACCGAGATTCGCGGCCCGTATTACACGGTCATGGGCAAGCGATACTTGCAGGACGTGTTGGAAACGATGGGCGCCTACATTGACACTCTCAAATTTGCCGGCGGGTCTTTCAGTCTAATGCCCCGAAAAGTGGTCAAGGAATTGAACGAGCTTTGCCACGCATACGATGTCAAGGTCTCGACCGGTGGATTTATCGAGCGCATCCTCACGTACGGACAGGACGCCGTCGCGAAATACATCGAGGAATGCAAGTCACTTGGATTTGACGTCATCGAGATTTCCAGTGGCTTCATAACCATGCCCTCGGACGATTGGCTGCGGCTGATTGAGAAGGTTCAGGACGCTGGCCTCAAGGCGAAACCGGAAGTTGGCATTCAGTTCGGTGCGGGTGGTGCGACGGCTGAGGCGGAATTAGCGGCCGAGGGCACTCGCGATGTCGGTTGGGCGATCCAGCTTGCCAAGAAATTCATTGCTGCTGGCGCCTACCAGATCATGATCGAATCTGAGGGCATCACCGAGAACGTCACGACCTGGCGCACCGATGTTGTGGCGCGGATCATCAATGAGTTGGGTTTGGAAAAGCCGATGTTTGAGGCCGCCGATCCGGAAGTGTTTGCCTGGTACATCAAGAATTATGGTCCGGAGGTGAATCTCTTTGTCGATCACAGCCAGATCGTGCAACTCGAATGCTTGCGCTCCGGCCTCTGGGGAACAAAGAATCTGTGGGGAAGAATCGTTACCTACAAGGGTTAAGAAAGATTCGAAAACAAACGGCGGTTCAGGGAGAACCGCCGCCTACCGAATCTCAATATAGTCCGGCTACTTACAGTCTGCTCCGGGTGCTCCGCCGTCGCTGAAGATGTAATTAATCATGTACACGGCGTCAGCGATATTTATGTCTCCATCACAGTTCGTGTCCGCTGTGCTCAGTGGCGTCGGCGCCGGGCCGTCGGCGAACATGTACACGATGAAGAACACGACGTCCGCAATATCGATCGATCCCGAGCCGTCCATGTCGCCGATGATCGGGCCGGCATGAAAGCGGAAGATGTCAGCCGCCGTGTTTGGTTTGGTAGCCCGAATGATGAATTTCTGGCCCTCTTGAAAATCAGTATTCGGGTCTGTCCCACCTCTTAACTCCGGTGTCACGACATAGAGAATGTCCATATCGTAGGCATCATTATTCGGTATTTTACTGGTATAGAATTCGTCGGGACTGGCAGAGTAGGTTGAGTTGAATATGAACAAATACTCGCGCGATGCGACACCAGATACTCCGGGGAACCACGTAGAATCGAACGTGAGTTGGCCATTGTTCTCTACGAATGCGGCGTTTAATTGCCGTGGGGGATTCGCAGACACATCCCAAATTGTGAACGGACAGTTGAAGTAGCCGATGTATCCATAGTTGGGGTATCCACCACGCAGATAGTCGTAGGCCCTTTGAGTATTCGTTCTTGAGAAACGAACCTCGACGTCGACATAGTCGTCAGGAGTTATATTCGACCCAAAGAAGTCCGGACCCGTGAAAAGGCCACCGTAAAACAACGTGGCACCAAAATTGCAGCCCGTCATCCACCTGGTGCCGCCTTCCCAAACCCAGTCCTTAATTCCGGGCGCAGGGCTTATCGTCCGCACCATCATACCGTCGGATACGGGGAAGTTGAAATCGTTTTCCTGATGCGTCTGGAAGGAGAAACAGAACATTCCGCTCGTCAGATCGCGTAAGTTCCAGGATCGATCAAAATTGAAATTGACTTCGTAATCATGTCCGGTAATCTGATTCGGGTCTAGGTATTCGATAACTACCATGCCCTCACTGTTACCTGCGACGTGCACCGCTGTGTCAGAAACCAATCCCGGATTCGCTTCGGGAGTAACCTCATAGGCGATGATAGGAGTTTCCATTCGTCTCGGTCAGGTGACCCAACAGATAGCCGAATTTAGTCGAGCAAGGGAGTGATATTCAGGTGGTCGTACGAATATGCCGTCACTGCAAAGAAGTATGGTTGGCCGTTGACGAGTGGAGCTCCGTCAATTTGGCTGGCGGCGACAGTCTTGTCAAAGCGAATGCCGGAGTTCGACCCGCTCTGCACGATCACTCGTTCATAGCCGCCGTGTTCGGGGTCGTAAACATCTTTGTATATCAGGGCCACGTCGTTGACCAGATCGTAGGTGGCAAACTTGTGCCAGGGTCCGTTAATCGTCTCCCCTTGAAAGAGATTGAATCCCTCGAATTCAAATCTGACCACGCCAAAGGGGAAATCATTAACATATCCAACCGGTTCCGATCCCCAGACAATGTCAACCGAGCCGTTGCCCGGTCTGAGATAAACAGAAGGCGAGGGCATTGTACTGTTGATGTCAGAAGAACCGTACAGCTCTCGAACGAACTCCGCGTTTTGTTTCAAAACACTAACGGAACCAATAGGGTCTTGTCCTTGTCCGACAAGTACCGCGACCACTACTTCTTGCGAATCACCCGGCATCATCGTGAATGGCCCCGCATTAAGCATCATTCTCTTGTCGGCAGGAGTTCCGTCCAGCCAACCGGTAACTGTTACCGGATCGCCCGACGCAACGAACTTTGTCGGCTGCCCGTTCATCGGATTTATTACAGTTGACCCGTCGCGATTTAGCCCCTTCATATAGTTATAGGTCGCAGTCGGATTATCAGGATCAGTGCCGTTAACATAGCGATTGAATGATGTCATGGAGAGATTGCGGTGGCCTGGATACTTTCGTCCGAAGAATGCCGCCGTATCTCCTGCGCCTCCGGGTACCATCGGACCTTGCAGGAACATGAGACCCACCGCCGGCGGCGCGATACCATAGAGATTGTCAGCTCCGGAATTGTAACAGTACCCGAGCAAGTTTGCCGAATCACAGCCGACCAAGTCGTCGCTGGCCTCGCCCAGATCAGGGTCGAACCAGAAGGACACAAAAGTGCTGTCAAGCAAATTGCCGCCCTTATTGAAGATCTTGAAATTCATGTAGATTACGTTGCCCAGAGCGCCGGCCCGCGCAAACGCATACGAAGACTGCCGTATCTCGACACCAAGCGGCACCGTTGAACCTGCGGCATTGGTATGCTTTGACGGATCAGCGTCATTACAAACCGACCAAGTCATTTGATCGCCAAGAACTAAAGGATTGCCGGTCGAATCGAGTGGGGCTCCCTGGTCAACCGGCCAATTTGCCCAATCGGAATTGCTTTCTGAATTGTCGCCACGGTTGATCTCATAGACTTTGAAAGCGGGTTGGTCGGGTATGTATGTGCCGTTCTGCATTGGTCCCGGCGTGTATTCCGACGTATATTCGGCTAGCGTAACTCGGGTCTGCCCTCCGATCTTTGCACCAATCCAAATCCCAGCGCCATAAATGCAGTGAAGATTGGTTCCTCTGGGATAATAAAGACCGTCATTCCGCCCCATAGATGCGGTCTTGTCGTACGCAAAATTCCCGAAATTACTGACAAACATATCGAGCGAATTGATGTTTATCCTGTGCACCGCATCAATAATGAGAGCCCGAGGTGTCACAGTTGGTTTTATGGGTTTTGCGGGAGCGCCCCAAACTATTTGAGCGCATAGAATTAGAGCCGTCAAGAAGACTATTCCGCAGCGGTGCATACTGCCTCCTAAGTAATCGAGATAATTATATCACAGACAGTATAATCCAAGTTGGAAAAATTGTCAATCGCTTTTTGCGTTAGCTACTGTCACCCTGATGTCTTGAGGCTGCACTGAACCCCCCATAGAACTTTCGCAACGTATCGTTGCTCTGGTGGTAGGGGAGTATAGCACCCCAAGTGATCATTCCTTTGGTCACCACAGCTGTATATGGGCTTGCTCCGGGTTCGCCGGAGCTGAGTCGAATCAGGGAGTTAGTAAGGACTCCCTGTCCTGTCCGGAGTTAGATCGACTTCAGAGGGGTAGCAGCATCAGGGATTCACTTGCAGCTCGCACAAGGCGCCGGACCACCACTGAAGATATACTGGATCACATACACGGCATCTGAGATATCAACTGCCAGATCGCAATTGGCGTCCCCGGCGGCCAGCGGATTCGGAGCGGGACCGCCGGCGAAAATGTATTGAATCAGATGAACAGCGTCTGAGATGTCGACCGAGCCGTCCCCACTGGCGTCGCCGCACACATATGTCTTGAAGGCCTGCCAGTACCCCTGGCTGACGCCGTAGTTCGTCGAAGTCCCGCGACCGACTACCGTTTGGCCCGCAGTTCCTGTTAGAGCAAAATGTGTCGAGGATCCATGATTGCCGCCGGCCGATACGACCTGCCACTTGATTCGCTCTCCGGTCCGCGGAGAATTCGATGCGGGTGGTGCTGTTTGTCCAGTGCCGTTTATTTCATTTGACTTGGTTGCATCCGACGTCCTGACGTCAGAGCCAAAGGCGTTGGTTAGACCCAGCAAAGACAAGGTGGCAATCAACAGCGGGAAGTACTTTATTTTATTCATTAGGTCCACCTACTTTCCTAGATCGTGTTTTAGCGCCGCCATCTCAGCCTGGAGAGCCATTATCGCCGCCTTCAGCCGATCGTTTTCACATTTCACTGTCTCAACATTACCTTTCAACTGTTCCTTTTCTTTTTCCAGGGTTTGGATAGCGATCATCATTATCCCCGCCATATCACCGGAGTTGATGGTTGTCGGCGTTCCGCTGGTGCCGACACCGTCCTGCCCAAAGGCTGCAAAGAAGTCCTGGGCAACCGGGCCGTAATGGCGGAACCTCTGCGGGTCCTGGCCTTTGTAGTTCCAGCTAGTGAGATTCATGCTTTGAATCTTTCTGAGAACTTCATCACCGTCTACAGGCGCGAAGTTCTCCTTTTGATTTCTGTCCGAGGTGTAGGTATATGCGACTTGGCCTTCGATGACTGTGACGGATGAGTTGCCCAGACGAATCTTGTTGCTGGTATTGACGACTGCTCCATTGCCGATAGCCGTGGCGTTAGTCAGCAGGCCGGAGGTAACATTCGCTGCGTATCCTAACGCCGTGTTACCGCTACCGGACGTATTGAGATCAAGTGCATACATCCCAATGGCGGTGTTGCCTACACCGTCAGTGTTGCTCCCAAGCGCGCTTAGTCCGGTGGCCGTGTTACCGCTACCGCTGGTATTGCTCTGGAGCGCACTCAATCCGCTGGCAGAGTTGTAGCTGCCAGTCGTGTTGCTGTAGAGCGCTCCGCTGCCGTTAGCAGTATTTTGATTACCAGTGGTGTTGCGTAGGAGTGCATCGACCCCACTTGCAGTATTGTTGTTACCGGTGGTGTTACCGGAGAGGGCACCCCTTCCGCTGGCGGTATTCTTGTAGCCCGAAGTATTGTTTAGGAGCGCGCTATCCCCGGTTGCGGTGTTGTAATTGCCCGTCGTGTTTCCAAAGAGAGAATTGGTCCCGTTAGCGGTATTGTAGCTGCCGGTAGTGTTGTGGAAAAGTGCAAGGTGACCACTAGCGGTATTAAATGTACCGGTTGTGTTGTTGTAAAGAGAACTGTCCCCGGTTGCAGTGTTGCGGTCGCCGGTAGTATTGTAGTAAAGTGCACCTCCTCCGGTGGCAGTGTTCGAACCTCCGGTAGTATTGGAGTACAGTGCCCAGGTGCCACTGGCAGTGTTGAAGTTGCCTTCGGTGTTGCTTTGGAGCGCTCGTGTCCCGTTGGCCGTGTTGGAAGAACCGGTCGAATTTAATCCTAGGGCTACAGACCCGGTTGCGGTGTTCCCAGAACCGGTCGTGTTACTGGAAAGTGCGCTGCCTCCGATAGCTGTGTTCAGGTTGCCGGTAGTATTGGACCATAGTGCGGAGCTGCCATCGGCGGTGTTGCTGATTCCGGAAGTGTTATTACTGAGCGTACCAGAACCCGTGCCCGTGTTGTAACTCCCGGTCATCGTCGTCACGTTGCCGGCATTCGTGCCGATGAAAGTATTTCCGGTGCCGAAATTGTGAATGAAAAGAAATCCACCTTTCAGGATGTTGCCCGACGTTACGCCGGATGTGTCTAGCTCGATGTTGCCTCCGATTGCGCCGCCAGTGGAACCGTCAAGTGTGCTGATCCGGAATGCATACGGAGCAGTCACAAGCCGAGTCCGGGGAACGATTTCGGGATCAGTACCAATCTTGATTCCGAGATAGGTAACGGAGCTTTCAAAGCTTGCATTCGTAATTGGCGTGATCGATCCCAGGTCAACCGTAAAGAGACCATTGGAGGTAGTCACAGACTGGGTTTCCGTCCAGATCGCAGTACCACCTGCGGCAACGTTGTATATTGAGAAGACCACCGAATAAGAACCGTCCGTAACGGGCGTTCCTCCGCTTGTCATGAGAGTCCCCTGGTAGTTTATCATCGTGGGCGGGGCCGCGAATACACTCGCTGCCAGCATCGCCAGTAGTAATGCCATGATGATAGGTGAATTAAAACGCATAGTTGTCTCCTGGTGATTGGGTTCCTGGTTTCCTATTCTTAAATGGATGGTACTGTGATCGAAACGACCAGTACATGTACTTCTGAAATGCCCAGCGTTGTCCTCTTATTTGCAGGCGGCGCACGGTGCGGGTCCGCCGGAGAAAATGTAGCCGATGAGATACACCGCGTCTGAGATGTCGATCGACACGTCACAGTTGGCATCACCTGCGAGAAGCGGAACCGGGGCTGGGCCTCCCGAGAAGATGTAGGCGATCAGGTGGACCGCGTCGGAAATGTCAATACTCCCGCCTCCGTCAGCGTCACCGCAAACGTAGTCGCAGGCATCGCCGATGCCGTTGTGATTACTGTCGACTTGAGAGGGATTGGCGACAGTCGGGCAGTTGTCGCAGACATCGCCTATACCGTCCGCGTCTGTATCTGTTTGTAGAGGATTCGCTACTACAATGCAATTGTCACAGGCGTCACCTATGCCATCGCCATCAGAATCTGTCTGGATTGGATTCGCATTGATTGGGCAGTTGTCACACGCATCACCTACACCATCGCCGTCAGCGTCTTGCTGAGCAGCATTGGCAACACTCGGACAGTTATCTGATCCATCAACCACTCCGTCGCAATCAAAATCGTTTTCACAGAAGGTCACTTTGGCCACGAAGGCGTCTTGAGCACCATTCCAACTGCCGTCAAAAGGAGTAGCGGTTGGGAAATCGGAAGACTGCGTATATCCTGTCACGTACGCGCTCCCCACCACGTCCACTGCGATGCCAGAGGCTCTCTCCTCATTGCTGCCCCCCAGGTAACTGCTATAGACCAGGATATTTCCGGCCGCACTCAGTTTCGTAACAAAGGCATCATAATTACCATTCCAGCTGCCGTCAAAAGGAGTAGCGGTAGGAAAATTGGAAGAACTAGTCTCTCCCGTCACGTAAGCGCTCCCCACCCCATCTACCGCGATTCCCTTGCCAGCGTCACCATTAATACCGCCAAGATAGCTGCTGTAGACGAGGCTATTGCCGGCGGGACTCAGCTTTGTCACAAAAGCGTCATAATATCCATTCAAGCTGCCGGCAAAGGGATTAGCGGTCGGGAAATTGGGAGAAACGGTCTTTCCCGTAACGTACGCACTCCCCGTCCCGTCCACCGCGATGCCCGCGCCACCATCATCACCACTGCCACCCAGATAACTGCTGTAGACCAGGCTATTGCCGCCCGGACTCACCTTCGTCACAAAAGCGTCATACACTCCCTCAATGGTACCGTCAAAAGGGGTGACGGTCGGGAAATCGGATGAAGAGGTCAATCCCGTAACGTACGCGCTCCCCGCACCATCCACCGCTATGCCCTCGCCCACTTCACTACTACTGCCGCCGAGATAACTGCTGTAGACCAGGCTGCTGCCAACCGGGCTAAATTTTGTTACGAAGGCGTCCTGGCCGCCATTGTAGCTGCCGTCAAAGGGAGTAACGGTTGGAAAATCGGATGAGAAGGTCTGTCCCGTCACGTAGGCGCTCCCCGTACCATCCACCGCGATGCCCCAGCCATCGTCAGTACTACTGCCACCGAGATAAGTACTGTAGACCAAGGCATTGCCACTCGGACTTAGTTTCATCACAAAGGCGTCATAATTACCAGTCAAACTACCGTCAAGAGGTGAAGCTGTAGGGAAATCGGATGAAAAAGTAATTCCCGTCACGTAAGCGCTTCCCGCCCCATCCACTGCGATGCCCTTGCCCTGATCACTACCGCTGCCACCGAAATAACTGCTGTAAACCAGATTATCGCCGCCCGGATTCATTTTCGTCACGAAGACGTCGTAATTTCCATTCCAGCTGGCGTCAAAAGGAGTAACGGTAGGGAAATCGGCGGAAAAGGTGATTCCCGTAACGTATGCGTTACCAAGCCCATCTACTGCGATGCCGTTGCCATAATCATAACTACTACCTCCGAGGTAGGTGCTGTAGGATAGCACCGGGTCGATCACCACCGGAAGCGATCGATCATACTCAGCCCCGAGAGTGAAGCCAAAACTGTGGCTATCCGCGACTCGATACGCGCCCGAAATCGCCGTCGTCTTCGCTCCGTCCATCTGATAGACTACCGGCGCCTTCTCGGTAACAGTCCCCCAGGCCGTCTCGATCACCAGATCACCGTTTGCCGTTTACCGTCAGCGATTTGTCCCCTTCGTACTGAATTCTGATCTGCGAGTAATCAGCTCCCGGCGGTACGATGAAATCATACTCCATCTGGCGACCGTCACCGTAGTACTTCAAGTCAATCCCCGGATAAACCTCTTGGTAGGTAACCGACGTGTAGTTGGAAACATCCGTTCGCCATTTCGATTGGTCATTACCGAGGAAGTAGTCGCACTTGTATTCAAGCAGATTATCACCGACAAGTTGCGGATTCAGGGGTTGCACCCGACGAAGCTGGCTTTGATCATCATGGTCTCGATGCTGTCCCGTTCATGTTCAGGCAGTCGCATCTGGTCAGCCATCGCGTCAGTTCCCGTGCCTGCTGCATCCGCCTTCGGGATACGCCTCGTAAACTGATAGTAAGCGCCATTGGGTGTGAACCACATGGTTGCCCCACCGGCGTTGGCACGGAACAGCACGTGATCGTCCCACTGACCTTGATTCTGAGTAAATGCCAAGGGCATCTGGTGCATTTTCGCGACGATGTTTCCCTTGTCGTCAGCTTGATGAATCGCACTTTTCTCAAGTGACTTTGCTGTGGTATTGGCCTGAATTGCCAGCAGGCTCAATCCCGTCATCAGCATCAGCGTTATCAACTTAGACATGTGATTTCTTCCTGTCGTGAGATGTTTCATTTGCAGCCTGCGCACGGTGCAGGCCCACCCGCAAAGATGTATGCGATGAGATACACGGCATCAGAGATATCTACTGCCAGATCGCAATTGGCGTCACCAGCTGCCTCTGGATTTGGAGCTGGACCTCCGCTAAAAATGTAAGCGATAAGGTAGACGACGTCGGAGATGTCGACGGCGGCATCGGCATTGGCGTCACCGCACACGTAGGAGGGTGGCAAAAATAGCTTGGTCACAAAGGCGTCTCCGCCACCCTGCATCGTCTGATAGGGATTCAAAGTCGGGAAGTTGGTGGATTGAGTGAAGCCCGCCACATAGGCATTACTACTGCCATCGACTGCGATGCCATATCCTCCATCGTCGCCCGTTCCGCCCAGATAAGTACTGTAAATCAGGTTGTTGCCTGTTGCAGCGAACTTGGCTACAAAGACATCCCCGCCATAGTATCCTCCCAGATTCGTTGACTGATAGGGGATCAGAGTCGGGAAGTCGACAGACTGAGTAGAGCCGGTCACATAGGCATTGCCTTCACCATCGATAGCTATGCCAAATCCATAATCTTCTCCTCCCCCGCCGAGGTACGTGCTATAGATCAGGCCGTTGCCAGAACTGGAAAGCTTGGCCACGAAAGCATCACCGTAATAGCCGCCTCCGTGTATGCTCTGAAAAGGATTTGAGGTTGGGAAGTTTACCGACATTGTATAGCCCGTTATGTAGGCACTGCCGGCACCATCGACGACAATGTGTCCCTTGCCTGTTAGATTGTCATCACTGCTTCCTCCCAGGTAGGTACTGTAGGCCAGACTATTGCCGGCGCTAGAGAGCTTGGTTACAAATGCATCCGAGCCTCCTAGAAGCGTCGCTTGAAAAGGATTCAAAGTCGGGAAGTTGGATGATTGGGTATAGCCCGTCACATAGGCATTACCGTTGTGATCAACTGCAACGGAGTGTCCTGCGTCAAAAGATCCTCCTCCGAGGTACGTGCTATAGATCAAACTGTTACCTGAACTAGAGAGTTTGGTCACAAACACATCCCAAACGTCAGTTGGACCCTGATAAAGCTGGTAGGGATTTTGAGTCGGGAAGTTGGAGGATGCGGTACTGCCCGTTACATAGGCATAGCCGCTCCCATCAATCGCGATGCCGTTTCCATAATCGCGTTTTTCTCCACCGAGATAGGTGCTGTAGATCAAGCTGTTGCCGGAATTGGAGAGCTTGGTTACAAAGACATTTTCATAGTAATAGTCGCCTGTCATTGGCTGAGTCTGATAGGGATTCTGAATTGGAAAGTCGGGAGAGATGGTCGAGCCCGTCACATAGGCATTGCCGCTGCCATCGACTGCGATGGCTAATCCCCAGTCGAAGTTGTTCCCGCCGAGATAGGTGCTGTAGATCAGGCTGTTGCCGGAACTGGAGAGCTTGGTCACAAAGACATCAAAAGAACCATTGTTGCTGGCGTCATACGGATTTTGAGTCGGGAAGTTGGAGCTAGAAGTATAGCCGATTACATAGGGATTGCCGCCCGCGTCGATCGCGATATCGCTTGCATGATCGTCCCAAGGGCTACCACCGAGGTAAGTGCTGTAAGCCAATTGCACGGCGAGCGCACCCTGCACTTGCCGGCCAGAACCAACCGATCTGAGTCCAATCGTCCTATCTGACAACTGCGAGAAACCGGCAATGCCGGACAAGACACCGCCCGATGGAGACTTGATCGCTGCAGCCATGTCGCCCCATTTGGTGGTCACGACTGCATTGCCGTAAGCATCAATGGAGGTCTTAGCGGCACCTTTGAATTCAAGTTTGACCTGCGCCAGGTCCGCTCCGGGAGCGACTATGAACTCGTACGCCACCTCGCCGCTGCCATTACCGGCGTACTTTAGGTCGATGCCCGGGTAAAGGTTCTTAAGCATGATTGACTCATAGTTGGGCACGTCCGTTTGCCATCTTGATGGATCATTGCCAATGAAGTAGTTGCATTTGTATCCCATCAACCCTTCGGCGACAATCTGGGGATTGTCCTTTGCACCGACGAATTTGGTCGTAATCACAACCTGTTCTACCGAGTCTCTTTCGGGCAAGAAACGAGGAAGCGGATCGATTGCTCCTGAGGAAGACGAATGTCCTGCCGTCACGTCCTTTTCAACATGTCGGGTGAATTGGTAGGTCACCCCTTCTTTAGTGAACCACATCGTCGCCCCGCCGGAACTGACGCGAAACAAGACATGGTCATCCCACTGGCCTTGATTCTGAGTAAATGCCAGTGGCAACTGAGAAACTTTCTGAGCTATCATCGTCTGCCCCGTAGTTGTATGCGCTGCGTTTAGAATGCTCGGCGCAAGCACCAAAGCTGCAACAAGGACCAGGACGTTTGTTCTAAACATGTTGTTCTCCTGCTGAATATGGATGGGACGTTCTGTTGTGTTCTGAAATAGAGGGGATGACAAATCGTATTGAATCTGCTCGACATATTGAAGTGGAGGAGTTCGCTCTTCCGCAGTAAACGGCGATGGATAGGTGTCCATCGCCGTTGTGGGCACGGATTGCAACGTTGTATGGAAAAGGAAAGGAGCTTCCGAAAGTGTATGTCAATTCTGATGTTCCACCGGCATCGAGGCCTGCAGCGCAGACAACAGATGGATAAAGCGAATCCCGATCGCGGGCGCGGTTTTCAGATGGCCATTCCGACGCCTCCAGCGGTAATGTCGGGAAATACAGAATGGCGACATTGCATACGGCAAGTATGTTGGTCGTCAAGATTCGTCCCCCTTCAGCGCGTCTGATAGTCAAATGGAATCAGGGCAGCCCTTGTTGAAGCTCTAAGGACTGCTGGCTTCCATATCTCATGGATAATATGTGTATATATAATCAACCTAGTCCGGTTTGTCAAGCGGAAACTGTGAACTGGAATATCTGTAGCGGATGGTGCGCGGCCGTTTCGGCAACAGCAGGAAGGAGAAGCAGGGTGTTGTCTCCTTCCTGCGGCGCCTATTCGAGCAAAGCCCTCCTTATGCTCAAAATGCAGTTGCAGATTACAATGGCGTCCTAAGCTGGGCGCAGCTTCTGTTTCGCTTTCTTTCGTGATGTTTGGAGCGCATAACAAGTTCATGTTGAGTCTATAGTCCTATTAGGAGCTCATCCCATTTCAACCGGCGTCGTATCGCCAGACAATTGGCCACGGGCGCGAATCCGACTGTTGCCACGATGAATGCTCGTGGACCTCGATCGAGGAGTTGGCACTTGCCGCCTCGAATTTCCCGTTCACGTCGTGTCGCCAAAACAGTTGCTCCAAATACAGACAGAGCATCGAAAAGTTGTCGAAGAAGGTCCGGTTATTTTGCGAGGGGCAGATTTTGTTCGCGGTCTACGGAGATCCGGCACGGCAGAAGGCACTTGTTGCTCTTTACCCTTGACAATTTATGAGGTAGGGGATTTATTGGTCTATGAAGTTAGGTTTTAGACACATGACTAATTGAGCGACGCTAATTGCGTCGTGAGAAAGTCGTACCAAGTAACATGATTCAAAGTTTGAATCGGTAGTTGGGAGATAAAAGGAGGAAGCATGAGATTGCCAAGGTTGTCTGCACTCGTTACTGCATTAGTGATACTAGTCGTTTATGTGCCGGCATCGGCTGAATCCTGGCAGGATCTATTGAGTCGTGCCGACTCGCTCTCCAAGGCTCAGAGTCAGGATTCGGCGATAGTCATAGGTAGGCTCGCCCTTGAGAAGACGCAGAGTCAATTCGGTGGCAACGACACGGCGACGGCGCGAGTGCTTTACCGGCTCGGTACATACAACTACACGAAGAGATCCTTTGGGCAGGCCGATTCACTCTACCACCAAGCTCTAACAATAAGAGAGGAAATTCTCGGCAAGGATCATCCCGACGTGGCTACAGCCGTGAGCGGTCTTGGTATCCTCTATATGACGCAAGGCCGCTACGCTGACGCCGGACCCCTTCTCAAGCGAGCTTTGGACATCAGGGAAAAAGCTCTCGGAGAGGACAATGCGGACGTGGGGCAGAGTCTTAACGACCTTGCCGTCCTATCCTGGTATCAGGGGAAGCTCGGCGATGCCGAGTTGCTTTTCCGGCGGGCTCTGGCAATCAGGGAGAAGGCACTGGGGCCGGAGCATCCGGATATCGGATCAACCCTCAACAACATTGGAATTCTCTGCTTTAACCAGGGTAGATATGCCGAGGCCGAGCCGCTCTTCAAGAGATCACGAGCGATTTGGGAAAAGGCGTTGGGACCGGAACACCCAAACGTAGCTCAGAGTTTCAACAACCTTGCCAGTCTCTATGGGGCGCAAGGCAAGTATGCCGAAGCGGAACCGCTCTTGCAGCGCTCGCTTGCAATCAGAGAAAAGACTTTGGGTCAGGGAAACCCTAAGGTAGCCGAGACCCTTAATAACCTCGGTTTGTTATGCTATTATGAAGGTGAATACGCTACGGCGGAAAAACATTTCCGTCGTGCGCTGGCGATCAACGAAAAAGCGCAGGGACCTGAACACCCTGACGTTGCTTACAGTCTCGCTAACCTTTCCATGCTTCAATGGTCACAGGGGAGATACGACGAGGCCACACTTGTCTCACAGCGAGCACTGGCAATCTGGGAAAAAGCCGTCGGACCTGATGACCCGCGCGTGGCAAATTGCCTCAATATGCTTGGCGTCCTTTTGGGCGAGCAACGCAAGTATCCGGAGGCCGAATCCTTAATGCAACGGGCTCTAGCCATAGAGGAGAAGACTCTGGGTCCGGAACACTATGAAGTTGGCACAGGTCTTTATAACATCGCGAGTCTTCTGGCAAAGCAAGGCAAGTATGCCGAAGCCGAACCTCTTTATCAGCGATCGCTGAAAATAAGGGAGAAAGCTCTGGGACCGGGGCACCCCAATGTCGCCTACTGCCTTACAGAGATTGCGACTCTGGATTATTACCAGGGCAAGTACTCCGAAGCCGAGCCACTTTACCAACGGTCTCTGGCCATTTTGGAAAAGGCTCAGGGGCCGGCACACCCGGACGTGGCGGCGACTCTGGAATCTTTGTCTAAGCTCCATCGTGTCGAGGGGAAGATAGCGCTTTCATTCCAGGAGAGCGCAACGGCGCTGAAAACTCGCCTGAAGCATTTTCAGGACAACGCCTATGTCCTCACCGAAAAGGACGCCTTGAAGTACTCGAGAAGTATGCGCACTTCTGCGGATAACTTCCTTTCCACTTATCACGATTTCGTTAAGGCCGGACATTCTGAAGCAGCGCAAGCGGCTGAAATAGCAGTGATGACAAAGGGGCAGGTATCGGACATGATATTTGAACGGCGAAAAGCACTGGTGACCGAGACAGACTCCACTACACTTGCTCTCGCTGATTCAGTCCGTACAAATCAATTCCTACTTTCCAAGCTGTATGTTTCCGGGCCCGATGAGTATGACACAAGCGGGACTTACCGTCACAAACTCGACTCGCTTTCTGTCTTGAATAAGCGCCTTGAATCCGATCTTGCTCGGGAGAGCAGCAGTTTCCAAAAATTCAAGTCAAACCGGGAGGTTACAGCCGCGGAATTGCTTTCGCTCTTGCCGGAGAAGTCGATGTTGGTTGAATACGTCAAATACAATTATCTCCAATTGAAGCCCGATAGTTCTACACCGCGTTATCTTGCGGTCGTTTTTGCGCCCAAAAGAGAGCCGGTCATTACCGATCTTGGGCAAGCGGCAGAGATTGAATCTTTGGTTCGCCGTTATCGCGAGCACATGCTGCTCGTATCAAGAGCCAATCGATTGCCCACGGTAGTCGATCTTGAAGACTATCGCCAAGTCAGTACGCAGCTCTACGACAAGATCTGGCGACCGATCGAGAATCAGACGCGCAGTAATCAAGAGGTATTTATTTCTCCGGATGACGCTCTGACTATGGTCTCATTTGCCGGACTACCTGATCCCTCTGGCAAGTATCTCACTGAGAGATTCACGATTCACTATCTGTCCGCCGGACGCGACCTCATTCGGCTCCAGGAAATGCCTGAAGCTTCTCGAGGTCTACTGGCGATGGCAGATCCTGACTTTGACGCACTTCCGGCGTCTCGCGTCTCCAGTTCGTTTGCACTGCAATCCGGCGACACGGCGGCAACGTCCTATGCCATGCGAAGCATTCGTTCCAGTTGCGGTACGCTAAGCGAATCTACAGCAGACCCGCTACCGGGAACTCGTTCGGAAGTGCAGCGAATT
Organism: uncultured bacterium; assembly: GCA_963726455.1. Lineage (GTDB taxonomy): Bacteria > Zixibacteria > MSB-5A5 > CAIYYT01 > CAIYYT01 > CAIYYT01. The sequence goes on from CAVSCK010000004.1 coordinate 441,945, forward strand.
GTCTCCCAGTGGGAAAAATCGAGCGAGGAACCGGTTGCCGTTTACTATGGCGCTCAAGCAAGCGAGGACAACTTCAAGTCGGGGGCTCCCGGCAGGCGAGTGATTCACCTGGCGACGCATGGGTATTTTCTTGAAGGCGCCTGTCAACCGGAAGTCTCGGGCGGGCGACTCGACGAGGAATCCGGCTTTGTCGGGGAGAATCCCCTTCTTATGTCGGGGTTGCTTTTTGCCGGTGCGAATCTTCACGGCGAAGGAGCAGACAGTGCTCGGATAGACGACGGAATACTCACGGCGTTCGAGGTTTCGGGCATGAATCTTCAAGCTACGCAACTGGTCGTGCTTTCGGCCTGCGAGACCGGTCTGGGAGAAGTGAAGGCCGGTGAAGGTGTGTACGGACTGCGCCGTGCATTCCAGATGGCAGGAGCGCGCACGGTAATTAGCTCGCTATGGCCGGTGCCCGATCAGGCGACAGCCGACGTGATGAGTCAACTCTACGGGCTTTCGAACAAGCCGATTCCAGAGCGCCTCCGCGATTTGCAGTTGGCGCAGATCAAGAAACTACGGGCCGCGGGCTCTCCTGATCACCCGTTTTCCTGGGGCGCATTTATCGCCCTTGGAGATTGGCGCTAACTATTCGACATCTCTTATGTATTTAGAAGAGGATATTGGAGACTTCGCAGGCCAAGCTATGAATAGAAGTAGTTTAAATGAAAAGGAGGGAGCTTGAAATTGACAAGGCGGCTAGCGATTCTACTTGGAATCATGATACTGGGTCTGCAGATGCCCGTCTCGGCAGAAACATGGAAGGATCTCTTGGATCGTGCCGATTCTCTGGCGAGTGCTAGAAATCAGGATTCGGCGATTGTTATCGGTAGACTTGCCCTCGAAGAGACGAAAGCTGAATTCGGAGGCAACGATACAGCGACCGCCAGAGTGTTCAACCGGCTCGCAGTCTGCTATTTCTACAAGGGAGCTTATGACCAAGCCGATACCCTATATCACGGGGCCCTGGCAATTTGGGAGAGAGTACTAGGTCCGGATCATCCAAGTGTAGCGAACGGTCTGAGCAATATTTCACTGGTCTATTATTGCCAGGCGCGCTATTCCGAGGCCGAGCAATGCGACATGAGGGCGCTGGCGATTCGAGAGAAAGCTTTTGGTCCTGATCATCCGGACGTGGCGACAAGCTTGACTGCCCTTGCCAGCCTCTATGTTGAGCAAGCACGTTATGCAGACGCGGAGTTGTATTACAAGAGAGCCTTGGCAATTCGGGAAAAAGCTTTCGGTCCGGAAAATAAGGATGTGGCGGCAAGCTTGAATAATCTCGCCACAGCTTATTTTCGAGAGACACGGTTTGCCGAAGCTGAGCCGTTGTTCAGGAGAAGTCTGGCGATTTGCGAGAAGATTCTGAGTCCTGATCATCCGTATATACCGAAGTTGTTGAGCAACCTCGCCGGTATTTATAATGAATTGAGGCGGTATGCCGAAGCTGAGCAGGCGTTCAAGAAGGTGTTGGCGATTCAGGAAAGAGCCGTTGGTCCGGATCATCCGGATGTGGCAACTAGTTTGTTTAACCTCGCTAATGTGTATACCCGGCAGGAACGTGACGCCGACGCCATACCACTGTACAAACGAGCGCTGGAGATTCGGGAAAAGGCTCTCGGTCCGGATCACCCAGATGTGGCGACAACCTTAAGCTGTCTGGCTATGGCTGATTATTACCTGGCACGCTATTCTGACGCAGAGCCGTTACTCAAAAGGGCGCTGCAGATTCGGGAAAACACTCTCGGGCCGAATCATCCCGACGTGGCTTTGAGTCTGAATGATCTCGCCATGCTTTACACTTACCAAGGGCGTTACGCAGACGCTGAGTCACTGTATCAGAGAGCGCTGGGGATTGAGGAAAAGGCCTCTGGTCCGGATAATCGAGATGTGGCATACTTTCGTGAATCCTACTCCACCCATTATCGCGTCACGGGACAATTGGGACCGGGAATTGCGGAGGCGGCGAAAGCATTCAATATTCGCCTGAAGAACTTCCGTGACAACGCGTATATTCTTTCCGAAATGGATGCTCTGCCATACTCCACGGAAATAAGGAATGATTGCGGCAGCTACCTTTCGTGCCTCTTGGATAATGGAATGTCAGCACCGGAGTATCTTGGACAGGCAGGAAATATCGTTCTCGAGTCCAAGGGAATAGTCTCTGAAGGCATTATGCAGCGACAACAGGCCCTGGTGACAGAAAAGGATTCAACCACTCTGGCGTTGGCAGAGTCATTGCGAAGCGCTCGGCTGCAAATCTCTCAACTGTACAGTGAGGGCCCTGGGGACGATACCACCGGCTTATACAGAAGTGAAGTTGATTCCCTGGCTCGAATTGCCAACGACCTTGAAGCAGAGCTATCTCGTCATAGTGCCAGTTTCCAGCGCCGTCAGGATGTGAACAACATATCGGTTGCTCGTATCGATTCCGTTCTTCCGTCTAGTACGTCACTCGTTGAGTATCTGACATGGGATTATCACCAGTTAAGGCCCGATTCCTTAATACCGCGCTATCTGGCATTGGTTATTGACAAGGGTAAGGGTCCGAAGATCATCAACCTGGGTGACGCCTCGGAGATTGAGCCACTGGTAGGTCGTTACTTGAAGCACATGCAAGGGATTGCCTCAGGAGGCCGGCAGCCGAATGCCGCTGATATGTTGGAGTATCGGTCCCTCAGTCAGTCCATTTACGAAAAAGTCTGGAAGCCCTTGGAGAATCACCTCCGAAAGGGACAGAGAGTCTTTGTAGCACTTGACGGTTCCCTGAACTTAGTATCGATCGCTGGACTCATGGACGAGAAGGGAACCTACGTGACGGAGAAGTATATTCTTCATCATCTTTCCTCCGGTCGTGACCTGATCCGGTTGAAGGATCAGGGCGTTGAAGGACATGGTCTACTCGCGATTGGGGATCCGGACTTTGACGCGTCCATTGACGCTAGGATGAACAAGACGAGCGAACCTCTGCTGGCAGCGGCACTTACAAGCGATACGGAATATCAAACCCGCAACGTGCGGTCAGGGTGCGGTTCATTGTCAGACTTGAAGGTTGAGAGTTTGCCGTTTACTCGCAATGAGGTTCAGGAGGTAGGTCTTCTATGGCAGGGCAAAGGGAAAGATTCGGTTCAACTCTTTGTGGGCGCCCAGGCAACAGAAGATGCTTTCAAGACGCAAGCTCCGGGTAAGCGGGTGATTCATCTGGCGACTCACGGCTATTATCTGACCGGTCAGTGTGCTTCTCCGCTAGAGGCAAGACGCGGCTTAGGTTCCGACCAGGAATTTGTGGGTGAGAATCCATTGCTGCAATCCGGGCTTTTACTGGCGGGTTCGAATCTGCACGGGGCTGGCTGCGATAGTGCTCACTGTGAGGATGGTATTTTGTCCGCCTCCGAGGTTGCGGGTATGGATTTGAGCGGAACTGACCTGGTAGTGCTTTCAGCCTGTGAGACGGGTTTGGGAGAGGTGAAGTCAGGGGAGGGAGTTTATGGTTTGAGACGAGCCTTCCAGATGGCAGGAGCGCGCACGGTAATCAGCTCGCTATGGCCGGTGCCTGATCAAGCAACGGCCGACGTGATGAGTCAACTCTACGGGCTTTCGAACAAGCCGATTCCAGAGCGCCTCCGCGATTTGCAGTTGGCGCAGATCAAGAAACTACGGGCCGCGGGCTCTCCTGATCACCCGTTTTCCTGGGGCGCATTTATCGCTCTTGGAGATTGGCGCTAACTAAACGCCCTTTCGCTTGTACTTGGTTGAGGGGCAGATGGAGGAATCGATGAAAAGTAGATACTACTCGAAGAACAATCGTACGAGTCGGAGCATCGCTTTGGTAGCATTGATGATCTTTGTTTCACTGGGGTCAGCAATTGCCCTGGGTGCAAACGAAGCCGCGGTCGCAAAGATAGTTGATTGCCAGATGCCGGTTTCGATCCACGGCCCGAAGTCATCTTCCGCAGTTATCGGCGCAGAACTTCACGGCAATGATACGGTCATGGTAGCTCAAAATGGTTCTGCCACGCTAGTGTTTGTTGACGGTGTGCTGCAGAAGTTCGTCGGCCCCAGTGTGATCATCATGTCATCAAAAGATAAGTCGGAACAGGGACTGCTGGGGAAGTTGGCAACTGGACTCGCGGAATTGTTCTTCCCAAGTGGCAGTGAAACCGAACGCGCGCGCCTTGCGGTCCGGGGTATAAATACTTCGGAAAAGCCGTCGCTGACGGTTCCGCTCCTCATGTTTCCGCCTTCGGGGGGCTTTCTGATGACTGCTCCCGATCATCTGGAGTGGCTGCCCATAGACAATGCGACTTTGTATACGGTTTCTCTCTATGATCAGAATCGTCTCATATTCACGACACGAACGCACGATGCGATACTATCTCTTCCGGGAGACTCCCTTCCGTTAGAGGCCGGCCAGTCTTATTATTGGACTGTTCAGACAGACATCGGAAACGGTTCTTTGCGATCCGAGCAGTCAGCATTCGGAATGATCGACACTTTGAGTCACGCTACTGTGATGAATGCTCTCAAAGAGATCAATAGTTCCGCTTTTGATTCACGATTGGCAACGGTGTTGCGGATCAACCTGTATCAAAGTCATGGCCTATTGGTCGATGAGAATCGGGAAGCCGACGATTTGCTCAGGCAGTATCCTCATGATTACACGGGATTGTTGGTGAAGGCGCAACTCTGCGAGGCGATGAACATGTATCGCGATGCCGCATCCTATTATAGACAAGCGCTCGCGCGTTGACGCCCGGTGACGAATCTGGCACACTTATATCGAAGACTATCCCGGTCGTTCCGTGCTGTCTTCGCGGTCATCGTGGGACTGCTTGTCCTGTCGCTGACAGCGCATTTTGGCTGGTTCGACCACCTGGAACAAAGACTATACGACATTGGCCTCAATCTTAAAAACGCTCCGGTCTCCGGGTCCCAATGCGTGATCATTGCCATAGACAATGCCACTCTCGATAAGTGGTCGGGCCCTCGATTTCCCATCTCGTTGCACCTTGGTGAACTGACCCGCCTGGTGAAAGCACTCGATTCGGCCGGCGCGAGGGTAATCTGCATTGACCTCCTCTTCGATCGTCTAGAGGCCGCCAAACGCGAAGACATCAGTTGCTTCGCCGACGCCTGCAAGAAGGCAGGCAACGTACTGCTGGCTTCTGCAGTTGAAGACACCAGCGACATTCTGGGCGATCGTTACAACTCGTCGCAACTAAACCTGCCGTGGCCGACTTTGAATGAAGCAGTCGCCGGAGTCGGGCTCGCAGATGTTCCCATTGATTTTGACGGAATGATTCGGCGTGTGGAGAAAACGGCACGTTTTCAGGGCGCGCTCCTGCCTTCACTTTCTGCGCAGGCAGTGGCACTATACAATCAGGACAATCTCGAAATTGCCTCTCAAGACAACACGTACCTAATTGACTATTCCTGGCTCTCCAGGATAAAGACAATCTCAGCCCAGGATGTCATTGATGTGAGTGGTGTCGCCGAATTTGCGCGCGGCAAAATCGCAGTGATCGGAGTGACTGACGACGGTGCCAATGATAGTTATCACGTTCCCATAAACTCAGCAAGTGGCAAACCACTTATATTACCGGGTGTAGTGGTTCACGCTGCCGCAGTGCAAAGTCTGCTTTCTGACAGGAAGATAAAACTCTCGTCTGCTCTAGTTAATCTGCCGCTCTTTGTTTTGGTAGCCGTCCCATTCGTATTCCTTTCCCAGGCGCGAAGGACGTGGATTACAGTTGCCTGCTACATGGCCGCTGCGCCATTACTCATAGTAGTTTCCGTTTTGGCTGTTCCCTTAATGTATCTCATGCTACCCGTCATCAAGTCGCTTTTCAGTCTGGCGGTGGTTATTGGAGTTCAGATGGTTCTTGGGATTACACTCTTGCGTAGAGAAACGATATCTCAACTTGCCGTGATCACGGAATTCAGTGAGGATATGCAATCGGCCAAAGTCATTCAACAGCATTTGCAGCCCCGAAATGTGCCTGTGCATCCAGGTCTCGAAATCGCTGCACTGCAATTGACCTGCAAAGAAGTCGGCGGCGACTATTATGACTTTGTTGAGTTGGAGAGAGGGAAGATCGGCTTTCTTATCGGAGACGTCGCGGGCAAGGGAGTCTCGGCGTCTCTAATAATGTCCAACGTTCAGGCGATCTTCCGCAAGGAGGCTTCGCAACAGGAATCTCCGGCAGCCACGCTGAAAACCATCAACGCCCATCTTAGCACCTTAAGCAGCGCGTCCGGGCGCTTCATCTCAATATTCTACGGAATACTGGACCCGGAAACCCTTCGTCTCACTTACAGTAATGGCGGACACTGCCGGCCGATTGTGCGCAACGCCGCTGGCAACGGCTACGAACTGGCTGAAGGGGGCCTCTTTGTCGGGCCGTTTCCCGATATGGAATGGAATGATACGAGTGTACAACTCAGCCGGGGAGATCTGCTCTGTTTCTACACGGACGGGGTTTCGGAGGCATACGATGTTGGGGAGCGCGAGCAATTCGGCGAGGAGAGAATTCTGGAATTCCTAAAGCAGACTACCGGCACGTCCGAAAAAGTTCTCCAATCACTGTTAGAGGCCTGTCAGTCATATGTTGGGACTCGCCCCTTTGCCGACGACTGGACTGTAATCATATTGAAATTGAAGTAGTCACTTCTCTGACAAGATTAGGCGGCAGAGATCACGTCGGCTAAATCGTAGAAAGGGAGCCATGGCCAACTTGCCGGTTTGGCCAACGCTTTTCTCGAGAAACTTGAGCTCAATCAATTTGTCCTTGTCTTCCGATCCTCTGGGAACAGCCAGTCCTGCCTCGCGCAACAGCATTGCTCCTTTCGCACGAATGGATAGTTCCAGATTAAGTCTCAGGAAACACAGCATGTCAACGATAACATGTGCTTCAAATCGTCCCCGCAGTCTTTCCAGATAATTGCCGATGCGAGACTCGGACATGTCGCCGCTTGCAATGAGATCGAGTAGCTCCAACTCTTTGTCCAATCCAATGCCCAGCCATCTGCGTGTCGCCTTCTCGCTTTCCGAAAAAACTATCACCGTCAACAGTGGTAAGATTGTCAACAGCACAGCAGTTGTTAGAACCGGAGGCAATATGAACTGATTGAACACAAAGTGAATCACAATTGCTGCCAATATACCCGGAATCAAGTTGGCCCAACCGAAAGACGGATACCTATCCAAGAAGCTCTTCGACATAAGCGCAAAAATTGCCATCGTGCTCCCGTGCATTGCGGCAGTCCCAAATCCTCTTACGATCCAGACCAATTGGCTGTAGTCGATGTACGCGAACAAATAGGAGGCATTTTCGGCAAAGGCAAAGCCCGCGCCGACTGCGAAACCTTGTATGGCACTGTCGACCAGAAAGCCGAGCTTCCGTGCCCGCAGGAGATAGACAACCCACACCGCCTTCAGAAGCTCCTCGACAAGAGGACTGACTTGCCTGACAAAATGGGATGGATCAAGCTTCGTGAAGTGGAGCAGGGTGGAGTTCACCAGATAGGCAAGGATGGCGACGAGACTTCCGACGAGCATGGACGTCAAGATCGCCCGGATTGATACGAGCTTGTAGCTATCCAGAAGAATCAGAAGAGTCAAGAAGGCAAGGACGGGCGCCAGGCTGAAGACAATGCTTAGGAAAGTGCTCACAGCGCCGACACTATTTTCCAGTACTCAGTGAGTCCTCGAACAGACCCTCAGCACTGACCAATCTAATCTTGAGATTCGACTCGGCGCTTTTTGTTTTGTCAAAAGTGAAGATATACTGATTCGTTCCATGATGCAGCAAGCGAATCTCATTTCGGCTCGCACTGAGTTCCTGATGGTGGGCTGAACTTTGAACGAACCCAGTGAAAACAAGGGCGAGTGAATCATACTGAAGCCGCACTTCAGCAGCGCCAGGCGCATTTACACTCAACTCTGCGGTCACGACACCCCGGCCGAACCTGGTCACAACCTCCCCCCGAATACCGTGCAATCCGATTTCCTTTCGCTCTGCAATTTCCAGATTGCCTTCCGGGCCTAGAACCATTGATCCTCTCATCTTGTCGAGCTCAGTTTGCCCCCTCTTGACGAATGTCTCCGGCATAATTGCGAAAAGCAGAAATCCTACCAGAATTCCTCCCGCGACGCACAAAGTATACTTTACTGCCGGTCTGGGCTCCGCGACTCCAAATATTCTCCTGAACCAACTCACCCTCCATGGGTGAGTCTCATGTATTGAACGGACCTGCAGCATCACGTCGTGCTTTAGATGCGTCGGTGGCTCCACCCCTTCTACTTGCTTCAACATCATCGATACCTTAGTCAGCTCGTCCAATAGTCTCTGTGCCTCTGGAGTAACGCTAAGGTAGGACATCAAGTCCGTAAGTTCCTCCGGAGCTATGCTATTGTCAATCTTCTTATGGATCAAGACCAAGTACTTTTTGTCAATCATGAGTTTGTACGCCTCGCTTGACAAGTATGTCTCTTAACTGTTTCCTGGCCGAGAACAGTCTTGACTTGACAGTCCGTTCGGGAATCTTCAGGACGCGGCCGATTTCCTCATAGGAGAGATCCTCAAAATGACGCAGGATAATGACCGACCTGTTGTCGGTGGTCAATTCCATGAGTGCCAATTGCACCGCGTCAGACAGCCGGCTCAACTCATACGATTTCTCGGGAGATTCGGAGTCTGGAGCTGACACTCCCTCGAGTGACTCAAAGTGGCGTTGCTGTTGCAGAAAATTGACCGCTTCATTAATGACTATTCGATATATCCAACTGAAAAATTTGAACTCGGGTTTGAATAAATGGAGCTTCTGAAAAGCTTTGACAAAAGCAATTTGAGAAATGTCACATGCGTCATCACGACTGCCTATCATCCTGAACGCCACGTTGAAGAGAGGTTTCTGGTAGCGATCGACCAGTATCTCAAATGCATCCAGGTTGCCATCAATACATTCTTTCACGAGATCGGAATCGTCCCTTTCTATCATAAGTACAATCTCGGCCTCACAAAGTTGATCCTCGAAATCTCAGATAATGTAATGAACCGATCCGCTCGGCACACTCGAATATAAGGTCATCACAGGTGAATAAAGTAATCTTTTCGCCCCGCGCTGGCAACTGAGCGTTTCAGCGGCATATCTCACCGCCCGGTAAACAGTTTGTCAAGTCCGGCTATTCGAAAGATGGTCTGTATATGTTGGTTCAAATTTTTTACTTCCAGCGTCTTTCCCAGCGCCGTTAATCGCCGATAAGTCTCGACGATAACCCATAAGCCGGCACTGGAGATATATTCGAGCCGTTGACAATCGATAGTGCCGGAATCATTGAGTTTCTCCAACACCTCGCGTGCGCGTTCGGTCTGCGCTGCATCGAATCTACCCACAAGATAGACTACGTTCCGGTCGCTTATCTCTATCGTAAACACTCTAGCTTGGCAGTCTCTTTCGCAGATTAACTACGTTTGCACCATTGTAATACTTGTAAGAGAAACTGCAACTGGCTTTACTTACACCCTTCACACGGCTGTGGGCCACTCGAGAAAATATACTGGATCAGATAGACGACGTCGGAGATGTCAACCGACTGGTCGCAATTGGCATCACCGGACGCTACCGGTGACGGTGCCGGCCCGCCTGAAAAGATGTACTGAATCAGATAGACGGCATCGGAGATGTCGACTGCGGCATCAGCATTGGCATTACCACAGAGATAGTTCAAGAGATAAGCTGCAAACGTCCGGGAGTAAATTCCCGGAGTTCCGCTTGTAACCGGACGGATGCGCCAGTAATACACCGAATCAGGCCCCAGCGGCTGCGGAATCTGGTATAGGGGAGAGGTTAGACCAGTCACACTGAAGATCGGCGATCGGAAGTCATAGTAACGATCCAACTGGAACTCATAGCTATCGGCTGTCAGTCCTTTGCTTGCCAAACCACTCCAGTTGAAGGTCGGTTGGGGATTGGCGGTGGGGTGTCCATTCGCAGGGTAGATCGATGATACCGGTTGCACCTGATAGTAGAAGACGAGACTGTCGCCCGGAGCCGGGGTCGGATAGTTCCGAAAGGCACAGTTGGCGGCGGTGCCGTCAATGCGGATGCCGGCGCTAAAACGGGCATCGCCGGGGATATTCGCCCGCGAGGTAATCACCACCTGATACTCGCCATATTGCAGATTGTAGTCGTAGGCGCTTTCGTCCAACACGCCGTTGTCGTCGGCATCGCTGCGCCAGTAGGCCGAGCCAGCCACGGTGCGCAGAAGTCGGGAGATCACCAACCCGAGAGGGTTCTCAACTCGCAGCGTCACGTTGTTGTAGCCGGTAGTCACCATCTCGTCGGGAAGAATCGGATCTTCGGGAATCTCGCTCACGGCCAGCAATATGGGATTGCCCTCCTGCCCGCCGATCACGAAGTCGGGCGCGCCATTACGGTCGACATCGGCGCTGATCAGCGCATACAGCGGACTCGTGCCGCTGCCCAGGGCGATACTCACCGGTGCCGCGAAGCTACCGGCACCGATGTTAACGCTGACCAATAAGGAGCGCGTGGTGGCATTGACCAGACTGATATCCAGGTCGCCATCCTTGTCAACATCCGCCAATGCTAAATTGAGCGCCGTGCCAACGATGCGAAGCGTGTCGCTGCTACCAACGCCGCCACTGCCGTTGCCCAGTGCAATGGTCACGACGCTGGTGTCATTCGTCCCGACCGTGTTGCCGGTCACGGTCACAAAATCGGAGTTGCCATCATGGTTCAAGTCCATACCGGCGACGATACTGGAGAAATCGTGCGCTAGATAACCAATGCGCAGCGCCGCCGAGCGCGTCATATTGCCGCTGCCGTTGTTCACATAGACTACTGCCGAATCACCTGAGGTGACAACGATGTCATCCGTCCCATTGCGGTCAAAGTCGCCGACTTCGACCGCGTCAAACGAGAATGGTAGAGTCATCGAAGTCGGGAAGCTTCCGCTGCCGTCCCCAAAGAGAATCTTGTTCTCGCTGACCACGGCATCCAGATACGCATCGCCATTGAAGTACCCGGTGGCGATCGATGGAAAGACGCCACTGCGCTCAGTGTTCGAGCCCCAGCTTGATGAAAGACTTACGGTCTGCGAGTCAATGCTGAAAGTGCGATTGCCGTTGTTGAGCAGAAGATAGACCTTCCCCGGCGTGTGAGCGACAATATCCAACAGGGAATCACCGTCGACGAAATCGACAGCCAATGCGGCCTTGGTCACCTTCAGGTAATTGCGCGGTGTCTCCAAAGTGCCGTCTGCCTTGCCATAAGCAATGTACAGACTATCCGACGTGTTGCCGGTATAGACCACATCCGCATAGTTGTCACCGTCAATGTCGGCCTGCCTGACATAAAAGACATCGGCCGTGTCGGGGGTCGGCGTGATCAGATATTCCTGAGATAATACCTCGACACTGATGTTATCGAGCCAGGCATCGGCAGTGACGGTTGTATAGGCGGCAAATCCCAGTTCCTGCAATTGATTAGGGACTATACTGGCATCGCTGACAACAGCATCGCAGACGACACTCCCGTCAGCGATCTTGACCGATTTGAATTGCAGTTGACCATCCCAGATCGTGACGGTATTGCGATAGGCGGTATAGTCCACCGGGTATGCCTGTGTATAAAGAGGGTTATCCGGCGGATGTCCGCAATCATCAAAAATCCTTACGTCTGGCTGTCCCGGGCGCCAAATGCCGATCCCTACTCCCACAGTCACATGACAAGTACCCATCAGAAGATGTATACTGGTGCTCATTCCAGGATTGCTGTACGCAACATTGCCATCCCATTGCAGCTTGAATCCAATGGCGCTTCCCGACGGCGGTGGTGGAACCGTCCCCGTTCTTACTAGCTCCCAGTAGGCGTCGGTGTGATAAGCGTTAAGCTGGCCGTTCTGCAAGCCACCTGATCCATTGTGCTGGACTAGCTGCCACCCGGCAGGTACCTGGTTGTCATTTAGATCATAGGACTCGTTGCTGAAGTAGTTCTGTCCCGGCGGGTAGAAGCTTAGTCTGGATACAAACGCGTCGAAGCCACCATTGTAGCTCCCGTCGTACGCGCCCTGAGTTGTGGGGAAATGAGCAGATGTCGTGTAACCTGTCACATAAGCATTGCCACCGCCATCGACTGCAATAGCAGTAGCTTCATCGTGGCTTTCCCCGCCGAGGTAAGTGCTGTAGATCAGGCTGCTCCCGGATGCGGAGAGCTTGGTGGCAAAAACATCAGCGGTGTCTCGATCAGTTTGGTAAGAGTTCAAAGTAGGAAAATCAGTTGACCAAGTTACACCACCTAGTAATACGTTGCCACTGCTATCGAGAGCGACACCGTACGCAGCATCGTCGCCATTTCCACCAAGGTAAGTACAGTAGTTCAGCGTAGTGCCTGTCGAGTTCAATTGAGCCACGAACACATCTGCGCAACCCTGAAACGTTTGGTAGGGATTTTGAGTAGGGAAATTGGTTGATCGGGTATAGCCCGTCACATAAGCGTTGCCGCTGCCGTCGACTTCTATATCGTGGCCTGCATCGGCACTGTCTCCTCCAAGATAGGTGCTATAAACCAGCGCGTTTCCAGTTACACTCATCTTGGTCACGAAAACATCAGTGGCGCCTTGGTCAGATTGAAGCGGATTTTCGGTCGGAAAGTCGACCGAGCCTGTGTGGCCAGTCACAAATGCGCTGCCACCCTGAACTGCAACGCTGGTGCCCCAATCGTAGCTGCTGCCACCAAGGTAGGTACAGTAATTCAGTGCGCTACCGCTTGGACTCATCTTGATGACATATGCATCACCGTTGCCCCCGTAAGTTTGATAAGGATTCTCAGTCGGCAAGTCGGCTGAGAACGTAAGGCCCGTCACATAGGCACTGCCGCTCTCGTCTATAGCGATACTGCTGGGAGAGTCATCATCAGTTCCGCCAACATAAGTACTGTAAAGCATCGCATTGCCGGCGCTGTTTAATTTTGTAACTGCAACGTCGTAAATGCCTTGGAATGTCTGGTATGGGTCCTGGATCGGGAAGTCGGTCGAATTGGTTCCGCTCGCTATGTAAACACATCCTAACCTGTCTACGGCTATACCCCTTCCCCCATCGCTGCCACTTCCCCCAATGTAAGTACTGTAAATTAGGCCGTCATTAGAACTGCTCAGTTTGGTAACGAATGCATCCGGACCTCCTTGGTCTGTCTGATAAGGATATTGGCCCGGGTAATTAGTGGACGTCGTATAACCTGTCAAGTATACTTGATTGATACTGTCAACTGCCACAGCACTGCTAGCATCGAACCCGCTTCCGCCAAGATAAGTGCTGTAAGACAAAACAACTGACTGCGTCCCCAACGCCTGCCGACTTGAGGCTTGAGATCTGAATCCAATCGTCTTTTCCTCTGCCAGTGAGAGAGTAGCCGTGCCCGACAAATCACCATCCGCGGGGGCCTTGACAGCAGCCACCATGTCACCCCATTTCGTCCGCAGAATCATTCTGCCATCCGCATCAATTAAATTCTGTTCCGCTCCCTCGTATTCAACCTTGACCAGCGCCATATCCGCCCCCGGATTTGCGACAAACTCGTACGCTGCCTGACCGTTACCGTCGCCGGAGTATTTCAGGTCGATTCCCGGATAGATGTCTTTGAGCGTGATCGACTCGTAGTTGGGCACGTCAGTGTGCCACTTGGCAGGGTCATTGCCGATGAAGTAGTTGCACTTGTACTCCAACTCCCCTTCGGCGACAACCTCTGGATTCGGATTCGCCCCATTGAATCTGGCGATCAACACCAGCTGCTCGATGCTGTCCGGCTCCATTTCATTCCCGCGTCCCATGTCATTCCCGCGCAGGCGGGAATCCAGTCCTGCCACAGGGTCTTTGCCATTCCTGTCGTTAGATCGGGTGAACTGATAAGTCACCCCGTCTTTTGTGAACCACATCGTGGCGCCGCCGGCGTTGGCGCGGAACAGCACTCGGCTATCCCACTGGCCCATGTTCTTCGTGAAAGTCAACGGCGTCTGGTTCAGTTGCTGAATCGTGGAGGAGCCCGGCGAACTAGCTGCCAACAGAGTGAGCTGTATCAACATCAACAAGACCAACAGGGTCAGGGCGTTTTTGCAGAACACGATTGCCTCCCTAAGATGCGAACGTGAGACGTTGCTATGTTTTGTCAGATCGTAAGATAGCACGATTAGACCAGTTTGTCCAGCGAATTCATGCCCTCGGCACTTGCTGCCCTCCGGCGGTAAGCCGCCGTCTGCCTTGGCGATGAGTCGCCCGATTGCCCGCGTAAGCAGCAAGAGTATCACCGGCTCAGAAGAACGATGTGGTCCAGTCGCAAGAGGGTGAAGGTGGTTTGAACCGCACGACTAGTTCCCAGCCGTCCCGGGGCCGATTGCATCGCACCGTTATTGAACTTGTTCTCTGTCCGGCATTCTGTAAATTGATCATGACTGAAAGAGTACGGTCCCCGAGACCAGCAGATCACTCGAATCGAAGAGGGCAGAGTATGGACGAGCACATAGATGAACATCTCGAACTAAAACGGGCGGTTGCGGAACTCAAAATTCTGAATGAAGTCAGCGTGGCAATCAGCGGAGCGATAGGGGTTGACGCTGTCACAAACCTGATTGTCAAGAAGTGCGTCGAGCACACCGGCGCCGAGCAGGGGGCTATCTGGCTGTTGGACCGCATGGACAAGACAGCGGCTCCCAAAACCTTCCTGAGAGTCATGGATTCCGATCCCACTTCGATCCCCTTTAAGGTCGGCGCAAGTTTGACGGGATGGGTCACCAAGAATCGCGAACCCCTGATCGTAAATGACGTCGCCAGTGACAGAAGATTCGTGGACCTGGCTGGAGATTATTCCGGTCTTCACTGCCTGTTGGCCGTGCCGCTCCAGCTCAAAGATACTCTCGTCGGTGTACTTTGCCTATTGAACAAAGCCGGCGGTCAGGGATTCTCAAGTGATGACGCCCGGTTGCTGACTATTGTGGCGACGCAATCGGCCCAGACCATCGAAAATGCACGACTTTATGACGATGAACGCAGACTTCGATCCCTGGAGGAGGACCTGCGAACAGCGCGTCTGATTCAGTATTCCCTCCTGCCGCGTGAGAACCCGCAAGCGAACCACTTCGATATTGCCGGACTCTATGAACCGGCACAGATGATCGGCGGAGACTATTTCGATTTTATCCCTATCGACAAAGATCACCTCGGAATTGCCATTGCCGACGTGTCTGGAAAAGGCACATCCGCGGCGCTACTGATGGCTAACTTGCAGTCCTGTCTGCGGGGACAGGCGATTCTTAACCAGAGTCCGAAAGAGACGATTAACAACATCAACTTCATACTGTCTCGATTCCTGATTTCCGGACGATTCATCACACTCATTTATGGCGTTTTGGATGTTCGTCGGAGCATTTTCACTTATGTCAATGCGGGACACTGCTACCCGTTTCTGACGGCCAAAGGGCGAATAGTGGAGCTGGAAGCGGGCGGAATCATCCTGGGCTTTTCTTCTGATTCTAAATACTCGGAAACTGAAGTTCCCCTTCAGGCAGGTGAGTCGATATTACTTTACACGGATGGCATTACCGAGGCTGCCAACGCTTCAGGGGAGCTTTATGGCGAATCTCGCCTTCTTAACCTGGTGAGAGCAAATCGGACGCTATCCTCCGCTGAACTCGTGCGCCTGATCAAGGATTCTGTGGTGTGCTTTCAGGAAGAAGAACCGCAGAGCGATGATATCACGCTGGTTGCATTGAGAAATCCTTTGTAAGGGAACCGGTTCCCGCAATCTTCGGTAAGAACGCCGGCGGACAAACGCGGAAGACGATTGGGTCGCGCTGGCAGCCGGGCTGAGGCAACCTTATCGCATTTTCCGCTTAACAACGCAGTTTCCTTCTTGTTTGTCCGGCGTTGTCGATCTATTTTGTAAGCAGGGGATTTCGGCGTGTCCTTCGGAACGCGATCCGCGATGAATGGAAGATACCCAGACTGCATTTCGGGAAAACCGCATGTTTAGTATTGGATCTAATGTAGGCAGCTATCGAATCGTTAGACGACTTGGTGAAGGCGGAATGGGAGTCGTCTATGAGGCCGTCGATGAGCGACTTGATCGAACGGTTGCTCTCAAAGTAATTTCGGAAAAGTACGGTTGCGATCCGAAATACAGGGCAAGACTTTTCCACGAAGCCAAGAGCGCTGCCAAGATCAATACAGATCACGTTGTTAGGATTTGGGAATGCTCGGAATTCGAGGGCACTCCTTTCATTTCCTATGAGTACGCGCCGGGCCGCTGCCTGGACGAAGTGATGCAGAAACTCTCCTTCGATGAAAAGGTAAGAATCGCCCGCGAACTGGCAGAAGGTTTGCAGATTGCACATTCGCTTGGGGTCATCCATCGCGACTTGAAACCGGGAAACATCATTGTCTGCGACGGCGGTTCCATCAAGATTCTTGACTTCGGCCTGGCCAAAATCATTAACGCTGATTCCGTTGACAGTCAGGGGAATATCGAGGGGACCCTTTTCTATATGTCTCCGGAGCAGATCTCAGGTGCAACGCAGACATCGTCCACCGATATTTATAGTTATGGCGTGATTCTATATGAGCTATTTACCGGCCACAAACCATTCGACGGCGAGTACTCCGCCGCCATCATTTACTCCATACTCCATGAGGATCCTGTACCTCCCAGTGAACTAAATTCGTCGCTGCCGGAATGGGTCAATCCGCTAGTGCTGAGACTCCTGGCCAGAAATACCGCAGACCGCTTCCCAGACATGGGTTCGGTACTTGAATATCTTGATGCCACGCAGACAAGTCATGGCGCAGCCACCCGAATCGGTGCATACAAGACCCGCAAGCGAACGATAACGGTCACGCATCTCAGAAACCTCTCTGGTGATCCGTCGTGGGACTATTTCTGTGCAGGATTTACCGAGGATCTGATTCGTGAGATTTCGCTGCGTACTGACACCGTGGTGTCGGTTGAACCGGAGAGTTCGGGAGAACGAGAGATCGCGAGCATTTTCCGGAAGTGTCGATCAGATTATGTGCTCACAGGGACCCTGATGCGATGGCAAGAGGAGATCAAGCTCGGCCTAAGTGTCTATGGTGAGAACGGCGATAAGCTGATTTATGGCGAGCAGTTTCGCGGAGGGGTAAAGCAGTTGTTCGAACTGCTATCTCGCGCCGCCCGAAATGCCTCTGAGGCACTGGCCAAAGCCAGCGGCGCAGCTTTGGTCGATGTCGATCGCCTCCTGAATACGAATGTCCCTGCCTACGATTTCTATCTGAAAGGCAGAAGCTATTACCATACCAGTAAACCAGAGGATTTGGAGTCTGCCATCAACATGTTCAACCGGGCGCTGGAGCTGGACCCGAATCTTGCGCTCGCGAAGACCGGGCTTTCCGATGTCCATGCGTTTCAGTACAATGCTTATTATGACCGCCGTCCTGAGAAGATCGAACTTGCGATTCAGGAGGCACAACAGGCGCTGGCAATCGATTCCCTTCTTCCTGAAGCCCATCGTGCGTTAGGGCGGTGCTACATGTTTGTCGGGGACTTCGATAATGCCGAAAAATCACTGATGAGATCTGTAGACATTGCTCCGAAGTTTGCCATGGGCTACCGATCGCTGGCCTGGCTCAAGGACATGGCGGGCGACGACGAGGCTGCCCTCGTCTGGGCCAAGAAGGCATTGGAATTGGCCCCTACCGATCTTGAGACGCTGTTGCTTCTGGGTCTGCTATATCTGGACATGCGCAAATTCACACTGGCAATGGCCACGCTTCAGCGCGCCGTGGAATTGGGTCCCGACTACGGCCGGGCCTATTACTATCTGGGCATTGTCTTCACGAAGCTAGGGGTACCGGACATCGCTGTCGAGAACTTGCAGTTGGCAATTAAGTACAAAGGAGATCCCAACAGCTACATTGACGCCGGATATGCTGATATGGTATTGCGAAACTATGGTCGCGCGAAGACATTTTTCTGTGAATCACTCGAACGGGGCTATATGCCTTTTATCGCCCTCTACTTCCTCGGGCTGATCTGTCTAATTCAGGGCGACCAGGAGATGGCGACGGGTTATTTTGAAGATTCTTCTCGCTCAGCAGAGGACTATCTCGCTCGCGACCCTACCAACTGTCACGTTGCAAGTTATCGTGCACTCGCGCTTGCCGCGAGCGGCAGAAAGACCGAAGCAATTGAGATACTGGAGAGGATGTCTAACAATCCCGCCTGCCAGGGGGATCTGCTACACAACGTCGCAAGATGTTACGCTCTTCTTGGCGATAAGGAGAAGGCCGAGCTATTCAAGACCAAAGCAATCGGGCACCATGCCGGGCCCACACTCAAGGAACTTGAGGGCGATCCTCACTTCCTGATTCACTTCAACTGCGGCGGCTTTCGTTCGCAGAATTAACGATACGAAAAAACATAGCGTCTCCTTACCGACTTACCAGTAACGTAGCTCTAAACGACTTCCGCTTACTTACATGCTGCACAAGGCGCCGGACCACCGCTAAAGATGTAACTGATAATGTACACGGCATCCGAGATGTCAACGAAGCCGTCGCAGTTAGCATCGCCCACCACCTGGGGTATAGGCGCCGGACCGCCGGAGAAAATGTATGCAATCAGTGCGACTACGTCCGAGATATCGGTTGCGCCATCGCCGTTCGCATCACCGCAGACTTGGGCTATCACATAGACTGCGTAGGGATGCGAATAGGGCGCGGCAACTCCACCCTGGAACGACCGCACGCGCCAATAAAACACCGAATCAATGCCCAATGCCGATGTCGGTGTGTAAGTGGCAGTGGTTAAACCCCCGATATCGCAGATCGGCGCCCGAAAATCGAGATAGCGATCCAGTTGAAACTGAAAACTATCCGCCGCCATCGACTTCTGCGCGAGACCACTCCAGTTGAAGATCGGCCGCGCGGCCGGCAACGCCCGGCCATTGGCCGGATGTACCAAAGAGACCGGCTCCACATCATAATAGAATACCAGGCTGTCGCCCCGCGGAGGAATTCGATAACAATCCGCCAGATGCGCCGACGTCGTGCCGTCGATGCGGATCCCGACCTCGAACAGTGTGCCGTTCGAAGTGTCCGATCGCGGTTCGACAATTATGCGGTAGCCGCCATACTGCAAGTTATAATCGAAAGCCCGTTCATCCAATGTGTCGTCGCCGTTAGCGTCCAACCGCCCGTAGGCCGAGCCGGCAACCGTCTGCAACGGTCTCGAGATAACAAGATTCAACGGGTTGACGATCCGCAATGTTACGTTGCCGTAACCTGTGGTGACCATTTCGTCCGGTAGAATCGGATCGGCCGGCAGACCATTGATCGCCAAAACAATCGGGTTCCCTTGCTGTCCGCCGATCGCAAAGTCTGGTGCGCCGCTACGATCAAGATCCCCGGCAACCAGAGCGTATAGCGCACTCGTTCCGCTGCCCAAAGGAATGTTGGGCTGTGGAGTCAGATTCCCCAACCCATCGTTCTTGCAGATGACCAGTGCGCGCGTCTTTGCGTTGACAGCACTAACATCCAGGTCGCCGTCCTTTTCCACGTCGGACAAAGCCAGATTCAGCAGCGTCCCCGCGAATGCCAGCGTGTCACTGTTTGCGATCCCGCCGCTGCCATCACCCAGACATACCGTGACCACGCTGGTGTCATCGCCGAGAGTCGAATTGCCGGTGACCGCTACGAAATCACGTTTGCGGTCGCCGTTCAGATCGATGTCCGCTTTGACGGTCGCGAAGTCGAAGGCACGATAGCCAATTCGCACGGCGGCCGATCGCGTAAGATTGCCCGAACCGTCGTTCAGAAACATCTTGGCCGAGTCTCCGATCGTCGCCACAAAATCATCGTAGCCGTCATTGTTGAAATCGGCTGCATCGACAGCGTCAAACGAGAACGTCAGAGTCGCGCTGGTCGGAAAAGCGCCTGTGCCGTTGCCATAGAGAATCTGGTTCTCGCTGACAATCAGATCCAGATAAGCATCGCGGTTGAAATAACCGGCTGCGATGGCCGGGAAGACCGTGCTGTTTAATGACCGAATCGCAGAGGAGGAATAGCTGACGGTTTGCGAATCGATAGCAAAATTGCGGGAGCCCTGGTTGAGCAGGATATAAATCTTGTCCGTTGTGTGGGCAACGATATCCAACAAAGAGTCACTGTCGACATAACCCACCGCCAGGGCCGCCTGTTTCACTTTCAGGTAGTTGCGCGGCGCCTCAAACGTGCCGTCGGACTTGCCATAGATCACGTAGAGGCTGTCATCGGTACGACCGGTGTAGACGATGTCCGCATAGTTGTCCTGATCCAAATCGGCCTGGCGCACATAGAAAACATCCACAGTGTCGGTGGTCGTGACGACATCAAATCCCGGTTCGCACTTGACATATGCCGGGCGGATAGGACCTCCCGGGACAGTTGAGAACATGAAATCACCGGCGGGACCGACGAAGGCAGAGTCAAGATCGATAAACTGGGTGGGACTTCCGGCCAGAATACGCGCGTAAAGCGTGAAGAGCAACCCGTTATTCTGAGGATTAATTGGTTGCGATGCCATTATGTCAATCCAGCCAACCAAGACTTTATTGCTCGCCGGTACAAATTTCTTCTGAAGCGATCCCCCGGGAATAATTGAGCCAGTCGAACTCACACTCGTGATCTCGATGTCATTCGAAGCATAATGAAACCCAAGCGAAAACCCATTCAATCCCACCGTGTTATCAATGTATATTGGAATTGCCACGGAGTCGTTGTTTCCTGAATACGGCCTGCAACCCATCCTTACCTTATTGCCGGCGACGGTTCCGTAATTGCAGCCCACGGGGACCGAGCACCCGGAGGGGGCCGGCCCGCCGCCGAAAATGTATTTGCACAAGTATGCCGCGTCGGCCACGTTAACTCCGCAATCATTGTTGGCATTGCCCGACTCCAACGGGATTGGAGTCGAACCACCGCCAAAGATATAATTGATGAGGTAGACTGCATCAGATATGTCGATGGTTCCGCTGGCATTCGCATCCCCGCAGGTCCAGGGCAGACGAGGATTCTGGCCCTTCAGCTCTACAGGTCTAGAGATGCAGAAGCCCGCGCAAATTGTCACGATCAGCATTAGTCTCTTAATCATTGATGCCTCCTTTTTGGGATACCTTAACTGTAAAGTTCAGCGGTTGACTCTCAAAGTGAAGTAATTGCTGTAAGTACGATCAAAATCACAAACTGCAACAGATTGATTGGCGGACTGCCCATGACGCTCCCAGTCGCATTTCTCAAATTGGTCGCAAGACCTTGAGTTAGTAAGAAACTTATTCCGTAAGATAGCATGCAATTGCCAGATTGTCAAGTGTTATTGCGCCTGCGAGAGTCGTGTTGCGGGGATTCTTCCGCCCATTTGTCAAGCATGAATCGCTGCCAGAGGTCCTTGCTGCTGGAACGGAAGAAGGGCAGAATTGCCAGCCTACCCGTCTTGCCGATGCTCTTCTCCAGGTACTTCAGTTCCGCAAATTTCTCCACAAGTTGTGGCTCCGGAGAAACAGGCAAGCCGAACTCTCGCATGAGCAGTATGCCTTTGACCTGTAAAGACAGCTCGAGTTGGAGTCGCACAAGACAAAGCATGTCCGCAACAACCTCACCTCGGAATCGGCTCTTTAATGATTCGAGGTAGGCACCGATCTTGGTCTGCGAGATATTGCCGCTACAGATCAGATCCAACAAC
This sequence comes from uncultured bacterium, assembly GCA_963726455.1. Lineage (GTDB taxonomy): Bacteria > Zixibacteria > MSB-5A5 > CAIYYT01 > CAIYYT01 > CAIYYT01. Next base: position 463,752 of record CAVSCK010000004.1, read on the forward strand.
TCCATGTCAGCATCCAAACCAATTCCCAGCCACTTCTGGGTGGCTTTCTCGCTCTTTTCGAACACGAAAATCACCAACAGAGGTAAGCAAATCAGCAGAATGACGGTCGATAACAGTGGGGAGATGAGAAAATTGTTATAGACGGCATGGACAAGGATTGCCAAGCACAGACCTGGAAGGAAAACAACAATTCTGTGGGTTTGGTGGCGATCTGACAGATACTTGGAAATCATCCCCAGTATCGCCGCCGTGCTTCCGTGCATGACCGCAGTGCCGAAGCCACGAACGACCCAAAGGAGGATGTTAGAATTCGTTAGGGCGTTCAGGTAATAGATGTTTTCGACAAGAGCAAATCCGGCGCCGACTGCAAAACCATAGATTGCCGCATCGACCAGAAATCCGATTCGCGTCTTTCGCAACAGATAGATGACATAAGCGGCCTTCAGTAGTTCCTCAGTCAGCGGTGCAATGTACGCTGCGAGATTGGACACGCTGAGAGAGAAAATCCGGGTCAGCCCGGTGTTGAGAAACAGGCCGACTACGGCAACAAGACAGCCTGCAAATATGGCCCTTGTTGCCGATCGAAGACTAACCAGCTTGTAGCTGTCGAGGAAGATCAGCACAGCCAGAAAAACAAACACGGGAACTAAACTGACGAATACTTTGATGAGCTCGGTCATAACACTTTGAGCGAAAACATCAGCTCGGTAGATGCCTTTTCTCCCTTTTCAAATGCCGCAGCATAACCCACCGACATCGTCATGTTGAGGTGTGACAACATGATCAAGCGAAAATCCAGTTGCGAACCGACGTTCAGTAATGATCTTCTTACTTGTTCACTGTCGAAATCAGTGACAATTCCCGTGGAGAACAGAGCCAACCTCAACCAGGTGCCAAACAGCGATGGCGTTCCAAGTCGTCTGAACCTGATGGGTGGGAGCGACCATTCCGCCATCAGCTTGCCATAGTTGATACCTCCGATAGCGTTTAGCTCGACTCCCGGAAAGCTGTAATAGGCTCGGTATCTCCTTTCCGACTGGTAATCTACCCAGTTGTTTCCAAAACCTCCAAAGTAGAATCTTGCCAGAGGTTCGATCCGATTACTTGGGGAAAAACCTGCAGAACTTCTGAACCAAATCGAAGAATGGTTTATGGGAAGCGGTAGTCCCCAGTCAAACTTGGTGAAGAACCGTGGAAATATCTTGCGGTTGACGAACTTCGCGTTGGCGGCAATTTGACACGAAAGACCTTTCTCAAAGTCGACTGCTCCGAGAGAGGATCTCTGATTGCTGAAAAAGAGAACTGAATTGACGGCGATGAATCGATCGTACGAGGTGGTCACATTCTGGTACTCTGGCAGCCTCTGCAAATCGCCATATCTCGTGACACCGAAATTGCAGTCCATCTGTTTGGGGCCGTCAGACAGCAGCTTCTTTTGGTATTTGATTCCGAGAGAATATCCTTTTCGGCTGGTCTTGGTCGGACCGAAGAGATCATAGAAATCAGCGGCGTTGTACGCCAAGTCTGCTTCCCAGTTCGAGTAGCTGTACCTCCAACTTGCGTGAACTCTCTCACTGCGGGGCAAAGCTCCTCCGGGGCTGTATGAAACGGAAAGTGCCGAGTTGTGTAAGGCAATCGGGTCGGAAAGGCTGAGATGTACTCCCACGGCGGCGTAATTCTGATAGCCTTCGACAATCGGATAAGCCGACACGAGTCTGATGTTCTTCAGACCGGAATACCCGCCGGAATGCGTGGTAAGCGAGTCGATATTTACTGCGGCTGGGGATCCGGCGAGCCAGCCGGTCACTTCGGGATATTTTTCGACAATTTGCTGGCCCAGGTAGACAATGGCGCTTACGTCTTCAATGGGCTTGTTGGCTATCATCACGGGAGAAAAGCCGCCACCCGAAAAGCGAAATACAATTAACGAGTCATCGGAGATCGGGACCGGCCGGAAGAATCCGGTTTCGCAATTGCTCAGAACCTCCATGGAGTCCGTTTCGATTGAGTATCTGAATATGTTCGAAACGCCGGTATAGTAGGACGATCCGTAGAGATATTTCCCGTCGGGGGAAAAGACGAAGCCAGCTGGATTGCTGTTCTCAAAATTGTGGAGGACCTCGTAAGTAGTGTCGCCAGCCAGAATCTTCGCCGTCTCCATTTTGATTAGACGCTGGCTGCCGTCAATCTCGGCAAGCGCGGCGGAAAGAAGAGTACCATCAGGCGAAATATCAATATCATAGATATCTCGACCATAAGGCCACGAGTAAACCTGATTCCACTCCTGGTAAGGATAGGGGATTTTGACTATCGTTGAGATACCGTTGAAGTGCCTTACACCCCAAATGGACTTGTCGGAGGAACTAAACGCCAAGTCGCCGATTCTTGCGTCCTTCAGAAGAATCCTTTTCCTTCCTGAGGCAATCTCAACGACATTGAGGTCCCGCCATTCGTCGTTGTCGGTAGTGAAAAAGAGCTTGCCCGACGAGGCGTCGAAGGCCAGCGAAGCTGCGTAGAACAGTGTGGCCCCCTTAATCTCGCAGATCGGCTTGGAACTGCCGTCTTCGATGCGGATCCCTGCCAGATGGGCAACTTGCCCGGGATAGTTGACCGCAGCATACAATGTTTTCGTTGCAGGATCGAAGTAGGCCCGCGAAACCGAACCGAGAGGGTTTCGCGATAGCATTCTATATGGAGTTGTGGGATACAGGCGAATCGAATCGAGGTTGGCCGCTTGAAACTGTTGTTCCCATTGAATCCATTGTGACCAAGCGTCGTCAAGAGATAATCTGTAAGTCTTCCGAAATTGCGAAGCGAAGTAGCTTTTCGTATCCGGACCGCGGGACACCCACTTTACTAATAGTTGCGGACCATATTGGTAGGCCAGATAACTCATGAATCGCGTACCGTAAAGGTAGGAATTCACGCCCACCTGAAAGTCAATCTTCGTACCTTCCGATTCCAATCCGATCAAATCGTAAATGTGACTACTGTCACGGACAAGCGTTCGGAAAACCATCTCGTCGTAAGCTCCCAGAGCCCTTCCCAAACCCCCCGCCATCCAGGTTTCCATGAATACGGCAATACCTTCGTGATACCATCTGGGAGCGGATCGACGAGGAGTCGTGAGATGACTATAGAAGATCGAGAGTGGGTTTTCCGAGGTTTCGCTTACCTTGCCTCGAAAGAGTGTCCTGAAGAATCTATCACTTCGGGATGCTTTGTCTCCGGCGATGATGTGAACGATCTCGTGATTCATGATGGCATTCATTCGCTCATTCGCCGGAGCTGTTTCGTACACGTAACTGATCGGTGCTATCGCAACGGATATGCGATTGTTGGGAGCCGTGCTGGCGCCGGCATTGCCATAATCACCAAGATCATGCAAGAAGACGGTGATCTTTTGCGACGGCGCGTAATTCCAGAATTTCTTATGGAATGCCAGTGAGTTCTCGAAACAACGGGCCGCATGGGGAACCAGGTAGGACTCCGCCTGGCCGTAATAGACCAGCCTCAAGTCTTTGGTCTCAAGTGAATACAGTTGCGCGAAGAGAGAAGGCGCCGTGAAACTAATAGCCAACAGAAAAAAGACTTTCACACGAAGACTGGTCGACAACCAGCGACTTGAATCAGGGTTTGAATACCACACGTTGAATCTCCAAACGAAGCAAACGATCTTGGCGGGTCAAAGTGCACTTTACCGACTGGCCAGTGAAAGGATGATCTCTAGTCTTTGACAGACGTGTGTAAAGATAGTCGAAGGAGACGCCGCGACCGTAGCCGCAACATCTCCCCCGTAGCATATCATCCCGGTTACTGGCGGGGTCAGTATCCCTACTTTTCCGTGACCTCGTCAGCCTTGGTTCTGCTGAAATCCATATTTGCGACCGCCGCGCTGAATTCGGGATAGGCGGTAGCCCGGTTAAATTCCTGGACTGCCATTGCCCGGCTGAGCTCCTGATTTGCCAGGCACTTCGCAAATTGAGGTTGTGCCATCGCTCTGCTGAATTCTTGCGATGCAATCACCTGGGAAAAGGATTGATCTGCGACCAAATTGCGAAAATCTCCTGAAGCAAATGCGCGGGAAAACTCCTGATCTGCAATTGCTCTGCGAAATTCGGGCACGGCCATGGCTTTGGCAAAATCCTGATTAGCCCACAGCCTACTGAACTCCGGAGTCGCAATCAGACTGACGAACTGCGGATTCGCGGCCAGTCTGCTAAATTCGGGAACGGCAAGCAGTTTCGCGAAGTCCGGGTTCGCAGCCACTCGGCTCATGTCCGGGTTGGCAAGCAGCTTGGCAAAGTCCGGACTGGACGCCATACGGCTCAGTTCGGCTGTAGCAAGCAACTTCGCAAAATCCTGGTTGGCTGCCAACCTGCCGAATTCCGGGTTCGCAAGTAACTTGGCAAAGTCAGGATTGGGAGCAAGCCGGCTCAACTCTGCATTGTTCGCCAATTTGGCGTAATCAGGAACGGCCGATAGTCTGCTCATATCGGCGCTGGCAACTATTTTCGCAAATTCGGGATCCCGAGCCAGTCTGCTGAAATCAGGGTTCGCGAGCAGCTTGGCAAAGTCAGGGGCGAGCGCCATTTTGGCGAATTCCTGACGGGCAACAACCTTGGCGAAATCGGGGTCCGGAGTGAGTCTGGCAAATTCCGCGTTAGCCAGTAGAGCGGCAAACTCCGGATTGGCTGAGAGTCTCCCGAACTCCGGCGTTATGAGCAGCTTGGCAAAGGAAGGTTCAGCTGCTAACCTGCTAAATTCGGGATTCGCGGCGAATTTAGCAAAGTCCGGGTTAGCCGAAATGCGACTGAAATCATGATTGGAAAGGATTTTGGCGAAATCCGGATAGAGAGCAAATCTGCTGAAGTCCGCATTGGCCATGGCTTTTGCAATGTCTGGATTCGCGAAAGCACGACTGAAATCCTGATTTGCCAATGCCGCGCGAATGTCAGGATTGGCCATCAGCCGGCTGAATTCCGAACTAGCCGCCATAGTGCGAAAGTTCTCATCCTTGAGTAGCGCCAGGACCTTGTCGTTCTGAAGCAGTGCCTGTAGCTCGCTGTTGCCTAGTACGACATCCTTATCGCTCATCTGGTTAGTACGATACTTCTTTGCGGCGCCGATCGTTCCTTGACTGTCCGTTTCTGATGGTGGGAAGCCCGTTAGGGCAAAGTATGCGATCACTACTACCACGACTATTATCCCGCTAAAAAGGATCTTAGCCTTGCCGCTACCGAGAAAAGACTTTCGTGGTTCTGCCATTGCAACCTCCTATGAATGGACGTGAATTACCGGGGTTACCTTGTCCCCAAACTTCTTTTACCAAGTACAGTTCAGTTCTCTAAGAGTTGGTCAATCTTTCATTTCCTCCTCGCTCCATTGCCTTTTGATCAGTGAGAGTGCTGTCTCGTATATAGAGTTTCCTCCCAAGAATCATCAGATGAACGAACGCGAAACTGCATTGCCGAGATATCATTGCTCTTGTCCTTGAAGAGGAGGAAATATTTCTCCTCCCCGTCCTGCGTAAGTCGGACTTGATTCTCGTTAATCTCCAATGTCTTGGGGACGTGACCTAGTTGTCTCATACCCTCAAGATCGAGATGTCGATTGTCAAAACTGATAGTCACCTCGACACCTCTGTTCGAAGTCAGATCTATCTCGGCGATGACAGTTCCCGTTGAATATTCTATCCTGACCGTGCCTTCAGCATTTCCGATTGTGAAATCTATCTGATCAGCAACCTGAACGCTGTCGACGGCGCCGCCCAGATAGATCGAACCAGCCAGACTGCGAATATTCCAAGGAGGGATTACTCCGATGCTGCCGACGAGCAGAGCAAATGAGAAGATGCCTACGACTATGCCCGCCAACAGGGAATAGGCATACTTGACATTTACCTTGAGGGCTAACGACCCGACGACGGACTCAGGAATGCCGCGATTCTTTCTCCCCGCGGATCCCTCAGCTCGAACCTGTCGCAAGACGGCGTGTTTCAGCTCCATGGGCGGATCTGCCTTTTGCTCCTGCGCCAACCATCGGAAGAGTTGGAGGAAACTGTCATATAGCATTTGCGCGTCAGGGTTTCGTCGGAGATACTCCTGCAACTTGAGACGTTGTCTGGGTTTGATCGTCCCATCAAGATACTCACTCATAAGTCGAACATGTTTTTCGGAAGTCATCGGCCACCGTTCCCCTCTGTTTCACGGCTCGCTCAGCTAGCGTTTGGCGGTGAAGAGCCTTGACTCGACGTTCTTCAAGAGAAATCTCAGTAAGTGAACAACCGTTTTGAGCGAGAAACCGTCGAAGTGCCTGACGAAATTCAGGACCTTCAGTTAGGTTGGCAGACCCCTCGCGCAATCCGGACGCCCTTACTTATTTCGTTGCCGACACGGTCTTCCTCCGGATATTTCGCCGCAGAGGCCCGGCCCTCGGCAAACTCTTGGCCTCCGATCAATCTCACCGGCGAGTTGACAGACGGTCTCCGTCATCCACCCAACATCTCAATTGACTTCAAATTGCCGTCAAGCCACTCCCTGATCATGATGGGATCACCGTTGTCTGTCATAATTACATTTGATCCCCCGAAAAGTTGGTCGTCACATTTCTACGTGAACGCTTTGGTACCAACAGAGTAGCGAGTCTCAGGCAGGTCGGCTTATACCTTCCTGTCGTCGAACCGCGTAATCGCGCCTATCGCGTCGAATCTCCGCCAGTTCCGTCGAAGTCGATGACCCGAACAAACCGGGTCGCACAAAGAGCCCTCTTAAGCGAATTTTCGTTTTGCATGCCCCCGAATGCAACTCGTTCCTGATGGAAATTATAATAGGAGATGTGCTCTTGAAATGCAAGGCGAATTCTGGCAAGAACCTTTTCTGTATTTGAATTCGAATCTTAGTCGATTTGAAAAACCTGAAGCAGGCCGGAAATCTGGAAGACGTTTCTGACGTGTTTGTTCATGTTTGTGAGTTTTACAGTCTTTCCCAGCTTCTCCAATCTATTGTGAGTAGCCACCAGTACACTCAGCCCCGCGCTGGAAATGTAATCCAGATTCGTCAGGTCTACCGTGAGGGAATCGTCGATAGTCTCAAATATTGGCAGCGCTCTACTAACTTGCGAGGCGTCGAATCTGCCCGAAAGAAAGATTTCCTTCTTGTCAGTCACCTTAATGTCCAACATCGTTTTGCTCCAGGTGTTTGATCATGGTTATTGTGCTGGTGCGGTTAACATAATCATAATATACGTGATCTACTATATTCCTGACCAGGTGCAAGCCCAATCCTCCCGCTTTTCTTTCTTGAACATCCCGGGCGTTATCCACTTCCTGCCACTTGGTTATGTCAAATCGGTTGGAATCGGAATCAATCAGACGAATGGTCAAGTCATTTCCGCTCCTGACCAGGTCTATAAGGATGCCTGTCGAACCCATGGGATCATACTTGACGAGGTTCGTGAAGATCTCCTCGACTGCCAGGTTCACGGTATAAGCGACGTCTTGCAGCAACTCCTGCTGCAAGACGAAGTCCTGGATAAATTCGAAAATCTTCTCCAACGAATCGATCTGCCTGGGGAACACCTTCTCCATTGTACTCCTGGCTACAGTGACTATGATCCAATTATGGTGTCACATTTGCGAATGTACAACAAGATCCTCCGGGTGCGCAGGCGTTCATATTCCCCACGGTTGGAGCAATTGCTTTCAATCATTATTTAGTGCGCTAGTCTGCGCCGCCTTATGTCAAATTTGATTGGGGAAGTAGCACAAAAACGAGATACCCGGGGCTTAATGAGTCCGGGATGATATTCGTAAGTCATTGAATGATAATGCCGGAGACCGGAATCGAACCGGTACGTCCATTACTGAACGAGGGATTTTAAGTCCCTTGCGTCTACCAATTTCGCCACTCCGGCAGATCGAGCGAATATGAGAGTCATGTACGTTTAAGTCAAGTGGGAATGCGAGCAATCACTAAGCGAACGTGCGAGGGCAGGTTAGTCGGGCTTAATACCATAGACGACCGGTTTCGGCAGAATCGTTTGAATGTGAACTTGCCCCGATTTGAATGCCGGCGCGTTTTCGACGACTTCCAAATTGATGTCAAAGAAATTGAACGGCATCCGCCAATAGTCGAAAGTATTCAGTACAAACGTCGTCTCCGGCGCATTGCCATGAACCCAGAAGTGCAAAGTTCCCAGCAGCCCTCTGCCGCTGGCAACCACAGCCGTATCATCCAAAGCCAGAACCACAAGCGTGTCTCCATTCACAGAAGCCCGATTAAGCCCGAAATTAACGACCCGGCTTCCCACGAACGAGACTGAATCGAATCGCATTATGCTCGACGGAAACAACATTGGCACGTTGACGGCAGCGAGCGTCACTTCATTGTCGAAATATAACGGAATACTGACATACTCTCCGCCCTTGGTCTCGGTCCGGTCAGGGGGATATACTCTATTGGTCAACGGCTCTACTTTGGGCTCATTACCCTTGCTACAGCCGCCCAGAATGAGGACGCAAATTATGCCGCCGATCAGTAGAGTGGTAATTGTCTTGCGCATTATTCCCTCCTATGAACTTCAACCAATAATATGTTAACGACTCTGTGTAGGATTTGTCCAATGCTTTTTTTAGTGTTCCTGCCAAATCTGGTTGACAGTTACGATCGGTGACTCGCAAATCCGATTGCCGCCCGTATCATAAATGATATCATGGTAAAGCAATTCCGGAGGTGATATGGAATCTGTTGAGTTGACGAAACATATATACTGGGTGGGGGCTGAAGACCCTGATCTGAGGATCTTTGACATAGTCGTAAACACTGAATTTGGAACGACCTACAATTCGTACCTGGTTCTCGGTGAGAAGGTTGCTCTTATCGACGCTGTGAAGCAGGAGTTCGAGGAGAAGCTCTTCCGCAAAATCCAGGAGCACGTGCCGATTGATCGGGTCGACTACCTGATCGTGAATCACACCGAGCCCGACCATTCCGGAGCGATACGTTCACTACTTGCCCTGAATCCCAAGATCCGATTGGTCTGCAGCAAGCCGGCCGTGCCGTTCCTGCGCAACATCGTCAACGACGACTCAGTCCAGATCGACGGCGTCAAAGGCGGCGACACACTTGATCTCGGCGGGCTCACTCTCGAATTCATTTCTGCGCCGTTTACGCATTGGCCGGATACGATGTTTACTTTTTGCCGTGAGGAAGAGGTGCTGTTTCCATGTGATGCCTTTGCTGCTCATCTAGCGCCTCGGGGGTCAATCTTTGCGGAACGGGGAGATGCATTTCATGAGCAGGAGGCATTCCGCTATTACGACGCTATCATGCGGCCATACTCATCATATTCTCGCAAAGCAGCGGAAGCTGTCATTAACCGCAATATCCGGATTGTTGCTCCATCGCACGGTCCCATAAGTAAGGATGAACCCAAGCGCATTATCGCGAAGTATCTGGAATGGACAGCGCCTAAGAGCGACGGCAACGACACTGCGATTCTGGTCGCATATTCCAGTTCATACGGCAATACACGAATCATGGCAGAGGAGATTGACAAGGCCTTGCGCAATGCCGGAGTCAAGACGTCCCTTGTCGATGTCACGAAAGTTACCGCCGGCCAGTTGCGCGATCACTACGAATCATCAGGGGCCATCTTGTTCGGAACGCCGACGTTCGTCGGGGATGTCGTCAAACCAATCTGGGATGCAGCACAATTGCTGATGAGTGTTGCCACTACCGGCAAAAAGACCGCCGTCTTCGGATCGTATGCCTGGGGAGGGCAGGGGGTCGATATATTGGAGAATTATCTCGAAGGACTCAAACTCAAGGTGCGCAAACCCGGACTTAAAGCTCGGCTGGTTCCGTCTAAGACCGAACTGGAGGCGTGCCGGCAATTTGCCCTCGATTTCCTCAGTTTTGTCAAGGAGGGGTGAGAAAGAACATGTCCAAGTTATCAGATGCGCTAAAGGGGCTCGAAACAAACGATCTGAATACGATACTGAAGTCATTGTCGGATATCGAAAGCCAACTGCCGCAGGTCGGGCCGGATCAACTGGCAGATATCGTTGGCGCCGTGAATGCACTCTTCTACTGCGACACCTATGAATACCCGCAGTTGCAGCCCGTGGTCGAGCGCGCAGTGGTGACGCTCTCCGCCGCCGGTGGACGTGTGATACCATATCTGCTCAAATTGCTGGGCGACTCCGACTATAAGGTGGAATTTCAGTACGCGTTAATCTTTGGCAGATTGGGCGGGGCGGCGATTTCGCCGCTCCTTGAAGCTTATCGTGCGTCCTCAGATACTGTAGAACGCAGCTTCATTATCTATTCGCTGGGCAAAATCAAGTCCCCCGACGTCGTGAAAGCGGTTGCTGTGGTTCTGGCTCAACTGGATTCACCGGCGAAGGAAATTCGCGATTCGGCGGCGCGCACGCTTGGCAAGTTCGTCGAGAACATCTCTCCTGAACAAATGGAAGCTCAGGCCGGACGAGAAATGTTCGAGCGTCTTTCGGCTGCTCTCCGGGACGCTCATTCGGGTGTGCGAGCGAAGGCCTGCCGCTCGCTTGGCAAGATGTCAAAGCGCGGATTCCTAGACGAGGCAGAAATGGGCCGCCTGGCGAGCGAAATCGACCGGCTCCTGGGCAAAGGCACGGAATCCTGGGACGATGCCTTTATTGTGCGCAAGGAAGCTATCGAGGTGGAAGGCATTCTCAAACGAAATCTGTAATCGCTACAGATTTCGTCCCGTCAAGATTAATCATTTCGGAACCGATAACGTATAAGATGTATATTGGTAGTTGGTTAGCTGCCTGTGTGGCTGCCAAAGGGTAGAGAAATTGCTTGACATAATGCGAAAAAATGTTATTGTTCGTTTACTGACGGCGGTTGATGCCGTTGGAATTGACAGTTTTTCCGGGATTTATCTGCTGAGTTATCCATCGACATTGTCTGTGACGAGGCCTGCTTCCTTAGTGCATCTCAAAGTGTCTAAAAGCTTTGGCCGACATCTGGAAAGCGCTAGTAAATCGGTACAATCTCGGGTGAATCGTTCACCTCTCTATGGTGCACCAAACGCTTTGATTTCGATTTAAGACTTCCCCTTGACCGCATTGGATTGTCAGCGAACGCGCGGTATATTGCGTCAGCGACGCTGGCTATTGCTGTGTGATGGGGAGTCGAAAGGAGCAGGCAGACACCGAGTAGCAGACCTTAAGTAGAAACAGAACAAATGAAGTACGGTGGCCAGGTGGTTCACCGGTATTTTATCACTTTTTGGAGGACCAAATGAATATCTACGTGGGAAACCTCTCACACGACGCGACTGAAGACGAATTGAAGGCCATCTTTTCTGAATTCGGTCAGGTCTCAAGAGTATCTATTCTGAAGGACAGACTTAGCGGTGAGCCGCGCGGATTCGGTTTCGTCGAGATGGCGTCAGCGGAAGAGGCGAAAGCTGCTATTGCCGGCGCCAACGGCAGACAGCTTAAGGGCCAGTCGATCCGCGTTAATGAAGCGCGTCCGCGGGAGGACAACCCAGCCCGTGGTGGTGGCGGTGGTGGTGGCGATCGCCCGAGACGCCCCGGTGGTGGTGGTGGCGGCGGTGGCCGTCGCGGCTGGTAATCCGTAGTATCGAAAACAACCCGCCGTGACGGCGGCTGAAAGATACCGCGCCGTACCTCAAGGATTGAGGTACGGCGTTTTTATTTGCGTGAGGAAGCGTGTTCTGCCTGTCGCGAAGTTGGGACAGGTGAATTTACCAGAGTCCGCTCGAAAGTTACGGCGTCAAGATAGGAGTCGATGTAGAAATAATTCTCCGCGCGAAACGGCGCATAGAACAACAATATCTTCTCGCAATTGATCTCAGGACAGTGCCTCTGCAGGGGAGTGCCTTGCTCCACGAGATTCCGTGTCAGCACCACCTGTGCTAGCGCGATTGCCTCGGCACTACTCAATGTTGCAGCGCGAAATTGCTGCCCGGCATCGCAACTGCCTTCCATGCTGAATCTCGTGACCGAACCGGTGATCCGCTTTACCAGTCGATACATGGCTTCGAAATTGCCGATTCGAAATGCGGGCACAACCAGAGTATCGGCGTTTTCTCCCCGACTGCGATATCCACTTTCCTGCAATTGGCCCGGCGGAAAAGTCAACATCCAGAAAGGGAAGAAAGTTTCTTCCGCGATTCCTTTTCCTGCCACGACAGAAATCGTATTACTGATCGCCGGATTCTCTTCAAGCATTTGCACGTGTTGGCAATTCCGGCACACGTAGGCATATGATTTGTCGTCTGGAAGCTGCTCTCCGCAATTTCGGCACTTGTGCATCTCAATTCCGACGCTCATGTGCTCAGTCGCATCGTCTTCGCTCTCGCCAAGCGAGCCCGAAATCAGATCGTCTTCACATTCGTACACGACCCGGCCGGTAAGCCCGTCGACGAGCAAGTGGCCGCCGCCGTCGTCCGAAATCATTTTCACATGCACATAGGGGAAGTATATCAGCGACAGCAGCGGTCTCAGTAATTGTGTGATGTTAGCGCCGAATTCGCCGCCATCAATACAATTAATCTGCTGAACGGCCTTGGTGGCATTTGTGATCGCGTCTTGCCAGCTTGATTTGACCGGCTGACAGTGAAACCTCTCCTGAAGCAGCTGTTCGGCGAACGGTACCGTCTTGACAAAATCGACACGTTCTCCCAGATTCCAGGGAATCGCTTTTGAAGGACTTCCGGACGCAATCGTGATATCGTATGGCGACAACGTTGTTTCAACCTTGATCTGTTCAGTCGTCGCTTCAGTGTCAGTGGCTTCGTTGAAATAGACTCGCGTATCCTTACGGTGGCGTAGGCGGAGCAGGATACCATCGATTTTCCAGTAGGGGTAGTAGAACCGGCGAACGACGCTGAGTGAATCGGTCAAATGTTTCTGGTTCAACTTGAGGTGACGGTCAACATGGAAGCGCACGTTGGAGTCGAGTATTTTGGCGCGAACAACATACGCGGGTGGCACATTGGGTAGCGTTATTCGCAATACTGAACTGCAACTTGCGCAGGTAACCGTGAGGAAGTCCTGCCCCAACTCCAGCGTCGCGCCGCAACCGGGGCAGGTTACTTCAATCTGAAAACCGCCTCTAGCTTTGTCCGGCATCGTCCCGCTTCACTGCTTTGCCGCACTTGCCGCAGAACTTCGAACCCGGAATAAGCTCCGCCTGGCAATTCGGACAGAGTTCCTTGGCCGCGAGCTTGTGCCCGCAGAACAGGCAATAGGACGCCTCGGTCGGTAACTCTCGGTGACAGGACGGGCAGATATTCTGCGTAATCATCTGATGTCCGCAGCGATAGCAGTAGCGTGACTGTTCTGGCGTGTCGGTGTGGCATTTCGGACAAGTCACCGTTGCCACTGCCGCTTTTCGCAGTTCGTGCTGATCCGGCGCAAAGACCTTATCCAGCATCGACGGCACCATTACGCCGACTCCGGCGGCCATTCCCAGCATATTACCAGTAGCGCCCGCCACGCCTGAAGATGACAGACCTTTGGCCATCTCGAACTTGAAGAACTTGTCGATGTCGCCGATGGCGTTCATTCCAGATCGCTGATCGATCAATCTGCCGACTTCGTCCGGTGGCGTAATGGACGAAATGAAGAAGTCTATGAGTTCGAGTCCGTATTTCGAAAACTCGACGCCGACTTCCCTTTTGAATTCCTCCGCGAGCTGGGCATATTTACCCGGTAGGTCAAGAATCGAATCCAGTTTCTCACCCAGCAGATCGTTCAAACGGGCGATAATCACGTCACGAAGATAGTTCTGCACATCATCGGTCGTGTACAGCGCCTGTCTGCCGACTATGGAATTGAGAAACAGCAGGGGATGAGTGATCTTGATTGTATACGCCCCGTTGCCGCGCAAGCGTACCAATCCCAACTTGCTGTCCTGGAACGCGACCGGATCCTTGGTGCCCCATTTCAAATTCGTGAAGACTTTCAGGTTGACGAAGTAAACTTCCGCCCGAAACGGGGAGGTAAACCCAAAGGGGAACGACAGCAATCTGGTCAGGATCGGAATGTTCAGCGTCGTCAGCGTATGGCGGCCGGTACTGAACGAATCGCAAGCATGGCCATCCTTGAAGAAGATCGCCAACTGGCTATCGCGAACTATCAACTGTGCTCCCAGTTTGAAATCAGCCGAACCTTCCTGGGGAAGACGATACAGCATTTCATCGCCGGATGGATCCATCCACTCAATTAGCTCGATTAACAGGGACATCTTCACTCCTTGCCGGTTAATAGAATTATTCTATTCATCAAATTCGTCAAAGATGGCCTGCCACTTGAACCGCCGCCTGTCGGCCCGAAGACGCTACCGCCGACAGTATCAAAACCCGCGTATCAGTATCAACAGTGGCCAATTGGTCAGATTGATAAACTATTGCAAGGAGAAGCAGTTATGATGATCTCAGAGAATATGGCAGCGCGGCTGAATCAGCAGGTCAAAGAGGAGTTCTTTTCTTACTGGACTTACGTCGCCATGGCGTTCGCTTTTGAAACAATGGGGCTGAAGGGATTCGCCAAATGGTATTTGCTACAGGCCGACGAGGAGAAGAAACATGCCATGAAGATTGCAGCCTATTTGGTCGATCAGGGAGCTGCCGTCAAGCTGACAGCGTTGGATGCTCCCAAGAGCAATTATGCATCGGTCAGGGAGATTGCGCAGGAGACGCTCGATCACGAAATCCTGATCACGCGCCTGATCAATGATCTTGTCAACGTGGCCAACAAAGAGGGCGATCACGCCACCGCAAGTTTCCTGACCTGGTTTGTCGACGAACAGGTGGAGGAAGTCTCGACATCTCAGCAGCTACTTGACATGGTCAAATTCGCCGGTGACAAGGTCCAGCTATTGATGATCGAATCTCGGATCTTTGCTTTACGCAAGGAGTGAGCGGGCGGTAAAGTCTAGGTGGCCTGTTTCCGCCGTCGCCAATCCACTAGTGCGAGTGTTATGACTACGCTCGAAAGCAAGGAGAAAAAGATCGCGGCGGAGATTTGCATGAATACATTCCACGGCGGACTGATCCGCAGACGTGAATCGGCGACATTGTCGGGATTGTAGTGGACTGTCACTCGTTTCCCCGGCGGATTGGCGGCCACGATTTTCTGTGCGACATCCATGCGGGCTGACTTGTTGCCGAACCCCGGCACGCCCATATCAGTTGAGCCGGAGTAGATCTGTCCATTTACGTCGTACTGATAGGTTATCTTTGGTTCATAGGCGAGCTTGCCCACGACCTCCGCGGCGAGCACCTTCCCGGGTACGCCGGGCCAATGTTCGATGGGCAGATACCGCTCTAAGCGGCGAATCTCCGAATAGCCAAGGATCGCCATGCCGATGAAGACTACTATGCTGATCCATCTGAGCAACGAAGTGACCCGCTGCGTTCTGGCTCGCATGACCACCAGCGTTACGATGCTCGTGACGATCAGCAATCCAACCCAGACAAGAACTATCGCCATCGTGAATCCCTAAACTACCTCTATTCTCTGCGCCAGTTTGTCGGTTTGCTTTGATCTTGTCAACCAGCATTTCCAGTTATGTGCTCTGCCGACAGGCCGTATTTCATAAGGGTTTGACATGTGGCGGTTATTCCATATCTTGGACGCCGGTAAGTTTGATCGATGATAACAAAGATTCTTATTGCCAATCGGGGCGAAATCGCCGTCCGAATCATCCGCGCCTGTCGCCATCTCGGAATTGAGAGCGTGGCGGTCTTCTCTGATGCTGACCGCGCTGCCTTGCACGTTCAGATGGCTGATGAGGCCTACCATATCGGGAAATCGCCCGCGACCCAAAGTTATCTTGTTGCCGACCGATTGATAGAAGTTGCCCGGAAAGCCGGCGCCGATGCAATTCATCCCGGCTATGGTTTCCTGGCGGAAAATTGGCAATTTGCCAAGGCCGTCACCGATGCCGGCCTTGTTTTCATTGGCCCGCCGGCGGAGGCAATCCGTTTGCTTGGTGATAAGCTCGAAGCTCGCCAACTGGCAGAGAAGTCAGGAGTGCCTGTCATTCCCGGTGGAGCCGTTCATCCCGACCAACTCGACTTCGCCAAAGATTTCGCGAAGAAGTGCGGCTACCCGATTTTGGTGAAGGCCGTCGCCGGTGGTGGTGGCAAAGGTATGCGCGTTGTCACCAACGCCGACGATCTTGGCAAGGCGCTGGCAACTGCCGGCAGTGAAGCCAAATCCGCTTTTGGTGATGACCGTGTCTACATCGAAAAACTGATCGACCGGCCGCGCCATATTGAAATGCAGATAGCGCGCGATCGTTTCGGCAACAGCGTTTACTTCGGCGAAAGAGAATGCTCCATTCAAAGACGACATCAGAAATTGATTGAAGAGGCGCCCTCTGTCCTCGTGGATAGCGACATGCGCCGCAAGATGGGTAAGGTCGCAATCAATGCGATCACCGCTGCGGATTATTCCAATCTTGGCACCGTGGAATTCCTGGTGGATTCCGACCGTAAGTTCTACTTCCTCGAAGTCAACACGCGCCTTCAGGTCGAACATCCTGTCACCGAATTGGTGACCGGCGTTGATCTGGTAAAGGAACAAATTCGCCTCGCCTCCGGTGAAAAGCTGTCAATCACTCAGGATCAAATTCAAATCCGAGGGCATGCGATCGAATGCCGCATTTGTGCCGAGGACCCCGCAGCGGACTTTCTGCCGAGCGCCGGAACGATAAACGAATATCGCATGCCTGCCGGACCCGGAGTGCGTGTCGATTCCGGTTTCATAAAGGGATCGGAAGTTCCCCCATACTATGATTCCTTGCTCGCCAAACTTATTACTTTTGGCGCCACGCGAGCCGAGGCAATTGCGCGTATGCAGCAGGCTCTGGCCGAATTTCGTATGACGGGCATTGCCACCAACCTTTGTTTCCATGAATCGGTCATGGAAAATCCCGCGTTCGCTGCCGGCGACTTGTCGACGAGTTTCGTCGCCGATCATTTTTCAGGTGCGCGTTGCGGTGGGCCGCCTGATCGCTCACTTGCGGAAGCCGCCGCCGTAGCCGCTGCGCTCTATCATTATTATGATTCGAAGCGACTGAAGCAAATCAACCTGGCAAACGGGTCAACAACCCAGTGGGGCAAACAAGGCCGCCTTGACGCCTTGCGCACGGACCATCGGGGCAAGCCATGAAATATCTAGTTACGATTGATGATCTATCATTCAATATCGACGTCAGCGATGTGCGCGGCGAACTCACTCTCAAGATCGATGGGCGCGAAATCGGCACTTCGGTCGTCACCGATCAGGATCATCGCCGTTTTCTCATGCTGCTCGATTCTCGGTCATTCGATTCCGAGGTCGCCCACAGTAACGGCGTGACGTCAGTGCTGCTCGCCGGAAGAGAATTCGAGTGTGTCGTCGAAGATGAACGTCTGGTCTCAATACGAAAAGTTGCGGGGATTGCCGCCACGAGCCATGAGACTCACGTTAAGGCGCCGATGCCGGGCCTGATCGTAAAGCTCTTGAAAAATGTCGGCGACCACGTCAAGAAAGGGGAGAGCTTGCTGTTGATTGAAGCCATGAAAATGGAAAACGAATTGAAAGCTCCGGCGGACGGCGTTGTCAGAGAAATCAATGCCCAAGCCGGAAGACCTGTTGACAAAGGGCAAGTTCTGATCACATTGTCTGGGCATGACTAAGAAATTCCGAACCGACAAGGACAATCCGCACTTCGACTACCGCGAGCAACTCGGCGATCCCGGCGAATTTCCGTTTACGCGCGGCATCTATCCCGGCATGTACACGGAGCGTCTCTGGACGATGCGCCAGTATGCCGGCTATGCCACCGCACAGGAATCCAACCAGCGCTACCGATACCTTCTCGAACATGGCCAAACCGGGCTGTCTGTCGCATTCGATCTTCCCACTCAAATCGGTTATGACTCCGATCATCCGATGGCCGTCGGCGAAGTCGGACGCACCGGAGTAGCGATCGACACGCTTGCCGACTTTGAATTGCTTTTCGACTCAATTCCACTCGGCAAAGTTTCAACATCGATGACTATCAACGCGACCGCAGCTATTCTTCTGTGCATGTACATCGCAGTTGCGAAGAAACAAGGTGTGACGCCGGATCAAATTACCGGCACGGTGCAGAATGATATTCTCAAGGAATTCATCGCGCGAGGTACCTACATCTATCCGCCCAAGCCGTCGATGCGATTGGTAACTGATATTTTCGCTTACGCCAAGGATCACCTTTCGCGCTACAACACCATCTCTATCTCGGGCTATCACATTCGCGAAGCCGGCGCCACCGCGGTGCAGGAAATTGCCTTCACACTGGCGAATGCCATTGAGTACGTGAATCACGCGTTGCAGGCCGGGCTGGAGATCGATCAGTTTGCGCCGCGATTATCGTTCTTCTTTTGCGCGCAGCAGAATCTGCTGGAGGAAGTCGCCAAGTTCCGCGCGGCTCGTCGTATCTGGGCAAGAATCATGAAGGACCGCTTTAGAGCAACGAATCCCTCGTCTCTGATGCTGCGCTTTCACACACAGACTGCGGGAGTCTCGCTAACGGCGCAGCAGCCGGAGGTCAACACAGTGCGCACGACACTGGAAGCGCTCTCTGCAGTCCTTGGTGGCACACAGTCTTTGCATACCAACGCTCATGATGAAGCTCTGGCGTTACCGTCGGCGGAATCAGCCCAGCTTGCACTTCGAATTCAGCAGGTACTGGGCTACGAAACCGGACTTGCAGATGCCGTCGATCCGATGGCGGGCAGCTATTATATAGAGGCGAAAACCGACGAAATCGAAGCCGGAGTATTGGGGTATCTCAAACGCGTCGACGATCTCGGCGGTTCGCTAAAAGCTATCGAGGAGGGTTTTTTCCAGAAAGAGATTCAGGCCTCGGCATACGATTTCCAATTGCAGGTCGAAAAGGGTGAACGGGTAATCGTCGGCGTCAACAAATTCCGATCCGGCGGCAAGGTCGACATACGCATGCAGAAGATTCCCGATCAGGTTCGTGAGGATCAAGTGAAGCGCCTGAACGAGATCAGGAAAAGACGCAATTCCGAAGCGGTTTTGCGTAACTTGCAGCGAGTCAGGGATGCAGCCGAGTCAGATCAAAACCTGTTGCCGTTAATATTGGATTGCGTAGAATCTTACGCGACGGTAGGGGAAATATCAGACGCGCTTCGCGCCGTCTGGGGTGAATACCGCGAATCGGTTGTTATTTAAATGAAGAAATCAATTCAACACATAGCCATCGCCGTGCGCGATATCGAAAAAGCCAAGCAACTATATTCTGGTCTGGCCGGCGTATCAGCAACAGGAACCATGGATGTTCCGAGTCAGAAGGTGAAGGTCTGTTTTATCGAGATGCCGAATGCACGCATTGAGTTGATTTCGCCGACCGCCGGCAACGAGAGTCTCAGTCGATTTATTGATAAGCATGGCGAGGGTTTGCATCATATTTGTCTTGGTGTCTCCGATATTTCCGCCGAACTCGAACGCCTCAAGTTGCAGGGGACACGCCTGATTGACCAGCAACCTCGTATCGGCGGCAGAGGCCACAAAGTCGCATTCATCCATCCCGAAGCTACGGGCGGCGTACTGATTGAGCTTGAGGAAACTCAAGACTAGTTAATGGGTGCGATGACTTCGCCCCAAAGCAATCAAAGAGACCTGACGCGTCCGACAAACGATTCATTCGGTTATCCACATAGAGGATATCATCTTGGCAAATATGCGGCTCCTAGTTTCGGGAGAAGAATGGAGATTTCTGGGAATAAGATTCTTGACAAAGTGTATTTAGTGGTGTAGAGTATAGATTATGAAGATGTGATGACGAATGGCCCGCGACACAGTAATCCCGCAGAGCTGGGGTTCTCCCTCAGGTGCCGAGAATGGCATTGTGAGCAATAGTACGCTGGTATGAGGAGGTGATTCGAAACATGCCATTACCTGCTGAGCATCATCATAACGGGGAAGAACACTGCTCGTTGAAGAAGGAGATACATATATGAAATGGATGTTTGCTACCTTGGCGTACTTGGTAATCTGGTCTGGCTTCACATCACGTTTGCTATACTCAGCCGACCGAGAGATGCTGTCTCCAATTGAGGTAGGGAGTGTGAGTGCTGACACCATTGGAGAAGGAGTTGTATCCACGATCTCGCTCAAAGTACTCTGCTGGCCAAATCAACTGAGTAAAGTAACCGCCAGAATTGTACCGGGAACCGGCTACGAAGTCGTGGGTCAGCCGCCGGATTCATACGAGAGGCCGGACATTGAAGCGGTCGTATTCAGAGCTACGATTCGCGCAACCTCTCACGGTATCTGGGAGGTCGGGGTCGAAGTTTCGGGTGGCTGGTCCGACACTACGAGGTTGTCAGTTAATTCGCATTTCTACATTCAAGTGAACGATTCTTCGAGTCGAGTCCTCAGTGCCGCAGAGTATTCCTCCCTCCAAGGCGATGCAGGCAAAGTGACAAAGAACCCTACTAGGAGCAGTAAGTCAATCCCGCACAATACAGGGAAGATGTCGAAGCCGAGAATCCTTTCAACAAGACAAGACTCTGTTGCTAGGATTCGGAAAGAAGAGAAGATCAACGATACGACCCGGCACAAGAGCGAAGCGCCGTCCTCTATTGATACATCGAAAGCAAAAGAAGGCGACACGCGAAAAATGATTGGAACCTTTGATTTGTGCGGCTCTCTTTCGTACCATGATTCACGCGACCCGCAAGGATGGACAAGACCTGCCGTAAACGTCATGGTAGAGGTTTGGAACGAAAACGAATACGACATTCCGCCATCCGGCGATCAACTACTCGGAACTGGTATAACCGATTGGACCGGCTCCTATACGTTCTCGTTCTTAGATAACACTGACGAGGACGGAACAGCAGACCCGTACATCGTCTGGCGAAGCGATAACGCAGACTGGGAGGTGAGACGTCCCAATGCGGGAGACATATACAGATGGTATTCGCAAATTATGCGCGATGCCGCCGATGACGAGACAGTTGAGTTCGGCGATCATACTATTCAGAGCTATCCCGAGGCTATGTAGTGCTTTCAGTTTGTCAACCTTGGTTGGAATGAAGCCGACTACGTTGGGCCTGACCCTGGATTTGTTTCGTGCATTTGGCCAGACGCCTCTACTTACACCAGCAATCTTGGTGATGTGATTCATATCACGTCGGATTATGCTCGAGCGATAGACGTTGTAAACCACGAGTATGGGCACGCAATGATGATGCAGCACTATTACAATAGTGTCGTTTGGGGGTGCAACCAGACGGGGATAAATGTTATCTCATGTCCGAGCACTGCATGGAGAGAAGGGTGGGCCACGTTCTTCGCCCTAGTTGTGACGCCCGACGGCGTGATGGACTACGACATCCCGGGACAGGGGGTACATTTCCCAATCGAAATCCCGCAGTTTACTCCTTTCGAGCAAGGTCCATCCGTTACAGGTAGGGTTGCTGGGGCCCTCCTCGATGTCTGGGATACGAATAACGATAATTTGGATCAGAACTCGTCCAACCCAGTGAGTTTTGGGACATTGTACACCTGGGGGGTTCAGAATCATGTAGACACCTTTTTTTACGCATACTGGACCTATTTACGTTATAATGAACTCAGCAGTCAACAGGTAGCTGCCGGACTTCAGTCCATAGCCAACAACACTATCGATTACAGTTGCACTTTGTGCGGCGATGCAAACAGTGACGGAACCATAGACGTTTCAGATGCAGTGTTCTTGATTCAATACATTTTTGCAGGTGGCGCCGCTCCCGGCTCATGCAGTTACCCCCTCGGAAAGGGCGACGCTGACGGCACTGGCACTGTAGATATCTCGGATGCTTCGTTTCTAGTTTCGCACATTTTTGCCGACGGTCCCTGTCCACATTGTCTCGGAGCACCTGAACTACCTCAGCCATGCCCCTGAGTCGAAGCATCATTTCAGAACCAAGTATCGACATGCCTATCTTAGGTTGCCGGGGAATCAGCATCTTGATCGCCCGCACGCCGAAATCGATTCACCACGTAACTTCCGAGAGAAATGCTTCCGCACCTTGTTGCTGGCCTAATAAATATACTTGACACGCTTGTGAAAAAAATTACATTGCCCCGCAATAGTTTCGGAGGTTGATCTGAGTAGTTTCGAAACATATTTCCCGATCTTCTTCCAGATCGTTCTGGCCATCATCATCGGGGCGTTCATGTTCGGCCTCTCGGCATCGCTCGGAAAGCGTTCGCGCAGCATTGTCAAAGATGAAGCTTACGAATGTGGCATCGAAGCTACCACCGATACCCGCCAACGTTTCTCGGTAAAATTCTATCTCGTTGCCATACTATTTATTGTCTTCGATCTCGAGACAATATTTCTCTTTCCGTGGGCGGTTAATTTCAAACAACTCGGACTATTCGGACTCGTGGAGATGGTCATCTTCATCCTGATCCTCCTTGTCGGTTACGTATATATCGTGAAGAAAGGAGCGATCAAATGGGATTAGAAGAAAAAATCCCGGACGGGATAGTTTTGGCGACGGCAGAGAAGCTCGTCAATTGGGCGCGCAAACGGTCAACCTGGCCCTTCGGCTTCGGGCTGGCTTGTTGTGCGATCGAGATGATGTCTTCCTTCGGGCCCAAGTATGACCTCTCGCGCTTCGGAATGGAAGTTATGCGCGCCTCGCCGCGTCAGGCCGATCTTATGATTGTCGCCGGCAGAGTATCGAACAAGATGGCGCCGGTACTCAAACGTCTTTACGATCAAATGCCCAATCCGAAATGGGTAATCGCCATGGGCGCCTGTGCGTCCTGTGGCGGGGTATTCAACAACTACGCGATTCTTCAGGGCGTTGATAAGATCGTGCCCGTGGATATATACGTGCCCGGTTGTCCGCCGCGGCCCGAACAACTGATTGACGGTATCGTCAAACTGGAGAAGTTGATCGAACAGGAGAAGCTCAAAGGCGAATCGAAACAAAGCGCTTGAGCATAGCAACAAAGGATCGTAGCTAAGTTTACTTGATGAATAACGTCACTCAAGAGCGGGTCAAGTCTCAATTCGGGGATCGAATACTGGAAACAGTAGTCGCCTACGACGAATTGACTTTCGTCGTGGACAAGTCTGCTGTTGTCGAGCTGGCCCGTTTTCTCCGCGACGATAATTCCCTCAAGTACCTGCATCTCTCCGACATTACTGCGACTGACTGGCCCGCACGTCCGAAAAGATTCGAGGTCGTTTATCATCTGATGTCGTTCGATCTCAAGGATTATGTCCGCCTCAAAGTTCGCGTTGGCGAAGACGAACCCGTGCCAACTCTGACGGGCGAATGGGACACCGCGAACTGGCTCGAACGCGAAGTCTACGACATGTTCGGCATCAAATTCGCCGGTCATCCGGACATGCGCCGCATTCTCATGTGGGATGAATTCGAAGGCCATCCACTGCGCAAGGATTATCCGCTGACCTACGAGGTGCCACAGTTTACCTACAATAAGGATTTGCCGCCGGAGGTCATCAAGTAATGCGCACCGAGACGATGACCGTCAATCTCGGTCCGCAACATCCCGCGACTCACGGGGTGCTTCGTGTCGTGCTTGAACTCGATGGCGAAATCGTGGTGAAATGCACGCCGGAAATCGGCTACCTGCACACCGGTATCGAAAAGACCGCCGAAGCCAAGCTCTATTACAAAGTCATTCCTTTGACTGACCGCATGGACTATCTCGCACCCATGTCGAATAATCTCGGCTATTGCCTGGCGGTGGAGAAGCTTTTCGGCGTTGAAGCCCCGCCCAAAGCGCAATGGGCGCGTGTACTCCTGACCGAAATCACCCGACTGAATTCACATATCGTCTGGCTGGGAACTCACGCGCTGGATATCGGCGCCATGAGTATGCTGCTTTACACCTTCCGCGAACGCGAGGATTTGCTCTATATATATGAAGCTGTTTCCGGCCAGCGAATGATGTCCACGTATTTTCGTATCGGCGGCCTGGCTGCCGACCTGCCGGAGGATTTCGAAAAGCGTGTCCGCCGAGTCCTGGATACTTTCCCGGGGCGCTTCGAAGAATATGAGAACATTCTGACGAACAACCGCATTTGGCGCAACCGCACCATCGGCGTCGGCGTGATCAGTAAGGAAGAGGCGCTTACGTCGGGGCTCACCGGTCCGCTGTTGCGCGCTGCCGGCGTCAAATACGATCTGCGTAAAGCCAGGCCGTATTCGAGCTACGAAAAATTCGATTTCGAGATTCCGACCCGCGAAGCTTCTGATTGTTTCGCACGGTACGAAGTTCGCCTCGAGGAAATGCGCCAAAGTTTGCGCATCATCAAGCAGGCGCTGGAAGGTATGCCGGAAGGACGTTATCGCGCCGATGCACCCGGTATCGTGAATCCGACCAAGGAAGAAGCGCTCTATCAGATGGAAGCCATGATCTATCACTTCAAGCTGACGACCGAAGGTTTCCATCCTCCCAAAG
Organism: uncultured bacterium; assembly: GCA_963726455.1. GTDB lineage: Bacteria > Zixibacteria > MSB-5A5 > CAIYYT01 > CAIYYT01 > CAIYYT01. The sequence continues at coordinate 488,263 of CAVSCK010000004.1, forward strand.
GCGAAGTCTACGTGACCATCGAATCGCCCAAAGGTGAACTCGGATACTACATCGTTTCCGATGGCGGCACGCGGCCATACCGCATGCGCGTGCGTCCGCCAAGCTTTGTGAATATCGCGGCGTTGTCGAAGCTGGTGGTTGGCAGACTGCTGGCGGACGTCATTGCCTGTATCGGATCGGTGGACATCGTACTGGGTGAGGTGGACAGATGATCTTATCAGATGCGGCTAAGTTAAAAATTTCACAAGCTGGCAAGAAATATCCAAAGATAAAGTCTGCTATTTTGCCGGCTCTGCATATTGCCTACGAAGAGCATGGTTATCTTAGCGACCAAATGTACGAGGAGATCTCGCAAATACTTGGACTGAAATTTATCGAGGTTGCCGAGGCCGCCTCATTCTATACGATGTTTCCCAAGGCCAAACGCGGCAAGTACCTGTTGCAGGTCTGCCGCAATATTTCGTGCGCCTTATTGGGTTCGCATCATTTACGAGACTACCTGCTCGAAAAGCTGGGCGTGCGACTTGGAGAGACCACCGCCGACGGTCTGTTCACCGTGGTCGAGGTCGAATGCCTCGGCAGTTGTACGACCGCTCCGATGATGCAGGTCAACCAACATTACTATGAGAATCTCACGGTTGAGAAAGTCGACCGCCTGATTGAGGAATTCCGGGGCCGGAAATAGATCTGATGGAAACGAAGATACTCACTGAGTTTGTCAGCGATCCGCAACAGCACACAATTGACCGTGCCATTGAGCATGGCGCCTATCAGGCATGGCAGAAAGTGCTCAAGGATATCAAGCCCGACGAACTTGATTCAAATGGTCAAGGACTCCGGCTTGCGCGGTCGCGGCGGCGCGGGATTCCCGACTGGAATGAAGTGGAGCTTCGTTCCCAAAAACTCGCCCAAACCGAAATACCTTTGCTGCAACGCCGACGAATCCGAGCCCGGCACCTGCAAGGATCGTGTTTTGCTCGAAGGTGATCCGCACGCAGTTGTCGAGGGAATGGCAATTGCCTCGTATGCCATCGATTGTCATACGGCATTCTTCTATATCCGCGGCGAATATGACGTCAGCCAGGTTCGCATGTCCAAAGCAATCGAGGACGCCTACGCCAAAGGATATCTCGGCAAAAACATTTTTGGCACCGGCTATGATCTTGACATCGTCGTGCACCGTGGTGGCGGCGCATATATATGTGGCGAAGAAACCGCGCTGCTCAGTTCGCTTGAAGGCGACAAAGGGCTGGCGCGTTTGAAACCTCCGTTCCCGGCGGTCGAGGGCCTGTACAATTGCCCGACCATCATCAACAACGTCGAAACCCTTGCCAATTTGCCCCGCATTGTAATGAAGGGCGCGCAGTGGTTCGCCAGCCTGGGTACCGAAAAATCCAAAGGCACGAGAATCTTCTCGGTCTCCGGCCATGTAAAGAAGCCGGGTAACTACGAGTTGGAGCTTGGCTATTCATTGCGCGATCTCGTTTACGGCCTCGCCGGGGGCATCAAGGATGACAAGCAACTCAAGGCGATTATTCCCGGCGGCTCATCCACACCGATTCTTTTGCCCGACAAGCTCGACACCAAATTGGATTTCGAATCGGTCGCCGCAGCGGGTTCCATGCTCGGTTCCTGTGCCGTCATCGTGATGGACGAGGACACTTGCATCGTCTGGATCGCCGAAATTCTGGCGCACTTCTATATGCACGAATCCTGCGGCAAGTGCACTCCCTGCCGGCAGGGTACCGGCTGGATGTATGAAATCATCCGCCGCATTGAAGCAGGCAAGGGCAAAATGGAAGACCTGGACACGCTGATGGATATCGCTAAGAATATCGAAGGGAACACGATTTGCCCGCTGGGCGACGCAGCCGCAGTCCCGGTCATTTCTGCGCTAAGTCTATTCCGGGATGAATTTGTTTATCACATCGAGAACGGCAGATGCAAGGCGCCGACTCGATTTCGCATGAGAGAGAAATGAGCGATTTCAATATAACAGTCAACGGCCAGCAGGTTCCGGTTGTCAAAGGCCAGACGGTGCTTCAGGCATCTTTGGCTGCGGGCATCGATATTCCGGTGTTCTGCTGGCACCCGCAACTTGTTCCTGTAGGCGCCTGTCGTATCTGCCTCGTGGAAATTGAGAAGTTCCCCAAGCTGCAGGTTGCTTGTGCTACTGTTGCCACGGACGGCATGATTGTTCACACGGAATCGCCCAAGACCATCAAAGCCCGCCAGAGTGTCCTTGAGTTCATTCTCGCTCATCATCCGCTCGATTGCCCAACCTGCGACAAGGGCGGCGAATGCGATCTGCAAAACATCACGTTCAAGTACGGCCTCGATTACAGCCGGCAGCTCGAGCCGAAACACCGCTTTATCGTCGATCCAACATCAACCTTCGACGACTGGCGCATTGGTCCCGAGGTGATTCGCAATCAGAATCGCTGCATCCATTGTTTTCGTTGCACGCGCATCGTAAATGAAATCGCCTTTGAGGATGACCTCGGCGCCTATCAGCGCGGATATCACACCGAAATTCTGCCGCCGCCCGGACGCGAAATTCACAATCTGTATTCTGGAAACGTCGTTGAATACTGTCCTGTCGGCGCTCTGACTAATACCGATTGGCGTTACAAAGTGCGCGTCTGGCTCACCAAGCAGGCAAACACGATTTGTCCGCACTGCCCGGACGGCTGCAACATGAAGCTCTGGACGTTCCACAACAAGTTGTTCCGGGCAACCTCTAATGCCAACGAAGACATTGACTGCGGCTTCCTATGCGATATCGGTCGCTATGGTTATCAGTATGTTCAGAGTCCTGACCGCATCAAGCGGCCCATGGTCCGACGCAAGGGTGAACTGGTCGAGACCTCATGGGATGAAGCGCTTGGCTTGATCAAACGCCAGACTGATGACATTAAATCCAAGTTGTCAGGTAGTGGCTTCTTCGGCTTTATCGGCGACATCAGGACTGACGAAGAGGTCTATTCCTTCCAGCGATTCCTGCGCCGCGTTATCGGCTCGAACAACATCGATCACCGCTTCCATCGCCGCCGTCGGCTTTCGCCTGGTGAGGAAGTCGCCATGCGCGGTATTGGCTCGGATGACCTTGAATTCAAAGATATCGAAAACGCCGATGTCATCGTGATTTTCGGATCCGACTTGCACTCCGAGGACCCGATTACTTCGCTGCGTGTCAAGCGGGCTGTCTTCCGTCACAATGCCAAAGTGGTTTTGCTCAACCCGTTGCCGACGCCACTGAACAAACGCACGGCCACGCTGGAAGTAATCTATAAACCGGGCACCGGCGCCGTGCTTCTGCATGGCATTATTGACACGATTATGAATCTGCCACAGTTCGATCCGGCAGCGGTCGGTCTTGATGCCAACGAACTGGCGGAATTTCGTAAAGCTAATGCTTCATATACGGCGGCTCAGACGGCGAATATCTGCAGCGTCGAACTTGAAACCTTGTCTCAGGCCGCCCAGTTCATTTTTGGCGCACGGAATCTCGTCATTATTGGCGGAAGCTACGTCGAACGCGACGCCTTCCGCGACTCGCTGCATTTGGCAGTTGCGAATCTGCAACGGTTCTGCAAATCAGCGAAGAAACTATTTCTGCCGCCAGACAGCAATACGATGGGCGCGTCCTTCTTCGGCGCCGAGCCAGGATTCCTCCCGGGCAAGCAGCCCTGGTCGAAAAAATCCTTCTACGAAGATCTCTGGCACGGCCCGATACCCGAAATGGCGGGGAAGGACACAATCGGCATTCTTGAAGCTATCGACGAAGATGAAATCGAATGCGGCTTCGTGTTCAATGCCGATCCGGTGCGCTTGTTCCCGGACGGCAATTATGTCCGGTCGGTTATGGAGAAGCTGAAGTTGCTCGTGGTGGTGGACAGCTTCATGACTGAGACCGCGCGTCTTGCCGATGTCATTCTGCCGATGTCGACTTTCGCCGAGACTGAGGGTACGCGCGTCAATTGGGAATATCGTCTGCAATACTCACAACGGGCAATTCCTCCGTTGTATGAATCAAAACCCGGCTGCGAAATCGTTGAGCTGTTGGCAGACAAACTTGGTGTTAAGTTCAGCCAACCGGGGCCGTCCGATGTCTTCAAAGAAATGGCGCGCTGTCTGCCCGCAAACGCGCCGACAACATTCGCTGCTTTCGGCAAGGCCGGATACCTGATTCGTTCTGCCGATGCGAAGAAACCCGCGAAACTTGCCGAGATCAAATTCACGCCGCCGGCCATCGATACCGAATATCGGTTTGCGTTATTGATCGGTAATGCTGATCATCACCGCGGCATGTTGACGGAGCGTAATGAATCCCTGCTAAAATTCACCGGTGAGCCGTTCGTCGGCATCAGTGAAGCCGACGCCACTGAACTTGCGGTATCTGACGGTGACCTCGTCAAAGTCGAATCCAAGAACGGCAAGGTCATCGGTAAGGCACAGATTCTTTCCGGTTTCCCGAAACGGCGCGTGTTGTTGCCGGAGAACTTCAGCGAAATGACCACGAATTCCTTGATGAGTCGCCAGGACAAGATCGATTTCGTCAAGTTGGTGAAGATGTAGGATGCTGCTATTCATCCTTATCACGGTTATCAAGTCCCTGGTCATTCTGACCGTGCTGCTCTTGACCTGTGCCTGGATGACTTATGCCGAACGCAAATTTGTCGCGTTCATGCAATCGCGCATCGGGCCGAATGTCGCCGGTTGGTATGGATTGCTCCAGCCGGTAGCCGATTTGGTCAAGCTCTTGCTTAAGGAAGAAGTGCTTCCCGGTGGCGCCAACCGGACTCTGTATTTGTTGGCTCCGCTTATGGTGTTTATCCCGGCGATGTTGCCGATCGCGATGATACCAATCGGTAAGGATATAACGCTTTTCGGTCACACGATCCCGCTGGTAATATCTAATTTCAATCTTGGCCTGTTGTTCGTATTCGCCATCACTTCGCTCGGAGTCTACGGGATTGTAATGGCCGGCTGGTCGGCCAACAGCAAGTATTCTTTGCTGGGTGGTCTGAGATCCTCCGCGCAGATGGTTTCCTACGAGATCGGGCTCGGCATGTCCGTAATCGGTCTGCTCGTGCTGGCGGGAACCTTGAATCTTGTCGAAATTGTAAACCAGCAAAGCGTCTGGTACAAATGGTATATCTTCCGTCAGCCGCTTGGCTTCCTGCTCTATTTTATCTGCGCGATCGCGGAGACCAATCGTTCGCCGTTTGACCTGCCGGAAGCGGAATCCGAATTAGTTGCCGGTTACTTTACCGAATATTCGTCCATGCGTTTCGGCCTGTTCTTCGTCGGCGAGTATGCCAACATGGTTACCGTCGCCGCGGTCGCTACGACATTATTCCTCGGCGGCTGGCAGGGTCCATTCTTGCCGCCGGTGTTGTGGTTTATTATCAAGGCCGCCGCGTTGCTCTTTTGCTACATCTGGATTCGCGCCAGTTTGCCGCGATTCCGTTACGACCAGTTGATGAAATTCGGCTGGTATGTCGTCATCCCGCTGGCACTCGCCAATATTCTGGTGACGGCACTGATAGCGTTGCTCTAGGAGGTTAGAGTTGTTCAGGATACTCAAACAGATCGTCATCGCCATCCCGATCGGGATGTACACCGTGCTGAAACAGATGTTTCGCAAGCCGGTGACGATTCAATATCCGTTCGAGAAAGAGCCGATGATGCCGCGCTATCGCGGACTGCACTTTCTCGAACGCTACGAGGACGGCTCCGAGCGCTGCGTCTGCTGTGGCCTCTGTGCGGCTTCGTGCCCGGCGGATGCGATATATATGGAGCCGGGCGAGACCGAGAGGGGAGAGCGCTACGCGAAAGTCTATGAGATCAACGAACTCCGCTGCATCTTCTGCGGCTTCTGCGAAGAGGCCTGTCCGGAGGAAGCGATCTTCCTCGGCAAGGAATATGAATTTGCCGACTCGCGGCGTGACAAATTCATCTATACGAAAGAGGATTTGCTGGTGAAGTGGCCGCGCGAAAAGCCGTCTGAGGTCAAATTCATCCGCAAGGACCGGCGCGTCAATTGGGATGACGTGCCGGAAATCAAGGAGCAGGAATAAGCTCATGGGTCTGGCAATCTTTTTCATCACTGCCGCCGTCGCAATCGTCGCCGCGGTCTTGGTGATTGTGCAACGCAACCCGATTTCCTCAGTGATGTATCTGGTAGTGACCTTCGTGGCTCAGGCCGTCCTGTTCATTCAACTTCAGGCCGCCTTCATCGCCATGCTCCAGGTTATCGTATACGCCGGAGCGATTATGGTGCTATTCCTGTTTGTGATCATGTTGCTCAATTTGCGCCGCGAGGAATTCGGCAAAGATGTCAAACTGAAATTCAAACCCGTGGCGATTGCTTTCGCCGTGGTGTTGTTGATAGAAACGATAGTCGTGATCAACGCTTCACTGATGCCCGCGCAGCCCGCCGCCGAATTGTCGGCAACCTTCGGTTCCGTTCAGGAAGTCGGCAAAGAGTTGTTCACGACCTATCTATATCCTTTTGAACTGACCTCAGTGTTGCTGATCGTCGCGATTCTCGGCGCTGTGGTCATGGCGAAGAAGAAGCTGTAGACTATGGTTCCGCTGGAATATTATCTGATTGTCGCCGGAATGATCTTCACGATCGGTATGATCGGCGTGATCATTGCCCGCAACATCATAATCATTTTCATGTCGGTCGAGTTGATGCTCAACGCCGCCAATCTGGCGATGATCGCCTTCTCGCGTAATCTCGGCTCGATGGGCGGACACGTTATGGTCTTTATGATTATGACGGTCGCTGCGGCGGAAGCTGCGGTCGGCCTGTCGATTATTATCGCGCTGTTTCGCAATCGCGACAGCGCCAACATTGATGAAGTCAACCTGTTGAAGTGGTAGCGCCGAAGGTACGATGGAATTGATCTGGCTCATACCGCTTGTCCCGCTCGCCGGCTTCATACTCAACGGCCTGTTCGGCAAGAATTTCAGCAAGCCGGTCATCAATACTATTGCCTGCGGCTCCGTAGCGGTTTCGTTCCTGCTTTCCCTGAATGCTTTCTTCGGCCTCCTGCGTCTTGATCCCGAGGCCCGAAGTTTCGAATACATTTTGTTCTCGTGGATTCCTTCGGGCAACTTCAGTGCCGACATTGGATTTTTGCTCGATCCGCTATCGGCCGTCATGATTCTTGTCGTCACCGGCGTCGGTCTGTTGATCCACATCTATTCCATCGGCTACATGGCCCACGACGAGGGCTATCCGCGCTTCTTCACTTACATGAATTTGTTCATGGCCTCGATGTTGACGCTTGTCCTTGCCAACAACTTCGTGCTCATGTACGTCGGCTGGGAAGGCGTCGGCCTCTGCTCATACTTGCTGATTGGTTTCTGGTACGAAAAGAAGTCCGCTACCGATGCCGGCAAAAAAGCGTTCATCGTCAACCGCATCGGCGATTTCGGATTTGCTCTCGGAATAATGCTATTGTTCTGGACGCTCGGTTCGGTGCATTTTTCGACCGTTTTCAATTTGGCTCCCCAACAACTTGCTTACGGTGGGGGAGTGGTCACGGCGGCGACGCTGCTGTTATTCCTCGGCGCTACCGGTAAGTCTGCTCAGGTGCCGTTGTACGTCTGGCTTCCTGACGCTATGGAGGGCCCGACCCCGGTCTCCGCATTGATTCACGCCGCGACGATGGTCACTGCCGGTGTCTACATGGTCGCGCGCTGTAATGTGCTGTACGTGATGGCTCCGACGACGTTACTTGTGGTCGCCATTGTCGGCATCTTCACCGCCTTCTACGCCGCGACAATCGGTCTCTTCCAGAACGACATTAAGCGTGTGCTTGCCTATTCCACCATCAGTCAGCTTGGTTATATGTTCGCTGCCTGCGGTGTCGCCGCTTTCGGCGCGGGTATCTTCCATCTTATGACGCATGCTTTCTTCAAAGCTTTGTTGTTCCTGGGCGCCGGTTCGGTGATTCACGCCATGAGTGGCGAGCAGGACATGCGTCGCATGGGTGGTCTCAAAGGCAAACTGCCCGCGACCTACACGACCATGATAATTGCGACGCTGGCAATTGCCGGCATCCCGTTGTTCTCCGGCTTCTTCTCAAAAGACGAAATTCTCTGGCAGGCGTTTTCCTCGCCGTTCGGCTCTCCGATTCTCTGGGTTGTCGGCCTGATCACCGCCGGTCTGACTGCGTTCTACATGTTCCGCCTGATTTACATGACTTTCTTCGGTGAGCGCCGCTACGACGACCACACGGCCGCGCATCTGCACGAATCACCTCGCGTTATGACCGTGCCGTTGATGATTCTCGGCGTTCCTGTCGCTGGTCGGCGGCTACGTCGGCCTTCCCAAGGCACTCCTTGGCGGCGCTTGGTTCGAGCATTTCTTGCATCCGGTATTTGCCAGGGGCGCCGAAATCGGCAAGCTCGCGGAAGCGGCAGGGGAGTCGCATGCGACTGAATACATCCTCATGATTGTCGCTGTCGCATTGGTGGTCGTCATGATTCTGACTGCCAAGCGTTTCTATCTTGATCGCGCCAAACAGTCAGAGCAATTTGAGCAGGGCTTCGGCGGGCTCTATAAGCTGATTTATCACAAGTATTACATAGATGAACTGTACGACAAGGCCATCGTCAATCCCATGGTCAAAGGATCAAATTTCCTCTGGCAGAAATTCGATGTCCTGATTATCGACGGCGCGGTGAACGGCGCCGCCTGGCTGATCGGCCAATGGGCGATGGGCTTCCGCAAACTGCAAACCGGCATGGTGCGCAGTTACGCCTTCGTCTTTCTCGGCGGCGCGATCTTTGTGATCGGCTATTTGATTTTGAGCAGGTAGCAATGAACGAACAGATATTGACCATCGTAACTTTCCTTCCCACAGTGGGCGCGATCATATTGCTCCTGCTGCGCGAACAGATGAAGCAGGCGATCAAAGTGACCGCGCTGGCAACATCGGTGGTCACGTTCCTGTTCTCCACCTATCTTTATTTCAATTTCCAACCCGGCACTGCCGCCATGCAATTCGTCGTTCACAAACCCTGGATTCCGGCGCTCGGTGTCACCTATCACCTGGGCATTGACGGCATCAGTCTGTTTCTCGTTCTCTTGACCACTCTGCTCACTGCGATCTCGATACTATCCGCCTGGACGGCCGTGGCCGACCGCGTCAAGGGATTCATGGTCTCGCTACTGATCCTGGAAACCGGCATGCTCGGCGTCTTTGTGTCGCTCGATCTGTTCCTGTTCTATGTCTTCTGGGAAGTCATGCTGGTTCCGATGTACTTCCTCATCGGCATCTGGGGCGGCATCAACCGCATCTATGCAGCCATCAAATTTGTCTTGTTCACGATGTTCGGCTCGCTCCTGATGTTGGTCGCCATCGTGGCGCTATACATTATTCGTTATAAGGCAACCGGAGTTTGGTCGTTCGACCTCTTATCATATTATGATTTGCGAATCCCACTCGGCGCTCAGAATTGGCTTTTCATCGCCTTTGCGCTGGCGTTCCTGATCAAAGTCCCGATGTTCCCGTTCCATACCTGGTTACCGGATGCCCACGTACAAGCGCCGACCGCCGGCTCCGTGATTCTGGCTGGGGTGCTGCTGAAAATGGGCACCTATGGTTTCCTGCGTTATTGCATACCGATGTTCCCAAATGCCTTTGACGCCTTCATGCCGCTGTTGGCGGTGCTGGCACTGATCGGCATCATTTACGGTGCGCTCGTGGCGATGGTGCAGAAGGATGTCAAATCGTTGGTCGCATTTTCATCCGTCGCCCACATGGGATTTGTCATGATCGGAATGTTCGCCCTCAACATGCAGGGTGTGCAGGGTTCAATTCTGCAAATGCTCAATCATGGCATCTCGACCGGAGCCCTGTTCCTGGTCGTCGGCATGATCTACGAACGACGGCACACGCGCTTGATCGATGATTTCGGAGGCATCTTCAAGGTCATGCCTGTCTTTACGACATTCTTCATGATCATAACTTTGTCATCAATCGGTTTGCCCGGCACCAACGGTTTCGTCGGCGAGTTCCTGATTCTGCTCGGCACTTTCGGCATGAACAAGGTCTACGCCGTGATCGCCACCTCCGGCATCATCCTGGCCGCTGTCTACATGCTCTGGATGTTCCAGCGTGTGATGTTCGGCAAGTGCGAAAAACCGGAGAATCTCAAGCTGACCGATATCAATCTCCGCGAAAAACTCGTACTGATCCCGCTTGATCGTCCTGATCTTCTGGATCGGACTCTACCCGAAACCATTCCTCGACGCGATGGCGCCTTCGGTGCAGAATCTGATCGAGCAGACCAATGGGAAACGTATGCACCTTTCGCAGAGTTTCACGCCTGACAGAGAATGGGTTATTGCCACTGCGACGGCGGTGGAGGAGTAAACGACATGGCCAATGTAAAGATCTACACCAAGGTTGGCTGTCCTTACTGCGCCAAAGCTAAAGAGGATTTCAAAAAGCGTGGCGTCGACTTTGAAGAAATCGACGTCCATAATGTTCCCGGTGCCGCCGAGGAGGCGGCGAAATACGCCAAAGGCCAGAAAGTCGTGCCGGTGATTGTCGAGAATGGCAAGGTCACCCTCGGCTACGGCGGCGGGTCATGAGGATTCTAACCGACGGCAGTTTGTCGTCTTAGGATGAAACATTAAAGAGATACTTGATGAATATTCCGAACGTTGATTTCGCCCTGTTGTCGCCCTCGTTGATAGTCTGTATCACCGGGTTGCTGACGATGGTCATGGTGCCGTTCCTGAGTGAACGGCGGCAGGTTATCGTCGCGCATGTCAGTTGGCTGGGTTTGGCTATCGCTCTGGTCGCCGTGTCACAACAGATCGGCAAGAACGCCACGACCTTCGACGGCATGTTCCTCGGCGATGACTTCAGCCAGTTCTTCAACGGCATCTTTATTGTCGCCTCGATGCTGACGATTTTCACGTCGATCGATTACCTTCGCCGCAAGGAGAACGAGCACGGGGAATACTATCCGCTTATTCTCTTCGCCACCTACGGCATGATGGTCATGGCATCGACTGCGAATTTGCTCGTGATCTTCCTTGGCCTCGAAATTATGTCGGTGGCACTGTACGTTCTCGCCGGTTTTGCGCGCACCGAATTGAAATCAACTGAGGCCGCTGTCAAGTATTTCTTGCTGGGCGCCTTTGCGACCGGATTCACCGTTTTCGGTATTGCCTTCATCTACGGCGCGACCGGTACTTTCGACATCGCGCGCATCGCAGGTGTTGCCTTCGGTTCGTCCAGTGTCGATACCTTCTTGACTGATCGGTGGCGCCTTGTTGGCGATTGGGTTTGGCTTCAAAGTCTCCGCCGTGCCGTTCCACATGTGGACTCCGGACGCCTACGAAGGTGCTCCCTCACCGATAACCGGCTTTATGTCCGCCGGTCCCAAGGCCGCCGCCTTTGCCGCCATGTTACGCATCTTCATCGTCGGATATGCCGGCGTCGGCGCTCATATTCAGACGTTGTTCTGGATTCTGTCGGTCGCCACCATGACGGTTGGCAACATCATGGCGCTTCGGCAAAGCAACATCAAACGCATGCTCGCTTTTTCGTCAATCGCGCATGCCGGCTACATTCTCATCGCCCTGGCAGTCAGTAGCAGCGAATCTTCGTCTGCCGCTGCATTATACTTGTTGGCGTACGCGCTGACTAATCTCGGCGCCTTTATGGTCATTGCTCTGGTAGATTCCGCCTCGCAGCACGATGAGTTCACGACAATTGATTCTTTCACCGGCCTCGCACGTAAACGTCCTTATTTGGGACTGGCGCTCACGCTGTTTCTGTTGTCGCTGGCCGGATTCCCGCCGACTGCGGGTTTTATGGGTAAGTTCGTGCTCTTCAAAGCCGCTGTTGATCAGGGCTATTACATGCTGGTTGTCATCGCCGTGATGAACAGCTTGGTATCGGTGTTCTACTACTTGCGCGTTGTCGTGAAGATGTTCATGAGCGATGCGGAAGAGCAGGCCGTTGAGGTACCCGCCGTTCCCGCGTTCCTTATGGTGGCACTGGTATTTGCTGTGGCGGCTGTATTCCTGATCGGTGTCTATCCGCAGGCCTGGTTCAATTTCGCCGGGCTGTCAATCCTCGGCGGCAACTGACGCGCCGCCTCCCATATTCATTCCCGCAATCCATCCCGTCGTCCACGCGCTCTGAAAATTGTATCCGCCGGTGATTCCGTCGATATCGAGTATCTCTCCAGCCAAATACAATCCCGGACAGACCCGGCTCTCCATCGTGCCGAAAATCAACTTCTTTCAGTTTCACTCCGCCGCAAGTTACGAATTCCTCTTTGAATTCGCCCTTGCCGATAATCGCGAATTCTCCTTGGCACAACTCTGACGAGATCCGTGCCAGTCCGTCCCTGGTAATATGCGACCACGTTACCGAATCATCGACTCCCGCCGTGCTCACAATGCGTTCCCAGAATCTGCGTGGCAGGGGCAGGAGACTGCTTGTCATCACAAACTTCGTTGGATTCTCTTCGCGGTACGCTCGCATGGCAGCAAGCACCGACTCTGCATCATGGTCGGCGATCCAATTGATTTGCAGTTTGGCTTGATACCGACTCTCGAAGAGTTTGCGCGCGCCCCAGGCCGATAATTTCAGTACCGCCGGGCCGCTCAATCCCCAGTGTGTAATCAGAACCGGACCCGCTTGCTCGAAACATTTCTTGCCGTCAATTGATAGCATCAACTTTGAGTTGGGAAAACTCAATCCCTGCAACTGATCGAGCCGTGCATCCTTAATCTTGAAGGTGAACAACGACGGGACAGGGGGGATGATCGAATGACGAAGCGACGCCGCGATCCTGTAACCTTGCTCGCTCGATCCCGTGGCCAGCATCACGCAATCAAAAAGTTCAGTTGCACCATCTTTGAGATGAATCGCAAATCGCCGTCCGATGGAGTCGTCCGAAATCTTAACGTCAACTACGCGCGCGCCAAGCCGTTCTTGCACTCGCGCTTCGCGGGCACTCTTTCTCAGACATTCGATGATTGTCGCTGACAGATCGCTGACAGGGAACATGCGGCCGTCCTCTTCTGCTTTGAGTTCGACGCCGTACTTATTAAACCAGTTCACCGTATCGCGTGGCTGAAACTTGCGAAACGCCCCCAATAATTCCTTGCTACCGCGCGGATATCCTTCCACCATGAGTTCAGGATCGAAACAATGATGCGTGACATTGCATCTGCCACCGCCGGAGATTCCCACCTTATATAGCGGTTGATGCGTCCCCTCGAAAATCGTCACCTCTACGTTGTCGTAATGTTCCGCACAGGCAATAGCGCCGAAGTATCCCGCAGCGCCACCCCCGACCACAGCCACTCGTACCACTGCAGGTTTTTCATGCCTCGGGAAGTCATGCCTGTCAATGTAGGGAAGTTGATGCCATTTCGCCCGTGTTTTGCATCAGCGTCGGGAAACCCGCATCGAAGACTCTCACGTTCGGCTGCCGTCGCAAGATTAAATAAAGATCGAGTGGGTGGCCTTTCCTGCCAGTTATAGTGTCTTTACCGAGCTTTCAACGACGCGATATCGATCACGAAACGGTACTTGACATCACTCTTCACCACGCGATCGTAGGCCTCGTTGACCTTCTGGATCGGAATCAGTTCAATGTCGCTCGTGACATTGTGCTTGCCGCAAAAGTCGAGCATCTCCTGCGTCTCGGCAATTCCGCCGATCATCGATCCGGCCAGAGTGTGGCGATGAGGCACCAGCGAAAACGCGCCGATTGGTATCGGCTTGTCCGGGATTCCGACCACGACAAATGCGCCGTCTACTCTCAAGAGCGATAGGTATTGGTTCCAATCGATTTCCGCTGACACCGTGCAGACGATCAGATCAAAATAACCGCGCAACTTCGTAAACGTCTCCGGATCGGCTGTCGCGTAAAAGAAATCCGCTCCCAGACGTTTGCCGTCCGCCTGTTTCGTAAGTGAATGACTCAGCACGGTGACCTCAGCGCCCAGCGCATGGCCAATTTTCACCCCCATGTGTCCCAATCCGCCCAAACCCACAATACCTACCTTCTTGCCCGGTCCGGCGTGCCAGTGCCGAAGCGGGGAGTAGAGCGTAATGCCGGCGCACAAAAGCGGCGCCGCTGCGTCCAGCGGAAGGTTATCCGGTATGTGCAGCACGTAATCTTCCTTGACCACAATTTTGTCGGAGTAGCCGCCATATGTCAAAGTACCGTCGTACTCTTTGCCATTGTAGGTGAACACCGCTCCCACATTGCAGTATTGCTCCAAACCTTGTTGGCATTGGGGACAGGTGCGGCACGAATCGACAAAGCAGCCGACGCCGGCCTGGTCGCCTACTTTGAACTTGCTGACTTTCTTTCCGACCGCCGTGACGATTCCGGCGATCTCGTGGCCGGGAACCATGGGGAAGATCGCGTCTCCCCATTCCTCGCGCGCCTGATGAATATCCGAATGGCAAATTCCGCAGTACTTGATCTCGATCGCCACATCATTGTCTCGCGGTTCTCTCCGCTCAAACGAAAATGGTTTCAATGGCGCCTTGGCTGCGACAGCAGCATAACCTTGAGTCTTTAGCATTTCACATCCTTTTCTACGAACTTGTCTCCCCGAATAACAATGATACGAAACTGCCTTCCATAAATGTAGTCCCGGCTGACTCCAATAACAACTATCTGTTACTGCGAACGGCCTTGCCACAAGATGCCTACGACGGTGGCGTCTTCAGGCGTTTCCAGGCATTCTGAACGAGGATACATTTGCTTACGTATACAAGAATTTCCACTTGATACAAAGTGCCGCTTGCAAAAATCCCCTCTTGAGAGGGGATAATAGGGGTGTGTTCTTGATCCTTCCTGCTTATGTCGACGCTTTAACCTTCGGCTTTGATTTCTTGCCGTCGGCGTTCGCCTTTTGATCGGCGTCGCTTTCCAGCGCCAGTTTCCCGTTACGATTTTCTATTTTCGTGGGATATTTGCCCGAAAAACAGGCTACGCAGAAGTCTTCCTTCGGCAGGGAATGCATGGACAGCATTGCGTCTATGGAGAGATAACCAATTGAATCGACTCCCAAGTATTTGCCGATCTCCTCAACCGTCATATGTGACGCGATCAATTCTTCCTTCGTCGGCATATCGATTCCGTAAAAACAGGGCGATATGATCGGCGGGGAAGAGATCCGCAGATGAATTTCCTTCGCGCCCGCCTCACGCAACATCTGAATCAGCTTCTTCATCGTCGTCCCGCGCACCACTGAGTCATCCACGATCACGACGCGCTTATCCTTCAACACACCCTTGACCGGATTGAATTTCACTTTGACGTCCAGATCGCGGATATCCTGTTTGGGATCGATAAACGTTCTCCCAACATAGTGATTGCGAATAAACCCGAATTCAAACGGTATCTTGGATTGTTCCGAAAATCCCAGCGTCGCCGTGTTGGACGAGTCCGGCACCGAAATTACGATATCTGCATCTGCGGGATGCTGCAGCGCCAGATACCGTCCCAGCCGCCGTCTCACCTTGTCGACGTTCTCGCCGAATATTTTCGAATCAGGCCGCGCAAAATAGATGAACTCAAAAATACAGAAGGCGTGCTTGGTTTCCTTGAACGGGAAATGTGACTTCAGCCCGCTCTCATTAATCTCTATGATTTCCCCCGGCAGAACATCGCGCACATATTCGGCGCCGATCAGGTCGAAAGAGCACGTTTCCGATGCCACCACCCAACTCTGTCCCAGCTTGCCAAGTGCCAGCGGCCGAAATCCATGCGGATCGCGGGCCGCTACGAGCGTCTCTTTCGTAAGGAACAGCATGCAGTAAGCGCCCTGCACCTTCCGCAACGCATCACCGATCATCTCGACCAGCGTCGGCTTCTTGCTCTTGGCGATCAGGTGCAATGGTATTTCAGTATCCGAGGTCGTCTGGAATATCGAACCCGCGTCTTCCAGACCTTTCTTGAGCGATTCCGCATTGGTCAGATTGCCGTTGTGCGCCGCCGCCAGCTTTTCGCCCTTGAAATTTATCACGAGCGGCTGGACGTTGCGCAGGGAAGATGAGCCCGCCGTCGAATAGCGATTGTGGCCGATGGCTCGGTCGCCTTTAAGAACGGACAGCTTTTCCTGTCGCCCAAAGACTTCGGCAACTTCACCTTGGCCACGAACTTCATTCAGGGTGTTGCCGTCGAAGGTGACAATTCCTGCCCCTTCCTGACCCCGATGTTGCAGCGCATACAGACCGAAGTAGGTTAACTCGGCGGCGTTCCTCGCCCCGAAAATCCCAAATACGCCGCATTCACAATAGATGTCTTCTGACACGTTCACTCCAGAAAGGAAGTCAATGTATCGTTCTCCCTCTCGCTGTCAAGCGTTTAACCTCCTGACCGGTATAAAGAATACGTATGCCGTTGGAGGTAGTCGCTGCAGCAAATATGAATTGCTCTGCACATCTCTTAGGTTTTATACGTCTAGAATACTATATTCACGCCGCCTGACCGCCGATCGGGCGCCCTATTGTATTGATATTGAATGGGATACCGGAGGCAGTTCAGTTATTGAACAGCCGTGTCGGAACCCGTTTGTATAACCGTCTACGGCATAGAGTTTGCGCTTTGACGTTTCGTGAGCACGATGGAGAATAAAGACAGTCTAAAGTACCGTTCGCTACGTACTATACTTTCTGCGCCACAAGAGCCCCAGGAAGCACAGGCGATATTGCATGAGGCCCTGGCGACCGCTCTCGACGCTTTGGGTATAGCTGCAGGCTCAATTGCGATCCTCAGCAAGGACGGCAAGGAGCTCGTCGATGTCCGCCACGGCGATTCCGTTCTGCTCGGCCAGCTTGGCGCACTCGAACAACGGATGCTCGCTTCGTTGCGCAATAACTTCGGTCTTGAAAATATCTACTCAACTTTGAACTACGAAGGCGAGAAATCCCTTTTCTCGTACATGATCAAAGCCGGCAACGATAACCTTGGCGCTGTCTCCGGGATCTGCATCGGCAGCCGCAACATCGCACTCGAAGAGGAATTCATCGCGGTCATTGCCACCGCACTTCGGCTGCTTTTTGGTCAGGCCGGCCAACTCGATACCGTGCGGGTCGAGGCCGTAAAGGAAACTACCATCACGCTAAATCACGAGATCAATAACCCCTTGACCGCCGTGCTGGGCAACGTTCAGTTGTTACTTATGAAGGGGAAGGACCTGCCCGAGGATGTTCGCACGCGACTGCTGATGATCGAACAAAGCAGTCTTCGCATTCGCGATGCGGTCTCCAAGCTTCTGAATCTGAAAGAAGCCAAGTCGACAACCTACCTCGACGACACGAAGATGATTGATCTTCAGGATTCTGAAGGCGGCGAAGGCAAGTAGCCGCGATCGTTTTCCGCCCGCGCGTGCTTACGATATAGCAGATGAAATAGTATCAGCCCGATCCCAATGAACAATGGCACCATCGCGATAACTACCTCGCCCCCGATCGGGTCGTTGGCCGCCGACGACTGAAACGCCATCCCGACTAGAAGTCCTATGCCTGCTGCCGCGGAAACAATTCCTGCCTTCAGACTGCCATAGCTCTCCCGCTCCAGCGGCAGACTCATGCCCTGTTTGATCATCGCCAGTCGTATCTCGTGGTTCATCTGAATTCGCTTATATACGAACATGTAAACCAAATAGGCGATCAGGGCAAAGAACCCCAGGCCCAGAACGATTCCGGCAAACATTCCCATCATATCAGACATATTAACTCGCCACATATTTTGTCCTCGCTGCCAATTTTGACTCGCGGAGTGACTCTTTTGTTTCATTCGTGCAACTTTCTTCCTCTAACTTCAGTCTATATATCTGTATGGAGTCAACGATAATCGACCAGGACCGCGAACTGCTTGAACGCGCTCGACAGGGACAGCGGCTCGCCCTGACGGCTCTCACCAACAAATATCGTGCACGCGTCTACACATTGATCAGCCGCATGGTCGACGACTCCGGCCGCGCCGAGGAATTGGCGCTCGAAACTTTCATCCGCGCGTTCAAAAACCTCAAGAACTTCCGTGGCGACGCCAAATTCTCAAGCTGGCTATATCGCATCGCCGTCAATACCGCTCTGGCCGAAAGGGCCAAAAAACGGCTGGACCAGGTCTCTCTCGAATCTATCGAATATCTTCCGGCTGACTGCTCAACTCAACCCGATCATGTGTATCAGGGACTGTTCTGCAGCAAGGTCGTCGATGAGGCGCTGGCTCAGTTGCCGCCACATTATGCGATTGCCTTGCGACTGTTCTACCTGAAAGGCGTCGGCTACGTCGAGATCGCCGAGATGATGAAGATTCCGATCGGCACCGTTAAGACATACTTGCACCGGGGCAAACAAGCTCTGCGCGCGGTAATCTCGGGCAAGTATTCGCGGGAGGATTTGTTGTGATGCGCTGTTCCGATGTTCATAGGAATTTGCCAGCGTTCCTCGACGGTTCACTCGAGGCCACCGAAAACGAATCGATTCGCGCGCATCTCGACCGCTGTCCGTCTTGTGCCGGCGCAATCACTAACGAACGGCTGCTCGGTGCTGCTGAATTGGAGGACGTCAGTTCTCCCGGTCTCTTCACCGAGAAACTCCTTGGTAATTTCGCTGAGCCGACAATTTCGCTGATACTATTCCGCTATTTCTGCGCAATCTTCGCCGCCAGCGCCGGATTGGGAGTGTCGATTTTTGCTTTCTGGCGGCATTTCTCGCAGCCCAAACAGACCGCCGTTGCCCGACTCGACTGGGATTCACTCGCAAATCTGCCGACGTCTCTTCCTTGGCTTGAACAGATTACAGCCAGTCCTGCGTTTCATTACGCCCTTTGGGCTCTTGCCGCAACTATCCTGAGCGCTCTGCTGATCGTGCTCGTAGACTTGCCGCGTCGTCGCCGGCTCGATCCGATTCATCTTTACAAGCACCACAACTAGTCATAGAAAAGCGAAGGCAACCACCTCGTGAATGGTTGCCCTGTATTCAGTCTCTGGTAGAACTCCCTACTTTACTTACCGCATGCCGGCGCCCAAACCTCTGCTCCACACGGCGCGGGACCGCCGCTGAAGATGTATGCTATAATGTAGACTGCATCCGAAATATCAACGCTGCAATCGCAGTTGGCATCTCCCGAGCAAATAGCGAACGGTGCCGGCGCCGGTCCGCCCGCAAAGATGTACTGTATTATGTATACCGCGTCTGAGATATCAACCGACAGATCGGCATTGGCGTCGCCAACCACGCAACTGTTGGTTATCGGCGCTCGGCAAGTGCAGGTAACCGGCGGCGGTCCACCCTGAAAGATGCTCGCCTTCAGGTAATTCAAATCCGCCATCGTAATAAAACAGTCGCCGTTTACGTCTCCGTTGGCCAATGGAACCGGAGAAGGTCCCTGTTGGAAGAGATACTCCCCTAGATACGTTATGTCGCCGACGTCAATGATTCCGTCACTATTGACATCTCCCGGCTTCTGATAGGCGCACGTGTCGCAAAGTGCAGGATTGACGCAAGTACATGTTACCGGCGGCTGGCCTCCCTGAAATACGAAACGCCGCAGGAAATTCACGTCATTCGTGTCAATACAGCAGTCACCATTAGGATCACCATTAGCGCGCGGCACTGGCGCCGGGCCGACTCCAACCAGGTAATCGACGAGAAAGCTAATGTCGCTGATATCGATTGTGCCGCTACCATCCGCGTCTCCCGGTTTCTGATATGCACAGGTGTCGCACAGAGCAGGATTAATGCACGTACAAGTTACCGGCGGCGGGCCTCCCTGAAATACGAAACGCCGCAGGAAGTTCACGTCATTCGTGTCAATACAGCAGTCACCGTTCGGATCGCCGTTTGCGCGCGGCACAGGCGCTGGGCCGACTCCAGTCAAGTATTCGACCAGGAAGTTTATGTCGCTGATATCTATTGTGCCGCTGCCATCTGCGTCTCCCGGCTTCTGGTAGGCGCAAGTGTCACACAGTGCCGGATTCATGCAGGTACACGTCACCGGCGGCTGGCCTCCTTGGAACACAAAACGCCGTAGAAAATTGACGTCATTCGTGTCAATACAGCAATCACCGTTGGGATCGCCGTTGGCACGAGGATCGGGCGCGGGACCGATCCCGACTAAGTAGGCGACCAGGAAGTTTATGTCACTGATGTCAATTGAACCGCTGCCGTCTGCATCTCCCGGCTTCTGAATTGCACAAGTGTCAATGAATATCGTGTCTTTCATGGTCGCGGGATGAATGGCACAATGATAGGGAAACGGACCCAGCCCATCAGACTTGGTAAACACTACACTGAAAGTTTGGCCCACGCTCAGGTTTCCCGAATTCCATGCTTTCGGTGATGTCACATCGGACGTTGTCGTATGTAAGGTGCCGCCGACCATCGTCCATTTGACGGTATCGTTCCAGGCAACCTTCGTATTCGCCGGCGTAAACGCGAAGTCACTGATGCTAATTTGATGCGTCGTGGCAAGAACTTGCGCTACGAGTAGACACCAAATCATCATCGTTAGTGGCAATAGCTTGACTCTTGCTGACATGATACCTCCACTGGCGGGGATACAATCCTGCCCTGTCATCGAACGCGCTCATTCGACGATCGGCTTTAGAACACTTTCTTGTCTTACTGTTATAAGATAGCCCCAAGTGCCGGTTTTGTCAAGTGGGCAGAACGCAGTTTAGCGGCCTTCGTTCGGTTTTAAGTAGCGGACAATCCTGCTGCCCAGTTCCTGCGAAAGTTCCGGTTGCGTGAGCAGCAGCATATTGCCGTAATGGTAGGAATTATAGACCTTGACGTCCAGCGGTCGCGGCAGGAGATCTGATAACAAGGTACAGGACTCCAGCGAGTAGACATCTTTGTCGGAGGTTGCGATGAACAGCGGACGGTCACCATACTTCTTGATTGGTTCAGCTATCCGCAGGCCGTTGTATTCCAGCGCCGGTGAAATTAAACCGGTGAATTTCACGTTCGGATGATTGGCGGCGAAGATCATCGCGGTATTGGCCCCCAGCTCAGCGCCTACAATCGCGATATTGTTTGAATCAATCATGTTGCCATGCTTCAGCAGCACCTGTTGCAGCATCTGCTCCACGTCTCCCGGATACTTGGAAAACTCACCGACATAGAATGTATTCGGCGGCCGATTACGCTGGGTGCGGAAGTCGAAAATCGAGTAACCATATCCGCGCATATCCATCGCAAATACTACCAGCCCCTTATTGCAAAGCGGTTCTTCGAATTCCTTCCACGTGGCATGTGTCTCGGTAGATTGGTGCAGCAATATGACCAGCGGCAACTTTGCCTTCCCGATCGTCTTGGGAAAATACAGTTGCCCCACCAACTCCAGACTGTCGGGCGACATTACCGTGATCTCTGCCGAGTCCGGTGCCGGGAACTGTCTGCCGTCGGCTACTTCCGCCATGCCGATGCCGACTGCAATTGCCAGGAGGAGCGTGATGAGGGAACGAAAGGTAAGCATATTAGGTTAGATCACTGTGCTTTCATCGCGCAACGCCGTTTCGACGAAACGATGCGGCGATAGGGGGGATATATCGAAAGAAGTCTTTTCACCGCAGACCAATTCTGACGTCACAATTCCGGCGGCCGGCGCGTGCATAAAACCATGTCCGGAAAATCCGGTGCAGTGGAACAGCCGGGGAAATGCGCCGCTTGATCCAATTATGGCGTGATGATCCGGCGTCGTCTCATACAGGCCGCCCCAGGCCGCCTTGATCTCCGCCGTCTCCAACTGAGGAATTCGATCCAGCCCCTTCATCAGAATCGTATCCGTATATTCCGGATCCGTCGATTCGTCGTAACCTTCGGGAGTGTCCTTATCCGCCCAACCCAGTAACAACCCGCCCGATTCCTTGTGAGTGTAAAGCCCCGAGCCGATATCAACCACCATCGGAAATGATGAGCCGATAAAATCCAGCGGCGCTGTCGTGACGATCTGGCGCTTGATCGGCGCCACCGGTAGGTCAATTCCCACGAATGCGGCTATCTGCCGTGAATAGGGACCTGCGGCATTGATCACGGTATCGGTGATCAGTTCGCCATTGTTCGTTGTCACCGATGATATCTTGTCTCCCGATGTCTTGATCCCGGTCGCTTCTGTTTCCAGCAAAAACTTGACACCCAACCGGCGGGCGGCGCTGACATACCCCTGCGTAAATTGATGCGGATCGCCAATCCCATCCTTCTTCGAATACGTGCCGGCAATTATATCATCCACGCGCAACGGAGGCGCCAGCTTCGCAATATCATCGCGCGACATCCACTGGGCCGGAACTCCCAAACGTTTCCACATATCGAATTGCGAGCGAAACGTCCTGACCTGATCCTCGGAGGTTAAGACAAATAGGTAACCCACCTGATCGAATTCCACTTCAGCATCCATATCCCTGGCGAAGGTTTCGAATTTGTCCTCGGATAAAAGCGACATCCGAACGTTAATTTCCGAACTGAACTGCGCCCTGATTCCACCCGCGCATTTTGCGGTCGAGCCGTTGCCCAGATATTGCTCTTTCTCGACAACCGCGATTCTGCCGACCTTTTTCGCCGCCAGGTGATATGCCGTTGCCACACCGATTATTCCGCCACCTATTATCACGACATCATAACTATCAGACATTACAATCCTCCTCCAGAGGTCAGGCAGTATTCTAGCCAATTACCGTCTGGAGTCAAGTAATTTCAGGTCGCGCGCATGCGCTGCATCGAAGCAATTTAGACATTCAAAGTCGTCTCTCAGTGACACTAGATTCATGATCAGAAATTGACTGAATGAGCATCGGAGACTGCTACCGGATTAATATGCCAGTGCCAGTATTTCGCTGACCTGTTCCAGAAACCGCTTGTCCTGATCAGTGAATGCAGCCGGAGTACGTCGAGTCGATGTCAATTTCACCGACAACCTTGCCGTCTTTGAAGATCGGCACGACAATTTCCGATTTCGTTTCTATTGAGCAAGCCAGATAGCGCGGGTCTGCATTCACATCGTCGACGATCAGTGTCTCTTCCGATTCAACCGCTGCGCCGCAGATTCCCGAACCCACTTTAATCCGCGTATGTGGTGACGGCTTGCCGAGAAACGGTCCCAACACCAGGACATCGTCCGGCTTGAGATCGTAAATTCCCACCCAATTGTAGCTGGAGAAATTCTCCTTCAGCAGCCTGACCGCCTCCAGAGGAAGCTTTTTGACTGCATCATTATCTGCGGAAATCACCCTCAAACGGGCGAGGATTTCTGACTGTGTCACCTGACTTTTCGTCTCCTAATCTGCACGATTCCGGTAGTGATTCTAATTCCTTCATATTCTACGACATAGCCGCCGCAAATGTGCCAGCAATTTAGCTCGAAATCCCGCCTTGTCAACCCCGCTCACGGGCTTCAGCACAATGCAACACCTGCCGATGCCTTAATGTATGAGCAAAATTCCACGGATTCTCGTTGTCGACGACGAAGATTCCATGTGCAACTTCATGGAAATCATGCTGAAGAAAGAGGGCTATTCCGTCTCCACAGCGCAATCCGGAGCTGACGCCTTGGATCGCATCGCCAACGACAATCCCGACCTGGTGATCTCCGACATCATGATGCCGGAAATGTCCGGTATCGAGTTGTTGACTGAAGTCAGAAAGCGCCGCGATGACCTGCATTTCATCGTCATGACCGCCTTTGCCTCTGTCGATTCGGCCGTGGAAGCGCTCAAAAAAGGCGCCGACGACTACATCACCAAACCTTTCAAAATCGACGAAATCAAACAGGTCATCAAGACACTGCTTCAGGACAACGCGCTTCCGTCCGGCGGCAAGAAACCGGCGCGCCGTAATGCTGATCTGTTTACGCTCGACAGGTTCGTCGGTCAATCGGATATCGTGTTCCGCCTTAAGGACCTGGTGACTCAGATTGCATCTTCCGACTCGGCCGTACTGATACTCGGCGAAAGTGGCACCGGCAAGGACCTGATCGCACGCGCTATCCACGCGCTCTCGCACCGGCGCGAACAGCCCTTTGTGGCAATCAACTGCGGCGCCATTCCGGAATTGTTGCTCGAATCAGAACTCTTTGGACACAAGAAGGGATCGTTCACCGGCGCCATCAAGGACAAGGAAGGTCTGTTCCAGACTGCCGATGGCGGAGTGCTTTTCCTTGATGAAATCGGAAATCTCTCAACCGGTCTGCAGGTCAAGCTACTGCGCGTCCTTGAAACTCAAGAGCTGGCCCCGGTTGGCTCCACTGTGCCGGTCAAAGTTGATGTACGCTTGATCGCTGCTACGAATGCTGATCTCGAGGGCGATGTGAAAACCGGCCGCTTCCGCGCCGATCTTTTCTACCGGCTTAACGTGCTCCCGATTCGCCTGCCTTCGCTCTCACAAAGACGTGAAGACATCCCGATGTTGGCGGAACACTTCTTGATGAAGCTTGCAGCCAAACACAACAGCGCTCCGAAAAAACTATCGCCGGAGGCCGAGCGGCTTATCTCGGTTGCCGAGTGGCCCGGGAATGTTCGCGAATTGGAGAACACGATCACTCGCGCGTTTCTCCTGTCTCGATCGCAGCTCATCAGCCCGGCCGATTTTCCCGATAAGATCGCCAGGCAGGGAACGGCGGCAGATGTCACACCGGATGTCCCGACAAGTCCAACCCTCGAGTCAATTGAAAAGGCATACATCTATTGGGTGCTCAGTCAAACCGGCTGGCAAAAGGCCAAGGCAGCCAAGCTGCTGGGCATCGACGCTTCGACACTCTATCGCAAAATCGAGAAATATGACCTGAAGAGGGAAGGGGAATAGCATTGCAGAATGCAATGCCCCTGTCGCAGTTTCCCCGCGTTCCGGGCCCTCCCTTCGGGTGTTTCCCTTTGCAACGCAACATAAGCCGCTGCACATGCGGCAGTTATAACACTGCGTCGAGTGGGCATTGCAGTTGCATCACGTATGGCAGACGGTTACGAGGAGAAATGATGAACTACAGGCAAGACAATCAGAAAGGTTTTACGCTGCTGGAACTGATGATCGTAGTGGTCATCCTCGGCATCCTTGCCGCCATGGCAATTCCTCGCTTTATCGCCGTCACAACCAAGACCAAACAGTCAGAAGCCAAACTGATTCTCAAGCAGATCTACAGTAACGAACGCATCTACTGGGAGCAGTTCGGCGAATACTGGATTCCGCCCGGCGGCACCACTGCCAACCAGGCGAATCCCTTTGCTTTTGCGGAAATCCTGGTTGAGGTGCAAAACCCGGCGCGTTACGACTATACCATCGCCGGCACGGCGACCACTTTCACTGCCACTGCCACCGCGAATCTCGATGACGATGCCACTATGGACGAGTGGACCATCAACGAGGCCGGACAATTGCGGGTAACGGCTGGCAAGAATGACGCTGCGGGCTAGATCAATGCTTGAATGGAAGAATAACCTGAACTTGATGAGAAACCAAGTTTCTTAACCTTAAGCCTGAGGAGGCACAACATGTTGTCCAATTTTCATCGGAGCCAGAAGGGCTTCACACTGATCGAGCTGATGATCGTCGTGGTCATCATCGGTATCTTGGCTGCTTTGGCTATTCCGCGGTTCATGAGAGCCACAACGAAGTCGAAACAGTCAGAAGCCAAGCAGATCTTAAAGCAGATCTACACAATGCAACAGACCTACAAGCAGGCCAATGACACTTACTGGATTTCCGGTGGTGCCACTGCCAGTGCTGCAGCGCCAAACGGGTTTGCTGTGCTGGGCGTCGAGGTCGGCCCGACCGCTCGTTACACCTACAGCTTCCCGGTAGAGACCGCGACCACTTTCACCGGACAGGCGACAGTAGCCGCACCTGGTCTTGACGATGACGCAGCGCCAGACACCTGGACAATCAACCAGGATGGTCAGCTGGTGTGCACGTCTGATGACTCGGTGCTTTAGTCGTACGTTTGAAACTCGTTGTGAAGCGGGGTCATTTGACCCCGCTTTTTTATTGCCCGCCTCCTGAATGACCGTGTCAATACTGCCGAAAATAGCAGTATGACACATAATCTCCCCGGCGAAGTCTGCACCCCAAAGACCGGGACTGTCCCTGCATCAAAACGCCTGTTGCTGGTCACCGACCGATTTCCGGCTTCTCCCGACGATTTTCACAGCGCCTGGATTCTGGAAGTCACTACTACTCTGAATTCCCATGGTATCGCTCCCGAGGTGTTTACGACCTCTTGTGCGACCGCTCGCTCATCTGGCAAGTGGCCTATGCCCGTCTTCCACAGCAGTTCTGCTCAACTCGAATTCCGTTATGGAAGCCGCAAAGGACTGCGAACTTATCTGAAATTCAGGGATTATCTTCGTAACGGCGCGCTGGCTCTGACTCAACACTTGCAGCGGCATAGCTACGATCATGTCATAGCGCTGGGTGCCTTTCCGTCCGGGTGGGTGGCGTGGCAGGCGTGCGAACCGAACAACATCCCGTTCTCAATATGGTCCCTCGGAAATGACATCAACGATTGGGCTCGCAGAATGTCCTTCGGTCGGCTTGTCCGCCAGTCTTTGCGGCATGCCGCCAATCTATACGCCTCAGGGGATAAACTTTCCGACACCGTGACCTCAATCAGTGGACGTGAATGCTGCTTCCTGCCGACTTTTCGGCGGTTGCACTACCGGATGTTCCCGATGCCGCGTGAACACTATTTCCTTTACGTGGGCGCCATCGAAAAGCGGCGCGGCGTCTTCGATCTCCTCAAGGCCTTTGCGCGCATCAGGAAAGACATTTGGGATTATCGCCTGTTAATCGTGGGCTCCGGTTCTCAGGAAAACCGTTTGCAGAAGGCCATCACATCGCTCCACCTGCGTGGCAAAGTTCATGCCCTTGGCAATGTCTCCGATGAAGAACTCGTAAATTACCTGCAACGCGCCAAGGCCCTGATTATTCCGTCCCATTCCGACTCAATTCCTATTGCCCTCGGTGAAGCGCTGCAAACCGCGACGCCCCTGGTTGTGACCGATGTCGGCGACCTTGGCACGCTCGTGCGCGACAACAAACTCGGCTTCGTGGCACGCCGCAAATCGCCCAGTTCGCTTGCCGATGCCATGGTGCGAATGATGGTCTCCGATCTTGATATCCGCGCCAGCGCTAAACAAGTAATCGATCGCCTCTTGCCCGAAAATGCCGTGCGCACTCTGATCGAATCTCTGGCGGACAAGACCTGATTCACCGCCAACGCGTGTCTGAAAGGACACGCCGCTGATTTCGTATCTCGCAAAAAACGATTGCACCGACACGTTGAAACGCGTTAGTTCAAGCATGTGAACAAGCTTTTCCTGTTGATTTGTCTGGCCCTCTCTCTTGCCGCCACCACTTCAATCTCAGCCGCCGATCTGCACTTTCCAGTCGACACGATCAATCACGTCCTCAACTTCATCGATATCGACACCACAGATATTTCCTTCCGGACTGACTGGGTTGACCGCGACAGCTTTCGGCTCAAAATCATCGATGATCTCACGGTGCATCCGCTGCAAATACCGCACTACCTCAAGAATCGCGGTGACTTTCTGATGGACACTTCCGCTTCAGTCTTGGATAAATTCGATTCGCTGGCGATGACACTGAATACAACTTGGATGCCGATTGCCGATCTCGACAGGCCGTCCCAGTTAGGTAGTTCCTCTGCCACAAGTCTGTTTCCCGCCGCAATTCGGCAAGGTGGAGTCGCGGCGGAATTTGCCCGGCAACTTGACCTGCTGGTATCTTCGCTCACCGACGCTAATGCCTTGATGGAATCGCGTGTCCTCGCTCCAATGGGCAGAGACCGTTCATTTCTTGAAAACGATTTTATTCAATTTCTTCACGAGGACGAGAAGAGCGCCGAGTACTCGCTTGACCGCATCGACAGCTTGCAACGCCTCAATGATTCGCTCGCTATCCGATTCAAAACTGTCGGACCGAAAGTCCGGCTCAACGCAAGCATCTCCGCCAACCGTCTTGTCGTCAGCGAGTATCAGCAATTTTCATCGTGGCTTGCCGTCAACCGTCGCGCGCTCTTGAAACTAACTGACGAACAAATTCGGCAACTGTTTCCAACAATCGATGGCCTGTGTGAAATCAGCGGAAAGGGCAATGACCGCCACGAGCGTTATTGTGCCGTCACCATTGATCTAGGCGGCGATGATGAATATCTCCTATCCGCATTGGCTTCCCAACGCAGTCAGATCATCTTCGATCTCTCCGGCGACGACCGCTACATCGCCCAATCTGACTACTGCTTCGGCGGCGGATTCCTTGGTTGCAGCATCCTGGACGACTGGCAGGGGAATGACACCTACCTCGCCAAGAGCTACTCTCTCGGCTGCGGTATTTTCGGAACCGGCATTCTGGTCGATCGCGCCGGCGACGACACCTACATCGGCGACATCGGCTGTCAGGGTGCATCATCCTTCGGTGTTGGCATGTTGCTCGACTATGGTGGAATGGACTCCTACAGTGCGTCGCTCTATTCCCAGGGTTTCGCCTTCATTATGGGTTCCTCTGCGCTCGTCGATTTCAGCGGCAATGACCGCTACGCCGTCGGCTGGAAATATGGCGACATTCTCCGTTATGAAGACCACTATGTCTCGCTTTCGCAGGGTTTCGCCTACGGGCTGCGCCCATATTTCTCCGGTGGGGTCGGCCTGTTGGTTGACGGCAGCGGCAACGACGTTTATGAATCCGATATCTTCGGCCAGGGCGCCTCCTATTGGTTTGCATTGGGCGGGCTGCTGGACTACGGCGGAAACGATCAATACATCTCGTACCAGTATGCCCAAGGCAACGGCACGCACCTTTCGCTCGGCGCGCTTATTGACATCAGCGGCGACGACTTGTACAGTTCAAAGGGCGTCTCACAGGGCTGCGGACACGATCTCGCTTTCGGGTTGTTGCTCGATTGTTCCGGCAATGACCAATACAATGCCTTCGATCTGTCCCAGGCCGCCGGTTCCGCCAACGGCGTCGGCATGCTCATCGACCTTGCCGGTGATGATGCCTACATGGCGCGCGTGAAGGGCAACACCCATGGTTACGGCAACCCGCGCCGCGAGTACGGATCGGTCGGCCTGCTGCTCGATCTGGGCGGTGTCGACTATTATCGCGGTTACGGCGCCGATGATTCCTATTGGGTAACCCCGTCCAAATGGGGTTTGGGCGCCGATCTGAATTCGGTCAAACCCGATACAACAAAGGTGAAAACCGGTGGCAAGTAGAATCATCATCCTGCTGCTCTGCATGGCTTCGGCTTTGCTGGCTGATACGCGCTCCGAAGTTACGCGTCTGTTTCAGCAGGCATCCTCGGGCGAGATTCGTTTCACTAAATTGGTGCAACCCTCCAAAGACTCGCTCAGCGCCATGAAGGATAGTGCCGCCAAATATCTTGTCGAGCGGCTGACCACCACCGATGCGCGGGAAGCGCTCACGCTGGTCGACATCTTCCGTGGCATGGGCAGAGTCGCCACTCCGTATCTCGTCGCCGCTCTCAAGACTGACGACAAGTATCAATTGCGAACCACCTGCCGCTCGCTGGCCGACATCAAGGATTCAACCGCAATTTCTGATCTGCTCATCACCGCGACCAATTCTGATTACACTGTCCGCGCGGAAGCAGTGACCGCGATCGGCAAGAGCGGTGGGGGAGCGAACACCGCCGCGAAATTGGAGCCGTTCCTGCGCGACTCGGTCTTTTCCGTTCGCAAAAGTGCTGTCTACGGTCTTGGTGTCCTGAAAAGTCCTGGATCGGCGGAATTGCTCGTGCGCTCGCTATACGATCCGCATTTCGGCGTGCGGCTGTCCGCCTACGACGCTATCGTATCGTTCGACACTCTGTCCTTTGCCCAGGTCACTGCTTTGATCGACACCGTCAAGACTCCTGCAGTCGCTGGGCTGGCTATCCGCCTGGCAGGCCGACTTCGTATTCATCAGGTGGAACCGAAAGTCGCGGTATATCTGAACGACGCTGACCCGCTTCTTCGCGGTTGGGCTGTCTGGTCCGAAGGGCGGCTTCTGGGCAGGAACGTTGCCCCAAAGTTGTCTGAATTGCAGAGTCGTGAGACCGACATTTTCGTGAAGTCAATGATTACTGACACACGCGCCTATATCGACACGCTTTCTTCTCATGAGTAAGTTCGATTTTCTGGATCAGTTCCACAAAGAGCAAAAGCTCGATGTGGATCGCGTCGCCTTGCGCGATTTCGCCTCCGAAATCGGCGGCGAAATCGTCACTGCCGACAACGGAACCTATCTTGAAATCGTCACCGACTTCTCCAGCAAGTACCTTCATGGCGTCAAGGCGCTCCAGACAATCCTTGCCAACCGCCAGGTATCTTTCGATTGTTTCGAGACTTCAGGCGGCAACGGTTGTGCCGATTGCGAACAACTTGTCTTCATCGACGCCGAGACCACCGGCTTGTCGACCACTGCGGGCACAGTCGCCTTTCTGATCGGTGTCGGCTATGTCACCGGCGACATCTTTCGCGTGCACCAGTTCTTTCTTCCCGATTATGCCGACGAGCCGGCGCTGCTCGATGCCGTCACTGAGCTTGTTGACGGCAAAACCGTTGTTGTCAGTTTTAACGGCAAATCGTTCGACCTCCCGCTCCTGGAGGCGCGCTATATCGTCCAGCGTATGTCGACTCCATTCGCGCGAATGCGCCATCTCGACCTGCTCCATGTCTCACGCCGTTTCTGGCGGGGACGCTTCGTGGACAACACTCTGCAGACACTCGAAAAGGAACTGCTCAATGTCTACCGCTACAATGACACCCCCGGCTACTTGATTCCTCAACTCTATTTCGATTATCTCCGCACCGGAGAGCCCGAACCATTGGCGGGAGTCATGTTGCATAACCGATTGGATATCGTGACCCTGCTGTTTCTGATGCAAACGATCCAAAGTTATCTCGAGGATGCCGAACGTTTCGACTATTATTCTCCACTTGATGCCCTGATGATTTCCCGGCATTTGTCGCGAAAGGGAGAGATCGAAAAAGCCGTGGAGGTTGCCTGCCGTCAGTTTAATGGTCAGGTGAAGCACGAGACTGAGTTGACGCTGGCGCTCCATCTATATCGCTCCCAGAAGCGTCTGGGACGCCACCAGGAAGCTCTCACCACCGTCTTGCACATTCGGCAGTCGTTCGGGGAGACCCGCCTGTTTGCCCTGGAGGAAGCCGCCAAGATTTTCGAACACCGTCTGCGCGACTACGCCGCCGCTTCCCAACTGGTTCTGGAAGCCCTCGAATATTTGGACAGCCCTTTAGCGGAAATCGAGCCGAACCGTCTGTCCGTCTGGTACGACAACTTCCAAAAGCGAAGAAAACGCCTTCTGGCTCGTCTGGCCTAACTTTTTGCTGCACATTTTTTTGGTCTCAGCCGATAACTAGACAAGATGAACAAGCTGCAGTTTGAAGCGCGACTGTCGTCCTTCAAGTCCTTGTCGACGTTGCCCGCCGTAATGGCGCAAGTGCTTCGTGTGTGCGACGATCCCGATTCGTCTTTGTCGCAACTTAGCGATATCATCATGAGCGATGTCGCTCTGACCGCACGAATCCTCAAAGTCGCCAATTCACCTTATTATGGCACTACACAGGAAATATCTTCCATTCGCCAGGGCGTCGTTACCCTGGGCGCGGGTCGCGTAAAATCGCTCGCACTATCGCTGTCGCTGTATGATCTCTCTGCCAAAATCGGCGGCAGAATTGATCTGAAAGATTTCTGGCGCCATTCGCTCAACGTTGCCTGTGTCGCCGAACTGATTGCCAGGAAGGTCGAACCGGCATATATGGAAGAGTCCTTCACCTGCGGTTGCCTTCATGACATCGGCGTTCTCGTGTTGGACAGCATTTACGGCAAGGAATACTCGAAAGTGCTCGGCAGCAGCGTCGCCGGCAGCGATCTCGCGCGCCGCGAACAGCAGTTTCTCGAAATCGACCATGCCGTCGCCGGCGAAATGGTGGCCCGCGTCTGGAATTTCCCGGCCATGTATGCAGAAGCCATCGCCCATCATCACGATGTCATCGGCCTGGAGGGTTCCCGCCGCAGCGATGTTCTTCCGATGATTATCAACCTCGCGGACCGACTGGCAACGTTCGCGCATGAAGTATCGCAGTCGCCTGATCGCGCACAGCTTTCCAACCGCGAAATCCTCGCCAGCAATCTTGGACTCAGCTCGACTGACTCTGCGTGAAATCGAATGTGAGGCGCTCAGCAAGCTTCTCGAAGCCGCGCGCTTCCTCGAAATGGATGTTGGCACACCGACCGAACTGTTACAGCGCGCCACCGGTCAGCTCTATGATCTTTACGTGCAGTTGGAGAGCACTTTCAACGAACTGAAGCACGCCAAGGATCAACTGGATGAGGAGAAGCTCAACAAAGTTGCGCTCGATTCCCTGAAAGCTATTATCGCGACGTTCTCACATTACCTGAACAACGCCGCCGCTACGATCTCCGGACGCACGCAACTTCTCGATCTCGCACTCCAGAAGGGTAACATCTCGGACCCGCAGGGAATGTTGGGCAAATCACTTCCGGTGTATGACAAAGGCGTCGAGCAAATTCTCTCGGTCATCGACAAACTCAAGAAGATCACCATTTTCAAAACCGCCATCTATCACGACAACACCCGCATCATCGATTTCGAAAAAGAACTGCGCGAATTCGACGCTGCCACCACCAAAATCACTCACGAATAATCAATCTCAAGTACTTTCAGCATTAGTCACCAGATTTGTAGGAGCGGCTTCAGCCGCGACCTTATTGCTACACTGTCTTTTTCCACGCTGTCAAGAATCCGTATGCCGCGCCGTCAGGACCACTGTTGCTGTCCTGTAATCCTCAAACAGCGCGGTTGCGGCAGGTCCTGATTTCGCGCGTTCTCTGGGAATCCCTTGATAGTTTCTGACTCCCAGCGCGAAATTGTGACCTGCCGCTTGTGAGTACTGCTGAATATTGAACGTACGGGACTGCCTCCCAATTCCTGACGGTTCTCTCGCACCTGCTTCCTCCCCTCGCCCTTTGGGAGAGGGGCAGGGGGTGAGGGAGCACCTGCATTATTCGAACCCATATTACCTTGACCGCCTAACCACATGTTTCCCAACGCCGATTCCCAAAGAATTCCCTTGATTCCGCCCGTTTCGGAACGTAGTTTCGAGGATAAATTTTTCGGAGGACTTCATGACTGTCAAGATAGGTGATACCAAACTCAGCATATATGACGTGCGCAAAGTAGCCCGTCATAATCGATCAAATCGAGATCACTCCAGCCGCTCAAACCGCATCAAACACTGCCGCACTTTCGTCGATCAAGAAAGTCGCCGAACAGGAAGTTATGTACGGCATCAACACCGGAATCGGGGACTTGGCGAAGGTGGCCCTGCCGGCGGAGAAGCTCGAAGTATTCCAGAAGCTGCTGGTCTTCTCGCACGCCGCCGGCTATGGCGATCCGCTATCCATCGAATACGTGCGCGCTGCCTGGACATCACGTCTCAGTGTTCTGACCCAGGGGCATTCCGGCTGCAATTTGCGTGTTGTCGAGACGATGATGCAACGATGCTCAACAAGGGAGTCACACCGATTGCCTGCGAGAAGGGTTCTGTCGGCGCTTGCGGCGATCTGTCGCCGATGTCGCAAATGGCGCTGGTCATGATCGGCGTTGGGGAGGCCTTCTATCAGGGACAGCGCCTGAGCGCCGAAGATGCCATGAAGAAGGCCGGCATTCCGATCATCAAATTCGAAGCGCGTGATGGTCTCGCCTCGATCAACGGCTCCAATGTCATCTCCGGCGCGGGATCGCTGTTGATGTGCGACGCGATCGATGTCGTGAAGAATTCCGAGATTGCTGCGGCGATGACGCTCGAAGCGCTCAATACCAATCCGCAGGCCTTCGATGAACGCATTCACAAGATCCGCGGCTTTGCCGGCGCGGTTCGATCGGCGCGACATCTGCGCAACATTATGAAAGATTCCGAGATCATGAAGCGTACCGGCAAGAATGTGCAGGACGCTTATTCACTTCGTTCCACGCCGCAGGTTGTCGGCGCCGTCTGGGACTGCTCTCGATTTTGCCAGAACAGCAATTCGAAATCGAGATCAACGGTGTCGGCGACAATCCGATCTTCTTCCCGGATGAAGATGGCGGCGTCGTCCTGACCGGCGCGAATTTCCAGGGCACGCCGATTTCGTATCCGCTCGATTTTGTCGGCTCGGGCTCGCGATGATCACGGTTATTTCCGAACGTCGTCTCAATCGCACTGCTGAACAAGGCACTCTCGATGGGACTGCCGGCGTATCTGACCAAAGGCGCAGGCATGATGTCCGGCATGATGCTGATGCAATACACTGCCGGCGCGCTCGTCTGCGAAAATCGAATTCTCTCGGCGCCGGCATCAATTGGCTCGATTCCCGCCGCGGCCGATCAGGAAGATTTCGTTTCGATGGGAATGACGACGCTGCTGAAAACGCGCGACATCATCAAGAACGCATTTGCCGGCATGGCTATGGAAATGATCGCCGGCGCGCAGGCGTTCGATATTCTCAAACCGCTCAAGCCGGGCAAGGGATCATTGGCCGCCTACGAAGTCATTCGCAAGTACGTGCCCTACATGGACGACGACCGTCCATTGCATAATGACATCAATGCGCTGGCAGCGGAGCAGTGACTCGCGGCGAAATAATATCCGCTGTCGAAGCCGCGGCAGGGAAGTTGGATTAAACAGATTATTCCGATCAGGGCGACTTCGATCGCCTGTCTCTCGCGTATGTCAAAAAAGCAAAGCCCACAGGCGGCGACCTATGGGCTTGTTGGGTGAGTGGAGGGATTATGACCAAACCCGCTTACAAGAGAGTAATCGGTGTAAAGGAACGGTCGAGCTGTTACTGGCCTTGGGAGCTATCGCAATAAGTCTCTGCCAGTTCCTTTACACATGATTAAGACGCCGAAGTCGCCATTCTGTTCAATGGCCAGTGCCTTTTTTTCCGGCAAAATAGTTGTTGACTGGCCGCTTTGCGAGTAATTTCCGTTGCTGCTCCGGCCATTAGATGCCGGCATCCCAGATTCTTGGGCCCGTAGCTCAGATGGTTAGAGCGCGCGCCTGATAAGCGCGAGGTCGGCAGTCCGATTCTGCCCGGGCCCAGTTTTGATCTCCACACAAGTCGGTCATCGCTTTTCCGTCGACCTGTTTCATCTTGAGTAGTAGTTTGCATGCACGCCTCGGTGCCCCATCCGCTTGCGGTGGGTTTCGTACGCCCCCAGAATTTCTACTCTGCCTTCACCAGGGTTTCGACATTTCCGATTCTTAATTGGCGCACATATGCTCATGTTGACAAAAACAACGACGGGCGATGTCATAAACACCGCCCGTCTGAAAGCGAATCAATCGGTCTTGGCCGTAGTGTCTAGGCCATCCGAGTGATATGGCTCATTTATTGTGTGATCCCTTACGGGCGCCCGTCCCCTTTGATTCCATTTTCGCCTTTGTCGCCTTTGCCCACATCGCTACAGGATCTTTTCCTTCCTGTATGTTGTTGACTGAGGCGTCCAGCGTCTCCCCTTTGATCGTGCCCGTCCATTGCATTTGACCGTTGGTTGGACTTGTGCAAGTCGCCGAGAACTTGACTAAGCCACCCGATTCCTTGGTGGCAGTGTATGCCGCTGGAGTAAATCCCATCGGGTCGCAGGCCAACGAATGGAACATGCCGTTCTTGAACGTGATGACTTCCTTGTCACCTGTCGTGGCGCCTGTCTTGCCGATTTGGCCGGTAAACGTCCTGCCGTCAAGTATTCCCTTGGTGGCTGTCGTCTTATTTCCGGTCGTTTCCTTCATGGTCATCTTCGTCGGCTGCTGTGGTTGCTGTTGCACGCCCTGCGTGTTATTCGGCGTATCATCTGCTACTGCAAATCCCGAAAACGCCACCACGAACATCAATGCCGTGAAGATCATCATGCCCTTGGAAAAAAGGTTCTTTCTCATTCAGCTTCACTCCTTTCCGACTTCGCTGATTGAGCCGTTCCGATTTTACCTCAGAACCGCTCAGGTTTCCTTAGTGACTCATCCAATCCTGCTGAGTTCACTTTCATTTTTTTACTGCGGTGAGACATGGCTCTCAGCCAACGTCTCCCGCCAAAACCTGTCAACTCACGAACACATCCTCCCAATCCACCAAAACTGACCTGATTCTGACTTGAATTAATTACTACGCCTGCCCTCAAGATGTTGGTATTATCTGTATTGCACTTGACGCGATCGCAGTAAGTGATTGTATCAGTAGCGGTTACGTGACAAATCGTTTGGTCGGAAAACCGTCCATCTATGGCCACACTGACTCTCATACACCCATCAACAGAACAACAATGCCTGCGCGGAGTGGTGGCGTCCGGGCCGGTGAGCGCGCGACTTTAACCTTGACTTTGGCGAGGACTGTGGCTATTTTGGTTTATCTTCGCGATCATAACCTATTGGGACTGCGGTACATTATCGGTCAACTGTGCCGAGAGTGGTCTGCAAGCGCACCGGAAAATGTGAATTGTCATATTGTCATAAGGAGGAAACATGTTTCGCAGAATGCTAACGTTGGTCTCACTATCAGTGCTGTTTCTTTCGCTGGCAAGTATTCGCGGCGTTGCCCAGGACTTAGGATGCGGCACCGTGGTTACTCCGGAGCAAGTTCGTTTTGAGCAAGACTGGCAGAAACTGCAGAGCTCTCTCAAGATCGAGAGGAGCACTGATCACTATTCCATTCCGCTCGCAATTCACATCGTTCGTCAAAGCTCCGGCCTGGGTGGATTAACTCTGGCAGAGCTTCAGATCGCGTTCGACTCCAGCAATGTGTATGCCGCTCAAACTAACGTCAGCTTCTATCTATATGGTACCGTCGATTACATCGACAACGACCTTTACTATTTTGGCATGGGTAACACTGCCAACTACGATCTTCTGAAGCAGACCAATCCCGTCCCCGGGGCGATCAATGTCTACTTCGTGCCGCCAACGGAAATCTCCGGCTTTAGTCTCTGCGGGATATCCTCCTTTACAAGCTCACCGGTTCAGGGAATCATTATGAACAATCATTGCGTGGATCCTACCTTCGCCCGGACGGTACTGTTTCACGAAGTCGGCCACTATTTTGATCTGTACCACACGCATGAGACCGCCTTCGGTGTTGAATGTCCGAACGGTTCGAACTGCACTATTGCCGGTGACCTGCTTTGTGACACGCCGGCTGATCCTAATGTGTACCAGCATGTGAGTGGAGCTCCCGCGTGTCTGTACGATCAATATGCGTCGCTGCCACCGTCGTGCGATGGCACCCCTTATGATCCACCCGTACTGAACATTATGTCATATTCATCGAAACTTTGTATGCTGGAAATGACGCCACAGCAGAATACCCGGTTCCGCCAGGTACTGGCCACTGTCCGCTCGGAATTGGTCTATGCTATCAACGGATTTGTCTTGATGCCACCACAGATTGTCGACTGGTCGGTTCAACAGGGAACCGTGCGCGACACTACGATCCGACTTGCCTATGCTTACAATGATACTGCCACTGTACATTCGGCCGTGACGACGACCGGCAAATTCCAGGTTGCCGTGACGTTACCTGCAACCATGGACAAAACCGATACCTTGAACTTTGCCTTGACCTTCGATGCCTCGAATCTCAGCGGCCCCTGCGTTCTGGGACGGTACTCCGACACTTTGGTCATTACGACTTCGATACCCGGATCATCGCCGATGCGGGTTCCGCTCAGCGCCAACGTCAGCTATGGAGTGCCATCCTACTCTGAGACACGGCTCGGCGCCGGCTGCCTCAGGTTCACCGCGCCGGTTACACCGGGATTCGGCAACATAACGGACTCGGCGTTCGTCGTACCGGGCAAGAATATTCTCTACGATGGTTCTCTCTTGATCGGGATGCTCCAGGGCAGTGATACCGTGGCCTACATGGATCTCTATACTCGCAACGACTTCTCGCCGATCGACGAATTCGTAAGAGGTATCGATTCACGCGGGCGAACTACGCAGACGCTCCGTTTCGTTACCAGTGATGGACGCTTTGCGGGAAACGTCAAATACACCTACGGCTGGAACAATACCGGCCTCGATAGTTGCGGATACGTACTCGTCGACTACACACTCAAGAACCCTTGCTATGCCGCCGCAACTGTATACACCGGAGTATTTTTCGACTTCGATATCGGCTACAATTCTGCCACTGACATGGCGCAGGTGAATCCGGATAGCAAGGTTGCTTTCGTTACCGACGCGGGTATAACTCGGGCCGGCGGAGTGGCTCTACTTGCCACCTGCACCGAAGACCCGTTAATCAGTGTCGTGAACAATCAGGATGTCATCTGGCAGACCGGAGGCCTGACACCCGGCTGGGCCTACAAGCTGATGGCAGTGCCGAATCCTACCGGACTAATCCCGTCGAGCGACTGCTCAGCGATGTTGTCATTCGGCAGCACGACTATCATGGCCGGCGGCGAAGCGAAATATCGTTACGCCGTTCTTGGCAGCAATTCCAGTTGGACGGGTCTGGCTCATGCGCTTGCCGATGTTGTGACGATGGGAGGAACCTCCACGATTTGTTCGTACGTTGCCGGTGACGCTAACGGTGATGGCGCCGTCGACATTTCCGATGCCGTTTTCCTGATCCAGTTCATTTTCGCCGGCGGCCCGACGCCGGATCCCATGAATTCAGGCGACGCCAATTGCGATGGCGCGGTGGATATCTCGGATGTAGTCTACTTGATCCAATATATCTTCTCCGGCGGCCCGGCGCCGTGCTGAGACGGGCACATGACATACTTGGCCGGCAGCAAAATCTGCCGGCCGTCCCATCCTCTTGCCAGCAGCCAAATTGCCGATAAATGGGCTAGGGAAGCGTCAGCGAAACATTTTGCAATTATTTTGAAAAAACCTGTTGACATGGGCGAACCACACGTATATATTAAGCGCCCCTGTGAGGAGTGTGGGTTGAAGTGTCCTGTAAAATCAAGGACATACGCGGGTTGAACGGCACGGGGGTCGGACGAAAGCGAAGCGCGACGGCAACGATCTTTGAATTTTCGGGGATGTAGCTCAGTTGGGAGAGCGACGGCTTTGCAAGCCGTAGGTCGTCGGTTCGATCCCGATCATCTCCAGTGACGATAAGGCAAATAAGCCGATAATCAATAGAAAAGCTTCTTCTCCGCGTAGACCGGAGAAGTAACGATCTTTGACAACCAAATATCAGAGCTATGCGGAATCTTCATAAGAAGACCGTGTGGCTACAGAAATCGAGCTTTTAGGATTTCGATCAAGATACTAAGAGCATACGGTGGATGCCTTGGCACGAAGAGGCGATGAAGGACGTGGTAAGCTGCGATAAGCCTCGATTAGGAGCAAACATCCTTTAAGTCGGGGATTTCCGAATGGGGTAACCCAGCAGGGTAATACCTGTCTATCATACACTGAATACATAGGTGTATGAGGCGAACGAGGAGAACTGAAACATCTAAGTAACCTCAGGAAGAGAAAACAACCGTGATTTCCCTAGTAGCGGCGAGCGAACGGGAACAAGTCTAAACCGGTCGTGTACGTTAAAGCGGGTGCGCGTTGTGCTGCCGGTGTTGCGGGTTCTGTCCGGACCGAAGTACCAATAGGTCGGAGAGTCAAAAACCATATTGTTAGCCGAATAATTCTGGAACGTCAAACCATAGAGGGTGATAGTCCCGTAGGCGAAAACAATGTGGCTCTCTCGGATGGATACCCAAGTAACTCGGAACACGAGAAATTCTGAGTGAATCTGGCAGGACCACCTGCTAAGACTAAACACTACTTCGTGACCGATAGTGGACCAGTACCGCGAGGGAAAGGTGAAAAGAACCGCTGACGCGGAGTGAAATAGTACCTGAAACCGTGTGCTTACAAGCTGTGGGAGGAAAGCTTCCCCTTCGGGGTGAAGTGGACTGACCGCGTGCCTATTGAATAATGACCTAGCGAGTTACTTCTCTGTTGCAAGGTTAAGGCAAATACTGCCGGAGCCGTAGCGAAAGCGAGTCTTAAACGGGCGTTAAGTAGCAGGGAGTAGACCCGAAGCCAGGTGATCTATGTATGGTCAGGATGAAATCTCGGTAAAACGAGATGGAGGTCCGAACCCACCGCTGTTGAAAAGGCGGGGGATGAACTGTACATAGGGGTGAAAGGCCAATCAAACCTGGAGATAGCTGGTTCTCCCCGAAATAGCTTTAGGGCTAGCCTCGTGATATAGTGTGACGGAGGTAGAGCACTGAATTGGTTAGGGACCCTACAAGGTTACCGACCCGAATCAAACTCCGAATGCCGTCTACATGTTCCACGGGAGATAGTCAGTGCGGGATAAGCTGCATTGGCGAAAGGGAAACACCCCAGACCGCCGGCTAAGGTCCCAAAGCAGAGCTGAGTGATAAAGGATGTGGAATTACTGAAACAGCTAGGATGTTGGCTTAGAAGCAGCCATTCATTTAAAGAGTGCGTAATAGCTCACTAGTCTAGTGATTCTGCGCCGATAATAAACGGGACTAAGCTTTGCACCGAAGCCGCGGACTTCGTCGCAAGACGGATTGGTAGGGGAGCATTCTACTGTAGTGTGAAGGTGTGCTCGTGAGGATGCTGGACGAAGTAGAAGAGATTATGCTAGGACGAGTAGCGATAAAGCAGGCGAGAAACCTGCTCACCATAAACCTAAGGTTTCCTGAGGAAGGTTAATCCGCTCAGGGTTAGTCGGATCCTAAGCCCAGGCCGAATGGCGTAGGCGATGGCAAACAGGTCAACATTCCTGTACCAGGTAATGCGAGTTTGAGCTATGGGGTGACGCAGTCGTGAAAGAGCAGCCGGCCGATGGTTGTGCCGGTCCAAGCCTGTAGGAGGATGGCGCAGGTAAATCCGCGCTGTCAACTCCGAGAGGTGACGGGGGAATGAGTCTTCGGACAAACCAACTGCTCCTAAACATACTGCCGAGAAAAACCTCTATGTTATTGCATTGTCTGTCCGTACCGTAAACCGACTCAGGTGGGTAAGGAGAATATCCTAAGGTGCTCGAGCTAACCCTCGTTAAGGAACTAGGCAAAATGGCCCCGTAACTTCGGAAGAAGGGGTACTCCTAAGTAGGTGAGAGAGTTCGCCTCTCGAGCCGAAGGGAGTCACAGTAAAGAGGCCTGGGTGACTGTTTACTAAAAACACATGACTCTGCTAAGCCCTTAAGGCGACGTATAGGGTCTGACACCTGCCCGGTGCTGGAAGGTTAAGAGGTGAGGTTAGCGTGGAGAAATTTGCGCGAAGCTTTGAATCGAAGCCCCAGTAAACGGCGGCCGTAACTATAACGGTCCTAAGGTAGCGAAATTCCTTGTCGGGTAAATTCCGACCTGCACGAATGGTGTAACAATTTGGGCGCTGTCTCAACGAGGGACTCGGTGAAACTGTAGCAGCGGTGAAGATGCCGCTTTCCCGCATCGGGACGGAAAGACCCCGTGCACCTTTACTATAACCTGGCATTGTCATTTGGACGGGCATGTAGAGCATAGGTGGGAGGCTGTGAAGCTGGGGCGCTAGCCTCGGTGGAGCCATCACTGGAATACCACCCTTGTTTTTTCGGATGTCTAACCTTGCTCCTTGAAACAGGAGGAGGAACACTGCCAGGCGGGTAGTTTGACTGGGGCGGTCGCCTCCCAAAGAGTAACGGAGGCGTACAAAGGTTTGCTCAGGCTGTTTGGTAATCAGCTGTAGAGCGCAAGGGTATAAGCAAGCTTAACTGCGAGACGTACATGTCGAGCAGATGCGAAAGCAGGTTCTAGTGATCCGGCGGTTAGCGCGTGGAAGTGCCGTCGCTTAACGGATAAAAGGTACGCCGGGGATAACAGGCTTATCTCCTCCGAGAGTTCATATCGACGAGGGGGTTTGGCACCTCGATGTCGGCTCATCACATCCTGGGGCTGGAGAAGGTCCCAAGGGTTCGGCTGTTCGCCGATTAAAGTGGTACGTGAGCTGGGTTTAGAACGTCGTGAGACAGTTCGGTCCCTATCTGATGCGGGCGTAGGAAATTTGAGGAGAGCTGATCCTAGTACGAGAGGACCAGATCGGACGGACCGCCAGTGCACCAGTTGTCACGCCAGTGGCATAGCTGGGTAGCTGTGTCCGGAAGGGATAAGCGCTGAATGCATCTAAGTGCCAAGCCCACTCCAAGACTAGATTTCCCAGTCGTAAGACTCTAAAGGCACCTGGAAGATGACCAGGTTGATAGGTCATAGATGTAAGCCCCGTGAGGGGTTCAGTCGAGTGATACTAATCTGCCGTGAGGCTTGATCTAAAAATTTGTCGCGCGGGGCGATGGTAACATCGCCCCTAACGTGACGAATTTCAAGTCCTAAAAGCTTTTCTGTTCTCATGGTTCTCCTTAGATTGATGTCTGCTTGCAGCCATCAATGCTTCATCACACTTTGCACATGATCGTTCGTGCTGGTTCGATCGCAAAGCTGATGATTCGAGGACCCGCATAACTCTGATGTTGGTGATAAATTCGTTGGACGTGTCGCGCCGTCTCACCATCACTCTGGCATAGGGTGCCCCACCGCTTGCGGTGGGTTTAATTCCCGTGTCATTCCCGCTTCACTGCGGAGTGCCATTCCTGCTTCGCTGCAGGTGCCATTCCCGCTTGGCTGCGGAGTGTCATTCCCGCGAAGGCGGAAATCCAGTCCATGGTGTGTCATTCCCGCGAAAGCGGGAATCCAAGACAAAAGACGGTAGGTCGCTCGGGAAGGGATTCCCGGCGACAGACTAATCACCACCTGTCATTCCCACGAAAGTGGGAATCCAGGATTACAATGGTGCCCCACTGCTTGCGGTGGGTGTCGCGAAACGCTTCAGAAAATATCCCCGGTGGCAATAACGAGAGGGTCACACCCGTTCCCATTCCGAACACGGCAGTTAAGCCTCTCAGTGTCGATGGTACTGCTTGGGCGACTGAGTGGGAGAGTAGATCGCTGCCGGTCTAAATGACAAACCCCGCCCGTTCACGGTGAACCCGTCGAACCGGCGGGGTTTTTTGTTGTTGACAAACGCTAAACAGTTGAAGACATTGTCGAGTGAATTGAATAAGTTCTACGAGCACGGCCCGTAAGAACACGGGGGTTATCATGAGTTTGCGGGCTTACCACCGGTATTGAGGAGTACGATGCTGGAAAACGCTTTTTGGTTTGTTCTTGGTCTGATCGCTCAGTGGTTTGTTCCGGGCTCGATCTGGACCACTGGGCCCGTCGTTGCCTGGAAGAGTAGAAGGCGACATAAGAGACTACAGAGGACGCTAGTTGGAACCGGGTCGGACTTGGTCGTGGGTCGCCTACGGGTCGAACAAGTGATGGTTCAAGTCTTCGATCCGCCGCTTATGTGGGACGAAATCGTCACCGGATTTGAATCGCATCCCCGCCCCATTCCAGCGGATATACAGGAACTGGAGTCTACCTATCTTGACAAAAGAGTAGCTGCACTTCGCGCGGAGGGAAAGACCGTCGATTTCAACGACCGGTACGCCTTGAAATCAATCAGAATCGAGCGACCGCAAGCAGAAGACGGAAAAAGGCGTAATCGTCCAGAATTCATATTCGAACCGACCAATTTCAAGTACTATTTGATGGTTAATGACTGCTTAGATGCTCCTTTGCTTCCAGAACAAGGGGGAAAGATGGTTTCGATCCGACAGCGTTTGGACCTCGAATTGGCGGGCTTCGAGTGGTCAGATGTGGAAAGAGTTCCAATCCATCAGCCATTTGGGACAGTGACAAATGTTATCACTAGTGACAACCAGTTGGTAATTCCCATACGAAGTAGAATGCAAGCTGTAACCAATATAGCGGGCGGAGAAAGATGGCACAGAGCAACCGGATCATGCGCTGAAGGCATGCTTCGACCCGTCGACTCTTCGTCACTAAAAGCGGAAAGCCCTAGTCCCTTTGAAACATCCTTTCGCTCACTGAAAGACGAATTGG
Organism: uncultured bacterium; assembly: GCA_963726455.1. GTDB lineage: Bacteria > Zixibacteria > MSB-5A5 > CAIYYT01 > CAIYYT01 > CAIYYT01. The sequence goes on from CAVSCK010000004.1 coordinate 532,303, forward strand.
GACTTGTACTAGGTGAACATTACACCAAACGCCAGGTGAAGCTTGTTGGAATTGCATACGACAAACAGCGATGCCAACCTTTTGCGATCTTCTATCTCAAACTAGAGCACCTTGGTTTTCTGGATGTTCTCCAGCATTGGACCACGTCGAAGGACAGGCAAGAAAATAAGGCCTTAATGCCCGTTGCGGCTGAACAAAGAACGATAGCCGATCTATTGCTCGGGAAGCTGACTTTTGAGGGCAAACCCGTGCATCTTTTTTCAAACCAGCAACAGCTGGGAGTACTACTGGGAGCTTTTCAGGTGCTCGAACCGTCGTCTCTTAGCCAAATGCTGCAGTAGGTGTCGGCTGTAAACTGGTACCCCACAGCTTGCTGTGGGAGAGTAATCCTCTTCCGCTCTAAATGACAAACCCCGCCTGACTTCAGGCGCGGTTTTTTGTTGCTTGACTCCTTTGCTTTCCTGACTTTATTGTTGGCATTCGTTGGGCATCGATAAGGCAGGATGGACATAAGAACTTACAATTGTCGACTCGTGATGATTCGCAGGTATGTAACATGCGAGTGGACAACTATAATTTCTGTAGCCGCCCTCGGACTAGGAGGCGCAATCTATTTGTGCTTGCGACCTGCGACGCTACAAATGTTCAGTTGGTGCCAGTCTCTTGGAATTGACAGTCAAGTTAGTTTTCTACGGGAGATAGTTTCTGGGTGGAGGGGTCTGCCCCCGATTGGGTGGTATTCTCTCTTCCTCAAGGACTGTGGTTCTTTAGCGGCTTGCTGCTGCTTCTCAGAGCATGGAGGGGATTCGACTGGCGCAAATGCTTCTTCTGGTGTCTTGCATTTATCGTCATGGCGTTCGGTTCCGAGTTTGGTCAACTGCCGGGCATCCTACGAGGGACATATGACAGTCTTGATGTTATGTTCTTGTGTGTCGGTTTGGTTGCTGCAATATGGGTATTCGTTATCGATCACTCAAAAGTACGGAGGGACTATTCGTGAAAACAAAACTAATCGCAAGGAATGTTGTTTCGGCAACCGTCTTCTTGGTCTTTGTCGTCTTAGCAATTGGCAGCTCTGAATCGGAAAAGAACACCGCGACCACTCGGTCACAGACAGCGTCCTACAATCTCACAGCAGATCAGCTTTCGAAGGAATACGAAGCTAACGAAGTCGCCGCGGATAACAAGTACAAAGGTCAAGTAGTTGTTGTGAGTGGATCGATTAAGGACATTGGCAAAGATATTCTTGATGATCCTTATGTCGTAATTGGAGGATTGGGCTTTCTGGATGGGGTGCAGTGCATGTTCTCAAAATCGGAGTCGTCTTCGATTGCAGCACTTTCGAAGGAGCAATCTATCAGAATCAAGGGACAAGTTGAAGGCAAGTTGATAGGGAATGTTCTGCTTAAAAGCTGCAGCATTCAGTGATCTTTGGGCCACTGCACAGCAATCGCGGAAATGACTAGTTGCGTACGTCAAAACCGCATCGGTCTTGACTTCTGTTCGTCCGCCCCCTCGCGAATCCCTTCCCGACCGCATTTTACCTTGTCAATTCCGTGACCTGAGACATATCTCCATCTTGGTAATCAACCCGTAGCCCACAGCTTGCTGTCGGTTACCTGTTCACGCAGTGCGTCATATTCGAAAACACATGCCCGACGCCCCCAGACGAAAGTTGAACTATCTTCTTGATATTCTCTGTTGATTTGCTTTAGTTAACCCATGCTTCCCGAATATTTCGCGATTATCGGTGCCATCATCGGCTCGCTTGGCGGCTTCTATTACTTATTCGAAACCATCGTCGGCAAAGCCCAGCCCAACCGCGTCACCTGGCTGCTTTGGGGAATCTTCCCGATGGTCATCTTTGTGGCGCAAAGGGCGCGGGGCGTGGCGGGCATATCGTGGACGTCGTTTGTCGCCGGCCTTACACCGTTGCTTATCGTCGCTGCATCTTACCTTAACAAGAAGGCTTATTGGAAAAGTGAACCGCGCGACTACTACCTGATGGCTGCGGCGATCATCGGCATCATCCTTTGGGCTATAACCGACAATGCGAACTTGGCCATACTGTTCTCGCTGCTGGCCGATATGCTGGCGGGCATGCCGACACTTATCAAGGCGTATCGCCATCCTCATACCGAGAGTTGGATTGCCTATGCTATCAGCACCTTCGGCTTCGGAATTGCCTTTCTGTCGGTTCAAACCTACAACTTTGAAAATACCACTTTTGTCGCCTACGTAGTTATCCTCAACGGCACCTTTGCGGTGCTGTCCTCCCGGGGCCGTGGTCATAAACAGGCAACTACCTAACCGGTAACCCACAGCTTGCCGTGGGAGCGCATCTGTCTACCACCGAAGACGCCAATCCACTTTTATTTGACACCTTTATCCTCCAATGATTATTCTGCCGGGGGGAAACTTTAGAAAGGCAGGGAGAATGCCTCCTGATGGAAATATAAGCAGCACCGCTCAGATACTTGAAGCGTCCCGGTCGGCCATCGCGCTTATCGAGGGAAAATCTGCGGACGACCTGCGCAATGACAGCAACCTGACCCACGCTCTCGAGCAACAGATCGAAATCGTCGGCGAGGCCTCCATGCGAACTTCGGCGGAATTTCGCGCTGCACATCCTGAGATCGACTGGCGGCAGATCAAACTTGCCGGCCGCAAGATCACGCACAGTCTGGCGCGCATGAATGCGGATGACCTATTCAAATTCTGCGACACCGATTTGCGACGCATGATCCCGTTGCTGGAAAAGATACTGGATGTTGCTTGATCACGGTGAGTAGTACAGTAGTTCGAAACCCCGTGCGGAAGCGCTTCCGACTTCGATAATAAACTAAATGGGGTTTCGACAATTGCGGTCTTTGTTGCTCCACACTTGAATCTTGACACGCTTTCTCTGAACCACCACATTCACTTCTGCAACCATCAAAAACGGAGGATTCCCAAGTGAACATGCAACCTAACCTTCTGGCGACACTTGTAGGGGGAGCGATCTACTGGGTCATCGGCGGTCTGTGGTACGCCGCCATCCTGGGCAAACCATATCAAGCCGCTCTGAAATTCGGCGAGGAGGGCGCGCCGCAAGTCAAGAAATCAATGCCGCTGGCGCTGGTGTTGTTCCTCATTAGCGGCCTCTTGTCTGCCTATGTCATGGGTCATATCGTCATGTACACCGGCGCGGTTACGTTTGTGAATGGCATGCTGGTCGGCTTCTGGATTTGGGCCGGATTCGCAATTACAATCGTTGTGAACCTTCACGTGTTCGAACACCGACCGCAGCCGCTCTTATGGATTAACAGTATTTTCTATATGGTGGCCCTGCCAATACTGGGTGGAATCATGGCGATCTGGAAGTAGACATTAATCCTGTCGCGGTTTTGATATTCCTAAATTGCAGGTAAGACACACACTCATCTTTGCACGGCGCCACGGGTTCTGCCGCGTCGCCGGCAATTCTGCTCCTTGCTCGCCGATTCATTCCCGACTATCTTGCCGGAGCGTATGAATCGAAGCAAACGTCACGACAACACAGTTTCGCCTTCTGCCGCCTCCCGACAGAGTATTTCCGACAAGCCCTGGTTATGGATAGCAATCGTCGCAGCCATAGCCACGCTCGTCCGGGTCATCTACTGGCTTGAATCCGGCGATGACCCTTTGCGCGGGCAGTTGCTGCTGGATGCCAAAGTCTACGATCTGATGGCGACCGAAATTGCCCGGGAGACTTTCTGGGGAAGCGAGGTCTTCTTCCGCGCGCCGCTATTCCAATATATTCTAGCGTTCACCTATCAACTGTTCGGCATCCAGCAGACCGCCATCACATTCCTGAATCTTCTGATGGGAGTAGCTGCCGCCGTTCTGACCTATCTCACTGCGCGAAACTATCTGCGCGAGAATTGGGCGCGCGATTGCTGGTATTGTCGCCGCCCTCTATCCGACCTTGTACTATTTCGAGCACGAAATCATGCCGACCGCGACGGAAGTGTTCACCTTCGCGTTGACTCTGTTTGTGTTTTCGCTTTATGATCGCTTCCGGAAACCAACATTCCTTCTGCTGGGTGGATTGTCGCTCGGCATTGCTGCGCTCGCGCGGCCGAACATCCTGTTGTTTGGCCTGACGCTGCCGATCTGGCTCTGGCTGCTGCACCGTGATGACGGTTGGAACACGATACTCCGCCGCCTCTCACCGATCGTTGTTGCTGCCACAGTTGTGATCTTACCTTGCACGGTACGAAACTACGTCGTCGGGCATGAATTCGTGCTTATCTCCGCGCAAGGCGGCGCCAATTTCTACATGGGTAACAATGCCGACGCCGACGGACAAACTGCAAGTTTCCCGGCACAGTCCGGTGTCGTCAGCAAGTTCGGCGACCACATCTGGACCGACTCCAAGGCACTCGCGGAGCAGAGGACAGGCCGCAGCATGTCGCCGAGCGAGGTGTCATCGTACTGGTTCGGCGAGGGCCTCCGTTATGCCACCGGCCATCCGTTGAGCTGGTTGGAATTGTCTCTGAAAAAACTGTATCTGACCTTCTGCGGCGAGGAGTTGTTTAATAACGAGGATCCGCTATCCGGCCGCCGTTATGCGTTCGTGTATTCGCTGTTCATCTGGTCTTTCGGCCTGCGATTTCCCTATGGTCTGCTTGCGCCGTTGTGCGTCCTTGGAATCCTGACTGCTTTCCGCAAACAGCGCGCTCCGTGGCTTCCGATCTTGTTCGTCCTGTCGCAAGTTGCGTCGGTCGCATTGTTCTTTGTCTGCTCGCGTTATCGACAGCCGATGATTCCTGCCATGATCATCCTTGCTGTCGTCGGCGTGAGCGAATTATGGGCAGCATTCAAGAGCGCGAAACGGAGACAGTTTGTCAAGCTCGTGTCTGCGGGTGTGATACTGGCGATCATTCTTAATCCACCGTTCACTGTCGCAAGCGCGTCTAACCGCTCCATGTATCACGTCCTCGTCGGCAGGGCGTTGATCAATGACAGCAAAAGTGATCTTGCGATTTCGGAACTATCGTCTGCCGGTGAAATTGACAGCCGCAATAATCTTGCGTATCATTACCTCGGTATGGCCTATGCCAATACCGGGCACCTCGATCTCGCGCTGAACGCTCTCAAAAAGGCGGAAGCGCTGAATCCCAACTACGCGAAGACTCTTATGTTGCTCACGCGGGTATATTACGACCTGAAAGATTACCGTGGCGCTTACAACTATCTCGAACGAACCCGTGCACTCGATTCAACTTCGGCATCAGGATACGTTCCTTTCTGGATTGGTGCGCGTTCGGCATTAGCAGTTGGAAATGTTAGCGTCGCAAGGGGGTACCTCGATCGGCTTCTGGCCCTCAACCCCAACGACCGTGACGCGAAAGCACTCTTGGATTCTTTGGGCTTGAAGTAGCTGCGTGGTTCATCTCTGCTTGAGTGCCGAAGAACTTGCTCGGTGACTCCTCAAATCTGCCGATATATAATACATGCTCGTTGTTCTCGGCACCATCTGGCCAATGATAACGTTCCCGCTGGTACTTGTGGCGGCGATCGTTTCCCCCAAGCGCTATCGCTGGCGGGTACTCTTCATCACGCCGATAGTTCTGATACTCCCCTGCATTCTCTTTGTCAATGCACTCACCGACAACAGTAATCTCTTGTTCGCTGTGATCATGGGATTTGCGATGCTTGGCTGGGCGGCCTACTATTTGGTCCTCATCGTCGTCAGGTTGGCCACTCTGGTCCGAAGCGCCGGCGCCAGGCAGACTTAGAAGCATCCTGTTCGAATCTTCGACACCTCGCCGTGGCATTTCTCCCCGTCTCGTTCGCAACGTGGCATAATGCAACCATAAGCGTGGCTGATCAACTATTTCTGAACTGTTTGAATTGTTTTCCGCTCGACTCGTGTGAAGTGATTCATCGCCCACCGTATCATCAATGAGAAAAACGGAAACCAAAGGTAATTACATACCAAGGAGAGTCTAGAAATGAGAGTCGTCGTCTTAGTCACGCGGGAGGGCTTCACCAAAAATATTTACGACCAACTGATGCGCGAGTTGAATGTCGAGGACAACCCGCCCAAGGGCATGGTCACGCATATTGCGACGTTCGACAACAAAGGGATTCGGGTCACCGATATCTGGGAAAGCGAACAGGATTTTCGCAATTTCTCGGAAAAGCGGTTGATGCCCGGGCTCAACAAGGTGGGATTCAGGGAGAAACCGACGATCGAGATCTATCCGCTGGCGCTGTATCTCACGGAAGAGAAACTACACAAGCACGCCGGAGTCCACTAGAAGCTGGACTGGCCAGGATTGTTCCACGACCCCGACTGCCTACCGGCCGGGGTCTTTTTTTGTTCGTGCGCGGCAGTCGTCCTCGCCCGACTCGCCAGATCCTGTGCGCGGCAGTCGTCCTCGCCTGCCGCGTCGTACCACAATCTCAATCTTGCCCTCGCCATCGCGAATTCATATCCCGTGCGCGGCAGTCGTCCTCGCCTGCCGCGTCGTACCACAATCTCAGTCTTGCCCTCACCGTCGCGAATTCATATCCCGTGCGCGGCAGTCGTCCTCGCCTGCCGCGTCGTGCCACAATCTCAATCTTGCCCTCGCCATCGCGAATTAATATCTTCATCCCATGTATATCCGCAAACTCACTCACGACGACATTTCTGCCTTCCGGGACATCCGTATCGAAATGTGTGAGCGGCATCCTGAGGCGTTCGGGCAGACCGCCGACGAAGTCAGCGCTATGCCGGCAGAGAAGGCCGTCGAGTGGATCGGTCCCTGCGACAAATTTCCGGAGCGATTTGTACTGGCTGCTTTCGACAACGATCAGATTGTTGCCACCGTTGCCTTCATGCGCGAGGATGTTGCCAAGGAACGCCATCGCGGTTGGATTTGGTCGGTCTATGTTCGTCCTGAGGCGCGCGGCAAGGGAATCAGCAAACTTCTGATGCAGCAACTAATCAGTGAAGCCCGCAAGTGTGACGGCCTGGAAATGCTAACGCTATCTGTCTCGCTGCCGCAGACTTCCGCCCGTACTCTGTACACGTCACTCGGCTTCTTCACGACCGGCCTGAATCTTCATGCGTACAAATTGCCTGACGGCCGCTACATCGACCACGAACTAATGACCTTGTGGCTATAACGCGTTACCGATTTCCACATCGCAAACCTCGACCGATCTAGACTCGTATCTGAATAAAAGCGATAGACAGCCGGGGGACCGACTGGTAGATTGTTTTTACGACAATAACCAAGTATCAAGGAGGAGTAACACTATGAAACGATCAAGTTTCGTGCTGCTTGTGTGCGCGTTTCTATTCCTGGCGTTTCCGATTTTGGCGGAGGACGCAAAGACCGCCCAGCCGCAAGGAATGCCGTCCATGGGTCCGCCGGAAGAGATGAAACAACTGGCCTACCTGATCGGCACCTGGGATTATACAATGAAAATGAAAATGAATCCTGCCGACACCATGTGGATGGATTCCAAGGGCACGGTCAAGTATGAGCAGGTTTATGGCGGCGCCGCTCTCCAGTCCACGACGCAGGATCAAGGGATGGGAATGCCTTTCACCGGCGGCGGCTTCGTCTGCTACGATCGTGAAACCAAGAAATGGCAGATGAGCTGGATTGACAATATGTCCGCGCGGCTCTCCCTCTACACCGGCACTCACACTGCCAACAGCACGGTGTTCACGGGTGAGGACGTTATGATGGGAAAGCCGGAGATGTCCCGCATGACTTCTTTCAACGAGACTCCGACCGCCTTCGAATGGAAAGGCGAGGTCTCCTATGACAACGGCAAAACCTGGATGACCTGGGGCACCGCCAAATACGCCAAACGCCAGTAACGCGCCCCTAAAGTTAGTTGATCGAAACCCCGAATGTAGCGCGTGCGAAATGCATCTGCTGCATCCGGGGTTTCGACATTCTTTCCCCGCGCCGTCAGGAATCCTTTGCTGACGGAAACCTCTGAACCCAGTAGGTTGAACATTCCTGTTTGACATTTCCTCGTCTGCCATTTGTTCCGCCCCAGAACGAGACAAGCAAGAATCCTTATCCTACTAACCTTCCCCTCGCCCTTCGGGAGAGGGGCCAGGGGTGAGGGAGCGCGCCTATCGACACATATCCCTTCTCCGCGCCGTCAGGAATCCTTTCCTGACGGGGTTCGACAGTCTTCCTCTTGATCGTTGTGTCAGGTCTTACCCCGCGACGAAGTCGGGGCGTGACCTGACACCACCGAATCTCCTGTTTTCGTAGTGCCGAACACCAAAAATCTCGATGAGCCCTATAAGTAGAGGACGTTGTCAGCGACCATGGCCTCGCGCGGGTTTCCCGTGTCGACAAGTGTGTCGGACTGATGCCGACTCAGCGCTGAGATGAACCGTGTGGATCGGATCGACCGATCCAGTGGCCACCCGAGCCATCCCGTTATGGGACACGGCAATACCAAACGGCTTCGGGTTTTTCGCGATGCACGCGCTGGCGCAACGTATCGTGAGCGGCACATCTACAGGTGTGTCCGCGCAGGATGCGCCAAAGAACCGCGCTACTATAGCGCCGACAACCCTTAGCGTAGCGCTACGCGACCTTTTATTAAGTCGATCCGATGAGCAAATCGAGATCGAAAGAGGTTCGCGAATAGGGCAAGTATGTCGCTTGCCCTGATGGAAGAGTGTCTCTTGGTGGGGCGTTGGTGTGCTATTGCTATTGCAGGTAACACAACGGGCGACCTCGCTCGGCCGCCCGTCATGTCAAAGGATGTATTAGAATCTGCCGAAGCCAATGGCGAAGTTGATGGTCGCGCCTTCCAGATCGTGCTGGGTATAGCGCTGGCTGTGCAGATCGTTGACAAACCGATAGCCCGCTCCCAGACTGACGCGTACATAGCGCGACAAGTTCTGAGACAGATCAATCTGCGGTTCAAGGACGAAGAAGCTCTTATCGTGATGGTAGTCGTAGTAGTCGTAATAGGGGAGGTGTTCATTCACGGAACCACCGCCTATCAGCATGCCAAACGATATCTGTCCCGACCGTGGTTTGCCGGTGATTACCCCAAACTCGAGACCGCCATAACCGAAGTCCCAGCCGTTGCCATGGTCGTAGTAGTCGTTATAGGGATAGCCCATGTGTTGATGATAGCGGGTGTCGGGCAATCCGTAGCCGGCAAGTCCGACATAGAAACTGTTGTTAAACTCCAGACCACCCCGGACCCCAACCATGGCCTTGAAGTCGTCTTTGATTTCGCCGACCTTAAGTACCGGCGCCACGTACCAGCCGATGCCTACTCTGGATTCCTGGGTCTGGTGCCGGCCACCTTCGCTGCCGCCGCCACCCGATGGCTTCTTGTGTCCGGGGGTCTTGACAACGGCAAAGGCATTCGCCGTCAGGCCGAGTATCGCGACTAGTGTTATGAGCTTGCGCATTCTATCCTCCTATCAAGGGAACCATTATTCATCACGTTCATGCTGATCACATAATCAAGAACCGTGCCCAAGTGGCTAACTCGCACTACACGTATGAGTTAAGCAATTGCCGGCGCGGTTGGACTGCACACAAATCAGGCGTTTCGACACTGCAGACGCTCGAAATCTACACGCCTTATCAATCCTTAGAGCATTACGAACCGCAGACTCCAATTGCTCAATTTCAGTGAAAGGCATCCTCACCGGACGTCCGGAGCCATCCCGTGAAACGGATAATTGACCGACAAGTTGCATTGGGTGAGTCACAACCGTCAATTGCGCTCCGTGTTGCTGTACACGCAATCGACACGCCAGGTTTTCGTTAACTTGCTTTCAGGGCGCGCCTCAGGAAGATCTTTGAATGTGCGACTTTAGGTCGATGTCCAATGTCTGGACAATCGTCCGGCGATTTTCGCGACGGTATCCTAATCGCCGAAGGTCAGTGCATTTTACGACCAGCATTTCACCCTTTATTGACGCGCCTCGGAAGCGATAAGCAAACTTGCATCGTTCCAAAGCAAACTCTGGCACTGAAGTTGCTTTAATGATTGCTGCAATCCGTGATGTAATCAAAGTTTGTTTGTGAGGTTAGTTTGAAGCAGAGTTGTTTCAACGTCACACGTTGCATCCAAGTATTTCCCACTGCAACCACTTATTCAAGGCCTGCGGCGAAGATTTGTTTTGGCTTTGGCTTGTTGGGGAGCGGCCTTGCGCTTCGTTCGCGACAGCGCGAGTGACCAGACAGATACCATGAGGGGGAGGCGAAGAGCCCTGGCAGGATGCCGGGGCTTTTCGTACATATGTACCGAAACAAGCTCGGCATTGCGTACATAAGTCGGAGGGTGTGTTGGACGTGTCTGTTGAAAAATCAGACGCTCAGGTCAATAAAAGTATGTTGACATATAAGAGTTCATAGAGCATATTATCAACGGAGAAACTATAACAGTGAGTGCAAGGTGACTGCTTATGGCTCAAGTTTGTGAACGCTGTCGAACCAATCTCTATCTCCGTCACGCCTACATGTGGTATTCCCGATGCGTCTGCCATTCCTGCCTTAAAGACATGGAGGCGGGTAGAAAGTGGTTCGAGCATCCGTTTCGTCCTGCCCTCGCCAGCCCCCGAAAAATCCCTATTCTCGCGGGGCTGCTCGCGTTACTTTTCGGTCCTTTCGGCATGCTATATGTCGGTATGTTCTGGAAGCCGTTGGTCAGCGAAATCCTCTTTTACGCAGTCCTCATCACGGCGCTGGTAACAACTCCGGAAGGCGAAGTCCTTTTGGTCAGTGTTGCCGGCATTCTTGGCATAGGTCATTCTTTTCTGTTACCGGGCTGGGCTATGCGCCGCGCCAAGGACATTAACGCCGGCGAATGCGAATCGCTCGACTGCGATTCGTGAAATGACCTTCTTACGGCCGATTGTCTAAAGATTTCCACAGATAGAGAGACGCTACGGTGCGATAGGGGCGCCAGGGCTTGCTGACACGCTCAATTGAATTCGGAGTAAGTCTGATTCGGTAGAGTTGCGTCAGCGTCTTGCGAATGCCCAGATCACGATCGGGAAAGACGTCAGGACGCGCCAGCACGAACATCAGATACATCTGCGCGCTCCACGGTCCCATGCCTTTGACCTGCGTAATTGCCGCGGCAACGTCGTCATCGCAACATTCGGCAAGCTTGGCGATCCGTAACTTGCGACTTTCGACATGCTCAACCAGCGAACGGAGCGCGTTGACTTTGGGGCGCGACACTCCGGCGGCGCGAAGCCGGGCATCGCTGCAGGCGCCGAGCGATTTTGCATTCATACGCCCGCCGACCGCAAGTTTGACTCTGCCAAATATGGTGTCGGCGGCCTTGCCGGACAGTTGCTGGCCGATGATGATGCGCGCCAGCATTTCGAAAGTATTCGGAAGTCTCGGCATCGGCAATATTCCATGCTTCTCAATCAGATCCTTCATAATGGGATCGACTTTCTTCAGGTGGCGCAACGCCTGTAGTACATCATGGGCGATCATCATTCGTGGCAAGATCGCGTTCACGCACGATCCTGTCAAGCTGCGATTGATTGCCGGTTGTGCGTCGTTTTATTTGTTGACTCACGGTACGACAATCGCCAGATTTCCGCTAAACGCACAGATACGGAGGCAAGTTGGAGCAAATCACCAGGGCAGACATCGCTCGCTACAAAGAAAACTGGCTCAAGGAAACCGAGAGCGCCTCGCTCTACCGACTGCTGGCCGACAAGGAGTCGCGGCCTCAGCTAGCCGAGGTCTATCGCCGACTTGCCGCCGTCGAAGAAAAACACGCTACCGTCTGGGAAGGCAAACTCAAAGCCGCTGGGGCGGAACCCCCGAAACCACGGCGACGCTGGCGAGCACGCTTGCTGACGGTTGTCGCCAAATACTTCGGCTCACAATCGGTGTTGCCTTCGATTACAGCGCTGGAACACGCCGACGGCCAGAGTTATACGACTCAACCCGAGGCAGCCGGAACCGACCTGCCCGCACAGGAACAATCTCACGCCAGATTGTTGCGTGTCATCACCGGCCCACTGCAAGGCGGACTGGAAGGCGGAGCGCTGGCGCAGTTTGAGGGACGACATCGCGCAGCCGGAGGCAACGCATTACGGGCGGCCGTTCTCGGAGCGAACGACGGTTTGACATCGAATCTTAGTTTGATCATGGGAGTTGCCGGCGCCAACCTCGCGGAGAACACTATCATCCTCACCGGTTTCGCCGGATTGTTGGCGGGCGCAATATCGATGGCGCTTGGTGAGTGGTTGTCGGTACAGAGTTCGCGCGAGTTATATTTGCGACAAATCTCGATCGAAGAACGCGAGCTGGCAGAGGTACCCGATGAGGAGGAAGAGGAACTCGCTTTGATCTATCAGGCGAAAGGCGTGCCTGAGAATGTAGCACGTGAAATGGCTTCGCATCTGATCTCAAATCCCGAAACGGCGTTGTCGACGCTGGCACGCGAGGAACTCGGGATCGATCCGGAGGAATTGGGCGGATCCGCCTGGGAAGCTGCCGGGACGTCGTTCATATTATTTGCGATGGGCGCAATCATTCCAGTGCTGCCGTTTATCCTTTTCAAATCAATGACAGCGGTGGTCGCAAGCATTGCCCTGAGCACCTGCGGCCTGTTCCTGATCGGCGCCGCAGTGACCATGCTTACCGGAAGAGGCGTGATGCGATCCGGATTACGTATGGTGATATTCGGGCTCTCTGCAGCAGCGCTAACGTTTACTATTGGACGGTTGATCGGGGTCTCCTTAGCAGGATAACAATCTTAGCTTAACAGTAAGGGTGAGTCGAATAATCTGAGGCAACCGGGCGGTTGCCTCATTCCACTAACATTTCTATTCACCGCACTTTGGACAATTACTTACTTGTCCGCCCAGATCGGCATGGACCGCATGTAAAAGTCGGCGCGGCGCATCGCCTTTACGTTGTCCACTTCTGGCATCCACGTCTTCATCCATTCGGCGATTCCTCGTTGTACTTCAGAACGGGGCTTAAGATTGCCTTTCTCATCAGTGCAGTGCTTACAAAGGTTCTCTGTAACGCCCTTGAACATCGGGTTGTCAAGCGGCGCGGCACAGGAATGACACATCATGGGCATGGATCTCTCCTTAACATACCAGCAACTATGCTACGGAGCGTGTCAGCGTGAAAGTTTGACAGCTTTTACAGAAAATGTTAACGGAATGGTCTGTTTGTTTCCCGGCAATCGCCACCAGCCGTCGGCGCCGCGCTCCATAAATGGAAACTGATCCTCAACCATGTAGGGAAACTCGTGGAGAAACTCTATTGTGAGTCCGGCGGCGATCAGAGCGTTTACGATCTCACTCATGCTGTGTGTCCATTCGAAAGATGGGTGCGTAATGTTCGCGTCCTTGTCGGCGTAACATCCGTCCGGTTCCCATCTCGTCGGAACTGTCCGCGGAAAATAATCGAAAGATACTTTGAGATCGGTGGTCGTGCGTTCGTTCTCAAATACGTGAGTGAACGGATGAGATTCTACAATATACAAAAACCCACCCGGTTTGAGGAAGCGAGCGACTATCCTCGCCCATTCAGGAACGTCACGCAGCCAGCAGAGGAAACCGTACGACGAAAACACGACATCAAATTGATCGTTGAGCTTTCCGGGCAAATCGTAGACGTCACTCAGGATAAACCGCGCCGGTATTTTCAATTCTTCACTAAGTGAGCGTGCCAGCGTGATGGCCTTCTCGGAAAAGTCAACGCCGGTCACGGATGCACCGAGTCGGGCGAAGGAAATGGTGTCCATCCCGAAGTGACACTGCAAATGCAGTATTGATTTGCCGGAGACATCTCCCAGCTCGTTTAGTTCAATCGATTTTAGCGTCGACTTCCCCACTTTGAAACCGGGCATGTCATACGATGCGGAATTGGAAGTGAACTGCGTCAGCTCATTCCAGAGATCGAGATTGGCTTTGGTGTATTCATCCAAGTTGGTCAATCCTTCAGGTGACTGCCTCTACGGATGAAACTTATGTTGAGTCAATTTGTCAACAAGATTATCGAGCGTATTATCGCATCACTCCCGGGAAATCAGAGTGCAATACCGCAACTCTGGAGCCGTGGCGCCGTAATCACGACTGTAACTACGAATCACTCTGGAGGACGAAATGAAAGCAAGCACTCTAACCATTTGCGTCATGTTGTGGGCACTCCTGTCGGCCCCGATCGTCGAACCGACTCTGGCAGCCGGTCACCGGCACGGCATGACGTTGAAGGGAGGGACGGAAATGACCAAGGGTTCAGGCCAGCTCACCACGGAGCAAAGGGAAGTAGCGCCATTCACCCGGATCGAGTCCAATGTCAGCGCTGACATCGAGGTCGTCATCGGCAAACCGCAACGCGTCGATTTGACATTCGACGATAATCTGCTGGAGTTCATCTCGACGAAAGTAGAAGGCAAAACGCTGGTGATCGAATCTGAGCATTCGTTTTCGTCGCTGGAGGGTTGTCAGCTCAAAATCGTCGTCCCGCAACTTGACGCCGCCGTGATCGGCGGATCGGGCAATATCACTGTCGAAGGCCTGGATGCAAATCGATTTGCCGTTGAGATCAACGGTTCGGGTGGCGTCTCCGCGAGCGGGAAGGCATCAGAACTCTCAATCGAGGTCAATGGCTCAGGCAATGTCGAGGCCCAGGAACTGACCGCCAGTGAAGCATCGGTCGAAATCAACGGCTCGGGCAACGTCGGCGTGATGGCGCGCGATTACTTGACCGCCACGATCAATGGCAGCGGCGACATTACCTACACCGGTAACCCGGGGCAGGTATCCAAGAGTGTCGCCGGTTCGGGAAGGATCAGGAAAAGATAGACTAAATCTCACCAGATGACGTCGCTGGTCCATTCGGTGCTGTGCTGTTTGATAATGTCTGACGTTTCCTTGTCGTCAATTTCCAGGCACCGTGGACAGATCTTATTCGTGAGCCGCGCCGAATAGCAGTTGTCGTCGCACGACCATACGTCTTCGCAGTATGGACACAGGTGGTGGTGTCGCTCTTCTAGTGTCATAATCCATACCTTTCTCTAGGGCAAACCGCATACGGGCCTGCCATAAACTTAGGTCAGGCGCCCTGTCTCGCCGTTCTCTCTGCCCGAAAGCAGATTTGGACCTTTAGCGCTTACTCCCCCGTAAGACGGCGAATCTGAGCCCTGACCGAGATATCTACGTGTGCGCGAGCCGGTTTGTGGGCGCAATAAACGTTGAGAAGACTTTCCACGTCCGCAGCGATGGATTAGCAAATACCCATTACTGTCGCGGATTTCTGGGGCCTGTGCAACTCATGCACAGCGTAAACAACAAACCACTGACAGGTTCTGACAGTGACTTTGCCGAAGAAAAACAAGAACAGCGGCAACCGGTAGGTTCGTTTTTTCGCAGGGTTGGCGTCGAACACAGGAATCGCGTCTGTCTGAACTACACCGTCAGGCACAATAGCAACAGCGGACAGATGTCGGCCCGGCGAACCAGATGCCGTCACAGAAAGCGGGGTTATCGTGCGAACGGTTTTGTTGCAGCATGTCACTGAGCATTGCGAAGAATTGAAAGAGATTCTTGAGAAGTACGACATGGAAGTCATCATCGGTACTTCGTGTCGGAAAACTATGACGAGAGCGGAAGTCGACGGAGAACTCGATCTCGTAATTTGCGACGTCGGCATTCCTGACTGCGGCGCCATGCACTTGCTTCAGTGTATCCGATCCGCGCCTCAATTCCGATGGCTCCCCGTGATCGTGACCGGAGATGAATTCCAGAAAGAAATCATGGGGGAGTGTATCGCGCAGGGCGCCTGTGATTCGGCGGTATTGCCGGCGCCGGAGTCGGCGTTCATGGCGAAAGTGACCCGGGCGCTGGCTTTGGGAAAGCGGACGATCCTGCTGGTCACGTGCGAACCGTCGATAGCGGAATCGCTTGGCAGCTCGCTGCAAATGGATCGTTTCCGAATACTGATAGCCGGTTCCGCCGGCGAAGCGCTGGAAATGCTGCGTACCGAGCGAGTGCAGGTGATTGTGACCGATATCGTATTGCCGGGAATGTTCGGCCTCAACCTACCGACGACGCCACAGGAGTATTCCGAAACGATTCCCGTGATATTGATCACCGGACAGGATGCTTCGTCCCAACTGTACGAGTCTTTGACACACGGAATCGGAAGTTACCTGGCAATCTCCGGCGATGACTTGCCCACCGTCTGCGCCCTAAACAGAGCGGCCAACCGGGGAGCGGAATCGATGCGGAATTTCGCTCATCACGTTGTAACGCACATGTGGTCTCCGTATCGCGACAAGAGAAGCGGCGAGATTCAGCCGCAAGTGTCTAGCGATCTCAGGTGCCGAAGGTGAACAGACCTCTTCGCAGTTACGAGTGCCGGAATGCGCGCCGAGAACGTAGCGGATTAATCGGTGCCGTTGACATGGCACTTGTAACAGAGCTTTCTTTGAAGGGGATCGGCGTAAGGGTTGGGAATCGGGTAGGAGCCAGATACAACACCGTCGTTGGCCAATAACGAAACATTGAAATCCCAGCGTCCGGCATGCGGCGCCGAAGTTGCGTGCGCACGATGGCAGGTCAGGCACATGACTTTGCTGGAAGAAGTCGGACCTGTCGTCGATGTCGTCGTGACTGCCGCGTCCTCAAACGGCAAAGCCGCCAGATACGCCGTCGCGTGTGTCCCCGAAGTGGGATTACTGGTGCCATTGTAACGATCGTACTGCTGAATGATGCTGCCATCCAGGTTCTCGCCTGCGGGATGTTCGAACCGGCTGTTGTGTGACGACTCATGGAAGTTGCCGTGACAATTGCCGCACCATTCGCTGATGCCGCTCTGGTAGGCCGTGTGGTTGCTGTTCGTCTCGGCTGGTCCATCGAGCGCGATTCCTTGTGCAATCGGTGCGGGCGCTGTGAAGGTGTACAGTCCTCCCTGGACGGGGCCGGCGCCGTTAAGAATTCGGAAGCTCTTCTTTTCATGCGGGTTGTGGCAACTGGTACAGGCCATCTGATTCGACGGAAACGTTCCACCCGGCGCGACCGCATAGGTGGCGTCAGGTGCCAGGCCATAGGCAGGCGCGTTGAGATTGTGGCCGGCGGCACTGCCGGGAATCGGATTGGTCGCCCCGTTGGCGGCATCGTTGAGGTTAGATGACAACAGGAAGACGAAGTTGCCGGCTCCCAATTCAGGTGGTGGCGCCAATGGATTGGTACCTAGAACGGCCCCGAATCTCGTGGCATGGCAAGACAGGCAGAGGTCGGTCGCCGATCCGAACCGCAGCAGGTAAACGTTGCCGTTCGGATTTGCCGGATCGACCGGCTGGCCATTCTGGCTGTTATGGATCGTATGGCAATCGGTACACTGGTCGTGCACTGCCAGAGCCGTACCAGTGAGAAGGTATATGAGAATGGGGATAAGAGTTAGATATCGCATCCGAATCCAATAGTCGTCGTTCCAGTGGTAAAAGAGCCGTATTCGACAGGGCAAGGAGACTTCATGGGTAGAATATCATCCAAACTGCTGAATTGTCAAGCACTTGCCGACAGTTTTGACCTCATTTTAAGAGGATCGGCTTAGTCGGCAAAACCTTTATCTCCTATTCTCTTACAACGACTAAGCCCCTCGCGTTGCTTAATCGAGAGGAGCGCTATTTCGTGCTGAGGCCAAGAAACAATCGGGATTAGCGGATTTATTTGCTCGGTGGCGTTAGGACGACTTCGCCGCGAACGTGACGAGACTGGCTCATTTCATGGGGAGGCGCAGATCGGATGCAATGATCCGACCAACAGGCCATTGCGCGAGCTAGTTGAACCCGATGAAAACAGGTGCGCTCTTAGCCCGGCGAATGCCGCCCTACGATTCTATTCTTCCGGCAAGCCGGAGCAGTGCCACAAGCTTAGTGAGGACTTCGTTAATCTCGTCAGCGGCGAGGGATCCGTGGTGATGAATCTCCCTGGCGATCAGTATCCCCTTGTGGTGCACTCTCAGGTAGACGAACGGCTCCAGACTGGTGATCAATTGCTGGACGTCCTGGTCTTTCAGAATTGTTGCGTGATCCTGAAATAGCAAATCGGTGGTGAACCGGCGGTCAAATTCGGTAGAGCCAGACACCGCTCTTTTGCCCAGGCCGAGATGCCACAGCAGGCGGTCGGAGATACCGGCGGGCCAGATTTCGAAATAGGAAGGCATGCTACCGAGAACATGGATGTGCAGTTTGTGCTCGGTGAGAAGTTCAATCTCGATCGGGACGCCCTGAAAGGTGCTGCGCAAAATGGGGCAGGGATGCATCATCGTATCTCTGTCGCCCGACGAATCCTCCGCAGGCCAGACTATTTCGCCGTCGAAACGTTGCTGGAATTCCTCAAGCAGTTTTTCCAGCGGCTGCATCCAGTGCGGCTTTGTGGAAATCATAACTACCCTCCTTCAAGCAGATGCTTCCAGCATGAATACGAGGGCCAGGATGTCGAAGTTGCGGGGAAATGGGATGTGCCGTCAGGTCACACGCCGCGAGGTCATGTGCTACACGATGACGGAGGTAACACCGCGGCGCAGGACCTGACGGAACCCTGCTTCCGTCGGTCTTGTTGTGTCAGGTCCTGCGGCGGGTGGTGTATGGAAATGGTGGGGAAGCCGTGTGACCTGACACCCGTAAAAGACCTCCCGAATTGTGACGACCGGACGTTGGTCGTTTGCGTAGCATTTGGTAAGAAAGGAGACTGAGTATGACGGAAGTCGAAAGAATAGTCGATCAGATAACGCGCGGTTTCCATAAGGACGCGTGGCACGGGCTATCGGTGTCGGAGACGCTGGAGGGCGTGACCGCTGAGCAGGCGGCGAAACGTCCGATTGCCGCTGCGCATACGATCTGGGAACTTGTGCATCATGTGACGGCATGGAACAATATCGTCAATCGACGGCTGCACGGGGATGCATCGACACCCACAGATGAAGATGATTGGCCACCGGTGAAGGACACCAGCGCCGCCGCCTGGGACGCCGATTTGCGTGCGCTCAAAGCCGCTCATGATGACTTGACGAAAGTGGTCAAGGCAATGACCGATGCGCAATTGACCCCGCCGCTACCCGGCCGCGACACGAGCGCCTATTTCCAGTTGATGGGCGTGCTCCAGCATGACGCGTATCACACGGGGCAGATTGTGATGCTGAAGAAGATGATGTAGAGGGGATGGAAGCTGTCAGTACTGAAGTGATAATAATCTACGAAGAACGTGAGCGCCGACTTAAGCCAAGCGAGCAATTTGCCTGGATTCCCGCCTTCGCGGGAATGACACCGCCGGCTGAGTTCTTGTCTTTCATAAAATGAGACCATTAGTCGAGCGTTTCATTTGCTCGAACAACGAATTGCTTCCTTTGGCAGTGCCAACTGACGGCCTGACCGTACGTGATATGCCCGCCTTGGCCTGTGGCTGTCATTCCCACGAAAGTGGGAATCCAGGCTTATTTGTAGGATGGTGACAAATCTTTCCAAGTCGGATTGAAGTTCTCGATGAGTTTCAGTTTCCACTGGCGATTCCATTTCTTCAGTTGCTTCTCCCGCACAATTGCCTGATAGGCATCTTCGCAAGTCTCATAGTAAACGAGCAAGTGTGCCTGATACTTCTTGGTGAAGCCGTCGATGAGATCGTTCTTGTGTTCATAGACGCGGCGATTCAGGTCGCTGGTGACGCCGATATAGAGTGTGCCGTTACGTCTGCTGGCCATGATGTAGACGAAATATTGTTTCATTAGTCAGCCTGGATTCCCACTTTCGTGGGAATGACAACTTTAAGTCGCCGACATTATCGATAAGGAACGATAGGATGGCAATACCCTTTTGCCTTATCGCATCACGAAGTATGCCGGGATTCTCGCTGCCGATTTTGACGGAGAGATTCCAGTTGAGTGAGCGTTGAGAAACAGATTTCAGTCGCACTACGGCCAACCTCTCGGAGGTCGACGTACTGAGCCCTAAGATCAACCGGCGTGGCGGGCGGCGATGGCGAGAAGGGAAATCAGCTTGGTGATGACTTCACCGATGGCATCGGCGGTGATGTATTCCTCGTGTTCGCAGTCACGTTCCAGCATGACGCCGCCCCGATTCACCTTGATGCACGCGAACGGTGCGAGTGATCGGATCAGATGATAGACCTCGGGGAGTTGGAGAAATCGCGATTTGTCGACAGCGTCGGTGTTGGTGGCGAAATGACGGTCGAACTCACGATTTCCCGATTTGACTGCGCCGCCCATGCCGAACAAACCAAACAACCGATCCGCAATTCCTTTGGGATGTATCTCGAACTCGGCCGGCATCGGGCAAGAGTAAGCGTGAATGTGCAGCCGGTTGCCGGACATCGGCTCGACGCGAACCTTGGTGCCCTGAATTGTCGATTCGTAGGCAGGATATACCGTTTCCCAGGATTCGACGCCGATTGATTCCGTGTTATCATTCGGCAAGGTGATCTTGCCTCCGTGCCGCGCTTGAAGTTGCTGCAGGAGATTGTCGAAGGTGAGGTGGTAGGTGGTCATGGTGCGCTCACTTGCTGCGAGGCGCGTTCAGGCGGAAACTCGTCGGGGAAAGTTGCGCGGACACGTTGTGAACTATGCAAGTAGAGCAGGAGCAATAGTACTGGTGTCACAAACCACGCCAGTCCAAAGAAGAAGCTAAATATGGTAAACCCGAGAGAAGATTGTGAATGTGCGCCTGCGTTGAGGATTCGGACGAACAGAATATCCTCAACGATGGCATAGACGACGGCAAGGTGTAGAAATCTTCTGGCCTTGTGCACGGCGAGCGGCTGCATTCTCCAGAGACGGTAACCGGCGCGGAAACTTTGTACTCCCCAAAGAAGGAAGACCACTGCCTGAATCGCATGAAGCAAAGTTTCTACCATACGCTCCTGCAAATGCGGATTGCTCGACGTGTGTGGCAAAACTGCGGACAGGGTCGACACAAGCGCAAACACAAAGCTGAAGAAGGGACCCAGGATGCATAAGAAGAAGCAAACGAACGAAAGGGAGCCGCCCATTTGGGTAGGAGCAAAATAGGAGGTATCCGTTGGTACCTCTGACGTAACTTGACTCTCGTCTTCTGGGACCGAGATCGTGGCGTAACAGTACGGGCACTCAGCATCGCGGCCGGCGAAGCTCTGTTTGAAAGTCAGTTGCTCGCCGCAGGAAGGGCAGGGGAAGTGGAGATCGGTCATGGATCTTCTCTCGAATCACTGTACTTTGCGCCGCAGTACGGGCAGAATGTGAACTGTCTGAATGGAGAACGTTGGATTACTGAGCGGTTACAGGTATCACAGAAATGTGTCATCCTGAATTGCAGAAAAGCAATTAAGATTAATGAGGGAACAAACAACACAAAGGCGACCGCAGGCGCATGAAACAGAGCCAAGAACAAAACAAGAACAGCCGCCCCAACCACGTACGACAACGCTAGCAGGCGCTTCTTGAATTGGGTATTCCTGGCGAAGCGATACGCAAATGTACCCGCGATGATGGCTGCCGCAACAAGAAGCAGCAGAATCGTAAGTAGCTGGTCAGACGGAAACGAAGTGTTCGCCATCAAGGTTCTCCGATGCTGAGATTCGTTTCCACTAAGATAACCGCCGATAGTTGATAATACAAGCGATTTGCCGGTCACCGCCTGAGGCCTACGGCGCGTGAGTGGCGGCGCTAGGCAGAAAGGGCTGCCAGACGATTGTCAAGACCGAAGCGGTTTTTGCCTACAGAACTTCTGGACGTGGCTGCGCGGCGAAGTCATTCCCACGAAAGTGGGAATCCAGGCTTATTTGTAGGATGGTGACAAATCTTTCCAAGTCGGATTGAAGTCCTCGATGAGTTCCAGTTTCCACTGGCGATTCCATTTCTTCAGTTGTTTCTCCCGCACAATTGCCTGATAGGCATCTTCGCAAGTCTCATAGTAAACGAGCAAGTGTGCCTGATACCTCTTCGTGAAGCCGTCGATGAGATCGTTCTTGTGTTCATAGACGCGGCGATTCAGGTCGCTGGTGACGCCGATATAGAGTGTGCCGTTACGTCTGCTGGCCATGATGTATACGAAGTATTGTTTCATTAGTCAGCCTGGATTCCCACTTTCGTGGGAATGACAACCCCGCCGAACACTGGATTCCCGCCTGCGCGGGAATGACACGAAGCGCGAGCACTGGATTCCCACTTTCGTGGGAATGACAACCCCGCCGAACACTGGATTCCCGCCTGCGCGGGAATGACACGAAGCGCGAGCACTGGATTCCCACTTTCGTGGGAATGACAACCCCGCCGAAAACTGGGTTCCCACTTTCATGGGAATGACGCGAGGCTCACCCTCCCAGCGCTTTCCTGGTGAACTTGCCGCGCAACTCGGGGATGACGAATTCGCCGTCCTTGCGGATGAGACGATTGTCGAACCAGATTTCGCCGCCGCCGTAATCCTTGCGCTGGATCAATACCAAGTCCCAGTGGATCGCCGACTTGTTGCCGTTGGGGGCTTCGTCGTAGCACTGGCCGGGTGTCAGGTGAATCGAGCCGTCGATCTTTTCGTCGAACAGCGTGTCCTTCATCGGTTCCTTGACCATCGGGTTGACGCCGATCGCAAATTCGCCGATATAGCGCGCGCCGGCATCGGTGTCGAGAAGTTGGTTCATCTTCTTGTTGTCAACGGAATTGGTGGCCTTGACGATCTTGCCGTTCTTGAATTCGAAGCGGATGTTCTCGAAAACGGTGCCTTCTTCGAGCGAGGGCGTGTTGTAATGAATGACGCCGTTGATCGAATCGCGCACGGGCGCAGTGTAGACCTCGCCGTCGGGAATGTTGCGGTGGCCGTCACACTTGACGGGCGGGATGCCTTTGATCGAGAAAGTCAGGTCGGTGTCGCCGGGACCCTTGATATGGACTTTGTTGGTGCGCTTCATCAGTTTGATCAGCGGGTCCATCGCGCGGGACATTTTGGCATAGTCGATGTTGCAGACGTCGTAGTAATATTTCTCGAACACTTCCTGCGGCTGCTGAGCGAGTTGCGCCATAGCGTCATTGGGATAGCGGAGCACGACCCAGCGGGAACGCTTGACGCGCTGATAGAGATGCACCGGTTTGTAATAGAGGGAGTTCCAAAGCTTCATCTTGGCGCCGGAGACATCGTTCAGGTCGAACGGATTGCTGGAGCCACGGATGCCGATGTAGCATTGCGCCTGCTTCATTATAGATAGATGGAATTTGGCGAACTGCCGGATTTGCGTTTCGTTGTTGCCGAGCAGAAACTGACGGATGATGGATTCGTCATTATAGTACCAGAAGGGGACGCCGCCGGCTTTGGTGACTCTGCGAATGACGCTTTTGCCCAACTCCATGGTGGGGACGCCTTTCATTTCGACATAAACAAGCTCGCCTTTCTTGACCTGGCAGGAATAGTTGACGAGGATATCGGCGAGTTTGTCATTGCGGGGATCGATCACGGATTACCTCCTGAAGTAGTTGTGAATCTCTTTGGCAGTAAATAATTGCGGCGAGAGGCAAAAATCAATTATAATCGCTGGAGAAAGGTTGGAGGGGCGTCAGGTCACACCAATCGCGGGGCGATTGGCAGGACCTGACGCAACGAAGAATGAAGCAGTCAGGTCAATTGCGCAAGACACACCCCTTGATCCCCTCTCAAGAGGGGAAAGAACGATTGTACACCAATCGCGGGGTGATTGGCAGGACCTGACGCAACAGGGACAATACATGATGGTTGCGGGCGTGGTGAGAAGAAGACGGCGCAAGACACACCCCTTGATCCCCTCTCAAGAGGGGAAAGAACGATTGTAGACCAATCGCGGGGCGATTGGCAGGACCTGACGCAACGCTGAGCGAGGAGAATGGTGCGAAGAAGACGCCCACAAGGGGCTAGACTACAAGCGTTGATTGCGGCAACGATATTGATGTTGCTCGTGGGATGTGCGAAGGAATTGCCGCCACCGGGCGGGCCGCCGGATGTGACGCCGCCGTCCATATTGACGACGGTGCCTGCGGAGGGCGACACGATGGTACCGCTGGATGCGAAGATCAGGGTCAAGTTTTCGGAGCGGGTGGCGCAGAAGTCGGTGCTGAATGCGTTTTCGATTTCGCCGCCGTTGAAGACCGAACCGCGCGTGAAAGTGCGCAGCGACGAATTGCAGATCAGTCCGGCAGCGAATCTGGAACCGGATCGGACGTACGTGGTGAGCATCGGGTCATCGCTGACTGATTTGAACGGCAACAAGCTAGCGAGTTCGCTGGCGTTTGCGTTTTCGACAGGGCATCGGATAGATTCGGCATCGGTGATGGGGATTGTCTATAATCAGCAGAGGCCGGAGCCGAATTTCCGGGTGTTCGCGTACGAGATGAAACCGTGGCTGTTCGATTCGCTGTTTGCGGTGATGCCGGAGTATATCACCGAAACCGGCAGGGATGGGAAGTTCAATTTGCAGTACATGCGCGCCGGCGAGTACCTGGTGCTGGGTGTCGAGGACAAGGACCGTGACAACAAGATAAATGGACAGTCGGAGCGGCTGGCGTTTCCGATTCGACCGGCGGTGGCTTCGCAAGTTGTGGATAGCTTGAATCTGTATCCTTTATATATGACGCGTTTCGATTCGCTCAACTTCGCGCTGATCAATTGCCGGGGAACAGCCGGCGCCGTGACGATGCAATTTTCGGGCGGCAAGTTGGACGCGAGCAGAGTTAGCCGGGATTCGATCTCGATTCGCTCGTCGACGGGCGCGACCTTTGCGCCGTTGACGGTGATGAATTTCGTGCCGGAGACCGACAAACTGCACCTGTGGAGCGACAGTCTGCTGCCGGATTCGTCGTATCATATCACGATAATAGGAATGGTCAGTCTGGAGGGTCGGCATCTGGCGGGTGATACCGCATCATGCGACGTCAGACTGCGCGAACTCGACAAGGAGAAACCGTCGATCATTTCGCGCACACCGCCCGACACCCGGTCGATCATCCTGCCGGCGGAGACATTGGCGGTTGTCTTCTCCGAGCCGATGACGATTCAACCGAACGCGGCAAGTATCATTGTCGACACCGCGTTGACGCTCTCGCTGCGGAGTGTGTTGCACGAGGGAACGGAATATCAGTTCATACCGGCGGATACGCTGCCGCAAAATCGCAAATTGAAATTCGTGCTTCATAACAGAATGGTGGCTGATCTTTACGGGAATTCGCCGGCGGACTCATTATATATGTTTGAGTTCACGGTTGGCAGTCCGGACTCGCTGGGGACGTTGACCGGCACGATCGAAAGTGATGATACCGTCACGATCATTCTGAACGGAATTGTGCGGAAATTACAGTATACATTCCTGCACCAGGGAACAGCTCCATATCGGTGGGAACTGTATCCCGATAGCTACACACTGTACAGCTATGCCGACAAGAATCACAACCACAGGTGGGATTTGGGATCGTTGATTCCGTTCACGTACGCCGAGCCGGCCTGGATTGAGGCCGACACGATCAAGATCAGAGCGCGTTTCGAACGCGAGGGCTTTGACTTGAAGATAAAGTAGCAGGAGTTGAGATATGTTTGAAGGATTTGGTTTGCCTGCCTGGCTGGTGGAAATATTTAACGGCGCGGCGATGATCGTTGCGGCGGTGTTCATCGCCGGCTTGCTGGTGGTAATACTCAATTTCGTCAAGAAACATCTGATCAAAGCAACGACGCGCGAGCTCAACAGCCAGGTACTGGATGCGATCAAGCGGCCGGCTTTGTGGCTTTTGGTATTCGGCGCGCTGGCGATTATCGCGCACCGGCTGGAGGCGCGTTTCCCGGAAGAGAACAAGCTGCTGTTCAGAATACTGGGCAGTGTGATTTTTGTCGGGACGGCGACGGTCGTCACCTTCCTGCTGCTGCGGCTGGTGCGGATATTCACAACCTGGTATGCGCGCTCAGTCGCCGCGCGCACGGAAAGCAAGATCGACGATCATCTACTGCCAATCGCGCATCGGGTGATGAAGATCGTGATTTTCGTGATAGCCGCGGTGACGATTCTCGATCATTTCAAGGTCGATGTCAAAGGATTGCTGGCGGTACTCGGTGTCGGGTCATTGGCGATTGCTCTGGCGGCTCAGGACACGATAGCGAACATGATCTCGGGCTTCATTATAATGTTGGACCGACCGTTCCGCGAGGGTGACCGGGTGGTATTGCCGTCGGGGGAGACGGTGGACGTGTACGACATCGGCATTCGTTCCAGCAAGTTTCTGACCTTCGACAATACGCTGATCGTGGTTCCGAATAACGATCTGGTGAAGTCAAAGATTACGAACATGTCGTATCCAGACGAACCGGTGCAGGTCAAAATCGACCTGGGGGTGGCGTACGGCAGTGACATCGAGAAGGTAAAGGCGGTACTTGTCAAAGCCGCGAGTGAACATCGGGCGGTGTCAGCAGAGCCAAAACCGGTGGCATCGTTCGTGAGTTTCGGCGATTCGGCCCTGAAATTCCAGTTGGCGTGTCGGGTGGCGAAGCTCTCGGATCAGGCCGCAGCGGGCGAGGACCTTCGGTGTCGGATTTATCGGGATCTGGCGGAGGCAGGGATCGAAATACCATTCCCGCGCCGGGTTGTATATTTGCGTAAGGATGAATAGCTCAGAGTCAGCTTCACGGGAGGGCCTAGGAAACTTTGAACATATTGAATCTGCGACATTGCATTGACAATGGCGTTTAACGCTATATATTTTCGTACGTCTTTGTGATATTGATTGTTATTGACACTCATTAACTTGCGGTGAAATTGAAAAGATTGATTCTGTCAGCAATGCTGGCAATGTCCCTGTCCTCGGCCACATGGGCGCAGGACAAAAGCTGGCCTGACCTGCAATCTCTGGAGCAGTTGTCTCCGGCGACTGGAACGGTGAGCCAGTTGACGGTGATTGCGCAACCCGATACAGCGGGCGCAACGTCGGTCTATTCGGTCAACTTCGTAGTGAACGGCGACACGCTGCAGCCCGCTGCGAATGTGTTGGTCTTCTTTCCGGCCGGGTTTGGACTGAATCAGATTGACTCGGCCACGTTCATCGACGATGACCTGAACACAGAAAACTATTCAATAGATAGCGTCGTGGTTTCCGGCCAGCAGGTGAGAGCCAAGCTGTCGGCTTACGGTATTGCGCCGGCGATGGGAAGCAGAATCACGATCAAGTTTTACGGCATCACTAACAATACGCTGGCAGGAAACTATCAGGTCTCGCTTGCCATTCTGGACAAAGAGGGGGATTTGATTGCGGCGCCGACCTGGTCGTCGACCTTCACGATTCGCGCCGCTGACTTGTATTTATTTGACTTGTTTCCACACGGTATTCAACAGGTGCACGCCGGCACGACACTACTTTATTATGTCGTGACCCAGGACAAATTCGGGAACGCGGTGACCGCGCAGCCGATTGTCTGGAGTGTGTTAGGAGTGCCGACGCAGACCGGAACCATCGTCGACGGGAGTTTCCAGGCGAAGTTTACCGGAGCGTCGAAGATCATTGCGACATACCAAACTTTCGCGGACACCAGCAGTCTGGTTTACGTTCTGCCGGGAGTGTTTGCGCATTTCGAATTCAGCGGCGGTCCGGATTCAATCATAGCCGGACAGCACTGGGCCAACGGAACTCAGGACGTTACTGCAATTGCCCGCGATCTGTTTGAAAATGTGAATTACGACTATGCCGGGCAGGTCTATTTCGAATCGACTGACCCGCAGGCACTGCTGCCGTATACCGTGGCGTCGAAGTATCAATTCATTCCGGCGGATCAGGGACGGCATGTGTTTCCGGGTTCGGGATTTGCGCTCTATACCGCCGGACGGCAGGATCTCCGATTGGTCAAAGCTGACACGGTGATGGGAACGATCCGCGCGATCACAGTGTTGCCGGCGGCTCCGGCGACTTACAATTTCTCGGCGCCGGACACAGTAGTGGCAGGGCATTCATTTACGGTGTCAGTCAGCGGAGCGGCAGACACCTGGGGTAACGCCGTATCGGGCCAGGCGGACATTAATCTGGCTACGGGCAACGGCGCCGCGCCATCGGGAGCATTGCCGTCATTGCCATCGTTCTTTGTGGGAAACGGCTCTGGTTCGGGCTCGGTCATGCTGGTCAAGGCAGGGAGCGCGTCGATTCAGTTACATCTCGGCGGAGTGACATCGACGAAAGCGGTGTATGCACGACCGGATACGTTGGCGCGATTCGATTTTGCGCTTGATGGAACACAGACGACCGGTCGTCCGTTCATCGGAACGGCTCAACTGACCGCCTACGATCAATTTGACAACAAAGTCGACTGGTTCAACGCCGCACAGGATACCGTAACTATTCATTGCAGCGGTTCGGGGTCTGTTATCAACGGGCGCATCGTCACGGCGGCAGCGTTCGTCAAGGGCGTTTGCGATCTCAAGACTATCGGTACCGGCTATTCGGGCACCGACTTCTTTGCGATATTCTATGCAACGTCGCAGTCGGGCAAGCAGAGCAATTCGCAGGGCGTGGAATTCTCATTTCTCAAGATTACCGGCGGCAATCTCACGGAACCCACGAGGTATGTGGGAGACACCTTCAATTTTCGGCTGACGATCTCTGATTTTGGCAGCCAGCCGGGTATGATCGATTCGCTGCGGTTGTATGTGGGTGGAACGAGAACCACGTACTCGACATTGGACAGGAATCTTCCTGACACGATACCGGCATTATCAAATCATGTGTTCACTTTCACCGGAGTAGTGCCCAATCGTCCCAATGAAGCTCTGGCAATTGCTGCGAAGTTTTTCGGGCATGCCGCCGGAGCGAGCGTAACGGATTCAGTTGGAAATCTGGCAACGTTAACAGTGTTGCCACTGACCGGGATCGGAGTGACGTCGTCGACGTTGGCGCCGCTGCAAGTGACACGTGACCGGGAATATGCATTCAGCGTTAGCGTGTTCAATAATAGCGGGGATGACCTGCATCTGACGACAGTAACGAAACTGATTTTGCCGGAAGCTGCCACGTATCTGTTGGCCAGCCCAATCGTCGTCGCCGCAAACGGTGGCACGGCGCAGGTGGATTTCGTGAAAGCAGTGGTACCTGACAGTTCGCCGAGTTTAATCTCGGAAATCAGCGTGGAACTGGTCGGAACTCTCGGGAGTGTGACATACGATCAGGTATTCCCAATTGCGGCCATAGTCGTTACGCAATCCGCTCCGTCGCTTACATACAACGGGGGGACACTGACGCCGACGACGCTATTCAGAGGCCGGAATGTCGCGATTGCCCTGGGTGTGATCAATAGCGGGCAGGCGACGCTGGCTGTCAATGTCGCGACGGCGGAACTGTCGCTGTTGGCGGGAAGCCGCGTGGTATCGACGCTCGTGGATACGAATCAACTCAGTCTTGCAAGCGGCGGCACTAATCTAAGATTCAGGCCGGTATTTGTTCCGGCAGATTTTCCGACCACGGTTGACTCGATCACGGTTGATATTGCCGGAACTGCCAACGGCTACGATGAGGTCTTTCACATTAAGATACAGGGGAACACGGTCACGATACCGGGTGGCGCCGCAGTGCAACTCATGGGGACGGAAATTATCGCTCATAATGCGCCGTACGTCGATGTCGACCAAGCGTTCCTGTTCCATGCCACTGTTCGCAATCAGGGTGACGAACCGCTGCAACATGTGTCGATCAACCTGACCAGCGACGGATCCTCGGGATTCGCGGGAACGATCAACATTGAACTACTGCCAGTCGAGGCCGAGTCGACCGTCACATTTGCAGTGACGGCTTCACAGACGCCGCAATCCTCGGAGTTGTTCAGCGCGCAGATCGTTTCGGCTACCGGCTCCAACTCGGGATTGGCGGGGCAAGTGCTGCCGGGTCTCAATGCAACGCAGGCAGTGGTGATTCAGTCGCCGGCGCTGTTGCGTCTGGTGTCAACCATTGCCTCGCCACCTGATGCGCAGATTGGCACAGTCGGTCCATCGACGGCGTTCGCCTTTGGCGCAGTGGTGTTGAACAACGGTCAGGCAGGTGCAGGCAGCGGTGAGGTGACGCTGCGGCAGTTGAAAGGTTCGTTCACATTGCCGGCGCAGTTGACTCAAACATTCGCGATTGACCAAAACGTCACCTGGAATCTTACATCACCGGCGACGCCGGATACGGGAATATTCGAGATTGCGATAACCAGCATTCCGCAGGATAACAACACCGGCGCTGGGGCATTGGTAGCCCGGAGTGCAGACACAATAACGGTTGCCGTTGCGGAGCAGCAGGTGGTCATCGGTGTTGATTATTCGCCGGCAGCGTCAACATTGTATCTGACCGGCGCGACGGTCAACATTCTGAGCTTCGCATTTGATGTGGTCGGGGCGTCACGAAATCCATATTTGAAATACATCGAATTTGCATTGCGTGACCGCAACGACCAGGAAATCAGTCCTGCGTCCGTGTTGTCGAGCGCATACCTTGACTACAACGGGCAGTACAACCTCACGGCGCAACCGGTCGGAAATCATTTGCGGTTCACTATGCAGCCAACGTTCGGACTGCCGGAAACTGCAATCCTGCAGATTATTGTCCGGGTGGATCCGTCGGTGTTCGATGCTGCGATCTATCTCGATTCAAATTCGTTTGCTGCGGAATATGCCACGGCCGGAACCCCGCTACCGGTACCGGTCATACCGAGGTTTGCGTCGAAGTTGGTGATCCACCAGCCGTTTACGCTGGTGCAATCATCGTTGGAGCAGTCGTTCTTCTCATATCCGAATCCGTTCTCGCCGTTGACGGGTAAAGCGACGTTCGTCTACAGTCCGTCGGCGGACAAGCCGGCGACACTGAAGATCTACACATTGACCGGCGAAGAGGTCTGGAGTCAGTCTATCCCAGCTCCCGTATCTCTGAATGATCCGGTGACTGTCGAATGGGATGGCCGGAACAAAGACAATATCGTTGTGCTGAACGGCGTCTATATCGCGGTGTTAACTGTCGAAAGTGCGGTTGAACTTCGAACGAAAGTTGCAGTGGTGAAGTGATGAGGCGGCTTGTCGGAACGATACTGCTGATCGCGGCGCTTGCAAGTGCCACTGCTTTTGCGGGCAAAGGTGAAGGACTGCTACCGCTGTTCTCTCGCGGCGCCGGCGGACGGGCACTCGGAATGGGAGGAGCAAACGTCGCGCTGGCGAATGATGCCTCCGGAATATTCTGGAATCCGGCCACTCTGACAATGTTGCCCGACAGGACAGTGTCGTTGATGTACCTGCCGCTGCCCGAAGGCACCAGTTACAGTTTTGCGGCACTGGGAATACCGACCGTCGACTATGGCAGTTTCGCTCTGGGAGCGTTTCTGCTCTCAACCGGAAGCATTCAGAGACGCGATGATCAGGGGAGACTGACCGGCGAATTCAGTTCGAGTCAACAGATGTTCATGCTTGGTTATGGAAAGACTCTGGGACGCCATCTCGCGATCGGCGGCACGATCAAGTTGTTCGGTGAAAGTTTCGATAACGCGTCGTCGTTCGGCGCCGGTGGTGACCTTGGTATCAAGTTCATTGTGTCTGACCACCTGGCGCTCGGGTTCAACGCACAAAATCTCATCGCTCCGAGCATCAGGTTGGAGCGCGACAAAGAGACTCTGCCGCGCAACTTCAAGGGTGGACTTGGTGTGGCGATTCCGTTCTCCGACGGGCGGAATCAGTTGGCAATCGAAGTCGATGTCGACAAGGCCGACAAGGTTGATCCGGCGATTCATGCCGGCGCGGAGTTGGGATTTAGGCACACCTATTTCTTGCGCGGTGGGTACGATGTCGATCAAATAAATTTCGGCGCCGGGGTGCATCTCGGTTTCGCGACGTTTGGTTACACGTTCCGCACGCAAAGTTTCTTCTCGCCGCAGCATCAGATCACGCTCGACCTGGCATTCGGCGGTTCGATCGCAAAGACGCTCGCCAAGCGTCAGGAGGAAAAGCGCAAGGCGGAAGAGGAATTTGCTAAACGGCAACGCGAACAGGAACTGACGGTATCAGTAACGCAGGCGCGCAAATTCTATGACAGCGGCACGCTGGATTCGGCGCGGACGTACTATCAGAAAGTTGCAGCGCTTACCGACGGCGGCAATGCCGAGGCGACCGAACGACTGGCGGAAATCAGCCGCAAGGATTCGGAGCAATTGACGGCAACCGTGCGCGCGGGCGTGGTGGCAGAAGCGGATTCGCTCAAGGCGACAGAGTTGTTCGGGGATTTGTCGGATGCGATCAAAGTCAAGGATGTCGAGTCAGCTTCATTGTTATTGGATCGGTTGCGGCCGGCTTTCGGAAGTGACAAGCGCTTTATACAGGAAGAAGCCAGCTACCGCACACTGGTAAACGACCGCGTGGGCCAGCTTGATTTGGAGGCAGCGCGGCTGACCAGAGACAGTCGGTTGGCAGATGCGGCGTTGCGGTATGACCAGATCTTGCGTTACGATTCTACTAATACCGTGGCGCGACGCAGCTTGAAGGCAATAACTGACAGAGTCGGCGCGCTCGGACTGCTGCGCTCGGGAGTGAATGCTTATTACGCCGGTGATACCGCGACTGCCCGGCAGAATCTCGAGCAGTTGTTGGCCGCCAGCCCCAATGACTCGGCGGCGATCGGGCTGCTGCAACTCCTGAAGGCGCCATCGCCAAGTTCATCGCTGGCTGAGATTCAGAAGAATGAGGCCGTTTGGAAGGTGTATTTGGATGGTATTGAGAAGTTCCGGCTGGGGGACTACCAGGGAGCAATCCAGTCGTGGCAGCAAGTTTTGACGGCGTATCCACGCAACAGCGAGACGGAAAAGAACATCGAGCAAGCTAAATTAAGACTTCAACAAGGCGGCAAGACTAATTGAGAGACAACATCTTGCGTATGCCTGGTGACGTCGCGTTGTGGACTGTGTCCCGCGTGAGTCTGAGGCCCGCAGCATAAAATGAGATTATTCAATCGCCCAATCAGAGAGATATTTGCGGAGTTCCCGGCGGCCGAATCGAGGTTGCCGGAGATTCGGAATTTCATCGAGTCGGTGCTGTCGGACACGCCGTTCCGGCGCAAGGATGTCACTGCCGTCATGCTGGCGATTGAGGAGGCCTGTACCAACGTAATCCGGCATGCCTATCTCTATGGGGAAGGTACTCTCAAGCTCAGGATTTCGCTGTATAACGACCGCCTGGCCTTGTCGATCTTCGATACGGGCCGAAGCTTTGACTTCGAGAAATCGTCGGATCCAGACTTAAACCATTACATCAAGACGGGCCGCAAAGGTGGTCTGGGCGTGTACCTTATACGCAAGATCACTGACGAAGTAAACTACCACTCCTCCGGTGGCGTGAACGAGCTGCGGATGGTCAAACGCTATCCGAAGACGCGTCTTCCGGAAGCAGTCACACCGGAGGGGATGTCGATACGGTTCAAGTTCTCGCTGTGGACGTCGCTGGTGATGACGCTGGTTATCGTGGCGGTATATTTCTTCTGGGAGAGCAAGGCGGTTAACTCGCGGGAAAAACAATTCTATCAAAACATCACGGAATACAGCAATACGATCGCGACGCAGGCGTCGGGTTACTTCATTAATAGCAGTTCCGACGTCGAGTTTGACGAGTTCGTGAGGAACTTCGCCAAGCAGAACCCCGACCTCCGATACATCTACCTTGTCGATGACAGCAACGATGTCGTGGCATCAACCGGCTCGCCGCTCGAGTTGCACAATCCCTACCGCGCGCCGGGACCCGTCGACGACAAGTTGATCGACCAGCCGCAACGGATCGTTGGTGAAAGCAGAAAACAAGACATTTACTACATAGTTCAGAACATCAAGTATCAGAATCGGCCGTTCGGCTCGCTGCATGCCGGATTCAGCGGTGAACGATTGCAGAGCGACATCACCTCCACGCGCCGCAGCATTTTCCTGGTGACCGGGCTGGCGTTCCTGTTCGCGATCGCGGCTGTGTACCTGCTGTCGAACTACTTCGTCAAGCCGATTCAGAAACTCGTCGACGCGGTTAAGCGCTTTGGTCGTGGCGACCTGGAGGGCAAGATCACGCTCACGGGCGCCGGCGAGTTCGACGCCATTGCGCAAGCATTCAATGAAATGACGGTGAAGTTCAAAGAGG
The DNA here is from genome assembly GCA_963726455.1 of uncultured bacterium. Taxonomy (GTDB): domain Bacteria; phylum Zixibacteria; class MSB-5A5; order CAIYYT01; family CAIYYT01; genus CAIYYT01. The sequence continues at coordinate 566,411 of CAVSCK010000004.1, forward strand.
CGCAGGCGAATATCGTCGAGCAGGAGCGCATGCGCAAAGAAATGCAAGTCGCCCAGGACATTCAGCACACGCTGTTGCCGAAGCATTTCCCGGATATCGAAGGATTTGATATTGCCACGATTTATCGCGCGGCCAAGGATGTCGGCGGTGACTATTACGACTTTGTCTGGATCGACGAAAACACTCTGGGAATCGTGGTGGCGGACGTTTCGGGTAAGGGCGTGCCCGGATCGCTGGTAATGACCATGATCAGAACCGCCATCCGGTTGGAGTCGCGCGGCAACCGTTCGCCAGTAGATATTCTTACCAAGGTGAATGAGTTCGTGACCGAGGACGTTCGCAAGGGAATGTTCATCACGATCTTCCTGGTGGTGCTGGACACCCGCAATCGCAAAATTTCGTTCTCATCGGCGGGTCACAATCCAATGGTGCTTTATCGCAAGGACGAGGACAAGACGTTCTTCCTCAATCCGAAAGGCATACCGCTGGGAATCACCTTGCCGGAGGGAGTCAGTTTCGAGGAGAATCTGAGCAGCGAGAACGTGCGGCTGAAGAAGGGCGACATGCTGGTGATTTACACCGACGGTATCACCGAGGCGATGAATCAGCAAAAGCAGCAGTTTGGCATCAACCGCTATCTCGAATTTATCCGCGATAACAGCGACCTTTCGCCGGAGGAATTTGTCGAGAAATTCAACGACGAGTTGCAGGGGTTCACGGCGGGGGCGGAACAGAACGATGATATCACGATGGTGGTGATCAAGGAGAAGATCGAAGCCGATCAGTACATCTTCGCGCGCCGCAAGAAGCTGCTCGATCTCGTGGATATCGAGCAAAGGTCGGTAGCGGAGGCCTGCCGGTTGATGAATCTGTCGACGTCAACGTACTATAGATATAAGAAGCGCTACGAACTGTACGGTGATGAAGGCCTGCTGAACAAGACATTGCGGATTGACGATTCGCCGGCGCAGTTGACTTACAAGCAGCGCAACGATATGCTCGAGGTCATCAAGCGGAATCCCGATTACGGCGCCACACGCATCCGCAAGGAGCTGGAAACGCTGGGTCATCAGGGGCCGGAGCTCGATGACAAGATAATCTACGGCGAATTAGTGCGTTTGCGCCTGAACACGCGGCGTCAGAGATATGAATTTGCGATGCGTGCGGGAGCGGCGCTTACGCCACAGCAACAGGAAGATTTTGTCAACTTATCGAAGTCGGAGCCGATCGCGCCTGTTGCAAATACGGATCGAACTGCGTATCTTGGAAAGATCAAGGATTCGCTCCAGCGCCAGGAGGATGCCCGGGTCGCGGCATGGCGCGCCAAGTTGCTGGAAATGGGCATGACCGACGAGCGTAGCGACGTCCTGACCGCCATGTTCGAAGAGATGGAAGGCCAGGTGTCTGCCGAGCAGCTCAAACTTCTTTTTGAACGAGTTGCCGGCAGAGTGCGTAAAATGGATCATGAGGAAGAAAAGGGGAACGTATTGTCAACTGCCCGCCTGGAAGAGGTGGACAGTACCAAGTGGCAGGAACGCGCCGACGAAGGAATCAGTCTAGAGGTAATCGAATTTCCCGAGACGAAGTCAGAGATTAAGTTCGAGGACTACGAGCAGAAGCTGGAGCGGCGTCACCGCAAGAGCCAGGACGAATGAAGAAAATAGCCATCATGACCTGCAAAGGTGGAACCGGCAAAACCACCACTGCCATTAATCTGGGACATTGTCTCGCGATGTCGGGTAAGCGGGTGTTGCTGATGGACTGCGACTCGCAGGGCAACGTCGGCATGGCGTTCGCCAAGCAGCCGGAGAAGGGTTTGTCGGAATTGTTGACGACAGGTGATGTGGATATTGTCAATCTGCGGCCGAATCTGTATCTCATTGACTCCGGCGGTATTCGCATTGTCGAAACCGAGCTGTTTCTTGCCAGACAGCCGGAGCGTGAACTGCGTTTGAAGCAGGTTTTGACGAAGTTGCATGGCTGCGATTACGTGATTTGCGACTGCCCGCCGGCAATAAATTTGATAAATGTCAATGTTCTGAACTATGTCGACAGCGTGGTGATTCCGGTTTCGATGGATTTTTTTGCTTGTGAAGGAGCGAAAAAGACCTTAAAGTTACTGGACGGGGTGTACGAACGGATCGGCCACAAGGTCGAGCTGATGGGAATACTGGCCACTTTCTACGATGTGAGAACGCGCGTGTCCAAGACGATTTATAATCAGTTGCTAACTGAATTTGGCGAAAAGTTGTTCACGACGCGTATCAGAATCAATACGCAGCTCAAGGAAGCACAGATGTTGTACAAGACGATCTTTGAGCATGCTCCATACTCGAACGGTGCCCTCGACTATTTCCTGTTTGCCAAGGAGATCGCCGGTTCAAAAGTCGCGGTAGAATCGGAAATCGAAGCTCCGCAAGGAGAAGCATGGACGACATAAGAATCTCGCTCGATACTACCGGCCGCACTTCCGATGTGACGATGGTGCGGGTTGACGGCGTCATTGATACCATGACCGCCAGTGAACTTGAGCGGGTGATGAACACACTCCTGGAGCAACGAAAGTATAAGATCATAGTGGATCTCGCCGGCGTGGACTATATTTCGTCTGCGGGTTGGGGCATTTTTATCAGCAATATCCGTGAAATCAAATCGCATGAGGGGGATATCAAACTCGCGCGAATGACGCCCAGTGTCTACGAGATATTTGAATTGCTGGAATTTGACTCGATCCTGAAGGCCTATGATAATATCGAAAAGGCCAGAACAGATTTCCGGCCCCCGGGATCAGCGCCGGAGCCAATAGCACCCAAGGCAGCGGTCGCAGTGGCTGAGGAACCGGTAGAAGTCGAGTCCCAGCAGGAAGTGACTACTGAGGAATATCATATCCAGCCGAGCACAGCGCCAACTGCCGAACCGCGTGCTTCGCTGGAAAGCGCCAAACCAACCAACTTCGAGGATGAATTGCTGGCATTAGTGCGGACTGATCCATTCTATTCGATAGGGGAGATGGCAAAGCTGATGTGCAATTCCGCCAACGGTGCACAGCACGTCGGTTGGTGGAAGGTTTGGGGCACGCTCCGCCGGCACTCCCTGTTATCGAAGAAGAGCCGCTTTCGCTACAGTCGTCGCGGGTGAGCAGGCCTCACTCTTTCACAATTCACAAAATATCATCGGGACATCGCAGGGAACAAACAGGAATGTTTATCCTACCGACGCGTTGCAGTAGGTCAGTGAGCACTTTGTCTTGATGGCAAGGCGCGGGGTTTCGTGGACGTTCGTCCTCTGAGCAGGCGTGACACAGGAATCGAAAACGGGCTCCTGACCTACTTTCTAGTGTTCCGCGAGTCTGGGCATGGCGACCGGCATGGTCGCCTTTCTGCTTGCGGAAAGCGTTGTGGCGGTCTATAATTATGTGAAAGACTGTATGTCATTGCCGCTCATCGTCTATGTAGCACTGCTGGCGCTGCTCCTGTTGGCCTGCGCGATCTTCCCCGGATTCGCCAGAATGGGAATCATTGTCTCATTCGTGGTCGCGGCTGTCGGCGGCGCGATCGTTCTTTACCTGCAAAACCGAAAATCAGAGGGAAGACTGCGGCAAGTCGTGAAGTTGTATCTGCAACGGCTCGAACAGGCGCATGGCGATTTTGTCTCCCGGCGTCAGTTGGAGCGGCAGATTGCCGATCTGGCGTCCTTCGTTCATTCGGATATGCAGGTGTCTACCGTGGCGTTGTGCAGCCGGAAGAAACTGGGATTTGCAGTGGTGGAGTCGCACGGAATCCAGCCGGAGAATTTGCGGCAACTGCGAATCGGGCATCGAGACGAATTAGTTAAGGCGTTGGAAGCGCGTCGGGCGGTCGTATCCATTCGGAAGGTTTATGCCTCCGGAAATGCGGGAAAGCAATTCGACGGCCTGCCGTTTGTGGAAGCACTGCCGGTCATCACCGGCGGCAAATGCTCGCACTTCATTCTGCTGTCACACTCGCCGGTGTTCCCGATGCGGCTGATTCGTCCATTTCTGCTGTCGCTGTCCGATCAGATCGCCAATTCACGGGTGGTTGAGGAGTTGTTAAACAAACACAATCAACAGGTTGGCAAGCTGCGTAAAGAGATGGATTCGTTGATTCGGGAACGGGAGCAAAGGTCGGCGCCACCGATTATGGATGTCAAGAGCATGATCAACGCCCAGGATCGACTGTTGCGAATCAGGAGCCGCGAGCAACTGTTCGGCTCGCTTCTGCATCTGGTCGAAGAGCAGTTCAAAGTGGATTTTGCATTTATTTTGATGCGTCAAGCGAACCAGCCCGGATATGAAATGAAATACAGTCTAAACGTTGGCACCGATCCCGCCGCTAATTTGGCGGTTGCTGATGTTGAGGCATTTATCACTGAGGCCAGGAGCCGTCCCGGCTGCAAGAAGCTGTCGCAACTTGCCGAGGTTACAAAGGACAATCCTGTTATTGAGGCGCTGCAGAACGCAGGTGTGGTGGCGCTGGGGATTCTCACGGACGCCGAAGGACGGGAAAGTATGATGGCGGTCGGGCGCGCCAAGAGCCCGTTTAGTGATGAGGAACTGGAAGCGGCCTACGCCTTCTGCCGGATGTTCAACCTGGTGCTGGAAAATCAGGCGCATTTCGAGCAAATCGAGCAAATGTCGTATACCGACAGCATGACCGGGTTGTACAATTACCGGTATTTTTACAAGCGTTTGCAGGAGGAGATTCTGCGCGCCAAACGATTCAGCCGGCATCTGGCGCTGGTGATCTTTGATATTGACGAGTTTAAGGTTTTTAACGATACTTACGGTCACCAAGCGGGAGACTATCTGCTTGAACAACTGGGCGGTCTATTGGCAAAATCAGTTCGTTCTATCGATGTTGTCTCCCGGTACGGCGGAGAGGAATTTTGCGTGATTATGCCCGAAACGTCAGCGGATGACTGCACCTACTTTATGGAACGAATGCGGGCAACGGTGCTGAACCATGAGTTCAAGGACCGGTTTACGAATGACCAGCACCGGGTAACGGTATCTCTGGGGGGAGCGATTTATCCTAATGACGCACAAAGGATTGACCGATTAATATACTGTGCGGACATGGCGCTTCTGCAGGCCAAGGCAGGCGGCAGAAACCGGTCCGTGATGTTTGACGAGAAACTTCTTAATTCGAGAAGCGATCTGTATGACAAAAAAAGTATTGATTAATCTTGGCGTGGCGCTTGCCCTCCTGTTGTCGCTGGCGCCGGCGGCGTATGCTGAATACACGATTGGCATCGATGATGTGCTGCAGATCGTCTTCTGGCAGGCCGCGGATTTAAATCAGACCGTTACCGTTAACTCGGACGGCAAAATTACGCTGTCGGTTATCGGGGATATTACGGCGGCAGGTTTGACACCCACGGCGCTGGGCCGCAAAATTGTCGAACAGGTTTCTCGGTTTAACCGCGATATCAGCCAGGCGACCGTGACGGTTGCGGCTTACAACTCGCAGGCGGTATACGTCGAAGGTGAAGTGATGGCGCCGGGTAAATACTCGCACGAAGTTATTCCCGATCTCTGGTCAATTATCAAGGAGATGGGTGGAGTGACCGCGTTCGGGGATTTGCGCAACGTCAAGATCGTTCGCGGCACCGGTCCGGATGTCGGCAAGATTATTGCGGTCGATGTCCAGACGGCGGTCTCCAATCGTAATGTCGAGTCGCTTCCGAAAATCATGCCGCATGACGTTATCCAGGTGCCACGCACGATTTCCGGCGTAACGACAACGGGCATGCCGACGCAGGCCGAAACCACCACGGGGCGCAACATATACTACGTGGTTGGCGCGGTAGCCAAACCGGGAGTGTACTCGTTGGAATCGGGATTGAGCGTCATCGAGGCGATCGCCATTGCGGGCGGCACATTGCCGACCGCGAATTTGAAGTCGGTCAAAATAAATTCGAAGATGGGCGAATTTTCCAATGTCTATACGATCAACATGGATAAGCAAATCAAGACCGGCAGCCCGCAGCGCTATTCACTGCGTCCGGAAGACGCGGTAGTCGTTCCTGAGAAAGGCGGTAATTTCTTTGGCAGTTTTGCGGCTTTCCGGGATATTCTGGCGGTTTTCGCGACGGTTGTCTCGACGTACATCTTGATAAGGTACCATCCATGAGCCAGAAGCAGATTACACTACACGATATCTGGCAGATCATCTGGAAGCGCAAGTTCTGGTTGATACTGCCGCTGATAGTCGTGACCGGCGTGGCGTTCGGGGGGAGCTACCTGCTGCCGACAGTGTATTCATCGTCGACCAAGATCGTGATTTCCTCGCAGAAGCTGGTTTCGCGCGAACTGCAAAATATGATTCCGACGGACATGGTTGATCTGCCTGATCCACGAACGGCGCAGCGTTGGCTGGCCTCGACGCGATCCGAGATTTTGTCCTCGGGATACATCAACACACTGATCACTGATCTGAAACTCGATCCCAAGGAAAGCATAATCAAAGCGGCAGCCCGCATGCAGGATCAATTTCCGCAGTACGCGTTGCAAGACATCGTGCGGAAACTGCAGATCGACGAGTTGCGCGACAACATCGACGTCGGCATGATCGGCGACAACCAGATTGTCATAACGTGTTCATCCGACCAACCCAAGCTGGCAGTCGATATGGCCACCAAACTCGCTCAGATTTACAGCGAGAGGAAGATCGCCGATGAGGTTGTAACTGCCCGCGGGAGCCAGGCGTTCACGGATCAGCAACTGGCCGTGGCCAAGAAAGAATTCGAAGATGCGGAAAAGGAACTGGCCGATTTCAAGAACAGTTATATCTCGTCCAATCTAGAGGCAGGAATCAGCTCGCAGACGAACGTCGCGGCCATTCAGTCAGAGGTGGACGCCACCAATTTGGAAGCCAATGAGGCAGTTGACCGGAAGAATTTCCTGGCCGGCAAAGTGCAACAGGTTGGTATCGACACGGCGATGGTGTTCCGTTCGGTGATCGGTATTCAGGATTACGTTGATAACGCGCTCAGTTCTGCCAAGGATATCAGTCGCCTGATGATGAAGTATCTGTGGAAGGACGCCAAAATTCAGATGCAGTTGCTCAAGGTGGCGAGCGCTTTCGACTCGATGCAGACCAGCTCCAATGCCCAGGCACAGAAGCTGTTCAGTGACCGCTCGCAGGCGTTGCAGGCAGATATCGGCGAACTGGCGTATCGGCGCTATGAGATCATATATCTGAACGGCAAGAGCCAGATTCTGAAGTCGGCAGTCCAGCAGATTCGGGGAGTCGTGGCGGGCGCGCCGTACTACGATCAAATGGTGGAGACGCTGACAAAGAAGGTCGAAGATCGGCGCTCGATTTTGGACAAATGGCAGACTCAGGCGACCGGCATCAATATCCAGCAGGCAACGACCTCGGCCGAGGCGGAAACCAAGTACCGGATATTAGAGCCGGCGACAATACCGCTGGAACCGTCGTCTCCGAACCGCGTCAAAATCAGTCTGATGGGACTGGGACTGGGAATCTTATTGGGTGTTTGCGCCCTGATTTTGGCGGAAGTAGTTGATCATTCTGTGAAGAATATCGAAGATATCGAGGAATTGCTCGGCCTGGAAGTGCTGGGGACGATTCCGAAGATAGATGATGACACCAAGACCAAGAAAGTCCGGGCAGCCTAAGGGGAAATTGATGGAGAACTTTCGACTGAATTCGCGCGTGGCGTCCCCTGACAGGGAATATCTGATTCAGACCTTCAATGATTTGACACAGCATAGAATCCGTTCGTCGATCTTCACCAACGGCGTATTGCTGGACACAGTCGAGGAAGAATTCGGCGCCAATACTCCCGAGCCGGAGCTGTTGGAACTGGTCAAGACTACCCATCGCGAGCGCAAAGAAGAAGTCGAACATCTACTGCAGAAATTTCACGACGCTATGCAGTCGGAAGAAATCGACCAGATTAATTGCCTGGGCCTGGCGATGATGTACAAGCGGATGTTTCCGGAGGCGGAATCGCTCTTCCGGCGCTCGACGACATTGAATGCGGACGGTCATGATTCCTTCAGCCACCTCGGCGCGGTGATGATGGCGCAAGGCAAGCCGCAGGAGGCAGTGCAGCCGTTCGAACGCTGTGTCCAACTGCAGCCGCAGTTCGCCGACTATCACAATAGTCTTGGCGAAGCATTCCTGGCGATTGGATCGTGCAAGCGGGCGATGATCGAATTCGACGAGGCAATTAGTCTGAATCTGTATTACGGCGACGCCTATTTCAATCGGGCGCTGACTTATATTTTCAATGCCATTCGCCGCGAGGATTTCAAGCTTTTTTCCGAGCATGCGGCCAAGACGATGGAAATGCTGGAACGCGCGGTGATTATCGCACCCGAACTACAGGTGCCGACTTTCATCGAAGGCAAAGAGCTTTTCGAACAAGGGGATCTCGAAGCGGCGTTTCACAAGCTGCTTTATGTTCGCGAGCAGCGCAAGGAAAGACGCTACCGCGAGTTTTCCGACGTCTATCTGCGATTCCTGCTGAATGCCGACAAGGTCGATGACCGCGTGTTGGCGCGCCGGATCAAGCAGTTGAAGGACGCCATCAGCAAGAACCCGCATTTCCCCGATCTGCACTATGAGCTGGGAGTGGCCTACACCTTACTCGGACGCTACACGCACGCCAAGGCGATTCAGGAATATCAGGAGGCGCTTAAGATCAACCCGAACTTCGAGCGCGCCAAGAAGAGTCTGAAACTTGCGGAAAACGAGTTTCGGGGTTTCGACGTCCTGATTAAAGTGATTATGAAAGGATAAGATAGTGGCCAAAGAGACACGGAAACCCATCTTTGATTATTACCATCCGGAGTCGGTGGTGGCCACGGAGTTTCGGCGGCTGTTGCATAATATCACCCGGCCGACGAACGGTGTCGAACACAAGTCGTTTCTGATAACTTCCGCCATGTTGTCCGAAGGCAAATCGACGGTGGCGGGCTACCTGGCAATCACCGCAGCAGCATACAAGAAACGCAAGACGATCCTGATCGATTGCGACCTCAGGCGTCCGACGATTCACAAGCTGTTCAATCTTCCGGTGGAAAACGGCGTAACCGATCTCATCGACGGAACCATCAAGGTCGAGGACGCATTCAAGAGCACGCCGCTCAAACACCTTTGGGTTGTTACTGCGGGAAGGATGAAGGATAATCCCACCGAGTTGTTTGAAGGGGAATCGGTCAAACAGGTTATCGAGCAAATCAAGTTTTACTTCGATATGGTTTTCGTTGACTGCGCACCGGTGATACCGGTTTCCGATCCGGTAGTTTTGGCGCCGGACCTGGATGGACTGCTGTTGGTGGTCAAAGCAGGCGCCACGCAGAAAGATGTGGTCAGGCGCGCGTGCGACATCATCTCCAAGTCAGATGCGAACATCCTGGGCGTGGTGCTGAACAACGTCGAAGGCGTGCTGCCATATCACTACAACCACCGTTACTACGGCTATCAGTACTCTGTCAAAAAGCGATAGGTCGCGATGAAGAACATCCTGACATTCGATGTGGAAGAACACTTCCAGGTGGAAGCCTTTTACAGTGTAATTCCGCGTTCGAGCTGGGATGATCGCCAAAGCCGGCTGACCATGAATGTCGTGAAGATTCTGGACATGCTCGACGAGTACGACACCAAGGCGACGTTCTTTGTGCTGGGTTGGGTGGCCGACAAGTATCCGGGCTTACTGGTCTTGATCAGGTCGCGTGGGCATGAATTGGCGACTCATGGCTACATGCATGAATCGATCAAGCGCCTCAGCGCGGAGGAGTTCAAGAGCGATCTGACTCGATCGATACAAGCCATCTACCGGGCCTCGGGTGTGCGCGTAAAAGGATTTCGCGCGCCGACGTTCTCAGCAGACCGCAAAGTGCCGTGGATCTGGGAAGCGCTGATTGCCAACGGGATAACCTACGATTCGAGTATCTTCCCAATCTACCATGATCTGTATGGCGACCCGAGCGCGCCGAGATTCCCGTACATCATGCACGCCAACAGCGGCTCGCTCTTGGAAATTCCGCCGACAACCTACTCGATTTTGGGACGGCTGATGCCGGCCTGCGGCGGTGGATCTTTCCGCATGTTTCCTTATTGGTACACCGAACGGGCGCTTAAAGCATATAACAATAGTGGGTATGCTGCGACGGTTTACTTGCATCCGTGGGAACTGGATCCCAATCAGCCGCGGGAAACGGCCGGCCTGAAGAGCCGGCTAAGGCATTACACCAACTTGCATACTGTAGAAAGAAAACTGCGTCGGTTGTTGGACAAATATGAGTTCGGGCCCGTATGTGATATCTACCCGCAGACCGCCGACAGCGCCGTATCACTTGAGAACAGAGGATGATTAAATGAATAAATCGAAAGTTGCCATCCTGAAAACGACGCCGGAGACGGTAATTGCCGACTATGCGAGACTGATGGACCTGGCTGATTATTCGAAGCATGTCAGCCAGGCAAATGACCTCATTCTCAAGCTGAATCTCTCCTGGACGAAATATTTCCCGGCGTGTTCGAGCCAGCCATGGCAGGTCGAGGGCGTGGTCTCGAAGCTGATGGCGGACGGTTTTTCGCCTACCAAAGTGATACCGGTTGAAAACAAGACCGTCGTAACCAATCCCCGCAAGGGAGCCGCCAATAACCTGTGGCTACCGATTCTGAATCAATATCAGCTCGACTTCAAGCCGCTGCCTGAGCAGGAGTGGATTGTCTATAAGTTCAAATCGAAATTGCTGAAGCTGAACGACATCTTCCCCGAAGGGATTGAAATTCCCAAGATGTATGTCGGACGGCAGATTCTGCATCTGCCGACCGTAAAGACGCACGGGCATGCGGTCACGACCGGGGCAATCAAGAATGCTTTTGGCGGGTTACTGAAAGAAGTACGGCACTACGCACACAAGTACATGCATGAGGTGCTGGTCGATCTGGTTCTGATGCAGCGGGAATTGCATCCCTCGGTGTTTGCCGTGATGGATGGCACCGTTGCCGGCAACGGCGCGGGGCCGCGCACGATGGACCCGGTAGTAGCGAACTACATTTTGGCGTCGGCAGATTCGGTGGCCATCGATTCGGTCGCGGCAAAACTGATGGGATTTGACCCGTTGGCGATTCCGTATATCAAGATGTGTGACCAGATGCAACTTGGCAATGGCGATCCACGCAACATCGAAGTCGTCGGGGCCGATGTCAGCGACGTGAACCTGCATTTTACCACCAAGAAGTCATTCGTTATTTGGGGCGACCAGTTGTTGCGCAAGGGGTCGCTGCGTTTTCTGGAGAAGATCGCACTGCATTCACCGCTCATGGTCTGGGCGCCGGCGGCATCGAATTTCTATCATGATGTACTGTGGTATCCGACGGTCGGGCAATCCAAGATCAACAAGTTCAATAATACTGAGTGGGGCAAGCTCTGGCGTGACTACAAAGAAGGCCGCCGGAGTCCGGCTCGACAGACAGTAGGGTAGCAGCCCCGCCGATCTCATAGCTTCCCAAGGGTTTACGCGAATCCCACACTACGCGAAAATTGCCTTGCGCCGAAACGACGCTCTGGCTATTTTATCGACAATAAGTTTCATAATGGGGTTGGCTTGGCACTTCGCAATATCATTTTCATTCTACTATTAGCGTTCGCTTCGGCGGCGTTCGGGCAGGTTATCCCGGTTCCATACGCGATTGACTTTCAGCCCACCTGCGACGATTTTCTGTTGGTCTGGCATTATTGCGGTGTGAACATGATCACATACGGCGATAATGGAACCATTGCGCGAAACTACTATGTGGTGAATCGCCCGGGGGCTGTAACAAGGGCGGCCATTGCATTCGACAGCATCGATGCCGGAGCTGTGATCGACCAGGTCTCGATCTTCATCTGGGGCAAAGATCCGTTTCCTTCGAATCAGGGCGGCCCACAGTCACCATTCATGCTCACAATATATGACCACCTGCCGGAAAATACGAACGAGGCAGCACTCTGGGGTCCGAACGTCGTGTTGCCCGAGTGCGTTCCTTCGACCGGCGCGTGGGTCACGTTTCCGGTGCATCATGCTGCTTCTGGAAACGGGCGGATAGTAGTCGAATTTCGCTGGCTGCCTGCGACGCCTTTGGCGCCGCTTCCGGCGATTGATTATCTACCCGGACAAGTTCGAACTTACGCGGGCTATAATTCAGGTGATTATGTCATTTGGGCGCCGGAACTGACAGGCAATATGCTGGTTCTGCTGAGCTGCAATCTGACGGACACCATTACGTCGGCTGAGAATTATGGAACCATGCCCGACTCATTTTCAGTGTACGTAAGCGCGGACAGCGCGACGATTGACGGTTCTGAGGCCTTGACGATAAATGATTCACTGCACACACGGCTTGCGAGATCATCGGCGGCGGGAAAATACGCGTCAGTTTCGGCCTGGAAGGGAGACCGCGCCAGCCAGCCGTCAAGAGCTATCTACCTGGATCCAACTCAACCGTTGCGATTTCCGCTGGAAGTAAGTCCCGAATCAGTTCTGGTGGAGACCGGAGTCTCTGACACGGCCTGGGTGGAAGTGCAGGTCACAAATCCCTCAGACCGCTCGTTTCGGTATGCCCTGCAAGCGCCGGCATGCGGATGGCTCACATGTGATGCCGCTGAGAGAATGGTATCGCCGAGCCAGACGGATACCGTTTCCATCATGGTCTCACGCTATGGTCTCGATAACGGAACATACTGCGATACCGTGCGCCTTGAGTGCTTGAGTGACGGCTTGAAGTTTCTGCCCAAATCAATTACGGTCGTGAACAAGGTGGATCAGGTAACGGGAGTCGTTGACGAAACGCCGCCGCTAGTGCGGGAAGTTGTGCTAGGGCAGAATTACCCGAATCCTTGCAATGGTAGTACGGTCATTGTTTCGGCGTCGCCGGCGCCTGTAACGATCGTCAACGTTCTGGGGCGGGAGATTGTCGTGCTGAACGCGCTGGACGGTGGCGCCAGTCAGCTTCATAGGTTCTCGTGGGATGGCCGCGATTCACAAGGGCGTGAGGCAGCGAGCGGCGTGTACTTCTATCGTCAAATGGGGAGCACATCGATTCGTAAGTTGATCCTGCTCAAGTAGGGGACAGCCCCTCCCTGTTTCAGTTTGAAATACGGGCAAAACTCCATTCAAATTGTCTTAAACGCCTAAGCAATTACTGCCGATCAAATTAGATATGGAGACAACTTCCCAGCCGCAAGTGACAGCGGAGGCGCTGGCGTCATTTGTGCGCGAGGTCAACGCCTCGACCAAGAAACTTGCTATCTATCCTACCGGGCATCCGGCCTCGATCAAGGCGGCTGAGAAACCGTTTTCGATGCTCGAAGAAATTCTGCGTTCCGGCGGCCGGGTGATTCTTGCCGTCGCCGAAGGCAAACTGGTCGGCAACGGAATGCCACTCGATGACCGGCTGCTTATGGATGGATTGGGAAAAGCAATATATGAATCAGGCCTGGCGAGCATCACCTTCGAACCGGGAGTTGAATTTGACGGTTTCGAGAAATTTCTCGCTCATTTGAACCTGAAAAAGGAGCAGCGCGACCTCCAGGGTTTGATTGACGCGGAGGGAATTGTCGGGATCGGAATCGGCAAAGTGCAATACCAACTAGTCAATGAAAATGAGCGCGTCGTTTCAGCCGACGCCGCGGAGAATCTGGGCGATATGTCTGCTGGGTCAGTCCAATCGACCGTTGCCGAAGCACTGCGCAAACATCCGGCTCTTCTGTTGCAACTGCTTTCCCGAGGCCATTATGAAAGCGAAAAGACGGACGATGTTCAGGCAAAAACGACCGAAGGGAGCAAACCCTCATCTATCGCAGACACAGTCAACGCGCGCGCGATTCATTCGTTTGCCGCTGACGGCGATCTTGCGCCTGTGGTCCAGGAATTGTCAGGTTGCTCAAACGAAGAGTTGCTCGGCCTGCTGGTGACGGCCTTGCGGGAATCACTGGCTGATCGAACCAACACGACGATGCTGCAGATGACGCAGACGCTGTTCACGTTGAGGGAAGTACTTGCCCAACGTGAAGCGCTCGACCTGCTGCCGAAATTGCAGCAGGCGCTAGCGGATCTGAACATAGCCGACCCAAGATATATCGAACTGATACTTGCCGCCGACTCGTCGCCGCGCAAGATCGCTTACACCCAGATTCAGAACATCAAGGAAGAATTCGCCAAGGGCACAATCGCTACCGAAAGACTGGACGAACTGCAAGGATGGTTGGAAACAATCAACGACGGTCAATATACAGACGACGTGATCAAGGGCTTCTACCAGGACGCCGAGGCGCGCGACTACAAGCTGAGCGAATCGCAACTTTCGATGATGACGCGGCTGGCGATGATCGGCGCGCAGCAATTCGGAACGGCGCTGTCGGATTCGCAATTGCGACAAATCAAGGATCGCATTGCCGAACCCTCCGTAACGCAGGAAGCATTTGAATTGTTGGCCAATCAACTGGAGCAGTACTATCTCAAGTTTCTGGAGGCCGGCAACTATTCCGAGGCGCAGGAAATACTCGGACTGATCTGCCAGAAATTCGACACAGAACTTATCTACACGGAAGGCGTAGCGGAATACGCCTCGCAGGTGCATCAGCGGATGACGTCGGCAAAGATTACTGAGTCGCTGGTGTACAAATTGAGCCGTCACTTTGACGCGGTCTCCAAGATGATGACACCGCTGCTGGAGATGTTCTTTAGCGTCGAGGCGATACTCGTATTTGCGTCCTACATTGCAAATGACAATCGCGGCGTTCGGGTCCTGCTTATCCGCCTGCTGTCGGGATTCGGGGTGCGCACCGTCAACGCTTTCCGGGTGTTGCTCTCGGATCGCACGTTGACCACGCGCGGAGCAGTTGGTAGCGGGCAGAATCAGGATACTTGGTATCGGCTGCGCAATATCATATTTGTCCTGGGCAATATTCCGCACCCGGACTCCGTGTCAATGGTCAAGCACTTCACCGAGGATAAGGAAGCTAGAGTGGTGCTGGAGGCGACATCGGCGCTGGAAAGACTGGGGGGCGCCGAGGCAGCGACTACTTGCGCCCAGTTGCTTAGCCATCCTGCAAAAGAGGTCCGGCAAAGGGCCTTGCACGCCCTGATGACAAACAATTCGACAGCGCAATACGAATATGTTGAGGAGTATTTCGTTCGCAACGTGGAGGAACGCTCGGCGTCGATGCCGGCCCTCATAAAGCTTGACAGCAAGCGCGCGTTCAGCTTTCTTGGTTCAGTTCTGTTAGGCGACTCGGAGATTTACGCCAAATACCACGACAAACCGAACGAGGAGTTGAACGAGACGATCGTCAGCACGTTAATACAATTGAGGTCGACGGTATTTGACGAGGTTATGCGGAAATATGTTAGAGACCACACACGGACATTGTTAGGCCATTTCCGCAAGCCAGACTCGGTGAAGATAGCCGAGCGATACTTCAGGACGACCTCAAGTGGACTATGAGAGTTAAATACGGCTGGATTGTCTTACTTCTCCTGTTATTGCCTGCTACCGGCACCGCCCAATTCTATTTTGGCAAGAACAAGATTCAGTATTCGACCTTCAAGTGGAAGGTATTGTCGACGCCGCACTTTCGCGTCTATTTTTATGAGGAAGAAAAGCCAATAGCCGAAATCGCTGCGGCGGCCGCCGAACAATCGTACGACATTCTTTCGGACAAGTTTAACCACTACATTTTCAAGAAGATCCCGCTGATCATATACAGCGCGCCGACGTTCTTTGCCCAGACCAACGTAACACCGTCGCTGCTTCCAGAGAACGTCGCCGGTTTCACAGAGTTCTATAAGGGACGCATGGTGGTACCGTTCAACGGTTCGGTGGGCGATTTTCGGCGGGTGGTAAGACACGAGCTGGTGCACTCGTTCATGTACGACAAGATTCTGGCCAATATTTCCGAGCATCGAAAGACGAATTACTACGGCCCACCGCTCTGGTTTACGGAAGGCCTGGCTGAATGCTGGTCGCGTCCGTGGGATACCGAAGCGGATATGATAATGAGCGATATGGCCCTCTCGGGAAACATTCGCAACATCGACGATCTCGATGAACTGACCGGGAGTTTCTTTATGTACAAATACGGCGAATCGTTCTGCCACTTCGTCGAAGATCATTACGGACACGACAAGCTGGGTATGATGTTCACCAACTGGTGGAAAGCGAAGAACTTCGAGGCCGTATTCAAGATGACGGTCGGCAAGAGTATTCGCGATGTCGGCGACGAATGGGTGTACGACCTCAAGAAGAAGCATTTCCCGAAACTGGAAAAGGGTGACCTGCCGTCAAGCGTCACCACACCTCTGGCGGAGAAGGAGTTTGCCGTCAAGCCGGTGGCACTGCCGATTTCGTATCGCGGCGCTGATGACTGGATTGTTTACAAGGCCAACAAGCTCGGCTACTCCGGAATCTACATGCGTTCGCCGTCGAAAGACGAGGAAGTCACCCTGGTCAAAGGCGAGCGCTCGTCGGCGTTCGAGTCGTTGCACTTGCTGCAAACCAGAATCAGTGTCGACTCCGGAGGCAGGATCGCGTTCGTGTCGAAGCGCTACGAGCGGGATGTCATCTACGTTTATGATGTGCTCGCCGGCAAGATTACGGCGACGTATGAGTTTCCGAAACTGTTCCAGATAACGTCACCATCTTGGTCTCCCGACGGCAAGGCGATCATCTTTTCCGGCGCTACCTTCAATGGCGTGTATGACATCTACACTTACTCGATCGCTGATTCGAAGCTGCGTCAACTGACGAATGACATTTACTATGATACCGAACCCGTGTACACTTTCGACGGCGATGTGATATTTTCGTCCGATCGCGGCAGCTTCGGTTATGAGAGCTATCGTAATTTGTTCCGGCTGGTATTGCCCGATAGTACGATCACGCCGTTGACGTACGGAAAATTCAACGACCTGTCGCCCCAGTTCGTGGGACGCAATTTGCTGTTCACGTCTGACCGTGGGGGCAGCCCGAACGTGTACATGCTTGACACCAACGCCCAGGTGCTGCAACTGACAGACTTTGCCACCGGTGCGTTTGATCCCGTAGTCGGCCATAACAAGCTAATATTCAGTGCCTATCAGAACTTCAGCTTCAACATTCTCTCACAACCCTACGACAGCTCGCTATTCGTTCCGGTGCAGGTTACGCCGCCGGCATTTACCGCGTGGAACCCCGAATACCTGTCCGGCAAACTGGAAGAGGGCGTACTGGACTACAAGAACGAATACTCGATTGACGTCGCCCAATCGGCGATTGCCTACGACGCGGTGGTGGGCTCAATTGGCGGTTTCCAGACGGTATTTTCCGATATGTTGGGCAACCGCCTGTACTACGTCTTGATTTCCAATTCGGCCACGACCAAGGATGAGCTGTTGAAGTCATTTAACCTTGGGATCACTTATGTCAACAAAACCCATCGCCTCAACTGGGGTGTCGGGGCATTCCATCTGTATGACGAGCATTTCGATGATTATGAGGGTTATGTCTCCGAGCGCCAAACGGGAGCGGAGGGTTTGATATCCTATCCGCTTTCGACTTTCACGCGCGTTGAAACCTCGATCTTTCTGCGACATTCTTTTCGGAAGAAGTTACAGTTCGACACGCAGCGTAATGCAATCCTGTCGACCAACTACATTTCACTGGTACATGACAACTCGTTGTGGGACGTTTCCGGGCCGATCGACGGTATGCGATTCAATGCCACACTGGGG
Source organism: uncultured bacterium (assembly GCA_963726455.1). Classification (GTDB taxonomy): domain Bacteria; phylum Zixibacteria; class MSB-5A5; order CAIYYT01; family CAIYYT01; genus CAIYYT01. The sequence continues at coordinate 584,166 of CAVSCK010000004.1, forward strand.
CTGACGACAGATTTCTATTCGGGCAGAATATTCAATCGGTTGGCATTTGTGGATTTCCGCCACTACCTGCGGATAGGCAAGTACTCGGCGTTCGCGACGCGAGTTTTTGGATTTGGTTCCGATGGAAGCGAGCCGCAGCGAATTTACCTGGGCGGAAGCTGGTCGTTGCGTGGATATGATCGCAAAGCGTTTTATGCGCGCAAGGTGGCGTTGATATCGAATGAGTTGAGATTCCCGTTGATTGATGACCTTTACGTTGGCTTCCCATTCGGGAGAATTGGATTTCAAGCGATCAGAGGCGCAGTGTTTGTCGATGCCGGCAGCGGCTGGAATGACAAATTTGACCGGCTGTCGGGATCATTCGGAACAGGCGCACGCGTTTCGCTGGGATATCTGATGGTGTTGCGTTTCGATTTCGTGCGCCGAACCGATTTCCGCAAGATCACTTCGCCGTGGGTGTTTGATTTCTTCTTTGGGTGGAATTTCTGATGGGAAACTGGCGGATTCTGATACTCGGCGGATTGATTGCGGCAATTATTTTGCAAAGCGGCTGTGCGTCACGTCCCAGACCGCTGGCGCCCTTTGATGTAACACCACGTCCATTGATGTACTATCAGACACCGGCCAATGCGAATCTGATTACTCCGTCCGACGGCAGTGTCTTCGACACACTGCTCTGGAGCCGCAAACTGAATGGCGGTTTGACCGCGCAGGTAGTCGGAACGGACAGTTTTGTGGTGGTGCCGAGTTTCAATGAGCGAATCTATCTGCTGAATCCGGATGATGGCAAGCATTACTCAATGCTCGGCACCGAAGCCGCAGTTGGATCGCCGACAGTGATTTCGGGGAACTTGCTTTACTTTGTTGAGGAAGCAGGGGGGGATTTGTTGACCTGCCTGAACCTTGCCACACGCAAAGCGGTGTTTCATACGAAAATCGTCGACTCTCCGGGAGCGCCGATATTGGACGGGGGCGACGTGTATATCACTTCCAGGACGGGAAACGTCTATCGCATTAACGGCCGGGACGGCAAAGTGATCTGGACCTATGAGACGGGGGGGATTTCCTACAGCTCGCCGACGGTGGACAGCCAACATGTGTATGCCGGCACCGACCGGGGAGAGATTGTCTGCCTCGACAAGAACAAGGGCACGAAGATTTGGTCATTCAAGTGTGGCGGCGCAATCTACTCGCGACCGGTCGTCGGAACTATTCTCTATTGCACCTCGGGAGACGGAATCCTGTACGCGCTGGAGCCGTCGAATGGGTCACTTCTCTGGAGCTTCACCACGCACGGTCCGATCCATACCACACCGGTTCTGGCCGATGACCGGCTTTTGTTCGGCTCGGATGATAAGAGCGTGTACTGCCTCGACGCGCATACCGGGAAGAGCATCTGGGCGCATGAAACGGACGCGATTGTTCAGTCGTCGCCTCTGGCAACAGATACGACTTTCATTGTCTGCAACAGTGCAGGCAATGTTCTTCAATTTGGCTATTCCGGAAACCTGCTAAGGACGCTGAAGGTTAAGGGTTCAATTGACGCCGCACCGTCGATTATCGACGGCAAGTTGTTCGTCGTGACTCGCCTGAGAATGCTATATTGTTACGGCATTTCGAAGCACCTTCCACCTGCCAACTAACTCTGACAATTTGACAGCTTTCGTGCCAGCGTGACGCTGGCTCTGCCATTTTGGCATTTTCATCACTTAAAGCTATTCTCGACGCGTTCCCACTAACTGTCTACGAATATGTCACTTAGGCCTCACAGGAAAAGGTTGGCACGGCATTTGTTTTAAGTAGTGCCGGTTGGGACGAGGTGAAGTGGATGGAAAGGAAATAGAAGATGAGTTTGAGGCAACAACCATTCAGTCACGAAGGAGAAAGAAGTATGTATCTCACAGTCAGCAAGCCCCGGATGCCGTTTGGAAGTATGGCATGCAACATCGATCGTTGGTTCGAGGACATGGTCAGTGGGCGGCCGATGGGCGAAAACGAAATGGGCTGGGTTCCGAGAGCGGATATTCACGAAACCGAGGATAGTTTCGTCGTTCAGTTTGACCTGCCCGGCGTCGAGAAACAGGACGTCAAGGTGAAATTCGAAGACGACACTTTGATCGTGTCGGGCGAACGCAAGCACGAGTCGAAGGAAGACGACAAGAGCTTCCACCGGGTCGAACGGATCTACGGCAGTTTTACCAGATCGGTTGAGATGCCGAAAGCTGTTCAGGCCGAGAAGATCGACGCGACTTTCAAGAACGGTGTTCTCGAAGTCACGTTGCCGAAGGCCGAAGAGGTGAAGTCCAAGGAGATCGAGATAAAGGTCGGCTAAGCCGGAAGCGAAGTCGACACTGGAAACGATCGACAGGTTAGCGCCGAAGAAGCAGAGCCCGTTTGCAGTCGCGAGCGGGCTTTGTTTCGGAAGTTGAAGAGTGGCGCCGGTCGTACCGGCGTAACAGAATGAGAACGAAGGAGAGAGAATAATATGACGGACAAGATCATTGGCATCGACCTCGGCACGACCAATTCCTGTGTCTCGGTGATGGAAGGGTCAGAGCCGGTGGTCATTCCCAATTCGGAAGGGGCACGCACGACCCCATCGGTGGTCGGATTTACGAAGACTGGCGAGCGGCTGGTAGGACAGATTGCCAAGAGACAGGCGATCACCAACCCGCTTAACACCGTGTTCTCGATCAAGCGCTTTATGGGAAGGCACTACGACGAAGTGACGCAAGAGATCAAGAATTTCCCATACAAGGTGAAGCGCGGCAGTAGCGGCCTGGCCGTGATTGAAATCGACGGCAAGGATTATTCGCCGCAGGAAATCTCCGCCATGATTCTGGGCAAGATGAAGCAGGCGGCTGAGGATTTCCTGGGACAGAAAGTCACGAAGGCGGTAATCACCGTGCCGGCGTACTTTAATGACGCGCAAAGGCAGGCGACCAAGGACGCGGGCAGAATCGCCGGGCTGGAAGTCATGCGCATCATCAACGAGCCGACGGCGGCATCGCTGGCGTATGGACTCGACAAAAAGGCCAACAAGAAGATCGCCGTGTTCGACCTTGGCGGTGGAACGTTTGACATTTCGATTCTGGAAATCGGCGACGGCGTGTTTGAAGTGTTGTCAACCAACGGTGACACGCACCTTGGCGGTGATGATTTCGACAAGCGCGTGATCGACTGGCTCGCGGATGAATTCAAGAAGTCAGACGGCATCGATCTGTCGAAGGATCCGATGGCGTTGCAGCGATTGAAAGAAGCTGCCGAAAAGGCAAAGATCGAATTGTCGTCCACGAAGGAGACAACGATCAATCTGCCGTTTATCTCGGCGGATGGGTCGGGACCGAGGCATTTGAACCTGACGTTAACCCGGTCACGGTTCGAGGGCATGGTCGACGATTTGATTCGGCGCGCCATGGAGCCGTGCCGCAAAGCACTGGAAGATGCCAAGGTAGCGACCGGCGATATCGGAGAAGTAGTGCTGGTCGGCGGAATGACCCGGATGCCCAAGGTGGTCGAGGAAGTGGAGAAATTCTTCGGACGTGAGGCGCACAAGGGCGTCAACCCAGATGAAGTTGTCGCGGTCGGCGCTGCCATTCAGGGTGGCGTATTGGCAGGCGATGTCAAAGACGTGTTGTTGCTGGACGTGACGCCGCTGTCGCTCGGTATCGAGACGCTCGGCGGTGTGTTCACCAAGTTGATCGAGCGCAACACGACGATTCCGACCAAAAAGGCGCAGGTGTTCTCGACGGCTGCTGATAATCAGACGTCGGTTGAAGTGCACGTGCAGCAAGGCGAGCGGCCCATGGCACTCGATAACCGCACGATTGGCAGATTCCATCTGGACGGTATTCCGTCCGCGCCTAGAGGTCTGCCACAGATTGAAGTGACATTTGATATCGACGCCAACGGTATTCTCAATGTCTCGGCGCGCGATCTCGGCACCGGCAAGGAGCAGAAGATTCGCATCGAGTCATCCTCCGGTCTCTCCAAGCAGGAGATCGACAAGATGGTGCGCGATGCCGAAGCCAACGCGGCTGCCGACAGTAAGCGCAAGGAAGATGTCGAGGTCAAGAACCGGGCCGATCAGATGGCGTTCGAAGCGGAGAAGACTCTGCGCGACAACGCCGACAAGATCGATGAGGCGACCAAGGCCGATATTCAGAAGTCGATCGATCGCATCAAGGAGTTGACGCGTGGCAGCGACTACGCAGCCATGAAGTCTGAGACCGAGCGCCTGCAGAATCTGTTGCACAAGGCGGCAGAGGAAATCTACCGTAAGTCATCGACTCAGGCGGGCGCGCAACAGCAGCAGACAGGCCCACAGAGCGAGACGCAGGAGCCGTCCAGCCAATCGCAAGCCAATGCGAACGGGCAGGCAGTTGATGCTGATTATGAAGTGGTGAAGTAAACAATCGCATTTGGGCGATGTCGTGCGATCATGGAGCACAAAGAAACCCCGCCAGTAGATAGTGAACTCTGTCCATTGCGGGGTTTCCGCTTTGAGTGTAAGAAGCGGATTCAATCCTTGACATCCATAGCTGGTACAGCGTATCGTCGGACATGCTTACCGAACAATTGGAGTTCTTGAGGTCGCTTGCCGGCCGGTTAAATAGCGCCAGGATTCCATACATGCTGACGGGTTCATGGGCGATGACGCTCTATGGCCGCGGCCGAATGACCCGCGATATCGATCTCGTCGTTGAAGTTGACCAAGACGATGCTGACAAGATAGTTGAATTGTTTTCCAGCGATTGCTACGTGGATAGAGATGCCGTCCGAGATGCTGTCAAACGACGGTGGATGTTTAACATAATTCAGCAGCAATATTCGATTAAGGCGGATTTTGTGATTAGAAAGGACGTCGAATTCCGTCGAGAGGAGTTCAAGCGGCGTCAATCAGTAGATATTGAGGGCACCCAAGTCTGGATCGCAACTCCTGAAGATCTTATCTTGTCGAAGCTGTACTGGAGCAAGGACTCGCACTCGGAAACACAGTTTAAGGACGTCTGTGGCCTGATTTCAGGAATACAAGAGCTCGATTGGACGTATCTTAGAAAGTGGGCCAAGGAATTAGGTGTCGGCCAAACTCTTGAGGAAGCTAAAGCGAATGCATGACACAACGCCGGAAGTCGAGCGAATCTACAGCGAAATGCTGCGGTCGCGCACACCGCTGGAACGATTCCAAATGGTGAGCGAAATGTTCGATACGGCCCGGACACTCATGGCGGCAGGAATCCTGCGAGAGAATCCCAATCTATCTGAGCTTGAAGTGAAGCGGGAAGTATTCCGACGAATGTACCGCGAAGACTTCACGCCGGAGCAGATGGAGAAGATCCTACAGCATATACTTCAGCCCGAGCCGGGGAAGTAGTTCACCAGTAGAAACAGTGCCGCACGCCGATTGTATTTCACGACAGCGATAGAATGATTCCGTCAGGAAAGGGTTCCCGACGGCGCAAGTGGCAACCGTACCGCACGGCTCCGACTGATTGTGCTACTTGTTCAGTTCGCGCTTAAGCGGACCCTCTCGATAGGCAGGAACCCAGTAGTTGCCCCCGTCCTTGGCGAATCGCACCAAAGAAGAATCATCGATCGCATAGAAAATGATCTTTGCCGTACAAACCGCCAGAGCTGCCGCCTGCGCGGCGCCGAGTGCTTTTAGCGCCCACAACTCAAGTGAATTGCCCCCATAGTTTGCGAGCCGTTTCGCCTGATTAAGAGTCAAACTATCAACGGAGTTAAGTTCCAGTGTTGTGGTATAGGAGTTGCCTAGAGCTTTGGCAACTTCGTCAGTTAGCGAAGTCAAGCCGTTAAGAGACAATATTCCAATTGATGCCCAGGCCTTTCCGCCGGGATCTTTCTGAGTGAGATTCTTGATTTCTCCAGGTTTGAACAAGCTTAGTGCCTTTGCCTGAGCGGCAGAGAGACTGTCAAGACCATTCAGAAACAAGAAGTGACCGTTGAACCGTCCGAACATTTGCGCCTGCTTATCGGTGAGCTGCTTCAAACCATTCAACCACTATCCTCTTAATTCGGCGCCGCTACTGCGAGTATAGAAGCCATTCGACTTGGCCAGCGTCTGCGCCTGCTCGTCCGTAAGAGTCTGAATCCTTGCCCACTGCAGAGTGTCGCCACTCGTGATTACCGCCGCAAATTCCTCGGCGGTTAGAGGCTGAATCGTGTTCTGGCCGAAAACATCTGAAGACAATGCTACTATGAAAACAAAGATAAGTATTCGAGCGGTTCGGAGAGGTATATTGCTTGTTGTCATTTTGCGCCTCCTGACTTCTCGATCTGTGACTGATACAAAGTAGACGCGCAGGAAAGAGAAAGTCAACAAAAGATTAGACTAACCATAAGGCTTATTTCGGGACTGCCTGTCGACAGCATTTGGCAAAAGCGTCGCGCAGCTATTTTCCCGCGCAGGGCGCAGCGCCACCCGAGAAGATGTAGACGATCAGATAGACAACGTCCGAGATGTCAATTGCCTGATCGCAGTTGGCATCGCCTGCCAATAGCGGCACGGGCGCCGGGCCGCCGGAAAAGATGTAACCGATGAGATAGACAGCATCTGAGATGTCGATTGAGCCGTCGTGGTTGGCGTCACCGAAGACATACTGCTGGGTGACTTTGATCTGATCATAATAAGTGGGCGACCAGCCGAACAGACTGTCGCCGGCCTTGATCTGCAAGAAACGCGGTTGCGGAAACCGGCGGGAAAGTGATGTTGTCCAATGTCACCTTCAGCCGCGTCGTCATTATCGAATCGGGAATCTGATAATTCGGAATTGAGAAACCATACCAGTAGATGCTGGTGTCGGTGGCGGTAGCATTCAGATTATTGCGAACCTGAGTGTCGGCGCTGAATTGCCTGATTACGGCTCCAGTGCAATTCTGGCCGCCGTGCGCGTAGGACGGCAGCGAATCGACGATCATCGTTCCTGCGGTAACCAACGACTTGGGGATGCCGATTCCCAGCCAGTATTTGTCCGTCTGTGGCGGCCAGGAAGTTCCGCGCCACCACCAGGGCACTTCAACCGTGGAATAGGTCTTGCTGGAAGCCTTGCTGGGAGCAGACAGCCGGATAGTTGTATGGCGGCCAGGGTTGACCGGGATGATTATACTGGAAATCATAACCGAAATGCCAGCCGCGCGAAGTATCGGCAACACAGCCCCAACAGACTTGAGGATCAAGGTTGTCCGGCGAGGAATAGGTTCTATCATTGAGCACGTCGGCGCACAGGTAGAACATGCCGACATAAGGGCAGGTATCAACCGGTGACGTGAGCGCGTGGCCGGCATCATCTACGGCGAATATGCTGTTGTGAATCAGCGGGTCGCCGTCGTGCTTGCTCGGACACCCCGCGCCGTGCTCGGCGTTGTAAGTCGAACCTGCGTGGAAGGTGCGAGTTTCGCTGACGCCCTCCCAGTCGACGACATAAATGACTTCACCAACAGAGTATGTGGATTTGTTCGTGCGAATCTGAATGTGGCCGCTGGTGTTGTCGAACTGGCAGGTCTCTCCCGATTCGGGATTTCGCCCGTTGCCGTTGACATCCTCGCCGCCGTCGAAGAGACCGTCGTTATCCGAATCGCAGTCGTGCTCGGCGCGGAGGCCGTCGCTGTCAATATCGGCGAAGTTGAGCGCATCGTTATTGTGTCCGGGATGGAAGCCGGGCTGGTCATGAAATGTGTAATTCCTGATCTCATTGAAATCCGAAACCTGATCGCTGTCGGAATCCGCCGAGCGGGCATAGCATTGGAATTTGCGCGGATTGTCGCTCCCATACGCAGGCGGTCCCAGGCCTTCGTCAAAGTCAACTATGCTGTCGAGGTCGGTGTCCGAAGTGAGCGAGGCCGCTTCTGCTTTGCCGGTGATCGTACCCGCCGGAAGTTTGTAGTAGTGGGTAATCTCGATGCTGCCATAGTCCCACCATCCGGTTCGAAAACCAGCACCGACCTGCTTCTTCGAAGGCCAGGGATCGACCAGGTGAATCTGTTGCTGGCCAGCGGCGGTGCGTTCACCATTAAGAACCATCGTTTGACCGGGGGTGCAAATTAGAAGTGGGTGATGATTGACCGAAATTTCGGTGACAATCTCCGTCCAGGTCGGCTTGCCGGCAAGAGAGGAGGCCGTCAAATTGAGTTCCCAGTTCAGAGTTGATCCAATCTCATCTGCGGGAGACCACCACAAAAATCGCTGATGGCCAAGATCACCCTCCGGAGCGTTCGGATGGATGTGTTCACAGGCGGTATACGAAATGTGATCCTGCTTCAGCGTGCCGCCAAAGAAGTTATTGACCATGTCCAGTGAGGCGCGCGCAGAATACCGCGAGCAATGTTCACAGTGGACGATGTGATCGAAAGTAGCAGAGTGCTCGCGATTCCAGGGGCCGTTTGTTCCCGGCGATTCGGAACAACCCGGGCGCTTGCAGACAGGGGAATAGCCGTTGTCGTTGGTGATGCAAAGTAGCCGCGTGTCTTTGTGTTGCAGTTTTTGCGCGACGCTCAAATATACACTGTCAGGTCCGGTCGTATTGGGATTGTAGTAGAACTTCCAGTCCTCATGTTCGGTGAGCAATCGGTTCGAGTCAAAGACACGCACCCGCCAGTAGTACACACCTTCCGCCAGCCCATTCAAAGTGTAATTTGTGCCGATAGTATAGAAAGCGATCGCCGGATTTCCGAAGAGGGAGTCCTGGTCAACTTCGAGATAATACTGGACAGCGCCATAGACCGATGCCCACTCCAATCGCGATCCCTTGCCGAGACTGCCGCCGTTCGGCGGGAAAGTTTGGATCGGGTTGCCGATCCGTTGGTAGCCACAGGAGTAATAGGTACCCCAATCGTACTCGCGCCAATCGATGGGATTGTTGTGGTCGAACCCGCTGGGACAGAGTCCGAAGCTGCTAAATGAACCATGGCTTGAAGCATTGACGAACTCGCCTGCTCTCCAGATACTTTTCGCAGTGGCGTGCGAATACGGGATTCCGCCGACAAAACTACCGGTGCTTGACCAGCCGACAAAATCGACGATCGTTTGCGGACCTGCGGCAGCCTTGTACATCCCGATTTCGTCCTCGGCGGAAGAGAATATTCCCACACTATCGCCCTGCGTGTAATATGTACCTTTGCCGTCAACAAAGTTTCCGTCGTTGGGGCCCTTACTAAAATTGACGCGCAGATAAGTCCTGGGTGGGAGAGTATAGTTCGGAAGAGTCGCTATGACTGAACCTGACCGCCCGACAAGCTGGAAGCCGTTTACCGTGAGACTGACAGCACCGGAGTTAAATAGTTCAACCCAACTGGGAGTCCACGTACCGGAACCAAATTCGCCGGCGTAAGGGCTGATCTCGTTGATTTTCATTTTACTGGAATCGGGTGAGCAATTGGTTACGGCGCCCGGCTCGCCGGTCACCCAAAACAATGGGTAGCCGGGAATCGGCGGAGTCCAGAAGTCGGCCCAGCGAATCCATTGACCGTTATCGTATTGCCAATTATCACAGACGCGAGGCGTCGAAAAGTCAAATGCGACCGAAGGATAGGGCGGCAGACCATTCGGCTGGCTTGCATATTCCACCCCAATATAGAATGGGCCGTTTACGCACAGAGGAATAGGCAGCCAAGCCGTACCAACGTGCGGATCGCGGAATGTCGCCGAATCACAGCGGACGGGAAAACGATACAGTTCCTGGCTGGGGCCAAGGCAGGTGTCAGTCGACGAGGCGTAGATCACAACTTGAAGCTTCAGTGGCCACGGGCGGCTACCGGCGTCGTAGAGCGTGAACTGAAGATTGAGAATGCTGAATGGATAGGAGGCGCGTTCGCAGGCAGTCGGGTCGAAATAAGTGACCGTCCTCATGCCGGGTCCGTAGCGGTCGGAATAGAACGAAAGAGTACCGTTGTGCTTGGACAGAGTGCAGTTGGCCTTGCTGGCCGACGAGTCGAACAAGGGAGTGCTTGCGGGAGAAATCGAAATCGCTCGGTCAAATTCGGCGGCATCGACAACTACAGGAAGAAGCAGAAAGAGTGCGAGCTGAAGAAGAAGCTGTATCAGTAACAATCTGGCCTTCAAGTGTGGTCGTCCTTTCTGGCGGAACAAATATCCGTCGGGCACGTCGAACTGTCAGAAAGCGCGAGCGAGAGAACCGGTCAGTATTAACAGGTCAGTTTTCCGAACAAGTATATTCGGAGCACATTATAACGCCAAAGCGCCGAAAAGTCAAGAGGATAACGGGGTTGCGGGAGGTCGTGGCGTGCGTTGGGATGCCTGCAAAACGATAAGCCGAACTGCGAAAGTCGTTTCGGACAAAGAAGCTGGAGCAGGCAGTCGTAAGAGTAGGAAGCCATCGCGGGCGTCGGAGAACAAAAAAAGTCCTTTGAAGTACTTGACATTCGGTGAGTTGTTCCTATTTTAATAAGTTTCTAGAGGAATCCTTTTGAGGAGATGTGAGTGAAAACATTTATTCCGAAAGTCGGCAGCGTAGAGCAGAAGTGGTTTGTTGTCGACGTCAGCGGCAAAATTCTTGGTCGGCAGGCGGCTAAAGTTGCGCGCATTCTGATGGGCAAGACCAAGCCGGAATACACACCGTTTCTGGATTTTGGCGATTTCGTGATCGTGGTTAACGCGGCCAAGGTACGGTTGTCGACGCCCAAGAAAGAATCAATCAAGACTTATCATTGGAATACGTTATACCCCGGCGGCCATCGGCAGACCACGTTTGCCAAAGCGGTCAAGGCCAAGCCGGAAGAGTTATTCCGTGATGCGGTGTGGGGAATGCTCCCCAAAGGTCCGCTGGGTCGCAAGATGCTCACCAAGCTTAAGGTTTACGGCGGCACTGTGCATCCGCACAAGGCCCAGAAGCCCGAAGCGCTGGAAGTGAAATAATTGATTTGTAGTGACATCAGCGAGGGTCTTTGTGCGGCTCAGCGGTGTCGATATTGGAAGGTAGTTGATGGCACAAAATAAGATTCATACTTCTGGAAGACGCAAGAATGCGGTCGCCAGTCTGTGGCTGACCGCCGGCACGGGTCAAGTGGACGATCAACGGAAAAGATCTGTTGCCGTATCTTACCCGTGAATCGCTGGTAGCGATCGCGACTGAACCGGTCCGAGTGGTGAGCCTGGAAGGTAAGCTGGACGTGGTTTGCAAGACGCGCGGCGGTGGCCTGTCGGGCCAGGCCGGTGCGATTCGTCTGGCAATTGCCCGGGCGCTCACAGCGTTTAATCCGGAATTGCGCAAACCGCTCAAAAGCGCCGGCATGCTGACGCGCGATCCCCGCATGGTGGAACGCAAGAAGTACGGCATGGTCAAAGCCCGCAAGCGGTTCCAGTTCTCGAAGAGATAATTTTATCGGATGGTCGGCGGAGTGCAACTCCGCCGACCGTCAGACTTTCTGCCTGAGTCGGATTGCCTCGCAGTCTGACTTTTCGCACGAAGTAACTAATGACGCACATTCGGGGATCCAGGCGGGTGGTCGAGTTACGGCTCGCCCCGCGCGAGGAGATGAACCGGATGGAGGAACAACCAACCAATCAGGAGTCAGTAATGACCGAAATCCAAATTCGCGACCTTTTGGAAGCGGGCGTACATTTTGGGCACCAGACACGGCGCTGGAACCCGAAAATGAAGCGCTTTATTTTTGCCGAGAAGAACGGCGTCTACATCATCGATCTCAACAAAACCTTAAACTCGCTCAAGACCGCTTGCCAGAAAGTGCGCGAAGTCATCTCCAAGAATCAGCCAATTCTGTTTGTCGGCACCAAGAAGCAGGCGCAGGATGTGGTCAAGGCCGAGGCCATTCGTTGCCAGCAATACTTTGTGACCGAACGCTGGCTGGGCGGCATGATGACCAATTTCCCGACGATCCGCAAGAGCATCAAGCGACTCAAAGATATCGAGAGGATGCAGGAAGACGGCACCTTCGAAAAACTGACGAAGAAAGAAATCGCCGGCCTGTCAAAAGAAAAAGAGAAACTCGACAAGGTCCTGGGCGGAATCCGCGAAATGAATCGGTTGCCCGGACTGCTCTTTGTCGTCGACTGCAAGAAAGAGCGCATCGCGGTCGCCGAAGCGAAGAAGCTCGGAATTCCGATCATTGGTATCGTCGATACCAACTCCGATCCTGATCCGATCGATTTTCCGATAGCCGGCAATGACGACGCCATCAAGTCGATTCGCGTCATCACGCGTCAGGTGGTTGATTCGGCCATCGACGCCCGGTCGCTCGTGCTTGACAAAGAAGGCGCGCTGGCGAAGGCGGAGGCATTGGCTGAAGTGGCAGCGCCGGCCGGTGACACCAGAGAACAGAAAGGTAATTGACGAATGGAAATAAATGCTGAACAAGTAAGACTACTGCGTGAGCGTTCCGGCGCCGGTATGATGGATTGTAAGAAGGCGCTGACGGAAGCTAACGGCGATATGGATAAAGCGATGACGGTCCTGCGCGAGAAAGGCATTAGCAAAGCCGCCAGCAAGGCCGGACGCGAGACCAAAGAAGGCGGGATCGGCAGTTATGTACACCCCGGCGACAAGCTGGCGGTGCTGGTTGAGGTGACGTGCGAGACCGACTTTGTGGCCCGCACGGATCAATTCAAAGAGTTGACCAGAAACCTGGCGATGCATGTCGCGGCCGCCAATCCGATAGTCGTGCGGCGCGAAGAACTCGCAGATGACCAGATCAAGGCGGAACGCGAGATCTATCGCACACAGGCGCTCAATGAGGGCAAACCGGAGAAGATAGTTGATAAGATCGTTGACGGTAAGATAGAGAAGTACTACGCCGAAGTCTGTTTGATGGAACAGGCGTATGTCAAGGATCCGGATAAGACCATTTCCGACTTGATGAGCGAGACAATTGGAAAGATCGGCGAGAATATGTCCGTTCGCCGTTTTATCCGATTCCGTCTCGGCGAGTAGCCATGATGTCGGACGGCCCGATATACAAACGAATATTACTGAAACTATCAGGTGAACAACTGGCAGGGGATCGAAGCTTCGGCATCGACCCCGCCCAGTTGGAATATGTTGCCACGGAAATCGAAAGCGTTTTCAAGCTCGGGGTGCAAGTCGGTATCGTCGTAGGCGGCGGCAATTTCCATCGCGGCGTTCCAGGAATCGCCATGGGAATCGGAAGAGCCACGGGCGATTACATGGGTATGCTGGCGACGGTGATTAACGCCATGGCACTGCAGGCGATCCTGGAGAGGCATAACATGTATACCCGCGTACTCAGCGCGATTCGAATCGAGGCCGTCGCGGAGTCATATATTCGCCGCCGCGCCATTCGCCATATGGAGAAAGGGCGCGTAGTAATAATGGCGGCCGGCACGGGCAATCCGTATTTCACGACCGATACGGCGGCGGTGTTGCGCGGTGTGGAGACCGAGGTTGATGCCGTGCTGAAGGCGACGAAAGTAGACGGTGTGTACAATTGCGACCCGATGCTTGACAAGAATGCAGTACTATACAAGACAATCACTTACGACGACGCCTTGCAGCAACAGTTGAAGGTCATGGATGGCACGGCGTTTACGCTTTGCCGCGAGAACAAGTTGCCGCTAATCGTTTTTAAGTTGACCGTCCCCGGAAATCTCTATAGAGTCGTCATGGGTGAACGCATAGGCACTTTGGTGACAATTTAATCGGGAGTATTGTTCCATGGTAAAGCAGATATTGGCAGACGCTGAGAATAAGATGAAGAAGTCAATCGCCGCGCTGAAGCATCACTACTCGACGGTGCGTTCCGGCAAGGCGAACGTTCAGATGCTTGACGACATCAAAGTTGACTACTATGGCACGCCCACGCCTCTCAAGCAAGTCAGTTCCATTTCGACGCCTGAGGCGCAGTTGATCGTAGTTCAGCCGTGGGAGAAGACCTTGATCGGCGAAATCATCAAGGCGATTCAGAAATCCAATCTGGGGCTGAATCCGCAGGCGGATCCGCAAGTGGTCAGAATTCCGGTGCCGCCGCTCTCTGAAGAGAGAAGAAAAGACCTCGTCAAGGTCGTTAAGAAGATGGCAGAAGAAAACAAGATCGCCGTCCGCAATATTCGCCGCGAAGGCATCGAGCAGCTCAAGAAGGAAGAAAAGGACCACAAGATTTCCGAAGACGAGTTGAAGGACGGCGAAGAAAAGATGCAAAATCTTACCAACAAATTCATCGAAGAGACCGACGCGCTCGCTGAGTCCAAAGAAGCTGAGGTGATGGCGGTCTGAGCGAGAAGCTCAGTGCTGAGCTGTCGGCACTCGCGGAGAAGCTGTCTCCTGCGAAACTGCCGGTGCATGTTGCCATCATTATGGACGGCAACGGCCGCTGGGCTGAAAAGCGCGGCCTCGACCGTTCGGCGGGGCACCGAGCAGGCGTCGACGCCGTACGGCGTATCGTCGAAATCAGCGGCGACGTCAACATAAAGTATCTAACCCTCTACACATTCTCCGTCGAAAACTGGAATCGCCCCAAATCGGAAGTTGACTTTCTCTTCAAGCTGCTCAACGACACCGCCCGCTCGCAACTGGGCGACCTGATCAGGAACAACGTGCGGCTGATCGCCACCGGGCAGATTGAGCAGTTGCCGCTGGTGCGCAGAAAGGCACTGTTGCACGCGATCGCCAAGACATCCAAGAATACCGGGCTGGTGCTTAACCTGGCTTTGAACTACGGCGGACGGATGGAAATCCTGGAGGCGGTCAAACGCATTGCCAAGGAATACAAAGCCAATCGACTCAAGCTGCCGGAAATAGATGAGGAGAAGTTCGCGACTTATCTGTTTACGCATCCGCTGCCCGATCCGGATTTGTTGATTCGTACTTCGGGCGAGTTTCGGCTGTCGAATTTTCTCTTGTGGCAAACGTCGTATACGGAACTATTTATCACCAACACCCTCTGGCCTGATTTCAGCCAGAAGGAGTTTCTCGAAATCATCCTCGATTACCAGAAACGGGAGCGGCGGTTCGGCAAGTTATGATATCGCGCAATTTGGCGCTGCGACTGCTGATCGCAGCCATCTTCATTCCACTCCTACTGTATGTCTTCCATCTTGGCGGCGTAGTATTCCTGGCATTGGTTGAACTGCTGATTATTCTGTCACTGTGGGAGCTATTCACTCTTACAGGTATCAGATTATATCTCTGGCAGAAGCTGGCACTGATATTGGTCGGCGCGTTTCCCGCGATTTCGGTGCAATACCTGCAGAGCCGTTTCCTGTTTGAGACGGTGGCGGCGCTGATCTTTCTGGTATCGCTGCCGCACGTATTCACGCGCAAGCTGGGAGATATCGGACGGTCGATGGGTATTTCCGCGTTCGGCGTGATTTATCTCGCGGCTGGATTCACGAGTTTGATTTTGATTCGTAGCGGCAATGTTGTGGACGCCAAGCTGGCTGCGGGTTGGGTGACATTCCTGTTTGCAGCAATCTGGATTATTGACACGGCGGCGTATTTCTTCGGCTGGAAATTCGGCAAGACTAAGCTGTCGCCGGCGATCAGTCCGCACAAAACTGTCGCCGGATTTGCCGGTGGATTTGTCGGCGGTATTCTGACAGCGGTGATGTTCAATTTCATCTTTCTGGCGGAGATCGGATTTGTGAAGTTGATTCTGCCCGCGATTATCATTGCGTTTTTCGGGCAGCTCGGTGATCTGGCGGAGTCAGTTTTCAAGCGAGAGGCCGGAGTCAAGGATTCGTCCAACCTGATACCGGGGCATGGCGGCATTCTCGACCGCTTCGATTCACTCGTGTTCGCGGCGCCCGCGCTGTACATCTACTTGCGTTTGGTCTCCTGAATTGCCGTCTAAGTGTGGAACAATTGCTCGATTGGTTGTGGGAAAGGTTGCTAGACTCTTGGTAACAGTCTTCGTGATCATTATTGGCGTCTACGTGGTAGTGTGCGCGGCAGCGTTCCTCATGCAACGCCAACTGATTTACCATCCGTTCAAGCACATCATCTCCACCCCCGAGGCAGTTGGCCTAGATTATGAGGAACTGAAGTTGCAGTCGCCGGATGGTGTTAACTTCATAGTCTGGAGCATCCCGAACGATTCGGCGAAAATCAACGTCGTCTATTTCCACGGCAACGCGGAGAACGTATCGAACAATGTCAATACCTATAAGCTGTTTCATGATCTGGGCGTCAACGTGTATGCCTTCGAGTATCGCGGCTATGCAGATGCTGAGGGATCGCCTTCGGAGGATCTCGTGGCTGCCGATCTTGCGACCTTCGCAGACTATCTGCGCGCGCATCTCAACTCGGGTTCGCATGTGGTGGCATTGGGTCGTTCTCTCGGCGGGGGAGTGGCTGTCAAGTTCACGAATTGTTATCCGGTCGACGGGTTGATATTGGAATCAACGTTCAGCTCGTTGGCTGATGTGGGCAAGGCCGCGTTTCCATACCTGCCGGTTTCTCTGTTACTACGGGAGAAATACAACAGCGCGGAGATCATCAGGACATTCGACAAACCATTGCTGTCGATTCATAGTCCGGACGACGAAGTGATACCCTACGCGCTCGGCAGAAAGCTGTACGACGCCGCGATAGGGGAGAAGCGTTTCGTCGAGATCACCGGCTCCCACAATTCCGGATTTCTCGAATGCGATAGCATCCTCCGTGACGCCTACGGGACTTTTCTCGCCCGTTTTCGCTAGATAAATTTCCGACAAAAATAAAAGCGCCGATCTCGCAACCGACGCTTTGACAATTGTATCAGTCGAGTAATTCGGTCTTACTTGCTTGCCTTGGACGTGGTGTCAGCCGGAGTTCCGGGCGCCGGTTTGTTGGCTGGCGCGGCCTGAATCTGCGGCATAATCACTTGCTTGGCGAGGCCGGTCGGAATTGTGTAACGGGTACCGGCCGCATCATTCAACTGGAATGTAAAAGACTTCTTGAATTCCTGGTCCGTAACCGACGCCTGAATCCTAACCTTGATCTCTTTATCCTTGCCCGGCTTGATTTCCGAATCGGGGAGGTCGATCTTGAGGTAACCATAGGGCTGGCTGACTAGCTTCAGACGCACGGTGTTCTTGGAGACGTTCTTGACGACAACTTTCATCTCTTTGTCGCGGTTCTTGTCGTCCCACCTGATCGTGCTCGCTGAGAGAGCAAGAGGCAAAAGAGAATCAGGTTTCTCATAAGTTGTCCCTTTGAACGTCAGCTGAAATGATGAGCGGTCGGGATCGTTACTGGTGACTGCGGCCGACTTGGTCACCGGCCCGTGGCTGCCGCGGGAGGCGGTGAAAATCAACTCCACTTCGGCGCTATCACCGGCGGCGACTACGTCTTTCTTGAGGGGCGCCTTGGTGCAACCGCATCCGGGTTGGACTTTGAGGATCTTCAGCGAATCGATTCCCTTGTTCAGAAAGAAGTAGGAGTGACTGACGGCCTCACCTGCAGGAATGTAGCCGAAGTCGAATGAAGTTTGATCGATATACAATTTAGCTCCGATCGAAGGGCTTGCCTGAGCCAGGGCGGAGCCGCCGGCGAGGAGCAAAATGGCCATAGTGATAGGACGAAGGTAGTACATGGTATCCTCCATTTCGTGGATATTTATATTGGTTCGGTTAACTTGCTACAGGACTACGATAGCAACTTCCTCGCAGCCAGCCGCAGGAGACTGGTTGATTCGTTGCGGAAGATCGGAGCAATGTCGTCAATCTGGCAACAACCCAGTTTGAGAATGGCCTCGACGACAACTCGCGCGTCCTGCTCCGTCTTCAGGTCGGATATCGTCAGACGACAGGTTTCGCGACATTCACCAACAGAGAGACGGATTTCATTTGTTTCCAGAGTGTCCAGCAACGTGGAAGCTTTATCTCTTTCCATTCCCAGCGCACTCAGAAGGGAAGTAATTTTCGGATTCTCTTCCGCGATACTCTTCTCCACGCCGGCGATGGCAACCTGATATCCAACCACCTGCCTGACGTTAAATGGCACCAAGGCGGCAATGAGGAAGACCAAGGCCACGGAACCAACGGCTACCAGGTAACGAACTCTGGGGAGACTACCGGAGGCCCGTTCCCAAATCGACCACAGAACGCCGGGGCGAGTCTCGGCTGCAGCCGCTTTCAACGCGACGCTCCGAACAACCTCCAACGGCAAATCATACGGCGGTTCGATATTGCTCACCGTGGCCAGATCATCGATCAGGTTCTCTTCGGCCTGAACCAGCAAGCGGCAGTCGGCGCAGTTGCGGAGATGTTTCATCAACGCCTGGTCTTCAGCGCACTCGCTACGGCGCCATTGGTGCAGTGCTAGTCGCTTTCTGGCGTGGCGGCACAACATGTGCGTTCATCTCCTCGATCAGAGTTACGATTGTCAGTCCGGCAAAAGGCACCGGCCAATTTCTTTCTCATCTTGTCGCGCGCGCGTGACAGGCGCATCTTTATTGCCCCTTGAGACTGGCCCACCAATTCCGCGAGTTCAGCAATCCGCCATCCCTCCAGTTCAGCCAGCGTCACCAGAATGCGATCATCGGGCGAGAGAGCGGACAAGGCAATATCCAGTCTTCTTCTCGCAGCATACTGTCGCGCAGGATTTTCAGAACCGATCCGGGTATCACTTTCTGACGACACCGGTATCAATTTTTTCCACCAAGCGCTCCGAAAGCGGGCCTTGAATGAATGGTTGATGATCTGATAGAACCAGGGCCGGAAGGAGTCGATCTGTCTGAGCCCGGCGTAACCCCGATAGGCCGCAATCACGGAATCCTGGTACAAGTCATCTCCTTCTTCGCAGTTGCCCACGAGGCGACTGCAGTAAGCTCTGGCTTTCCGATGTTCGGTTTCGATCAGCTGCCAGAATGTGGTGCTCTGTCGTTCCACTTGCTTATAAAGATGCTTTGTAGCGCCAAAAGGTAACAATATTTCGCATGGATGTCCGAATTGCCTCCGAATATGGTACAACCGCCGGGTATCCAGCGATTAGGGAATTGAAATCATGGAGTTAGCGGATAAGAAAAGCGCCGATCTTGCGATCGGCGCTTGGATAATCAGGTCAGGCAAATAGATCTGTGCTACTTGCTCGTCTTGGCCGAGGTGTCAGCCGGAGTGCTGGGCGCCGGCTTCTTGGCGGGCGCGGCCTGAATCTGCGGCATAATCACTTGCTTGGCGAGGACGGTCGGAATCGTGTAACGACTTCCGGTCGAATCATTCACCTGGAAGGTGAAAGACTTCTTGAATTCCTGGTCCGTAACCGACGGCTGAATCTTAACCTTGATCTCTTTATCCTTGCCCGCCTTGATTTCCGCATCGGGAAGGTCGATCTTGAGGTAGCCATAGGGCTGGCTGACAAGATTCAAGCGCACAGAGTTCTTGGAGACGTTCTTAACGACGACTTTCATCTCTTTGTCGCGATTTTTCTCGTCCCACTTGATCGTTGCTGCAGACAAGGTCAGCGGCGACAGTGAATCGGGGCTGTCATAAGTCTTGGCTTTCAGCGAAAGCTGGAAATTGCCGCGATCATTGTCGTTGCACGTCACGGTCGCACTCTTGGTGACCGGTCCGGCATGTCCTCCCTTAGTGGAGGTAAAAATCAGTTCAACTTCAGCGCTGTCACCGACAGCGACCACTTCTTTCTTAAGTGGAGCTTTGGTGCAGCCTCAGCCAGGCTGGACTTTCAGAATCTTGAGAGAGTCCGTGCCCTTGCTGAGGAAGAAGAACGAATGACTGACTGTTTCGCCACCGGGGATGTACCCGAAATCGAAACTAGTCTGGTCGATATAGAGTTTGGCGCCCTGACCCTTGGTCTCCTGTGCCAACGCGACGGCTGCGACCATAAGCAGAACGGACAAACCTATAAGAGCTAGTTTCCTCAACTTGTCCTCCATAGGTTCATAGGTATTTTCATGTGTCTAATTTACTCATTTCCATGTCGACTGTCAACTTCTAACCTCATTATACCCGCGTACAATGAGTGTACGTCGAGTATTTGCGTAATTCTTAGCTCTTCTTTTCGCTCGCCTTGAGCGCGGGTTGCGACTCCGCCACGTGAATCGGGAATGTATAGCGGGACTTCGCGGCGTCCGACATCTCAATGGTGAATGACTTATTGTAATACTTCTCCTTCAGGCCGGTTTTCAGGTGGATGACCACATCGGCTTTGGCGCCGGGTGCGATTGGTTCCTGTGGCAGGTCAATCGAAACCAGGTCTTCCGGAGATACAACCAGTCTTGCCGTGAGCGGCTCTTTCGAGACATTCTTCAGAACCACGGAAACGGATTTCCCTTTATCCGTCGACGACAATCGCACTCTTCTGTTTTTCAATACTGCGATCGGGCCGGTCGACTCATCGGTGGTATAGATGTAGGTGCGGAATGATACTTCGTACTGGCTGGCGGCCGGGTCGTTGCAGTAAATCGTTGCCGTGCGCGTCTGCTTCTTTTCACGTTTGTTGTTGTCGAAGATGATCTCAAGAGGCAGACTATCATTAACGGCAATCACGCCCTCGCTGATTGGCGCCTTCGTACATCCGCAAGTTAGCTTCACGCGAAAGATTCGCAGGGAATCGGTACCGATGTTATTTACCCAATAGGTGTGCGAAACGATGCTGGAATCCGGCATGAAGCCCATCTCGAACGACGGTTCGACCACTAGTAAGCGCGGGCCTCGCTGCTGGCCAAACACTACGCCGCTTAAAATCAAGGAAACGATCAAACCGAACTTTGTAACCAGCCGCATAATTCTTCTTCTGTTAAGATAACCGATAATTCCTACCTGGATCGACTCACTCCACCAAACTGATTGGCACTGTAAAACGCGTCATTTTGTTATCTGTGACGGCAAAAGTCAAGTACTCTTGAAACTTTGACACGGGGCAGGCCGGATTAAACTTGATCCTGATCTTGTCGCTGCCGCCCTTCGGGATCGGCTTGCCCGGCAGTTCAACGCTGCAGAATGATCTGTTAGGCATTGTGACCAGGCGCGCTTGTATGGCTACGCCGGCGAGATTGCGAATCTCAATTTCGGCTTCGGTGGCGCCTTTCTTCTTGAATACAACGCTGTCCGGTACGACCCGAACCGCCGCTGCAATATCACCCGGCCGATAGCTGAATCCGCGCAGTTGAATGGTGACTTTGCCGATGTTGGTATCATTGAGGAGTAGTGAGGGGGTCTTGATGAACTGGCCGCTACTGGTCGCAGCCAGATTCAGAGTGATGTTTACCGTGAGTGTCTCTCCGGGCGCCGCCACGCGATCGGGAACCGGGATTTTGGTGCAACCACAGCCGGCCGCAGTTCTGATCACGCGCAAGGTGGAGTCGGAATGGTTCACAATTTGGACCTGATGCTTAAGTAGCGTGCCAAAGGGTACATAACCGTAGTCAAAATCTGCACCAATGATCTGCACCGGTGAACTAGCGGCACTGGCGGATGCGAATAATGCCAGCAGCGCAAGAATCGACAATGCGGAGCTACAAACGGCGCGACTCCACTTTCGGTAACTTACGAATGATCTTAAACTTAGCATTATCGAACGCAACTGACGAGCATACCTCTGCTTCGCATTTTTCCTTTTATACAAGGATCGGCAGAAGCGGTCCAAACATTTTTGGCCAAAACTCGATAAAAATGATTGACACCCTGCACATCAGTGCAGTATCATGGTTGAAGGGCAGGGAATCAGTTTGACAGGAGGTTGGAATGGTTCCTTACGAAGACCTTACAGACCGACAGCGGGCGATTTACGCCTACATCGAGGAGCGGATCAACCGGGACGGCCAGCCGCCTACGATTCGCGAAATCGGCCAGAAGTTCGGGATTTCGTCGACCAACGGCGTGCGCTCGTTTCTCAATGCGCTGATCAAGAAAGGCTACATCTCAAAGTCCTCGGCCGTGGCGCGCGGAATTCGGCTGGTCAAGGAAAACGCCGAGGCCATGATGATACCGCTGGTTGGCCAGGTGGCAGCCGGCATGCCGCTGACGGCGGAGGAGAATATCTCCGAACGGATCGTTGTCGATCGCTCGTTTGCGCCGTCGGGGGATTTGTTCACGCTCAGGGTCAAGGGCGACAGCATGAAGAACGCCGGTATTTTCAACGGCGACTTTGTGCTGGTTCGCAAGCAGCCGTCGGCGAGTGCGGGCGATATTGTTGTGGCGGTGATCGGGGATGAGGCGACGGTCAAGCGCTACTTTCCCGAACGCAAACATGTGCGGCTGCAACCGGAGAACGAGGCGTTCGGACCGATCATTATCGAACGCAGCGCGCCGGGATTCTATCTCGCGGGCAAAGTTGTCGGCTTGATGCGCCGGATGTGAGAAATGGCGTTAGGTGGTTCACGCTTGATTGCCTGGTTTGTCATTCCCGCGCAAGCGGGAATCCAGATATTGACTGACCGTGTCATTCCCGCGCAGGCGGGAATCCAGTATTAGAATGACGTACTATGTACCAAGACCTTGACGACGACATCGAAGTGATCGCGCTGTTCGAGCGCAACAAGCTGAAGCCATGCCGTTTTCGCTGGCGCGGCAAGGTCTACAAAGTCACGCGCATCACCGGCGACTGGGCCAGTGATGTCGGTCAGTCCAAGCTTCGTTATTATGCCGTTGTCGATTCCTCATCCAATTTCTTCCAACTCTGCTATGACGAACGCCTGATCAGTTGGAAGGTCGCCAAGGTGTGGGTGGAGTAAGTTGAATTCCCGCCAAAGAAGTCTTGACATCAAATTAGATTAAACGATCTTGTATGTGATACGTTCTTGATTGTGCGGATGGGAGGCATCCTCTGAGTACTCAAGACGAACATCTTACGGACCCTGACGATTCTGGGAGTGTGCGCGTTTGCGACGTTGCACGGTGCGACGCGGTATGTTTCGCATTCAGGGAGTAACGAAGCGCCGTATACGTCGTGGGAAACGGCAGCCAATACGATAGAAGCCGCTAATCTCTCGATGCTGTCCGGTGACACAATGTATGTCGATACGGGGAGTTTCCAACTTACGCAGACTATAGTCCTGCCCTCCAAGATCACTCTGCGCGGCAAGGGGATGGATTCGACAACGATTCTCGGCGACACGACGTTTTATGACATGTTCAAACCGGGAGATTCTACTTATGTCGAGGACATTTATTTTCGGGGCAACAAGTGTTTCCGGGGACTCAGCAAATACGCTTACGAAGGGCTTTGGAATTGGTGGGTGAACAGGTGCAGGTTCTCCCAATTCTCTTCGGAATCAATCTTATGCGACGAAACGGGGTATCTGCAAATCACACTTTGCCGCTTTGAAGATTGGGGTGGTTGGGGGGGGGCTTTTTCCGTCAGAGATGCCGGTGATTGCCGCATCACAAATTGCACCTTCTATGACCCTTCCGGAAGACTTCCGCTCGGCGATTTCACCTTCAATACGAACAGTCAAATCGTGTTCGACAGCAATGTCGTTGTTGGTTGTGGCGGACCAGCCATCGCTGGCGTCGTTGGAGGCGGTGGATTCATCATGAAGTACAATTTGTTCTACGGTAAATCGGGCCTATTCGGCGTCGTGGGAGGAAGAGGCGACCTTGACATACAATTCAACAGCTTCTATGTGGACGTCCCCTCACAGTTTATACCCGATGTCACCGTGATTTTTGTTCACGGATACGGATTACGCCATTGCTTTATCTATAACAATATAGTTGCCGGCGCGAATGTGAGGGTCGTACTTCCCGACGAGATTCCTGACACTGCGGACGTTCGGGTGGCCTACAACGACTTCTACTCGACCGTGCAGACCGACAGATGGCTCGTTGGGTTAGTCTCTGGATCTGGCCCGCTCGACTCGGTTAATAGCAACGTCTTCGCCGATCCGATGTATGTCGATCCCGACAATGGTGATCTCCGTTTGCAGAAAGGTTCGCCCTGCATTGATGCGGGGGCGCCCTGGATTCTCGATCAGGACGGCACGCGCTCGGACATAGGGGCGCTCGGAGGTCCCGGCGGTTCGGTATATCTCTATCAGGATTTGCCCCCAAAAGCTCCCGCGAAATTCACGGCGGGACCACGGGAAGGTCGGGTGATCCTCGGCTGGGAACGGGCCAGCGAGAGTGACTTTCGGAATTACGTTCTCTTTCGAGCAGTTGAGCCGAACGCTCCCCTCGACTCACAGCAAGTCTTCGCCTATCTCGACCGATCCGGCCGGACGACGGACGACATTCGCAAGAACATGTTGCCCTTCGAGGACGGCGGCAAGGAGCTTGACCTAGAGCAGTACATCCCGAAGTACGCCTTACGGGATTCGCGACGAAGCTACTTCGTCGACTGGCACCCCATTGACACCGCAACATCTTACTACACGCTTGTAGCGGTAGACAGTTCAGGGCTGGTGTCTGACGCAGGTGTTGTTCAGGTAAACCCACCGCAAGCAGTGGGGCACCCCGTCATCGAAGACAGCGCGGAAAACACCGTGTCTGTCGGCGTGCCGGACAGCGCCTATTTGGAACCCAACTATCCTAATCCTTTTAATGCAACTACCGCTCTTGTATACAATCTTCCTGCTCTCGGCGCGCAACCGGCGCCGGTGCATATTGAGATCTTCAACACCTTGGGGCAGAAAGTCAAGACACTGGTCGACGAACGCCAGTCGTCGGGGCGACATACGGCTTACTGGAACGGAGACGATGATTACGGGAGATCTTTAAGCAGCGGAATCTATTTCTGCAGATTGGAGGTGTCGGGAATCGAGTTTGTCAAGAGTGGGAAGATGATCATTCTCAAGTGATAGCGGAGTGAATTGCGGTAGCACGTTTCATCCAGACACCAATCAGCAAGTCAGAACTATATTGCTCGCGGTAGTCTGTTCAGCCCATTCAATGCTGCCGTCTTGTATGCCTCGGCGATCGTGGGGTAGTTCATGACGGTGTCGACGAAATAGTCGATGGTGCCGCCGAAAGTCATCACCGCCTGGCCGATGTGAATGATTTCCGTCGCGCGCTCGCCGATGATGTGCACACCTAACAACTTGTGGTCAGCAGGATCAAACAACAACTTGAGAACGCCGTCGTGGTCGTTGTTGATCTGGCCGCGCGGCAACTCGAAGAAATGCGCGATACCTTTTTCGTATGGATGCTTCTGTTGCTGCAAGCTTTCCTCGGTCTCGCCGACATAGGAAACTTCTGGGATAGTGTAAATACCAAACGGGAGATATTTCTGCGCCAGCGTGCGATGGCTGCCGGTGAATGCCGCCAATGATGCGATGCGTCCCTGATCCATCGCCGTTGAGGCCAACATGGGGAAGCCGACCACATCTCCGACGGCGAAGACATTCGGTACTGATGTGCGATATACCTGATCAACTTCGAGTGTGCCGTTCTGCAACGGACGCAAGCCGATATGTTTGAGGCCGAGCGCGTCGGTGTTGCCCAACCGTCCGGCTGTGATCAGCAACACTTCGGCTTTGACGACCTGATCGTTGTCAAGCACGACCTCAATACCGTCATCAAGCACGTTGACAGCTTTCTGCGCATTTCCGAGGACCATGTCGATGCCGCTATCGCGCAGCAAACCGAACAAGATCTCGGCGAATTCAGCATCGAAGAAACTGAGAAGCTTGCTCCGCTTGTCGATCAGCGTAACTTTGATGTCGAGTTTGGAAAATATGCTGCCCCACTCGCAACCGATCACGCCGCCACCAAGAATCGCCATCGTCTTGGGAACGCGCTTCAGTTCAATGATCGACTCACCGTCGAAGATTCGGACGCCGTCATAATTGAGTTCTGGGAATCGATAGGGGCGAGTGCCGACCGCGAGTACGATGTATTCACCGGCTATCGTACCGAGCTGTTCCATGCCGGAGTAAATTGCCATCGTATTGGCGTCGACAAATTGCGCGCGGCCGCTGTAAACGCGAATATTGTTTCGGCGCAGTTGGTCACGAATGACGGCGACCTCGTTGTCGACGACAATGTTCTTCCGGTGCATCAATTCCTGGATAGTGACGCCAGGTTTCAGGGAAAGATCGAAGCCGTAAAACGACCTTTGGCGCAGGCCGTCGAAGTAGACCGAGGTCTCCCGTAGCGTCTTTGATGGCAGAGTCCCGGTGTGCACACAGACGCCCCCGACCACCGCTTTTCGCTCCACGATGGCGACACTCTTACCAAGCTTGCCGGCCTGAATTGCGGCCCATTCGCCGGCCGGACCGGAACCGACGACGAGCAAATCGTACTTGTCAGCGAACACGATAGGGCCTCATAGCGTCGATTCGAGGAAATTCTCGTCCTTGTCTGTTCATCCAATGCAACCCTAATAGTTTCTTGGCTTTGACACAATTCCGTTCTGAATTCGCGCCAATATACTACTAATTACGTAGCGGGACAAAGGCAGAAAAGCTGAATCAGTCGGTTGATCCGAGGTGTCTCTCGAAGGAACGACAAGGCCACTAACCGACAGAAGTTACTGTCAGACAATGCCTTGTTGGTCGATTATTTTAGTTGCGCCCGAAAACAGAATTACGTATTATAGGCAATTGCACAGGTATGCCGTGCAAAGAATTGAGAGGGCTTCGATGAAAAGCGCCTATCAACAAATTATGGAGGAGAAGCTGACCTTAATGATCGACCCGACAGTGACCGAATACGGCTGCGAGCTCGTGGAACTGCAATACGTTCAACGAAAAGCGCGGGCGCTGGTGCGGGTTTTGGTGGACAAACAGGGTGGGGTCACGGTTGATGACTGTGCGGCGATCTCGCATCGGATCTCCTTCCTGATGGACACCAGCGATCCCCTGGACGGCCAGTTTATCCTGGAAGTATCATCTCCGGGACTTGACCGGCCATTGACTACGCCGGCAGATTTTCGCCGCAAGGTCGGTGAGTTGGTAAAACTATCGTTGAAAAACGAGACCGGTAACGGCGGGCCGCAAGGCCAGATCATGGGAGTGAGCGACACGGCGGTGACTCTGAGGACCGAGGCGGGCGAGGAGCACTACCGGTTGACGGATATCATCAAGGGAAGAATAATATTTTGAAGTCGGAGCGGGTGATGCAATACGACATTCTCGAGGCGCTCAACCAGATCGCCGTCGAAAAGAACATGGAACTCGATTACGTGGTTGAGACGTTGAAGGCCTCCCTGGTCTCGGCTGCGCGGAAGAAATATGGCGAGGGTGACAACATCATCGTGAACATCGATCGCCGTTCCGGCGAGATCAATATGCATGCGGTGAAGACTGTGGTCGAGGAAGTGACCAACCCCTTTGCCGAGATTTCGCTGAAGGAAGCGAAAGAGATCGATGCGGAAGCTGAAATCGGCGACGAAGTGGAAATCTTCATCCCATTCGAGGAATTCGGCCGCAATGCCATCGCGTCGGCCAAACAGATTCTGATTCAAAAGGTGCGCGAGGCCGAGCGCGAGACAGTATACAACGAGTATATCAAGAAGGTCGGCGAGTTGGTCACGGGCACGGTGCAACAGGTTGACAAGGGCAATATCATCGTGAATCTGGGACGTGCCGAAGCCATACTGCCGTTGAAAGAGCAAATTTCCAAAGAAAAATACCGCCAGGGAGATCGGCTGCGCGCTTTGGTACTGGAAGTGCAGAAGTCGCAGCGCGGACCGCAAGTGGTACTGTCGCGCGCCAGCAATTCGCTGCTGCAGCGGCTCTTTGAACTTGAGGTACCCGAAATCTTCGAGCGCATCATCGAGATCAAAGCAGTCGCCCGCGAACCTGGTGAACGCGCCAAGGTGGCGGTCGTGTCCGCCGATGAGCGTATCGATCCGGTCGGCGCTTGTGTCGGTGTCAAGGGTGTACGCGTGCAGGCCATCGTGCGGGAGTTGAACAACGAACGCATCGATATCGTGCCGTATCATCCCGACCCGGAGATTTTCGTGACGCGCGCATTAGCACCGGCTAAAGTGGTGCGTATCGACACTCTGCCCGAGGAAAGCACCATGACCATCGTGGTCGAGGACGATCAGTTGTCGCTGGCGATCGGCAAGGGCGGACAGAACGCCCGGCTGGCGGCGAAACTGACCGGCTGGAAGGTCAATATTCTCTCCGAGTCTGATTTCTTCGAGAGAAAACGCGAAGAAGCCGAGGCGAAGGTCGAAATATCGAAGTTGTCGATCGGCGAAGCGACAATTCAGAAACTGATTTCAGCCGATTACAAGTTCATTCAGGATATTCTGGAGGTAACACCGGCGCGTTTGACCGAGATCGAAGGTATTGGGCCCAAGAAGGCCGACCAGATCATCGAGGCCGCGCGCGAATACATGTTCGAACTGCAGACCAACAAGGCCGAGGCCGAGCAATTAGAAACCGAGGAAGACGAAGAGGAAGAGGCCGAAGTTGCTTCCAAGCCGCGTAAGGCAGCCGATCTGTTCCACGAGACTGTTGAGGATGAGGATCAGAGCGACAAGAAGTAGCCGCGCAGGTAGAATTCGTCGAAATCCCGAAAGTGGAGAATTCATCTATCGGAGCGTTCAGGGATTGATTTCCGGTAGTTCATTCGAATGATAGAGAGTGGTATGGCAAGAAAGCGCCTTTACGAAGTAGCCAAAGAATACAATATCTCGTCGGAAGCGATCGTCAAGCTCGTGCGCGAACTTGGGTTCGATATCAAGTCGCACATGTCGACGGCGGATGATGACATGATGAAAGCAATCGCTTCGAAGTTCTCGGAAGAGAAGGAGACTGTCAAGCAGGAGATCAGCCGCAAGAAGAAGATCCTTCTCAAGGAAGTGACCGTCGAGGAGAAGATCGTTCCTCCGGTTGCAGTCGCGACGCCCGAAGATGCCTTCGAGCTCGTAGAACCGGCCGGCACGGAGAAGATTGTATCGAAGGCAAAAATTATCGAGCGCACGGCGCGGCAGGCCGCGGAATTGCGCAAGAAGAAAAAAGATCGGCGCAAGAAGAAACGCCACGAGGAAATCAAGTCGGCGGAAGTTAAAGCCGCATTCAAGAAGACCATGGCCAAGCTTGACCTTGGCAAGCGCATCAAAAAGTACAAACGCAAAGAGAAGCCGGACGGCACTATAGTCGAGGAAGAGACCAGCGCCATTCAGGTCACTGAGTTCATGTCGCTGGCCGAACTGGCAGCAACCATCGGAGTCAAGCCGGCCGACCTGATTGCCAAGTGCATGGATCTGGGCATGATGGTGACGATCAACCAGCGGCTCGACATGGACACGATCGCGACGCTGTCGCTTGAGTATGGGCTGGAAGTAGAGGAAGTCAAGGAGATCGGTGTCGAGGAGGAGGGCGAGGTCCTTGATGAAGAAGATCTTCAGCCCCGCGCTCCGATCGTAACGATCATGGGGCACGTCGATCACGGCAAGACTTCACTTCTGGATTACATTCGCAAATCAAATATCGCCGGCGGCGAGGCGGGCCTGATCACACAGCATATCGGCGCTTATCAGGTGCGGGTGTCAAACGGTTTCATCACCTTTCTCGACACTCCGGGCCACGAAGCATTTACCGCCATGCGCGCCCGCGGCGCCCATATCACCGATATCGTCGTGTTGGTCGTTGCTGCAGATGACGGCGTTATGCCGCAAACGCTCGAAGCAATTGACCATGCGCGCGCCGCTGGGGTTCCGATTATTGTTGCGATCAACAAGATGGATAAGCCGGGCGCCAAGCCCGATGCCATCAAGCAACAGCTTGCCGGACGCGGTTTGGTACCGGAAGAGTGGGGCGGCAAGTCGATCTTTGTCGAAGTCTCAGCCAAGACCGGTATCGGCGTTGACAAACTGAAAGAGATGATTCTGCTGCAGGCAGAGATGCTCGAACTGAAGAGCAATCCCGATCAACTGGCGCGCGGAACGGTCGTTGAAGCCAAACTCGATCGCGGGCGTGGTGTCATTACCACGGTCATCGTCGACCGCGGCACCCTGCACGTGGGCGATCCGGTAGTTGCCGGCAATTACTCCGGCCGTGTTCGAGCGATGTTGAATGATCGCAGCGAAAAAGTTGAGGAAGTTCTTCCCGGAGAGCCGGTACAGGTGATCGGCCTGGCGGGTGTTCCGCAGGCAGGCGATTCGTTCCTCGCAGTCGACAGCGAGACAGAGGCGCGCGAAATATCCTCGCGCCGCATGCAGATTCGCCGCGAGCAGGATTTCCGTCAGCTCAAACGCGTCACGCTGGCGAATCTTTACGATCAAATCAAAGAAGGCGAAGTCAAAGACTTACGCATCATTATCAAGGGTGACGTCGATGGGTCGGTGCAGGTGTTGAGAGACACGCTGGAGAAGATCGGTACATCGGAAGTCAGGGTTAATGTCATCCATTACGGCGTCGGCGGAATTACGGAATCCGACGTTCTGTTGGCCGCCGCCTCTAACGCAATTATTATCGGTTTCCATGTACGACCCGATGCGCGCGCACGGGAATTGGCCGGCAAAGAGAAGATTGATATTCGGTTGTATACGATCATCTACGAAGTGGAAAACGATATCCGCAAAGCGCTCGAAGGCCTTCTGGAACCGGACCGTGAAGAGAGAATCACCGGTCTGGCCGAAGTCAAGAATACATTCCGAGTTCCGAAAATTGGCGTCGTGGCGGGAAGCTACGTGCAAAGCGGCACAATTCACAAGGGCGACAAGGCGCGTATCATCCGTGATAACGTCGGGATTTACGTCGGCGCCATCAACTCGCTGCGGCGTTTCAAGGATGACGCCAGAGAAGTGCCGACCGGCATGGAATGCGGAATCAAGATTGAAAACTTCGATGATATCAAAGAAGGTGACCTGATCGAGACATACGAAATAGTGGAAATTGCCCGCAAACTGTAGTCTAGCCATGCAGTTCGGAACTCTCCGCGTAGTCCTGCAGATTCCGCAGTCGCGGTCGTTAAAGACCAAGCGGCAGGTAATCAAAGGAATCAAAGATAGATTGAAGAACCGTTTCAATATCTCCATCGCGGAGGTCGAGGATAACGACCTCTGGCAGCGTGCTACGTTGGGTGTGGCCGTGGTGGCCAACGACCGACAGTTTATCGATCAAGTACTGGAGAACGTAATCAACTACATCGAATCCAATCCCGAAGTGATCGTAGTTGACGTACAGAAGGAGCAATACTGATGGCCTTCAAACGTATCGACCGGTTGCGCGACCAGATTAAACAAGTGGTCGCCGAGACGATTCAGCTTAAGCTTAAGGATACGCACGTGGGTTTCATCACGGTAACGGACGTGAAACTTTCCAGCGACCTGTCCGAGGCCACAGTGTTCTACTCGGTATTCGGCGACGCGCTGACTCAGAAGTCGACCAATCGCGCCCTGGACCACGCCAAGGGATATATACAATCGGAACTGGCCCGGCAGATGTCGATTCGCAAGGTGCCGATTCTTACCTTCAAAGTCGATCGCTCAGTCGAACACGGACTGCGCATCGAAGAATTGCTGAACCGAATTCACGAAGATGATGAACGACGAAAAGACGACACTGAGTGAGATAGTTCAGAAGCTCCGGCAGGGGGGAAAAGTGCTGATTTCCGCACACGTGAACCCCGACGGCGATTCGATTGGGTCACAACTGGCGATCTATGATCTCTGCAAGTTGTGCCAGTGTGAACCTACGATCGTCAACCAGGATAGCGCCGTGCCGCGATATAAGTTCCTGAACAAGCATGCACTCGTCAACTTGTATAACCCGGAAACGGCTTACCCACAATTTGATTTCGCGATACTACTCGAGTGTCCGGAGCTGTCGCGAATCGGCAAAGTGCAGCAGCTGATACCCGAAGGATGTTTCGTAATCAACATCGATCACCATCCTGACAACCAGTTTTATGGACAGATAAATTATGTGGATAGCCACGCGGAAGCCGTGGGCGTCATGGTTTACAAGCTTTTCCATGAGGCGGGGTTTCCGATCACGCGTGACAATGCAGATGAATTATTCACCGCGATTCTCACCGACACCGGGCGCTTTCGCTTCTCTAACACCACGGCTGATGTCATGCACCTGGCCGCCGACCTGCTCACCGTCGGGGCCAATCCCAAGAAGATCAGTGACGCATTGTATGCGTGTTACGACAACAAGCAATTGCGCATGATCGGCGAAATGATCGCCGCGATGGAGATCGTGCATAACGGACGCACCTGCGTGCTTGTCTCCGATCGCGAATTGCGGGGGAAATACGGCAATGATGCGCAAGAGGTCGAGGGGCTGGCGGACTTCACGCTTTACACTTGCGGCGTGAAAGTGGGCGCACTGTTGCGGGAGCTGGGCCC
Source organism: uncultured bacterium (assembly GCA_963726455.1). Lineage (GTDB taxonomy): Bacteria > Zixibacteria > MSB-5A5 > CAIYYT01 > CAIYYT01 > CAIYYT01. The sequence goes on from CAVSCK010000004.1 coordinate 616,304, forward strand.
TGCAGATACCAAGGTGTCGATGCGCGGGCATGGTGAAGTTGATGTTGCCGTCATTGCTAAAGTCCATGGTGGCGGCGGTCATCCTAATGCTGCGGGTTGCCACATTGCGCTGCCGCTGCGCGAAGCACAGAAGGTGTTACTCGAACAGATTGAGAAAGCGCTGCCGGCATGAACGGATTCTTGTTAATAGACAAACCCGAGGGCATCTCGTCGTTCAAAGCCGTCTCCAAAGTGCGGCGAGCGCTTGGGATTGAGAAAGCCGGACATTGCGGCACTCTCGATCCGTTGGCAACGGGACTGCTGATTGCCTGCCTTGGACGCGCCACAAAGTTGGCGCAGTTTGTCAGCAAGCAAGACAAGAGCTATATAACTGAGATCACATTGGGTTTCACCTCGACGACCTATGATCGCGACGGAGAATTGACTGAGTGCGCGGCGAGCAGCCGACCGACTCAGGATGAAATTCTGGCGGCGATTGACCCGTTCGTTGGCGACACTGATCAGATGCCTCCGATGTTTTCGGCAGTTAAGCACATGGGACAACCGCTGTACAAATATGCATTGAAGAATAAGCCGGTTGAGCAAACCGCGCGCAAGGTCCATATCGAGTGCATCAAGTTAAAGGAATACGAGTTTCCGCGACTTACGGTCGAAGTAGATTGTTCCAGCGGAACATACATTCGCAGTCTGGCTCATGATCTGGGGCAGCAGCTTGGCTGCGGCGGATATGTGACGAAACTACGGCGTACGCGTATCGGCAAATGGCATGTTGAGGATGCTGTCGCGCTCGACAGTTTGGATGACCAGACACAGTCCGAAGGTGTGAAGACGGCGGATATTGCTCGCTTGGGCCGGGCATACATACCGATCGAAAGCATGCTGGATTTTCCGGCGCTTTGCGTGACCGAACTTCGCGCTACCGAGATACCGAACGGTGTCCCAATTCGCGCTAAAGATATCACCGGCCACGATGAGCCAATGGTGGCAGGACAACTTGTGGCAGTTCGCGATGGCCGCGGACTACTGCTTGCAGTCGGACGAATGATTGGCAACGGTACCACGCTCACTGGAACATCTAATGATCCGGTCGTCGAATATGTCAGGGTGATTTGAATGCGAGTCTTTAACAACGTAGAAGCGGCATCCGAGTTCCTGAAAGATGGATCGGCGGTGACGATCGGCAGTTTCGACGGCATCCACATCGGTCATCAGCAGATCATTCGCGAATTAGCCGCCTGCGGCCGCAGGAACAATTCCAAGTCGGTAATGGTGACTTTCGATCCCCATCCACAGAAAGTCGTGTCGACCCGAGACGTGCCGCCGCTATTGACGACCACTGCTGAGAAATTACGGCTTTTGGAGAAAGAAACACTCGATGCAGTCGTCGTACTGAATTTCACCAAGGAACTTGCCGCGCTGGGTGCGCGCGAGTTTCTGGAGCGATTTCTGATTGAGGGTCTGTCCTGCCGCTGCATGGTGATCGGCACCAATCACGCATTTGGACATAAGCGGGAGGGAAACGTTGATTTCCTGCGCGCAAACGCAGACCACTATGGTTATCATATGATCGCGCTTGAGCCCATCATGTTCGGGGATCGTCCAGTCGGAAGTATGCGCATACGCAAGGAAATCGCAGGTGGCGACTTCGCCTCGGCGCTGAGTATGCTGGGGCACGACCTCGAATTCGAGGGTAAGGTGGTGCGCGGTAAGGGGATCGGGAAGAGCTTGGGTTTTCCGACCATAAATGTTAAATTATCCCCGGAGAAGATCGTACCGCCCCCAGGCGTCTACGCGGCGTATAATATCATTGGTTCGCAGCGACGTTACGGGATGATGTACGTCGGCGACGCCGGCCAGGAATTCGCTTTCGAGGTCAACATCTTCGATTACGAGGGTGACCTCTATGGTGACACGGTCAGCGTTTTTCCGACGGCATATATGAGAAATTCTATCCGGTTTGCCGATTCGCAATCGCTGAAGCGGCAGATAGCGCAAGATGAAGTGAAAATTAGAGAATTGTTTAACATAACGTAAGGAGTAACAAAAGTGCCATTGTCTGGAGACAAGAAGAAAGAGATCATCGATCATTTCCATCTGCATGATAAGGACACCGGTTCGCCGGAGGTGCAGATCGCGCTGCTGACGCAGCAAATCAACGAATTAACCCTCCACATGCAGAAACATCCCAAGGACCTGCATTCACGTCACGGTCTGTTGAAGATGGTGGGCAAGAGGAGACGGCTACTTAACTACCTGCGCGATAGCGATATCGAGAGTTATCGCCACCTCGTGGAACAATTAGACCTGCGCAGATAGTGCTGAAAGAATAGGCAAGAACAAATGGAAAAATTCGAATTAGAAATTGGCGGTCGGATCCTCTCAATCGAGGTCGGTCGGGTCGCTAAGCAAGCAAGCGGAGCATGCTGGGTACGCTATGGCGACACCATCAGCATGACTGCCGTTTGCGGCGCCGACAAACCTGATTTTAACAAGGGATTCTTCCCGCTCTCGGTCGACTACCGTGAGAAGACTTATGCTGCCGGCAAGATACCGGGCGGCTTTTTCAAGCGCGAAGGACGACCCAGCGAGAAGGAAATTCTCTCTGCCCGTTTAATCGACCGGCCACTCCGTCCGTTGTTCCCGGAAGGGTACATGAACGAAGTGCAGGTCATGGTAACCACGCTGTCGTCCGATCAGGAAAACGACGCCGATGTTCTCGGTATTATCGGCGCGTCTACCGCGATCCAAATTTCGACGATACCGTTCACCAGTTATGTCGCGGCCGTGCGTGTCGGGATGATCAACGGCGAATTCGTCGTCAATCCGACGTTCACACAACTGGAGGAATCGACCCTAAATCTCGTTATCGCCGCCACACCGGACCATATCACGATGGTCGAGGGTGGCTGTAATGAAATCAGTGAAGAAGACCTCATCAAAGCGCTGTCATTCGGTCATGAACAAATCCGCAAGATTTGTGACTTGATCAAACAGGTGCGCGACAAGGTTGGCAAAGAAAAAGCGCCGGTCATTCTGGCGGAAATTCCGAAGGATCTCAAGGCGCGCGTGGAGAAGCTCGCCAAGCAGCGCATTATCGATTCGCACGAGATCGTTGATAAACAGGGGCACTCGGATGCTGTCAAGAAGATCGCCGAGGAGACTCAAACGGCTTTGGCCGAGGAATTCCCCGAGTGCGAGACGTTTATCAAACAGTATCTCGAAGAGCACGAGTCCGCTGATTTACGGCGTCGCATTCTCGACAACTCCAAACGCGTCGACGGCCGCGGGCCCGATGTAATTCGCCCGGTCACCTGCGAGGTTGGAGTGCTGCCGCGCACGCATGGTTCAGCGTTGTTTACGCGCGGCCAGACGCAGGCGCTGGTGGTGGCCACGCTTGGCACCAAGCTGGACGAGCAGATCATCGACGCTTTGGAAGGCGAGTCGACCAAGAGCTACATGCTGCACTACAATTTCCCACCGTTTGCGACCGGCGAAGTGAAGCCGGTACGCGGGCCGGGACGCCGCGAAATCGGTCACGGCGCATTGGCGGAGCGCTCTTTGCAGGCGGTATTGCCGGCGGAGGGTACTTTCCCATATACGATCCGTTTGGTTTCCGACATTCTCGAATCCAACGGTTCCTCGTCGATGGCGACCGTATGCGGTGGCGCGCTGGCATTAATGGATGCCGGAGTGCCGATCAAGTCGCCGGTGGCGGGAATTGCGATGGGACTGATTCTCGAAGGCAGCCGTTACAGTATTCTCACCGATATTCTCGGCTCCGAGGATCATTTCGGCGATATGGACTTCAAAGTTGCCGGCACGCGCGAAGGTATCACGGCGTTCCAGCTTGATATCAAGATCGGCGGCCTGACGCTGGAGATCATGCGCGACGCGCTCGAACGCGCGCGCCAGGCACGGTTGAAATTGCTCGACATCATGACTCAGACAATTGCCGAGCCGCGCAATGACATATCTGTTTATGCACCGCGTATTATTACCATCAAGATCAATCCGCAGCGTATCGGTGAAGTCATCGGCCCAGGCGGCAAGATGATTCGTTCGATCATCGAGCAGACCGGCGCCAAGATTGATATCGAAGATGACGGGACAGTTCAAATCGCTTCCGTGGAAGCTGAAGGCGGCCTCAAGGCGCGGGATATCATCCTGGCGATGATCGAAGAGCCGGAGGTCAACAAGGTGTACCAGGGCAAGGTGAAACGCATTGCCGAGTTCGGCGCTTTTGTCGAGATCATTCCCAACACCGACGGCTTGCTGCATGTCTCCGAAATCGCGCATCATCGCGTGGAGCGTGTGGAAGACGAACTCGCTGTGGGCGACATCGTCGAAGTAAAAGTGCTGGCGGTTGAGCCCGACGGCAGGATCCGTTTGTCCCGCAAGGCGCTGACTCCACGGCCGGAAGGCATGGAGCCGGAACGCGAACGCCCCAGCCGTCCCGGCGGAGGCGGCGGTCCACGGCGCGGCGGTGACGGTCGAGGTTTCGATCGCAAGGGGGGGCGTCATTAATTGACGAAAACATTTCGACGCACGGTCCTCGATAACGGATTGCGCGTCGTGAGTGAACAGATGCCGAACGTGAAATCAGTCTCGGTCGGCATCTGGATAGATGTTGGCAGCCGTAATGAGACTCCCAAGGAGAACGGCTGCTCTCATTTTATCGAGCATATGTGTTTCAAAGGGACGCGCCGGCGCAACGCCAAAGAGATTGCTCAAACGCTGGAAAATCTCGGCGGCACGCTGAACGCGTTTACGACGCGCGAAAACACCTGCTTTTACGCGCGCGTTCTGGATGAGCATTTCGAGATCGGTTTCGATGTTCTGGCAGACATCACCACGCAGTCCGTGTTTGATCCTGTCGAATTCAAGAAAGAGAAAGATGTAATCTGCGAGGAAATCAAGGACGTCTACGACACGCCGAGCGATGTCGTACATGACTACTTTGCCGAAGCGATCTGGGATTCGCATCCACTTGGCCAGCCGATTATGGGAAATGCCAAAGGTATCAAGGCGATGGAGCGCCGCGATGTCCTTGAATTCGTGCGGCGGCACTATACAACCGACAGCATTGTGCTGGCGGCGGCAGGAGCGGTTGACCACGACCATCTGGTGGAACTTGCGCAAAAGCAATTGTCGTTTCCCAAACCCGGTGCCGGCCGGAAGGTGAAACCGCCGGCATACAAGCCGGGCGGACTGACGATCAAACGCCGCAAGCTGACGCAGACGCACATTTGCATCGGCTTTCCCAGTATCGACTTTGCCCATCCGAAGAAGTATCACGCGCTGTTGCTCAATACTCTGCTGGGCGCGGGTATGGGATCGCGTCTGTTCCAGAGCGTGCGCGAGGAACGCGGTCTCGTTTACACGATCTATTCGTATCAGGACTTCTATCATGACACGGGCATTTTCGGACTATACCTCGGTTGCGATTCCAAGAAGACAGTTGAGGCCGTTGGTCTGGCGCTCAAGGAGCTCGCGGCCGTCAAGGTGGATTCGGTTACTGAAGAAGAGGTCGCAATGGCCAAGTCGCAACTTAAGGGCAGTCTGATTCTTTCGCTGGAAGGATCATACAATCGCATGAATCGGCTGGGACGCTTCGAATTGTTTCGGCAGCCGCTGGTCACACTCGATCAAACCGCCGCTGAGATTGATGCAGTCACGCTCGAGGATGTGCGCACGGTCGCCCGCGAAATTCTGCGCGGGGATTACATGACGATTGTGGCGATGGGTCCGATCAGCGGCAGAGCCCTCAAGCAAATCGACTGGTCGGTACTTAAAGATTGATGATTATCGTTTGGTGTATAGCCGGCCTGGTCCTGCTGCTTCTCGTGATCTCACCTTTCCTTCGCAATCGTCTTAATGCCGGACCGCACCTGCTCGCATTACACAGTATCCAACCGCGAGCGCTGGATTTCAGTTCAATCTCCCTCGATTCGTTTAATACTGTCCTTCAGAAATGCGCGGAGCGCGGACTCAAGTTCGGCACCATCGCGCAAGCGATCTGCCGACGATAGCTGCGTGGCGCTGACGTTCGACGACGGTTATGACGATCTCATGCAACTCCTGGCGGTAATTTCACAGCGGGGAATACCGATCACGGTTTTCGTGCCGACGGCATTCATCGGCAAATCGAATTCCTGGGATAATTTCCTGAATCGTAACCAGCGGCGTCATTTGTCTGAAACACAAATCAAGCAACTGGCGGCCGCCGGAGTCGAATTTGGCTCGCACACTCATTCGCACTGTGACCTGTCGAGATTGAGCGATGCTGCCATCGAACATGAATTGCGCGAATCAAAGCGCATACTGGAATCATTGACCGACAGGGAAGTACGCTATATCGGATATCCCTTTGGTCGCTGCGATAATCGGGTTGTCGCAATCGCCAAGAAGTTGGGATATCGGAATGGATTTTGGTCGGCGCCGCACAAGTCCGACGGCTTCAACTTCGGACGAACAGCGCTCAATCGATTCGATTCGCCGATTACGATCAGGGCCAAACTCTGGCCGGGACTGCTGTCCGGCGCCGAGTATCTCAAATGCCTGGTCATCAATCGCTTTTCACACCTCACGCCTTTGGTGGCGCGGTTCAGTTCACGCTCCGACAGCCGATAATCAGACTAAGCGAAAAAAAACTTGCGCAGGGGCTGAATTGTTCTATTTTCCGCAGTAATTTTCAAAGGTGAAAGTCAGAGCCATATGACGACATGCTATATCGAAGACATCGCCAACCACATCGGCGAAGAAGTCACACTCAAGGGCTGGGTTTACAATACACGTTCGTCCGGCAAGGTTCGATTCATCATCTTCCGTGATGGCACCGGCATGATCCAGGCCGTGCTGGCGAAAGGCGAAACTCCGGAAGAGGACTTCGCCAAATTCGAACAGCTCACTCAGGAAACGTCGATCATGATCACCGGTCCGGTGAAAGAAGAACCGCGCGCCGAGGGCGGTTTCGAGATGATGGTGAAGAAACTGGAAGTCGTGCAGGTAGCGGAGAATTATCCGATCTCACCGAAAGAGCACACGACCGGATTTCTGATGGCGAATCGTCATCTCTGGCTTCGTTCGCGAGACAATATCATATTCTCCGCGTCCGCAATGAGATCATTCAGGCCATTCGCCAGTTCTTCTACGAGCGCGGATACATCCTGATCGACACGCCCATTCTCACCGGGTCAATCGGCGAGGGCGCATCGACACTCTTCGAGACACAGTATTTTGATCTCGGCAAAGCGTACCTGGCGCAGACCGGGCAACTGTATCTGGAAGCCGCTTGCATGGCGCACGGAAAAGTCTACTGTTTTGGACCGACGTTCCGCGCCGAAAAATCGAAGACGCGACGGCATCTGACAGAATTCTGGATGATCGAGGCGGAAGTTGCCTACATGGAACTCGCGGGCGACATGGATCTGCAGGAAGACATGATCTGCTATATTTTGGAATGGGTGTTGGATAAATGCTCAGACCATCTGGTCGAACTCCAGCGCGATCTTATGCCGTTGATTTCCGTCAAGAAGCCGTTCTATCGCGTCAGTTATGACGAAGCCGTGCAGAAACTGCAGGAGGCCGGTTCGCAAATTCAGTGGGGAGCTGACCTGGGCGGCGAAGACGAGACGATCCTGACGAAGATGTACGACCGTCCGATTTTTGTGTACAACTATCCGCGCGATGCCAAAGCGTTCTATATGAAACGCAATCCGGATAATCCCAAGACCGTGCTATGCGCCGATCTGCTGGCGCCGGAGGGTTACGGAGAAATCATCGGCGGTTCGCAACGCGAAGATAATTATGATTACCTGGTCGAAGCGATCAAGCGGCACAATCTGCCGCTGGAACCTTTCGGCTGGTACTTGGATTTACGTAAGTATGGTTCGGTGCCGCATTCCGGTTTCGGGCTCGGCATCGAACGTACCGTGGCGTGGATTTGCGGCCTGCCGCACGTGCGCGAGACCATTCCGTTTGCGCGCATGTTATATCGCCTTTACCCTTGATGTGATTGTGACAATAGGCAATCGCGGGGGTGTTCGGGTGGATGTCCCCGCGTTGTTATTTTAGCAAGAGATGATTTGATATGTCGACTGAACGTGAAGCTCATGCGGATGTAAGAGCGGGATATGATTTCGCCCGCATCGATAAGAAGTGGCAGCAGAAGTGGGAGGAGACCAAACTCTTTCACACCAGTGAACATCCCAGGGACAAATATTATGTCCTGGTCATGTTTGCCTATCCCTCCGGTGACATTCACATGGGACACTTCCGCAATTACACCATCGGCGATGCGGTCGCGCATTACCAGATGATGAACGGCAAGGACATTTTCCATCCGTTCGGCTGGGACGCGTTTGGGCTGCCTGCGGAACAGGCCGCAATCAAAGGCGGCAAGCATCCGCGTGACTGGACGCTGAACAATATCAGTGTTTCGCGTGCGACACTCAAGAAAGTCGGTATCTCTTTCGACTGGGATCGCGAAGTCATCTCCTGTCTGCCGGACTATTACCGCTGGAACCAATGGCTGTTCCTGCAGATGTTCGAACGCGGGCTGGCGTATCGCAAGGAATCACTCGTTAATTTCTGTTATACTTGCAACACCGTGCTTGCCAATGAGCAGGTTGAAACGGACGGCACCTGCTGGCGCTGTCACAATCCTGTCGGCAAGAAGCGGCTGAATCAATGGTATTTCCGCATCACCGATTACGCCGAGCGGCTGCTGGAAGGCCTGGACCGCCTCGATGGCTGGTCCGACCGCGTCAAGACGATGCAGCGAAACTGGATCGGCAAGTCAATCGGCTGTGAAATCGTCTTCAAGCTGGAGAATTCTTCGGTGGAGATTCCAGTGTTCACCACCCGCCCCGATACCATATTCGGGGTGACCTTCATGGCGATCGCGCCCGAAGCTGAACTGGTGACGAAACTGAATATTCCGGCTGATCGCAAGAAGACAGTCGAGGAATACATCGCCAAGTCGATTGCCAAATCGGAAATCGAACGCCAGGCCGAGACCGGCGAGAAAGACGGCGTCTTCACGGGACTGCATGCCATCAATCCGCTCAACGGGGAGCGAGTTCAACTGTGGATAGGGGACTATGTTCTTGCGTCGTACGGCACCGGCGTCGTTATGGGTGTGCCGGCGCACGATTCCCGCGACTTCGTCTTTGCGCATAAGTATAGCATTCCGATTCGCGTCGTTATCAAGCCGCAGGGACAGCCCGAGCCCAAGACACCCGACGCCATGACTGAGGCCTATGTTGATCTCGGAGAAATGTGTAATTCGGGCGAGTTCAACGGCAAGGTCGGCGAGGAAGCTATCGAGGCCGTGGTGCAATATGTCGAGTCGAAGAAGATCGGCCGCAAGAAGATCAATTTCAAACTGCGCGACTGGCTGCTCTCACGCCAGCGCTACTGGGGGACACCGATTCCGATCGTACATTGCCCCGACCACGGCGAAGTGGCGGTGCCGTACGATCAACTGCCGCTGGAACTGCCGACCGAGGGGGTCGATTATATTCCCAAGGGACGTTCGCCGCTCGAAGATGTCCCGGAGTGGATCAACACGACCTGTCCCAAATGCGGTAAGCCGGCCAGGCGCGATGCCGATACTATGGATACATTTGTCGACTCTTCGTGGTATATGCTTCGCTACACTGATAACCGCAATGACAAGGCCATCTTTGACGCGGCCAAGGCCAATACCTGGATGCCTGTCGACCTGTATATCGGCGGCATCGAGCACGCTACCGGCCATCTGATCTATTTTCGCTTTTTCACCAAATTTCTGCACGATATCGGTTATCTGACCGCCGATGAGCCGGCCCTGAAGCTGTTCAATCACGGCATGGTTATGGATGCCAAGGGCGTGATCATGTCCAAATCGCTTGGCAATGTTGTCAGCCCGATGGAACTGATCGAAACCCGCGGTGTCGACACTTGCCGGCTGGCGATGTTCTTTGCAGCGCCATCGGATCGAGAAATTCCGTGGTCCAATGAAGGACTTACCGGCGTTGAACGCTTCCTGGCCAAATTCTACCGGACGATCGAGCAGGTGGCCGCGGGAGGCGGGAAAATCGATCTCCAGCATAGATTCGCCACGACCGAGCTGTCGGGAGCTGCCAAAGAGACATACATTCTGCTCAATCAGACGATCAAGAAGGTCTCCGATGATATGAGCCGCATGCAGTTCAATACCTGCATCGCAGCCATCATGGAATTTTTCGGGAAATTCGAGTCGGCAGGCGCGCTGGATCCGAGCTTCAACCGTTACATCATATCCAAGATGGTGCAACTGATCGCGCCACTGGCGCCGCATTTTGCCGAAGAGGCCTGGGAGATGCTGGGCAACTCGACGTCAGTCTTTAAGTCCGCCTGGCCGCAAGCCGACCGCGACGCGATACAGTTCAGCACGGTAACCGTGGTCGTCCAGGTGAACGGCAAGGTTCGCTGCGAACTGGAGATTGCGCGCGGAGCCGACGAAGCCACTGTAAGAGAGCTGGCGCTGGCAAACGACAAGGTGACGAAGTATATCGAGGGCAAGCAGATCGCCAAGCTGATTTACGTCAAGGACAAGCTCATAAGCATAGCCGTAAAGTGATCTAGGCAGTCGGTAGGGGCGGTTGTAACGACCGGTGCCCGCCAAACTGCTAGTAGTCTATTCCGCATCTTTATATAATATATCTTATCAGACGTTATCTGGTGAACGGGGAAGCAGCTCGGGCGCCGGCTCGCCACTCGATTATTTGCCCCCTGCTGACGTTGTGACCGGCGACGGTTGATTTGGCGAACGCTCCAGCTCGTCTCCACTGGACATATAATTGAGATCAGGCAACCAACAAGCTATGGGAGCATTCCCATACTTTGAAAATTCACACGCTTGCCATACAGGAACTATCACTTTATGCGACGCGCCTAAGCACCACAACTACAATGGTTTCGCCAGCGTCAACTCTAGTATAGCCGGATGGCTTGCTTGTTGCTTTGAATATGCCGGAATTGGAACGTGTGAGGTTTATAATGAAGTTAAAGAAGTCAGACGGCTTTACCCTACTTGAGGTTATGATCGGGCTGATAATTTTCAGTCTCGGAATGCTGCTGCTCGGATCGCTGACCGTGGTGGCGTTGCGCGGGAACACCTGGTCGAACAAGACGACCCAGGTGGTTCAGTTGATGCGCGACAAGATCGAGGATTTCCGTGACGCCGATGTGGCTGATATGGCCAACGGTAGTGACGCGGTTAACGGCCTGAACCGGCAGTGGACGTTTGAGGATATCACTACGAACCTCAAGAAGATTACTGTCGTGGTAAGCTGGGAAGACCGGCAGGCCATCGCACGCAGGTGCAGCACGGTAACCTACATATCGGCTGGGAGTTAGTATGGGTAAACTGAAGGTAATTATGAAGGGCATCGGCGGCTTCACGCTCATAGAAGTGCTGATTGCCGCGCTGATAGGCAGCATTGCCGTGACAGCCGGCTTCAAACTCTTTGTGGACCAGAACAAGAGCCACATTATACAGTCGAACATATCCGACATGCAGCAGAACGGCCGTTCCGCAATTGATGAGTTGGTTGACATGATCCGCCAGGCGGGATATAAGCTCCCCCCAGGTGTTCCCTGCATCCAAAGCTGGGACTCTAATCCTGACACAATTGCCATTACGTTCATGGCTGAGCCGATTTGTTCTGCGCGACTGAGCGATCCGATGCCACAGCCGTCGGCAGAACTGAAATGTCTCAACAGCGATCTCACCGTATTTCGCGAAAACACTTGGGCATATATTTACGATCCGGCAACACAAACGGGTGAATTCTTCTTCATCACTGCGGTTCAGACAGCTTCTTTTCACATTCAGCACAATCTTGCCCAGCTGTCCAAGAGTTATCCTGCGAACTCGCAGGTGTTCATGTTGGATTTCTACAAGTTCTACGTCGACAACACGGACACCGTTCATTCGCCATTCATGATGATGAAGAACGGTGATCCTCCGGTAATTTACTCTGACAATATTGACGACCTGCAATTTCGGTATGTCGCAGCCAACGGTACAGTGGCGGACACGGTTGCATGGGACCGGATGATACGTGAGGTGCAAGTGCAACTGGTCGCACGTACCGAAAAGAGTGACTTGTTCCTGCACGACTATCGGCGCGACACACTGACCACCCGGGTTATGGTTCGTAATCTCGGGATGTAAGTAAAGTGAGGTTTGAGATGAGACAAGTGCGAACATCCGAAAAAGGTTTTACCACTCTGATCTTTCTGTCATTACTGCTGATGCTGACATTACTCGGTGTCAATGCAATCATGACATCGACATCAGAAGTGGACATCGCGGGTTACGAGCTGAATTCGACCTATGCCCTGTACGCCGCTGAGGCCGGGCTCGAGACCGGTGCGGCCGCATTGAGAAATCAGTATGACCGGTTTGGAGTGCCGCCTGATGTTCTTCCCACGGACTCGTTCAATGTCGGCAACTACGGCGTCAGGTTCGTGGTGACGAAACCGGGTGCTACGCAAAACAAGATATTGACCACGGGCGCGTACAAGGGACTCTATTCCCTGACGGATGAATACGTAATTACGGCCGTGGCTTCGACACCGAATGAAAAGGCCAAGACGACGTTACGGATGACTGTCGATGCGTCAGTCGTGCCGGTATATCAATTCGCGGTGTTCTACGAAAACGATCTGGAAATAGCGCCCGGACCTGCCATGGTACTTGGAGGCCGCGTGCATTCCAATCGAGATATGTACCTGGCGTCGGAGAATTCGCTCAGGATCGATTCATATACGACGGCTGCGGGCAACGTGTTCCATGGCCGCAGTCCGCTGTCGGGTATGGCGGCCGCCAACGGTGACGTTCAGATCAAGGACGCAGACGGCGTCTACCAGAGCATGAAGAACGCCGACGGTACCTGGCTGGATGCGAACTCGGCGAACTGGGTGGCGAATGCCGTGAACCGCTGGGCCGGCAAGGTCGAGGACAAGGAAATGGGCATGACCGAACTGAAGCTGCCCGTCGTCGCTTCCGGTGAGCCGGTCGACATGATCAATCCGGCGGGAGCCGACAATGTCGATAGTTATGAGCGCAAGGCAGGTTTGAAAATCGTCAACGGGCAAGTTTACTTTAAGAGACCCGACTCGACCTGGCAGAATGTTACGACCGATTTCACCAGCGCCGGTATCATTGCGTCAAAGACCTTCAAGGATACCCGTGAGAACAAGACCGTCTATTCCACCGACCTCGATATTTCCAAGTTGAATACTTCCGCTTATTGGCCGACCAACGGCATAATCTACTCCAGCAATGAAAACGGAACTAACCTTACGGCGACACGCCTCGTTAACGGCTCTACGTTGAAGGACAAGCTGACGGTGGCGTGTAACAATCCGGTCTACACCAAAGGCGACTACAATACGGTCACGAAGAAATCGGCCGCTATTATGACTGATGCGATAACGGTCTTGTCGAACGGGTGGAACGACGCCAACAGCGCATTAGCCAAATCGAGCCGCGTCGCATCGAATACGGCCGTAAATTTTGCCTACATGACAGGAAACAAAGCATCTGGAGCCGGTGGCGGTTCCAGCTATTCGGGCGGTTTCGAAAACCTGCCGAGGTTCCTCGAAACCTGGAGCGGTAAGACGTTTACGTGGAGAGGGTCGGCGGTCTGCCTGTGGCAGTCAAGGTACGCGACGGGCACGTGGGGCGGCGGCTATTATGATCCGCCCAATCGAAATTGGGCATTCGACACGGATTTCCTTGATCCGACCAAGCTGCCTCCCGGTACGCCTCTGATTTCAATTGTGATGAAGACGTCGTGGGTGGAACTCAAGGGGCAGTACGCTGAACAAGCATTGGCTGAGGCCATGGGTGGCTCTTAGGCCGCCGGAACAATCCCTCCCCTGACTGACTCACTACCGCTACTTCCACGAGAGGGTCGCACCGACCCTCTCGATTTATTTGTGGTCATCCGGGAATAGGATTAGTGCACACTCAATCCCCAGCGTGCAAGATGCGGACTATAGAACAGCTTCTCTACCCTCCCGATAATCATTCCGCGACCGACGGTACCCCAAAAGCGCGAATCGTATGAATTATCGCGATTGTCACCCAGCATAAAGTAATTGCCCGGCGCCACAACAACCGGATCGAAAGAATCCCGCGCTTCAACGATCGCAGAATCGCGATGAACGACCTGCGATGAGGGCGCTTCTTTGCGTCCGTTGACGTACAGCTCCTTGCTCACCATTTGAACGGTGTCTCCCCCTATTGCGACGCATCGCTTAACGTATGTGATCTGTGGATTCGGAGGAAATTTGAAGACAATTACGTCTCCTCTATTGGGGCGGGCGTCTTCGTATGCCGAAAGATCGACAAGAAGCCGTTCGTCCACCATCACGGATGGCTCCATACTGCCAGTTCTATTAATGTAAATCCGAAAGTTGCCGTACATCGGTACGAGCGAGGATTCCGCCACCCAAAACAAGACGGCAAACACGATGTAGGTCCGGACAGATCCGGGACGCGGGGGCTTCTTTTCGAGCCGATGAAATTCCCTGGCCTTGGCTGCGGCCGTCCAGAATACCGATGCCGTGAATACCGCTCCGGTGAGCATGGGAAGCATAATATTGAAGGGCGCGGCCTTCCAGTATACGAACGCCGCCATGATCAGATTCGAAAGCAGAATACCGGAACACATCGCCGAAATGGCGAGAGCATATCCGCCGGCGTAGAGGTGTCCCACGCCGGGACAGACAATGCTGAGGAGTACCGCGATGACCGGCTTGGGGTGCCCGCTATACTTCAGCCTTCTTGACTTACCGCACTGGGGACAATGGTACATCTCCGAGGACACTTCGTGTGGTTCCAATTCCAGCACGGCGCCACACTTGCATTCCTGTTCCATCGCCTGCTCCTCCATTTTCTATTCATAGTATAGTCACTAACGGTCGCAAATGTGAAACTTGCGACGGGAGAAATTTACTGGAGGTGAATGATGTGACAAGTGATTTTGTAAGGAAACGAACGGCCGAATTACTTTATGCCGTAGCGATCGATGCGATCGCGAAGGGTATTGCGGGAGATGCCGAGCGACTCGGCGGCCTTGACCTGATTGTTGTTCAGGTGCTGGAGCGTCAGGCCGATGACGGCCTTTTCGAAAGCTTCCTGGATATGGGCGTAAATCTGTCCGTTGGAACTCGTGTAGATCTTGCCGTAGATCGGTTCCAACAGGCGGCGGAACATCTGGTAGTAATTATCCTTCAATTCATCGAAGTCGATCTTGACCAGCTCGCGGCGGTCTTTAACGATCGGCAGGTCGTCGACATCCAACGCCCGATTCTTGCTCATAACAACGGCCGTCTGAATCGTGTTTTCCAGCTCGCGAACGTTTCCCGGCCAGGGGTACCTGAGGAGGAGCTTCATGGCATCGGATGTAATGCCCTCGATGTGTTTGCCGGTGGCCTTGTTATAAATCTGCAGAAAATGATTTGCCAGCAGCGAGATGTCATCGCGGCGTTCACGCAACGACGGCAGATAGATCGAAACAACTTTCAGGCGATAGAACAGGTCGATACGGAATTTGCCGTCCTTGATCGCCGAGACGAGACTCTTGTTCGTAGCAGCGATGACGCGGACATTGACTTTAATTGTCTGCTCCCCCCCTACCCTTTCGAATTCCTGCTCCTGCAACATGCGCAAGAGCTTGCTTTGAGTGGCCATTGAGGTGTCGGCGATTTCATCGAGGAAGATCGTGCCGCCATTGGCTAATTCGAATTTGCCGAGTTTGCGCGAGTAGGCATTGGTGAAAGCGCCTTTTTCATGTCCGAACAGCTCGGACTCCAGCAGCGTTTCCGTGAGCGCGGCGCAATTGACCGAGAGGAATACTTTGTCAGAGCGATTCGAGTTGCGATGTATGGCCCGCGCGACCAGTTCCTTGCCCGTTCCCGATTCGCCGAAAATCAATACTGCCGCATCCGACTTGGCGACGCGACCGATCATCTTGGCGATCTCGACGATTTCCTCTGACGAACCGACGATTTCGCGATAGGTCTCGGGCATTTCGCCGAGCGAGTCGGGCAGTGACGTCCGATGCATTTCGGGCCGTGTTTCGTGGTGCGCCAACGTTGAGGCATGCAGTTCTTCCGTTGCCTTGTTGATCGTGACCAGCAGCCGCTCGATCTGGAACGGCTTGGTAACGTATTCGTAAGCGCCCTCTTTCATCGCTTCCATCGCGTTGTCAGTAGAAACGTAGCCGCTGATAATAATCACCGGCGGAGAGTCGGCGATGCCCTTGATTTCCCTGAGCAGATCCAACCCGGATCCGGACGGCAGGTTGACGTCGAGGAGTACGACATCCGGGCTCTTGGATTTAATGAAGTCGACGGTACCCGGGGCATCCGCCAGAATATCGACATGATACTCCTTGGGATCTACGAGTTCCACGAGGGTCTCGCTTAAACTCCTGTCGTCGTCGACTAGCAGAATGCTTTTCATATTACTCCTCTCATCAGTAATAATCGGCGAAGAGAGGGTGTTTATTTACTTGTCTTTGGAGATTTTGTACTTCTCTAGCAGATCGTAAAGCGTTGTCCGGCTGGTACCGAGGTCGCGGGCGGCCTTGGAGACGTTCCAGTTGTTTCGTATTAGAGCGGCGCGGATGTGATTCGACTCGGCTTCCTCGCGCACTTCCTGCAACGATTTCTGGCCATTCGCCGCCGAACCCTCAAAACCGAGGTCTTCAGCAGTCAGGCGGTTGGTGGACGAGAGAATCACTGCGCGTTTAATCCGGTTTTCCAGCTCGCGAATATTGCCCGGCCAGTCGTACGAGCGCATGCGTTGCAGCGCCGAGGGTCCGAAGCTGAGATTGGCTTTGTTATTCTCGGCGGCGTAGACGCCCAGCAGGTAATTGCCGATGATGGCGATGTCGTCCTCGCGTTCACGCAACGGCGGCAGATCAACGTTAATGACTGTCAGGCGGTAATACAGATCCTCGCGGAAACGCTTCTTTTCGACTTCCTCGGTAAGCGAGCGATTCGTAGCGGCGATCACTCTGACATCAAGTGGAATGACCGTCTTGCCGCCAACGCGCTCGATAATTCGATCCTGCAGGAAGCGCAACAGCTTGACCTGCAGCGCCAGCGACAGCTCCCCTATTTCGTCCAGGAACAACGTCCCTTTGTCAGCCAATTCAAACTTGCCGATCTTCTGAGTAAAGGCGTCCGTGAAGGCGCCCTTTTCATGCCCGAACAATTCGGATTCCAGTAGCGTCTCCGGAATTGCCCCGCAGTTGATCGTCACAAACGCCTTCTCCGCGCGGTCCGAACGGCTGTGAATAGCTTTGGCGATCAGCTCTTTGCCGGTTCCCGACTCCCCGGCGATCAGGACAGTGTACGGCGTCCGCGCGACCGTCTCCACCAGGCGAAATACTTTGAGCATCCGCGGCGAATGCCCGATGATGTTGGAAAACCCGGTGTACGGCTCCACTGTCTCACTGAGCTGTTGATTCTCGTCTTCGAGCTTCCGGATATATGCCGCACGATCGACGATTACCTTGAGATCGGACAGATCAATCGGCTTGGCGTAGAAATCAATAGCGCCGGCGCGAATCGCGGCCAGGGCGTTGGCGTGCTCGGTGTTCCCCGTCACCATCACGACTTTTACCTTGGGGTCAAGTTCGAGAAGCTGCGGCAATATTTCCAGCCCTTCCTGACTACCTCCATATGGCGACAGGGCGATATCGAGCAGCACCACCTGCGGGCGATTCTCCCGCGCCTGGGAAATGGCTTCATCCGCAGTGCCGGC
Source organism: uncultured bacterium (assembly GCA_963726455.1). Lineage (GTDB taxonomy): Bacteria > Zixibacteria > MSB-5A5 > CAIYYT01 > CAIYYT01 > CAIYYT01. Next base: position 634,119 of record CAVSCK010000004.1, read on the forward strand.
AGTGCAGACAACGTATTCGGATTCCAGTGCCATCGACAGCAGGTTGCGGATGCCGTCTTCATCATCAACGATCAGGATCTTAGCTTTATGTTCAGTCATGCTGATTTCAGTCTCATTTTGAAACAGGTTCCTTCACCCACTCTGGAGCTGACTGTCAAAGCGCCTCCCATTTGTTCGACAAGTTCCTTGGACTGGAATAGTCCGATTCCAAGGCCGCTGGACTTACTCGTCTGGAAGGGCCGGAACAGCTTATCACGGATGAAATCGGGCGTCATGCCGACTCCGGTGTCGCGCACGGTTAAGACCACTCCGCCATCTTCGACCGCGGCACCCAAGTGCAGCTCTCCCCCGCCGGGCATCGCCTCGATGGCGTTAATTACGAGATTCGACAAAACACTTTTCAGACGCTCCGGGTTACTCTTGACGGCCGGCAGGTCGCCGAGATCAAGTTTGACCGCAATCTTATGCTGTCCAGACAACTTCATTTCCTCAATCAAATCTAACACAACCTGCTTGAGATCGCAATCGGATAGCGGCATCGCGGCCTCTTTCGCCGGCGAAGTGAGCCGCCCGATCATTCGTTTCATGCGCTCCTGCGCTCCTCGCAGGGTGTCGATCGTCACCTGCTGGAAGCGCGGGTCACCAAATCTGGTTTCGGCATTTTGCAGGATCATCGACAGCATGGAAATCAAGTTCTTGACGTCGTGAATCACAAACGACGAGACCTTGGTGAACGACGCCAATTCCCTGGTCTCAAGCAATGCTTCCGACTGACTCGCCGACAATAATGACAGCGCAAGCTGGTGCGATATGGAATCGATAAGAAAACGCACGTCGGAGGTCATGGCGGTTGCCGAACGGCAACTGATGAAGCCGACCAGTTCTTTGCGAGCCAATAGCGGAATCAGGAATTCGATCGCTTCGGAGTCAAGAAACCGGCTTTCGTCGGGCGAGCAGTCCCCCAGAAACGGGCGAATTTCCTCGCGGGAAAGCATGCGGCCCGCGCGGAACAACCAATCCTCCACCGACGGCAGTAAGACGGTACGCTGGTCACGCGAGGGATAGCCAAGATCGAATTCGCCGCGACGGTCTCCCTTGAGGGCGATTACGATATCGCTCATCTGGCATTTCTTTTCCAGCACGCTCACGATGCAATCGAACATTTCACGTTTGTCGGTCGCAGCGCCGACATCCTCCGCGAAAGTTGACAGATCAGTGAGCAGGTCCAGTTTGCCGGAATAGATTGACCGGTCGACCAGTCCACGCCAGCGCGCCTTGATCGAACTCGAAAAGAAGAGCGCCACAAAAGCCAAAATCAGCATGAAGGCGGCAAGCACCGAAAAGAATACTTTCGGCGAACCTCCGAGCGAAATCAGCAACCACACTGCCCCACCGAGCATCACGAGGTAAGCGCCCACCAGCAGCACCGCTACCGATGAGTAGACGGCTTCGCGGGAGATTACGACTCGCTGGCCGGTGATCTCTTCGAAGACAAGAAAACGTGACACGAGCACGAGAGCTCCGATCGACACCAGCGCGGCGGCCTGAATACTCACGAAATCGATGCGGGCATATAGTAGTCCCAGCATCGCCGCGATCAAGAGCACGGCGAACAGCAACGCGAGTATCAGAGCCGGTTTGAACAACGCACTTCGCAAACGTCCAACGGATGCACGGAAAGTGCTCTCCAGTTGGAATAGGCAGAAGGTGTAACTGATGATCAACACCGCGAGAAAATATTTGCCGAGCGTGTTCAGGTGGATGAATCGCTGTTCGGTCTGATCGATTTGCAGATGGAAGAGCGGCGAAAAGAACGAAGCCACAGCAGCGGCAACCATCAAGAAGATCAGGAGGTAGACGGTCAGACCGCGCTGGCGCAAGCTCGCCAAACCCGATTCGCGCGCAAAGACCAGCATGAATAACAGCATCAAAGCGCTGGTTACGGAGAGTGTTGACGACAGAATTCCCTGCTGCCAGGTTTGCAAGACGACGTTGCGCGGAATTATCAGGATATAGGCAACCCACATGACGAGAGTTGCCAGACAAGTGACTACAAAAAGCTGGGCGGAGATATGAACCGGTTTACGTACCAACACGAACAGCATCGTAAAGAAGGCGGCAAAGCAAGCTCCGATCTCGGCAAGGTCATATAGCGAGAACATTACTCTTCAGAGACTTCAAGAAAGTATCTGACGATCGAACCCGTGGTGAAAAAGCTGGAGACGGCGGAGACAAAGACCAGCGCCACCATCAATATGAGAATCAAACCGGGATTGAATTTCCGCACGAGCGTATCCGTGCTCTGCAATGGGAGAATGAGCAGCACGGTGATAATGAACTGCGGAATTGCCACGAAGAAATAAGTCATGAAGAAATTCCGGAAAAACAAATTAAAGGTACCGCTAAAACAGGAGCCCAGTTTTCGCTTCCGAATCATCAGGTACGGAATGGCATAGATGAAGAGCGCAATCAACAACGAGCTCAAGAGTGCCAGACCGAGCGACAACGCGTATTCGCGCCGCGGCGAACCGGCCACGTACTCGCGAAAGAGGCCGGGGATTAATCTGAATAGAAGAATGACTGCCACTTCGGTGACGAGCCAGATGAGAAATATCTTGCCGTATTCTTTCCAGGCGGACTTCACCGCAACGCCGAAGCTGGGTTTCTCGCCGCGATAATACGCGAGAAACATTAGCGTTGCCGCACCGGTCAGGAGTGATTCAATAAACAGCGAGGTCGCCAGATTGATCCACTGAAAGGCGGTGGGCATGTATGCGAGGTGTTGCGGATAGTGCGTGATGCCGACATTGGTGCACCAGATCAAAAGTGGAATCAGCCACGATGCCAATAGCGGCGAGAACATCGAATTGATGCCCCAAACCGCAAGCAGCCCGACGAGAACATACAACAGAAACGGCGGCCAGAGCCGCACGTTAAATAAAGCGAGGAACAGTCGACCATAAGTCGACAGAAAGAAATTCAGTTTCTCCAGCGCTGACATGCGACCTCGACGGTTATTGGTTTGGACCGTTAACTTCGTTGGACGTTGGCGAAACCACGCCCCACTTGTCTACTACAACTACCACGTAGTAGAATTTCTGTCCCTTTACAATATTGTTATCGACAAACGAAATCGTGCTCTGACCGGTGACCACGCCTGTCAAATTGGCCGGTTGCGTGGGCACCCCGGCGCTGGCGGCACGATAAATCCGATACGCGGCAAAGTCCTTGTCGTCATTCGGAGTCCAGCCGAGAGTCACACTCGTCGAATCCTGATTCGTGACAAACAACGTCACGGCTTTAGGAGGCAGATTCGCGAAGGTTGTCGCCTTGACGATGTTGCTTTGAGCGCTCTGGCCCGCCTTGTCAACCGTGAATACGGCATAATAGTAATCTGTGGCCGGCTTTCTCGAATTGTCTCGGAACGATGTCGAATTGACATCAGTCTGTGTCGTCAGCAAAGTGGATCCTGTGGTAACATTGGCGCTGTCGGACCTGAAGAGGCGATAGCTGCCGAAATCAGATGTAGTTGAACGCGACCAGTCCAGTTCAATCTCGCTTTCAGAGACGACAAATGCAGACAGCGTCACTGCCTCGGGCGGATTGGCTACTGTGACAAAAGTCAACGCCGCTCTTGCTGCCGCCTGATTTCCGGCAGCATCAGTAAAGCTGCCCGTGACGGTACCCTGGACCACGCTCACGCCTCCGGGAATCACGTAATCGGTTTCATAGACGCCATTCTGGGCGGCATTTTCAACCAGGTTGATCGTGCCCAAACTACTGACTGCGACGGAGGCCACTCCCCCCGACTCGCCGCCGTCGAGTGTAAAATGTATCTGATCGCCGGCATGGAGTATTTGCCCGTTCGAGTTTTCGGTCACCGATATGATGGAAGCGCGCGTGTCGAGAATGACACTGTCTTGTACGAAGTGAGAGGTCTCATTACCTTCCACATCGCGAAAGCGTGCATAAACAGATTTCACTCCGTCGCCGGGCGTAAGCTGCCAATTTCTGTTGGCGGAAAACGCTTGCCAGGTCGAACCGCTGAATGTTGAGTCGTTGCTGATCTTAACGAGTTGCGTCCCACCGGGGGCCACCAGGCCAAGTGATACGTCCACCGAACGGACATACTTGGCGCCGGAAGATATCGAAACCGCAAAGATATTAGGAGTTGCCGAGACCGGCGTAGAGCGCTTGCTCTCGAGTCCATTGAGACCGAGCGAGCTTACCTGATAGATATAGCGCAGCCCGTTACGAAGAGCGCCGTCCGTAAATGTCAACTGAGTTGTTGAGTCTATCAAGTCGGTATGACTGCTGCCGGTGTCACCACGATAGATCATATAGCGCGCAATCAAACTTGGATCAGAAATCTCCCAGCTTAGAATCACGGTACGGTCTGACACCAAAGTCTGAACCGTCTTCGGAACTTCAGGCGCTCCAGCTACCGTATTGGTCTGAGTTGGCTTGCTGATCTGGTTCGTGCACCCGCCGGCAATCAGGAGGCCGCCGGCTAATATCACAATGAGTAAGAGAATATTCTTCATCAGAACCTCACCGTCCCTACGATGCGAACGCCGTCAAGATCTGGATTTGGATAGACACCCAGATTGGTTCCGGACACATCAATGCCGTAGTCAGGAAAGAACAAGACCGCATCGAGGAGGTTGTAGAGCCAGATTCCGCCCAGTACCCCCAACGCGACGCTGCGATTCCGCTCGGCATCGTACGCGTCTTTCTGCACGGCGTAGAGCTTTGGAAGCATTGTTTGACGCTGCTCGACGGAACGAGTTTGACTGTAGAGCGCGTTGAAATCGTCATATTTGTTCCGGCGGTCACTATAACGAAGTTGCATTATCCCTACCACGGCACCTGCCACAGCCGCACCGCCGGTCAGTACTGCTCCGCGCGTTCGACTGCCGGTATAACGTTGTCCCCAACCGGGAATGATCAACGATCTCATGGCGGCCCGAAGGCGGGTCTTGGGCGTCATCTTGATGTCAATCGACATAGCATCCCTGCCGGACAGGACAACACTCGAATGATAGGTCTCGTACCCTTCGTGATGCGCGGTGAGGGAATACATTCCGCTAAGCTTCTGGGCGAAGGTCGTCGGCGTAACACCGGCCACTGTATAGTCGCCGGTCAAAATAACTGTAGCACCGGTCGGCCTGGAGGTGATACTCACTACCGGAGAGTTAGCCGACTGCGCCAATGCCACCACTGACAGACAAAAGAAAGCCGTCAGTAGCGACAGAATCCGTTCTGCTCTAAGCACATACAAGTTTTTCATATCGGCGGGAATATATTCCTGCTCAAACGCCACTGCAAGTTTTTTGACAAAAAAAGTGGAATAACGCGACGGTTCCCGACGCGGCAAGCGCTACATGCCGCGTGAACCCAGCATGACGACCACGGTACGTAACATAATCGTCACATCCTTGCGGATACCGCGCGATTCGATATAACGGATGTCATAATCCACCTTGGATTTTACATCTTCTATCGAACCGTCGTACCCACGTTCTACCTGAGCTAATCCGGTAATTCCCGGAAGCACATCAAGGCGACGTGCATAAGTGTCAATTTGCTGTGTCAGTTTCTGGACAAAGAAGGCACGTTCCGGACGCGGCCCAACGATGGCCATCTCGCCTCTCAGTACATTGATGAGCTGTGGAAGTTCATCGAGGCGCGTCTTACGCAGGAATCTGCCGACGCGTGTGGTGCGCGGATCGTTCTTGGTCGCCCAAACCGGCCCGCATCTCTTTTCAGCGTCCGCCACCATAGTACGGAATTTGAAAACCATGAACGGCTTGCCGAAAAGATTCTCTTTACGTCTGTCAATACTTTGCCTGCGACAGCGCAACAAACAGTCGTTGCAAGTGCGGCGAGCTTGACGGCGACGATTAACACCCACCCGCTGCTGCTTGTAGAAGATTGGTCCCGGAGAATCAAATTTGATTGCCAACCCGACCAGGCCCATCAGCGGTAGCAGACAGATCAATCCCAGCAGCGCACAAATCCAGTTAAACGCAAAACGTGCTCTATCGATCGGTGTCAAATAGCTTCTAGTGGTTATGCTCCGGCTTTTAGTCTTAGCCAGGAACGCAAATACGAAGGCATTGGAAACGGCGTATTCACCGAAAAAGTACTTAGTCCCTCTCAGAAATATGTTCCAGCTTTCCTTAAGCTGAACAACAGGCCGGATGTTCCAGCGCGGCTCCTCATAAACTATGTCTGAGTGGTAGCTCGCTGCCGATGCAGCTTTCAGATATTTCTGAGAGTGTCCCAACTCTTTGAGGGTACGCATAAAAATGTCGCTCCTTGGTTACTTGGCCAGTACCATGCAGCTCTATATAGGTCTAGTCTAGAGCAAATTCGTTGCCAGACGGATTTGCGCGGGAAACAGGGATGCCAAACGCCATCACCATCCGCGCATCTGCCTTCCTATCTCTCTCTTAAATAGCTGGTTATCCCGATAACTTAAGATGTTACTTCAGGTCGCCGCCTGATATAGATTTCTCCCCTTGGCAAATCCCCCTATTGCCGTCAACTTCTCGTGTCACATTTCGTGCAATTAGTTGCACATTCGGTGTATTCTGTCAACTAAGCCGAAGCTTAGCACTGTGTTACAATTGGTACGACCGTGCTAAGCTTCGTGTTTGTGGAGAGGGCGAAAAAGTGGCTGCTATTTGCCGAAGCGGTAAGAAGCCGTTATCTGATGGATACCGTCCAAGGACGAGGACGGACGGTACGAGTAGTCGATGCCGACAGGACTGACATTCAGGCCAACACCGAAGCTCAGTCCACCTGAGGTAGCGGTCTGGTTCTGTAGTGATGAGCTATAGCCCACGCGCAGAGCCAGATTGCCGTTGTAATGGTATTCGATGCCTGATCCCATTGAGAACAGGCCTTCATTGCTCCGTGTGGCCCCCAGGGAGATGATCGAGCCCCCACCCAGCGTGCGGTATGCCGCGCCGACGTTGATCGTCTTGGGAAGGCCTACGCGCTCGTTTACGAACTTCAGCGAGCCACCCCAGTTGGCCATTTGAGCGCCAAGCGAGAACTGCCCCAAATCGGCAATTACGCCTAAATCCGCAGTTATTGTGCGCGCAGAAAACGACCCTAATCGCTCGAAGACCGGCTTAACCGCTGCTCCAATTGATATTTCGTCAGTGAGCCGCTGCGAAAAGGCGACGTTGACGCACATCGAATAAGCGCTGAGGACTCCTGTGGAGTTCCCCTGAACGTCATAGCCCTCAATTGAGCCATAGCCAAGGTAATTCACCCCGAAGCCAATTCCTGAGCCGCTACCGAGCGGATAAGCGATGCCCAGGTTCTCCAGCTTGAGATCCTGATAGAGCTGGGAATGCGAAACTGAAATCTCGCCAATGCCCCGGCGGCCGATTCCGGCCGGATTGTAATAAAGCGCGCCGGCGCCTTCCGCGACTGCAACCCACGCACCACCGACAGCGGCGCCGCGCGAATAAGGCGATATTTTGAGGAATTCGCCGCTCGAAGTGCCTTCGCCGGCGATCAACTGAATGGAAAGTATGTTGAGGAATACGAGTAAAGATGTGAAGACTTTTCTGAAGAAGACCCAACTCATCCGATTACCACTCCCGTGAAAGATGTTGTTATAAAACGTTCACGGAGATAATGGCAACCTCCATGCCGCCTGGCTCCGCCCTGCCCTGGAATTAGTCTTCCTTGTGTCGAACGTTTTCCGTTCAATACTATTCCTTTGTGTTTCAACAGCTTACCTGGCACACCCAAAAGCGCGAACTCCAATGCGCCAGCCAAACTGTCACGTCAAAAAGTGAAGTAAATCACGGCTAGCTGTTCCGTCTCAGAACAAACGCCTTGTCCTGCGAGGCCGTATTAAACGTACAAGGTTATTGCAGAGCGGCTTAACACCATCTGTGCAAACCGTGGACACCTGTACATTATGTCGGCAGTAGCCGCGGAAAATCCAGTTACCGAAGTAGTATAGACAACCGACTCTACCTGTTGGAGTTGGCGGCCATTACACCACAAGTTATGGTAGAGACGCGAAGCCAGTCAACAATAACTAATTCAATTTGAAAATAAATTTTGGACTTTTTGCTGTCCCCCTGCTGAACAGTCAGCAAGAACCGGAATTGAGCAGCATTTAGAGTCCAGATAGCCGGTAGGAACTGTCTTACGGAGTCTTTTTCGGCGCAGGTTTGGGCAATCGATCCCGGTACTTAACAAATCGCGCCTCATTTTCGACTCGAGTTGTATCGGCCTGAAACTGCGCGGCGATCATTTGATTAACCTGATCGATGCGGACCTGTGTATCAGGATGCGACGCGGATAATTTTTCAAAGACATTCTCGGTCCCCGGCGCTAACGATTTCAATATCTCGAATAGTTCCAGCGCGCCTTTTGGGTTGTAGCCGGCTGCTGTCATGTAGATGACGCCATACTTGTCTGCCTCAAGTTCGTTGGAGCGGGAGTATCCCTGCATGGCGATACCGAGTCCGGCGTTCACTACGTCTTTTGTAGCGCTCGCGTTGCTCCCGAAAGCAATCTGCTCTAGAATTGTCAGGCCAAACATCGACTGCAATCGTTTGATCGAATGCCGCGCGACCACGTGGCTGATCTCATGCCCCGTTACGGCAGCGAGTTCTGCTTCGTTGTTGATGTGACGCAAGAGGCCGGTGTAAATGTAGACGTAGCCGCCGGGCGTTGCGAAGGCGTTGATTTGATCTGATTCGATAACGGTGAAGTGATATTGAATATCCTTGCGATCGCAGACATTGACAATCGATTGCCCGATCTCGTTGAAGTAATCCTGCCAAACGGTGTCAGCAAGGATCTTGTTCTCCTGCCGAATCTGCTTGTCGAACTCCTGCCCGAGTGAGACCTCTTCTCCGGAAGAGATGAAGATCAACGATTTCTTCCCGCCCGGACCGGTGGTGGCGCAGGAGAGAATCAGCGATACAATAATGACCGTAATCCAACTCGCGATATGCTTCATATGGGAGAGACCTCCTTTCGGCGTTGATACTACTTCGGCGCCTGTTTCATGTCAACCTAAACATTACGGACAGGATGGCGAGGCGGCGCAAACGAAAGCGCCGTCAGGAGTCTCTCCTGACGGCGATAATGGCGGAATTTAAATATCAGTTCCTACGGCAGTGCACTGCCGACGGCCAGGCAGTCAAATGGGTAAACGAAATGCGCATTCGCCTGTTATGCGCAGTGTGGTGACGCGCCTCCACTGAAGATATATTGTATCAAATACACCGCATCGGAAATATCAACGGCGCCATCTCCGTTCGCGTCGCCGAAGCCGTGTGGCACGTTACAATCTGCCGGAGCCGTCCCGCCCGAAAAGATGTAAGCGATCAAGAAGACAACGTCGGAAATGTCAATCGCGCCGCTGCCATCGGCATCGCCGCAACTGTTACAGACTCCCGCGGTAAAATTCTGCTCAAACCCTTCGATCAGCTTAAGTGAACCGTTGGTGCCTCCACCCGCTGCACCCTGTCCCACCGTGCTGTACAACACCATGGTCCCCGAAGTGCCCCGCTGACCGCCCGGGGAAACGACTTGCCACTTGAGTTGTTCGCCCGATCGAGTCAGATGCTCGTCCGCGAGCAGGCCGCTGTTCCAACTCGCCAGGATCATTATCATCACCGACATCATTGCCGAGAAGCTTATCTTTGTCATGGGCTACCCCTACTTCTTCTCGGACAAGAAGTTTCTCGACCATAGTGCGGAGTTGTTGAACTTCGGCCTCAAGTTGATCAATTTTCTTGGTCTTGTCATTCAATCGCTGTGAAAGTTCCTTGGCAACTGCAAGAGCAATGCCGGCCGGATCGATCGTCGAGATCGACTTGCCGTCGCTGCCGACGCCGAATGTGGCCTGAAAGTCCTGGGCCGTTGGGCCGATGTGTACGACGCCCGGATTACCTTTATAGTTCCACTTGGTGATCGCCAGTTGCGTGAGTTCCTGCAGCAATTTGGCGCCATCAATATCAGTGAAATTTTCTTTGGAATTGGCGTCCGAAGCGTTCACCCAATTGGTTCCGTCGCAATACGCGCCACCATCCACGTCTATTTTCTCAACAGGTGTCTTGCCGACTCCTACCTTTCCAGCAAAAAAACCGCTGCCGTCGGAAGCTAGGACGACCTTGTGAACGCCGCTTTCATCAATCGCAATGTTGCCTTGAACTGTCCCGTCCGAAGACTTCGTTATCTGGTCGGCGATGTGAACGCCGCTTTCATCTATGGCGATGCTGCCCTGGGTTGTCCCATCAGAGGCCTTAGTTATTTGGCTCGCGATGTGAACGCCTGGCTCGTCAATGGCGATGCCCGCTTGCCCGGAATCCACTGACGAGATGACTTGCCCGTCGACTATGCCATCGCCATTAAAATCCATGCTGCATACGCTATGGGCAGCATCCAGGGAAGTGCTTGAGGAAGCTGAGACCGCTCGACCTGCCGGGCCGGTGCCCTTGGTGTTGATAGCGTGTGCGGCCATAGTGGCTGAGCTGGTTGATGTGACGCTGTTATCCGGGATGCCGTCGCCGTTGACATCCGTCCCCTCGACAAGGCGAGTCGCATCGGCGCCGGCATTAAGCAAAACGGCGGTGTGCTGGCCCCTGGCCCGGAGTTCGAGTTTGGTTGAGTCGTTGTCGGCAATGATCTTGGCCACATGCACGCCCGATTCATCGATGGCGATGGAAGCCGAGTCATTAGCAGAAGTAAACGCAATACTTTTCGAGCCGAAGGAGTTGTTGGCAGTCATTCGGCCCGGGGAGGTCTGGATGTCGCCGGAGACGCTGCCGGATACCACCGAGTAAGGAGCAGCCGACAAGGGAGTACGGGGCAAAATTGGTGACTGACCCGCAATCTGTATCTGAAGATAGCGAAGGACGGCTCCACCTTCCGTGCTCCCACCGGTGAGAAGATCCGAACTCAAAGGTGTAGTAGCACCCAGCGCGACCGTAAACAAACCGTCGGCTACCTGAACATCCGTATGACTTTCAGTCCAAAGCAGTGTTCCTCCAACAGCAGCGTCGTAAATTTGATATATGATTGTGTAAGTTCCGGTAATCGGGTGGTCGGTGGTATCGAGAAGACGTCCCTGGTGATTTAGGACCAAGGGCACTGCGGCGAAAACACTGGATATCGCGACGGCAACACAAAGCATTGCCATCATAATTGTCAGCCGATAAAATAATCTCACTGAGATTTCTCCTTTTTGTCGCGGCGTTTGGGCAAGTTGTCGATTGGGTTTCGCATATATAACTAATTCGGTCTTATTAGTCAATGAATTTCGCACTTAGGTTTTGAAATCGTGCCAAATATAGGACGCAAATCCTCTGGTCGGGAGAATGCGAGGCAGACAGCCGTTCGGCCTTCCCGGATGACTTCCGGCTCGGACACAAAAGAGTGCGCCGTCAGGAATCTTTCCTGACGGCGCATAGCTTTGGGGTATACTGAGGGCATCCGCATTAGGCCCGACATGGGTTCACCAAAAACGGTGACGCCCGTGGCGGCCGTGAGGTACGGGCTACTTCTTCTTCGAGAAGACCATCGCTTTCACGCGATTGCGCGCGGTGGGTTTGGCGCCTTCAGGAGCCGGAATAATCTTGCGGGATAATTCACGCGGCACCTGTTTTGAGGGCACAAAGTTGAACTGCTCGAAATACTTCGGCATGTCGGTTGCCAGCCAGATCGTTTCCGGGCCAGTGTCGAGCAGCTTCTTAACGATCATTTTGCCCCAGCCCTTACCGCGCTGCCCATCAGCAACTCCGATACACTCGATCTCTGCGTAATTGTCAATAACCCGTAAGCAACCATATGCCAAGAGCTTCTCGTCGCTCTTGAGGATGGTGAACTTTTCGGGCTGCATCAGATCGGGACCGAGCTGGAAGTGTTGGGCAAGGCGTCTGACCTGTCTAAATTCGGTCTCGGACGGCCTTTTGAAAATCAGCATCGTTTCCTCCGCACAAAACTACTAAAATACCGCTGCATAGCGGATCCACTTCTAGAACCAGCACCTGAGGCCGGTGCTATCGTAGACAAAAAATATACGCAATCTTGAGCGGATAGTCAACTTAAATCTTAAGTTTATCGGCCTGATCGCCCACGAATGGGATCGTAAACTCTTTCCCCTGAATGGAATAGAGAATTCCGGCAACGGCGCAGCCGACGGACAGGATTAGGAGCATTCCCCAGAACAGGTTAGATATAATGTCAAACATGAAGAAGACAGCCAGGATTTCAATGAAGAGCAAGATCAGCCCTTGTTTGCCGTGACGAAATGCAAACGGATTGTCACGCATTTTGGTGAGAGGTATGAAACAAAGGAACGGCACGTAGCCGAGAATGGCGGCGGCCTTCCCCTCTTCGATCATTGCCTCTTCATCTTTGGGAGGGATATACCCCTCTTCCCCGGTCTCTTCGCCGTTAATCCCGCCATTGGCAAGATTATCCGAGATGTCCTGATCTTTCATGAACTCACTCCTCGCTCACACTTGCCAGAAAAGTGTTTCCCCGCGATTGGGCAGATCGAGAAATAGATAATCGGCTTCCGGCCATCTTTCAACAACTTTTTCGTTTTCTTTAAGACTGACCGCAAAATAAAGGCGCTTTTCCCGCTCGCATTTCGAAGCGTCGCGCGGGATTGACAGCTCCGCCAGCTTATCCCAACCCGACTCGACCTTCAGAGCTACAGGTTCCCAACCGCCGGACGTTTGCCTCAGAAAATGCGCGCCGGTCTTGTTGACAGTCAACATGTGTTTGTCCTCGCAGACCAGCTCGAATTGCAGCTCCGTGGTCTGCAAATCAATTACGGCATCTTTTTCGAAATCAACACGGAAATATACGCGGTCATCGTCATAGCCAAAAAGGATCTCGTGGATTCGGGCGTCGGCGCGATGCATGGATCCGCCGAGCTTGTGGCACTCAACCCTGCCGGCGCCGAACCATTCAAAGTAATCCGTTTGTCTGCCGTCGATCATAGGCGTGATAAAGTCGGTCGGTTCATGCAAACCGGCTAGTTTGGCAATCTTGCGAATCGGCTGAGTCAGTGACGAAGGCGGCTCCTCACCGATAATCTCCCAGACATTGAGAAGATTCTTGCGGAAGAGATAGTCGAACATTTCGAAGAAGGCGGTTTGGTGTTCATCGCCGTACCACCAGCACCAGTCGGAGCCCTCGGCAATGTAAATCTCTTTCCAGGCCTGATCTGACTTGACCTTATCGAAGTCGGGATGCACCTTGAGAAACTCGACCAGATGGTCACGCGTAGCGCCGAGCAGATCCCAGGCCGTGTTGTCTTCCTCGTGCCCAATCCAGACACGGAAATTGTGATTTATCCAGGAGCCCGAAAATAGGAATGGCAGACGCTTGATTTCCCCGTTAGCGGCGAACACATCGGAAGGAAGCACCGTCTCAATCAGTTTATCTTTTTCCAGCTTGGTGTATAGAGCGCGCAGGAAATCGACACCATCGTTGGGATAATACTCCCAGGCGTTTTCGCCATCAAGAATAACCGAGACCAGTGCATTGAACCCCTGTTTCTCGTATCCGACTGCGAGCTTGTGCAGTTCGGCGACGAAATCATCGGCGGCTTTTTCCGCATCCCAGTTGGAATAGACAAAGCCAATTTTGTCGGACAACCGATGGTCACGGAACATTATTCCGATGCGCTCAGCGTCGGCGCCCACGAAATACGGCTGATGGATGCTGTCGGCTTGCAGCGCCGGGTCGCGTTGTTTGGACACGGAATTTGCCGTGGAAGCGTAATAGATTTCCTCGTCACTGGCCATCCACCTGATTCCGTGCCTGTAGAGAATCGGTAGAATGTCTTCCGATACGGAACCTTCAGACGGCCACATGCCGCTACAAGCGGCCGCGAAAATATTGCGATACATTTCCACCGCTCCGGCTACCTGCACCTCGGCATCCTCCGGATGACTGAAGCGCTTGCGCGGCAGAGTGATGTTGGGCAGCGCCATGCGCGCGGCTTCGGTGTCGCAAAGAAGGGGTAGAATCGGGTGATAATACGGCGAGAAGGAAATCTCGATCTTTCCGGCGCTGCGACGGTCACGATAAGCCGGAATTATCCGACCAAGAATATCAATTTGAAGACTCAAGATGGCGTTCTTGTCGTCCTCCGTGTAGTCCCTGCCCTTGCGATAAAGCGCTTTGATCTGCTTGTCCGTCCGCAAAGTCGGATCGATCCAGACGGCGTTGGACCAAAACTGCAGATCAAGATAGTCCTGCTCGGTCAGGCCGTGGACGCCGCCGCGTCCGGCCTTGTCACGGCATTTGTGATACAGCTCGTTGTACCGGGGATATGGCTTGATCATGGTCGGGTAATGCGCCGAAAAGAAATTGTCGACGATTTCAGATTTTTCATCGTCGGCCAATTCTGACGCACGCAGCCGCGAGAGCGCCAAGTGCCTGTCAGCGGCGTCATGTTCTGTGTAGTCGATTATCTGTTCAAGAAGAGACGGCACCAGGTTGAAGGTCTGCTTGATGTGGGGAAACTCATCGAGAAGCAACAGCATGTCGAGATAATCTTTGGTGCCGTGTAGACGCACCCACGGCAAAAGATAATCCCCTGTCTTGAGATCCTTATAGAAGGGTTGGTGCATGTGCCAGACGAAAGCGACTCTCATCCGGCACCTGTGGTTCGTTTACTCGTACTCGCCCTGGTCGTATGTGAGAAATCCCTTTTCGATCATCAGGATCTTTGCCAGACGGAACTTTTCAGAAGTAATTCCCTTCTTCTGCAAGTATCCATAAGCTTCCTTGGCTGTGGCCTGATCGCCTGCTTTGATGGCATTATCAACGGCGCCGAACAAATTACTTTCGGCTGTCACTGCACCGGAATCGGCGCGGGCAACTTCGAGATACTGTTTCGCGGCCTCGTTATACTTGCCGAGGGCGCTAAGTGAAGCGGCAATACCTTCCATGGCAGAGTATTTCGAGACGTCATCCATCGCAAACTTGTCGATATATGTGCGGTATGCCTGTTGGGCTTTGTCGTAGTCATTGGTTTGGAAATAGAGGTTGGCAAGTTGGAACGCGGCCTGTTTAGCGGCGGCGGAACCACCGTAATCATCAATAACCTTTTGAAAATCGATGGCAGCGACCTGACCCTGATTATTGCGCATTTCGACTTCGGCGCGACCGAGCAGATCGAAGGCGTCAGTGTCCTTACGGGAGGATTGCGACACAAAGAACCAAATAGCTACCACGACAATCACCAAGACGCCGGCCGCGATCAAGAGGGTATTGAGATTTTCCTCGGCCCACTCGCGGGTCTTGAACACGGTGGTAATGAACTGGTCTTCCTTCATCTGCTGCTTGGTGATTCTTTTCTGATGTGTCATCTAACCTCATTCTCCTGACTAAAACAGTATCCAACAGTGACTTTCGTCACGAAGAATCTACAAGATAATGATTCTTGCGCCGCTATCAACAGTTTTTTCATGCAAAATGAAAGGGGCGGAACCTCTGAAAGGTTCCGCCCGTGAATTAACTTACGCTGTTAAGCCGCGCGATTCTAGAAGAAGCCAGTGAAATTCAATGTGAATGACGGCAAGTTGCGCGCCTTCTCAGTAGAATAGTTGCCCCAAATAGTGGCGCCGGTTTCCGTCTGCTTCTGCTTAGCATACTCCATGGCAAAATCGAGCCAGATTTGACGCCAGTGAATGCCGGTGCCGAATGTGAGCACTGTATTGGAGACCTTCTTTCCAAGCACGAAGCCGATCGGCTGACCGTCGTTATCGCGCTTCACCTCAGACACCTCGCGATACGGCCCCTGCACCAACCGGAAGCCGGCGCGAACTGGAATCGTGCCGTACGAACTCTTCACCGAATATTCGCCACCAAACCGCACTTGCATACTGTTTTCCAGAGCCAGGTCAAACGAATTGAAGACTTCGATCAGCTTGCCCGCGCTGTTGTAAAAGGTGCCGTGGGCGGGAACTTCGAAATACATCGAACCGGGCAGCGTGAAGGTATTTATTGAATCAAGACTGTTAATACCCTGGCGGACCTTGACCGAATCGAATTCAGCTCTCACATAATAAGAAGTGTTGGCATACTTGGCGTAATCGACGTCACCGGCTAACACCAGACTTGGCGTGACCTGATAAGACAATCCAATGGCGCCTTCCAAGGGAATCTGAATTTTCGTCTTGCCCCGGAACAACGTCGGGTTGAAGGCCACCGGGTTTCCCCCTCCGGGAGTGTGGAGTTGCTTGTCATAAACTGTATCTCGACGAATCAAGTCATGGTCCGTGACCATCTGAAAAGGAGACTTGATGGTTACGCCGGCACGAAATTTGTCCTTCTTATAGAACAGGGAACCAATAAAATTGACGCCCTTCGTGGTCGCTTTATCATAGACGGAGGTTATCCCGTGGAACCAAACCGAATCCAAAACATCCTGCCCAAAAACGTAAGGCAAGACAGTGGTGTAATTGGAATAGTAATTTGACTCCGTCGTACCCGTGTAAATATTGACTCCGCCACCAATCGAAAAATCTCCGTATAGACCAGTACCAAAACCCAGAGAGATCTGGTCAAGCCCACCTGTGTAGGTCCTCCGCATATCTTTCGGTGCGAGCCCACGCCACGTAGTTCCTTCGGCAGAACCATAGAACCAAATGCTATCGGAAGTGTACTCGTCATTAATCTGATCTTGTAACGATTGGTAAGTTGCAGATGCCATGAACGGGTGCCCCTTGATACGAATCGGCGCCACGAAGGAAGCAAAATTGGGCTTCAGCTTCTGATCCTTAAATGTGCTGCTGATATTGTATGAGGGATTGTGGGCGTAGCTGACTGTACTCTTGAGTTGCAACGGCATATAGACGCCGGCAATCGAGGCCTGAGTTTTGTCGACCTGAACCAAGCCGGCCGGATTCCACGTCAGGGCCGAAGCATCGTCGGCAACGCCGGTAAAAGCGCCGCCCATGCCACGGGCGCGAGCGCCGGAGCCGAGGAAAGAATAATCGATTGTGGAAAACGGATAGAGATTGAAATCCTGACAATACACTACCGCTGACGACAACAAGAATATAAGAACAACTTTAGCGGTTAAACTTCGCATAATTGGAACACTCTCCTTCTGTTCAACCCTATGGCAAAAATCAAGGCAGGCAATATAGGCGCGCCAAAATAGGTTGTCAAATCATTTTTCAAGCCACTCACAGACGTTAGTTTAGACGGGAAAGAGGGGGTTTTGTGCAATTTGGTAATGCGAGTTTGTCAGTCGCGAAACGTCACTTTTCGACGGCGTCCTCTTCGGCAACGGCGGCCGCCTCGACCGTATCGGCGGCATCCATCATGCCGTACTCATGGAGCTTATTCCGCAGAGTGCGAGAGGATATTCCCAGACAATCCGAGGCCTTGGTGCGGTTGCCGCCGCAGCGCTCCAAGGTCTCGATGATCATTACTTTCTCCATTTCGGCGATGGTCATTTGCTTATTGCCCGAAGTAGTTGACAGGGATGAGAGTTTGCCCAGGACGAGATGTCCTGGCAGGTCGGCGTCAGTTATCCGATCGTCTTTAGAGAGAACGACACCGCGCTCGATATAGTTTTCCAGTTCGCGGACATTACCCGGCCAATGGTAGGACAGGAGCAGTTTCATCGCTTTTTCAGTGACGCCCTTGACGTCGCGATGGTTCTCGTCATTATATTTGCGAATAAAGTGATCTACCAGAGCAGGTATATCGTCCAGCCGATCGCGCAAAGGGGGCAGATAAAGTGGTATTACGTTGAGACGGTAGTAAAGATCTTCACGAAACCGACCGGTTTTGACCTCATCCTCGAGATTCTTATTGGTAGTAGCCACCAATCGGACATCAACTTTGACATTGATTCCCGAACCGACGCGCTGAAATTCGCGTTCCTGAATGACGCGCAAGAGCTTTGCCTGAATTCCGGTGGGGATTTCGCTGATCTCGTCCAGCAACAGGGTTCCGCCATCCGCAAGCTCGAAGCGCCCTGCTGATTGTTTGATGGCGTTGGTAAAGGCGCCCTTCTCGTGGCCGAACAATTCCGACTCGATCAGACCTTCCGGCAACGCAGCGCAATTGAGAGTCACAAACGGCCCATTTGCCCGCGGAGAATTGTAGTGGATCGCCCGGGCAATCAATTCCTTGCCGGCGCCTGACTCTCCCCTTATCAAAACGGTGGCGCGCGACTTGGCGGCCGAAGACAAAGTGTCCAACAGACCCAGGAGCTTTTTATCGGCTCCGACGATGTTGCCCAACTGATAACGAGTGCGAATCTCCGAGCGGAGAATGCGATTTTCCAGAATGAGATGGCGGTGCTCGAGTGCCTTGGCGACGCAAAGCTGCAATTCGTCCGGGAGAATCGGTTTCAGGATATAATCATAAGCGCCGAGTTTCATGGCGTCAACGGCGTCCTTGACCGTTCCGTAGGCGGTGATCATTACTACGACGGTTTCCGGCCAATCGGCTTTCACTCGTTGCAGGAGATCGATGCCGCTCATCTTGGGCATCTTGACATCGGAAAGGATTACGTCGAATTCCTTTTGGTCGATCCAGGCAAGGCCTTCCTCCCCTGTCGATGCGGTGGTGACATTGTAGCCGAGCTTTTTGAGGACGGCCTGGAAAAATTCATTTACCAGCGCGTCGTCGTCAACGACGAGAATTTCCTGGATAGCGCTCATGATTCAGTGCTCCCTGTACTCACCCTGGTCGGGACACTACGTTTGCGTTAGCCGGCGGGAAGCTCGATACGGAAAACCGAACCTTCCCCGTGATGCGAATCGACCGCGATCGTACCTTGATGTGCGTCGACAACTTTCTTGACCAGTGCCAATCCCAAGCCGGTACCACCCTCTCTGGTGGTGAAGAAAGGAGTAAAGATCTTTTCCCGGATGTCCGCAGGAATGCTGGTTCCCTGATCGGCGACGCTGAGCAAGACCTTCTCTTTCTTCGCAGTGATGCTGACGCTTATTGTACCGCCGTCCGGCATGGCCTCATCGGCATTCTTAAGCAGATTGACGAGTGCGCCACCCAAATTCTCGCGGTCGAAGGCGCACATTACGGGACGGTTGGGCAACTGCAATTCGACTTTGGAGGCAGAATTGCGAGTGTGCAGGTCCATGCGGAAGAAGTCGATGGTCTCGGTAAGCAGAGCGCCAAGATCTCCCGGCCTTGGCTGATGCCTGAGGTCGCGCGCGTACTCGAGCAACGATGTCACGGATCGATTCAACTTCTGCACGCCCGCAATGATCTTGTCGACATAATTGACATGCGGGCTGTCGTCGCCAAGCTCTTCCCTTAAGAGCGCCGCAAATCCGGCAATTCCCGAAAGCGGATTGCGGACCTCGTGCGCAATGACGGCAGCGACTTCGCCGAGTGCTGCCAAGCTCTTGACACGAGCCATTTCTTCCTGCATGCGTTTGACTTCCGAAAGGTCAACAAAGACTTCCAATGCCCCGACGGTGAAGCCGTTGCTGTCGGTGATGGGCGCACTGGAAGAAGAAATGGGAACGATGTTGCCGCCGGCGATTTGAACGTCCTTTTCGAGATTGCGGAAGGATTCGCCTCCGTCCAGCAGCCGGCAGAGCGAATTGGCGCCTGCCAGAGAACGTTCAAATAGCTGCTCATATTCCCTAGTGATGATATTATCGTGGTTGACTTGTAGAATCCGGCAGCCGGCGCGATTAATGCTGTTGATACGGCCATCGAGATCGACGGTGATTACACCGGCGGTCAGGGATTCCAGAACGTTTTGAAGGAAATTGGTAGTCTGGATGTTTTGTTCGAGTACAGCGCGCAGTTTCTCGTTGGTCGCCGTAAGTTCGTCGGAAAGCTTTTGATACCGCTCTTGCAAAGCGGCATACGACTCATTCAACCGCTTGATAGTGTGGTTGAAAGTCGCAAAAGTCTCCCGGAAAACCGCTAGCTGTTCGGAATCCAGAAGTTCCTTGCTCGGTGCACCCGGCTTCTCCCTAGCCATTGGTCCTATTATAGGCGCATTGAACATTCGTTTTCAACTAAAATAATTCGTAAAGCCGCACGAGGGCGGCTGAAACTGAAAAAGTACTGGTCTAGAAGTACGCCATTATTTCCGCCGCAATCTGGTCTAGCGGCGCGATAGTATTGGTTATGCCGGCCTCAATGACCGCGCGCGGCATGCCATAGACGACACAGGATGCCTCGTCCTGGGCAATAATGTCTGAGCCCCTGACTTTCATGGCTTGCATCCCGTTAAGGCCATCCGAACCCATGCCGGTCATGATAACTCCCAGAGCAACGTGTCCTTGCACCTCGGCGACCGAGTGCATGAGCACGTCAACGGAGGGTTTGTGAATGGTGTTATCCGGCTTGTCGGATAGCACAGCCGTGGTCGTGGACAGGTTTTTGCGAATCGTGAGGTGCTTGTCTCCGGGAGCGATGTATGCAGTGCCGGGGCTGATCGGCTCGCCATCCTCGGCTTCTTTGACCCCGATTTGACACAAACCGTTTAAACGCTCGGCAAGCGACTTGGTAAACATGGGCGGCATATGCTGGACGACGACTATTCCCACGGGGAAATTGCGTGGCAAAGCCGTTAACACGGTTTGAAGCGCTGGCGGACCACCGGTTGACGTACCGATGGATACGAGTTTAATCAATTTGTGCTTCTTCGTAATGACGTGCGGCGCCGCCGGCGTCGTTTCACCCATGCCGGCCACCGGTTGCCGACCGATTTTGCGGGCTCTTCGCAACGCATATTGCGCCATCAGAGTGCGACGACGGCTGTGTATGTGCCTGATCTTGGCCTGCAGTTCGGCCTTGATTTTGACGATATCCAGCGACACGAATGACATCTGTTTTGGAATGAAATCAACGGCGCCAAGGTCGAGGGCATCGAGCGTGATTTGTGCACCTTCTGAGGTTAACGACGAGACCATGATGACCGGTGTCGGCTGTTTTTCCATGATCATGCGCAGTGCGGTCAGACCGTCAAGCTGCGGCATTTCGATGTCCATGGTAACAAGGTCGGGCTTGAGTTCGAATGCTTTCTCGACCCCTTCCTTGCCGTTGGTGGCAAAGCCGACGACTTCGATCTGAGAGTCGTCCGACAGCATTACCTGGATCGCTTTTCGCATGAAGGCGGAATCATCGACGATGAGTACGCGAATCTTGTCAGGCATGTAGAAGTCCTATATCTGAAGAAGCTAATCTAAACGGTCATGGCAAAAATGCCGACCGGATCAACAATCAATCGTACCCTGCCGTCCCCCAGAATTGTGGCTCCCGCGATACCCTGCGTATTGCCGAGAAATTCACCGAGTGACTTGATAACAACTTCTTCCTGACCAATCAGCCGCTCGACCACAAGGCCGATTCGTTTTTCGGCCAGTCCGAGCACGACAACGTACGAGCTGTTCATGGACGCCAGGTCGATGACACTGGTGCCCCGGAAGAAGACTGAATGCAGATCAATGATCGGCAGCACGGTATCTCGCAGACGAATGACTTCGCGGCGATTGATCGACGCGACATCGGTGCGCGCAATCTTCACGGTTTCCAGAACCGATGCCAGCGGCAGAATGAACAGTTCATCCTTGGCTTCGACCAACAATCCCTGGACGATTGCCAAGGTCAACGGGAGCTTTATAATGATGGCGGTGCCCTGTCCCCGCGCCGATTCAATATCGATAATTCCTTTTAGTTTTTCAATGTTGGTTTTGACGACATCCATGCCGACTCCGCGGCCGGAAACGTCGGTCACGATTTTAGCCGTCGAGAAGCCGGGGTGGAATATGAAATTGAAGAGTTCACGCTCCGGCATGCGGCTGAGTTCCTCGGCAGTTGCCAATTTCTTTTCAAGCGCTTTCTGGCGGATACGTTCGGCATCCAGCCCGGCGCCATCGTCGGCTACCTTGATGACAATGTTCGAACCTTCCTGGCTGGCGACCAATTCAATTTTGCCGACTCTGGATTTTCCGGCCTTAACGCGTTCGTCCGGCAATTCAATCCCGTGATCGGCGGAATTACGGATGAGGTGAACGAGTGGATCACCGATCTCTTCAATAACCGATTTGTCGAGTTCGGTTTCCTCTCCCGAGATAGTCAATTCGATTTCTTTGTTCTGGCTGCGCGCCAGGTCGCGGACGACACGCGGAAATTTGTTGAAGACTTTGCCCACGGGCAGCATCCGCATTTTCATTACCGACATCTGCAATTCTGTTGTGACGAAATTCAGTTGCGTGGCCACCTGGTTCAGGTCATCCATCAGCTCCTGGCCCTCGTAGCGACCGGTAATGCGATTGGTGAGCTGTACCATGGCATTACGGCCGAGTACCAACTCGCCCATGATGTTCATCAAATTGTCGAGGCGGTCAACATCGACGCGTATGGTCTGGTCGGCGCCTCTGCGCATCTCCGCCATCTGCTTGGCAAGAGTCGCGGCGGTCTCCGGTTTGGGCGCGTCTACTGGAAAATCCGCTTTCGGAGCAGGTTTTGTTTCCGCAACCGGCACCGGCGTCATATCGACAACCTTCGGCGCGGACTCGCGCTCGGATGTGACTGACGCCTCGATCGGCTCAGACTTAGCCGTCGGTGCGGAAGATGCAGCCGTTTCGCTGGATGGCGCTTCGATCTTCTTTGATTTGCTTTCGTCTTTCGCCTCGGGTTTTGGCGATGATGCAGCAGTCTGACCGGTGGCAACGGCAGTCAACTTGCTCTTGATATGCTCCAGATCGATGTCGCTGTCGCCTCCGGTACGCGTTTCCTGCAACAGGAATTTCAACGTATCAATCGACTCCAGCAAGGTGTCCATGATGGTTGCATCAACCTTGAGTTCACCCTTACGGAGCTTGTTTAGGACGTCCTCCATCTTGTGAGTGAGTTCGGAGAGGCGGTCGAAACCGAGGAAACCCGAAGTTCCTTTTATGGTATGAGCGGCGCGGAATATTTCGTTGAGCAGATCGAGATCAGTCGAGTTCTTTTCCAGGCGGACCATGTCCTCGTCAAGCTTGGCGATGATCTCGTCAGCCTCGACCATGAACTCGTCGATGATCTCCTTCATGTTGTCCAGTTCAGTTCCTATTTCCGCCATGACCGGCAACTCCCTTAGCTTTTTTGTTTGTCCAGTGTCATATTGTTTACGAGCTTGTCGACTTCGCTCTGCATGTTAGCATCGTTGGAGAAATTGGCATTGGGATCATAGGCCCGCTGTTTTCTCTTGGTTTCCTCTTCGGGGGCAACTTCCAACTGCAGACTGACCAGCACGTCCATCAGGCGATTTTCCACTTGTTCCAACAGCGCGATGGCGTGATCCATCTGCTGAGTGGTGATGTCCTGAAACTGGAGAGCGTCCATGATGGCATAGGCGTCATTCTGGTTGGACAGCGCGTCCGTCTTGATCTTTTCGACAATGCGCTTCACGCGCGAGTTGTTCCGGAAATATGTGGCCGGCAGTACGCGGCGGAGCTCTTTAAGACTCGCTTCGATTTCGCCTTCGCGGCCGGTAATGGCTTCCACCATATCGAGCACGCGATGAGCGGCAACCTCCGTCTGCTGGCTGATCTTCTCCAATTGTTCGGCTGCCTGCGGAACTTTGCTGCGAGATTCGGCAATGGGTTCCTGCGCGACTTTGATGCCCTTGATGATCTGGCTAATAGAATCGGCAAGGTGTTTCAATTCCGAGTGGATGTTCTTCACCGAATCGTCCGACTTCATGAGTCTTTCTACCATCTCAGCTCCTCCCTGCCGCTTTGAGAACCTGCTTGATTTTCTCGCCGAGTGTTTCCGGCGTAAACGGCTTGACGATGTAGTTGTTTACACCCGCTTTCATCGCCTCGATAATGTCGTCCTTAACAGAGCGAGTCGTTACCATAAGGATCGGAGTATCCTTGAATTCATCGGCGCTGCGAACCTGGGTCACGAATGTCAGGCCGTCCATTTCCGGCATATTCCAGTCGGTAATGACGAAGTTGAACTGCTCGACTTTCATTTTTGCCAGCGCGTCCTTGCCGTCCGAGGCCTCGGTAACGTCCTCGTAGCCGGCGCGTTTGAGCGTGTTGACAATAATCCTGCGCATGGTCGGTGAATCATCCACTGCCAGTATTTTCATAGAAGACACTGAATCCTCCTTTGAATTCCTTTGCTGCTCGCTGTCCTTGTGTTACGGCCTTAATCCAGCAGTCTCGCGACTTCCGCCAGCAAAACTGACGACTTGAACGGCTTGACCAGATATGAAGTTGCGCCGACTTCCTCACCCTTCTGCCTGTCCATATCGCCCTCCTCCGACGAGAGAATGATGATCGGGACTTCGGTGAATTTGTCGTTGTGACGCAGAGTCGCTATCAGTTCATAGCCATCGATGTTGGGCATGTTCAGATCGGTGATGACCAGATCGATATCGGTTTCGAGATTCGAAATCTTCTCGAGGGCATCCATACCATCACAGGCGCCAACCACTTCATAACCGCTGGACTTGAGACTATAGGACACAAATTTTACCAAAGTAGGTGAATCGTCTACTACCAGAATTCTATGGCTCATATTCTACCTATTCCTTCTCACTGTCCTACTTTTTCGTGCTCGCCAAAAGCTCTTGTATCTTTTTCAATTTCTCTAAGGTCGCGGCGTTGCTTCCCGAAATGTCACGGGCGGCCTGCGTAGTCGTACTCACTGCGGCCGTCGGCGCCATTACAGTAGCTCTTGCAGGGGTGGTTGCCACCGGTGCTTCTATCGGAGCCACACCGGATGGTTCACGGAAATAGACCAGGCCGTTCTTGAAATAGACCAGCTTGAAGGCCTTGCTGATTCCATGCAGCGATTCGGCATGACCGATGAACAAGTATCCCCCCGATTTCAGCCCGGAGTAGAATGCCTTGACTATTTGCTTCTTGACCTCGTCGGAAAAATATATCATCACGTTGCGGCAGAAGACGAAATCCATCTCCGTCATTTGCGCCATTTTGCGCCGATCAACAAGATTGAGGTGTGAGAATTTGACCAGCCGCTTTACGTTTTCGGTGACGCAATACTTATCAGCTTCGCGGACGAAATATTTGCTGACGATATAAGGAGGCGTGGTACGAAGTGACATCTCGCCGTAGGAGGCCTTTCGGGCCGCGTAGAGCACGTTTTCGGAAATGTCGTTGGCGATGATTTCGATATTCCAGTCGTTATGTTCACCCAGGACTTCCAGCAGAATCATGCCGATCGTGTAGGGCTCCTCGCCCGTGGAACATCCCGCCGACCAGATGCGCAGTCGTTTGGGCTGGCCGCTCCGCTTCTTTTGTTCGATAATGGCCGGCAGAACTTCTTCCTGGAAACAGGCCAATTGAGGCGGATTGCGATAGAACGAAGTTTCGTTGGTCGTCACCAGATTCATCAGCATGTTGAATTCCTTCAGCGACGTGTCGTATTTGACTTGATAGAAATAGTCGCGGAAGGAACTTAGCCCCACGGTCGCCATGCGCTTGGTGAGTCGGTTCTCGACCAGATATTTTTTATTCTCGGCGAAGAAGATTCCGCTTTTTTCGTGGATAAAATCGCGAAACGCGATGAAATCCTCCAGGCTGAGTTCAAGACTCAAGTTTTCAGATTGCAGCATATCTCGGCTGTCCCACCATACTCGTCGGTTGCATTAACTCGTTTCTTCCATCAGCGTGATCGCCTGCCCCCGGAACTCGTGCCGGGAAGTTTCCACTTCATCATATGTTGGGGTTTCGCGCGTGAGATTATTTCGACGACGACTCGCCGCGGCCAGTACCGGCTGCTCCAATTGGTAGGAGCTGTTGTCGGATCCTTTTTCAATGATCGTAAAACGGCGCGTTGTCCTTTCGGCCGTCTCCCGTTCCTCCCGTTTTTTCAAGCCGGAGACACGCGTTTCGAGTTCCGTGACGCGTTCGCGCAACTGCCTGACTTCGAGATAATGTTGTTGAGCGGCCACAGCGCTCTTCACGGTGCCATCAAGTTCTTTAAGCCGGAATGGCTTGACGACAAAATCGTGGGCGCCGGCGCGCAAGGCGCTCACCGTAGTATCCACGGTAGGATAGCCGGTCATCATTATAACGGACAGATCGTCCGCAATTGTTTTCAAGCGATACAGCAGATCGATACCGGAGCCATCGGGCATCCGCAAATCGACGAGCGCGGCATTAAAACTTTCTGTCCCCACCAAACGAAGAGCTTCGGCTGCCGAACCGGCGGTTCGTACTTCGTAGTTCATCTTGGTAAAGTATTCCGCGAGCAATTCCCTCACAAACAACTCATCATCCACCACGAGCAGCTTACTCTTCATGAGCAACCTCCTGTGCGTGTACTTGCTTAAGGCGGGCGTATTCTTTGGTCGCAGACTCGACCACAGCGAAGAGTCTGTTGATATTGAACGGTTTGGTAATATAGTCGTATGCACGTTTGCGCAGGGCGTCAACGGCGGTCTCTACGGAGGGAAAGGCCGTCATGACGATCACCGGCAAATTCGGGATATTGTGACGGAGATCTTCGACAAGCTGCAAGCCGTCGATTCCGCCCATTTTGATATCGGTGAGAACCACATCGAAATCGGGATGCTGCTCAGCGATCTCCAGCGCCTCGTCGGCGTTGTTGGCGGTCATTATGGAGTAATTCTTCGAGAGGAAGTAATCATAAAGTAGGTCGCGAATGAGCAACTCATCGTCGACAATGAGAATCTTTGGACTTTCCATTATATTACCTCTTCCTCGATTTTGGCGATTGCTTCGTTGACGGCCCCGACAACGTCGGGGTTACGGTCGCGCGCTGTGCTTCGCAGGAACGGCAGCGCCCGTTTATCATGCAGCTTTGAAAGCGCCTTGGCCGCAGCCACGCGCAACACGTCGTTTTCATCGGTCAGGAATGGAATGACATGATTGATTGTATCCTGAGTGCCGATCTTGCCGAGGATGTTAAGAACATAGAACCTGACCCACAGATCCTCATCGTTTAACAAGCAGAGAATTGCGTCATGCGCATCAGGGCCGGCAATTGCTACGATCGCATCCAGTGCCGCCTTGCGAACCTGGGCTTCCTCGTCATTGAGCATTGTCTTGATATGTTCAATCGCAGATTTTTCGGCGATCCGTCCCAGCGACTCGACAGCCGATTTGCGAATTTCCCATTCCGGATGGTTGAGTGCGTCGATAAGCGGTTCGACCACGCTGGTCTCACCGATCCACCCCAATGCCTGGGCGGCCATTATCTGGCGCATCGGCAGTTTGTGATGGAGATCAGCGCGCAACCGCGCAATGACCTCAGAGGTAGGACTGAGGACGATAGCGCCGAGGGCGGCCTGACGAACATCAGGATACGGATCATCCAATCCGGAAAACAAAGGATCAAGTGCCTGTTCGCCCCCGATCCAGCCGATCGCCTTGAAGGCGGCCGAACGAACGTGTCCGACGTGATCGGTCGTTAGTTTCACCAGAATCGGAATGACCGGCGTTTCACCGATCTTGCCAAGTGTAGATGCCACCCGTTCGCGCACCGATTCATCGGAATTGTCCACCAGCGGCAGAACGTCACGTACGAAGTGAGAGTTTCCGGTGGCGGCAATCATGTCGAGCAGATTGCAGGTCATCGCCTGAGATGCCTTCGTTAGCGCAAGTGAGATTTTCTCGGTCGCAGCCGTGGCGGTAACCGTCAGAACTTCCTTCGCCTTAAGACATACCTCTTCGTCTGAATCGGCAAGCGCGTGAAGCATCAGGTCGATCGCGGTCGGGGTTTCCCAGGAGCGCAGCTCTTCGAGCGCAAACAGTTTGGTCTGCTTGTCGCCGGTTTTGACCGCCTTGGTCAGACAACCGAGTAGTTGCGTTGCCGGCAGGTCTTCGAGCACGGAATGATCTGTGGCACGCGCCAGCTTTATGAGGGAGCTCACGACGGCCTCTTGCAAGGCGTCATCATCCCGCGTCAGCAGCTTGCGCAGGTACGGTTCCACGTCGCGGCTCTTCATGTTACCCATAGCTTCGACAGCCGTGAACACGACGACCGGATCCGTATCATCGAGCGCCTTAACCAGTTGAGGTAAGGCGCGATGATCGCCGATCTTGCCGAGCGCTTCGACTACCTGTGGCCTGGCTTCGCTGTGATTGTTGTAGGTCGTTATCAATGGTTCGACCGCGGCTGGATTGCCCAGCAAACCAAGTGTCTCGGCAGCCGAACAAACAACATTCAGACTTGTGTCTGACAGCGCCTTGACGACAACCGGTGTTGCCGAGCTATCGCGTATCGCACCAAGGATGTCGACGGCAAATTTGCGGACGTCGTGGTCGGGATCATCAACGCTTTCGGCCAGAGCCGGGACGGCCTGGTTTCCCAGTGCCGTGAGAAGTTCCGCCGCCAGATTGCGCGTTCCAATATTTTCATTGGATAAATAGCAGCAGAGAAACTTTGCGGCATCGGGTGAGCGCCTGCTGATAATTGCTTCCGCGGCTGATTCGCGAATACCTTTGTCGGGATCTTCCAATGCGGTGACCAGCGCCGCGTCGGCCTGAACATCATCAAACTTGCTCAACTCCCCGATGGCCTCTTCGCGATCAAATGCGTCGGCGCTCGATAGTTTCTCCAGCAATTGCTCCAACAACATGCTGTCACCGCTCATGTCTGATCCTCTCGACATTGGTCGTTAGCTTACTTTCACCCGCGCAGCGGTCAAGGACTCCTGCGCCTCCGCTTCGCTCGGGTAAATTTCGAAGATGTGCGACAGTTGAGTGATCTCGAAGATCTCTTCAACGTAACTGGCCAGATTCGAAAGGACCAGACGGCCTTTGGCCAGGCGGACTTCTTTAAGAATTGAAACCAGCGTACCGAGGCCGGAGCTGTTGATAAAGTCGATCTGTCCGAGATTCAGGATGATTCGATTCTTACCCTGCGCGACGCGCTTGAGAATCTCTTCTTTCAAGTTGGATGAACTGGCAAAATCAAGACGCCCCTTCAGACTCAGCGTAATGAAGCCCTCATTTTCTGTTGTTCTGATTTCCATTGACTCCTCCGTGTGACACTTATCGTTGAACGACAGTACGTGTTTTCTGCCCGCGCAACCGGAAGGTGATGCTTACCCGCAGACCCCCTTCTAGTCGTTCCTCTATTTCCAGTTTATCGGCAAATTTCTTGATGATACCTATACCACGGCCGCCACTTTTTTCCGTTTCGATATCTGGGCGAAGAGTTTCCAAGGGGATGGCGTTGCGACCGCTGGTTCCCTGATCTTCGACATCCACGCAAACCTCGTTTTCGTCCCAGGTGAAGATCAGGTTTACGCTCCTTAGCGGGATCCTTCTTGTTACCGTGGAGATAGGCATTAGTGTACGCTTCTGAAACACAGACGGCGAAGTGGAAGGTGTCCTCCGTCGGCAGTCCCAGCCGCGAGGCAATTTCCATGGCCGCCACGTAGCAGCGGCTGAAATGGTCCTTGACCGGGGCGATCGTTATTCGATGTTCCTGCTTCATCACTTGATCTCAATCAGCAGCGTCGTGATGTCATCACTCTGTGGCGCCGACTGATCCCCTTTGAAGTTTTCGATTTCTTTCATCAGCAGGTCGACAAATTCGGACGGCTCTTTGTCGGCATTGCGCAAGACGAATTCCGTGAGCCGTTCCCGGGCGTACATCTTCCCTTCCTTGTCCTCGCATTCGGTGATGCCGTCCGTGTAGAAGAGTATTTTATCCCCCGGCGACAGCGGCACGGTCTCCGACTTATAGAGGAAGCTGGGGAACTGCCCGAGCACGGTGCCCCCGGTCTTCCAGAGACTGATTTCGCCTGTCTCTTTGCGAATTAGAATGGGCGGAAGGTGCCCGGCGTTGACATAGGCGCAGGTCATCGAGTTCAGGTTGAAATAGGCATACGCCACCGAAATGAACATGTTTTCCGTCTTCAGCACCTGGTCGCACAGGAAGGCGTTCAGGTCGGTAATCATCTGGTCGATTTCGACGTTCTTGCCGGCTTCCATCCGGAATACCGACCTCACCGCCGTCATCATGAGAGCTGCAGGCATGCCCTTGTTACTGACGTCGCCCACGATGGTCACGAATTCATGAGGCGAAAGGCGAATGACGTCGTAGTAGTCGCCGCCCACTTGTCCAGCGGGCAGGTACGAGGCGGCAATAGTAGCGCAGTCCAAGGTCTCGAATTTCGAGGGCAACAGCGCCTGCTGTACCAGCCGCGCCAGCATTAGCTCTTGTTCAAGTTTCTGGCGGGTAAGGCGCTCCTTGAGCAGGTTGGCGTTCTCGATTGCCACGGCGGCAAAACGTACGAGAGTTTCGAGCGATTGCTTGTCCTCTTCCTCGAATCCGCCGCCGGTGGTCTTGTTGATAATAATTAGAACACCCAGTTGTTTTTCGTGCGTCGCCACCGGCACTGCGATGATGGCGTTGATCATCCCTCCGTGCGCCTTGGCTTCGGGGAAATCATTTATGACTATGGATTCGCCGGTGCGAAACGTCCAGGTGGCGATATCGACGTCGTTTTCGAGCTTGATCGACGTTGATCGTGCGGTCATCTATGCCCCAGGAGATTTTTGTCTGCAGCCGGTCGCGTTCCTGGAGCATAATGCAGCCGACTTCGCCCCCCACCATCCGCGTAGCCATGTCCATCATGGCGGACAGCACTTGTTCGATGTCAACCAGGGAGGTAATCATCAGCCCCATCGTGGCGACATCGTTCAGGCGCGCCGATTGGTCTTCGATCCGGTTTTCGAGTTCAAAGAGCTTG
Source organism: uncultured bacterium (assembly GCA_963726455.1). Lineage (GTDB taxonomy): Bacteria > Zixibacteria > MSB-5A5 > CAIYYT01 > CAIYYT01 > CAIYYT01. The sequence goes on from CAVSCK010000004.1 coordinate 664,825, forward strand.
CGCTCGAGCAGTTCCATCTGCTTCTCAAGTAGCGATAGCAATTCGACATCCCTTCGTTTCAGGACGGTACGACGTAAGTTCTAATAGCAGGCGGTCTTAGGTTTGGTGCGCCTTCTTATTCATGCTATCGACAACGCTGACAGAAACTTGAAATGAACAGGCGGAATTGAAGGAATAGTTGGGCCAGCGAGGCATCGACTTCCCCGTTTTGGACGAAGTCTTGACAATTTCCAAGAATTGAGTAACATGTGGGGTACTTCTGCCTGTGTGAAGGCGGATATGGGTCGGCTCGATAGTGTCGGGCGGCCTTATTAGTCTGAGAACCCTTATCGCTTTACTTACCCGCTCCCCCTCACCGGGGAAGTAAAAAAGATGGTCTGCGTCATTTGATATCACCGAGCTTGGTTCGTCTAAGTCATAGCTGCACCGATGATTTGACAGGTCGAATTCGAAGCAACGGATATCTGGCCAGTGGAGGACCAATGCCCCGCATGTTTCTTTTGCTATCGATTTTCCTGGCATTCACGGTTACGGCGATCGCACAGGAAAAGACCTACGACTACAACAACCTCAGCCCGCAGGACATTCAAGAGCTGAAGGCAGATCGCCACAAATTCTATACAGCCGAGAAGGCGGGACAGGATCTCGCCATTAAAGAGCGGCTGGCAATGCGCAATGTCCTGATCGACGGCAATCAGGCCGATTACGACGTTCGGTATTACGGCATCAACGTTAAGATCGATTTCAGCACTTACACGATTCAGGGGCACGTTGACTACAAGATTCGCTCAAATATTGCAGCGCTAAATTCGATCGATCTCAATCTGCACGATCAACTGACCGTCGACTCCGTGAGATTCGGCAGTACGCCGGCCTCGTATAGCCGGGCTGCGGGCATACTGACCATAACGACACCCTCTCCTTACGCCCTGAATGCCGAATTCGATATGGCGGTATATTATCACGGGGCTCCCTATTTCGACGGCACACTGGGGATGTTCTTTGGCAGCGTTTACGGTTACCAGATGTGTTACACAAACTGCGAGCCGTTCGGATCGCGTAATTGGTGGCCATGCAAAGACTATCCCTTGGATAAGCCAGACTCGGTTGACATCTATGTAGATTACCCCTCTTCATATAAGGTGGCCTCGAACGGTATCATCATTACCGACGTGGCAAATGGTACCGGCAGAAAGCTGGTCCACTATAAGCACAAATATCCGATTGCCACGTATCTGGTGGCGTTTGCCTGCGCTAATTTCGTGAACGGGCAACAGATCTGGACGTACAACTCGATCAATATGCCGGTCGTAACCTACACCCTGCCGAATGCCGGCGCCGCCAAGGCGTCATTCGAAACCTGGATGCCACCGGTGCTCACGAGACTCAGCGACAAATTCGGCACCTACCCGTTCTATACGGAGAAAGCGGGCAGTGCCCATTTCGGCTGGGGCGGAGCGATGGAACACCAGACTTGCACGTTCTACAATCCGACTTTCTATAACGACTGGGTAATTGCCCACGAGACCGCCCACCAATGGTTCGGCGACATGATTACCTGCAAGACCTTCAATCATGTCTGGCTCAACGAGGGTTTCGCCTCCTATGGCGAAGCCCTGTTTTTTGAGGCCAATGCCGGCGGTTCACTGACCACATACCTCAATTATATGCAGACGCAGAAATATCTTGGCCCTGGGACTGTCTTTGTTGAGAACCTGCAGACGGACGACATCTTTGACAACAACCTGTCCTATAACAAGGGCTCGTGGGTACTGCATATGTTGCGGGGAGTCCTGGGTGATACCACCTTCTTCCGAGTGCTGAGAGAATACGGCAACTCCCAATACCGGTTCAATTCGCTGACAACCGAGGATTTCTCGAACTTCGTTTCGTCGCGGGTCGGCACCGATATGTACTGGTTCTTCCACGAGTGGATTTATGGCGACGGCCAACCGGATTACCAGATCACGTGGCAGTGCCAGCGGGATACGTCGGCATTGGGCGGATTCAACGTGTACGTGTTCATCGAGCAGACCCAGACCGGCGGGACCTACTTCAAGATGCCGATCAAGACAAAATTCATCAGAACCGGCGGCACGCTCGATACGACGATTTGGAATGAAGGCAAAGGCCAGCTTTACGATCTGCATTTCCCGGATTCACTTACTAGTATCGTCCTCGATCAGCAGGAATGGATATTGCGGACGGTTCAGACGATTCCCTTCGGAATGCGAATTGTAACGGTAGCGCCGCCGAATGGCGAGGTAAACAGCCCCTATTTCTGGCAATTGGAGGCACTGGGCGGTACGCCGCCGTATCACTGGACCATGCTCGGCGGAGATTTACCTTACGGTCTCACGTTCAACGGTGACACGGTCGGTACGATAACGGGGACACCAACGTATGCTGCGACTTTCTACTACACGCTGGAAATGACCGATAGCAGTGTACCGGCGCAATCCGAGACCCGCGACTACATTCACGTCATAAACAAGCAACAGCAAACGGCGATCTGTGGCGACGCGAACGCTGACGGCCACATTGACATTTCGGACGCCGTGTATATCATCAATTACATTTTTGCGAACGGACCAACGCCCAACCCGACGGTGCGAGGCGATGCCGATTGCAGCGGAAACATTGACATCTCGGACGTAGTATTCCTGATAAATTACATTTTCGCCGGCGGACAGACTCCGCATTGTCCTTAGGACGACGACAATCTTGAATTTCGAGGCGCGGTCACGATGACCGCGCCTCTTTTTCTTTCGGCGGGATATCTCGTGGTCAAATGGAAGGAAATGAAAAGGGCGAACAGCACGGAACGAGGCCGTGACGATTCGCCCAGATGTCGCTTAGCGAAGATTGGCTATTACTTCTTGGGTTTCTTCGACGGTTTCTTTTTCGTCTCTCTCTTAATGTCTCTCTTGCCTTTGGCTGCCATAAACAAATCCTCACTTTGGGATTTAGGTTAACACTTTCCTTTGCGTATACGCAAGATCGAATGAGAACGTAGATTGTTAAACATACTTCGCAAATGCTTTTTGCAGAGAAGTCTCTGAAAATGTGCCGCTTGATTCGTCCGGGTAGTAATTCGCGCCTGCCGTGAATGTGATTGCTCCGGAGGATGGCATTAGCTTACTTCATGGTTGAAAGATGAAGTAATCCTTAGCCAGAGGAACACAGGAGGAAGATTTATGAAACCGACTCTACGACTGATAATCGCCTGCGCCTTGATTTGCTGGGCCGCAACCGCACCGGCACAAACGGGCGTCGTAACCAAGAAACCGACGGCACCGGCGATGCCGGAAATGGGAGCATCCAAACAGATCAAGCAACTGTCGGATATGACGGGTGAATGGAAAACAATGATCAAGTATAAAATGGACCCATCGCAACCGGTGTGGGCAGAGTCGGTCGGCAGTGCCAAATACGAGTATGTTCTGGATAGTTGCGGCATCATAGGGCATTTTTCAGGTGAGTTCGGCGGCATGGCGATGAACGGCATTATGGTGATTGCGTTCAACCGTGAACTCGGCAGGTATCAGACTTATTGGCTCGAAAGCATGATGGGAAATCCCAGCTTCTGGCAAGGGTCGAAGGACTCCACCGGCGCCATCGTCTATACCGGCGTCGACAAGTACCAGGGCAAGGATGTGTACATGCGCATGACTCAGCGGATGCCCGACAAGAGATCGCTCATTATGAGTTTCGAGGAATCTTATGATGGCAAGACCTACAAACCATCGATGGAGATCACGCACACGAAGCAATAGGTTCGGGGGACGATTATCAAAATCTGTACACAAAAGAAAACGCGGTCGAGTCTGGGTCTCGACCGCGTTCGCCTTTACAGGGCCACCAAACTTCTGATCATCCGGTTATGCCCAATCAACCGAATACTGAGCGGCGCCGGTTTGATCCCGCGATACGATGTGACTGCTAAGCAGTGTCTTGACGGTTTCTTTGAGTTCCGCAAGGTCCGGAGTCGACACCAGGCAAGCGTCGGCGAGCCAGGTAGAAAAATCATTCCAAAAGTCGAAGGTTTCAGACGTCATGATCACCGACATTTGCGGTTTCAAGCTGCGGAGGATCTCCAGCAGGTGATGTGCGCCCGGTTTTTCGCCGACTTCATTCAGAATCACCAGATCCACGGCCGAACGATTATTGAGGAAATCGACAACCCCTTCTTCCGATGAAACAACGTACGGAACATACCCCTCAGATTTCAACTCGCTGGCACATTTCTTGCCGAAACGAGTGTCGTCACTGTAGACTAAAATTGTGCTCATACCGCTATCCTCCGTGCAGCTCTCAATATGATTTTGTCTACCCATACAACCAGTTGGTTTCCGTTCGAGTTAAACGTTGCGTATCGGTGTTAGCGAGAGGAACCGACACCTAAGCGGGGCGATACAATATCCGAATGAATCTTAATCGGATCAAGTATAAAATCTATTACCGTTGGCTTGTCACGCAGCCGCTCCCGCAAAGCGACCTGAGTGAAGTTGGCGGTCAGTACCGAATGCGCCTCTGGACGGTTAGTCGTTCGCCCAGCTGTCTAAAATCTTATACGCGATTTCGTCGACACCCTTTCGAGATTTTTACAAAAGTTCTATAAAAACTCGCAAGAAAAAAGTACTGACCGGCCATTCGACCGATTTCTGTGGCTTAATGCCACTAGAGCAAACTCGGGGTTGATGACGTGTCCGTGAGCAAAAAGTTCAGTCGAAGAACTCTGGGCCACAAACGGATTCTATGTGGTGCTGGCTCGACAATTGCTTTACCGAACCACGGTGGCGAATGCGTCTCCGGCTATCTCAATACGGATGGACGATGTAGAAGACAGCCGATAGAAGGAACAATATCCACTGCATCAGGCTGACTTCCCTGAAACGGCCGGTGAACAACTTGAGCAGCGGCCACGTGACAAAGCCGGCTGTCATGCCGATTCCGATATTGAAGGTGAAACTCATGAGGATAATTGTGAGAAACGCCGGGACTAACTCGGTGTAGTCATCGAAGTTGACCTTTCGCACTGACGAAATCATGAAGGCCCCGACAATAATGCATGCCGGGCCATAAGACTCCGGACCGAGCGAAGTCAGAAGCGGCGCGACAAACAGGGAGAGCAAAAATAGCGCGGCGACTACGAGCGCGGTAAAACCTGTACGTCCCCCTTCCTCGATTCCCGTTGCCGACTCGATGTAAGCGCCGGTCGTGGTAGTGCCAAGGAGCGGCGCTGCCGTGGTTGCAATGGCATCGGCCAGCATCGGCTTTTCGATATCGGGCAGATTTCCCTTGTCATCCAGCAAGTTGGCGCGGGAAGATAGTCCGATCAAGGTGCCGATTGTGTCAACCAGTGCCATCACGAAGATCATGATAACTACGGCGATTCCTGCCGCGGTGAATGCGCCGGCAAAGTCGATCTTGAAGAGAATCGGTGAGATATCAGGAGGCAGACTAACTAGTTGCGACGGAGGTGGCGTTGCTCCGACTAAGACAGAGAATACGCCGGTGGCAACGATTCCTATCAAGATTGCTCCGCGAACCTTGAGAGCCAGTAGAACGGCAATTACCAAGACCCCAAACAACGACAGCAGGGCCCTCGCCTCGCCGAGATTGCCCACCGACACTGGCGCACCGGGAACGCCAAGCCGGACAATTCCAGTCTCGTTAAGGCCGATAAAGGCGAGAAAGATTCCGATGCCGACGGCAAAGCTGTGCTTGAGCGACAAAGGTATCGCCTCGGCGACTTTGGTGCGCAGTTTCGTCACGGTCAGCAGGATGAAAAGGACTCCGGCAAAGAAAACCGCCGCCAATGCGGTCTGCCAGGGAAAGCCCATCACTTTGACCACCGTAAAGGCGACAAAGGCGTTCTCTCCCATATAGGGTGCAATCGCGATCGGCCGGTTGGCGTATAGCGCCATCACGATAGTTCCGATCACCGCCGCGAGAATAGTCGCTGTCATAGAGGCGCCCCGAGGAATTCCAGCGACCTCCAGGATGGCAGGGTTCACGATAATAATGTAAGCCATTGTCAGGAAGGTCGTGACTCCGGCGATAGTTTCCTGGCGGTACCCCGTTTGAAATTTGCTGAATTGGAAGAAGCTTCTCATTTGGCTGTCCCTATTGCGGAGGGCAAAATAGACGATTCAACACTCTAGAAAAATAAATTCTTGGCCGTCAAAGCGGAGTAACAGAATCTGCTTTCACCGATTGAATCATCGTGCGTCAACTGTGCAAACATGGTGCAAGTACGCCGCGATCATGTAAACGAGATAAATCGTGCCGGCTTTGCCGGTCGAAAATCCTTACACCAACCCTCCAATCCTAACGCTTCGTAGTTCAACCCGTTAGTGTACTGAGCTAGTTCGACGCCTTCGCCCTCCGTCGGCATACTGGACAGACAGCAGCTTAGCCGCAAAAATACCGTCATCTGGCGTAAAGTGCAAGATTCATACATCACCTGAACTGCCTGTGTACGTGTCTGTTAGGAATGCATCACGCAAGGCCGCTTGTTCCGTTCTGGCACAAGAGTTGCGGGACCATATCTTCGTAATTATTCACTTAAGGACAGCTTGAGCCTGTCAGAAAGGATCAATCGAACGATGAAAAAGGTCTTATTGACTGCATTCATGCTTGTCGTCGCGTTTGCGGTTGCTGCGAACGCAGCCACGTACTCGTTTGCGCCGGTACCCTCGGATTTGGGAGACTTGGATCATACCAGGTACTATTCCTGGGGAATCAACTGGACTCATACCAGTGAGTACATCACCGGAGCCACTCTCAGAATCAACCACATTTGGGATTGGACTCATGAAGTAGATTCTCTCTACATTCATTTGCTCGATAACCCGACCCTTGGTGTGACGAGCGGATTTGATAACGAGGGTGGTGGCGATCACTTTGCCGGTACGCCTTGGATTTCGACCTGGTCGGATCCCTATGGCGACGCCTTACACAAAGCCAATCTGGCGTACGATCTCGGTGCCCTGGGACTGCTGCCGACGCTGAATACCTATGCGGCTAACGGCAGATTCGGATTCGGGTTCGATGCGGATTGTCATTACTACAACGATGGCGTTCAGCTCTGCGTAACCACATCGACCACTCCTCCGAACACTGTTCCGGAGCCGGGAATGCTGACTCTGCTCGGAATCGGGCTCACAGGTGTTGCAACTTACGTTCGGAGGAAGAAGTAACACCGAGAGTTTCACCAATACACAGACGAAAGCCGTGGTCAAGAAACACCGCGGCTTTTTTTGTGCCTTCACCGCGGCATAGCCCGGATGATCTGTCTAAGAACGTTGTCGTGTCCCCCTACCTCTCATCGACCGTTATATTCTTCTTGACATTGCAACTCAACCTCCCAGATTCGTGTAAAAACATTGGAGGAAATCACATGCACATGATTATTCGTAAACAAAGCTTTCATTTGATCCTGACTGTTGTCGCATTCTTCATGCTGGGCGCAATTGCGCTGCAGGCAGAAGAAGCGGCAGCTCCGCAGCCACTGTCGCCCGAAGAATTCCAGAAGGTCATCAAGTCGAACAAACAAGCCGATTGGATAACGATCAAGGCGCTTACTGATGATCAGACGAAAGCTCTCATAAACTGTAAGTCAATCAAGGTCGCTCTCGGCGGTGTTCAGGAGGCGTGGGAAGTTCTGTGGTTAAACGGCGTCACCACCATCACCGACAATCAGGTGAAATTGCTGGCTGAGAATGAAGTCAACCTATCACTGGACGGTCTCACAACTCTCTCGGTTGAGCAGGCAAAGCTGATGAGCCGATACAAAGGCAAATTCATTCCGAGGGCATTTCAGGACGATCCCGAGTATTCGCGCAAGTTCGCGTCACGGGCGGCAGGTGTGCTAAGTCTGAATGGATTAACTACCCTGGATGATGAGACGACCAAGTGGCTGGGCAAATCCAAAGCATTTGAGCTCGACCTCAACGCATTGAAGTCGATAAGCGACTTGCAGGCAAAATCACTTGGCTATTTCCCGGGCGCTATTCTGCAGATGAACTCCTTGAAGACGCTGACAGATAAACAAGCAAAGGCCCTCGCACAATTTCAGGGGAGTCTGGCAGTGGCTTCGCTCGATAAGCCGTCAAAAGATTTGATCATAAAGTATGGTGGCGTGCTGATCGGACAGGAATAAGATTTCACCGACATTCAAATTGAATTACTGAGGACACATGCGAATGTGTCCTCTTTTTTTGCGCCGGGATTGGCCCAAATCGGTATTTCGTCGGGTGAATTTCGCTACGTACCAACATGAGCAGAAACAAGTTCACTCGAAGGAGGTTGATCTCATGGCCTACATTGAAACGACATCAGAGGATCAGGCGCAAGGGTTGCTGCACGAAATCTACGACAAGGAACGGCAATCCTCGGGGCACGTTCCCAACCATATGATAGTATTCAGCCATCGGCCGGAGGTGCTGGATGCCTGGCGCAAATTGATCGCCACCGTTCGCGGCAATTTGCGATTAAGGCAGTATGAACTGGTGACATTCGCTGCGGCGCGCAAGCTCAGATGCGATTACTGACTGCTTGCGCACGGAGAGGTTCTCCGTAAGAATTTCTTCAGCACCGAGGAAATGATTGTCCTGGCGCAAGACTATACCAAAGCAAATCTGTCGGAAGCGGAAATCGAGATGATGAGATTTGCCGAGAAAGTGGCCGGTGAGGCGAGCGAGATTACTTTGGACGATATCAATCGTCTGCGCGCCCAGGGGTTCAGTGACACCACAATTTCGGACATTACGTTTGCGGCGGCAGCGCGGTGTTTCTTCAGCAAGACGCTGGATGCTCTTGGAGCAGAGCCCGATTCGGAATATCTCAAGCTGCAGCAGGGCTTGCGGGACGCATTGATTGCGGGACGACCGCTGCACACCGTGTAATCGGTAGTTCGTTACATGCGCCAACACCGTGACACTTAGTGCGAGTGCTGTAGGACGTAGATGACCCAGGGATTCATGTGCGTTTCATTGACCCACTCATAGGGCTCATCCTCACGCGCCAGCGGCTTCAGCATTTCGACGACATCAAGTCCGGCTTCGCGATACACCCTGCGATAATCCTCGTCTGGCCATAGTATGTCGTCCACCGGTCGGCGGTCGTCGATGTCGGTATTGATGATCTTCACGATGTCGCCGCATTGTGCCTGGTGGTTCTCGGGAAAATCCCTGGAGGAAAATGATGCCCACTCGTGGAGGTAGATTTGCGGGTCGGAAACGAGGTTCACGAACTTACCATCAGGTGTCAGCATTCGGCGAATCTCTTTCATGATGGCAGACTTCTTTTCGCCTGTCGGGATGTTGTCGAAAGTGAAAGCAGACAAGATCAGATCAAATGAGTGATCGCCAAAGCGAATGAATTCATCTTCTCCGAGCAAACGGTAATCACCGGTCGGATCCAATTCCTTTGCCTTATTGAGCATATCTGCTGAGATGTCCACTCCGAAAGCGGTGAACCCGAGCTTGACCAGAAATCTCGTTGACCGCCCTGCCCCACAGCCGAAATCCATGGCACGGTTTCCAGACACATGCTGAGAGATTATCGCCGGCAGATCGCGAAATGCGAGATAATAGGTGCCGGGAAATTCAAGCCGGGCGTAGGCGTCGGCCATGTGCGAGTCTTCATAGGCGTTAAAGAAGTCCATTTGTCTGCTCCTGGCTGTGTTTCCAGAGACAATATCGACGCCAATCTTACAAATGGCAAAGCCATTATTGCCAATTCGTTCGCTTGAGGGACTCAGGACCAAGCGATCAATAGGCGGTCGGAATGAAGATCGCCTCCAACATGGTGTTGCGAATTTCGATGACGGCCCCGCTCCCCTGGGTGCCGCTGGTGCGTCCCTCGAGCCGAAACGTGTAGGAACCAGAGCTGGCTTTGCTGTAAACGCGCGTCACCACGAACGGCCAGTAGGTACTGGAGGTCGTCCACATCGCGCTGCCACCGAACACTGCGTAGTAGGGAGCGGCGACCGCTCCACCTGCCGTTTCATCGATCTGCACATAGCCGTAGTTGATGCCGGTTGTTCCGCTTAAATAGGCCGTGCCTCTTCCGGTGACAGAGATGTAGCCGTCCGAAGGGATGTTAATGGTCACCGTCAGAATGTCCGCAACAGATGAGGTGAGAGTAGCTGTGACCGTGCTCTGAATTGAGGCGATCCCCGGCTCGTCTTTTATATCCGCCGCATCGATGGAGTTCGTGGGAAGAATGACGTTGCCTGATCCGGAACCATCCAGGATGATTTTTGGGGAACCGGTGGCATCACCCAACCGGAGTTGTCCTCCATTGCCGTTTCCGAAAAGACTCACTTCGTCCCTGCCAAGCGAATCCGTCAGAGTAATCGATCCTGCCGAAGCATTGGCCTTTATTTCCACTTGCGCGTGACCATCATTCATCAATTCGATCTTGCCAATTCTCCCAACTTCGGTGGATAGTCTCGCAACTGCGACTCCACCATCGCCGTTCATTTCCAAGGGACCCGACATGGTATCGCCACTGAGTCTAACATACTTGTCCCCTACCGTGCGCGCGCTGTCAGCAGTAAATGCGTAAGCAACCGTAACCAGTGGCTGCCGTGGGGTCATTTCGGCGTTATCGCCCAGTTTGACTCCCAGGAAACGGATGGCTCCGGAGAACACACTTGGATCCACTGCATTAACTGTACCGAGCAGCACCGAGAACAAACCGCCGGTAATCGTCACGCTCTGGGTTTCAGTCCACCGGACCGTACCATCGGTGGGTTGATCATAGATCGTGAATGTCACAGGATAATTGCCGTCAGCGATCGGTGTGCCCGCGTCGGAGAAACGACCCTGATAACTGATAAGTTTGGGAACTTCTGCGGATGCGATACCGACCGCGAACAGTATGATTGCAGCAAGTAGGAGCGCGTGTTTCATGGTGTCAACCTCCGGGATGTGTAACCGCAAGAACATTCTACTTGGTCGAGCTGCGAGTAGCAGCCGACACGATGCTTGAGTAATATAACTCGCTTCCAAATTCCGCAAAGCACTAAACGTGCCCTGAGAGGTCGCTAATCAATACTGGAATGGTAGGGATTGCGGGGATAAGGATGTCGTTGGGGATCGAAAACGTCAAAACCCAATCGGTTTTGACCTGCTTCGCTTATATTGAGGGATCAGTACTGACTCAGGATCAGAGAGGAGCCATTTGTGGGGACCCGACCCATCTACGCCGGTCTCGGCCGTCGCTTTGTTGCGCTGGCGATTGACGGCCTGTCATTCTGCGCGGTGTTCTTCCCTATCACGCGAATCGTCAAAGGCGCGTGGCTGATGGCGCCGGGCGATCATGCATGGAATGTTGGTTGGTTCATCAGCGACCCGATCTGCCTGATATTTCTGGCGGTGATGTTCGTCTACTTCGTCCTACTGGAAGCCATTCTTGGCGCGACGCTGGGTAAGCGGTTTGTTGGTATCAGGGTCACCGCAGTAGACGGCAAGATTCCCGGCCTATCCAAATCCCTGATCAGAAATCTGCTGAGGCTGGTGGACGGATTGCCGGCCTTGAATATTCTCGGCGTGATCATGATCATCTTTTCGAAAGAGCGGACGCGCGTTGGTGATGTCGTCGCAGGAACAAGGGTCGTGAAGCGAGAATAGGAGTTCAGGAGCTTCGCGATCGTATTCCAATTGCGGGTGGTGATGTTGGCGCCGTACGACCGATCAAGTATGTTCATGGCTTTCGCGGTTCCCTTGCCGGCCGCGCCGGTGGCCACGAAGAAGACTTCCGCGTCGGTGGCAGATACGAAGCGGAAATCTGCGGTCGAGGTCTTCTTTACTTCGCTGAAGCTGTCCGTTCGACTGTCGGAGAGAAAGGTCACATAGAGTCGCGTGTTAGGCGTGACTTTGACCGACTTAAAGGGATTCAAGTTCAGCAGCTTCTGTATTTCATCGAGACTGCGAACGATCACGCCAATGCTGTAGCCCAATTCTTCCTCAAGTTGTGCTCTCGATAGCGCGACGATCTTGCGGCGATCCGTTGTCGTCGTATCGAAGAGAACGTTTCCGCTCGCGAGCACCGTCTTGACATTCGTAAATCCGGCGGCCTGGAATATTTTGGACAGCGTTGACATCGAGATGACTTTGTTGCCGCCGACATTGATCCCGCGCAGAAGGGCGACGTAGCGCATAGCTGGTTTGCTCTTTGTGGTTGCGCGTTTAGGCATTTGTAATGATACGGAGTTGCGCCGATCAAAACCGAAGCGGGTTTGTGCTACGGCACTTCATTCGATAGGTATTCTAAGGACACAGGTCTCAGCCAGAAACGAACAATCCCACCCGTCGGAAGCCTTTGGGTGGGATACAAGTTGTAAATGATACGGAGTTGACTAGGTCAAAACCGAAGCGGGTCTACTTTCAGTACTAATCACATCCAATCCCAGAGACTGTAGATGAGGAAACCGTTCATCGTGCGGTTCTCCTGGTCACGTAGCGGCTGATCGGTCAGGATGAACACATAACCAGAGGCCGGGTAGTATCTCACTTCTTTGATCCGGTAGTTCTTGTATAGACCTTGAGTTGAGACATGAATTAGTCCCGGCTCCGGACCACGGAACACCGGATATTCATAACAACCCTCCGTGCACTCCCAGTTCCAGGTCTTGAGATCATGCCTCGGCATGGATTGGTAACGACGCACAAACGACGTGTCTTGCGGTGGCGCCGTGAAAGTCAGAGAGTCCGTTAACCGGTAGTTTCCGGCCGAATCGGTGACTGTAATGTATGGTTCGATCTTCATATTGTTATAAAGGTCGGGTATCCAATTCCCCAGAAGAGTCTCTGACTTGAAGGCGTGCACTATGCTTGGCAGGATGAATAGAATATTGAACTCATGGCCGACACCTGGGTTCCAGTCAACACGATAGAAGAAGAGACAAGTTCTCCCCTCGGTCTTATCGAACAAAGTGAACACCTGATCACTTGGCGGCTTTGTCTGAGCCGGAGCTGAGATATTCAGCAGGAACAACAGAAACGATGCGTAAAACAGCCGGCGAATCATTCTTGCGCCCCCTTCTTAGTCAGTTGGTAGACCAACAACCCATCCATAGTGTCAGAACCTACAGCCCGCAACGGCTGATCAGTCACAATCACGAGATACCCGCTCGACGGAAAGTATAGTACTTGAGAAAAAGTGTAGTTCTTGTACAGGCCGCCTTTGAATTCGTACACGAGGTTTGCTTCGACGCCCCGAAATACGGGATAGTCGCTACAATAGACCGGACAGGCCCTGTACCAATCCAATGCTCCGCTCCCGCCTTCGTTGACTACCTTATTAAACTTACGATCGAAGGTAGAGTCGGGCCTTGGAGGCGCAACTGTTGCTGAGTCTCTTAGGACATAAGTGCCTCCTTCCTCGGCGATGACCAGCGGCTCTTCCTTCGGCGTGCCAGCCAGAAAGCGGTCGAAGACTTCCTTCGCAGCGCCACCGGCCTTCATTTCGTACGCATGTTCGCCACCGAGGAATAGACAATAGCTCTCTGAGTATTCACATTCGCCATTTACGTACAATTGCCACAGGAGTACGCCATCAACGCCCGTGGACTTTCCGACTATGGTAAATTTCTGCTCGCAATTTGAGGAACCAAGCAGCGCAGGTGCGCTCAGGATGGTTATTGCGCAAGTCAGCATGAACAACTTGATCATATTCAGCGGCCTCCCTTGGCTCGCGTTGCCTAGCCCTTTATGTCATCGAACCAGTGATTAGTTCTTTAACTATCTTACCAACAGCCTGCACCGGAGTTTCCAGAATCCGGGCGACGAAAATCCACCCGTCGCTGGCTTTGGGTGGGGTACAAATTAAATCAGATCCGAAGGACCTACCTCTCTGTGTGAATTGAATTCATGACCGGATTTTTCGTTCCGCAGGAGCCGCACGTCCATGAGACGAACCCATACTCACACTTGAGACAGAATACTCCCCCCACACCCTGCGCACTATATCCTGCTTTGTAAGCGAGCGAACCGCAGTTCGAACACTTTTCGAGAGGTACCATCTCGCCGCACCTTACACATCTAAACGCCGCCCGTCTGCTGTGACTTCCCCCACCTTTACAGTAGCTTGTGAGGAAAGCCGGATCGGTAACTGTTCTTAGATGCGTATTCATAATGTCCGCTTTGAATTCAACCTGCGCTGCAGCCTGCTCCCACTTGCGAGATTTCAAGTCACTCACCTAGTGCCTCCGTTTTGAGAAGGGTCGTGTTTGCCAAAACCGCTTCCGTTCCAAGTACTTTCTTTGTTTCGGATATTTCGTCTAACCCCCGCAAGCAGGATGCAAGCTATGATGTGCAATGTCAACCCTTTTCTGCATAAATACAAGACACCGTCAGGAAAGGGTTCCTGACGGCGCGGATTTGACGCGGGATTTGGATGCTGAGCAGCAGTGATTCGGATAATCAGCAGGTCACTTCTGCCCAAAGGGGCTAGACTACTTCGTCGGTCCGCAGGCGCAGACTTCCGGTGGGCAGCCGTCGGCGTACTTCTTGAAGTTCTCGCGATAGAGCGACGCCAGTTGCTTGTACTTCTGATCGTAGGCCTTCTTGTCGGGCCAACTCTTGCACGGATAGAGGACATCATCGGCACGTTCGGACAGGTCTTGGGAACATTGTAATCCGAACACTTCGTCTTTGTAGTACTCGACATTGTCCAATTGTCCGGTCAATGCGGCTTCGAGCAGCGCGCGAGTGTGTTTGATACTGATGCGTCGTCCGACACCATACTGTCCGCCGACCCAGCCGGTATTGACCAGCCAGCAGTTGACATTGTGGCGCTGGATCTTGCTTCTTGAGCAGGTCGGCATAGTAGGCCGGATGATGCACCATAAACGGCGCGCCAAAACAGGCCGAGAAAGTGATTTCCGGTTCCTTGCCCATATCGATTTCGGTGCCGGAGACCTTCGCCGTGTAGCCGGAGATAAAATGATACAGCGCCTGATCGGGCGTCAACCGCGCGATCGGCGGCATCACACCACTCGCGTCGCAAGTCAGCATGATGATATTCTTCGGATGCCCGGCGCGCTTTTCCGGCAGCGCGTTGTCGATGTATTCCAGCGGATAGGAGATGCGCGTGTTTTCGGTGCGTTCGTCATCGTCGAGATCAAGCTGGCGCGTGACGGGATCCATAATGACGTTTTCGAGAATCGTTCCGAACCGGCGCGTGCAGGCATAGATTTCCGGTTCCGCCGTCGCCGACAGGTTGATCGCCTTTGCGTAGCAGCCACCTTCGAAATTGAACACGCCCTCATCGCTCCAGCCATGCTCGTCGTCGCCGATCAGATGACGGCGCGGATCGGCCGACAGCGTGGTCTTGCCGGTGCCGGAGAGACCGAAGAACAACGCCGATATCACCATCTTTGCCGACGTTGGCGGAGCAGTGCATCGACATGATGCCCTGCAGCGGCAGCAGGTAATTCAGAATCGTGAAGGCCGATTTCTTGATCTCGCCGCCGTAGCCGGTGCCGCCGATGATCACCAGGCGCTGCTCGAAGTTGAGCAGAATGAACGTCGGCGTCAGCGTGCCGTCGATCGAAGGCATCGCCTGGAATGACGGAATCGAGATGATCGTGAAATCGGGACGTGAGGCGCTTCAGCTCGTCGAGCTCGTCAATCTTGATGAACATGTTGCGGGCAAACAGCGAATGCCAGGCGAATTCGGTGATCACGCGAATCGGCATTTGGTAATTCGGATCGGCGCCGACATAGCAGTCCTGCACGAACAGATCGCGTCCTTGCAGATAGGCCTGCAACCGCGTCGTAGACGCCGGAGAATCTGTCGGCGCTGAACGGACGGTTGTATTGTCCCCACCAGATGTTGTCCTCGGTGGTTGCTTCGCTGACGATGAATTTGTCATTGGCGGCGCGTGCCGTGTGTTTGCCGGTGTTGACCACCAGCGGTCCCATGTGCGCCAAAGCTGCCTTCGCGACGGAACAGCGCCTCGCCATAAAGCGCCGCGGAGTGTCAGATTCCAATAGACGACGCCGAGATTGGTCAGGCCGTGATTGCTCAGCTTGAATTCGCTGGCGCGTTCTTTGGCGATTTCATGAGCCGGTGTCTTTATATTCCAGATATTGCCGATCATTGCCAGTCCCTCACAAGCTTGCGGTCGCCAATGTAGATTTCGTTGGGAGAATTCGGATCGAGCGCCCATTTGATGCGCGCGACCCCCTCCATGATATCTTTGACCGTACGTGCAGTAGCTCAAACGCAAATGCCCTTCCATGCCGAATTCCTTGCCCGGAACCGCCACGACCATACTTTCTCAAGCAGCATCTTGGACAGCTTGACCGAATCGTTGCTGTAAGCGCGGAAATCGGGGAGCGAATAGAAGGTGCCGTCCGGCGGAATCAGTTTCACGCCGTCGAAGGCCTTCAGTTCCTGAACCATCACATTGCGGTTGTTTTCCAGCGTCAGACGCAAGCTCTTCGACGCCACTCTGCAGACCGGTCAGCGCGCCGACTGCGGCAACCTGCGACAACAGCGGCGGACAGGATGTCGTCTGCGCCTGCACGTTCACCATCGTGTCGACGATCTGCTTGCTGGCAATCGTCCAGCCGATGCGATAGCCGGTCATGGCGTAGAGTTTCGACACGCCGTTGATCACGATCAATTTCGACTGATTGATGATCAACCTTGGAGTATTTGTAGCACGGCGTCCATTGCGCCGGCGGAAAGACCAGCTTGTGATAGATGTCATCCATGATCAGAGTAGATGCCCTTCTTCTCGCAATACTCGACCAGACTCGCCGATGAAGTCGGCTGTATAGACCGCGCCGGAAGGATTGTTCGGGCTGTTGACGATGATCGCCTTGGTGTACGAACTGACCATGTCGGTGACATCATCAAGCTCGGGCTGAAATCGGCCATCCCCCGGCGTGACAATCACCGGTTTGCCGTAAACCATCTTGACCATTTCCGGATAGCTCACCCAGTACGGCGCGAGAATGATCACTTCATCGAGCGGGTTGATGATCGTCGTCAGCACTGCCGACAGTGCCTGTTTGGCGCCGTTGGAGACGATGACGTTGTCTTTGCCCGATGACCTTGTTGTAGTTCTCTTCCATGTAGCGGATAATCGCCTTGCGCAGCGAGCCGATGCCCTCGGTCGGAGTGTAGCGAACTTCCGCAGTAGCAAGCTGGGCGGCGCAACTCAGCATGGCCTCGAAAGGAATTTTGCTTTTCGGTTCTCCTGCGCCCAGATGAATGACGGCTTCGCCGCGGTCACGCAGGTCTTGCGCCTCTTCATTCAGCTTCAGAGTCGGTGATTCGGCAATTTCACGCGCAAGCTGGCTAATGCTCATAGGCTTTATGCCTCGCATCCTAAAAATATAATTGCCTTCTTCCCACCGGGATAAAGCCAGAACCCGGCACGAAGAGGGCATCTTACTAGCTAATAATATGGTGTAATAGGCCCCGAGAGTCAAATAAAAGTTGTGTCGGATTGTGAAAATTGTCACGAGAAGTTAGTGGTCAAAACGCGGCGGATTCCGGTGATTGGAGGCGCTTTTTTCCGGCCTAATCGACTCGCTCCTTCCAAGAGTACGCGGTATTCATATGGCGGATGCGCTCCCTCACCCCTTTTTAGCTCGCTTCTTTGACAGCTCGACTGGTATTGACTTGACCTGCGCGCTCCCTCACCCCTAACCCCTCTCCCACTGGGAGAGGGGAAAAAGCGCTAGTTTAGAATGTTCTCCCCTCACCCCTTGGGAGAGGGGCCGGAGGTGAGGGGTTACGCGCCTGGAGTATCAGTTGAAGCACGGTTTCGAGTTTACTTTCCACCTGATCACTAGTAAATCGCAGAATTCTGTAACCGCCAGATTCCAGAATGGACCGGCGAACAGCATCCATTTCCGCCTTGTCGGGCAAGGCGTGAATCCCGCCATCGATTTCGATGATAAGTCCGTTATCGTGGCTATAGAAGTCAGCGATGTATCGGCCGATCGCGTGCTGTCTGCGGAATTTCATGCCGTGCAATTGCCGGTTGCGGAGACACAGCCAGAGCATTTCCTCACTGTTGGTTGGATGCTTGCGGAACTCTCGACAAAGTTGGAGCAGATACGGAGGAAGTTTGTCTTTGTGGCCGAGCATTGACAGAAGATATGTGGTGGTCAAGTCATTCGCAATGGCTAGGCGCTCCCTCAAAGATCGCAGGCACAGTTGTCTCCCACGCGCTCCCTCACCCCTAACCCCTCTCCCACTGGGAGAGGGGAAAAAGATTCACGGATTTGGAATCTCTCTAGAGTCCGACGCGCTCCCTCACCCCTAACCCCTCTCCCACTGGGAGAGGGGAAAAAGCGCTAGTTTAGAATGTTCTCCCCTTGCCCTTTGGGAGAGGGGCCGGGGGTAAGGCGTTACGCGCCTTGCGGGTTCGATGTGACAAGACATAAATCGTTCGGGCGCCCGTGGGTCGCGAGCGCCCGTGAGGTTGAACGGGAGGATTTATTTGACTACTAACTTGGCGAAATCATACCAGTCGACCTGCTCGGTGCGACCTTTATCGTCCGTGATCAAGATGCCGCGATTGTCCTCGTCGACATCGTTGGAGCCGCGCAACAAGTAGCTGCTGCCGTTGCGCAAGGTGATAGTCGCGCCGCTCTGAGAGCTTTTCTCGATCGCGGAAATTGCCGAAAACGGGATGTCCATTTCGATGCCTTTGTACTCGCCATTGAGATATTCCCAACTGAATTGCTCATCGTCATCCCACACGATCTCGCCGGCAAACTGGGAGCCGTCTTCGGTGGTCACCGCGCCCTTAACCGCCTGGCCGCCGTTGAAATCGTCGTACTTGGGAAGTTTATCCTTGGACACAGGCAGGAACTCCGCCTTCTCGAAATCGGCCCAGTCAATCTTGACTCTGCCGAACTCGGGTGACTTGACAATAATGCCGCGGTTTTCGGAGTTGATGTCGTTGGAGTTGCGGAGGATAATCTCCTTGCCATCCTTCAGTAAGATGGTCGCCGATGTAGAAGAACGCCTCTCGATGGAGGTGATGCGATCAAAGCTGATCTTCCTTGTGCGACCGCCTTCTTCTTCTCCATCGAGATCGTCCTTATTGAAAACTTCGTCGACATCCCATTCGATCCAGCCGGTAAACTCGCCTGCGCGCCGCGTACTGACGCGGCCGAAGAGGCGTTCCAGCCCATCGTCGGGGTCCTTGGGTTCTTTCAGGAAATCGATTTTCTCAATGTCTTCCCAATCGAAGTAGATGTCTCCCTCTTTGATATCAGAAAGCAGGATTTCGCGCACCGACGATCCGAGATCGGAACTGGCCGAGAAGGTGACTTCGCTCCCTGATTTGAGCAGCAAAGTTGCCTCCCCGTCGCCTTCATTCTGAAGCGTGCGAATATGACCGAAGGCAAGCTGGCAGGTAGACGAACCACCCAGCTCCAACACCGAACCCTCATCGCCAAACTTCAGTCCAAAGATGCTGATCGTCGTGCGGCGGTCACGGTTGCGATAATGTCGTCCCGATTTGGTTTTGGTATCCGCTTGAGACTTCAGTTCGCAGGTGCCGTCAATGAGATCATCCCAATAGGCCTCGTTCTTATCCCAGCGGATCCAGCCCTCGAAAACTTCATTGTCGGTGGTGAATAATTTGCCGTAGAGTCGTCCTGACTCGGCGAGAAGATGTTCGGTTTGAAAAAATATCAGTGCAATTGGCAACAGTAACAGTCTGCGCATCAACTATCCTCCCAAAGATGACTGAATTTAACTGTCTATCATTACGAGGGTTGTCGGGAATTGTTTCGTTGAGGGAAAAAGAATTTTCGACTCCGGTGACACCGAAAATCGCAGGAGCGAGCCGGAATGACTCGCTCCAGGAGACGCTGTCTTGACAGTGGCGCGGATTCCAATCCTTGGAGGCGCCTGCAAGACCTAAGAGCGCGCGCTGCAGTCAGCGGCGCTAAAAATCAAAGTCGACGAGAACAGTAAATTGGTCCTCTTGCAATTTATCTTCTATTCCTGTTTGCCTGTGCGTGTACTCGGCATGAAGCGCAACATTCACCGCCGTCCAGTCGCCCAGATAATATCGCAATAGAAACGAGAATGCCCTGATGCGGCTCTCGCGGTCACGGGTAGGCGTTTCGACCCAGTTGTACATTGTAGAAGCCAGCAAACGGTTATTGGGCAATGCCGCCAGATCCAATTCGACGAACCCCCCATTATACTTGTAATCGCCCATATGGGGATCCGAGCTCGGATTGATAGCGCCATCATCAGTACCGTGGAGGAACAGGCCGCGCACGTTGAAGGTCCCGAAGTTCAGACTGGTCTCGAGACCGAGACGGTAGAACTTCTTATTGTGCGTGCCACCGTTCTCACCGGTCGGAGCAACGATTGGACCAAGTTCGGTAGGCACCCAGCCGACATATCCGAGGCCGCCGACGCGATATCCCGCGCTCTGGCCTTCCCCACCACCAAACACCTGATACACCGATGCATACCAGTCTTTCGTCCTGTTATTGTCCGGACGCGAACCAGTGCCGTTTACGACGCCCAATCCGTAATGGGTGCCCGTCTTGAAATGGCCGGTAGCTTCCAGACCAAATTGATTGTCATCGAAAACAAAACTATTGCCCGGAGTCTGGAAGCCGTAAACCTCGTACGGAGTCATTATGTAGTATGAACGCTTGGAGCTGATAGCGTGATACGCCGGCTCGAATCGTCCGACGCGCAGACTCAATTTGTCCTTAACCAAATTGCTGAAAACGGCATTGACCGATTCCAGCGCACCGGGTTGGCTGGCGTCGGAATTGTTGTAAGCACCAGTCGGTTCATCTATGCGCGGAGTGTAAATCAGCATAAACGAAATGTTCTGATGCAGCACTCCGGAAGCCAGCAGATCAAAACCATAGACACCAAAGCCGCTCGTGGTTCCCGCCACTGTTCTCGTAGAATTGGGACGTTCCAGTTTAGAGTGATACATTGACGCGCCGGTTGAGGTGCGCATGGAGATTGGCGGCCAGGATTCGATAATGTTCTTCTCATTACCTTCCTGACCCATTACCTGGTATCCGTTATCGCGGTAGCGTTGGCCCCAGTCATTCAGCTTCGTAAACGATGTGTGGCAGTTGTTGCAATTAAAACCGTACTTCCGCGAAAACGCGGGAATGGCGCTTACCGAATCAGCCAACAGCAGGCCGAAAAAGATCGCGATCATTGACAAAGCAAATAGTCTTTTCATAATCGTCTCCCCTATTCAGGCATCTCGGACTGAGGAATCGGTTTCTCATCGGCAACAGCCGCGTTCGTGCTGACGACAGCCCGCTTCATGAATGCCACCAGCGCGGCGACTTCGGTCTTTGACAAGCCGAGCGGAACCATCAGAGGATCGAGATTCGACTTATCCGGCCCGCCGCCACGATTATAGAGCGCGACGACATCCTCAAGGGTCTTCTCGCCGCCCGTGTGCATGTAAGGAGCGCGTTTGGCAGCGTCGCGAACGGTCGGCGTTTTGAAGGCGCCCTTGTCATCAGGATCCTTGGAAATCGCAAAGCGACCGTCATCCGGTTTCTGGCCGGCAGGCGGCGCAACGCCGAGATTATGAAAACGACCGTCGCTCATGTAACCGCCCCAATGACAAGAAGAGCAGTGTCCTTTGCCGTTGAATATCTCGAGCCCCTGTTTCTCCTGCTTGGTCAGAGCTGACTTGTCGCCGCGAACGTAGCGGTCGAATGGCGAGTCGGTAGTTACAATCGTGCGTTCGTAGGCGGCAATCGCCTGGGCAACTTGGTCGACTGTAATGGGAGTAGTGCCGAACACCTGCTTGAACTCGTCGACGTAGCCGGTCAACTTGCTCAGACTCTGAATCATGACTTCGTGGGTGTTGCCCATTTCAATCGGATTCTGAATCGGTCCCTTTGCCTGTTCTTCCAGACTCGGTGCACGACCGTCCCAGAATTGCAGCGGGCTGTAAGCGGCGTTGACAACCGGCGGAGCGCGCCGGCCCCCAGTTGGCCGCGAATACCTTTACTCGTGGGACCGGCATCCGACCATCCCATAGCCGGATCGTGGCAGGTTGCGCAACTGACCGTGTTGTCGGCTGACAAGCGCGTGTCGAAGTAAAGCTTCTTGCCGAGCAGAATTTTTGCCGCAGTCTGCGGATTGTCCGGTGGCGCTACAATCGCCGGCAGGTTTCCTATTCTTTCTGGTCCAAGGGAATGTACATTTACCGCGGTAAGAGGAACCGGGGCGTTGTCGTCTGCCAGTGCGACTATCGCCGCCAGCAGGACTAATGAGACAACCAAAAAACAAAGTCTGTTCATCAGGCCTTCTCCTTTCGGTTGGAATTCTCTAGCTCCGTGACATAGATGCGTGGAGCATCTGGACTACCTTTGTCCTCTGAATTGCCAATTTCCCCGCGAATGTCAAACTAAAACTTTCGCCGGCAATCACGACACTTTCTGTCCCCTAAAAGCGAAAGGAGCCCGTCGCGTAAACGAGCTCCCTCGGGACCCTGTTCCTCCTGCCCTTCGAAACCTTTCCCTTGATCCACTAGTTATTATTGGAATCCTCACTGTCAGATCCTGTCAGTGACTTGAAAAAAATTCAAAAAAATGTGACGGTACGGTCACGGCAAGGCTGACAGCGGCAACGTTTCAATGTTGACAGTACCGCATAACAGACGTATCCTTTTGGCCATCTCACCGTATAAGGAGACCTGAATGAATTGTGTCGCCTGTAATGAGCCGATGGTGGTTCTGGAAATAGCCGAAGTGGAAATAGATCACTGCCTTGCGTGCGGCGGTGTCTGGCTCGATTCGGGTGAGATTGAGCTACTGTTGGGCGACGAGCACGAGGCCAAGAAGCTGTTACAGCAGATTGGATCGAGAGAAAACCGTCAGCATGGCAAGCGAAAATGCCCGATCTGCCTGAAGAAGATGGAAATTGTCATCGGTCGGATACGGATGACAAAGTGCAACTTGACTGGTGCTCAAGACACCACGGTGTCTGGTTTGACCGCGGCGAACTGGAAGAGGTCCTGAAGATATTTGACGCCGACCGGCACAGCGAGGTCATCGGACTACTGAAACAAGTGTTTCGAAAATAGATATCGTTCAAAGAAAGGGTTACTAGATGGTTGTCCTGTTTATTTTTCTGGCCATTGTTGTCGTGATTGTCTTCTGGCTGGTGGGTATGTACAACTCGCTGGTCGGATTGCGCAATCAGGTCAAGAACGCCTGGGCGCAGATTGATGTCCAACTCAAACGCCGTCACGATTTGATCCCCAACCTGGTGGAGACGGCGAAGGGATACATGCAGCACGAGCGCGGCACGCTGGAAGCCGTCACCAACGCGCGCGGCAAGGCCATGGGCGCCGAGTCGGTCGGCGACAAAGCCAAAGCCGAGGGCGAACTTTCCGGCGCCATCAGCCGCTTCATGTTGGTCGTAGAGAATTATCCCGACCTCAAGGCGAATCAGAATTTCCTGGCGCTGCAGGAAGAATTGACGTCGACGGAAAACAAGATCGCGTTCAGCCGGCAGGCCTACAACGACCAGGTGCTGTTCTTTAACAACAAGATTCAGATGTTTCCGTCGAGTATCATTGCCGGTATGTTCAACTTCCAGCAGAGCGAATTCTTCGAACTGGAAGACAAAGGTGATCGTGAGGCGCCGAAAGTTGATTTCACGCAGAAGTAGGAATGTGTCAACTCATCCGGTTTCTGGGCGGTAGATCATGTGGGAATTGATCAAGCAGAATCAGCGCAAATCGCTGGTGCTGTTCTTCCTGATGGGCTGTTGCCTGGTGTTGCTTGGGCTATCTGCTGGGGGCGGCGTATGCTGCCTCCCGATGGCGGCATGCTTGGTATCACGACTGGCGCTAATCATCTGGCTGATTCTGTCGTTCATCAGTTTCTTTGCCGGCGACAGCATTGTGCTCAGTGTGAGCGGCGCCAAAGAAGTCACGCGCGACAGTTCATCCACAGCTCTTCAACGTAGTCGAAGAGATGAAAATCGCCGGCAGTCTGCCCGCAATGCCGAAGGTCTATATCATGGACACGGAGGCGCCCAATGCCTTCGCGACAGGGCGCAAACCGGAAAACTGCGCGATTGCGGTGACGGCCGGTCTTTTGTCGCGGCTGAATCGCGATGAACTTCAGGGCGTAGTCGCGCACGAGACCTCGCACATCATCAATCGAGATGTTCTATTCATGACCTTCGCGGGGATAATGCTGGGAAGCATTGTCCTGATTTCGGAAATCTTCCTGCGCGGGTTGTGGTTCTCCGGCGGCTCGTCGCGTCGCTATCGTTCGAGTTCCGATCGCGGCGGCGGACAGGGCCAGGCGATTGTTGCGATAGTGGCGATTCTGTTTGCGATTCTCGCGCCGATTCTGGCACAGCTACTTTATTTTGCGATTTCCAGGCGGCGGGAATATCTCGCGGATGCTTCGGCGGTGCGGTTGACTCGTTACCCGGAAGGTTTGGCATCGGCTCTCGAAAAGATCTCGACATCATCCGAACAACTGCCGCGAGCGAACAAGGTCACGGCGCCGATGTATATTGTCAACCCGCTCAAGCGCGAGGGCGAGAAGCTGTCTGATCTGACCAGCACACATCCACCGATTTCGGAGCGAATCAAGATTTTGCGTGGCATGGCGCAGGGTGCGGGATATCTCGACTACCAGCAGTCTTTCAGCCGTGTTACCGGGCAGAGTAAGATCATTCCGGATTCAGAATTGAAGGACGCTGCTGCTGTTCCGGTTCGCGCCTCGTCGGGAGAAACAGCGCCAAGTCCGTCTGACAGATCGGTCAAACGCGGCGTCGGCGACATTGTACGCGCGATGAATGGGTTCCTGTTTCTCACCTGCACTTGCGGACTCAAGATCAAGATTCCGCCTGACTTCAAACAGAGTGCTCTCCCCTGCCCGCGTTGCGGCAGGGAGTTGAAAGTCCCGACAGCGGAATTGGCGACGGTAGCAGCAGGTCTCGAAGCTGCGGAAGGTAAACTACCTTCTGATACTAGCACGGTGTTGCAGGCCGCAGCGACATACACTCGCAAAGGTTCCGGATGGGAGACGTTCAACTGTGTCTGCGGAAAACCGATCCAGATTTCACCGGCATTTAGCGGTACGAAAATCACCTGCAGTTCCTGCGGGCGGGAAACTCAAATACTTGGCGGCGCGGCAAATTAGCTGACATTAGAATTTGGCCAGTATAATAATCAATCAAATGAAGAGGTTATCCAGAGAATGATAAGTCTCAAAGGTAAGACCGCACTAATCACCGGCGCATCGCGCGGCATCGGCAAAGCAACGGCAATCATACTGGCAAAAGCGGGCTGCGATGTGGCGATTAATTACTTATCCAATGATCGGGCGGCAGATGAAGTCGTAAAGAGCGCGTCGGCTCTGGGAGTACGTGCCGTCAAAGTCAAAGCCGATTTGGCCGATCGTGCGCAGACAACGCATATGGTCGGCGAAGTCGTAAAGCGGCTCGGACGGCTAGATATTCTGGTAAACAACGGCGGCATCTGGAAAGAGGCGGCGATCGACACTATGACCGAAGCGCAGTTACGCGAGACAGTGGATATCAATTTGATGGGAGTGTTTTACGCGATCGGCGCCGCAGTGCCGCAAATGAAGCAGCAAAGATCAGGCAATATCATTAGTATATCATCTACCGCCGGTCAGCGCGGCGAACCATTTCACTCTCACTATGCAGCCACCAAAGGGGCCGTTATTAGTCTTACAAAGTCGCTCGCTCCCGAGTTGGCGGCGTTCAATATCCGTGTGAACTGCGTGGCGCCCGGTTGGGTTGACACCGATATGACGACTGATTCTCTGGCCGCGCCTGATGCAGACAAGATTCTGAATCTAATTCCCCTGGGACGTGTCGGCACACCGGACGAGATTGCCGGCGCAGTGCTGTTCCTTGCATCCGAGCTCTCAACTTTCATTACCGGTGAAATTCTGAATGTGAACGGTGGCGCGGTATTGTGCGGTTAACCGCAGGCGCGATGAATATGCCCACGCTATTCCCCTCTTGTGAGAGGAATAAATGGGTTGTGTCAAATTGCACATAATGCAAGACGCCACCTTTAATATTTAGGTGTTTGTTCCTCTCTTGAGAGGGGAATACAAGGGGTGTGTCACTTGGCAACTTCATACCCAAACAAATGGATCGCGCTACGTGCCTCCCACGCTGGCTAGTTATTCTCCTCTTGAGAGGGGAATACAAGGGGTGTGTCATTTGGCGACCAGGCACCCGAACAAATCAATCGAACTACGTGCTCTCCGCGTTAGCGAGTTATTCCCCTCTTGAGAGGGGAACAAAAGGGGTGTGTTCTTCGAGTAGCTCCTTCGATCTACGAATTCCGTTTTCCGCGCTCAACAATCCATTCTCGTATCGACACAATCACCCCCGACAGATTGTCCTTCACGTCCCTATCGAGCAACCGCAGCACGGTAATGCCGAGTTCCTCCAATCGACGCTGACGAGATTCATCTTTCTCTAAGCGGTCGTTGTGACTTGAGCCGTCAATTTCGATGGCGAGCATGAGTTCGTTACAAAAGAAGTCCACAATGAAAGTGGCAATCGGCTTCTGCCTGTGAAAGTCAAAACCAAGCATCTGTTTGCCCTTCAACTGCCGCCACAATAGCACTTCGGAGAGCGTGCTGTTGCGGCAAAGCAATCTGGCACGCTCCTTTAGTCTGGCGTCGTACGGGAGAATCTTTCTTCTCATCTAACACACCCCTTGTCTTCCCCTCTCAAGAGGGGAAGAACGCCTAAATGTTAAGAGTGTCGTGTTGTGTGACGTGCAACTTGACAACCCCTTGTATTCCCCTCTCAAGAGGGAAAGAACGCCTAAATGTTAAGAGTGCCATGTTCTATGCCGCGCAACTTGACACACTCCTTTTGTTCCCCTCTCAAGAGGGGAAGAACTCACTCACTGTGCTCCCATCGCAAACTTTGGATTATCAAGTTGGTCAAAGGATTGACGCAGAAGGGCGATTTCCCGCCCTTACCTTCCCGAGAGCAGATGGTAATGCAAGTGAAACACGGTCTGGCCTGAACGCGGGCCGTTGTTGATCATTACGCGGAAGTCTTTGGCCTTGTCACCCAATTCCTCCACGACATGCTTTACGGTTTCCGCCAGCATGCGATGCACTTCAGGAGGGGCATCCATAAAATCGCGGTAGTGAGTCTTGGGGCAAATCAACAGATGAATCGGCATCGCCTGGGCGCGATCGTGGAAAACGATGACATCATCGGTCTCGTAAAATATCTTCGCAGGCGCTTCGCCACTAATAATGCGGCAGAAAATGCAATTCACCTGCGTATAAAACAGCGACGGCATAAGCACGTCAATCAGATTTTTGCTTGCGCATCGGATTTGCGTGACCGATATCTGGCATGACGAATCTGATTTCGCGCAGTTCATCCGGGACCAATGTTGAGGGAGTCGGAAATGAAGATAACGTTTTATGGCGGCACCGAGACCACTACCGGCTCGATGCACATTCTGGAAGTTGAAGGCGCCAAAATTCTGCTCGATTGCGGAATGTATCAGGGCAGCCGCAAGAAGGCGTATGACCTCAACAAGAATTTCCCCTTCGATCCCGTCATCTCTGGAGACGGTCATTCTGTCCCACGCGCATATCGATCACTGCGGCAATCTTCCCAATCTGCACGAACAGGGCTACGAGGAGAAGATCTTCTGCACTCATGCCACTCGCGATCTCGCCAGCGTGATGCTCAAGGACGCCGCCTACATTCAGATGAAGGACGCCGAGTACTTGCAGAAGCATGGCAAGGTCGCCTACGGACCGCTGTATGATATCATGGCTGCTGAGAAAACGATCTGGCATTTTGCCTCGGTGAATTATCATCAGAAGTTTCGGATACATCCGTCTGTCAAGGTTGAGTTCTTCGATGCCGGGCATATCCTGGGCGCAGCGCTGACGAAGTTCTACGTGGCACAGAACGGCCAGAATCGTGGAAGTAGTTTATGCCGTCGATTTGGGGCGCAAGAATCTGCCGATCCTGCGCGATCCGGAATCGGTCGGTCATGCCGACTATCTGATCATCGAGTCAACCTATGGTGGCAGACACCACACCGATATCACGAAGGCCTCGTCATTAGTCGCAGAAGTTATCAATCGCACAGCTCAAGCGCGGCGGCAAGCTTATCGTGCCGGCCTTTAGTCTGGAGCGGACACAGGAATTGGTCTATGTCATTCGCGGACTAAAGAAGGCAAAGCGGATTCCCAATGTGCCGGTATACATCGATTCGCCACTTGCAGTCAATGTCACCGACATTTTCCGATTGCATCCGGAGTGTTTCGACCATGAGACCAACCAGATGCTGGAGCAGGATGAGGATCCGTTCGGTAGCGCCGAGTGTACTTACGTCCGTTCAGTGGATGCATCCAAACGACTCAACGGGCTGCCCGGGCCGCTGATCATTCTCTCTGCCTCGGGCATGTGCGAAGCGGGACGCATCTTGCACCATCTCGCCAACAACTGCGAGGACCCCAAGAACACCATCCTGATAGTTGGCTATCAGGCCGAGGGTACTTTAGGCGACGAATTGTCGAGGGCGCCAAGGACATCAAGATTTTCGGGGATATCTACAAGCTCAACGCCGAAGTGGTCGAACTTGACACGTTCTCTGCTCACGCCGATGAAACTGATTTGGTGAACTATGTCGCGACTCTGAATCCCAGGCCTAAGAAGACCTTCCTGGTTCACGGCGAACTTACGGCACGCACCGCCCTGCAGAAGGCCTCATGGAGCAGGCCGGTATCGACGCGTAATGCCGAGAGCGGGCCAGTCCTTCGATTTAAATGGAACGTAAGTCAGATACAATAGCTCTGAACTAGCACTATCTTTGCGAAAAGATGCACTTACTGCGGGATAGTATTTTAGAGCCAAAACTGCCTCGTTTCTGCGTTTAGCAGTTCTACAGGAAAGCCGTCAGCATAGGCCAGAACCGACGTAGAGGCGCAAAAGAGGGCTAAAGTAGTTTAAAATATCGCTTGACAGAAAGCGGGGGCAATATTATCTAATCGAACCGAATTTCGTGAATTATTTCACATAATCGGCCAGTCGATGCCGCTGATTTGGATCGACCGGAAGAAGCGTAATACACAGCTTTGACGCGAAAATACAGAACCAAGTATAACTAGTGAGGTAACGCTGAATGAGTGCACTAAAAGACAAACTCACAGTTGAATTCCCGAAGTTCCGGGACGAAATTGCGGCACTAGTCAAAGAGCACGGCGACGTCAAGATCTCCGAAGTCACAATCGCGCAGGCCTATGGCGGCATGCGCGGTGTCAACGGACTGGTCTGTGACACTTCCGAAGTGCCCCCGGACAAAGGGCTCATCATTCGCGGCATTCCGATTGCCGATCTCACCGAAAAGTCGCCGGAGGAGGTTTTCTGGCTGCTGTTGACCGGCGAACTGCCGACCAAGGATCAGGTCAAGGACTTAGTCGCCGATCTGAAGGCCCGCGCCAAGGTTCCTGACTATGTGTGGAAGGTTCTGGAAGCCATGCCGAAGGATTCCCATCCGATGGCAATGTTCGACACCGCCATCCTGGTTATGGAAAAAGAATCGAAGTTCCGCGAGAACTATGACCAAGGCATGAAGAAGTCGGACTATTGGGTCTGGACCTTGGAAGATGCTCTGGACATCGTCGCCAAGCTGCCGGAAATCGCTGCCGGTGTTTATCGGATGCGTTTCAACAAGGGCGCGACGCATTCCGTTCGATCCCTCGCTTGACTGGTCAGGCAACTATGTCAAGATGCTCGGTCTGGGCGACCCGGGCGGCAAGTTCACGGAATGCATGAAGCTGTATCTCGTGCTGCACTCCGATCACGAATCCGGAAACGTCAGCGCGCATACGACGTTCTGCGTCAATTCGGCCCTGTCCGACCTTTACTACTCGCTGTCCGCCGGTCTTGAACGGTCTGGCTGGCCCACTGCACGGACTTGCCAATCAGGAGTGTCTGGGTTGGGTTTTGGAAACCAAGAAGAAATTTGGCGGCGTTCCGACCGAAAAGCAACTGCATGATTTCGCTTGGGAAACTCTGAATTCAGGTAAGGTCGTTCCCGGTTATGGCCATGCGGTACTTCGCATTACCGACCCGCGTTTCACGGCGTTCCTCGCCTGGGGCAAGAAGAATATCCCGGAGGACGAGACCTTCCAGCTTGTGGCGCGAGTGTTTGACGTTGTGCCGGAAGTACTTAAAGCAGGTTCAGAAGATTAAGGATCCGTGGCCGAATGTTGATGCCGGTTCGGGTGCACTTCTTTATCATTTCGGCTTGACAGAATTCCCGTATTATACTGTATTGTTCTCCGTTTCGCGAGCGCTCGGTGTCTGCGCTCAGGCCGTTGTCGCCCGCGCAATGGGCTGGCCAATTGAGAGACCGAAGTCGGTCACGACGAAGTGGCTTAAAGGCAAGGCGAAGTTGAATAATTGTGGAACTCTGACGGCCTTTGGTCGTTAAATATGCGAGTGAAGAAACTAAGACATCGCCAGATGTTTAGGAATTTAGATAATCCTACCGGAAGGGCCTGAGGGATTATCGCTTCAGGTTGCTCCTCGGGGACCCTTCCTTATCCTACCCTGTACCCAACGGGCGGAGGTGGTCGAAAGACGACTTCCGCCTTCCTTTCTTTATATCGACAAAACTCAGACTTGTGAAATCGAAATTCTATACGGAACGAATCAGGTCGCGCAGGGGTCGAAAATCAGTGAGAATAATTCCTGTCTTCTTGAGCACGTCTTTGAGACGGTCGGACAGTCAGGAATTTGATAGTCCCATTGTCGCACGTCAGGATGGCTCATGCCGTCTGTTGGTTGGTGGCTGTCTCGCAGCAAACATGGATGGAAGTATATCTCGGTGATACCGGAGGGCAGATTCGTCAGCAGATCGGCAGTGTAATCTTCCTTTTCCTGATAGCTGCGGAATGAGTCGATCGGCACATAGATCAGGTTGTCGGGAACGTGGATGTTCGGCGCGTCGAATGTTGTCCACCCAGCGTCCGTCCAAACCGACCGCCTCGAGCAGCAAACGGGAACCAGAACGTATGGGCAGCCGATATTCATTGGCGCAAGCCGCAATAGATTTCCGCGAATTCCGGTCGTAGCTGCAGTGTGCCTTCGTGGCTGTCGAAGTGCGTGACGTCGACGCCGTCTGCCAGGGCGCGATCAAGTTGCGCTTTGGCTTCAAGATATGCCTCCTCCGGAGCCGCATTTTCGAAGAAGACCTTGCGATCAGGATGAAATCGCGATGTTGGGACCTAGCAGAGATGGTATTTCGTTCGGTGATGTGACTGGACAGGAACCGTCTTCGGTGTAGTCGCCGGTCAGACTGATGTGGACGCCACAGGGAAAATTAGCCCGACTTCGGTAGAGCGACAGCGCCTCGGAATAAGAAGCATGCGGTGACCATAATGGTCGGCGGACGTAATCCAGGAATTGTCAAGTAGTTCCGCAATTGCGGTGTTGACTGCGGGAGCGAGACCGAAGTCATCGGCGTTGATGATCAAGCAACTTATCCGACGCCGTGTAACCAAGATGCTCGGCAACAGTCGCCAAACGATTGCGAAACAAATACTTTTCTGGTGTGCGCAAAAGGATACATGATGGTAAGAATAGCTTGAATTGACGGCCGGGCGCAAGGATACCGGAGACTGGTCTGATCGGGAATTAAATAAGGGAGTGGTGGAGGGGGGATACCCGATTCTAACATCGGGCGGCTGGTTGGTCCAGCGCGCACCACTCCCAATCTCTAACAACTCGGCAAAAGAGCTCACACAAGGTGGCCCGCTGTTTCAAATGCAAACATCGTGCCTGACGTCCACAGTACCCGCAAACATACGGCAGGACTGCCTAGATAAGTAGTACTATGTTAAGCGGTTGGACTGCAGCCGAATCGACCGGCCTAGCGTAATTCGACACGGAAGGTCAGACCGGTAAACTGAGACCACGACGGCAATTATATGCAAACACTTGCCTACCGGAAGAAGAGCTCAATCAGCACAACCGCACGACCCGGCGCCGCCGGCGAAGATGTACTGGATGATGGACACGCAATCTGAAATATCGGTAGCATTGTCGCAGTTAATGTCACCGGCTTTGGATGTCAGCCGGTTGTTGCCCACCGGCGAAGATGTAGCCGATCAGATATACGGCATCGGAAATATCGATGTCGCCCGTGCCGTTGGCATCTCCGCGCATCACGTAGCAGGACGGATATTTTGCCGCGAGCACCGGTCCATCGCCGGTGCGGAAACGTGCAACGATGCGGCCGGAGGGAGTGATTTCGGTAATTGTGTCATCGGAGAAATTGCAGCTCACGACCGTGCTGTCGCTCACGGCAGTAACAGTCGTGACACCGAGGTCGGTATAAATAGGATTAGCAGGGCCACGCAGCAAAGTGAACGAGGAAAGATCAACGGTGTACACTTCCCCGTGTCCGGCAAATCCACCGGCGGCCAGGAACAATATTCCAGATGAAGTGATGGCCATATTTCCGGGCGAGCCACCGACGCTGAGACTGTCGACGATCTCCCCACTGCCGGAGTTGAGACGATAGAGCGTTCCCCATTGCGAGAAATAGTCGCCGGTGCAGATGACATAAAGATAGCCGTCGTCACCGCAGTGCGACGTCCTGCGGATTGGTGCCGACGGGAATCGAACTGGTGACGGTGTTGGTCGCAAGGTCGAATGCCTGCAGGTAACCATGACCATAAGTGTAATTGCCAAAGTCGAAATTCGTGACGCAGATGAATGCTTTGCCTCCGATGAATGACAACACCCTCCGGCGATTTGCCGACGTTGTACTCCCCTATCACGCTGCGGCTGCGGATGTTCACGCGCGTCACTGTTGATGAAGTCAAATTCGTTATGAGCGCAATGCTGTCATTGAACATCGCTCCACCGTACGGATTTCTGCCGCTACCGAGGAATAATGTTCCGGCCGGCGTCATTGCGGGCAGATTAAAGAAGTAAAGATCGTTCGACGAGGAATTAATCGCGACACCGATTTGCTTCGAAACCAGAAAGTCATTCGGCGCCAGACCCAAGGTGGCGATATTTGTGAGTGATCGTGCTGTCCGCGAGATTCACGAAATCAGCAGTCTCGCCCAGACCGTTTACTACGATCAGATTTCGGTTGTACGCTGCTGCCTGCGCGAAGAGCATTGCTACCAGTAGTGTGATGTATCGAATAAACATGATTGTGTTCCTCATCTTATAATTCCACAGTTAGTGATGTAGTGAAGTTACGCGGCGGCATGGGTACGCGTTCGAGAATCTCGTACCGCGTGTTGCCCAGGTTGTAGACCGCCAGAGTCAGAATTTCGCGAGCACCCAGAAATTGTGTGGTGAACTCCAACGACACGTCATGCAATGAGTATGCGGGCAGTGCCTTGGTGTTTGCCTCACGGATATAGCGGACACCGGTGTACGAATAAGTGTAGTCCAGTTTGCAGCGCCAGAAACGCACGGCGATAGTTGCCCGGTCGGTGCGATCCGGCTGAAACGGAATCACCAAACCGTAATAGTTCTCCGAGCGCGACAGATTAATCGAGTTCTGAATCGTATGATGAAATTGCGCCGACAATCGTTGATTGAATGTTGTCATCGATAGGCCGATTTCCGTGCCCGTGATTTGGGCGCGCGACAGATTCACCGGCGTGTACTTGCCGTCAAAGCGACGCCGCCAATAGATCATCCCATCAACATCATTGACAAAATGTCGGACTTGTCCCGTCGCGCGAATTCTATCTCCGATCTCCGCACGCAATTGGATATCGCGCAACCGGGCGCGTTCGGGCTGCAAATCTGGATTACCAATGGCAAAGACATCGCTGCTCCAGAACAACGCATCGATCGGCGGCAATCGAAATGACTCTGCATAGTTGGCGGATACCTCTAGATCAAGTATGCGCTCTGAAGAAATCGCCAGCGACACGTGCGGCGACCTGTAGTTGCGATTATCTACGCGGTCGATTCGATATGCCAGACCGTAATTGATTGCCGCGAAAGTCATGCTTTGTTGGTAACCCACGCGAGTGAAGGCCGCGGAGGTGCGACGCTTGATGGCGGGAAGTGATGACTCCGGTTGAAGGCGATCGTCGTTGAAAAAGTTCTCGGAAAGATACTGCCCGCCAAGATCAAAGTCGAGCCGGTGCGCAATTGACCACGTCCTGGTCGCATCGAATTGGCGCGCGACTTGTAGATAATGGCGGTCATAAGTGATCGTGCCGAGCGCATCGCGATAATTCTGAGTCAGTTCGCGATAGGCCGCGTTGGCGCTGACTGTCGATGTGCGATAAGCGGCTCCAAGTTGAGTACTCGAATGCGTCGCAGTTGCGCCGGGTGTTTCCTGCAAAACGGCGCCGGGGATGCCGTGATAGCCGTCGTAGTGGCGAGCGGTTACGGTGAGCGGCTTGACCCGGTTGATGCTGAGCGTGGCGAAATAGCTTGCCTGACGCGACGCGTTGTTGGCACGCTGCTGATCGCCAAGATACGGATGAGCATATTCGAAGTTGTTTCGACTGAAGCTGTATTCATAATCCGCGAGCAGTTGCATGCCACCGACTATCGTTTGGCTGGTGTTTATCAATTCACGGTTGAGCGCGTAACTTCCAAACGTGCCGGTCGCCGACAACTTTGACGGCTCATCCCGGGTCGGTTGTTTGGATACGATATTGACCGCGCCACCCAGAGCGCCCTCGCCGAATCGCGACGCCGCACCGGAAGAGTACACTTCAATCTTGTCCACGGATGTTAGCGGAATCGTAGCCAAGTCCGCAGCATTGCCATTCGGATTCAACGGTACGCCATCAAGCAGAACGAGTGTTCGCTGCGGAGTAAGTCCGGCAAGTGACAAATATTTCGCTCTGCCGTCAGACTGTATTAAGTATCCTTGCTCATCGAGGAAGCCGCCGACATCGACGCGGCTGCTGGCTCTGATTTGTGTCGTGTCGTATTGTGTCGTTCCCGTCTGAATATCGCGTTTCGCAGTGACGGTTTGCGACGTAGACCTAACCGTGATGGGATGAAGCGCGATGTCGATGCTGGCAGTTTCTCCCTCGCGAACAAGCGTCGCGTTGGTCTGACGTTTGACATGAAATGCCGAGTTGAGTTGCAGTGTAATTGTGCCGGGCATGATACGTTCAAGTCGATAGCGGCCGTCGTAATCGGTAACAGTCGAAGTGCCATCGGGCAGGACGGTCACGACGACTCCGGCGATCGGTTGATGCAGGATATCGTCGGTGACGCGGCCGAAGACGGTTGCGAAGTTTTGCGCCGACACTTGCAAATGCAGGCCGAGGATAAGCAGCACAATTGCGAGGAGTGATGTTCGTCGATGTTTAGTACGGTGTGCCCGAAAGATTGATCGCATAAGCGAATCTCCCTGGGCGGGAATGATGGTACCGATTCATGAAGGTGTCAAAACCGAAGCGGTATTGACCCACAGGAATCGGACAAGGATTGTTGCGACTGTGCCGGACGAAGCTGGGTTACTGCACTCGTTTCGAAGACGTGCGAATGCGCCTGGATTCCCACCTTCGTGGGAATGACAACGAACCGCGTGCAAGCGATTTGAATTTGACGGCAAGTCGGTTACTCTCCCGAACCCGCGCCGGAATAAGTTAACGTTGATGGCTTTCGGCAGGTCTCCTGACTTGGCAGTTTTGCGTCCGCGGTTTGCGGGACGCTGCCTACTCTCCCTCGCCTTCCCGGGCTTCGACCCAGTGGCACGGTGGGGATTTCGTCGCTGCTTACAGTAGCGGGGCTGTGCGGGATTTTCACCCGCTTCCCTATTAAGCTTCGCACCGAAAGCCGGTGATGATTACAAGGCGAGGATAGAATGTGTTGAAGGAGGATGTCAAGGGCAATGTCGAGACCGGCCTCGTCGACCCTAAGTATTGTTACGCGACTCTTAGACTGTTTCTCCGAGGCAAAGAAACAATACTAGGGCTCAACGAAAAGCTGCGGATGCCCGATCTTAAGCTGTGCCAACAGGCTCGAGTCCATTTCCGCCTGCCAGAGAGTCCGAGCCTTCGAGAGCTGCTCTACGGCAAGACCCTTAGCACCCTGAAGCTTCGTTTGTGCGAGGCTAGCACCCGCAAGCGAGCAGTTTTCCAGGTCAGCTCCTCGAAAGTCGGACGCAAAGAGACTGGCAGAAGTCAAATTCGCGTCTCGAAGAACCGCATTACGAAAGTAAGCACCCCCAAGATTCGCGCCCTCCAGGGAAGCACCGATGAGCTCGGCGCTGTCAACGGTTGCATAAACTAGCCGAGCAGCCTGCAAGTTCGCGTAATTAAGATTAGCTCTCTTCAGTATGCACCCCATAAGATCTGCACCCTCGAGGTGGGCCCCTTCGAGATCAACCCAATATAGCCTGTCATAATCTTTGGACGGCTCCTCGACAAGTTTCTTCCCTCTGAGATCGAGGCAGAAGAGACTTCGAAGAACGTTGGAGCTGAATGGAGAAATCCAGGTGGGGCGTCCATACGGAAAGCCAGCATTTGCCCAAGGCACAAGGAATCCCATCATCACAACAAGAATCATCATATAGACAAGCCACTTGATCATTGGTTCCCCAATGCCCTGCAGGCCCACGCGTTTCACCAAGCCAGAGTTATAGTAACGGAACTCAAGATAGAAGGTGACTGTATATGCTATGAACAACAAGACTCCTATGACGATGGATTGAATCGCATCGTGCATAGCTAATGTCTTTACGAAGAATGCGAGAAGCGCAATTGGTAATAGATGCCACAAGATGCTTTGGTGCACAATGTACTGCATTTGGCCTATGAAAACGGGTACCCTATCGGCTCGGCCGTTTACACTCCAAGATCTCAGCCGAAAGCCCGAAGCATCCGAATAATCAGTTTCTGCTTCCCATATCATTCCTTTCAGCCGAAATTCGAATGTGACCACAAACAGAAAGAGCCCGATTAGTACCAATGGTGCTGCTCGGAAAAATACATCTAAAGGAATGGAGACATTCGCTAGAGGCAAAATCACGCCCCGCTTGAAAAGTAATTGTTGGTCTGAAGTACTCGCCGCGGTGAGAAAGCTATAGCTTACGAAACTTACATACAGAAGCCTAGCCTTCGAGGCAGATTTTGAGACTCCCTTGATGTTTTCTATCAGCCATTGGGGAATCTCGGGTTTCTTCGGCTCTTCAATGCTGTACTCGGAGTTGTTTTCCCCTACCATGTTACCAATATAGACAGTTTATGCAATCGCGCAAGGTGAGACAATGGGCACGTAGCAAGGTGCCCCTACGGCTGCGTTTCCTGCGCCACCAACTGCCCGCAGGCGGCGGCGATTTTCAGACCTTTGGCTTTGCGGAAAGTGACTGCCGGACAGCGGGGATACAAGTATTCGCGGAAGCGGTCGATGGCTTCCATGGTCGGCGGTTTGAAATCATACGGAGTGAACGGTTTGAGCTTTGGTTGACTTGCGTGGTGCTTCACCACGAAGAGCTGCGAGACGACCGTGTTTTAGCCTCTTTGATCGGCGCCAGCGGCGGCCTTCGGGATCGACGATCGGATTGTAGGCGATCAGATTGACTTTGCACGGAAGTTTGCGGGTGAGGTCGGCCAGTTCTTTGGCGCATTCCATCGTGTCGGTGATACCGGCGATCAGATGTACTCCAGCGTCACGCGGTCACCGGCCTGCGCGATGTAATCGCGACAGGCGGGAATCAGCTTGTCCAAGTGGATTGTCTTTGGCGGCAGGAATCAGACGTTCACGTAATGCTTGAATCGGCGCGTGTAAGGACAACGCCAGACCAGACTTAAGACCGTGCTTGGTGAGTTCGCCGAAGCTGCTTGACCAACCCGACGGTCGAGATCGTAAACTTGCGCGCGGAAAACGAGATGCCAAGTTCGGAGCTGGCGTTTCGATTGCATGAGATCACATTCATGAGATTCAGCAGTGGCTCTCCCATCCCCATCATACACGACATTGGCAACACCCTTCTCGCCTGCCAGATCGTCGCGCCAGCACCAATTGCCCCAGCATTTCGCCGGGGTCAGGTTGCGTTTGAATCCGAGCAGACCGGTCGCGCAGAATTTGCAGCCGATCGTGCAGCCGACCTGGCTCGACATACAGAGCGCCAGTCGCCCGTGCACCGGAATCAACACCATTTCGACCAGACTGTCGTCATGCATTTTCACGAGGAATTTGCGGGTGCCATCGTCCGGGTCGCGCTGTTCCTTGACGACTTCCGGCAGGACGATTTCGCATCTGGTCGGCGAGGTTATTTCGCAACGTCTTGTTGAAGCTTGTCATTTCGTGGAAGCTGTAAACCTCCTTCTGGTAGACCCACTGGAAAAGCTGGCGGCCGCGAAACGGCTTCTCCCCCAATCCGCCATCAGCATTCTCCATCTCGTTGAGTGACAAGCCGAAAAGGTTAGTGCGCGAAGGTATTGACATGGCCATACAAAGAACGTTTATTACGAGGTCTTGGCAATGGCTTTTTTGGAGGAACGTTGGCTGAAGTTATATCAATAGATGATTTAGTCGGCAGGTTAAACCGGCTGAAGGAGTTTCTTTGACCTCGACAAACGGGTCGAGAAGATAAAGCAGCTTGAGCAGCAGACAGTTGCCGAGAATTTCTGGGCGGATCAGGCCAAGGCGCAGGCGACGCTCAAGGAGATATCCCTCGAAAAGAAGTGGTTGGAACAAACTCGCCAGCTTGAGAAGTCGCTGGCTGACCTCGAAACGCTGGTCGAGTTGTCGCTGGATGATGCCGAACTTCAGAAGGAACTTGTCGGACTCGCGCACTCAATTTGACCAGAAGCTCGACGAATTCGAAATCCGGGCGCTGCTGTCGGATGTTGACGATCCCCGTGATGCGATTCTGACAATTCATCCCGGCGCCGGTGGCACCGAGTCGCAGGATTGGGCCGAGATGCTGCTGCGGTTGTACACGCGCTGGTGCGAGCAACGCGGATTTGAGGCCGACCTGATCGATTATCCAGTCCGGTGATGAGGCGGGAATCAAGTCTGCGACGTTGGAAATCAAGGGCGACTACGCCTACGGCTATCTCAAGAGCGGAGTCGGGCGTACATCGGCTGGTGCGAATTTCCCCGTTCGATGCCAACCAACGGCGGCATACTTCATTTGCATCGGTCTTCGTGTATCCGGAAGTTGGCGAAGATATCGCAATCGACATCAAGGCGGATGACATTCGCATCGACACCTATCGCGCATCCGGCGCCGGCGGGCAGCATGTCAACAAGACATCGTCGGCGGTCAGAATCACGCACGATCCGAGCGGCATCGTCGTGCAGTGCCAGACGGAGCGCTCGCAGTTGAAGAACAAGGAATCGGCGATGAAAGTGTTGCGGGCGCGACTGTATCAGCGGGCGCGCGAAGAAGAAGACAAGAAGCATGAGGAATACGCCAAGTCGAAGAAGAAGATCGAATGGGGCAGTCAGATCGGTCATACGTTTTTCACCCATACAATCTGGTCAAGGATCATCGAACGTCATTTGAAACATCCGATACTACGGGTGTGATGGATGGTCATATCGATGATTTTATCAATGCTTATCTCAACTGGAAAGATAAGTAATAGCGAGGCATTATGAATATCATAGAACAGTTTGCCGAGAAGGCAAAACAACTTAAGAAACGTGTGGTTTATCCCGAGGGCGACGAACCGCGCACCTATACTGGCGGCAAAACGAGTGGTCGGCGAAGGCATCGCGCAGGTAACGATTGGTCGGTGACACCGACAAGGTCGTCGGCAATGGCGAAAGAGCATGGGCTGGATCTGGGCAAGTGCACTGTATCCGATCCGAATCGCTCTCCCCTGTTCAAGGATTTTGCCGATGAGTATTTTCGGCTGCGTCAGCACAAGGGGATTACGCACGAGCAGGCCGAGAAGACAATCAAGCAACCGTTGTTCTGGGGCGCGATGCTGGTGCGCAAGAACATGGTTGATGGTTCGGTCGCGGGTGCACTGAACACGACTGGCGATGTCATCCGCGCTGGACTGCAGGTGGTCGGACTGGCGCCGGGAATAACCGCAGTATCGAGTTTCTTCATGATGGTCGTGCCGGAATTCCTCGGCGAAAAGGACAAGGTATTCTTCTTCGCCGACAGCGCCGTTATTCCGAATCCGACGGTCGAGCAGTTGGCGTCGATCGCTGTTTCCACCGGTCGCTCGTACAGGGCGCTGCTGAGTGACAGAACCGCGCGTGGCGATGTTGTCGTTCTCGACCAAGGGTTCGGCGAAACATCCCGATATTGACAAGGTGCTGGCGGCGCTGAAGATTGCGAAACAAGATCGAGCCGAAGATGATTATCGACGGCGAGCTGCAGGTTGATGCGGCGATTATTCCCAAGATCGGGCAGTCGAAAGCGCCCGGATCGCCGATCGAAGGCAAGGCGAATGTGTTGATATTCCCTGATCTTGACGCGGGCAATATTGCGTATAAGTTGGTACAGCGACTGGCGAAAGCCGAGGCGATCGGCCCGATTGTGCAGGGATTGGCCAAACCGGTCAATGATCTGTCGCGCGGTTGTTCGGTGGATGATATCGTGAATGTCACGCAATCGCGATGATCATCAGCACGCTGTGAGCGAAATGTGTAGGGGCGAGTCGTGAGCGGCAAAGCTAAGGTGGACCCGAATGCGGTAGTCCCTACGAATTGGAGATGAAGGTTAATGCCTACTTATTCTTATAGATGTCAGGCCTGCAAACACGAATTTGAAGAATTCCAGAAGATCACCGATCCGCCGGTGAAGGACTGTCCGAAATGCGGCGGCGTGGTGATGCGCGTCATCACCGGCGGCGCCGGGCTGATCTTCAAAGGCAGCGGGTTTCTACATCACGGACAATCGTTCATCTGATTACAAGAAGGCCGCCAATTCGGAAGGTACATCTTCATCCTCAAGTTCGAGTTCGAAGAAGAAGAGCGACTAAGATCATCCGTTAATCAGATTTCATAGATCAGAGTACATGTACGAAAGCGCCGTCAGGAAATATTTCTGACGGCGCGACTGTTTAGCGTCTACTCCAAGGAGCGCTCGCTTTTTTGTTGAATTGGCTTTGTGGACACACGTATCTTTGCTGTAATGGAATCGCGGCACTCACAAAGGCGGTACTCATGCGGCGTCTGATGATTATTCCGATATTGATCGTGATTTCTCTCGTGTTGGTGTTTCTGATTCGCCAGCGACAGAAGGCGAATATACTGCCAGCCAACGTCGTCTATTCCTCCGGAAGCGTCGAAGCGACGACCACAACGGTGAGCGCGCAAATCAGCGGCAAGATCCTGGTGAAGCGATTTGGCAAGGGCGACGTGGTTAAGCAAGGCGATACGCTGGTCTTGATCGAGCGCGATTTGCTGGATTCGAAGATGGCGGAACTGGAGACCGGCATCACGTCAACACAGGAGCAAATTGACGCCGGGCGGATAGATCTGGCCAACACGAAGAAGAATCTCGACCGCACCAAGCAGGCCTTCGACGCCGGGTCGGTGCCGCAGAAGGATATGGACAATTTGTCTTCGGCCTATCAATCGGCCAGCAAGAGACTATCGGCATTGGAATCGCAAATTCAGTCCCTGGCAGCGCAGAAGTCATCGTTGCTTATTCAGATCGGCTACGCGACTGTTTTGTCGCCGGCGAACGGCTATGTTCAATCAGATCCGGTGGAAGCCGGTGAAGTGGTTATGCCGGGCAGCCCACTGGCAGAGATCGTCGATCTCAGTGACACCTGGGTGGAAATCTATGTTGACGAGACGGAGATTCCGTTTGTGCGACTTGGTGACACCGCTGACGTATATCTGGATAGCGATCCGCAAACTGCACTAAAGGGCACCGTGTCCTACATTTCGCAGAAGGCCGAATTCACGCCCAAGAACGTGCAAACGAAGAGGGAGCGGGTGAAACAGGTGTTCGCCGTGCGCGTGCGCGTTGATAATTCCTCCCAGAGGTTCAAGCCGGGCCTTCCGGTCGACGTGTATCTCAAGAAAACATGACAGCCGCAATTTCGGTCAAGGGATTGTGCAAACGCTTTGGCGAAGTCACCGCACTTGACAATCTCTCTATTGACGTCCCAGCCGGATCAATTTTCGCTCTGGTCGGCCCCGACGGCGCCGGCAAGACGACGCTCTTGCGAATTCTCGCGAGGATTATGGATAGCGATTCCGGCACGATCAAGATAGCCGATGGGCGACCAGAGGACACTGCGAAATCGCACAGAGTCGCCATCGGGTACATGCCACAACGCTTCGGACTATACGAAGACCTCACGGTTCAGGAGAATATAGATTTCTTCGCTGACATGTTCGGTGTCCGCGGCACGGATCGTTCGGAACGCATAACCCGTTTGCTTTCCTTCTCGCGCATGGATCCGTTTACCGACCGTCTGGCAGGACAACTTTCCGGCGGCATGAAACAGAAGTTGGGGCTTGCCTGCGCGCTGATCCACAACCCGGGAATACTCTTGCTGGATGAGCCGACTAACGGGGTCGATCCGGTGTCGCGCCGGGAGTTCTGGAAACTTCTCTATGATTTGAATCGCGCGGGAACGACAGTAGTCATCAGTTCACCATACATGGATGAAGCCGAACGCGCTGGATACTTTGCCCTGATGAGCAAAGGCCAGCTTATCGCCGGTGGAATTCCCGCGGATGAGCGCCGTCAGTTCAAGTATTCTGTCTATCAGCTTCCGACCGATCAGGCGCGGACATCAAAAGAGCAACTTGAATCTGCGCCGGAGTTCCGCTCGGTAAATCTGTTTGGAAACAGCGTGCACATCGTCACGGACAAACGAGTAACCGTCGACGGTGTTCGCGCAGTCATCGTTAATCGTGGAGTAGATGCTGCCGCGTTAAGCGCTATCACACCAAGCTTCGAAGATATCTATATCGGTCTCGCCGGTGGTCGCCATGAATGAACATGCCGTAAGTGTCACCAAGCTCCGCCGCCAGTTTGGAGATTTCGTAGCGGTCAATGATATTAGTTTCGAAGTTGACAAGGGCGAGATCTTCGGATTTCTCGGTCCGAACGGCGCGGGCAAATCAACCACGATTCGCATGCTCTGCGGTCTGCTGCTTCCCTCCGGAGGTTCCGGCACGGTTGCGGGCTTCGACATCATGCGGCAATCTGAAAAGATCAAGACCAAGATCGGCTACATGTCGCAGAAGTTCTCGCTTTACCAGACGCTCACGGTCGAGGAGAATCTGGATTTTTATGCCGGAATCTATCTCATGGATCGCGACCTTCATGCAGCAAAGAAACAGGAGTTCTTCGAGACCACCGAATTGGGCAACGTGCGCAACCGGCTGGTGGCAACTCTGCCGGTCGGTGTCAGGCAACTGCTGGCGCTCTTTTGCGCAATTCAGCACGGACCCGAAATAATATTCCTCGACGAGCCGACGGCCGGCGTCGACCCGTTGTCGCGCCGCTACTTCTGGGAGCAAATCAATCGTTTGTCGGACCAGGGTGTGACGATCTTCGTGACGACGCACTACCTTGACGAGGCCGAGGAATGCGACCGCATTGCCATGATCTTCAATGGACGGCTGGAAGCCATCGGGCAGCCGGAAACGCTGAAGCGGACCCGGTTCCCCGGCACGATACTTTCGGTAACATCTGAACGCCCTTGGGAAACAGCAGACGATCTCAGGACACTTAATGGGGTCGACGACGTGACTCTCTTTGGTTCGGAGCTTCACATCACACTGGCCGCCGGGTACTCGCCCGCTCAGGTTCTGCAAGAAGTACAGAAAGAATCAGGCGCACAGATATCGTTTGAGCAGGTCACGCCTACCCTGGAGGATCTCTTCATCGCCCTGACGCGGGAGGAATCGAAATGAGTTTCCTGCGAATCAGGGCAATTGCGCGGAAAGAAACCATACAAATTATGCGCGACTATCGTTCGCTGATTCTGGCGTTCTTGTTGCCGATGGTTTTGATCTTTCTCTTCAGTTATGCAATCACGCTTGATATTAAGCACATTCCTACGGCGGTAATTGATTATTCAAATACGGACTATTCGCGCGATTTGATTCGCAAGTTTACAAACTCCCGCTACTTCGAGCAGGCGCGACAGCCGGCAACTGAGAAAGACATGCAGGAAATGATCGATGACGGCAAGATCAAGGTCGGTATTGTCATCCCGCCGGACTTTGCAGACAAGCTGAATCGCGGCGGCGCTTCGATACTAACTATTGCGGACGGCGCGGACGCGAACACGAGCCAGTCAACACTGGCATACACTTCGCTGATCATCTCAGAGTATAATCTCGACAGGTTGCAGAAGTCTCTTGGATCCCGTTTGGCAGCATCGCTCGTTGCGCCGGAGGTTCG
This sequence comes from uncultured bacterium, assembly GCA_963726455.1. Lineage (GTDB taxonomy): Bacteria > Zixibacteria > MSB-5A5 > CAIYYT01 > CAIYYT01 > CAIYYT01. The sequence goes on from CAVSCK010000004.1 coordinate 709,181, forward strand.
TTTCTGGTATAACCCCGATCTCAACTCACAGAATTTTCTGGTACCCGGCCTGATCTCATTGATCATGACAATTCTGGGATCGCTGTTGACATCACTGACGGTGGCGCGCGAGTGGGAACGCGGCACGATGGAGCTCTTGATCTCGACGCCTGTCAAACCAATCGAACTGGCCCTCGGCAAGTTGATCCCCTATTACATCATCGGGATGGTCGATTTGTTTCTCGCCGCGTACGTTGGAATCGTCGTATTCGATGTTCCATTCCTCGGCAGTCTTTGGGTGCTGGCTATCTTCTCGACGTTGTTCCTGATGGCGGCACTTTCCATAGGTTACCTTATCAGTGTCAGTCTTAAGTCACAGCAAGCGGCTTACCAGGTGTCAATGCTGACGTCGTTCCTTCCCGGCTTCCTGCTTTCCGGATTTCTGTTTCCCCTATCCTCGATGCCGACAGCGATTCGCGCCATCAGTTTGATCGTGCCGGGGCGATATTTCATTGCGGCATTGCGGGGACTGTTTCTCAAGGGTTCGACACTGGTGCAGTTGCTGCCTGAGGCACTGGCGTTACTGGCGTTCGCCGGCGTGTTCGGCGCGCTGGCCATTGTCAAGTTCAGGAAAAAGATTCAATGAAGTGGCGACGCATTTATACAATCCTGGCAAAGGAATTTCAGGAGCTATTCCGCGACACGCGCATGCGCATGATAGTCTTTCTCGCCCCGATCATCCAACTCCTGATCTTCGGGTACGCCGCGACCTACGATATCAGGGAGATTCCGACCGCCGTGCTTGATCGCGACAATTCCACGCTAAGTCGCCATTTCGTAAATCAACTGCAAGCGGCAAAGTATTTCACCCTGACCCAGCTTTTGCACTCACCATCTCAGATCGATTCGCTATTGGCAGACGGCACAATCTGGTGCGCGCTGGATATACCGGCAGACTTTGGCAAGGAGATCGCCTCCGGCAGGCCGGTCGACATCGGTGTGGCAATCGACGCCAGCAATTCCAACAGCGCTACGATCACGGCCGGTTATCTCGCAGGAGTAATCGCTCGATTTAATGAAGATCTGATCACGGAGCGCGTCGCTACGGTCTCGCCGGCGAAAGTCGGCCTCGTGGAGAATCGGATACGTATCTTGTACAATCCCGATCTTGAAAGCCGCAATTTCAATGTGCCGGCTATTGTCGTGCAGATTCTAGTGATCGTCACTCTCCTGCTTACGTCAATGGCTATCGTGAAGGAGAAAGAGTTCGGGACGATGGAGCAACTGGTTGTCACACCGATCAAGTCGAGTGAACTCATTATAGGCAAGGCCCTTCCCTATGCATTCATTGGAATGTTTGACATCAGCATCATCTGCGCGGTCGCCGTATTTTATTTTCAGGTGCCACTGCTGGGAAGTCTGACGCTGCTCTTTACCACATCACTGGTCTTCATGATGTCGACTCTGGCGGTTGGGCTGCTCATCTCGACAATTTCCAAAACCCAACAGCAGGCGATGATGACGGCGTTCTTCTTTATGATGCCGGCGATTCTGCTCTCGGGATTCGCGTTCCCTATCGAGAACATGCCGGAGCCGATTCAGTACCTGACCTATTTGAATCCGCTCCGCTATTTCGTTGTCATTATCCGCGCCATCTTTCTCAAAGGCGCACAGGCGCATCAGCTTGTCGATCAGATCGTGCCTCTGGTTCTACTGGGTGCCGGGACACTCTCGCTGGCGGCGCTATGGTTCCGCAAACGGACACGGTGAGCGAGAATGTATACAGGATGCAGGAGCGTAATGATTCACACAGAAAGGCAAGTAATCAGTGCAACTACCGTTTGGCCATGTCTGGGTCGATATCTAACATATATTGTGCAAGGTAATCTCTGTGGGAGATGATGTTGACGAATACGTTGGAGCGATTTGAGGAGAAGTGGCAGGACCAGCCACAATATCTTTTTCTGTTGGCACTGGCAATCAACGCTACGGCCCTCGTGTTGTCCCATAACTATTTGGACGGCGACGCGCATACCAGAACATTCATGGCGCTTCAGTGGCTGAAGCATCCGTTCTTCATATATTTGCCGAACGACGTTACCTGGGTATTCGCTCCGCTACATTGTTATCTCAATGCCGCCGTACTGGCGGTCTGGAATAATCCACCCTTGGCGCCGAGAATCCTATCACTGGTTCTCACAAGTCTTACCATATTTCCGCTTTACTACTCAGTCCGAATGGTGTACGGCGTTCGAGCGGCATTCTATACGGCGCTCTTCTGCAGCTTCTGCACGCTGTTTATTCATCCGGCTGCGATTGCGGTGAGCGAAGGGATTAATGTCTTCTTCATTTTCTCCGCGATCTACTTCTTCCTGCGCTATCGGGACACAACGACCTGGCGGGACTTGATGTTAAGCGCACTGGCGGCACTAGCAGCCACCGCAATGCGGTACGACAGCGGGCCGCTAACGGCTATGATGGCGGTGCTGTTGTTCGTCAACGTCTTCACTGACAGACGCAGTGGAACGAATTACAGCAGGGCGAATGCAATGGTAAAAGCGTCTGTATTTGCGCTGGTCAGCCACGCCTTTGCCATCATGTGGATGCTGGCCCAATGGATAAAGCTCGGCAGCCCGACAATTATGATGTCCGAACATCTGGAACTGCGCGAGATCAATCAGCAGATCGCCGAGTCAGGACGACTGTTTCTCACCGGATACCATCTGGCATTCCTGCCGGCAGTCATGTTCATTACCGCGCCGGTGGCATTTGTCGCAGGCACTTTCGGATTCTGGAGAACTGTGAAAGCGAGGACATTCAATCTGTTCTTCTGGCTGCTGGCCGCATTTGTGGTATACTATCTGCTCACATTCGTGTTCTCACTTTCCCGTTACCCGCTGGCAAGATTCACTACGCTCGGCGTCGTGCTGTGGCTCTGTTTCGCAGGAGCAGGCCTGGCCTATTTCGTAGATCGATTGTCGAGCGGATTACGGCGAATCGTCATGCTATTGCTTGTTGGTATAACTGTTGTCACACCTATTGGCTTAAGTTTCTTCTCGCATCCGAGCGATAATCCAATCGCAGAAAAGCTACGCGCTGTTTCACCTTTAACCAATCCGCCGGCATACTTTGCAGAGACAAGTGGTTACTGCAAAACCATTCTGGCACAAGGTGAGCGGCTGGTGCTGGACACGCGCAACTACAATGATCGCCTGCTCTACATTGATCTCTATCGATACTCCAAGCAGATCAATTACTTCTGGCCGGACAACGATTCGTTCGCACAGTACGTCAGGCAAGTCGTTCCGGAACATGTTCTTTACACCGACTATCCAGCCAACAATCACGGCGTGTTCACGCGCTCCGACAAAGGTGATTCAGCATTGATCGCAGGTGTTCCCTATCTGCGGGAACGAACTTTCGGAATCTATACATTATATCGCCTGTCAAAATCCACTCTCACGACAAGATAAATCGCCTCACAAATCCGATCGGCTTGCCGATAAATATATAAAGCCGACATCGCGGAAAACGTTCCGCATTGTTACAGAGATAAAAGAAGGCGCAATCGAACCAACAATGCTTGAGGAATGTTTGATAACCCCAACTGAGTGCAATTCGAACGAAACCGTGCTTGAGAAATACGGCCCCCTCAAGATGGCGCGTTATCTTGTGCGCACGTTTGATGACTGGTCGGATGTCTGTGAGACACTAAATCGCCGGGTGCAGGAGAATGTCGAAGCCGGTGATTTTGAGGCAATTCTGCGCCTGATCGAGTGCTGGGCGATGTCCGTGCCGAACACCGTATCAAGTGTCATCGTCGGCTTCAATGTGCCGACGCTGATAATCGAGGAGCAGCGCGGCGTCGGACGGGTGAAGCGGCCGATGCAGATTGATCCGAACGGTAGGAAGAAACCGGCCATACTGAAAAGCGATAAGGCACTTGCCATTACTTATGATGTGAAGAATCTACTCGATCTGCACGTCTTCAACCAGTTTGTGCATAACCCGCTGGCTTTGAAGACGGAGGGCTTGGACATTGGATCTGTCAAACGGATGATGAAAGTCTCCGTCAAGAAAGTGGAAGGCCCGGCAGCCAATTTTACCATAATATTCACCTGTCCATATCCAGCGTAACGTAACCGGGGCGGAAGCGGGCTAGCGAAATGAAAGATTACAAGAGCTGTTTGAAGGTGATGTCGGTGGACGACGAGCAAGAAGTCACCTGCGTGATTTCTGACTATCTTCTGACAGAGGGCTTCGATGTCAAGAGCTACAACGACCCTTACACCGCATTACGAACTCTGACAGACAACGACTGGCGACCGGACGTGATCCTGGTTGATATCATGATGCCGTCAATGGATGGATATCAGTTCTGCCAGCACCTGCAGGCGGAACCGGAACTGCGCGAAATACCCGTCATGTTTCTCACTGCCAAGGACCGCAATGACGACTCGTGTGCCTTTCTTAAATCAGGCGGACAACTCTTTATCAAGAAACCGTTCAAACTGACGGATCTCAAACAGCTACTTCTGCTGGCCGCACAGGTCGGTTACGACTTCTAGCGCCAGAAACGAATCTCGCACAGGGAGACAATCCCCGCAGGCAAATACTATCAGAGGAAGTGTTCTATTACTTCGTCAGGTGCTGTTGAATGCGGTTGAGTCTGGAGGTCAACGCGGAAAAACGGTCGGCCTCCTCAGGATATGAGGCAGTGCCAACTTCCAGCGGCGGCTCGAACGGGAGATTGAGACCACCCTTTAGAAAATCACGGATGAAGGTTTCGACCCGGCTGCGAACGCTATCTACCCCGGCTTTCGACGTTTCTACCAGCAGGATAGCCATGCGATTCTTCTCGAATGGCGAAATGACGTCCGATAATCGCAATGTGCTGCGCAGCCCAGTTTCGATTTGGCTGCAGATCAGTTGCATATCGATCTTCTGCTCCCCCGAGCGATTGGCCACCGCCCGCGCGAAATCGGACAGGTCGATCAGTATCATTGACAAGAACAAGCAATACCGCTCGGCACGGTTGATTTCCTGTTGAGTACGCTGCAGGAACTGCTGATGACTTTCGTTGCTTATGTCCATGCCGTCATTCGGCTTTCTGCCGGTTGCGTTCGCCAATCTCTAACCTCTCGAAGCTTTTAGTCCACGGTGCATCTGCCTGATAACGAAGCAATAACAGTGCCACACCACCAAGTGACCCTTCACCGAATTTGCCACCGTGATATTCGCCTCTACTGAGACAATGTGATAACCGATTTCCGCCTATCTTGAACCTCTCCAAGCCAATCTTCTCACGCCAGCGGACTGCAACAACATTCACTTATCGTGCAACAAGTTACCGCCATTGCGTAACTCAACTACTTTACGTCGTTGAGTCGGTATTCCTTTATCTTGTAAAGTAGTGACCGATACGAGATTTCCAGCATCTCAGCCGCACGGCGCCGATTCCAGTTAGTGCGTTTCAGGACCTCGGAGATCATCCGTCTTTCTTCTTCTTCGATGGTGCGTGCCAGCCGTTGCTTAAGTGAGCAGTTATCGTCGGTCGCCTCCGATATGTCAGTCCTGGGCTGGGCAAGCACCGCCGAGGTACCTGATTGCATCGACGCTGATCGCGGGATATAGGCCGGCGCCATGGGCATTTCCACACCGCTCTGAATCATGGCTGAGACTATGCTTTCGTCCTGCCTGACAACCATCTGTTTCATCATATTTTCAAGCTGTCGGACGTTACCCGGCCAGGGGTAGTTGACCAGAGATGTCATACAGTTCTGGCTGATCCTCCGGAAATCGCGTTTATACAATGCATTATATTTGTCTAGGAAGTGGTTGACCAGCAAAGGGATATCATCGATACGATCTCGCAATGGCGGCAACTGTACCGTGATTTCGTTAAGGCGATAGAACAGGTCGTCGCGAAATCCGCCGTCAAAGATTGCCCGCTCCAGATCACGATTTGTGGCGCAAATGATGCGGACATCAACCTTGATGTTCGTGATGCCCCCCACACGAATAAACTCATGCTGTTCCAACACCTGTAAGAGTTTGGCCTGCAAATCAACCGACATGTCCCCAATTTCATCGAGGAAGATCGTGCCTTTATTGGCAGTCTCAAACCGCCCCGGCTTGGTCTTGTGTGCTCCTGTGAATGCGCCTTTTTCGTAGCCGAATAGCTCGGCTTCCAGAAGCTCCCTGGGAATCGCCGCGCAATTGACCTTGATAAATGCGGCGGCCCGCCGTGATGAAAGCGAGTGCAACATGCGCGCGACGATCTCTTTGCCGGTGCCGGATTCGCCCCGAATCAATACGGAGAGTTCGCTATCGGCGACCTGCTCGATCAGGTTCTTGATGTCCTGCATCTTGGAGGAATCGCCGACGAAGCTTTCGTATTGGCTCTTGGCTTGCAGCTCACTCTTGAGGTAGTGAACTTCGTTTTCGAGCTGCCGACGCTTGAGAGCGTTTTGCAGATGCAATGCCACTTCCTTCACATCGAACGGTTTGTTAATAAACTCGGTGGCGCCCAGTTTTATGCATTCTACGACCGTCTGGGTCTCTCCCTGTCCGGACAACATAATTACGTCCGAAGGGAGGTCGGATTTCTTGATTTTCTTTAGAACTTCCATGCCGTTCAGGCCCGGCATCTTGATGTCGAGCAAGATCAAAGGCGGTTTTTCTTTAGACGCTACTTGAATGCCTTCGATTCCATCGGAGGCGCTAATAATTTCGAATTCCTCCTCCAGCCCTTCACGCAAAATCCAGGAAACCTTGGGATCGTCGTCGATAATCAGAAGCTTCGTTTTTTCATCACTCATATGATTCCTCTTTATACGTCAATTATCGACAGAGCTGTTCGAAAATTGAGCAACCTTCTGCAAATAACTTGCACGATATTGCAGGGGCAAGATCAGAATGTTGGAGGCAGTAGGCAAGCGATTTCACTTTTCGCCAACTGGAAAATCTGGGCCGGTTGACCAGGTACGGATTTGCCGGTGCAAAGTATTACGCAGCGGGGAGTTTTATGATAAACGTTGTGCCGGACCCTTGCTTGCTTTCGAACGTGATTTCGCCATTATGAGCCATCACAATGCGCTCGCAAATTGACAATCCCAGGCCGGTACCGGTATCCTTGGTGGTAAAATAGCGATCGAATATGTGGTCCTGCGCCTCCAGCGCGATACCCTCGCCGGTGTCCTTGATTAACAGACTCACGAACTGCTTCTGCTGAGCTTCGTCGAAGGCGCTATGCGCCCGGATCGATAATTGACCGCCCCGCGGCATGGCGTCGATCGCGTTGATAATCAGATTAAGCAGTAGTTCGACGATTTCATTTTCGTTGACCATTATCGAAGGCAGATCCTCGGCCACGTCGCTGGAGAACTGGATCTTGTGTTTCTTAAGGTCGTTTTCGACGAGCCGCAGGACACGTCGGATAAGGTCAACGACGCGCTTCTGTTCCAGCTGGTACTTCTTTGGATTTGAGAAGTCGACCAATTCCTTAACCAGCTCATTCAGTCGGAGCATTTCCTGCTCGGCGGTCATGAAGAAATCGTCGGTCTGGGCGATTTCCGGCCAACGCTCACGCGTGATCTGCAGTGAGCCCCGAATATTCGTAAGCGGCTTTTTGAGATCGTGCGAAATCTCCGACATCATCTTGCCCATCGTCATTAACCGCGTGGCGTTGAGCAAGGCCCGCTGTTGCTCGTAGATTGAGGTCGCCTGTGATGCAACAATGGAAGCGATGTTGATATCATTGAGCGAGAATGCATTTTCGCGACGTGATCCGAGGCAAAATACGCCGTGTAGCGCACCTTTGGTGATAATGGGCACGGTTGTCAGAGTCTTAAGCTGTTCTGCAAAGTAAGGGATTTCCTCGATCTGTGATCTGATCGCCTGCGTTCTGACGGTGGCGGAATGAATCGTCTTGTCCTTAATCGAGACTTCTTTGCCGAGCAACTTGGCGGCTTCTTTTTTGCCAAGCCCTTCCCAGTAATCGAATATCAATGTCTCGGGACGCTCGTGCCAGGAAAGCCAGACCGCGAAGTCAACGCTCATGATTTTATTCAGTGTTTGGTATATCAGTTCGGTCATGTCGCGCGAGTTGTCGATAGTCGTCAGATTGCTTGCCAACTTGTAGAGCGCGGAGAGTTCATTCAATTTCTTGTTGAGCTGCTGAAGATTCTCGGCGTCGTCAATGGCAATCGCCGCCTGTGCGGCGAAAGTCACGAGGAGCTTGAGGTCGCCATCACTGAATTCCGTGCCATGCATGGGATCGGAAAGATTGATAACCCCCAGCACCCTTTCCTTCACCATCAGGGGCGCCGAAATCAGTGAGTTTGTCTCGTAGTTTCCTTTGGCGAATTGCTTGAAACGACAGTCGCTAAGGATGTCCTTTACGAGAACCGCTTCGCCACTCTGGGCCACATAGCCCGCGATCGAGTTGCCCAGTTTGACGCGCGCAGTCCGTTTGACTTCTTCATCGACGCCGACGGCGGCAGATATTGACAATTCGCCTTTCGCTTCATCGAGCAGCATGACTGACCCGATCGTAGCGGCAATAACTTCCAGCGCAATTTCTATAATATTGGTAAGTAGATCGTTAAGGTCGTGGGATTGCGACAGGATCAGGCCAGCTTGATAGAGGGCGTTTACTTCGGCGACGCGTCGGTTAAGTTGAAGATTCGTCAATTGCAGTTCGTCAAGCAGGCGTTGGCGCGCGGATTCGAGTTCCCTTTTCTCAAGGGCGCGCCGCGCCGCCAGCTTGAGTTGGGTGAACTCGATCGGCTTCATGAGATAATCGTAGGCGCCCATGTTGATAGCGGCCAGAGCGGTTTCCAAAGACGCGTAGCCGGTCATTAGAATCACCATGGCCTCGGGATCCTGTTTGCGAATTGCCTCGAGCAATTGAATACCATCATATTCAGGAAGGCGAATGTCGCTGATTACCAGATCGAATCTGTTTTCGCCATACAAGCGAAGTGCTTCTTTGCCGTCGGTGGCAGTCTGTACCTGATAGCCCGCCTTCTTAAGCAGACTTTCGAGAGAGCGACAGAGGCGCTCTTCGTCGTCGACCACCAGAATTCGCGAGGGATCAGATTTCGTCATCGACATTCCTCAGTGGTAGAGTGATCGTGAAACAGGCGCCGGCATCGGGAGCATTTGTCGCTGATATTTCGCCGTTGTGAGATTTGATGATTCCGTAGCAGACGCTGAGACCGAGACCGGTACCTCGCCCACGGGTCTTCGTAGTGAAGAATGGCTCCCAGATTTTCGTCAGGTTTTCGGGGACAATGCCCGGCCCCGAATCCGTCACGCGCATAACGAGCTGGCTCCCCTCCAGTTCGCCGTCGATAACGATTCTGCCGCCGTCGGGCATAAAGTCACACGAGTTGATCAGCAGATTAAGGAACACTTGCTTTAGTTGTTCGGCGGAACCATAAATGAGCGGCAGACCAGTCGGAAGTCGCTTCTCGATTGTGATGGAGCGCGTGCGAGAGTGATGCGATAGCAACAGCAACGTCTCGTCTACGACGGCTTCGACATCAATCATGCCGAAAACTTCAGCGCGCGGCCGGAACATATCGAGAAGTTGGCGCATGATACCGGCGATGCGGTCTACCTCTTCCGTGACGATTTGCAGGTATTCACCGGCACTACTCTCCTGCACCGGCGCTTCTCTGGCCAGCAGCAGATAGTTCTTGATAATGCCGAGCGGGTTGTTCACCTCGTGCGCCACTCTGGCGGACAGTTGGCCGAGCGCCGCAAGTTTTTCTGCCTGTACGAGCTGCGACTGCGTCATGCGCAATTTATCGAGCGCGTCCTTCTCCGATTCGAACAGGCGCGCGTTTTCAACAGTCACTGATAGCTGGTTCGCCAGAATCGCAAGAAATTCGAGGTCATCATCGTAGAAGTCGATACCCGAAATCTTGCGAGTCACCGAGAGCAGACCGCGCACTCGATTCTGCAGCGACATGGGAATGAGATATTCACACTCCAACTGCTGTAACAGGCGAACCTCCTCGGAGTCCCCAACCTGCCTTTGAATTTCCTGGTACGACAGCGGCTTGAAATGAACGGACCGAAACAACTCCAGTACCGAACTGTTTTCCGATATTACTTTGTCGTCAGATGGCTCAACTGAGAGGCCCTTCTGTTTGGCGAGTGTGAGGTCGTCGTTGTGATGGTTTTTCGCGATCAAAACCGCGGCGCCATTCACGCCCATCTGCCCGATACAGGTGAGAATTATGCCGTCCAGCAAGGTGGCAGTATCCAGCACCGAGTTCAGGTGCTTGGAAATCTCGAAAATCGTGTAAAGGTCGAAGATCTTCCGCTTGAGGCGCTTATTCGTCTCAGTGAGTTCTTCGAGGCGAGTCGGCAGATTCTGCCCCTCGCCGTCTACCTTCAGCGACTGTCGCGGTGATTTAGCCATCTATGTACGTAATATCGGCAGATATAAGGTTTACCTGTCTGGTTGACTGAAGCTGTTTCAATCGAGTAATTGCCTCTCCAACAGTGTAATGTGAGCCGCAGATTAGAACAGTCTCGGACTTCCCTGCCAGTTTGAGGGCGCGATCGACCGCTTCGGCTACCACAAGCTTGACGTCGAAGTCCAGTCCGGCGTTTATTGCGCCCCAGACAACACCCTCGATTTCGGCAGTACGGTGGGATACGGGTCTCGTAATGACAGCCCGCCGCGTTATTTTGGCAAATTCCGCCATCATAACGTCGAAATCAGGGCGCTCCAGGAATCCGCAGACGAGTACGACCTTGCGGCTGCCGTGCACGGACTTGAAAGTCTTTACCAGCGCGCGCGCGCCGTCGGGATTGTGTGCCACGTCCAGAAGGATTGCCGGATGTTTGCTAACAAGCTGAAATCGCGCCGGCCAATGAATATTCTTCAAACCCGACTTAAGTGCCCGATCCGTTATACGAATGCCGTTACGATTCAGCACGTCGACGCATTTGAGCGCGATCATGGCGTTATCGAGTTGGTGCGCACCGACGAGAGAGCTTTCAAAACGGCTATGCTGCTGTTACGCCGCCGGTCTCAAATTGCATACGACCGTTCGCAAATGCGATCTTGGCTGACGATTTGGCGGACTTGACAAGGGTTGTACCGCGCTCGCGACACACGTCGCGAAATATAGCCATAAGTTCAGGACGACGCTCACCCGTGACGAGTGGCACACCGGTCTTGATGATGCCTGCCTTCTCGGTGGCAATCTTCGTCAGTGAATTGCCCAATATCTTGGTGTGGTCATAGTCGATATGCGTGATGACGGACAGTTTCGGTTTCAGGACATTCGTTGCATCCAGCCGACCACCCAACCCAACTTCGATCACGGCGACATCGACTTTCATCTTGCGAAAGTACCAGAATGCCAGCGCGGTTGAGATTTCGAAGAAAGTTATACGGGCGTCCTTAATGAATTGTCGATTGCCGTCGACGAATTCTGCCAACGATCGTTTGTCGATTACTCCCCGCACGGTACGCACGCGCTCACGATAATCGACGAGATGCGGTGACGTGAACATTCCAGCATTGTACCCCGCTGCCTTCAGAATTGCGAACAGCATGGAACTGACCGATCCCTTGCCGTTGGTGCCGGCAACATGAATCGACTGAAACGAGTTCTGGGGATTGCCCAGATGTTCAAGAAAGCGCGTGATGTTGTCCAGCCCCATCTTGATGCCGAATAGCTCAAGACCAAGAATGAACTCGATTGCGTCGTTGTAACGCATAATCAGGCCGCTAGATATTCGAGTAGCAAATTGACCGTCTCACGTAGCTCCGGTCGGGGAACGATCCTGTCGAGAAATCCGTGATTAAGGAAAAACTCCGAGGTCTGAAAATCGTCGGGTAGTTTCTGGCCGATAGTCTGTTCAATTACGCGTCTGCCGGCAAAACCCAAGAGGGCGCCCGGCTCGGCGATAATGACGTCTCCCAGCGACGCGTAGCTTGCCATGACGCCGGCGGTAGTCGGATTAGTCAGGATCGAAATGAACGGCGACTTTGTTTCTGCCAGGCGGGCCAACAGCGCGGAGGTTTTGGCCATTTGCAGCAGCGACAATATTCCCTCCTGCATGCGCGCGCCGCCCGAGCAGGAAACGATCATCAACGGGATATGCCTGTCTATCGCGCGTTCGATAGTCCGGCTTATCTTTTCGCCGACGACGCTGCCCATGCTGCCGCCGATAAACGAGAAATCCATGACGGCGAAGGAAACATCCCGGCCGCTAACTTTAGCAATGCCGCATATCACTGCGTCGTTCTTGCCGGTCTTGCGACGGGCATCAGCGATGCGATCAGGGTATTTCTTGGAATCGCGAAAACCCAGCGGGTCGAGGGAAACCAGTCCGGTATCGAACTCCTGGAAACTTTCGGCATCGAGGAGAATGCTGATATAGTCTTCCGGCCGGATACGAAAATGATAGGAACACTTCCGGCAGACCCAGAGTGACTTTTCCAACTCACGGACATAGATGACATCGCCGCAGGAATTGCACTTAGTCCAGAGTCCGTCTGGAATCTCCTTGCGATCCGTCGGCGGCGGCTGTGGCTTGCGTTTGAACCATTCCATGGTCAATTACCTATAATGATTTGCATTGTGAACGAATCCTCTGGCGGGCTGGTGTAGAAACCCTTCCGACGAGTAACCATGGTGAATCCATACTTCTCGTAAAATCGAAGCGCCCTGTCGTTACTCGTGCGCACGTCCAGCACCATTTGGTCGATTCCCTTCGCCAATAACCGCTGTTTCAGTTCCTCCAGCAACTTACGCCCCCAACCTTGTGATCGGTGACGTCCGTCGACAGCAATATTGGCAATATAACCGTAATCGTCAAGCGCAATACAATTGAGATAGCCGGCGCAGTGCCCTCCTATGCGCACAACCAGCGCGATGACGTGGGGGCTGTCGATGTCCGAACGAAAGGCGTCACGATCCCACGGATCCGAAAACGCGTCGCGTTCTATCGCCATTACCTCGTCAAGATCGGAATAGATCATTTCCACTACCTGACCGTCCTGATTGGCGTCCCTCCGCTGCTCCGGTTGAGATTTCAGCAGATAGTTGACGTCCAGATTAATTGGATCGAGCCGTTTCCAGAGCTTGAAATCGCGGGCAAATATTCGCGCCAGGTCACCGCCGGTGTATGACGACGGCGCAGCAACACTCACCGGGCGTTCTAGCTTAGTCAGTGAGTCTCTTAATCGCTCGGCACCTGGCCCGGCGAAGGTTGAGTCGCCGTAAGCCGCGATAAGCTGTGGCAAGTCCAAAATCGCGATGTCGCGCCCATTCTCCGACACGTAATATTGATCAGCACGACAGTGAATCACTATCACGGGATTAATGCCGTAGTCGACAAAGAACATCCGCTCCAGCATCGGCGTACCACCGGTGATTATTTCTTTCCGCCAGGCCTGCGCCAGACCGAGCACGCCGGCGATACCTACCCGCAGCCCGGTAAATGATCCGGGACCGCTGGTCACGCCGAGATAATCCAACTGCGTTGGAGTGATTGACGCGTCTTTGAGGACACCGTCGACGGCGCTAATAATCTTTTCTGAATGGCTGCGATCGGCAGGGCCGTCATATCCAGCCAGGGCCTGTTGCTCGGTTGCAACCCCGACTCGCAACCGGTCACTGGAGCTATCAATTGCGAGAACTAACATGCTCTACTTCTTCGATGATAATGTCGCGGCTTTCGCCGCCGATGATGGCCAGGTTAATGCGGAAATAGCGTCCCGACAGCAGGCGCTCGCACTTTTCGCCCCATTCGATTATTACAATCCCGTTGTCGTCCAGGTATTCTTCGAAACCCAGGTCGATCAACTCGGAATCGTTTCGGATACGATAAAGATCAAAGTGGTTGATAGGTGGCGTCGTCGGATAAGTGTTCACGAGCGAAAACGTCGGGGACGTCACCGCGACATTTGTGTCAAACTGGCTGACCACCCCACGCGTAAACAGCGTCTTGCCGGCGCCAAGCTCGCCATACAGGAGAATCACCGCGCCGGGCTGGAGCGTCGAGGCAAACTTGCGCGCGATAGCCATGGTTTCATCCTCCGATTGCGACGAATAACGAAATCGAGCCATCGACTATTTGGGCTTCAGCGTCGCCACCGGCACGATCATTTCCTCGAGCGTAATGCCGCCGTGCTGGAAGGTATTCTGGAATTTCGTGTTGTATTCATTGTAATTGGTCGGGTACACGAAATAGTAATCCTCGCGCGCAATGAGGAACGTGGTGGCAAGCGAAAATCTTGGCAGTCGGTACAATTCGGGGTTCTTGATCAATAAAGCTTCGCGCTGATCGCAATTCAGGTTGTCGCCGTACTTGTACCTCAGATTGGTCGACGTGTCGCGTTTGCCGTAAGCAACCGTACCGCGCGTTCCAAGCACGGCCCCATGATCCGTGGTAATAACGCAGGTAGCGCCAATTTGGGTGATATACTTGACGATGTCGAACAACGTCGAGTGGCCGAACCATGACCGCATCAGCGTGCGAAATGCGGCTTCGTCCGGCGCGATCTGCTGCAAGACCTTGGACTGCGAGCGGCCATGCGCGAGGATGTCCAGGAAATTAAAGACGATCGCATAGAGTGGTGTGTTTTGATAGGTCGCTAATCGCTTGACGAGCCCCTCTTCGTCGTTCAGGTCGTTCATCTTGAAATACTTCGGGTCGCCCGGAACTTTGATCTTGAGGCGCCGATACTGGTCGATCAATAATGAATCCTCAAAGCGGTTGAGACTGCGCTCGTCCGAAGTGCCCCCTTCCCAGATCTCCGGTTTGTACTTTGCCAATTCATCAGGGAACATTCCGGAAAAGATGGCGTTGCGGGCGAAAGGCGTCGACGTCGGCAGAATCGAAAAGTAGTAATCGGTCTTGACGTCCAGGTATTCGGCAATGACCGGTTCAATGATCATCCATTGATCGAGCCGCATGCAGTCGACAACGATAAAGAACGTCGGTTTGTTGTCGTTGATGTGAGGCGCCACTATTGTTTTGAAGAGTGACGGCGACAACAACGGTCCGCTACCGTTTTTGAGCCAGCGTGGATATTCGCGTTCGATGTACTTGGCAAACTCGAGGTTGAATTCGCGTTTCTGGCTCAGATGGCTTTGCCTGAGACCTTCATCCGTCATCCGCTCCAGATCGACATCCCAACGCGCCAGATTGCGGTGAATTTCAACCCAGTCTTCAGGCGTCGTGGGGCCGTAAAGTTTGGCACGCAGGCCGTTAAATCGCTCGACGTAATCGCGCGTCAGATAGTCGTCCTGGATACGCCGGGAATCGAGAATCTTCTTGGCGACGGCGAGCACTTGTGACGGATTTACCGGCTTGGTAAGATAGTCCGCGATATTCTTGCCGATGGCCTGGTTCATCAGATGCTCTTCTTCGGATTTCGTCACCATCACGATTGGTACGTGAGGCCTGATCTTCTTGATTTCTTCGAGCGTGGTCAGTCCATCCATGCCCGGCATCATCTCGTCCAGCAGGATCAGATCGAAACTCTGCTTGGTGACCGCAATCAGTGCATCCTCACCCGACGCGACCGGCGTAATGTCGAAGCCCCTGCCCTCGAGTATTATGCGGTGCGATTGCAGCAGGTCAATTTCGTCATCGATCCACAGGACTTTTTTCGTATCAACGACCACGTAATTCTTCCTTTCGTTCCTCTTCCGGGGGCGCGTAGGCCAGCGTTATCTGAAAAGTGGTACGCAGACGGGGAACCGACTCTTTTAGTTCGATTATGCCCAGATGGTACTCCTGTACAATGCGCCTCGCCAGCGTCAATCCCAGCCCCCAACCCCGCTTTTTCGTGGAAAAGCCCGTGTTGAAGACTTTCTTCTGAATGTTGGCTGGAATGCCGGCGCCGTTGTCGGTCACGCTTACAATGACGTCGCGATCGTCTCGATTCTTGTACGTTCTGATCGTGACTTCACCGGAAACCGGATCGCTGGCCTGCAGACTGTTCTTGATCAAGTTCTCGATAACCCAAGTAAAAAGCTCCGGATTTACTTTCGCGAAGATATCGGTTCCGGGCTCGAATATGATCTTGACGCCCTTACCCTGATGCGGCAGCCGTGAGATATAGTACCCCGCGACCTCGTCAATCAGTGGGTTGAGATCCATCCGTGTTGTGTCCGGAATCGAACCGATTTGACCGAAGCGGTTTGCCACCCGGTCAAGCCGCTTCATATCGTTGTTCATGCGCTGCAGGACTGTACTAATGTCCTGCGCGCCGTCCGAGGTGCTTTTTAGTCGGCCCGCCATGACCTCTTGCTCCATTAATTCCAGCCAACCGAGCAGGGAAGAGATCGGCGTGCCGAGTTGATGCGCGGTTTCCTTTGCCATGCCCACCCAGATGTTGCGCTGCTCGGAGCGCTGGATGTTGCGGAATCCGACGAAACCGACGACCAAGAAGACGCCAACGACGCCAATCTCGATGATCGGCATCAGTTGCAGTTGATTGACAAGGGGCGGATAGTCGTAAAGAATGTACTGAATGATCTGTCCATCCCACTGAACAGGGATTTCGCCGTTATCGTGAATCATCTTGTCCTTGTGTCGCAGAATCCGCTCGTGTGCTGTGCGTGTGGTGTCATTGTCGGCAACATCAGGGATGCGCGCCCAAAGGACGGGCTCGTGGTTACGGTCAGTGACAATGATCGGGAAATATGCCTTTTGAATTATTTCGTCGAAGATTACGGCGTTTACGCGGGGAGACGAATCCTCGGCTCCGGCCAGTTCCCACAGCTTGGCCCACATCCGGACGTCACGTTTCACATTCTCCTGCAGCCCCCTGATCAGAAACTGCGTGTAAATCATGAACAATGCGGCAACCGCAACGGTACCGAAAAAGATGAACCCCTTGAACATACCGGGCAGCGTGGAGAATCCAGATTGCCCGTTAAGGCGCTTGAAGGTCATTCGATTAGTTCTACTCCACCGAGATAAGGTCGCAACACGTCGGGCACAACTATTTTACCCTCAGCGGTCTGATAGTTCTCAATAATTGCTATCACCGTTCTGGGCAACGCTAAACCCGAGCCGTTGAGCGTGTGCGGATAGATTGGTTTTTCCCCTTCGGAAGGACGATAACGCAAGTTCATCCGGCGTGCCTGAAAATCGCCGAAATTTGAGCAAGAGGAGACTTCCAGGTACTTTCCGACGCCGGGCGCCCAGACTTCCAGATCATAGCACTTGGCAGCGGCAAACGACAGGTCACCTGACGCCAACGCGCTGACGCGGTAATGCAGCCCCAACAATTGCAGAATGGACTCGGCGTTAGCCGTAATGATTTCGAGTTCGTCGTATGACGTTTCCGGCCTGACAATTCGCACCATTTCCACCTTGTCAAACTGGTGTACCCGAATCAGGCCGCGCGTGTCTTTCCCCGCTGCTCCTGCTTCACGGCGGAAACAAGGTGTATAGGCCACAAACAATTTGGGCAGTTCGTCGCCGTTGAGAATCTCGTTGGCGTAGATATTCGTCACCGGCACTTCGGCAGTCGGGATCAGATAGAGAGTCTCATCCGAGAGTTGATACATATCCTCAGCCATCTTCGGAAGCTGGCCGGTGCCCGTCATTGTCTGCCGGTTCACCATAAACGGCGGCATCACTTCGACGTAGTGGTGCCGCGTGGTGTGGACGTCCAACATGAAGTTGATCAGCGCGCGTTCCAATTTCGCACCGATTCCGGTGTACAAAATGAATCCCGAGCCAGCCAGTTTCGTGCCGCGTTCGAAATCCACCATTTTCAATTTAGTCGCCAGTTCCCAATGCGGTACCGGCTTGAAATCGAATTTGGGCTGAGTGCCCCATTGACGAACTCCCACGTTAGAGGATTCATCCTTGCCCACCGGTGTCGTCTCGTGGGGCAGGTTCGGCACCATAAGCAGTAGAGCGTTCAGCTCATCCTCAATCTCGCGCAAAGTCTGCTCGCGCTGACTGATGGTTTGGCCGACCTCTTTCATGTCGGCAATTTGTGCGGTTGCATCCTGCTTGTTCTTCTTCATCACGGCAATATCGCCGGAGACTTTGTTGCGACGTTCGCGCAACTGCTCCAATTCCGTCAGCAGCTCGCGACGGCGGCGATCTACGTCCAAAATCTGATCTATATCAACGTTACTGAATTTTTTGCGGAGTCCTTCCTTGACCAGATCAGTATTGTCGCGAATGAATTTGATATCAAGCATCAGGGGGTTCCTCTATATCGATTGATTGATTTCCACGTGATTGTGCTGATAACCGGGCACGATTTCGCGCAGGAGGTCCTTGATTTCATCACGCGCCTGTTTGCCCGCAGCGCACTTGAGACGCTCCAATTCGCCCTCGACGACCGGCCACTGATATTCCATCGGCCTGGCAACGAGGATGTTTTCGTGCTCCGAACTGGTAAGTCCTTCTTCATCAAATAGTTCTTCAGTCAGTTTTTCGCCGGGTCTGAGACCTATATAGGTTATCGGAATATCTTCGTCAGGCACAGCGCCGGAAAGTGTGATCATGGCCTTCGCCAGATCGACGATCTTCACGGGTTCACCCATGTTCAGTACCAGGATATCGCCCGATTTTCCGATGGTCGCCGCCTGCATTACCAAGAGCGATGCCTCTTTGATCGTCATGAAATAGCGCGTGACCTCTGGATGCGTGACTGTGACAGGTCCGCCGTTTTCGATTTGTCTCTTGAAGATTGGCACGACGGAACCGTCCGAGCCAAGCACATTGCCGAATCTCACAGTAATGAACGATACCTGCGAACGTTTGGCAAATCCCTGCACCACTATTTCGGCAACACGTTTCGTCGCTCCCATCACCGATGTAGGACGTACGGCTTTGTCAGTCGAGATCATCACAAAATGGCTGACGTGATGCCGGTCGGCCAGTTGCGCCAAGTGCAGCGTGCCGAAGATGTTGTTGGCTACCGCTTCCTCCGGAAACATCTCCATAAAGGGTACCTGTTTGTAGGCGGCAGCGTGGAAAATCACCTCGGGATGAAGCTGAGTAAACAGTGCCTCCATCTTGTCGCGATCGTTGATGTCCGCGACATGCGGGTCGAGCAGACTGTCGCCGTTCTTCTCCTGCAACTCGAGGAATATCTCATAAAGCCGGTTTTCGGCCCTGTCCAATATCGACAGGCGCTCCGGCTGGAAGCGCATCACCTGCCGGCAGATTTCCGAACCGATCGATCCGCCACCACCAGTCACCAGAATTCTCTTGCCACGAATGAAATTGCCGAGCTTGGCGCTGTCGAGCCGTACGGGTGTTCGGCCCAATAGATCTTCAACTTTGATATTCCTGACCTGGCTAAGCGCGACCTGGCCGTTGATAATTTCCCGCATCGGCGGCAACGACTTGAAATTCAAATGGGCGCGGCGACAGCAGTCGATCAGGCGGCGAATTTGGTCACCAGAGGCAGACGGGATTGCGATTATTGCTTCTGTTACTTTATGCTTGATAGCCAGTCGCTCAAGTTCATTACTGTATCCGAGAACCGGAATGCCGTGAAGACGCAGGCCCTGCTTGGAGGCATCATCGTCAATCAGTCCCACCGGTTTGTAACCCAGAGGCGTTTTTCGCAGCTCACGCAGCACCATCTCGCCTGCGGCGCCGGCGCCAATTACGAACGTCCGTTTGCCTTGCAGCCAGAATTGGGGCAGCATCTCACGCCCCGCGCGCAGCAAGAATCGCGAGCCGCCGAGCAGCACGATCATAAGCAGCCAGTCGATGACGAAGACGCCGCGCGGGATATTCGCGTAGCCAAGCATGTAAGTCGGCACCGCAATCAGCACCGTGCCGACGGTAACAGCTTTGAGAATCTGGGTGAGATCGCTGATCGAAGCGTAACGATAGTATCCGGAGTAAAGCCGGAAATACAGAAACATACTGAAGCGCAGAATTATCACGACCGGCAAGCTGGCCCTCAGGCCAACGAGATATTCGTGCGGAATTTCGCCTTCGAAACGAATCAGGAAACTCAGGTAGTATCCGGCGGCGATTATCACCAGGTCGAGTGCGACGACAACCAGCTTGTGTGGCAGAAACAGCGGCGAGATGATCGTGTCGCTGTCGTCAATGGCCACCTGGTAACGCCGATAGAACAGCACCCGATTAAAGCTGAGTGTCACAATCAATGACAGCCAGTAACCAAAGATGAGCACTTTCGATGTTGAGAAGAAAGATGTAGGATCCCCGAAATCAGCCATCACGAACAACATCAGCATGACGCCGAGCGAAACGATGTTGAATATTCGCAGGATTTCGCCGTACAGGTTCTGCGGAAAAAGTTTGCGCAAGAATCGCGACAGGAATATTAGGGCCAGCCAGAAGACGCTGACGACTACATTGGGTAGCCCATAGAAGTAACCGAGCGTGTCGGCAAAGTCTCCACGCACGGAGCGCAGATTGTGAAACAGGACGACTGCGATCAGGAAGCAGATTTGCAGCATGAGCAGGTCGGCAACGAGCAGCCCGATTTCGTGGCGGGCGGTTGGGCGGACGGGTTTTGTCTGTTCCTGCATAACTATATAGTTTACAAACCGTTGGGGCGGCAGTCAACCGCTAAATTGACGAGTCATCCAGGTCTGAATTCGAGGACTGCATCAGTAGATCGCGCGGCGAATTACGAATAAATCAGGAAACGAACTTGAGGACAGATTCCGCAACATACTCTCGCTCTTGCTCTGTGAGTTGCGGATAGATCGGTATGGAAATCGCCTCCCTGGCGCAATGTTCAGCTATGGGCAAATCGCCTTCGCGATAACCGAGGTGACTGAAGCATTGCTGCATGTGCAGAGGCACAGGATAGTAAATCTCGAAACCGATGCCCAAACTTCTAAGATGTTCTTTCAAGGCATCACGGTTTTCGACACGAATTGTGTACTGGTTGTAAATGTGGTAAGCATATTCTGCGGCCCGTGGAATTCGGATCTTGGTCCCGGCAAAGCGGCCGGAATAATAGTCCGCATTAGCTCGCCGAATAGCTGACCAGGAGTCCAAATGCGGCAATTTCGCCAATAGCACAGCAGCATGCAAAGTGTCAAGACGGGAGTTGTAGCCAACTTCCTCGTGATAGTACTTGACCGATGCGCCATGTGCCTTGAGACGACGCAACCGATTATTGAAGTCGTCAGAGTTCGTGACAATCAGTCCCCCGTCTCCGGGCGCTCCAAGATTCTTTGTGGGATAGAACGAAAAGCAGCCGACGTCTCCAATTGAGCCGGCCATCTTTCCTTTGTACTTCGAAGAGATCGCCTGGGCAGCGTCCTCGATCACGGTCAGATTGTGGCGCTGTGCAATCTTCGTGATGGCATCCATGTCAGCACACTGGCCGAACAAATGCACTGGCATGATAGCTTTGGTCTTCGGTGTTATCCGAGATTCGATCTGGTTGGCGTCGATATTGAAAGTGTTGTCCTCGACGTCGACAAACACCGGAGTAGCGCCTAGATTATGAATCGTTCCCGCAGTGGCAAAGAACGAGAATGTGGTCGTGATAACTTCGGTGCCCGGACCCACTCCCGCAGCACGCAAGGAAAGCAACAGCGCATCCGTGCCGGACGCCACTCCGATCGCGTGTTTGCAGCCGCAATATTCCGCGACGGCGGCCTCGAATTGCTTAACCTGCGGACCATTAATAAACTGAGTCTCAGCAAGTACGCCAAGCACTGCGTGGTCGATATCGCTCTTTAGAGATTGGTATTCTCGTTTCAGGTCGAGTAGCGGCACGTGCATGGGGGAATCCTTATTGATTTTCCAGAAGTTGCTCGGGCGGAACATCGCGAATGACCTGAGCCGGCGAACCAAGCACGATTTTGCGGTCGGGCGCGTCCTTGGTCAAGACCGACCCGGCAGCGACGAGGGCATCCTCGCCGACAACTTTGCCCGGCAGGATTGTCGAGTTGAGACCGACGCGGCCGCCGCGTTTGACGGTGACACCCTTGAAGTGTTTGAATCGCTCCTTGGTGCGTCCCACGAAATTATCATTCGAGGTCGCAACACAGGGAGCCATGAAAACGCGGTCACCCAGTTCGGAATAGGCGGTCAGGTAGACGTTGGTTTCGAGTTTGCAGTAGCTACCGATCTTGCAGAAATTTTCGACGGCCACTCCCCGACCGATGATCGTGAATTCGCCAATGCTCACGTTTTCACGGATGGTTGAGAGGTCTGCGATCAGGACTTTGCGCCCGATCACGGCGCCGGCGTAAATCACTACGTGTGTACCGATAATGCATTCGTCACCGATTGTCGTCGGCGCCAATTGCTGCTCTTTGGTCACGGCAGAATTTGCGGCGCGCATCGGTTGTTTGCCGATTACGGCGCCATCATCAATGCGAACATTCTTGCCGATTACCGTGCCCGGATGGATCACTACGTGCGATCCGATGGCACAACCTTCGGCAATTGTGACATTGTCGCCAACTACACAGTAATGCCCCAGGCTGTACGTCGCCGGCTAGCTGCGCGGACTTGGAAATTGCATTGTTATCCATGGCAGTGTTTCATTGCCCTATTTCGTCGCCTGGTTGATCACCAGATAGATAGTCGCCAGATTTGCAATGAAGAAGCTGGTGTCCTTGAAGAGCTGCCACATGTTGACGCCCTTCTTCTGTGGCACCATGATCTTGTCTCCCATTGCCACCCTGGTTCCCCGGTCGGCTTTGATCAGCGCGCCGGTATTTGCCTTGATAATACGAATATCATGCTTGTTGGCCTTGTACCCGTAGCCACCGGCCAGGCCGATGTAAAACTCGACTGTTTTGGTATCCTGATACGGAACCATTCCCGGATTGATTACGCGTCCAAGCACGGTGACGGCGAAACTCTTGCGGGGAATTGTAATCCGGTCGCCGTTCATCAACGGCACGTCGTGTTCGGCCTGTCCCTGCTGGAAAATTGATTCGAAGTTTACAGCCACCTTGCCGGGCGTGCGAGAAGATGTCTCCTTCAAATATTGGAGCTCGAAGTCAGTCAGTTTATCCGTCGACATCATCAGGAGCTGGTCGAAGCTGTTCTTAACTTCTTCAGCTCCGGTCAGCGATCTTCGTACCATCTCCGCCTCCGACAATGAAGCATCGGGAAGGAAGCCGCCGGCGCGGTCGACGAGCTGTTTGAGGGTGCGCAGATTGTCCTGAATTGGATATACACCCGGATACTTGACTTCCCCGACCAAAGTGACCTGCTCCTTGCGCCTGAAGCCGGAGAGTGTTCTCACAAACAGCCGGTCATCCGGAATCAACGCCAGGTTCGCAGTCGATTTGCTGTCGGTTGTGACGGCGCGCAAATCTATCGGAATAGTTGTCTTCGTACCGACGTCATCGGAAAAACGCACCAACTCGGCGCCGTCCAGATCGGCGTCTACCGATATCCCGAACCCCAACGCCAAAAGATCAGATACGCGATCACCCTTGTGAAATTCGAACACTCCCGGCGCGTTGACGGCACCGTAAATCTCAACCTTGTTGAACGAATCAGAGACAACCGGAACGAAAATCACCTGGCCTTCGTGCAGATACGGGTTGGCATCGACGGATCCGGTGGCATTGAAATAGGCGAGGTCTGCCCCGACCGTATCACGCCCGACGTTAACCAACTGAATGTTGCGCTGCGAAGCTTTGTACTGTAGTCCGCCTGCCAGCGATACTGCCTCAGAAACGCGGTCAGCCGCCGACACCGGAACGATGCCCGGTTTTTGCACCGCGCCGGTGACACTGATCTTGAATGACCGCACCTTCGCCAACGCCACCGTAATCGTGCGATCGCGGTAACGCGAAAGCACTGTGGACATGATTTTCTCTTTGGCTTCTGCGAGCGTAAGCTGTGCAACGTTGACTTCCCCCACATCCGGCAATGCGATCACGCCTTCCGGCAGTACCTCTATAGTGAGGGGAGATGCTGACCCGCCATACAAGTCGATCACAAACACATCGCCCGGACCGACGATGTACAGCGCCGGATCGACTGCGCGATCAAGCAGACCGACGGTAGGTGGAATGGTTGTCTCGGGCTTTTTCTTTTCCTCTTCAATCGGTTGGGCCTGCGGCTTGGGGCGTAATTGCGGATATTCCAAGACCGTACGCCGTCAACGTACCGGTAAGAATCGACAGTCGCCAACAGCGCGAACAGATATCGGTTAAGCTTGAATGATTTCATCGCTATAGTATGTATTTCCTCAAATCCTCGTCTTCGATAATCTCTTTCAATGTCCGTTGCACCAGGGCGCGCGTGATCTTCAGTCTTCTTCGTCTTGGCTTCCGGTACAGCGTACATGATGTCTTCCAGCACGGTCGACATGATCGTGTGCAGCCTGCGGGCGCCGATGTTCTCGCCCGACTCGTTCAGTTGCGCCGCCATCTTGGCGATTTCGTCTACGGCACTCTGTTCAAAAGTGACGGTCACGCCCTCTGTCTCCATGAGCGCTGTATATTGTTTTACAAGCGCGTTCTTCGGTTCGAGCAAAATCCGCACGAAATCTTTTTCGGTCAGCGAGTCGAGCTCTACTCTGATGGGAAAACGTCCCTGCAGTTCAGGGATCAAGTCTGACGGTTTCGTCGAATGAAATGCGCCGGCGGCAATAAACAGGATGTGATCGGTCTTAACCATGCCATACTTGGTGCTGACATTGGAACCTTCGACAATCGGCAGGATATCGCGCTGAACGCCTTCACGAGAAACATCCGGACCACCGGTGTGTCCCTCACGGTCGGCGATCTTATCGATTTCGTCCACGAACACGATACCGGAATTTTCGGCTCGCTCCAAGGCCTCAGCAACGACTTCGTCCATATCGATCAGTTTCGCCGCCTCTTCCTGAACCAGGTATCGCCGGGCTTCGGCGACGCTCAGCTTGCGGACTTTCTTCTTCTTGGGCATGATTCCTGAGAACATCTCCTGGAAATTCACGCCCAGTTCTTCCATTCCCTGCGGCGTGAAAATCTCCACCACCGGAAAACGATTTGCCGGCAGTTCGATATCGATCATGCGTTCGTCGAGGAACCCTTCCCGCAACTGGGAGCGAAGTTTGTCACGAGTGCGAAGATATTTTTCCTCGATCTCATCAACGGCAACCGTCTCCGTGGCATGTCTTCCCCGAGGACGCGGCAAAAGCAAATCCAGAATTCGTTCCTCAGCCAGCTCCTCGGCTTTGACCTGGACGGTCTCGGTCTTCTGACGTTTGACCATCTGTACCGACAGTTCGACCAGATCGCGAACCATCGATTCGACATCACGCCCAACATAGCCGACCTCGGTGAACTTGGATGCTTCGACCTTGACAAACGGGGCATTGGCCAGATTCGCCAGACGACGGGCTATCTCCGTCTTTCCGACACCGGTTGGGCCGATCAAGATGATATTATTGGGGACGATCTCCTGGCGGATTTCGTCGGGCACCGCTTGCCGCCGCCAGCGATTGCGTAACGCTATCGCTACCATGCGCTTAGCTTTATCCTGCCCAATGATGTATTTATCTAGTTCGGTAACGATTTCTTTCGGCGTCAAATACTTGTCCAAAAATCCTCCACGTTTGCTCCCTGCCGAGGAGAGAGTATAAGCTCTGATAACGCCGAAATCAATCTATTTTAGGATTTCGATACTGATGTTGCGGTTGGAGTAAATGCAAATATCGGCGGCGATTTCCAACGATTTCCTGACAATTTGCTCCGCCGACAACTTGGAGTTGGCAACCAATGCCCGACAGGCGGCCAGCGCGTACGGTCCGCCCGAACCGATCGCAACTATGCCGTCGTCCGGCTCAACGACATCGCCTGAACCGGAAATCACCATTGAATGATCCTTGTCCATCACTGCCAGCAATGCCTCGAGTTGCCGAAGATACTTGTCTTTCCGCCAGTCCTTCGCCAATTCGACTGCGGCTCTCGGAAGATTCTCGGGGTATTCCTCGAGTTTGGCCTCAAAACGCTCGAACAAAGTAAAGGCATCAGCTGACGAACCGGCAAATCCAGCCAGGATGCGCCCGTCGTTAAGAGTTCTGATCTTGCGCGCTGTCGCTTTGACAATGGTTTCGGCAAACGTAACCTGTCCGTCGCCACCTATCGCTACTTGTCCTTTGTGCCTGAGTCCCAGTATTGTGGTTGACCTGAACATTCTATTTTCTCCTGTGGGCGCGCGGGTGCGCCTGCTGATATTCTTTCTTGAGTGCCGCCGTCGTGACGTGTGTGTAAATCTGCGTCGTCGAGACTGACTCGTGGCCGAGCAAATCGGAAATCGCCAGCAAGTCGGCGCCGTTGTCCATAAGATGCGTTGCGAACGAGTGCCGCAATGAGTGTGGTGACAGTTTCTGTCCCTCGCGCAACTTGTCCGTATACTTCTCAACTATACGTGCAACCGATCGGGTGGTAATGGGATCGCCGAATTTGTTTACGAACAACGTAGCCGCGCCTGGGCCGAATGTGGAATTCCGCATCTGGATATACTGCTGCAACCGCAATTTGGCAATCTCCCCGAACGGCACGACACGCATCTTGCGCCCCTTGCCGGTGACGCGCACGAGCTGGCCGTTGAAATCGAGCTGCGCGTCGGTCAGCGAAGTCAACTCCGCCAATCGCAGTCCCGACTGGTAGAACAGCTCCAGAATTGCGCGGTCACGGTAACACTGGAAGTCCTCCCCTTGCGGGAGTTCCATCAGCGTTTCGGCTTCCGATTCGGTCAGGAACTGTGGCAATTCCTTGTCGATCTTGAGATCGCTGATTGCCACGTCGAAATCGGGCGGCAATAGACCTTCGCGCGACAGATAGTAGATGTAAGTCTTGAGCGCCGTGACCTTGCGCGAAATCGACCGATTGGAAATTCCTCGTGACTTCAGATGAAAGAGATAGTCCCGCATGATCGGATAAAAAGACCTTACCAGCACGTCACCGCCGACATTGGCTGATTTGAGGTAATCGACGAAGTCCCGCAAGTCGCCTTTGTATGCCCGTGCGGTGTGAGCGGAATAACGGCGGACGTCCCGCAGGTAGGTGATGTACCTGTCCACTCCCTCGGTCAGGATCTTATTCACGAGCGGAAATTAGGAATTAGTTATTAGAAGCGCAAGTTAAACGCCGGGTGTCGGCACCGGCTCAGTCTGCTTGTGTGATTTGTGCTTGCACTCCGGACAGTAAAGATGTGCGCCGTCGCGTTTGGTGTCCTTTTCAACCATGTAGGCAGAGCCGCAATTAGGGCACTTCTCTCCCACCGGTTTGTACCAGGACGCGAAATCGCACTTCGGGTATTTGGAGCATCCCCAGAAAACTTTGGCGCCGCGCGTGCGTTTTTCGACGACGTCGCCGCCACAGTCGGGTTTCGGACACTTGAGGCCGATAGTCAGGGATTTGGTGTTCTTGCAGTTCGGATAAGCCGAGCAAGCGATGAATTTACCGAATCTTCCCTGCTTGACGACCATCGGTGAACCGCAAAGTTCACACTTTTGATCGGTCGCTACGTCTTCCTTGCCTTCCAACGGTTGGGTGTTCTTGCACTCAGGATAACCGGAGCAAGCCAAGAACCTGCCGTTGCGACCCCATTTTTCGACCATCTGCTTGCCGCACTTGTCGCAAACGACATCGGACACTTTCTGCGTGGATTCTTTCAATTCCTTCTGGTTGGCGTCTACCGCTTTCAAACGTTTGGCAAACGGCCCATAGAAATCTGAAAGCGCGCCGTTCCAGGTGATCTCACCTTCCTCGACGCGATCCAATTCGTCTTCCATTTGAGCGGTAAATTGCACCGAAAAAATGTCGGGGAATTCCTGAACCAACAGTGTATTGACAGTCTTGCCAAGATCGGTGGGCAGCAGTCGCCGACTTTGCAGCTCGACGTACTTGCGCGTCTTGAGAGTTGTCACGATCTGCGCATATGTTGATGGCCGCCCAATTCCATTGGCTTCCAGTTCTTTCACAAGAGACGCCTCTGAGAATCGTGCCGGCGGTTTGGTGAAGTGCTGAGAGGAACTCACGTCATTCAGGCCGACTTTGTCGCCTTCGGCGAGCTTCGGCAGCGTCGCTGCTTCGCCATTTCCGTTGCCATTGCCGTTCTCTTCCGGAGTCCAGCTGTAGACAGCCAGGAATCCCTCGAAAACGACCTTCTGGCTGGTGGCGCGGAATTGATACTTCCCGCCGGTGATATCGATGGAAAGCTGGTCGAACTCTGCCGGCGCCATTTGTGACGCCAGGAAGCGATTCCAGATCAACTCGTACAGACGGAATTGATCGCGCGTCAGCGATTTCTTGACCTTCTCCGGAGGATAATCCAGATAGGTCGGGCGGATGGCTTCGTGCGCATCCTGTGCCGCTTTCTTGGTCTTGTAGAAATTCGGCGGATCAGGGTAATAATCCTTGCCGTAGATATTCTCGATATAGGTCTTGGCAGCGGCGGCGGCTTCGGCAGCGATGCGGACCGAGTCGGTACGCATGTAGGTAATCAGGCCGACCTGGCCTTCGGAAGCGATTTCGACGCCTTCATATAATGATTGCGCCACCTGCATCGTTTTGGACGACGAGAATCCCAATCGGATTGAGGCGTCCTGCTGCAAAGTTGACGTTATATAAGGAGGGAGTGCGCGGCGGGTGCGTCGTTCCGTCTGGACACTCGAAATTGCATATTTCTGGCCGAGAAGATCGGTCCTGAGGGTTTCGGCCTCAGTGGCGCCGGCGACCTTGAAATCCTGTCCGTCGACTTTAAACAGCCGCGCCTGGAAAGTTTCCTTTTTGGACGTCTCGAACGTGCCGAGGAATTTCCAGTACTCTTCGGGAACGAACGCCTGAATTTCCGCTTCGCGCTCACAAATGATTCGCAGCGCCACGGACTGCACACGTCCGGCGGACAGGCCGCGATACACGGTTCGCCACAGTACCGGGCTGACCTTGTAACCCACGATGCGGTCGAGAATACGGCGCGCCTGTTGCGCGTTTACCAAATTCTGGTCAATGTCACGGGCCTGCTTGATGCCGTCAAGCACGGCCCTTTTGGTGATTTCGTTGAATGTTGCCCGGCGAATCTCCGCGCCGCAGCCACTCAGCTTGCCTGCGACATGCTGCGCAATGGCTTCGCCTTCACGGTCAGGGTCTGGCGCCAGATACACGACCTTGGCTTTCTTGGCAGCATCCTTGAGATCCTTAAGTAACGGAGCTTTCCCCTTAATCACTACATATTCCGGCTGAAAGTCGTTCTCAAGGTCAATACCCAGTTTCGACTTCGGTAGGTCCATCACATGGCCGACCGTTGCCTTAATGGTATAGTCCTTGCCCAGGAATTTTGCCAGAGTCTTCGATTTTGTCGGTGACTCAACTATGACCAGATTCTTTGCCAATTCAACTATTCCTTAAAATGATAAGGTATCTTGCTGCTAAGTAAATCCTCAATGGCCTGCGTCGTAACTTTCCGGTAGTCAATGATAGATTCACTCTCTTCCGTCAATGCTTCCATTTGTTGCAGCCGTGTCGTGTTGATATTTCGCGCTCTCTTGGAGGCAACCAGCACTGCCTCGTAAGGATTGGAAACTATTTTTCCCAAATTGGTCAGCAACATGGTGTTCGTTCTGTCATCCATAAAGGTCACTCCTATTGAAAAGATATTGTCTTGCAACGCCCTACGTTCTGCGACTCCGCTCTGATTATATCCAAAACCAGATTCACGGTCTCATCTAAGTCATTGTTGCAGACAACGTAGTCATATTTCGACCAAAACCTTATTTCCTTTAGCGCCCGCGCCAGCCGAGACTTTGACTCGGAAACTGACTCAGTTTTGCGGTTCACGAGCCGGCTGCGCAGTACGCTCATGCTCGGCGGCAATACAAAGACCAGTACTGAATCTTTGCGCCATTTCTTAATCGACATGCCGCCTTGCACATCTATGTCAAAGAGCACCAGCCGGTTTTGCCTCACTAAGGCAAGCACCCGTTTCTTGGGTGTGCCATACCAGTGGTCAAAAACCCTGGCCGTCTCTATAAACTCTCCCCGATTGGATTTGTTCCGGAACTGTTCCGTCGACAGAAAATAGTAGTCCTTGCCTTCTTTCTCGCCTCGCCGCCTGGGCCTGGTCGTTGCGGATATAGAGACGCAGAATCGGCGATCTCGTTTTAGTAATTCCCGCACAATTGTGGATTTTCCTGTGCCGGAAGGGCCCGACAGAACCACCAGCAGCGGTTTCTGGGCATTAATCTGCTTTGCCGGGGATCGCCTTTGCGTCATTCGATGTTCTGTACTTGCTCTCGGAGCTTTTCGATTTCCTCACGAATATTGATAACCTGTGACGAAATCTCGTAGACAATTGATTTGGACCCGATGGTATTAGCTTCGCGATTCATTTCCTGCAAGATGAAATTGAGCCGCTTGCCGGTATCGCCCGGCGCCTTGATCGCCGCTATGAACGCCTCACAATGGCTGCGGAGCCGCACGCACTCTTCGGTCACATCAGACTTGTCAGCCAGCAGGGTAATCTCTATATCGAGACGCAGCTTGCGCTCTTCGGAATCCCCCAGCCGTTGACCTTCCGGCAGCAATTCCTCTATCAGTTCGGACAGCCGCTGGCGATATCGTTCCAATGACTTGGCCCGGCCGTTCTCGATTGTCTCCAGCGCCTTCTCGACCAGGCGTACGCGCTGAACCATATCCTTGGCGAGCGCATTGCCCTCGCGCTGCCGCATCATATTCATGCTGGCGATGGCTTTCTTCACGCCCAAGATCAGCTTGTTTACTTCCGAACGCGAAATCGACTGTGCCGGAGTAGCGCTGAAAAGCTCAGGCAGGCCGGTAAAATTGGAGATACTGATGTCGCCTGCGAGTTTGAATTTCGCCTTGAGGTCTTTGAACATCTTGTAGTAAAGTTTGGCCGCCGGCTCATTCAGGATGAGCATCTGCGGGGTGATATTGCCATCCTCGATCGCGACCGTGACCGACAGCTTCCCCCGCGACACAAGCTTGCCGATCGCCTCGCGTACCTCGTTTTCGTACTCCGCGAAGACTTTCGGGAGCCGCAGCGAGACTTCCAGATAGCGATTGTTTACGGAAGTGACCTCGACAGTCACCTTTTTGGAGCGGATAGTTGTCTCGGCTTTACCGTAGCCGGTCATACTTGAAATCATTAACCCTCACTCAGCCAAATCGATCATTAAAGTAGCAGGCGCGGTCATTTGTCAACGAAAAAAAGTCGACGGTTGTTGACATGGGTCGTACAACAGTCTACTTTGGACCACAGTTATGTTACCTAAGAACTCAGTCGTAACCGGTTATCTGGCATTGGAATATCATTCCCTATTGGACGGTGCATTTCTCGTTCGGGTGGAGCACCAGAAAGAAGGCAAGATTTTTCGCTTTTCGTTCAAGGCCAATGACAAATATCGACTGGAATTCTCTTTTGCCCCGCCGTCGTTCCTTTTGCAGGGTGGCTGGACGAAACGGGACGACGCCTTCGAAATCTGGCAGGAATGCTCCGGTACCATCGTGACCAGGGTCTCGCCTGTCGCTGGAAACCGGGCTATGATTGTAGAGATTCGCAAGGATACTGAGGGCGCTCTAGTTCGCAATTTCAAGATCGTTTTTGAGATGTTCGGTGCACAGGCAAATGCATTTCTGCTCGACGAATCGGACACAATTCTACATGCGCTCCGGGTCGTCAAGAACGACCGACGTCTCAAGCCCGGCGCAAAGTATGTGACCTCAGACACCGTGGGTAAGACTGAAGAGTCGGGTGTAGTTGATATCGCTACCGTCGGCGCGACCAAATATCTACTGGAATTCGACAGCCGCCATCACAAGGTCGTGACTGAGCCGCCCAGCAAACTGGAACTGGATCGGAAGACACCCCTGGTCTCCCTATTCCAGTCACTCCATGAAGCGCAATCGCAGCAGCTTGAGCTCGGACAAGCCAGAGCATCGGCGCTCGGCTCCCTAAAGCAGGAGATCAAGAAGCACGAGCGAACGCTGGCGCAACTTAACCAGGATTTGGAACAGTGCCGCGAAGCCGAACAACTCAAGCAATGGGGTGATCTTCTGATGGCAAATCTTGACGCCAAGCCGGAGAAAGAGCATTTGCGCCTGGCCGATTTCTACCATGGCGACAAGATGATTAAGGTTCCGCTGGTCGCCGGAAAAACGGTTTTGACATCTGCCGCCACATATTATAAGCGCGCCAAACGGCTGCAGCGCATGCCGGAGATAATCAAACCACGAATTGCGAAGATCGAGCAGACGGTGGCGCGTTTGTTGCGGCAATCAGAGCTGATCAAGCAGGCCGCGGATCTCGATCAGCTAAGAAAGCTCGCAGCAATCCATCCAGTTCAGAGCCATTCAAAATCCTCTGACA
Source organism: uncultured bacterium (assembly GCA_963726455.1). Taxonomy (GTDB): domain Bacteria; phylum Zixibacteria; class MSB-5A5; order CAIYYT01; family CAIYYT01; genus CAIYYT01. The sequence goes on from CAVSCK010000004.1 coordinate 741,473, forward strand.
AGACCGGGGTGTCCGAGACATCCACTTCTTATCGAACATTCTATTCGTCGAGTGACGAGAAGATTCTCGTGGGCAAATCCGCTGCCGGAAATGATGTGCTCACCTTCAAGGTTGCGCGCACCTATGACTGGTGGTTTCACGCACAGCAGGCGGCGGGGTCTCACGTTGTCCTTGTTGTGAACGACAAAAACCGCGCACCGTCAAAGAAGTCTGTCACCGAGGCCGCTCAATTGGCCGCCTACTACTCTGACATGAAGAAATCTCATCATGTGCCGGTCATGTATGCCGAACGGCGTTATGTGCGCAAAGCCAAAGGCGGTGCTCCGGGAAAAGTTGTACTTCCGCAGTTCAAGTCGATATTTGTCAGTCCCCAATTGCCACCCACAGTCTCTGAAGATAAAGTTGACTTGCGTTGACTAACGCGGCATCTTGCCGAACATGAGACCATACCAGACATTCGCCCTGATCACTCTCATTGTCGCTGCTGCTGTATTCATACACTTGCGGAACATCCGAACCGACCCGCGCGCAGAGAAGCTCGCGAATGCCTATGTCGAGCTGGCAGTGCTGCACCAACTTTCCGACACCACTACATTCATTTATGACGCCAAACGGGATTCGATATTGGCGAAAATGGGCCTCGACGAAAAGTCATTCCTCGGCCTGGAGGATGAACTCAAACAAGAACCGGCGAGGTTGATTGAAGTCTGGGATCTGGTCGAGAAGAAACTGAAGGCGCGCAAGGAGTCGCTGGATATCATCAAGCAGTGAAGGCGGCTTGGCGATGTTCAATCTCGCATTCTCCCCCACGCTCGCGCACAACGATCACGTCAAATCTATATGACTTGTATGACACGATAGACTCCTGGATGAATGCTTCCGCAACCTTGATAATGGCTTCGCGTTTGCGTTCATCGACACGGTAGACGGGATCGCCGAATGCCGCCGACTTGCCACCTTTCACCTCGACGAATACCAGTTCGCCATCAGTCGAGCAGATGATGTCGATTTCGTTGCGTTCACGCCGGAAATTGGTGGCGACAATCTCGTAGCCGGCATTGCGCAAGTATGCTGCGGCATGCTGTTCGTACTTTCTGCCCCGCCGAACGCGATTGACAGGATTAGTCGGCAAAGTGCAGTTCCTGCTGTTCGGGGAGCAGTGTGAAACTCTTGCGGTGAATCCCCAGAACGCCGAATTGCTCGATCATGCGGCGATGCTCAGGTGTCGGATAACCTTTATGGCGGTCGAAACCGTACTGGGGAAATTGTCGGTGATATTCCAGCATCAGCCGATCACGAGTGACCTTGGCGATTATCGATGCACAGGCAATCGACAGGACCTTGCCATCGCCACCGATGATGCACTGCTGTGGTATAGACAATTCGGGGATCGTCTGATTGCCGTCCACAAGTACGAAGTCCGGAGCTGTCGGCAGTTGCGCGATGGCTGCACGCATGGCCGCGAACGTTGCCTGTAAGATGTTGATGCGGTCGATTTCGTCAGACTCGATTGCCGCGGCTCCATAGCAGCGACACTCGCGCACGATTCGTTCGAACGCATTCTCGCGCTGATTCGCCGAAAGCTTCTTGGAATCGTCGACACCGGCCGGATCAAATTTATCGGGGAGTATGACGGCAGCGGCAACCACCGGCCCGGCGAGAGGTCCGCGCCCGGCTTCATCGACGCCGCAGACGATCGAGTGTCCCTGTCGGCGCAGCTTTGATTCTATTTGTGACCAATGCGGCATGGGAGAAAGAAGGTTCGATTAGTACATGGGGTCAACAAGAACTTGTCTGGCTGTTGCTGCCACCCGCCGTCAGGAACCCTAAGGTTGACGCAAGAGTTCATCTGGTTCAATTCTGGCCGGGCGTCGGTTCACAATTTCGCGCTGACGGATCAATAATACCGGCGATTTGCGAACGGGCCGCGCGAAATCAGGAACCGACGCAACAGCCACTCTCCCGGACGAACGTCCGGGGCACACGTCCGGATACGGGGGCTTGTCATTCCCACGAAAGTGGGAATCCAGGCCGATTCGCGCTCTAATGAAGAAGCAGAATCATAACTGCACGATACTCTCTCGCCCGCGGACTTCAACGTGACAAACAGGAATGTTTATCCTACCGAATCAACTTGCGGCTGCGGTAGAGCTCGATCGTGTCGGCGATGCCTTTTTCGTACAGGGTAGGAGTGACTTTGAACTGCTGCTCGAATTTGGTGGAATCGAAAATATACTCATACTCGTTCTGATAGAGCATCTCCCGAAGCTCTTTCACGATCGGATCAAAGATGCCGCCCAGAGTAAGCATGAATTTGTTTAGCACCTGGAAATCGGGGCGTGTTCCCAACTTCTGCGCGACAATCTCGATGAATTCCCTGCCTGTCAGCGGCGGGTGTGCTGTCGGAAGATGCCAGACCTGGCCGTAGGCGGAGTCTGTCGTTGCCAGTAGGTAAAGCGCTTTGCCACAATCTCCAGTATACGTGAACGAGTGCGCAACCTCGGCATTGGCCATCCATCTCGCCTTCTTGCCTGCTGCCAATCTCTCAATGACCAAAAGGAATGGGACGCTGGTCTTGTCGGCGTGCGGGCCGTAGAAGTCAGCCGAGCGCGCGATCATCCCCTTTACTCTGCCACTGTTAATCGCAGTCATCAGGCATGCAGCTATTTGCGCCCTCACCTCTCCCTTCTTGCTGCACGGATTTGTGGGGGTGGTCTCGGTCATAGGTCCATCGACCTTGCCGTAGAGGTACACATTATCGAAGAATATCAGCCGCGCGCCTTTTGCTTCGCAAGCATCAACGACGTTTTTCATGATGACCGGCCACTGTTGCCGCCAGACGGATATATTGTAAGGAAGCCCGGCGAGAAGATAAACAACTGATCCGCCTTCGATCGTGTCAGCAACTTGTTTGGCATTCGTCATATCGGCGGCGACCGACTCCGCGCCCTCGTGATCTCTTCCCGATCTGGACACCAGCTTGACCTTCTCACCGCGCGCAATCAACTCGTCTGTGAGAACGTCTCCGATCGCTCCGCCCGCGCCAAGGATTATGTGCTTCGACATTGCCTCTTAATTCCCTTTCTGAATTCTTCAGACTAACTTGCTATGTTACGCCACACTATAAAACAATACGCCGTCAGGAAGGGTTCCTGACGGCGTTCACAACTATCTCAGAAGAATTGCGAATAAATTCGCAGCTAATCTTCTTTGAGTTCTTTCTTCTTCTCGTCGATACGGGCGGACTTGCCGGCACGTTCGCGCAGGTAATTCAATTTAGCGCGGTGGACCTTGCCTTCACGCACTCTTTCGATCTTGGCGATGTTCGGCGAATGCACGGGGTAGATCTTTTCGACGGCAATCCCCGCGGACATCTTGCGTACCGTGAAAGTTGCTCCGGTGCCGCTGCCGCGTTTGCCGATAACTACGCCCTGAAATACCTGAATACGGGTCTTGTCGCCTTCCTCAATTGTCTGGTGAACGGCGATTGTATCACCGGGAGAGAAACTAAGTTTCTGCTCCTTGAGATATTTCTCTTCGAATTTGTCAAGCTGATTCATTGTATCCTCCTAAAAGCAATTATCAAATTCATGTCCGGCTGCGATATTCTGCAGCATCGATCTATCTTCATCCGTAAGTTCGGCATGCCGAAGCAAATCAGGCCTATTGTTCATTGTCTTTTGCAGTGCCGCCCAGCGACGATATTGCTGTTGCCGCGCGTGGTTGCCCTCAACCAACACCGGCGGTACGGCGGCGCCTTTAAATTCGGCCGGGCGAGTGTAGACCGGTACGCCCAGAATATCCTCGCTGAAGGAATCACTCAAAGCTGATTCGATCTTACTGATCGCGCCCGGAATGAGGCGGAACACTGATTCCAGAATCACCAAAGCCGCGGTCTCGCCGCCATTTATTATGTAATCTCCTATCGAGACTTCCTCGATGTTGAAGAAATTATGAATGCGATCATCGACGCCCTTGTAACGTCCGCAGATAATCGCGAGATGATCAAGCAGTGAATATTCGGTCGCCATACCCTGACTGAATTTCTTGCCGGAGGCGGACGTCAACAGGATGCGAGCGTTATCCTGAGCGCTTCTACCGAGTACCTGCGTAAGGCAGTCGTAAAGCGGCTCGACTTTCATTACCATGCCGGCGCCACCGCCGAACGGTGTGTCATCGACGGATTTGTGCTTATCATGGGTGTAGTCACGAATATCGACCAACTCGATTTCGATGGTTTTGGAATCAATCGCTTTTTTGAGCAGCGACTGTTCCAGCGGCGAAGCAAAGAACTCCGGAAATATGGTCAGAATCGTGATCTTCATAAACTCGGCTATTCGCCTTCAATCAATCCTTCCAACAACCGAATGACGACTTTGCGTTCTTCGGTATCGACTTTCACTATCACGTTGCTCGTCGCCGGCAACAGGAACTCCCGCTCGCCTTCGATTCGCCAGACATCATTTGCAGGCATCGCCATTATTTCGCCAACCTGACCGAGTAACTTGCCGTCCTCGGAGTAAACCTGCATACCGATGATATCAAATTCGAAAAACGTCTTTTCCGGCAGTTCGATCAGTTCAGCTTTCGTGACCGAGACAAATTTGCCGACCAATTCCTCCGCGGCGTTGCGCGATTCGACACCCTCGAATCGCATCAGAACACTGTTTTGGTGTACCCTTACAGACTTGACAGTAAACGAATTAGCGGTCTCGCCTTCAAGGATTACTTTATCTAAATCGTGGAAGCGGTCGACGAACTCCGTCAAAGGTTGGACGACAACTTCGCCCGTTAAACCATGCGCCTTGACGATCTTGCCAACAGCGTAAAGCTCCTGACCTATTCCAGAATCTCCAGTACCGCCCGCTTGCCCTTCTTGGCAGAAATTGCCAGCATGATCGTGCGGATGGCTTTGGCAGTTTGTCCGCCTTTACCGATTACCTTTCCCAAATCACCCTGACCGACCCGCAACTCAAAGACCGTAGTCCGCTCACCTTGGATTTCCCGAAGCTGCACGGCATCGGGATTATCAACGAGTGCCTTTACGATGGTTTCGACAAATTCCTTCACAGATTCTTCTCCCGCGTAACAGTGTTCGTCCTATATGCGTCTCTCGAAATCATCTCAAGCCAATTGGAACCGGATGTAGTACCTGTTGCCGATCGTTACGATTCCGTCGTCAGGTTGTCGTTATTCTGCCGGTTTTTCGCCTTCGGCGATCGCCGCTTTTTTCGCTTTGCGGGATTTCTTCTTGCGCTCCGTAATGGTCGCCTTGATTTCAATGCCGGAAGCGTCCTTACCCTGTTTCATCAGATCCCATTTTTCATTTACGCCGATCTGCGAGAACAAAGTGTGTACGGTGTCCGACGGTGTGGCGCCCTGTTTCAGCCAGTAGAAGACCCGTTCTTCATCGATCTTGATCGTCGCCGGCTTGACAATCGGATTGTAGTGACCGAACATCTCCACGAACCGCCCCTCACGGGCACGGCGCGAATCAATCGCCACAAACCGATAGATCGGGCGCTTCTTAGCTCCCATGCGTCTCAGTCTGATTGTTACCGCCAATTCATTCCTCCAAAGAAATTAATATAAAGTTAATCATATTCTCAGTTACCGGGAAACATCCCGGGCATCATCTTCTTGAACTTGCCGCCGCGCATCTGCTTGACCATCTTCTGCATTTGTTCAAACTGGCGCAACAGGCGATTGACCTCCTGAATCGAGGTCCCCGAGCCGGCAGCAATTCGAGCGCGGCGCGACCCGTTAAGGACGTTCGGCTTGGCACGCTCCAGGGGAGTCATGGACAAGATAATCGCCTCCACTCGCTTCATGCTGGATTCATCAATTTGTACGTCGCGAATTGCGCTGGATACTCCGGGAATCATGCGCAATATCGACTCCAGCGAACCCATCTTCTTCAATTGCTGCAATTGCTGGTAGAAATCCTCCAGCGTCAGCGAGTCCTTGCGGAGCTTCTTTTCGAGTTTCTCGGCCTCGCCGACGTCGATCGTCTCCTGCGCCTTCTCGACCAGCGACACAATATCACCCATGCCGAGAATGCGCGATGCCATCCGTTCGGGATAGAAAAGCTCTAAATCAGAGAGCTTCTCACCTACGCTCACGAGTTTGAGCGGCTTTCCTGTGACGCGACGAATCGACAGTGCCGCTCCACCTCGGGCGTCGCCATCGAGTTTGGTTAAAGCAACACCGGTAAGGTCAAGTGTCTCATTGAATTGCGTGGCAACATTGACGGCGTCCTGGCCGGTCATTGAGTCGGCCACGAGGATTATTTCATCAGGATTTATCTTGGATTTGATGTTCTTAAGTTCGTCCATCAACTCAGTGTCGATGTGGAGCCGGCCGGCAGTGTCAAAGATCACCGGATGGAAGTTGTTGGCGCGGGCGTATTCGACTGCTTCTTCGCAGATCTGCGGTGGCTTTTTGTCGACATGAAATACCGGAACATCAATCTGCTTCCCTAGCACCTGCAATTGCTTGACGGCAGCGGGACGATAGATGTCGGCCGCGACCATTAATGGGCGCGCATTTTTCTTTTTGTAGTGTAGGGCTATTTTGCCGCAAAGCGTGGTTTTGCCCGATCCTTGCAGGCCGCAGACCACCAATTTACCGGGGGTCGACCGGAACGAAATCGGGGCATTCTCGCCCCCCAGGATGGCCACCAGCTCATCGTGAACGACCTTGACGACCTGTTCACCGGGGGAAATCGAGCGAAGCGTCTCCTGCCCACAGGCCTTCTCTTCGACATCGGCAATGAACTGCTTGACTACCTTGAAGTTAACGTCGGCTTCCAGCAGGGCACGGCGGACTTCCTTGAGGGAATCTTTGATATTCGTCTCAGTCAGCTTGCCATGACCCCGCAGGGTCTTAAAAACGCCTTCTAATTTAGCAGATAATGAATCGAACATACTTCACCAATACAGACTTGTTATATAACGACTTTCATGGAGCAATGCAAGGGGAATTTAGGGGTCGAACGAGGCCGAAATTCAGGTCAAACCGGGTGAGCAAGTGGCCCATATAACAGATTTCCCAAGTCGGCAATCTACGAGTCCATCTGAGGTTAATGTGCTAGCGGCAAATACTTTTGACGCAAGGCCAGCAAATTCTGTTTTGCAGATGATTTTGAGGCACCGTAGACTTTTAGGGAGCGGAGTTGAAGCACGCTCGTGAGCATTTAGCAAGGGGAATAATCCAAACTCGCTTGAGGAGGTAATACGATGAAAGGCCGAACTATTGGCTTCGTCATTGCTGCGCTCGTCTTGGTATGCGCAGTAGGGCAAGTTGCTGGACAGACTGATACGCTGCTTATCACAAAAGACAGAGTTGAATCGGCGGAGAAGTTGATTGGACTGACATTTCACCGATGCCGAACGGGATAGTATGCTTGATGCTCTCAAGGAGTATGCCCGGAACTATGACTCCATTCGAACGATCAGAATTGACAACAGCATTCCGCCGGCACTTATGCTAAATCCGCTTCCAGTTGGATTCAAGTTCGCCTCTGAACGCAAGCCGATCGGACTCACTCCTATCGAGGGATTCAAGCGGCCGAAGAATCCTGATGATCTGGCTTTCTGTTCAGTGCGGGAACTGGGCGAATTAATCCGCACCAGGCAGTTGACATCGACCGAACTAACCAAGATGTACATCACTCGGCTGAAAAAGTACGATCCGATTCTTCATTGCATAATCACGCTGACCGAAGATCTCGCGCTCAAACAGGCAGCTCAGGCGGATTCGGAAATTGCGGCGGGGAAATATCGTGGTCCGCTGCACGGCATTCCGTACGGCGCCAAAGACCTGTTGGCTGTGCGCGGTTACAAGGTAACGTGGGGCTCAGCGCCATTCAAGGATCAAGTGATCGACGAGGACGCGACAGTCATCAAGAAGTTGGAAGCCGCCGGTGCAGTGTTGGTGGCCAAATTGACGATGGGCGAATTGGCATGGGGAGATGTCTGGTACGGCGGAATGACGCGCAACCCCTGGGATACAGCGCAGGGGTCGAGTGGATCATCGGCGGGGCCGGCAGCGGCAGTGTCCGCGGGGCTAGTGCCGTTTGCAATCGGGACGGAAACCTGGGGATCGATAGTGTCACCGTCGACTCGCTGCGGCACGACAGGATTGCGGCCTACGTATGGCCGAGTGAGCCGCACCGGTGCGATGGCGCTCAGTTGGTCAATGGATAAGATCGGGCCGATTTGCCGGAACGTTGAAGACTGTGCAATTGTCTTTGCTGCGATAATAGGAACGGACGGCATCGACCAGACTCTGTACGACGCTCCGTTCAACTACACACCTAAAGTCGATCTCGCCAAACTTCGGATTGGCTATCTCAAGACCGATTTCGATTCTGATACGGCAAATGCCGCCAATAATAACGCAACCCTGGAACAATTGCGGAAGCTGGGCGCCAATCTGAGGACGATCAATCTGCCCAAGTACCCGATTGAAGCCATGTCATTGATTCTGTCGGCCGAGGCGGCGGCGGCGTTCGATGATCTCACCCGGAGCAGACGTGATTCGCTGATGGTTCGGCAAGTCAAGGATGCGTGGCCGAATGTGTTCCGGTCGTCACGGTTTATTCCGGCAGTTGAGTATATTCAGGCGAATCGGTTTCGGTACATGATGATTCAGGAAATGGGGAAACTGATGGACAGCATCGATGTCTTCGTGGCGCCGCCATTCGAAGGAAACACTCTATTATTGACCAATCTGACCGAAAATCCTTGCGTCGTGCTGCCGAATGGATTTGATAGCACTCATCACCCGACGAGTGTGACCTTTGTCGGCCGCTTGTTCGATGAAGCAACTGTGCTAGCTGTGGCAAAAGCATACCAGGACGCAACGCAATGGAACAAGGAGCGGCCGAAGGTTGGAGGACAGCGGAAGAAGTGAAGGCGCTCTTGGCTCCTCTGACGGTGATGTCATAACGAGGACTCATGCAACCTGACGACGACAAGACACGCGAAGTGACCGTGCTCACCAAAGGCACGGTCATCAACCACTACCGGATTATCGAGAAAATCGGCGCCGGCGGCATGGGTGAAGTGTATCTCGCCGAAGACACGAGTCTCAATCGCAAGGTGGCACTCAAGTTCCTGGCTACTCATCTTTGTCAAGATGAAGAATGTCGGGCACGGTTCAAGCGCGAAGCTCAAGCTGCGGCGAAACTCAATCATCCCAACATCGTCACCATCTACGAAGTCAGCGAATACAACGGCCGCCCCTACTTTGCAATGGAACATGTCGAAGGACAATCGCTTCGGGAGTTGATCCGGACGAAAGAGTTGCCGCTTGAGCGAGTGATCGAACTCGTCATTCAAATTTGCGAAGGCCTGCAGAGAGCGCATCAATCAGGAATCGTTCATCGTGACGTCAAACCTGCGAACATCCTGATTGACGCCGATGGACGTGCCAAGATACTTGATTTCGGGCTGGCAACGGTACAGGGCTGCGATCACTTGACAAAAACTGGTTCAACGCTTGGCACGGTTGGTTACATGTCACCGGAACAGGTCAAAGGTGAAACAGTCGACCAGCGGTCGGATGTTTTTTCGTTTGGAGTGGTACTGTATGAATTGATCACCGGTAGGTCGCCTTTCAAGACTGACAACGACGTGGCGACGGCGCGACACATCTCCGAAAGCGAACCTGAACCATTGGCTCGATACAAAGCGGGTGTGCCTGATGAATTGCAGAGGATCGTATCGAAGCTGCTGCAGAAGAATCCGGTACTACGATACCAGACGGCAGCAGATGTCGCCAGCGATCTGAAAGGCCTGAAGTCAAAAGGTCAATTCTCGACCGTCATGCCAGCGTCTCAGCGAAAAATGCTGGCTGTCTTGCCGTTTGAAAATCTCGGCGCGCTTGACGATGAGTACTTCGCTGACGGGATTACCGATGAGATAACCGGCAAGCTGGCAGCCATTCGTGAACTGGGTGTGATCTCTCGAACCAGTACAATGCTGTATAAGAAGACGACCAAGAATCTTCGACAGATCGCGACAGAGCTTGGTGTCGACTACATCTTGGAGGGCACTATTCGCTGGGACAAGAGTGGTGCTACAAGTCGCCTGCGGATTCTTCCACAATTGATCCGAGCGTCAGACGACACGCATCTCTGGGTAGAAACATATCAGCGACCGCTGGAAGATATCTTTGCGTTACAGGCAGACATTGCCACCCGGATTGTCGAGGCTATGAACATCACCTTGCTCAAACCGGAGAACGCTGCTTTGCAAGCGATGCCGACGCAGAATCTTGAAGCGTATCAGGCCTATTTGCGCGGGCAAGACTATTTGCAGAGTCCGGATTACACGAGGAAAACATTTCAGTCGGCGGTACAAATGTTCCAACGCGCGGTGGAACTTGATCCCTCGTTTGCTCTTGCCTATACCCGTCTCGCGGATGCTCACTCCGGGATGCACTTATTTGGGTATGACACTGCACCAGCTCGCCTAAGTCAAGTCAAGGCGGCGATCGACCGGGCATTCGTACTCCAGCCAGACCTTTCTCAGGCTCACTTAGAACTTGGCTTCAGCTACTACTACCGGGGGCTGAGGGACTACGAACAGGCATTGGAGCAGCTTGCGCTTGCCGAGGTCGGACTGCCGAACAATCCATCGATTCCAATTGTCAAGTCTTACATCTGGCGACGCCAGGGAAAGTTTGTGGCTGCAGCTGAGGAGATGGAACGCGCATTTGCTTTGAACCCCCGATCCCGGTTTCTAGCTTATGAGATCGGACTGACTTATGGATTCCCGCGCAACTATGCAGCAAAAGAACGGTGGCTCGATCAATCCATCTCCCTCGCGCCGGATCAATTTAGCGCCTATCAGCAAAAAGCATTGAACTACATTCTTTGGCGTGGCGACACCAGCTTAGCCCGGGCGACGCTGGCGTCCATCCCCAGGCAGGAAGACGATGAGGTCCAGCTCGAGTGGTTTTGGCAGCACCTGTACGAACGAGACTATGCTTCAGCCCTTGAGCGGCTTGCGGCCACCTCCCCAATGGCGGGAATTGGCCAATCATCATTTATCCTCAAGGCGCAGATGGAGGGGCTTGTCTATAGCCTCATGAACGAGCCGGATCGCGCCCGCGCCTGTTACGTTTCCTCGCGCGCATTTCTGGAACATAAGGCAACGGAATTACCCGATGACTCTCGCGTTCATAGTTCGTTGGGGCTTGCCTATGCTGGTTTGGGCCGCAAAGACGACGCGATCCGCGAGGGCAAACTGGGAGTCGAGCTTCTGCCCGGTTTCCAAAGATGCCATTGATGGTGCTGTGAGAGTTGAAGATCTTGCCAGAATCTACGTCATGGTCGGCGAATATGATGCTGCTTTGGACCAAATGGAGTATCTGCTTTCGATTCCCTCCGATTTCTCAGTTCCATATCTGCGCCTCGATCCCCGGTATGATCCTCTCCGCAACCTGCCCCGCTATCAGCAGCTTCTGGAGAAATATGCAACCTGACGACGACAAGACCCAGGCGGTGACAGTGCTTTCCAAGGGCACGGTCATCAATCACTATCGGATCGTCGAGAAGATCGGCGCCGGTGGGATGGGTGAGGTGTATCTGGCCGAGGACACCGAACTCAATCGCAAGGTTGCGCTAAAGTTCCTTTCTTCTCATCTCTGTCAGGACGCTGATTGCCGGGCAACGTTTCGAGCGCGAGGCACAGGCGGCTGCCAAGCTGGATCATCCGAATATCGTCACGGTTTACGAAGTGGGTGAGCATCAAGGGCGGCCATTCTTTGCGATGCAGCATATTGAAGGGCAGTCGTTACGGGAACATGCTTCGCAGCATGAGTTGTCTGTTCCTCAAGTGTTGGAAATCGGCATTCAGATCGCCGAAGGCTTACAGGCCGCCCACGAGAAGGGTGTTACGCATCGTGATATCAAACCTGCAAACGTTCTGATCGATTCTCACGGCCGGGTACGAATACTCGACTTCGGTTTGGCGTCAGTGGCTGGGACTGATCACCTGACGAAAACCGGTTCGACTCTCGGAACCGTCGGCTACATGTCCCCAGAGCAAGTTCGTGGTGAGCAGGTTGATCATCGTACCGACATCTTCTCGCTCGGTGTAGTTCTTTACGAACTGATCACGGGCAGGCAACCCTTCAAGGGCGACAACGATGCTGCGACAATTCACAACATCACTGACAAAGAGCCTGAGCCACTTGTGCGATACAAGACCGGCGTCCCGGAAGAACTGCAGAGAATTGTTAACAAAGCTCTGGCAAGATCCAAGGAAATGCGATATCAGCATGTCGACGAACTGACAACGGATTTGAAGAGGTTGAAGACAGAGCTTGAGCAATCAAGATCGGGCGAAACCCGGATCCCGTCTCAAACTGCAAGGCCAAGTGTGGCAGTTCTATACTTGCAGAACTTCTCAGAAAGCAAAGAAGACGAGTATTTTGCGGCAGGCATGACCGAGGACATCATTACACAGCTATCCAAGATCGGCAGCCTCCTGGTGACTTCCCGTAGTGATGTTGAGCAGTTCAAAGGTAAGCAGGTAGACATCAGAGCAATCGCAGAGAAATTGAGAGTAGGCTATGTAATGGAAGGTTCGGTGCGCAAACATGGCCAGAGAATCAGGATTACCTGCCAATTAATACGAGGTAACGATGGTTTCCATGTCTGGGCTGAAAGCTATGATAGGCAATTCGAAGACATTTTTGATATTCAGGCAGATATCGCCAAGATGGTCGCAAAGGAGTTGAAACTCGTTCTGTTTCCGGAAGAACTGAAAAGGATTGAAAAGAAACCGACCGAGAATGTGCAGGCGTACGAATACTATCTCCAGGGGCGCGAGTATTACACATCGGGATATTCCACACCCGAAGGGCTACATCTTGCAATCAAGATGTTTGGAAAGGCGCTGGAAGTCGACCCGAATTTTGCATTGGCACATGTAACGATTATCAGCTTGTTATGCGTCCTATGTGATGTTCAAGGTCGATCTCAAGAGATCGTGGCTTGAGAAGGCTGAAGAGTCCAGTCAGAGGGCACTGACTCTCGACTCTCACTTGCCCGATGCTTATTCCTCATTATCAAGATTGTACTGGATAATGGGGAGGACAGAACAGACGATCCAGAAGGCAGAGGAAGCAGTTGTCGCTAATCCTGATTATGACAAGAGTTGGCAATCCCTAGGTTTCTGGCTTTCGCTGATAGGCCAGTATCTCAAAGCAGAACGGGCACTGAAAAGGGCGCTTGAGTTGAATCCCACCAATCCGGTTCTATACGGTCGCTTCATTGTTCTGTATTCACTATGGGGTAAGCCTGAGAAAGTAGCAGAGTATTTCAAGAAGGGATTAGAGATAGTGCCCGATGACTGGTGGACATATTTCAGAATGGCCGGGTATTATCTTGAACGCGGTGAATTGAATGAAGCGGAGAGAATGACTCGCAGGGCTCTTGACATAAATCCAAGAAGCGCACTGTCGTATAATTATTTGTTGGAGATCAGCATTTTGTCAGGAGACGCTGACAGCGCCTTTATTTTTCTGGAGGAATCCCGTCGGCAGAATCCCAATCAGGACCTGTTTATAGAATCAGGATATATAAGACAAGTGAAAGGTGACCGAGTTCAAGCGGAGATAGATCTTAATTCCTGCATCGACTATAACCTGCCATTAGTCTGGCAATTCGAGGATATGCGCGATGAATACTATTGTCGTTCAAGAATGGCTCTGGCTTATGCACTCAAGGGTGAATCTGGCAAAGCAATGGAGCAAGCAGAAATGGTACAACGGAAATTGGGGAAAGCTCTGCTGAGCTTAGAATGGGCTTTCGACCGGGAAGTGATTAAGCTCCTCAGTTTCGTTTATTCTTTAGCGGGGCGTAAGGAAGATGCATTGCCCTTGATGGAATTTCTGTGTGAGAATAATCGCACCTCCCCGGCATACATCAAGCTGCATCCTTTCTATAAGGGTCTTGCAGGATATCCACCGTTTGAAAGACTGATTGGCGACGAGAGAAGGACACGATAGGATGTTTCTTCGCGAGGATAACTCTAGGCAGTGACAAACAATGCAGCCTGACGACGGCAAGACACGCGAAGTGACCGTGCGAGCTAAAGGCACAGTTATCTCCCACTACCGTATCCTCGAGAGAATTGGCGCCAGTGTGAAAGGCGAGGTTTATCTCTAGCTACACCTGCTGCGCCAGATAATTCTGGATGCCCATTTGCGCGATCTGGTCGTGCTGGGCTTCCAGCCAGTCGAGATGATCTTCCTCGTCCTTCAGGATTGACTCCAGCATCTCACGGGAGGCGTTGTCATCCAGCGTGGTTGCCTGTCTGACGGCGGCATTGTAACCTACTACCGCGCCCTGCTCTGCAGCCATGTCGTTCTTGAGCTGCGCTTCGACCGTTTGGCCAATATGGATTGAGTTCAGCTTGCTCACAGTCGGCTGGCCTTCGAGAAAGATGATGCGCGCGATCAATTTCTCGGCGTGCTTCATTTCAGTAATGGCGCGCTTCTCGATGGCCTCATGAAGCTTGTGATAGCCCCAGTTGCTGCACATCTCGGAATGCACCATGTACTGATTAATGGCAGTCAATTCGTCCGCCAGCATATTGTTCAACGTCGCGATAACCTCTGGTTTGCCCTTCATTACCTAGCTCCTTTCAGATTGTGATCGAATTCGAGTCTCAACCACAGCATAATAGAATGCCGCCGCGATCAAGTCAAGGCGTGCCAATAGTCCTCCCCGGCAAGTCCGGATTGGGGCAGTTTAGCTCGGCTAATCGGCCTTTGACGCAAATACTCCGCGATATACCAGCCCCGCCAGGATACCACCGATAATCGGCGCGACCCAGAAAAGCCAAAGTTGCGCTATCGCCCAACCGCCGACAAAGAGTGCCGGTCCGGTTGACCGAGCCGGATTGACCGACAAGTTGGTTACCGGAATACCGATGAGGAGAATCAGCGTCAGGCCAAGACCAATTGCGATCGGCGCGAACCCCGCAGGAGCGCGCTTGTCCGTTGCAGCCCATAATGATGATCAGAAACATGAACGTCAGAACCAATTCGGTGATAAAACATGCCAGCATCGAATAGCCGCCGGGAGAGTGTTCGGCGTAACCGTTGGATGCAAAGCCGGCAGCGACGTCGAATCCGGCCTTACCGCTGGCTATCAGAGTAGAGCAAGGCCGCGGCGACGATCGCTCCAATGAGTTGTGCGACTATATAAGGAGCCAGTTCCGAACCGGGGAATCGCTTGCCGGCCCAGAGTCCGAACGAGACCGCCGGATTGAGATGACATCCGGATATGTGACCTATGGCATAAGCCATTGTGAGCACCGACAGACCAAATGCGAGGGCAACTCCGACGAACCCGATGCCGAGATTCGGAAATGCCGCGGCCAGCACCGCCGCACCGCAGCCGCCAAACACCAGCCAGAATGTGCCGATGAACTCCGCAATAGCACGTTTGCTCAGTGACATCATGACCTCCTCAAATTTACAGGATTATCGGATGCTTTTCCCCTGTTGTGTAAACCCAATTCCGATCAGCGGTAAAATATGCTTGTCGAATCATCAGACAAGATAAAATTCCCGGTCGACAGCGACACCGTTAGGCCAATTTGAACACCAAACTCAGCGCCAGAGTCTCTTTGAGCCGTCCCCTATAACTGACCTGCTTGTCGTACAGAAATTGTGTGTACAGGTTTACGGCGACGATTTTGGTCACCTGAATCTGAAACGTGTTCTCCCAGTTAACGTGCACGGCCTTCCAGTCGTTTGCGTAAGGTGTATTCTTCACCTGGTCAGAACCCGAGAAGAACAGCGCCTTGTACAAACTGAGTTTGCCGATATAAGTCACGCGTTGGTGCAATGTCCGTGAAACGTCAGTCACCGATTCCAGGCCGCCATCGGTGAAAGTCGAGTCCTTCCTGGAGAGAGGATCGACAGTTGCGACATACGGTTTCACGGTTTCTCTCAGCGCCAGACCCACACGACTCAGGACTATATCTTTGTCCCGCGAATAGAATTTTCGCGCCAAACCGCCCGACTCGGTGAGAGTCAGCGGACGGAAATAGGCCTTCAGGCCGACATCAAACTGCTGGTAGAACTGAGTCTGGAGGCGGACGGCCGCATAAGGGTCAACGAACTTGTTGGTTGTGAATCGACCCAAATGCTCCCAGTCAATCAGGTCTGTCGATTTCTGCGGCTTTGACCAGTCGCGTGTCTTCTCGTCCTGGGAAAGAGTCTGACCAAACGAGGCCTTCAAAGTTGTACGGTAATTCAGCCACGATTTTAGTTGGCGCTCGGCCGTGCCGTTGAGATTGGCCGCCCAATTGAGCGAGCCGGCCTCGCCTCCAGTCCAGGAATCGGAATAGGCGCTTTGGGCGGTCGTCATATCGAAGATCAGAAGTTTCTTCCACCCTTGCGCAGACGTTGTGTCTTGCGCGAAGAGCGTGGCAGGAACTAGAAACGTAAACAACAACACGGTAAGAAATCTCCCGGCCATTGTGTCCTCCTTGATATTGGTTCCTTGTTGACCGGCGGTCGCCGGTCGATAGCGAACACAGATGTTGTCTTCTATTGCATGCGAATCAGTCGTCTTGGTACATCGACGCGAAATTGCCCGAATGAATATGGCGCAATCTGATAGTACCCGAAATATATGGTTACCACATCTTGATTGAAGGTAAAATTGCGATAATTCTTCGCAATCGGGCCGGCTCCTTCTGCCAGCCATTTCTCATCCGGCACATAGGACGAATCCGCCAGCGTCAACTCCGTGCGCAGTTCGGGCATACAATAGTCCGACAGTCGATTCAAGTAGCCGTTATCCTGCGGAAAGAGATCGGACAAAGTTACGCCTTCATATTTGATCAGATCATAATTGAATGGCTGTAACGACTTCACGCCGTGAGCGCCGCCTACGTACTCATCCACCTGGAAAATGAGACTAACGAAATGTGAGTCGATCTCGCCCTTTTCGTAGTTTATGTAGAGGGAGTATCGCGACAGATCTAAAACGATATCAGATGCAGGCACTCCACCTGATGACTGACCGGATTGATTTTCGTATTGTCGGCGCGCCAACTCGGCTTCCCGCGCCTGAAAGCGAAATTCGTGCACTTCGTTGGCGATGTAGCTGCGCAATGTGTCGTTGATGTAGTCAGGAACATTGTCGACGCGCGGGGACTCGATGTGTATTTTGCCGTGCCTCCCTTCGTCAATAGTGACCTGATTCGAGACGGTCACCGGCGGGCGTGAAGAACCGGAGTTCGGTTTTTTAGTGCCGCCGGAGAGGAAATCTGGGAGCGCGATAAGGAGAAATACCAGCACAATTGCTGACCGCGAGGCGATTCGGTGGTTGAATGTGTAGGCCAGCGCGCGAGGGATGAGTCCCTCCTGTTTATCTTGTTACCTTAGAGTCTTAGTACTTCGATTAGACGGCAAACTGACGACCCGGGTCGCGCAGGTGCATTTCTACACCAGATTGATTCCGGCGGCAGGCGATTTGGCTAAGCGAATCTTCTCACGCTTTACCATTTTGATACCGCCCTCGGGGCAGGCCGAAACACAGAGCCCGCAGCCGTAACAATAGTCTCGATCCAGCGTGAGTTCCCCATCGGCCACAGTGCGCGCGAGGAAGTAGCAGACATCGACGCACTCACCGCAATCGTTGCACACTTCCAGGTTCGTGGATTCCACCAGTTCACCACGGTCACATATATCCGTGGGGTCAAGAAAATAGCCACAGCAATCATCGCAACAGAAACAGATGCCGCCGACTTCCGCCATGTTCTTCTCATCTCGAAAGGGCCGGCTCACGAGATTCTTGGTTTCGGCCTCTCGGAGAATATCCTCGACTTGCTCACGCGTGATTTCTCGCCTGTCCGAACCGCCGCTGTCGCCATCTTCATGGCTAAATATCAGGCAGACATCAATTCGTGACCGTCGACAGCCGTTCCGTCCTTCGCGGCAACCACAATTGGAAACCCAAAATCGCTCGCGACTGTCAATTAGCTGGCGTGCTTCGTCGAGGGTACAGACATAATGGAAGGCGATATCTTGATTACTCACGTTGTCATCCGTCTCCGAACCAATATACCATTTCGGGGCCGAAAGGCAACTGGTATCAATAAGCTAAATGGCCAAAGATGCATTCAATATTGAACGCAAAAACGATGAATCGTGTTTGAGGCCATTTATCCGGGAGGCAAACCATAGCGTGGTAACAGCAGGTGATGTATTTCAGACCGTAGTATATCAAATTGACACTGACGATCGCTTGTGCCTAACCAATGACGAATGGGACAGATTTGCATTGGCCAACGGCGCGCCGGACGAGACTGGTAATCAGGTTCTGGGCTCGCTGATTAGGTCTCGCACAGTCCGCCGCCCCAAGACCGCATGAAGACGATCCCGAGATACCCGTGTCACAACCTGGTGATCTTGCGTAGCGCCACTGCGTTATTGTGTACCTCGTCGGCAGCCGAAAACAGGAACGTCACATGCTCGTGCTCTTTCAGTTCGCTTTTCAGCCGGGTGATGACGTCCTTCTTTAGACCTAGTTCCGAGCGATAGCGGCGGAGAAACTCGGTCCATTTTGCGGGATCATGCTTAAACCATTTACAGAGTTCGCCGCTGGGGGCAATTTCTTTCAACCAGAGATCTATATGCGCCCTGGTTTTCGATAAGCCACGCGGCCAGTAATGGTCTACCAGAATCCGAAATCCATCATCCGGCAAGACAGGATCGTAAGTCCTCTTAAGTGTGATGTTGGAACTGATTGGCGACCTCCGAATATCCTCTTCGAGAATTCTTACGAGCGAGGGGACGAAAGCGCTAAGAGTTTATGCTTATCCTTTTTCGGGAGAGATAATACCGAAAACGCACTTTTCGAATTCGAGGCGTTCGCCATAATACATGCGCAGCGAAGGACAGCGATGATGGAACCCGGCATCGAGGAGAGCGCGAACAAACTCCTGCTGACATTCAGGTACGCCGATCGACAACGTCGTATCTCCATAACGTCCGAGTAAGGTCCCCAGCAACTGAAATGCATCATGTGGCGTGCGAGCTACAAACGGGCCGATCGTTGCCCGGTTCTGAGATCGAGCCCGCACGAACGCGTAAGCCGCGATCTTGCTTTCGCCGATGGCAATGAGCGATTCCGGCATGTCCACATGGAATCTTGCCAGAATCGCACTGCGATCCAGCATTACCGTCTCCCGGTCGAATTGCAGCAATTCGTCGAGACTCGCGCTCCGAACGACTTCTGATTTCTCTGTTGCCCTGGCCGGTGGCCTGACCATCCGGAGCGAAAGATATTTGTCAACAAAGCCAAGTCGCCGGTAAAGACGCACGGCGCCAAACACCCCATCAAGCTCGATAGTCGACGCGCCCCGTCGGCGGAGAAATTCCAGAGCGTGCGTAAACAGTTCCTCTCCGACACCTCGGCCACGTCGGTTCTTCATCACGATCAGGGTTCCCATGAACGCATAATTGCCGTGGCAGGTAGTTGAGACAATTCCGATTCGCCGGAATCGGTTACGCGCAATAAAACAGCCCTCCGGCTGAAGCCGCATCAAACGTTCGAAATCGGCCGGCAAGTAGCCCCAATTCTCCGCATCGGTCATAGCAACGGCGAAGCGGAGATCGTCGGGAGTCATGGTGCTGATTCGAATTGCCATTTTTGATCCTTGTAAGCGAAAAGTACCTGCTGGTACCAGCGCTTCTAGTGTTGAATCGGACAGGTCTTAAAGTAACTCTGTTCGATAAAGTCGGCAACATATATTCGATGTCTTACGAATTGCTGTAACTCCGCCGGTGTCGGCGCGTATATTGCTGGTTGAGGAGGCACAATGAATCCAGCATTACATCTGGCTATAGCTGCCAAAATGAAGAAGCAGCGAGAAGAGGAAGAGAGCATGGCTCAGTATAGCGCTGAGGATTTGAACGGTTGGGAGTTCAAAATCGTGCGGTCGAATTTCGGACGCTTTCGCAATGAGGAAGTCGTGCGGCGCCTGATTTCAGAGGAAGCCCAAAACGGCTGGGAGATGGTGGAAAAATTCGACGACTACCGAATACGATTCAAGCGCCGCACCGACAAGCGCGCCCTGCATTCGGGTGGCGGCACTGACCCGTATCGGACAACCTACGGCACTAGTAACGCTGTAATGCCGCTTATGGCAATCGCAGTGGCTCTGGTGTTGGCAGGAGCCATGCTCCTGTTCAGCGCCAAGGACCACGGTGACGGCACGATTATGCCCTGGATAATCCTTGGCGCGATCGTCGTGTTGGGCGCCGTTGCCGTTGTGATTAAGCGAAGGTGAAAGTTTGACAGATGCATAAACCAATTCGCTTCGTTCGAGTCACAGAAGATTATGAATCAGCATACCCCGATCCGATCTTGCTGAAAGCCGGTGACGAGGTAACAATTTCCGATCGCGAGAGCGAGTGGGCTGGATGGTTGTGGTGCGCGACCATCGACGGGCGATGCGGCTGGGTGCCGGAAGGATACCTTAGACGCCAGGGAGACAAAGGATTCGCCCTATGCGATTACGACGCAACCGAACTCACAGCAGTCAGGGGCGAGTTATTGGAAGTGATCCTGGAAGAAAGCGAATGGTACTGGTGTCGCGATGCCGAGGGACACGAGGGCTGGCTGCCCGTATCCCATGTCGAAGAGACTGAAGAAGAAGAAGAAGAATGAGATGAATAGACAATCAGTACTAGTTGCGTCTGCGCCAGACCAAATGGTCCAGCGAGTACCTTCCCCCGCCGACCAACAATATCGCCACATAGACAACCAAATAGATAACCGCGATTTCCTGCATCTGGAAACCCTTCCCGGCCAGTGCAACAAAGGCGGCGACATACATATTGATGATCAGCGCGAACGCGGCAAGGCGGGTTAAAAACCCTACGGCTATCCCAAGCGAACAAAAGAATTCCGCGAAGACAGACAGTCCCAAACTGATCGTTGGGTTGAGACCGAGGAAGCTCAGGAACTTGCCGGAGATTTCCGAGAAGTCCGTGATCTTCATCCAGCCGTGCGATAAGGCCATGATCAATCCCACCCCCAGGCGCAGCACGAGAATTCCGATGTCTACGTAGCGGGAGTTATTGTCGGTGCTCAGGATTGGTTGTAACCAGCTTTTCATCTTGCCTCGCTTTGCATTTCAATATTACTGTTACAACTCATTTACGTGCACAAGTCAGGCGCCGTTGGCCTGCCCGGCTATCGGGCATCAGACCAGCAGGTTTACGCCGGCGTGAAGTTACCAATTGCTGACGAAGAATTTCTTAGGCTCTTCGAGCGGCACTTGGTTGACGCGCCAAGTAGTGCTGGAATAGGCGACTAGAAGTGCCGCAGATGCGCCGACGCCCAGGAACGGCGTAATGAGGACCTCGCCCTTCATTGGGAACAACAATCCCCACAGTCGCACGCGGCAGTGCGCGCGCAATACTTTCTATCGCCTAGCACCCTGCGCATGGAGCCGGTCCGCCTGAAAAGATGAACTGAATCAGGTATACCACGTCGGATATGTCGACCGCCTGATCGCAGTTGGCATCACCGGCAATCACTGGATTTGGCGCCGGTCCACCGGAGAATATGTACTGAATGAGGTAGACCGCATCCGAGATGTCAATTGCGCCATCGCCCGAGGCTTCGCCGCATAAGAAGGAAACAATGTACGCCGCGAACGTTCGTGAGTATTCTCCTGCCACGCCTCCCTGATAAGATCGAATCCTCCAGTAATAGACGGAATCGGCCCCAAGATCTGTCGGCAATTGGTAACTCGGACCTGTCAGTCCGGACACGTCACAGATCGGCGACCGGAAGTCATAGTATCGATCGAGTTGAAACTGGAAACTGTCCGCCGGCATAATCTTCGTTGCCAAGCCGCTCCAATTGAACGTGGGCTGAGAGCCGGCTACCGGTTGGCCGTTAGGAGGCCAGATCGACGATGCCGGTTCCATGTCATAGTAAAACACTATTGTGTCGCCTGCCGGAGGATTCGGGTAATTCAGGAACATAGTATTCTGACTGGTACCGTCGATTCGGATACCCGCGGTGAAGCGACTGTCGCCGGGTATATTCGCGCGCGACGTAATCACCACCTGATATTCGCCATATTGCAGGTTGTAGTCCACCGCGGCCTCGTCCAGGGAACTGTCCCCATCAGCGTCAAGTCGCCAGTAATCCGAGCCCGCGACCGTTCTAATATTTCGCGATATTTGGCGAAACTCAGGGTTCTGCACACTAACCGCTACGCTCCGATATCCCGTCGTTATCATCTCCGGATTCAACACGGGCGCATCCGGCATCATGCTGAACGCAAGCCACATGCTTTCCACTACCATTAAGGAACCGGTTACGAAATCTGAATTGCCGTCACGATCAAAGTCATTGGTCGACAAGCTAAATGGGTTTCCGATGCCGGGTAATGGCACGTACTGCGTGGACTCGTAGCCACCCTGATCATCTAGAAAGATAAGTTGCAGCCGGTGGCCTACGGAGTGTCCCGTCTGCGGTCGCCAGATCAAGATGCCTATCTCGGTTGAAATCAGAGGCGACCACGGTGTAGGCTATACCGGGAACCATGATCGTGTCCACGCGCAGCATCCCGCCATTCCCGTCGCCAAAACCGACGAGTACGAAACTCGAGTCTGTTCCGGTCCCCGGGGCGTATGGATAAATCATTGCAAAGTCGGCTCGACCGTCGCTGTTAAAATCGGCAAGAGCATTTGCCGTCGTGACGCTGTATGCATTAAGACCTATGGGAAGGCTCCAAGTTTGCTCAAATGTTCCATCATTCTTTCCGAGGTACAGATTTATTGAACTCCAGGCAGCGACGAGATCGTCTATTCCATCGTTGTTGAAATCAGCAATCGCGACGGTTTGGAAGTCATAGGGAGTCGGACAACAATAGGAAAAACCTCCCTGCCCATCGCCAAGATAGACTTCCCTCGGCGCTACTACCATGTCGAGGTAGGCATCGTCATTGAAATATCCCAGGGCAACGCTATTTATGGACAATCCCTGATGTGGAATGGACACTCGTATCGAACGTTCGATCACCGCGATTCAGCATAACCCTGATTGTACTGTTACTCTCTGTCACGATATCAAGAAGAGTATCTCCGTCGACGAAACCAAAGGCAATGGCACAGTCTACGCCACCAGACTGATAGTCTATCGGCGGATCAAAAGTACCGTCGCCGTGTCCCCAACAGATTCCTAGTTTGTCGTAGCTTACGCTCGAGTATACTATGTCAACGTTATTGTCGTAATCAAGGTCTGCCGTCATGAGACTCAGGATATTTGTCTGGAAGTCAGACATCTGTACATCATAGTCCAGACTGTCACGAACACTGATGTAATTTGATTTCGTAAGCGAATCAGATCCGCTTGTGTTCGTGATTATGAGGCTCACCGAGTACTTGCCCGTATCGGCATACTGGTGCACTGGATTTGGTGCCGTGCTGGAAGTATTGTCTCCGAACAGCCATTTCCATTGCGTAATCGGGGCTAATGACTGAGACGAGTCCGAAAACGCAATGGCCTGCGATGGAAGTGTCACGCGAGGTCGGCCTGTGAACATTGGCGTAAGGTTATCGCAGGCATTACCCATTCCATCGCCGTCGCCGTCCGACTGATTGGGATTGGCAGCAGTCGGGCAATTGTCACATACATTGCCCACGCCGTCGCCGTCACTATCCTGCTGGGTTGGATTGGCCAGATTGGGGCAATTGTCGCATGCGTCGCCTTTGCCGTCGCTATCCGAGTCCAATTGATCCGGATTAGATGCAGTTGGGCAGTTGTCGCAAACGTTGCCTATGTCATCATTGTCGGAGTCAGCCTGGTCGGGGTTGGCTATTGTGGGACAGTTGTCCGACGAATCGGGCACCCCGTCCTCATCCGAGTCCGCTATTCCAGGTTTGATCACCCAAGAGCCGCTCGGACTTCCCCAACTGACCGCAGGAGAAATGCTGTGAAAAAGCGAATCCGTCCACTTCCATGACCCTGCTGGTAGAACGTATCCCGTGTCAACCGAAATCGTGCCAGGGGTCTCACCGGTTGGAGAAAATGCTTTGAAGTGAAATGACACCATGTGTTGCAGCGGCCCCGAGCTCATCCCCGCAGTCACGGAACTTCCGCCGATGAGAATGGTGTCCGGCGAGGAACCGTTGAAACTGTGCTCAAGAACATGAAAACCTCCTAGATTCCATATCGCATCGGGCGGATACATGCGACTCCCAGGAACGACGGTGACCACGGCGGAAGGGCCGTAGCCCCCCGCTTGTGCCATCCATTGCCAGGTGGCGCCATTACCCGATTTGAAGAGAAAACCCATCGATGCGCCCAATATTCTCACGTCGTTTTCAATCCAAATCCGGACTATGTAATCGTGATCAGAGAGCAATGTGTCGACGGGGGTGCTGGTTCCTTCTTTAGCTATGTCTATATAGACTCCGTTCCCTGCAAATCCAGGTGTCGCGGTTGCGAGAATCCCGACAAGGAATGACACAAACCATGATATCGTAATCCGATTTATCATGCGCGATCGACAATGGGATCGAAGCGACACGACTGACCTCCTTTGGGAAATCTGCATACAGGTGCCCGATGCTAGTTAACGTAGTAAATAATTACTACTTAATGTAGCGATTTAGGCGGCAATGTCAATCGATATTGCGGTTGCGATAGGAAGCGATACTGTCAAGTCGATTGTGTAAATCGGCATTCGGGTACCTCCCATAACATTGTTCTACTAAACAAGGACATACCCGTTTGCTTTCTCAAGTCCAAATTTACACAGAAGAATTTACGGTATGTGCCTACAAGTTTAATCGGTTCTGACAGTGCCATCTCCCCAAATGAATTACAGCGCATTGCAAGACAACATAAGTCCCGTTCGTTCAGTCGTGAGATTATCCGAGGACGGTTTAGGTTCATTCGAACGAAAAGCAGAGTGCGTATATGAAAGTATGCGCAGAGTTGTTATCCTGTATCTATTCGGTTCCCTATTGACTGCGACAGCGTACGGACATCGGGACGATTACATCAATGAGACATTCGTGTTTCGCACGCTCGACCGGCACGAGTTGGAGTTGGAATATTGGTTTGACTACCATCATTTGAATCAAAGTAACCGGGGATACTATCAGCACACTGCGTCGGTTGAATTCGGATTTACTGATTATTGGATGGCCGACGTCGCTCTCAACTTCTCTGACCAGCTCAGGCGGAGTGATTATGGTCTGACACGGCTGCGCTTCGAAACCCGACGCAGGTTCGGCGAAGAGGGCGAGCACGTCATCGACTTTGCTTCTTCGATGGAATTGGAGGCCGAGAAGGATGTTGACCGCTGGAACTACCAGTTGACCCCGAGAGCGGTGCTCTCCAAGGATTTCGCCACCAAGTTGAATACGACATTGAATCTCTTTGTTGGCATCGGAACGGGTGACAAGACTACTCTCAACCCCGGATACAACTTCGGCATAAGGTATCCTTCCGAAGGAATTCTGCGCGTCGGCGGGGAGCTGATTCAGCAATGGGACGAGCACCAGCGCACGAGTGGCCTCATAATCCCGCAGCTGTGGATTCTTCCCCGACCGGAGGATGTGATCAAGATCGGCTACGCCAAAGCATTCGGATCGGAAGAGAACTACTTCTTGCGCGTGGCGATCGAAATAGGATTGTGACTTTTCGTTTCCCCGCCATGACTCTGATCGCGTGGCTGCGCTGATCGAACCGTCTGCCTGCTTCCCCATTTCAAACAAAAACCCCTGCCGTTTCCAGCAGGGGTTTGTATTTCGCGAACGAATGCGGAAATCCGCTGGGATTGTCCGACTAATTTCCACCTTCCATCGAGATCGGTCTGATCTCCATGGTGTCGGGCGAAACGGGCTGTATCGGCTTTTGGGTAGCCGTGCTCAGACTGTCAAGAGTGGTCTTGAGGTTGTCAAAACTCGGTTCTACATTAACCGGTTTCTTCGCCTTGCCGGAAGCAAACAACACTTGCAGGAAATTTCGCTTGGTCGCATCATGTTTGTACTTGGCATACCAGGGTTTGATATTGTCGATGAAATCCGATTTAACCTGCGACATGACTTTTGCGTTGCCAAGTTCCTGCCGAACCTGGGTGAGCGTGATATTCGTGTCGGAGAAAACAGAATTGATTTCGGCTAGCAGTGAATCGCGCCGGAACACCTCGTACTTCGAGGATTGTTCGAGTTGCGCATAGTTCTTGTTCAGCTCCTCAACCTTGCGCGTCAACCCGGCGATATTCTTTGATGCTTTTTGATTTTGTTCAGTGAGTGTCTGAATCTTTTCGTTCGCGTTACCCCCAAGCTGCATCACCACCTGCAAGCTGTCCGACTTTGCGGCCAGTTGCATGCGTATGGCCGTGAGACTATCTGATTGGGCGGTGATCTGTGACGTCGCCTGTTGATAGCGCGTCTCCAGCTCCTTGTTCGAGCACCCGCTCACGGCAAGCAGTGTCGTCAATCCGACGACAGCGGCTGAGAGAATTTTCTTCATAATTAAACTCCTATGATCCTGGTTAACACTTCATGGCCCAAGTTTCGAGTCCCTATTGCTGGCTTCTAGCCATAGACCGTAATTTTGAATCGGGAGGTGTCCGATTCGACAAGACCTACAGAAAGTACGACGGTTCTACCCCGAAATTGTTGAATCGTTTCGGGAATGTTGAATTCCCTCAGGTAAGTCGTTGAGAGACAGTGAGTGAAAAAATTTGCATCAAAACTGCCGCGAGCATTAATGCCAAAACAAAAACGGTTTTGACTCACGAACAATTAGATAATAAGTCGGCGCCGAAACTGAAAGCCCCACCAGCGTTGTCGCTGACGGGGCTTCATCAATTTGCTCGCAGATCGAATCTATGCCAGCTTTACTTCTTGAACAGCACAACTCCAATGCTGAGCAGGCCAAGACCAAGCAGAATCAGTGTGCCTGGCTCTGGAACCGTCGGCTGCGGCTCAAGGTCGGAGAAGAAATTCAACTGGAAACCGGACTGAACAACATGCCGCTCGGCAAAGAAGATGTCGATGTCATGCCAACCTTGAGTAAGATTAATGTTGTAGTTGTCATAGGTTATGCCATGCACTCCGCCCAGATCAAGGACCAGGCTCTTGTCAATGAACAACCAGGAATCGTCATCGGAACCCATGCTGTAAGTATAATTCAGGTCTGAGGCGACATAGAATTTCCCCGTCCACTTAACCGCGAAATCCTGGGGATCCCCCGGCAAGCCGGTGTTGATTATGCTTGGAAACCAGGAATTGGCGAAGTTCGACTGAAGATCAACATCGGAGTCGATTCTCTGTCCGACTTTGTACTGGTCAGTCCACCAATCCCACTGCTGCACCCGCGTGGCGCCGTAAGCACTGAGTGTCGGCATGTTACCGACGAGCGCGTTTTCCACATAGCCCTGATCGAGACCGGTGATCCAGCGTTCCATGTCAGGGTGCTGGTTGCTCAGATTATAGTATGTACCCAGCAATCCGGCTTGAGCGCTGGCAGTAACCAGAAGCAGCGACATCAAGACCAAAACCGCGATTGAAAATCTCTTCACATTATCTCCTTAGTGTTAAATGCCATGAATTTCAACTTTGAGCGTCTGCCAAAGACATCACCATTATCTGAAGCAAATTGTCTGCCGGTTTATGCTGGTCTGGTCAATCCCATGAATTACAATAGATTATGTCCTTCGAACTAGAGTCCGAGTCTACATTACGAGTGGCTAAGTGTCGAAGATGTTTACGACTCCAGACACGGCCCGACTCGGTTGTCTGCTTAAGTGTCTTGCTGAATTAAAGTTAGCATCGCAAAGCAATCTGTCAGAATCGTGGACAGCCGGTCGGGTGGCCCGGACGTTCAGCGAACTGAAGTTGTCGAAATCCGCGGCTAGGCGGGGAGATGAAATCGAGGGTGTGCCAGAAGTGGTTTCGGTCTACTACATTAACTCCGCCCGCAGTCGGGCGGAGTTAGTCTTTGTGTCACGGACTGACGGGCGGCCCGGACGGGGTTGGTATGATTACTGCTCTGCGGTACCTGACGTTACATTCCGACGCAGGGAACAGATCCGCTGCTGAAGATATATTGGATTAGGTACACGGCATCCGAAATGTCACATCCCCGATCGCAATTGACGTCGCCCTGCCGATACGGATACGGAGCTCCTCCCTGGCCGAATATGTAATTGATCAGAAAGACAACGTCCGATATATCGATGGCTCCGGAAGTGTTGGCATCCCCCATCATGAACGTCGGCGGCGTCATCTGGAGCACACTGACATAGCTGGACCCCATGACGTAAGCGTAGTCGCCGCGGACCGCAAGCGAATGCGCAAGGTTTCCGGTCCAGTAGTTGGATATCTGCTGCGGCCTTTGCGGATTATACAGATCAATCACCGAGACTTCGTTTGTCGCAGAAAAGAGAAAGTCACCCTGGCGCGCCAACGATTTTGCGGCGCCGTTCACCCAACATGTTCCGATCTCTTTTGGCGCCGCCGGATTGGTACAGTCGACAATCATCGTCCGGTACGACGTAAGACTCAAGTAGGCGGTGTCATTAACTACTTCCATACCGTAAATCACGGTACTCGGCGTCGGCTGATAACGGCCGATTACGCTTGGATTGGTGGGTTGGGAGAGGTCCATTATCGCCAGCGAATTCGGGAAATCGTTGCCGACAATTACATAGGCGCGATTGCCTATCAATTTGATCTTTTCAATAGTCCAGAGTTCCGACGACCTGAACTGCGAAAGCACAACGGGGCGAACGGGATCGGAAACATCAATGATATCCATGAAGTCTGCCAGACCGGTGACAGCGATATTTCCTTGGACGTCGAGATGGAAGGGAACGTCCACCTCCGTCGAGGATAGTAGCGCGGGGTTGGAGGGATCGGATATGTCGAGAATGTTGAGCCAATTGGCGTCGGTCAGATACACGAGATTCCCAATGGCTTCGACTTCCTGTGCCTTGTCACCTTGCGGCACAAATGTGCTCAGGAGAACCGGTGCGGCAGGATTAGAAATGTCGATGAGACTAAGGCCCGAGTACACAACGGCGACTGTATTGCCCGTAAGTGCCAGGTTACCCGGAAAGTTCAATTCTTGAAACGGCAAGTCCCCCATAGATACCGGACTGGTGGGAACAGCAACGTTCCAGACATCTAGACGGCCGGAGCTGCAAATGTAAAGATTGTCACCCTCCTTCGCGAGAGTAGATGTCGAGGTTGGGAACGTGGCTACCTGTAGCGGTGCGGCGGGATCGCTGAAATCGATCACGCAGGCAGGTTTCGACAGATATACATATGACCCGGAAGCCGCAATCATCCCAGGGAAACGGGCGGCAAAGAACCCGAGTGTAGCCGGCATGGCACGATTTGATATATCGAACGCCGCCACCCCTGAGTCGCCCTGGACGACGTAGAGCGTGTTGCCGCTGAGGGCGAAGTACTGTGGACTCAACTCGCTCGGGAATGGATACACGGACACAGTTTGCATGTTTGCCGGATCAGAAATGTCAACGACGTCGATGTCATCATGCGCAGCGAGATACGCATGGTTACCAACGATCTGAATCCTTGAGATATTCATGGCGCTCGGCCAAAAACCCACTGGGTCGGGGTTCAGCGGATTCGAAATGTCAACCGCGAGCAGGCCGTCGTGAGCAGCCACCAGCGCCGTTGAACCGGACACCTTGAGGTCGTTGCAGTATACAGCGAGGGTGCACGATGCCACAATGACCGGATGCACCGGATCGGTCAAGTCCATTACTGTGAAAGCCGGCTGCAAGTTTCGAACCATATAGAGGTAATTCCCGGAAATGTCGACCGACCATGGCTTGGCACCGCCTTCGATCTTCATTTGGTTCACGATAACCGGATTTGTCGGATCGCTCACATCAACCACGATTAGCCCATTATCATTTGGGCTGTATATATAGTTGCCCTCAGGATGAACCGATCCCAGCACCGGGAAATTGAACCGCCCCACCTCCTGGATTGGATACAAGCTGTCGTAATCCGACCGGCTCTCGCCGGTCTGCGCTTTGCCCAGACTGGTTGACGCCGAACGTTCACCGCCATTCAGAGATACGAAGGCAGCAGCGATCAGAGCGACGGCCAGGACGATGCAACGGTAGCTGCGACTCATGAAATACCTCCTTGGAACAAATAGATCAAGATCGGTCTGCAAGAGTGACCCGTTTCCGCTTTTGAATATATGCTCACCGGCTGCGCTTCCTCACAGACAGCGCGCCGCATAGACTTTGAGTTTCCGACTATTTACAGTGCGACGGAAAGCTAATGAAACAAAATCGACATGTCAAGAGTTTTTATGGCCTGTTCCAACCGGGATGCGAGATTGAGTTCGTATCGGAGACTATCGAATGCAGCTGGACAAAGGCCACGGAACGTTTGAGTTCTACGTCCCGGATTTCGCACTCCTCGGGCCGATGGCTCCCCCGGACAAGCTGATCAACTGCATGTTTGCTTTGTATGTCTTGACGCCGAAGACCACAGCGATAATGCCGAAGATCAGCAGGAACAGGTGATGAATGAATACGAAATTCACGAGCATTGACACTCCGCCGGAAAGCTCAAAGATGAGAGCCGTCCAGCCAGTTGATTGAAAAGCTTTCCGGATCCCCCAGATGATCAGGAAGAGTCCTCCGCCTCCGATTAACACAAACATGGCCCACGCCAGCGGAGAAGCTCCGGAGATGCCTTCTGGGATAAGACCGAAATGTGCCCCGAGCAACAGGGCCAGGAAGAACAAACCGACTTCGAACATCAGCACGCCCACAATCTGCGCGGCGATGATTTTCACGAGAGTTCCTTGCGCCAGCGGCATAATAGCCGGACTGTCGGCCTTTGACATTCCCCTTAGACTCATGATATTCCTGCCTTTCTAATTCGTTGACCTTTCCCCGAACGTTTTCGCATCTCTCGGCGAAGGTGGTTGCCTTATCAAAGACAAGATGGTGAGATTGTGTGACAGTCGGCAAACAGAATTATGGGAGTGGTGGGTGGTGCGGACGTATGTGTTCCCGTTCGGTGAACTGAAGTTGTCGAAACCCGCATGGAGGCGGGAGACGAGTTTGATTGTGTACCGCCTGGGGTTTCGAGCTACTCAACTCTCCCCACAGCAAGCTGCGGCGGACTAGGGCTTTCATTGTTTAGGTATCCAGGAAGTCCCATTCATCTCCAAGGACCCACCGGATTGCTGACAGTTTTCCGTTTATCATTCCCCATTCAAAATCATCATGAGGTCCCAAGCACTTTTTCCCATATGTATTCTCTATTCTCTTTGCTTCCGCTCGTGCTCTTTTCCAAATTTCCTGATCCACTTTTTCTTTCTTCTCGTCCACTGCGCATTTTATGAGTTGATGGCGGTCATACCACATTCTATCGAAGAATTCGACTTCCGCCGCCACTATCTCCTCAATATTGCGAATCGACTCGTCAATCAGATTGTACTTTCTGAGGAGGGCCCTTTTCCTTCTACAGAGCTTTTCAATTGTCGGCTTTTCCCACAATCTTATTTCGAAAGGTGGCTTCCTATTCCTCTTATATTCCTGTAAATATCTTTTGGCTGGATTAGACAAATGTCCGGAAATGATGAATAAGGCGACGCGTGGGCTTTCTGCCTCGGCCCAGCTTAATAGGTTCTGAAGTTGAGTCGGAGGGACAGCTTTTTTGTGGTGTTTACACTCGATGTACCAAGTTTCGACTGATCTTGACAAGTCAATGTCTGTCTTGAATAGCTCACCGATTATGTCCCGCCCCTGATCGGCTGGGCTAGCAGGACGATTCGTTCCTTTTCTCCAGTCCAAGTTCACAAAGCCAAGGGAGTCTAGGAGGTCATAGCAGAATTGTTCAAATTCTGTTGGCTTCAATTTTTCGAATTGTAGCTTCACCATCTTAACTTCTTCACTCCTTTATCACTTGCCGCTCGGTGCCGTGCACCCACATGATTGGGAAACTGAAAGAGACGAGTCTCACGTCCAAGTGCGTTCAGGAGTCGTGCCTTTGAGCAATTGTGCATCACGGTTCCGTAAGATACCGGACGCACGTCCGGGCCACCCAGCACCCGGCGGTTATGACTTACGGAAATATGAATCGGCCCATCGTTCAGCGGATTACTCGAGATGCTCCGGACCGCACAAATTCCGCAAGAACATCGCGAGTTCCTCATTGGAGATCCGTCCACTTGACACTGCTTGTCTTATGATTGCGCCCAGACTTGACCAAGTGAAGTATGCAGGACGGAGGACGAATCCGTCTGGAGAGACTTTGGTTCCCCTCCAGACGAGCGCGAACTCCACTCTTCCGTCCTCATCATCTCGAATCACTCTGTCAAGGCAGAAGCGATACCGACCGTGATGAACAGGCATACCTACCAACTCCTCATGTGTCGCCAATTCCTCATCCTTTCCGAAGTTTTGTCACAACTTCCAGAGTGTCTATTCTTCGACCTCTCCTATTTCGAGCTTCCAGCTTCCCACGCTGTTTACCTGCAGATAGAAGATACCCCCCTTCGGAATATATGAGGACCCAACTCCACTACCAAGCTGATTCGCAATTACTTCCTCCCTTGACGAGGTTGCGGAATGAAGGTAAACTTGAAATATATCTCCGGTAGCACTCCACCGCACTTCCCATTCTCCCGATACCTTGAAGGGTCGCGTTGTCTGAACACCCTTTCCCTGGAAAGTCAAAGCCTCTGGCTTGCTGCCGACCTTTGCAGGCGTTACGAGTGTCTCTCTTGCAATCTGCACTATTCTGACATTCCATGTTCCAAGAGCATTTATCTGGAGATAGAATCTGCCCGCTCTGGGCTGGTAAGAACTGCCTCTCCCATCACCCAACTGATTCGCAACAATTTCATCCATATCGCCATTGGTGTCGCGAAGCGACAGCTGAAAAAGGTCTCCGCTGGCCTCCCATTGTATTTCCCAGTCTTCGCCAGCGGTGAAAGGCCTGGTATTACTTATGCCTGTGCCGGAAAACGATCGAATCAATGAATCGTTTCCTACCGCTAACGATGCAGTTATGACCACGAACGCTGCCAGCCATCTTATCACAATGACAGTCATAATACTTTGTCCCTCCACCAGTTTCGAAAGTCAAGACCGGCCCAGTCATGGCAGTCTCTATCTATAGGTTTGCCCTTTCCTAGCCCCGTATTCAATTTTCGATCATTAACACAATAATCTGTGCGGCATTTCTTGTCAAACATAAAAAACCCCTGCCGTTACCGACAGGGGTTTATATATCAAGAAATAGCGTGCAGGATGAAAGCTTGGGTGTCGTTAGTATTGGATTCCCGCCCGTCAGTGCCGGATATTCGACTTTCGCGGGAATGACAAGTATCGTGCGAGCCCAAGTCCTCACAGGAGCTTGACGAATTCATCGACACCGAGGCCGGACTGACGAAGGATCGCACGCAGAGTACCACGGTCGAGTTCCTTGTGGTCAGGCACGACGAGTTGGGCGAAAGGATCATCACGTCGGAGGATAACGTGGCTTCCTCCTGCCTCTTGAAATAGAAGTCTGCCTTCTCCAAAGCCCTAATGCATTCACGACCGGAAATACGCGGGAGCTTACTCATACGGCGATTATGACGGCGTCGAACCGCTCGCCGGGCACAGGAAGCTTATCCTCCTCAAGAGCGGCCACGTAGCCACGAATCGCTTCTCGGATATTCTCGATGGCCTGTTCTTTCGTCTCACCTTGACTAATACATCCGGGCAAGCTGGGGCATTCCGCGACCCAGTAACCATCCTCGCCGGGATAGATGATTGCTTGTCTCATTTGCTTCCTCCTACAAATAATATACGCCATGGCACATCTGAGCCAAACAAAAAACCCCTGCCGTTGCCGGCAGGGGTTTATATATCAAGAAATAGCGTGCGGATGAAAGCTTCTTTGGCGTTCGTCTGGACTCGCTTCGCGGTATTGCGACGAAACCGAGATACGTCGACAGAGTTTGTAAAGCGATACGAGTTGATACTTGCGTGTCCGCTTGCGCGGGAATGACAAGTATCGTATGCCGTGTTGTACCGCTGTACACCCATAACTCCTTAGAAAGGAGGTGATCCAGCCGCAGCTTCCGCTACGGCTACCTTGTTACGACTTAGCCCCAGTCACCGATCTTACCTTAGACGTCGCCCTCCTTACGGTTAGGCAAACGGCTTCGGGTACTCCCGGCTTCCATGGCTTGACGGGCGGTGTGTACAAGGCCCGGGAACGTATTCACCGCAGCGTGCTGATCTGCGATTACTAGCAATTCCACCTTCATGAAGTCGAGTTGCAGACTTCAATCTGAACTGAGGTCGGTTTTCGGGATTGGCTCCACCTTGCGGTCTTGCAGCCTTCTGTACCGACCATTGTAGTACGTGTGTAGCCCTGGACGTAAGGGCCATGAGGACTTGACGTCATCCCCACCTTCCTCCGGCTTACCGCCGGCAGTCTCCTTAGGGTGCCTCCTTTGACGGAATGGCAACTAAGAACAGGGGTTGCGCTCGTTGCGGGACTTAACCCAACACCTCACGGCACGAGCTGACGACAGCCATGCAGCACCTGTGCAGCAGCGACCGAAGCCGGGGCATCATCTCTGATGCTTTCTCCTGCATGTCAAACCCAGGTAAGGTTCTTCGCGTTGCGTCGAATTAAACCACATACTCCACTGCTTGTGCGGGCCCCCGTCAATTCCTTTGAGTTTCACTCTTGCGAGCGTACTCCCCAGGCGGGGAACTTAATGCGTTAGCTGCGGCACTGGAGGGGTCGATACCTCCAACACCTAGTTCCCATCGTTTACTGTCGGGACTACCAGGGTATCTAATCCTGTTTGCTCCCCCGACCTTCGCACCTGAGCGTCAGTATCGAGCCAGATGGCCGCCTTCGCCACCGGTATTCTTCTTGATATCTACGCATTTCACCGCTACACCAAGAATTCTGCCATCCTCTCTCGTACTCAAGAAAAACAGTATCAAATGCAGTCCCAGAGTTAAGCTTTGGGGTTTCACATCTGACTTGCTTTCCCACCTGCGTGCCCTTTACGCCCAGTAAATCCGAACAACGCTCGTTCCCCCCGTATTACCGCGGCTGCTGGCACGGAGTTGGCCGGAACTTCCTCTGCGGGTACAGTCAGGCGGAGGGTCATTTCCTACCTCCACGTTTCGTCCCCACTGACAGGATTTTACACACCAAGATGCTTCGTCATCCACGCGGCGTTGCTGGTTCAGGCTTTCGCCCATTGACCAATATTCCCTACTGCTGCCTCCCGTAGGAGTCTGGGCCGTATCTCAGTCCCAGTGTGGCCGGACACCCTCTCAGGTCGGCTACCCATCGGAGCCATGGTGGGCCGTTACCCCGCCATCAAGCTAATGGGCCGCGAGACAATCTCTATGCGGTGGCATAGACTCAACCACCTTTAATCACCAGAAGATGCCATCCAGTGATCACATCCGGTATTAGACCCGCTTTCGCAAGCTTATCCCCAACATAGAGGCATGTTTCTCACGTGTTACGCACCCGTTCGCCACTTTACTTATCCAGGATTGCTCCCGAACTTTCTCGTTCGACTTGCATGTATGAAGCACGCCGCCAGCGTTCGTTCTGAGCCAGGATCAAACTCTCCGAAGAAAAATTTGAATTAGCTCTAGAATTAGAAGTTCCGTGATCTCGTACTAAATTCGACACCAGATCACGTCGTTCGAATTGGCTTAAAATTTGGTTTTGACAGAGTCGCTTTTTTCAAAACAACTTTGCCCGTATCTCAAGCTTTCATATTAGCACACTATTTTCTTGTCAAAGACCGTTACGCTCTCCCGTCGAGAGCGATAAAAAAGCTGACCGAGGTCAGTTGTCATTCGCTGATTTAAAGATCACTGCCCCCATCAGCGGGCAAACAATATACGTATGGCCTTTCAGGTGTCAAGGGAAATTCTCAAGTATTTCGAGAAAAAGTTCGTGGGGCGTTTTGACGCGCCAGAATTGGCCGTCAAGCGATTGTCCGGCTATTATCAGGATATCGACGGCATTACGTCAGAAGGTATACTTCGAAGAACCTGTTAACCTCCCCTATCCATTGGACGTCTTAGGGGCATGATGCAAGACGACGTAGCAAGTAGCCAGTGTTCATCGCAGCATGAAGGCGCCACGATCGGCTCAAGCGACTTGATGGCAGACAAGATGGCGACAAAAGTTTCGGGTCAACTGCCGACCAGAGCCATGGTCAGAGCAATTCAGATCGGCACAGTCCTGTTGACTTTGGGAAGTGGCCTCCTTCTGAATAGCTGGATCCTGGGCAAGACGAGCGACCTCAATAATTTGAGTAGGTCCAGCGACGCCGGTTATTGGGGACTAATGTCCGTGGCTGTTGGCGCAGGTATGATGCTTGGAGTTGCGGTCACCTATTTCTATCGCCTGATCTTCTTGATCGTCAAGAGGCACACTGAATGAGATTTGAAATTGCAGATATTTATCTTGAGACAGGAGAGCAAGAATGGATGCAATAGTTATCCAGGAAACGGTAATCGCCGTCGCGGGTATTGGCTTTGCCGCATTTGTCATCTGGTTGGTTTTTCGCCGATACAGTATGTCGGTGAAAGCGCGGCTGGAACAGGCGGAATACAGGAATCGACTGCTGGAGAAATTCGCCACTGCCGCGGAGTTCATCGAATTCGTGCGCACGCCCGAAGGTCGATCAATGGTCGACCCCTGGACATCCAAGTTGACCTCGAATCCAGCCCTGGGTGTGATTCGCACAATTCAGGTGGGAGTAGGAAGCTTCTTCATCGGCATCGCCCTGACGTTAGGTTCACATCGACTGGACGGCAAGACCGATATCAACTTTGTCATGCAATCCCTCAATGAAAGATTCTGGGGCACGGTGGGAATCTCTCTGGGAATCGGATTGATTATTGCCGGTTTGATCGCGTATGTGCTGGCGAGGCGGATGGGATTGATAAAACCGGGCGCGTCCGATGCCAAATGAATTATCGTGCAAGTGAGTGGCCAGAGTCGAAGCTGTGATCAATGAGGAAAGCTTCACCGAATTCCATCGTCGAACATCAGAGGCGTTCTGGTCGTACCTGTTTCGACTGACGGCCGACCGAAGTCTGGCGGATGATATGTTGCAGGATTCGTATGTACGCCTCATTAACAAAGCTCCCGACGGGCTTGATGGTCGGCAGTTGAAATCATACCTGTATCAGATCGGCACGAGGATCTTCTACGATCATCTTCGGACTCTCAAGCGCAAACGCCGGTGGTTTGCCGAATCTGCAAATGGCGCGGGACCTTCTGGTGACGAAATTGAACAATCCGAGGCAGCAGATCAAACCAGCTCTATCACTGGCGATCAGCGGCGTACGGTTGCGCGGGCGCTGAATGATCTCACACCTCAGGAGAGAAGTCTCCTTTGGCTGGCCCATGTTGAGGGCTATACTCATGAAGAGATTGCGCAGATTCATGGACTCAGTCCGGCAAGTATCAAAGTCCTATTGTTTCGCGCCAGAAAGCGGCTCAAAGAAGTACTTGGAGCCATGGGAATTCAATCAATTGGTGATGTATGAAAGATTCAGATTGTAAACGCGAAGAAGAGCTGCTGGCCGCCTTCGTCACCGGCACGTTGACTGAGCCGCAGCAAGAGCATCTGGTTCAATGTGCAACCTGCAGTAGTGCGATCGAAACCTCCAGGTTGATGTCGGTTCTCGTGAACTCGACCGAAGGTGCCTCCACTGTCAGCACGAGCGCTTCCGTCATATGGGGAGTAGCGATGATCGAACGAGAACGGCAGTCCAGAATGCGATTTAGATTGATTCAATTGGCACTTGGAATCGGCGCCATGTTGGCGAGTGTTATAGTCTCTGTGATCATTTGGTCTCTGAGAGGAATAGAAGGCGGCCTTGCTGAAAAACCACTGTCCCTTATGTTCGGTGTCGATGGACAGTCGGCTGTCGCACCTTTCGTGGCTCTGGTCGCACTAAGCGTCGCAGTTGCGCTACTAGTACGTATAGTGAACTTATCGTCGCGCGCTTCGAACTCTGCCTAGCATTATTTCAGCAGAATCATTTTGCGCGTGAGGGTCTCCTGTCCAGCAACCTATCGCAACAGGTAAACACCGCTCGCTGCTGTATTTCTGTTCGCGTCCGTTCCGCTATCTCCACGAATTTTCGCGATAGATTTCTGTTGCATCGGTTTTCAATAACTGATATCCTTATTGCATCAAATGCCGATCTCTTGCAATAAGGAAACCCTTAGTGAATATGGCTGAAATAACGAAAAATGGCGTAGTCGCATGAATCCCAAGGACTTTAGCACCTCGACTGCCGGAAAGTGCATCAAGACACCCGAAGGATATTGGTCATTCGTGCCGAACCCTCTGCCGCCTAAACTCAGCTACGATCAGAAGCTGATATCTCTGCTATCCGACGCGGATCGTCGGCTAGGAGAATTGTCGGGTACCGGTCAACTACTTCCCAATCCCTATCTTCTCATCTCGCCGTACACACATCGCGAAGCTGTGTCAAGTTCGCGCATCGAAGGAACGCGCGCGTCTCTCAACGATCTCTTCTTGTACGAGGCGTCTTCATCCGAAAAACCGCGCGTGGACGATGTCAAAGAAGTTCGAAATTACGTGCTCGCGATGGAACACGGACTGGAATTACTCAAGACATTGCCGATCTCCATCCGATTGATCAGAGAAATTCATGCCGTGCTCATGCAGGGAGTGCGAGGCAACCAGGCCACGCCGGGTGAATTGCGACGATCACAAAACTGGATCGGCCCACGAGGAAGCACACCGGAAACATCGACCATAGTCCCACCACCCGTAGCCGAAATGAAGAACGCTCTCGGTGAGTGGGAAAAATACCTTCACTCAAAACCCACACAACCACCTTTGATTCAGTGCGCGCTGATGCACTATCAGTTCGAAGCGATCCATCCCTTCTTAGACGGTAACGGCCGCATAGGTCGCCTGCTCATAACATTCTTCTTGATCGACCGGGGGCACCTCACGCAGCCGCTTCTGTATTTGTCGCGATACTTTGAGGCAAATCGTCAGGAGTATTATGAACGGCTTTTGTCCGTCAGTCAGAAAGGCGACTGGAGCGGCTGGCTGGAGTACTTCCTGGAGGCAGTCGTCGACCAGGCGGCCGATGCAATTTCCGATTCGCGAAAGATTCTCAAACTCAGCGCCGAATATCAGAAGCAAATCGAGAAATCCAAAAGCGTGCCGGAGACCACCCGCCGAATTGTAGATGAGGCCTTCGTCAATCCTTACATCTCCATTTCCTCGCTGGCAAAGAAATGGGATCTGCCGTTCAATTCCGTCAAGAATGGAGTGAACAAACTCATCGAGTTGGGGATACTTGAGGAAGTCCCCGGACGCGCCCGCAACCGCCTGTTTGCCGCCAAGAAGCTGTTAGAACTTCTCAACAAGGGATGATTCCGACCGCAACAAGCATCACTTCAGCAACACAATCTTCTTGACCGCGCTCTGATTCCGCGACGACACCTTGAAGAAATACACTCCTGAAGCGACCGCCTCTCCCCCATCATTCTTCGCATCCCATTCGATTGTATGTCGCCCGGCCGGTTGAAGTTCGGCATCAAACGACCGAATCACTTGACCGAGAATATTCAGAATCTCGATGCCGACCTGCCCCGGCCTGGGGAGAGAATAGCTGATCATAGTCGAGCTGTTGAATGGATTCGGATAGTTTTGTTCCAGCGTGAAGTTCGATGGAACTTGTTCCTGTTGTGGTTGATCGACTACATCCGTGATTACTCGGGGCGAATACGGCGCGTTGTTGTTCAGTCGGCGATTGTATCGCCACATCGGGCATGGCATCTTATCAGCTCTGAACTGACGGTCGGGAAAATTCAGGAAGACAAGCTCGCCCAGGGCCGTCGTCATCATCAAGTCAATCTTACCATCCTGATTTATATCACCGATCACAGGCGTGTTGGCGTAGTCATGGGTGATTTGCGTGCCGTGTGCCACGTTGAGCGGCCAACCTGGAAGTATGGCAGCTTCCCGATTCCAGGCAAAAATCCCCTGTCTGTCGGAAGCTCCCCAGGCATCGGGAATCGCACAACTCACTATCTCTGCGTCATTATCATCATTGACATCACCTAGAATCGCCATGTTGAGCATGCTGGGTTCGGACGCCGAATTGAAAAATCCATTGGAGGTGCTGTCGCCCAGATACGGCCTACCGTCGTGACGCCAGGCGTAGACGTGACCGTAGTTTAGATCGTAGCAGGTGGATACATATTCGGAGAGAGAATCTCCATCTATGTCGCCGAAGACAGGCATGGTGGGGATGAGAAGGCGACTGATTGGTATTCTTCTGGGCCAACCTGTTTCAACTGCGAGCCCGTCACGGAAGGCGTGCAACCAATACGTCATCAGATTCTGCGACCAGCGGTACCGTCCAAAGACGAGCAGCTCGCGTTTGCCGTCGTCGTCGACGTCCACCGCAGACATGCCTTGCGGCAGGAAACCTGTCGCCAAAGTCAAAGTGACCGACTCGTGTTCGACACCTGCCTGATCATAACACCGGAGAACGCATTCACCCTCGAGACAGTATATCTCGTCGATTCCATCGCCGTTCAGGTCGGTCGTCAGGCAATTCTGCAGGTAACTTGCGTAGAAGACAATGGGCGTGAGACTGCCGCCGGCTCTCCAGATGTAAAATCCGCTCGCGGAATTGACGTCAGGATCCGTGCCGGTCTTCAGTTGAATCTCGTCGATGCCGTCGCCGTCGATGTCCTTGAGAGAGAGAGCGGCCAGCTTTTCCTCGTCGTTGCGGGCGAAACACGCCGTGTTGGGTGGTTGCGGTATCCAGACCGATTTCAGTCCATTCGCTGAACTTTGGATATACAAAGCTTGCGGCTCCTGGCTGACCGCCACGAAATCATCAATGTCGTCATAATCGAGTTTGCCCACCGCAATGGGCGTTTGAAAATCCAGCGGCGGTAGCGATGGAACTCCAGTCGTCATTGCGGTTCCGTCCGTGCGGAAGAACTTGACCCCGGCGGATGTTCCGACCACAATCTCATTTTGGCCGTCGCCGTTGAAATCGCCGTAATTCGGAACAATGCTCGCTATGCCTCCAAGGTTGGCGCGCCAGCCGTTGGGAGCAGAAAATGGCGAGCGCACACGAAAGGCGACGCTGTCGGATACAATTCCACGACGAGTATGCATAGACAGCCGTATGACGTACGACTCTCCATCAGCACTCGCCGCGTTCCAGGAACTAAGCAGCCCCTTGTACACCGGCGCAGTCACGGTGTCGATCAGTTCCCACTGTGACCCCGCTGCTTCCGCCCTTACGTCCAGCACGGCATACTGGAAATCGATGGCCGAGGCACTGCCTTGGATCGAGACTGTGGTCGACAACGTTTCGGCCTCCGCGGGCGAGATTATCTCGATACTCTCGCCATTTGCCACATACAGCGTAACCTGCGACTCATTGACGTCACCAACTTTCAATCTCAGTGTATAGCAGCCGTTCAGTGTGTCAGTGTTCCACTCTGCCAGGGTTGAGTGATTTGCGGGCGTGGATGCTGAACTGATCGCATACCAAGTCGATGGGTTGGCTCCGTTTCCGAACTCGACAGTGGCCGAACTTATTCCTGATCCCGCAGCCACGCCAAAGATGTTCACTAAACCACTCACGATGCTATTCCGTCGCGGAGATTCTATTTGGGCTTGTGTTGCCGGCACGAGCGCCAGCGCTTGCCGCAAATTAATTCTGCCATAGCCACTATAGATATCCTGACCAGGGTTATTCCCTCCCGTTCCGTAAGGATCAGTCAAGTCCTTTGCCGATTGTTGAATGATCTGCTGTACCCGATCCACAACGAGACCGGTAGAAACCGATTTGACATAAGCGGCGACGGCAGCCACGTGCGGACACGCCATGCTGGTACCGGACGCCTCGTAGTAGTAATTCTGGATAATGTGGACGACCGGCTCATTTGATGGAGGCGCCCCATACATGTCGGTACCGGCGCCACGAAGCGACAGAATCGATTCCCCGGGGGCGACCACATCGACGTGAGTTCCGTATGTCGAAAAGCTCGTTACGCGATCGCGGCTGTCGGTAGCGCCAACGGCAATAGTAGACGGAAGAACGGACGGATAGAATGCCTCGTTTTGACCGGAGTTGCCGGTGGCGGCGCAGAGCACAACCCCTTTGGAGCGCGCATAGTTCAGAGCATCTTCCAGTAGTTTGGAGGGATATGGCGAGCCCCAACTCATGTTGATTACGTCAGCGCCGTTGTCGGTGGCATACACTATCGCTCGGGCGGCTGAGGAAGCAAACATCATGGGATAGAATTTCAAGGGCATGAGCTTTGCGTGCGGCGCGATGCCGGCAATGCCAACTCCGTTGTTCGTTGTGGCGGCAATTATCCCCGCAATGTGGCTGCCGTGACCATAGAGATCGGTAGGATCGTTGTCCTCGTAGACTGGAACCAGCGTTGTATCGTTGGCCGAATAATCCCAACCATGGACGTCGTCAACATAACCATTGTGATCGTCATCCAATCCGTTACCGGGGATTTCGCGCGTGTTCGTCCAGAACTGTCCCTGCAAGTCCGGATGAGTGAAATCAATTCCGGTATCAATGATCGCTACGATCACTGTGCTCCTGACCGGCGGATTTGTATATACCGCGTCGGCGGCGATGTCACTTCCCGTGGTCCCGGTTGCCAGTGTCATTTGGTCGTTGTTGTCGCCGGGGTTGCGAAGTACGTGCCAGTAATCTCTGCCCGGTGTTGTGAAGATTCCATTGCTGCAAATACAGTGGATCGTTGGGAGCCGCAAACAACTCCATACGGAAGTCTTGCTCCACGTATTCCACATTGCTCAGCGCACGTATTTCGTCCGCCGCCTGCTCGGCATCGCTGGCTACGGGCAGAGTGAGCACAGCCACGCCGCTCATAAACCGGTCGGGCGCTGCCTCTGGGAATCCCTTGCTCGACTCAACAAATCTGTACTTTCCCGCGAGTCGGTTGAATTCCTCCATTGCCGAGGCCCCTCTGCGAGATAATTTTGACAAACCAGCCACAGAGTCGTTCTTGAACTTCACGATTAATCGCGC
The DNA here is from genome assembly GCA_963726455.1 of uncultured bacterium. Classification (GTDB taxonomy): domain Bacteria; phylum Zixibacteria; class MSB-5A5; order CAIYYT01; family CAIYYT01; genus CAIYYT01. The sequence goes on from CAVSCK010000004.1 coordinate 784,642, forward strand.
CGGCGCAGATTGTGCGTCGATCCCGGCCATCGTTTCTTCGTTGAAACTCAGGCAAAGCGCAGACAAGAAAGCCACTATAAAGAGCCAAGTCGTTGTCATCCGCCGACCTCCTTCCCTGTTCACTTCTGCTCTTCCCGCATTCATTTCTCCAGTTCCCTTGCGCGCGATAATTCGCGCAGCCAACGCACAGATTGACCGAGTACTGAGTCGTCCTTTTCGCGTCGAGACCGTCTACACTTGCGTTGAATTAACTCCCATCGACTGAGACGAGTCAGCTAAAACTCAATGTCGTCGGCATTTCCCGTTCTGCGCGCTCGCTTGAACTCAACAGTCCATTCACTGTCAAAGAATCGTCCGAAAACGCTCACGTCGGCGCGGCTGGCAGACGGTATCATAGTGACTATGTTCGACACATAGACAATTACCCGACGCGACCAACCATCGCGGTTGTATGGTATCACATCGTAGTACCACAATGGCGAGCTCGTAATACCTTCGCTGCAACAGATAGAGTGGTTGGGGTCCAGACGCCTCATAAATCGAGGAATCGAGTCCGGCAGAATCCAATTAATCTCGAAAGGACTATTACCAATGTCAGGTGAATACTGTCCGCCGCTGCAATTCCAATCATCCGCAATAGTCACCGGCTGCGTGGTGGCGGCGCCCCAGCGCCAGATGTCAATGAACTTCTCACCCGCCAGCGGACCAACAGTCATTGCTCCCATTTCATAGGCGGTTTTGGGCAACTCCGAGAGCGCTTCGGTGCTTTCCGGCGACCAGTAGATTGCCACCTTGTCCTCGCTAGCCGAATCGCTTTTCCAAATCAATACAGTGTCGTATGTTGTGTCATACGTTACATCGCAGATGACGGGCGGCAAAGGTGGCGGCGGGAAACAGACGCTGTCCACATGGATGATTCGCCTCACTCGGAGATTCGAAAACAGTGTGTCAATTTCGCGTCGCCCGTTCGTGAAGCGGACAACGGTATCGGGATGGCTGACATCCAGGTACAGTCTGTTGTCTTCAATGTTGTCCCCTGCTGTCACAATCGCGACCTGTTGTCCGTCGTCAGCATGGCCGAGTATCGTGACCTCCCGCCAGCTTATGAGGAGATAGAAGTATTGGTCGTCATAAGCGGCGCGGCAAAGCGCCCTGTAGATATGCGGATCCCGAACAGTATCTCCATCAATGCCGGTTGGCACCGGACGCAGCCGCAAGAACGTTTCCTGCGGACCCCATTCTTCCTTACCGCCGTCAATCCCATCCAATAGCGGGGATCTCTGCAGACGGTTGGCAGTAATGGTGTCGGAGTGTCCGGCCGTACTCGAATCGAAACTAACTATGATCGGTTCAGAAGCCACGATAGCTCGCATACATCCATTGACAATTCCCACGGATACGAAGCGCGGCGGGGGCGGTGCGCCCGTCGGATCGGTTCCGGTATCACCGGGCGGCCCCTTCTCGCCTCGTTTGCCACCGACACCTGTATCCCCATCACAACCGGCGATAAAAGCCACAACGCAAATACAATAGGTACACGCTAGAATTACCCTAAGTTGACCCACTACAGCACCCAACTTTAGTTATGAGGTCGCCGAACTAATTTGATCCAGAAGGCAAAATACGTGCCAAAGTGCAAGGTGTGTGCTCTTACATTGCGTAGGTAACTACTACTACTCCCTTTTATGGCTGGACTAGCTCGGATCTGTAGTAAGCTGCGCAATTCCTGGAATAAGTCAACGGGAATCTAACTGCGCAAGTTTGTCAGCGCTGGCCCAGCAGGCGAGCGGGCAGGAAGAAAATTGCTTTGAGTAGCTGAAATACTGCTTCAATAGTGATGCCGATCAGGCGTAATGGCAATGACAGCAACCAGACGATCGGGAAAAGAATCAGAGCCAATAGTGCCAACGGCCACCACAGGATCAGCAGGAAGCACCACAAAAGCAGAACAATCAAGACTCTCATTTGGTCATCACCTCTTCGCTGGTACTACGTGACCTCCGGTAAAGTGTTTCGGTTTATGTTTCGCCGAAAACAGGAACCGCATTTATTGTTGACGCTTTTGATGTTCGAGGGCAATTTGGCGTCACTGATCGTGTATAACTAGAAGGAGAGACTGGGTGTGACGTTATTGCATATGCGACGCGCTATTCTGATAATCTCACTCTTGTTTTCGGCACACGCTTGGGCACAATCGGAGAGGCCAATTGAGTTGTACCTGGCCGCCGGAGGCGCTTTCCCGACGAGTGATTTCAATCTCCGTTACAACTTCGGAGTTAACGGTTCTGTCGGCTTGGGATTCAGACTGGCTCCGGGATTTCGGGTGGTACCCAAACTGGAAGTTCAGTCGTTCGCCATGGACGCAAACGCTCCCTATGATTCGGTTGGTGGCGGCGATCATGTCTCGCTGATGTTGGGTGCGGATTTGCGCTATTACAAGGATATCGCCAACTGGCCGGTAGACCCTCTCATCGTGATCGGCGGTGGGATGGCGTATTCTTCGGAAGCCCAATTTAACCTGGGCGCCGACACTTATCCCACGGTTACTGAAACTAAGACCTATTTCAACTTCGGCGTGGGTTTCGATTTCAAGTTGTCGCCACGTGTAAGCTGCTTCGCCACCATGCGCTACGTGCAAATATCATCCGGCTACACTAAGGCGGAGTTCTTTCCCGTTACGGTTGGGGTACGATACCCCATTTAGTTCCCCTACTGCGCCACAGGGCTGTTCTCACTTTGGCTTTGTCCGGCCTCCGGCCTGACAACCAGAACTCCGGTCATTCCTTTCTTCGCATGACTTCCCTTGTCACAGAAGAACGAATACTCGCCCGGTTTCGTCGGCGTGAACTCAACAACTTTAGTAGCACCGTGGCCGACATCCTGGCTGATATCAATGCCTGCCTCCGGAGCGTGTAGCGTGAAGTTATGGGGAATCAAGTGAGTGTCACTTTTCAGGACGAGTCGTACCGGCATGTTGACCATGACATTGATCTTGTTCGGCTTGAAGTAGAAGCTTTCCACTTGAACCGTGACTTCCTGAAGATGCTCAGCCGTAATCTGGGCGGTGGTTTCACTAATGGGAAGATTCTTGCCGGGCGTGCCGCACGACACCAACAATGCGGCGGTCATCAAGGCCCACACCGACACGCCAAACGCGGCGAGTGCACCTGACTTTCGTCGTCTGGAATTCACCGGATTACTCCTTTCCAATCATAACTTGATATCTCATGGCAATGGATTTGACCGTTGCCTGCTCACACTAGTCTCCGTGAACAGTTGGCAGAGGATTCACTCGAGTCCGACACAGGCAATACGCAGCACTCTGGCGGGATTAGAAACGAAAATGGCACCTTCGCGAATCCATTCGAAAATGCAGGTATCTATTCAGGGCCTGGATCGGCAGCCGCGCTTGATACTGCTGATTAGCGGGCTACCCGCAAACGATCCTTGACAAACGATCAAATGTGATCGATAATGTAGTATTCATTAGCTTGAAGTTGTCCCGCGAAGACAGTCATCCTGGGACACAGGTGTGGAGAATTGGAAAGGAGCAGCAAAGTGAATCGCAGAAATCTCATTTGGATAGCCCTGACAGCCATCATGATGACAGCAATCTTCGTCGCATTTGCCGGGTGCAGCGACAAGAGCAACAATACTCCGCAGACGCCGCCGACACTGCCACCACAATCATCTTTCCTTATGAGCTTCGCAGGATTTGCGACTCCGAGCGCCTCACCGGCGACGGGAGATGATTCCGGCCACGTCAACTTTGCGCAATCTGCACTTCGCGTCGGTTACTGGAATCTGATATTGACGGTAACGTTGGCGGTCCCGACCGCGGCATTCATCGAGTCATTCAATCATGAGCCGGTCAGGCAGGACGATGGGTCATGGGCGTGGTCATACAATGTGACCGTTGGCGTTCAGTACACCTGCAAACTAGTCGGCAGTACCGGCAACAATGAGATTCTGTGGAAGATGTACATTACCAAGGCGGGTGCATACTCCGACTATCTGTGGTACAGCGGCAGTCAGAATCTGACCGGCACGCAGGGTACGTGGACGGTTAATCGCAATCCGGATCAGACCAACCCCTACCTCAGAATTGACTGGCATCACAATTACACCGACAGCACCGGTGACTTGAAGTATACGAATATCATTCCCGGCGACGCCGAGAACGGCGCTTATATTTACTATGGCATCCCGGCAAGCGGCGACTACAACCGGTTCTACAACATATATAGCCACAGTCTGGATAATCTTGCCGAAATCGAATGGAACAACCCGAGTTTCAACGGCCGCGTGAAGGATCACAACTTCTATCTCGACGATGCCTGGCACTGCTGGGACGAGAGTCAACACGATATAACGTGTCCGTAAGTTTGGAGAATTCCGAAGACAGAAATGCGGGCTGTCCATCTAATAGGACGGCCCGCATTTTCATTATCTATTCGCGCTATGTATTCAAGACGTATCAAATAAAAGAGCCACCCATCGGAGTCGAACCGACGACCTGCTGATTACGAATCAGCTGCTCTACCAACTGAGCTAGGGTGGCGTGATTTTAAAGTGGCGCCCCCCAGAATCGAACTGGGGACACGCAGATTTTCAGTCTGCTGCTCTACCAACTGAGCTAGGGCGCCAGTGTCAAGGTCGGTTAATTTAGGGTTTCGAATTTAGATGTCAACCATTTTTCCGGCCGGTTACATTTCACCGGCCAGGTTCGATTGACGTTGCACTTTTTCAAGTGCTGTAAACGCCCACTGGAATAACTTCTTGGCCTCACGGAAACGGCGGCTGTTGGAATGTGCGCCTAACACCACGCCGGTGAGATCATGTCCCTTATCGTCCGCGACGCGCACGGCAAAGCAGTATCCAGATTCGCCGATGTAACCGGTCTTTCCGCCCTCGATCTTCCAGGTGCTCGAAAGGAGGCGATTGGTGTTTCCAAGGGTATACAGGCGATGGCGTCTTTCAGATATGAAGGTGTATTCTTTGGTGCACAGAACTGATTGAATTGTGGGGTTCGTCGAGGCGATATTAACCAGCCGCGCAATATCATAGGCGCTGGCGACATTGTTTTCCGACAGGCCGGTCACTTCATCGACCTTGATACTGTACAATCCCAGACTGTCAACTTTGCGGTTCATCCGCACGATAAAACTGTCGGTGGAGACGCCGGTTGAACGTACGATCGCACGAGTAGCGCGGTTATCGGAGGACATCAGGCTGCAATGGAACAGGTCGCCGACACGATAAATGTCACCGGCGCGCAACTGCGAGCGAGAGGAATTGTTGGCATCGGAGGTATCCATCTCGATTGTCTTGTCCCAGTCGACCTTGAAATCGAGGAAGGTCAGTGCCGTGATCAACTTGGTAATACTGGCGATCGAACGGACGTTGTATTCGTCCTTGCCGTACAGTTTTTCGGAAGTGCTGTTGTCCTGCAGGAACGCGGCTTCACACATCAGTTTCGGAGGTGGAACCGCAAGCGTATGGAATCTCGGAGCCGGCGGGCCGTAAGTTTCCTTCGTCATCGACTGTGTTGCCGGTGTCGGCCAGAATATGGTGATTGACAAGAATGCTGCGAGCGCAATAAATCCGATACGCCTAGTTCCGTTGAACATCCAACATCTCCATTATTTGTTTCGCATTAGACACGGCCTGGCCGCGATGGCAGTTGTTGAAGAACAGATAAATAGTATCCGTCTCCTTCTGCATCCGTTTGATTTTCTCTACCCACTCGGCCAGTTCTTCCCTACTATATGAATAGTTATACCTATCAGACCCTTTGCCGCTGTACCAATCTTTTGCATTGCGGCCATGAAATCGCACATACCCGATCGAAGTCGTCGCAACCGCCAGCGGCTCCATCATCTTCTCCAATTGAGGTTCATCGACAGAAACGAAGCCAATCTCTAGCAATTTCAACAACTCGAAGATCTCCTGGCGAACCCAACTGGCATGCCGAAATTCGACGAAAAGTGGCAGCGTACCCAACATCTCGCGGCATCTTTTGAGATGGTCAATGTGCGCCGGGACGCGAGGAAACGACCACGGGAACTGCGCCAGAATACCCTTGAACTTGCCCGATTCGATCATCGGGCGGACGGCTTCAAGGTACTTGGGTGTTTCCTGCTCCAACTGGTCACGCTTATGCGTAAGTGATTGGTGCGCTTTGACCATGAAGTCGAACCCGGGCGGCGTCTTGCGCACCATGGCCTCGAAAACCCGCGCATTCGGGATGCCGTAATAGGTTGAGTTTATTTCCACGGTATCAAAATGTCCGACATAGAAATCCAGCATCTTGGTCTTTTCAATCTTCTCCGGGTAGAACACGCCACGCCAATCCTCAAAGGAGTATCCCGATGTGCCGACTCGAACTAACCCATTGCTCATAAATGAATTAAAACATTTTTCGCCACAGGGCAAATAATTTTTAACCGCTCTTCTCTCGTTTTCTAATCTGCTGAAAACGAACTTTACCGCACCTGGGACAAATCCACTTGCGCTGCTTGTGAAACGTACGCTTCTGTTCCTCCATTTGTATCTGACATTTCTTGCACATCATATTATGTGGAGCACATCGCCCAACAGAAACTCCATTCTACCAATCAAGAGCGTCATCCGGGATGTGACCGTGTACCCGAACGTCGCTCCGAAAAAGATCATCAGAAAATAGACGCCGATCTGGCTGATTGCGTTGAAGAACCGTGTGTCGGGCCGCGTGTAGAAAAAATAGACCATCACGGTAACTACTCCGACCAGCGAGATGAGCAGGCCGACCAGGGCCAGAGCCGAAACAGTTCCTGCGGCAACATCACTGAACGGCGCAATACCGGCGGCGATTTGCTGCAGCACGCGGGCATCAAACATCGCCGGAATACTCACACCGGCGCCGGCACCTATTACCAGTGCAAGCACGGGTTTGCTCAAGTATGATAACGAACTCTTCAAGCGAAGCAACAGCAGCAAACTCAAGGCGAATGGAATGACGCTCAACAGACGTCCATCGACAAAGAGCGGATATAACAGTTTTGGAATGAGTACTGAGTTCCACAACAGCACCAACGAGAAGCCGACGGATAATCCGATCAGCAAGTGCTCGCAGGCGCGATAAAACGGATTATCGCGATAGAGAAATGAGAAAATGCCGAGAGTTACGATCGCGGCGGCCAATGTGGCTATCGCCATTTGCGCCTCCGCCCCATGTAGTCGATGACGTTGCCGACGATGATAACAGCCACGATTACGAACTGCGACACCGACTGCGCAAACAGGCCTCTTCCCCCACCACCAGACTCGTTCAGCAGTTGTTCGTACTCGGCCGCGCCTTTCAGCCCGGCAACCAGTCCCGCAATTTGGCCGGATGAGATATAGGGATAAAATGACGTCGCCATAGTCGCGGTCAGCACCGTCTGCAAACGTGCATGATAACGGGTGACCGCATAATCGACCCAATAGGTCGGCATGCTTGCATCCGTAATGGAAATCACCATGGCGATCTGATCGTAATTACTGACACCAGACAGAATCGGCAGGAACGATGTCGGATTGCCAAGATAATCTGTCGGAAACTCCTTCGGCAGCGATTCCCCTATCGCCAGCATCGCCGCTGTATATTGCGGACGAAAGCCGAGGTAGACATAATCCACGCCGTACTTCTTGCTCTTCTCTGCCGCGACCTGAGACAGTGTGTGCTCGCCCAGTGCGGTACCTTCGGCAAACAGTGATAGTCCGATCACTCGCAGATTCTTCTGAAAACAATGTCTGATAACTGCAACCGCCAACGGCTTGATTTCGGCAAAGGCGGAGGCCTCGAAGTCGAACGACATTAGTACCGCGCTTCCAGGCGCTAATGTGTCAATGTTGGCATAGAACTGCCTGGTCTCGGGCGAAGCCGAATGAGTCAACTTGATGTTGAACAACAACGGTACGGCAACTGCCAACAGTATCACGAGAAACACAACGTGTCGAGCGGATATGGATTGCATGAATTTCGCCGTCATCGATAGCTCCGTTCGATCCCGAGAATGACCCTCAACGCCGTTGCGACAGAGCCGATTCCAACGCCAATGAGAATACCGCGTTTGGCTGCCGTGGACGGATTGTTCAGCACCCAGCCGGCGATGTCGGGCAGTTGTTGCGAAATCATTTCGCTGAAACCACTTTTGCCGACCAGCACAATTACCGCTGCGAGCGCCAGCACAAACGCGGGACGCGAGCGAACCCGGAACCCGCGGTAAGCCGCCGAGGCGACAAAGAACGCCAGCAACGAGAATGTCGTTGCCTGCATCGGCGCCTGGAGATTGTTGAACGCCCACTGATAAGGCGAACTCGCACCTGCGCCTGCTACGATGGCAGCAATGATCATGAATAAAATGGCGCCGACGGCGATCAAGCTGTAGCCGCGCTGTTGGGGCGAACGCTGAATCTTGATTGTGTGCTGCTTGAGCAGACCGATACCGCCGACAATCATCGTTACTGCAAAGACGATCTGGTAGTAGTCCAGAAGCGTTGAGTAGACAGCAGTCGTGGCCGGTGTCCTGAGGAAATACTGCGCCATCATAAAGAGGCCGGTAATCAGCGTCACGATCAATGCCAGCCGGTTGATCACAATATCCTCCGATAAACATTGACACCGAAGATCGCCAGCACTGGAAGCAGGAGAAGCAGCGCAACAATCAGCAAGCGCACCAGGTCTTGCGCGTACATTGATGATTTGACACGATAGTCATCCGTCAAATATGCCGACGCTGTGTACAGTTCCTCGCCGATCAATGTGTAATCACACGCCACGATAAAAAATGAAAGCTGTATTGTTGAATCGGTGCCCGCTATTTGTAGCGCTCCGTTGAAATTGCCTGTCTCAGCAAGGATCAGCGCCTCGCCTTCGAAGGTGCCCAGAAGGAACATCGCACCCGGTTTAAGGCGTGACACGATGCCGTCAACACCTGCGGCATAGCCGAACTGCGAAGGCGAAACAAAGGTGATATCTTCTTCGTGAAACTGGTCTGGACGACCGGCTTCGTTACACGCCGTTCTGATTATTTCCTTGGCCGTTTCGGCTATGACGGGATCGTGGGTCGGAAAGATGAATGCGACAACCGTATGCTGCCGCCTTGGTGGCGACAAAACGCAACAGGTTCAGTGCGGCGAGAGTCGTCGGACGCTGAATGTCGCCTCCCCAACCGGTCGTAAAAACGATGGGCTTGCCCTGTTCGGTAGCACGACCGATGGCTTCTTCAATCGCTTTGATACCCGGTATAGTGCGCAACGGCAGGCGCGGCTGGCGCAGGCGATAACTGAAATAGGTAACGACACCGCCGGTCAGCAGCACCCAAATCAGGAGCATCAACGACGCCCGATCAAACGCACCCGCTACGAGAACGAATGAAACCATGTTCACACCAATTCAGCCAAAAGCGTTACAGTATGGCGCCTGCAGATTTTGAGATCAACAAAAATATCTGGGCGACTGCCGCCCCGGTTTTAGTTGACAAAAATGCGCCGTGGCTGTTTGATACTCGCATGCGACACCTCAAAAACACACTGCACTTATTGGGTATTGCGCTATTTTTGGCAGGCCTTCCATTTCTGATTTTGTCCTGCGGAAAATCATCTTCCGGAAACAATGCCATAGCCTTCTGGCAGTTCTGGACAAGCCCCGACGTGAAGCCAACAGTACGGCAATTGGCCGATGATTTTGAGAAGACTCACAACGGAATTAAGGTGGAGCTCGGCGACCTGACCTGGTCGGATGGGCACGAGAAGATTGCAATTGCACTCGCGGCCGGCAGCGGCCCCGACGTTATCGAACTCGGCTCCGACTGGATTGCCGAATTCGCAGCAAGCGGGAAACTACTCGATCTCACAGACGCCACCTCCGGTTTGAAGGATAGTCTGGTGATGTGGGACCCTGCGATTTACCAGGGCAAACGCTATGCTGTTCCCTGGATGCTAGGCACGCGGGTTCTGTTCTGCAACAGGACTTTGTTAAGAGAAGCGGGCTACGAGGATTCGTTCGTGCCTAAAACCTGGGTCGAACTGGCTGAGGCGGCGGCAAAGATCAACAGACTTGGCAGCGGCCGCTTTGGCTTCGGATCGAATTCGGCGGAACGACATCGACTCTACAAGAAATATCTTCCCTTCTTCTGGTCTGCCGGCGGCGAAGTATTCAACGGCGACATGACAGCGACCCAATTTAGTTCTGACGCCGGCCGCAAGAGCATGGAATATTACCTGCGCCTGGCGGCAAATGGTTTGACGGAAACACAATCTCGCATCGAGGATTACTTCGCTGCAGGCAAAATCGGATTCGTGATCTCAGGTGAATGGCTGGTAAAGCGGTTGGAGCGTTCTGAAAGATCATTCGACTATTTCGTCACAACCATGCCTTCCCCCGGCGGCAGGAAGCCGGGCGTGTCATTTGCGGGTGGTGAATATCTAGTGATCAAGGCGTCGTCGAAGGCCGCGCCAATGGCGTTCGAGATGATTCGGTCTTTCGTGCAACCACAGAACGACACCATGTTCGCAACGGCGACCGGAAGCTTCACGCCGGTGAACAAATATTCCACGATGGCATTCCCGAGTACGCTGACGCCGATCGCTTCGGTATTTCAGGAGCAACTGCGCAACTCACGCTCCACACCGGTACATCCGGCCTGGGTTTCGCTTGAAGAAGCACTGGAACGCGGCATTGAACAGGCGCTGTACAAGAAACAATCCCCGGAATCGGCGCTGCAAATGATCGACAGCGATTGCGCTGCCATACTCAAGAAATATGCCGGCCAATAGCACGCAGCGTCTGCGTATCTCGGATTACTTCTTTCTGTCGCCTTGGCTGTTGACGCTGCTGATATTCTGGCTCTTTCCGATTCTGGCGTCATTGCTCCTGAGTTTCACCGACTATCGCCTTTTGTCAAGCGGGTATAACTTTCGTCGGTGTCGACAATTTCGTGGCGCTGCTTCGTGATCCGACTTTCGTCAGAGCCATCGTAAATACATTCCTATTCACAGTCGGTACACTGCCATTCACTACTTGCTTTGCCATTCTGCTGGCGGTCTTTCTGAATCGGAGTCTGCCGTTACGGACATTTTTCCAGTCGGTATACTTCTTCCCGTCGATGGTGTCGCTCGTCGTAGTCGCCCTGATCTTCACTTCTCTATATGCGCGCGGCGGCTACATACAACAGCTCTGCGGCCTGGTGGGAGTCTCCGCGCCCTCCGACGGCTTCTTGTTCTCGACTGCAACGGCGCTGCCGGCGATCATGGCGATGGATGTCTGGATGTCGACCGGCTATTACATGCTGCTATTTCTTGCGGCTCTGCAATCAATTCCCAATGAACTATATGAAGCTGCACGTCTCGACGGCGCAAGTGCCTGGCGGCAGTTTCAGGTGGTTACGCTGCCGCATCTGAAGCCGATGCTGTTGTTTGTGGTCGTCCTGAACAGCATCAAATCGTTTCAGGTATTCGTCGAAGTGTTCGTCATGACCAAGGGCGGTCCGCTCAATTCGACCATGACGATGGTGTATTTCGTTTACGAGGAAGGCCTGCACAAATTCAACATCGGTTACGGCGCCGCGGCGGCGAATATACTATTCTTGATTATCGCAATTGTCTCCTTTTTGGAACTGAAACTCATCAAGGAAAAGACTGCGTAGAATGAACCGCCCGCTAAAGTCATACGCCAACTTGGCCGTCGCGATTGTGATTGCACTGATCATGCTCCTGCCGTTCGCCTACCTTCTGCTCGGCGCGTTGGCCAAAACATTTTCGCTGACCGGAATGATCGATTCTGCAAATTACCGCCTGACTTTCGCCAACTTCAGCGCCCTGTTTGCGCGCGCCGAACTGTATCTGCCCCTTGTCAACTCGATTATCGTTGCCGGCATTGTCACTATCGGCAATCTCTTCTTCTGCACTCTTTGCGGCTATGTGCTGGCGCGCCGTCGCTTCCGAGGCAAAGGGATACTGACGATGACCGTGATCCTCGTCTTGATGGTGCCGATACACGTCGTGATTATTCCAATGTATTTGATGACCAACTGGCTGGGCATTTTCGACACTTATTTGGCGCTGATCTTGCCGTTCCTCGTCAGCCCGTTGGGAATCTTTCTGATGCGACAGTACATTTCGGCGATACCTCCCGATATGGAGGACTCCGCGCGACTTGAAGGCGCCGGCGAATTGACCATCATCTGGCGCATCGTGATGCCGTTGTGCAAACCGGCGCTGGCGGTGCTTGCGGTACAAACTTTCATGGTCAATTGGAATTCGTTCATCTACCCCTTTATCCTGACGTCGTCCGAATCCATGCGAACGTTGCCGGTTGCGCTGGCGCTGTTGCAGGGATATCAAAACATCGACGTGCCTCAATTATTCGCGGCATCAGTAATCTCAGTGCTGCCAACAACGATTCTTTTCGTCGCCTACTCGAAACGAATTACTGAGGGGATTATCGCCGGCGCGCTCAAGGGTTAGCGCGCATCACTATTTGCCGCAGTTGGACTTTTCGACTTCGCTGTCGACGAAATCCATCACGCCTTCAACAATGGCTTCTGCGGTCTTCTTCTGGAACGCCGGGTCTTTCAAGTCCATCTCCTGTTCTGGAATCATCATGAATGCACACTCCACCAGGATCGCCAGATAGCCGGTCGGGCGCACTACCGCAAAATTGCCGTTGTACAGGCCGATATCGGTCAGTCCCGTTGCCTTCACCAGTCGCGCTTGCACGCACTTGGCGAGATCGTGCGATTGCGGTTCGTAGTAGTAGGTCGAACTGCCGCTGTTATAAAATGGATTGATGCCGTCCGGCAGTGCATTGTTGTGAATCGAAATGTAAAAGTCGGGGCTATATCTGTAGGCCAGCTTCGGTCGATCATACAGTGCGATTCCAGTGTCGCCATTTCGGGTCATATAGACCGTCGCCTTGCGATCGCGCAATTGCTCTGCCACATCCAGCGCGATGGCCAGATTAGCATCTTTCTCGGCATAACCAGTTGGTCCGACCGCACCTGGATCAGGCGAGTGGCCGGGATCAATCACGAACTTGAGCCCCTTGAGCTTCTCCTCGAAATGCGGACGATTGCGCAATTTGAGATTGAAGCGTGTTCCTTCATAGTAGCAGTCGTATCCCCAGAGCGTTTGATTGAGGTCGATCGTTAGTCGCAACAACCCGACCTGCGGCTGACTCCATTCAATGCGATTGATCAGACTGTCATTCGTATCGTAGCGGATGAAATCGATTGAGGATGTCGCATTGAATATATCAACACAGACTTCGTTTTCGACAGGGTCTTCCTCAACGCGGTAAGGCACTTTGGCGCCGAGATTGAAAGTGACTAACACACCACGATCGACTTTGCGCGTCCGTATCAGCGATACATCGCCAGACGGCAATTGCGTTCCAACCGGAAGAATCTTCACGGAACTATCGGGCACCCAGCCGTCGACGTCAGTCAGAAGCCGCGCCCGGTAGTGGTCATTATACTTGCCCGTGATCCGCAGCCGAATGCCTTTCGGTTGATAGACTGCCAGGTATCCTTTCCGCGGGCCCGTGCGAATAGTCTGCACGGAGTCGATCAATTCTCCGATGACCACCTTCGAAGCTGGCATTACCGCAACAGCCGCGTCATTACTTCGGTTCACGCAGCCGCAATCGGCTAATTGCTGTTTGAAAGTCTTGTCTTTGGTGCCGAGCTTCTTGAGCAGTTTGCGGCATAGATAGTAGTCGATCTTGTTGGAGTCGCTCACATGCTTATCTGTAAGAACCTCGCAGCCGGTGTAGACTCCCCGCACCAACAGGGATTCGGGATACTCGCCGCTCCCCCACAACGCATCTGCCCAGTAACTCTGTTGCGTCGGCGGTGTCTCGGTCATTCGATACAGGTCGGCGTCGCTGGAAAGCTTGAAATATCCAAACATGCCCGGCGTGCCTCGGAAAGAAGTGTTGAAGAGATCGCCTTCCATGAGCATGATGTCATTGGAGGGCGACATGTAACCTTTGACAATTGCAGGTCCCAGTCCCTCGGGAATCTCATATGGTTGAGGAACATCAATCGGCACTTCTAGTGTCGCCGATTGACCTTTGAGCGAGGCTTCGAGACGAAATACGAATGAGCCCGACCTGACCGCCAGCCAGCCGAGAAAGGCGCCGTCAGGATAGACCTTGACATCAATACCGTTAATCCTCAGTTTCGATTCCGGGGTTACGTTTCCGAAAATGAACATTGAATCGACCGCCGCGATTCGCTGTTTGGCTTTGGGATATATTACCTCTATTCGCGGCTTCTCTTGTGCCACGGCGCTTGCCGCGCAGAATACCAGAACCAGCAACATCCTAAGCAAGTGTGTTCTCCTCCGTCGTAATACCGATTCCCGGGCCTTCCGGCAGCAGTAGAGTTTCTCCCACGAATTGTGCGCCCCAGTAAGGATCATTTGCCGTCAGCAGGATCGCGTCGAGATCGAAGTAATCAAAGAGTGATTCCAGGTGTAGCGCGGCCGTAATGCCGATTGCGGTTTCAATCATGCAGCCGAGCATGAGCTTTAGGTTATGCTTTCTCGCGCGCTCGGCGATCTCCATTGCCAGCGTGATGCCACCGCATCTCATAAGTTTGACATTCACGCCGTCAATAACCGCCGCAAATTTGTCGACGTCAGCGACCGTGACTACGGATTCATCCAGAAAGATGCTGCACGCAACTTTCGTCTTTATCTTGTCCAACTCCGCTATTTCGGGATTAGTCAACGGTTGCTCGATGAAATCAACCGGGTATCCTCGCAACTGTCGCAAGGCATCGATTGTCTGATCGACTGTCCAGCCACCGTTGGCATCGAGGCGCAGGCGACAGTCCTTGTGCTTCAATATGTAATCAACGAAATCCAGATCACGCGCAAAGCCAACTTTGATTTTGATCGCACTGAACGGCTCCGCGCGCTCCAACTGCTTCTGCACCTCTTCTTCGGTGCCGGGTGTAATCGTAAAAGAGCTGACAGCTTTGCGGGGCTTTGGGAGATTCAGATACTGCCAGAGTGGAATTCCTTTTTGCCTCGCGCGATTGTCGAGATAAGCCATTTCGAGCCCGCAGCGGGCGACATTCATTTCTCGCGGCAGTTGTTCAATAAATTCTCGAAGACTGTCTTCGTCGATATTACCACCATACTCCCTGAGCCGTAGGTCGAGCACCTCTTTCATTTCGCTCGCGGATTTCCCGTAGTGAACTGATGGCGAGCCCTCGCCCAGGCCACTGCCGTACCTAACGATCAGGGTATCTTTCTCTTCTGCCTTTGCCTTGGAGATGTTAAAGGATTGCTTCAACCGCAGCCGGTAAAGTCTTAGCGTCACAGGATAATTAGCCACGCATCTCGCCTCGTTCAGTCGAAAGCCAGTCCATTCTGTTCACGGCAATACCCTCCTGACCGCCCTGACCTTGTCCGCCAAGTCAGCTCGAAAATCGGGCGCATCCTTGTCAAGCGACTCAATCACAACCATACCACGCAATCGTGTCGCGTGAATGATCCGCAATCCCCCAAGACATATCGCCACATGGCCGGGAAAGAAAATCAGATCACTGTCGCGTGCATTTGCCAGTGTCACCTCGCTTCCCAACCTGCTCTGGTCTTTGCTGTCGCGAGGAAGATTGACACCGCACCGACTGTACACTGCCTGCACCAGTCCGCTGCAGTCGTAACCAAACGGAGATGAACCGCCCCACAGATAAGGCGCCGACAGGAGCGTCCGGGCAATTTGGTTCGGTATCAGTTCGGCACGCTGCATGACGCTATCCACGTCGCCGGAGATAGTGGTCATTTTCGACTGTGTGCAGATTTCCCGATACACACCGCCTGATTTTTCGGGATACACCAACGCACCGAACGGCAAAACTAACTCGCTACCATTCTCCATTGTGAAAGTTGCCCACCGGGAGGCAACCACGGCAGGATTCGGCAACGAGTCGTCAGTCTCCTCCAGGTAACTCTCGGCCAGAAAGCCGTCGTACCCGTCGCCAGTGCGCACGCGGCAGAATTTCTCTGCCTGATCGATTAGCTCTACGCAATGGCCGTACAAGACCTGCGACATGCGTTCGCAACCATGACGGGGTTCACGCCGAAGATCGGCAACGGGAACGATCACAATGCGGGAAGACATAGGTCAATAAAGGGCAGACTCAAGCCATACTTCAACAAAAATTGCATCGTCAGTTGATCGCGATTCAAGTGAATCGCAATCTCAGCCATATCAATTCATACGTCTGCCAACAAAAAAGCCGGTGGAGTAATCTCCACCGGCTTGAAATGAATGTCGGACAGCTTAGAACGACACCTTAAAGGTGAAATAGTTGTTGCTGCCCGAAAAGAAGTCGCGCTGCTGCCAGCTGTAGTCAAAACCCATGTGCGTCTGACCCCAAGCCACTTTTACGCCGGCGCCCAACGCCGGCCCAAACATGTAATCCGATTGGCTGGAAGTTGAATAACCAGCACGCAGGAAGAACATGTCGTTGTAAGAGTACTCGCCGCCGCCTCTGATTTCGTCCTGCGAGAAGTTGTTGCTCTGGAACGTTGCCGCCAGTTCAACATTGTTCTTCTCGCCGGCTTTGTTCAAAGGATCCCAGGCCGCACCGAATTGCACCGAGGAGGGCAATTCAAATGCCACACTCTGGGAACGCAAGTCATGAGTGAAGCCATTCGCCGGTGGTGTCACCTTTGTGCCGAAATTGGGGCCGTCGAATTTCATGTGTGGTCCAAAATTCTTGACCACCACACCGAACTTCAATCCCCGATAGTTGGGCACGTAGGTGAATCCGAAATCGAAGGAGACTCCCCGCGCCGACACCTGTTCAACTCTTTCGTTGACAAATGCGGCTGTCAGGCCAAATGCCACTCTGTCGGTAAAACTGCGAGCGTAGGTCAGGCCGACTACTGAGAATGTCGGATTGAACGTTTCACCGGCGGCATTCTGCTGATCATCCCAGGTCGTCTTCTGCATGGTGCCGATCGACAGCACCTTGGCAGAAACGCCAATCGAGCCAAAGCCCTCGATCGAAGTCGTTACCGCGGCATACTCGACGCTTCATACCGGCAAAATAATCGAGATGCGAGAACATGGCCTCGGTGCCGGATTGCCTTACCACGCCGGCAGGATTCCAATAGAGCGCCTCCGTACCGGAGCAATTGGCGACCAGCGCCCCACCCATGGCGACGCCCCGGGAGCCGACCGAAATGCGCAACTCCTGCGCACCTGCCGTTCCAATGCGATCCTCGCTACCGGCGAGGAGCATAGCGCTGAGTGCGATGACTAGCGCTAACGATAGCCATAATGTCTTTCTCATCGTTTTTACCTCCTCACCTTAGAATGTGTTAAGTTGTTCAACTTCAGTGAATATTGCCATCTTGCCGTATTTGCTGCCCAGCCCCGGGGCCTCAATCAGCCAGACGTAAATACCTGGTGCAACCCAGAGGCCTTTGTCCGTCTTGAGATCCCAGACAAACTCCGAGTTGTAAATGTCCGTTCGCTGCATCGTCCGCACCAAATCGCCGGCAATGTTAAAGACCCTGATGGTCATCGGCGCTGCCGGCAAGTTGATGAATTTGATCATCCGATGGAATTGGTCCCTCTCCTCATTGTAGTAATTGTAATATGGATTTGGAACCGTCAGGACCCCATCAAGTGAGTTGGCGACATACGTGCCATTCACCGTCTCAGCTTTCTTCGACGTGTACTGGAACACATCAGCCGGAAGGTTCGGCTTCGCCGCCTCGATGGTTAGCTTGTCACCCTCTTGAATGTCGGTGATCGCAAACGGTGGATTACGCAACTTTGGAGTCATGGCGTACATGATATCCATGTCGCTGCCATTGGCGTTGGGGTTGTTATTCATATAGAACGGATCCGGCGTCTCAGAGTAAGTAGAGTTGAATATGAAGAGATACTCGCGGGCTTTGGTACCGTCCGCACCTGGGAACCAAGTCGAATCGTAGGTAGCGGGTTGACCGTTATTCTCGACAAAACCGGCATTGAGCTGCCGTGGCGGATTTGACTGCACATCCCAAATCGTAAACGGACAATCGAAATATCCGATAGCGGCATAGTTGGGAGTTCCACCACGCAAGTAGTCGTAGCATTTCTGCTTCGTCGTATTGCTGAAACGAATTTCAACAGTGCGGTATTGTGCCGGTTGAATATTCGATCCAAAGAAATCCGGACCGTTCCACAGGCCACCGTTGAGCCAGTCAGGGTTGCCCCCAAATGCGGCTTCACCGGTGATCCATCTGGTTTGACCTGCCCACGCCCAACCCTTGATTCCCGGAGGCAGACCTTCCATCTTCCATTGGATTCCGTCCACAGTCTTGTAAGGGCCGTTGGGGTCCTGATTCGTCTGATTCACAAGCAGCGTTTCCTGTGCCGCAGGCAAATTCAGATCACGCAGGAACCAGGTAAGATCCTCGGCAAAGCCAACCTGGTAGGTGTGACCGGTTACGTCCGCCGGTATCATATACTCGATGGCCAATGTACCGTCACTCGTACCGGTGTGCTGGGCGGTATCCTGGAACACTCCAGAAAAGACACGCGGTCTCACCTCGTACGAGATGATCGGACTTTCGAGGTTCTCAACGATGAATCCTAAGAATTTCTGGTTAAGGTCGAAGAAAGGAGTCATGTTCCTGACATCGTAGGAATAAGCAGTGACCGCATACCAATAAGGCTGATTGTCCTTCAAAGGACTACCGTCAACTTTACTGGTATTCAAGCTCAAATGATATTGCAGCCCCGAATTTGAGCCTTTTTGGAGAATGAGCCGCTGGGTCCCCCCGGCCGCAGGGTCGACCACATCACCATAGAGTGAGGCCACATCGCAGAATGTAAATGTTGTTTCAGGTGGATCTCCAGAGATATCTGAGATGCCACAAGCCGCCTGATCCGATATGTCATAAGTGGCGAATTTTGTCCAGGGGCCAACCGCAGATGCGCCCTGCCAGACATTGAAACCTTCGAAATGGAATTCCTGATTGAGAATAGCGCTGGAGTCGACAGTGCCTACCGGCTCGTCGCCCCAACTCAAGTCAACGCCGCCTTCGATACCACGCGCCCAGACTGAAGGCGGAGGTGGCGGGTTGGGAATTTGGAAGTTGAGATTAAACACTGCCTGAATCTTCCCTACGTTGTTCTTCAACGCGCTGACCGAGCTAATCGGGTCAGTGCCCTGGCCGACGATACATGCAATAACCACTTCCTGGGTGTCACCGGGATTCATGGTGAAGGGACCTGCATTCAGCATCATTCTCTTGTCGGCCGGCGTGGGGTCAAGCCAACCCGTACCTTCCTTGGGATCACCAGAAGCGACAAACGTTGTGACTTCGTTGGTGACCGGATTGATCACCTGCGTGCCGTCACGGTTAAGTCCTTTCATGTAAGTATAGGTCACACTTGGATTATCAGGATCGGTGCCATTGACATAACGGTTGAAAGCAGTCATCGGCAGGTTCTTGAAACCGTGGCGCCACTTACCGGACACCAGAGCAGAATCCTCAGGAGCGGCGGGAATAATGGGCCCCTCCAGAAATACAAAGCCGACGGACGGAGGAGCGGCTCCATAGAGATTGTCCGGTCCTGAATTGTAGCAGTAGCCGAGACTGAGAAGTGTGTCGCAGCCAACAAGATCGTCGCTGGCCTCACCCAGATCGGGATCAGACCAGGCGGAAACGAAGGCGCTGTCCAACTGGTTCGGTCCTTTGTTGATGATCCTGAACTTCAGATAGATGGCATTGCCCAAGGCGCCGGCACGAGCAAAAGCGAACGTCGATTGTTGGATTTCAAGCCCGAGCGGTTGGGTGCTGCCCGCATTATTCGAGTGCTGCGCCGGATCACCGTCGTTGTAGACCGCCCAGGCCATCTGATCGCCCAGGATTGCCGGACTTCCCGTTGAATCGACCGGAGCTCCCTGGTTCACCGGCCAAATAGCGAAGTCCGGATTGGTCGCGGCATCGTCACCTCTGTTCAACTCGTAGACTCTAAAGTCTGGGCTATCCGTCTGAAAGGTGCCGTCCAGCATCGGGCCCGGAGTGAACTCACTCGAGTACTCTGCCACGGCGATTCTGGTGCGACCATTTACCTTGGCGCCCAGCCAGATACCGGCATCATAAATACAGTGTAGATTCGTACCGCGAGGAAAATACAAACCGTCGTTTCTTCCACGCGATGCGGTCTTATCGTAAGCGTAGTTTCCAACGTTGGTAATGATCATATCCAGCGAGTTCACACCGACGTTATGAGTCGCGTCGATTATCATGATTTCGCCGGGACTTTCCCATTTCCCTGAAATGTTGCTGAGACTCCACGCCACCGCGGTCATCAACAGAAACATTGTCAGGGAAAGAACCAATCTCGATTTATTCATCTGCTTCCTCCTATAGCTCGTGATCCTTTCAACTCATAATCCATGGTTGACATTAGAAGTTCATCCTCAGGCCGAGACGCAACTGACGCGGAGTGTCGTAGTTCATCGGATTCCGCTGTTTGAAGTCATACTTCGCTTGTCCGTCAGTTGGATGGGTCGCCAGATATTCCTGACCTCCCGGCGTGATGAGCCAGCCGGTATTGTCCGGAAGACCGGTGCCTTCGTAAACGTTGATCACGTTCTTGGTATTGAAAACGTTGATCACCCAAAGATAAATATCCCAATTCAACTTGCCGATTCCGAAGGTCTTGTTGGCCTTCAGGTCGAGTCGATAGGTCCACGGCATATTGCGCGAGTTTACCGTTCCGGCGGGATTGGGGGAAAGCGCCTGAATCGATATCTCGTTGTAAATGTTCACTGGAGTGTAAGGAGTTCCCGAAGCCGCCTGGAATACGAAATTGATACCGGCATTTTCCAGCGGGTAAGTTTCGCCAAGCTTGGGCCCCTGGTGCTTCTGGGCGCGGACATCCATCATTGCAGTGATCTTGTGGCGCTGGTCAAAGTCCAGTGGCGCTACGCGCTGCGGACGCTCGCTATTTGTCCAGGCGATGTTGGACTGGGTCGTCGCGTAAGAACCGGTACCGTCGGCATAAGCCAGCGAATAATCCAGTTCTCCCGAGACGCTACGAGTCCGTCTCATCACCAACTGGAAATCAATACCTTTGATTGTGCCAAAGTCAGTGTTTTGATACATCGGGAACGAATTCGGAATCGACGAGATATTCAGAATCTCCGTTAGGTTCTTCACGTCCTTGTAATAAGCAGTTGCCGTGAAGCTCGTAAAATCGCCCAACTGATGCGCAATACCGACCTCGTATGCCGTTGTCTCTTCCGGCTTCAAGTTCGGATTGCCGATCGGGGCATAGTAAGGATTGAACTTCAGCATGCGCTGCAACCACGCCGTGCCAACATACAGGTATTGCAGTTCCGGTCTCTGGAAGAACTTGCCGTAGTTGACGTGCAACACGGTCTTGTCTGAAACCGGGAATCCGACGCCCAAACGCGGCGATACCTTCTGCTCGGCCTTGGCCTTCACAAATTGGTCTGGACCCAGAAGGTTGGTAACGGGGTCAAGCGGACGAGCCGGGTTCTTTAACTGATCGGTATTTACATTGAGATAGTCCCAACGTATACCGGCGTTGACTACCAGTCCCTGCCATTCCAACTTGTCCTGCAAATAGACAGCGAAGTCGTACGGCTTCTTGACGCCATTCGGCCCACTGTTGACGGCGTTCTGTCCGGTAATATCCCAG
Organism: uncultured bacterium; assembly: GCA_963726455.1. Lineage (GTDB taxonomy): Bacteria > Zixibacteria > MSB-5A5 > CAIYYT01 > CAIYYT01 > CAIYYT01. The sequence goes on from CAVSCK010000004.1 coordinate 806,357, forward strand.
CCATACGCATTGGCGTCCTGGTAACTTACCTGCTGGAATAACGCCGGATCGTGAACCGTCGTGTCAATCTTGGTCGGACTAAGATGCTGGTACCAACGAAGACGATGGAAATTAGCATCAATACCGAATTGCATCAGGTTCGTCTTGTTTATCTGGCTGCTCAACGCGAACGTTGCGCCGACGTAGGAAGACCGTCTCTTTAGGAAGTCATCCCACACGTGGCCGAGATCTTTTCCCGTGCTGTCGGTACCACCGAGCCAGAACAATGTTGACTCGTCGAAGCGCGGATTTCCGCCTGGGCGACCATAGGCGATTAGATTGTCCCAATATTTCGAGTCGCCGCGCGTGCGTTTGGTCAGATAGTAAGTCGTTCCCAACTCGAAGAACGTTTTGGGCGAGAGATTGCTCGTCCACTTGCCGTAATACGAGTAGTTCTCGTCCACATAGCGCGGCGAATGATTCTGGTCGAAGTAGTAGTCCATGCGGAACTCGCGCCAGTCATCCTTGCTACCGAGCGTGCCAAAGCGCAAAGTGTTCTTCTTGTTTACATCGTACTGAAGTTTGCCCTGCCAGGTCCAACCAGACAGCGAGTTCATCGGCAGGATTCCGTTGGTAATTGCCTTGGGAGTTCGATCGCCGGTGCGACGACGCTCCATCGAAGCAAAGAACGTCGCTTTATCGCTCCCCGGTTTCACGGGGCCGCCGATGTTGAAATCAATGACGTTGTAATCATACCGGTGCGACTTGTTGTTGAAGCCGTCTGTGACTCCTTCCAATGCACCGGAATATTGGCTGCTGCCCGCTTTCGTGGTTACGTTGATTGCGCCAGAAGAAACCCACCCGTATTCGGCGTTGAAACCTCCGGTCGAGATCGCAATCTGATCGATCGCGTTGTTGTTAATTGAGGTAGTCGACAAGTTGGTCAACGGATCCTGTTGCGAGAAACCGTCCACGTAATAGGCGACTTCGCCCTGACGGCCTCCGCGAATGTTCAAAACCGGTTCATTAGTGGCTTCGCGCGCACCGCGCAAGTTTAGCGTCGGCGGCTGCTTGTAATTTGCCACTACACCGGCATTCAAACCGACGACATCCTGATAACCGCGTGTCGGCAGTTGTTGTACCTGATCCGACGTTACGATCTTCAGTGAAGCCGTCTGGTCTTTGATAATCATCGGACGCTCAGCAATTACTATCTGAGTCTCTCCGATGTTAAGCACCTTGGATGACAGCTGAAAATCTGCGTTCGAAGTCAAGTCGACGGAAACACGCAGACTCTGCAACTCCACCGGCGCATAACCGATAATGTTCGCTACGAGGTCATATTGACCGGCCGGGACGTTAAGTATGAAATACTTACCTTCCGCATCCGTGAGCGCTCCCATGGTGGTTCCTTTGATCGAAACCGCCACTCCCGGCAGAGGAGACCCTGTATCCTTATCCGTGCATCTACCTGAGATCTTGCCTACCGTTGCGGCAAACACCATCCCACTGAGCACCAGAACCAAGAACAGGGTGGCTACAAGTTTTGATCTAAGCTCCAAATCTGAACCTCCTGTTACACAAGTTGATACGTTGCCAAACGTACATAACGATACTCCTTAAGTTCAACGGCATTCCTCCTCAAAACTTTAGGGCTCCTCCTTTCGATCCACTCACTTCTGACATTTTTCTTCCAACGTTTTAAACGCAATAAAAACACAATCTTCTAAGTCTATCTATGTGTCCACGCATATTGGCAGCAGGCAGGAAGCGCAAATACCCCGATGTAGAATCCAATGCTGAGACAACCTCCAGTCGACCCGCATTCAATAGAATCATACCCAGCCATGCATCCTTGCCGGACATCGATATGATTTTGCTCCCCTTCGTATACGCAATAGTTGCCCCGATGCCACTATTTTGTCAATATAAAACTTTAACTAACCATTTGATCTAGAGCGGCTTAATCGTACGAATAGTGGAGCGCACCTACCGGCTGGGTGGCCCGGCAAACTTGGATCGATTCCTGCGTGCTCCGGTGCCGCTAAATGCACAATTTGACTTGAAAAACTTCCTCGATGCTGTCGACGAGTCGATAGAAGACATCAGACTTATCAATCGGCTTTCCGATGAGCGATGACAAACTTGTGACACTTGAGGACGGAAATCCGCAGGGATTAATCAGGTCAAAATAGGAAAGATCAACGTCGAGATTCAACGCCAATCCGTGATAGCTTATCCAGCGTTTTACCGCAATTCCGATGGCGCAGATCTTTCTTTCCCCTACCCACACCCCCGTCTTGCCGGGATGCCTGCTGCCCGCTACATCATAGTGAGTCAAGAAGCGGATCACCACTTCTTCCAAGTCGCGCAGGAAGCGGTGGAGGTCCCGCGAACGCTTTTCCAGATCAATTATCGGATAGATCACTTGCTGGCCCGGACCGTGAAAAGTCACGTCTCCTCCGCGCTCGACTTCGAAAACCGAGACGCCTCGTTGGCGCAGCAATTCCTCAGATGCCAGAATATTACCTTCGCGGCTGCCTCGGCCGATTGTGATTGTCGGCGGGTGCTCTGCGAATATGAAAGTGTCGCCAATTTTGCCGTCGATTCTTTGGTCGACACAATTCAACTGAATAGAATGAGCCCGGCCGTAATCAAGACGACCGAGCTCTAGTATCTTGGCAGTCGGTTCAGTAGCGGCGTCGGAATCCATTTACAAGAACATCATCTCGGGATCTTCGATGTACGTAATCAGACGTCTCAGAAATTGCACGGCAAGGTGACCGTCAATCAGGCGATGATCAAAAGACAGCGCAAAATTCATCATGTCTCGGATTACGATCTGGCCGTCACGGACGACCGGCCGCTTTTGGATCGCGTGCACTCCCAAAATGGCCACCTGTGGCTGATTGATAATCGGCGTGGAATTGAGCGCGCCGAAGCCGCCGGCATTGGTGATCGAAAACGTTCCGTCCTCGATGTCCACCGGATAGAGTCTTTCCGCTCGTGCCCGGTCGCCCAGGTCCTTGAGTTCGCGCATCAATTGGACCAGTCCCTTGGCGTCCGCATCTTTTATGACCGGCACAATCAATCCGACTTCACGGGCCACGGCAATGCCAATGTTGTAGTAGTGCTTGAGCAAAATCTTGTCCTCGGTAAACGAGGCATTCACGTATGGAAATTCCTTCAGCGCCTTACAGGCCGCAACGATGATAAACGGCATATAAGTAAGCCGGACGCCGTGTTCTTTCTCAATCTGCTCACCGTGACGCTTCCTGAATTCGACGACATGGGTGAAATCACATTCGTCAAAGGTTGTAACATGAGGCGACGTGTGTTTGGAGCGAACCATGTGCTCAGAGATCAATTTGCGAATTCTCGATGCCGGGACTTCCTCAACACGTTTTCCCGGCTCGGTCTTGACCGTCGGCGCGAACACAGACGGGGATGCCGGGGGCTTGGCTGCAGCGGCAAGCTTTGGCGCGGCTGCGAGATAATCTTCAACATCTTTTTGAGTGATCCTGCCGCCGGCGCCGCTGCCTTTGAGTTGAGTCACGTCGATCCCGTGTTCCTTGATCAGGCGCCTGACTGCCGGTGACAAACGCTGGGCTTCTTCGGACGCTGGCATTGTCACCGGAGCAACGGGAGCAGCAGGTGCAGGAGTCGCTTTGGCCGCCACCGGTGAAGCTGACTGAGCAGGCGCGGTCACCGCACTGCCGGGCTTCTCTCCCGGCGTACCGATAATCGCAATTTCCTTTCCGACCGGAACCAGGGTGCCTACCGGAGCGAGTATTTGCAGCAGCACGCCGTCGAATTCCGCCGGTATTGCTACATTGACTTTATCTGTCAACAGTTCGACAATCGGTTGATCCTTGACGATCGGCTGGCCTACTTCAACGAACCATTTGTTGATCGTTCCCTCGACAACCGATTCCCCCATTTGTGGCACTTTAAGCACAGTCGCCATCAGTACTTCTCCTTATGGTTCCTTGCTCGTTGATCTTTCAATCAGCAGCATTGTTAATCATATCGGCAGGAGTTGTCAACAAACATCGGTGTCGGTCGCCCAGTTCGGGAACCGTTGCTCCCCTACCCGCCTATCGCCAGCATTCGCTCCAGAGCAATACGGGCATTATCCTTTATGTCCTCAAAAACCGACATCGGTTTGAGGGTGTCGAGATTGTCGATGGTATATGCCAGATCAGCAAGCGTGGTGCGATACATGTTAACGCACATGGCGCAGGTCTGACCGGCTAACTCCAGAATCTGTTTGTCTGGATACTGATGAGCAAGGCGATCGACGAGATTAAGTTCGGTGCCAATCGCAATCACGCTTCCGGATGGCTGTTCTTCAACGAATCTTACTATATGGCTGGTCGAACCCGCGGAGTCCGCCAACGCCACAACGTCCTCGGTGCATTCAGGATGAACGACGATTTTGATACCGGGGTGTTGCTCGCGCATTTGCCGGACATGGTACGGCTGAAATACCGAATGAACATGGCAGTAACCCTTCCAAACGACGACTCTGGCCTTGCGAATAGCCGCCTCATCGCGGGGCTGCGACTTGTTCGCGAAGTCCCAGACATACAATTGGTCGCGAGGGATGCCCAGTTTATTCGCCGTATTTCGTCCCAGGTGTTCGTCCGGAAAGAAGAAAACGATTCCACCTTGATCGAAGGCACAGGCAAATGCTTTATCAGCATTTGATGAAGTGCAAATCATGCCACCGTTGCGGCCGCAAAACGCTTTCAAGTCGGCGGCGGAATTCATGTAAGCAATTGGAATAATCTTGGATTTCGGCAGAATTCGCGTCAACTCATCCCAGGCGCCGTAGACGGCATCGATTGCCGCCATATCAGCCATCGGACATCCGGCCAATGGGTTCGGCAAGTATACTTTCTGATCAGGACGGGCGAGAATCACCGCCGATTCAGCCATGAAATGCACGCCGCAAAACACGATATATTCGGCATCCAATTTTGCAGCGATCTTGCAGAGGCCATACGAGTCGCCCTGATAATCACCCAGGGCAACAACGCCACGCCGTTGATAATGGTGGGTCAACAATACCATTCGGCTTCCGAGTTCGCGCTTGCGGATGCGAATTTTCGCGGTCAGCTCGTCATCACTCATTGACCGATACTTGTCGGGAGTCACTGTATATGCACTCGGAATCATGTTTCTTATCTCAATTGCTTAAGGTTCTACAACCACACTACCACCCTGCAACCCGAAAAAGCTACGCCGCCAGACCGTTACCTCTTTGACAAAACGCCACTTAGAGGCACTACCGGCGACGCGGATCATTCGGCTGGCCTGCCAATTCCATACTCCTTCATCTTCTGCCTGAGGGTATTGCGATGAATACCCAGCATGTCGGCGGCCTTTTGCAGACTGTATCCGGTCGATGCCAGCACGTTTTCGATCTGGCGCTTCTCCAACTCCTTGAGGGTAGCAGAAACCGGCGCAGTGTACTCGCCGGCGGCGGAATCCGACCTCCGCAACTGCGGGAAGTCATCGACATCCAAAATATCCGACCGTGACAACACAATCGCGCGTTCAATCGTGTTTGCCAATTCGCGCACATTCCCCGGCCAATCATGCGCCATTAACAGGTCTTTGGCTTGGGCGGTTATTCCCCTGGTCGGGCGGTTTAGTCGCTCCGAAGTTTGCTTAAGAAAGTGCTCCGTCAGAGGCATAATGTCTTCGCGGCGATCACGCAACGGCGGCAGGAAAATATTGACGACGTTTATTCGGTAATACAGATCCTCACGAAACCGTCCCTGTTCGACGTCCTCCGCGAGATTTCGATTGGTTGCTGTGATGATGCGAACGTCGGCATCAAGTTCCTCATCTCCCCCCAGGCGCTCGAATCGCTTGTCTTCAAGTATCCGGAGCAACTTCACCTGTATCGCCCCCGGCAACTCGCCAACTTCATCCAACAAAATCGTTCCGCCGATAGCCAATTCAAACCGTCCGGTGCGCCTGCGATCGGCCCCGGTAAAAGCACCTTTCTCGTGGCCGAACAGTTCTGATTCCAGGAGCGTCTCCGGGATGGCGGCGCAGTTGACCGCCACGAATCTTCCCTCACCTCTGGAGGACAAACGATGAATCGTCCGAGCCACCAGCTCCTTGCCAGAGCCCGACTCGCCCGTGATCAGAACTGTACTATCGGTCGGTGCTACCCGAGCAATCTCCGATAACACCTGTTTCAGTTTGGAAGAACTGCCGATAATCTCTTTAACTTCAAGTCCTTCAAGGTGTTCACGGAGTAATCGATTCTCTGAAAGCAGATAGTGCCGCTCACCGGCCTTCTTGACAAGTTCCAGAAGCTCTTCAAGATTTATCGGCTTACTCAAATAATCGTATGCTCCCGCACGCATCGCGTCCACGGCAGTCTCCACAGTCCCAAAGGCGGTTATCATGATGACCTGCATCTCAGGATCTTTCGCCTTCACCTTTTTGAGCAAATCGAGACCGCTTTCGCCAGTCATCTTCATGTCGAAGAGGCCAATTTCGAACGAGTTATGCGTCATATTTTCGAGTGCAACTTCGGACGAATCAGCGGTCGTAACCGTGTAGCCCTTTCGGGTAAGGAAACCAGCCAACATTTCGCGCTGATTCTTTTCGTCGTCGACGACGATAACTCGTAAAGACAGCATCTTTTACATGGTATTTCTTTTGCCGGTAGAAAGCAAACTTTTTCATGACTGCGCACCAGCCCCAAACGCCCGTGCTGTTCAAAAAAGGGTTTGACAAAACAGCATGGGTTGATTAGATTTAAAGGAGAAGAGCAAGAGCAGTATTGGGTCTAAAATACTTCAGCAGGCGATCCTGAGTTAGCGGTTGCTTGGTACAGTAATACTTAGAAGTGACAACATTGGTGTCGTCGGAGATGTTCTCCCTTCGTTGACCTCAATTGGATGGTGCCCGACTTAAGCTCAGTCATCGCAAATGAATGAAACGGTAGACCTTTTAAGTTCATATTTGTGTCAGTCAGTTATTTTACTGGTTCCGACTTCGTTATGTGGAACTGAGGGAGGTGATAGTCCACAACTGAGCGTACTCGGATGAATTAGTCCGAACATTGTTGTAACCGATTTTTCTCGCAAATTTCGGAAAGGAGCAAACGAACCGATGCGAAAACTAACGGTCCTCACTTTAGCACTATTGTACGTGGTTGCTCTGACCTCGGTTGCGGCTTTTGCCGCCAACGCGCCAAGAATTAATGGCGTGGAGAGCCAGCCACATATGGTTCCAATCGAAAATAGCAATGTCCCAATGCTGGAGACCGGTCCGGAAATCGGCACCACCAGCAAGCCGTCAGCCGCGTCGATGCAGGCACTGGGATACTATATGTCGCCGGGTCTGATCCTGGAAACGACCGACTACGACTTACAGCACAACAGCCGCATGGCCCGTCAGGTTGAAGTTGGCACCGATGGCCGCGTCCATTTTATTTGGACGTACAAAGCCGTCGCCGCTGATCTCGGCCTTCGCGCCGCGCATTACAGAACCTGGGTCACCAATGGTGGTGGCTTCGGTAGCATACTGTCTCTGTCAGACGACCTTGGCAAGACGCCGGGACGTTTCTGCACAGTTGACGTATATAACAACGCTGGCATGGGTGTCTGGCACTACACTGTTGGCGCCGACCCGCAGACTACTTCGGCAATGGATGCCGGCTCTGGACTGAATCTGTTCACTGCCGTTAATCCGCCAGCCGGTGTAATCAACTGCCAGAATATCCACGCAGGCACGAAATTTATTCCCTACATTTGGCCGAGCGCTTGCACTGATGTTGACGGCTCCGGCAACGTGGTTGTTCACATCATAGCAATGGAAGGCAATACCGGTGCCGGTTATGCCGCCCTCACTTACTTCCGCGGCGCCCCGGGTGGAACTACCTTCCAGGACGGCATGTACGGCACGTGCGGCACATTTATTGACTCCACCACAACGACTGCTTACGATGTCGCCGCCAGCCCGACCACGAACGACGTGGTCATCGCTTATGCCAAGGCGAGACAGAACAATAACCGTGAAAACAGTGATATGGTCTATCGCAAGTCGACCGACATGGGCGTCAACTGGGGCCCCATTGTGAATATCACCAACTACCCAACCGGCACCAAGGAACGCGCCGGTGAAGACGTTTCGGTGTTATTTGATGGTCGCAACTGTTTCCATATTCTGTATCTGGGAACGATCTACGATTCCATCGCCGGTACTTATTCTGATCAGGAAGTTAAGTTGTTTCACTGGACAAGCTGCAATGCGCTCTGCAAGAGCTTGATCGTGAATGCCACGAACCATGATGCCAACTGTAACACTCCTGCATTTGCCTACAATGTGACCAAGATCAACATCACCCAGTGCGCCAGAACGGCTACGAACGACACGCTGCTCTATGCCGTTTACACGCGTTATCTGGGCACAACGGCGGATCCGGATTGCTCCTTCAAGCATTATCCGAACGGCGAAGTATTTGTGTCAGCGTCGTCGACTTGGGGCGAAACCTGGGGTGCTCCAATCAACCTGACGAATACCAAGACCAATAACTGCACGGGCGGCAACTGCGCCGACGATCGTTACACATCTTCGTCGCGTTACGCCAAAGACACGCTGCGCATTGAATACCTGCAGGATCTCGACGCCGGCAGCTTCGTCAGCAACGAAAGCTCGACTGCTGACCTCGCCAACCCGGTAATGTTCCTCAGCTATCCTTGCGTCTCGATGTCTCCGTATCAGTCGCTGTCCGCGACTCCGAGCGTTATCAAGTACTGGCCTACCCCGTTCTTTGCCAAGCGTAATGCCACTGCGACGCAGAACATCACGCTGATGAACGCCGGTAACCAGTCGGCCAGCTGGACCAGAGCCTTCTCATATACCAATGGTTCTAACTGGTTGAGTTGCCAGGCCAGCGGTTCTGTAGGCGCCGGTTGCACCAACTCGGCTTCGTTCGTTCTTACAGCCGGTCCGATCGCGACCGAAGGTTTGTACAAAGGCAAGGTTACGTTCTCGTACGACAGCCCGGTGCAGACGTTTGATCTTCCGATCGACTTCTACGTATTTGACACGTTCAGATTGCCGCAGGATATACCGCTTCGCACTGCGACCAGCCGTATGATGGTCAACCAGACCGGCCAAGTCGGCGATGACATTGGTGGTTCCTCGTGGACTTACTTCTCGGAGGTCGACGTCGACGCCATCACCGACGGTTCGCTTATTCTTGGTAATGCCGCTCACAACCTGAGCTGGAGAATCTACCAGAGTGGCCAGGGTGAGCCGACTGCGTCGAACCCCTATGGCATAATTTATGCTAGAGACACGATCGCTATTGATACCCTGCCCAGTGGCAACGCTTTCTATCGCAAGGCCTGGGGCACGGGCACGAACCGCGACTCCACGTTGGAGTTCTCGGTAGAGTGGTATGCACCGAAGTTTGTCGATACTGACGGCTTCTACATTGGCAAGTTCGATCTGTATAAAGGCCGCAAGACCCCTGGGACACCGGTTACGGGCCTCACAGTGGCCTTCTCAACCGACTGGGACGTCCCGGATGATTCACTCGGTTCTGACAACATTGCCCACAACGATCCTACCAGAAACCTGGTGTATTTACAGGGTGCATACTCTGTGGATAAGAACAACGGCTACGGTGGTATCGCGGCATATCGTGAAGACAACCAGCCGATCGCCGGTGGTTTCACCTGGACAAACTCGCAGCATGTGTACCTGGAATCTGGTTACAACTGCGACTCCATGTGGAATTGGCTGACTCGAATCAACTCTGTTCAGAGTCTTCCGGTGGACACCGTGACCGACCAGTCCATCACGATGATCATTGCCAAGGGTCTGACAATCAGCCAGGGTGATCACTTCAAGTTTGACGTGATTCACGTCGGTAAGCGCGGCGAACTTAATCCGGGAGGGCTTCCAGCTTTCCTGGCCATGGTTGATGCCGGCAAGAAGTTCCTGTGCGGCCACATTTCCAACTCTAGCGCACTGTGCTCCGGTTGTGTCGATTGTGGCGATGCCAACAGCGACGGCGCGGTTGACATTTCCGACGCGGTGTTCTTGATTCAGTACATCTTCGCCGGTGGTGCGGCTCCGGGAACCTGCACCTACGCCTTTGGTAAGGGCGATGCCAACGGTGACTGCACAGTTGACATTTCCGACGCGGTGTACTTGATTCAGTACATCTTCGCCGGTGGCGCTGCTCCTCACTGCGGAGTGGGCTGCAAATAGTTCATTCAATTGACTAGTCCAACGAGTTCTTGATTCGTGGAACTAGCCGAAATAAGACCGTGCCGACCGTTTGGTCGGCACGGTTTTTTGTTTGCCACTAATCCGCAAGTCGTTGCTTTAGTCATGCCGTCATGGTATGTTTCGGTGATGCTTCAGATTGTCAAAACCAGACTTCTGTGTCTGTTCGGCATATTTCTGTTGGCATTCGCGCACAGTGCGATAGCCGCAGATGACACCCTTGGTCTGTCCCCGGGTGGCGTGCAGGACGAAGCATTTTGGAAGGCGCACATTCATCAACTGCAGAAGATGTCTCTCTCGGCCAGAGCGCAGGAAATGACCCCACTGGAAAAACGCTTTGATGTGACCTACTATATCATCCGCCTGAAGATCGATCCGTCCACAACTGCTGAAACCATCGACGGTGCAGTCACCGTTTTCGGAAGTGCTGTTGCGGGTACACTCGACACCGTTCAACTCGATTTCTCTCAGTCTCTGACCGCCGATTCAGTGACCAGCGGCGCCTCGCGGCTGGACTTTCAACAGACAGGTGACTTGCTCACAATAGCGCTGCCGGGCGGCGGAAGTAACATTGGTTTTGCCTTGACCGTTCATTATCGTGGTCAACCACAGAATTTTGGTTTCGGTTCGTTCAAATTCGAAAGCTTCAACTCACATCCGACTGTTTCCACGCTCTCCGAGCCATATTATGCACGCGGTTGGTGGCCATGCAAGGATCATCCAACCGACAAACCGGATTCCGTAGATATGTATGTCACAATCGACAGCAATTTGATTGTGGCTTCCAACGGTTCGCTGGTCTCGATTGTGAAAAATGGCGACGGCACCAACACCACACATTGGCATGAATCGTATCCCATCGCCACCTACCTGGTCAGTCTCGCCATCGCCGATTATTACACCTATTCCGATACTTTGAAATATGGCGGCTTCACTATGCCGATCGATTTCTTTCACTACGGGCCGCCGGGAGATGTGATCAGAGCTAGATATGCCAAAGTGAAGGACATGATCGCAGCCTTCTCGGATATGTTCGGGATTTACCCTTTCATCAGGGAAAAGTACGGGCATGCAGAATTCACCTTTGGCGGTGGCATGGAGCATCAAACTTGCACTTCGCTGGGCGCCTTCGACGAAAATGTGATTGCACACGAACTCGCACACCAATGGTGGGGCGATATGGTAACGTGCGGCTCCTGGCACGATATCTGGCTGAATGAAGGGTTCGCGAGCTACGGTGAAGCACTCTGGGCCGAACATACCGACGGCATGGCCGGGTACCATGCCATGATGAATACATTTCCCGATACGTGGGATACAACGCGGGCGCGTGATACTCTGATCGTCACTGACACGACCTCCGAATTTACCCTATTCAACTGGAAAGTGTACCGCAAGGGTGGATATGTGCTGCACATGCTGCGTTACACGATCGGTGATTCTGCCTTTTTTCGCACTTTGCACCGTTACGGTGAACCACCTTACAAGTATAGTACCGCAGTGACCGAGGACTTTCGCCGTGTTGCCGAGGAGGAATCGGGCCAGAATCTCGAGACATTCTTCCAGCAGTGGGTCTATTCCGGAGGTCAGCCATACTACCACTATGGAATGTTACCGATCACCACTGATACCGGAGTGGTGACCTACTTCTTCCTTGACCAGGTACAGGCAGGGCGCAATCCGTTTCAGACTGATATCGACGTTAGGTTTGACTTTGCCGACACAGCGTTGACGTTCCGACTGTCGGACACATTGTCTAGCCAGAATTTCGTTTTCCGGTTTGACACAGCTCCCATCAGTTGCACAGTCGACCCCGACCACTGGATATTGCAGCGGAATTCACTGGCGGACTTCGGCTTCCGGTTCATCACGGATTCGCTGCCTGACGCTTATATCTCTGCGCCATATAGTCAGCAACTCATTGTGGCCGGCGGACGTGATCCCCTGACCTGGTGGGCGCCGGTTGTGACCCTACCACCCGGCCTGACCCTAAGCTTCGACGGCATACTGTCAGGCACGCCAACCGAAACCGGCCAGTATCTAATTGGTGTGCGCGTTACCGATGCCTCGTCACCGGCACGGGTTCTTGTAACGAACCTGCCGTTGAATGTCAAAGAGCTTCACGGCAACGTCGATGGCCAGCCCGGAATCGGCCTCTCGGACCTGATATACTTGATCAGATACCTGTTCAAGGGCGGCAATCCCCCCGCAAACTTGCAGCTTGCCGACACCAACTGTGATGGCGCGGTGGACCTTGTCGACGTTGTCGTACTACTCAACTACCTCTATGATCGCGGACCACTTCCCTGCGCCACCTTCAATTGATCCGCGCTTATTGCGTCGCAATCAACAACGCTACCCGGATCATCAATTAGTTTGCGTTCCGACTCCCAGATGCGTCGCAGAATTGGAATGCCGAATTGCAGAATTGTCCGCACGGCATGCGCCATCGTGTGGTTATGAGTCTGAGCCAGTTCCTTTAGGGCAGTCTTCAACTCGCGCGAAACTTGTATGTTGAGTGTTTGTTCGCCTGGATGTTTGCCTTCGTTTTCCATGGTAGTTTCTCCCTTGCTTTAACAGTGGTATTTTATATGTCCGATGATTGTCTGCGGCGAGACAATCGCAACACCGTAGACGTTTCTTAATTCAGAAATGACCCCGCAATATGAGTCACCATCCTCGTGTTGCACTATCACGGCCTCGACTTCCAATCGTTGCGCGCAACGACAGATGGGACAATCTGAGGCCTCCGCAGTTATCCCGAACCGCACCAGAACAAATGGCGCCAGAAGTTTTCGCAACCGTTTGCAGGTGCGCCGGTGTATCCCCTGAACCAGTGCCGGTGAACAACGAGTCTCCCTGGCTATTCGGGCCAGAGACTTACCCTCGAAGTAGTGTCGCTCAACAATGAGCCGTTCGGCCGCGTCCAATTTGTCGACGGCATCTCTAACCTGTTGTTCCAGTACCTCCTGCTTACGAAGCGATTCCTCGTTAGGCTCCGGCGGCCAAATTGAACTAGTGGACGTCAAATAAACCCATTCGTGTAGCATAACGGTCATGCCCGATCTCCTTTCGGGCAGGATTAAACGTCATGGATCAGAGAAGGTAAATCAGGTGACATTCGCATTGTGAATCACATCAGCAAGTGATATCATGCCGGCATGCAACCGGCTCCCGAGAACTTCCGGCTCACTGTCATTAGTTACCTGATACTATTGCTATTGGCGGCCTTGTGGCCGTTGTCATCATTTGTTTTCCTGGGATCGCAGCTTGAGCTGTTGCGCGATATCGCCAATCCCGTGACAGACATCTATTATCCGACGATTATCGTGCAGTTGGTGACCTTGCTGTTGGTATTCGCCGCCGTCAGGTCGGAACAGGTGAAACTGAACGACATCGGCTTGCGGGCGTTCAATCGCTGGACTACGTTGCAGGCGATCGGATTCCTGATCATTGCCAACAGCGTACTTTCAGTATTGCAGGTCGCCATTTTTGCCCAATCGCCGCAAAGCTTCAACCCCATCACCGCGATTGTCCCCACCACGGCCTATGCGCGCTCAGTCTGGGTGATTCTCTGCGTGATTGTCGCATTCAGTGAGGAGATGGCATATCGCGGCTACATTCTAACTCGTGTGACTCGCATGAGCGGCGGCAGAGTCTGGCTGGGTGTGCTGGTATCGACAGTCGCATTTGCCAGTGGGCATTTGTATCAGGGAATCGGTGGATTTGCCGTGATATTCGTGTACGGGTTGATGTTTGCCGGCTTGTACCTGTATACCGGCTCGATATTCCCCGGAATTATTGCCCACTTCCTGCAGGACACAATGATCATTTTCGTGCCGGGTCTGTCGCGCTAAACAATAGTGCGCCGACCATGATTAGTCATATTTCCCCGTTCAATTTGGCGCTTTACAGTCGCGAAGCATGGGTTTATATTGCGACGAATATTTCCCGGTGGACAGTTTCCCATCGCGGTGAGAGGAGTCTGAATTGACAGGCATAGGCATCATAGGTTGCGGCTATTGGGGCCCAAATCTGGTACGGAATTTCAAATCGCTTTCATCTTGCAAGGTTGTTGGAATACATGACCTTAGACCGGAACGCGTCAAGTTTATCCAGTCAAGTTATCCTGATCTGAAGAGTTACGAGTCCGTGCAAAAGCTGATCGAGGATCCGGCTATTGAAGCGGTCGTGATTGCGACGCCGGTTGCGGCGCACTTTGAGGTAGCCAAAGCTGCACTGACCGCAGGCAAGCATGTGCTGCTGGAGAAGCCGTTGACGTCCTCGGTGGCGCAAGCATCGGAGCTGGTGGATCTGGCGGCAAAGAAGGGCCTGACTTTGATGGTTGACCACACGTTTCTGTACACGGGCGCCGTCCGCAAGATCAAAGAACTGGTAGACTCCGGAGAGATCGGCAAGTTGCTCTATTTCGATTCCGTTCGTGTCAACCTCGGACTTTTCCAGCATGACATCAATGTGATTTGGGACCTGACTCCTCACGACATTTCGATCTGCGACTACATCTCGCGTAAGAAGGCGGTATCGGTCAATGCTGTTGGCCATGCGTTCTACGGCCAGAGCATCGAGAACATCAGTTATCTCGCGGTGAAGTATGAAGACGAAATGCTGGCGCATTTCCACGTCAACTGGCTGGCGCCGGTGAAAGTGCGCACGACGCTGATCGGCGGCACTGAACGGATGATTGTCTATGATGACATGGAGCCGTCCGAGAAGATCAAGATCTACGACAAGAAAGTCGTGCTGACCGACCATGCGGGCCAGGAAGACCAGGAGAAGGTATATAGCGCGCTGGTGGAATATCGAATCGGTGATATGCGAGCGCCGAAACTGGAGAGCACCGAGGCGCTGAAACTGGTCGCCAAGGAATATGTCGATTCGATCACTCAGAAACGTAAGCCGCTGACCTCCGGTGAGGATGGTCTGCACGTGGTGCGAATTCTTGAAGCCGCAGACAAGTCGCTCAAGATGAACGGCGCACAGGTGAAGCTATAACACGATTGCTTCCCCGTATGATAAGATTGGAACACTATTGTTCGTGATACAAAAGCAAGGATCAAACGATGAATGAATATCAATGTGTTGCTCCGGACGTCGTTCTGGGGAAAGATGTCAAGCTCGGGAAGTTTATTAATCTCTACGGTTGTTCGATCGGTGACGGCACCAAGGTCGGCGCAATGGTGGAGATTCAGAAGAACGCCTCCATCGGTAAGTCGTGCAAGATATCGTCGCACACGTTTATCTGCGACGGCGTCGCAATCGGCGACAACTGCTTTATCGGGCACGGCGTGATGTTCATCAACGACAACTATCCGCAAGCGACACGCCCTGACGGCCAACTCGAAACGGAAGCGGACTGGAAACCGCGTTTTGTCTATACGCAGATCGGCAACCATGTCGCCATCGGGAGTAACGCCACGATAAAAGGCGGCGTAAAGATCGGTGACAATGCCATTATCGGCGCCGGGAGTGTCGTCACCAAGGACGTGCCGGCAGGAGAAATCTGGGCGGGAAATCCGGCGCGCAAGTTGCGGGAAGTTCCGAAGAGCAAGTAGGCGGAAAACGCCTTCGCCCGTCTCTATGCACCGGGCGATTATATTGACCCGGGCTGAGGGACGAACTGGATGAAAGTACTCGTAGCAGTCTTCTGCTATAACGAAGGGGGCAAACTTCGCAATGTGCTGCAGAAATTCGGAACGCAGCCGGCGTGGGACGTGCTGGTGGTGGACGATGGTTCAACCGACGACTCCCCTGCTGTAATGAAGGAATTCCCGTTCACCGTGATTCGCCATGATGCAAACAAAGGCGTAGGTGAATCAATCAAGACATCGCTACGATACGCCAAAGAACATGGACACGAAGCCATCGTGATTATGGCGGGCAACGGGAAAATGGACCCCAACCAGGTCACGGTGCTGTTGGAGCCGATTGTCGAACGCGGATTTGATTACGTCCAGGGTTCACGATACTTGGTGGGTGGTTCGAGCCCCAATCTGCCGTTCAAGCGGGCGATGATGATCAAGGCATTTACCTTCTGTGTTAATGTGTTCATGCCCTTCAAAGGCACTGACGTCACCTGCGGTTTTCGCGCGTATCGCACGGATATATTCAGTCGGGCGGCGATCAATATTGATCAGGACTGGCTCGGGCGGTACGAAATGGAATACTACATCCACTACCGAGTGATCAAGGGCGGCCTGAAGGTAACCGAAGTGCCGGTTGCGATGACTTACCCGCCGGAAAAGAAGAACTATTCCAAAATCAAGGCAGGTTCCGGGTGGTGGTCGATGATCCGTCCCTGGGTATTTCTAATTCTTAGGATCAAGAAATAGCCGACTGCCCTTCTCGCAGAGCCCCCGCACGCTGTCGAATTCGATGCTGCTAACTGGCTGCGATGGTTGAAGTATCAAGGATTTACACCCGTCGGGCAGGGCAAGCTTGTTGCTTGACAGTTATCCAACAAAAGGGCATATTGACCGTTTGGTAAGGAGGTTGGAAAAGTATGATGTACGGTGTTATCATTGCCGGTGGAAAGGGAGAGCGTTTTTGGCCCTTCTCCACTAAGGAGAAGCCCAAGCAACTGCTCAACATCTACTCAAATCGCTCGATGCTGCAAGACACTATTGAGCGAGTGTCCGACCTTGTGCCCATGGACAGAACGGTGATCGTAACCGGTGAGAGTATCCGAAATCAGATACTCGAACACGTCCCCAATGTTAAAGAGCAGAATATACTTGCCGAACCATTTGGCAAGAATACCTGCCTGGCGATCGCCTTTGCGGCGGCGCATCTGGCGAAGAAGGATCCCCAGGCAACGATGCTGGTTTTGTCGGCAGATCACTTCATCCAGCCCAAGGAAAGACTGCTAGAGATACTGAAGTACGGAGCGACGATCGCCGAGCGCGATGAAATGTTGATCACAATCGGTATCAATCCGACTCGCCCCGAGACCGGATATGGATATATCGAACAGGGACAACTCTACGATTCGTACAACGGCATCAGCAGCTATACAGTAAAGCAATTCAAGGAAAAGCCGAGCCGCCCCCTGGCACAGCAGTATTATGTAGGCAGATCGCACCTGTGGAATTCCGGTATGTTCATCTGGACGGCAGCCGCATTCCTGAAAGCCGTGTCGCAGTGCAAGCCAGACATGTACTCACAATTGATGGCTTATTCCGAGAAGATCGGCACAGGAGAAGAGCGTGACTACCGTCAGAAATTGTTCGAAAACGCCGAGAACATTTCTGTCGACGTGGCGATACTTGAAGCCGCTGCCAATGTCGTAGTCATCAAGGGTGATTTGATCTGGGACGACATCGGTAGCTGGCTGGCGCTGGAGCGAATCAATCCCAAGGACAAAGATAATAACGTGATCATCGGCAACACGATATTGCACGATTCGTACGAAATCACTGCGGTTAATGCCAATGACGGCATTATCGCAACTCTGGGAGTATCGGATCTGGTGGTCGTCAAGACCGATCAAGTGGTTTTGGTGGCGCACAAGACCAAGGTTGGCGATATCAAGGCGTTGCTGGCCATCCTCAAAGAGGACCCCAATCTTGAGAAATATCTATAGCAGGAAATCGAACAAGCTGCGTCTCCTGCTAGTATTCGCGCAGAGTCTGTTACCTGAGGATCATGACACTAAGCACTAGTAATCTTTCCGGGGAGTACCCTAAGGCACGTGCAGTCACGTCAAAACGGTGGCAGGAAATGAAAGCGATAATCCGCTTAATCACCGAACCGGGTGTCCTGGAGCAAGCCGTCGCGCTGATCTCGCAGGGACATCAGGTTGTGATACCGACGGAAACAATCTTCGGCCTGACCTGTGATGCCCTCAATGACAAAGCCGTAAGTGAGTTGTACGCCATCAAGGGGCGACCACTCGACAAAGTATCGGCAATATTCGTGCCGTCAATCGAAGCGATAAGAAGTTACGCCATAATCGAGCAAGAATATGCGCGCCGCGTTATCGAACAATTATTGCCCGGTCCCCTGACGATAGTCGTCAAGAGCAGGAGAAGTCACTGGCCGGGAGTTGTAGGCGACGACGGCAAGATAGGAATTCGTGTCAGTTCCGAGGCGTTCGTTGGCGAATTGGCAGGCCAGGTTGGGCGTCCGTTGATTGCGACCTCAGCGAACAAGTCGGGTTTGCCCGATTGCACGAGCGTGGCGATGCTCACGGAGCAACTCGGTGACGTCGTAACACTCATATTGTATCGCGATCTCCAATGCCCGAGTATTCCGTCGACGGTAGTGGACTTGACGGGCGAGGAACCGAGACTGTTGCGACAGGGTTCTATACCGTGGGAAAAGATTTTGCAGATAACTGGATAAACCAACGGAAATTGAATGTATAAGATAGTGTACGTTTGCACAGGAAATACCTGCCGTTCACCCATGGCCGAGGGGATTTTGCGGAAATTGATCGCGGAGAGCGGCCACAAGGATGTGGAGGTTTTGTCGGCCGGGATCGGCACTCTGGACGGATATCCAGCCACACTTACTGCGGTGCAGACGGCGGCAAATCACGGTATTGATATTTCCGAGCACCACTCGCAGCGGTTGACCGGCAAGCTGTTCAAAGACGCTGATCTGGTGTTCGCCCTTTCGGACAATCATTACGAGTTCATGCGGAATTTCCCGGACGCCGACGAGAAGCTGTACATGGTAAAGGGCTTTCCCGAGAAGGAGCTCGCCGATCTGGAACACTCAGTGGATGATCCATTGGGAGGAACTTCTGAAGAATACCAACGTATCTTCGAGGAAATCGAGCGGGAAATCAAACGGTCACTGCCGGAGATTTTGCGGAGGGTTGATCATAAGTAGGAAAAGAATTATGGCGGCGACGCTGACGATTGCCGTGGCGCTGTTGCTGCTGATCGGAAGCATTCAGGGTGAGAGCGGCAAACCGGAAAGTGCGGCTGCCACAGCACAGGATAGTCTCACCCGGCAGGTGTCCAACGACGCATTTGGATTGGGAGAACGGCTGAAGTTTTCGATCGGCTACGGTCCGATCACGGCGGGAACGGCATACCTGGAAGTAAGCGACACGAATACTTACAACGGCAATATCTGCTACAGGATCACGTCACACACTACATCAAACGGCTTCTTTGACAATTTCTACAAGGTGCGCGACACGATATTAAGTCAGCTGGATGTCGATGGATTATTTTCGCGCTACTTCTTCAAGGCACTGCACGAAGGTTCGTACCATTCGTCGCGTGAGATCGTTCTGGAACCCCGCCATCAACGCGCTTTATTTCGCAAGGGTACGGACAAGCCCGATACTGTGTCGCTTCTGCCGTTTGCCAACGATGAACTTTCTGTTCTTTACTATGCGCGTACTCAGCCGCTGAAGGTCGGCACGAGCATACACGTACCGGCGATGTCCGGAGACACGAGCCAGATGATCGAAGTGCGCGTAATTGGACGCGAAACGGTCGAAGTGCCGGCGGGTGAGTTCAAGTGCATCGTTGTCGAACCGATGCTGATAGCAGCCGGTGTGTTCAAGCAGGAGGGCGAAATCAAGGTTTGGCTTACCGATGATCGCC
This sequence comes from uncultured bacterium, assembly GCA_963726455.1. Classification (GTDB taxonomy): domain Bacteria; phylum Zixibacteria; class MSB-5A5; order CAIYYT01; family CAIYYT01; genus CAIYYT01. Next base: position 826,189 of record CAVSCK010000004.1, read on the forward strand.
TGCGGATGCCGGTGCTGATGAAGAGCAAGATTTTGGTCGGTTCGATTTATGCCGAGTTGGAAGAATACAAATTGGGCAATCTGGACTGGTAGTATGAAGCAAATCGACTTCAGCAAACTCAGAGTCAACAGCATCCGTGACCGCAAATCGAAGGTCGAGCGCGCGGAGTTGGCATTGAGTCTCAAGAGCAAAGGTGTGGCCGCTTTCGTTGATTCCCTGCCTGATCTTCTCAAGGCCCGCGATCTGAAGGCTCTGACGAGCGCCATTGTAACTGCGCAACAAAAGCGTAAGCCGATTCTCTGGATGTTCGGCGCGCATGTGGTAAAAGTCGGATTGGCGCCGATACTGTGCGAGATTATGCAGAACGGGGCGGCGCAGCAGATTTCGACGAACAATGCCGGATTGATTCACGATCTGGAATTGGCGTTCTTCGGGCCGACATCGGAGGATGTGGAAGCGGCGATCACGGAAGGCCAATTTGGAATGACTCGCGAAACGGGCGAGTTGTATGCCGGAATTCTCTATCTGGCGGCGAAAGACAAGATCGGACTCGGCGAAGCGGCCGGCAAATTCATGAATTCACGTAAGGCCAAGTACCGCAACACTTCGGTCTTTGCCACTGCGCAGAAGAAAAGCATACCGGCGACGGTGCACGTGGCAATCGGCACCGATGTTGTCAATGCGCATGCGGGATATGACGGCGCCAAGGCCGGAGCGGCATCGCAGATTGATTTCGGATATTCTGTGAAAACGTGAGGCACTTGAAGAACGGCGGCGTCGCGCTCAATTTCGGTTCGGCGGTGATTCTGCCGGAAGTGTTTCTGAAAGCGATCGCGATTGCGCGGAATCTGGATCCCAAGTTTACGAAATTTACGACAGCAAATTTTGATATGATCAGTCTTTATCGACCGCAAAACAATTTTGTCAAGCGCCCGCGCCTGTTGGGAGCTACGAGCTACGATTTTGCCGGGCATCATGAAATCATGTTGCCGTTGCTCTGGGCGGTGTGCGGGACCGATTGGGAAAACGGTAACGGTGTTATTGAGGTTACGAGATGGCGAAGATTGTTGAATGTGTTCCGAATTTTTCCGAGGGCAGACGTCCGGAAATCATCAAGAGTATTACCGATACGATTACTTCAGTCCCCGGAGTCGTGCTGCTTGATTCGGAGATGGACAAGGATCATAACCGCGCGGTGGTAACTGTCGCGGGTGAACCGAACGCGATGAAGAAGGCGATGTTCCTTGGCATCAAGAAGGCGGCGGAGGTGATCGACCTGCGGACGCACAAGGGCGAGCATCCGCGCATGGGCGCGACCGATGTTTGCCCGTTCGTTCCGATCAGCGAGATGACGACCGAGGAATGTATCGAGCTGGCAAAGTCACTTGGCGAACAGGTGGGAAGCGAATTGCAGATTCCGGTATATCTGTACGATCAGGCGGCGACACGGCTGGAGCGCCAGAGCTTGCCCAATATCCGCAATAAGCATGGCGAGTATGAAGGAATCAAGGCCAAGATCGCGACCGAGCCGGAACTGGCGCCGGATTATGGTCCGCGCAAGGTGCACGAGCAGGCGGGCGCGATCGCGATCGGCGTGCGGTTTCCGCTTATTGCGTTCAATGCCTATCTCGGCACCAACAATGTCGATATCGCCAAACGGATTGCCAAGGCGATTCGCTCAAACACCGGCGGATTTGCGTTCTGCCGCGCGCTGGGATTTGAGATCGCCGACCGCAATTGCGTGCAGGTGTCGATGAACATGATCAATTACCTGCAGACACCGCTTTACCGCGTGCTGGAGACGATCAAGTCGGAGGCGGCGCGCTGGGGTACGATGGTGACGTCGACCGAGATCGTCGGACTGGTGCCGAGTGAGGCGATCACCAATTCGGCGCGCTGGTATCTGATGCTGGAGAATTTCAGCAAAGAACAGATTCTTGAAGAACGATTGAACAAGGCGACGGAAGGCCAGGCGACGCAGTCAGGGACTATCGACATTCGTGGAGAGTGTGGCGTCATCCTCCCCTGCTCCGGGTGGCGGCTCGGTGTCGGCAGCGGCAGGATCGCTGGCGGCAGGCGTTGGCTTCGATGGTCTGCCGATTGACGCTCGGCAAGAAGAAATACGCCGAAGTGCAGGATCAGGTGACGGCGATTCTGAGTCAGAACCGACAAGTTGAAGGATGAGCTATACGAATTGGTGCAGCGCGACGCGTCAGCGTTTGATGACGTGATGGCGGCGATGAAACTGCCGAAAGAAACTGAGGAACAACAGAAGCAGCGCGCAGGAGGCAATTCAGAAAGCAACGATCATGGCGACGCGTACGCCTCTGGAAGTTATGAACAAGTCGTTGCAGGCGCTTGATCTGGCAATTGAAGATTGCGAAGATCGGCAACGTCAATTCGGTGAGCGACGCCGGTGTCGGCTCGCTGATGGCACGGACGGCTGTTGAAGGGGCGTTCTACAACGTGCAAATCAATCTGCCGGGCATTGCGGACAAGGCGATTGCCGAGGAAATAGATCGAGAAGCACGGCAGATTCTGACAGCGGCTGAGGAACAAAGCGAAAATCGCGCGCGACATCGTGCTTGAGAAAATCGGATGCCGGAAAAACTAATCGATCTGCATTTACATACGCATCACTCCGATGGATCGTGTACGCCTGAGGAGACGATGCAGCGTGCACACGAAACCGGATTGTCGGCGATGGCGATCACCGACCACGACAGTCTGTCGGCGATCGATGAGGCGCGGAAATACGCCGACGGTATCGAGTTCGTAACCGGCGTGGAATTGTCATGCCATTATCAGGGCGTCGACATTCACATGCTGGCCTACTTCGTCGATCCGACCTATCCGCCGCTAGTCGAGAAGGTGAAGTTCTATCAGCAGGAACGGCTCAAACGCGGCATCCTGATCGTAGAGAAGCTGAACGAGCTGGGGATCGATCTGAAGATGGAGACCGTACAGCGCATGGCCAAGGACGCCACGATCGGCAGAGTACACGTCGCCGATGCCCTGCTGAAGGAAGAGTATGTGCAGGACGTTTGACGAGGCCTTCAGCCGTTATCTGGGCTACCATGCTCCGGCCTATGTTCCCAAGACGCATTTCGAACCGGCGGAAGCGATTGAACTGGTGCATCAGGCGGGCGGTATCGCGGTGATGGCGCATCCGGGCTCAACGCGCCGCGACGATGCGATCGCGTTTCTGAAGGGGGTCGGCATGGATGGCCTTGAAGTCTATCATTCTAAACACACACCGGCCCAGGTACGTCATTACAAAGAGATGGCCACGCGCAACAGTCTGCTGGTTTCCGGCGGGTCCGACTGGCATGGTCGCAACGACCCGCGCTCGGAAATGGGAAATCAGCGCGTATCTTATTCGGTGCTTGCACGCATGAAGGACTACCTGGAAGCCCGTGGCAAATGAAAATGATCTGAAAGGAGTTGCCGTGACAATCCGTACCCACGTACTCACTGCCCTACTATTCGCACTTATCCTTGTTCCCTCTGTGAGCTATGCCGACGAGGCGCTGGATACTTACAACCAGATCAAGCAGTATTTTCCGTACGCAAATAGCTCCACGGCGCTGACAGGCCAGCCGGCCGGGACCGACAGTGTGCAGTTTGTCAAATGCGGAACTCCAATCATGAGATTGGCGCAAGGACTGCCTGAAGAATACCGCAAGGCACTGGGGATCATGACCTACGCCCATAGGCCATATTGGTCCGACCTGCCGCTAGTGTTCCGCTCAGCGTCGGGTCGCTTTGTCATTCATTACAACAACACTCCGGGCAACCAGGACCAAATCAACCAGACCTTTGGTGATGCCAACGCGAACGGTGTTCCTGACTACGCTGAGATCGTTGCCAGAATAGCGGATTCAGTTTGGGTGCATCATATAGATTCGCTTGGCTTTCACGAACCGCTCAATGACAGCGCGTATGTATGGGGTGACGGACCGGGGTATGACATCTATGTCGGTCACCTTGGCGCCGGGTATTACGGAGCTACCATGAGCGATACGGTCATAGTTGACGGCACCCACTATAGGGCGACAAGTTGGATGCAACTCCAGAATCACTACGAAACGTTCCAGGGATATGCCCACCGACCGATTGAAGCGTTACAGGTCACAATTGCGCACGAGTTCCTGCACGCGCTTCAGTTCTGGTACGATGGTATTGAGGATTGCACTGATCCCATATGTGCTGGGCGCAATGGATACTGGATGGAAATGTCGGCGGTCTGGGCGGAAGATGAAACATACAATAATGTAAATGACTATTACTACTACCTTCCATCATATTTCCCGCATATCGATCGCTCTCTGCGATTCTGGCAAACCACCGGTGTGTGGGAACCCAACTATCCATACGGCGCAGGTGTATTCCCCATGTATCTTTCACAACGATTTGGCAGGGACATCGTAAGAAAAGCCTGGGAGCATTGTGGCGATGTCAATGGAGGAAATTTCCTCGAGAGTGCACTTAGCAGTGCGCTTGCCGAAATGACCGGTGGGCAGATTGATATGCCCCATGCCTGGACCGAATATAGCCGCTGGCTCTTTTTCACCGGCGCGCGCACGCGGCCAGGCCAGTTTTATCGAGAAGCATCCAACTATCCGGCGATTCCTGACTCGGCTCTGAATAATGTCAACGCGAACGTGCCATACATTCGCACTTTTAGTCAATACCCGATCTCGATGCCTGATACCAGGGGATTCCAATTCTATCCCGATGACTTCGCTTTTAATTATCTGGATTTCAAAACTTCCACGCTGGATAGCGTACTCACGTTTACGTTCGACGGTTCCAAAGTAGGTGATGCCTCAGATTGGCGCATAACTGCCATTGCCTACAGCTCCACCGACCCGTCGAGCGCCATCTGGATCGACGACGTGCTTCACACAAACAAAGAGACATTCGAGGAAAAGGACTTCCACGCTTACACGGATATTTTGATCGTTCCGACGTTGGTCAATCCGGCCTTACACTGGAGCCGGAACGCTTACCAATTTGCCGTGGCTGACACTTCAATTCCGATCACCAATGACCAGATCACCTATGGACCGTCCAAGATATTCCCGAACGGCAGCGATCCCGATCAGGCATCGTTGAAAGTATATGTCAAGACGATCAACGGCGGCAATGTCACGATGAATGTCTTCACGACGGCCGGTGAGAAAGTGTTTTCGACATCAAAGACCGTCCCGCAAGCCACGCTCGATCAATTGCAGTGGGATGCGAACAGTGACTATGATCAGCAGGTGGCATCGGGCGTCTATGTCGTGCAGGTGCGGTTCGGCGGATCGGAGCAACACTTCAAGGTACTGGTAGTTCGTTGAGTGCAAAACGAGTCGCGGCGATTGGCGTCTTTGCGGCGCTAGCGTACGTCGGCTCGTTTGTCTTGATGACCATACCGAACGCCACGCTGTCAATACTTCTCGTGTTCTTCGCCGGCTATTATTTAGGCATTACCGGCGGCGCTCTGACAGGTGTAGTGAGCGCGCTGTTGATTTCACTGTTTAATCCCTACGGCTTGGCGATGCTGCCGATTCTGGTGGCACAGGTATTCGCCTACATGGTTATTGGCGGACTGGGCGGCTTGTTTTCCGGGCGTACCGGGTTCGATGATTATGGTCGCTCCCTGATTCCGCTGGCTCTGCTTGGTTTGTTGACGGCGCTGATTTATCAGGTACCGGTGTCGCTGGCCGATGCCTGGCTGTTCGGCCCTTTCTGGGCGCGGCTAACGATGTCAGCCGGGTTTGCGTTGATTACTATTGTTTCGAATATTCTCTTCTTCGTGCTGCTCTTTCCCCTGCTTGCAAAATTGAAAAAAGTCGGTATCTTCCGGCTCAGCTAATTGAAGCTTGAGAAGACAGTGATCACCGACGGTTACAGCCGGGCAATCTGTCAGGGAGCTTGAAGGATTGAGGCGATTTCCAAGTTATCTGCTCTTATTTTGCAGTCTGCCGATATTGCTGTATGCCGCTGATTCTACACGCGTCGTGGTTCCTGATTCGACGACCAGGACGGATTCCACGCAGATCGTTCGCCCGGATTCAGCGGCCCAGATCGATACCACCGGGACAGCCGACACCACATTCGTAACCCCTGCCCTGCTGAAGCCGCCGGCGCGGGTGCGGGAGTTCGCCAAGTTGACTCCTTATCTCGATAGTCTGATAACGCTGATGTTCGGCGCTGAAAAGCAACCTGCGCTTGATCTGGACCTGCCACAGATGTCGTCACGGTTCTATTACGATCCCATGCTGTTTCGCTTTTCATCCTCGGACTGGGGCGAATTCGAGACGGTCAATCCGCTCGGAATGCCGGCCTCGACGATGTCGTGCGTCGACCCGCTAGTTGGCGATGAGTCGTTCGCCAATCCGATTCCCCGGCCGGGCGGCGAGGAACTTACGCGGATGCAGTATGCCAACGGCTATCGGTTGCTGTCACCGGCACTGGCCGGAGCAGCATCGCCATTCGGCAGACCGTTTGTCGTGTATCAGAAGTTTCAGTTGCCGAATAGCGATACGTCACTCAGCAAGATCTATGTCACGCGTGGCACCGGCGGCTTTGCGAATACAACGTTTACGTTCGAGAATCATTTTGGCCCGGCGGGTATTGTGAACGCCGACGGAACGTTTATCAAGCGCAATAAAGTGCAATCGTATTCTGCCGCCAATCTCACGCGCTTGCGCCTGATGAGCCAGCCACGATTGGCGCAAGGACTCGATGCGACAGTCGGCTTGTTCATCGACCGGCTGAACGGCGACAAGCAGTACGCTGCACTTAGCACGTTTACGCCGGGAGCGCTGAGCGACAACTATTCCGGCATTTTCGGGCGTTTTTCCTACTATGCAAGTAAGAAGGTCAACTATCGGGGTTCGCTGGTGTACCGCGCCGACGATCAGCGAATCGACTTTACGGGACTCGGTTCCCACCAGCGATTTCAGGTACTGGACGGGCATCTGTCGCAGCAGATTCAAGGCAAGCACAACTTCTTCGAACTCGGCGGAGACGTGCGATATTTGAAATACACGGAAAACAGCAAAGCCCACAATGCAATCTACTATAATGCGGTCGCCGGCGAAATCGTCGGGCTGTTGCCGCAAGTCAACGGCTATGCCTCCGCAAGCCTGCGCGGCTCCACCGATCTCAAGATCAAACCGGGCGCAACGGTCGGTGTTGAGTATCGCTTCGATAGTTTGCGGGCACTGTCGCTGATGGCGTCCCGCACTGTTGCGATGCCGCAACCGGAGATGCTTTATCTGCGACCCGTGTTCGGACAGTTGGAAGACACGATTCCGGATTACCGCATCAGTGGCGACGATCAACTTGAATCGGGATACATTAACAGTCTGGAGTCAATGCTACAGTACAAGTTCAACAACGTGCTGTCAACTTCGGCTCGCGTCGGCTATGCCAATTTCCGGAGTCTTCCGATCTGGGATGTCGACTTCAGCCAGTATGCCAAAGGCGATTACCGCGCAACCGCGGCGGATCGCAATCTGGTATATGCCTCGGTGTCCGCGCGGCTGACCCTGCCTCATGGGATCTTCGGTCAGGGCGCATATGCGTTCCGGCATGTTTACCACAGCGCCATTGATTATGCGGAGGGACCGCGCCAGATAGCTTCAGGGTACGCAGGGATTCGTTTTCCGATACATAAACTCAAGATCATGGTCAACGGCGCGATCGGCGGGCGGTTTCGCTCGGAGACGCGCAATTTGCTCGGCGGCAACGACGGAGCACGTTTCGTCGCTGAAGCATACCTGGGGTTCGACTTGAAGAGCTTTCATTTCTTTTACAACTACACGAATCTACTCAACGTTAACTATTTTGCCGGTGGTTACAACCAGCCCGGCCGTGCGATCTGGTGGGGATTCACCTGGGCGTTCATTGATTAGCTTTTGAGGGTTTTATGAACCGCGACTTCGCCTATCAATTGGTTTGTGAGAAGATACAGCAAGAGAATTTGATCAAGCATATTATCAGCGTCGAAGCGGTTATGCGCCGTCTGGCCCAGCACTTCAATGAGGATGTCGAACGCTGGGGGCTGGTCGGACTCTTGCATGATCTAGACTATGCCGAAACGGTGAACTCACCGGAGCGCCACACGTTCCTCACCAAGGAGTGGTTGGCCGCCTATCCGGAGATCGATGCGGAAATGATTCACGCGATTCAGGCGCACGCCGAGCATGTAGAGTGCCAGTCGCGCATGGATTGGGCAATTTATGCTACCGATCCGACTACCGGTTTGATTACCGCGGCAGTCCTGATGCATCCATCGAAAAAGCTCGACCAGCTGGAAGTGAAGTCGATATTGAAGCGATTCAAAGATAAGCGTTTTGCAATGGGCGCGCGACGAGATGCCATCGCCAAGTGCGATCAATTGGGGCTGACAATGGAAGAGTTCATGACTTTGGCGCTGGATGGCATGCGTTCGATTGCCGAACAATTGGGATTGTGATTACAGACAGACCAAGTCCTTACGACCGGTCGGAATGAATTCGTGACAAGCAACAGCCGGGAAATTCAGGGAGGCCGTCTCAGGCGCGCACAGTTCGCCTGGGGGATGTACGATTTCGCCAACACGATCTTCTCGATGAACATCGTGACCTTCTACTTCTCGCCGTGGATCATTCTCACGCTGGGAGTGGAAGACATCTGGTATTCGGTCGCGTACTCGGTGTCAATGGTATTGGTGGCTTTGACCATGCCAGGCCTGGGACGCAAGGCCGACCACACGGCAGGCAAGGTGCGGGGCCTGCGGCAGTTCACGGTGCTCTGTGTGTTGTTCACTATTCTGCTGTCGCTGGTGGCCATTATGCACCTGAGCGTGACGGTTACCGCGATGTTGGCGCTGCTGTGTTTTGCGGGGGCGAATTTCTTCTATGAGGGCGGGAGCACATTCTATAACTCGTTGTTAGCCGATGTGTCGGACGAAAGCAATGTGGGCAAGGTGTCTGGGATTGGTGTGGCATTGGGATATGCCGGAGCGATTGCGGGATTGTTTCTGGTGGTGCCGTTTGTCAATGGCACATTTTCGGCGACAATGACGGGACGCGAATACGCGTTTCTGCCGACGGGCGTATTCTTCCTGCTATTTGCGTTGCCGGCGTTCTATTGGATCAGGGAGCGGAGACATACGCAGGCGGCGGGCACTGAAGATGAAAGCTATCTCAAACGCATGCGCCTGACCTTGAAGGAGACTCGCGATTATCCGGGTGTGTTGCGATTCCTGATCAGTGACTTTTTGGTTGAGGACGCGATCGCCACGACAATTGTCTTCATGGCGGTCTACGCTGAAGCGGTGGTCGGTTTTGTCGAGGCGGACAAGCGGATACTCTTCATTTCGTCGACGGCATTTGCCTTCGGAGGGTCGTTCTTGTTCGGTTACCTCACGGACTGGATCAAGCCGAAGAATGCGCTGATCATTGCCCTGATCGGCTGGGCGCTGGTGCTGTCAGTCGGCGTGGTTATCAGCAGCAAGACCCTGTTGTATTTCGTCGGCGGGTTTGTGGGAATATTTCTTGGCGCGGTTTGGACGACGGCGCGCCCACTGCTAAACAGTCTCGTCCCCAAGGAGAAGCTGGGGCAGTTTTATGGCTTGTATTCCCTTTCGGGCAGATCGGCCGCGACAGTCGGCCCTTTGATCTGGGGCGTAATCGCACTTATTGGCAAGCAAGATATGCCGCTGGGACGAATGACACTGGGTCTGCTGTCATCGCTGGGAGTCGAAATTACCACCAATCTTCAGCAGACGATTCACTATCGTTTGGCGCTGGCGTCGTTGTTGATCGCGATGCTGGCGGGGCTGATTGGCTTCATTAAAGTGCCAAATCGGCGCAGGTACGAAGGCGACAAATAACAGCCGTTCATCCGACCGTTCCAGCCGACTAATCCACTCCAGATTTAGATTGCCAAATCGGCGAAAATTGTTATATTTCAAGCGGTTCGCCAGCTACTACTCCGGAGCCGCAGTGTATAGAATCGTTCTGTTATCGTTCATAATCTTAATCAATTCCACAACTTATGCAGTTATTCCCTGGCCGTTCGAACCGTTTGACTCGGCGCAGCCGATCGGCAATAGTTATGGCGAGTATCAGGATTACGGCGGCGGGGCGTATCTTCATCCCGGCATCGACATACTGCATCCGGCAGGAACTCCGGTATACGCCGTCAAATCGGGCTGGGTGAAGGCCGTACTTACCACGGCAGCGGATTTGCACTGGCGTGTTGCGATCGCCGATTGTGACGGCGCGGATAGTTGCGACGGCTGGCTCTACGCTCATCTTGATGCCCAGACTATCGCCGTGAGTGAAGGCGATCATGTCGACAGCGGGCAGTTTCTCGGCAACATTGTCACCTGGCCGAACGCCGACTTTCACCATTGCCATTTCGTGAAGATTCGTAATGCCGGCCTAACGTGGACAGCCGACTGGTTGTTCGTCGGAAATCCGCTGGATGAACTGGTCAATGCCGAGGACACCACAGCACCGGTAATACTCAATGTCGGACCCGGCGCGCCGTTTCGGTTCTGTAAGGACAACACCAACTTCTTCTTCCCGATTGGTGGACCGCTGAATGGCAATGTTGATATTGTTGCGGAGGCACTGGATCGGGTCGGACATCCTACCTGGATGTTATCACCATATGCGATGGGTTACGACATCTATTCCGATTCGGTTCATCTGGGACCCTATACATCGTTTGTCTTCTCAGGCCTGTTGCAGTGGGATCAGGTTCAGCACGTGATTTACAAAAACTCCGGCCCCTGCAATTCTGCCGGTGACTACGATCAACGTGTATTCTATGAAATACTGACCAATCATGACGACGACTCGCTGGTTGAATTGAGCGATACGACGGGCAAATGGGCGACCGGGCAGGCGCCAAATGATACATACAGAGTTCGAGTCTGGGCTCGTGACCAGCATGGAAACACTGCCTGGGACAGCATGACGGTCGCGACAGCCAACTTCTATGACATCGGCGGAACAGTGACTACCAGCGATGATTGCCCGGTCAACTCAGGCTCACTAGTGACTGTCACACTATCGGGTGCGCAGGCCTCGACTGCCGTTGACGGCAGTTTCGGTATTGCGTCGCAGCCGGCGGGAAGATATCGAATTATCGCGTCGCGTGAGGGCTATCAGACCTGTTCCGAGATTTATGAGGTTTTGAGTCCGAGGAACCTGTCGATCATGCTCGAACCGGCGCCCTATGTGAATGGCGACGTCGATAATTCCGGCAACGTCGACATTTCCGATGCGGTTTACCTCATTCAGTTCATTTTCAATGACGGCCCGGCGCCAAAACCCTGGTCGGCGGCAATGCAAATTGACGGCGACCCGGCAGTGGATATTTCGGATGTAGTCTACTTGATAGGATACATATTCGGAGGCGGCCCGCCACCGGAAGGGAGATAGATTGAAACGTTGGCTAACGATTCTGACACTTCTACAACCCATAATGCTTGTTGCCGCGGTGCCATATCAGCAGAGCCCGTTTTGGCAATCGACGGAAGCAGGGGTTTATTCTACAGGGCTGGTCTGGGAGGATGCCAATCGCGACGGCTATCTCGATATGTTCGTGTCGAACGGCAACGACATGGCAGCGGCACAGGACTACATATACCAGAATAATGTTGGCGCCATCCAAACCACGCACGCGTGGTCGACGCTGGCCAATGACTATTCCGGCCATTGTGCTGTTGGCGACATCGATGCCGACGGTTATCCGGAGTACTTTATTTCGAACTATATTCGCAGCGGCTGGGGAGCAACAAAATCGAAAATGCACAAGAGCAACGCCGGAACTTTCGACGCCATACCTTTATGGGTGACGGGTGACACGCTGCATAGCTTCTCCTGCGATCTCGGCGACGTCGACGGCGACGGGGATCTGGATATCGCCTTTGCGGCAGGAGAGGGTTATAATCATATCGCTGAGCGGCAACGAATCTACTTCAACCACGAAGGCACGATCGCTTCGTTGCCGGGCTGGTATTCGCATGACGCAATGTACATGATGGATGTTAGGCTGGGCTGATGTCGACAACGACGGTGATCTCGATCTGGCGTTCTGCGGCGATGAAGGCCATGTCTGGCTCTACACGAACAACAACGGCGTGCTGGACACCTTGCCGAGTTGGCGTTCGACCGATGTCAACCCCGGCAATTCGCTGGCCTGGGGTGATCTGGATGGTGACGGATTTCTCGATCTCGCAGTCGCCGACAATAACCAGACCGGCGGAAATGGCCGATTCAAAGTCTACAAGAACACCGGCGGCCAACTTAGTGCTGCTCCAGTTTGGCAATCTGCTACCAGCGGGTACGGTTCGGCGGTGTGTTGGTACGATGTCGATCGGGACGGCGATAAGGATCTGGTGACCGGCCGCTGGTGGGACAACGTTGCCATATACGAAAACGTGAATGGTGTGCTGACAACGTCGCCGGTATGGCTATCGAGCACGTCGACGGTTATCGAGGAAATTCGCATGTGCGATGTCGACCGGGACGGGATTGAATCATACAAGACGGCGCGTGCCGGAAACGGCGTGAAGAAAGTGTTCTACGTGCAGAATTATCCGATGAACTCGCTCGACAGTGTGCGCAGCGACGGCATGAAACTGTTGCCGGGACTATACTGCAACGATCTGTATGCCGGCTGGGTTTCGCTGGCTCATGCTCCGGTCGATTCGGTTGAGCTTTTCTACAAGTATTCCGACAAACAGGACCTGGCGGTTGTCAACTGGGACGGCGCCAATCTGATTTTCGCCGACACGCTCACGCATGTGCCACCGATCATTTATGTCAAAGGTGATGCCGACGGATCCGGCGCAGTTGACATTTCTGACGCGGTATTCCTTATCAATTACATTTTCTCGGCCGGAGTACCCCCGGATCCGATATTCCTGGGCGATGCTGACTGTAGCGGCGCGATTGACATTTCGGATGTAGTGTACCTGATCAATTACATTTTTAGTGGTGGACCGGCTCCCTGCTAAACATTGGACGACCTGGCGCGTGATTGTCAGCCGGACATTTCTGTTTCTGTTAGCCCGTCAAAGCTCTATATTGATGGCAGGAGGTTTCTATGGCCGATCGATTAGAGCAGTTCCGGCTTTACCGCGAGAAGATGAATGAGCGCATTCTGGGGGAGCATCACCAACAGATCAATCGCTTCTTTGCCCTTGATTCGCGTACCTACGAACCCGGTGCCCTGGATTCTCGCACAAAAGAGTTGCTGGGGCTGGTAGCATCGATGGTGCTGCGCTGTGACGACTGCATCGCCTATCATCTGATACAATGCAAGAAGGAGGGGATTACCCGCCCGGAGTTCTTTGAGGTGTTCAATGTGGCACTGGTTGTCGGCGGATCGATTGTGATACCCCACCTGCGCCGGGCAGTCGAGTTGCTGGATGAATTGGAAAAGGAATAACAACTTTCGATGAACGAGTACACGGCTCCTCCCCCTCATTTAGTCCACGACTTTTATCCCTGTACAGTCAGTCCCAGGTTCGACATGGGGCTAATCCTTACCGATACCCTGAAGCTTCTGCGCCACGGTTTCGGGCAGTTTGCCATGATATTTCTCGCGATTCAAGCACCTCTGCAAATAGTGCAGCTTATCGCCCTGCCGGGCTCGGATCAACCGCAGGGGGAACTGGGCAATACGGGAAACCTCATGTTGTCGGCAATCTTCTTCGGGTTCCTCGGGCTATTCGCCACCTTGAACGTCATGATGGCGGCTCGCTTTCGGGTGGGGGGATCGCCCAAAGTGTTCTATGAAGTATTTCTGCATTCTATCATCAAATTCCCGACAGCAGTTTTCGCGACGATCATTCTCTTCATCACGGTCTTCGCCGGTCTGTTGGTGTTGATTATTCCCGGCATAATCTTTTTCATCTTCGGCTGTTGCTTTCTGCAGGCCATTGCCGTAACCGACCGCCGCATCATCAGCAGTCTCATCGAGAGCTACGACATGGTTCGCGGCAACTGGTGGAACGTGTTTCTATTTCAGATTGTATTGGTGATGGTCGTGGGAATCGTCGGCCTGCCCCTGTTTCTTTTCGATTACCTTGTGGCCCCACCGCTGGCGATCAAAGTTCCACTGTATTTGATTTTCGATGCGGTTGGGATTGTTGCCAACGTGGCGAGCGTGTTGATGTTCTACAATTTGCTGGCGATCAGAGCGCATCGAATAATGGGGGCTTGAGCGTCGCTGGCGCGGCGCCTATTTGAGCAGCGTCATCTTCCTAGTTTCAGAATAGTCGCCTGCCTGAAGTCGGTAGAAGTATATGCCGCTGGCGACCGACGTTCCTTCGGACGACCTGCCGTCCCACGTGACCGTGTGAGTTCCTGCGACTTGATAATCATCGACAAGAGTCCGCACTTGCTGTCCGAGCGTGTTGAGGACTGTCAGCTTGACCGGTTCTGACGCTCGCAAAGAATAGCGAATGACAGTCTCGGGATTGAAGGGATTTGGGTAATTCTGCTCCAAGTCGAACTGCTTCGGCAGCGTGGCCTCGGTTCCACCAACGTCGGTCGAAGTATACTGGCTGTGATTGAGGAAGACGTCAAACCCGCGACCGAGATTGCGGTTGTCAATCCAGGTACCGAAGACAAAGCCGTTGTTCAACACGGCTACCGGCTGCTGCTCCAGAACCGGACTGGCAAACGATGACATGGGTGTATTGATGCCGATATGGTTGCCGTCCTCGCGCATTACTTGAAAGTAACCGCGACGAATTCCCGACCTTTGATCACTCCACGACACCACAATGCCGTCGTCGATATCACCATTAGTTCGGACGTCGGCGAAATTCGCGCCGGTCACGTCGGAGACCTGAATATTGGCAAGTTCGAGATTTCCGTTGAATCCATAACGATACCATTTGATGACGTCGCCGGTGCTCGTTGATAGAATTGCGGCAATGTAAAAGCTGCCCTTGAAGTCATGCACGAAGATGTCCCCGTCCAGAACCTTTACTTGTGTCGTGTCGATATCGAGCATATGCATGTCGCCGACAGGAAGACCGGTGGAATTGAATCTCTGGAAGTACAGCGTCTGATTGCTGCCGATGATGGACAGGAACGTCACTACAAATGAGCCGTCACTGCGCGTACCGACGTGCGGGGCGAAACTTCCCGATGCACTCGGAACATCGGCGACAAGCTGGTTGGCTCCATCCGGAATGCCGGAGGTGTTATAACGTTGGATATAGATTTGCTTTTTGCCGGAACGCTCATCGGCCCACGCAATTTTGAAACTTCCGTCATTTCCTACCGCAATGTCTGGTTGTGATTTTGGCGCCGATGTACCATCGCTATTGACGATAAGATTAGCACCTGTCATTGAACCGTTACTGGCAACGCGCTGGGCAAATATGTTTCTGCCGGCAATGCCGGTTGCGGTACGGTTATCTTCCCAGACTGCAACCATGGCGCCGTTCGTCGAGGTGCCGATACGCGGCGCCGCCTGCAGACTGTTGCCGGCATCGTCGTTGAGGCGTGTCGCCAATCCAATCGGCGAACCGGCAAGACTGATCCGCTGCAGGTAGATGTCACCCGCGTCATTCTTGCAGTCCTGCCAGACGATCGCGTTGGCCCCCTGCGGCAACCAACTCAGGTCGGGAGAATATTGCTGCGAGCCGGACTGATCGTCGTTGAGCAGCAGATTAGGCGCAACTCTGAGGAATGTGGGATCGAGACGTTGCAGGAAAATATCGGCGTTGCCGTTGCGGTAGTCGGTCCAGATGGCATTGACGCCGGTCAGTCGGAAAGCGAGGGCCGGAAAATTGCGTTCTTCCAACACTCCTGCATCTTGAAGAGTTACGTTTGTACCGGAGAGTTTGCCGAGCTTGTTCACTTTCTGCAGCACTATCGTCGCGGTTGAGTCGTAATTTGCAAAGATGCAGCCAACACCGGAATCCGGGGTTGTCGCAAACCGCAGATCCCAGCAGATATCGGCGAGAGAACTATTGACGCGGAAACTCGTATCCATCGGCACGGACGACGCCGAGATCACCTGTGCGTACGCGCTCTGTCCGGCGTAGCGAGTCGATATCCATCCCGCGAGATAACCCTTGCCGGGAATGAATCTGACCTGGGAATTGAACTGTATGTCGGCCGGGAAATTTGATTCCAACATCATATCAGAATAGATAGGCGTGCCGTCGTTCTTGAGGATGCGGAAGTAGACGTGTTGATTTGCGTCGCGGGCGTCCTCCCAGACAACGGCGAAGGTGGTATCGCCACTGGCTCCGATATCGGGTGAACGGCGGTACGGCGAGGTCACCGAATTGTTGACCTGGAAATTGCTGCCGATAAGATTGCCGGCGTCATCGAAAGTCTGACCGAAAATATTCGCGCCACTGCGAGCGTCTTCCCAAACGGCAGCGAATCGGCTGTTGGCAAGCGCGGCGACGACAGGCAGGTTGACCGAGTTTGTGGTCAGGTTGTCATTGAGCTTCACTCGATTTGTAAGCGCCGTCAGACTGCTGTTAAAGATCATTGCATAGATAGAGCCCGATTCGCCCTCGGACCAGACGATTGCCATTTTACCGGCGGCGTTCACCGCGAGTCGCGGTTGTCGTTGCGAAAAGTAAGTAGCGCTGTGAATCAGTCGAATATTTGACCCCGAAGGAATACCAGACGACGTCAGTCCCTGGGCATAGATTTCCCATTCGCCGTTGCGTTCATCTTCCCAAACAGCCACGCCTTTGCCATCGGGAAAATAAGCGATGTCGCTGTACTGCTGCCTGAATGTCGCCGTGCCATCGTCGTTGTTAACTTTGATATCAGCGGCAGCCGGACTATAGGATTTCGGGAAGAGATTTGGAGACTCGATCGTGGTCAGGAATTCATCGGTGCGAGGAATCTCGGCAGACTGCTGCTGCCAACGCTCCCACCGTTGCTTGAGGACGGCTGAATTGTCGGCGTAAAGACTTGAGACAAAGATCAGCAGGTTCGCGAATAATGTGATCGTGGCGATTCGTCTGTGGTGTCTCAAAATCCCTCCTTCCATTCCGGAGGGTAGTGCGCAAACGGTGTGCCGATTGGGTTCGCTTGCCCGTATCTGCTGTTCAAATCTGAGGCAAATAAACGCGGGGAAAATTCCAGAGAACCGGTCAAGGTATCTTCTTGACGTCCATGATAGTAGCGATAGGCAACCGGAATGAGCCAGTTCATTCGATAGTTATACGCGCCAGAATTGCTTCTGCCCAATCTTGGACACGGGATGTCGGGTTCATAAGATGAGCAAGCTTTTGCAGAAACTGGAGCAGGACACTCGCTGGATAACCTTCCGATCTCGACCGCAGGAACAGAAAGTGGAACTTAAACAGAACATCGTAACAAATTACCATGTCACAAGTTACGTGACAATAGAAATCGGCCACAGCCGGTTGATTTTTGTTGACCGATACAGGTCTAACCCACACATTGACGCAACGTTTGAAGGGGCAATCGGTAAAACAACGAGAGAAGATGTTTGATTTTCGAGATATCAGGTTCCCGGTAAAGTACTATCTGGTGCTGGCGCTACTGGTGCTGGTCGGGATATCGGTGGCGGTGTCGCTGGGCTATGCCTACAAGAACGAGCTACCGTCGATTGAACAGATCTACAATATCGAACCGCCGGTAGTCACTACCATATATGATCGCAATGGCGTGGTGCTCCAGAAATTCCATTACGAGAACCGAATTCTGGTGCCTTATAACAAGATCCCGCCATACGTAATCCAGGCACTGATTGCCACCGAGGATGACAAGTTCTATCAGCATTGGGGAGTTGAATGGCGCGGTGTTATGCGGGCCTTGTTCCGGAACGTGTTTTTCGGATTCGGTTCCGGGGGCGGCTCAACGATAACGCAGCAGCTTGCGCGTATGCTATTTCTCAATCGCGAAATTTCGATGGAGCGCAAGTTCAAAGAGGCGCTGACGGCACTGAAGATCGAGCGCACGTACTCCAAGGATGAAATTCTGGAGATGTATCTCAACCTCTATTACTTCGGCAACTCAGCGTACGGAATAGAGACGGCGGCGCGAAACTATTTCAATAAGAACACCGAAGCGCTCACGATCGAGGAAGGCGCACTACTGGTGGCGATCGTAAATGCGCCGTCGCGGTATTCCCCTATTGATCATCCCGATCGCGCGCTGCAACGACGAAACTACGTGCTAGGCCGAATGGAGTCGGAAGGATACATCAGCAAGGATATGGCCGACAGTCTGCGGAACATTCCGATCAAGCTGGATCTCTCACAGAATGCCACCGGCGCGGCGCCCTATTTTACCGAGATGGTACGTCAATACCTGACCGACAAATATGGCGACGAGCAGTTCTACAAGGGCGGGTTGAACGTATACACAACGTTGGATTCGCGCCTGCAAAAGATAGCCGAGCACTCACTGAAGATTCAACTTGATTCGATTCAGACAAGAATCGAACGCACCAAGTGGCTGGGCAATCCGGAATATTCGGTAGTAGTCTACGACAGCCTGAAGCACAAGAAAGCGTATCAGTTCAAGCAGATTCAAGGCGCCTTTGTAGGGATTGACAATGAGACCGGCGACATACTCACACTGATCGGCGGCAAGGATTTCGGCAAATACAAGTTCAATCGTGCGGTGCAAGCCAAGCGTCAGCCCGGTTCGGCATTCAAGCCCTTCGTGTACACCGAGGCGATGGCGCAGGGCTATCATCCTTGTGATATCTTCTACGACACACCGATCGTGCTTACGATACCCGGATCGACGGAATGGAGCCCACAGAATTTCGATAATGAGTTTCAGGGCGCCATGTCGTTGCGTACCGGTCTGGCGCGGTCGCGAAACCTCATTGCCATCAAGCTCTTGCAAATGGTGGGCGCCAAGCCGGTGATTGAGATTGCGCACAAGATGGGAATTCGCAGCACGCTGACACCGAATCCGTCACTGGCCATCGGTACTTCCGAAGTGACGGTCTTGGAGCTGGTAAGTGCGTACTCTTGTTTTCCCAACGGCGGCATTCATGTCGAACCGCGTTTTATCACGAAGGTCGTGGATCGCTACGGCAACCTGCTGGAGGAAAACAGCTCTTCAACTCGCCAGGTGGCCATTCCGCCGGCGGTTGACTACATGACTGTCAGCATGATGCAGTCGGTCATGGATGATTCGGGAGCGACGGGAGCCGGCGCGAGATCACGCGGTTTCTATCGCCCCGCCGGTGGCAAGACCGGAACATCGGACAATTTCTGTGATGCCTGGTTTGTCGGCTACACGGCACAAGTGACGGCCGGCTGCTGGATTGGATTTGATGACAAGACGTCGCTGGGGCATAATCAGACGGGCAGCATGAATGCGCTGCCGATCTGGACCGACTTTATGACGGCGGCAGTCGATTCACTTCCGATTGAGAATTTTGTCGAGCCGCCCGGTATTGTGCATGATACGGTGTGCGTCGAATCGGGCAAGCTGGCGACTCCGTTTTGTCCGCGAACGCGCGACGAGATATTCCTGGGTGACTTCACGATCAAGGAAAAATGCCCATTGCACAAGCGGCGAGCGGAGATCGGCGAACCGCAAAGGTTAGCAGCTTCAAGCAATCATTAGTGCGTTATGTATCTGCAAGGCGGGGGCGTTCGAATGATATCGAGCTCACAATTTCATTCGTAATGCAGACTGATGATCGGATCGACCGACGCTGCGCGATAAGCAGGTATCACGCCGGCAGCAAGGCCAATACCCACGGAAAGTGAGAAGGCCACGATAATGCCGAGAATCGGAACGACCATGGGCAAGGGTGAGACAGCAGATATGATGAACGCCGCCAACAATCCAAACACAATTCCTATGACACCTCCGGTGCCGGACAGCGTCATCGCCTCCACAAGGAACTGGAAGAAGACATTGGCGCGGCGCGCGCCGATGGCTTTGCGAACGCCAATTTCGCGCGTTCGCTCCGTGACGGAAACCAACATGATATTGAGCACACCGATTCCACCGACCAGCAAACCGACCGCCGAAATCGAAATCATCGCAACCCAGATTCCTTTGGTAATATCCTTGTACCAACCGAGAATCGATTCCTGGGTAGCCATTGCGAAGTCGTCCGGATCGCTGTACTTAACGCCCCGCAACCGCCGTAACGCCTGACGAATTTCATCTTGGGCCGGATTCATCAATTCGGCCGTGCGGGCTCTAACCGCAAGAAATAGTTCCTTCTCCCAAGGGAAAAGCTTGTGGAATGTACCATACGGGAGAATGACCATGTTGTCTTGACCTTCGCCGAAGGTGGTCTTGCGTTTTTCCATAACTCCGACCACTCTCAGTCTGACGTTGTTAAACAGAATTTGCTCTCCAACCGGATCATTGCGAGTGAAGAGGGTCGTTGCCAGATCGGATCCAATTACGCACACCATGGCGCGATGGCGATCCTCGGATTCCAGGAAGAAACGTCCTTTGGCGACATAGTGATTATTGACCAGTGGATAATCGACGCTGGTGCCGAACAGATTGGTACTCCGCGAAGTGTTTTCCTTATACTTGGCAACATTTCCGCCAGGGCGCCAATAGTGATTCTGCGGCGCCACGCCGTCGACCGACGGGCACAATTCCGTGATGACATTGGCTTCCGCCAGCGTGATCGGCTCGCGATTGCGTTCCTTGTCGGTGAGTTCGTCCCAGTTCGTGTTGAATGGATACTTCGTAATGTAAATGACATTGGAACCCATCGCTTGAATGTCGGTAGCAACAGCCGAATTCAGCCCCTGGATCAGTGCCACCATGGCAATCACCGAACTGACGCCGATCATTACTCCGAGAATGGTCATGAAGGCGCGAAACTTGTTCGAGCGAATCGAATCAAATGCGAGAATGATGCCTTCTTTGGTTTCGAAAATATTCATGATTCAAACCGCAGCGCTTCGATCGGATCAAGCCGGGCCGCCTTCCATGCCGGATATATACCGAACACGAGACCGATAACTGTGGGAATAGTAAATCCGGTAACGACCGCCAGGACCGAGATTACAAACGGCAGCCCCATGTAGCCGGACGCAATGCTGGAAATACCCAACCCCCCCGCGAGTCCTAACACTCCTCCGAGCAGGCACATCATCAAGGCCTCCAGCAGGAACTGTCCCAGAACATGTCTGCTGCGAGCTCCCACCGCTTTGCGAATTCCGATTTCGCGCGTTCTTTCCGTCACCGACACCATCATGATGTTCATGACGACGATACCGGCAACGACGATAGAAATAAACGGAATCGAAACAGTCACGAGACGCGCCGTTCCAGTGAAATTATCCACAAAGCCCATCACCGCCTCTTTGGTAATCAGGGCGAAGTCATCGGGATCGTGATAAGACGTATGACGACGGGCGCGCATGATGGCGCGAATCTGATCCATACCCTGATCCATGCTCGACTCGGATCGCATCTTGACCAGGATGCTGATATCCTGATGCATTCCCGTCATTTTCAACATGGTCTGAGCCGGCAGATAGACATACCTGTCGAGGTTCTCCCCCATAACCGAGCCCTTCTTGGCGCCGATTCCAATGATTGTGAACTTCTCGTCACCGACGATAATCTCTTTGTCCAACGGGTCTTCGTAGGGAAACAGCTTGTCCTTGACCTCCTGGCCGATAACCGCCACCTTCCGTCGGTGCTCATCATCCATTTCCGTAAAGAAACGTCCTTCCGCAATATCCAGATTGTAGATTCGCGACACGCTGGCCGAGTACCCCACTACCGAAATGGCGTAAAGCGGTTTGTTTCCCCGTTTGATATTCCTGACGTGCCCTTCAATGGCCAGACCTGTTGCCTCGGCAAGCGTGCAGGAAATCTCAATGGCGCGGGCGTCCTCAACGGTGATCTGTTTTCGCTTGAGTGCTTTGATCCACTCATCGTGAGAGGTGATCATTCCAAAGCGGGTCACTGCGACAGTCGAAGCGCCCATCTCATCAAAGATGCTGGTGATACGCAACATCATACCATCGAGCGTCGAAATGATGGCAATTACCGAAGCGACGCCGATCACGACACCAATTACGGTGAGCACCGTGCGGAGTTTGTGCGACCAGAGCGCCGCCAATGCCAATTTCAGGTTCTCAAAAATCATTTATGGTAGCACTGGAAGTGATGACTTCTTTTTCGACTTGCCCATCGCGGATATGGATCACCCGGTTGGCGTGAAGCGCAATATCCGGCTCGTGCGTAACCACGATTATGGTATTCCCGTTGAGATGCAGACGCGCAAACAGCCCCATGATCTCGTCGCCAGTCTTAGTGTCGAGGTTGCCCGTCGGTTCGTCGGCCAGAATGATCGAGGGGTTGTTCACCAGCGCCCTAGCCACGGCGACTCGTTGTCTTTGACCGCCGGAAAGCTCATTCGGCTTGTGCATCATGCGATCGGCAAGGTCTACCTGCTCCAGAGCGTACTTGGCTTTTTCGATCCGGGTTTTGGAATCGGTGCCGTTATAGATCAACGGCAACTCGACATTGTGCAACGCCGTCGCTCTCGCCAGGAGATTGAACGTCTGGAACACGAAACCGATTTCACGATTGCGGATACGCGCCAGCTCGTCATCGTTCATGCTGGAAACCAGCTTGCCGTTGAGCACATAGCTACCCTGCGAGGGAGTATCGAGGCAACCGATCAAATTCATCAACGTGGATTTGCCTGAGCCGGAAGGTCCCATAATAGCGAGATATTCACCCTTTGCGACGCTCAGATTAACCCCCCGAAGAGCGTGCAACTCCTCCACCCCCATCTTATAGGTCTTCCAGAGATTCTGTGTCTCGATCAGCATTAGTCGGTCTTCTCTTCTTTGACAATCTCCTTGGTAACCTTCACCTTGGCACCGTCTTCGATAGTGCGTAAAGTCTTGTAGCTTCCGGTGACGATCTCGTCATTCTCGGCAAGACCTTCAGTGATTTCGATATTCTGTTGGTCGGCAATACCGGTTTTGATGGGCACGAACTTGACAACGTTCCCTGCTAATTTGAATATGCCCTCCAGCTCCTTCGGCTTTTTGTCATCCTTCTTTGAAGACTTCGTAGTATCGACCGTCGCCGCGACCGCGCCACCGGATGAACCGCTGTTACCGGCCGCTTTTTTGAGCGAGTCCGACTTGTCCGGACGCATTACCACTGCCTGAATCGGCACATAAAGCACGTCCTTGCGTTTATCAGTTGTGATATCAACCGTCGAAGTCATTCCCGGCTTAATCCGCTCGACCTTGTCGAGCAGCAGAATCTTGACAGTGAAGTTGGTGACGCCGCTGGTGCCGGCGTTCTGCGCCGCATTACCCACTTCCGTAACAACACCTTTGAACGAAGTGTCTGGTAAAGCATCTAATTCAATCTTGGCGTCCTGACCGACCCGCACGCGGGCAATATCGGTCTCGTCAACATTCACTTCCACTTCGATCGTTGAAAGGTCCGCCACCGTCATGATGACGGTGCCAGCATTGTTCATCGTTCCCACCATAACGATTTCTCCAACCTCGGCATTGAGCGAGGTGATAGTTCCGTCGATGGGCGAAGTGATAATAGTTTTGCTGAAGCTATCGCGGATTTCATCCAGCGAGGCCTTTTGTTGCTTGGTGAAGAATTGGGCCGACTCGAGGTTCGCCTTGGCGACTTCCAGTTGTGTCTGCAACTGAGTGTAGTTCTCGTCGGAAATCAATTTGCCCGCATACAGCTTGTTGCCGCGCTCGTGCAATTGCTTTGCCTCAAGCAGGGAGGCCTCGGCGCGTTTCTCGGCCGATTTGGCGGCAGCCAGGGATGCCTCCGCCTGGCTTACGGCGGCCTGATAACGTGTCTGATCCAGTTCGACCAGCACGTCGCCTTTCTTGACAAGGTCACCCTCCTTAACCGGAAGTGCGATAATCTTGGCCGCTACGTCGGCGGAGATTTTGACGGTAGTTCGCGCCTGGACGGAGCCGGTCGCTGTCACCAGCGACACGATTTCACCCTTTCCCACCTTGCCGGATTGAACGGAATAGACCAAGCCGCTATCCCTGGTGGCGGCCAACACGATAATCGCGATGACAACTACTGCGCCCGCGACTATCAACCATAGCTTCTTCTTCTTACTCATTGTCGTTTTTGTTATCTGAACCTCATGTTAGTGTTCTATTCCGTGGAGACGCGTTATCGCTACATTCTTCCCAGCGCCATTGTCATCGAGGCGACCGATACATTGAGTTGGTAAAGCGCCTGTACTTTCTGTGATTGGGCTTGGGTGAGAGATACTTGGGCATTCAACAGATCCAAAATCGAGGCCGCGCCAAGCCGGTACCTTTCCGACTGCAACTTCATGTCTTCCTCGGCGGATTGCTCGCCAAGAACAGCTGTCTGGTATTGAAGTTTGGCGGTCACAATATTCAAGTACGATTGACGCACCTGGAATATCAAATTGTTGCGTTCGGCGCCATAGTTTTCGCGCTGCGTCTTCTCACTAAGTCTCGCGCGTGAATAGTCGGTTTTCTTGTGTAAGCCGTCGAACAGATCGTAGGTGATGTTGATGCCGAACGAGTAGGAAGCATTCTGCTTCTGGTAGGAAAACCATTCGGAACCGGTACGTGTCGACCAGCCCCAGCCAGCGCTGGCGCCGACTCTCGGAACCCAAGCCGATCTAGCTAACCACACTCCCGTCCGAGAAGCGTCATAATCATTCTGGCTCTTCTTGAGAGTCGGGTTATCGGAAACCGCAGTTTGGAGGCATTGATCCAAATCCATGGTGAAGTCGATTTCCGCCATCGAGTCGGCAGGGTCAATCGAAGTATTGACATCACGATTAAGCAGCAGGTTTAGACTGAACTCCGCGTTTCTGATGTCGTTCTGGCGCTGCAGTAACGTGACTGAATCCTGAGCCACAAGAACTTGGGCTTTCAGCTTGTCGGACAAAGATGCTGAGCCAAGTTCGTACTTACTGGTGGTTACCTCGAGCTGCTTCTTGGAGCGTGCCAGCGCATCTTCCTGTACTTTGAGGAGCATCATGATCTGCAACAAGTTGTAGTAGGCCTGCTTAGCATTGAAAGCCGTGTTCTGAATGGTCGCTCTCATGCCGTTTTCAGACGATGATGACTGCAGCGAACTTTGCCGGATATTGAACCAGGTAGCGCCGCCATCGAAGAGAGTCATACCGAATGACAGCCCGGTTGAATAGTTGCGCGTGCCGGGGTTTACGATAGGCAGATTCGTGATCGGGTCCACGTTCTGTCCGTAGGATTTGCGAAATGAGTAGTTCGCACTGGTGGATGCCGTCGGCAAGGCGTTCATCCAGGAATCGAGCAGATTGTACTGAGATTGCCTGTAACCGTTTTGCGCCGAAATCACGCCGACATTCTGTACAATCGCTATGTCAACGCACTCCTTCAGGGATAGTTTCCCGTCTGCCGCAACTGCCGGATTGTCCTGCAAAAGCAAGACAGCGAGCCCCGCGAAAAGTAGCATGCTTCCTATCTGTCCGATTCTTCCCATTGATTACTCCTCAATAGCCAAAACGATGATTCTGCAAATCTAGAATACTGTCTTAACGACACTGATAATGGCAAACACCACTCCTACCGGAATCAACACAGCCGCAGCTGCTTTGCCCTTGGCGAAATTGTAAAGCACGGCGACTCCGAAAATCAGCAACACTATCTGCCAAATGAAAAAGATGTCCGTGAGAGAATTCAGTATGATGTAAGCAAGGGACTTCATATCGCTCCCCGGCAGCAAGACCGCCAGCGAGGTGCGAACATCCATAGTCCCTTTCGATACGATCAGGGGTATCTTGACTATTTGCCCCACGACATCGACCATGTGCGTAAAGCTGACCAGTGCCACCAGCTTCATGAAGTCGACCGAACCTCCAAACACGACGGTCCCCATGATCAGGATTATAGCCGCTGACAAAAATACGATAACCGCGGCTCCGAAGATTCCGCCGACCACGCCAATGGCGCTTGCGAGGCCCTTGAACGTCTCCATTTGCTGAACTGTTTGCTCGCGCTGCTCCTGAGACATGTTCTCGTTTGACATTGTTTCTTGCTTCTGCTGCTCCAGAGCCAGAGGCGTCACCACATAGGCGGTGGCAGAAGAAATCAGCATGAAGATTATGAAGGGCAGTATCCACGTCGGCTTCGCCTTGATCCGTTGAAACACTCGTACCGGGCTAACAAATATGTTCCACATCATAGACCCGGCGGACTCGAGTTCTGTTTCATTAGACACAGTAATTTCGGGATTAACTTCGGTCATAATAGCTCCTCACCTATATGGTTCACTGAACGGAAGTTAGCGCCTAAGGTTTCAAAAATCAACTCAACTCTCGCGGGTGCGCCTTTCGGCATGGCGGGGATGGTTTGGCGGCATTATCGAGCGTTGAAGAAAAGGCCGGCCCTGACGTCAGGGCCGGCTTGAATTTCCACAAAATTTGAATACCGAATCAGACTATTTGGCACGAAGGAAGCTTGCGTTGATCTTCGGGAATGAGTACGCCGTCACAAATCCCATCTCGTACGCTCCATTACGAACCTTATCCTCTGTGACCGGCAGGTTGCCCTTCAGAATGACAAAAGGCGAAGGCCGGAAGAGGTCGTTGTCCGGATTGGGCTCAAGCGTTACGAGCACCGTTCCCCCGCTCAGAATGTCGATTGGCCAGCGAGAGTCAGGAACGTTTGCCGGCTTATTATTTATGAAATCCTCGCCGGGAAAATTCGGCACCGCTCCGGCAGCACAGTGGCTGTTGTCGTAGTCGATGTAAGCCGGCGAGAAGAACTTGCCGGTCGACACTGTATCGCCATTGTTCAAGGCCACCCAGCCTTCGTATAGATACCCGGTATCCGGAAGCGTCGGAAGCGTTATTCCCGGCGCAAAGGCCTCAGTAACAACACCGCCTGTTATAGACACAATCAGATTTGTGAACCAGAGCCCATGGCGCTCGTTTTCCTTTGTCTGTCCCATGGCGGAATACCTGCCATCAGAGAATGTCCCAACGCTGAACCAGCCCTGCCCGGAGCCGAAAGCACGCGGAAATCTCAGGACTGTGGCTCTGTCAGGGACAATTGAACTGAGAGCGATTACCGTTGGCGACGGTTTCGGATCTGGATCGGTGGGGTATGGCTCCAATGTAATGGCGATCATACCGTAGTCAAATACGCTTCCCTGCGAAATCGTGAAGGTATTGCCGATGTCCTTAGTCGTGTCGGCCGGATCGAGGAACCGGAAATCGCGCTCATCCCAGAAGAACTTGCCGAAACCCTGATAGCTGACCCAGTTGGAGTCCTGATCAACGTTGACCAGCCATCCCTCGTAAACCAAACCTGACTTCAGTGTTGGAAATTGCACCGGGTCGAGCTGAATACGATTAAATGCATCCGTGTTTCCACCGGTCGAGTTGTCTCCACATCCACCCAGTCCCAGCAACAGCAGCAGCATCACCAGTCCACCAGCGACTATAGCTCTGAGCATGTCTACTAATCCTCCAAAACTGTATCAAAAGCAATAACTTCCGTGACCATCAGAACCAAAAGAATACCTAGTGCCACCATCACTGTCAAGTAATTTTTGGCTCCCTAAAAGAGACGTGGACGACAACGAAATGATTAAAACCGACTGCTATCCTTGACGATAACACTAGAGGTTCGAATTTATTAACAGCGGGGAGAATATGATCGAGTGCGGAAAATGCGGTACAGAAAACCATTTTGACGGCGCCAAATTCTGCAAGCATTGCGGCGCCGAGCTTTTGGCCTCGGTGGCCGTGGCAGTGGCAGAAGAGCAAGCCACCAAGGCACAGTCCTCTCAAACACCTGTAACACAACAAGATATGAATACGGAGCAACGTGACTCTGATTTTGAGGTTACGGACTTGCCGACGGACGAGACGGACGCCAAGGCAAGAATCGGCGTGGACCCATCGGGCGCCGGCTTTGATCAACTGCTGAAAAGGTACGAAACAACACCTTCTCCGCAGGAAATAGCTGATTCAGCGCCAGAAGTCTCGCAGCCGATTTCATCGGATTTGGGCATCGAATCTCCTTCCGACTACCTGATGAGCCAGGTTGAAAAGCCCGCACCGGAACAGGTCGCTCAAGTAGTCGTACCGATAAAGGTGCCCCTGGCAACGCCCTTACAAAGTGAAATAACGCAGGTGCCATCGGACTCACTCAAGCCAGCACCGAAGCAATCGATATCGGCGGATGATCGTGACCGGCTTATCACCAGTTTACGGAAGTCGTTAAACGACGAGGAAGTCGCGCCGAAGCGGGAGGCCACCAGCCAATTCAAGGAGCCGGTGCAGCAGGCAAGCAGCTTTTCGCCTCCCCCCGTTCTTCCCAAAATCGAACCCGAGACTTCGGAACCCCAGACAGGTGCCCGGCACGCAACGGCTCCAATTCCGCTGACGGTTTTCGTACGGGGCCACAACCTTACCTTCCCTGAAAGAGTGCGATTGGTTTCGGGCGAGAGCGTTGTCTACGGAAATCAGCACTACATGATTAAGAAAGGCGCTCTCGATCGTAAGATTCTCATCGCGGGAGGCGCAATCGGGCTCATTATGCTAACGATGCTGCTGATTATTCTTTTCGGCGGTTCCAGCGCGCCCAAGCCAATGTTGTTTGGCGTTGTTACCGATGCTCAGACCAAACAAGTATTGGCGGGCATCAGCGTCAGTATTCCGCAGACCGGCGCGTCCACGATCACGGATGAAGACGGGACCTTCAAATTTGCGAACCTGGCCAACGGGCGTTATGACATCAAGATGGAGGGAATACAATACGAGCCGTTTATGATTCCGACCTCAATCAGCAATGATGAGAGCAAAGTGATGGCGGCGAGTTTGATCCCGATAGTGTCGCAGCGAGGCACATTCTCGGAAACAATTCCTCAACCAACTGATGCCAATGTCGCGAATCTCGGCCCGATCTATTCCGGGCTCAAGATCAAATGTAGTGTGACTGATGCCATGGTTATCGTGGACGGCAAGACACTCGGCTCTGTGGGCCAAACGTTCAGAAAAGTCTTGCCGGGAACGCACACGGTTGAGGTCAGACGTGATGGTTACGAGATATGGTCGCAAGAAGTGAAGCTGGACGAAGATCAGACAACAACACTCACGGTGATTTTATCAGAAGCCAAACCAGAGAAACCAACCGAGTACTCAGCTAACGAATTCTTCCAGCAGGCGGAAGCATTGCTTGGTGAAGACAAGTACACTGAAGCCATCGGGTACTACACCCTGGCGCTGGCCAAGGACAACACGATGGTGCAGGCGTATCTGCGTCGTGCGGAAGCAAATCTGGCATCAGGCAAGTCACTCAATGCCCGCGCCGACTACCGCTCGGCAGCCGATGTCTATTTGCACATGAATCAGTTTGCCAGTGCCGTGAGTTGTTATGATAAGATAATCGAAATGTCACCCAACGCTGCCGACGCTTATCAGCTTCGCGGCTGGGCTCAGATTTCCGCCGGTAACTACGATGCCGGACTCAAGGATTTGTCGAAGGCGCTTTCATTCAACAAGGACGACACTCAGTCACTATTTGAATACGGTAAGGCGCTGTACATAACGGGCAACTATAAAGATGCCGAAAAGACGCTCAAAAAGATTCGCAAATTCGGCGACGATAGTCCGGAGATTTACGGTTATCTCGCGCTGGCGTATCTGTCGCAAGGTAATGATTCGGACGCCCGCAAGAATTACGAGGCGTTCTCCAAACGAGCCAGTTCAGCCCAAACGGCGCGCATGACGACTGAATCGGGCTGGCAACGTCTAACGGCGATGGCAGGAAAGTAAACAGAGTACAGCATCTAAACCGGCAATACACGTACAGGGGTAAACGGGACAGGCAGCAATGCCTGTCCCGTCTTTTTGTGCTTGTAGTTGATGTCAACACAGGGAAATGCGTAGTCGTGTTTGCGACCGGCAGCGTGAGACTACTTGTGATATTTACTACCTGCAGATATAGATAGCGCGCGATACAATTGCTCCAGCAGAACGATCGGAACGAGTTCGTGAGGCAAAGTCATTTTTGACAGCGAAAGCAACAGGTCTCCCTTCTTACGGACCTGCGGATCGAGTCCGAAAGCGCCTCCGATGACAAACTGCAGACGCGAGTGATCTTTCTTCAACCGATCGAGCAACTTTGCAAGCTGCTCGGACGAAAGAGAGTCCCCTGTTGCGTCCAACACGATCGAATAGGAGGTGTCGTCTATCTGGCTTAGCAGGCGTTCCGCTTCAGTACGCATAACTTGCGGCCCAGGCAAATGGGCGCTGTCGCCCTCCTTGACATGTTTAAGCTCGACCTGCGCGTACTTACCCAGCAGCTTGGTGTAATGTTCCTGCCCCGCTTTCGCCCAACTTGATTTGACCTTTCCGACGGTTATGATTTCGATCCTGAGCATCAGCCGGCAATTACCTTAACAAAATATCGCCGCGAGCGTGGACCGTCAAACTCACAGAAGTAGACCCCTTGCCAGGTGCCCAACAACGGCGCTCTGTTTTCAATCAACAGGGTCTGTGAACAACCGATAACCGACGACTTAAGGTGCGCGTCAGAATTGCCCTCGCTGTGTTCATAACGATCTCTTTGCGGGAAGATATCGGCCAGTTTGCGAAGTATGTCCGACTTGACTGATGGATCAGCGTTCTCATTGATCGTGATGGCCGCCGTGGTGTGCGGAGTGTAGACGAAGCAGATACCGGCTTTAGTCCCCGTGCGCAGTACGAATGACGATACGGATTCGGTGATGTCGAGTAGCTGATTGCGACTGGAAGTTGAAATACTGAATTGCTCGATCATGAAAACAATGCTTCGACAAAATCACTCGGCTTGAATTCATCGAGATCGTCCATCTGCTCGCCGATTCCAATCAACACAATCGGCAGTTTGTAGCGATCGACAATCGAGAACACGGCGCCGCCCTTGGCAGTGCCGTCAAGTTTGGTAACGATGATGCCGTCGATGTCGAGCATTTTCTTGAAGATTTCCACCTGTTGTAGTGCATTCTGACCCGTGGTACCATCAAGGACGAGCAACGTGCGGTGCGGCGCATCCGGCATTGCCTTCTTCAGTACACGCTTCACTTTGCTCAGTTCTTCCATCAGGTTGAGCTTCGTGTGGAGCCGACCGGCAGTGTCGATGACAACGACATCATCCCCGCGCGCCGTCGCGGAAGATACAGAATCGTAAGCGACCGCTGCGGAATCGCCCCCCTCTTGTCCCTTGACCAGATGACAGCCGACACGGTCCGCCCAGATGGCGAGTTGATCGATGGCGGCCGCGCGGAAAGTGTCCGCCGCCGCAATGGTGACTTTCTTTCCGTCCGACACAAAACGGCGGGCAATCTTGGCAATGGAAGTTGTTTTGCCGGTGCCGTTGACACCAACAATCAGGATCACCTGCGGTTTGTGGGTAACTTCAAAGAACGGCATCTGCGGCATGCTGTTGAATATGTCTTTGAGGCATTCGCGCAGCAGTTGGAACACCTCATCGGAATTGTCGATTCCGCGTTCCGCTACTTTCTTCTTGAGATCTTCTATGACGGTTGCCGCAGTGTCGACGCCGAGGTCGGCAGAAATCAGGATTTCCTCGATTTCGTCCAGCAGCGCATCATCGATCTTTTTGTGGAGACCGACGGCGGCCTTGATCTTGGTGACGAGATTTTCTTTGGTTTTGAGCAGCCCCGCGGCCAGTTTCTTGAACGAAAACCCCATCAGACTTCCCCGGCCTCATCACCACCCTCTGGTTTCGCGGTTGACTGTACCACGGTGTCGGGAACTGGCTCGGCCTCCGGTTCGGGCGCAGGAGTTTCGTCCGGCTGCGCCTCGCTCTCCGTGAATTTGAGCGCCTCGATTTCGATCGGTTTGCCCATGGCGTCGAAATCGACCGAGACAATCTGGCTAACGCCCGGCTGTTGCATGGTTACGCCGTAAAGTCGATTGCATTGTTCCATCGTGCGCTTGTTGTGCGTGATCAGGATGAACTGGGTACGCTGCGAGAACTGCCGGATCATTTTCAGGAAGCGATTGACATTGGCGTCGTCCAGCGGCGCATCAACTTCATCGAGAATGCAAAACGGCGACGGCTTCACGAGGTAGATCGCAAAGAGCAGCGAAATTGCGGTAAGTGCCTTTTCACCGCCCGACAATTGCGTGATATTCAAGAGTCGCTTGCCGCGCGGACGCGCAGAGATTTGAATCGGCGACTCTAGCGGATCATTGTCGTCCTCCAATTTCAGGTCGGCTTCGCCACCCTGGAAAAGATCACTGAAGACCTGTTGGAAGTTGGTGCGCACTTTGGTGAAAGTTTCCACGAACATATTGCGCGCGGTGGTGTTAATACGC
The DNA here is from genome assembly GCA_963726455.1 of uncultured bacterium. Classification (GTDB taxonomy): domain Bacteria; phylum Zixibacteria; class MSB-5A5; order CAIYYT01; family CAIYYT01; genus CAIYYT01. Next base: position 858,526 of record CAVSCK010000004.1, read on the forward strand.
GTGATCGTAGTTTTGAGATCGTCCTTCGCCTTGGTGAGGTCGGCAATCTGTTGGCCGAGGAATCGCTCGCGCTCGGCTTCTCTTTCATATTCTTCCAAGGCCAGCATGTTGACCAGTCCGAGTTGCTGTTGCTTGGTGCGGCACTCCGCAAGTTCGGTATCCAATTCTGCGAAGGTCTGCTCCGACAGTGGTTCAGGTAAGGTCATCTCGTCGGCGATAATTCCGAAAGTGTCATGCAACTGGCGGACAACGTCTTCATGCTTGGCATGGAGTTCGGTTTCGCTGACCAACAGATGTTGACCGTCTTCATTGATCTGATCGCGATTCTTGCGCGATGCCTTCAAGAGCTGATCGAATTCCGATTGCTTTTCGCCGATCTCGGCCTGACGCTTGACCAGATGTACTTCCTGCTGGTGCAGTGTTTCGCGTTCGGAAGACGTTTCCGTAAACTGATCCCGCAGTTCGATCAGCGCATCTTTCAGACTTTCAATTTCGACCAGCCGCTGTTCGCAGGCCTTTCTTCTTGTCTCGCTCTGGACTTCCAGTTCCTGTGTCAACTCATCCACACGGCGCAGATTGTTCTCCAGCGAATTGCGCTCCGTCTGCAATTTCACAGTACGCAGTCGCAATTCCTCCTGCTCGCGTCCCAGTTTGGCGACTTCCTGCTCGATCGCTTCGAGAGCGGAATTGTGCGCCTGTAGCGTTTGCTGTTTGCCTTCGGAATCGCCCTGCAGTCGGCTGGCATCTTCCTGCAGCCGAGCCATCTGCTGATTATACTCGCCCAGTTTTTCTTCCAGACGGGTTGCGTCAGCGGACGTTTGCTGCACCCGTTCCTCGAGTTGTTTCTGTTGCAGCGAATGGCGCGTGGACTCCAACTGTAAATTCGTCTGCGACCAGCGCAACTGTTCAAGTTGCTGGTTGAATTCCGTGAGGAGGTCGTGAAGGTGATCCCGTTCTGACTGAAGCTGCGTCAGCTCGCCTTCGGCAGCGGCCAGGCCTGAATTACTGGATTCAAGACGTTGCCGCAGGCGTGCAAGTTCGCTCTCGCGTCCCAGCAAGGCCACCGGCTTGTCGGCGCCGCCTTGGTGGAGAACCTTCGACGGATAGTAATGACCGTCAATCGTGACTACACGGAACTCGCCCTGGCTCCAATCGAGCAGTTTTTCGGCGGCGGCTTTGTCGGTAACGACTAGGACGTCGCCCAAAAGCAACTCAACCAGCTTGTGATATTCTTCGCGCGCCGTAACAACTTCCGAGGCACGGATAATGTTACCGCCGAAGCCACCCGGGCGAGCCATTTTGGTGTCGCGCTGCCAAAGGTCGAGTTCGGATTTCACGATAAAAGTTGCCCGGCCAAAATTATTCGCCTGCAGGAATGCCACTGCTGCATTGGCGGCCGCGCGATCCCGGACGACGATATATTCGGCCGCTTCACCAAGAGCCATCTCGACGGCGCGCAAATATTCGGTGTCGGTTTGAATCAGATTTGCTGCCGTATCGATTACGCCCGGAAGTTGTTCACGATTCGCAAAGATGGCGGTGACTCCGGAGCCGTAGCCCTCGTAATGTGCAATCATTCGCTGGTGCAATTCGATCTGCGCGCTCAGCGAGCGAACGTCGAGGACGAACTCAGACACCTGCGCACTTAGCTCCGTAATTCTCGCTTCCGTGGTTGCCAAGGCCGACTCAGAATCCTTAGCCCTTTGATCGAGAGTTTCGGTCTCCTGCGCTACTGTACTCTGCCGCGTGGCAATTTCCGTGACTGCGGCAGCAGTCTTGGCGAGATTTGCCTGATACTCGTCTAGCTTGAGACGTGACTCTTCCAACTCGCGTGCGGTATCGCCGATCTGCATATCCAGATGCCGCCGCCCCTGCTCCGAGAGATTCTTTTTGCCCTCAATTTCGAACAGATCACGTTGATAAACCTGCCCCGACTTGCGTTCTTCATCGCGCGCGGCAATCTTCTCTGCCAGTCGCGACTCCAACTCTGCGAGATCATGCTGGGCGGTTTCGAACCCGACTTTCGCCTGCTCAAGCTGGTCCCCGAGCGATACCTTTTCGCGGGCAAGTTGGACCGCTTTGGACTTCATGCTTTCGATTTCTTTGCCGTCAGTCTGATTGGCGATTTCAGACGAACTGATCTTTTCTTCGGTAACGGAGATTTCGCGTTCCAAGCGATAGCAGTTGGACGATATCTCTTCGAATTTCGCACGCAGCTGCTTGATCTCTTCGCTCAACTCAAGCGACTGGCCGGAATAATCCTCGCGTGCCAATTCCCAACGGTCAATTTCACCCGATACTTCGGCCATCTTGATTTGGTTCTGCCTCTTGTCGTCGCGAACTTGATGCAGTTGCTTTGAAAGTCGGCGATAACTTTCCTTCAGCAGAACCTGCCCGACCGTCTTGATCCGGTCGTCATAATATTTGTAGCGCTCCGCTTTTTTCATCTGGCGGCTCAGACTGTTCACCTGCGTGGACACTTCGGAATGAATATCAGACAGGCGCAGCAGATCATTGTCGGTCGCCTCCAGCTTGCGCAACGCGGCTTTCTTGCGTTCCTTGTACTTGGTAATTCCCGCCGCTTCTTCAAATAGCATCCGCCGTTGGTCGGCCTTGTCGGAAAGAATCGACTCGACCATGTCGAGCTCGATAGCTGAGTACGCATGCGCGCCCATGCCGGTATCCGCAAACATCTCGGTGATATCCTTGAGCCGGCATTGTACGCGGTTGAGCAAATACTCCGACTCACCGGAGCGGTACAATCTGCGCGTCACCGTGACATGGCTGTATTCTATTGGTAGAGTGTGATTGTCGTTTACGATATGCAGGGAAACTTCCGCCATACCCAGCGGTTTCATTTCGCGCGTTCCCGAAAAGATAACGTCCTCCATCTTGCCGCCGCGCAGGATCGAAATGCGCTGCTCGCCGAGTACCCAGCGGATGGCATCGAGAACGTTGGTCTTGCCGCAGCCATTGGGACCGACGACGCCGGTAATACCGTTGGCGAAGTCGACCGTGGTCTTCAGGGGGAACGACTTGAATCCGATTATTTCCAATCCCGATAGGTACAAAATCTTCTCCTCTTAGGTCAGGTTGAGCTGCCCGCCGATTTTGATAGCGGCCGACTGCAATTGAATCGATGTCAGCAAGTCGATCATGTGGCGATAGGTTTTCAATTCGTCGGTGTGATAGTCCGACTTGACCAGGAAATTATGAATCGGCATGCCCCAGACGTCGGCCAGTCCAATGCGCAACCCGGCGCCCGAATGCATTGCCACCATTGCGTTGAAAACATTACGGCGTGTTTCGAAGTCCATCAACACAGTGGCTTTGAAATCGCTCACCTTGCTGAAAAACTCGCTCTTGGGTAAGCCGATCATGTTGGTTACGTGAATGTCCGGCGAAATGGCATGAATGCCGGTCTTGCGCGTCACCTCGGTACAGCCGGACGGCACGACAACCAGCAGATCGCTCGATGGAAAAACCGTCGGCAGTTCCGAGATCATACGTAATAACAAACTGTTCGTCTGGATGCCGTGGGGCAGCGTAATCAACATTCTCTTGCTGCCTTGAATCGACGACGGAAATTCGAATAGTCCCTGCTGAAGCCCACGGCTTCTGCGGCGAATCACCCAATGCTGCATCCGTTCTCTCAGCTTCATGGCGCCAACCTCGAACTGTCCACATATTTGAGATAGTTGTCGCGCGACAACCAGAATGATACCACCGATGTGTCGTTGCCATTGGCAATTTTCAACGGCAAAGCGTTTAGATAGAGATCCACTGCGTTCGCCCGTCCGAACCGCAGGAACATGCTATCTTGCATGGCAAACCAGAGCGTGTCATTAGTTCTGATCATGCCGTCCTGCAACGTTGTATCCGAATCCCTGCGGATTCTAAACCAACTCCTGCCCTTGCCGACGATAAGCAGCAATACACTGTCGGGAGCTACGCTTTCGCCCACGGTGTCGACCGCAGCGGAATCGGCTACCAGCCCGGAATCAGTAGAATCAGCCACGATCACGCTTGAATCGACGACCGCCTGCTTTTTCGGCACGCTCTTTGGAATGGCCTGCGGAATTACAACTTTGGTCGGCGTACGATAATCGAGAGTGAGTTTGACCAGAAAGAAACCGAGCACGATAATTACCACCACGAGCGCCGCAACCAGCAGCGATTTGCCGCCGCTGCGCTGCGGCTCTTCCTGACGATAGGAACTAATGGGAGTCGGCTTTGGCGCAGTCTCAGGCGGACGTACCGGACGCGGCGCCGGCTTTGCGCCTTCAATGGGCGGAGCCGGAGTTGATTGCGGCAGACGCATCAACAAATCCTCGATCGCCACGCCGAGATATTCGGAATACGCTTTGATAAACAAATCTTTGAAAACATGATCGGGGAATATTGAATCGTCGTCGGCCTCAATGGCAGCCAGGTACTTTTCGTGTATCTTCAGGATGTTGGCAACTTCCGCCAGAGTCAGTTCCTTCTCCTGGCGCAGTTGCTTCAAGTATGAACCGATTGTTTCCTGATTCTCGTCCTGATCGAATTCGAACGTCACTTCGTGATCTCCCTAACCATTCGCACAAACAACTCAATCGGAAATCCGATGACGTTGTGCAGACTGCCTTCCAACCGTTCCACCAGCAACTCTCCCATCCCCTGGATACCGTAGGCGCCGGCCTTGTCCATCGGCTCACCGGATGTTACATAAAATGAAATTGCCTCATCGGCAAGCGGATAAAATGTCACATAGCTTTTGTCATAATCGCCGGTCACCCGACCCGACTTGTTGTCGCGAATCGCGAGCGCCGTCACGACATAATGTTTTCGTCCCGACAACGTCCGAAGAATCCTGCGCGCATCAGCGACGTCTACCGGCTTGCCAAGTATCTTATTGTCGAGCACGACTATCGTATCTGCCGCAACGGTAATACCATTCTCGCCCGGCACATGTGCCAGCTTATGTTGCGCAATATCGAGCGCATATTGTTCGGGTGTCACCCCGGTCGGAATATCTTCGTTGACATCGGGGATGATAACGCGGCAATCGATTCCCGCGAGCCGCAGAATCTCTCTTCGTCTGGGAGAGCCAGACGCAAGCGTAACGGGAATATTGTTGAGAAGTTGTTTCAGATCTCGTACGATATTATCGTCGACCGTCAATTCGAATCGCCTTTGCTCAGCCGTCACAGTCATTTTCTCTTCTCTTCGGAGTCGAGGATAATCGTCACCGGTCCCCAGTTACACAACTCGACTGCCATTTTTGCGCCGAACATTCCCGATGCCACTTTCACGCCCTCGGCGCTTATCTTATTCTTATAGTGTTCGAACAACCTTTCCGCCGCAATCGGTTCCAGCGCGTCGGTAAATGCCGGCCGCCGACCTTTGCGCGTGTCAGCATATAATGTAAACTGACTGACGGCCAGCACCGACCCACCGACATCCGCAAGCGACAAGTTCATCTTGTCGTTGTCATCCTCGAAGATCCGGAGGTTGACAGTTCGCTCGGCAAGTATCTCGGCATCGCGTTCCGTGTCGCTGTGGGTCGCGCCAACTAAGACCAACAATCCGTTTTCAATGGCGCCGACGGTTTCAGTATCTACTTCTACCCTGGCCCACTTAACCCGTTGCAGCACCAGACGCATCGATGCTCCTCTTAGCCGGTGGGCAACAGACCCACGTCAAAGCCGTCAAAAGCTTGTGTCAAATAGCGGAAAATCAAGGAATTGTCAACTAAAACAATGGGGGATAAGACGTCGGAGGGCTTCATCAAGTACTTTAAGTCATCATCGGAAGCCGTTAGATGGCAGACGGCCGGCTCCGCCAAATTCCCCTATCACTCCTGCTCCCACCGTGACGGAAGAAGGCATCATCCTATCGAAAACTTCCTGATTCTCTTCAGGTGCCGTCCCGCTTCAAACGTCGTCTCCAACCACACTTTGACAATCCGTTCCCCCAACTCCGGCGTCACGAATTTCGAACCGAGCGTGAGAATATTGGAGTCATTGTGCTGTCGGGAAAGAATTGCCATCTCCTCATCGAAAGCATACGCGCCGCGGATTTCGGGGAGCTTGTTGACCACCATGTTCATGCCGTTACCGGTCCAGCAAATCGTGACGCCACGATCAGTCTCATGGTTGGCGACAGAGTGAGCGACGCGCATTCCGTAATCGGGGTAGTCGGTCGATTCCTCCGAGTCAGTGCCGAAGTCGATGACTTCATGTCCGAGCTTAGTGAGATATGATTTGAGATGTTCTTTGAGTGCAAAACCTTTATGATCAGCGCCGAGAGCGATTTTCATGTGCGGTGCCCTATGCGAAAATAATTCCGTCAGACTCATAGGTCGAAACCCCTGATGGAACAACGGCGGATGTTTGGGATTTCGCCTGCCGGGGTTTCGACATTTCTTTCATTCCGAAATTGGTGTTGTCGAAACAACGCCCACAGGGGCCAGATTACTTGTTTACAAACGTCAGCCAGCCGTGGCAGTCGTTACCTTCTTCGATTACGTTGAAGAACGCCTTCTGCAATTTCTTGGTCACTTCCCCTGCGCGACCGGTGCCGATGGTGATTCGATCAATCGAGCGAATCGGCGTGATCTCGGCGGCGGAGCCGGTGAAGAAAACTTCATCGGAGATGTACAGCATTTCACGCGGGATATTGCGCTCCTGAACTTCGATACCCATTTCTCGCGCCAGCATAATCACGGTATTGCGCGTGATGCCCGGTAGAATCGAAGCATTGTATGGCGGCGTCAGCAGGATACCCTCGAAGTAGACGAAAATGTTTTCGCCTGAGCCCTCGGAGACCATGCCGTGATGATCGAGCGCAATACCTTCGACATAGCCGTTCTGCAGCGCCTCGAGTTTGATCAACTGGCTGTTCATATAATTTGCGCCGGCTTTGGCCATCGCCGGAAATGTGTTCAGCGCCATCCGATTCCAGGAAGAGACACAGACATCAACTCCGTTGTCGAGCGCGTCGCCGCCGAGATACTTGCCCCACTTCCAGACGGCTATCGAGACGTCAATCGGGCAGTTCGTCGGATCGACACCGAGTGCGCTGTAGCCACGGTACACCAACGGGCGGATATAACAGCTATCCATCTTGTTTACGCGGATCAGTTCGACCTGCGCTTCGTTGAGCTGGTCGAACGTGTAGGGAATTTTCATTCGGTAGATTTTGCAGGAATTGAAGAGTCGCTTGGTATGATCCTGCATTCTGAATACTGCGGTGCCCTTCTTCGTGTTGTAGCACCTGACGCCCTCAAAAAGACTGCTTCCGTAATGGACGACATGGGAAAGCACGTGAATTTTAGCGTCGTCCCAGTTGACAAACTGACCATTCATCCAAATCTTGTCAACCTTGTCGAAAGCCATATATCCTCCTACCTCAGACTAAGCGTCTACTTTGATGGACTTAAGTATAGCACGGGCGATGACCACACGTTGAATTTCGGAAGTGCCTTCGCCTATTTCAGTCAATTTCATATCGCGGAACATGCGTTCCACCGGATAACGCGGGGAGAATCCCTCGGAGCCAAGCACACTGATGGCCTCGGTAGTCACGTAATTGCAGACTTCGGAGGCGTACAGTTTCGCCATCGCGGACTGCTGCGAGAAGTTCAGCTTCTTGTCTTTCATCACGCTGGCGCCGTATATCAATCCGCGCGCCGCCTCGATACGAGTCGCCATGTCGGCAAGCTTCCACTGAATCGCCTGGAATTCGCCGATCGGTTTGCCGAACTGTTTATGTCTGGCGGCAAAATTGGCGGCGGCTTCAAAAGCGCCGACTGCCAGTCCAAGCGCCATCGCAGCAATGGAAATGCGGCCACCATCAAGCGTAATCATGAACTGCTTGAAGCCCTCACCCTCAGCGCCGATGCGGTTTTCTACCGGAACCTTCACATCATCAAAATGCAGGAAAGCAGTATCGGAGCCACGGCAACCCATCTTGTTTTCTTTCTTGCCGACAGAAAATCCCGGCATGCCTTTTTCGAGCACAAACGATGTGATACCCTTGACGCCACCGCTCTTGTCGGTGCGCGCAGTGACAATGGCATACTTGCAGAGATTCGATGAAGTGATCCAGCACTTGGTACCGTTCAGCACATAATGGTCGCCATCGCGAGACGCATACGATTGCGTGCCGCCGGCATCGGAACCCGCCTGCGGTTCGGTGAGTCCAAACGCCACCAGCACCGGTTCGGATTTATCATTCTTCAAATAGCGATTTCGTTGTTCGGTGCTGCCGAAATTGTAGATCGGACCGACGCCCAGAGAATTGTGCGCCGCCACCGTCAGGCCGGTGGAGCCGCAGACGCGGCAGAGTTCTTCAACAATGATTGAATACTGGACGGTGTTGTAATCAAGCCCGCCGTATTCCTTCGGCAGTTGGATCTTCCACCAACCCTGCTGCTGTAGTTTTTCCAAATTGGATTTGGGAAATATCTGTTTATCGTCGGCTTCGCAAGCCAAGGGGGCTATTTCGCTATCGCAGAATTCCCTGACCTCGGCGCGGAATTTTGCATAATCGGAGTCGGCAAACATCAGCGCACGTTCTCCTGCATCAGAGCGCGCGCAATCACCATCTTCTGCGCTTCCGTGGTGCCTTCATATATTTCCGTTATACGCGCGTCGCGGAAGTAGCGCTCCACAGGATATTCCTTCACGTAGCCGTAACCGCCATGAATTTGCACTGCTTCGTTGGCAACGTAGTTGGCCGTCTGCGACGCAAACAGCTTCGCCATCGAGACTTCCTTGACCGATTGGACGCCCGTGTCGTATAAGGTTGCCGCGCGATAGGTGAGCAATCTGGCGGCATCAATGCGCGTGGCCATCTCGGCGAGTTTGAATTGCGTTGCCTGGAATTCGATAATCGGCTGTCCGAACTGTTTGCGCTCGCGCGCATAAGAGACCGCCTCGTCGAACGCCGCCTGCGCGATACCCAACGCCTGCGACGCGATACCGATGCGGCCGGCTTCAAGCAACGAGAATGCGATGCGCAGTCCGTGACATTCGTCGCCCAGAAGTTGTGCTACCGGAACCTTGCAATCGATAAACGAAACCTCGCGCGTGTCGGAGGCCCTAAGACCCATCTTCTTTTCCGGCTGCCCCAGGCTCATTCCCTTCGCACCTTTTTCGACAATGATGCAGGAGATTCCCTTGCGCCCTTTTGTCGGGTCGGTAATGGCGAACACAATGAAAATCGAGGCATAACCCGCGGAGGTCACCCAGCTCTTGGTACCATTAAACACAAAATCGTTGCCGGTTTTGATGGCGCGGCATTGCAAACCGCCGGCGTCGGTACCGGAACCGGGCTCGGAGAGACAGTAAGCGCCAATGATTTCGCCGGCTGCCAACTTAGGAAGGTACTGCTCTCTCTGTTCCTTGGTACCGAATTTGGCGAGCGCCTTGATGACAAGGGAATTCTGAACCGAAACCGAAACGGACAAAGCCGCGCAAGCTTTGGAGAGTTCCTCCATCACGAGAGCGTAACTCAGCGTGTCAACTGCCAGGCCGCCGTATTCTTCGGGCGCCAGCAATCCGTAGTAGCCGAGTTCTGCCGTTTCTTTCAACAGCTCCGGCGGCATTTCCGATTTGGCGTCAAGCTCTTCCGCGATGGGCTTGAGTCGCTTCTGGGCAAACTCACGCGCCGTATCGCGCATCAAAATCTGATCTTCCGATAAATTGAAATCCATGGTCGCTCGCCTATGTAAAATGGTCTATTTCATCGTCACAACACCGTCCGGTGAAGAAGCCCTTCCCCAAACGCGAAACACAATTAACGAATGTCCACCGTGGAAGTCAAGGTACAAGGCAGACAAACGGGGCACACTACTGTGTGCCCCTATTTCGTCAATGTAAATCGGGAAGAGACGGCACGGCTCTACTCGTAATCGTAAAAGCCCTTCTTCGTCTTGCGGCCCAGCCAGCCCGATTGTACCATTTTGCGCAGCAGCGGACAGGGACGGTACTTGGAGTCACTGTACCCCTCGTATATCGTCTCCATAATCGCCAAACAGACGTCGAGGCCGATGAAATCAGCCAGTGTCAGCGGCCCCATCGGATGATTGGCGCCGAGCTTCATCACGGTGTCGATTTCATCGCGCGACGACACGCCTTCCATCAGGGCGAAGATGGCTTCGTTGATCATCGGCATGAGAATGCGGTTCGCGACGAATCCGGGATAGTCGTTGACCTCGACCGGCGTCTTGTCAAGTTTAAGGCACAGATCTCGAGCGGAATGATAAGTGTCGTCGCTGGTCGCCATACCGCGAATGACCTCGACGAGCTTCATCAACGGCACGGGGTTCATAAAGTGCATGCCAATGAATTTGTCTTTACGGCCGGTGGCAGCCGCAATTTGCGTGATCGGCAGCGATGATGTATTGGAGGCAAAGATGACGTCGGGAGGACAGATTTTGTCAACCGCACACCAGAACTTGTTCTTGACCTCCAGATCCTCAAAAATCGCTTCAATCACCAGATTCGCGCTGCTGAGCGTGCGCATATCGCTGGTTGGCCTGATTCGACCCAACGTGGAATTCTGCTCGTCCTCGGTGATCGTACCTTTCTTGACTTGTCTTGCTAGATTGCCCCTGATTGTTTCAATGCCCCGCTTAACGTTATCCTCTGCCGTGTCCAACAGTGTAACGTTATAGCCCTTGGCTGCAATTACATGCGCGATGCCGTTTCCCATAGTTCCGGCGCCGGCGACAGCCACATTTCTTATTTCCATGATAATTGTCCTTCCGATTCCCCTGGTTACATCATCTCGACCGCTAGCGCGACCGCATGGCCACCACCCAAACACAACGTCGCCAGACCGTTCTTTTTGCCGCGATCTTTCAATGCATAGAGCAAGGTCGTGAGAATGCGCGCGCCAGAGGCGCCAATTGGATGTCCCAACGCCACCGCTCCACCATTGACGTTGACGCGATTCCAGTCCCAGCCGAGTGCCTTGCCGTCGGCCAACGCCTGTACGCTGAAGGCCTCATTTGCTTCTATAAGATCAAAGTGATCCATGCCCACACCCATCATCTTCATCAGCTTCTGAACCGCGAATATCGGCGCAAAGAATAATTCCTCCGGCGGAGTACCGGCGGTCGTGTACGCAACAATGCGGGCCACCGGCTTGTGGCCATGTTCCTGAGCGTACTTGAGCGAGCTAACCACAAGGGCAGACGCGCCATCGTTGATGCCCGGAGCGTTACCCGCAGTCACCGTACCTTCTTTATCAAAAGCCGGCTTCAACTTCGACAGCGACTCAACGGAAATATCTTTGCGCGGAGACTCATCGGTGTTGTAGGAAACCGGTTCACCTTTCTTCTGTGGAATCAGGACGTCAAAGATTTCTTGTTTGAATTTGCCGCCCTCAATCGCGGCTACTGCCTTACGGTGGGAGTTATAAGCAAATTCATCCTGCTCTTCACGACCGATGCCGGCTTTCTTGCCTGTATATTCGGCGGCGTTACCCATGTGCCAGTTCTTGAACGCGCACCAAAGGCCGTCTTTGATCATCATGTCCTCGACCTTCTGGTTACCCAGCCGCATTCCGGCACGCGCCGTCGGCAGAGTAAACGGCACGTTCGTCATCGATTCCATACCGCCGGCAACAAACAGATTGCCGTCGCCGGCTTTGATCGCCTGCGCCGACAGCATTACTGACTTCAGACCTGAACCACATACCTTGTTGATCGTAAACACCGCGACCTCCGGAGGCAATCCGCCGAAAATAGCCGCCTGGCGACCCGGCGCCTGACCGACTCCTCCTTGCACCACCTCACCCATAATGCATTCATCAACGTTCTTGGCGTCGATACCCGCACGTTTGACTGCTTCCTTGATTGCCAGTCCGCCCAACTGCGGGCCGGAAAAACCTGCCAAGGCACCCTGGAATTTAGCCAGCCCCGTGCGGCAGGCAGAGAGTATTACTGCATCCTGTGGGTTACTCATATAGATATATCTCCTTGAGGAAAGATTGATTTAGAATCGTCTTGATCGTCTCGGCGTTGCGTTGCCGAAGAAGGCGTTTGTTCTGTCAAGTATCTCTATCCCATTCCCCACTCGAGCAGTGGGTGAAATTCTTCACAAGCGCAACTTAAGCAAACTCGCGCGGACGGGCAACGGAAAAGAAGATCATTTCCGAACTCTTGTTCGAGCTGTCCATGAAATGTACAATTGAGTTCGTTGACTAGACTGACTAAATGAGGCAAGCCGGGTAGGAATTAGGTGATCTGTTTCAGTTCGATGAGAACCTTGTCCGAATCGACCAATTCACCGGGGGCGCAATTGATCTTTGTGATCTCGGCCTTAAATGGAGCTACCAGCGGGTTTTCCATCTTCATGGCTTCGACGATCAACAACTTCTGCTTCGGTTCGACAGTCTGCCCCGGCTCAACCAGAATCTTGACGACCTTCCCCGGCATCGGCGCCATAACTCGGGACTTGTCGCCGTGCTCGCCGTGGTCGGCTCCGAAAGAGTCTCCGTCCTTGCCAGACGGAACCTCGAATGCGTAACTCGCACAATCAGTTATAACATTTAGCTTATTTGACACTTTAACAACACTGACGTGAGTTTGCTTGCCGTCTCGGCGCAGTAGGTAGGCGCCGTTCGACAATTCCGTGACCTCGAATGAGTGCTGACTATCTGCCAGGGTCAGAGTTAGCTTATCGCCGTTGCGCTCGGCGTTAACTTTGATTGGCTCGCCGTTGGCGAAGAATTGATATTCCATTACAGCTCCCACCTGCCGAGCGATTGCCACAGGGACGACTGTTTGGCAGTCGCTGTGCCCGCCTCAGCGGCCGGTCGGGCTGACATCGCCAGCACAGCCCCTGCCAGCGCCAACGGAAGGTCGTCTTGCGATACGGGCTCCGACCATTCAGGAAGATGCTGGTCGATAAATCCGGTGAACAGGTTACCTTTTCGGTATTCCTCATGAGCCAGGCAATCCATCAAGAAGCGGACGTTGTTCTTAATGCCAATAATCCGATAATCCCGCAAAGCCAGCATCATGCGTTCGATCGACTCGTTTCGATCACGACCGAACGTAATCACTTTCGACAAGATCGGATCGTAGTAGATCGGCACTTCGCAACCGCTATAAATACCCGAATCGATTCGTAGATTCGCGGCACTCGGTTCCTGCAGGTAATGGATCTTACCGGCCGATGGCAAAAATCCACTCGCCGGATCTTCGGCGTAAATGCGGCATTCGGTCGCGTGGCCTTGCGGTCGGATATCTTCCTGTTTGAAGGAGAGCTTTTCGCCTGAAGCCACACGGATTTGCTCTTTCACCAGATCGTATCCGGTTGTCATTTCGGTGATCGGATGTTCGACTTGGATGCGGGTATTGACTTCGAGGAAATAATAATGCCCTTCAAAGAAGAGGAATTCCACCGTTCCCGCTGATGTATAGTTCGCAGCTTTGGCCGCCGCGATAGCCGCCTGCCCCATTTGCGCTCGCAGCTCGGGCGTAAGCGCGGTCGATGGCGTTTCCTCGATTATCTTCTGATGCCGCCTTTGGATCGAACATTCGCGCTCGTAAAGATGAACTGTGTTGCCGAAGTTGTCAGCCATGACCTGAAATTCAATGTGTCGCGGACACGCGATATACTTTTCGAGATAGACTGTCGGATCGGAAAATGCAGATCCGGCTTCACGGCTGGATGCTTCGACGGCGTCGCGCAAGTGTTCTTCGTCGGTGACAATACGCATGCCCTTTCCGCCACCGCCCGATGCCGCTTTCACCAAAACCGGATAACCGATCTGGCGCGCCAACGGCACGAAATCCTCGACCCTGCCCGACTTGACTTCCCCGCCCGGCACGATCGGAACCTTGGCGTGCTTCATCATTTCACGCGCGCCAAGTTTATTGCCTAGTGCCTGAATTGATTTTGGATTGGGGCCGATGAATGTCAGCCCGGCATCTTGCACTGCCTGCGCGAAGTCGCCGTTTTCTGCCAGGAATCCGTAACCGGGATGAACAGCATCGCAGCCGGTCTGTTTGGCAGCGTCGATGAGCTTGTCGACACGAAGATAGCTTTCAGTCGCCGGCGGCGGACCGATCAGGACAGCTTCATCGGCACGCAGAACGTGTAATGCTTTGGCATCAGCTTCGGAGTAGACTGCCACAGTCGGAATGCCAAGCTCGCGAGCCGCGCGCATGATGCGCAGCGCAATTTCACCGCGATTGGCAACGAGGATTTTCTTCAGCATCTCAAAGTCGTATTACGAGGGCACACAGTCGTGCGCCCGTTATTCACACCCATTTCGGTTTGCGTTTATTCAGGAAGGCGTCCATACCCTCCTGCCCTTCGGGAGATTGCCGCAAGTCGGCGATCACACGAGCGGTAAATTCTTTGTACTCGTCAACTCCCTGTGACGGTACCGCCTCCAGCAATTCCTTGCAAACTCGGATTGCTTCAGGCCCCGACGACATCAATGACTCAACCAATCCGTTAACGGTCGCATCCAGCATTTCGTCGGGCACCGCGCGATTGACCAGCCCGGCATCGAGCGCGCGCTCGGCGGTCAGACGTTCGCCGGTCAGGAAGAACTCGCGCGCTCTTCCTTCGCCGACACGCTTGATGACATAAGGCGAAATACACGCCGGCACGACACCGATCTTGACTTCGCTGAACGAAAAGACCGCGCTCTGCGCCGCAACTGCAATGTCGGTTACTGCCACAAAGCCGGTGCCGCCACCGATGGCTGCGCCATTGATTCTGCCGATCACCGGTTTGGGAAATGAATAGATATTCCAGAACAGATCGGCCAGGCGGCGTGCTTCATCGAGATTATCTTCGATAAGCATAATCCTTGACGCGTCGCATCCAGTTAAGATCGGCCCCGGCGCAAAATGATTTGCCCTCGCCGGTGAGGACCACGACGCGCACATCAGGATCGGTCTTGAGTTTCGCAAAAGCGAACGTCATCTCGTCGATTACCTGATCGTTGAATGCATTGTGTATTTCGGGCCGGCAGAAGGTGACTCTGCCGATCTTCCCTGCTGTTTCCATGCGGACAGTGCGGGTATCACTCATATCATCTACATCCTGAAAATGCCGAAATTGGTATCCGGTATTTCACTGTTCAGCGATACGGAAATCGCCAGCCCCAGAAGATCGCGCGTTTTCAGCGGATCGATGATTCCGTCGTCCCAGAGACGCGCAGTCGAATAGTACGGCGAGGATTCGCGCTCGTATTTTTCCAGTGTCGGTTTCTTAAACGCGGCTTCCATCTCGGCAGTCAATTCGACACCCTGCTTCTTAAGCTGGGACTTTCTTGACTGTCCAAAGCACGTCGGCCGCCTGCTCACCACCCATGACACAGATCTTTCCCGCCGGCCACATCCAGAGGAAATTCGGATCGTAACCACGGCCGCACATGGCATAGTTGCCGGCACCGTAGGAACCGCCGACGATCACGGTGAATTTCGGCACCTGCGCATTGGCAACGGCATGAACCAGCTTGGCGCCGTCGCGCGCGATGCCGCCATGCTCATATTTCTTGCCGACGATGAAGCCGGTGATATTCTGCAGGAAGATCAACGGTATGCGACGCAGCGCGCACATCTCAATAAAATGCGCACCCTTCAGCGATGACTCGCTGAACAGCACGCCGTTGTTGCCGATGATTCCAACCATGTAGCCATGAATTCGCGCAAAGCCGCAGACCAGCGTCGCGCCGTACAACGTCTTGAACTCCTGAAAACGGCTGCCGTCAACAATGCGCGCAATCAACTCGCGAATATCGTAAGGCCGGCGCAAGTCGGTCGGCACGACACCATACAGTTCCTGCGGATCGTAGTACGGGTCTTCCGTCGCCGCGCGTTCGAGCGGATACTTCTCTTTACGATTCAGCGTCTCGACGATATTGCGGCAGATCGCGATCGCATGTTCGTCGTTCAGAGCATAATGATCCGCGGTACCTGAAATTCGGCAGTGCACATCTGCGCCGCCAAGATCTTCATCGCTGACTTCCTCACCGGTCGCGGCCTTCACGAGCGGCGGACCACCAATGAAGATCGTCCCCTGCTTGCGAACGATGATCGCCTCATCCGACATCGCCGGAACATAAGCGCCACCAGCCGTGCAACTGCCGAGCACGACTGCAATCTGCGGAATACGAAGTCCCGAGAGCGTCGCCTGATTGTAAAAGATTTTGCCGAAGTGATCCTTGTCGGGAAATGTCCCCGATTGCTCCGGCAGGAAGATACCGCCCAGAATCAACCAGATACACACAGGGCAGATTGTTCTTGCGGGCGATTTCCTGTGCGCGCACATGTTTCTTGATCGTCATCGGGAAATAGGTGCCACCTTTGACTGTGGCATCATTCGCGACCACCAGCACTTCTCGGCCATGCACGACACCGATACCGGTCACCATTCCGGCAGCCGGAGCAGCGTTGTCGTACATGTCACAGGCCGCCAGCGGTGACAACTCGATAAACGGTGTGTTGTCATCGAACAGCCGGTCCAGCCGCTCGCGCACCGTAAGCTTGCCGCGCGCTTTGTGGCGTGCTACCGATTCCGGCGGGCCGCCCTGACGCGCTGCATCCATGCGGCTGCGGAGATCCTCCACCAACCGCTTGTTCTCATCGAAGTTCGCCTGATACTCAGGCGATTTTGTGTCGACTTTGGTTTCGATTCTATACATCGGTCTTTCCCACTATTATCGACCGTATCAAACCCACAGCAAGCTGTGGGCTACCTCTCGAACTCGGACTTAGATCACCGGGACGAATTTATATCCGTAACCGATCACACCATTATGTCCGTCGGCCTGCACGCGGCGGAATTCGATCTGCAGATTCATGCCGTCTTTGATGTCAGCCAGATCGATATCCACAATCTGTGCCGTGATCTTGACGCCCTCCGGGAATTCGCAAATACCCAGAGCGTACGGCGACTGATCCTTGAACTGGCTCGCCGGTGTATGGATTACCGTATATGTGATCAACTTGCCAATTGGCGAAACCATGATCGTCTCGAACTCACGTTTACCGCACTCACGGCAGATCAGGCGATGCGGGAAGTAAACCTTGCCGCAACTCTTGCACTTGGCCGCTTCAAGACGATAACGATGCGGGAACTCACGCGCAACTCTTGCCGGAAACATCACGCCACCTCCATGATATGCACTACTGAACTGCCACCGGAACCACCCATATTCTGAGTCATGCCGACTTTCGCGTTCTTGACCTGGCGCTTGCCGGCGTCACCGCGAAGTTGATGCACGATTTCGATTGCCTGCGCAATGCCGGTCGCGCCGACCGGATGGCCCTTTGATTTCAGACCGCCGGAAGCATTGATCGGGAACTTGCCTTCGATTCGGGTTTCACCGGCAGCAGCGGCGGCAGCGCCCTTGCCGCACGGGAACATCCCGAGCGCTTCGCTGACGATAATCTCAGCGATCGTGAAACAGTCATGCACTTCCGTGACGTTGATATCGTTGACTGTCTTCCCTGCCATCTTATATGCGCGTTCAGCCGACATTTTGACGGCATCGAGCGAGGTCAGACTGCGGCGGTCGTGCAGCGCAATGGAATCTGTCGCCATGCCGCAACCGATAATCTTGATCGCCGGCTTGTTGGAGAATTCCTTCACGCGATCCAGCGGACACAAAATCATCGCCGCGGCGCCGTCGGTGATCGGCGAGCAATCCAGAATCCGCAGCGGATCGGCGACCATGACCGACTCGTTGACGGTCTTGATGTCGATCTTCATCTGATATTGGGCATTGGGATTATTCAACCCGTTGTCGTGGTTCTTCACCGCAACGGCGGAAAGTTGGTCGCGGGTGGCGCCATATTGCTCCATGTACGCCCGCGCCATCAGCGCATAGAGGCCGGGGAAAGTCGCGCCGTTGAATACTTCGTATTCCTGATCGGCCGCGGTTGCCAGCGCATAGGTCGCGCCGTCACCGGATACGTCGGTCATCTTCTCGACTCCGCCTACCAGCACGAGATCGCTCATGCCGGAGGCAACTTCGATAAAGCCGCAGCGCAAGGCAAGTCCACCTGAAGCGCACGCGGATTCAACGCGCGTCGCCGGCAGGCCTTTCTGGCCGAGATAATCGGCCATGATCGAGCCGATATGTTCCTGCCCGACAAACAGGCCGCCGGTCATGCAACCGACATACATGCTGTCGAGCTTGTCAACTTTCGTATCTGCCAGGGCGTTCAAAGCCGCTTCGACAAAGAGATCGCGGAACGATTTCTCCCACAACTCTCCCCATTTCTGCATGCCGACGCCGATTATTGCAACATCTCTCATCGTCATACTCCTTAATCGTTCTTGATGATTTTGTGGCGGAACTTGGCGTAGGTGCCGTAGTCGAGGTAAACCTTCTTCTCATCGAGAAGCGTGAAGGTCTGCGTCGTAATGTTCTGCACCTCTTTAATCCGGTCGGTAACGCGCCAGATAAATCCGTCCGAACCGGCGCCGGAACCGTAGGAGACCATGAAAATGCGGTCACCCGGTTTGGCTACATCAAGAATCGCGGTCAAGCCCATCGGCGATGCACCGGAATACGTGTTGCCGAGACGTGGCGTCAACCGGCCGCGCTCGATCTGCTCTTTCTTGAAGCCGAGCATAAGTCCGGCACGCATCGGGAATTTGCCGTTGGGTTGGTGGAAGACGGCCCACTGGAAATCGGCCGGCTTGGTACCCGACTTTTCCAAGAGTGCCTTGGCGGCGCCGAGCGTGTGTTTGAAGTACGCTGGTTCGCCGGTATAACGTCCGCCGTGTTGCGGATAGAATTCATGTTCGCGGCGCCAGAAATCGGGCGTATCGGTCATGAAGCTGACCGTGAATTCGATTTCGGCGACGAGTTTGTCGGCGCCCATCACGAACGCGGCAGCACCGGCTGATGCGGAATACTCCAGCGCATCACCGGGCGCTCCCTGCGACGTGTCGGCAGCGATCGCCATGCCATAGTCGATGTCGCCCGCCCTAACGAGCATCATCGTGGTATACATGGCTTCCGTGCCGGCTTTGCAGGCAAATTCGTAGTCAGCGCAACGGCAGAACGGTACCGCGCCGATGGCTTCGGCAACTACCGTACCGGACGGTTTGACCGCATACGGATGCGATTCCGAGCCGATATACATTGAAGAAATCTGAGAGCCCCTAATTCCTGCGCGTTTCAGCGCACGCTTGGCGGCCTCGACAGCGAGCGTGATCGTGTCGCAATCTGGAGGTGGCACCGATTTCTCCCACAGTTCCAGACCCTTCTTATATGAGGGGGCATCCGCTCCCCAGGTCTTGGCGATCTCCTCGACTTTGATCCGGTACCGTGGGATGTGCGCTCCGTAGCCGACAATTCCGACTTTTCTAGTCATTGAAGTACCTCGATATATGTTGATTTAGAGTTTGCTCACACACCATAAGTCATACGCGCATTTCCGCATAGAGATCGGATGTTAAGCATTTGCCCCGTTTATGTCAAGGGCTTTGGAGTTCATTGATTCGGTTTACCAGATCGGCTACCGGCTTAGGGAAACCGGCCTTCGAGACCAATCATCATGTTGACATGAGGATGAAATTCGTTATCTTATCATCGATTCACTGGTCGCCGATATCGTGCGTGGTTACTCGCCAATGTGATAGTCACATTTGCAGTTTCTTCGCATCATGATGATTAGCCGAAGCAAACCAAATTGGGCTATTAGATTCGAACAAATTCCGAAAGGAGTATTACTTATGCAATTGCGCATGAAACTTGTGGGATTGGGCCTGGCGGCTGTCCTTTTGGCCACTGCGCTTTATGCGGAAGTGCCCCGCATTATGAACTATCAAGGGAGACTTACCAACTCACTGGGCGTGCCCTACTCGGGCACGAAGAACGTGACATTTAAGATCTACAGCGGCTCCGGAGTTGTCATCTGGAACTCGGGGATCTTGAGTTTGACGTTTGCAGACGGGTTGTTCAGCGTCAAACTCGGCGAATCACCGCAGCCCCAGCTACCAACTACAAACTGGCAGACCGACACTCTTCTTACCCTTGGAATCTCTGTCGATCCAGAGCCGGAGTTGACGCCTCGTGTTCGCTTCACCACTGCCGGCTATGCTTTCACAGCCAAGACGGCCGATATGGCGAGTTCTATCGCTGATAACAGTGTCACCAGCGCAAAGATCGTCAACGGTTCCATTTTGTTCGAGGATCTAGGGACAAACGGCGCGAACGAAGGGAAGGTCGTCAAATACCAGAGCGGACACTGGTCTGCCGGCACTGACGATATTGGCCCTACTACCGGTTGGACTGATGCCGGTTCGATTATATACAATACAACCCTCGCCGACAGCGTCGGTATTGGCACCGCAACACCGGGAGCGAAACTCGACGTGTCAGCACCTGTCGACCAGATTGCGACGCGGATATCGAGTTCCAGTAATGATGTCAGACTGCCTGCAGTCCAAGCGATCAATCCGGGTCAAAACACCGCTCTGTTCTATAACGGCCCCCTCTCTGCATGGCCGGCGTGGCCTCCTTGCGCCGTCTACAGCAGAGTCAGTGGAAAGACCTCGGGCATAGCCGGGTGGTTTGAGACATACGGGAGCGGCTTCGCGGCCGTTGATGCGAACAACGGCGCAAGCGATTCAGCGTATGGCATCTCGGCTTCGGCGTACAACGGAACAGCCGCCTGGCTGCAGGGCGAAACAGGGTTGGAATGCTCGGGTCATGGACCCACTGCTGCGAAGTTTGAAGCGAACGCCGGCGAGTTTAGTCGGACAATCGATGCCAGGTATACGGGGTCCTTTGTCACGGATCACCAGGCCGTTTATGGCTATTCCAGGCCGGCAGATTATTATGGAGTGGGCGGAGACTTCGAAGGTGGTTATTTCGGTGCGGTTGGCTACGTAAATCCAACCGGAAGCTATTCATATTATGGAGTCAAAGGCCAGGTGGCCGGTGGCACAGGTACGAACTACGGTCTATACGGTCTCGCATACGGAACTGGCGAGAATTACGGCATCTTTGCGACATCTTATTCCGGGACCACCAACTGGGCAGGTTATTTCGAAGGCGACGTAAATATCACCGGGAACATTGTAAAATCTGGTGGTGGCTTCAAGATTGACCACCCCTCGAATCCCGCGAACATGTATCTGCAGCACAGTTCGGTATCGTCGGATGAAATGAAAGACATCTACGACGGCGTAGCAGCTCTCGATGTTAGCGGCAAAGCGACGATTCAACTTCCCAACTGGTTCGAAGCACTGAACGCCGATTTCCGCTACCAGTTGACCTGCATCGGCGGATATGCACCGGTCTACATAGCATCAAAGATTAGCGGTAACAGTTTTACGATTGCCGGAGGAACGCCCGGTCTTGAAGTTTCCTGGCAAGTTACCGGTGTTCGCATAGACAAGTTCGCCCAGGCGAATCCGATGAAGACGGAACTGGACAAGGGACCGTCAAAAAGAGGTCGATACTTGCATCCCGAACTATATGGTTTGGGAAGAGACATGAGCGTCACCTATGATCCTCAGCGATCTCCTGACGTACAGGCGAAGGATGAGGCAATACGCCAGAACACGGCAAAGGCAGCGGCTGAACGTATCAGCACACCTGCCAAGACGGAGACCGTATCGTCGGGTCAGTAGACCTGCAGAATTGGCGCGAGCGGCCTCAGAGGCGAGGTCGCCGCGCTTTAACATGTTGCCCCTGTAATTCTCAAGAAATGATCGCGATCAGGTCAGAGGTTGAGTGTCACTGCTTAAGGAAAGTCGGAACCGATCTACCGGTGGTCCTGCGGAAACACCGGTATTCCCGAAAAGGGTAACTACTGCTCCTCTGGCCACTGCGACATATCGCAATGGCCCAGACTCTCAAACATGCACCTTGCCACAAACGCTTCGCCCCACCAGTCAGGTCTCTGCCAAATCTGCTCAGGGAAGTTCCGGTAGGCGTGACCCACGTATTCGACTTTTTCATCAGTCACGCGGAAGTACCAGTACTCGCTGACCAGGCACCCCGAGGGGCAGTCTTCGGAGCCCTCGCGAAACAGGTATGTCCTCTTTTCGCCGCGCAGCCAGGGATATACGTTTGAATCGTCGCCTCCTAGAATATCCGGACCTGCACTTGTTACGCCAGGCAATCCCCTATAGGAGTTCGCCAGCGAATCGCCATTTGCAATTCCCTCGAAAGTAAGCTTAACGGTGGGAGCCAATTGGAGAGCAAGTGTGTCTATGTCGTTCACTCGCAGAAGTGCGTTTACGGAATCCCATGCGCGGTATTCACCTCTCCTGAGTTGCACAATAGACGAGCTATCAAAACGGACAAGTATCTGTGATATGGGGACATTCGAAAAAAAGTGAATCGTCCGCACCTGCGAAATCCCCCAGTCATTAGCGCGAATTCGCTGCAGGTCATTATGAAATTTCTGATACAACCACTCCGGAGCAACCAACTCGTTTGAGTACCACAACGCCGCCTGCTCGGCCTCCACATCCTCGCGCGGCGTTTGGGCAAGCTGATCCTTGATCCATTGTGTGCGATCCGTTGGAGTCGGTGCATTGCCATAATCGCCACATGACGGGAAGAGTAGAGCTGAAAAAACAATTCCAAAGAATAACGCGGATTTCTTCACAGTACCTCCCGGTGTATTGAGGTTAGCCCCAATATAATAAAATCGACGGGAATGGCAATAACGTTATGACGCTGCGGATTTGCTGACAGATCACCTCTCAAGCACTGCCGATATTGTCCGACATATCATATAGAGGTGTACCTCGGCAGCGGTGGACAGTAAAGTGCGCCCGGTCAGTTGCCGAGGTAAGTCACCGCACGATAAGGCGTTACGCGGACTATCAGGGCAGTTTCCGGCAGGAGGATTGAGTGCCCCCCAGCAGAGATCAAAATAAATCACCCAGAGTAATGATCTTTTCCGATCGGGTGGAATTGCTCTACCCTTTGGAGGTACGGTTGCGGCACGAAGGGTTTCAATTCACAACCTGCGAAACACTCGAAACATTCGTCGCGTCCTGCAAGCGCTTTCGCCCAGACATTATCATAATCAAGTCGAGTGCCAAACCGCGCGATGTGGTCAACAGCATCAAGCACCTGACCGGCAAAGGCATCAATGTCTCCAGCATTCCTACGTTTCTGCTGGTTAGGTCTTGTGTGGCTTTCTTCCTGACGCCGCTATTGGAGATTGGCATCGAGGACATTGTCGATCTCGACGAGAATCTGGATGTATTGATTCAGAAGATGCGTGAGGTTCGCGCCCGCATTGAACCACGTCTCGCGAAGGCGGCCAATTCCAGCAAGAAACAGGCATGCTCTCAGGGCAACCTGGCCGACATGAGCATTATCGATTTGTTACAGGCGCTTGGCCCCGGTCAACGGACGGCGCGAATCACCGTCCGCCCTGACGATGACTCTTCCGATCCCCTGCTTATGTATCTCGTGCGCGGTTGCATCACTTACGCCAAGCTCGGCGACCTGATTGCGGAACAAGCCATTTACCGTGCGCTCGCCTGGGAACATGGTACCTGGGAGTTGGAGTCGGTCACTGACGCCGATTTGCCTGCTCCGAACAACACGCTTCCAAACGAGTTTATTCTCATGGAAGGATGCCGCCTATTGGATGAAAATTCCCGTAAGAGCGACGAAAATAAACAGACCGCGTGCGCGGAACAAAACGCCGAGTCATAGACTCCAGCAAGACCGGCTGGTTTCACAGTCCCAAACACTGAAAAGCGCTTTCAGAAGCCCTTACTCTCACACACAAGAATTCACCAGTTCGGCCGCACAATTTCAGCGGCCTCTGCGTATTACTGTGAAATAGCGGGCTATATTGTCTGATCTGAGAAACAAGTTAAGGTTGGTTAGTACCGGAGACTCTATGGATGGCTCACTACTGTCGCAAAGCAACTGTCATTCTCTTGCCTTTGTCGCCAACGGCAAAGACCGTGTCGACGAACTTCGCAGCCTAGGCGTCAGCAAGATTCAGTTCAAAGTGACCTCACGGGACAGCGCAGGAATCTTCATCCTCCAAAACACTTTCCACGCGAAAGGTGGCCCGGCGCGACACTTGCATTTCAGTCAGGACGAATGGTTCTATGTAATTGAGGGCGAGTTCAGCTTCGAGGTGGGGCAAGATAAATTCCGGTTGTTGCCCGGGGACTCGTTACTGGCTCCGCGTCGGGTACCCCATGTCTGGGCGTTTGTCGGTGATACCCTGGGCAGTATTGTCGTCGCTTTCACGCCGGCGGGCAAAATGGAGGCGTTTTTCCGCGAGGTGACGAAAGCTAATGCGATGCCGCCACAGAATCCCCAGTTGTGGCGTGATCACGGAATGGAATTGCTCGGTCCGCCGCTCGAGGTGTAGAATAGTCTCGTGTTTCGAAATCACTTGCGGTAGCAGGTATCTATTTCGACACACTTTATCGGGGTTTCGACTACTTCTCCCGAAAATCCTAGTCCTGCTGCATCTTGCCACATCCACTTCAGTAACCGCATCAGACTGCGTATAACACCCAAATGGGGAGTGAATTTGTCCGTATAGGAATTTGCACACTAAGGTTTGGAGAACGTCATGACTCAACAAACAACTACCAGGGGCACAACTGAACACAAGGTGGTGTCGCAATCGGAATGGGTCACCGCCCGTAAAGCATTTCTCGATGAGGAAAAGAGATTTACGCGCCTGCGCGACCAGCTCAGCCAGCATCGGCGGGAACTTCCCTGGGTCAGGGTAGACAAAGAGTATGTCTTCCTTGGGCCAAACGGAAAAGAAACACTTGCCCAACTCTTCGACGGCAAGAGCCAGCTAATCGTTTACCATTTCATGTTCGGTCTCGATTGGAAAGAGGGTTGTCCGGCTTGTTCATTCTGGGCGGACAATTTCAACGGCATCGTCGAGCATTTGAAGCATCGCGATACGACGATGCTGGCAATCTCGCATGCACCGCTCGACAAGATCAATGAATTCAAGAAGCGCATGGGCTGGAGCTTCAAATGGGTGTCAGCCGCCGACACGGATTTCAACTACGATTTTCAGGTATCCTTTCGCCCGGAAGACTCGCAAGCTCGCCGAATCTACTACAACTATGACTACGTGCAGTCACGCTCTACCGAAAATCCAGGGATCAGCACTTTCTATAAAGACCAGGACGGTGTGGTTTATCATACCTACTCGGCCTATGCTCGTGGCTTGGACTTGATGAATACGGCATACAATTACCTTGACCTGACCGCTAAAGGCCGCGATGAAAATTCGCCGGAGACTGAACACGGGAAATGGATCCGGCATCACGACAAGTATGACGCCTGAAATCGTGCGGTGAGAGGAAATGTTGCGTCAGGTCCTAGCCCGTCTCCGGGCGTGACCTGACGCGGGGTAGACTTTCTCCGGAGTCTTCACCTGACAGGCTGATAACTCAACACGACGACCCCGCTCTTGAGTGTCTTTGCGCCCGTCAATTTAAGTTCCAGTCTGCTCTTGACGTTCTTGAATATCGACGTGCCTGCGCCCAGCACGACCGGATCGAACATGACTTGATACTCATCGATAAGACCCTGCTCAGCAAGCTGGGTGACGACACTACCACTTCCCAATATGGTCAGGCTCTTTCCGGGTGTCTGCTTCAACTTCTTCACTTCCGTAATCAGGTCGCCATTCAACACCCTGGTATTCTCCCAATCTGCACTCTTTAGCGTTCTCGAGAACACAATCTTGTCTGCCTTGTTCATTCCTTTGGCAACACCTGGACTGTCTTCCATTGCCATCGGTGTCGGCCAGTAGCTTGCCATCATCTCGTAGGTCACCCTTCCGAAAAGCAATGTGCCCCCGCCTTTCAGACTCTGTGCAGCGTACTTGTTTTCCTCCACGCCATGCCGGTGCCAATTGATATCCTGATTCTTGCCCTCGAAGTACCCGTCCAGCGACACGAATATGAAGCTATTGATCTTTCTCATTGGACTCTCCCTTGATTTCGAATTTGTACGGCAAAAGAGGCGAAAACGATGGCGGTGTGCTGCGAAAAGGGTGTATGTTGCATCAGGTCTTAGCCAGTCTCCGGGCATGACCTGACGCGGCGTAGACTGTTTGGAGAAGTACGATCCGGGCTACTCAACCTTGGTGCCGATCCACCAGGTTACACCTCCGGCATCTTTGACCCCGCCGCGTTTGTCTTGACCTTGTCTGTGCACCGGTTCCTGCACCGAAATTGCACCTGCCGCTATGGCTCGCTGATAAACGGCGTCGACGTCTCTGACGTAAACATGCAAATGCGAGGGCATTGCCGGCCAGGCATCAGTGCTGTCGGCAAGCATCACAATCGTGTCCTCAATTCGAACTTCGGCGTGCATAATCTCGGCCCATAGGATCCGCGACCCTGCGTATTTCGCTTGCTCCGAAGACATCCTTGAGAAACGCGATAGCGCTGCTTGCGTCGCGCACTATGAGATAGGGTGAGACGGTACTGTAGCTGTCTGGCTTGTAAGAAATGCTCATAATTTCTCCTTGTCTGCGTTCCTTCTTCGTTACGAAGATGTACGGCCTGCGAGGGAGAATCGATGGCCTGGTTAGATATCGATGTGATTGTATCGTCAAGCTATAGCTCGCCGAACGGGCGTGACCTGACGCAAAGGGTTATCACCTCCCGCAAGCGATTCGCCTTGATTGTCGCATGCCAGCAGGGGGCTTCGACATTAGGGACTATACCGCGGGATGCCGACTCAAAGCGACGCCCCAAAATGGGGGCAATCTCCAACGTTCTCCCAAGTCGCCAATAATCTTCTTGACAATCCGGATTAAATGTAGTTTCTTAGTATACGTTACCTACATTTGCGGGAGTCTGTCGACATGCTAGGACCCGGTCGACTCACTTCTAAGTTCACTCAACTGTCACCAAAGGAGGGCAGAGATACTATGCGTATGAATCTGCTATCGTTGACTGTCGTCATGCTTTGCATCTTCGCGTCCAAAGCGTTCGCGGCAATTTCCTTCGCTCCCCACGTAGATTATCCACTGCAAGCGTACAGTTGGCCGCAGTCCGTCTGTAGCGCTGACTTTGACGGCGACGGCAAGAATGACGTGGCTGTGGTATACTATAACGCAGCCAAGATATCGATCCTGAAGAGCAATGGTGATGGCACACTGGCTCCGGCGGTAGATTACCCAGCATCATATAGCGGAATGGCTATCTGCACAGCCGACTTTAACGGAGACGGGAAACCCGATATAGCGCTTGCGAATGACAATTCCCCCGGCGTCACCGTATTGATGAACAACGGAGATGGTACCTTTGCAGCTCCTGTCAATTACACCGAAGATTACGTGCGCTCGATATTTACAGCCGACTTAAATGGTGACGGGAGACCGGACTTGGCCGTTGCCAGTACGCTGTTCAATTGTGCAACCGTACTAATAAACCATGGCGACGGCACCTTCGCCCCGGGAGTCAGCTACACTGTCGGAGCCAATCCCTGGGGTGTGTATGGCGCCGATTTCGACGGCGACGGATGGTGTGATCTGGCAACAGCAAACTACACTTCTAACAACGTCTCGGTTTTGCGAAACAACGGCGACGGCACTTTTGCATCAGCCGTCAATTATCCCGTGGCACTCCAAGCATTTTCCGTATATGCCGGCGATCTTAACGGGGATGGCAAACCAGATCTGGCGGTGGGACACTGGACGTTACCTAACAGCATTGCCGTTCTGATCAACAATGGAAGTGGCACGTTCGCGCCTGCCGTCATTTACGACATAACCGCCGGTTACATTATTGTCATCGCCGTCGATCTGGATGGTGACGGTTACCCTGACCTGGCGTCGGGATGTAATGGTCGTGACGTGGCAGTCAATCTGAACCATGGCAACGGTACGTTTGCGGCGGCGTCCTATTTCCCGGTGGGCGCAGGTGACCGTGGCGTCTGCGCCGCCGACTTAAACGGGGACGGAAAGCTTGATCTGGTAACAGCAAATCAATACGAGTCCACTCTATCTGTTCTGATCAACAATGGCTCGCACGTATGTGGCGATGCTAACGGTGATGCTACCGTAGACATATCCGACGCGGTCGCGCTGATAGCTTACATCTTTTCCGGAGGTCCTGCTCCGAGTCCATTGGCTGCGGGCGACGCCAACTGCGACTTGGCTGTCGATATCTCGGACGCCGTGTATCTAATTGCATACATCTTTAGCGGTGGACCGGCGCCATGCGCATCCTGTAAATGAAATCCTCTTCATAGAAAGGTAGAATTGACATGATCCCCAAATGCTTAAGCATCGCATTCGTGACCTGTTTGTTTGTGACTCAGTCCCTCGTCGCTGCCATCTCTTTCGCCCCCCACGTAGATTACCCGGTGGGGACAGCTCCCTGGTCGGTTTGTGCGGCTGATCTTAACAATGATGGCAAACCTGATCTGGCGACGGCCAACAACAACTCCGGCTACATTTCAGTCCTGAAAAACAATGGCAACGGCACTTTCGCAGCAGCAGCCAGTTTTGCAGTGCAATTGTCCGGCAAATCCATTTGTGCTGCCTACCTCAATCCCGACGGCTGGGCAGACCTGGCGGTAGTCGATGGAAGTAGTGTCGAGGTTTTGACCAACACTGGCTCACCTGGTATCTCCTTTAGTGGTGCCATGCCGTTCTTTGCCGGCGCAACTCCTTACTCTGTCGCTGCTGCCGATTTCGACGGGAATGGGACTAATGACCTTGCGGTGGTAGACTATTTTAACAGTACGGTTGGGATTTTGTTCAATTCCGGCTTCGCAATCTTTGCAGCTCCGGTCAACTATAGCGTGGGTGGCGGTCCGTGGTCAGTCTGCGCCGCCAACCTCGGCGGGGACTCGCGACCCGAAGTTGCGACGGCAAACTATTATTTCTCCAATGCCTCAGTGCTTCTCAATAACGGCAACGGGACTTTCGCGCCTGCCGTCAGCTACCCGGTCGGCATCTCCCCCGTGTCTATTTGCGCCGCCGACTTCGAC
Source organism: uncultured bacterium (assembly GCA_963726455.1). Taxonomy (GTDB): domain Bacteria; phylum Zixibacteria; class MSB-5A5; order CAIYYT01; family CAIYYT01; genus CAIYYT01. Next base: position 887,482 of record CAVSCK010000004.1, read on the forward strand.
GGTGACGGATATATTGATTTGGCAGTTGCTAATGGCTACGATGGTACCGCCTACACAGTCTCAATCTTGATTAACAATGGCGCCGGCGTATTCGTGCCAACTGCTACATATCCGGGGTTTTCTACCCCGATGAGTCTTTGCGCTTCTGACATTGACGGTGATGGGTACGTTGACTTGGCTGTGGCAAACTATTTTGGAGACAATATTTCGGTCTTAAAGAACAATGGTGCCGGAACTTTCTCCTCAGCCGGCACATTCGCTGTCGGAAGCAGGCCGCGTTCTGTTTTCGCTGCTGATTTCAACGGCGACGGAAGACCCGATTTGGCGACCGCAAACGAGACTGCCAACTCCCTTTCCGTTTTGATCAGTATCGGTCCATACATATGTGGCGATGCCAACGGTGATGCTGCCGTGGACATATCCGACGCGGTCGCTTTGATCGCTTACATCTTCTCTGGAGGTCCCGCTCCGAATCCATTGGCTGCGGGGGATGCCAACTGCGACTTGGCCGTCGATATCTCGGACGCGGTGTACTTGATTGCGTACATCTTTTCTGGCGGACCAGCGCCCTGTGCAGGGTGTAAATAGCAGCAATTCTGTAAAGTGCGCTCGTAATTGGCCAAGACCTCATGGAAAGGTAATCTGTACGTTTGGCAATTCGGATTAAATATAAAGTCCTAGTACATGTTACCAACATTGCCGGGGCCTGTAGGTGCGACTGCTATGTCGACATGCTCCCGCTTTCATTCACCTGTCTCAAAAGGAGGACAGAAATACCATGTATATGAAACTGCTAACGTCAACCCTCGCGATGCTTTGCATTTTCGCAGGCAATGCGCTAGCCGCCATTTCGTTTCAAGCGCCGGTAAAATATCCGGTCGCGGCGGAACCCATTTCGATCTGCATCGATGACGGGAGCAACGCCAGCCAAATCTATCTGGATGTTGCATGCTATGCGGGCAACCAATTGATGTGGCTGGTAGGGAACGGCGACGGTACTTTCGTTGTGAGTCCTACATCGCATGCCGCCACTACACCAACTTCCGTTTCTGCCGCAAGTTTTTACGGATGGCCTAACAAGGCGATGGCGTGGACGGAGCTTTCCGGCATTATCAAATGGGACGACGGCAATGCTCAGTCTTCGATTGGGGGCCTTGATCCTAAATCTCTCTGCGTCGCTGATTTCAACTTTGACTACTTGCCAGAAGCTGCCTGGGTTGATTTTGGCAGTGATCTCGTTGAAACTGCCCATATCGATTCATGGAGTGGCTTCGTTTCTGACTGGAGCACAACAGTTGGAGCCAACCCTATATCGATGTGCATTGCGGACTTTGACGGCGACTGGTGGCCTGACTTGGCCATCGCGAACTACGGCGCCCAAACTGTCACAGTCTATCGCAACACTTCTGATACTTACAGCGGTGTCCTGGATTTCGAACTTCACGCAACTAACGGGGTGGGACCGCACCCATACTCCATCTGTACCGCTGACTTTGACTTGGATGGTTTTCCGGATTTGGCCACTTGCGACAATGGCTGGGGTGTCACTGTCTTGAGAAATACTGGCGGTGGCTACTTCACGGCATCCGAGCAAGGAACGAATCGTGTCGATAGTCCGACATGCATCATTGCCGCGGATTTCGACAACGACGGCAAACCTGATCTCGCGGTTGCGAACTCTGCGAGCAACCTTAATGATGTCACTGTGCTTCGCAATACATCCACTGTCGGCAACATATCCTTCGAAGTGGGCTGCTGGGTGGACGACTGGGGATGGGCGGCCTGGGCTCTCTGTGCCGCCGATTTCAATCGCGACGGCAAGATGGATCTCGCGGTAGCTAATCGTTACTCCAACAATGTCTCGATTCTGCTCAACAACACTTCGGCCGGATCAAGTACTGGAGTATGCGGCGACGCCAACTGCGACCTGGCTGTCGATATCTCGGACGCGGTGTACTTGATTGCGTACATCTTTTCAGGCGGACCGGCACCGTGCGCAGGGTGTAAATAGCAGCGGCCTGGTAAAGTAGATTCGTAGTTGCGTCAGGTCTTAGGTCGTCCCACGGGAGTGACGGTGTGCCGAACGCCAGGAATGCTCACCAGATGATGCGTCAGGTCCTAGCCCGTCCCACGGGCGTGGCCTGACGCGAGCACTATGATAAGTCTTGTAGGTCGGGTTTGCAGCGCAGCGCCAAACCCGACATGATTCACCCAGCCGAAAGCTGTCGGGTTTTCTCGTCGGCGAAGACAACTAAAGTCGTCGATTCGTCAGAGTCAGTGACCCAGCCAGCGGAAGTGAAATGGCAACCAGCCGACTCGCGAACCCGACCTACGAAACTGAACCCACGGACGTGCAGCAGGTCGAAACCTATGTGGTACGACTCGAACGCTTAGGACACTCTCGTACGGTTGGGATGTTGCGTCAGTTCCTAGCCCGTCCCACGGGCGTGACCTGACGCAACCACGCACTCTCACGGTGTGCGCTTGGGCTGCTTGTCCTGCCGCTGTTTCTCTTCCTGCGCGTGCTTCTGTTGTTTCTGTTTCTGATCTTTGCTCTTGTCCTTTTTGCCGCCTTTGTCTCCCATGGTGAGACTCCTTTCTGTTTGCTTTTAGCCCGGTCGTCAGACCTCACTGTGCTGAGGCACTACCTGATATAATACGATGTTTTTGAAGGCAGCGCGACGGGTCAAATTGAGATTCGTAGGCCGCAACCGCTAATGGCAAGGTATTTGTCGAAACCCAGGCAAGCGTGTCATATGCGCCCCGGAATTCCATCGGGGTTTCGAGCTACGGGACTAACCAGAAGGCAAAGATTTGCCACAGGATTGGCAGAAATTGCCATTGATGTTGGTTTGACGGCGGCAATTGGGACAAGTGAACGTATCGCTCGGCTCTGCGTAACTCTTTATGTCAGCCAAGAGATCGACGATACGATTGATCTTCCAGTACCAACACATGAATTCGCGCAATAGGGCAAAAAGAAATACGAAGATAGCCACAACGATAATGAGAGCTACTATCGGGTTATCAGAGACAGATGAAAACATGATACGTGTCCTTTCTATGCGGTAATAACTAATCTTCCCTTTGGAGTAGTCTCGTAGGTCGGGTTTGCAGCGGAGCGCCAAACCCGACATGAGTCACTTAGCCGAAAGTGTCGGGTTCTCTCGTCAGCAGAAGCAACGCAGGTCGTCGATTCGTCAGAGCCGGTGACTCGGCATGCGCAAGTGACATGGCAACCAGCCGACTCGCGAACCCGACCTACGAAACTGATCACTTACAATCTTGCTGAGCAGTTCATTATTCTCAAGAGCAAGGGTCTTAAGTTGGGCTTCTCGGTCTATTCTACTATCTCGGCTACCTGCCGCGCTGACCAGACCGTTTCAATCGAACTCAGATTCGAGGCGAGAAGACTAGTCTCGTCGCGGACCAATTCAAAACTCCAGCGGCCATGTTTTGCCATAGCCATCTGTGAATTCGACTCTCTTGAAGCCCAGGTTCTCTAACTGATCCAAGAACTGCCCGTTCTTAGACAATTCGTTGGCCATCACCCTTCCCATCAGTACGTATGTGATTTGAAGCGTCGTATTATCTTCCCCGATTGCGGACACGCGCGTGTCCATCTTGGCAGTGTTAAGCAAACGGTTCTCCAATTCGGCCGCATACTGCTGTCGTTCTTGAGAACAACGGAGACCATCTGCCTTGACTTTGTCAAAAGACTGACTGAATTCGTCACGTAATCCTACAACTCCGCCAACGCAGGAAAGCGATGCGATTCGGTACATTTGGTAGGAAATTGGAGCGCACCCGTACCCTTCTGCAACAATGTCTACTTGGCTGTTTCGCAGCTTCATGGAATCCAGGTGGAATCTGACATCTGTCACGAATTTCGTAGCTTTGATTCTCGACTTCCACGCTTCTCTTACAAGACACACTTCGACGATATTTTGAACATAGTCTCTTCGAACAAATTGCAGCAGAGGTTCGTAGAGAAATTTCTGGCGCAGGGACGCTTCTACGACGCTCATTTCTACCAGTTTCGCGGTTGCAACGGAGTCGTTGAGGGGAACTACCGTAGCAGAGGGCGACCAGAGACTGATCGGATCCCTTTTGGCGATCGAAAGAACCAGAACTACAAGCGCCAACATAGTACCCGCGAACAACAAAATTTTGGACTTCATATGTCTTGCCGGCTCAGTCCCTGCGAGCTATTGCAGCTTGGATAGTCACTTGCCCGCACCTAACCTCGTGTTTTCACCAAGATTATTTAGAATGTAGCCAATTACGTTGAGATTGTCAAACAAAAAACCCCGCTCTCTCGAGCTGGGTCTCTCATTCAAGATCGGGGCGAGTAGATTTGAACTGCCGAAACGGTAATGAGAGACAACTATTTTGTGTAACAACGGAAAGTGATGCCGGCGAGGAAATGCATCGACCAGAAGCCATTGAACTTCTGTGGAATCCAGGCGCCGGTCAACGAAAGGGAGTACATGTCATTGATGGGATACTCGTACGAAACGGCAGTCTGCAAACCGATGAGAATATGCTGGTCATATAGCCGGAGATTATTCGGGAGACCATACTTGAGAGTCAGAGTGCCGAAAGTGGGACCGCCCGCGAGAAGCAGTCGCGGCCGCGGTCGCAGGCCGATCACGAACGAAAAGCGGTAAGTTTCTGCCTGCTGACGACCCGGTTCGACGCGACTCAGTCTGGTCACGAAACCGGACAGGCCGACGCTGCCCTCCACAAGATCAGTAAATCTGTAGCCGATAGCGCCATCGAATGCAAGTCCCGATTCACCGTCAAAAATGGCGTACATGGAATCGAAATATGCGAGGCCAATCCTGGCGCTGTGATGAGATTGGCCGGCACCAAGACCGAATTGGAGGAATATGCGACCCTGCTCGCCGCGGGCGTGTCCGCACGTGATTATGACCGTCAAGGTCAGGATTAGTATGAGCCACTGATGTTTGTGCGGGGGCAGTTTGCGATACCTCCCTATTATTAAGAAATCTTGTGGAATGCGATCAAACTGGCTGACCAAGTCAGCTTCTGATAAAATCGGGGCGAGCAGATTTGAACTGCCGACCACTCGCACCCCAAGCGAGTGCGCTACCGGGCTGCGCCACGCCCCGAATATCTATCTTGGATTCCCGCCTTCGCGGGAATGACAAGTTCAAGAAATGCTGAGAAAGATCAGCGAACGTCGTCGCCGTTGTGGTTCGACATCAGACGTTCAAGTTCCATGAGCTCACGCTTGATCTGTTCCAACAGCCCTACCAGCTTGTCCTCACGGCGGACTTCGCCGACCGTCTCGGAGAGCTTCTGGCGGGCGCCCTCAATCGTGTAGCCCTCTTCATATAACAGATTCTTGATGCGATTGACAAGCGTAATTTCGCGTTTCTGATAAGTGCGATTGCCGCCGCGGTTCTTCTTGGGACGCAACTGCGGAAATTCCTTCTCCCAGAACCGCAGGACATACGGCTTGACATCCGTCATCTCTGCCACTTCAGAGATCGAGTAGTAAAGCTTCTCTTCACCGTTTTTCAAGGATCCACTCACTCTCAAGGCTTCCCTAAGCGTATACCTCTCTCTTCAGTTCACGTGTCATCAACTCGGACAAGGCCTCCATCGGCGGCTTGTCCTCGAATAACACCTTATGCACCTGCTGGATAATCGGAATCTCGACCTGATGTTTCTCAGCCACCCGCACGGCGGCGCGCGTGGTCTCGACACCCTCGGCAACCATGGTCATGGACGCCAGAATGCCGGCCAGTTTCTCGCCGCGGCCGATTCGTTCGCCGACGAGTCGATTGCGGCTGTGCTGTGATATGCAGGTCGTAACCAGATCGCCCAGGCCGGACAGACCGGCAAACGTTTCGGGGCGAGCTCCCATTCTCACTCCTAAACGCGTGATCTCTGCCAGCCCCCTGGTCAAAAGTGCTCCCATGGTATTATCGCCGAGGCGCAGACCGTATAACATGCCGGCCGCCACGGCGATCGGATTCTTAAGGGCGCCGCCTAGCTCAACGCCCACCAAATCATCAGAACTATAAACACGAAATGTCGGGGTGGAAAGCAGATGCTGGACTTCAATCACGGCATCAGTTGAAGTTCCGGCGGCAACCACCGAGGTCGGAATCTGGCGAGCCACCTCTTCAGCGTGTGAAGGACCAGAAACCGCCATAATATTGCGGACCCGTTCGCCGAGAACTTCATGCGCTACTTCCGAAACCCGGTGCAAGCTGCTGACCTCAATTCCCTTGGCCAGCCCGATCAAAATTTCAATCGCCCGATCGGTTTTGCGTAGTTGCTCGCAAAGGCCTCGCACGTGTTGCGCGGGCACCGCCGCAAACATGATGTCCGAATATCCGGCAGCATCATTCAAATTGTCAGTGAGTTCGATAGCGGGATGAATCTTGACGCCGGGCAGACGCGACTTGTCCTCGCGCGTAACCGGTAAATCCGCAGGAGTCGTGGGCGCATGCATCCAAAGCGCTACCTTATAATCCTGCGACGCGAGCAGGTTCGCTATTGCGATGCCCCAGCTTCCTGCACCTAAGACGGTAAGGTTTTTCATCCTACTTGGACTAGATCCAGGTCCTTTATGTTTTCGACCGATAGTTAATCAGTGGGACAGTTTGCGCTCTTCACCCTTGATCAACCTGCGTATGTTTGCCCGGTGGGTGAATAATACCAAAAGGGTGACGCCTATGCAAGCGGAAAGTAAAAGGGGTGAGACATTTTTTGCCATTAAGTACTTTTCAATTAGGACAATTACTGAAAGTGATACTCCAGCTATGATCGATCCCACGGAGACGATGCGAGTTAGTACGAATCCGATCGCAAACACTCCGGCACAGATCGCGATCTCGGCAGGCAGTAGCACCGCGAACATCCCCAGCAAGGTGTTAACTCCCTTGCCACCTTTGAACCGCGTGAAGATCGGCAGAATGTGACCGATGACTGCCGCAAACCCACTCGCTATCTGCAACCATTGCACACCTGGGAAGAAGTAGCTTGCTCCAAGCACCGGCAAGACCCCCTTGGAGACATCAAGCGCCGACGCCAACACTGCTGCCACCGGCCCGGCCACCCGATAGACGTTCGTAGCGCCGGCATTTCCCGATCCGCGCGTACGTATGTCTACGCCCGAAAATACGTATCCGACGGTGACCGAGAAGGGTATGGATCCCAACAGGTAAGAAGCAATTATGTACAGTATTATATTAAGCATCGTTCGTGTATTCTACGCGGTGAATCAAGATAGTGCCAGTGCCATGATCGTCAAGTGCCGCCGAGAAAGGACTCCTGACGGCGCGGTAAATCCCGGTATCAACTCGTGAGTCATCCTCTGAATTCTTAAAGGCACACAGCTATTTCCCCACGATCGCTTTCATCTTCTCCAGCAATCGGTCGAGTTCCTCCTTGTTGATCTTGCCGTCCCTGACATCGTCCTGAAGCTCCTTGGCAAACGCCTGCACTTCGGCCTGCTTGGCCTTATCATTGAGCGCCCCGGATTTGATAGCATTCTTGAAATCACCAAAAGCTGCTTTAATGTCATCCGGCTGGTAACCTTCCGGCAGATCCTTGAGCACTATGTCTTGCAGCGTATCGATCGAGCGCTCGATTACGGCCGTGCGCATACCCGGACAGAGTGAGAAGCTAAGGAATATGCCGCCGACGACCAGTACCAGTATGGCGCCTATAACCAAAAGAATCTTACAACCCATGCCCATTTTGTTCTATCTCCTTATCTCGAGTTCACCGAATTTCGATCTAAAGACTGCCAATCACTTGCCGCCAATCTACATTCCTGTTGATTGCTTGACAATCGACTTCTGCAAGCCAATTGCGAACAAAAAAAAGAGGCGATGCAAACACCGCCTCTCACTATCTACCAGTACAGGTATTCCTATCGGATCAGGACTTTTCCTTCTCGCCGCCGGTCGACTCAGTGTCTTCTTCGATTTCCTCGACCTCGGCTTCTTCCGCTTCCTTGGCCGCTTTCGCAGCTTTCGGCTTGGCAATTGCCTTCTTGGCGGGGGCCGCTTTGCTGCCGCCACGCTTCAGCTTGCCGGAGAGCTTCTTGAGACGGCTTTCCTTCTTCTCGACGGTTTCTTTCTCTTTCGGCTTCTCGATTAGAAGTTCGACCACCGATACCTCGGCGCTGTCGCCCTTGCGGAATCCAGCTTTTACCACACGGCTGAAACCAGACTTGCGGTCTGCCAGCTTGGGGATGATTTCCTGGAACAGCTTCTTGAGAGCTTCCTTGTCGCGAACCACACTGGCAACCTGACGCTTGCTGTGCAGCGAACCTTCCTTGGCGGTTGAGATCAGACGATCAACCAACGGACGGAGCGCCTTGGCTCTCGGAGTAGTGGTTGTGACCTTAGAGTGCAGGAACAGCGACGCAGCCATATTGGCGAGCATCGCATCGCGATGGCTGGCAGTCCGACTCAGTTTTGGCGTTTTTCTCCCGTGTGGCACAGCTATAGACTCCTAATTCTGCTCAACCAAATAGTACCTGGACACATCCATCCCCCAGGCCAGTCCCAGCTCTTCCAGGATCGCGGTCAATTCGGTCAGTGACTTGCGGCCGAAATTCCGATACTTGAGCATATCGGATTCGGAGCGCGAGACCAAATCTCTGAGGGTCTGAATATTGGCCGCTCGCAGGCAATTCGAGGAGCGGACAGACAATTCTAGTTCATCGACGCGAGTGTTGAGAAGATTGCGGACACGAATAGTCTCCTCATCTTCCTTCTTCTCCTCGATCGGTATGATTTCTTCATCCATGTGGATAAAAAAGCGCAGATGATCTGCCAGCAACTTGGCGCTGTAACCCAGGGCTTCCTCAGGATTCATCGAACCGTCCGTCCAGACCTCAATGACCATGCGGTCGTAGTCGGTGCGCTGGCCCACACGCGTGTTGTCCACGGTGTAGTTGACCTTGGTCACAGGACTGAACAATGAATCGACCCAGATGGTGCCGACCGGACGGTCGGCGCGCTTGTTCTGGTCGGCCAATACGTAGCCTCTGCCGGTATCCACATCTATTTCAATAGTGAATTTCTTGTTCTCAGTGAGTTCGAGAATATGCAGATCGGAATTCAGGAGGATGATATCGCTGCCCGCATTAATCTGCCCGGCGGCGTACTTGCCCTTGCCGTCGACCGTCAAGGTCATCGTGCGGGGCTCATCGACGTGCATCTTGATGCGCAGTTTCTTGAGATTCAGTACGATCTGCGTGACATCTTCAAACACACCTGGAATGGTCGAAAACTCATGCTGCACTCCCTCGATGCGCAACGATGTGACCGCCGCACCTTGAATGGCAGAAAGGAGCACGCGACGCAGGGCATTGCCAATTGTGGTGCCAAAACCGCGTTCCAACGGCTCCAGAACGAACCGCGTATAGCGTTCGCTGGCGGTGGACTCGTCCTTCACCACCTCTTTCGGGAGTACGAGATTCTTCCACTTCATATTATTCTTGCTCCTCCTTGCAGATTACTTGCTGTACAATTCCACGATCAACTGCTCAGCGACGTTGACGGGAATGTCGGCGCGCTTCGGATACTCGAGCAACTCGCCTTCCAGCGCGGCTTTGTTCAAACGCAGCCACGGTAAATCAGCTGAGCGCTCTGCATCCTTGAGAGCCATATGAATAATGTCCAGCTTGCGCGATTTGTCCTTCACTCTTACCACATCGTGCGGCTTCAACTGGAATGACGGTATATCCGTTATCTTTCCGTTTACCAGAAAATGCCGGTGCCGCACCAACTGCCTCGCAGACTTGCGCGACGGCGCAAATCCCAGGCGGTAAACAAAATTGTCCAGCCGCATCTCCAGCAGGCGAAGCAGATTCTCGCCGGTAATCCCCTTCTCCTGTTCGGCTTTCTCGAAATAGTTATGGAACTGCTTTTCCAGGACGCCATAAATGCGGCGCACCTTCTGCTTCTCGCGAAGCTGCAGTCCATAGCCGGAAATTTTACGGCGCATACTCGCGCCATGCTGACCCGGGGCAAAGGATCGACGCTCGAACGCGCACTTATCGGAAAAACAGCGGCTTCCTTTCAGAAACAGCTTCTCGCCTTCGCGCCGGCATAACTTGCAGTTTGGATCTCTATATCGTGCCATTACTTCTCCCGTCCATCCTATACTCTACGGCGTTTCGGCGGCCGACAGCCGTTGTGCGGAATCGGGGTCACGTCTTTGATCGCCGTGATTTCGAGTCCCGCCGCCTGCAACGAACGAATCGCTGCTTCGCGTCCGGAACCCGGGCCCTTAACCCAGACTTCGACTCTGCGCAATCCCTGATCGATCGCTTCTTTCGCGGAAGCGGTTGCCGCCAACTGTGCGGCGAACGGTGTCGACTTCTTCGAGCCCTTGAATCCCGACTTCCCCGCCGTCGACCAACTGATCACTCCGCCCGTCGAATCAGTAATTGAAACGATCGTATTGTTAAAGGTCGCCTTGATATGCACCACGCCGGTGGAATCAATGCGTCTTACTTTCTTTTTGCCTTTCTTCTTCTTATTCGGCTCAGCCAATGCAAACTCCTGTATATGCTAAAAACATTATTTCGAAACTATTTCGGCGACGGCGCTTTCTTCTTGCCGATCACGGTCTTCTTCGGACCCTTGCGGGTGCGTGAATTGGTCTTCGTACGTTGGCCGCGAACCGGCAGGCCACGACGGTGGCGCAGGCCGCGGTAGCAACCGATATCAATCAGCCGCTTGATGTTCATCGAGATTTCACTGCGCAGAACACCTTCCACACGGTATTCGTTTTCGATCACTGCACGCAATTTGGCAATGACGTCTTCAGTCATTTTATGAACACGCAAGCTCGGTTCAACGCCGGTCTTGCGGAGAATCTCACGTGACGAGGCGGGGCCAATGCCATAGATATACCTGAGGGCCACATCAATGCGTTTATCACGCGGTAAATCAACGCCAGCTATACGAGCCAAATCAACCTCCTAAGGCCTATCCCTGCCGCTGCTTGTGGCGCGGGTTTTTGCAGATCACCCGTACGACACCGTGGCGGCGAATTATCTTGCAGTGCTCACAGCGCACCTTGATGGAAGAGCGCACTTTCATATTGTCTCCAATCCACAATCAATCGCTATTTGTAGCGATAGATAATTCTTCCTTTCGTCAGATCGTATGGTGACAACTCCAACGTGACCTTGTCGCCCGGAAGAATCTTGATAAAGTGCATGCGCATCTTGCCGGAGATGTGCGCCAGGACCTTGTGGCCGTTGTCAAGTTCGACCCGGAACATAGCATTTGGCAATGGCTCAATCACTTTACCTTCTACTTTGATCGTCGCTTCTTTGGTCATTTCTATCAGTTAACCGTCAAAACCACCACACCTTTTTCGGTGATGGCGATTGTGTTCTCCCAGTGAGCCGAGAGTTTGCGGTCGGCGGTCACTATCGTCCAGCCGTCCTCGAGTGTCTCGGTTTCGAAGGTTCCCGAATTTATCATCGGTTCGATGGCCAACACCATACCCGGCTGCAACACCGGGCCGTTACCGGCCACGCCGTAATTCGGAACCTGTGGTTCCTCGTGCATATTGCGTCCAATACCGTGTCCGACCAGGTCACGCACGACCGAGAAACCGTTCTTTTCGGCGTGTTTCTGGATCGCAGCGGAAATATCGGACAACCTGCCATTCGGTTTGGCCGCGGCAATTCCGCGTTCGAGAGATTCTCTCACGACTTTGGTAATCTTCTTCTTCTCCTCGCTGACGTTGCCGACCAAAAAGGTCCGCGCCGCGTCGCCATGAAAACCGTTCTTGTAAACGCCGATATCGACGGATACCAAATCGCCGTCAGCGACCTTGCGCTTGCCGGGGATGCCATGCACGATCACTTCGTTGATCGAGATGCACGTCGATGCCGGGTAACCACGATATCCGAGAAATGACGGCTCACCGCCCTCGCCCTTGATGAGATCGAACACTTGCCGGTCAATTTCGCGGGTTTCGATACCCGGTTCAATCATCTTTTCCACCATCTGCAACGCTCTGGCGACTATCCGACACGATTCGCCAATCTTCTCGAGCTCTGCCTTAGACTTTAGCTCGATCATTAGTTTCAAAAGAACCGAGGGATTCTAAAATCCTCGTCAAGACCTGATCGGCGGCGCCGTCGCCGTCAATCTGCAACAACAAACCCATACGGCTGTAATACTCTTCCAACGGCCGGGTCTGTTGGTGATACACGGTCAGTCTATTTCTCACGACCGCCTCCGAATCGTCGCTACGTCGGATCAGCGGCGAATCGTCGCGGTCACAAAAACCCGCACGTTTCGGCGGATTTGAAATGTCGTTATAGATCGTTCCACACACTCCGCAACTTGATCTGGCCGTCAGACGACGTATGATTGCTTCATTGTCCACGGCGAGATTAACGACACGATCTATCGGGAATCCGACTGCTGCCATCAACTGATTCAGGCCTTCGGCCTGCGGCAGCGTACGCGGGAAACCATCAAAGATGAAACCCGCTCTCATGCCGTCGGTACCCAGCTTCTCTTTGATCGTGTCCAGAATCAGACTGTCTGGAACGAGCTTACCGGCATCCATGAACTCTTTGGCTTTGGTGCCCAGCGCCGTTCCCCGACGGACTTCGTCACGCAAAATGTCGCCCGTCGAGAGGTGCACCAGCCCGAGGCGTTCAGCAAGCAGCTTTGCTTGCGTACCTTTGCCGGAGCCGGGGGCACCGAGCAGAATAAGCCGTTTCACAGAGCCGATCTTCCCTTAATCCTCCCTCGCTTCATGAAGCCCTCGTAGTGCCTCATGAGCAGATGCGATTCAACTTGTTGAAGCGTATCGAGCGCCACACCGACGACAATCAGAATTCCTGTGCCGCCGAAGTAATAGTTCACCCCGGCCTGTTTGATCAGGAAATAGGGTAGTACGGCGATTGCCGCAAAAAAGATTGCGCCCGGAAGGGTTATGCGCGTGAGTACTCTATCAATGTATTCGGCCGTCTTTTGTCCCGGACGTATTCCGGGAATAAACGCGCCTTGCTTTTTCATGTTGTCCGCCATGTCCATTGGATTCACGACAATGGCGGTATAGAAGAACGCGAAGAAGATGATAATGATCGCGTAGACTACACTATATGTGATTGCACCCGGTGTCAGATAACTGACGAAATTCTGGACGAAGTCCGATTGCGGGAAGAGCGTCAACAGAGTGGAGGGCGCAAACATGATCGACTGCGCAAAGATAATCGGAATAACACCGGCGGTGTTCACCGACAAAGGCAGGTGCGTAGTCACACCACCCATCACTCGCCGCCCGACAATACGTTTGGCATGCTGAACCGGAATCTTCCGCTGGGCTCTGGTGACAACGATAACTGCCGCAATCACCCCAACCATGATAGCGATCAGAAACAACTCGGTGAAGACCGAACGGGTGCCGGCGCTCAAAGCCGTGTACTCGTCGATCACGGCAGCCGGGAAGTAGGCAATAATTCCTATGAAGATGATCAGCGAAATACCGTTGCCGATACCTCGCTCGGTGATCTGCTCGCCCAGCCACATAATGAAAATCGTGCCGGCCGTAAAAGTGATCATGCACAGCAGTTCAAAACCGAAACCCGGATTGATTACCACCGACAGGCCCGGTTCCGGCTGCAGCGACTGCAACCACACAGCCACACCAAACGATTGCATCAGCGAAATCAGTACGGTGCCGTAACGGGTATATTGGGTGATCTTGCGACGTCCCTCTTCGCCTTCTTTGGCCAGCTTTTGGAAATATGGAAAAATCGGCGTCAACAACTGAATGATAATCGAAGCCGAGATATAGGGCATGATGCCCAAAGAGAAGACGGTGGCTTTCTTGAAGGCGCCACCGACGAACATGTCGAACATACCAAAGAGTGTTCCGCCCTGGTTGGCAAAGAATCTTCCCAGCAGCGTAGCGTCAATACCGGGTGCGGGAATATGACCGCCAATCCGGTAGACAACGAGCAAGGCCAGAGTAAAGAGAATCCTCTGCCTCAGCTCTTTGACTCTGAAGATGTTTTGGATTTTCTCTATCACGACAGGATCTCCACCTTGCCGCCGGCGGCGGTGATTTTTTCCAAGGCAGTTTTAGATGCGGCATGCACCTTGAGGGTCAAACCAACTTTCAACTCGCCGGTACCCAATACTTTGACCGGCAGATTAATTGACTTGATAAGTTTCTGCTGTCTCAAGTCGCCCGGAGTCACTTCGGCAGGCGACGTGAACTTGCGAGCCAGGTCTTCGAGATTCACGACCTGGTACTCAATCCGGTCGATCGGACGGAAACCGCGCTTCGGAACCCGCCGAACCAAAGGCATCTGTCCGCCTTCATGCCAGGCTTTGTACTTGAAACCCGCACGGGCTCTCGCGCCCTTGCCGCCGCGCGTCGAATATCTACCATGACCCGATCCGGGGCCGCGACCGATACGCTTACGATTCTTGGTCGAGCCGGCCGGCTTTTGGAGATTGTCCAATTTCATGCTTTTACTTCCTCCACCACAACCATGAATCTCACGGCTTTGATCATGCCGCGAATCTGCGGAGTATCATTGTGGACGACGGTATGTCTGATCCGTTTCAGACCGAGCGCCCGAATAGTATCACGGTGCGCTTCAATCCGACCGGACAGTCCCTTGACCTGCGTTATCTTCAGCTTCTTAGCCATTGCTTGATCCCGTCTCGATTTCGCGATAGGTCAATTGCTCGTTCTTGGTCCGCAAACGGTTGAGGCCGTCCATCGTGGCTTTAACCACGTTGTGTGGACTGGTCGAGCCGAGCGACTTGGTCAGCACATCCTGAATGCCTGCGGCTTCTAGGACCGCACGCACAGCGCCACCGGCGATCACACCGGTACCGGCGGAGGCCGGCTTCAGCAGAACTCTGGCCGCGCCAAAACGGCCCAGCACTTCGTGAGGAATCGTTCCGCCATGAAGTGAAATCTTGACCATCTCTTTGCGAGCCGATTCGGTGCCCTTGCGGATTGCGTCGACGACTTCCGAGGCCTTGCCGAGTCCAATCCCGACCGAACCCTGCTTGTCACCAACGCTGACGATGGCGGTAAAGGAGAATCTCCGTCCGCCCTTGATCACCTTGGCCACCCTGCTGATATGTATTACCCGTTCCTCGAATTCGAGGTTATCCATCACTTCATAGCGTGCCAAAACTTATTCCTCAACGGTTAACTTAGAATTTCAAACCTGCTTTACGGGCGCCCTCAGCCACCAGTTTTACGCGACCGTGATATTGATAACGGTTGCGATCAAAAACTACCGCCTGAATTCCCTTAGCCAGCGCCTTCTTTGCCACACCGGTGCCGACCAATAACGAGAGATCGGACTTCTTCTTGGCGGTCTTGGCCTGCTCAACCATATCCTTATCAATGGAAGAACAAGATACCAGAGTCTGCCCGGATACGTCGTCGACAATCTGCGCATACATGTTGCGCAACGATCTGAACACACAGAGGCGCGGCTTCGTAGGCGTGCCGGTGACTTTCTTGCGCACGCGACGCTTGCGACGTTCCTGCTTGAATAATTTTATCAGTTGACGATCAGCCATTTCTATGCTCCATTACGCCGCGGTCTTGCCGGCTTTCTTGCGAACGACCTCGCCTTTATAACGAATGCCTTTGCCCTTGTATGGCTCCGGCGGACGGAATGACCTGATCTTGGCAGCCATCATTCCCACGATTTCCTTGTCAATGCCCACCACACGCAAATGCGTCTGGTCGTCCAGGACAATCTGAATGCCCGGAGTCTGCCGCACCAATATCGAGTGCGAATAACCCACGAGCAGCTTCAGATGCTTGCCGGCGATCAGTTCCGCGCGATAGCCCACGCCCTGAATTTCGAGCGCCTTCTCAAAGCCATCACTGACGCCCTTTACCATGTTGAAAATCAACTGGCGCGTCAGTCCATGCAGCGACTTATGAAAACGGCTGTCGCCCGGACGCGTAACGGTGAGCGTCTTGTTATCAAGATTCAGAGTCATCGACGGATGGAACGTCTTCGCCAGAGTCCCCTTGGGGCCGGTGACTGTAACGTCGTGTCCCTTGATGTCAATCTTGACCTTGTCCGGGATCACTACGGGCGCTTTACCTATTCTCGACATATTCTACCTCGACCGCCTTACCAAACGTAGCAGAGTGCTTCGCCGCCGACACCTTCCTGTCGGGCTTCCTCGTCGGTCATCAGGCCGCGCGAGGTGGTAAGGACTGTCATACCCATTTGATATTTCATCTTCTGCAACTTGTCTTTGTCCGCATACTGTCTCAAACCGGGACGCGATACGCGACGCAGGCCGCGCATGACCGGTTCGTCATGTTTGGTGTAACGCAGGTAAACCCGCAGAATACCCTGCTTGTCGTCCTTTACTTCCACGGTCTTCTTGATGAAATGATGTTCTTCAAGAATGCGCGCCAATTCCCGTTTAATATTCGAGGCCGGCACGTCGACTTTCTTCATCTTGGCTTTGTAGCCATTTCTTATGCGAGTCAGCATATCCGCAACTGGATCAGTCATCGTCATATTGTTCCCAACCTCCTACCAGCTCGCCTTGGTTACGCCAGGCAGATCACCCGCCAGAGCCATTTCGCGGAAGCAGATACGGCACAGACCAAAGCGACGCATGTAAGCCCGCGGTCTGCCGCAGCGACGGCAGCGATTGTAGCCGCGGACGTGAAACTTCGGTTTGCGCCTCTGTTTTTCGATCAAACAGGTCTTTGCCAAACGAATCTCCTTTAATTCTTTCTGAACGGCAGCTTCATCAGAGTCAGCAAATTAAGCGCTTCCTCATCCGTCTTCGCTGTTGTCACTATGGTTATATTCATACCCCGGACTTTGTCGATTTTATCATAATCGATTTCCGGGAAGATAATCTGTTCCTTCAGGCCGATGGTATAGTTGCCGCGGCCGTCAAACGACTTCGGCGAAATGCCGCGGAAGTCACGGACGCGCGGGAAAGCCAGATTCGACAGGCGATCCAAAAATTCGTACATCCGTTCGCCGCGCAATGTCACGGCACAGCCGACCGGCATACCCTGGCGGAGCTTGAAATTCGAGATCGACTTCGTCGCCCGGCGCACGTATGCCTTTTGTCCCGCGATCGTGGTGATATCACCCATCGCGGCATCCATGGCTTTGGCGTTGCTGATCGCTTCACCGAGACCGACGTTGATAACGATCTTCTCGATCTTCGGCACCTGCATGACGTTCTTGTAACCGCCTTCTTTGATCAGGCGCGGAATAACTTCCTGACGATAAAAATCCTTAAGTCGTGCCATATGCCTAAATCATTTCTCCCGACTTCTTGCTGATACGAACTTTGCCCGTTATCTGACCCTGATCGTTCTGCAACGTCCGGTAGCCGATTCGTGTCGGCGTGTTATTCTTCGTATCCATCAACTGCACCTTGGAAACGTGCAGCGGGCTTTCCTTCTCGACGATACCGCCTTTGGGATGCTTCTGCGTCGGACGGGTGTGTCTCTTTATCAGATTGACGCCTTCCACCAGCACGTGCTCTTTGTCCGAATCAACTTTGAGCACCCGGCCGGTCTTGCCGCGATTCTTGCCGCTCAGTACCTTTACAATGTCACCCTTGCGTATCCGCATTACACCACCTCCGGAGCCAGCGAGATAATTTTCATGAACTGTTTGTCGCGTAATTCGCGCGCCACCGGCCCAAAAATGCGGGTGCCGCGCGGCTCTTTCTGGTCGTTGATAATCACCGCGGCGTTCTCCGAAAAACGCACGCAGGAACCGTCCTTACGGCGCGTGACTTCACGGGTGCGAACCACGACCGCTTTGCAGACTTCCGATTTCTTGACCGTGCCGCCCGGAATGGCGTCTTTCACCGTCACCACAATGATGTCACCGATACGCGCATAACGCCGCCGCGTGCCGCCGAGAATACGGAAACACATGACTTTCTTGGCGCCGGAATTATCGGCCACGTTTAATCTCGAATACTCCTGAATCATCCTTACACCGCTTTTTGAATCACTTTAACGAGGCGCCACCTCTTGAGCTTCGACAGCGGCCTGGTCTCCATCACCAACACTTTATCGCCAATGCCGCACTCGTTCTTTTCGTCGTGGGCATAAAGCTTCGCTCTCTTCTTAATGACCCGCTGGTATACCGGGTGCTTCATCGTCCGTTCCATTTCGACCGCGATGGTCTTTTGCATCCGGTTGGACACGACGACGCCGATTCTCGTCTTGCGCGAATTCCTCACCCGCTACTCCTTCTTCTTATCCAGCACCAGGCGGCCACCTTCGGCGAGCCTGCGGACCGCCAGCTCGTCCTCGCGAAGGACCGTGAGTATCCGGGCACGATCACGGCGCAGGATGCGCACGCGCACCGGATTTTGCGCCTGTTTGGTTTTTCTCTTGAGACGAAGATTGAACAGCTCTTCCTCGATCTCGGACTTCTTCTGCAAAACCTCTTCTCTCGAGAGGTCCCGATAAACATCAACCTTCATTGGCGCCTCCCGACATGTAGGCACGGGCTACAAACTTGGTCTTGATCGGCAGCTTGGTGGCTGCGAGCTTCAAACCCTCTTCGGCCAGCTTGGCGTTGACGCCTTCGACCTCAAACAGCACTCTCCCCGGCTTGACTACGGCCACCCAGAATTCCGGTGCGCCTTTGCCTTTGCCCATGCGGGTTTCAGCCGGCTTCTTCGTGACCGGTTTGTCCGGGAAGATCCGAATCCAGATCTTGCCGCCTCGCTTGATATGACGGGTGAGCGCAACGCGAGCAGCCTCGATTTGCCGATTGGTAATCCATGCCGGCTCCATCGCTTTCAGTCCATATTCGCCAAAATCAATCTTGCCGCCTCGATACGCCAGTCCCCGGCGGTCGCCGCGGTGATGTTTGCGGTACTTAACTCGTTTTGGCATCAACATATATAGCTACTCCACGTTTCCAAAAATCAAAGATTTGTATTTTAAGCAAAACCCGCGTTCGCCGCAAGTCCTTTTTTCCCTTATTTTTGCTCACCCTGGTTTGGAGGGCGACGATCACCCTGCGGACCGCCTCCACCTGGCCGATTGTCACCATCACGGTGCGGCTTGCGTATGCGACCACGCGCCTGTGGGCCGCCTCTGTCACCGCCACGATCGCCACCACGACGCGGACCACGATCACGACGGTCACGGTCAAAGCGCGGCTTCTGCTGCTCCTGAGCTTCTTCCTTGCGTTCGGTGGCAGCACCCATGCGATCCAGAATTTCGCCGCGGCAGATCCACACCTTCACGCCGATACAGCCGTAGGCAGTGTGCGCCGTGCACGCGGCGTAATCGATATCAGCGCGCAAAGTGTGCAACGGGATTCTGCCTTCTTTGTATTTCTCCGTACGAGCGATTTCTGCGCCCGCCAAACGACCGCCACAGGACATCTTGATGCCCTCGGCGCCCATCTTCATCGTAGCGGCAATGGATTTCTTCATCGCGCGCCGGAAGCTGATTCGGCCTTCCAACTGGCGGGCGATTGATTCGCCAACCAGACGCGCCGAAAGCTCCGGCTTCTTGACTTCGATAATATTCAGGGTAATATCGCTCTTGGCAACCAGGCGCAACTCTTCGCGCAACTTGTCGACTTCGATGCCCTTGCGACCAATGACGATTCCCGGTCGAGAGGTATGGATGTCCACGGTAACCTTCTTCGGATCGCGAAGAATTTCTACCGTGGCAACCCCTGCGTTTTCCAGACGCTGATTGATATAACGCTTTATCTTGAGATCTTCTTCCACCAGATCGGCGAAATGCCTCTGGGTGAACCATTTGGAATTCCAGCTACGTATGATTCCCAATCTCAAGCCGATGGGGTTTGTCTTCTGTCCCAATACTCTCTCCTTAAGCTATTCTTCTGCTTTCGCTTCTTTAGTGGCCGTCTTTGCCCGGCGACGCTGCCGCTCTTCGCGGGCTTCACCGGCAACTATGACGGTTATATGACACAGGCGATGTTTCAAAGTCATGGCGCGCCCCATTGATGCGGCACGAAACCGCTTATACGCCGGACCGTTATCCACGAATATGGTCTTGATCGTGAGGTCTTCAGCCTTCAACCGACCGGTGCCGACTTCGCTGATGGCATTTGCCGCTGCCGACTTGACGACCTTCTTGATCGGATCGGCTGCCCGCTTGGGGACAAAAGTGAGGATGGCAATGGCCTCATCAACTTTCTTGCCGCGAACCAGGTCGGCAACGATACGCGCCTTGCGACCGGACATGCGCAAATATCGTGCTCTGGCTGTTGCTTCCAAATGCATAGACGCGTTTCTCCTACTTAACTTTCGTGGTCTTCTCGGTCAACTTCTGTCCGGAGTGTCCCCGGAACGTGCGTGTCGGCGCAAACTCACCCAATTTGTGACCCACCATGTTCTCCGTAATGTAGACCGGGATGAACTTGTTGCCGTTATGAATCGCCAACGTGTGACCCACAAACTCAGGAGATATCGTAGAGCGCCGCGACCAAGTCTTTACAACTTTCTTATCACTGGTGGCATTAAGCCCCTCGATCTTCTTGAACAGACTCGGCTCGATGTATGGTCCTTTTTTCAGCGAACGGCTCATTGTTCCTCCAACGACTCTCCTACTTGCGCCTCTTGACAATCATCTTGTCAGAGGATTTTGTCTTGCGGGTCTTCAGACCCTTCGATTTCAAACCCCACGGCGAACAAGGGTGACGTCCGCCGGATGAACGGCCTTCGCCGCCACCCATCGGATGGTCAACCGGGTTCATGGCAACACCACGTACTGAGGGACGACGTCCCAACCAGCGCGAACGGCCGGCCTTGCCGAGGGAAATAGTGTCATGTTCGATATTGCCGACCTGGCCGATGGTGGCGAAACAGGTCAATTTGACGAGCCGGACTTCGTTCGACGGCATACGCAGGTGGGCAAAATCACCCTCCTTTACCATCAACTGAATCATCGTGCCGGCGGAACGTCCCAGTTGGGCGCCTCTCCCCGGCTGCAATTCAACATTATGAATAAAGGTGCCGGGCGGAATCTTGCCGATCGGCATCGCGTTGCCGACCTTGATTTCGATATCTTCGCCGGACATGATCTTGTCACCGACCTTGAGGCCTTCCGGCGCGACGATATAACGCTTCTCGCCATCCGCGTAATGCAGCAGGGCGATGCGCGCCGAACGGTTGGGGTCATATTCAATCGAAGCAACGGTTGCCTCGATATTATGCTTGTTGCGCTTGAAATCTATGATACGATAAGCGCGCTTATGTCCACCGCCCCGGCAGAAGGCCGTAACCCGGCCGCGATTGTTGCGGCCGCCCGACTTGCGCATTGGCTCAAGCAGAGACTTCAACGGCTTATCGGCGGTGACCTCTTCGAACGTCGATACCGTCATGTGGCGGAGTCCGGGAGTGTGCGGTTTAAATGACTTAATTCCCATAGTATTCTATCCTAACTGTAACTCTTCTACACTTCCGATCAGATGTTCTCGAACTCGTTGATCTTCTGATCCTTCGCCAATTTGACGATTGCTTTCTTCCACTCGGGCGTAAATCCGGGATGATAGCGTCCCATCCGTCTTTCCTTGCCCGGGTTATTCAGGGTCATGACCTTCACGACCTTCACGTTGTATAGCTTTTCCACCGCCAACTTGACATCGATCTTGTTGGCATCGCGGGCTACTTCAAAGACGTAGTCATTGAATTTCGCGCGCACTGCCAGCGACTTCTCGCTGATCAATAGCGTCTTCAGTACTTGCCGCGGGTCCTTCATTTGCCAAATACCTCCTCGCACTCCTGTAGTCCGTTCGGAGTCAGGAGCAGATAATCGGCGCCAATGATGTCATAGGCGTTGACCAACGAGGCGCGTTTGTAAGTAAGCTTGGGGATGTTACGGCAGGACAGTTCCAGGTTATGATCGATGCCCGTGTTCAGGAACAGAACCTTGCCGTCATTAACCTTGAGATCCGCCAGCATCTTCACGATAGTCTTCGTCTGCGGCTTTTCGAACGTCGGCGCGTCGACAACTTTCAGCTTGTCTCCCTGCACCTTCAAAGTCATTGCTGCCTGGATTGCCTGACGTTTCATCTTGCGCGGAATCTTGGTCTCATAGTCGCGCGGCTTGGGACCGAACGCCTGGCCGCCACCCGGCCATAACGGCGAGGTGTTACTGCCGGCGCGGGCACGACCGGTGCCTTTTTGCTTGAACGGCTTGACGCCGCCGCCGGATACTTCGGCACGTGTCAAAGTCGAATGCGTTCCCTGGCGCTGATTATTGAGATAGCGTTTGACCGACTGATGTATCGAAGTGAGCTTGGGGTCAACGCCAAACACTTTGTCAGACAGATTCCTTTCGCCTGTCTGCTGGCCCGTCGGAGAATATACTTTAGCGGTTGCCATGGCTTATTTCTTTCTAATTCTGACGAATGTGTTCTTCTTGCCCGGAACAGCGCCTCTGACGGCGATTATGTTCGTTTCCGGATCTACCAGAACCACCTGAAGGTTCTTTACCGTGGTGGTGTTACCGCCCATCCTGCCAGCCATGCGCGTGCCTTTGAAGGTACGCGATGGATAGGAAGACGCACCCACTGAACCCGGTGCGCGCAAGCGGTCAGATTGACCGTGTGTCTGGGGACCGCCGCGGAAATGGTGCAAGCGCACGACGCCCTGAAATCCAAGTCCCTTGCTCACCGAAATGACGTCGACTTTCTCGCCGACCCGGAACACATCAACACCGAACACCTGGCCGAGTTGGATTCCTTCAACGGAATCAAGCCGGACTTCACCAAGGCGCGCAAACGGCTTTACACCGGCACGCTTGAAATGTCCCAACAGCGGCTTGGTCGTAGTTTTTTCTTTCTTGTTGCCGAACCCAAGTTGAACGGCTTCGTAGCCTTCACTGTCCTTCTTCTTGATCTGGACAACCACATTCGGAGCGGCTTCCAAGAGCGTCACAGTCACGGCGATGCCTTTTTCATTGAACAGGCGCGACATACCCAGTTTACGTCCTAACAGCGCATTCATCATCGACCTCCCTTACACCTTTATCTCTACATCAACGCCGGCCGGCAGGTCGAGCTTGGAAAGAGCATCGAGTGTCTGCGGGGTCGAATCGTAAATGTCGATCAGACGTTTATGCACACGGGTTTCGAACTGCTCGCGCGACTTCTTGTCGACATGCGGCGAACGCAATACCGTGTAAATCGTTTTCTTGGTCGGCAAGGGAATCGGGCCGGCAATTCGCGCGCCGGTACGCAGCGCGGTGCGGGCAATTTCCTTGGTCGATTTATCGAGTGAATAGTGATCGTACGCTTTGAGACGTATCCGAATTTTCTGTGTAGTTGTCGTCATGCTATCACTCAATTACTTCCGCGATCACGCCGGCGCCGACCGTGCGGCCGCCTTCGCGAATCGCAAACCGCAACTCTTTTTCCATCGCGATCGGCTGTAACAATTCAATCTCCATCTGCACGTTGTCGCCCGGCATCACCATCTCCACACCTTCCGCCAACTTCACATTCCCCGTCACGTCCGTCGTTCTAAAGTAGAACTGCGGCCGGTAACCGTTAAAGAACGGCGTATGACGGCCACCCTCTTCCTTCGTCAGGATGTAGGCACTGGCCTTGAACTTCTTGTGCGGGGTAATGCTCTTCGGCGCCGCCAAGACCATGCCGCGCTCAACTTCATCTTTATCCATACCGCGCAGCAGCAGACCGATATTGTCGCCCGCCTCGGCGCGATCCATTAACTTGCGGAACATCTCGACGCCGGTCACCACTACCGTCTTGGTTTCGGTGATACCGACGCGTTCCACCGAGTCACCCACCTTCACCGTGCCGCGTTCCACTCGGCCCGTCGCAACCGTGCCACGGCCCGTGATCGAAAAGATATCTTCAATCGGCATCAAGAACGGCTTGTCCACCTGGCGTTGCGGCAACGGAATGTAAGTATCCAGTGCGTTAATCAATTCATAGATCGACTTGAACGCCGGATCGTCCGCCTTCACGTTCGGATCCGCGCCCTTGGTCATCGCCTGCAAAGCGCTGCCGCGGATCACCGGAATGTCGTTGCCCGGGAACTGGTA
The DNA here is from genome assembly GCA_963726455.1 of uncultured bacterium. Classification (GTDB taxonomy): domain Bacteria; phylum Zixibacteria; class MSB-5A5; order CAIYYT01; family CAIYYT01; genus CAIYYT01. Next base: position 911,566 of record CAVSCK010000004.1, read on the forward strand.
CTTCGTCAACAGATCGCGTACTTCCAGCTCCACCAGATCCAACAACTCCGGATCATCCACCATGTCAACCTTGTTCATGTACACCACAATGTACGGCACGCCCACCTGGCGAGCCAACAGGATGTGTTCGCGCGTCTGCGGCATCGGGCCGTCCGCCGCGCTCACCACCACGATCGCGCCATCCATCTGCGCCGCGCCCGTGATCATGTTCTTTACATAATCCGCGTGGCCCGGACAGTCCACGTGCGCGTAGTGACGCGTCTTCGACTCGTACTCCACGTGCGCCGTCGCAATCGTAATCCCGCGCTCCCGCTCTTCCGGGGCATTGTCAATCGAATCAAAGGTCCGTACCGACGCCATGCCGCCGCGGTTCAGAACCATCGTCATCGCCGCCGTCAACGTCGTCTTTCCATGATCCACGTGTCCGATCGTCCCCACGTTTACGTGCGGCTTCGTCCGTTGATATTTCTCCTTCGCCATTCTATCTGCTATCCTCCAGATATGTAAAAATCACAAACTTCTAAGTTACACCAATTCCATCTTTTTCGCAAGTAGTTCTGGAACCGGGGCGTATTCGGCAAATTCCATCGTGTAGATCGCCCGTCCTTGAGAAAGCGACCGTAGACGCGTCGCATATCCGAACATCTCGCCCAATGGCACCAAAGCAGAGAGTATTTGGCCATCCGGCCGGCTATTGATACCCTTGATGGTGGCTCGGCGCGACCGGAGGTCGTTCATTACATCTCCCAGATATTCTTCCGGCAGAACGACTTCCACGTCCATAACCGGCTCCAGCAGAACCGGCTTGGCCTTGCGGCAACCCTCCTGAAACGCCATCGACCCGGCAATCTTGAACGCCAGGTCGGAGGAGTCAACTTCATGGTACGAGCCGTCAAGCAGTCGTGCCAGAATGCCCGTAACCGGGTATCCGGCAACAACACCATTAGTCATTGCCTCCTTGACGCCACGTTCCACCGATGGGATATATTCGTGCGGAATGGATCCGCCAACGATCTTGTTTTCGAACTTGAATTCCGTGCCGTTTCGCAGCGGCTCGAATTCCATTACGACATGGCCATACTGTCCTCGGCCACCGCTCTGGCGAACAAAACGACCTTCGGCCTCGACAGTAGTAGTGATAGTTTCCTTGTAAGCGACACGCGGGCTGCCGACATTGGCCTTTACCCCGAATTCCCGCAGCAGGCGGTCAATAATTATTTCCAGATGTAATTCGCCCATACCGGAGATGATTGTCTGACCTGTTTCCTCGTTAGACGTGACCCGGAATGTTGGGTCCTCATCCGACAACTTGCGCAGTGATTGATCGAGCTTCTCAAGATCGGCTTTTGTCTTCGGCTCAATGGCCACCGACACTACCGGCTCGGGAAACTTCATCATTTCCAGCAGGATAGGATGTTGCGTTTCGCAAAGCGTATTGCCGGTCGTCGTAGCTTTCAGTCCGATCGCGGCGACAATATCGCCGGTTCTGGCCTCCGGCAAATCAGTACGCCGGTTGGCATGCATCAGTAACAACCTGGAGATGCGTTCCTTCTTATCGGTGTTGGCATTAAGAACCTGCCCGCCCGACTTGACAACTCCGGAGTATACTCTGAAATAGGTCAACTTTCCTACGTGCGGGTCGGTGGCAACCTTAAATGCCAGCGCCGCAAACGGCTCGTCATCTGACGGCTTTCTAACGACAATCTTTTCAGTACGAGGATGGTGTCCCTCCACCGGAGGAAGATCTACCGGTGACGGCAGGAAATCGACGATGGCGTCGAGTAATTTCTGCACGCCCTTATTCTTGAATGACGACCCTACCAGTACCGGGGTGACTTTGCAGTCAATTGTCGCCTGCCTTAGCGCCTTTTTAATGCGATCCACCGGCGGCTCTTCATTGTTCAGAAACATTTCCAACAGATGGTCGTCATAATCCGAAATCGATTCGAGCATTTTTTCACGCCACTTGCGCGCCCGCTCCATCAAAGACTTGGGGATCTCGAGATCGTCATAGGTCATGCCCTGAGTCTCATCGTGATAAATTCTCATCTTCATTTCGATGAGTTCGATAACACCCGTAAACATGTCCCCTTCGCCCGTCGGTATCTGAATCGGAATAAATCTCGAACTGAGCCGTTTCCGCATCATTTCCAAACTCCCCTCAAACGAAGCGCCGATGCGGTCCATCTTGTTAATATAGGAGATGCGGGGCACGCCGTATTTGTCGGCCTGGCGCCAGACAGTCTCGGACTGCGGTTCGACACCGCCGACAGCACAGAAGATGGCGACGGCGCCGTCGAGAATGCGCAAGCTGCGCTCAACCTCGGCGGTAAAGTCGACATGTCCCGGGGTGTCAATGATGTTGATCTGGTAGTCATCCCAGTAACAGGTGGTGGCGGCCGACGTAATCGTAATTCCGCGTTCCTTCTCCTGCTCCATCCAGTCCATGGTCGCCGCGCCTTCATGCACCTCACCCATTCGATGCACCTTACCTGTGTAATACAGGATGCGCTCCGTGGTTGTGGTCTTGCCGGCGTCTATGTGAGCCATGATACCGATGTTTCTAAGTTTCTTAACGTCCATATATCCAGATAAAAAAGTCTCCACTGAAATTTTTTCAACGTAACAAGCTTCAGCGGAGACTAACCGAGTTAGCTATTACCAGCGGAAATGGGCAAAGGCCTTGTTGGCCTCCGCCATCCGGTGTGTATCCTCCCGTTTCTTGATGGCGGCTCCTTCGTTCTTGGATGCAGCCAGAAACTCCGTCGCCAACCTCTCCGCCATAGTCTTTTCGGAGCGATCCCGGGAGTAACCGATGATCCAGCGAAACGCAAGAGCCGTCCGACGGTCGGACGGGACTTCGACAGGCACCTGATAGGTGGCGCCGCCGACGCGGCGCGACTTGACTTCCAAAAGCGGCTTGACGTTGTTCAGGGCTTTGTAGAACACGTCCAGACCCTTCTGGTTGTGTTTCTTCTCGATGATTTCGAGCGCGTCGTAGAAGATATTCTCCGCTACGGATTTCTTGCCGCGCTCCATCAGGCAGTTGATAAACTGCGAAACTACCGTATCGCCATACAGCGGATCGGGCTTCCGGGGCCGTTTCTCGACGGCTTTCTTCCTTGGCATTTTATGATATCTCCGCTTTCACTATTTCTTCGCTCGCTTGGCGCCATATTTTGACCGACTGCGCATTCTGTTTTCCACTCCGGAAGCATCCATGGTGCCACGAATGATGTGGTACCGAACGCCCGGCAAGTCCTTGACACGACCACCGCGGATCAGCACGATCGAGTGCTCTTGCAGATTATGACCGATACCGGGAATGTACGCAGTCACTTCCATCTGGTTGGTCAGCCGGACACGGGCAACTTTACGCAGCGCCGAGTTCGGCTTCTTCGGGGTCGATGTATATACGCGCGTACAGACACCGCGCTTCTGAGGGCTACCTTTAAGAGCGGGCGTACTCGTCTTGTGGAGCACTTGCTGTCTTCCCTTGCGAATAAGCTGATTAATTGTCGGCAAACTAATCCTTTCCTCTATTTATCTCGCCTGCGCGCCGAAAAAAGGCGCAAAAATCCGAAACAAGACTTTTAATATAGAGTCGAGCCCTGGAGTGTCAAGCGTTTTCTTGTATAATTTCCGCTTCCTCAGGCGTACTCTTGGCTCCCGGCTTCTCCACATCCAACTCGATCGAACGGTAGTGCTTCATCCCGGTTCCGGCCGGAATCAAATGTCCGATAATGACATTCTCCTTCAGACCCTGCAACTTGTCCTCTTTCCCAGCTACTGCCGCTTCGGTCAGGACCTTGGTGGTTTCCTGGAAAGAAGCCGCTGAGAAGAAGCTTTCCGTCGACAACGATGCGCGCGTAATACCCAGCAACAAGTCGCGGGAAGTCGCCGGCTCACCGCCTTCAGCCATGACACGCTCGTTATCCTCACGGAAGCGGTTCTTGTCAACCTTCTCTCCCTCAAGGAAGTTCGTGTCACCAACTTCTTCGACCTGAACCTTCTGCAACATCTGGCGGACGATCACTTCAAAATGCTTGTCGTTGATCTTCACGCCCTGCAGACGATAGACTTCCTGGACTTCGTTCACCAGGTATTCCTGCACCTTGTTCGTACCCAGAATACGCAACATGTCGTGCGGGTCGATTGCACCCTCGCAAAGACGATCACCGGCGCTGACACGGTCACCCGTATGTACGCGCATGTGCTTGCCGTGCGGGACGAGATACTCGGTCACGTCACCCTCGGCCGTCTTCACGAATATTTGCGTGTTACCGCGAATGATCTTGCCGTATTCGACAGCGCCGTCGATATCGGATATCACGGCGGGATCGCGTGGCTTGCGAACTTCGAACAGCTCCGCCACTCGTGGCAGACCTCCCGTGATGTCGCGCGTTTTGGAGATATCGCGCGGAATCTTGGCGACAGCCGCACCCGCGGCAACTTCGTCACCATTGCGAACCTCAAGATACGCGCCGGTGGGAATCGAATACGAGGCGCGCTTCTTGCCGGTCTTGTCGATCACATTGATCTGCGGCAACAACGTCTTTTCGCGCTGTTCGATAATCCAAACCTGCATCAGGCCTGTAATTTCGTCCAGCTCTTCGCGCATCGACACGCCTTCAACAATATCCTGATACTGCACTGTACCGGAGACTTCCGTGAGAATCTCGTTGGTGTACGGTTCCCACTCAAAGATCACTGTGCCCTTTTCGGCATCATCCGGTGAAGACTGCGGGTCGACCTTATATACTTGGTCACCATCGCTAACTCTCACTACGGCGGCATACGGAATCTTATAAGTGGCTCGCGTGCGGTTCAACGCATCGAACACCTTCACTTCACCATCGCGGCTGACCGCGACTACGTTCCCGTCGCCACGAACGATCGTTCGTATGTTGTGGAATTCCACGTGGCCGTCGGCCCGTGCGCGCACCTGCGACGATTCGGTAATACGCGCCGCCGTACCACCGATGTGGAAGGTTCGCAGTGTAAGCTGCGTGCCCGGCTCGCCAATTGACTGTGCCGCCACAACGCCCACTGCTTCGCCCAGTTGCACCATTCTGTTGGTGGCAAGATTTCTTCCGTAGCAAGCGGCGCAAACGCCGCGTCTGGATTCGCAGGTCAACACCGAACGGATGTATACCGTTTCGATGCCGGCCTCCTCCACGGCTCTGGCCGAATCTTCATCTATTTCCCGACCCGCTTCGACCAGAATCTTGTCCGGTTGAATTGGATCAAACACATCTTCGAGCGTGACACGACCGACAATACGATCTTGCAGCGACTCAATGACTTCTTCGCCGTCTTTCAATGCGGAAATGCGCAGGCCCAACACCGTGCCGCAATCGGGCTCGGTGATAATGACATCTTGCGCCACGTCGACGAGTCGGCGCGTCAGGTAACCGGCGTCTGCCGTTTTCAGTGCCGTGTCCGCCAGACCTTTGCGCGCGCCGTGCGTACTGATGAAGTACTCCAGCACGTTCAGTCCTTCGCGGAAATTAGCGATAATCGGAGACTCGATAATTTCACCGACCTGACCGGTGATACGCTTTTGCGGTTTGGCCATCAGTCCGCGCATGCCGGCCAACTGGCGAATCTGATCTTTCGAGGATCGCGCGCCCGAGTCGGCCATCATGAACACCGGATTGAAACCATCTTTTTCCTTGGCCATGCCCTTGAACATTTCCTCGGCGACTTCCGAAGTCGTGCGCGTCCAGGTGTCGATTACCTTGTTGTAACGTTCACCGTTGGTGATAACACCCTGCTCGTACGCCTTCTGAATGTCCGCAACTTCCTTGGTTGCCTGCGTAATGAGACCTTTTTTGCTGGCGGGAATCGACAGGTCGTCGATACTCACCGTCACGCCGGCCAAAGTTGCATATTCAAAACCGATGTTTTTCAGTTTGTCGAGGAAATCGGCCGTGCGCACATTGCCCAATTGGCCATGGGCCTGCAGAATCAGTTCCTCAAGATTCTTTCGCGTAGCTGCCTTGTTGAAGAACTCCAATTCATCGGGGAAGATTTCATGAAAGAGAATTCGTCCCAACGTGGTCTCCAACAGAGAAGCTTTGTATTCAACTTTGACCAGGGCATGCAGTCCGACTTGCCCGGACGCATAGGCAAACAACGCCTCATCCAACGACGAAAAGATCATCCCGTGGCCTTTGTCATTCGGTTTGGCTTTCGTCAGATAGTGACAGCCGATAACGATATCCTGTGACGGAGTCGCTACGGGTCGGCCGCTTGACGGAAGCAATATGTTGTTTACCGACAGCATCAGAATACGTGCTTCGAGCTGTGCTTCAAACGACAGCGGCACATGCACCGCCATCTGGTCACCGTCAAAGTCAGCGTTGAACGCCGCGCAGACCAGCGGATGCAGACGGATGGCTTTGCCTTCCACGAGCACCGGATAGAATGCCTGAATACCCAGACGATGCAAAGTCGGTGCGCGGTTCAACAGCACCGGATGGTCGGCGATAATCTCTTCGAGAATATCCCATACTTCCGGACGTTCGCGCTCGACCAACTTCTTGGCGCTTTTTACGGTCTGCACATAGCCCTTTTCTTCGAGCTTCATAATGATGAAGGGCTTGAACAGTTCCAGCGCCATGGTCTTGGGCAGGCCGCACTGGTGCAAATGCAATTCCGGTCCAACGACGATTACCGAACGACCAGAGTAGTCGACGCGCTTACCAAGCAGGTTCTGGCGGAAACGACCCTGTTTGCCCTTGAGCAAATCCGAAAGCGACTTCAGCGGCCGCTTGGAATCACCGCGCACTGAGTTGGTGCGACGGCCGTTATCAAAGAGCGCATCCACCGCTTCCTGCAACATGCGCTTTTCGTTGCGCAGAATGACTTCAGGGGCGCGAATGTCGATCAGCTTTTTCAGCCGGTTGTTGCGATTGATTACGCGCCGATAAAGGTCGTTCAAGTCGGAAGTCGCAAACCGACCGCCTTCCAACGGCACCAACGGCCGCAGGTCGGGCGGAATAACCGGTATGCGCGACATGATCATCCATTCCGGATGATTATTGGACTGGCGGAACGCCTCGATCACACGCAGGCGTTTCAATGTGTCTTTCTTTCTCTGAGCCGAAGTCTCAACCTTGACCTGGGCGCGTAGCGAGATCGACAGCTCTTCGATGTCAACCCTCTTCAAAAGCATCTGAATGGCTTCGGCGCCCATCTTGGCTTCGAACTGCTTGCCGGACGAATCGAGCTCGGCAAACTCCTCTTCGGTAATGATGTCCTTCTCTTTGTATGATGTATTGCCCGGATCAACCATGATGTAGTTTTCATAGTAGAGGATGCGTTCGAGATCGCGGACGGACAAATCGAGAAGGTAGCCGATGCGGGACGGCAATGACTTGAAATACCAAATATGTGAAACCGGTACGGCCAGATCGATGTGACCCATGCGTTCACGGCGAACCTTGGCTTGCGTAACTTCCACACCGCAACGATCGCAGACGATGCCACGGAAGCGGATGCGCTTGTACTTGCCGCACGAGCACTCCCAATCCTTCACGGGACCAAATATGCGTTCGCAGAACAGGCCGTCACGTTCCGGCTTGAATGATCTGTAATTTATCGTCTCCGGCTTGGTAACCTCACCATATGACCAGGAGAGGATGACCTCCGGCGAAGCCAGCTGTATTTTTATTGCGCTGAAGTCCGAGGGTCGCTTCTGAATCTTCGCGGAAAAATCGACCACTGGGATACCTCCTTCACCTCTGCTTGGGTTTCCCGACTACTTCTCAACCAACTCAACGTCCAGTCCCAGACTGCGGAGTTCCTTGATGAGCACATTGAACGACTCAGGAACACCCGGTTCGGGCGGATTTTCACCCTTCACAATCGCCTCGTAAACCTTGGAACGTCCGACTACATCATCCGACTTGACGGTGAGCATCTCTTGAAGCGCGTAAGCGGCTCCGTATGCTTCCATCGCCCACACTTCCATTTCACCAAATCTCTGGCCGCCGAATTGAGCTTTACCACCCAACGGCTGTTGAGTTACCAGCGAATATGGCCCGATGGAGCGTGCGTGAATCTTGTCATCGACAAGATGCGACAGCTTCATCATATATATAGATCCAACGGTGATTTCATTATCGAACGGCTCACCGGTCTTGCCGTCATAAAGCACCGTCTTGCCTGATTCCGGCAATCCGGCCTTGCGTAGCTCGCTCTTGATTTCATCCAGATCGGCGCCATCGAAAACCGGCGTGGCAATATATTCGCCAAGCACTTTCGCCGCCCAACCAAGGTGCGTCTCCAAAATCTGGCCAACGTTCATACGTGACGGCACGCCCAGCGGATTCAAGAATAATATCCACCGGAGTCCCGTCCGACATGTGCGGCATATCCTCCGCCGGAACAATCTTGGCCACCACGCCCTTGTTACCGTGGCGTCCAGCCATCTTATCACCGACAGACAACTTGCGGCGAATCGCAATCTTGACCTTGACAAGCTGCTTCACGCCCGGAGGCAGTTCGCTGCCGCGCGAAATCTTGTCCAACTCGATTTCCAGCCGTTCCTGCCGATCGGAAATCAACTGCTCGGCCTCCGTAATGATCTTCAACGCCTTCTTGTCGAGACGCGGATCACTGCAGACGCCATCCTGCCAATTGGCCAAAGTCAGATCGACGTCATCCAAGGTGCCTGATTTGTACTTCTGGCCGGCGCGCAGCATCAAGGTACCGTCTTCGGCATTCTTAAGCGTCTTGGTAGTGCCGCCTTCCAGAACTGTCTCGACGCGATCGTTGCGGAACGCCTTGATCAGCTTGATCTCTTCGTTGAACTTCTTCTTCAGAGCCGCAACGTCTGCCTTCTCGCGCTTCTTCGCCTCTTCCGAACGCTCTTTGCGCGAGAATATCTTGGTGTCAATCACGATGCCCTTCAGTCCCGGAGGCGCTTTCAACGACGCATCGCGGACATCGGCGGCCTTCTCCCCAAATATCGCCCGTAAGAGGCGTTCTTCCGGTGACAACTCGGTCTCGCCTTTCGGAGTCACCTTGCCAACCAGCACGTCGCCGGCTTCGACTTCGGTACCCATTTTGACGATACCCTGTTCATCCAGGTGCGACAGCTCTTCCTCGGAAACATTCGGAATTTCGCGGGTGATTTCCTCGGCGCCGCGCTTAGTGTCGCGTACCTGCAACTCGTACTCTTCGATGTGAACCGAAGTGAAAATATCTTTTTCCACGAGTTGCTCATTGACTATGATCGCGTCTTCAAAGTTGTATCCGCGCCACGGCATGAACGCCACGAGCGCATTGTAACCTAGTGCCAGTTCGCCGCCATGTACTCCAGGACCGTCGGCGATGACGTCGCCCGGATTCAAATGGTCACCGACTTCAACGATCGGCCGGTAGTTTATGCAGGTATCCTGGTTGGAGCGCTTGAACTTGATCAGCTCGTACTTCATTGGCTCGACATAGCCCAACTCGTCGCCCTTAATTTTCGCGTCCGGTTGAATCGTAATGTGCGTCGAATCAACCTCAGTGACGGTGCCGGCGACTTTAGTGACCATCGCCGCACCGGAGTCCCGCGCTGCGCGCCGTTCCATTCCCGTACCGACCACCGGAGGATCGGTAACCAATAGCGGCACGGCTTGGCGCTGCATGTTCGAACCCATCAAGGCACGGTTGGCGTCGTCATGCTCCAGGAATGGAATCAATGATGCCGCGACGCTCACCAGTTGCTTGGGGCTGACGTCCATGTATTCAATCTTCTTTGCATCAACAATCGGGTAGTCACTGCGGAAACGGCACTTCACGTCGCCGTTAACGAATTTCCCGGAAGGTTCAAGCGGCTCATTGGCCTGTGCGATATAATACTGGTCTTCCTCGTCGGCGTTCAGGAACACGATCGTGTCCGTTACTTTGCCGTTCTGAACTTTTCGGTAAGGAGTTTCCAGAAATCCCAACAGGTTTATTCTCGCGTAAGTCGCAAGCGATGCAATCAGGCCGATGTTCGGTCCTTCCGGAGTCTCGATCGGACAGATGCGGCCGTAGTGCGTGTGATGCACGTCGCGGACTTCAAAGCCCGCGCGCTCTCGCGTCAGACCGCCCGGACCAAGCGCCGACAAACGGCGTTTGTGCGTCAACTCCGCCAGCGGATTCGTCTGATCCATGAACTGCGACAACTGCGACGATCCAAAGAAAGTGTCGACTACCGAAGACACGGTGCGCGCATTGATCAGTTCCGTGGGCGCGACCTTTTCAGTGTCCTTGAGAGACAAGCGTTCCTTTATCGTGCGGGCGACACGCGCCAGGCCGACGGAGAACAGGTTCTCCAGCAGTTCACCAACCGTGCGGGCGCGACGATTTCCCAGATGATCGATGTCGTCGATTTCGCCCATGCCGTTACGCAGTCTGATCAGATAGCGAATGATCGCCACAAAGTCCTGCGGTTCGAGCGCCGTCTTTTCCAACGACGCGGTCAGTTTCAATCTATGATTAAGCATGTAACGGCCAACGGCGCCGAGATCGCAGCGCTTGACGTCGAAGAACATCTTCTCCATCACGGTGGCCGCAATTTCGGGGGTCAGCGCTTCGCCCGGGCGCACCAGGGCGTGAATCTTGGCCAGCGCTTCTTCCGTTGACTTGGTCGTGTCCTTCTTGAGTGTATTGCCGATGACGCGCGCATCCTTGGACATGTCACCGCCGAGTGTATGGATTTCCTTGAAACCCGCCTCGCGTACTTTTTCGACTATGTCTTCCGTGATTTCTTCCGATGCTGACACCAGTATTTCGCCGCTTTCAGTATCGACGAGCGTCTGCGCTGACAACTTGCCGACGGCCTTGGCGCCACCCTTGCCGGCCAGCGAAATCTTCTCAGTGTCATAGTACAGCTTGATTATATCTTCATCTTTGTCGTAGCCGAGAGCGCGCAGGAATGTTGTGATCGGCAGCTTCTTGCGGCCATCACTGGAAACCCACATCATATCGTTGATGTCGAGATTGATTTCCACCCAGCTTCCGCGATAAGGAATGATTCGCGCGGCAAACAGGCGCTTGCCATTGGGGTGGATTTCGTCGTCAAAGAAGACACCGGGTGAGCGGTGCAACTGGCTGACAATCACCCTTTCGGAACCGTTTATAATGAATGTTCCTTGTTCCGTGATTAAAGGAAACTCGCCCAGGAAGACGTCCTGTTCGATGACGTCCTTCACCTTGCGGTGTTCCCTCTTCTTCGTCTCTTTGGCTTCGCCTTCCTCCGGCTGCTCGTAAGCAATCAGTCGAAGTGTTGCTTTTAACGGCACCGCGAAAGTCATATTGCGGTCCTGACATTCGCTGATTGTATACCGCGGTTTGCCAAGCGAATACTTGACGAACTCTACCATGTAATTCTCGCGAATATCGGATACCGGAAATACTTCGCTGAAGACCCGGTGCAATCCGAAATCCTCCCGTTTGTCGGGCGGAACATCCGACTGCAGGAACTCCTCAAACGACTTGAGCTGAACCTCAAGGAGATTCGGCATCTCCGCTTCGAAACTCAGCTTTGCGTATGAACGCCGCTCTAAAGGTGTAACCTTAGCCAAGAGATCACTCTCCTTTAAGAATAGACTTTGTCACTTTGACAGCTTTCTTCCCGGAAAGGTACTATGCCCCCACCGATCGATGAAAACCTTCCACAAAAAAGAAAAAACATCCTAAATTCGATAACGTTCCCGTAAATTTAGGACAAAGAAGACCCGATCCCTTGTGAGACCGGGTCTGTAAACACAAAAACTACTTAATGTCAATCTGAGCGCCGACTTCTTCCAACTTCGCCTTCATCGACAGGGCCTCATCCTTCGAGACACCTTCTTTGACTGGATTCGGGCACTTATCCACTAAGTCTTTGGCTTCCTTCAGGCCGAGCCCGGTCAGCTCGCGGACTACTTTGATGACCTGAATCTTCTTGTCGCCGGCAGAGTTCAACATTACGTTGAATTCCGTCTGCTCGACAGCCGCTTCCGCGCCACCCGCGGCAACGCCCTGCATTGGGCCTGCCATCATCGGCATGGCGGCGCTGACTCCGAACTTCTCCTGCAGGGCAGAAGACAGATCGGCCAACTCCATCACGGTCAATCCCGCTATCTCGTCAACGAGCTTCACTACTTTGTCTGACACGTCGAAATCTCCTTGCTTCAATTCTGCTTGCCTCTGGTCTCAAAACCTGCCGCGAGTGCGTATGAACGGCCGGCCACCTTCACGGTGCTGATCAAACCGATGGGCAATTATTGTGACTTACTTTGCTTCTCTTTCAGCGCTTCGACCGTTCCAATGAAATCGCGTGTCACGGCGTTCAGCGTAGCCACGAAATTCTGTAGCGGCGCCGTAATGTTGCCGACTACCATGGCGATTAATTGCTCCCGGCCCGGCAGCTTCGCAATACGCTCGGCTTCCACGCCTGAATAGTGACGGCCTTCGACAAAGATTGCCTTTATCTTCGGCTTCTCATTGGTCTTGCCAAAATCGAAAAGGACCTTGGCCATCGGCCCCGGATCTTCCGTGCCAAATGCGATGGCCGTCGGACCGGTCAGATAGCTGTCGATCTCATTGTAACCCGCCTCGTGAGCGGCGATCTTCAGCAATGTGTTCTTGGCGACTAGATATCCGACGCTTTTCTGTCGAAGCTCCTTACGCAGAAGCGTTGCCTTCTCGACGGTCAGACCGGAATAGTCTGTCACAGCGATTGAGGCAGCGTGTCGAAACTTCTCGGTAAGCGCGGCTACCTGGTCTACTTTCTGTTGATTTGCCATTTATTATTAACTCCCGTTTTCTTTACGCCTTCAGCCGCGCCAGCAGATCGTTCGGCGCGAGTTTGATACCCACTCCCATCGTCGAACTGATCCCTACGTTCTTCAAATATGTACCTTTGGCCGAGGACGGTCTGGCCTTCACGATGGCGTCCATAAACGTCATCGCGTTCTGTACCAGTGCCTCCGCCGTGAATGAGACCTTGCCAATCGGCACGCCGATGTTGCCGGTCTTGTCAACGCGATATTCAATCTTGCCCGCCTTGATTTCGCGCACTGCTTTGCTGACATCGTTCGTCACAGTGCCTGCTTTCGGATTCGGCATCAGGCCGCGCGGACCCAGAAGCTTGCCCAACGGACCCAGCTTGCTCATCATGTCGGGGGTGGCCACGATCACGTCGATATCGGCCCAACCGGCCTTCAATTTCTCAAGATACTCTTCATTGCCGACATGGTCGGCGCCGGCGTCACGAGCTTCCTGTTCCTTCTCGCCCTTGGTAATAACGAGAATCCGAACTTTCTTGCCCGTTCCGTTCGGCAGCGCCACCGTGCCGCGCACCATCTGATCGGCCTGCTTGGGATCCACGCCGAGACGAACAGACATCTCAACCGTCTCGTCAAACTTGGCAAAGGCGGTTTCCTTCACCTTGGCCACCGCTTCCTCTATATTAAAGGAAGTGGCGGTGCCGATCTTCTCTTTAGCCGCTTTATATTTCTTGCCGACTGCCATAATTAACCTTCTACCTCCAACCCCATGCTGCGTGCCGTGCCGGCTACCATGCTCATTGCCGTCTCCAGAGATGCGGCATTGAGATCCGCCATCTTCAGTTGGGCAATTTCGCGTACCTGCGCCGAGGTTACCTTGCCAACCTTGTTGCGATTCGGTTCGCCGGAACCCTTCGGCAGTTTGGATGCCCTGAGCAAAAGCACGGCTGCGGGCGGAGTCTTGGTTATGAATGTGAACGTCTTGTCCGCGAATACGGTGATTACTACGGGGATGACCAAACCTGACTGATCCTGAGTTCGAGCGTTGAACGCCTTGCAGAACTCCATAATATTGACACCCTTCTGGCCCAGAGCCGGGCCAACGGGCGGAGCAGGGGTGGCGCTTCCCGCGGGAATCTGCAGCTTGATATATCCTGTGATCTTCTTTGCCACTTTGCGAATTCCTCCTAAACCGACTCTATCTGCAGAAAATCAAGCTCCACGGGTGTCGGACGCCCGAATATGGAAACCATCACTTTGACTTTCTTACGCTCGATATTTATTTCCGATACAAATCCCGTGAAATCGGCAAACGGTCCGTCAATCACTTTGACCTGATCACCGGCACGCCACGGTACTTCGTCGACTTCCACTTCCCGCTTGCTGTCCATCTTGCCGACCATCCGGTTGACCTCGTCTTCTTTGAGGGCGGTCGGCTTGCCGCTGGAACCGACGAAGTTGGTTATGCCGGGAGTGTTGATGATCACTTGCTGGAGAACCTTGTCAAGTTCGACCTCGATCAAGAGATATGACGGCAGGAACTTCTTGGTAGTCGTCGCCCGCTTTCCCATCTTCATCTCGGTCACTTCCTCGGTCGGAATCAGAATCTGTCCGAACTTCTCGGTCAGACCCTCGGTGGCAATCGTCTTCTCCAGATGGCGTTTGGCCTTCTGTTCTTGCCCCGAATAAGTATGAACTGCGTACCACATTTTCGTCATGCTCAACCCAACAGCGCGTTTACTGCAAATGCCAGCAACCTGTCGACCCCGAAAACAAAGGCAGACAGAACTATTGAGGTAATGATGACCACAATCGTGGAACCACGCACCTCGTCTTTCGACGGCCAAGTCACTTTCTTCAATTCGACTACCGTCTCATCGAAGTAGGTAACGACTTTCTGTTTAACGCTCATATTCCATCTTCACTTCGTCTATGGCAGGCCAGGAGGGACTCGAACCCCCAACATCCGGTTTTGGAGACCGGCGCTCTACCATTAGAGCTACTGGCCTGTCCGGTTTCTTGCTGTCTTGGCAATGCCTCCAAATATTTTCATCAACTCGCTGCCGGGTAATTGTCGCGACGGTCTATCGCCGTCCGACAATTGGCCGTGCAACTCCTTATATCACTCAATTACTTCCGCGATCACGCCGGCGCCGACCGTGCGGCCGCCTTCGCGAATCGCAAACCGCAACTCTTTTTCCATCGCGATCGGCTGTAACAATTCAATCTCCATCTGCACGTTGTCGCCCGGCATCACCATCTCCACACCTTCCGCCAACTTCACGTTCCCCGTCACGTCCGTCGTTCTAAAGTAGAACTGCGGCCGGTAACCGTTAAAGAACGGCGTATGACGGCCGCCCTCTTCCTTCGTCAGGATGTAGGCACTGGCCTTGAACTTCTTGTGCGGGGTGATGCTCTTCGGCGCCGCCAAGACCATGCCGCGCTCAACTTCATCTTTATCCATACCGCGCAGCAGCAGACCGATGTTGTCGCCCGCCTCGGCGCGATCCATTAACTTGCGGAACATCTCGACGCCGGTCACCACTACCGTCTTGGTCTCGGTAATACCGACGCGCTCCACCGAATCACCCACCTTCACCGTGCCGCGTTCCACTCGGCCCGTCGCCACCGTGCCACGGCCCGTGATCGAAAAAATATCTTCAATCGGCATCAAAAACGGCTTGTCCACCTGGCGTTGCGGCAACGGAATGTAAGTATCCAGTGCGTTAATCAATTCATAGATCGACTTGAACGCCGGATCGTCCGCCTTCACGTTCGGATCCGCGCCCTTGGTCATCGCCTGCAAAGCGCTGCCGCGGATCACCGGAATGTCGTTGCCCGGGAACTGGTACTTCGTCAACAGATCGCGTACTTCCAGCTCCACCAGATCCAACAACTCCGGATCATCCACCATGTCAACCTTGTTCATGTACACCACAATGTACGGCACGCCAACCTGGCGAGCCAACAGGATGTGTTCGCGCGTCTGCGGCATCGGGCCGTCCGCCGCGCTCACCACCACGATCGCGCCATCCATCTGCGCCGCGCCCGTGATCATGTTCTTTACATAATCCGCGTGGCCCGGACAGTCCACGTGCGCGTAGTGACGCGTCTTCGACTCGTACTCCACGTGCGCCGTCGCAATCGTAATCCCGCGCTCCCGCTCTTCCGGGGCATTGTCAATCGAATCAAAGGTCCGTACCGACGCCATACCGCCGCGGTTCAGAACCATCGTCATCGCCGCCGTCAACGTCGTCTTTCCATGATCCACGTGTCCGATCGTCCCCACGTTTACGTGCGGCTTCGTCCGTTGATATTTCTCCTTCGCCATGGCAGTCTACCTACCTCCAAAACAGTGAATGCTCATTAAATTCTAATCACCTATAAACAGCCCACGACCAGGATCGAACTGGTGACCTCATCCTTACCAAGGATGTGCTCTACCAACTGAGCTACGTGGGCAAAGGTCGCCGTGTCACTCCAAATTATTGTTGGATACAGTGTAACGGGAAAAACATAACCCGACACCCCTCCAAAATATAGAAAGCCAAAATAATTAACGTGATTCTGCTGTCAAGGAATATTTTTTGCTAACTGACCGATTCGCCCCCGAATTATCCTGCCACCCTACCGGGCAACTGCCTCTCCCCGGATCCTCCCAAACCAAAGCGGGAGACGGGACTCGAACCCGCGACCAACAGCTTGGAAGGCTGTGACTCTAGCCACCTGAGTTACTCCCGCGTCATTTGGCAGCTAAATTGTTTACAATATTTTTGACCGCAAATCAAGTCCTTTCTTTCCTGGGAGCGACCGTTTTCCCCAATTTACGCTTCCCCACTTAGACATTTGACCAAAATCGCTGACTGCCAACGACATTTCCCTTGACTACGTTGCCGACCAACTCCCTTATTATCTATGAATTGCAGACGGATTGTATCAGAATACCAGAATGACGGACGAAATCGTTCTCACAGAACAGGATGGCCTTCAGCTTCTGGCCATCGCCCGGGATACCGTGCGCCACAAACTGCTGGGCGGCCCGGCGCCGACGGCCGACCCCGACAACGACCGTTTGAATTGCCGTCGAGGCGCTTTTGTGACGATCACGTGCCACGGTGAACTCCGTGGTTGTATCGGCTACATCGAGGGCTTCAAACCCCTGATCGACATCGTCCGCGACTGTGCCATGCAGGCCAGCTTCCACGACTACCGATTTGAGCCGCTGACCGCAGAGGAATTCCCCTTTGTCGCATTTGAAATCTCCGTTCTGACTCCCTTGGAGCCGGTGGCCGATGTCTCCGAAATCGTTGTGGGCAAACATGGTCTATTGATTTGCGCACGTGGTCGTAGTGGACTCCTGCTGCCGCAAGTCGCGACAGACCAGGGCTGGGACCGCGATACGTTTCTTGCCCACACTTGCCTTAAGGCCGGCCTGCCACCCGACGAGTGGCGCAAACCGCGAGTCGACATCCTCCGTTTCGAGGCCCAGATCTTCAGCGAAGCCGACTAGATAGCAACCATTCAGCTACCTCTTCTGGTTAACCCCTCTCTTAGGACAAACGTCCGCCATAAAGCACTGGTCGCAAAGCGGCTTCCGCGCAAAGCACACTATTCGACCATGTTGAATCAACATGTGCGAAATCAGGACCCGGTCACTCTGGCCAATCCACTTCATTAGATCCTGTTCGATCTTTTTCGGATCTTCGCTTCGTGTAAGTCCAAGCCGGTAAGACAATCGCGCCACGTGAGTATCAACCGCGATGCCGTCTCCCCGTCCGATCAACACACCCTGAATCACATTGGCGGTCTTGCGTCCGACTCCGGGAAGTGTCTGAAGTTCATCCAACGCTGTCGGTATCTTCCCCTTGTGATCTTTCTCGATCACCTTCGCGAAAGCGATAATGTTTTTCGCTTTGTTGCGATATAGCCCGACCGGCTTGATGGCCGCTTCCAATTCACTCTGCTTCGCGCGCGCAAAGTCGCCAACCGATTTGTATTTCTTGAATAGCGCAGGTGTTGTCAGATTGACGCGCTCGTCCGTCGACTGCGCCGACAAAATTGTTGCGATTGCTAACTGCAATGGTGTTTTGAAGTCAAGCGAGCACTTGGCGTCGGGGTACGCGCGTTTGAGGAGGTCGACGATCTTCTTGGATGATACTTTGTTCATTCACAAAAAGGAATGGGCAACCTTAAGTGGTTGCCCAATCAATCGGTGCTATTGTTCTATTTCAACTCTTCCGGCTTCTTCGCCAGATTGTTGACGACGTAGTCATATACTATGAAAGTCTCATCACCGGCAGGCGATTGGATATAGTAAGTCTTGTTGTCCGTACCCTGTCCGGCAAAACGTAATGACTTCGCGCTGCCGTCCATCATGCTCACATCAACCTCAACCGTCGGTTGCGCAAAATTCGGCCGCACTGTATCACCTTCTGCAACCGAGTTGTTCCACCGGACCACCGCCAACTGCCGCAGCATGTTTGACATCTTTCCGGGATTTGGTTTGAACGGATCACCCTTGGCTGGAATGATGCTCCACAGCGAATCCTGTCTGCCGATGCGATAGTCGAAATCCTTGCTCTTGAAAGCAATGGTCGCGATCTGGGCAGTGTCAATAGTCAGCAGCGTCTTGTCGCGGTAACCTGATGCCGGTCGATTGAGCAACCGCGCAAAACTACCCAGCGCTTCGTACACGTCCGGCGAATCCGGTTTGCGAACATAGGTCTTCTGGTAGTCGGCGCCCATCTTGCCGATGATCACCGACGCCAGCGGAGTTTGGTCGCGATAATACGTCACAGTGTTCCCCGAAATCGTGTCAACCTGAAACAGCATTTGCTTATCAGGATTCGAGCTGATCACCTCACCGACCGACATCGTGTGCGCCAGACTTGCCAGTTGTTGTACCGTGCCCGGCTCCGTCGAGAATGACTTTCCGCGATCCAGAACGTTCCACGCCTCGCCAACTTTCTCGAATTCCACCGAACTGCCCATCCGGTGCACCGAAATCTTGTTCACCATTCCCGAATCGACACCGAGAAAATTATTCTGTGCATTTTCCGAGAGCGCTTTCTTCTGGCTTTGTGACATCAACAGGTATAGCAGAACCAGCACCGCCAGAATGATAAGCGGGATCAATCGTGATCGATTCATATCAACTGTCTCCTGCGATTTTGCTTGCGAATCTGCCAGCGTGCGACACCGAACAATACCACCAGGAGGGGCATCAGGATGATGTTCATGAACTTCACGACGCCTCGCGTCGAGTCTTCGACAACTTTCAGCGGGCGGACACTGACGTCCTTCGATCTGATGGAAATCAGTCCCTCATCCTCAGAGAGCCAGTCGGTCATGTTCTGGAACATGATCAGATTCGATTGATCGCGCAGTACCTGATCCGAGACGAAATCTGCGTCACCCCAAACCACCACTCTCCCCTTGTCGCCCTGGTCCAGACGCGTGTCGAGTCCGGCGGTTCCCTGCGTAATGACCGTGTCCGGTTGCGGTTTCGGCTTGCCAGCAAAGAAGCTCTTGAAATTGCCGGTAATCGCGACTCCGAGCGGCAATCCCTGCTGATTGAAATCGATCTTCGTCCATTGCCGGAACGGATCGATATTATAAGGAGGCACTTGGATTCCCGACTGCTTCGACGTACGCGCCAGAACTTCATAGTTCAGGCCGCTCGAACCGAAATGCGTCGTATCAATCGATGACGCATAAATCATATTCATCGACTGCAGGTCCTTGACGATCAGATTCTTCTTCGAGAAATCGGTGATCTTCGGGAAGAACGGATACTCGCGCAAACTCTGGAATCGGAATTGCCCCTGCTGCTGCTGGATTGCGATCTGCGAATTCTGAACATCGATCAGCATATTGTTGTTAACACCGACGCCGAGATTCGCAAGAAACGGATCCATTTGCGGATCGGCCGGAATCGCAGTGCCCTGCTGCACCTGCGCGTTGACCTTGTCGATCAGCAGCCCCAGTTTGCCGCCGCGCATCAGGAATTGGTCGAGCAGGTACAATTCATATTCGGAGAGCTTGGTCTTCGGACCGACGAGATACACCGTCTGGATGTCCGTCGGAATCTCATATAGCGTCCGCAGTTCCAGCGGCTCAACCTGGTACTCTTGCGACAAGACCTTGTTGATGTAGGTCAGATCCTTGTCGAGCGTCAACTCCCCGTCGCCGGTAACAAAACCGACCTTGGGAATCGAATGATGAACCAGCTTCTTGATGGCGCGCGTAATTTCGTATTCGAGGGTGGCGGTGTTTTGAACAACGGGGATAACTTCCTTCTTATCCGCGAATAACACCGCCAGGCCCATATACACGTTC
Organism: uncultured bacterium; assembly: GCA_963726455.1. GTDB lineage: Bacteria > Zixibacteria > MSB-5A5 > CAIYYT01 > CAIYYT01 > CAIYYT01. Next base: position 931,659 of record CAVSCK010000004.1, read on the forward strand.
TTGATTTCCATCTTGTCGTGTGCCAGAGTCTGAATCGGCACCGCCGGTATACCATACCCGCGCGCCTCCTGCTCCTTGTTCTCTTTGACTGGATCGATGAACACGAAGTTCAGGTTCTTGCCGCCGTACGCCTCGTATTCACCCAACTGATCCTTGAGGTAGCGCGCATTGGCGTTGTACGGCTGCGGTATGTCATCCGAGAAATAACACTTGATCGTTACGCGGTCATCCAGACTGCGCATCAAATCCTTGGAGGATTGACTGAGCGAATAAATCTTTCCGGAGGTCATGTCGAGGCGACCGAACACATTTACGGAAAGCAGATTGAGAACCAGCAGGATCACCAGGATGACAACTATCGAACTGATTCCGCCGATCGTGAGTTTCTTCTTCATCTCGCTTACCTCCACTTCCGTGATTCGGTCATCTTGATGGCCAGGTACAAAAAGAAAAAGATCATCGAGAAGTAGTAGATCAGATCACGCGAATCAATCACCCCGCGCGAGATGTTGCTATAATGATAATCGATCGACAGATACTCGAAGAACGAAGCCAGCGTATCGGGCAGGAACGGCAGTATCTTATCGAGCATGAAGAATGCGAATATGATCACGAACCCCACGATGAATGCGATGATCTGATTCGCCGACAAGCTCGACGTAAATAATCCGATCGACACATAAACGGCGCCCATCAATATCAAACCGAGGTAGCCGCCAAACGCCGCGCCGAAATCGGCGTTGCCCAGCGATGCAATCGTGAGATAGGCGACGAATGTCAGAATCACCGATATCGCCGTCAGCGCAAAGCCCGCGAGGAATTTTCCCACCACAATTTCACTGTCTTTCACTGGCAGTGTCACCAGTATCTCGATCGTACCGGCGCGTCTCTCTTCTGCCAGCAGGCGCATCGTGATTGCCGGAGCAAAAAGCATTAAAATAAAGGAAGAGATTCCGAACAAGCTCCGCAGATCAGCCGTGTTATTCACGAACAAAGTGCTGGCGAAGAAATAACCCGACACCAGCAGGAATAGTGTGATTACGATATAGGCAACCGGCGAGTTGAAATAGGAGCGAATTTCGCGACGGAAGATCGTTAGCACGTTATTCATCGTGTCCTCCCTTGGTCAATTCGCGGAAGACATCTTCGAGACTCGACACTTCCTGTTTCATCTCCAGGAGCACCCAGCGATTTTCCACCACCTTATGGAAGATCGCCTCGCGCGGATCAACACCCTGGCGACAGATCAACTCACATTTCGTGGTACCATGGTTCGGGTAGGCCTTGAGTTCCTCAACGCCGTCAATCGACATCAGCGCCCCGCGAATTGTGTCGGGATTCTGGTTGATCTCGATATTGACCACTGTCTTGCCGGTCAACGAATGCTGCAATGTTTCGGGAGTGCCGTTGGCCACGATCTTGCCGCGGTCAATAATCATCACCTGATCGCAGGTGGCCTCAACTTCCGGCAGTATATGCGTGCAGAGGATAACCGTCTTCTGCCGCCCAAGCGTCTTGATCAAGTTTCTGATCTCGACTATCTGGTTTGGATCAAGGCCGACTGTCGGTTCATCCAGCACCAGAATTTCCGGGTTGTGAATCATCGCCTGCGCCAGGCCGACGCGTTGCCGGTAACCTTTGGACAGTTCGCCGATACTTCTTGCGATGACATCTTCCAAACCGCACATTTCCACGACCTGTTTGATGCGCCGCCGGCGTTCCGATTTCAGGCCCCCGCGCAACGACAGGATGTATTCGAGGTACTCGATCACGTCCATGTCGGGATAGAGAGGCGCCGACTCGGGCAGATAACCGATTTTCTTGCGCACTTCCATCGACTGCTCGACGACATCCAAACCGTCGATTGTCACCGCGCCCGAGGTCGGCGGCATGTAACAAGTGATGATGCGCACGCTAGTCGTCTTGCCCGCGCCATTCGGTCCCAGAAATCCCAATACCTGGCCGGTGGGAACTGAGAACGAGATGTCGTCGACAGCGACCGTTTCGCCGTACTTCTTGGTGAGATTTGTGACTTCAATCACCTTTGACCCGTCTCCACTTTCTGATTCATATTTTGATCGTGAGTATTACTATATTCGTTTGAGAAAATCAAATCGTTTGTCTAGTCCACTATCAATCCTAATAATACAGACAAGTTCATTCCGGGTTCCCTGCAAGTTACGGCTGCATCGGCTGTTGTCCCGTTTTTCGGCCTTCCCCGGTCGGTATTAAATCCTATGTAGCATTAAAGGTCAGAGTCGCAACTGTTTTTCCGCCAACTCGCGATAGAGGCACGACTTTTCCATGAGTTCCTGATGGCTCCCCTGGTCGATAATCGCCCCATCCTTCAGAGTTAAAATTCGGTTGGCGCGTTGGACTGTTGCCAGGCGGTGCGCAATAATAATCGCCGTCTTGTCCACCAGTATCTTGTCCAGCGATTCCTGAATCAGTTGCTCGGATATCGAGTCGAGCGCGCTGGTCGCCTCGTCCAGAATCAAAATCGGAGGGTCTTTCAGCAGCGCCCGCGCCAGGCAAATACGCTGTTTTTCGCCGCCCGACAGAGTCACGCCCCGTTCGCCCACCGTACTTTCGTACCCATCCGGCAGTCCAGCGATAAAGTCGTGAATATTGGCGTTCCGGGCCGCGCGAATGACTTCCTCACGCGCCGCGTCTGGATTCGAGTAAGCGATATTCTCGGCGATCGTCGCCCTGAACAGCAGCGGATCCTGGTCTACCAGCGCAATGTTGTCGCGCAGCGACTGCAGTGCAAGCTTGCGCAGGTCGACGTTGTCAATGCTGACGGTGCCCTGCTCGGGATCATAAAAACGCATGATCAGATTGATTAACGTCGTCTTGCCGGAACCCGACGGCCCGACGATAGCGATTGTCTCGCCGGCATCAATATGCAAATTGAAGTGGTCGAACTTGAAGGCGCTGTCTGGGTACGTGAAGGTCACGTCCCGCATGTCGATTTCACCGTGCACCTTCGGAATTACAACCGGCTGCGGATCTTCTTCCACCGACGGCGGCATATCCAGGTATTCGAAGACACGATCGACCGAGGCCATGGCCGCAGATATTTCCACTTTCGCAGACCCCAGAGATTGAACCGGACCGTATAGAAATGCCAGGTACATATAGAAAGCAAACAATTGACCGAGAAGCATTGATTTTCCGGCGACGAGATAGGAACCGAAACAGAGCACGATGATCGGCCCCAGATTCGTGACAATCATTACACCGTTGTATGCGATGGATCGAATCACACTGTACTTGACATAATATCCGGTCAATCCCGTCATAATCTGGTCGACTTTCTTGCGCTCTTCCTCTTCCTTGCCAAAGGCCTTGATAACCTTAAGCCCCACCAGCGACTCCTGAATACGCGCTGAAAGTTTCGCCACCGTTTCCTGCAGGCCACGTGCGGTGCGGTGAATCTTTCCGCCGAACAAGCTTGTCACCAATAGCGTAAGCGGCACGGGAATGATGGCAAACAGCGTCATCTGCCAGTTCAGGTACAGTATGTAGGCGAGCACTCCCACCAGGAGGAGGATATTATTGATGATCGACAGCAACGTCGCCGCCAGCAAATCCTGAATGCGGGTCACGTCAGCCATGAACCGAGACATGACCTCACCGGTTTGCCGCTTCTGGTAAAAGCGCAATGACACGGTCTCCAGGTGCTTGAACAATTTCGAGCGAACGCCCGCGATAATGTTGGCGCCGATGTACCCGGCCAGATAATCCCGCAGCCAGGAAAACAGGAATTGCGTCACGTAGATGCTGATCAGTATCAACGCAAAGCCGAGGATCGGCATGATATCAGGCTTCTGCCCTGCAGGAACTCGCCCGATAGCGGGAATGAGATCGTCGATTAGATATTCAAACGCGCGCGGGATCGCCAACACCAGAATATTGATGACAATCATCACGGCCAGCGTGATCAATTCCAATGTCCAGTATGGTTTGAGGAACGGCCAGAGGCGTTTAGCTTTGCCGATATCGAGGATCATTCTGCCAGTCCGGAAAATACTTATTGGCGGCAAATCGGAGCGCGCCTGGGGATAGCGTGTTTCTCATCGCTTGATCCCGCTGGGTCAACATCTCAAACCAAAGATCGGGATCGTTGGCAAGATCGTGCGACGGAATATTGCGCCGGCAGTTTGTGTATTGATCTTCCTCCAGTTTCCACCAGTCGGGGCAGAGAATCTTGCTGCCGAATTGTTGCTCGAACCAGGCACTGTTGTAGTCCATCTCGCAGCCGGGGTAGTGCATATAGCCGAGACCGGCCCACATGAAAGTCGTTTCTTTGCGCTGCAATTCGGCGTCCATGAAGGCAAATGTCTCATCAAGCGTTCGATGTGTCTCGCCGGGGTAATTAAAGATCATGTTTGCGCGGTGCAACACTCCGGCATCGGACAGCCGATGGCTGACCGTCTTGACAATTTCGAGGTACTTTTCCGGCTGCTTAGTCTTCTTCATATAGCGTAGAATGTCGGGAGATCCGCTTTCAACACCCAATTCGATTTCCACCTTGAGTTTTGAGAACAGTGCAATATCCTCGGGATCAATATACTCCGGGCGAGTCTCGACAACAATCCAAAACTCCGGCTGCAGGTCGACGAGTCGGCGCAGGAATTCCTTGCGCCAGGCCGGACGCATCCCGAAACAGGCGTCACTTATTGCCACCGAGTAGAAATTGAATCGTTTGTAGGCGTCCAGAATATGCTTAATGGAATCCTCGGGACTATAGGCGCGCCATCGCCGATCTTTCAATCCCTCCATGCAGAATGCACAGTTAAACGGGCAGCCGCGCGACAGATACATATAGAAACTCTGCACACCTTCGGGTTTGTGTTCTGCCAGATGCTGTTCGAGCAGGTCGAGATTGAGCGGTACGAAGTGTTCGACGCCAAACATCGGCGCGTGCACAATCTTCGTTTCACTAGGACGGCCGTCGCGTTTGAGGTTGCCGGCAATTTCGCGGAGAATCAATTCGCCTTCGCCGCAAATCACGTAATCGAACAGCCGTTCTTCAGTCAGGAATTCATTGGGACGTGCCGAGGGATGATAGCCGCCGACTACAATCAGCTTATTGGGATACATTTCCCGGAAGATACGGGCGGTCTTCATGGTCGCCAGATAAGATAAGCTGGTCCAGCAGGAAATGGCGAGAATGTCGCAGTCTTGTTTGGCGAAGAAGTCGCGGACTTTGCGTTCGTAGCGCTTGATCAAAGTCGGACTGTTGGGCCGGCCGATCGAGTGCTCGAAATCGGCATAAGTAACAGGAAAGTATTGAGCCAGGTATGACGACAGCGTCAACTGTGACGCGCGAACATCGGGCTTGGCGATCCAATCAGGGTAATAGAAGCAGGATGGGTAAAGCACCAAAACCGACGGTGAAGTTGCAGCGGCCAATCTAACTAATGGCCTTCCGTTTGTGGCGGTTGGAACCTGGCCAGAAGTTGCGTGACAATCTCACTGTCCGGTGGCGCCGCGATGCCTTGTGCCTGCTCAATGCGGTACGTACAATACGGATTGTCCGCGCGGCAACCCGAGGCAGACACCGATGTTGTCGTGCAACCACCCCGGCACAGCGGCAGGTACTTGCAGTCGTGGCATGCGCCCGATGCAGTCTCGCGCGTAAACTTGCGGTTATATGCAAAGGCGTCCGGGTTATTCCAGATCTCCTTCAATGATTTCTCGCGAATGTTGCCTTCGACGAACTCCTCCTGCATGGACAAGCATCCCTTGACGTTGCCGTTGGACTCAATCCCCACAACTCGCGTGCCGGCATAGCAACCCATATACACACCACCCTCCCAGAGTTTGGTCCCGAGTTGTCCGAAGTAGCCGATGTTTTCGCCGACGTCGAGATGCAGGCCGTTCTTACGTTCCTTGATTTCGATCAGCTTACTGATCATTTTCGGATAATCGGCAAGACGCAGCACGAGTTCGTTGCTGTCTTTCATACGTCCGGTTGACGTGCAAAGCTGCACCCGCCATTCGGGACAACCGATGTCCACCAGAATATTATAGATGTCGTCAAGTTCTCCAAGGTTGATGTTAGACACTTGCGTCACGGCACAGAAATTGTGCCCCTTGCGCTTCGACAATTGCTTCAATGCACTCACGGCGCCCTTGAAACTGTCCTCGCGCTGTCGAATGTAATTGTGCGTCTTCTCGGTACCGTCGAAGCTGACTCCCACATTGGTCATCGGGACACTTGCCATATCGTTGGCTACCGCTTCTGTCAACAACAACCCGTTCGTTACCAATAGCGGCTTCATCTTACGCTCTTTGATCCGCTTGGCGAAAACCAGCCAATCCTCTCGCATCAGTGGTTCACCACCGGAGAGAGCGATATTGTCGGTGCCCATCTCTGCGAGTTCATCGATCAATTTTAGCCCCTCGTCGGTGGTCAGTTCGTCCGCTCTTCTCTTGCCGGCAGCCGTGCCGCAGTGAAGGCAGCGCATGTTGCAGGCGAAAGTTATTTCCCAGACGACTGCGTGGGGATAGAATTTGAACTCGGTCATGTCTTCTCCTTGGCTTTAGAAGTGGCTTGCTGCTGACGAGATCGCGCAATGATGTCAAGCATGGGTGTGAGATTATGCTTCCAACTCTGGCAGATTTCAGTGCCCTGCAATCCCCGGTCGACGCGCTGAGCCGGACAGCCACCCATGCAGAGCGGCAAGATGTCGCAACTCCTGCACTCGCTCGTCCTCGAACGGATCGAAACTGAATAATCTGGTGAAATTGGGATGCTGAAAATCAATGTAGTTACGAATATTGCCCATCGATCTTTCCGGATCTCCGACATAATTCCAACAGCGGCAGATATTCCCCTCCGGATCGACGATAAAGCCGTTAATATGCTGGGCCATGCAATATATCGCGCTCGGACTCGGCAATTTCTGGACCGCAAATCCTTCGTCCAGCAACTGGCGATAGAAACCGATTTCCACCTCGGAGAATTGCACGGTATCAAAGCATGTGTCAGCTATCGCGGCGCACGTCATTGATGACGGTTCAAGCTGGCCGAAGTAGACCGCTATTCGCTGCTGCAGTCCGGCCGCCTTAAGTTGCCCCAGCAATTCGGACATGGCCGCGAGGTCAACCGTCTTGTCAACGTTGACGCGGACCGATATCATCATCTTGCTCGAAGCATATTTGACATTATCCAAAATCGTCTGGAACGAATCTTTGCCGTTCTTCAACGGCCGCCGCTGATTGTGCAGGCGCTCGGGACCATCGAGCGTGACCTGGCAAATCGAGACGTGCAGTTCCGCCAGTTTGTCCACCACATCCTTGGTCATTAGATATCCGTTGGTGACAATCGAAGACGTGTAGGCGAACTGCTTCTCGCGCCCGAGATCGATCAGACTCTCCGCCAGATCCTCTATGATGTCCATCGCCAGTAGCGGTTCACCACCGTACCAATCCACATCAACCTTGTCGAGTGACTTTGCCTGCTTGTCGACGAAGCCGATGATGCCTTCCACGATCTCCGGGCTCATCTTGCCCTTCTTGTTGCCTTCGAAGCAATACGGGCAGGCCATATTGCAGGCCATTGTCGGGGCAATCACCAGTCCCAGCGTCCGTCGGTCGTAGCGCGTGCTTTGATGCAGAAATTTCAGCCATTGGACTTCATTCTCCGAATCAGGAAGCATGAACTTCCCAAATTCAAGCTGCTTCTGCAGTTCGGTCTCCGCGGCATTGAGTGTCGAAGTATCACCACCATTAGTGCTGCTGCTCGCCAGCCGCAGATACGTCTGGTAGTTTGCCTCTGTCATGAGAGCTAACGCGCCCGTGCGCGCATTAAACGCGATGTAGTACCCCTGTTGCCAGGGTCGAAAGAGGTTATAGAGGGAGACTTTACTCATACGGCGACACGCTTCTTCATTACATGTGATGCGTTACGAATCGTGACCGACTAATCAGTAGAACCTCATGCTAGTTCGAAGCGCCGAATTCTGATCGATTGCCTGATAGCCCAGTGAAAGCATCAAATAAATACTCGTTAGAGCGACTTTTGTCAAGTCGTATTTGAGCTCTGAGCGATGACCGAGTTTCGTTTTGCTCGGATGCATAATACTTTGAACAACAATCTTTGTGCGGCAACCGGCAGGCGTCAGAAGAGGCGTGTCCACGAGTGAAAGTGATCGTCTTGGCGGGTAAGAAAGAGGGAGGGGACTAAGCCCCTCCCGATTCATGTCCGACTCAGATAGGACTCGGGCTTAATTCCGTAGCACGGATATACGACACCCTTGCACTTGAAGAACGTGCAAGCGTCGATGCCCGGGTTTTGTGGATCAATCAAATAGATCATTAAAACCTCCTGGGGTTAAGTGAAGGGTCACTGAAGGGCCGAAGCCCTTCCGTATCAATGAAACTACCTTTTGATACGTCTATAACACTTACGCTCTGCCCGTTTCACGGGCAGGTACAGGATAGTTCCTCCGAGTGGCAGGCGGGTCAAACACCTGCTTTGGTTCACTAAACGTCTGGGAAGCGCGTCGATTTCATGCCGAAGACGACTCAGTACCGCTTACAAAGTATGATAAATTAAGGACTTCAACAATTGCTCGCCGCTATGATAGCATCTTTTGAATGTCAAAGTCAAGAGTTTTTGGAATGAAACATTACCAAAAGTAACCGGATAATCGTTAAGACACACCAAACTTGCAGTCTGAACATTTGTCCGGCTTGATGGGAACGGCGAACAAGCAGTCGCGGCGCGGAGAACGTATCCTTCGCGCCGCGCAGAACACTTTGGAAATCTAGGCCGGGTCCACTCCGTACATCGGATAGAACCTGGGACTGCACAGTTTCTTGAGCGTGCAACCGCTGATCGATGTGTCCTGGGGATCGATCAAATAAATCATCGGGATTCCTCCTATGATGAATTTGGAGTTTTGCTGACGTGGGCCTGCGGCCCACCCCGTATCATGAACCTCTGATACGTTTCTTGCTTATGCGACCTCGTTCGTTTGCCACCTGTCGAAAACTAGGACATCCAGTCTTTCGATGCAATAGCCAATTCTCGACAATCCATCCTGGCTAGTGAGACGGCCTACTACACCTGCTGAAACAAGCAATGTCCGCTCCGGTGCGAAACTATAGAGGTAACAATTCGATCAGTTGAAAGAATATTACGATTTGCCCGCCCATTTGTCAATGAAAATGAATCTTGGTAAGACGATGAACTGAACGTCGACCGCTAGCGTGTCGGGCATGTTGCGCAGCTAAAGCACTGGATGCTCTTGATCTGCCCGTTGGCCCGCATTCCTGAGCAACTCAGTATTGATTGCCTCCGCTAATTCGCGGCGGGAATATGGCTTTCTGACAAACGCCGTGACTCCCAGAGTCTGCAATTTACTGACTCTGTCGGTCGTCGCATATCCACTGACGAGAATTGCCCTTTGCTGTGGATGTATCTTGAGGATTGCCTCGTAAGTGTCTAGTCCGTCAAAATCCTTTTCCAGAATCATGTCCAGTAAGACAAGGTCCACCGACCGGCCAGAGAGATAAACAACGGCCTCGTGGCCGTTAGTAACCAGTTCCACCTCGTAACCAAGACTTCCGAGGATTTGTCTTGCTATCTCCCTCTGTTCCGAGTCATCCTCCACCACCAGAATCTTCACCGGTGTTGGCCCCGGCTCATAGTTCTTCTGTTCAGCAGGGCACGATGTCATAATCGGTGCCGATGTCGCCGGGAAGAACAGTAAGAACTCTGCGCCCCTACCCGGCTCCGAAAGGACGTCATAGTACCCTTTGTGATCCTTCACTATGCCATGAACAACTGCCAGACCCAGTCCGCTGCCGCTGGCGCCCATCGGCTTGCTTGAATAATAGGGATGAAAGATCTTATACACGTCCTCTGGATTTATCCCGACGCCCGAATCCTTCACGCTCACGACTACATATTCACCCGGTTCGATTCCGTTGAATCCACTGGGAAGTTGGGTATACTGGCCGGAGTACGTTCTTATCGTCAATTCGCCCCGGTCGCCGATAGCTTCGAATGCATTCACCACCAGATTCATGATGGCTTTCATCAGATGCGATGCCGAACCACTGATATTCGGCAAGGTGTCCGGTAGCGCAACATTCACGGAAATGTTAGGGTGATTTTCCCTCAGCGAGAGGAAATTCGGTGACTCCAGATATTGTCTAAGCACTTCGTTGACATCAGTCGGCTTGGTTTCGTATCGACCCCGTCGCGCCAGCGCCAGCAGATCCTGAATAACATCAGCGGCGTCTCTCGCCGCCTTCGACATGATTTCCAGTTGGCGCCGATGCGGACTATCCGACGGCAGTTTCATCATTATCAACTCAGGGTAAGCCACCAGTGGCCCCAGAATATTGTTCAGGTCGTGCGCTACCCCGCCGGCCAGCAACGCCAATGATTCTGCACGCTCCGCTTTCTCCAACCGGCGCTGCAAGATTTCCTGCTGCTCGGCTTCGTGCAGCCGCAATGTGATATCGCGCGCGACACCGACGATGCCGGCAACCTTCCCGCGCTCGTAGTACGGCTGTTCGTTGACTTCCAGTACCAGCCGATGCTTCTGCTTGTGGTATATCTCCACCTGATACGGCGGGAATGTGATTCCCTCTTCCATCGCCCGTTCCGTAAAGTCGATCACCTTGGCATTGGCAGGACTGTCGGTCAGGTAGCTGGTATAGTGCCGCATCCACTCCTGCGGCGTATATCCGGTCACGGCCTCCACCGAATGCGAGACGTAGTGGAAGATTCCCTGAGTATCGTGGCGATATATGAAGTCGCTCGTATTCTCCAGCAGCACCCGTTGCTCGGCAGCCAGTTCTGACACCTTTGTCGCCGCATCTTTCAATGCTTCTTCCGTGTGCTTGCGCTCGACTATCTCATCTACCAGACTGCTGTTCTGATGGAAGAATTGGTCAATGAGATAGGCAATCAGCCCGAACTCTCCCCCCTCCATTTTTAGATTCTGAATATACTTTGCGTCGTCTTCCGACAGTGCGCGCGATATAGAAGCAAGCGGCCGCGATACCCAGAATCGCAGCGTATACCAGCCCACCAGGATCAGCAAACTGCAAAAGACGATAATCACCGCCGTGCGGGTATTAACTGCGCGATTGTATTCAGCCAGGAATCCCGATCGACTTTCACTTCTGACGACCGTCACGGGAAAACTATTCCAACCGTACAGCGTATCCGCCGTGCGCACTTGTGCTTCATGCAGGTCAGACATCCATTGCGTAAGAGGCGAGTTCCCGATCTCCACCAGCGTGATGTTGGCCTCCGACAGCCGTTCCAATTCCCTCACATAATCTGATGACCACAAGCGCCCAACCAGCAAATAGCCCACTGGCGGGGTGCTCCGTCCCTCATCCGCACTCGGTTGAATCGGTGCGCCACACATTTCCATGGGTCCGAGCGGCGTCGACACGAAGAAATGAGGAAACATGCCGTTGGCGAACAGGTGTTCACTGTTAGCGGTGAGAAATGGCTCCATTGCCACAACTTCGCCCGCGACCTTGCACACTGCGTAGACCTGCGCCATATCGGTTCGGAATACCCAGGCAGCAGTGGCATCATACGTTTCAATGCCCACATCTATGTTTTCGTGCGCCCAGCCGCTATCCGACGTCTTCACGAAAGTAACCATGTCGTCCCAGAAACTATAGTCGTAGGCAAGTGTCACAAGCGATGTGCCGTTTAGTTCGATGATCTTGTGTAGTAGCTTCTGTTCGCTGGTTTCCTGGTCAACCAGAATTGATTTTGCGCGGTCTGTTTCAGAATGATGCAGTACGATCATACCGCAAAGCAGTATCCCGACCAGTACGATCAGCAGGAATAACAGACGTGTCTGCACTGTGGCCACGATAGTCCCCTGTTGCCTTCGCATCTTTCTGCCTCCCCTGTGGATCCGGCATTACCGTTTAGCGGGGAGAATACTCTGATTTTATCGTCAGAGGCGTGCTTCTCCTGAAGACACCACCGGGCAGCCAAAAACTCGAAAATCTCAGCCATAACACTGCAAATCCTCTCGCTTGCACCTGCTTAGGCGACAAAAAAGTATTTGACAATTCCACACAAATTGGGTAATTTGGGGTGGCTTTTTGTAATCACTGCTAGTGGTTACAATCGCCTCAAGAAGTCTCGCAGGATATTCGCCTTGAATACTTGCGGCCTGCCTGAACTTCATAGCGTTTAGGAGCCGGAGCCGACTAATGTCCGACAAAGCCATCAAGGGTTACCTGATGCAACTGGGCCTGACTGATTACGAGTCCAAGGTCTACCTCTCTCTGCTCAAAAAGAACGCGTTTTCGGCCACCGCGCTCTCGCAGGCCTCCGAAGTGCCTCGCACTCGCATCTATGAAGTGCTCGAAAACCTCAGTCAGAAAGGTCTCTGCACGGAAATCCTCGGCAGCGTGAAAGAATACCGGGCTGTGAGTCCCGATCGCGCGATTGAACGGCTGCTGGAAAAACAGAAATCGGATCTGCGGCAGAAAGAGGATTTGGCCGATTCGGTCGCTTCATCGCTCTTGAAATTGCATGCTCAGGGTCTTGTCAATCGTGATCCCGCAGACTACGTGGAACTCTACCGCGAGCCCCGGCAGGTTGGTGAGAAATTCGTCCAGCTCCTGTGTGAAGCCAACCGCGAAATTCTCGTTTGCGTCAAGCCGCCTTTCGTCAACGCAGACCAGGTCTTGCGCCGGCAGAATCAGGAAGAACTCAAATCGATGAAACGCGGGGTCACATATCAGGCGTTGTACGAAGCCCGCACACTGCAAAACGATGGCACTTGGCAGCCGGCCCATATGAAAAAGACAACGGACGCAGGCGGCAGCGTTCGCATCATCGAGGAGTTGCCTCTCAAGATGGCGATCTTCGACGAAAGCGAGGTCATCTTCGCCATGGAGGACTTCAATCCTTTCACGAAGACTCAGACTTCGCTGGTCATCAAGCATCATGCTCTGGCGACAACTCTGAAACTGCTGTTCAACTGCTTGTGGGCCACCGGCGCGGATTATCGCAAGTGGTGGGATCACCAGCGATCGAATGGGAAATAGTAGTAGTGGGCAATCTGCCTCCGGAAACTTGCCTTTGATACGATGGAATATGTCCCGACGGTGGTAACACCCCGGAAGGATTTTCAATAGTCACAATCGAAACCACGACCGTGTCGCATTGTCGCAGTGCGCCGCCGCCGGAATCGAGAGTATGCAGATATTCCTAAACGCCATTAGGGTCACCTACCGGAGAATTAGATGCTATTCACATAGCGATAGTCAGACTTTATCAATCCCAACATCTAGACCGCTGATCGCGGAGGAGTTGCCTATGTCCCATCGTCCGTATTAGTCCTCTCTGCGGATATTAACCATCATCGGTCGCATCTCGAAGGATGCGACAAGGAAAGTTTAACTATGAACCAATGTAGAATTCAGCGTTGCCTCGTGATTCTGATTCTCGCCGTGCTCGCGATCTTTGTGTCGTTTGCGTACGCGGAGAAGAAGATTCCCAGCCCGATTGTAACTAACGGATCGGCTCCCGCCAATCCCAATTGGGACCTGAAAGCCCAGCAACAAGGCGATCAGTCGCATGATCCTGCCATCCAGAAAGACGAATGGGACGTTCCCAATCCGAACGATGCCGCAATTGCCCAGTCACCGGAAGGCGGTCTCGCTGTCGGCGATGATTGCTCCAATCCCATTTCGATTTCACTGCCGGCCCAACTGCCATACAGCGATCTGAGCCAGACAACTTGTGGCCGGCTGAACAACTATGACGCCACCTGTCTCGGAAACTATGACGGCGGCGAGGACATCATTTACAAAGTCGATGTCACTACCTCCACTATGATCAACATTACGCTCAACCCCAAGGGAACTACCTATACCGGTTTCCTGGTGGATGATGCCTGTCCGCCTGATCCTTCGACGTGTATCGCCAAGAGCACCAACTCCTCTTCGACGGCACACACCATAAAGAATCTCACGCTGGCCCCAGGCACCTATTACATCATGGTCGACACCTGGCCATCACCCGCCTGTATCCCCAGCTTCGATCTTTCAATAATTGCGTCTCCGCCACCGCCGGTTAATGACAACTGCGCCAGTGCCACGCCGATCGGCGACGTTTCCGGCCTGGCATTTTCTACGCTGTACGCCAGTATCGATGGCCCCGGCGGCTTCATCTATTCGCCTAACATCTGGTATTGCTACACCGCTTCTTTGACCGGCGTGGCCACCGCCACCCTTTGCGGCTCGATGTTTGATACCAAGATTCGCGTGTGGAACGGTTGCACTTGCCCGCCCACTTCCCTACTGGCTCAAAACGACGACGGCTGTTCCGGTTATCCCACCGGCAACACTTATGCCTCAAAGTTGTCGTTCGACGTAATTGCCGGCCAAACATACCTCATCGAGGTAGGCGGCTACAGTCCCTCGCAAATGGGCGACGGCACGATGACCATTACTTCCATCGTCCCCCCAATCGGTGATGCCTGCGCCGTGCCAATCGTTGTTGGTATGTCGCCATCCGCTTTGCCGTTTACCATCGCTAACCAGTACACTTGCGGCAGAAGCGACAACTACAACTCTACCTGTCTGGGCAGCTACGACGGCGGTGAGGATATCATCTACCGCATAGACGTCACTCAGCCCACCTATGTCGATGTCACACTGAATCCGAAAGGAACAAGCTATACCGGATTTCTTATCGATGACGCCTGTCCGCCTGATCCAACGACCTGCTTATATGTCAAGACCAACAGCGGCAGTGCCGCCTATGGCCTGACGAATGTCTTTCTCGCCGTCGGATCGTACTACCTTATGGTCGATACCTATCCGAGCCCGGCTTGCGTTCCGGACTTCGACCTCACTTTCTCAGTACCGGTTGGCGCTCCGATGAACGATAACTGCGCTACCGCTACCGCAATCGGTAATGTCACGGACCTGGCCTTCTCGACCGCGTCCGCCACATTCGACGGCCCCGGCGGCTATATCGTATCGCCGAACGTCTGGTACTTGTACACAGCTCCCTGCACCGGCTCGGTCGACATAAGTCTCTGTAATTCCAATTTCGATACCAAAATGCGTGTGTGGAATGGAAGTACTTGCCCGCCCACGACGGTCGCGGCTCAGGACGATGACGGCTGCAATACTCCCAACGGCCTTGCATCGATGGTGAGTTTCGCCACGGTTGCAGGCAGCCAGTACCTGATCGAAATCGGCGGTTACGGCCAAGCCACCGGCAATGGCTTCCTGACTACCAATTGCACGCCGGCGCCGCCAAACGATAATTGCCAGGACGTCGTTCCGGTTGACCTGTTTGCGGGTTCGCCGCTTACCTTCACCGGCGACAATCGTGGCTCCACGAATGACTGTTCGTTGCTTCTGCGCGCACAGGCCTGGCATGCCTTTACGATTACCGAGTGCATGAACGTCACCATTGACTTCTGTTCGACAACTCCTGCCTTCGGTAGCGTGTACGTCGTCGTTATGCAGGGTTGCCCGTGCGGCAGCTACACATACGGTTCCTACGACTGGGCTGCCTGCGGCGATGGCAACGTCACCATGACGTATAGCGCCCTGATGCCGGGAACTTATTACATTCCTGTCCTGCTCGATCCGGCTTTAAACGCCGCAGGGCCGTACACGATTCACGTCAATGCTTCATCCGTGGCGTCCATGTGTTCTGCCGGCGCCACCACTTGCGATGAATACATCAGCAACGTCCAGGTCGGCACAATCGACAACAGTTCATCCTGCGGCACGGGCGGATACACCGATTACACTTCCATCTCTACCGAGATGATCAAGGGTGTCGGCTATCCGATAACCGTAACCAACGGCCTGCCGTACTCTCAGGATGCTTGTGGCATCTGGGTCGATTGGAATGGTGATTTCTGCATCGACGCCGGTGAGCAAGTAGCGGTCTCCGGCAACCCGGGTGGCGGCCCCTATACAGCAGTGATCAATCCTCCCTGCAATATTGCGACCGGCCCGAAATTGCTGCGCATTCGTATTCTCTACTACTCTGTACCGACCCCTTGCGGCCTGAGCGAGTATGGAGAAGTCGAAGACTACACTATTAATCTTGTTGATCCGCCAGCCGTTCCTCCGACTGCGGTCGCCATCCCTGATCCGCAGTTTGTGTATTACGAATATGCGGTCGATCCGGTCACGGACTCCTTCTACATCGGTAATTTTGCCGGTGGACACACTTTCGCGGATATCAATCTCGAGAGCGTTAAAGTCAACGGCCTGACTCCGGCCAACGTAACCGTACTTCCGAGTTATCCCGGATTCTACTGCCCCGTTGTTTGCGCCACGATGCCCTGTGCTGCCTTCCTGGCGCCGCTGGGCGTCCTGTACGATACGACGTCTCACACCTACCACGTATCCTGGGCATACAACGATGCAACTCGGGATTCAATTGCCGGAACTGTGACCCTGATTGGCCATACTTCCGCCTCGCCAGGTCAGTTTATTGCGCCTGCCGGAATCGTAGTCGTCCCTGGTGACTTCGATTTGTCGGGCCAGATTGATATCAGTGACCCAGTCGCGATGATCGGATACATTTTCAACAGCCAACCGGGACCGCAGAATCTCAGCATTGGTGATGTCAACTGCTCAGGTGGTTTCGACATTTCCGACGTTGTCTACATGATTCAGTATATTTTCTCGGGTGGTTCCACCCTTTGTAACGCCGGGAAGTAGATGCAGTAAGCTCTCACGGTAAGATCTATGACCTTAGCGTCATTCTACAAGGCGAGTGTCCGGCAACGACCGGACTCTCGCTTTATTTTTTGATCCACTGGAACGTCACTGCGTGTCCACCGAAGTGATAGACTCACGTCATTACGAGGAGTGCGTTTTGAAATGGAATAGTGTAGGGAGCGACGAAGCGATCTATCTGACTACGAATTCTTCTTCTCGACGGCGCGGATTTTGACGTACAACAGCAACGCCAGAAGCGCGATTATCAAGAGCGAAATCACGAGCCCCTCACGCCGGAAATAATATTCCTTCACAAGTCCCGTCGATTTGCTGCTCACCGCCTTCGCCTGGACGACTCCATCCGCAGCCAACGTCCGTACCGAATCCAGCGTGAACGCATGCACCAGCGAGCGCGACTTGACCCCTATCTGCTCGACTTCATGCAGCGCAAATTCCTCATCCGTCGTCATCATCTCGCGCTCTTTGGCCTGATTCAATTCCTGCCGCGCCGAATCGGTCGCCATTCGCAGGTTTCCCAAGAGCAACGACAGACTGTCGATCTCATACGACGCAGCATTCTTGTCGCTTTCGCTGTGGCAATTTCCGCAAATCTGGTCGGAGCCAAAGCCAATGAACGCATCCGATGGCTTCTTAATGCCGTGATTGCTATGACAGGTCTCGCACATTGGCAAACCCTGCTCGGCGAATGCCGCCTTATGCGGAGACGACTCGTATAATCGCCCCTCAATGGCATGGCAAGTTCCGCACACCGCCGACAGGGAAGCTACTTCAGGTGGCGCCGCGCCATGGTTGCCATGGCAATCATTACACGCTGGCGCGCTTTGATCCTGTTTTTCGATCAGCGCTACGCCGTGAACTGACGTCCGATACAGCTCTTCCTGGTCGGTTGGAATGCCATACTCCTTCATGTATTCTTTATCGCTGTGGCAGGTGCCGCAGGTTTTTGGCACGTTCATCGCGTACGTCGAAGCATAGGGCGACTTTGCATCGCCGATCGAGTGCGCCCGATGGCATGACACGCACGTGGCAACCTTTCTGTCCTTGTCCGCGAACAGGCGTTTCCCATGAATTGAAGTCTTGTACTTCTCCAACTGGTCGACAGGCAGACTCGGATTATGCTGATGCATGTACACTGGATCGGAATGACACCGCGCACAGAAGTTCGGGATATCGAGCCGGTCAGGAACACCGCGATAACCTTTGCTGGCTTTAACCGCATCCATATCCTCAAGCGTCGGATCGCCGCCGTGACAATCCGCGCACATCAGTCCGTTCTGCGAGTGAACGTCGCGTGCAAACTGATGCGCCGGCCCGTCGGCATCTTCTGTCTCCATATGACAACTCACGCATTGATTGGCCGGTGCTGCCTGTCCGGCCAAATACGCCGGTGTCAGAGTCAGGAACGCCAAAAGTGCGAAAGCAGTAGCCGCGTATCTCATTTGATTATGTACCCCAAAATCGTCATCACAATTATGAACAGAACTACCAGAACGCCAAACCCGGTCCACCGTTTCGAACGCTGATTGCGCACGGACTTCTTATCCAGGAACGGAACCAGTGCCCAGAGAATTCCGCCGATCGCGAAAAAGAGCATTCCGAACTGCTCACCCTCAATGAACAAGATCTTGGCCGGCAGAAGTTTTAGCGATTGAAACGCGAACATGAAATACCATTCCGGCCTGATCACATTCGGCGGCGGCGCCGTTGGGTCGGCCTTGTCTCCGAGCGGCCAGTGCACCATCCCGATACCGTCTGGGAATATCACCGCCAGCACCATCAGCACTTCCAGCGCAACCAGCCAAACCAGCAAATCGCGATACAGAAAATTCGGGAAGAACTTCTGATATTTCTTCTTATTGGCGTCCAGATGCTGCCATTCCAGCGGCTCACTCATTCCCTGCCGCTGCACGAATATCAGATGCAGCGTCAAAACAATCGAAAACAGCGCCGGCAATATCGCTACATGCAATCCAAAAAATCGGCCGATTGTTGCGCCGGTGACATCCTCACCGCCTCGCACAATGACCAACAAGTAATGTCCGATTACCGGCATCGATCCGATCATTCCCGTTCCAACGCGCGTGGCAAAGAACGAAAGCTGATTCCATGGCAGCAGATATCCTGAGAACCCGAATGTCAACGCCAATCCAAGTAGCGCAATTCCCGTCAGCCAGGTCAACTCTCTCGGCTTGCGATACGCCTGCGTGAAGAAGGTCGTAAACATGTGCAGAAACGCGCTCAGGATCATCAGATTCGCCGACCATGAGTGCACCGATCTCATCAGCCAGCCGAACGTCACATCTGACAGAATAAACCTTACCGACTCGTACGCCGAATCGGATCCCGGTCGATAGTACATGAGTAGCAGAATTCCCGTGGCAATTTGCACGAGAAAGAAAAACAGCGTGATGCCACCTAGATAGTACAGCGCCGAATGCCCGTGCTGCGGCACGACCTTGTGCGCCATGTACGTGCGCAGATCGTCGATCTTGAGGCGGCTATCCAGCCAATGATAAATCCGCGTTCCCCATTTGGTCTTGTCAACCGAAGCCGATGAGTTCATGCGGCGGAACCCTTCGAAACAAAGATCGTAGTGCCTTGTTCGGTTACCACGAAATTTTCCAGTGGACGTGGCGGCGGTCCGGAGATGTTCTTTCCATTGAGATCGTATTTGCCGTTATGGCAGGCGCACCACAGCAATCCCATATCCGTTCGATACTGCACGGTGCATTCCAGATGCGTACATGTGGCTGACAGTGCGTGGAGCTTGCCCTGAGGATCAATGAGCACGATTCCCAACAACCTGCCAAACCGGAAGGTCTTGAACTTCTGGGGCTCGGCCTGAATCTCTGCCCGCCCGAACGGAAGTTTTACCTGGGATACATTGGCCTCGCCCGATTTGGGCGGCACGAGGAATTTGACTACGGGATAGATCGCGGAGGCCACGAATGCGACTCCCGCTACGCCGATAAGCTTATTGAGAAATCCCCGCCGGGAAACGTTGTCGTCGTTCATCGTCAGCAAATAACTAGTGTCAAAATCACAGATGCAAATAAAAAATGCTTAACGGGAGCCAGGTTTCCCAGTTTCACCGGCAGGGTTTAGAAATACTCCGCCAGCGATTGATTATCGATTATCGTTATTTCCCAGCTTGTCTGACCCTGCCTTGGAAAACAGTCCTCGGCCAACCACAAAACAAACAATGATGCCGAATACGGCAATCGCGATTGGAAACAGACCTGATAAGATCGAATCCATGGCATCCTCCTGTGGAACGACTGTGCAATTATCTTTCGCTGTACTCGCGCAACTCACGCGAATCAGCGCCGACTTTCGACAATTTCAGGACCGATTCTGAGTACTCAGATCCCAGGTCTGTTGAATCACTTTCCGACTGTGAAAATGTTGGTTCTTCACAACTCGGTCGATCGACTGACTCAGGCGAGCACTTCTATTCGATAATCAAAACTTGTCTCACTTCAAACACACAGTTGTCGAGGTCAGGACATCATGACCCAATCGAGCGCAGATCTCGCTCGCACTTCCATCTATCTTCTCTTGTCTGACCCACAGAAAGTTTATTAACCGACCCATATTACCAATCAATACAAGATTTGTCAAGATTTTTCTTCGAACGTGCCTCACCCCCATCGTATTTCCCCGCTCACTTGCTTGTCTCTACCGTTTAAGTTAATTCTGCCGGAGGGGGGAATCGAACCCCCACGGGGTGTAAGCCCCGCCGGATTTTGAGTCCGGTGCGTCTACCAATTTCACCACTCCGGCATGCGGTCAGTTTTATAATCGTTTCTCGCCACGATGTCAAGAATTTATAGCGTGGCAATGAGGTGCGAGATCACTCCGCTTCAAAAAACTGGTT
Organism: uncultured bacterium; assembly: GCA_963726455.1. GTDB lineage: Bacteria > Zixibacteria > MSB-5A5 > CAIYYT01 > CAIYYT01 > CAIYYT01. The sequence goes on from CAVSCK010000004.1 coordinate 952,270, forward strand.
GCCTCGCTGCCTCCAATTTCATTTAATGACTGCCGCTCTTATTTGCCGGAGATTACCCTTATGCCGACCAAAAAACGAACCGATTACCTGAACTGGGACGACTACTTCATGGCTGTGGCTTTGCTTTCGGCCCAGCGCAGCAAAGACCCCAGCACCCAGGTTGGCGCGTGCATCGTCAGCGCCCAAAACAAAATCGTCGGCATCGGCTATAACGGTTTTCCTATCGGCTGCTCGGATGATGAACTCCCCTGGGACCGCGAGGGTGAACCGCTGCAAACCAAATACCCTTATGTCTGCCACGCCGAGATGAACGCCATCGTCAACAGCACCATGGCTGACCTCTCCGGCTGCCGCATGTATGTCAGTCTGTTCCCCTGCAACGAATGCGCGAAGTTGATAATTCAGATCGGTATTAAGAAAGTCGTTTACCTCAGCGACAAGTACGCCGACAACCATCTCTTCGCTGCGGCCCGCAAGATGTTCAACATGGCCGGCATTGCCACCGAGAAACTCACTCCCAAATGCGACAGCATTCTCCTCGACTTCAAGTCGTTTCTCTAGATCTCTGTGCGACAAGTGTTCCTTCCCTCTCCCTTTGGGAGAGGGACAGAGGGTGAGGGCGCACATCTCATCACTAGCGAAAATCGTTCTGGTTTTGCGGTGACTATATATCTGTGCGATAAGTGTTCCTTCCCTCTCCCTTTGGGAGAGGGACAGATGGTGAGGGCATGTGCGTCTACTGATTCTGATCTGATTTTGCGGTGATTATATAATGGAGGGGGGAGGATTCGAACCTCCGAAGGCATCGCCGACAGATTTACAGTCTGTTCCCTTTGACCGCTCGGGAACCCCTCCAAATCGACGGGCAGTGAATATAAGCGTTCTGCCACTCGGCGCAACAGTTTTTTCGCCTTCACAATCGATTCATGCACTGCCATCGCGGATTGCGTGACCTGAAACATTAACTTGAAGATTGCGGTCTTAGATAAGACAACTGTTATTTCGCCATGCATCGAAAATGACAATATCATTTCACAAATATCCCGGAGGAATCATGAAACTCTCGCGAATGTTCACGCCTATTGCAGCACTCTTGCTTATGTTTGCCGCGACCGCGCCGGCGCAGACTGCCGACATTTCCGGCATCTGGGATGGCACAATTGAACTGCCCGGAATGCCGTTGACGATCAGTATCGAATTCACGAAGAACGCCGACGGCTCGTACGCAGGACAGATCGACATCCCCCAACAGGGCGCTAAAGGACTTTCGCTGACTAATGTCAAAGTCGCCGGTTCCGATGTCACCTGCGATCTTGCTGGCGTTCCCGGTGAGCCCAAGTTCGCCGGCAAGTTATCCGACAGCCAGATCATCTCAGGTGATTTCACACAGGGCGGACAGAAGTTCCCGTTCACGGTCAAACGTCAGGACGCCGCCAAGGCCGCATCTGCCGCTCAGAAGGACAAGGCCGCTTTAGACAAAATCAGCGCCCTTACGGATTCCTTGCGCAAGGTCTGGAAAGTTCCGGGCATCGGTCTCGGAATCGTCAAAGACGACAAAGTGATTTTCGCCGAGGGGTTCGGTCAGCGTAGCGTCAAAGATAATCTTCCCGTAACAGCGCAGACGATCTTCGCGATCGGTTCTTGCACCAAGGCCTTTACCACGGCGGCGATGGGTCTCCTCGTCGATGATGGCAAACTCGAATGGGACAAGCCGGTCAAACAATACATGCCGACCTTCAAGATGTTCGACGATTTTGCCACCGAGCGCATGACCGCCACCGATCTGATCACCCATCGTTCCGGCCTGCCGCGTCACGATTTCATGTGGTACAATTCGTCTTTCACGCGCAAGGATATCTTCGACCGCCTGCAGTATCTCGAACCGAACAAAGATTTCCGCACCGAATGGCAGTACCAGAACATCATGTTTATGACCGCCGGCTACCTGTTGGAACAAATCAGCGCCACCACCTGGGAGAACTTCGTACGCACGCGCATCTTCGAACCGGTCGGGATGAAATCGAGCAACTTCTCAGTCGATGAGTCGCAGAAAGCGGCTGACTTTGCGTTCCCGTATCGCGAGAAAAAAGACACCGTCAAAGTCATTCCCTTCCGCAATATCACGACGGCCGGACCGGCCGGCTCCGTCAATTCCAATATTACCGACATGCTCGGATGGGTGCGGCTGCAACTAAATGATGGCAAGGTCGGCGACAAGCAAATCATCAAGCCGTCAACCATGGAAAACATTCACGCGCCTCACATGGCAATGCCGCAATCCCCCTTGAACAAAGAAATCCTGAACGCCGCTTACGCTCTCGGCTGGATGACGGAGGCCTACCGCGGCCATCAATTAATCGAGCACGGCGGTAACATCGACGGTTTCTCGGCCGAGGTTGCCATGCTGCCTGATGACCACATCGGCATCGTCGTCCTCACGAATCTCGATGCTACACCATGTCCGGGAATTATCAGCCGTTCCGTCGCCGATGCCATGTTGGGTCTCGACCCCATCGACTGGAGTGGTCGCATCAAAACACAGATGGATGCTGCCAAAGCAAATCTGGAGAAAGCGCCGAAGAACGACACCGGCCGCAAACCCAACACCAAACCGTCACATCCGCTCGCAGATTACGTCGGCGAATTTGAAAATCCCGGTTACGGCATCGTCACCGTGAAACTCAACGGCAAGACTCTTGAAGCAACTTACAACCAGATCACGGCGCAGCTCGAACATTGGCACTACGATGTCTTTCGCGCCAACAACGAGGAATTCGCCGACCTGAAACTCTTCGTCAATTTCGAGGGCAACACGACAGGTGACATCGACCGTCTCACCATGCCGCTGGAAATGACCGTGAAGGAAATCGTCTTCACACGAACGGCATCGTCAGCCCTGCGCGACCCGAAATACCTGAAGCAATTCATCGGTGACTACATGATGGAGGAAGCCAAAGTGACCTGCACCTTCGCGATGAAGGGTGACTCAACGCTGACTCTCTATGTTCCCGGCCAGCCCGTTTATGATCTGATTCCTTACAAGCAAGCTCAGTTCACTATCAAAGACCTGACCGGCTTCAGCGTCTCATTCAACTTCGACAAATCCGGCGCCGTCACCGAAACCGTCTTCCACCAACCGAACGGAGTCTTCACCGCCAAGAAGAAGTAGTCTGGCATAAGCAATCTTGGCCCCGTGGGTCAATCCCACGGGGTCTGGGTTTCGCGCGCGGGCACGAACCCTTTCCTGCCCGCTCTTGCACCATCTTGACAACTCTCTCCCCGAATACACTGCTGTCGCTGTCGCAAAACCTTAGGGGAGTACACCGCATACCAACGAAAACGCTACAGTCGAAGCGCTTTGACCTGCGGGACTGAGAAGGTTTGTTCACAGTTTTATTCCCAAATCTTCATCAAGTGATTGACAAACGTGATCATTATCCCATATTGAAACTAGACGACTCACGGATTCCGTGACAAAGTGGGGGCTAGGTGGCGCTTGGTTGGGGAATCGTTGCATCCCGCAATTGTCGATTGACGGTAACCGTCGGGATCGGCGCCCTCAGTGAACAGGGAATACTCAAGGGCATAGGAGATTAACATGAATCGGTCGATAACGTTCTTGATCTTATTCATTTTCGTCTTTCGAATTGGCTATGCAATTGCCACACCACCTGATTTTGCTGTGCCACAGTCACAGGACATGCCCGACAAGGGTGGATTGGTAGATCGCTTAGTTTACGCCGCGGCACAGACCTACGGGCAGCACGCCTTGGGCAAGATCGACTCTTGGGTTCAGAAGAGAACTGTGATGATCGGAGATTCGTTGGAGATCAGAGTTCTTTTGAAGGCCACAGCCGATCAATATGCTGCCAACCTGCTTGAAGAATCTGGTGGCAGAATCGAAGGAATGTACGCCAATTCTGTCTACATGCTTGTCCCTGTAAACAAGATTGGATGGTTCGAGGGCAGAGATGAAATCGCTGCCGTGTACCTGCCGAGTTACGCGATCCCCCAGGAATTTATTTCTGAGGGTTTAGATACGATGGGAGTATCGGCTTTTCACCGGAGGGGTTACACTGGCCGCGGAGTGAAGGTCGCTGTACTTGACGGAGGTTTCCAAGACTACATGTTCTTTCTTGGAACTGAATTACCGAGCAACACGCAACTCCGATATTACGGAAACAATCCGTTCACGAGCACGCACGGAACTGAATGTGCACAGATCATACATGACGTCGCTCCAGATGCTGAACTCTGGTTGATTCAAGTGAGCACTGGGTTAGACTTCCTTACCGCGTGCGACTGGATCAAGAACAATGGCTTCGATGTCGTCTCTGTAAGTCTCGCTTACCTTAATGTCGGTTGGCTCGATGGCTCCAGCGACCTTTCTAAAAAAGTTGATGAACTACGCAATCAAGGAATTCTATGGGTCAACTCGGCTGCAAATTACGGTAAAGATCACTGGTCGGGTTATTTTGCAGACACGGATGGCGATGGGGCTCACAACTTCACTTCGACGGACGAAGGTAACTCCATTCTTCTTGTCGAGGGACAGTCTGTGTCAATACTCTTGTCTTGGAATGACTGGCCTTACGCCACCGATGACTACGATTTGAGGCTCTACGACTTGGCAACTTCCGCGCTGGTCGCTTCTTCTTTGAGACCGCAGACAGGAACTCAAGAGCCAACGGAAGAGTTTACCTACACAGCGACCGCGACGGGGATTTATGAGATTGTGATTTCTAAGTACTCCGCTACCGGAAATGCCAAGTTGCAGCTCTTGGTTCCAGGTATCGGTTCATTGCAATATAGCAACGCATCGTACTCGGTTCAGATTCCCGGTGATGCGCGGGGCGCGCTAACTGTGGGTGCTGTTCCGTGGCAGAACCCGAGCAAGATTGAGGGTTTTAGCTCCTGCGGCCCGACAGAAGACTCTCGCATCAAGCCTGAGATGGTCGCACCTGACAGTGTGACTGTAGCTGATTATTGGACAACATCTACCGTGGCAGTCGGAACCTCATTCTCCTGCCCTCACGTCGCTGGAGCAGCGGCAGTCTATCTGTCTGCCAAACCGACAGTCTATCCCCCAGCGGTAATAGACAGCTTCAAGACGTTGTGCATTGACTTAGGCGTTACCGGGACGGACAATACTTACGGGTGGGGACTTCTTCACATGCGCATTCTTAATCGAACTCCTTCGGCATTTTCTCTGCAGTACCCCGCAAATGGAGCGACATTGAGTGCCGATACTACCAGCCTTATCTGGAATCCTGCATCAGACCCAGACGTGGGTGATGTTATACGATATAATCTGTATTACTCGAAGTCTGAATTCTCCCCGTTGGCCAACGCAATGCGGCCGACCGGATTGGGCGGACGCTACGCTCCGTTCGAGTCGTCGTCTCGTGACCAGCCAAAGGGCTTGCCCAATATATCGATCACAAATTCTCGGGACATAGTGGGCGATACCGTATTCTTCAATTTTGACACTTCGTTAGAAGGGTGGACTTTCGATATTCCAGCAGATAGCGTTTATGTCTCCTACATTTGCCCTGGCACTCCATGTGACCTTTGTCTGAGAACCCAGGCAACCGGGACGCCATTTGTGCTTTCATGGAGCAACTCCAGTCTTGGCAAGACTGTGAAGTGTGTTTGCCATCACCACGGATTCCGTTACTCAGACTGCGACGTTGAATTCTGGAAGAAAGTGATTTGGAAAATGCTGCCACCTGAGTGGGACGGGATTAAGAGGGTCGAAGCACGAGTCTACAACGAATCAACATCGCAGGTCTGGGCGCGCTTCGCTTATTGGAATGCCCAAGACTTTGTGTGGAAGTATGTCGGCGATGGTGCGGGTTGGGTCAGTCTTGCAGCCAGTGCATGGACTATTGTTGCTTTAGATGAGCCAGCTCAAGGGGAGTTTAGCGATCTAATGGGAATCCTGATCAACATTGGCGCGTATCAAAACGACGGTAACGTTTATATCGACTGGGTCCGGGGATATCACAGTGGCACCTCTGCTTCATGGGATGACAGTGTCATGAACATTTCTGATCCGGAATACGAACTCACTTCACTTCAGAGAGGGGCATCCTATCGCTGGTCGGTAGTCGCAGAAGACTTGGAGGGAGCGACCTCACAATGCACGATTCCGTTTTCTTTCCACGTAACGGTTGCTAATAGACCTCCAACTTTGACGAATCCGGGGGACAAGACAGTCTCGGAGAATAGCATGTTGGCTTTCGCTTTATCCGCCACCGATCTCGATGGAGACGCACTTACCTATTCTGCAAATCCTCTACCAGCCGGGGCAGTCTTCAGTAACGCCAGCGGCAATTTCGTCTGGACACCGACGTACGATCAATCGGGAGTTTACGGCGTGACGTTTTCTGTCTCCGATGGTCAGGCAAGCGACCAACAATCGATTCAGATCGTAGTGAATAATACCAATCGCCCTCCGTCCGTATTTGCCCTACTCAGTCCCGCCGATGACGACACGGTCAAATCCGTAGGCGCGCTACTGCGTTGGAGCCGTTCAATTGATCCTGACATCGGAAATACCGTGACTTACAATCTCTTCTACTCTGCGGGTGACACCGCATCATGGCAGCATTCTGTTCCGTCAATTGCTGATTCGCAGTATACAATTGCGTCTCTTGAGGAGATGAAGAGGTACTATTGGAAAATAGCAGCGCAGGATAATGAAGGCGCGACTGCACAATGCAGTAGAGCGTTCTCGTTTGTTGCGGGAGATGCCACCCCTCCTTCCTTCACTATTGACGTTCTTGCGAATCCGATTCTACCCTTTGAACTCGATCTATTCTTCTACCCGTCCGAGTCGTTGAGTGGGTTGCCAGAAGTCACAGTTGCTGGCCCGTCGGGAAGTGGTGGGCAGACTGTTACGCAACTAAGTAATCGCGATGCAGCCTGCTATCTGACAGATTATCGGATAGACCAATCAGGGTCTTACACAATTACCGTGTGTGGAACCGATCTCTCGACCAACCGAGGTTGTAAAGATGCATCTGTCTCAGCCTCTCGATTGTTCGTCAATTTTGGAGCCGAGGTGACAAGCCCGTTGGGAACATTTCGGCTCAGAGTTGCCGCCGGTTCATCTCGTAGCGATGGTCTTGTTCTCTGCGGGGAGCGCCCCGCCGATATCTCTGATCTGGTCAATACGAACATCCCCTCAGGAATCACTCCGGTTCTGATTGTTGATCTGAAATCGACGGTCGCAGTCGCGAACAAATCTGCATTGCTAACCATAGACCCGGATGTCGCGGGTGTCTCAATGAATGCAGACCAAGCAATAGTACTCGTCCCTCTTTCGAGCACTAATCAGCAACCAATTCCTGCACGACTCAACATAACTACCGGGCACTACACGGCGGAGATCACCGAGCTTTGCTCCTATCTAATAGGCGCAACTGAACAGTGGAGATTGGAAGAGTTGCCAGTAGTGTATGAGCTTGATCAGAATACTCCTAATCCCTTCAACGGGACGACAGTGATTCCGTTCAGCACAAGCGAACAGGTTCACGTGTCGCTGGAAGTGTTCAATGTACTCGGACAGCGAGTGGCTACTCTCCTTGATCGGGACATAATGCCGGGAAATTATGCTTCGTCATGGGACGGGAAATCCGAGAACGGTAGCGAATGCAGTTCGGGAACATATTTTTATCGGCTGACCGCCGGTTCCAACATGGAAACCAAGAAGATGCTGTATCTAAAGTGAGATTCAGAGGTTTATGATGAAGAGACGATTTAGTTTTGAGCTTTGGATGGTTGCAACGATGATTGCTCTATCCGTTGTGTTTTGTGGCTGCTCCTCCAACAAAGGGAGTTCGCCTTCCTACGATGTCAATGCGAAGCTAAGTGAAGCTTGGTCTTCCTTCGGAACAGGCAACTACGACGCTGCCATTACAACTTTTTCGGACGTGCTAACTCATTCAACGAATAATGCAGAAGCTCTCACCGGTAGGGGCTGGTGCTACGCCTTCAAAAAAGAATACTCTACTGCAATCGCTGACTTCAATTCTTCCATTCAACAAAACTCTAGTTCCGATGCCAAGATGGGTCTCTCGGCTATCTACCGCGATCTGCCCGACTTACAGGCCGCAATTACCAATGCATCAGCGGTCATCGCGGCTGATTCTCATTACGTCTTTGCCAAGAAGACGTCAATCGATTACAGGGACGCACACCTGATCAAGGGTCAGTGCTACTTCAGGTTGGGTAAGAGTTCGTTTCCCTCGGCGCACATCGAGGTCAACTATCTTTGCGTTCTCGAAGGACTGGCCGGATTACCTGACCCAACTGCTCTTTCACCCGCCGAATATGAAGAACAACTAGGTCAGAGACTAGACGATCTATCCGCGAGAATCGGGGACTAGTAGCAGCTCGCGTTCCGAACCCAGTCTTCCTCGGATAATGTCTTGCGGATTTCAATCTCCGTGCCTTCAAGTCCGCCCGTGACATGATCGCCGAGTGAGAAACCCGACAACCTCGGACGGCGATGCAGTCTGTCCAGCATTTCCGCTGTCGGATTCCCGAACAACGGCCCGAATCAACCGGACTCCGCAAATCATTATGCAACCACGACTTGCAGAAATGCAATCTAAATTAGTCCTTTTTGGCTCCCCAGAAACTGTCGAGATCACGCACAAGTAAGACCATGATTGGCATGGACTTCCGAGGCCCAAGTAACTGAAAGCCAACGCGATACCGTTTCTGGCACAGGATGTGCTCGCTATAAGAAAAACCGAGTAGAATTACATCTTACATAATCGGAGGAGGAACTATATGAAATTGAAGGCGACGTTACTAGTCCTGGCCGCCATCTTGCTGACCAGCTCTGTGGGCTACGCTCTGCCGACATATTATCTGGCCAGTGGAGTCTTGCCGGCGGATTTGGGAGTCCTTCAAGCAGAGCGCGCCGTGTGGCAGGGTGCGGCGGGTTCGACGCTTTATACAGAGGGCTTTGAGTCATACTTTGCAGGTAACCCAATTGATTTCGGGCCGTTCACGGCCACGTTATTTGGCGGTACCGGTTTCAGTCAGGCTTCGGGCAATAATTTGGTCACCACTGAAGGCAACTCCACTATGGCCTTCGAATATGGTTACACAGCCGTCGAATTCTCGTTCGAATCGGCCATTAATTCCTTTGGCATCGATATTACGTCAATCGATTTTGCGCCGCCGACGACGGTGTCGTTCCTTGACGAACACGGCAATTTCCTGAACGATTTTGCCATCCACGATGCATGGGCGGGCGCCACATTCTTCGGTCTCGTTAATGACCAGTCCTTCAGTACCGTGCGATTCAACTTTACGGGTAGCGAGATATTGAACTTCGATTATCTCCAATTCGGCAGCGGTACCACCGTTCCCGAGCCCGGCACACTCAGTCTGCTCGGTGTGGGCCTGATTGGTGTAGCGGGCGTCCTTCGCCGCCGGTTCTCGAAGAAGGCGTAATCATAAGTCGGGCATAGTCAATTACGATTTCAGAGCCGGACTCCCGTGAGTCCGGCTTTTTTTGGCTACTAAATTCCCCTTCAATCGCTCCATTGACATCTTGTACTTCCCTCACTATGTTAGAGATTCGACATAACCAGTGTACTCTACCTGCAAGGGTGGGTACTCCCGATCACTTCATCTGCCCTCAATCTAGCATTTTCAGTTTCTGATAATAGTCCCGTTCCCCTACTTCCTCTTCTCAATCTCCGTGTCCGCATATATCAGCGTCTTCATTTGCGGTTGCGCCACAAACTCATGCGGGAATCCCAACTCGATCGCGCTGATCTCGTTCAGCCGCGCCAAATGCTCTGCGCTCAACTCGAAATCGAGGCACCCAAGATTCTCTTCCAACTGTGCTCCCGACCGAGCGCCTATAATCGGTATCATCTGCTGATCGCGTTGCCGCACCCAATTCAGCGCTACCTGCGAGCTCCTTCTGCCAATCTCATTGGCTATCTTCTCCACTTCCTCGGCAATCGCCAGATTCCGTTCCGACAACCGCTTGCCTCCCGGTGCAATTCGCTTGGCCGCCTCTGCACTGAAGTTGTTCTTGTTGTACTTGCCGCTCAACACTCCGCCTCCGATCGGCGCCCACGGCGTAACCGTCAATCCCAGTTCCTTCGCCATCGGCAGTAACTCACGTTCGACCGTGCGTTCGATCAGACTGTATTCAACCTGCAAACCCACAAACGGCGTCCAGCCGCGCAATTCCGCCAGCATGTTGGCCCGCGACACAATCCAGGCCGGCGTGTCCGAGATGCCGACATACAATACCTTGCCGGCGCGCACCGCATCATCAAGCCCACGCATCACTTCTTCCACGGGCGTCAGAAAGTCCCACGCGTGCACCCACAAGAGATCGATATAGTCCATATTGAGCCGCTTCAGACTGGCATTCAGCGACTGCACCAGATTCTTGCGATGATTCCCCGCCGAATTCGGATCCCCCTTTCGCTGGAAAACCGTGTATTTCGTCGCCACCACAAATTCCTCGCGCCGCGCGCCCACGAATTCTCCGACGAATCTCTCGGCCGTTCCCTCGGTATAGCGATTCGCCGTGTCGATGAAATTCCCGCCTCGTTCCACGAACAAATCGAACTGTTTGCGGCTCTCTTCCTTCGATGCGCCCCATCCCCAATCTTCCCCAAACGTCATCGTACCCAGCGCAATCTCCGACACCCGAAGTCCGCTCTTGCCCAACAAGAAGTATTTCACTGCAACTCCTTTTCTATGTTCAGTATTCGCATTTGACCATGAAACGTACTACCGTGCGCCGCCGTTGGCAACCGTTGTATTCAGCCGCACATCTCTCTTGCCATCCGCTTTTTTTTGCGTATCATCTCACCAACTTGAGGAGCATGAAATGTCTCGAATCCTAACCGTCATTATATCCATTCTCTTCGCGCTGCCATCCGCGTTCGCCCAGAGCAGCCAGCTCAAACCCAAACTTGTCGTCGTTATCGTCGTCGATCAAATGCGCCTCGAATACTTGTCACCTTCTAATGATTTCTCTTCTGCCGGCTTCAATCGGCTGTTGCGGGACGGCTTTCAATTCACCGAAACCTTTCATGAACATGCCGTCACCGAAACCGGCGTCGGCCATGCCACCATCTCCACCGGCTGTTATCCCTCACATCACGGCATCATCGCCAACGACTGGTGGGATCGCGCCAAATCCAGGTGGCTCTATTGCGCCGAGGACTCGGGCGTCAACGTCGCCGGCCATCCGGAACTGCCCGGACGATCACCTTCCAACCTCATGAAACAGACTCTCGGCGACTGGATTCGAAGCGCCTCTCCTCAAAGCAAAGTCTTCACTGTTGCCGGTAAAGACCGCGCCGCGATTCTGATGGCCGGCCTGCGTGCTAACGGCGCCTACTGGTACAACAGGGGCGATGGCCGATTCGTCACATCGATCTACTATACGCCCATCTATCCCGCCTGGGTCGATACCTTCAACAATGGACGCCCCGCCGATGACTACTTCGTTGGCATCTGGGATCGCCTGCTCCCGCGCAACAAATACGCAGGCCCTGACACTGTCGCAGCCGAATACGACAGCATTCATTCCGCGTTCCCGCATGATTTCTCGCCGGCGCCGAATCAAGCGCCCTCCGTATATTATGGCGAACTACTCTACACGCCTTTCGTCGATCAACTCACACTGCGTTTCGCGCGCGACCTGACTGTCAACGAATCACTCGGCGTCGATACCATCCCTGACTTACTGATGGTCAGTTGCTCGGCCGGAGACTACATCGGCCACCGCTACGGCCCGTCCAGCCACGAAATTCAGGATCAATATTTCCGGCTCGACAGCTACCTCAATTCGTTCTTCGCCTTTCTCGACAGTACCGTTGGCGCAAACAACTACGTTCTCGCACTAACCAGCGACCACGGGGTGCTGCCGCTTCCCGAGGAACTCAGACAGCGTAACGTCGACGCCGGCCGCATCAACAGCGATACCCTTGCCGCCGACATCATGCGGGTGGGCGCTGCTATTGCCCGCGAATTGCAGTTCAAGAACAACGTCGTCCTTGAGGCGAGTGATGCTGTCATTCTCAATCATTCCGAGGCCGACACCAAAGGTCTCGGTGGCGCTTGGCTGCGCAAGACCGTCGCTGCCAACATCAAGAGGATTCCTTACATCGTCGACGTCTTCACTGACGAGGAGCTTTCCGCCGGCGAGCTGGGAGGCCGCTCCTACTTTTCGCTGTATCATAACAACTACAACCCCGACCGTTCACCCGACATCATGCTCCGATTCAAGGAATTCTGGATTATCAGCGATGAGCCGCACTGCACCACTCACGGCACCCCCTATTCATATGATCGCCATGTTCCATTGATCTTCTATGGCGCCGGTATTCAGAAGGGCAGTAGCGGCGACCAATGTGCCACTGTTGACATCGCCCCTACGCTATCAGATATGATCGGAATCACTCCGCCCGCCAACATCGACGGCCAGAGTCTGCTGCCCAAACTCCGACATTGATCGGAGAACCAGACAATCAGTGATCCGCGAACTTGACAATCATTGATCGCCGAACTTGACAATCCCCTGACAATCCCCCGCTCCTACTGACTTTCAACGTTCCTTCCCTCTCCCTTTGGGAGAGGGACCGAGGGTGAGGGAGTTCGCGCCACCTCCAACATGTCTGTTTCGTCAGGTCTTGCCTAGCGTCTCTAAGAATATCCCACAGCAAGCTTCGGGCTTCACTTTGTTCGCTCCTCGTAGTGATGTAACCTCGGTTGGTTGAACATTCCTGTTTGACCCTGGCGTGGAAGGCATTCGCCAGCATCTCAACAGCACAAACAAGAATATTTATCCTACTTCCTTTTCCCCTCTTGAGAGGGGACCAAGGGGTGTGTTCCGTGTCGCATCCCAACCTCTGCGTCCTCACGTGCGCAACCTACCTCCGAGACCTCTGAAACGTTCCTTCCCTCTCCCTTTGGGAGAGGGACCGAGGGTGAGGGACTTTGCGCGATGACCGAGGGTGAGCGACTTCGCTCGATGGAACGAGGCTGGGTCACCTTGCGCAACAGACCGAGGATGGGTGCCCCATCCGCTTGCGGTGGGTTTGTCCCGCTCACTTCGTTTACCACACCCAGTAGGTTAAACATTCCTGTTTGACCCTTCGTGTTTCACTGGCACCAACCCCAGCATTTTACTAGTTGACAGTCTGGCCGCGATTCGGCAAATTAGGTCAATTTGACATGCGACATTGTCGCAGATATCTGAAGGATACAGCTCGCCGCGCAAGACATGCGGCGTACCGACACTCTGGAGGTCTCTAAGTGATGAAGACTCGTACCATCTGGTTTCTCGTAATCGGATTCCTGACACTCGGCTGTCTGATCGCCGTCATCGCAGGTTGCGCGTCGCAAGGCGCTCCTGTCGTCAAGGTTGCCCTCGTGGCGCCGCTCACCGGCGACATCGCTGCTCATGGTCAGGGCATGAAACGCGGCGCTGAGTTGGCCGTCGAGGAAGCCGTCCAGTCCGGTCGGTTCAAGAATGTCAGACTCGAACTGGCTGCCTTTGACGATCGCGGCGATCCCAAGGAAGCCGTCACCGTCGCCAATCAGATCATCTCCGATCCCACGATTCTCGGCGTCGTCGGTCATCTCAATAGCGGCTGCTCGATTCCAGCCAGCCAGATATACAACCGCCGCAATGTCTTGATGATTACTCCGGCCTCGACCAATCCTAAGTTGACGCAGCAGGGACTCAAGAACGTCTTCCGTCTTTGCACCACCGACGACGTTCAAGGCAAATTCGCCGCCGACTTCGCCATCGACGGTCTCAAAATCGAACGCGCGGTTGTCATCCATGACAAAACCGCATACGGACAGGGCCTGGCCGACGAGTTTCGCAAGGAATTCGAAGCCCGCAAGGGTCCGGTTCTGAGTTACGACGGTATTGACGTTGGCGAGAAAGACTACAAAGCCCTGCTCACTCGTATCAAAACCTCCAGCCCGCAACTCATATATTTCGGCGGCATGCATCCCGAGTGCGGTTTGATTTCCAAACAGGCCAAAGAACTCGGTTTGGCCATTCCAGTCTTTGCCGGCGACGGTGTGGTGACGCCTGAATATGCCAAAATCGGCGGCCCGGCTACCGAGGGCGATTATGCCTCCATGACCGGCTTGCCACCCGAAAAATTACCAGCCGCCCAACAGTTTCTCGAAAACTATCGCAAGCGTTTCCCCAAGGACGACATGCAGCCCTACGACCCATACACTTATGAGGCCGTTAATCTCGTCCTCGAAGCCATCGAGAAGACCGGCGGCGATCGCGCCAAGATGATCGACTATATCGCCAACGTCAAATTCAACGGCATTCTCGGGGAATCAAGCTTCGACGAGAAGGGCGATACGCGCAACAAGATGATCACCATCTATCAGGTGAAGAACGGCAAGTTCGTCAGTGTCGACTAACCGGACGCGATCGGCCTGCTAATGTTCTTTCAGCAACTCGTCAACGGCATCACGCTCGGCAGCATTTACGCTCTGTTTGCCCTCGGCTACACGATGGTCTACGGCATCCTGCTGATGATCAACTTCGCCCACAGCGAAATCTTCATGGTCGGCGCCTACCTCGGCCTCTGGGCCTTATCACTGACGCCCGCCTTCATTCAGGGTTGGGCGCCCGGCTACTTTATTGTCGTTTTCGCCACCGCCATGATGGGCGCCGGACTCCTTGCAGTTATAGTCGAGCGGAGCGCCTATCGCCCACTGCGTCGCGCCTCACGATTGGCGCCTTTGATCAGCGCCATCGGCGTGTCGATCTTTTTGCAGAACTTGGTTCAGGTCGCCGTCAGTGCGCAGTCGGAACCCTACCCGAACACTTTTCAAATCAGCCAGTACCAATTCTTCGGTGTGCAGGTTAACTCGCTGCAGATTTTCATATTTGCGCTCGCGATCTCAGCAATGTTGCTGCTGCAAATATTCATCACCAAGACCCGCCATGGCAAGGCGATGCGCGCCGTAGCTCAGAATCATGCCGTTTCTGAATTGATGGGAATCAACGTCAACTTCATCATCACGATAACTTTCCTCATCGGTGGTGCTCTCGGCGGACTCGCCGGTGTGCTCAACGGCATGTATTACGGCAGCGTCAAATTCAATATGGGCTTCTTCCCCGGCCTCAAGGCCTTCACGGCCGCAGTCGTCGGTGGTATCGGTAACATCAAAGGCGCTATGGTCGGCGGCTTTCTGCTGGGAATTATCGAGGCACTGACGATCGGCTATATTTCGTCCGCCTATAAAGATGTCATTTTGTTTATGGTTCTTATTCTCGTGCTGATCTTCCGGCCCACCGGAATTTTCGGCGAGGCGGTCACCGAGAAAATATGAAACTACCGCGCTTGTGGCCCCTCTGGGCGGCCGGCCTTTTGGTCGTACTGATTCTCCCGGTTGTCCTGAACATGCTCGGCAACTATTACGCCGTCCGCGTAATAGCGCTGGTCGGCATCTACGGCATCCTCGGCATCGGCCTCAACATCACCATCGGCTACACCGGACTATTCGACCTCGGTTACATCGCCTTCTATGCCATCGGTGCCTACACGGCTGCCTTACTCAATATCGCGGGCATTTCGTTCTGGTACGGGCTGCCCATCGTGATCCTTGTCGCCGGGCTGATCCGCCTCGGACTCGGCGCGCCGGTGCTGCGCCTGCGTGGTGACTATCTCGCCATCGTCACTCTCGGTTTCGGCGAAATCGTCCGGCTGGTGCTCACCAATCTCGAAACTATTACCAATGGCCCCAAGGGACTCCCGCGCGTTAACGAAAAGATCAGCGAGGTCAAATTCCTCTGGTTCACTCTTACCGACAACGTTCACTTCTACTACCTGATTCTCTTCTTCCTGGCGCTCGTTGTCTTCATTAGTTATCGCCTCGAACACTCCCGGCTCGGTCGCGCGCTGGTCGCCATTCGCGAGGATGAACTTGCCGCCACTCTCTCCGGTGTTAACGTGGCCCGCACCAAGGCCGTCGCTTTCGTCATCAGCGGCATGGTTGGCGCCGTTGCCGGCGACATTTATGTCCACTGGAATCAGTTTATCTCTCCCGAATCGTTCACCTTCTGGGAATCCGTGCTTCTCGTTTCCATGCTTGTCATCGGCGGCATGGGCAATGTCTGGGGCGTGTTACTCGGCGTCGTTCTATTGGTCGCCGTTCCGGAAGTCCTCCGCTCAACGCTCGGCACCGCCTTTGTCGACTACCGCATGTTGGCGTTCGGCTTGATGATGGTCGTCGTCATCATTTTCCGCCCCCAGGGTTTGCTGCCGTCAAAACGAACCGCGCTCGAACTCAAAGCAACAGGCGAGGAGACAGTACATGCTGCTTGACGTCAGTAACGTCACCAAGAATTTCGGCGGACTGAAAGCCGTTGCCGATCTCTGCATGAAAGCCGACACCCATGAAATCGTCGGACTGATCGGCCCTAACGGCGCCGGAAAGTCGACTCTGTTCAATGTCGTCACCGGCGTTTATCCTCCCGACGAAGGCGAAGTGCTCTTCAAGGGAATCCGGCTTAATAACCTCGCCTCACACAACGTCGTCAAATCAGGTATCGCCCGTACCTTTCAGAATATCCGGCTCTTTCCCGAAATGACCGCCACCGAGAACGTCATGGTCGGACGCCATTGCCGTACCAAGGCCGATCTCTTTCAGGCATTGCTCCACACTCGGTCGTTCACTCGTGAGGAGGCCGAGATCGAACAGAGCGCCAAGGAGATGCTCGACTTCGTCGGCCTGCTCAAATTCGGCAACGATATCGTTAAGAATCTTCCCTACGGCAGCCAGCGCCGCATCGAAATCGCGCGCGCACTCGCCACCGAACCATCATTGCTCTTGCTGGACGAACCCACTGCCGGCATGAATCCGCGCGAATGTAATGATCTCGTCGAGCTGGTCGAAAAGATCAGGAAGCGCGGTGTCGCCGTCGTCATCATCGAACATCGCATGAATGTCGTCATGTCGCTGTCCGATCGTGTGGTTGTGCTCGACTATGGCGTCAAGATCGCCGAGGGCAAACCCGAGGAAGTCCAGCGCGACCCCAAAGTTATCGAGGCCTACCTGGGTTCCTAAAGCCCGAGGGATGAATTCATGTTGTTGGAAGTCGATCAGATTCAAGTCTACTACGATCAAATCGCGGCTCTCAAAGGCGTCTCGCTCAATCTGAATCGCGGCGAAATTCTGGCCATCATCGGCGCCAACGGCGCCGGCAAGACCACCTTGATCAACACGATTTCCGGCGTGCTCCATCCGCGCACCGGCTCGATCAAATTCAATGACGAACCGATTCACACCCTTCCCGCCTGGCGCATTGCCCGCAAAGGTATCGTCCAGATTCCCGAAGGTCGCAAAGTTTTCGCCAAACAAAGCGTGCTGGAAAATCTCGAATTGGGAGCGTATGCCACCAATGACAAAGCTGTCGTGAAAAACAAAGTTGCGCAGATGTACGAATGGTTCCCGGTCTTGAGCGAGCGCCGCAATCAACTTTCCGGCACCCTCTCCGGTGGCGAACAACAGATGCTCGCCATTGCGCGCGGTCTTATGGCCAGCCCCGAACTCCTGATGTTCGACGAACCATCTATGGGACTTTCGCCCGTCATGGTTGAGAAAGTTTTTCAGATCATTCAAAACATCAACCAGCAGGGTCACACCATTCTCCTCGTCGAACAGAATGCGAAAAAGTCCTTGCAGATTGCCGATCGCGCCTATGTGCTCGAAACCGGAAAGATCGTATTGAGCGACACCGCCGCCAAACTCCTCGAAAACGAACAAGTCAAACAGGCCTATTTGGGCGGCTGAGAATACTTATGCAAATCGTCACTTATAACGACCTCGAAGACAAAACCGATCTCTTCAATATCTGGGGAAAATCCTTCAATTGGTTTTGCACTCCGCGCCAGATGGATTCTTGGATCAAGACCGATTTCCGTCTGCGTGGCACGCCCGTCGGTTATTGCGGTTTGATCGACGGCAACATTGCCGGTTTCGTCGGTGTCATGGAAATTCCGACTCGCAACAAGAACGGTGAGACCGAGATTATCGGTGGCATCTGGGCTGTCAGTACGCGTCCGATGTACGCCCGTCAGGGTGTCGGCGGCAAACTCCTGGAGGCCGCTGAGAACTACTTTCGTGAGCGCGGCTTCCGGCTCTCCATGCTGACGACTTCACAATATCTGATTGCGCATCGCGGTTATGTTTCCTTTGGATATCGGGAGATCGAAGCCGTCAACAACTTGCCGCACTTTTACAAAGTCCCGCGTCGCCTTGCAAAATCCGATCCGTTTGCCGTAGCCAAAAAGGGGAAGGCCGCCAAATCATTCCTGCACGACATCGGCGTTCTGTTCGACAAATACACGCACAACCGTTGTGGCTTCACTATTCGCGACGCCGGTCTGATGAAACAGCGCGAACAACTCGGCTATTTCGAACCGGACATCTCTCCCTTACTCGACAATGGCTACCTTCTCGCCTATCGACAACTCGGTTCGATCATCATTCTTGAAGTCATCAGCTTCGACAAAAAGACTGCGCGCGAGCTTTTGCGTCTGGCGAGCGGCTGGTCCACTGCCGGAATCGGCGCGCGCTACGTATTCGATCCCAACGTCGCCGAACTGTTATCAAAATCCGGCTTCCGCCAGGACCCCGGCTCTTACGGTGTCCTCATGGTCAAATCCCTCGACGGCACCTCTTTCACCGACGTCTACGACAGCTCCTTCCTTTACAGCAGCATGGACGCTTTCTAACTCTCGTATCATCACTCTCTTCCAATAGGACGAACATTCTCCGTTTGGGCAGTTCCAATTTCTCTTCCCCTCGCCCTTCGGGAGAGGGGCCAGGGGTGAGGGTCTTCATTAGCTCCGCCGGTCGGCGTTCCGAGTCCCATGCCTGCACCAACAACTACCTCTCCCACAACCTGCCGTGATTCCTATCAAACTCGTCTCCATCACCACGGGACGAGAAACCCGACATCCATTTCGCTCACGAGTCCGGCAAACCCTGCGCTTGCTCAGTAGGACGAACATTCCTGTTTGTCTCTTCCACGTCTGCCCTTTGTTCCGCCCCACAACCAGACAAGCAGGAATGCTTATCCTACTCTTCTTCCCCTCGCCCTTTGGGAGAGGGCCAGGGGGTGAGGGTCTTCATTAGCTCCGTAGGTCGGCGTTCCGAGTCCCATGCTTCCGTACATCATTCGAATGTTGCCAACACCCGCGCCGATATTTTGACACGCCCCCATAACACCACGGGACGAGAAACCCGACATTCATTTCGCTCACGAGTCCGGCAAACCCTTCGCTTGCCCAGTAGGTTGAACATTCCCGTTTGACCTTCCCCTCGCCCTTTGGGAGAGGGGCCAGGGGTGAGGGTTTTCGCTCCAACAAAAAAGCCCCTCTCCGTCTCCGGAAAGGGGCTTAACTCAATTCGTCTATCTATCGCTTCTCAAGCAATATCATCGTGTTCTTCGGTTTGTCAAAATCGTCGAACACTTTCTTGAACTGCGGATATTCATCCGTCGTGATATCCTTGTCGGTAAGGGTCACCGACGACGAAAACTTCACTGACGTGCTATCCGGACTCAGCGTGTACGCGGCCTCCCAAATTCCAAACTGGTTCTGCACCTTTTGTGGCTCGGGAACATACACGGCTTTGAATCCGCTCGGCAGACTGATCACCCCTTCATTCTTAACCAACATCCCTGAGTTGAAAACGAAGTCGTAAGTTCTCACCGACTCACCCGGATTCACCGGCATTTTCGCAAATCCAAACGGCGGCTCCGGAACCGTCATGATCATCATGTCGCCCTGCACCACTCCCATTTCCGGAGTGGCAAACGTCTGTGCAATCTTGACTGCCTGAGTCAGGTCTTTCAAATCGGTCTTCTCGTTGTTGACGCTGCGGCTTCCTTCTCCGACGGCATTGGCCGATCTCTGGAAGAACTGCTCCGCTTCCTGCTTCGTGGCATCTTTCAACCGCGCGCGCGCGTTGATATCGAACAACCCGCTCAGCTCGCAACCGACCTTGCCGTCGACATCACCATTCGGCTTAACCGTTAACTCAAACCGCGTCGCCGACAGGTTCGCGTCAGGCGTCGTCTCCGGTATCTGTTTCAGTTCGTAGCCATCCGGCTTCACCAACAGCCCCGTGCATCCCTGTGCGTCGGACAGGTAACCGAAATAGCTGTCATCGGCGAACGTATTCACCCAGAGCGGCTTTCCCTGATAACTCGGCACATACACGAACAGCGCATTGAACTGCCCTAAGCTCGGAAACTCCTGTGCCAACGGTGGCGCGTCCAGATGTACGAATTCCGGATAACACTCGACGCCGGCAGTTCTCAACATCGACACCAGCAATACGGTTTTGTCGCGCCAGTCGCCATACTTGTTCGCCAGTACCACATCGGCATCGTGCGGTTCGTAACCCGCCATTCCTAACGGCAGCGAGTACTCGGCCACACCGCGAATGTCCTTGATCACATACAGCGACATCTTGCGAATCTTCTCATCGGCGGTTGTCGCACCCTTGGTCAATTCGGTGACCTTATCCGCGATCGCGCCATCCGTCTTGACATGCGGGCCGAATTTTCCCTCGTACCACTTCGCCAATTGTCCCCAATCCGTCTGATTGGTGTAAATCAATCGCGGCGCCATCTTGATCACCTTGGGCATATAGGGCTCCTCGATGATCTGTGCCGAATTATCGATCTGCCACGTGTGCTCGATCATGCCGTTATCGGTCGCTGTGCTGTAATCCAATCCCTCGTTTTGGTAGGTGTACTTGACATCGATCCCTTGCGGCACGATCACCGTCATTTCTTTGTGCTTGATCGGGTCCATCGCTTGGAACAGGTCACCACCCCACACAAAGAAATCTTCCGGCTTCTCCGGCGCCTTCGAATAAACGCGCAGCTTCAGTTCCAAACTCACTCCCGGCGCCATGCCTGGGAAATTGATCACCTTCTGCATGATGTTCGAGTAGATCGATGCATTCGCCAGATCGGCCGGCGTCAAGTCGTTGATCGCCTTGGCTTCCACCGGCATTACCGTGCCGTCTTTCAGGTACGTCACCGCTTTGATCACGACGATGCTGTCAGTATCCTTATTATACCGCCGCTTGACGTCCCCGTACTCGTCGCGAGCGCGATCTTTGAGAATCTTGACTACCAGATGTTCGTCCACCGTCGCGCTATGATCCGGATTAACCGTACTGATCCTCTGCAGTAACAAAACCACCGCGCCTGCTTGCGGGAACTGCTGCTCACCCGGAGCATTCTTGATCATCTCGGCCACATCGGCATCGGTATACAGCTTGACCGCCGAAACGTTCGTTGACAACAATGCGAAGGCCGCAATCGCTATAATGAAAATCATCTTCTTCATATGCATTTATTCCTGATTGGCTTCCCCTGCCTAATTTTCCTTTTCCTTGACCATGATAATCTCACCGCGCTGCGCTTTGGATGACGCCAGCAGCACTTGCTTCAACTGCGCATATTCCGCCGGCGACATCTGCTTTGCATCGATCAACAACCGCTTCTGATAGGTCACCTGCGTGCCGCCGCTCGGCACGTCCTTCGTGACCGCGGAATTGTAGGTCATCTTGTACGTAATCTTGCCGACGTTCTTGGAGATTGGATCCGGCACCGACTTGATCGCCAGTCCCGGCGGCAGATTGATCGTCTCTTCCTCATCCGCGCCAAACGAGAATCCCAGGTTCCACGGATATTTCCGCTCCGGCAACGATGTCGAAGTCAGCACGAACTTGGAAATAATCTCGAAAAATCCCAGCGACACCGGGCTTTTCATCAGCACGAACTTGCCCGCTTCCATCGGGTAATTGTCGATCTGGTAGCTCAGCTTCACCTCGAACGGCTTGTTCAGGTCGCTCGCATCTGAGAAGCTAAAGGCCGTCAACCGCGTTCCCGGATAGATTGATTGCAGCAGATAGTTCCAAATTAGCTTCGCTTGTGCTTCGGGCATCGACTTTGCCCACGACCGCAACGCCAGGTCATAAATCCCTTTGGTCGCTATCGTCACATCCGAAGTAAACAATCCCGCCTCCGTCAAATTCGACGTCGCCTTGATCGTCCCCATATTGTTCTCCGCCGGAGAATGCGGCGTATCCGTCAGCGTGTTGCCCTGCTTGGTGCACAACAACACCTGTTGTTCCATCTCCGCCGATGACAACAGATCCACCGAATTCTGCATGGTCGGATCGGCGAAATAGTAACCGCCCTTGTCGTCCTTGATCGCGACTATCGCATGATTGAACGACATCACCGGCATCGCCTTCGGCACTTGGTAGCCGACACCCGTCAGTACGATCTCCGACTCAATTCCCGCCTGACGGCACATCGCCACCATCAGCGCCGCCACGTCGCGGCAGACACCATATTTTGTGCGGAACGTTTCGACTACTGGCTTCGGCTCCAGGCCTTTCTTCTTGCCGGTGCCGAGCCCCATGTATCTCACATTCTGCGTTATGTAGCGATAGATTGCCGTCACCTTCTCATCCTTGGTCTGCTTGTCCGCAACCAACGACGCCACCTCCGCCTTCAACGAATCGTTCATGGCATATTTGGATTCCGCAATTCCGTTCCACCAGCGGCTCATATCCTCCCACGATTGCAGCGTGGTGTAAGTCACCGTCGGCACTACATCCTGCAGCGCCGGCATCGCCGGTTCGGCAACAATCTGCGGCACGTCTTCGGCCCACCAACTGTAGGTGACCTTGTCCCCCTTCTCATTCTTCGAAAACTTCGGGTCACCGTTGCGGGCCAGATGCCGTAGCGGCTTGTTCTTCGGCCCGGTGATATTGTATTCGGCTCTCATTATATAATCAAACGCCTGAAATCCCGCGATTCCGTCGAACTCGTTTTCCATCGGCGCGTGAAATATGCTGTCCACCGTTTGGTATTCCACGCAATCGCCGATCTCCAGATTCTTGAATGTAATGATCTTCGTCTTGCCGTCCGGCTCGTAAATGTTCATCTCTTCGCTGGAGGTCGAATTGATATCCTTGATCATATCCTCCGGCACATCCACCACTGAACCGTCCGCCTTGATCACCCGCGCCAATTCAACTCGCACGGTATCGTAGGCGCGGTAGTAGTTGACCTGCGCCTCACCATGGTCTTCGAGACCCGCTTGCGTCAGAACCTTCACCAGCGAGTAGTTTCGTGAAACCGCGCGGCCGTCGGCCTGATACTCGGCGTCTGTCTTGTCTAGAATAATGATCGCGTTCGCATCACTGCTCTTCGCCTTGGCATCCGCCTTGGAAATCAGATTCCAGCGTTTCCTTGCTGACCTGTGATGCTTTCATCGGCTGCGGCACTGCAATGAGCGCCACCAATCCGACCACGAGCAACAACATTGCCGCTCTCGAAATGCATTTCATTGGCTGTTCCTTTCTCATTCTATTTTGAAGATCGTACAAATTTCTTGATCTCGAAAGTCTGGCTGGCATTTGTGCGATTCCTTGCTGATTCGATCAGTCTCCGGCACTCTTCACAGCAACTGCCCGAAATCGAGTAATTCCACACTCTGCCGGCTATAGCTCGTTTTGTACACACGCACATCGGTGCTTCACATCCCACCAGGCGTTCCGATCCTATGCCTTCAAGACTAACCGCGCGGCAACGTCTATCATAATCGCCGATTCGAGCATAGCCGCTCCGTAACCCGGCTTGACGTCTCCTTCGCAGCGCCTCTGGTACGACATGCAAATATCGGCCTAACATCGGTACGTCCATCGTTGTGCGCCTGAACGCCAATCGCGTCTGTCAACTCGGTGCGCGGCAGTCGTCCTCGCCTGCCGGATCCTGTCTGCTTCTCTTCTTTCATTCCCGCGGTCGACCGAAATAATTTCCTGCCCCAACGTCAGTGGTCCCCATCTTCTTAACCACCTCTGTCGGTCCGCCGGGGCCTTTATAATATATAATGACATACGGCAAAAGCGCTACGAGGTTCTGCAAAATAACGGAAACACTGGCGACCGCTTTTTCCCGGCATTGTGAGTCGTCAGGCGTGGTGGGAGGATGTGTGGGGGTGACGACGAAGCAATCTACCTGCCGCGCCTTACTTGCACGGCGCCACTCCGGAGCCAAATATGTACAGTATGAGGAATACGACGTCGGCTATGTCAACCGTACCGTCGCAATTGGCATCGCCCGCCGCCACTGTCGGAACCGGAGCGGGACCATAGTTGAAGATATACTGTATTATGTACGTGGCATCGGCAATATTGATATCGCCGCTACCATTGGGATCGCCATGGTGCGCCATGGCGCTGCAATCATATTTCAACATCCAGTAGCTGTCAGCAACTTTGTCGTTGGCATCCAAAGCACGAGCCCGGATCAGGTAGGTCAGGTCTTCCTGAAAATACGAGACCGGCAATGTCGCCTTCCAGCCGTTGATCGGGTCAAAATCCGTCCCAAAGCTGATATAGGTTATAGTCTCTTGCTTGGGATGCATCGCAATTCCGAGATCAATCGGGTATTTCGTGTTGTTCGGCAAGTATCCCAAAAACATCGAATCTCCCCTGATCAACAAATACGAGTCGCGCAGAAGGCCGCCAATCGGATCATAGTAGGTCACCGGAATACTATCTGTAGTGCCCGACTGGTAATTAACCTTCTGCACTCCCAGCCAGTGTCCCCACGGATTCCGAATCGCCAGTGCTACTGTGGCCTGCCTGCCAAGGTAGTTGGATTTGAACCACTCCCAATTCGGCTTGCGCTTCACATCGGCGACAAACCGATTAGCATGTGTCTTCAAATGCGTCTGCAAACCCGCCACTAAATCATCATCCTCGGTGCCTTTGTTGATCCGCGTGTTGAACGTCTGCCCCAGCTTCTCCGCCATTTGCGGTATGGTCAGGAATGTGCTACCGTCCGCCATCAGTTCGATGTATCCTTTATCATTCCAGTACTTGAAAAAGGATGTGAACAGCGTCGGCGCGCTGTAATATTCGCCGAATTCACCATTATATTCATGATTCCCGTCACTCGGATTCCCGTTGGCATCACCGTAATCGTTTCGTTTCAACAATTGCAGATTCCGGTCCTCATAACTCGGCAGATACCGGTAACCGAAAGTCACGGCAATCGGATTCTCATCCTGAATCGATACCGACACAGTCTCTGCCCCGCAGGTCAACATCTTGTCAGTGCGGCCGGTGAATTTCGGTTCCAATGGTTTGAGATCGTAATAAGCGGTGATCGTGTCACTGACGAAGGTCGAATCGAAATCCGATATCGACACCCGGAGCAAATAACTCCCCTCCGTCAAATTGTATGGCTGCCACACCGTTGACCAGCCCTCTCCTGCCGTCGCCGCCGATACACCGTTCCGCAGAGTTATTTGTCCGTCAAAATCCGATCCGAATTTGTACCACTGTCCTGCCTTGAAATACTCGAAATCGGCGCTGGCATAAGCAATCGTGTCGCGCAATTCGCCGACCCAGATAATGTTCCCCGGTAATATTGTCCCCGAATCTGCCGGCATGACGAAGCGCGGAATCGGCTGCCGCCCGACTGTTGAATACCCCAGGCTGAATAAGTGGATCGACCCCGGAAAATTGTAATAGTCATTCTGTGCCAAATCCGTCAGTCCTTGTCCCCAATCATTGTAGTTGATACACAAATATGGTGTCGTATCGAGTGCAATGCCGGGATACATGTTCGACATATCCGTACCGTAATAGATGCA
Organism: uncultured bacterium; assembly: GCA_963726455.1. Taxonomy (GTDB): domain Bacteria; phylum Zixibacteria; class MSB-5A5; order CAIYYT01; family CAIYYT01; genus CAIYYT01. Next base: position 978,015 of record CAVSCK010000004.1, read on the forward strand.
AGCAAAATATGGCCCATACACCGGTACCGGCTGCTCTAGCACAATGGCAAACGAATACACGTCCGCAAACGGAATCGTAATACTGTACGGATCCGAGATATAAATCAGGTCGTAAGGCACCGGACACGCCGGCGACGAATAGATCGGATCAAGGTTCACCAAAAACACTTGCACCGAAAACGTGCCGGTATCCTGGAAGGCCAGTGTTTGCCCGATATGGGTCACTACAAATGGATAGGTCGTGTCGCAATTGAAATTGGGAAAGCGCAAATCCTGATAGGCATAGTAGATCTCGTCGCCCACCAGCCAGTCGTATAACGCCTGCACCGGCTCATTAACATACACCGTGCAATTTGAGGCATAGTTGAACGCCTTGTGCATCGGCGCTGCCGTTCCCGTCCGGCTGACATCAATTGACTTGATCGTGGGATGCCTTGTCTGCGCTGCCGTTCCCCCCCAGATGCTATCAATTGACATGACCGCAGGATGCCCTATCAACGCTGCCGTTCCCGTCCGGCTGACATCAATTGACTTGATCGTGGGATGCCTTGTCTGCGCTGCCGTTCCCCCCCAGATGCTATCAAGTGACATGACCGCAGGACGCCCTGTCGGCGCCGTCGTTCCCGCCCGACTGGTATCAATTGACTTGATCGTTGGATGCCGCCGCGTCTCCGAATTCTGCTTTCTCCATTGCGCCTTGCCGGCAACGGGTTTTGTCCCTTTGTCCGATGCCGACAGCCCGCCGTTCAGAACGAATATTCCCAGCGCCAACAGCACCGGCACGACAATTCTCGCAATTCGGCTCATCGCCTATTCTATCGGCTATGACCCTCTCTCCATTCACTCTCGCAATTGCATTGTCAAAATCCCCCCATTTCCGTGCGCGGCAGTCGTCCTCGCCTGCCGCATGCCAACGATGGAGGCGCTTTCTCCCCTCGCCCTTTGGGAGAGGGGCCAGGGGTGAGGGAGCCCGCCTGATTGCATTCCGTTCCGTGCGCGGCAGTCGTCCTCGCCTGCCCCGTCCCAACGACGGAGTCGCTTTCTCCCCTCGCCCTTTGGGAGAGGGGCCGGGGGTGAGGGAGCACGCCTGCATGCATTCCGTTCCGTGCGCGGCAGTCGTCCTCGCCTGCCGCGTCCCAACGGAGGAGTCGCTTTCCCCCCTCTCCCTTTGGGAGAGGGGCCGGGGGTGAGGGAGCACGCCTGCATGCATTCCGTTCCGTGCGCGGCAGTCGTCCTCGCCTGCCGCGTCCCAACGGAGGAGTCGCTTTCTCCCCTCGCCCTTTGGGAGAGGGGCCAGGGGTGAGGGAGCCCGCCTGAATGCATTCCGTTCCGTGCGCGGCAGTCGTCCTCGCCTGCCGCGTCCCAACGATGAAGTCGCTTTCTTCCCTCTCCCTTTGGGAGAGGGGCCAGGGGTGAGGGAGCACGCCTGCATGCATGTGGCGGTGAGAGAACACCGCCATCCATCTTATGTTTAAAACCTTCTCCTTTTCCCCACTTCCCACGTACGACATAAGAAGATAATATTCATCCATTGGAGGAGATTGCACTTGACATTGGTATCGTACACATCATTATTAGGGAAATTTTCCGGTACATTCAGGAGGAATAAACTATGAAAAAAGTGGCAAAGTTTCTGGGCATATCGGCAATTCTATGCATCTTCCTTTTCGCGGCAACTGCGTCCGCCGTGGAGATATCAGCCAAGCAGGCGGAATTGCTGAAGAACAGTCTGCACTCCAAACAGATTCTGGCTACTTCGACCAGTCTCCCCAACGACCAATTGACGCTTTTGGCCGTCTCGACGGCCATGGCCGAGTCAGGCCCCATCGATGCGTCGGTCAACCTGGCCGAAGTCTTCAAGCAGGTTGGCGCCTATGTGACTTACGTGGTCATCTCGGATACCTTCTACAACTGGCAGACCGACCACTGGGAAGGAAATCATCGTTCGACGTACACCTATTCAGGTATCAAGGAAACCAGCTCCACCGAACAAACTTGGTCTGGTGCGACCTGGGCCAACGACAGGCAGGTCCTCTCGACCTATAATGGCGATGGCACCCTTAATATCATAACCAATCAGGATTGGTCTACTGACCATTGGCAGGATACTTCACGAGCGGTTTTCAGCTATGTCGGCGGAGTGAATAGCCAGATGGTCTTTCAGGAATGGTCGGGCTCGGCTTGGGTGAACTCAAGCAGACAGACGCTGTTTTATACCGGTGGAGCGCTCGATTCCACTGTGCTTGATTCCTGGCAATCAAGCGCTTGGGAGAGGTCAATGCTCACTTCTTACGCTTATACCAGCGGGCACCTTTATCAGATAGTAACACAATTCTGGACTGCCGGCGAATACGTGAATTTCTCGCGAATCACCGATACTTACAACGGCAGTTGGGAAGTGACCCAGTCCTTGTACGAATCGTGGCCTTTCGGCGGCTCCGCCTGGGCCAATTCCAGCAAGAGCGACTTCACCTACGATGTCTCCGGCCACGAAATCCTCGATGTGTTTTCCATGTGGAATGTCTCCACATGGCAAGTCAATCAGATCGATACCTCGAAGTGGACCGGCGGTGAACTGACCGAAGTCGTCCACAATTATGTCATTTCCGCTGCTCTGTCGAGAGATGACTACACTTACGATGGTAACGGCGACAGGATACTGGAAATTGGTCAGGAATATTCCGTAGGCGCCTGGGTCAACACCGATCGCGCCGTCTTTGTTTTCGGCGTAGCCGCCGTTCAGGTCGACGATGGCAGAATCCCGACTGATTTTTCACTGGCTCAGAATTATCCTAATCCCTTTAATCCTCAGACCGTCATCCGATATTCACTCGACAAACGGGCACTGGTAAACATCACGGTCTTTAACGTCTTGGGCCAGGAAGTCACCAAGATCGAGGACGGAATACAGATGCCCGGCACCTACGAGACTACCTGGAACGGCACTGATCAGTCCGGTCGCTCCGTTGCCAGTGGCATCTACTTCTACAAAATCACGGCGGGCGACTTTACCGAAACTCGCAAGATGATGCTCCTCAAGTAGGACACTATCACACACCGGCGATCAGCCGGTCAACGAAATATCTAGCGGCGGTCCGACCGGACCGCCGCTTTCTTATCTAGACATCCGTAGGGGCTAGCCGGTGGCTCGCTCTGAACCGTGCCCGGACCTTCCCGCGCCTTTGGGAACCCGAATCAGTCCCACAAATGGCATTCACGTTGTTGCGTCGGTTCCTGATTTCGCGCTTTCCTTTCGCAAACCACTGATACTATTCACCCACCTGCGCGAAATTGTGAACCGACACCTTCCCAAAACTAAATCAATAGAACTGCTGCACATATGTACACACCCAGCTCCAGAGTCACTCCACGCTTCTTCGCCACCGCCGTCGCACCTAACACAATTCGTATCTTATTGTCATCCAACACACTATGCGCTAACACCTCAATCACTGAAAAATCCTCGCTAAAGTTCAACAAAACCCTTGACGACTGCACAAATGTGCAGTATACTGGTTCCGTACAACAAATGACGTCAGTAAGGAGATAATGCCAAATGATTATCGAACAAATCGTGGAAACGCAGTGCCCTTGCGGAGGCACGCTGATTGAAGGCCGGAACGTTTACCGCTGCAGCGATTGCGGCCGCAAGTTCTGCATCGACTGTGGCTGTGAGGTATTCGCGCAGGCAGGGTGCGACTTTTGTCCAATCTGCGCAGTCTCAACCTGCGGAGTGTGAATATGTGCGGCGGCTACCGCGATCTGTGGTAAGTCGCGCCGCCCAGAAAGTAGCTATCGCAGATAGGTGACTGAATAGGAGGGGTTCCGAATGAGTATGCAAGTTTCGCATCTGACCGATTATGGAGTGCCGCCCATGGTTGTCGAATCATGGCGCGCCAAACTGGGCGAGGAATTATTGCCGGTACAACAGCGTGCCGTCGTCGACTGTCAGGTACTTTCCGGCGGCAGTCTTCTGATTGCCGCGCCGACTTCATCCGGCAAAACCTTTTGTGGCGAACTGGCTGCCGTCGCCGCCGTGTTCAAACGCAAGAAGGCGTTGATTGTCGCGCCGCTAAAATCCATCGCCGAGGAACGCTACACCGAATTCAACTCGCGCTATTCTGCCCTCGGTATCCGCGTCACAATTTCCACCGCCGATCGTAAAGACTTCGATTCCGACCTCGAACGCGGCCGCTTCGACCTTGGCATTCTCGTCATCGAAAAATTCAACCAACTCCTCGTCAAGAATATCGACCTCCTCTCTTCCGTCGACCTCGTCCTGATCGATGAAGTTCAAATGATCGCCGACCCTGAACGTGGCTGGTGTCTGGAGCTGGCGCTTCTGAAAGTGCTCAACTCCGGCTATCACCCACAGATCATCGCGCTTTCCGCGGTGCTCCGGGACGCCGGCAAACTTGCGAGCTGGCTCGGCTGTCGCTTGATCGAGGACAACTTTCGCCCCGTGGAATTGCGTCAGGGCGTTCTTTGGAAAGGCAATTTCCGCTTCCGCGAATTCAACTCCCATAATGAAGGACACGATACCTTCGCCGAAACGGATGCGGATGACGTCGAGGATATCCTTCAAACCAACGTCACGCGTTTCGTGAATTCCGGCGAACAAGTGCTCGTGTTTCTCAAAACCCGGCGCGCCTGCGAACAGTTGGCGCAATCACTCGCCGAAAAGAATTTCTGGCCGCCTGCCGAGACTTCAATCGCTCAGCTTCAGTCGGAAAACACTTCTCGCTTGAATCTCGCGCTGATCCAAACCCTGCATTCCGGAGTCGCCTTTCATCACGCCGATCTTTCCTACCGCCAGCGCCGCATCCTCGAAAACGGCTTCCGCGCAGGCGGGATCAGAGTCATGGTTTCAACAACCACTTTGGCGATGGGTGTCAACTTGCCCGCCCAAACCGTCTTCGTCGATTGCTACCGCTACCAAACCGGCAGTCGCTCCGGCAAAGCCATCATCGTGCCGCTCGCCTGGAACGAATACGAAGCCATGTCGGGCCGAGCCGGCCGCTACGGAGTACCACCCAACCCTGACCCTCGTCATTGCGAGGAGCAAGGGGCGAGGGGAAGTGTTGCGGGGAGCGACGAAGCAGATCTCCACTCCCTGCGGCAAATCCATCCTCATCGCCGGGTCCCGCGCCGAGGCCGAGACCATGTGGCAAACCTACATCGAGGGCAAACCGGGACGCGTCGAATCCCGCCTGGCGGCAAAATCACTCTACGATCTTGCGCTCGACCTGGTCGCCTCCCGTTTGGCGCAGAAAGTTGCCGACATCGGTGCTCTGCTGCAAAAAAGCTTCCACTGCCATCAGGGCGGCACCTTCAACAACGAGGTTGTCTCCGCTGTAATCACCAAACTCGCCGACCTGAAACTTGTCTTCATCGCTGACGACACAATCGCCACTTCACCCATCGGCATCCTTATCAGCAGGCGCGGCGTAAGTGTCGCGTCCGGCATGATGGTCGTCTCCTTCTGCCGCAAGTATCACTTCCCCGACCGGCTGAGTTGGTTGTACTTCGCACTCTCGCTCCCCGATGCCAACCAACTCCCGGTCTATCTCAACCGCGACGAACTTGAAAACGGCCGCTATCGCCGCCTGCTGCGCGAGTATGTCGCGACGAATGCGGCGGTCTCAGACGAACTCCAAAAGATGGCCGGCTGCGAGTATGTGCTTGCCGACGAACAGAACCTCCGTCTCAAAGCCGCCTTTCTCTTGCTTGGCTGGGTCACCGACCAATCGACTGCCGACATCGAACTCGATTTCGGAGTCAATGTCGGTTCGATCCTTCAGCTTGCCGAAACCGTCTCCTGGCTTCTCGATACGTCCGCAAGTGTTGCGGCATTGCTCGACCGGCCCGCCGATCTGGTCGACCAACTGCGGCAAACAGCGCAATCCATCTCCGCCGGCTTTGATCTGCCCGACACGGCCCTTGCCGATGCCGGCTTCGACGCCGAACAGCGCGACCTGGTTTGGCAACTATTCAATGCCGGCATCGTATCGCTAGAACATTTCTGCGCCGCTAACCGCGATCGAATTACGGAAATCGCCGGTGAGGAAATCGCCGGCAAACTGATCGACAAATTCACGGCTAAAGATACCAACGCAAATCAATCATCCGAGGAGGTTGATATGTCACAGCTACGTCTGCGGGGGCTGATGCGGGGCGACCGAGTCTATTTCAACTTCAGTAACCGCGAAATAGACATCACCCCCAAAAGCTACAACTACCTTTTCAAGTTAACCGTCGCCCGTCTCTTGAATCCCGAGGGCTGGCTCTCCAAAGACGAGATCGAGCCCGGCTTCAATCAGGCGAAAAACATCTATCGCGTGAAACAGGAACTCAAGCGCTTCGCCACCGGCCTCGAATCGCGCATCGAAAACAACGGTTCCGGTTTCTACCGAATCAACCTGTCGCCGGAACAGATCAAGATCGATTTCGACTCCATGAAGGCGTTCTGCGATCTGGAGTTGGCCGAGCTGACCAAACGCCTGGAGGTTCAAGCAGTGAGTTAAGCGGTCAGCCCATCTGACTGTCGTACAATTGATTGCGAATTCACGCCCACGGGTTTTCTAGCAAACCGGTATTCTTGTTGGTGATGGTCGAGGGCAGTCCCCAAAACGGCTGCCCCCGAACAACCGGAAGGCATTGGGGGAATATGGGATTTGTCCGATAAGATATATATCGGGTGGGGCAATGTGCCGGGAACGTGGGAAACTTCCCATTGTTCGGTAGGATAGGAGCAGCCGGTTGCCGCCTTCATTTGAGACGTAAACCGGAAACGCGCGGCGCATTGCTCAGGTAATGCAACGGGTGAGGAAGCATAGTAGCGGGAGTATAGGACAGCAAAGGGAAAGACGGAGACAGCAACAATGGCACAGGAAAAATCGGGTCTGGTAAAACAACTTCCGATCATACCGCTTCGGACTACCATCGTTTTCCCCGGCTGCGTCGAGACCCTGCAAATCAGCCAGCCGCATAATCTCAACTTGCTTCAAGACCTTGAAGACAGTCAGCACGAGATCGCGCTGGTCCCGCTTCGCGAAAGTCGCGAGGGCGCCGTCACCGAGGAAGACTTCTCTCCCATCGGTGTTCTGGCGCGTGCCGTCGCTGTCCAACCTTCCAAGGACAGCACTTACAGCGTCACCTTCGAGGCCGGGCAGCGCATTCAGTTTGAACGGCTGGTCAAGACCGATCCTTACTGCGTCGGCGAATTTTCCTCGATTCTCCGTCGCAATGAAAACGGCTCGCTCGCCAAGACCATCGAGAAAATCTATTCCTATGCCATGCGCATTCTCGAATCCGATCCCCACTATTCCACCGAGACGCAGGAAATTCTCAAAGCCAACCGTGATGATGTTGGCATGTTCATCGATACCGTATCGCACCACCTCCACTTTTCCTTCGAGGAGAAACGCGACCTCCTCACCGGCCTGACCGTCAAGGAACAAGCGTTTTACCTGCTTGACCTCCTCAGCGAGGAATGCCAGCGGATGGAATTGGAGCAGGAATTGAAAGTCAAAGTCGAGGATGCCGTCAATCGCTCGCAGCGCGAATTCTTCCTGCGCGCCAAACTAAAAGAAATCCGGCGCGAACTCGGCGAGGATTTTGAAGACGACAACATGGCGAAATCCTATCGCCGTCGCATCAATATGATGACCGACCTGCCGCTCGAAGTCAAAGAGCAACTCTTCCTCGAAACCGAACGGCTGCGGCTGCTCTCAACCGCGTCCGCCGAGTACGGCTCCATCAAACGTTATCTCGACTGGCTGCTGGCAATACCCTGGGCCAAAAGCGCCGCGCAGGAACAGAACCTGGCGCGCGTTGAAAAAGTCATCGACAGCAATTTCTATGGCGCGACCGAAATCAAGGATCGCATTACCGAATACCTGGCCAGCCGCCAACTGACCAAGAGCGTTTCCGCGCCGGTGTTGTGTCTTTCCGGACCCGCCGGTACCGGCAAAGCCAGTCTTGGCGCTGCCATTGCCGAAGCGCTCAATCGCCAGATGGTTCGCTTTAGCGTCGCCGGATTCAGTTCGCCCGAGGAATTGCGCGGTGAGCCGCACACACTCGAAGGCGCCATGCCCGGTAAAGTCGTCCGTTCGCTGATCGAGGCCAACTGCAACAACCCGCTCTTCCTCATCGAAGACCTCGACAAGCTCGCTCTGGATGAACCGCGCGTAGCCATTGCGCTCGCCTTTATCGAAGTCATCGACCAGCGCCAGAATCGCAAGTACATCGACGAGTACGTCGCGCTTCCCATCGACCTCTCGCAGGTCATATTCATCTTCAGTGTCCGCAGCACCGAGATGATCCCCGAACCGCTCCTGGAGCGCATGGATGTGATCGAGTTCACCGGTTATGTCGACCGCGAAAAAGTGACCATTGCCGAGAAATATCTGATTCCCGCCGTTCTCAAGAACACCGGCATCCAGAAAAGCGAACTTACCTTCTCTACGGGCGCGCTAAAAAATCTGATTCAGAACTACACCATGGAAGCCGGACTCGGACAGGTTAAAGCCCGCATCGAGTCGGTCTGCCGCAAATTCTCCAAAGCCAAGGCGACGTCCAAAAGCAAAGTTTCCTGGTCGATCACCGAGGACAATCTCGAACACTACCTCGGCACACCGATCTACATTCCCGAAATGGCGGAAACCAAACCGGAAATCGGCGTCGCGGCCGGTGTGGCCTGGACTGGCGCCGGTGGCGACATCATGATGATCGAAGGCCTGAAAATGCGCGGCTCCGGCAACGTCACCTGTACCGGATCGCTCGGCGATGTCATGCGTGAGTCCGTGCAAGCGGCGCATAGTTTCGTGCGCTCGCGTGCCGATTACCTGTCGATCCCCTATGAAGATTTCAGCAATTACGACGTCCACATCCACTTCCCGCAGGGCGCCATTCCCAAGGACGGCCCCTCTGCCGGTGTGACCATCTCGCTGGTAATTGCCTCCGTTATGAGCGACCGTCCCATTCGCAACGATATCGCCATGACCGGCGAGGTTTCGTTGCGCGGTAAAGTGCTGCCGGTATCGGGAACCAAAGAAAAGATCGCGGCCGCCTATCGCGCCGGTATCTACAAATTCGTTCTTCCGACTCAGAACAAGAAAGACCTCAAGGAGATCACCAAGGAACTGCGCGATCAAATGGAATTCATCTTCATCGACCGCACCGACCAGTTGTTCGACATCGCCCTGATGGATCAAGTCCCGTCGGCCGAGTTGCTCGAAAACCTCCTGCGCCTGGAGAGCAAACGCAAACTCAATTCGCGCAAAGCCGTCAAGAAAAGCGCATCCAAGAAACGCGCCGCCAAATCCCGACGCAAATCGCAATAGGCGCTAGTCCAAAAACTCTCGACTCAAATTTCTCTGGCTAACTGCACTTCATCTCATTAGCGTTGTCCTATGCCTGACGATTCCGACCAACCCGTTGAATACCCCATCGACGGCATTCTCGACTTGCATCACTTCGCGCCAAAGGACATCAAGGTTCTCGTGCCCGAATACATTGAGGCCTGCTTGGAAAAAGGAATCACCGAAATCAGAATCATTCACGGCAAGGGCATCGGCAATCTGCGCCGCACTGTTCACGCCCTGCTCGACCGCAACGCACACGTCCTTTCCTACCGCCTCGACAGCCAGTCCGCATCATCCTGGGGCGCAACTTTGGTAACGTTGAAGAAGCTCTAGATTTCTCGGAAGTCAGTCGCCGGCCGTCGGCCTATGGGCATGCGGCGCATGGCGCTGCTCCATAATTGAAGATGTAGTTCACAAGGTAGACCACATCGGTAATCAACACTACACCGTCGCAATCAGCGTCGCCTCTCTCCCATGGCGCAGGCGGATTGCCATCATTGAAAATGTATTGCACCAAATATACGGCATCGGCGATACTAACTTCATTGCTGCTGTCGGCATCACCGCACATATAAGAAACTAACCTGAAACCCTGTATCACGGTTTGACACCTGCTAACTAGGAGCACGCTTACTAAATCGTTACTCCAGCCGCCTGGAGCAATGCCCTCTATTGTGTCGCCATGTGCTTGACACCACTGCGGATATTCGAACCACAGATAATTCCTGAGGGAATCCACTATCACATTCGATCTAAGTGTATATCGGAAATATTGCCCTGAGCGCAACGCAGTGTCTTCAGGGGGGATCAGCCTGGGCATCAACGCTTCTCCGACCTTCACTGATACCACCTCAGTATCTGCCAGCACGTCATCGGTTACGATTGCTCCAAAAGAGAAATCTGTCGCCGTGCAGCCCACGATGCCCGATGCTGTCGTCGAGTCAACGTGGAAACCTGACGGAAGATTCTCAAAGCTATAGCTCAATCCTCTTCCGTCACAATCAGGATCATTTGCCTCAAGCATGTATGTGAACCTCATACCCCTCCGCGTCGAATCGCTCGTCGACGACAGGATCACAGGAGGATGATTTCCTTGCCCGATATCGCAGTTATAATTGTCAACGGCCATTAACTCCAGCGAGAGCGGCAGCGCAACTGCGAACGCCGTATCCGACGGCCAGGCGCCGCACATGCCACCGTCGAATATCGGGGTAATCGGAAACGGATTCGAGGGATCACTGATGTCAGCAAACCGCCAATAATCGCTGGGCGAGCCGTAACAAGCGTACCTTCCATTTACCGACATGCAGTATGCAGGAACGTCCTCGATCTGCGACACGAGCCAGGGATTGGTTATGTTCGAGACGTTTACAATGCATACCGTACCACCGTAACCGCTGACGTCTGGGCATCCCACGTAGACATAGTCCCCCTGTATCCGTAATTCGCTTGCTTCGTCTGGCAGGTCCAGGCGCGACACGAAGACCGGCTGCAAGGGGTTGGCGATGTTCAGGATCGTCAATCCATCTAAGCCGGAGGACAGATATGCGATCGTATCACGCGCTACGACTCCGTAACACTCTGTCGAGTCGTTAAAGTACCCTGCTAACTTGGGGCTAAGTGGATCGCTCACGTCGAAGACTGCCAGGTATCGTGTCATAGGCATATAAGCGAAGTCACCTTCGACCGTGACATCACACGCTCCTCCCAAATCCGGAAATCCGCTCACCACCTCCGGCTTCTCCGGGTTGCTCACATCCACTACTACAAGTCCTGCAGTGTACGAGGCCACGTAACAGAATCCGTCCTTCACGCAGGCGCGCACGCACCTGTCAGGCATATCGACATATCCGATTTCCTCGGGCTTCTCCTGGTTTCTGATGTTCACGATGTGCAAGCCGCCATCATAGTCGTCCACTTCATACGCCAGTGTGTCTCTGGCGTAAACGCCGCCGCGGAATCCCGGCGAGCCCATTCGTAATGTCAAATGCGGCTTGGTAGGATCTGCAAGCGGAACTAACCATACGCCTCTAGCCGACATCGCCATTGCCAACCGCGGAAAGACTTTCACATCGCTGAGATCCCATTGTGTATTGACTACGCCGATAACGGCCGGAGGTGAGCCGTTGAGATCCCACACCTGAATTCGCCGATCATTCAGAGCGACTACCATGAGACTGTCACAGACACCAAATCCAGCTATGTCAATCGATGTTGGGATGCTTTGGATAACAGAGGGATTCGCAGGATTACTCAAGTCAATCGCGTCGACACCTTGATGGAGAGGGCCGACGTAAGCCATAGAACCGCCGACAACGACATGATCTGCACCATATTGCACTAGCGTCGGACAAAGCAACTGAGGCAATTCAGAAATCGTCGCCCTAAGAATCATTAAGCCATCGTCTGTGGACGCAATCAGAACTGAGTCGCAGACTTCAAGATCATGAACACGCGCGGTTTGCCACGATGAACGTAACGTGAGTCCACCTGCGCTATCAACGCTAAAAACGGATATGCCTTGATAGTTGCCCGAAAAAATCAGAGAGTCATGCATACACAATGCGTCACAATACGTATTGTAGCGCCCCGTCTGTACCGGATTCCTAATAGTTGACAGGTCAAACACATGAATCCCGTAGAACGCCCCGACGGCGGCAAAATGCCCGTAGATTACAATGTCCTGCACTCCTCCATTTGTTTCCATCTGCGCGATCGGCGCCGTCTCCATTTTCTGCGGCGGGCGGACAATTGTTATGCCCCGCTGGGTTCCGTGCAAATAGTGGTCGCCGAATATGGCGGCTGCATCTGCCGGTGACCACAAGGTGCTTCCTAGGTCTTTCAATTGGTAGTCCAGCACGTATGCATCCCGCGGTGACTGCGACGACCTTTCACGAACCCCGCCGGCAAGAGATGCTGGACGATCTTGTGGAATCACTGCCTGTAAAGTAGATGACCAAGAGCTAAGAGAACATATCGTCAGCAAAGCTGCTGCCAGATTCCGCATATTTGCCTCCCAGAAACAAAGTAAACCAACACGAACTTTTTGCCCCCGCCGCAAAGTTGCTATCATATTAGCTAATAGTCCCGTACTTGTCAAATTCTCAGTGCCGGATTTAGTTTTCTCTGAGTTTGTTTAACGGCGGAAATGAGCTAATTCCCCTTTGCGAGACATGGAACGCACCTTTTTCCAAACATTACTTGCCCGGCGCGTTGAGATATCGGATATTCGCGCCCGACTATGAGAGTCCAGGCACGCGAATTCCTACTTTTCCCCAATATCCTTAGTCTTGGCCGACTCGTATGCTTTCCAATACCGGTGATTCTTGTCGCCCGTGGCCACGACACTGCCGCTTTGATTCTAATTTTCGTGGGAATTGCCACCGACATTCTGGATGGCTACCTGGCGCGTAAATTCAATCAGGTTTCCGAGCTGGGCAAGATCATTGATCCCCTCGGCGACAAACTCGGCACCGCCGCTCTGGTGATCGCGCTCGCCGTCTACCGCGACTTCCCGATCTGGGCGGCCATCTTTATCATCGCCCGCGATGTCGCCATCCTTTTCGGCGCTGCCTTCTTTATCGCCGCCGGCCAGCCGACACCCATGTCCAACATGATCGGCCGTCTAACCGCACTGGCCTGGGGCGCTTGCGTCCTAAGCTACCTTACCCCCTGGCATGTATTGCATGTGATATTCCTATATCTTGCGGTCGGCATGGTCCCCCTGTCGGTAGTCTTGTATCTCGTGCGCACTCGTCGCCGACGATCCTGACTCGCATATAACGATACCGCGAAGATGTCTAGGAGTTCAGACGAAGGCTCGTCGGTCTGAATCTATTCGCATGCGTTTTGTGAAGTCCGATTGCGAACTGCGACTACAACTGCACAGCTATCTGCATCCCGGTCCCTGGCACGGTGCCGGGCCGTCGGCAAAGATGTAGCGAATGATATACACGGCGTCCGAAATGTCAATACCTCCGCTGCAATCGACATCGCCGACTTCCATCGGATTCGGCGCCGGTCCGTCCGCAAAGATATATCTGATCAGATAGACTACGTCCGAAATATTGATATCGCTCGAAAGGTCGCAGTCACCGCAGAGATATTTCTGCCAACCCCCGACATATCCCGACACTTTCTCGCCCGCAATTGTAAACATCCCGCCCGCCATCAGCTTTCCCTTGAACGTCGTCAGTGCATTAACCCCGAAATTCATTCCTGAGCCAAGCGGACTCCAGGTCGTGTCATTCCAGACCGCGATGAAATTGGTCGCCGTTGTTCCGGCAGAGGTAAACCAGCCGCCCGCTATCAGATTTCCGTTGTACACCGTCAGTGCCAGCACGTCAGGTGTATAGACTCCCTGCAAACCTGTTCCAAGCGCGCTCCAATTGCTGCCGTCCCAGGCCGCCACACCGCTGGCGTTGACCTCTCGTACTGATGTAAACGATCCCCCGACCATCAGCTTGCCGCCGAACACCGTGAGTGAATAGACCCACCCGTCGACACCCTGACTCAGTGACGACCAGGTGTTGCCGTCCCACGCTCCGATTCCGAGCGCCGGTACCGTTCCAATCGATGTGAACGCACCGCCTGCATAGAGCTTGCCGTTATAAACCGCGAGTGCATCAATCCAACCGTCCGGGCCGGAATCCAGCGCCGCCCACGAGCTGCCATTCCATTTCGCAATTCGATTTGCGTCGCCGCCTCCTGCCGTCGTGAAACCACCGCCGACGATCAGGCAGCTATCGTACACCGTCATCGCGTTGATATCGTTATTTACGCCGCTACCCACCGGGGACCATGACACGCCGTCCCAAGCCGCAATACGACTTGCCGCTGCGCCGTCCGCCTGCGTGAAAGCGCCGCCTGCGTATAACTTTCCGTCATATTCCGTCATCGCCCAAACTTTGTCGTTAAACCCCGCGCCTAGCGCTGTCCACGCCGCGCCGTCCCAGGCAGCCACATGATTGGCGGCTTGACCACCCATCACGCGGAAAACTCCGGCCGCAATCAGTTTGCCACCATATTCCGCAAAACAATAGACCGGACCGTTCGCACCCAATCCCATCGCCGACCATGTGCTTCCCGTCCATGATCCGATATTCGCAACCGGTAATCCTCCGGCCTCCGTGAGCCATCCGCCGGCTACCAGGTTCCCGCCAAAATCTGCCAAGGCCGCCACACCCCCTTTCGACACCGTACCGACTGCTTGCCACTGCAATCCATCCCACGTCAAAACGCAGTTTGGTGATTCGGCGCCTTCCGTCACGTCGCGTCCACCGGCTATCAATTGGCCATCATGAACTCTGAGCGCATATACCGCTGTGAAAGCGCCGATCGTAATTCCGGGGCCAATCGCCGACCACGAACTTCCGTTCCAACTGGCGACGCATTTTGCCGTCAGATCGTTCGCCTTGGAAAACATTCCGCCCGCAATCAATCGCCCCTGATATGTCGTCAATGCCGCCACCGTGTTATTCATTCCCGTTCCCAACGCCGACCATGTGCTGCCGTTCCACGACGCAATTCGGTTCACTACAGTCGTTCCGGCTTGCAGGAAATTTCCGCCCGCAATCAGGCAGGTATCAAACGCTGTCACCGAATAAACCCGATCCGTAAGACCCGAACCGACTGCCGACCACATGGCGCCATCCCAGGCGGCGATATGCAACGTCACGGAATCGCCCGCCGTCGTGAAGTCTCCTCCCGCAATCAGCTTGCCGCGATAAACCATGAGCGCCCGCACCGAACCGTTCATACCTGTGCCCAGAGTCGACCACGATGCTCCGTCCCACGCCGCGATATAATTCGAGGTCAATCCTCCGGCAGTCGTGAATTCGCCGCTGACTATCAGCTTGCTGTCAAACGTTGTTACTGCAAACACTCTGCCGTTCGTTCCGGCATTCGAGCGAATCCCATACCGAACCGTTCCACGACGCGATATTGCGCGCTTGCACGCTTCCGGCAACTTTGAAATCACCGCCGGCGATTAACTCCACACCGTAATTACCAAGTGCCAGCACCGGACCGTCAATGCCCTGAACGTTAAACCCCGACTGCCAATATTGATCATCCGGATTCGGAATGGCCTGCGCGGGATATGTCTGCGATACAACCAGAGCGCAAATAAGGGTCAGCCAGGTCCGCGCCGTCGATACGAGCTTCATTGTTCGCATAACTAATCCTTTAGTTGCGAGTTTGTTGCGTTTGCGACAAGATGCATTCTGCATTCCTCTGATCACAACCACAATCACTTTCTATTCCATCCGCATCCGGATTCATCAAATTACCATTTCAACCAGTAGCTCGTGCTATCCGGCACGGCCACCTGCTTGCGTAATATCGTTCCCGATGAATAGTAAAACGTGAAATCATATTTCGTATCATCGGGCTGCAAATCACTGCTGGGAATCAGATCGAGAAACCAGTAGCCGGACGAATCCGTTGCTGTCGACACCGCGTAGGGCGACACTACTGCGCCTCCTGCCTGAAGGGGCGACTTGCCGATCCGTGCCGTCACGACGACGCTTTCCAGTCCGCCGGCTCCCAACGTGTGCACATATCCATAGACGCGGCAGAGCGCCATATTGCTCGATTGTCCCGGCTCAAATCTACTCGCCCAGATCGTGTCACATCCTCCCGACGCCGCAACTGTGACTGGCTTGGGCAAGGTTCCGAAATCGTATCCAGTTAGATACGGCAGCACATGATACTCCGCTGCATCCAGCGACAACAGCAATCGTCCATCGCTATTCGTTTCGCCGATGGCAGCAGTTGCCGACTCCTGCGAATTAAGCGCCCGCATAAACACTCCTTGCACCGCCGATTGTGTGGTCGACTCGAACGCGTAGAGAGTGCAGGCGTAGGCGCCCGTTCCCGTCCCAGTCAATCGTTGTGCCAATATACCCAACGTGTCCTTGATCGAATCACTATCGACCGCCAACTTCGCCAGGTAGTCCCCCACTTCATCATCGATCACTTGATATCCGCCGACGGCTGCGCCTCGCCAGTCACCACCGATCTTGACACGCACGTATACCCGATAATTCCCCAAAGTGGCCGAGGAATTCGCGCCGCGATAATGAATGTCATACCAGCCCTCGCGCACTCGGTAGAAATTCGATGCTGTCTGTGTCAGCGAGTCGACGAGGCCGTTTTCCGGGCTGTAACGCAACACAATTATACTATCGGCATCGGCGACACGTGGATAGAGCGTCGTATCGAACGTGCAGAAAGTAACTACTACCGAATCACTTGCGCCGTTGCCGACGAATGGCGGCGTGACCCAAATTCCGGCACACGCTGTTCCAACAAGAAACAACACCAGTACTAATATTGTCCTCATTTTAGTCTCCTATCAGTCCCGAGCCGACAATCTCAAATCTCCGGCGCTGGGAATTCTGTCCAAAGCTTTCAAGTCTGACTGTCACGACCGGCCGATTGTTGATGACGCCATCGTCGGCTGCGTAGTAAATGATTTCCGCGTCATTGATTGCGCCTGCTTGATTGTTCCAGAAGTTATGCCAGACCCAGCCATGATTCATCGTGGTGTCGATCAGCATGCGCTGTGCATACACCGGCGGGATTGTCCAGGTAATCACGCTTCCCGCTGCCGTGTTGCTGCGGCTCTGGTGTAACGAATCCAGCACCGTATCAACCACGTCACTGTTTATGCCCAATGCGCCGCCTTGATTCCAGGCGTAGCCAAGCCCGTCTTGTTTGTAGCGATATGTCCAGCAAACATAGTCAGTGTTTGTCTGCCCCGTGGCGCGTCCGCATTGCCAGAACTGCTTCAGCAACCTGATGCCGTTGGTTGATTCCCACAGCGAGTCATTCAGGTCCTTTGCGACTTGCTTGACCCTGGTTCGAATCCCAAACTGCTCCACCACGGGTGACGGCTGCCACAGCTTGCGTGACATCGCGTCATTCTTGATCTTCATTACGCTTACTTTCGCATCATAATCCCAGCCGGTATAGAGATCAGGCCAGGCGCCGTAGCTTTCGAGCGAATCGGCTCCGGACGAGTTCTCGAAAAATGCATCTTCGATTTCCAGCCAGCCGGTGAAACAAGCGTTGTGCTCAATGAAGTAGTTACCGGTATCGCGCGCCGCCCACGCCACCGTGCGGTTGAAGATTGTAAAGAACTGGCACGAATCGCGCGACGTTCCCGTTACCGAAAACAATCCGAGAAACGCGCGCCGTCCTCTGGCGACATTGTTGCCGTCGCCGGTATTGATGATCGTTTCACCCGAATCGGCAACCGCCAGATGCACGAACGCGGTGTCGCCGGCATTATCTTTGTCGATGATCAGCGGCGTGATATCGTGGCAGGTATCGGGAAACGCCAGTCCGTAGATTCCAATGGAAGTCGAGGTCCACAACAGCACCGTGTCCTGCAAGACGCGCGTAATCCAGTGATTCCGATTTATCGCGCGGACATAACCCGCATTCTCCAGCGTCCTGCCGTTGGTGCCGTCGGAATTGACACCGAGATTGATCTCGTTCCAATTCTCCGACAACAGACTGACAAAACCGACGCGCGATCTCGCGATCGTGTCCGCGTTGGCCGATGGCGCCGGAATGGCGACCTCGTTGCCGCACCAGACCACAACGTCGAATGCCGTATCGAAATAGGCCGCAGTGCGCTGCGCCACCGAATCGGGCGTCAGCCAGCGCACGCTGTATTCGAGGTCGCTGCACAGCGCATTGTACAGCAACGTGTCGATTCCCTTGTTGGCAATGTTGGCGACGACCAGCCCGGCACGTTTGCCGACGGCGTTTGCGTCGACCGCAGTCGCCAGTATCACGGCGAGTGCTATTCCGAATCCGACGATGACTCTTCTGATGATGACTCCTCCTTTGATGACAGCTCTTCGTTGCGCAGTTGATTGATCAACTCCCAGATTTTCTGGCGTTCTTCCTCCGGCAGCCGCAACTTCATTTTCAGTTCCAGCGCCTTCAAAAGGTCACCGACCCGGGGATTGATTTCCTTGCTGCGCAGTTCCTCAATGATCTTGTCCTGAATTTCCTCCAGAACTTCCAGATCACTCTTGCGTATCTTCGCGGTGTTGTCGCTTTCGGTCACTCTATTGCGCCTCCAATGATGCTTCCAGCAACTCGCACGCCGTCTTCCTGAATCGTTTGCAGCAGACCGGGCAGCGGCGAATCACGCCCTGGCTGTTGGCGAAAAACAGCGCGCCGCAATGCGGGCAGAGCACGCCGTGTAATGGTTCATTCATCATGCAGTTCACCCCATTTCAATTATCAGCAGATCGACCGCGGCCACCTGTGTCGTCGGTGTCGCTTTGGCAAGCGCAAACGACTTGTCGCCTTCGCTCCCCTGTACGACCACCGGAATGCCACCCTTGGCCAGCGGCAACACACGCGGGTTGGTCAGTTGCTCCGGCAGTTTGTTTCCCTTCACGTCGACCAGATTCCCGTAGTTAAGTTGCTGCACGGTTCCACCCAGGGCGACTTGAGCGTGCACGATTCGCTTGGACGCGCCCTCGGATTCAGTTACCACGAAGTGCGGCTCAAAGGCGGAAATCGTGCCCCAGACATTCACGCCTGACACCCACCACATCTTCTTGCCGAGAAGTTGACTCAATGTGGTACTCATTGTTCCCTGCCTCCTTTCACTGCCGTCGGCGTATTCAGGCCGCCGCGCGGTCCGGCGAAACGCGCCGCCAGTTGCAGTCCATCGGCGTGATATTTGTCCGCCAACTCGCGCCAGCCACGCGCAATTTCTGCCGCACCGACTCCGACCGATTCCAGCGCGGCCGCTGCTTTGCCCCGGCAGAGGAATGCCAGCGCCAGATAGGTCTCGGCCGTGATCAATGATTGATCTCCGGCGTCCTGGTAAGAAGGATCGATCAGCTTCAGCAACAAGTCGTCCGCGGCGGTGATCGCACTCGCGATCAGCGAGTCATCGGTGCCACCACTCTGAGTTTGATAATCGACGAACACACTCTGGCCATCTTCGATGACGCCGGCGTTAATGCGCCGAAGCGTTCCCTTTTCGTGATTGACGCTGTAGTCGACGCCTTCCGTGTAGACGCGATAGGCGTAATACCAGACCGCAACGGATGTATCGCTCGGAATACTGCCGGCGGTGATGCGGGCAAGTTTGCCGTCGGCGTGGTCAACATGGTAATCGACGTTCTCAGTGTAGATGGTTCCCAAGGAACTGTCGGAAGCAACTACCACGCTGTCTGGGATCAGATCGCGATTCGCCAGAGTGACCGGCTGCGAAGTCAAAGCCAGGTTTTCGAACCGTGGCGTGCCGATCTCTTTCCCTTTCACTTTCACTGTGCCCTGCCTGAGATTGGCGTGCAGCAACGCCGACGGCGACGCCGCCAGCAATTGCACCGACACATCCGTGAAAGTGTCACGCGCCTCGCCAACCTGCGCGAGATATTGTCTGATGGTTTCGATATTCGTAAATGGCATCTTCACACCTCCCTTAGTTGTTCAGGAAATTGATTTCGGGTAACGGCGTAATCTGGCTGCCGATCGGCGCAGTTGTGAATGCGGAAGTCACGATCACCTTGATCCAGTAAGCATTGAGACCGATGATCGCCGTCTTCTGCCAGTCAGCCGGAGCGGACGCGGAATCGATCCAGAGCCGGACGCGCTGGGTGAGTTGATCGAAATGATATGCGCCTGACTGTGGTGTGAACTCCTGCCAGGTAGCGCCGTCGAAATATGCCCAGGTTACCGCGCCACCCGCGTCACCTGCCGTTGACAATATGAAATTGCAGGCAGAGAATTTGTCATCCGCGCCGAGACAGATTGCGTCCCCGACGGACTGAATCAATTTGGTAGAATCCAAGTGACGAACGTCAGCGACGGCGCTGCTGGCGGCTTCCGCAGTTAGTCCCTGATAGTCGGGGATACCGTTGGTGTCGTACAACAACACATACTTGAAGCGCACGAATTCGCCGTTGAGATCGACTGCGGGCTCGAAGCCGACGCCGTTCTTGCGGCGATAACGCAACTCTGTCTGGCCGTCACCGAGCGACGTTCCGAAAATCACATAGGGAGTTGCGCCATTGAACATCAGCAACGGCGCAATGACGGGATCGGCGCCGATCTCGTAGGAGGCGCTCCAGTTGGCGCCGTCGTATTCGATGTACCAGGTTTTTGCGCCTGCGTTGACGGCCACTCCGATAAGTGAACCCGATTCGGAGCAACGCGCCGAAAACGCATCCGACAGCGATGTTCCGGTGTAAATCGTGACTTCGGATTCCCAGAAGACGCCGCCGTTTGGTATGCGCCGGTATGCGAGTTTGGCGCCGCCGTCGGTGTAGATGCAATACACCCACGGTTGCAGATACACGAAGCAGCCGTAGCAGCCGCTCGAACCGACCGTCAATGCCTCGCCGGGATCGGCACTTCCGGCCCCCCAGAGTGTGCCTTCAACGACAGAAGTCTTGGCGTGTAAGGTATAATTGCCGGTCGCAGAATCGTAACAAGTCCACGAGACCCAGAGCTTACCGGAGACGTCTTTCAGAATCGACGGAAAGTAGTTGTCCTTGTCATTGTAAATCGTGGCTTCCGCGCCGACGGTCCACACTCCTGCCGAAAACGATAGCTTGCGGAATAACAGGTCGAGCGTGGTCTCCGCTGTGAATGCGATATAGACGTTGCCGTCTGAGTCCATAGTTGCAGCGACAGGATAGTCGGCGGCGTTGGTGGCGATGGTCTGCGGAGTCGACCAGTCGGCATACGGCGGATCGGCACAGCTGAATTTGATCGTAGAGGGCGAGGCGGAATAGACAACGATCTGCCTGCCGGAATAGACGCCGGACGTGATCGTAAACAACTTGCCGGTCGGTGTGTTACCCGCGCCGTAGAAGGCGGTCGATGTATCAATCAGATTTTGCATGGTTTCCTCTTCAGCGCAGGCCGCCACGATTGCGCGCGGCGGCCTGCAACAGCGTTAGAACGTATCGTCCAGCACCAGCGATGCTTCGTTGATAACTTTGGCGTACGCCACGGACTCGGAGATGACTGCTTCCTCGAATTTCTGTTCGATGATGCGGTCATATTCCACCACCAGCGGCTGACTGATGACTTCCTCAACCGCGAAGCGTGAATCCATGCCGACGATCAGGTCGGACGGAATTTCGTCGCAACGCACCAGCTTGGCGCCCAGCGGCGAGCCCAGTTCGCCCGTCGACTGGAACTTGAATCCGGCGAGCGGATCCTTGAATTCAGTGAGCGTGAGAATCTGCCGCATCTTGCTCTTGTGGCAGAGAAGCGTGTTCATCTCGAACGGCGCAAACTCCGCCCAGAATTTGACCAGGTCGTCATAGTCGAAGGAGCCGGAAACATCGGTGTTGAACATCGCGGCGGCATTGTCGTTGCCGTCGCCGTTCTGCACGACGTCAGCCAGCAATGCCACCTTGTCCGACTGCAACCGGAAGCCGAGGTACCAGAGCAGCACTTTGAATTGAGCCAGTGTGCGATGCCGCAGCGTGCGATACGACACCTTCAGCGCGATGCCGTATTCCGGCACGGTCACGGTCTTCTTCTGTTCGTTGACGACGAACTGCGGAATTTCAGCGCCCTCGGATATCGGTCGCAACGACAACCGGCTGTCGCCGGGGGTGATGTTGAGATAGAGCGGCGAATAGCGATTGGAGCCGATCACCGTCTGCGCGGCGGTGAGTTGATTGTATACTGGGCGCATCGCCATCCCTTTGCGGACCTCGCGCATCACGAACTCCGGCAAGAGCGACGCGGCGGCGCGATAGAATGCTTCGACGGTGTCGGGAGTTCTGCCGTTGACGCGAATGCCGTGCACCGCGAGTTGTCTTTCGAAGGCATCGAGCGGCGCGCCAACCGGCGAGGGATCGTAGTCATCGCCTTCCAGCAGTTCGGTCAAGCTCAAGCCCCTGGCTTGCGCTTCGAGATAAGTGTCGCGCGTGATGTTGATCTTGCCGGCGCGGCTTAAATCGACGTTCGCCAGCCGCGTATCTTTGCCGGCAAATGCATCAAGATCAGGCGCCGTGAGATTCCAGAAGTTGTCCGGTATTTGTTTCAGGTTTTCTAATTCCATTCCTTCTCCTTTGCGGCCAGTCACGTTGACAGGCCATAGTTGATCGATTGCCAGGTAATTGCTGCTCCCCTTGTGCACTGCCTCAATTGAGGAGCAGCGTGCAGTCGCTGGTGCCGTTAACCGACAACACCAGTCCGCGCGCGATATTGCCGCCGGCAGGATCGTTGCCGGTCAACGCTGGCGCTTGTTTGATTTTGCCGTCGGCGGCGCCGACGATGCTGTTGCCGATTACCGGATAGGTAGCTGCGATGGCGAGAGACATCACGCCGGCTACCTGCACGGTCGCTTTGCGCTTGCCGTTGTCGGCATCAGTGAGAGTGAGCGCGATCAACTTACCGAGCACCTGTACCCCGTCGGTGGTAGCTTTGACCCGGTTGCCGGTACTCAGTTGAACGGCTTTGCCGATGTCAGCGTTCTTGAGGTCGTCGCTGCCGGCGGTTTGAGCGATGTCGAAGGTCAGATATAGCGCGCCGGTGGTTTCCAGATTTTGTTCACGTACTGCCATTGTGATCCTTTCCAGTCAGTTTGGTTCGCGTCGGTTTGTCGGCGAACCAATGGTTACACTTTGAACTCGGACGTCTTTTCTCCCCCGGCGGCCGCACCTGTCGGCTCTGTCTGCTTGCGGGAGAAGACGCGGTCGAATTCGGTTTCGATGTCCTGTTTGATTCGTTGCAGGTCGGCAAGGTCGGTCGTGTCGGCGGAGATTAAGCGTTCGACCAATGCGCTCGAACCGCCGGCGAGGCGGGCGATAGCGCGGGCTTTGCTGCAGAGCTCGTCTTTGAACAGTTGCACGAGGCGGTCGGCGATTGCCGCGCGCGCCTGCAGTGCCTGCAGAACCGTGACGGCGTTCTCAAGCTCAACGGCGAGTTGCTCGAAATCGATGTCGGCAAGTTGCGCCTGCTTGAGGCGTCCGGCGGTTTGCATGAGTGATTCAAACAGTTTGGTGAATTCCATGATATCCTCCTCTGAAGTTTCGTTGATAGAGATTGCGAGTGTCAACGTTCGTCACCGGGTAGCATTTGCAATTTGGCTTCAATGATGAGCAGTTGACGATGCAGGTCGTCGCGGACCTGTTGCAGTTCGGCTTTGGTGGCCATGCGTTCGGTCAGAATGGTTTCGATGCGCACCAGGCGGCTGTCGATAGTGGTCACCATGGCGGAGTCGGCCTTGGCGGCGATCTCCGATTTGAGGCCGTAGATGGTGGCGTGATAGGCGGTGACAATTCCCGCCACCGTCACGATCAGACCCAGCAGAAATCGCAACAGGTTTTCTTTGCGGAACAGCTCCGGCCTGTGGCTCGAATTAGACAGTCTGTTCATGTTGCATACTCCTTCTCAGCTTTCCGAACAACCAGATGGCGCGCTTGCCGAAATGCGTCTGCTCAATCGCATAGTGGCCGGACAACGAGGCGCCGGAAAGTTCAAGCGCAATCTTGTTGGGAGTGGATTGATCGAGGCCATTGATCACACCCTGATCGACCAGAGCGACGCGACCGGAAGGACGTTCGCAATGTGGCGAGTTGTCGATTTGTTGGCATACCTGTCGATGTCCAACCGGCAGTGTTATGGGATTGCGTCCGCGCAGGCGCAGCACTGACACGCTGTCATCGTGATGAAGTTCGAGCCAGTAGTCGCCGCGGCTGTCGTGCAGCAGGCGGAAACGATTGTCGCCATTCGTCGGCTTCAGCTTGGTTGCGACAGATGCGAAGTCGGGGTAAGCGTCGCCGATGCAGAGATCGAGATAGACAAATCGATTCCGATCATGCTTGTCAGGATGCACCACGATGATTTCGCCGGTGTGCAGGTGCGAGGTCTTTCCGATCAGACGATGACAAGTTGGCGTTTCAGTTTCAATGGACGTTCTGAATTCGACAAAGTAGTTCGACTTCCCATTCGCTTGCGGCTCGATGACAACTTTGCCGCGCAATTGTTGCTGGTGACGAATCTCGAAGACCTGCGGCGCATCACTGCCGGCGAGATCGATAATGCGCATTCCTTCGCCACTCCCCTTGCTCGCGGCCTTGTGTTGCAGGTCAACGAAGCGGCAGCGATAATGAGCCAGCGGCGCAATCGATTGTGAACGAGTGAAACGCTTTGTGAGAATCGCCTTGCGTTCGATCAGTGAAAGTCGCGACAGATCGGCGCCATCCAGACGATAAAGATCGACCAGACTCAGAAAACAGCGCGGCTGCTTCCTTCCAGAGGAATACTCTCGCAACGTCTCAAGCGATAGACGGCTGGCGCCTTTTACCGGAATCAGTTGCGCCAGTACTCGGAAGTCGGCGACGCCAGATGAGCCGGTGAGTTCGTCCAGAATCGGATCGGTGAAACACGTGCCGTCAAGTTTCGTCGCCGTGAGTTTGCCGGCGCGCGAGTCGATATCGAGCCAGATGCCGTGATAGAGTGGCTCGATCAGAATTTCATCGAGTGGGGTTTTGAGTTTCGCAAGGTCAAAGAAGACCTCGGCCCGCGAGCGCCAGAACGTGTCGGTTGAATCCGTGAAGTCGACATCGGCGGCCAGCGAACTCACGCGCGTGTTGGGGACGGCGCCACGATAGACGAGCGAGACTTCCAGCACTTTTTCAATCTGCTTGTAGAAGTAGAATGCGCGTACCTCCCTGCCGCCAAGGCGAACGACTTCATTAAGGCGGTGCCGGCAATGCCGCATATCTTCGCGACAGATGCAGCATTCCGGTTTGCCGTAAAGAAATCCGAGGGAACATTCTTTGTAGATGCCGGATTCGATGCCGGCCTTCAACGTGTCGGCGTCGCGTTGATCGCGGTGCCAGTAGAACCAGGCCTGCAACCAGGGAGTGCCGTCGCGAGGAACAACTTCGCTTTTGAAGACGCGGCCGATCGGCAGTTCCTGTTTCTTGTGCCCAACCATGACCGGCGCATCGACGATCAGTTGTGCGAGTTGTGTCAACTCAGTGATCTCGAAACAGCCGCCCTGCAGGTTGACTTCGTTCGATGCCGCCTGCAAGAGGCCGAGATAGACGTTGTCGGCTGTGACCGATTGCGACGGCTGCACGACGCGGTTGATTTCATCGATAAGTTCCTGTCGATCGCCCAACTCACCGGCGGCTGAGATCGACAATGAACCAATAAGCTTTTCCACTGTACCTCCTCGGGGCTTACCACATGCCCTCACTTATGTCCGCCATGTGGATTTATCCTCAAGAGCACTACAAAAATTCGGGGGCCCGTTGAAGACGTAAGTCGCTGTTGGGCAACAACGGGAAATGTGCACACGTTTGCGCAAGAAACCGGGTTGTTGCGGGTCGGATTTACCAGCAAAAATATTTTCGTGATGCTGGACAATGTGTTACGATGTTTTTGGGCTTGACAGGTCTGGGCACGAGAGTTGCTTGAGTATGTGTCGCAAGAAGGAGGAAATTCTTGGAACGTACAATGACTTATCTGAAGCTGCTCGGTATCCTGATCGGGATCGTGATGACGATTCTCTGTTTGGGTTACACGAATGCCTACGGAATAACCGCTCCGCATTTTCTGATGAACAATCAGAACGGCGGCACGAACTCGACCGGCCTTACCAGTGGTGGCGACATAACTGACGAGGTCAGGATTCTGGGGGACAGATTCAATCAGGATAATCTGGACGGCACCAATTCGACCGGCGATGAAAAGAGTCCGCCGTCGATTCCGGAACCGGCGACGCTGATACTGTTGGGCACCGGTCTGGTTGGTGTCAAGCTGTTCAGACGGCGCCATTAGATTTCACTCAGGCGAAAGCCGGGGCTGATTCCACGATTTGCAACAACTTTCGCCTGCCACAGCGCCAGCGCCAAAGCCATACAGGCATCGGCAGTGGTGTTTTCCTCCCAACTCAATTCACGTAATTCCTCGGTAAACGACCAGTAGTCGTTGTTGGCCGTCGTCAATTCGATGGACGGAATGGCGACATTGCTCGATTCGAATTGCGATTGCAGATTCGTGAGCAACTCAGGTTTGGATTTCGGCGAGAAGATGAAGCCGATGGCTTTGATGTCCTGCAATTCCTGCAGTACGACATCGCCGGCGCCGGTGGCATCAATGATGGTGTCACCGCCGAATTCGCGTTGACGTTGGCGAATCGTTTCGAAGACGTTCGGCCAGTCGCGACGATGGAAGCGTTCGAGTTTGACGACTTGGTGCGGACGCGTGGTGACATCGAGCGTAATGCCGACGGTATATGTCTGTTTGCGCGCGAGATCCCAGCCATGAATGTAGCGATGATGCGGTAGTTTCTCCGACATTCCGGTTGATTGCGACAGCGCCTGCTGAATGTACTCCTCCCCTAACACCGCATTTCCCGAATCGACGAACATGCCATAGATGTTTTGTTGAACGCGCGTTTGCGGCAGCGATTCGATTTTGGCGCAGAGGTATTCGCTGGAGAGAAAGGGATTGTCGGTTGATCTGCCGGAGTGAACATAGCCCGTATCAGGTTGCGATTGGAGTTCAAGATATTTGCGATGGAACCAATTGCGTCCGCGCGGAGTCGAGACCAGGTCGAGCATGCCCTTGCGGTCAGCGAGGCGCATAGTCAAGACTTCGTTGACGACATAGTCAGGATGCAACTCAAAGGCGACCTCGTCGAAATTGATGTAGTCGTAATCATGGCCGAGAATATGTTCGCCGCGATTCTGCGACGTGCGGGCCGTGATTTCGGCGCCGTTGCCGAGTTCGATTTTGGGATACGGCGTGTAGGTGACTTTGTCGACGAGCAACTCGACCAGCGATTTGCCTTTGATGAGATTGAGGCAATTCGTGAAGATGATGTTGGCCTGATCCTGCGTGATGGAAACATTGAGCACTCGGTAACGGCCCGCGGAATCGAAGCGCGTGTCGCGATGGCGATAGACGGCGCGGTGAATAATCTTGGCGGCCTGAATCGTTGATTTGCCCCAACGGTTGCCGGTCACGAGCAGGTTCTGACCGCAGGTTGAATTTGTCAGCCAGGCGGCTTGTCCCGGATGGGGATCGAGTTCGAGAAATTCGCGGCAGAAAAGCACGGGATCGGTGACGGCTTTTCGCCAGCGGCTGTGTTTACCTACGCGCATAGGGTGACCTTTCTATTCTGTGAGACACAGGTGTTTCGATGGGACACGGAACACACCCCTTGATCCCCTCTCGAGAGGGGAAAACAACAAACGGCTCATCTCGCGGCTGGAAAAGAGAGCGTCAAGACCGAAGCGGTTTTGATCTATAACTACTACACCTACGCGCATGGGCATGATAGATTGCCTCCTCCTGTCTTCGGACAATCAGGAATGTTTGACCTACGAGGCCTCTTGATGCAAGGCGCGTTACGAGAGGGACAAACAGGAATGTTTATCCTACCGAACTGCTCACACTTGCATACGCCGGCATAGATTCTATTACCCATTCGTACATCGCAACAAACTTCCCTCACCCCTAGCCCCTCTCCCAATGGGAGAGGGGAAGAGGGTGTTGGGGGATGAAGTGCGGGGTGGTGTGAGGATGATGAGGGTGACATTGCTTCTCCTGACTAGACTAGCGATGGACGAGGGCTGCGTTTTCGCAGCGTCGCAGGTCGTCTATTCCATACTTGGCGGATCACTGCATCCGTGACAGTTCGCGTAAGGCCTGATCGTGTGTGATCAGTTTGTTGTCGAGCTTGGTGATGATGTTTTCGAGCATGATCTTTTCGGCCTGGGCGCGGTCGGCGATGCCGATGGTGATGCGGTTGTCGAAATGAGAACGGACTTCGACATTGAATCCGAGGAGCGCCAGTTCAACGTTGGCAATCCAATCAATCAGCGATGCCGCCGCCTGCTGCACGGTGGCGACCTGCCGCTGCACGAGTTCATACTTGAACTCGGCCCAGTTGTGCGTGGTGCCATACGCGTAGCCGAGCATGAAGGGCGCGAGATTGGTGCCGGCGCAGATGTCCTCGATCATGGCCTTGTGGTTCATGTACCAAGCCGTCGACGCGGAAGATTTGGACGACGGGCCGATGTATTCGATCTTGACATCGTTCCAGGTGACCGGATTCTTGTCGGGGCCGAAGTCGTGCATCATCTCGACGGTGTCATCGAAATAGGAATTGGCGCGGCGGTAATAGTCCTCTTCGGTTTCGTCGGCGCGGCGTTCCGGTGGCGTGAGTTGCACGTGAATGCGGTGGTAGCCGGAGCTGCGCATGGAGCGATGCATGTCATTGATCAGGGTTTGCTCGACGCGGGCGACGAAAGGAATCGAATGTAGCAGCGAGCGGCCGACAACATTGCCGGGTTGCGTGCCGAGACCGTAGTAGAAGATCGATTGGTCGTTGAGCGGGATTTTGTGTTCGTCGAAAGATTGATACAGCCGATGGTGGTCGCCCTCCTGCTCGACCGTGATGGACAACATATCCGCGAGCAGAAATCGTTCGACGCGATTGCGCGAGGGCGTAAGTTGCAGCTCGCCGCAGATGGCGCCGTCGGTGAAGAGTGATTCGAAAAATTGGAGTAGCAGTTCGCGAAAGCCGCCGCGCTTCATCAGCCCGTCGCGGAAAATGCGGGCATCAAGATCGGCAAGCGCCGTGCGGATACGGTCTTCCTCGGAAGCCGAGACATCGCCGACGACCTGGAAGTCATAGTCAGCAGCGCAGAGCCGCACCCAGGTCCAGACGACGGCGTTGAGAACGGGGACGTGGTCGCGCAGGAAACGGTAGAGCTGCCGCCGCGCGCGGTCGGTTTCGGCGGCGTCAACCGGAAGGCGGGGATTGAGTTCGAGGAATGAAGCGCGCAGCCGGGGGCGGGATTTGAGGCCCGCCGGTACGTCTAACTTGTTGGTCTTGCGCAGGTTCTCGTTGATTGTGGCATTGTTGCGCCGTTTTCGCCAAAAGTCTGTGATCATGTTTCGATAGTCCTCCTACTTATGGGGGCGACCAAGATTTTTGGTGTTCGGCGCTACAAAAATGCAAAAAGGACTTGCGCGTCAACGCTGGCTTGATTATATAATCACCGGAAACCCGAGTGTTGTTGTTGGTTTAGACACAAGCCAAAAGCATTCAAAGATCTCCAACTTGTGTTCCCCGCAATAGCCAACACACAACACTCGCTTTTTTTGCGTAAGCGCCGCACAAACTGCGATCAGCTAATCTCAAGCCACACAAACTCTTAGTGTTTTCGGGACAACATTTCTGTTTAGGTCATGGGCGCAGTTACTGCTCTGCGTTGACTGCGCCGGAATGCCCCTCAGTTAAGAGCTTGTATTTCAGTCAGTTACGAAATGGCAAATAAGAGAAGTGCGGGCATGCAATTTGTTAGAGTTAGGGGCAGAAATGGGTTGAACAAAACCGTGTCAAGGATCACAGTAATGTCAAACGACAACCTGTTTCTAACGAAGCGTTTTGCATTACCGATTGGTGGGGAGATCTAACGGGTCTCCTCACTGAAACTGAGGACCTAACCGCTAAAGTTGAGATGGCGGGAAGTTTCGTCAAAGCAGCGCAGTTTTGACATCGTAGTAATGTTGCTTCTTTGGGATTAGAATCGGGAGGATAATTGCGAGATTGTCCTCCCGGGATGAAAGTGAGATAGAGGACAACAGAGGACAGGGAGACAGAGTAACAAAGCCCGCAATTATTTTACATACCTACCTACAAGACCTTGAGTTACCGGGTTAGTAGTAACGACAAGTTGCTCAAGCAAGGCCGGATCCGAGCCCTCGGAGCCCGGCCTTGTTATTTTGGTGTAATCCCCTATTTGCAGGAGGCGCAGGGAGCGGGACCGCTCAGAAAAATGTAGTTCACGAGGTAAACGGCGTCGGCAATCGTGATGGAACCATCGCAGTCGGCGTCAGCCGACGTTGACGCGGAAGTGCAGTCGAGGAAGATGTAGCATATGAGATAAACAGCATCAGCGATGTTGACAGATGCATCAGCATTGGCGTCGCCGCAGTTTTGCGGAGGAAAGCCAGCGAACTTTGTGACGAAGGTTTCCTCACTATAAGGATGATGCGATCCCTGAAAAGGATTCAAAGTTGGAAAGTCGAAGGATTGTGTGTGTCCGGTGACATAAACATTTCCTTGACGATCTACGGCGATTCCAGATCCCAGATCCTCACCCGATCCTCCAAGATGGGTGCTATAGATCAACTGATTACCGGTGCTGTTCAACTTGGTTACGAAGGCGTTGTAAATGCTCCCGTACCACGAAAGTGGATTCTCAACTGGAAAATCCCATGACCAAGTCTGGCCAGTAACGTAGGCGTTCTGATCTTGATCGACGGCTATGCCGAATCCGACATCATGACTTTCTCCTCCCAGGAATGTGCTATACTCCAAGCTGTCGCCTGTGCTACAAAGCTTGGTCACGAACGCATCTACAATACGGGGCCCCCACTGGAAGGGATTTTGAATTGGAAAGTCCCAAGAATATGTGTATCCAGTTACATAGGCATGTCCGCCGAGATCTATAGCCAGAGCCCAAGGTTCGTCGTTATCGCTGCCTCCGAGGTAGGTGCCGTATATGAGATCGCTCCCATCACCGTCGAGCTTAACTACGAAAACATCGCTATAGCCTCGATTAAACGATTGGACAGGATTCATAGTGGGGAAATTGGTGGAAGTGGTAATGCCCGCCACGTAAACATAGCCCATGCTGTCGACTCCGATGCCCCGGCCGTCATCGCGGTCGTTGCCTCCCAGATAAGTGCTGAAGATCAAGTCGGAACCATCCGGAGAAAACTTCGCGACGAAGGCGTCCCGACTACCCCCTTGGAATATCGATTGGATGGCGTTGTCTGTGGGGAAATTCGTAGAATAGGCTGTGCCTGTTACGTAGGCACACCCATCACTGCTGACCGCGATGGAAGTACCTCTATCCATTCCCTCTCCGCCGAGGTAGGTGCTGTATACAAGACTGTCGCCTGATGAGACCATCCTAACGACGAATGCGTTTGTTGCTCCGCGCACAATTGATTGAAAAGCATTCCTTGTCGGGAAATCGCCTGAAGAGGTTACGCCAGTTACATACACGTCGCCACCGTCGGTCACGGCAATACTTGCCCCCCCGTCGTCCCCTTGCCCCCCTAAGCAGGTGCTGAAGATTAGAGTCCCTGTGGGGCTAAACTTTGCGATGTAAGCACTGGCGCGGAGGCTGTCTGGCACATGCTGGATTGCTTGCCTCTCTGGAAAATCAGGCGAATATGTTAATCCTGTTGTATATGAGTTTCCGTCCCTATCGGTTGCGATCCCCGAACCGAAATCTGCAGATTCCCCGCCGAGAAAGGTACTAAAGACAAGCTGTACCCCGCGAGTACTCGGCTCCTTGGTGGTTGCCGAACTAGCTCGTGTGTCACAATCCCACGAAAGACTGCATTTGCCAGAAAGCAGGCCGAGGCGCGACGAAACCAGGGATGATTTCATGTCGCCCCATTTGGTGGAAAGGATCTGGTTGCCTTCGGAATTGAGAGAGGTGGAGTCGGCGCCGTCGTAGGTGATTTTGATCTGCGCGAGGTCGGCATTGGGAGCGGCGATAAATTCGTAGGATGCCTGGTTGTTGACATCGCCGGAGAATTTGAGGTCGATGCCGGGATAGATATCTTTGAGAATGATTGATTCGTAGTTCGGGACGTTGGTGTGCCATTTCGTCGGGTCGTTGCCGAGGAAGTAGTTGCATTTGTATTCCAGGAGGCCAGCGGCGACGATTTCGGGATTGGGATTGGCGTTGACGAATTTGGCGGTGATGACGAGTTGGTCGATGGAGTCCGGGGAGGACACACCCCTTGGTCCCCTCTCAAGAGGGGAAAAAGGTGCGTCAAAACCGAAGCGGTTTTGACCTACCTCCCCTGCCCCGAATGATTCTGGATTCCCGCCTTCGCGGGAATGACGCGTGTCCGTGTCGCTGAATGAGCCTGGATTCCCGCCTTCGCGGGTATGACGCGTGTCCGTGTCGCCGAATGAGCCCGGATTCCCGCCTTCGCGGGGATGACTCTCAAAGGAGTCGAACGGGTCGGCAGATGCCGATGTGTTGACGCGGCGGATGAATTGGTAGGTGATGCCGTCTTTGGTGAACCACATTGTGGCACCGCCGGAGGTGGTGCGGAACAGGACACGGTCGTCCCATTGGCCCATGTTTTTGGTGTAGGCAAGTGGCATTTTGCTGAGAGACTGCGGAACTGACGCGTTGTTGGCGGCAAAAATGGAACCACACAGGATGGTGATGACCAGTAATATGAGAATCGATATCAAGCGTGGCATGATGCCCTCCCGAGTTAGTTGGCCCGGTCAAGAGGAGAGATTTAATGTGTGAGTAAGATAGCGATAATAAATGGCATGTCAAGAAGATTTGCGCGCTCACACCCGGTGGCAGTCGCGCGGGGAGACAGCTGAGATGCGTCAGGTCACACCAATCGCCTCGCGGAGCGAGGCGATTGGCAAGACCTGACGCAACAGAAGAATGAGCCACGCAAATATCTTTCGACTAGTGGCAGGTCACAATTCCGCGCGATGAGTAGTCTTGAGTCAAAGGACTTGTCGATCGGCGCGGAATCAGGACCTGCCACAACAAGGAGTGGTTGTTGAAGATTCGCGCGGTCCCTCACCCACGGCCATGCTAACATCTGAGGACATGCGCGCTCCCTCACCCCCTGCCCCTCTCCCACGGGGAGAGGGGAAAGAGCAACAAAGCAATTAATTCATTCACTTGCACGAGGCGCAGGGGGCGGGACCGCCGGAGAAGATGTAGGCGATCAAGTAGACGGCGTCGGAGATGTCGACGGCCAAGTCGCAATTCGCGTCGCCTGCGGCTGATGGAATAGGAGCGGGACCGCCGGAGAAGATGTAGGCGATGAGATAGACGGCGTCGGAGATATCGACCGAACCGTCGGCGTTGACGTCGCCGCAAAGATATGGAGCCGGAGGGCTAAGCTTGGTCACAAAAGCATCGTTAACGCCCTGATTTGCCTCAAAAGGACTCGAAGTCGGAAAGTTGGAGGATCCAGTCACGCCCGTCACATAGGCATTGCCAGTGCCATCGACCGAAATGCCGAATCCAATATCCCGTTGTAAACCATCCTCGTCGGCGCCGCCGAGGAAGGTGCTGTAGATCAGAGTGCTGCCGGTACTAGAGAGCTCGAACACGACAATATCCTGGAAGCCCTGAAGCGTTGTCTGAAAGGGATTCAGAATCGGGAAGTTGGGAGAACTAGTCTCACCTGTCACATAGGCGTTGCCACTGCCATCGACCGCGATGCTGCGTCCAAAATCTCCGCCGAATCCACCGAGGTATGTGCTATAGATCAAGCTGTTGCCGAGACTGGAGAGTTTGGCCACAAAGATATCCACGATGCCACCCTGATACGTACCCTGATAGGGATTCAGAGTCGGGAAGTTGGCGGAACCAGTCACGCCCGTCACAAAGGCACAGCCGTTGCCATCAAGTGCGATGTCATATCCCATGTCACCGACTCCGCTGGAAGGATCCACGCCGCCGAGGTATGTACTGTAAATGAGGCTGTCGCCGTTACTGCACAGTTTGGTCACGAAAACATCCCAGCCTTGAATCGTCGCCTGAAACGGATTTAGAGTCGGGAAGTTGGACGAGCCAGTCATGCCCGTTACGTAGGCATAGCCACTGCCATCGATCGCGATGCCGCCCCCAGTCTCGTCGCCTCCTCCGCCGAGGTAGGTGCTGTAAATCAGACTGCTGCCGGAACTGGAGAGCTTGGTCACAAAGGCGTCAAAACCGCCATGATTCGTTCCCTGAAAGGGATTCAACGTCGGAAAGTCGGAAGACCCGGTCTTGCCGATCACGTAGGCATTGCCGCTGCCATCGATCGCGATGTCCCCCCATCCGGCTTCTTCGATTCCCCCGCCACCGAGGTATGTGCTGTAGATCAGACTGTCGCCGCTACTGCTCAATTTGGTCACGAACGCGTCAGGGCCACCCTGGTCAACTTGATATGGATTCTGAGTGGGGAAGTCGGATGAACTAGTATAGCCCATCACATAGGCGTTGCCGCCGCCATCGATCGCGATGGCCTGTGCGTTATCGTAGTCCGCCCCACCGAGGAAAGTGCTGTAGATTAAGCTGCTGCCCGAACTGGAGAGCTTGACCACAAAAACATCCCTGGCGCCCTGAAACGTCGATTGAATCGGATCCTGAGTTGGGAAGTTGGGAGAATAGGTCCAGCCTGTCACATAGGCATTGCCGCTGCCATCGACCGCAATGCCGTGCGCTTCATCCCAGAATATCCCCCCAAGATAGGTGCTATAGACCAACCCGACTGCGATAGCACCCGGCGCCTGCCGACTTGCGCCACTGGTTTCAAATCCGATCGTCTTCTCTGACAGTTGCGAGAAGCTGACTGTACCTGACAGAAAACTATTCGTGGGCGTTGTGATGGCTGCCGCCATGTCGCCCCATTTGGTTTTGAGGAGAAGTTGGCCGTCGGAATCGAGAGAGGTGGCGTCGGCGCCGTCGTAGGTGACTTTGACCTTTGAGAGGTCGGCATTGGGAGCGGCGATGAATTCGTAGGAGGCCTGATTGTTGACGTCGCTGGAGAATTTCAGGTCGATGCCGGGATAGATATCTTTGAGGGTGATCGATTCGTAGTTCGGGACATCGGTGTGCCACTTTGTCGGGTCATTGCCGAGGAAGTAGTTGCATTTGTATTCCATGAGGCCAGCGGCGACGACTTCGGGATTGGGATTGGCGTCTACGAATTTGGCGGAGATGACGAGTTGGTCGATGGAGTCCGGGGAGGACACACCCCTTGGTCCCCTCTCAAGAGAGGAAAAAGCGTCCATGGCAGAGGTTCTCCCAAGTGGGGATAGCGAAGCTTCCTGCCGCGAGCGAGCGAATGAGCCTGGATTCCCGCCTTCGCGGGAATGACCGAAGGCGGAATCGGCGGCGGTTTCGAAACGGCTGATGAATTGGTAGGTGATGCCGTCTTTCGTAAACCACATGGTCGCGCCGCCGGAAGTCGTGCAGAACAAGACGCGGTCGTCCCATTGGCCCATGTTCTTGGTGTAGGCCAGTGGCATTTTGTTAGAGGACTGCGGAACTTGTGCATTTGCAGCAGCGAAGATTGAACCACATAGAATAGTGGTGACGAGCAACGTGAGAATCGATATCAAGCGTGGCATGATGCCCTCCCGAGTTAGTTGGCCCGGTCAAGTTGAGAGATTTGATTTGTGAGTAAGATAGCGATAATGGGAGGCGTGTCAAGAAGAAACGGATTGTCGCGGAAATGGAGAAACAGGAATGTTCATCCTACTGGGCACCGATAGTGTGGCGAGGATGTGTTTTGAGAATTCGGGCGCTCCCTCACCCCCGACTTTGGCATACCTGTCAACGAAAAATGTTGATCGGGGGCCAACGGATTTACGCGCACCCTCACCCCCTGCCCCTCTCCCAATGGGCAAGGGGGGAATCGTCATTAATCGTGTCAGGTCACACACCCGACTTCGTCGTGCGCAGGACCTGACACAACAGAATGGACAAACAGGAATGTTCATCCTACTGGGGCACTGATTGTGCGGCGAGGGTATATCGTGAGGACAGGCGCGCACCCTCACCCCCTGCTCTGCTAACTTCTGGCACGAACATGGATGCGCTCCCTCACCCCCGACCCCTCTCCCAAAGGGAGAGGGGAGGAATGCTTGCGACGAGGAGGTTTCTTGCGGATTTGCGCGCGCCCTCACCCCCTGCCACTCTCTCAGTGGGAGAGGGGAGGAAGTTCGATGAGCAGTATTTTGATTACTTGGCGGTCAGGGCCGTGGCGATGGTTTTCCAGTCGGCGGAGTGCAAGAATTCATAGAGACGCAGGGCGCTGACGGAGCCCCATTCATTCGGCGCAGGTTTGTCGGCATTAATATTATTGGAATAGCGGAAGCGGCATACGATGAGTTGAATGGCTGAGCGCGGCAATGATGGGTCGCACCACTTCGGATTGATTTTGACGATCGGCTGGCCGAGGTCGCTTCCGATCGGCGCGACCGGTGGAGCATAAACATCTTTCTGGAAATAGCGCGCGGGGGCGCTGCGTTCCTCGGGCGACATTTTCGCAAGACCGTCCTTGTGGCCATTGACAATCATCGGAGACATCTTGTCTTCAGGAGTCTCGTCCGCCAACTTCTGCCAGAAGCTTATCCAGTAGTTTGTTAATTCCTCGCGCGAGACCGGCACCCAGGGGATTTCGCCGTTGCGGCTGAGGATTATGATTTCATCGCCATTGTCATCACGGACCAAGGGAAACCCAGCGATATCGCCGGTGCGTTTCGGTTCAATAAAGAACTCAACTCCGGCATCGGTTTTGGCATAATTGTCAAGACCGCCCCGTGGGTTGTTCACGATGACTTCGATTTCGTCGGTCGGGAATTGAAAGAAGACTGGCTGATTGGTTTTCTTATCGCGGAAGCATGACTTCGAAAAGATATGAGCAAAAGCCGGTACCGGAACGCCCTTGGTCTTGGGGACGTAATCGTCGGCCCGCATGTAGCCATCAATCGACACACCTTTGGGAGGATTGAATTGCGGCGGCGCGATCAGCAGATCACGGAGTCGTTCAAGATTGGCGTTGAATGACGCGGCGTCCGCGGCGGCGAGACCGTACATTTTCGTATTCTGGCGGTCAACAGTGACCTTGACAGTGCCGGGATGATCGGGAAGATAATCGAATTCCGCCGCAAGTAGCGGCGACATGAGAAGTGCGGACAGATAGCACGATGAGTAGTTTCATTGACAGACCTCCTGATGACATTATGGGGTGTGAGTGTAGCAGTGTGTTAATGGAGTGGCAAGGAATTTGTGGATGTACGCGCGCCCTCACCTTTCTTCTTGATGCAGGAGCGCACCCTCACCCCCGGCTCTGCTAGCTGCTGACACGAACATGGATGCGCTCCCTCACCCCCGGCCCCTCTCCCAAAGGGAGAGGGGGGAAGCGTCTTTGATCGCGTCAGGTCACACGCCCGACATCGTCGTGCGCAGGACCTGACACAACATGGATGAAGAAGGCGCAATGCCGTGCGCGACCACTGTTTGAATCAAGGAGCAATCGGCCTGGATTCCCACTTTCGTGGGAATGACAACTTCGCGCATGCGGCTAGCGTCGGCAGATGGCGCGCACAGTGTGCCGTCAGGAAAGGATTCCTGACGGCGCCTAAACAGCTGACACGAACATGGGCGCGCTCCCTCACCCCCGGCCCCTCTCCCAAAGGGCGAGGGGAGAAGCGTCATTGATCGTGTCAGTTCACACGCCCGACTTCGTCGTGCGCAGGACCTGACACAACAGAAAGGACAAACAGGGAATGTTTATCCGGACTGGGGCACTGATAGTGCGGCGAGGATATTTCTTGAGGACTTGTGCGCTCCCTCACCCCCGGCCATGCTAACAGCTGACACGAACAAGGGCGCGCTCCCTCACCCCCGGCCCCTCTCCCAAAGGGAGAGGGGGAAGCGACTCCATCGTCGGGACGCGGCAGGCGAGGACGACTGCAGGGCACGGGACAAGGTCTGCGCATGCAACTTTGAGTGTGCGGGATCGTTTATGAATGTAGTGTTGAATAAGTACGAAACAGTGACGTTGAATAAATACGAATTTGAATTGCTCAACTGTATGCCGGATGCGATAATTCGGTGATGGCGGAAGGTTATTGGATCCGGGCGCTGGATTTGTGCCGGTACTATCGGCGGGCACACTATGAAGTGCGGGCATTGGATGGTGTGACACTC
Source organism: uncultured bacterium (assembly GCA_963726455.1). GTDB lineage: Bacteria > Zixibacteria > MSB-5A5 > CAIYYT01 > CAIYYT01 > CAIYYT01. The sequence goes on from CAVSCK010000004.1 coordinate 1,016,128, forward strand.
GGAATCGGCAAAGGGGATTTTGTCGGGATTGTCGGATCGTCGGGATGCGGCAAGTCGACGCTGCTCAATTTGCTGGCGGGACTCGACACACCCACCAACGGGCAGGTCGAGGTCGAAGGGCGCTCGTTGTTCGCGCAGACTCGCAGGGAATTGTCCGCCTACCGTGCCAAAAAGGTGGGGATGGTATTTCAGACATTCAATTTGATTTCGCATTACACCGCATTGCAGAACGTTGAAGCGGCACTTCTATTCGACGGCACGCCGCGACGTGAGCGACGTTCCCGCGCACTGGCGATTCTCGACCAACTAGGATTGTCCGGGCGAATTACGCATCGTCCAGCGGATCTGTCGGGAGGCGAACAGCAGCGCGTGGCCATTGCGCGCGCCATCGTGAAAAGACCGGAGGTGTTGTTCGCCGATGAGCCGACGGGCAATCTTGACCATGATAACGCGCAACAGATAGTCGAGTTGCTGGCAGAGTTGAATCGCAGCGGCTTGACGGTGGTGATGGTCACGCACAATATGGAATTGGCGAGGCAGTACGCACATCGGACGGTGCACATGAACTACGGCAAATTGGCTGAGGAAACGATAAATCCTGCTACTGGGGGGCCGCCCAAATGAAGTTTGTAGATTTCGTTTCGGTCTCGGCAGGAAATCTCTGGCGCATGAAGCTGCGGACGTTTTTGACGACCTCCGGAGTTGTGATCGCCATTGCCGCATTCGTGGCGATGCTGTCCTTCGGTGCCGGAAATCAGGAATATGTGTCCAGGCAGTTCGAGCAGTTGGGACTCTTCACGACGATGCAGGTGTTCCCCAAAACCAACTCCGGCAACAATGACACGGCGACAGTTGCGCCGCTTGATCAGGCGGCGTTGGACAAAATCGCCAAGGTCCCGGGCGTCAGATTGGCTTATCCATATGACGCCTTCCAAGTGCGCGCACAAATTGGAGATTCGAGCTCCACTACCAGGGCGCAGGCGCTGTCACAATCGGCAATCAGCACCAAGCTCTTTTCAAATATTCTGGCAGGCAAACCGTTTGACAATGACAGTGCGCGCCAGGCGCTGGTCACGAGTGAGTATTTGCGAGAGCGCGGATTCAAGGCGCCCGACTCGCTGATCGGTTCACAGGTTGTGCTGACAGTCAGAGTATCGAGCATCGACAGCGGATTGGCGTATGTGGTCGCGGACGGCCCACAGAGAGTTCGCGATTTGGTCGGGCGAATTTCGGCGGACTCGCTGCTGCGTTCGGCAGACTATCGCAGAATTCTATTTCGCACGGAAGTCAACGACGCGCTGAGCCGATTCATCAAAGGATTTTTGAACGCCAGAGGAGAGATCAAGGATACGCTGACGATTTGTGGGATACTTGAAGAACGGCGGCTGGGACACCTCCGATCGGGATCGATAATGATTCCCGTGCAGACTGCGCGGCAATTCACCGGCAACGGTTTTACCGACGATCCCGCGAGCATTATCACGGCAATCAGTAGCGGCAATATATTTCCGTCAGCTGGCGGCGGCGGGAAGAACTATCCGCAAGTGACACTTGATCTCGATCCACACATCCTCTACAAGACCGTGAAGGATTCGGTCGAGGCGCTGGGGTTCAGGACATTCAGCTTCGCCGAACAGTTTGAGGAGATTCAGAAATTCTTTTTCTACTTCGATCTGGCGCTGGGAGTGGTTGGTTTGATCGCGTTGATCACCGCATCACTGGGCATCATCAACACAATGGTGATGTCGATTCTGGAGAGGAAACGCGAGATCGGCGTGCTGAAATCGCTGGGCGCCGACGAACGAGATATTCGCTACTTGTTCCTTGCGGAATCCGGCGTGATCGGAGCGATCGGCGCTGCCACGGGGATTCTGTTCGGATGGTTGATAACGAGACTGGTTTCGGCCATCGCTCGCGCGATCATGATCAGTGAAGGCATACCGGAGACGGAATTGTTTGCGCTGCCGATCTGGCTGGTCGGAATCGCGCTGGCAATCGGGATTGGTGTCAGTCTCGTCGCGGGTTTGTATCCGGCGGCAAGAGCGGCGCATATTGATCCGGTGGAAGCGTTGAGGAACGAGTAGGAATCTCCCTCACCCGCTGCCCCCTCTCCCAAAGGGCGAGGGGGAGCAATGTCGTCAATCGTGTCAGGTCACACGCCCGACTTCGTCGTGCGCAGGACCTGACACAACAACCGACGCGGCAGGCGAGGACGACTGCCGCGCACGGAACACTGGACACAGGCGCGGACACACATTCCCTCACCCAGTGCTCTGCCAACACTAGATACAGGTTCAGACGGGCTCCCTCACCCGCTGCCCCCTCTCCCAAAGGGCGAGGGGGAGAAACACGCGTTCATCGTTGGGAGGCGGCAGGCGAGGACGACTGCCGCAGACAAAATGTGCTCCCTCAGCCCCGGCTCAGATAACACAGGACACAGGTTCAGACGCGCTCCCTCACCCCCGGCCCCTCTCCCAAAGGGCGAGGGGAGAAACGTTATTGATTGTGTCAGGTCACACGCCCGACTTCGTCGTGCGCAAGACCTGACACAACTTTTTACTGAATTTTGTTGAAGGGAGACGTGGTATGGTGCAAGTGGAAACGGGAACGGTCGGAAGGCGTAGAAGTCTATTTGCCGAGTTTGAGTTTGAGGAATTCGCCAACGAGGATGGCAGCGGGATAGAGGACTTCCTCTTCAGTTTGAGCGTGGGCTTTGAGTTGTTCGGCGAAATGGACGTATTCCAGGCGGTCAGCGGTTCGGCCGGCGCTCGCGAGACTGTGAAGCGCGGCAATGATGGCCTGATGTTCCGTCAGCATTTCGGGGAGGTCGCGTTTGAGGCGCTCGGCCATGGCAATAATATCGTCGACATCAGACAACGAACGACCTGCAATGAGATCGTCAAGCAAACCGAGCAATGGAAAGACGAACTGCTCCTCTTTGACAATGTGAGGTTGCAGCAGGCGATCAACGGCGGTGGCGGCCTCACCAATGAGGCCGGGCTCGCGCATGGCGTTCGCCAATTCGGCATGAATGTCCCGGTGTTCCAGTTTGAGTGACAGCGGAATTGATAGTTGTGGGTCGCGACCGGGCTGTTTGTCATCGAGCACTTGCTGGGAATCGTTCTTTTCGTTCATAATCCTAGTATGCCATCCAGTTTCTACTTTCTCGTTTTAGCAAAAAGATGTGTTTCTCCCGGGTAGCCGTCTTGACGAGACTGCCGAGGAAACCGACGAACGTGATTTTCTGAATCAATGGCAGCGCCAGCCAACCGACCGCCAGATGCCGGCCCAGACTGATCACTTCGCCGAGCATACGCGGGCGATATGATCTTCCGGCAGCGTGCACGGCGTCGGCATGAATGTTCTCCGCAACCAGCCGCCCTTGTTGCAACGCAAACTGGGCGGCGGCGGGAACGGGGTCACCGGTAAAGGGATTGATCGCGAGCGCGCTGTCGCCAATGGCGTAGACGTAAGGATAGCCGTCGACTCGCAAAAATTGATCGACGATGACGCGACCCTGCGGGCCGGTTTTGATGCCGCTCTTCCCTATCAAGTCGCTGATACGAATTCCGCCAGTCCAGATCAGGCAACCGACTTTCAAGGTTTCACCAGTTGAGAAGGAAACCGTATCGGCAGAGCAATTGACAATCTTGGTGTCGGTGCGAATCTCCACGTGTTTGGCGCCCAGTTTCTCAGCGACCTTCTCCGAGAGTGATTCACTCAGCGTCGGCGCAATGCGGCTACCGGCTTCGACGACGATGATTTCGAATTCAGTGCGATCGAGATGGCTCTCATGTGAGCAGCGTTCGACAAAGTCTGCCAGTTCACCCGCAAATTCGACCCCGGTCAGACCGCCGCCACCAATCACGAAGCGCAACAACTCGCGGCGACGTTCGCTATCAGGTTCCAGCGCGGCGCGCGCACACTGCTGTTTGATACTGTTGTAGATAGTCTGGGCGTCGTCAAGAGACTGAAGCGACAAAGAGTATTGTTCAAGACCTGGTATGTCGTAATAGTGAGTCTTGCTGCCGATGGCAATGACAAGATAATCAAAGGGAATTGTCTCGGCCTTAAGCTGAACCGATCTGCCGTCAAGATCAATCGCAGTGATGTTGCCCATGTGGAAGACGATGTTCTGTTTGCGAATGATGCGCTCGATGGGAATGGTGACCTGTGCATGACGGACGGCGGCTTCATGGAGCTGGGTCTTGAGCGTGTGGAACGGATTGCGGTCGATCAGATGAATCTGATAGCCCGGATTCTTGCGAAATAACCGAGAGATGCGCAGAACCGCAGTCAATCCGCCATAGCCGGCGCCGAGCACGACGATGTTTCGAACCGAAGTTCGTGAAGGAACGTCGGTTGATGTTATCCGATGCACGGTCGACTGCAGGTCGAGAAATTCGGGGAGCAGTTCGGAAAAGAGTCGGCGATAGTGTTCGCGGGCGATCGGGTGCTCGTGAGCAGGATATTCTTTGTTCATGAATTCGTCCAGGAAGCGATTGACAACTTGCCGCTGCGAAGAATCCGGTGCGGCGTGTTCGACACGCGAGGTTAGTCTGAACGGCTGAGCCCGAGCCCTCTGGCGGGCTCAGCCGTGTAGCTTTCTGATCTTTTGAAACGTCGGTGGCAGCGCGTTGCCGCGAATCGGTTTTCGTCGTCAAGCCCATCGACGTCGGGCGGTAGTTCGTCATACTACTATACTACGTAATGAGGAAGTGCGGTGTGGAGTTTGAGGTAGTTGTGCAAGCTGTTAGAACCCAATAGCTTCTAAAATATGCTTGAGAATTTGTGGATTATACTTGAAGCGCCGTAATTGATCGAGATGGCCTTTCTGTGGTTTGCGATTTTGGGATTAGTCGTAGGCGCTTATGGGACTCTCATCGGCGTCGGTGGTGGATTCCTGCTGGTGCCGGTGCTGCTGTGGCTTTACCCGTACGAGTCGCCTGACATTATTGCGAGTATCTCCCTGGCGGTAGTGTTCTTCAATGCGGCTTCGGGATCGTTTGCCTATGCACGAATGGGGCGGGTTGAATTCAAGTCGGGATTCATGTTTGCAGCAGCGGCCTTGCCGGGGACAGTTTTGGGAGCGCTGTCGACTTCGTATTTGCCGCGCGGAACATTCGACGTCATCATCGGCTCCCTGCTGATTGTGGCATCGGTGTTTCTGCTGGTGCGGCCGCAAAACGACGAACACAAACAGCCAGCATCCGGCGGCAGGATGAAAGTGGTGCTGACCGATGCTAGCGGCGAAACGCATATCTTCTCTTATCATCCCTGGATCGGTATCGGCCTGAGCTTCGCTGTCGGATATCTTTCGAGCATACTGGGTATCGGCGGTGGGATAATTCATGTGCCAGCGCTGGTGCACTTGCTGAACTTCCCGGTGCACATCGCGACCGCGACCTCGCATTTCATACTGGCGCTGATGGCGTTTAGCGGAAGCATGACGCATCTGCTGGAGGGAACATTGACCGAGGGATTTGGGCGGATCATCCCGCTGGCAATCGGAGTAGTCATTGGCGCACAAATCGGGGCACGAATTTCGACGCGGATACATGGAAAGTGGATAATACGCGGGTTGGCAGTGGCGTTGTTGTTTGTGGGGTTGAGGACGATGTGGGTGGTGTTCAGGTAGGGCAGCGCTTCTCATCCGCAGCTTTCGCGATTCGACGAGCGCGCTCTCTCACCCCCGGCTTTCGCGATACGACCAGCGCGCTCCCTCACCCCCTGCCCCTCTCCCAAAGGGCGAGGGGAGGAAGTAGGAACCGAAGCGATTTTGACCCGCGTTTCTCACAAGAAGACAAACAAGGATGTTCATCCCACTGAGGTAGTTGTCGATGGTCGCGGCAGGCGAGGACGACTGCCGCGCACGGGGGATTGACGCGCTCCCTCACCCATTAACCGTTCGGTCATTTGTCTGCTCGGTGGTATTCATGAGGATGGCGCGCTCCCTCACCCCTTGCTTTCGCGAACGACCAGCGCGCTCCCTCACCCCCGGCCCCTCTCCCAAAGGGCGAGGGGAGGAAGTCGGATAAACATTCCTGTTTGTCCCGTTCGGGCGCAAGATTCAATTGAGGAGCAATGGACAAACAGGAATGTTCGTCCTACTGAGGTTGTTGTCGACAGTCGCGGCACAAGATGACCGGCGCGCTCCCTCACCCCCGGCCCCTCTCCCAAAGGGCGAGGGGAGGAAGTTGGGACCCAAGCCATATGATAGTCGCGGCAGGCGAGGACGACTGCCGCGCACGGGGCGCGGGTTAAAGATAACACGGCGGGCGTGTGCGGCGCCCGCCGGTTAGGGATTCAAACGATGCCTAGGTTAACTCAGAACTGCGGGGCATCACCGTAAAAGAAATTCACTTTGTCAAGCGCGGCACGTAAGGCCAACTCGTCTTTGAGTTCCGCCTCAGGCGACCTCTTGCTCTTGTGCGGCTTCTCGATATCGGCTGCCTCTGCGGGAGTGCGCAGAGTGCTTTCGATCTTGGCTACGAAATCGGGCCAGGTGCGATGCACTTTGCTGGAGCCGTCATAAAGGAATTGCACGGTTTTGGCGGCCGATTTGGCAAGTACCGACTGATCCATCTGTAAGTAGACAGAACGCGGCAACGGCAACAGAATTGCGACAAACAACACTGCACCGGCGATAATCCAACCACGAACAGCGCCGATCAACGCGCCGCCGTACTTATCTTTCTGGCCGAGGTTTTGCAGCGACACAAGTTTCTCTGCGATTCGTCCGGCCAATTTAAACAGGCCGTAGACGACACCGAGCACAATGATGTAGGCGATAATGGCGACCGCCAGCGGTGAGACGTCAATGGCGTTGGATACGCCGACTGCGACGAAATCAAGTTTACCGGTGGTAATCACGAGCGCGGCACATAGGCCAAAGAAGGCCGCCAGTTCGCGGAGAAAGCCCTTTTTCGAACCGATTGCCAGGAACGTCACGACAAAAAGAAGCGCTATGGCATTAAAGATCATACAACCCTCCGTGGGACATAAGCCGTTTCCCGCACCGCGGGAGGTTCTGCGCTTTAGTCCTCTCGGCCTGCCGCTCGAGAGAGCTCACTTTCCTTCTAAGCCGGTCCTGAAGTACGAGACCGGAACTTACCCAATCTTTGCCGCCCACGCGAAAAGCATTCAAAAACAGCGAAGGCCGCATTTTGAGGAAAAGTAAGAAATGTTTAAAACATAGAGCAAGGGGAATTTGAATTGAGGAATTTGGGATAGTTTGGCGGGGATTTGGCGCCGTCAGGAATCCAGAGGTTGCCCCAAGAGTTCTGTTCGGTCAGTTTTCGGGAGGCGCCGGTTCACAATTTCGCGCTGAGGAATCAATTGTATCAATGGCTTGCGAAAGGACCGCGCGAAATCAGGAACCGGCGCAACAGCGTTTATGCTACTTGTGGGACAACCTCTGGATTCCTGACGGCGCGGAGAACTCGGAACGGGGAACGCGGAGCGGAGAGAGCTAGCGCACTCTTCTGTGCGGCTACTGCGCAGCAGGTAATGAAGCCGAGTATATCTATGTCCATTTTTCGGGCAGCGCTTTAGTTTGGCGAAACTTTGCCGATCAAATAGGTAGCACAGAAGTGCGCATAAGCGTAGCGGGGGCTCCAGGAATTGTTGTTTGCGGCACGCGGTGACGGCACGATTACTGTGTCGCGTGGTCGCGGGAAGCTCGATTTCTTGAACAATCGGGGGCGGAGGTGTCATTTCCGATGTTGCCGAACGAAATCCACACAGATGGGGTTAGAATTGGGGGCGAGTCGCCTGAGGCGTTCGATTATTCAGGTGCGCTTGAGTTGGTCGAGGGGGACGGCGGCCTGCTGGCAGAGCTGGTGACCTTGTTCAAGGAAGAAAGCTCTGGAATCATGGAGCAGTTGGCGGCTGCGGTAACGTCCGGAGATGCTGAAGGTCTTCGCAAAACTGCGCACCGGCTTAAGGGAGCATCCGCCAATGTCGGCGGCATGCAGATTCGGGCTTCGGCAGCGGCGCTGGAGGCAATGGGAGCGGCTCGAAATCTTAAGGGCGCGGCTGGAATAGTCGGGCAAATCGATCAGCAACTACAGATGTTCAATCAGAAGACGGCATTCCTGTCAGAAGTTGGCGGGAAATGATGATAGTTGTGGTGGACGATGAATTAACCTCGCGTCGCTTGCTGGGGGGCACTCTCAGAAAGCATCACTATGAAGTCGTGGAATTAACCAACGGCAAAGAAGCGCTCGATTTCCTACAGGGACATGGTACAGTCGACCTGATTGTTTCTGATGTGATCATGCCGGAGGTGGACGGATTCGACATGCTGCGATTTCTCAAGGCGGACGAGAGATTCAAGAAGATTCCGGTGGTCTTGACGACTTCGCTCAATGACAATGAGTCGGTTATGAAGGGTATCGAACTGGGCGCCGTCGGCTATGTGACCAAGCCGGTCGTGGGCGCAGTGCTGCTGGCCAAAGTTGAGAAGATACTTTCCCCTCAGCGATCCCGCGTCCTGGTGGTGGCAACCGAGCCGGCGATGCGAAATGCCATCATGCAGGTGGTGGAGCGTTGTGGCTTTGCAGTATTGGATGTCGGTAACGGCGAAGAAGCGGTGATGATATTGCGATCGCACAAGGTGTCGGCGGTCATATCCGATTCGACGTTGCCGGGAATGTCGGGAATTGACCTGCTGCGGTCGATCAAGAAAGACCATACCGGACTGCCGGTGCTGCTAATGACGGGCAACCATAGCCAATTCAGCGCACGCGAATTGTTACGCGCGGGCGCGGACGATTATATCACCAAGCCGTTTCATAATGTCGAGATCATCAGAAAACTGAGTTCAGTGACAGGACAGACGCTGTAATCTTCCCTAGTCAAAGCTGAACCTGTTTTGACGTACTCTTGCCTCGGGTGGGAGACCGCGCCGAACTCTCAATAGCCGAAACATCACAGACAGCATCAGAATAAGATACCCGTTCCACGCCTCGCTGCCGGCGAAGCACGTTCATACAATCTATCTCCCCTGCGTTGCCGGTTGCCAGTGACGATTGGTCACGAATTACTTCCGTGGCATAAATTGATACAATACAGAACTTTTCCGCTATGATGTTGAGCATAATAAGGGGCTTGACTTCTTCTGTCTTGACAGTGTCGAAGACTTCAGTTAGATTAGCTTTAGATTAACACAAAGCAGATTAAGAATTGAGAGCCGGGTGATGAAGTCGTATCCGCTTTCATGTTCAGGGGGAAAAGTCCGTCCTTTGACATTTATCACGCAGGAGTAACATATGAAGTACATTGGTAGAACCTGGGTTATCGTATGGGTTTTGATGGCCGTGTGGTCGTCATACTCATACGGCGCGATTCCGTTATCAGTAAACTATCAAGGGCGGCTTACCGATGCGGTGGGTGCGCCGGTTAACGACACGGTTGACCTGGCCTTCTTCATTTGCGCTGATTCTCTTTGCGCAACGCAGCTTTGGACGGAGTCGCACCGAGGCGTTATCGTCAATAACGGACTCTTCGACGTGTTGCTGGGTCGATACATTCCGATTCAGGCCGCCGTCTTTGATGGTTCGGTGCGCTTTCTATCTGTCTCGTTGGGCAGTGGATCGGTAACGACGCACCGACTTGCCCTCACCAGTGTCGGCTATGCATACAAAGCGTTGAACGCCGACACGGCCAATTATGCCAAGAGTGGTGGCGGAGTGGACTGCGCCGACTGCAACGAAGTTTTTGTCAATGTCGCCGGACCGGATAGCGTTTACACTACCACCGGCACCGCGTTTCTGGGAAAGTCGGCGGGAAGCAGTGGCTCGGACATGGTCGGTGTAAAGGGCAACGCGTCCAATAGCTCTGGCTACGCCTATGGCGGACTGTTCACTACATCAAATGCCGGGACGTCCTTGCACGTCGGAGTCAAGGGGGACGCACAAGGCGCTTCCGCCGGCGATGTTTACGGTGTGCAGGGCTGGGGCAACAATACTTCCACCGGCGGCGCTTATGGCGGATATTTCAACTCGACGACTAACGGTACGGGCGTTCATTACGGGCTTTACACGAAGGGCTGGGGCAACTCTTCCTCGGCCACTTACGGACTGAGTGCCGAAGCTGCCAGCGCGGGATCCGGCCCAGTTTACGGCGCGGCAATAAGTGCCGCCACTGGCGGTACCGGCATACACTTCGGGGCTTACGTCACATCGGAGGCATCAACTTCCAACACGATATACAGTGTTTGGGGCGAGGCGAGCAATACATCCACCGGTCCCGCTTACGGGGGAAACTTTAGAGCCACCTCTTCGGGAACAGGAACCCATTATGCCATAAATGGAAATGCCTACAGTGCTTCCGCAAGCGATGCCTATGGATCCAAGGGTTATGCTTCCAGCACTTCAAGCGGTGACGCCTACGGCGGCTACTTCTCAACCTCCGTTTTCGGAACCGGAGTTCATTATGCCATGAAAGCGGACGGTTACGGTGGATCCGCCAGCCCGGTTCACGGGGTTAACGGACGAGCAGAGAATACTTCGAATGGCACAGTGTATGCAGGTCTGTTTACGGCAGCTTCGACGGGGACGGGATCGCATTACGGAAGCTACGCGCAAAGCGGAGCAGCGTCCGCGGCTAGTTCATATGGTGCGCTGGGTACGGCTTCCAATAGTTCGACGGGGGACGTGTTTGGCGTCTCTGGTACTGCGACCAGCACGTCATCGGGTGATACACACGGCGGATATTTTTCGACTTCGAACACCGGCACGGGGGCTCATTTCGGCGTGGTTGGGCGCGGCTACAATGATGACGCCACCGACTGTATTGGTGTTTATGGCTACGCGGCCAATACTGGTACCGGAGGAGCATTAGCGGGCTATTTCGTTGCGGCAAATGAAGGAACCGGACGGATAATTGGCGTCTATGGTGAAGCGGCTCCCCGCCCGGGCTACTCCTGGGCCGGCTGGTTTCAGGGGAACCTTGGTGCGGACAATGACCTCTTTGTCAATGGAAGCAAGAGCGCAGCCGTTCAGACTGCCAAGGGGGAATACCGTGCTCTGTATAGTCAGGAATCGCCCGAGATCTGGTTTGAAGATTTCGGAGAAGGTCAGCTAATCAACGGAAGAATGCATATCGAGCTTGATCCTGTCTACCTGCAAACGGTAACGATAGATGCCAGGTATCCGATGAAAGTATTCGTGCAACTGGAGGGAGATTGCGGCGGCGTGTATGTTCAGAAGGGCACAACCGGTTTTGATGTGAACGAGCTTAAGGGCGGGAACAGTAATGTGCCATTCTCTTATCGAGTCGTAGCAAAGCGCAAGGGCTATGAGGACAAGAGATTGCCGATCCTGGAAGGTTATGCGCCCGACAAAATTCGAGCCAGCAGCGCGGCAATTCAGGCCAGGTCGGAGGCCAGCCGCGTGAAAATGGACGCGGACGCACAACGTGCGGCCACAGAAAATAAGGCGGCGATGGAGACGAAGGCGCCTCCGGCTGAAGAATAGCAGACACGCGATAAAACGATTCCCGCGTGGGATACGCCGCGCCGCCAGGAATGGATTCCTGACGGCGCGGTTGTTTGTGGGAGTCGACACATAGTGGTGTTCGATGAGCGCGGCACAGTACTTACTTCTCACAGGATCGATTGGGTTTGCGGCCGCGTAATGTGATTGCGATGAAAAGGCGGCAGACGTAATATGTAAGAGTCACCGGCAATTTGACCAGGAAGGACAATGCAAAATGACAGATGTGGAATTGCTGAGGCACACGGTTGCCACTCTCGCCTATCGCGCGGCCAAGACTATGCGAGGGGCGCCGGAATCATTTGCTTCGTTTATGCCCGGACCGAAATCGCAGACACCGCTGCAAATCGTGGCGCATATGGGCGACCTGTTTGACTGGGCGCTGACAATGATCTCGGGAGAGCCGAAGTGGAATTCGTCGACACCAAAGGATTGGAAGTCGGAATGCGCGCGATTCTTTGCGGCGCTGAAGAAGTTCGATAATGCTCTGGCCTCGGGAGAGACATTACACTACGAATTGACGCGCATTTTTCAGGGGCCGATTGCTGATGCGCTGACGCACACCGGACAGTTGGCGATGTTGCGCCGCTTGTCGGGATCGCCGATGAAGGGAGAGAGCTACAATCGCGCTGAGATAGTGATCGGACGCGTGGAATTCGAACAGACGCCGCCGAATCCGAAGTATGAGTTTGACTGATGGCCCTCAGCGCATTTGATGACAAGTCACGGCCGCCGCAGGAAAAGGAGTTGGCGGCGATGTTGGGAGAGTCTTCCACGCTTTGGAGCAATCTGCAGCAGTCGATCGTCGCGAAATTCTCCCCTGTCACCGTTGAGTGGGGATACGCGAGCAAGACCACCGGCTGGGGTCTGCGGCTCAAACATGAAAAGCGTGCGGTCGTGTATATGACCCCTTGCAAGGGTTATTTCCTGGCTTCCTTTGCACTGGGCGAAAAGGCAATCACGCAAATTCACGAGGCAGAACTTCCCGAAGCCATCCTTACAGTGATCGACAGCGCGCCGAAGTATGCCGAGGGCCGAGGCGTGCGGATTGAAGTGAGAACGGCGGCAGATGTTCGGAGTATTGAGAAGATTGCGGAAATCAAGATGAGGAGTTGAGGGGACGGCGAGGGGGTCAGAACTTCGTCAATTATGATTCGCAGGAATACGGTGGGCGTGGAAACCAATCCCCTACGCGGGGATTCTCAGTGCCGGCGTGGGTGATGAAAAGATGAATCCACTCGTTGAAGAACGATGGCCAGTGTCCTCAATTCCGTCAGGAAGGGGTTCCTGACGGCGCGGTTACTGACCGGGCGATGACTGACGGCGCGGTTCCAAGATGCTAAACAAAAACGGCGGAACGAGGGTTCCGCCGTGTCGTGATGTCAAACGAGATGCTAATTCGATAATTTCAGCGCGATCAGTTGGCGAATCTTGTTGCCATCCGCCTGCCCTTTGACTTTGGGCATGATCGCTTTCATAACTTTGCCAAGGTCGGCGGGCGTAGTTGCACCCGTTTCCAGGATCGTGGCACTGACGATCTCCGCGAGTTTGTCATCCGACAACTGTTGCGGCAGGTAGCCGGTGATGATTTCGAGCTCACCGGTTTCCTTGGTGACGAGATCGTCCCGTCCACCCTGCTGGAATTGCTGGATCGAATCACGCCGCCGCTTGGCGGCAGAAGCCAGCACACCGATCATATCTTCATCGGTGAGCGGCTCCTTTTTGTCGATCTCTTTGTACTTGATGTCCGACTTCAGCCCCCTAATAACTTCCGTCCTGAGTTTGTCCCCCTTCTTGAGGGAGACTATGAGGTCAGAATTTAGGGTATCAAGAAGAGACATCTTAGTCTTCCCTACTGTAGCGGCGGGCTTTACGCTTGGCCGCATTCAGCTTGCGTTTCTTGCGTTCCGACGGTTTCTCGAAATGCTGGTGCTTTTTGATGTCGGACAGAATGCCGCTTTTCTCGCACAGCTTATTGAAGCGTCTCAACGCTTTTTCGAAAGACTCGTCATCGCGAACTTTGACTCCTGTCAAGTATGGCTCGACCTCCTCTCAATGCCGGCAAAATTGTTAGCCCCGTACTCTTCCGGTACGAATATATCGACCGCTCAAAGTGGTGTCAACAGCATTCTCGAAAAAGAATTCTACCTAATTCACTGACAGACAACGGGAAAGGATTACGATAGAAAGAGGGCCGCCGATTTTGCGGCGACCCTCGTCAGCAGAATCGTCTGGGAAGCATCAAGCGCGTCGCTTTACGCACAGTGCGGCACCGGGCCCCCTGCGAAAATGTATTGTATCAAATAGACGGCATCGGAGATATCGACTGCGCCATCGCCATTGGCGTCTCCCTTGCCATTGGGAATGACACAGGTGGCCGGCGCAGCCCCGCCGGCAAATATATACTGAATCAAGAAGACGGCGTCGGAGATGTCGATGCCGCCGTCGCTGTTGGCATCGCCACAACTGGTACATTGAGGGGCGCCATTGACGAAGATCGTGTCGAACATGACCGTCGGATGGAACTCACAATGGTACGGAAACGGCCCGAATCCATCGGATACGTGAAAGACCACCTGGAAGAACTGCCCGATACTCGCCAATGTCGGAGAATTCCACGCTTTGGGTGAGCTCGGGTCGGAAGTTGTCGTGTGCGTTCCGCTGGCCCAGGACCAGACTACGGTGTCACCCTGGTTTATTGTGGTATGAGGCGGAGTAAAGGCGAAATCGCCGACCTTGATGAGGTGAATTGACGAGGGGTAATTCACGAAAATGGTATCCATCATGGCCAGCGGATGAACTGAGCAGTGATAAGGAAAAGGTCCCGGGCCATCGGCAAGGGTAAACACAACGTCGAAGAATTGGCCGGGCGAAGTCAGGAGCGGGGAATTCCAACTCTTGACGGAGCTGAGGTCGGAAGTGGAAGTGTGCTGAATACCACTGGAATATGCCCAGCGCACGGTGTCTCCGGGAGAGACGTGCGTTTTTGCGGGTGTAAAGAAGAAATTACCAACATTGACTACGTGAATTACGGCAGCAGCGGGGGTGGCCATTGCCAGCAGCAGTGCTGCAATGATGCCGGCGAAGCGCATGCACCCTTGTCTCATGTTTTCTCCTTCCGTGTGCAATCGGCTGTGGCGGGACGCGGCGCAAACGCCAATTCCATTGCCAGTTGGCACCTATCGTCGGCCGCCTGCAAGGTGTTGTTAGTTTCGCAACGCATCGCTCAGGCGGTGCCGTCGCGTCTGTCGGAATCGAGTTCCGGCAGTTTTTGACAACTGATACAGAAACTGTTACGTCAGTTAGCTAGATTATCCACAATGAATTCTGAGAACTTACGTGCCAATTCCGAAGAAAGTCTGTGGACGAGTGGTGCAGGCCGGTCAGTCGGTGCGAGAGGAATTGCTTTGGCGAAGATAGTTCATGGCGGGGTTGGAGATGACGAATTTGTATTTGCCGGAGTCGGTGCGGTTGATCTGTTCGACCAGTTCGACCGACACTTTGAATTGATTCTGAAAGCAGTCTCGATAAGCGGCGGCGATGATGGACGGGTCGTGGCGGCGGTCGAAGGTTTCGCGCGGAATGACGCGGATGACCAAATCATCAACGGAGGTCTGCTCCAATTGGATGCGTTTGTATTTCCCCGGGCAGGCGCGTTCAATGACGGGAATGATCTGGGGCGCCATCAAGCCATTGCGGGTTAGCAGAAGATCCTTCCCCCTGCCACCGATCACTTCCATTGCCTCGAAATTGCGTGAAGCGCCGTCGGGATAGCCGCGCGAAACTCCAAAATCTTCGGTGTGATAACGGATCATGGGAAACGCGTAGTTCTGGAGTGACGTCGTAATGATATCGCCGGGTGACTGCCCTGCCGAATGTCCGTCAGGGCCGAGAAATTCGACATAACAATATTCGGAATTGATATAAAGGTTGCCGTCCATTAGTTCGCCGGCCGAGACGGTGTTTTCACGATTGCCGTAATATTGAATGATATGGGTGCCAAAGAAAGACGCGATCAGGTCGCGGTATTCGGGATACAGTTTCTCGCCCACGCTGATGACGACTGGAATATGTATGGGTGAAAGATTTTGCTGACGGAAGTACTCAATCAGAATGGCAGCGTTGGCGGGTTGGCAATAAAGCAAACGCGGCTTAAATTTGCGCAGCCGGGCGTAGATACGCGGACAGTTTTCGAGAGTAACACTGCGCGAATCGATGAGGAGTGCATTCTCGTTAAAATCAATCGGCATGTCTTTGGGGTCACGGACAAATTTCAAAGGCACCGTGAGCTGCGCACGGCGATCACGGAAACGGTAGCCGATGTTGAGAAAATGCCGCCAAACGATGGCGCGACGATATTCTTCGAGATATTCCGAACGGTAAGTGGTGAGGCCGTCACGTGTGGTGGCACTGGTCGTGGTCGGTATGGGATGGAAGCGTTCGAACTCGTCGGAGCGGAGTTCGACGTTGTGTGCGGCAACGTCTTCCTTGTGCAACACGGGAAGCTGCTCGAAGTCGGCCGGCGTCTTGATGTCCGACGGGTGGAGACCGAGAGCATGAAAACTGCGGTGATAATACGGGACATGCTCGTAAGCGTAATCGAGGAGGGCCCGGAGTTGTTGCCACTGAAAATCGGCCAGTTCTTCGCGGGTACTATGTTGATGTTCGTTGAGAAACCGAAGTAACCGACGAAACTCGCCGCCATATTTCACTGGCAGCGGCAACAACGTGTGCCGGAACCGGCGCAGCGTTCCGAAGAGGTTCATCTTTGTCGAATAGGCAGGCAAGTACGAGTGACCTCCATGTATGTACTATTTATCGGCCGGCCAGCCCGATTTGCGCACTCGACGTGCCGCACTGTCACTAAGACGTCGACTACCGACCGGTGCGAGTTTGCTTGACAAGAAATATAACCTATGATGGAAGTTGACGAACGGATTTTCTGTCGGCACTCAAAATTGGGCCGGCGGCATGTCACCATACCGCCGGTTTCCTACCCCCGCCTCCGTAACGCCCCCGGACGGACTTTTGAGGTTATTCAGCCAGTCGCGCTGAGGTTCCAATCATCGCAACCGCTTTCAGCCAGAGTAAAAGCAATCCGTGTGCCCGACGTGACATGCAGGCAGAAACGCACCTAATTCACGTTTGGATCGACGGTTTTGATTCCTTAAATGTGAAGCTTAATCAGGGATGTCGTAAACCTGCCACAAATGCGGTGTCTGCTTGTGGCAAAAATGCGTCAAATGAGCTACGAGATGTCTTTGAGTTGGTATTCGTTGATCAGTTTGTAAAGGTGGGTGCGGTCGATTTGCAGCACTTCGGCGGCCCTGACCACGCGCCCCTGGGCGAGATTCAGGGCTTTGATGATACACTCGCGGCGAAACTCCCTGGTCATGTCGTCCAGAGAGCGCAGGACGGCGCCTTTTTCGATCCAGAAATTGCCGAGCATGGCTTTGAGTTCATCGACACCGATTTCCGGTGAACTGGACAGAATCACTATTCGCTCGATGGTGTTCTCTAACTCACGGACGTTTCCGGGCCATTGATATTCGAGCAGGAGATTGACGGCCTCGGGCGCCAGACGACGGGCGTAGCCATTGCACTGCCGGGATTTGATCTCAGTAAAATGAGCCGCAAGCACGGGTATGTCCTGCTTGCGAGCACGCAACGGAGGAAGTTCAAGTTCGATTACTTTCAGGCGATAGAGCAGGTCTTCGCGGAACTTGCCATCCTTGACAAGTGAGCCCAGATCCTGATTGCTGGCGGCAACAATACGAATATTGCAGCGGTGATTCTCGTTGTCGCCGACACGGCGATATTCGCGCTCCTGAATCAGGTGCAGCAGCTTGGCCTGTAGTGCGAGCGAGGCGTTGGTAATTTCGTCGAGAAACAGTGTGCCGCCTTCGGCCTCCTCGACAAGGCCGGCGCGATCAGCCAGAGCGCCTGTAAATGCTCCTTTGCGATGACCGAACAGTTCGCTTTCTGCGAGAGTGTCAGCCAAAGTTCCGGAGTCGATGCAGACGAATTTAGCCTCGCGACGGCGACTGTGGTAATGTATTTGCCGCGCGACGAGTTCCTTGCCGGTTCCGCTTTCGCCGGTGATCAGAACGACGCTGTCGCTGGGGCCGACACGTTGTATTTGTTCTCGCAGCGTACCGATCGCCGGACTGCTGCCGATGATTTCATATTTCCGGCGAATTTCGTTGAGGAATGAGCGATTCTCGCGTTTCAAGCGACCGCTTTCGATGGCGTTGCCGATCGTTACCATCGTCTTGTCGCGCTCGGCCAATTTGTCCAGATAGTCGAAAGCGCCTAGTTTCGTGGCTTCAATAGCGGTTGGAATTGAACCCTGGCCGGTCAGCATCACAACCGGAAGCAACGGATCAACAGCTTGAATGGCGCGCAGGACATCGACACCGTTCTTATCGCCATGCCCCCAGTCGAGATCGAGAGTCACGAGATCGTATTCGCGCTCGGCGACTGACTTCGCCACCTTGTCGATGTCGGTGATCACGTCGGCATCGTATCCCCTATTGACCAGCATCTGCCGAAAGCCATTGGCGAACGCCGGTTCATTGTCGGCGACGAGAATCAAGCCCTTGCTTTTGGCGGCATTGTCAATCATCGGTCGGAATCTCCATTGACCGGAAGCTTCACGGTGAAGCGAGTGCCCTCTTGGGGGCGACTCACGACATCGATTTGACCGCCGTGGTTTTCGACAATTTCCTTCACCAGTGCCAGTCCCACGCCGGTCCCCCCTGCCTTGCTGAAACCGGGCTGAAATATTCGTTCCAGATCAGACGCGTCGATGCCGATGCCGGTATCTTCAACCACGATTTCAATCATCCTCCTCGAACTTCCCAAGGGCAAAACATCTGCCAAGCCCGTCCTTATTGTGAGTTTGCCCCCGGCTTTCATCGCGAACACTGCATTGGATAACAGGTTATCTATCAATTCGCGAATCTGGCCGGGATCAACGTCGATTGACGGCAGGTGATCTTGTTGCATTCTTGCGACAGTAAGATTCTCTTTGGGGTTTGCCAGATACGGCTCGACGGCACGATCCACCAAAGCGTTGACATCGCAAGACATCAACTCGGGTTTTCTGATGGAGGAGAATCGCAGGATCTTGCCGGCGGTTTCGGCAGTCTCCCGAATTTGATTCTTTACGGCGGGAAGATAGTCAGTCAGAACAAACTCGCGTGCGGTTGGATCAAGGCGTCGGTCCTCTTCGAGGTTTTCGAGATAAAGTCGCGCGGTCGCAAGATTGCCTTTGAGTTTGTGCAGCCAACGCTGTGCCGCCTCGCCCAATACGACCTTGCGCTGCCAGTCGGCGCGGCTCGTAATGTTCTCGATCAATACCACCTTGCCGAGGAACTTGTTGTTGCGGTCGATGCGAGGATAGGTGGCCACCAACAAATTCGCCGTGGCGCCGTCGACGTCAATCTCGACTTGATCCTGCAATGACTTCAGAGGTTGTTCGAAGGACTTGTCAATCTGACGCGACACCGGTGCAGCAGCCTTACTCAGAATCTCCCGATACGACCGCTGATGGCGGTTTTGCGGCGACAGCAAGTGTTTGACCAGCGCGTGATCATTGACATAGGTGACGTGCCCCTTGCGGTCGAGCACGAGCACCAGTGAGTCAACTTTATCGAGACCGGGCAATCCGGCGGCAGCGAGATACAAACGTCTGAACCACCGAAACGACCAGAATCCGAAAGACACAACAACAAGCGCAATAAGGATGGCCAGATGCCACTGGTATCTGGCATACCAATATTCCAGCAGTGGCCGCTTGGTGATCGAGAGCAGACTATAGGCGTTGCCATCGCGAACGGCGGTGAATCCTGCCAGACCGGAAGTGTCAATGTTAGCGGCATTTTCATTGGGGACGGCAACGGCGAGCAATTCGAAGTTCGAGTCAAGAACGGCATAACGATTGGTTCCGCTCAGGGCGACAATCTCGGGGTGTTTGTCGTGATTGAGGTCGGCCACGGTGAAGATTGCCACACCACCGACGCGGGAAATAGCCCGGAGGTCAGTGCCCAGCCGCAGCAAGTAAGGCTCGTTATCATTGCTGACGTATACGAGGATGCTGCGGGTTCCGGACGTTGAATCGACGAACGCTTTCAGGTCAATACCAGTGCCGGGAAACTGCTCCGAACTGGTGAGGAGGTTTCCGGACTCGATATCGAAGCACTTGGCCGAAATGCTATGACTAGTTGGCTCATCCTGATGGTGGAAACCAACCACGGCTTCAGACACACCGTCACCGTTGACATCCATGACAAGCAGGGGCGCGCCCCAGAAGGCCTCGCAGGCGGTGTGCCGCCATCTTTCTTTCCCGTTGATATCCACGCAAACGACATATCCATTCTTGCTGGTCATGTCATTGGAGGACGTGTAGGCGTTGCCGCTGGCATTGGTGGTAAATACGAAGACAGTTGCGCCGGAGGCCAATCGCACTGTCGAAAACGCAGGTCGGCCGACAGCATCCGCTACCGGAAAGAGCCAGATTTGTTTCTGGTTTTTCAGGTCATAGGCGATAACGGCGCGTTCGAAGGCGCTATCCGGTTTGACTGAGCGGCTATAGATCAGGTCTTTGTAGCCGTCGCCGTTGACATCTATCGTTGTCAAGGGGGTGATGGTCAGGTCATGGAAATAGCCGGCGGGATCTAGATTCTTGCCAATCGCAGCGACGACGAAAGTTGTATCCGTGGAACTGCTTAAGCTGTCATATGCGACGATCTCTAAGAACGCGGTATCGCCGTGTGTTCTGACCATGACGATGTCATCCGCCGGCGAACCGATGCAATCCAGATAATCGACAAACCATTGGTGCGCCCAGGCATCGGGGCCGTTGTATTGGAAAAGTGCGTGTCCAGTCAGTGGACTGTCATAAGCTATCACGGCACTCTTCCACATGCAGTTCGGAACCGGGTGGGAGAATGAGGCCAGATACTCGGGCCGGCCATCGCCGTTAATGTCGCTGGCGGTGAACTCAAGGTCGGGAGGTTGCATCGGGCGGACGAAGTCGAGGCGATACGGCAGCCGGTCGCCCGGAGTGGACATGTCAAGGTGCTTCACGACCTCGGCGGACGCGACGGATGCACCGGTAATTACCAGAACAGCAACGACTCTGATGAAATTATAGCTTCGAAGAATAGTCTGCTCCCTCTCGACGAAAGGCCAGACTCAATATACTAAAATCGGCAGCGTTGTCAAGGATGGGACATGCTGGTGGAGACAGTTCCTGGCGAGGAAACAGCGCCCCTCGTTACAAATGGCCGGAAATCCTGTAATAGATTTCCGGCCTGGGTATTAGAGCATCGGACAGCTTGCTAGCGGAAGTTGTCCGCTACTTGCACGCCCCACAGGGAGCGGGGCCGCCTGCGAAGATATATTGAATCAGATAGACCACGTCTGAGATATCAACAGACCCATCGCAGTTGGCGTCGCCGGCTGCAATCGGATTCGGAGCGGGTCCACCGCTGAAGATGTACTGAATTAAGAAGACAGCGTCAGAGATGTCGATGGCGCCGTCACCGTTGGCGTCGCCGCAAATGTAGGAAGGCACGACCTCGACATCGAGAATCGTGAACGATATCGGGTCCACCTTGGCGCCGTTGTCCCCGCACATCCTGGTGTGAGTAACACCGAAGAGTCTGGTGCCCGGTACTTCCGTACTGATACTCAGGTAGTCAATCTGAAGATTCGAAACACCTTGGGCCGCCCAAGTCCACCGGACGCCGTTGGGTGAGGCCGTGAAGTCATAGTCGGCTGACGCGACCACACTTGCGGGTTTGCCAGTAGTTGAACCCTTGAAGCCGGTCGGGTAGACGCCCTTGGGGGTCTCCACGATATAGCCGAGGCCAGTGGTGCCGGCGACGATGCGCGAGTATACTTGCGAGCCGTTGTTAAAGGCCTTGATGGTAGAGGTGCCCGCAGCCGAGGCAACCGCCAGGTTCCAGTTGTTGGCAGCGGCTTTGGTCATGGAAATACGCATACTGAGCGAGTCCGGGTGAGTAGGCGTGGCGAAGAAGAACTCCGTGCCGAGTGACGCGCTCACCGGCAGAGCGCCGATTGGGTCGGGGTTTGCGATCGTAATGGACCATATACCGTCATCTTTGTCTGCTTGTGCCGCTACGCCGTCGGAGCCACTGGGACCGATGTTGCCAACGACCAATGTCGTCTCGACCGGCGTAACGGTGGCGTTGCCGAGTGGGGTTACCATAGCATCACCGTAGCCGAAGGAGCAGGTCTCGGAAGCGATCGTCAGGGAGTCCATTTGTTGCGCGTAGATTCCGACACTGCTCAGACCTGTGCAACTGACGTCGATGTTCGTGCTGATACTCAGGTAGTCAATTTGAAGATTCGAAACGCTGTGCCCCGCCCACGTCCAGCGGACGCCGTTGGGTGAAGCGGTGAAGTCGTAATCTGATGATGCGACTACACTCGCGGGCTTGCCGCTTGTACTACCCTTGAAGCCGACCGGGTAGATGCCTTTGGCGGTCTCGACGACATACCCGAGACCGGTGGCGCCGCCGGCAGAGGTCGCATAGACCTGAGTGCCGTTATTGAAGGCTTTCACACTGCAAGCGGCCGCACTCGACTGAACCGCCAGATTCCAGGTGTTGGCAGCGGCTTTGGTTTGGGATATGGACATGGTGAAAATTCGGCCTGTGATCGGAATGGGGAAGCTGAATTCAGTTTCCAGTGCCGCACCCGCCGGCAATATATCGCCCTGATCAGGATTCCGTAACTCTCCGCGCCAGACGATAGTAGACGGCGGGCTGGAGATAGCATCGGGGATGTCTACAGTAACCCCGTCGGGAGTCATGTCGGCGGTGAAGCGGGTGACAGTCAACTGGCCCCCGCTCACGCCAAGGCAGGTCGTCCCGGCAGAGACATGTTCCAAGCCAAAGATGTTCACAGTATCCGGCCGCGGTGAAGGAATTGGGTTACACGGGCCGGGCACTGGATAGCCGCCGTACGGGACGAAGGCGCTAAGGCCGTACGTGAAGTAGTTTTGATAGACTTTGATATCCATCGTGTCAATAATGCCGTCACCATTCAGGTTGCAGTTATAAATGACGGCAGGGACCGGGCCGCAACCATTGATAAAGGCTGCAAGGTAGGACAAATCAGCGACCGTCAGGCCAATGCCATTGTTGTCGGCATCGGCGTTGGCGTAACAGATCGGGCTGCATAGATTGGCCTTTATGAGAAAGTTGTAATCGGGTCCGGCGTCATCGGCAAAGCGGTACCAGAGACCTCCAGCGTAATAGCAGGAGCGACCGTAGTCGGTGGTGCCGCTGTCACTAAGGATTGACTCCCAGTCAATTGTCCCGCTGGTAGAGATTCCGATATGAAAATCAGCGGAGAAGACCAGTTGATCTGCTGCAAACGAGACCACGGTAGGAGTGGGGTACTTATTGTATGAACCGGGGGGCAATTTCCGCGAGGAAAGAAGTGACCCCGGAAGTCCGAAATTATCCGAATAGATGGAGATCTTCACCGTGTCATTACCCCATGCACCGTCCCCGTGATCATAGAAATAAACTGTGGCGGTCTTTCAGTGTGTCCTGCGAGATCGGGGAAAAGCGCATAGAGAGTGACGTCATTGCGCCGGTCGGTATCGGGAAATAGAACGCCGGATTACCTGCGTAACTCAGAGTCGAGCAGGGAAATGATGCGGCGCCCAGAGCCGAACTGAGCGGCGATCCTTTGCCCACCTGTTCGAACATGCCCCCTGGCTGGGGTGCGGATGGCGCGCTACCTCCGAAGATGCCGGAAGAGAGCATTAGACTGACCACCAGCACAATCGGGATGAAAACCGAATTCCTTTTTGTTGTTCCCTGGATTACTGAGACCTGTGGGCCCGCGCCTTCTCGCCTTTTCATGTGTGACCTCCGAAAATTAGTTAATACGGTTGTTCGAGATTTCGTTTTCAAGGGATTATGAAAAGCTAATTGACCTCGCTTGATGTCTGAGCGGTCCCCAATCATTCTCCGAACATTCGGAGCGTTCCCGTCGTCCCTTACTGAAAGCACATTTCAGTCCGACGTCGACGCATTGCTGCCGTTACCGGTCGTCGGGATACGACTACCGGGCAGACCCCTGTGATGCTGTGAAAAGCGAAGTTGTGGTGATCTCAGGTCTGCGACTTCCAAGAAGCCGGACTCGTAATCAAAATCACCCAAGCTCTGATTTTCTGATTTACGCAATTAACCTAAGTAATGAACGTCTGTTTGTCAACCTATTTTGCCATGTTCTGGAAGATTATCTGCTAGAATTGAAGAAAGCCGGTGAAGGGACTGCACACATTAATGCACTTTCAATTCCCCTGTCGATCAAAATAGTTTCGAAAAGGCGAATAGCGTAGTATCGTCGCGCTGATGATAGTGCGAACACGACAGCGACCGCAAAATGAGCCTGAGCGGCCGTGGATACTGGCTACTCACAAAGGCGATTACGGAAAGTTGCTTCTCGCAGCGCGGCCATTCCAGAAGTCACTTTGTATAGTCCGGCCCGCCATCAAGAGGACGTCACCAAGAATTTCCTATGAGCCGCTCTATTTCGATTATGTCTTCCTGAGAGCATTGTCGGGCAGCCTGTTTGTCACGATCAAACACCTTCCGGTAAAGGTAGTCTGCTTGGGCGACAAGACTCTGTCGATCACACAGGCGGAAATGGATAAGATCACTGAGATTACTCGGACTCTCGCCTATCAAGCCGCTCACCCACCGGGGGCGCAAGAATTTGTACAGGAACACAAGGGCAAGCAGGTCACCATCACCGGCGGCTCGGCGTGCGGAATGTCCGGTATCGTCGATTCTGAGGCCAGCACGCGGGACGTGTTTGTCAGGATCGCGGGCCTGCGAATACGGGTGCCGATGGACAGGTTGGATGTTGAGACTGTTGGCGTAACGTCTTCCCCTTGAGCCTTCTGCCGCTTCTCTACGATTATGCCCTTATTGATGTACCCGTTGTTTCTGAACGATTCTTCGCCTTTTTAGGTGTCAACTTTGTCAAATTTGCGATACGCTTGTCTCTGTTACTTCTCTGCTTATCAGTGCTCATGTCGAATTATCCGGGGCGTCCG
Source organism: uncultured bacterium (assembly GCA_963726455.1). GTDB lineage: Bacteria > Zixibacteria > MSB-5A5 > CAIYYT01 > CAIYYT01 > CAIYYT01. Next base: position 1,040,734 of record CAVSCK010000004.1, read on the forward strand.
GCAGTTGTCCGATGGAATCGGACGACTTACACAAATTCCCCGCGAATCATTGTTAATTCGTTGTTCTCAATGCCTTCCTGAAGGCGGCATTTTCCCCACCAAAACAACAGCATAGCATTGACATTTATCTCTCCTAGCCTGATATTGAGGTCACGTTCACGAAGTAGAGCACAAATCTAATTGCAGTCTGGAAGCTGATCACGTCCAGGCGCAACTCCTCTGAGTGCGCAGAGTGTCCTGCTGGAACCTCAGCCGCAAAGACCGAAGGGAGACAATAAAAATCATGTTGGGAAAGATACTGATTGCGGCGGTATTGACGTTTTGGCTGCCAGCCGTCGGCGGGAATCTCACAGTCACGGTGGATACTGGCATGGCCTTGAACGGCGGCTTATCCAGCCTAAACTTTCATAGCCGACTCAGCGTGTTGAAGATCGTAATTAATGATGATGCTTGCCCTGCCCAATTGACAGAAGCGGGCCTGTGGCCGAACAACAATAAGGTTGACTTTCTGTTCTCGACCACCGGCAAACTAACTTCACTGGATAGCATCGATGCTGTTGACATCACATTCCTCGCCTATGATTATTTTGACCGTGCTATACTGAGATTCGCGACGCCAGAAGCATTCTCCCTGTCGCCCGGTAAGGAGATGGATATTGGCAAGCTAATGGGGCAAGTCGTCAACGAACGTCAAAGAAGACTATTATTCAAGTCTGTCACCTTTGTTTCTGCAATCAGAAGAAAGGACGGAAGCCTTTGGTTCGCAGACGAATCAGCAATCATTGCGCTCGTCAAATCGCTGAATCTCGAATTTCCAACGCAAAACTAAAATTGGAGAATCAATCATGTTCAAGAGATTTTCGCTGATCAGTCTTGTCGCAATTCTGTCATTGTTGTTCGCCTGCACCGGCAAACAAGGGCCGACGGGGCCGCAAGGTGATAAGGGCGATCCGGGCGATCCGGGGACGGGAACTCGAATTGTCTATCAAAGTACCGCACCCGCAAACAGCCAGCAGTTTGTCGTGATGATCCCAGAGATTGACACCCACGATATGCCGTCAGTCACCGCGTATACCGCCACGACAACTTATCCGAACTCTTGGTTTCCAATTCCGTTGTATGTTTCTGGCGGGCCGGACTTGGGCGCATGTTTCATCGTTGAAACCGGAAAGGTTACGCTCGTGAATTGCAGCGGCCTTCTCTACAAGATTGTCATTGTGATCTGATGCGCGTTTGCCGGTGATCCTGGAGGTCAATACTGACTTGACGATGGAAATGAGTTGCCCCTTGCCCGGCGGAAGACTCTGAAAATAAATAAAGAAAACTAAAGGTTTTTAGTTGCGTCGCCGATGACATTTGCGTATATTGGGTGAGAATGAAAACAGGCACAACCGCGAAATCAGATCGGCAGCTTATCAACTTCGAGATTGAACCAGAGCTGAAGGCACGTCTTGAAACTCAGGCCAAGAGGGAGCATCGCACTCTCAGCGGTCTAGTAAAGCATATCATTCTGTCGTACTTGGAGTCTCGGGAAAGCGAGAAGAAACGTAGCAGATAAGTAAACGGCGATGCAGACCAGGCACGGTCTACACCGCCTTTGAGAGGCTCAAATGAGCCAGTACACAGTATAACTTGAGAGGTATCAAATGACAACCCGCAAATCTACAATCCCCGCCAACGGTCACAAAGACTCGAACCCGTTCCTTACCGATGAAGAGCAGAGACAAGCTATCAGTGGCCTCCAACTCGCTTCATTTGGTCTCGAAGAGGCAGCGAAATTTGAGAAGCTGGTGGAAGACAGGAGGCGCAATCCCAACTGGCAAAAGGAATTCAAACCCGCTCCCACCCAGCCGTCAAATAGAGAGCTCCGCAAGTTTCTCAGAGGGAATGAGAGACGTCGTTTCGACGGGGCTATCTCGAAGATGGATTCAGCGATAAGACTGATGAGGGGCAGCAGCGGTCTCCTGTCGCAATACAGGGAACTCGCCACTAAGAGAATGAATCAGGCCGGAGGCGCGCTGTGAATTCAAGTATTACTCAGACCACTCTGCCGAGCACTAACAGTGTCGGCTTTCAGCAGCTTATCGATGCTTTTCTGTCCCGCCGAAGTCGAGAGACTCGGCGGGCTTACTCAAAGGACTTGGCCGACTTCGCGACGTATCTTGAAGTCGCTGACAATGAAACTGCCCTACTGCGGCTCGTGTCCAGTGGCCAAGGACAAGCGAATTCGATGGTCATGGGTTACAAGACGGCGCTGATCGAAGGCGGCAAATCGCCGAACACGGTCAACCGCCGACTGGCAACCTTGCGCTCGGCCGTCAAGTTAGCAATCACGCTCGGACTTGTGAACTGGACAATAAGCATCGAAAACGAGCGAGTCGAAGCCTATCGGGACACGACCGGGCCAGGCATTGAGGGATTCAGGAAACTACTCAGGTATTCGGCTCTTTCGGCACCGCCCTTTATGGGATCTCGGAATACCGCAATTCTGCGGTTATTGTTCGACCTGGCGCTTCGGCGCGGAGAAGTTGCCCAACTCGACTTGGCCGACTTGGACATCGACAACGGCACTATTCAGGTCATTGGCAAAGGTCGGAGCCAGAAAGCCACTCTGACACTGCCAGCGGCAACATGCGGGGCTTTGAGAGCTTGGCTCATGGTCAGAGGCGCCCAACCGGGGCCGCTGTTTAGGAACTTTGACCGGGCGCGCAAAGGCAACCGGCTGACCGACGGTGGAATTTACCGGATGGTGCGAAACCTGGGGCGCAAGATCGGTTTGGTAGTCCGACCTCACGGCTTGCGCCATGCCGCGATCACAAAGGCGCTTGACCTCACCGGCGGCAACGTCCGTAGCGTGCAAAAGTTCTCCCGACACCGGAACATGCAGACCTTAATGGTCTATGACGACAACAGACAGAATCTCGCCGGTACAGTCTCAAATCTGATTGCCGAGGCGGTTTAAATTCGGTAGAATATGAGCACGGAAACCATCATTATCAGGCTCATATTCAGCCGGGGAAGTGAACTATGAGTAGCGTTTACATGACCACAGCACAAGCCGCCGAGCGCCTGCAATACAGTTATAGCCACTTCGTGAGGGTCTTATTGCCAAAGTTGCCGGGCGTCATCAGAAATGGCAAGAATGGCGCTTATCGAATTCCCGTCGCGTCGTTGGTCGAATTTGAACGAAAGCATTTGGTCACTCACAACCCGGATTCGAAACCAGCAGCCTTTCGAGGGGGCACTGAGCAGAAGGAATAATCAAGAGACATTCAAGTGGCTCAATATTAGCTCCCAGCATTGGGTGACCTGAGAATTCTCTCCAGCTTCCGCCTGCTGATCCCCAACGCCCTCATAGTCGCACTCTTGTTGCCGTTATTCTTTTCCATGACAGCCGTCACAAAACGCTGTTCGAGCGTCACGATCGGCCAATTAGTATCAGCAACAAAACGGTGTGTGGGAGCGATCTTATTGGGCTCGGCGATGGTTTGAGTCCCTTCAAAATTCATTGCCCACTTGGAACCGTATCTTCGAAAGAAATCGAGGGGACTTTCATCCGGGATATAAGTATCGAGCGGATTCTCGTGAATCTTTCGTTTGGCCGCTTTGATGAGGAACTTCTCTGCGAGCAGACGATAATCCTTCTCGCCAAAAGCGAGTATTGTTTCTCTACTCCACGCCCACTTCTTGAGTGTGCTCCGGTCAATGAACGAAAGTTGCCATCGGAAGGGATTCAGTCCAGCGAAACTTATGTCGGCCGCAAGCCATCTTTCGGAGAAATACTCCCCCCCGAAGTAAGTGTCGGCATCGAGAAACCAACTGTAATTTCCTCGCCAGTGCTTCCACATAGGATGAGACCAGCGATGCCTATCGATACAGATATATCTCAGTACTTCATTCTTCAACTGCCGCACGTTGCCCTCCCATTCGTTCATCAGAAGTATGTGGACCAGAGCAGCCGGAAATAGGTCTATTCTTGCGATCTTCTCGTCGGCGCAAAATTCGTCGCAGAAATGCAGGAATAACTCTACCGCGTCAAGTCTTCTGTTTCTAAGGGGTTCCACTTCTATCTTCAATGGAAATCGCCAATACAGATCAGGACGGATTCCATATCTCCAGTCGTCTTCATTATTTCCTGTGGTGACACCACCACCGGCGTTCTTGACCGGCCGATTTGTTGCCGCAATGATTCGGCAATCAGACTTCTTGATTTCTGGAGACCCGAGTTTGTGGTATTCGCCCGACTCTATGAAACGGAGGATTTCTCCCTGAACCGACGAATCCAATCCGCCTATTTCATCGATAAAAAGAGTGCCTCCATTCGCCTCGAATACGAGGCCTTCCCTGTTCTCGGCACCAGTGTAAGCCCCTTTCTTGCATCCGAAAATCTGGCCGTGCGCCAACTGAGGATTTCCCTGAAAGTCGTACGAATTTACCGGCAGAATTCTTCCGCCTCGATTTCGGTCACTCTTCTCATGCAAAAGATGCGCGACAACTTCTTTGCCAACACCCGACTCCCCCACGATCAGCACCGGCTCCCGCCGCGGAGCGTAAAGCTCGACATCGCCGCGCACTTGAGTCGTCGGTCCACTGCTACCGATCATCTTCTGTCTGGATACTTGGGTTTTCTCGGGTTGAACCGTCACTTCATTATGTGCGTTTTGCATAATATGGTTCCTTTAGCTTAAGCATTTCGCTAAGGCCAAGCTAACACAAGTTAATAATAACGCAATCACTTTCTTCCAGACATCAGCATAATCCTTTGCACATCAAGCAGTTATTTACGCGCCTTCCGGTTTGGCTCGGCTCTTGCTATACATACGGGAATGAAGCGATCCAAAGGAGATAAGATGAATCAGTTTCGCTTGAAAAGAGTGCGGCTGGGGTTGACCCAGTACGACCTGTGGAGGGAGACCGGCATACCGCAATCTCGGATTTCGCTACTCGAACGCGGCTTCTACGAATTGAAGCCAGACGAAGACGAGAGGCTGAGATCGGTGTTGAAGATGCGCCCTCGGACTCCCAAAAATGACAAAACATCACTTGGCGCAACGGCTGCGTGAACTTGAGGAACCCAGTGCCGCGACAAAGGCCACAGACGAAAGTGAATGTCAACCTCGGGACACCTAACCCAGACGGCCTTGCTCTGCTTGTCAACTTCGTTTCGACCCGACTCGTGGTATCGATTCTCCAAAGTAACCAAGAACACAACCAAGAGGGCGACACCGTTGGGAGCCCTTCACCGGAAAGGAGTTCACAACGTGTGTAGCAAACTCGATTCGTTCAAAGAGTTTGTCCTCCGAGGTCACAAGTTAATCAGCGAGGGACAGGCCGACAAAGCTTTGTCTCTTGCATTCTGTCTACTCGACAGCTTGGGCAATGTGGCGTTTCGCGAACAGGAACCTAAGAGAGCGTGCGTTTCCAAAAGCGTGCAGCCTTCGAATTCGAAACGAATTAACCAAATACAAAGGAAGAGGTAAAACGATGACAGGCGAGATCAAGGTACTCGGACAAAAGCCAGTTCAAGTCAGCTTGGCAGGACAGGAATTCACCATCTATCCGGCGACACACTATCGGATGAATCAGATCCTTGAGTGCGCCGCAACGGCGAGAGCAAATTCGGAAGCCATGCGCAAAGCAGAGGAGACCGAAGATGCGGCAATCAAAGCGCGGGGCGAAGAAATCCCCATCAGACCACTCAAGTCGACGCCGGTCGATTACGGAATTCTCCGGCTTATCTGCAAGGCTCCAGACACTTTCGAGAACAGCAAATTGGTTGAAGGCAAGGTTCCCGCTGTACTGACCAACGAATTCTGGAGCCAGCAAGTCCAGACGGCGGAAATAGCGGGCTTATTCGAGGTCTTTGTGTCCCTGCTTGACATCGACAAGCTCATTAAGAACGCTCTCTCACTCGTGGGACAGACCCGTGTGTAGCCCCATGACAGAAGATGACTCGGATTTTCCAAAAAACTTGGAGCGTAAATGCCCGGTGTAGTTGACATCCTGAAATATGTGTTGGAGCTGGACTCCGGCCAACTCAAAGCCGAAGCGAAACAATCCGACACAATAATCAACCAGTTGTCAGGCACAATCAAGGGCGCGCTTGTTGGCGCATTGGGTGCCGCCGCTGTTGGTTTCGCTACGGTCAAGATCGGCGAATTTCTGAAAGATGCCACCCTGACGGCGGCACGTACCGAAGTGTTGGGAACTGTCTTGCATCAGGTCGGCAAGGTGGCGGGTGAATCAAGCGGATATCTTGACGGCTTAGCCGACAAGGTTGAGGCGCTAGGGGTCACTACCCAAGCAAGTCGCACTCTGCTTATTCGACTGATGCAGTCTCATCTTGACCTTGCCTATGCCGTGAAGATTGCGACAGTTGCGCAAGACTTAGCCGTAGTCGCTGATCAGAATTCCTCTGAGGCCGCCGAAGGAATTACGATAGCAATTGCCAAAACCGATGTTGAGCTGTTGCGGCAATATGGTATCGTCATTAACGCAGAGCGACTATTCAAACAGTACGCCCAGACAATCAATAAATCAGCGTCCGAACTTTCCGATCTCGACCGTCGCACGGCGATTGCTAACGAGGTATTTCGCCAAGGGGCTGCCTCCGCTGGTACTTACGAAGCGGCAATGGCTGATGTCGGCAAGCAGATAACATCAATGCCTCGATACGTCGAGGAGATGAAGAACGCTCTCGGAAAGGGGTTTCTCCCCCTGCTCGCTGACATTGTGCATTTACTTCGCGACGCCACAGTCGGCCTTACCGATTTTCTGACACCGGCGACAGAACTAAAAACAGCCGAACTAAACAAACTACAGTCAGAATTTAGCAAGATCACTGGAATCTTACCTGACTTGGTAAAGGAATTTGTAAATCTATCCACCAAGACAAGACTCACCAACACCGAACAAGATCGGCTCCTTACCATTCAGCAACAGATCGCCGCGCTCGCTCCCGGCTATATCACAGCACTCAACGATGAGGGTATGGCGCTCGACCTTAACGCCAAATCCTTAGCCAACTACACCGGATTGCGCAAGGAACAGATTGAAACTATTAAGAATGATCTGATTTCAGCACTGTTAGCGGAGGAGGAGGCACAAGATCGCGCCAACAAGAAGAACCTTGCTGCGATTGAGAATTTCAAGAAGATAGCCGCTTCGAACAAAGCTGCTGGTGTTAAGGTTGGCTATGGCATCCCAGGCCAAATCAATGAGATAGTGATCGAATTGTCGAAGGGCATCCAGCGCTCACTTGAATTACAACAGCGCATCGCGGCACTTGGAAGCGAGGGGAGGATGCTGCCAAGAAAATTGAGAAGATACCAGAAGACCTGAAAATCGAGATCAAATTCGGCAGCGAGAACTTGTCCTCCGCCGAGGAGCAGATAAAGCGCATTCAGTCATTAGTCGAGGCGGTTCAATCCCAATTCGGCGACCAAGGGATTACGCCCGATAGCGACAAGTTGATTGCGGCATTGCGGTCACTTATCAATTCGGAAGCGGCGATGCTTTCGACCGATGCCCAGAGGATTATCATTGACGCACTCAACAAGGCGCGGGACAACCAACGCAGTGATGCTAAGTCGAAATCCGATCAGGAGCGATATTACAAGGACATACAGGAGAGCGAAGCCAATGCAGCGAAAGATCGCCTCAATGACATAGAAAAGGAAAAGCGGGCGCGTGTAAATGCAGCCGTCGATGTCGCTGACGCCCTTGGTTATGCCGCTACCAATTTCTTTGGTCTCTTCGATGAAGGTATTGCCCGAATCGCCTCGAATCTCAGTAACGCGATCAGTGGCGCAATTTCTGGATTCTCACAAGGCGGAGTTGCCGGGATTGCCGGAGCTATCGGCTCGATTCTTTCAGGATTCGCTTCCCTTTTCAGCGGTGGAGCGGACAAGATTGTCGTGTCGCAATACGAATTGATCGAAGCCATCGAAAATTGGGAGTCTACCATTGAGACATTGACGCCAAAAGAAAAAACCGCGCAACAAGAGATGGCCGAACTCGGTATTGAGGCGGCCAGCAGATTAATGGGCAACGGTTGGGACTGGAATCAGATTGTGGCACTGCTCAGACCCCTATTTGAATCTGTCGGGTTATCCATTCCACAAGGCATTACATATGAGCAATTTCTTGGTTGGGGAAATGACATCATCGCGGACATTGGCGCATCAAATGCACAAACGACCGCTGAATTGAAAGCGGATAATGCCGCGTCGCGCAGGGAACTTGTTCTGAGTCAAAAGACGGGAACTGACGCGCTTGAGACCATCGCCGATCTTGATAAACTCTATGCCTTGAGCCCCGAGGAATTGCATGCTCTCTATGAAGAAACGATGGCGAAGTTTGGTGACAAAATGTCAGATAGCGACAGAATCAACACACAGGCATTGATTAACGATTACCACAGAGGAGAGGCTGAGCGAGCGCAGAGCGGGGCCGGAGCCGAGCAGACTCAGGCGTCCCGCTCGATTCAGAAAATAACCGAACGCCAGGTCGACTCGCTCATTTCCGCGTTGTCCACCATCGACCTGCACATAACCGAGGGCATACAGAAATTGCTCGATGGCATCCGCAACACGACTAACAGGACAACCATGAATGCGGCGGCGACTATCGAAGTGGCGGTAATCAACGCGGGTGTAATCAACACGGGGTCGATCAGAGTAGCGGGATCGATGAGTGGCAATAATGGCGCATCGGCGAATACGAAGCAATTACTTACTGTCGAATCACGCAGCCTAGGTAGGAGGGTGTAAGGCATGTCATCGGAAGCAAACACAGCGTGTGCGAGAATCACCGGAGTTGACTGTGTCTAACCGCGCAAAAATGACACCTGAAAAAAGAGAGACGTTCCTCGCTACGCTTGAGACTACGGGAGGGCAGATAACAAAGGCATGTAAGGCCTGTGCTGTTTCGCGCGACGTAATCTATCGACTTCGCAAAAGTGATGAACAATTCGGGAAAGACTTCGAAGCCGCACTCGACAAAGGCATTGACCTGCTCGAAGCGGAATGCAAGCGGCGCGCATTTGAAGGCGTTCCCAAACCCGTGTTCTATAAAGGCAAAGAGTGCGGGATCATTCAGGAATACTCCGATACACTTGCGATCTTCCTGATGAAGGCTCACCGGTCGAAGTACAAAGAGAAATTCCTACTGACTGGTGAAGGCGGCGGCGCAGTCAAAGTCCTCGTTGAATATGTGAACAAACCCAATGGAGTGTATCGTGAAGTGTGTTGACCTCAAGACAGTTTTCGGACGGAGATACAAGATTGCTGCTGATCCCTCGGCCGGGGCCCGCAACGTCGATCCGTGGTACTGGACTATCCCCTGCCGGCGCGGCGAAATCTATCCCTATGGCGGCGACTTCCTTTGTGCCTCGGTACGAAATGGGGCGGTTTCCAAGTCGATGCGCTCCTGGCCCGAGCTGACGGTTTTGCAGGACGCCGACGACGAGACAGTCTTCAAGTTTCACGTCAACAACTTCGAAAAGGTAGCTCAGGCCGTGGGTGCCAAGAAACGGCGGCGAATGTCAGTCGAGACCATGAAGAAAATTGGTGCAGACACGGCGTACGTGACGCCAAACGGGGGTGAATTTCAACGATCTCCCCAAGGGGCGAGTGATTTGACACGGGGGGCAGTTCGTGTATGATTTAGACACCCTAAAGGCCGGCGTCACCATCGAGAACATCCTTGACGATTTCGGGATTGCCCACCGCCATCACAGGGCAGCCTGTCCCGTTCACCGTGGCGACAATAGGTCTGCTTTCAGCTTCAACGATGAGGCTTTCTACTGCCACACCCAAGGATGCAAGGGCGGCGTTATCGACCTGGTCATGGCTCTGGCCGGGACTGATTTCAGGGGCGCGCTGGACTATCTGGCTCGCAAGAAGGGAATCGCGAATGATTTCGGAATCACCGGGACGACTCAGTTTACAAGGAGTCTGCCTGACAATTCTGATCCATTCAGGGAAGAAAGGAAACGGCTCTCACCAAAAGACTATGTGGAGTTGCTTTGTATGGCCGACGATCTTAACCGCGCTGAATCCGACCTCGCCGAATGCAGGAGTAACATTGGCACACTGACCGCCCAATTATCCCAACTTATCCACCTCAAGAGGCGGAAACAGATTGCCAAATCGCTGTACTACTTGAACACACAGAAGATCGACGACAACCGGCTCGCACTGTTCGACGAGCAGGAAGCACAACTCAACTACAAGGTCAAAGAGATAAAGCGGCAAATCAGCGAGTTCAGGAAGAAGGTAAGGCAATGATTAGCGACTGCGAAATTGACGCCGAGTTTTGCCAAGAGACCGACGCTGACATCGACCTGACGATACCCGAATCCGGCTTTCTCCTGAAATATTACAACCTAATCTGCCCTATCACAGAGGCGCCTGAAGTCTACCATCTGTTTATGGGAATGTCTTTGATCGCCGGTGTCCTCGGGCGCAAAGTGTTTCTCGACTGGACGGCTTACAAGATTTACCCGAACCTGTATATCATCCTGGTCGGCGCGTCTTCAGCAATCAAGAAATCGACGTCAATCAACCAAGCCCGACCGTTTCTTAACGCCGTCGATCCCAACCTGATCTTTCCAAATGAATTCTCGAATGAAGCTTTCTTGGAGCTCCTTGTCACTCAGCCGCAAGGTTCGCTGTTCTGGGATGAATTCGGCGGCGTGCTCGCGACATTCGAGCGTTCGTACATGTCCGGTACCAAAGAAATGCTGACCTCGATGTTTGACTGTCCGAGTGACTATCGACGGTTGCTCAAAGGCAACGCCAAGAGCAAAGAGTCGGGCAAGGTCGTTATCATCCGGGAACCGTACATCAATATCGCCACTACTTCAACCCTTGAGTGGCTCGTCAATCGGATCAAGGAACAGGATATCAAGTCGGGTTTCCTGGCTCGATTTGTCTACGTGCCCGGTAAAGAGCCGAGCAAACGACTTTCGCGCCCGCCCAAATTAGATCAGAAGTTGAGGTCCGAAATCATCATGGAGTTGAAGGCTATTCGAGAGATTTCGGGCGAAGCGGAACTCACTGACGACGCGTTTCTGTACTATGACACCTGGTACAACGGTGTCTTTGATCAGATACAGAAGGGCGACAATCGCGACAAGCTCTCCCCTTTCTTTAGCCGGCTACTGGTCTACGCTCTCAAATTCGCCCTGATCTACCAAGTGTCCGAAGATCACTCGCTGACAATTCAGGAACACAACATGATCAGGGCGTGTCAGTTGGTCGACTTCCTCAAGCGCAACATCAAAGACATGGTCGAAAATGAACTGGTTTTTGGTGTGGACGCCATTCAGTTGAAGAGAGTGTTGGAAGTCATCAAGTCAGAGGGTGCGATTGAACGGAGCAAACTTTTCACGCGAGTGAACTATCGAAAAGACATTCTCAACCGACTCATCGATACCCTTCTTGAGCAGGAACAGATTTCGGTTTCTCGGGAACAGTGGCACAAGGGGAAGAAGCCGAGAACGATTTACACCTATAACGGTAAGTGACAACCACTTAGGGCGCTTGAAAGGAAATCAAAACTTTGGTAAATTTAGATAAACTTCGCGAAATGGTATGTTATGCGCAGACAATGAGTTACCATATAACTTCTAAACTACTAACTACTACTACTACTACTACAGGGGGCGCTGACTCACCTGAAATCAAAGGGAAAAAGAGGGAGAGATGCAAGAAGTTGTCGAAGTTTAGAAGTTTACACCTAAACCCTTTTATCTAATTACGATACCTATTCGCGAACATTTGCGAAGTTTACGACTGCTTCTGTTGCCCACTTGGACTCGGGGAAACAAGTTGCCAAAGACCTTTAGGGCGCATACTGTGACACCGACTACCGAAAGGAATAACAGACGATGAAGTGCGCCGTCTATGCCCGGTACAGCTCCGACATGCAGAAACAGACCAGCATCGAAGATCAGGTGCGGGAGTGTCGGCAGTTCATCGAGCACAGACAGTGGGAAGTTGCCGACGGCCGGGTGTACTCTGACTACGCCATCAGTGGAGCTGATATCAACCGCACGGGTTACCAGGCACTCAAGGCAGACGCATACAAGAAACTGTTTGCCTGCATCGTAGTTGACGACTTATCGCGACTCGGAAGGGACGCCGGAGAAGCAATCCAAATCTACGGGGAATTGACTGCCTATGGAGTTAACATCGTCTCTGTGTCGGATGGAATCGAAACGGCTTCATCTTCTTCGAAGATTCCCTACTACTTCAAGAGCATTGCCAACGAACTCTTTCTGGATGAACTGAAGGCCAAGATCGTTCGCGGTCTCAAAGGTCAAGTCTCTCGCGGTTACTCTGCCGGCGGCCGGACCTACGGCTACTACTCCGAGCCGGAACTTGTTCCGGGTGGCGGCGCTGACAAATTCGGCAGACCTCGGCGGCACGGGGTTAAGATCAAAATCAATGAGAAAGAAGCGGAAGTCGTGCGAATGATCTTCCGACTCCGCGCCGATGGTCTTGGACAACGTGCGATTGCCACTCGCCTGAATGAACTGAAAATCCCTTCCCCATTTGCACACGTCGACCACTTTAGCGGAACTTGGTCGCCCGACACGGTACGCCACATGTTGCAACAGCGGAGATATATCGGCGACTGGACTTGGAACAAGAGCCGGTCTCTCAAGAAGAATCCTCTCGGTAAGCGAATTGTCAGAGAGAAGACAGTCGACCAATGGATTGAACACGTCGACGAATCATTGCGGATCATTCATCAAGATTTGTGGGACGCTGTACTGGCGACATTTGCAGACAAAGAAACACGATTGCGGTTCACGCCGGGGCCGAAAGGTGTCTATCTCTTGGGTGGGCTGCTTAAGTGTTCTCGCTGCGGATCGTCACTTGTCGGAATGAAATCGAAAGGATGGACTGCCTATGTGTGCAGCGGCAACAGAAGTAAAGGCAAGGTGTACTGTCCAGCCTCACACCGACTACCGCTCATCGAGGCTGACTCCGGAGTTCTGCAAGGCTGCAAAGAAATTCTGTTTTCTGATGAAACACTCGCATTGATTTCACGCCAAGTCAACGAAGCGTTGGCGACTATCGAGAAGCAGACTCCCAAGCGGCGAGATCGCTTAGCGAGAAGACTCAACACTCTTGACACGTCCATTGAGCGCCTACTTGATTTTGCGGAGACTGAACCGAGTAGTCCTGCTCTTGGTGAACGCCTACGGACTCTGGAAGCGGAAAAGCGCACTGTCCAGGCCGAACTTGATGCACTCAAAACCGAAACCCGTAGGACTAACCGACTGTCCGAAGAGTTCATCAAGGCCAGTCTGCAAGGGCTCCTACCTGCCGTGAGCGCTGACGAAAGCAGCCGCCAGGAGCTGAAATTCATCCTCAGCAAGATGTTTCCGGAAAAATTGTCTGTCACGATTCGCGAAAAAAATGGCTATGTTGAGTTTGGCGTGCTTGGTAACCTAATGCCCCTCAATATCCTTCCGAAGGCTTCTGCGTTAATGTATAAAGCCGGTGAAGGGACTCGAACCCCCGACCAGCTGATTACAAATCAGCTACTCTACCAACTGAGTTACACCGGCTTAAGAAATCTGCCTGCCCGTTTCAAGTACCGTCACTCCGACGCGCAGGATTAGACGCAATATTTACGGGACAACGCCGGAGTTGTCAACCGGAATTTGACAAGAAGTCGCTTCGGGTCGCAAACACCTGGACGAAAGTTCTGCGGTTACTTGCGGGACTTGGAGCTACCGGCGACATCGGGCGCCTTGACGGGTTCGAGTTGCAGTGATTTGACTGTCACTCCCCCACCGACTGTTGAGACCGCAACATAGATCGCCTGGCATTTGGCGGGGTCAATTGGCTGCAACCAGCGTTGATGCGCATTAGAAATCGGATGCAGGCGCAACAGGGAGCCGTCGATTGACTGCTGCACGACGTAAGGATAATTTTGGAAGATGGGTGCCTCCGTCGCAATCGTGACGGTGTCGCCGTTTCGTTGCAGTTTGACGACGGGAGGCGGTTCACGTCGAATTTCCAGAACACCGCGCATCGCTTCGGTAGCAGTGGCAAAAACATATTTGATGTCTTTGGCTCTGAATTCGTCCTGCAGAGTCCCGAGCAGTTGGCTGTATGTGAATACAATGTCGGAGAATGAATGGACTGGCACGGACAGGATTTGGTCGCGGCCGGCGGCTATTCCGGCCTCGATCTCGGCGACATTTTGAGGACGGATACGAACGGCGAGCGATCTGGTGATTGCGCGATGCAAGTTGCCTGATCGTTGATAGTCGCCAGAATCGGGATGATACGGAAACCAATCTCGCGTGGCACGTGACCAGTCGTAGGCATTGCCGCCGCAGGTCGAGGTATCACTCTTGATAGTGCGGCCGGGAGGCATGCTGGAAAAATCGAACGGCACAACATTTTCCAACCAGCGAGAGAAATCATTGTTTTCCCAGCCCCAACCCGAACGGAAGCTGAGCGGAAAGAAACCCTGATCCACAACCAGCTCGTTCAGGCCGCTTTCGCACATGCCGATGTCGGTGAAACCGTCGTAGTTCGAACCGTTGAAAGTGAGAATTTGCGTCCAATAGGTGGTGCGCTGGCCGGCCTCCTCGCACTCGATCCAGGCGGTGTTGTGAAAATGCCAGGCGATTTCGTCCTCCCAGTCTTTCATCTCTTTGGAGAAGTTCAGCAGTTCCTGATAGACAGCGGCACAACCGACAGTCTCGCAAAGTTGCTCGGAGGTCAGCGCAAACCAGGTGAGTTTGGGGCGGTGTCCCTCGCTATCGATGAATGGCTCGCGCCAGGTTTTGGCCATGGTTCTGGCGACATAGCCGGAGTCGGGCTCGCTGACGAAATTTGCAAATTCGACCTGTCCGCGCCGGGTGCCGCCATCCATTCGTAACGGTTCAGTGTCAACGGACAGCACGATGTAAACAGTCGGTTTTTTCGCGGGATTACCGGGAGCAGAATCCGCCGTCAACTGCGCGGTTGATGTAACTGCAAGCGCAGCAGACAAACACAAGTAACGACCGTGTAGAACAAGTTTACGCATGTTGCCCCGGATGTCATTTGCGAGCGCGTCTGCAATCCGCATTTGCGGATCGGCAAACGCGTTCTCCGACATAAGAGAACCTTGTTTACTTCGACGTCAAAATTCAGCCCGCCCGATCTGCGCTTTATCGGAACGACCGAAGTCATCTTGCGCTCCCTGTTTGTTCGAGCCACCCAGGTTTGGGAGCGCTACGATATATATTGGGACAGTACCGGCAAATAATACTTCACGAACCCGATTTTGTCAAGCGCTAGCGGCAACTTGCGCGCACCGGAGGCTCCAGCAAACACGACAGTATTTGTCTCCTAAGAGTTCCACGTTAGGACGAAAATTGCTACCTGTCGCTGCGACCAAGGGCTATATTGTTCGAAAGAACAAGTAACAATCTCAAGGTGGATCAGATATACCCGATTCCGCAAGATTGGGGCAGGAGGAAACAATGAAAGCAAGAATTATGATTTGGTGCCTGGTTATGGCGACCGTGGCGATGGTATTCGGTTTGTTGTCGTGCTCAAAGAAGGGTGGTAATGGAGGCGAGGACGACGGGAATACTCCGTACAACATCATTGATTTGCGGGTTGCCAAGGTCACCGACAGCTCCATCACCATAATCTGGACGGCGACCGGCGATGATGCTGATGTCGGCACGGCCACTTACTATGACGTTCGGCTTTGGGACGACTGGCTTACGATGGAGAGTTGGGACAGCGCCACACAGGTACAGGGTGAGCCGCACCCACGTCCTGCCGGACAGACTGACAGCATGGAAGTTCGCGGCTTGATGAAGGACTCGACTTACTACATCGGACTTCGGGCCGGCGACGAGGCAGGTAACTGGAATGCGCCCAGTTGCGTACGCGCCGTCTGTTTTGAGGACGTCATCGTAAACTTCCCCGACACCGCAGTGGAGACCGCGGTGCGACTGAATATATCGAAACCGACGGGCGACATTCACCGGTCGGATGTTATGAACATGTGGTTTTTGGTCGCGAATTCGGCTAATGTCACGAATCTAACCGGGCTGGAGTATTGCACGAGTTTGGCGGTGCTGTTTATGTCGAGCAATTCGATTACAAATCTGACTCCGCTGGCATCACTCAAAAAGCTGAATGATCTGCAACTGGTGCAAAACGATATTTCTGACATTACGCCGCTTGCCAGTATAACGAATTTGCAGAATCTGTATCTGCGAGACAACCATCTCACCGAAGTGCCGGCGGTATCCGGCTTGAATCGGCTCCACATTCTCGACATCGGCAACAACTATATCACCGACCTGGCGCCGCTGGTGGCTAATGCCGGTCTGGCGACTGCGGACACGGTGTACCTGACCAATCTCCAGCTTTCCCAGCAGGCGATTGATGTGCAGATTCCGGCGCTGCAGGCGCGGGGCGTGCAAATCATCAGATAGGCGGACGAGACAATTCCGATCACGATGCGGCGCACGGAGACGTGCGCCGCGCACAATCCCCACACTCCTTCGCAAGAACTTAAAGTGGCATTATCAGCGGCCAAGCTCGCAGAAATGAGAGTCTCCGCGAATGGCAAATGAAAAGGCAGGTGTCACGTGACACCTGCCTTGAGGACAGCAAATCAAAGCTCAGGGACAGTGCCCTGACAATCTACTTCCCGCCGTTACCCCAGGGGAGTTCGGCGAGTTGCTTGTAGTATTTATAGCGTGCCGCGGCTTCCACCTGTGCCTGATCCATCATATCGCGGTAGCGTTGCGGATTGGCGGCCTTGAGAGAACGCCAGCGATTTTCGTGCGACGCGTATTCCTCGAACGTGATCGACGGATCCTTGCAGTCGAGCTGCAATGGGTTCTTGCCCTGCTTGGCGAGATCAGGATTGTAGCGGAACAAAATCCAGTGGCCGGAATTGACTGCGCGTTCCTGTTCTTCCAGACCGTGCGCCATGTCGATACCGTGCGCGATGCAGTGACTGTAGGCAATGATCAAAGACGGACCATCAAAGGCCTCGGCTTCGGCAAACGCTTTGACGCACTGGTTCTGGCTGGCGCCCATCGCAACACGGGCGATATAGATCGAGCCGTAGCTCATCATCTCCAGACCGATATCCTTCTTGGCCAGTGGTTTGCCTGCGGCGGCAAATAGCGCAATCGCGCCGCGCGGTGTTGATTTCGACATCTGACCGCCGGTGTTGGAATAGACCTCGGTGTCCAGCACCAGCATGTTGACATTCTTGCCGGCTGCGAGCACGTGATCGAGACCGCCGAAGCCGATGTCATAAGCCCAGCCATCGCCACCGATGATCCAGACCGATTTCTTAACCAGATAATCGGCGATCTCCAGCAGGTGCCTGGCATCGGAACTGATCCATTTTGCGCAACTCGTTCTTCAAGCTCTCGACTTTCACTCGCAGGGCTTCGATCTCGACCGGAGTCGTCTGCGGTGCATTGGCGATTTCATCGAGGCGCTTCGGGAAGAACTTGGCGATCAGTTCAAGCGCGAATTCGCGCATTTTGTCAATCGTCAGCCGCATGCCGAAACCAAATTCGGCGTTGTCTTCAAACAACGAGTTCGACCAGGCCGGTCCCCTGCCGTCAGTGCGACGGGCATATGGCGTAGTCGGCAGGTTGCCGCCGTAGATCGAACGAGCAGCCGGTGGCGTTGGCGCAAATCGCGCGGTCGCCAAACATCTGCGTCATCAGTTTGACGTACGGAGTCTCACCGCAACCGGCGCAGGCGCCGGAGAATTCGAACAGCGGCCGGATGAACTGGCTGCCCTTTACGGTATTGACATTGAAGCTTCGACGTATCGGGTTCGGGAATATCAAGGAAGAACTTGAAGTTCTCGCGCTCCGGATTCACGCAGCGGCAATTGCGGCGACATGTTGATCGCGCGTCGCTCGGTCTTGTTGCCCTGCGGCGTCTTTGGCAAACGCCGGGCAGGCCTAGCACGCATAATTCGCAACCGGTACAATCTTCCGGGGCCACCTGCAACGTGTACTTCAGGCCTTTCATCGGGCCGGTCATGGCATCAATTGACTTAAAGGTCTTTGGCGCCTTGTCCAGGAATCGCGGATCATAGACTTTCGGGCGAATGGCCGCGTGCGGACAAACCAGCGAGCAGATGTTGCACTGAATACAGACTGCCGATTCCCAGACCGGAATGTCGATCGCGATATTGCGTTTTTCGTACTGCGTCGTGCGCAGTCATGTATGAACCATCTAGCGGGAACGCGCTCACCGGCAATTCATCACCCTTGCCGGAAATGATTGTGGCCGTAACGGTCTTGACAAATCAGGCGCTTCATCCGGAACCACCGGCGGGCGCTTGAATTTGCTCGTGACCTTGGTTGGATATTCAACTTTCTGGAGGCCCTTGATTGCGGCATCGACTGCTGCTAGATTCATTCGAACGACCTTCTCGCCTTTGCTGGCATAGGTCTTCTGGATCGCTTTCTTGATCGCCTCGATAGACACCTGTGGCGGAATCAGTTTGGCGATCTCGAAGAAAGCAGTCTGCATGATGATGTTGATGCGGGCGCCGAGACCGAGTTCTTTGGCGATCTTGACGGCATCAATGACGATAGAAGTTTGCTTTCTTGGCGATCAACTGCTCTTGCATTTCGATCGGCAGATGATCCCAGACTTCCTTGGCGTCATATGGGCTGGTCAACAGGAATGAGCCGCCGTCCATCCAGCTTCTCAAGCATGTCGTACTTTTCGACAAATGAGAAGTTGTGACAGGCAATGAAATTGGCGCGCGACTGATCAGATACGGGCTGCGAATCGGATTCTTGGCGAAGCGAACGTGCGACACCGTGACGGCGCCGGCCTTCTTGGAATCGTAAACGAAGTAGCCCTGCGCATTCCAGTCGGTGTTCTCGCCCAGAATTTTGATCGAGTTCTTGTTGGCGCTGACGGTGCCATCCGAACCAAGACCGTAGAACATGCCGCGGAAGACGTCGTCTGCCTTCGACATCGAAACTGCTGATCGATGTCAAGCGAGGTGTGCGCAACGTCATCGACGATACCGACGGTGAAATGATTCTTCGGGACATCCTTCTTGAGATTATCGTAGACGGCCTTCGCCATGGCCGGCGTGTATTCTTTCGAACCGAGACCGTAGCGACCGCCGGCAATTTTCGGCATGGATCTTGAACGGTGCGATCTTGCGCTCGACCATTTCCTCCAGCGCCGCCTGAACATCGGTGTAGAGCGGCTCACCAACGCTGCCCGGTTCCTTGGTGCGATCGAGCACCGAGATCGCTTTGACCGAGGCCGGAATCACTTTGGCAAAGTGCATCGACCGAGAACGGACGATAGATACGAACCTTGATCAAGCCGACTTTCTCGCCTTTAGTGAGTGAGATAGTCAACGGTTTCGTGCGTGGCTTCGGCGCCGGAACCCATCATGATGACTACGCGATCGGCATCGGGAGCGCCGAAATAATCGAATAGGTGATATTGTCTGCCGGTCAATTTGGCAAACTGATCCATCACCTGCTGGCAGAGCGGTAATTGCTTTCAGATAGAAAGTTATTGACGACTTCGCGTCCCTGGAAATAGACATCAGGATTCTGCGAAGTTCCGCGAAGCACCGGTCGATCGGGCGTCAGCGCGCGATGGCGATGCTCGAATACCAATTCGTCGGGGATCATCTGGCGCATGTCGTCGAAAGTCAGCTCTTCGACTTTGGCGACTTCATGCGAAGTGCGGAAGCCGTCGAAGAAATGCAGGAACGGAATGCGCGAACGCAGCGCGATCGCCTGCGCGATCAGCGCGTTGTCCATGACTTCCTGCACCGACCCGGAGGCAATCATACCGAAGCCGGTCGAGCGACAGGCCATGACGTCGGAGTGGTCGCCGAAAATCGAGAGCGCCTGTATTGCCAGACTGCGCGCGCCGAGACATGAATGACGGTCGGCGTCAATTCGCCGGCGATCTTGAACATATTCGGGATCATCAGCAGCAATCCCTGTGAGGCCGTAAACGTCGTCGTCAAGGCGCCGGAGGTCAACGCACCGTGGCAGGCGCCGGAAGCGCCGCCTTCCGACTGCATTTCGGTGACCGGTCGGAATCGTACCCCAGATATTCTTTTCGCCCTTGGCCGATTTGGCGTCGGCGATTTCGCCCATCACCGACGACGGCGTGATCGGATAGATCGCGATGACTTCGTTGGTCGCATGTGCAACATGTGCAACCGCGGTGTTGCCGTCGATCGAAACCATCCGTCGTTTGGCTTTTGGCGGCGCGGCACTTTGCTCCGTGGCGGCCTTTCTGAAGTTCGCGTTCGATTCTGGACTTCCTATCATAAGTATTACCTTGACCTTTCCTGGACCGTGGATGTCGCCGTGAGCACCCATCTATCAATGAATATGACTGATGAT
Source organism: uncultured bacterium (assembly GCA_963726455.1). GTDB lineage: Bacteria > Zixibacteria > MSB-5A5 > CAIYYT01 > CAIYYT01 > CAIYYT01. The sequence goes on from CAVSCK010000004.1 coordinate 1,061,153, forward strand.
TCTAGTTCATGATTTGATTTTGGCATTGGTAATCTTACGCTGCGCCTGATACTTCCCTTTCTTGTCGGCGTAGGAAACCCGGCAGACTTCATCGGCTTCAAGAAATATGATCTGAGCGATCCCTTCGTTGGCATATACTCGCACCGGCAATGGCGCGGTGTTGGAGATCGAGATCGTCGCGAATCCCTCCCATTCCGGTTCGAACGGCGTGACATTGACCACGAGACCGCAGCGAGCATAAGTCGACTTGCCGAAGCAGATGGTCAGAATTTCGCGCGGAATACGGAAATATTCCAGACTGCGACCGAGAATAAAAGAATTCGGCGGAATGAGCAGCGACTTGGCCTTGACGGAAACAAAGTTTGCCGACTGATGATTCTTGGGGTCGATTTCTTCGCCATTGACCGGCGTAAAGACCTGAAACTCGTCGGACAACCGCATGTCATAGCCATAGGCGGACAGTCCGTAGGAAATCACCTTACGTGATACCTGCTTATGCGCAAACGGAGAAATTATCTTTCTCTTTCTTGCCGCCATCGAGTAATCCAACGATCAGACTTGATCGACACATCCAATCCTAATATCGAGTATACATCGGCAGCTCCCATATGCCGACCGTAATCATCTTGAATTAATTAAGCTAATCCTGCCATTCCGTCAAATCTTTTATCGTATGACTGGAGAAGACCTTAAGCAAACTTCCCTGCGCCCTCTCCAGCAGCTTGCGCAGACTGAGCATCGCCGGCGACTGGCCGTCAATTGGTTCCGTCAGACACTTGGAAATGTAGTAAGGTCCCTGGATGGACTCCACAACCTCTTTGATCGTGATTTTGTCGGCGTGTCCTTCCCAGAGAGAATCCGCCCTTGACACCACGGTGGGAACGGACCAGTCCGGAGCGGCAAAGGGACTGGAAGATCTTTGCCAGGAATTTCTCGGGAACGTGCTGGTTTTCGGAAATCTCCGAAAGTGGAGTGATCTTGCCCTTGGTCTGCGTGGCAAGATACATGATACCAAAGATGCCGTATTCCTCGGCTTTTGTGAATTGCATGAGGTTACCTCTTGTTATATATGGTCCCGATGATAGTCATAGCCACGACGCCGAGGGTGCGTATTGTGAATGATTTCACAAGACCTTGCGCCATAAAAACCGTATGCTGCGTGCTTAATATCAATGTTTCCTCGGAGTCTAGTTTAACACCATGGTCATTCCAAAAGTGAACATAATTACTCATGTCTCTAAAGTCAACTACTATTTCGTGACTTTTTTCACATGATTGGATATATCTTTTTTTGTGTCCCCCTGCCCCCTCGACGGCTTTGGAAGACCGCATTTGACTTGGATTTGCGCCCCCTAAAGCGGTAAATTTACAGGTAGTTTCGACGCCGGGAGGGAGTTTTGGCGAAGCAAAACGAGGAAAAAGGTTTGACAATCGTTTATACCGGCGACGGCAAAGGCAAGACCACTGCGGCCCTGGGAATGTGCATTCGTGCCGCCGGATACAAAAAGAAGATCAAAATTCTGCAGTTTGTGAAAGGGAGTTGGAAATACGGCGAGTTGGAAGGGATCAAACTGCTGAGTGATTTCGTCGAGATGGAACAAGTTGGTGAGGGCTTTGTTGGAATAGTTGATGACACCAAGGAATTTTCAGTTCATCAGGAAGCGGCCCGCCAGGGTTTGGAACACGCACGACAGGTGATGCATTCCGGGCAGAATATGATATCGTGATTCTGGATGAACTGAATATTGCGATTGATCTGGGGCTGGTGATCGCTTGATGAAGTGCTTGAGTTGGTTAAGAACAAGCCGGAAAAGCTGCATCTGGTGATAACGGGCAGAAATGCGCGCGCCGGAATTGATCGAAATTGCCGATCTGGTAACGGAGATGAAGGAGATCAAGCACCCCTATCAGAAAGGGATTCTGGCACAGCGGGCAGTTGATTGGTGAGTGGCGCGCAGATCGCTCACGGCTGCCGCGGGCATTGTGTGACTTGAGTCGGAAAGTTGGAATTGGAATATAATCTGTAAGTATATATTTGCGGAGAATTATGAAGACGGATTATGACATCATAATCGTGGGGGGCGGACCGGGTGGATCTCACGGCCGGAATGTACGGCTCACGCGCGAATCTGAAGACTGTTGCCATCGAGAAATATCTTCCCGGCGGCCAGATTGCGGCAACCGAGGAAGTCGAGGATTATCCCGGATTCGAGCACATATTGGGTTCGGAGCTCGCAGCCAAGTTCGAATCGCATGCACGCAAATTCGGGCTGGAGATTTTATCCGATACGGTGGAAGAAATCTATCAGGAAGGGCGCGTCCATTTCGTCAAGACGTCGGAAGGGCTGTACACTTCCAAGACGGTGATCATCTCGACCGGCGGTTCGGCAAACAAGCTGAATGTGCCGGGCGAAATAGAATTTGCCGGCAAGGGCGTCTCCTACTGCGCGATTTGCGACGGCGCTTTCTTTAAGGATCAGGTGATCGTCGTGGTCGGAGGCGGTGACGCGGCCGTTGAGGAAGGGATGTTCCTGACGAAGTACGGTACGAAGGTGATTCTGATACATCGTCGCGATAAACTTCGGGCGCAAAAGATTATTCAGGAACGCGCTTTCAAGAATCCGAAGATGGAATTTGTCTGGGAGAGCGTGGTCGACTCGATTGAAGGCGATAAGAAAGTGTCGCATATCAACGTGCGCAATGTCAAGACCGGCGTGGTGTCTCGCAGTAGATTGCGGCGCCGTGTTCGTGTTTGTCGGCTTTGTGCCGAATTCCAAACTAACGCGCACGCCGCTGGAACTTGATGCCAACGGTTACATCATGACCGATCAGAATATGGCGACATCGATACCGGGCGTATTTGCGTGCGGTGATGTTCGTCATCAGTTGGTGCGGCAGGTGACTAATGCTGTTGGTGATGCCACCACGGCGGCGATGGCGGCGAGCAAGTATATTGAAGAGTTGGATGATTGAACGGAAATCACCTCGGCCAGATGAAATCCACGAATTTCAGATGATCCTGCACCTGTGGTAATGGTTACAGTTCGACGGATGACTCGTCGATCAGAAACGTTTCCAGCTTCCGGCGCACCGCCTGAAGGAACGCTTCATCCTGGTGGACGTCGCCCGTCCGAACGGTACAGGCCGACAAGAGGAATTCTGCTTCCGCTTCGCTGAAATTGCAGATTCCCTTTCCCCACTTGTATTCCAACTTGAACCCGCCCAGGAAGGGATCGTTGACTACCGGAAAATTAGCCTCCGAAATGGCTGTCAGATAGCGGTAGGCGGTCCACCGACTGACGCCACATTCTTGTTGAATCATTCGGATCGATACTGCCCGCCGGTGATGCAGCAGGTTTAGTACTAATAGAATGTTGGTTAGAACCGCCAAGTAGGCGCTGCGCTTCCGTGTAGCCCCAGCATTGGTCCCAGTTAATTCAACCGCAAGCTACTGTCCTTGACACTTGCGTGGCAAAATGCCGTCCGAAAATATGTAACTGATCAATGCCACCACATCCGAAATATCCACCACGCCGTCACTGTTGTCGTCACCTAGGATGACATCCTTGGGCGCATACCCGCCCGAAAAGATATAGTCGATCAGGTAAACCGCATCCGAAATGTCAATACGCTTATCGTCATTGGCGTCACCGCAGGTGTAGCCAATGTCGGACACATCCATCGTCTGCATCAGCAGGTTCCACCCGGGCGCCAGCGAACCCCAGTCCCACCAAACTACGGCTACCAGCCCGTTGCGATTCATGTCCGCAGCATATATGTCTATGGCCGCTTCGTATGGTTTTCCCGGGACGTCGTTGATCCGATAATTGTCCCCAATTCGCTTACCGAGATAGTCAAATCGCTGGGCATAGTTGTCGAAATACGTGACGCCCCCTGCAACATTGACGTGAAAGACGCAAGTAAGGTTGCCAACTGAGTCTGACAACATGAATGGATACCACGGAAACACGTAACAGTTGGATCGATCACTCACCAGAAAGTTAGGCCCCTTCGGCACCCCCTGCGCGGTAAATTGACGCGCGAAGTAATGTTCTGTCCGGCAGTCCCAATCGTAATCCTTGCGATAGGCGACCGCAAAATCGCCATTGTCCTGAATGGAGGCACTGCACCAGTGTCCTGCCGCATTTCCCTGATAGAAGTATGTTGAATCGCCGCTGCAAGTTTCGGGGTAACCTTCACATGCAACAATGATCTCGTCAGTAACGGGATTACCGGCAACATCAAATACTCTTGCCGTCGGCTGCGAAGGGTAGAACGGCCAGGAAATGACTTCTCGATCAGTGTCCCAGACGAGGACAAATCTACCCGATGGCGAAATCGCGATGGCCGGATAGGCGGCTTGATAATACTCGCCTGAGGAGTGGGAAGATGCCGAACGCGAATAGCCAATCCTCTGATTGTCCTTATCGTACATTGCATAATATAGCGAATCACCACTGGATATTTTGGAATTCTGCCACACGATGATAGTTTGACCCAGTTCATTGATAGCTATGTCGTTTCCCACTCCCGGCTCAGTCGGCTGCCGGTCAAGATCGTACTCTACTGGTGGTTGGAAGACTCCCGAGTTGTCCGACATCCACAAATAGGAACGGCGCCTCTTATCGCCATACATCATTGTTGATGAAACGGCAACCTTGCCCCAGGAATTTGCGGCAACAGACACACATCCCGTGGCGCTGGAGCCCGGTGACGTCAAGTCAACGACATCACACAATGGATTGCCTAATGTGTCATAGCATCGGTAGTACAGATGAAACCAATACGATGAGTCGATAGAACTCACCTGCCACGCCACATGAATCCGATTGAGGCCGTCGACCGCGACTTCCAGGTTGTTTGGAACGACGCCGGAGCCGTCCCATGGGTCGATAATAAATGCTTTGTTTAGGGGAAACTTGGCCAGGGCGGGCGAGACAGTCAAACCCACGAACAAAACGACAACACCTAAGATGAGAATAGCGCTTCGCATCAAGTGCACCCTCCCCAAAAAACAAGTCGACAGTAACGACACCAAGTTAGTCTAAATTCCCCGATTGTCAAGTACAAAATCTGAAAAAATTCTGGGAAGGTGTGTCACGGATTGACACAGTCGCTAGTTAAAATAGGAAGCACTGGTTTATCAGTTCCGGCGCGCAAATCAGTCTCACTGACAGAAGCTGACAGTGAGGCGATCAGTCGTCCCATGTTGGAATGGTGAACGTATGTCGCCCGAATGCGAAAGGAGGTGGGAAATCACGGACCGATGGTGACGGCGAAGTGACCACTTCAGCATCTCACGAACTGTCACCTTTTCCACAATGTTGCGTGTCATCTAGCCATCAACAGATCAACCATCACAGCAATCTAGGGAGGAATTTGCTCATGATCACTGGTACAAAGCGTTACAGCATACTCAGCGAATCCTTCGTCGCTCTATCAGTAGGTCTATTGCTGATAGCGGCGGGCCTTTTCGCGAGCGGCGGTGGACCCGGGCAAAAGGCCCTGAACGAAGTAGACTCGCAGGCAAAATTCTCGATTTCGGATGCGACCAACTTGCGGTTTGACGACCTTCATCAGGGCAAGCGGCTTGACGTATCTTTTGCTGATCCAGACACCAATCAAGTAGATGTCATCAGTGTCACTTTTTTGTATGATACTCTGTTCATAGCGATTGATTCCCTGGACGCTCACCAGGCCAACGGGTATCTCGATCCCACGGCAGGCACCGTTGACTCTATCAAGGTCAAAGAGGGGCCCGGCTGGTACGAGGTCGACTGCTTCGGAACCAAGTGCGCCCGCTTCGCCGATCGAGCGATTTTCGGTCTGTGGGTAAGCACGGACTGTATGGAGCCGGAGGCATCTACGTCCATCATAATTGCCGATGGCCAGAATCCTCCGCCTTCTGCGGCATGCCAGTTTGAGGTATGTCCTTATGGTGACTTCTGGCCCGGAATCCGTGACACAAGTACCATTGCGCTCGCTGCCGATACAACATACATGTGGTTCCTTGGACAGGACTACGGTGACAGCACGTATGTTGGCGGTCAGGTCAAGATACCGGTCGAAATCTGGTCGACTTTTGCCCCAACTCATGGTTTCGGTGTAACAATAATCTACGATACCCTGCACCTGAGTTATGACGGCATACAGAACGATGGGACTTGCTGGGCGACCTCAGGCGTAAGTGCAACGACCTCCTTAGACACGATCTTCATTATGTGTGGGGCAAACGGCTTCGCTCGCCCACAATATACTTATAACGTCCTCACGTACGTCAAATGGAGTATTAGAGACAGTACATCCCTAAACAGTGAGCACGAAATCAATATCATCGCCGGGTATGCGTATGCCTGCGACGATTACGGCGGGCAGGCGAATGCCACCAGTAGCTCGCACGTCAAAGTGTGGCAATATAACGCCACATTCAAACTTGACCCCATATCTATGCCTCGCAATTGTGACTACGCACACAGAAGAACCCAATCGGCGTCGCTAAAGAGCAACTTCCCTGTCGTGACGCGCTGGGGCTCGGGAAGCAGTCTTTCGGGCATGGCGTTTCATGTTCGAGATTCAAGCAGATTCACCACACTTACCAGCGATATCGACGGGGTCGCATATGGCCAAGACACCCTCATCTCCTGGGCGGTCTCGAACCATGGCAGCGGGGGAAAAGTATTCTCCACTGATTCGTGGTGTACCCCCTTCACAATTCCACCTTCCGAGTCGTACACGACCATCGGGTATCCGACATATACGTCTGGGAACTACTTAGGTACGGATACAACACGACTCCTAGCTGTTGATACTCTGGATTGTTTTCTCATGCCGGGTTACGGAGTTCCACTAATCAATGCTCATGACAATCCAGACAAGATACACTTCATGCACGGCACTGTGACAGTCCAAAATCCTCCGCCCGGTTGTCCTTACTTGTTTGCCTGGGATGGCGCTCGCTTCGCTGAGGAAAACACGATCGTCGGAGATATCGCCAACGGAGCCCTGGCAAAACCTGCTCTTGACTTCTATAGGCTGCAGACCCGCATTGCTCCGGACAAAGGCCACTATCGTCTGCAAATCCGGGAGTTTGAACAGGAACGGTCAACCTTCGACAACTTCACCTTGGCCGCCATTGATCACCCCGAAGGGACGACGATCAATATCACGAGTGACGGTCGCATAACGGCTCACCGTGGTGAACTGCAACCGGTGTCCGCTGTGGACGATCGAGGGGTAGACTGCTTGGCCGAAATCAACAAAGAGGACGGCATCTTCTACTCGCGGGAAACGGAGGGCTCGCTGACATTGATCTACTCAATCGGTAAGGACTTTCTCCGTCAGTCGGTGGCGCTAGAGGACGAACCGCCACCACCTCCGGGACAGAAGAAGCTTGCTGCTGATTCCGGCAGCGCTTCAGGGCCGGGTGTCATGATTACGGAGGTTCAGACAGCCGACGGCAATTGGGTGCGCGTGGATGCTCTCGCCGACCGCGCCAACGACGCCACCGAGAATGTCGCATTCAACCTTGCCGACTTCGTAGTGGACGGACAGATCACGATAAGAAGAAGCTGGGAAACGCGAGCGTATGTCGACAAGATTTCACTCCTGTTGCCGAGCACAGTCGCTCCGCAAGCAAACCCGCTTCGACTTACTTATGCCGCTCATTCCCTTCAAGGCGATGTGCTGGGTCTCTTGGCTGATGCTGACGATAACGTGACGACGCTTTCGCCGGGCGAGTCGATCGAACTCAGCTTCGAAGATTCCCAGCTGCAACCGGTGACTCCCGGATACGTGCGTGATTTCGTCTTTAGTGCGAAAGGATTCTACACTTCCTACAAGACGAATGCCACGCTTCCCGAGACCTATCGTCTGTCACAAAACTACCCGAATCCGTTCAACCCGTCGACCTCCATCTATTACAATCTGGCCACCAACTCGCGAGTTGAACTTTCCGTATACAATGCGCTCGGCCAGAAGGTCAGAACGTTGGTAGACGAGTCGCAGCAGGCCGGCAGCCACTCGGTATTGTGGGACGGAAAGGATGACGGAGGAAGTAACGTCGCCAGCGGCGTCTACCTCTACAAACTCACAGCCGGCGATTACACCGCCTCGCGTAAGATGATCCTGATGAAATAGAGGCGAGCGGGATATCAGTCGAACTTGCATCCAAACGAAACAGGGCGCCGAAGGCGACCTGTTTTCACGAGTGAAGTTTGAAATAGCAGTAGTGCAACCGGATCACCGCCGGTTTGTAACGTAGCTAGCCGGGGTTCTCCCGGTTGTTATCAATTCCGTACTTCTTGATCTTCTCGAATAGCGTCGTGTAATCGATCTTAAGAATTTCCGCCGTCTTGCGTTTGTTGCCGTGAGTCTGCGCGAGTATCCGCAGGATCATGCCGCGTTCGGCCTGTGCCTGGGCATATTGTCCCACTTCGCGCAGTCCGGCGCCCTCGCGCAAGGCGAATTTCTTCGGTACTGGGCAGACGAATCGCCAGATGCTCCGGCTTGATCTTCTTCCCTTCCGCCAGAATGATCGAGCGCTCGACCGTGTTTTCCAGTTCGCGGACATTGCCCGGCCAGTGGTAGCGTTCGAGAATGGCGATGGCCTCGCGCGACAGCGACTTCTCCCCCTTTTTCATACGGCGGGAGTATTTCTCGACAAAGTAATTGGCGAGCGGCACGATGTCGTCGCGGCGTTCACGCAACGGAGGAATATGAATCGGAAACACCGACAAACGATAGAAAAGATCCTCACGGAACTTCTGTTTGCCGATGGCTTCCTGCAAGATTCTGATTGGTGGCGGCAATAATGCGGACATCCACCTCAATCGGTTTGTTGCCGCCAAGACGCTCGAATGAGTGCTCCTGCAGCACGCGCAATAGTTTCGCCTGCAGCGAAAATTCGAGATCACCGATTTCGTCGAGAAAGACGGTGCCACCATCGGCGATTTCGAACTTGCCCATCTTGCGGGCATGCGATGAAGTAAACGCACCCTTCTCGGAACCGAACAATTCGTTCTCCAGAAGTTCGCCCGGAATGGCGGCGCAGTTGATCGTGATATAGGGTTTATTCTTGCGCTGCGACAACGAGTGGATGGCATGCGCGAACAATTCTTTACCGGTACCCGATTCGCCGGTGAGCAGAACGGCGGTGTCTGAGGGCGATACCTTCTGCACCAGCCGCGAGACTTCCAGCATGTTTTCGCTGGCGCCGATGATCTCGGCGAAACCGAGCGACTGCGCAAGTTCTTCACGCAGCAGCATATTCTCCGCAACCAGCCGCTGGTTTTCCAGAGCGCGTTCGACCAGCATTTGCAGATGATTGATGTCGAACGGCTTCTGCAGGAAATCGAAAGCCCCGCGTTTCATCGCCTCGACAGCATTCTCGATTGTGCCGTAGGCGGTCATGACGATCACGGCGGTATCGGGGTCATGTTCCTTCACCTGCGACAACACTTCCAGCCCCGAGATGTCGGGCATCTTAAGATCGGTCAGCACCACATCGAAATGCTTCTCTTTGCTCTTGGCGATACCAATATCACCCGAGCCCGCGGCATCAACATCGTATCCTTCCGAAGTCAATGACGCCGACAACATGTCGCGCATGCTGTCCTTGTCGTCGATAACCAAAATAGCCGGCATAATTCCTTTCGCTACGGTTGGCGACAGTTGAACTGCTCCCATTCTCTTGTATCGTCATCGGCGGCAAAAGCTAAAGGGGACGGGTCAGTTGTGAAAACTACCGAAATCGAGGAAGAGCCGGAATATTGTTGCGTTCTGAAACAGTCAGGCGCGTTTGGCGGCCACGAGTTGTCTGAGGAAATTGTACCAATTGTCCAGGCCGGCGCCGGTACGGCAGGAAGTCTCGAAGATCGTCAAATTGCCGTTGATGCTGAGCGCATTGCGGCGGACCCGCGCCATGTCGAAATCGGACAGGCCGAGCAGGTCGGTCTTGTTGACCACCATCACGGAAGAGCGCCGAAACATTGACGGGTATTTGAGCGGTTTGTCGTCCCCCTCGGTGGCACTGATCAACACGACCTTCATGTCTTCGCCGAGATCGTAACCAGCCGGACAGACCAGATTGCCGACGTTTTCGATGAAGAGCAGATCGACAACATTGAGATCGATTTGCGATAGCGCCTGCGTGACCATGCGCGCATCGAGATGACACGCGCCGCCGGTCACGATCGGCCGCACCAGTTTGCCACCCGCGCGCGTCAAGCGGTTGGCGTCGTTTTCGGTTTGAACATCTCCCGCAATCAGAGCAAGGCGCATTTCGGAATTGAGAGCGATGATGGTCTTTTCGAGCAGACTGGTCTTACCAGAACCGGGAGAACTGACCAGATTGAGCGCGACAATCTTGTGTGCCGAAAGCCGCTGTCGGATGTCAGACGCCAGACGGTCGTTTTCGGATAGGACCTTCTTCTCGATGGGAATGCGATCGACCATGCTTATAGCATAGGCGAGATTTAAGGGAAAATCAAGGGTGAAGTATCGCTTAATAATACGAACATTCAGTTTGGCATCGCGATGACAAGGTCAAACAAAAAGAGGTTATCCGAAGAGTTCCTTATATTCAATTTCGAGATCGCGCCAGTTCACAATTTCGCGCTGGGAGATCGGTTGTGTCAACGGTTTGCGAAATGACCGCGCGAAATCAAGAACCGGCGCAACAACGCGAATGTCACTTGTGGGACGGCTTCGGAATGTTCAACCTACTCGGCTTCGATGAATGTGATATCCAGTTCCTGCCCTTGAATGACCTCATTGTCAGAGGATTCGCAGTTAGGACAGACGAAGATGAAATCATTCGCTTCGAAGGACAATCCGCACTTGCGGCAGGTGGCTTTGATCGGCACCGCTTCGATTTCCAGAGTGCTGCCGGCCAAAGTCGTGTCGGCGATGAGAGTATCGTAGCCAAAGCGCAACGCCTCGGCATCGACGTTGGCAAGCGCGCCGATCCGCAGGCCGATTCGCTTCAGAGACTTCAGCCCTCGTTGTTGCATTTCCCCGGTTACGGTTTCGATGATCGAGGAGGCGATTGAAAGTTCGTGCATACCGCGCGTCTAAACAGAACTACTTGTGAATGTGCTTGAGAAATTCCTCAACCTCAGGTACGCCGCCCTGTAAAATCAAGTATCCGTTGTAAGGTTCGCGCTCGGTGATGTCGCTGGAAATCGGAGTTAGCATCATCTCTTTGACCTTGTCCAGGTCATTGGTCTGTCCCATCACCCAGCCGAGCTTGATATAGGCAACTTCCGGCAGCATGTTAGACAGCGGGATAATACCTTTCGACATCAGGTCGCGGCCGGTGTCGTACACGAACATGTGGACATAACCCCAGAGCGTCTGTACGGTCATGAACATGGCGACGCCACGGTCACGGGCGCGTTCGATAGCCGGATACAGTGGTTTGTTGACATGTCCGAGGCCGGTGCCGGCGATAATGATTCCGCGATAGCCGTTGTCCACCAGTGAATCGATGATGTCGGGCTGCATGTTGGGATAGTAATAAACGATGGCCACCTTCTCTTCGAAGAAGGGATAAACTTTCGCTTTGCGATCGGTGCGACGATGATTGTAGTCGGATTGCAGCGGCGAAATTTTCTGGCGGTTGACCATCGCGAGCGGGATATCCCCTATCGTGCGAAAAGTCGAACGATAGGAGGAATGCATTTTGCGCACACGTGTACCGCGATGCAGCAAGCCGTATTCGTCAGAAGTTGGCCCAAACATGCAAACCATTACTTCCGCCAGATCGGACTCGGCGGCCGTTTTTGTGGCATGCATGAGATTGAGGGCGGCATCGGAGCTAGGCCGATCCGAGGAACGCTGCGAGCCGACCATCACGATCGGCACCGGCGAATCCTGAACCATATAGGCCAGCGCCGCGGCGGTGTGATGCATGGTGTCGGTGCCGTGACCAATCACTATACCGTCGATTCCCTTTTCGATTTCGCGGCCGATGGCGATTGCCAATGTCTTGTATTGTTCCGGCCCCATGTTCTCGCTGAAGACGGCGAATAGTTTCTCAGTGGTAAGATTACAGATGTCGGCCAACTCGGGAACGGCGCCGTAAAGTTCCCCGGGAGAAAACGCGGGAATCACCGCGCCGGTGCGATAATCAAGACGTGAAGCGATCGTTCCGCCGGTGCCGAGAAGTTTGACATACGGCCTGCCCTTGGTGATCGGAAATTCCTTTTCGGGGATCTTGTAGTGCGCCTCTTTGTAGCCGACTTCTTTCATTGCGAGAATGGTGCTAATGGCTACGCCGACGTTGTAGCCGCTCTGGAGTTTAACGACGATATGTTGGTCGTCATCAAATTCGCTGCGAGGCAGCAGAATGCCGCGAAAATCTCCGCGAGTCGTCTTGATTTCCGTATCGCCCCAGACGCGCATATTGAATTCTTTCAGCGTGTTCAGCGCCGCGCCCTTATAGCCCTTGAATATGTCAGCCATTAGCCACCTCTTTCACGACCTGATCGTACAATTCCTTAAGCGGCACGTTCCCGAGAGCGCGTTTGCGCAGATGCCCCATAATCCAGTCGACTTCCGCCTCCGGCCTGGTTGTTCTTCTGATCTCACGGAACTTGCGTCGGAAGGCAGAAGCGTACGACATGACCTCCGCTATTGAGAAGCGCCGGTAGTCGAGAGTTATCAGGACGGATTCAAAAGCCATGTTGGGATGTTGGTAGATAACCGGCAGCATGTCCTTCAGAATTTCGCGCTCCAAATTGCGCTCTTTGGCGAACAAGAACATGCCATAGATTTTTTTGTAGGTGAAGCCGGCCGCCGGGGGAAATTTGCCTTCAATGCGTTTGAGATGCTGCGCAAAGAGTGCGGCAGCAAAACGCGGTTCCTGACTGCATTCCAGCACGATACGCTCGATCATGCCGACCAGGTTGCGCCGCAGCAGGTAGGCGAATTGATCGACCGGGACATTCCATTCTTTCAACTGACGGAAACGGTCGGAGATGTCCAACGGCAAATCCTTTTTCTTAGCTTCGATCAGGGATTCGGGAATCGGAATCGGCGCCGAATCGGTGTCGGGATACATGCGATCGGGACCGGGCAGCACACGTTCAAAAATAGTTGTGCCGTCCGGAAGGCCTTTGCGCGTTTCGTTGGGGACTCCGACCATGGCAAGTCGGCAGCGCTCTTCGATAGTCTCGATTGCCGTCTTGATGTCTTCGGCTGGTCCCCAGATGATCAATTGCGCGTCGTTTTCCTGCGAATTCAGAAGTCTTCTAATGATCTTAAATTCGGCGTCACCGAGAACGGGTTGTAACTCTTCCGAGTGAATCAAGTTCGGCCTTTCAAGGCAGGCGATAACCTTGACGCGTTCGCTGAGTTCGTCGGCGAACATCCTGCCGGGCTGCGTGAAGAATGACAAAATTCCTTTGAACTGCGGCAGATTCATCGCTACCAAACCTGAACCGTCCGTTCTGGCCAAACTCAGAGGCAGGTATTCGGAAAATAGCAGGTCGAAGTCAATTTCCTTATGGGTCGGCCGCCACTCGCGCGCATCAGGAATACGTTCGATGAGCCGCTTGCGGATTTCCAGCAGCGCCCACTGGCGGAAGGCCTCGTTGTGGACTAACTCGGGAATCCAGCGAATGTGAGCGACGCCCTTGATTTCCACGCGGCTGCCGCCGGTGACGCTGACATTGACGTCCTCACGCGCAGCGCCGATACCGGTGCGGACTTTACCCGAGCTGCGAGCTAAGAACCGCAAGTAGTTGGCGGCTTCAGCAACTTCATCCGGGGTTTTCATGTCGGGATAAGTTACGGTTTCGATCAACGGCATGCCGAGTCGGTCGGTGGTGTAAACTCGCCAGTGCCCCTGATCCGAGACTTCCCGGCAGGCGTCTTCCTCGACACTCAACTGGATGATCCGGACTTCCTTGTTCCGGAGCGGTATCTTGCCCTCGATGGCGACGATGCCGGTTCGTTGAAAGCCGGTGGGGATACTGCCGTCCAGGTACTGCTTGCGCGTGATGTGAAACTCGCCGACAATGCTCATCTTGAGCAACAACGCCACTTCGATGGCAATGTCGAGCGCCTCGCGGTTGACCGGAAACGGCGGCGTGTCATCGTAGTCGTAGGTGCAGGCGGTTTCCTTCTTGATGCGATAAATCACGTTCTTGCGGGTCTTGAATTCCATCAGCGCCGTACCGTCGTACTCACCCAACTCCGAGAGGGTCGGTCGCATGTGGCGGACGACTTCCTGGTCGAAATCGGTGCCTTCCTGGTAAACACCGGCCGGGCAATGGCAGAACAACTTCTTGGCCGTTCGCAGTTGCTGATGTATTTCCAGTCCGCATTTGAACCCCAGGTGGTTATAGATTTCCGGCGAGGCATCCTTGCGTGCGACGTAGCCGACAACCTGACGGGATGAGTCATAATTATTGGTGGGATCAAGTATTTGCTTCATGGGCTGCTGTCAACTCCAGTAATCGGTTCCATGTCATCCGCAGCCGAAGCTTGCGGAAACGCAAATTAGGCGAAGCCATGCAGGCATTCAAGAAGATTCGACGACTTCCCGGAAAAATAGTCATGCAGCGGAGGTACTAAGCATACTGACTTAATCTGCAATTCCCCGGCCATTGTGTTGCCGCGATTTGAGACCGTTGATACTAACTGAGATGGGGCAAACTTTGATTGGGTCAAAAATACGATGGCAAACTCTAAATAGGCCTTGACATTAGCAGAAACCTACGCTTAATTATCAATACGGTTGAGCACCAACCTTTCAAACCGTTTTAACTTTCAGGTACTTTTCTTGAATTAGAGTAACTCACGATAATTGCAGGTAATGTAGCGCAATTGTGTAAATGGATTTTGTAACACAAACCTTATCGGAGGAGGGAACAATGAGGAACATCCGTCAGGCAGTTCTGTTGTTGTCAGTCTTTTTGCTGATAGGCGGGGCAGTGTTCGCTCAGGACCCGGGTATTCCGGACACAGTTCGGCTCGCCCATGTTTCCACGAATGCCGGCCAACGCGTGGGCGTACCGGTCTACGTCATTAACGATGAAGATCTGGGCGGATATTCGCTCGGATTTATCTGGAACACGGGGGACATCAGCGTCGATTCCGTGTCGTACATTGGGACGCGTCTGTCACCCGATGTAAACAAGATGAAGACGATTAATAATCCGGCACACCGGATCCTGGTCGGCATGGCGGATTTTACGGCCGGCAATCCACTGACGCCCGGTAACGGCCTGGTATTTACGATGTGGTTCACTGTAGGCGTCGGGGTACCGGATCAGTTCGTGGACATCGATACGTCATTTTTCCCGCCGGCCGGAAAAGTGGTATTGTCTGCCACCAGCGGGGCCAGTATCACGCCCCAATATTCGATGGGACAAATCAAAATCGGCAATCCGCAACCACCGCCGGTGATCGTGTTGAGCGGAAGTCTCTTCACTTTTGACGCTCTGGTTGGTGGCGGTAATCCGACCTCGCAAGTTCAGCAAATAATCAACGGCGGTGGACAGAGTCTTAACTGGACGGCAACCAAGAATACCAGTTGGTTGAATCTGTCGCCGATGTTCGGGACGGCACCTTCCGTAATGGTGGTAGCCGTCAACACAACGGGACTAGGAGGCGGTGTATACGTCGACACTGTGACGATTTCTGCGACGGGGGCGACAAATACTCCGCAGAAGTTCGCTGTGCAACTGACGATGACAATTCCGCCGCCAACGATAAAGCTTACACCGACGCAATTCAGTTTTGCGGCGCAACAGAATTCGACGAATCCGCCGGGGCAAAATCTGAACATTGCCAATATCGGCCAGGGCGTGCTCAACTGGACTGCGACGAAGAATGCGTCCTGGTTGACACTGTCGGGCTACAGCGGCACAGCGCCGTCCAATGTTACGGTCACGGTAGACAATACCGGACTGGTCGCAGGAGTATATGTCGATTCGATCGCGATTGCCGATCCGACGGCCACCAATAGCCCGCAATATGCGCGCGTGACTTTCGAAGTGTTCTCAGAGTTCCCGGTGATATTGCCTGATCCGGACTCAATCTTTGCCGTCGGCAGCGACACCCAGAACCCCTATCCGCACATTTTGCTGATTAGGAACAACGGCAGCGGTGTGATGAATTGGCATGTCTCCAAAAAGTCAAGCTGGATGAGTTTCGACAAGGATTCCGGCTCGGCGACGCAGGCCGAACCGGGGGTGCTGACGCTCAATTTCGATCGCACACAGGTCTACTTCGGCCAGAGTCGCGATACGATCGTGATTACGTCGACCAACGCGATCAACTCGCCGCAGCGGGTTCCGGTTATATTCTGGAAAGCGGAAGTTCCGCAACAGCTCAATGTCAGCACTCATGCTCTCACCTTCTGGGAGTTCGAGTGCGGTAGCTATCCGGGCGTACAACCGCAAACTTTCAATGTTACGCCCAGCACGATATCGCCACCTTTGGCGTGGCATTCCACCCACAACGCAAGTTGGCTCACGGTGACTCCAACATCTGCCCCTAACGCCGCGGCGGTGACAGTGCGCGTGTCGGTGGCCGGGCTTACACCGGGAGTTTACACCGATACGATAACGATTACATCGGCAGTGGTGATCAACCCACCGGAGAAAGTCGTCGTGACCTTCAATGTGAATCCGACTCCGGGGATAAAGAACCTGGCACTGACGCGCGATTCGCTGCTCTTTATTTACAAGTACACTCAAGTCGGATCGGCGGAGCAGGACGTAACGGTCTACAACTTCGCCGGCGGCTGTATCGACTGGCAAGCCACCGCGAATGTGCCGTGGGTGGAGGCGGTACCAAACTCGGGCACCACTACCGAGACAATTGTGGTTCGCGCCAACTCGGTTGGTGTGCCGTTGGGAAGGCATGAAGGCAAACTTATCTTCACTTCCAGCGTTGCCGCCAATTCACCAAAGAATCTGCCGGTTGTCCTCTGGATCTACACGTTCGGGGATGCCAACGGCGACGGCTACATCGACATCAGCGACGTGGTCTACATCATGCAGTACATATTCTATGACGGTCCGGCGCCGGTTCCAGTGTTCTGGTCGGGAGATGTGGACTGCTCCAGAACGATTGACATAAGTGATTGCGTCTACCTTATTAACTACATTTTCGACCAAGGTGCACCGCCTTGTCTCTGGTAGCAACAATACGCTCATGATCTTCGCAAGGGATCGCGCTACGGCGCGATCCCTTCTTTTTTGAAGGGGCGTCTGGGCATCACTCGAGCGGCTTGACTATTTCGCGAAAGTCGTTATATTGCTTTGACAAGCGGAACTGAACGGTGTCCGCTACTGGTCTGATCTTGATACTTCTAACGCCTTGCAGCGTACGAGATAGTGACAATACGTACCATTCCAGTCAGGCCGTCAGGCCCTTTCGACTTCCTTCCCGAAGAACCGAGCATCTATAGGAGGAACGTGTGCTTCATTGGTTAACTTCTTGGAAATCATCCGGACTATCAGTGGCAATGCGAGCGGCCTTGTTATGTCTAATTCCCTTTTCGCTTGCCGTCTCCGCGGATTACCAAAGAATCCCGATTGAACAGGCCATTCGCGAGTCCAAAGAGTCTCATCAACTCGAACAGCAGATGAAAGCGCGCCAACTGCAGAAGCAGCGCGGACTTCAACAGACGTTAGGCACCATGGGAGCGCTGCCGTCTCAATACCTTTACGACGTGAAATATTATCGCATGGAAATGAGAGTCAATGTTGCCGCGGAGACGATCTACGCGCGCGTCGACCAGATGTCAATGGCGACGCAGGACAACGTTACTTACTGCGACATCGACCTTTACTCCAATATGGCAATAGACTCCGTTCGAGTGGACGATGCGACGGCCACGTACACTCGCAACGGTAATGTCTACCGCGTGAATCTGCCGAGTCCGGTCAATACCGGCCAGATGTTCACCGTGCGTACCTGGTATCGCGGCCATCCGGTCGAGGGCGGGTTCCAGGCGATGAGTTTCGAACTTGTCGATGGACAGCCGCTGGTATCGACTCTGTCCGAACCATACCTGGCGCGCACCTGGTGGCCCTGCAAGGACTATCCGGAGGACAAGGCGGATTCAGTTGACATCATCGTTACCAATCCGGTCGACATGTTTTGCACTTCGAACGGCAAGATGACGAACAATGTCGACAACGGCAACGGCACTCGTACGACCACGTGGAAAATTCGTTACCCGATCACGACCTATCTCATAAGTCTGACGATTTCTGATTTTTCTCACTGGCGCGATTGGATGAAGTACTCACCATCCGACTCGATGCCGGTGGACTTCTGGGTTTTCCCGGCCGATTCGGTCGGCGCTTCGTCAGGATATGCGGTAACGGTGCCGATGCTGGACACCCTGTCGCGGTTGTTCGGGCTGTATCCGTTTATCAACGAGAAATACGCCATGACGGAATTTACCTGGGGCGGCGCAATGGAGCATCAGACGAACACTTCGATTATCAGGGATTACTATGCCCAATCGATAATCGTCCATGAAATGGGACATCAGTGGTGGGGCGATATGATCACCTGCCGCGACTGGCACCATATCTGGATGAACGAAGGATTTGCCAGCTATGTCGAAGCGCTGTGGTTCGAGACATCAGGAGGAGCCACCGCTCTTCACGATTACATGTACAGTATGCGCTATCTGTCAGGCGGATCGGTTTACTGCGTCGACACCACCAACGTCTGGGCGATATTCGACAGCAGAGTGTACGACAAGGGTGCGTGGGTGCTGCACACGCTGCGGCACGTCGTAGGCGATCAGACCTTCTTCAATATTCTCCGCGCCTATTACGCCGACCCGCGCTACAAGTGGAAAGATGTTTCGACCGAAGACTTCCGCGATCTTTGTGAGCAGGTGTCCGGTATGGATTTGCACGCGTTCTTCCAGGATTGGGTCTATGGCACATATTATCCGAGGTACGCGTACTCCTTCACGTCCGAACAGCTTGGCACCGGGTCCTATCGCGTATATGTTCACGTCCGGCAAACGCAGGCCACTCTTCCGCAGGTGTTCCACATGCCCAAGATTGACCTGTCGATATACAACGGCGGTTATATAGATTTCCACGTGCCGATGATGGACCGGGAGAAGGATTACGTTATCGATCTGACAAACGCGCTGGCGGCGCCGACAGCAATTGCGGTTGACCGCAATGATTGGATCATCAAGACGGCAACGTCGGAGGCCTACGGCTTGCACGTGATCTATGACACTTTGAAGTCCGGCGTGCAGTTCTACCCCCTATCTCGATTCGGTCATTGTGCGTGGCGGCACCAAGCCGTATACGTTCACCGTGACAAGCGGCAGCTTGCCGGCCGGGCTCGCGCTCGGGTCAACCACCGGATTTTTGACCGGCACGCCGGTTGACACCGGTACTGCGACTTTCACAGTAACAGTCACCGGAACGGGCGCAGGCGGGGGTTCAGATTCGAAGCAAATAACCACGCATTTTACTCCTGGAGCATACGTGGCCGGTGATGCCAACGGTGATGGCGCCGTCGATATATCCGATGCCGTCTTTCTAATAGAATACATCTTTGCGGGCGGCCCGGCACCGACACCAACCGGTGCGGGAGACGCAAACCATGATTGCTCGGTTGATATCAGTGACGCCGTGTATTTGATCAGTTATATCTTTGGCGGCGGACCGGCTCCCCTGCCCGGCTGTTAGCTGAACTGGCTCTGAAGCCATCTTACCAGGAAACGCCACTATATTGGGGCGGACCTCGAGTCCGCCCCTTTCTTTTGTGCAGGCGCGCTGATTGCCGTCTTTGGGCCGAATTTGGGCCAAATTCAAAAATTGCTTGCCGGAGATTCAAACTTTAACTTTAATCTTAGCAGCTAACCTTAGGAAGAGGGCGATGTTCGTAGCATTCTTTTTGGTGGCACTGGGAGTATTATTTCTCCTGAAAAATTTGGACGTGATACAGGGCGATGTTTGGGACATATTGTGGCCGCTCTTGATCATCGCGTTCGGAGCATCGTTGATTTTCAAGAGACGGCACCGCTGTTGAGGATAGCGGTGCGACCAGTGATTTGATATTACTTCGCAGTGTGTGTTTCGGCGGCAGTCGCTGAGAGTACTTCTATAACAGGCAGGATATCCGCCAGGAATTCATGCTGTTAGACTTCGTTAACCGGTCGGTACAGAAGGCAGAATAGAGTAATCTATGGGCGCTCAAGTTTATGGTTTGATCATTGCCGCAGTCGCCGGCGGATTGATGCCGGTGGTGGCGAATTTGCGCAGGCAGTTATTCAGTGTGAGTCCGTTCGGGTGGGGAAAGTTGTATGGTGGGTTGGCCGGTTTTGTGATTGCGGGCCTGTTGTTTGCGTTTCGATCGACCACAGCGCTGGTAGGTCTGTTTGTTCCGGCGGTCGGCGACTGGCTGAGCGCGATTGCATATTTGATAGTGGCGGGTGGATTGGTGATGTTGATGTGGGGCATTGGTACAATCGTGTCTTCCGTCAAGCAGATTGAATATCAGAAGAGCGACGACGAAGAATGGCGCAATCTATACTTACAGTTGCAGGATCTCTCGCAGCAACCATACTCATTCGTCGAGATACTGAATCTGGCCTTGAATCAACTCCTGAAACGCGCCGAGGCGGATGGCGCCGCGGTCATGCTGTTCAAAGAGAATTCGACTGAGTTGATATTGGCGTCTTTCTCGAACCTTTCACCTGATACCACCAAAAAGTTCGAACTGCTGAAGGTTTCGGGCGATATCTTCGGCCGAGCGCAAAAACTGGGACGCATCCAGACAGTGGCGAACCTGTCCGAGGGCGATCGTGCCACGGTGCAATTGTTCGAAGGTTCGGGATTCATGTCGGCATCGGTGTTCCCGTTGCGTTCACGGGACAAAATACTGGGATCGATAGGCCTGTTCTCGGCGCGTCCGTTCTTCTTTTCGCCGACACGGAATGAAGCGATTGCCGTTGCCACGAATCATCTGGCGACCTTGTTGGAAGCCGTTCGCAATGACAAGGAAATCACGCGGCTCAAGGATCGGCTGAAACCCTCAGAGGAAGCCAAACGCATTGTCGAGGAATTGTTCTTCCGTCGTGGTATGGGCGGCAATCTCGAATTGCGGGAAGCGCTGGAATTCGAGCGCGTGCGGCGCTTTTTCGACGCCGATTCGATCAAGCTTGTTTTTCGCGACAACGACGGCGAATATCGCATCAAGGCGTCATCCGGTGGCGCCGAAACCGGCCTATTGCTCGATCGTCGCAAACTGACGGGTATGAACCGCGCTGTCTCCGAGAAGAAACTGTTGCTGTTGACATCCCCTGCTTCATCCCCGGCTGGAAACGGATACGATTCCATGCCGCGCCAGACGCTGTTTATTCCGGTCCCCTATCCGGATCGCGATGATCTGGTGCTGCTATTGGAAAGCGAAACCGCGGGTCTGGAATTTTCCGAGGAGAAATTGTCGGCGGTACGGGTGGCATCAGTCTATCTGGCTGACCTGCACTTCTTGTTTATAGCGAAGAGGGACGGCGACCGCTTCCGCACCTCGCTGGCCCAACTCGATGAAGCAATCGCCCGCATCATGCACGCCACATCGCGCAGTCAACTGGCGGCGGCCTTGGGTGAGGCCTGCGCGACTGTGCTTCCGGCCAGCAAGGGGCGACTGGTTATTCTTGCGGCCGCCGAAGGTGACGACGATTTGTTGATTGCCGATGCATCCGGATTGACTGTGTCGGACGAGATGGACTGGATTCGTTATAATCGTTTCCTAAAAGCCATGCAAAGCATCCTGGTCGAGAGCGGTACCGGAGAAAGACGCGTCGATAAGTCAGCGCTCGCGAACGGCATTCCGCAGGATTTGCGGGAGCGCTTCGAAAAATACAGTGCGAATCTGCCCCAGGTGATGATGCAGCAAGTGATTCCGATTGAATATGGCGATCGCCAATACGGAGTAGTCGGCTTGTATTTCTCGGAAAATGAACCGGCTCCGCGCGAAACGTTGGCGCTGTTCCGCCGCCTGGTGCACTTGACGTCACTGGAACTGTACGCTACGGGACGCCTGTCGACCAGCGATCGCGACGTCAGAGGCACGGTAGCTCCTGTCGAAACGGTAACGACGCCGGAAAATGGTAATAGCCCTGAAGAGGGGAATAACTCGACCGGCTGGGAGGCAATCGATACCAATCTGGTGTTGGATCAGATGCCGATTAGCGAGCGTAGCACGCTGACGACTACTGTTGAGATGCTGGTTATGCGCCTGTTCCAATCGTATCCAAAAGAGAAACTATATCTATCTACCTTCAGCGACGAGGGTCTTTCGATATTACCAGATTTCGCTGGACCGCACGGAGAGTGTGCGTTTCCGGGAAGGCATTGTTGAAAGCGATGAGTGGAGCGTTTGCGCGGCAGCGACGGCGATGCCGGACGGATTCAGGTCGCTATCGGGTGAATATCAGAACCGGATTGCGGATGGGAAATTGCTCAGTGTCACCTGGCGCCTGCCGGCGGAGGAA
Organism: uncultured bacterium; assembly: GCA_963726455.1. GTDB lineage: Bacteria > Zixibacteria > MSB-5A5 > CAIYYT01 > CAIYYT01 > CAIYYT01. The sequence continues at coordinate 1,083,651 of CAVSCK010000004.1, forward strand.
AAGCCGAAGGATCGTACGCGCCGAATCAACGTGCTGGGCATAGATGACCAGGAGGTCATTCGCGACCTGCTGCAAAACATCATCAGCAGAATGGGACATAGAATCGTGACCGCCACCAACGGTTACGAGGCGCTCAAGCTCTTCAAACAGGAAACGTTCGACGTCGTGATAGTCGAATCCGGCCTGCCCGGCATTGATGGCTGGGACATTGCTGCGCAAGTAAAAGCGTTGTCTCCGGCGACACCGGTGATCATGCTTTCCGGCTGGGGTCCCTTCTCGGATCGCGAAAGTGTTCTGCAACGAAACGCCGATTTCGTGCTGACTAAGCCCTTCAAAATGGATCAGTTGGGTGAGGTGATCTCGGCGGCGTGCCAGATGATTGCTAGCTGAAGAACCTGCTTTAGAATCCCTTCGTTTCTTCCGATACCTCTAATAATTGAAGTATCTCCTTTCCGACGGATAGTATGGAAAAGATTCGCCTGCTTGAAAACATCGACGCCCTCAAGGATCTGCTTTCCCTGCCGGATACGCTGGTAAAAATTCTGGAAGTCGTCTCCAATGATGAGACTTCTCCCGAGCAGATAGCCACCATCATTCTCAGAGATCCATCGTTGACGGCGAGAACGTTGCGCATGGCAAATTCCAGCTACTATCGCCGGGCTGCCGCGATCAAGACGGTCCATCAGGCAGTGATGGTCCTGGGCGCCAACGCGGTGAAATGCATTGCATTGTCGGTCAGCGTATTTACGCCGCCGAAAGGCAAAGCGGCCGAGTTGGAGATGTTCCGCCAATTCTACTTCCATTCGTTGGGCGTAGGTATTCTGGCGCGTGCCATCGCCGAAAAGACCGGAAACCAGAATGCCGAAGAGGCGTTCATCGCCGGCCTGCTTCACGATCTCGGCAAGTTGCACATCATGCAACGGTACCCGCAGATTTGTCTGGAAATGAAGCCGATGCTCGAAAGAGGCGATGATATTATCGAGGTCGAACGGAGATTTTTCGATGTCGATCACGCCGAATTGGGAAGTATAATTGCCAATCGCTGGCGCCTGCCCGAAGGCCTGCAGCGTTCGATTCGCGGACACCATCATATTAACGACATCAAGTCCGACCATTTGACCAATATCGTCATGTTGGCCAATCTCATGGCGGTCATAATCCAGACGCCAAACTTGAAAATGATGGAGCGATATGCCGGTATCACTGCGCGACTGGCGGAGACACTGGCACTGGACCGGGAGACTCTGGACTGCCTGACATTCCTGCTGCTCGAGGAGACCATCCGCGCTGCTTCGAATATCGGCCTCGACATCGGCGAGACCAATGAGTTGTTGAACCGCGCCAATCGTGAAATCTGCAAAGCGTACCTGCTGATCGAGGGATTGTTCCGGGAACGCCAGGAACTCTCCGGAAAGTTGCTAGCTGAGGAGCGGATGGCGGGAATGATGCGCTCCAAAAACATCGCTATTGCCACGCTCTCCCACTATCTCAACAATGTTGCCACGGCGATTTCCGGCCGCGTACAGTTGATGCAGATGTCGCTGGAAAAGAAGGAAATCGTTGACACCTCAGATAAGTTTTCGGGTTCCCTTAAGGTAATCGAAAGCTCGATTCTCAAGCTGTTGGCGGTGCTGGCCGAACTGAAATCTTTGTCACGCTTCGACGATCAAAGCTTCTACAACGACTCCGACGCGCTAAACATTGACGAGCGCATCAAGGTGCGGATGCAGTCAATCGATCAGGGCATGGCAAAAACCACCCAATAGATATTTCACTGAAACTATTTCCTTCACGTATAAATAAGCATACTTTCGGGGCGGGCTTATAACGAAAGGACCCCTATCGGTCATGTTGAAATCGACTATTTCAGGAAACTATCCCAAATTGCCTACGCAAAGGGGAGACGTTAACATTCGCCGCGTTTTGCATCGTTTCGACCAGGGCGAAATCGATCAGAAGGAAGTCGAGAACGCCTACGAAAAGGTCACCGCGCGCGTTGTCAACGAACAAATTGAGGCAGGAATTGATCTCCCCACTGACGGTCAAATCCGTTGGGACGACATTGTCACGCCGTTTGCGGGCAAAGTCGGCGGCTTCGAGATCAACGGCCTGATCCGGTGGTTCGACAATAACGTGTACTACCGCAAGCCGGTAATCGTTGACGACATCAAATGGCGGGAGCCGGTCGCGGCACCGGCATACAAGCAGGCAGCGTCTCTGACGGCCAAGCCACTTAAGGCCGTACTGCCGGGACCGTACAGCTTCGTGATGTTGTCGGAAAATAAGCATTACGCGAAGCGGGAGACTTTACTGAAAGACATGGCGACAATGTTGCGGGAAGAGGTCAATGCCCTGATTCAAGCGGGCTGTCGCCAGATCCAGTTCGATGAACCCTGCCTGGCTGATCATCCCGAAGATTGTGCAATGGCGGCAGATGCGGTAAACGGTATGATAAAAGACTTTCCCGGCCTGTTTTGGATCAATTTCTATTTCCAAAGCATCGATAAGATAGCAAAAGAGCTGGAGCGGTTCAAAGTCAACGTGCTCTCAGTCGATTGCGTGTCGGCGCCGGGCAACTTTGAGATACTGCTTCAGTATGCCAGTCACGTACTCCCTGTTTTGGATTATTCGACGCGCGAAATATCAAGCTTGAAGACGAGAATGGCTTGCGCCGTATGTACGGCAGGATTGCCGAGCGCTATCCCGATGCTTACGTCAGTTCCTCGTGCGGACTGGAGTTTTTGCCGCACGTAAATGCGTTGGAAAAGGTGAGACTATTGGGCCGCACAGTCAGGGAATTCCGTGGAGAGTAAGATCATGTTGCCTACCACAACCGTGGGAAGTTTTCCCAAACCGGATTATTTGCAGAAGGCGCGAACGCAGTTTTCAGCCGGCAAACTGACTGAGGCGGACTTACGAGCGCTGGAATTGCAGGCGACCCGCGAAGTTGTGAGGCAACAGGAAGAAGTCGGGCTGGACATACTCGTTCACGGTGAGATGGAACGCGGCGACATGACGACCTACTTCGCGGAGAAGTTGGTAGGCATGGGAATCAGCGACCTCGTGAGATCATACGGCAACCGGTATTATCGCAAGCCGATCGTTGAGGGCGCGCTGCAACGTCCGGCGCCTATGACCGTGGAGAGTGTTCAACTATACGCAGTCATTGACATCCAAGCCCGTCAAAGGCATGCTCACCGGTCCGTACACCATGTGCGACTGGTCGTTCAACACCTACTACGAGACGAGGCGCGAAGTCGTGCTGGCGTTCGCAAGATTGTTGCATGACGAGGTTGCCGACCTGGAGAAGGCGGGAGCAAAGTATATACAGATCGACGAACCGGCAATTTCGACACGTCCGGAGGAGCTTGATCTGGCTATCGAAGCGATGGGAATAGTGACCAACGGCATCAGGGCGAAGACGATTTCGCATATCTGCTATGGAGATTTCAAGACGATCTATCCGCACATTCTCGACTTACCGGTCGATCAGCTTGATCTGGAGTTTGCCAATTCGGGATATTCCAACCTCGACATCTTCCGCAAGCCGAAATTCCGTAAAGAGATCGCGTTTGGTGTGCTCGACATTCACAGCCATCGGGTCGAAAGCGTCGACGAAATCGTGGCGGGTATTCGCAAGGGGCTGGATGTATTTGATGCGGACAAGATGACTATTGATCCTGATTGCGGCCTCAAAACACGCACCACTGAAGAAGCATTCGCTAAATTGCGCAATATGATAGCCGCCGTTCGACAGGTAAAGGCGGAACTGAATTTTAGCTGATCGCCGATTATGAATCCATTCATCGCGAGAATCAGGGAGGGTCCGCTTTTGGGCGACGGCGCCATGGGCACTTACCTGTACGCCAAGGGCGCATCTGCAACACGCTGCTTTGACGAACTCAACATCACAAATCCGCAATTGGTTGGGCAGGTTCACGATGATTATATCGCCGCCGGCAGTGAACTGGTCGAAACCAACACCTACGGCGCCAATCGGCAGAAACTCGCGCAGCACGGCTTGGCATCGTTTGCGCGCGATATAAACCTGAAGGGGGCGAAGATCGCCCGCGATCGTCGCGAGGCGTCCGGCAAGGACATCTACATAGCCGGATCGATTGGACCAATCGGCAAACGCGTTGGTCACCACAGCGGCATAACCAAAGCCGATGCGCGCAGTGCATTTGCCGAACAGGCCGAAGCGCTCTTGGAAGGCGGTGTCGATCTGTTCATGGTGGAAACCATTGCCGATGTGGAAGAGTTGCGAATCGCCGTCGAGGAAATCCGCAGGATTTGCAGTCTACCGGTCGTCGCGCAGTTGACGATTACAGATGACCTGACTACGATCAATGGTGACACCCCTATTGATCTGCTTGAAGCAGCGCGCGCACTCAAGATAGAAGTGATCGGCGCAAACTGCTCAGTCGGTCCGCAACGATTATATGACTTCGTATCCATCCTGCGGGCGACCTCCGACTTCATTTTGTCCGCACAACCGAATGCCGGCCAACCCCGCTACTATGAAGGGCGATTCTTCTATGTTTCCTCGCCCGATTACTTCGCGGAGTATTGCCTCAAATTCCTAAGTCTGGGCGTTTCGCTAATCGGCGGCTGCTGCGGTACAACGCCGGAGCATATCCGCGCCATGCGCAAAGTATTTGATTCTTACAAGCGAGTCAGCACCGAGTCGTCAGTAACTGCGATTGCGGAACCTCCGAAAAGGCCGGAGCGGGCCGCGCCGACGGCGCGCGTGTCCAATTTCGCGTCCAAGTTGGGGAACAAATTTGTCGTGTCGGTTGAAATCGATCCTCCCAGAGGCGCTAATCCGGAAAAGCTGTTGAACGCCGCCGTCAAACTCAGAGACTCGGGCGTTGATGCCGTCAACGTTGCCGATTCGCCGATGGCGCGCGTACGGATGAGCTGCCTGGCGATGGCGGGGTTGATCACCGATCGCGTCGGTTTGGATGTGATCCTGCATTTCACCTGCCGCGACCGCAACCTGATGGGACTCCACGCCGATCTGATCGGAGCACATGCTCTTGGAATACGTAACGTTCTGGCACTGACCGGCGATCCGCCTTCACTCGGAGACTATCCAAACGCGACTGCCGTCTACGATGTCGATGCCATTGGACTGGTCGAGATCATCAGCAAGTTGAACAACGGCACCGATCTCGCCGGCAACGCGCTCGGTTCACACACGGAATTCTCGATCGGCGTCGCGATCAATCCCACGGCGGACAATCTCGACGTTGAACTGGAACGACTGAAGCGCAAGATCGCTGCCGGTGCGCAGTTTGCCATGACGCAGCCGATGTACAAACTTGATATTCTGGAACGATTCCTTACGAAAGCGCAGAAGTTCGGGATTCCCACATTGCTCGGATTGTTGCCGTTGCAGTCGTATCGACATGCCGAGTTCCTCCATAACGAAGTACCCGGAATCGACATCCCGCGCGAAACGCGCGACCGCATGAGCCACGCCGGGAAAGACGCCGCACAGGTCGGAATCGAGACTTGCCGCGATCTGTTGCACCAGGCCAAAGGTCTCGTGCAGGGTGCTTATCTGATGCCTTCCTTCGGCAGATATGAAACGATACTGCAAGTTTTAGAGTGACATCCACTCCCCTGCATCGTATTCATTCATTGTGATGACTTTATTACTTACGAGGTGTACCTGTGCGCGTTAACTGCGATATACTTTCCAAGAAATCATTGCGAACCGACCTGCTCTGCGTTGTCGTCTTCGAAGACAAACATGAAGATGAGAATCTGAAAGCGCTCGATCGCTTACTACTCGGACAGATCCGGCAGCTACTTAGGGATAAACACTTTTCGGGAAAGCCCGGCGAAACGCATTCGCTGATCGTGTTCCCGAAAAAAGATTTCAAACAGCTTATGCTGTTGGGTGTCGGCAAGAGCAAAGAAGTCGACATTGAGAAGCTGCGCAAGGCCGCCGGTACGGCAGGCCTTCGGGCAGTTGCTGCCAAGGCGACAGCAGCCGTATTTCTGCTTCCCAAACAGACGATGCCCAAAGAGCTGAGTGCCGAACTGATTGGGCGCGCCCTCACCGAGGGATTCAATCTCGGCAGTTATTTCTTTGATCGATTCAAGAGCGGCGACGACAAAAAGGCCAGGCCGAAATCGCTAACCTTGCTCTTCCCCAACCAGCGCGATGCCTCAAAGGCAACGTCCGGAGCGCGCACCGGTTTGATTGTTTCCGATTTGCAGAATTACTGCCGCGATTTGGCGGGTTCGCCGGGCAATGTTGTCACTCCCCCGTATCTCGCGAGCGAGGCACGCCGCCTGGCCAAGCGATACGGATTGCGCGTACAAGTAATGGGAAGGCCGCAAATTGAGAAACTCAAGATGGGCGCGTTTCTTTCAGTTGCGAAAGGATCTGTCGAGCCGCCACAACTAATTCGCATTGATTACAAACCGAAAGTCAAAGCCAGCAAGCGCGTGATTCTCGTCGGCAAAGGCATCACGTTCGATACCGGCGGCATCACTCTCAAACCGGGCGCCGATATGCATGAGATGAAGCAGGATATGACCGGCGCCGCGGTGGTGATTTCCACGCTGGCGGCGATTGCCCAGCTTAAGCCACGTTTGGAAGTCACGGGATTCATGCCCATTTGCGAGAATATGCCGGGGAGCCGCGCTTACAAACCCGGCGATGTGCTGACAACCAGCATTGGCAAGACTATTGAAGTGATCAGTACTGATGCCGAGGGCAGACTTCTGCTCGCGGACGTCCTCGGATATGCATCAAAGATGAAGCCCGATTACCTGATCGATGTCGCAACTCTGACCGGCGCGGTGATTGTGGCACTCGGATACACCGGGGCTGCCATGCTGTCTACTTCCAATGAACTGCTGAAATGTTTCCGGGAAGCCGCCGATGTTACCGGCGAGAAAGTCTGGCAGTTGCCGTTATGGCCCGAGTATGAGAACTCAATCAAGTCGCCGATTGCGGACATGAAGAATTCCGGTGGACGCCCGGCCGGTACCTGCGTCGCCGCGACTATACTCAAGCAGTTCGTTGGCGACGTTCCGTGGCTGCATCTCGATATCGCGGGCATGGATCTGGAACATAACGGCAGGGAATACACGCCCAAAGGCGCTTCGGGATACGGAGTGCGTTTGTTGACTGAAGTGCTTTGCCGCTTGTGACAACTGATCAGGGAAGTTGCATTACGTAAAAGACGTAACCGTAGTGGTCTGAATATTTCCGATAGATGTTGATCTCAGTCTGAGATGCTTCGATTATACCGAGCGCCCTTTCGTCTCTGGCATATGCTTGGCGCTTTTCATTCAGGCGATTTTCCAGCGGTGTGTAATAGTCATTCCACCACGATGACGACGGCAGAGTAAAATAGCCCACGACAGAGTAGCCGAGATCAGTAATGATCTTCAGGTTGCTATGCACCGGCTGCATGGCCGGATATTCCTTGCCCCAATATTCGCGAACTTCGGCGGGCGGGTCGGCCGTCAGCCAACTGATTTCAGTCACAGCTATATAACCGCGCGGCTTCAGAAGGCGTCTCCATTCCGCGAGCCCTTTCTCGAAACCGATGATGTATATCGCCCCCTCAGACCAGATGATATCAAAATAGCGGTCGGCATATTTCAGGTCCGTCATGTCGGCGTGGACAACGCGAACGCGATTGCTGATTCCCATTTCGACTGACTTAAGTTGCAGCGCGCCCAGAAACGGGCGATGCTTGTCAAGCGCGATGATTTCACACTCACAGGCCTGCGCCAGATCGAGAGTCTGGGCGCCCGAACCACAGCCGATATCGAGAATGAGCGGATGCACCGGTCTCTTGGTCATCAGCGACAGTGCCCGCACTGTCGAATCCGTGTCGCCGGGTCCCTGTCGTGGGAGGCCCTTGTAAACATCGAAGAAAACTTTGGTCAAGTGCTCGGTCATATAGCTGATAAGGCGAGACAGGACGATAACGTCCTGACGCCGGATAAATTATGCGAGATGGCTCGCGGTTCAGAAGTAACTGAGCTGTCCCGTTTACACGGGGCAATTATCACTCAATAACAATAGCGGTCTAGTTGCACCATGACGGCGACGAATCATTTCCGGGACCGGACAATCTTACGGGTGCGCCGCCGCTAACAGAAATCTTATAGATGGTGCCCTTCTGTGTCGCAAACAGAAGCGACTTGGAATCAGGCGACCATGAAGGAACGGACAATGACAGCCCGTCTTGCTGCGGATCGGTCGGCGCCCACAGCTTTGTCTTGGCGGTCAAATCGGGTTTGATAATGAAAAGTCCCTGATTGCTTACGTCATTGGACACATAGGCGATCCACTGCCCGTCAGGCGACCAGGACGGCAGCGTTGCTCCGGTGAGCTTGCCCGCCTTCGCCAGGATGGCTTGATCTTTCAACGGATACTCAGCGACTGAGGCAATGGCAATTCCGGCCGGGACAAATTGCTGACCCTGAACTCGGGTGACGGTGAACGCCACCTGCTTCATGTCGGGGGACATCGTGGGCGCGGCGCACAGCAATTCGGAGGTCGGCTCCTGCTCAAGATCACGCAATAAGAAGCTCTTGGTGTCGTAGAAGCTGAGACGCCATTTCGGCAACGTCGCATTTACTGTATTGGCAGCGCGATCATGAACAAACAGAATCCTGCTACCGTCGCGACTGAATTCGGGAGACTGGCCGCCCATGGTTTCCGTGATCCCTTCCCAGAAACTATTGGTGGAATCGGTGTAGCCGTAGAAAAGATCGTATATTTTGTGCTGGCCGCCACCGCCATCAGGATACTTTATCGCGAGATCGCCGCGCCGAACAAAGGCAATCTTGCGATTGTCGGGCGACCAACTCAAACGGCCTACCACGTTCGAAATACCGGCGATAAACGGGCGCTGGTTGGAGCCGTCCGATTCCATCAGCCAAATGTCGCCGCTACGGACAAAAGCGATGGTCTGACCTTTCTTGATTCCGTTGGCAGCTACAGCAGCGATGGCCAAAGCTACGACAAATGCAAATGTAATGATGGCGAAGCGTCTCATATCTCTCCTCAAGTCACATAGTCTATTGACGAAAGTTCATCCTACCTAATCTTTTTACCCGTAAAGCCCCGATTGTTTCAAATTATCGGTAAGCTATTGATTTAGCTTGAGATGTCAACCAATAAGTGGAGACGTTTTCCCTGCGTCTTGGAGTCTCGTGGGACTACTCTGCCTGAGAACATCGAAGCAAATTATGTCCTAAATCAAACAGGGCGGTCTTACGACCGCCCTGCTTTTCACGGGAGCGAAACTGGGAAGAGAGCCTTCCACATGGGGATTACTTACTCACGGTCTTGGCGGCAATCCAATTCTTCACCGCAGTTAAGGCCGTTTCCACTGATTTCTCGACTTGCGGCGTCATTTGTTCGCCGAGAGTTTCAACATCCTGCGCCTCAACTGCCAACACCTGAATGTCTTTGGGCATCGCCATCTGCAGTTGTGTTCCGAGTTCAATGGCGGTTGGCAAATTGATCTGGTGGCTGTTGATGAGATTGTACGACGGCGTCAACGCACCGGCGGGGAAAAAATGAACCGTGCCCGGCCGGGATTTGCCGGTTATGATCGCATCGACAATGAGAACCGCCTTGCGGCCTTTCAACAAATCCAACAATCCGAATCCGGCGGTCGGGGCAAATATCACTTCGACCATATCGTGATCGAGGCCGTTTTCATTCAGCCGGCGGGCAACCGCAGGGCCGAATGAGTCATCCGAAAGTATGTCGTTACCCAGGCATAAGATGAGAAGTGGTGTCAAACGTTCCTCCGAGCAGTCTGGATTATTTCACCGGTTGCAGCATCATGTATGATTAATTCCAGCGGCATTTCGCCGGGAAGCGTGTGAGTCGCGCAACCAAAACAGGGATCGTACGCACGAAACGCCATTTCAATTCGATTGAGAATTCCGTCCGTAACTGTCACGCCCTTCTTGATCAATCCCTCGGCGGCTTTCTTGATCGACATAGATATCGGCGCGTTGTTGTTGGTGGTGCCGACGATCAGGTTAGCTTCAGTGACTATGCCGTTCCTGTCGGTCTTGTAGTGATGTGTCAGCGTCCCGCGCGGAGCTTCCACGATTCCGACCCCTTCGCCGACGATGCCGGTTGGCGGTTCGAGGATTTTGTCAGACGTGATTTCGTCGTCCTGCGCCTGCTCCAAAGTCGCCTCGGCGGCAAACATCAGTTCGACCACGCGAGCCCAATGAGTGGCCAACGTCGAATGAATCGGAGTCTTGCCGGTGCGGTCACCGGTCAGAGTTTCATACATGCGTTCGTATTCGGCCTGCGCCAGCGGGGTCGCCATACCGTCTGCCACGTTGCAGCGTGACAGCGGCGTCGCTTTGTACACACCCGAATCCATGCCGTCGACGAATCCCTTCCAGCCGACCTTCTTCAGGTACGGATACTTGAGATAGCTGTACGGCTCGACGTGTTCGGCGACATATTCGAGATAGTCCTTTGGCTCATATTCGGCGTGCTTGCTGCCGTCGGGAGCAGTAACTCTCACCTTGCCGTCATAGAAGTTGGTCTTGCCGTTCGCATCCACCAGACCCATGTTGTAAGTCTTGTGCGTGAACATGTCGGAAATGATCAGATCGACATAACCCTTGTTCGCGAGCACGATGTCGTTCAACACCTGAATCGTGAACTTGGCGAACTCGACCATGCCCTTCGCCAGCTCGATAATCTCCTGCTGTTCTTGCTTGGTAACACGCTTGGTATTGCCGCCAGGAACAGCCGTTACCGGATGCACCTTCTTGCCGCCGATGATTTCGATTACACGTTGTCCGGCGGCACGCTGAGCAATAACTTTCTTGCCGGCATCAATTCCGACCTTGGCTACGACGCCGAGGATATTTCGTTCAGCCGGCGGCGCATCAGGACCGCAAACGAAATCGGGGCCACCCAGCGCATAGAAATGCGTGGTGTGGTCGCCCGCGTAGAACGCGTTGTACATCAATTCGCGCAACTTACGAGCTGCACTCGGAATCGTAACACCGTACACTGCGTCCGCTGCCTTTGCGGCAGCGAGATGATGCGCATCGGGACAGACGCCGCAAATGCGTGTCGTGATGCGGCACATTTCCTCGACCGGACGACCCTGCGCGAATTTCTCGAAGCCGCGCAGTTCCGGAACCTGGAAATAGCAGTTCGCCAAGCCGCCGTCATCATTGACGAACAGATGAATCTTGCCATGCCCTTCGAGACGGGTGATCGGGTCAATCAGTATCTGTTTCATTGCTGCACCCTCCTTAACATCGAAGTCGGCAAGCTGAACCGATAGAACGTTCCCAGGGGATCAGGAATTGTATCCAGAATCTGTTCGACCTCCTGCTCGTCGATGGAATCTATCACACTCGCCAATGCCGACGCCATCTTGGCGCCCTGATCGCGCACGTTGGACGGCAACCCGTAGCAACCGCGACACGGCACACCCGCTTTGACGCACTTTGCGCCACATCCTGAACGCGTCGCCGGACCAAGGCAGACAATCCCCTGCTCCATCAGGCAAAGGTCGGGATCGGTGACCTTTTCAAAGGGACGAATGAACTTCTTGATCTTCTTGACATTGCGCTGGCGCGGGCATTCATCGCAACAGGATTTTTCGCTGGCGCCCAGCACCGTGCCTTTCGGCGGCAGCGGCTTGCTGTTCTTGAGAATGTCAACGACGGCATCAATCACAGCCGCGATCTGATTTGACTGTGGCGGACAACCGGGAATGATGTAGTCGACGTCCACGACCTGCGGAAGTGTGCGGACGGTGTTCCACAGGAACGGAATATGAACCATGCCTTCAGCAACTTTCACTTCCGGCTGCGGCATGATGCCGTTGCCCGGTTCCAGTGACGGCGACAGTTTGTAAACATATTCCATGATCGATTGTTTGTCATAGAAGTTTGCCAGTCCGGGAATACAACCTTCGGAAGCGCAACTGCCAAAGGCGCACAGCACGACCGATTTGTCCCGCAGCAGGCGCGCGATTTCATAATTCTCGTCACTGCGAATCGCGCCATTGAAAAGAGTGAGTGTGATTTCTTTGTCCTGCATCTTGCGAACGTCGTCATACTTGAAATCAAGGGCGCAAGGCCAGAACACAATGTCGAAGAAGTCGGCGACCTCAAGGATCTTCGCCTCGATATCGAGAATCGCGACATCGCAGCCCCCGCAGGAGGAGGCCCAGTATATTGCTAGTTTCGGTTTTGCCATCTTGCTCACTCCCCTGCCGCGACGGCAGCAGCTTCCGCCTGTTCAGGTACGAACGCCCATTCCTGCAAACGTAGCGGTCCGAGCGCACGAATCTGCGCGGTAAAGCTGTCGACCACTTCCTGAAAACGGGCTCCTTCAGATGCCGACACCCATTCGAGACGCAGGCGTTCCGGGGAGATACCCATGCCTTTCAGAATCCGCTTGGTGATTGCCACGCGACGCATGCACTTGTGATTCCCCTCGACATAGTGGCAGTCACCGAAATGGCAACCGCACAAAAGCACGCCGTCAGCGCCGGCGCGAAACGAATCGAGAACAAACCCGGGATCGACGCGGCCGGAACACATCACGCGCACCGTCATCACATTAGGGGCATACTTCATGCGCGCGGTGCCGGCCAGATCGGCTCCGGTATAACTGCACCAATTGCAGAGAAATCCGACAATACGTGGTTCGAAACTCATGTAAGCATCCCCTCGATCTGAGCATAGATTTGTTCATCGGTGAATTGGCGGGCCATTATCGCGCCCGAAGGACAGGCGGCTACGCAAGTGCCGCAGCCCTTGCACTGAGCTGAATTCACGACGCTCACTTTCTTGGCTTCGTCATAGCTGACCGCAGTGTACGGGCACATATCGTTGCAGATTTTGCAGCCGCTGCAGAATTCCTCCATGATTTCAGCGTAGGCCGCATCCATCATGATCTCGCCTTGTGCCATCAATTTCATCGCCTGTGCAGCGGCAGCCCCGCCCTGTGCGACGCTGTCGGGAATATCTTTGGCGCCCTGGCATGCTCCGGCCAAGAAAATGCCGTCGGTAGTCGTCGACACCGGAGCGAGCTTCGGATGCGCTTCGATAAACCAGCCATCAGCGCCGGTGGAGATATTGAATTTGCGCCCGAACTCCTTGGCATCCTTGCGGGCCTCCAAAGCCGTGCAGAGAATGACCATATCGACCGGTATTTCTCGATACTTGCCGATCAGCGTGTCTTCGCAACGGACGATCAGATGACCTTCCTCGTCGCGGCGATAGCCCGATGGCACAACCTCTGCGCCCTTGCCGCGAATAACATTGACGCCTTCTTCGAGAATGCGAGCGTAGAATTCTTCGTATCCCTTTCCGAAGGCGCGCATGTCGATGTAAAGTTGGTATACCTCGGCAGAGGTCTTCTCTTTTACGAGATGCGAGAATTTCAACGCGTACATGCAGCACACGCGGCTGCAATATTTATGGTGGTCATGATCACGGCTGCCAACACAATGCAGAATCGCAATCGCCCGCGGTTCTTCGCCGTTTTCGAGCACGATCTTGCCGCCGGTCGGTCCCGCGGCATTGTTCATGATCTCGAACTCTTCGGAAGAAATCACATTCGGTATTTTGCCGTAGCCATACTGTTTCATTGGCGTCGGATCAAAACTGTCGAACCCGGTTGCAATCACCACAGCCCCAACTTCGACTTCTTCGGTTTTCGGGCCGTCGCCATAATCAATGCATTCTTTGGGACAGACCTTAGAACAAACCATGCAGCCGCCGGTCTTGTAGTGAATGCAGTTTTCACGTACGATCTGCGGGACGTTGGGCACCGCCTGTCGGAAAGGCAGGGTGATTGCGGCATTCGGCGACAAGTTCATCTCCTGATGGACGATGAAGCGATTTTCGATCTCTTCCATCTTGATGTATCCCGTCGGACAATGTTTGGCACAGGCGCCGCAGAGAATGCAGGAATCGGAATCGCGGCCGAAGGGCGTCGAAATATCGCGTTTGGCGCCCCGGTTGACGAATGCCAGCGCGTGCGCGCCGACAACTTCGTCGCAGATACGGACACACAGCCCGCACAGTATGCACGTGTAATTCCCCGTTCCCCAGCGCGGCTCGGGAATGCCAAGTTGTTCGGCGAGTCGCTGCAACACAGGCACAGGCGAGCAGTTGGCCATCAGCATTTCCAAATTCGTCCGCCGAGCGTTGATCACGCGCGGCGTGTCCGTCACGATTTCGAGTCCATCCCAAACCGGGTAGTTGCAGGCCGTCACGATTTTCGACCAGCCACCTGCGCTGCGCGCCTCGACGCAACAGATGCGGCAAGCGGCGTACGGCACCATATAGGGATAGTAACAGAGCGTCGGAATCTCTACACCGATCGACTTGGCCGCCTCCAGAACATAAGTACCGTCGTCGACCTCGATCTCCTGACCGTCAATAGTAATTTTCACTTTGTCCATAGCCATACTCCTACACCACCTCCGCCGCTATTTTTTTGATGGGCGGTTGCCACAACTCACGCGCACGTTCTTGCAGTTTGTCACCGTCACCACGCTTGACACGTTTGATTGAGTTGTAGCGGCAAATCTGGTAACAGGCGCCGCATTGAATGCACTTGTCCTGCAGGATGTAGTGCAGACGCTTCGGTTCGCCGACGATCGCGCTGGTCGGGCATGATTTCAGGCACGCGTGACAACCATTGCAGGTGTTGTCGATGGCGTGCGACACCAGGTCTTTGCAGACACCGGCCGGACAGCGTTTGTCGATGACATGTGCCAGATATTCCTGACGGAAATAGCGGATGGTAGACAACACCGGATTCGGCGCGCTGCCGCCCAACTGGCACAGACTGGTGTCGATAATTACCTGCGATAGTTCTTCGAGATACTCGATGTCCTCGATCGTACCCTTTCCTTCACAAATCTTTTTGAGGATGTTCAACATCACGACCAATCCCTCGCGACAGGGAACGCATTTGCCGCAGCTCTCTTCCGTGAGGAAATTGATGAAGTATCGCGCGACATCGACCATGCAGGAATCCTCGTCCATCACGATCATTCCTCCCGATCCCATCATCGATCCGGCCTTGGTCAATTCATCAAAGTCTATGGGCAGATCGAGCAGGCTGACCGCCTCGTCTTCCTCGCGGATATCGCCATGAGCTACCATACTGGCGTGAATTTTCGCTTCGGCAGTTTCGACAATGAGCGTGCCGCCCGACGGTCCGCCTGTCTGCACGGCCTTGAAGCGCTTGCCACCCGGCACACCGCCACCGATATCGTACAGAATTTCGCGCAAGGTAATTCCCATCGGTACTTCGACCAGGCCGGTGTTGTTGATCTTGCCGGTCAAAGCAAAAACCTTGGTACCTTTGGAACCCTCGGTGCCGATTCCGGCAAACCACGCCGAACCGCGCTCGATAATTGGTGGGACGTTCGCCCAGGTTTCGACGTTGTTCAAGTTCGAGGGTTTCTCCCACAGTCCCGCTTCGACGGTGTGAATGTACTTGGCGCGCGGTTCGCCGACCTTGCCTTCCAGCGAAGCCATCAGCGCCGTCGACTCACCGCAGACAAACGCGCCGCCGCCGCGCGAAATCTCAATATCGAAACCAAAGCCGGTTCCGAGAATATTCTCGCCGAGCAGTCCGTAATCGCGCGCTGCTTTGAGTGCGATCGCCAGGTTTTTGACTGCCAACGGGTACTCATTGCGGACATAGACAAAACCTTCGTGGCTGCCAATGGCGTAAGCGCCGATGATCATTCCTTCGATGACCTGATGCGGATTGCCTTCCAGCAGGGAGCGATCCATAAAAGCGCCCGGATCACCCTCATCCGCGTTGCAGATCACATATTTGGGTTGTCCTTTGGCTGCCCGGCACGATGCCCATTTCTTTCCGGCCGGGTAGCCACCACCTCCGCGGCCGCGCAGACCGGATTTCTTGATCTCATCTATGACCTGTTCGGCTTTCATCGTGGTTAATGCCTTGACAACCGCTTGATATCCGCCGAGCAGGATGTAGTCATTGATCGCGGTCGGATCCATCACGCCGTTCTTGCCGAAGATGATTCGCTGTTGCTTCTTGTAGAAAGGTATATCCTTCTCGTGTTTGATTATCTGGTTGGTTTGGGGATCGCGATACAACAGTTTATTGACCAGTTGACCGCCTTTGACCGTCTGCTCCCAGATCAACTTGGCATCTGCCGGCTTGACGCGCTGGTAGAAGACTCTCTGGGGATGAACTACAACCAACGGTCCGCGCTCACAGAATCCGTGGCAGCCGGTTGACTTGATCTCAACTTCATTTTCCAGGCGATCCTTCTCGCATTCATCGCGGAACGCTTTCAGAACGCTCTCGCATCCACACGCCAGACAACCGGTCCCAGAGCAAACGGTGACCATCGTCTTGTTCGCGTTGCGGCTCTTTTCAAGATGATCTTTCAGCGCCAACAGGTCGGCGGTGGTTTTTAGTTTCTGGATCATGCCGCCTCCGTTCCGCTTGCGGATTTCTTCTTGTGCAGCAACTCATCAAGCATCTTGTCAACCTTGGTGACCGTCATGTGGCCGTAGTAGACTCCGTTTGCCGTCACCAACGGACCCAGGGCGCAGGCGCCCAGGCAGTTGACAGTTTCGAGACTCACTTCCCCGTCAGGAGAGGTGTCTCCTGACTGAAGTCGAAGATCGCGCTCCAGTTTGTCGACAATCACTTTCGCCTGCCGAACGTGACAGGCCGTGCCCGTGCAGACGCAGATATGATTTCTGCCGGTCGGTTTGAGCGTGAAGGCGCGATAGAAAGTCGCGACACCGTAAATTTGAGCCAGCGGCAGTTTCATGTTCTTGGACACTGCGCGCAATGCGTCCTCCGGCAGATAGCGATAATGCTTCTGAATATCCTGAAGTATCATAATCAGCGCGGTCGGTTTGGCGCCATATTCGCCGACGATCTCTTCAATCTTGCTGTCGAGATCATAGGCGGTGTTAGCTGCAACTGTTATGGTCATGGCTTAACTCCTTCCAGCGCTTCTTCCGCAGTCGTCTCCACATTCTCCGGCATCGGTTGCGCGCCGGTCAGAGGCGTCAGGTCGTGTTTTGGCCCCATCGACCACTTGTCCTGCACGTCCAGCAATCGCCCTTCGCGATAGACCAGATCGCCCAGGATCATGCGGCGATTCTGTGGATACGGCACGCTGGGACAGGCCTCATAGCATGAGCCGCAACTGTTGCACTTCAGCGGATCAACGTACCGGGCTTTCTTCTTGATCTTGACTTTGAAGTTGCCGATGTAGCCCTCGACGTTTTCGATCTCCGCGTAAGTCACCAGCTTGATGTTGGGATGCTTCCCGACCGAAACCATCTTCGGCGTCAGAATGCAGGCAGCGCAATCGAGGGTCGGGAAGGTCTTATCAAAGTGTGACATGTGTCCGCCGATGGAAGCATCGCGTTCGACCAATATCACCTCGTATCCGGCGTCCGCCATTTGAAGCGCGGCTTCAATACCTGCAATGCCCGCGCCAACGACCAGGACTCGGCGAGTAATCGGCACACGACGCATTTCCAGCGGTACCTGGTAGCGAACGCGCGCGACGGCAGCTTTGACGAGCGCTGTGGCTTTAGCCGTCGCGGCTTTGGGATCAATCGTCACCCAACTTACCTGTTCGCGCACGTTGGCCATTTCGAACAGGTAGCGGTTCATCCCGGCAACTTCCACCGCTTTACGGAAAGTATTTTCGTGCATCAGCGGGCTGCAGGCAGCAACTACGACGCGATCGAGTTTGAGTTCCTTGATATCTTTCTGAATCATTTCCTGGCCGGGGTCGGAGCACATGAAACGATAATGTCTGGCGACCACTACGCCGGGGAGCGACTTGGCGGCCTCGGCGACTTTGGCGACATCCACCGTCTTGGCGATGTTGGTGCCGCAATGACACACGTACACGCCGATGCGCGGGATGCCGTTGCCGCCGCCAACCTTGAGATTGTCAGTCATGCCCTAACCTCCTTTGCACAGGCGATTAGCTTGTCCGGCGAGATCAGAAAATCGTTCAATCCCATCCGGGCGGGCGGAACTCCAAGCGCGACGCCGACCAGGTGGCTGAAATAGACGATCGGTATGTTGAAGTTCCGGTCGAAGGCCTGATTTATCTTCTTCTGATAGGCCTCCAGATTCATTTGGCAAAGCGGACACGCGGTGGCAATCAGCTCCGCCCCATTATCCACAGCCGCTTGCAAGAGAGTCATATTCAATTTCAGGGCGACACTTTCTTCGGTAGTCATCAACATGCCGCCGCAGCAGCGCACTTTGCCGGGAAAGTTGGTTACTTCGGCGCCAAGCGCGCGCAACAGATTGTCCATCGTGATTGGATCATCGACGTCGTCGAAGAAGCCATAAGGCCTTACAATCTGGCAGCCGTAGTAAGGCGCGACTTTGATACCCGTCAGTGGATTGACGACTTTCGCTTTGATAGCTTCAATGCCGGTGTCGTTGACGAGAATATCGACTGGGTGACGTACCTCGGTCTTGGCATCATACGAGAGATTGGCGGCGCCAAGCGCTTGATTGATCTTATCGCGCTCTTTCGGATCCCAGCAAAGATGCCGATTGGTCTTCCGCAGAATTGTGAAACAACTGCTGCAGGGAGCGCAGACGTCCATTCCCATTTTCTGCGCGATCGCGAGATTACGGGCGCTGATCGAAAAGGCGACCGTGTTGTTGACGGACATGTACATCGTGGCGCCGCAGCAGTTCCAGTCTTCAATTTCGTGCAGGCCGATGCCCAGCAACTTGAAAACCTCGCGGATCGACTTGTCGTACGGACTCGCTGCCGTTTCCAAGCTGCAACCGGGATAGTAGGCGTAGTCCGACATCAGTTCTCTCCTAGCTGGTTTGCGCGTTTGATAATTGCGCGAACTTCGTTGATGCGTTTGATCCTGCTGGGTAACACCGCCAGCCGTCCGCGGCGAAACATGGCCAAACCGAAGCCCGCCATTGTGAACATTTTCACAAAATTGGACTTTAGTAGATACCGAACAACGAGTCCAAGCTCGTGGTTTCTGCCGTAACGGTAGACGTTGTCTATGAACGCCTTGGACAGCGAATGCACCGGAAATTTGGCCGGATAAATCTTACGCGACATCGCGATACGCTTGAGCGCGTACAATGTGTCGGTCACCCTGATTCCCGAAGGACAGCGGACGGTACACGAGTAACACGAAGCGCAGATCCAGATCGTGCGGCTATGAAGAATATCTTCGATCCGTCCAGCACGAAACAACGCCACCGTCTGTCGCGGCGTGATGTCCATCGCATATGACACTGGACAGGCGCCACTGCAGGTGCCGCACTGAATGCACGACTTGATCTTGTCGCCTTCCGGGACGTTCTTCAACTGTCCCCAGAAAGCCGATCGTAACTCGGCCTCGCTCTTGGGAAAAGGTTCGATTTTTTCGATCATACATACTCCCGCATCTCGGAAAGTTCGGAACCGTTATCGCTGCCGCGACAATGCTCCGGCACACGTCTTCCCCGCGTGCTCCAGAAGGTACACTAAACTTGTCTTTCATCGTTTAGTGTGTCTATATTCTACTCCCCGCACCGGCACGTGTCAAGAGATTTTTTTCACAAAGTCATCATATTGTTTGTGTCGGCACTCTCCCGCAATCACCTTAACTGGCGCATGTCAGAACACAGGTTACGCCCTCCGGTTTTTCACCTACATCGCCGCTTCCTGGCACAAGTATCCGGCAATTGAGCTTACCGATGCAGCCCAAATCCGATCTCTTTTTTGCGTTTTCAGAACCCAGAATTGTGATTGCGTATTACATTGCCGCGCAATATATAAGCTTTGTATTTTAGTCGGGCAGCGGGCAGGATGGGAACTTCACCGGAAAGGACGCGTAAGCTCTTTATACAACGCTATGGACGCCAAGCAATACACTACAGAAAGCCGATTCTCGGAATCGCGGACGAAAACCGTCAGCGAGTTCTATGACGAAGTCAAGGGGCTCCTCCAGACTAACGCACTGGCAGTACTGATCTACCATCGGCTCCGCATGGAGCTGGAGGTTCGACTGTTCATGCCGTCCGAACTGCGGACGTTTTCTCTGCGCGAGATTGCCCCCAACGAGTTCGAGGAATTGGCTCTTGCCGACCTTCCGCCGCGAAACCCGGTCTATCTGGCTTTGTGCGACATTGTGGGTTATTGCCCCTCCGGTCACAAGGCATATCTCGTTCACGCCGAAGGGTATATATCGGCCATGTTCCTGCTTTTTGCGCAGGAAGACCTGCAACCATTATCGGAATATCTGGAGCGTCACATTGAGCTATTCTCCTTGAAGCTCCACCATGCGATTCTCGTCGACGCTTACCACCGCAGCATGCTGGAACTGGAACTGCTTCAGGAAACTGGCGAAGTACTCTCCATGTCATTCCACATGGAGGAGGTATTCAAGGGAATTGTCAGTGCCATACAGAAACTGCATCCGTTCGACGCACTGGGTATCTTCATTCTGAGCCCCAATAACGAGACCATGGAAGAGATCTTCTCAAAGGGTTACGAATCCGAATCATCACGGCACATGCTGGAAATAAAGGCCGATCGCGGCCTGGTCGGCTGGGTCACCAAGACCGGCGAGCCGGTGATTGTGCCCAACGTCCAGGAGGATCCCCGATACGTCAATACCCGGGAAACCACTCACTCAGAGCTGGTCGTGCCGCTCTATTCCGGCAAACAGGTAATCGGCGCCTTTAATTTGGAGTCCGATCAATATGACGCTTATTCCCCGCTCGATCTGGAAATGGTGCGGGCGTTTGCCAACCAGGTCTCGCTATCAGTTACGCGGGCACGGCTTTACAAGGAACTCGTGATCAAGAATCGCATTGACGATCAACTGGAAGTGGCGCGGGACATTCAAAAATCTTTCCTTCCCGCCGGGCCACCGAAATATACCGGATTCGATTTTGACGCGATCAATATCTCGTCTGAGCAGGTTGGAGGCGACTATTTTGACTTTATCCCGATTGTCGACCAGCAATTGGGGGTCACAATAGCCGATGTTTCCGGCAAAGGGCTGCCCGCGTCATTAATCATGGCGTCGTATCGCGCGTCTCTTATAGCAGAGATAAGGAACAACTATGCCATCCGGACAATCATGCGCAAAGTGAACAATCTGATCTGTGAATCTGTAGAACGAGGAAACTTTGTCACGGCTGTCTATGGCGTCTTGGATACCAGAAATCGGGTGTTCACTTTCTCCAACGCCGGTCATAATCCACCATTTGTCTTGCGCAAATCAGGGGAAGTCGAATTCCTCACGGATGGTGGGCTTATCTTAGGAATTATGCCGGATCGCGACTATCAGGAGCGCCCGCTTCACATTGGCACCGGCGATATTCTGGTATTGTATACCGACGGAGTTACCGATTCAGAGAATGAGAAGGGGGATCAGTTCGGCACGGAGCGGCTGGTGGAATTAGTTCGATTAAACAAGCGGTTGCCGGCCAGGGAAATCAGAACCAGAATAGTCACGGCCATTGACCAATTTCGCACCGGTGACGGCCAGCCGGATGACCTGACGCTGGTCGTAATCAAGTCTGAATAGCGTTGACACTCTAACTCACCCGTGTTATACTTGACCGGGTGGCTAACGGATAGATTGGAGATTCTATGAGTCGGAAATGGCTTACCCTGGCCGGAATCGCACTTTTCGCTTTAACTTCCCTGATCGTTTCAAGTTGCAGCAAGGACAAAGGCGCGGTAAATACTGACCCCTCCAACACCGTAATTGTTAAGCTCGTGTCAACTCCTCCGGACACGCTTGACCTGATAAATGATCCCGGCTGGGCTAGCGCTGAAGAAACCAGTATTCGCATTGGCGTGGACGCAGCTCACAGCAATGATCTCGGCGTCGGCCTGGTCAAAGTCCAAGCCATTAGCGACAATACGAACCTGTACATGAAGTTCAACTGGCGCGATTCGAGCCAGTCCATCCGCCCGGGCTATTGGAGTTACCTGCCGGACACAGCTGCCTGTCCCGGAAAAGTCTGGGCACAGAATCTCGGCGCCAACTGCACCGAAATCGATAACGCCGTCACTCCCCGTTGGGAGAACGAGGACGTATTGGCTCTGATGCTGGATATGGGAACCAACGGCACTGACAAAGCCGATTGCGGCAACACCTGCCATCTTCTCATTGACACGACCATGCAGGGACTCAGACACTATACTTCGGGCGGAACGGTAGATGCCTGGGTCTGGCGTGCCGGACGCACCGATCCTCTGCATCTGGCGGATGACGAATGCTGGGGACCGCGCGAGCAGCTCACACGCCATGACTCATTCACGGTCGAGATCTACACAATGAATGCCGACGAGCGGGAGGACAACAGACTACCGATTAAGATGCATTCGTCCGGTCATGGGTTTACCGGCAACGTACTCTTGGAACCGGAAACTATTCCGTTTGCTCAGGATATAACAGTCGGCTGGGCTCCGCGAGACGGCCTCCCCGGTTGGATCATCAAGCCGGATTGGTATTACAACAAAGTTTCACGTTATGATGTCAAGGCCAAATCCGAGTACGACGATGTTGTCAAGCGCTGGACCGTTGTTTTGTATCGAAAGCTAACGACGACTGACCTGCAGGAAGACGTCAATTTCAACGACGGCAGAAAAGAATATCAGGCGACCATGGCGGTGATGAATCACGCGTTTGAGCGGCACTCCGGATCACTGCCGTTCATCATCAAATTCCCTTAGAGACATAGCCCAAGATGAAATAAGAGAAGCCCACCACCTGCGAAGATGGCGGGCTTCCTATTTTAGCGTGCTTTACTTAACCTCAAGTCGGGCAATTATGCACTGATGTCCTAATCGTGTTTCAGGGGCAGTACTGAGACGATCACCAACTCCGAGTCACCGGTGTTTTTGATCTGGTGAACCTGACCGCCCGGCACGAAGACTACATCGTCCTTCTCCATGCGACATTCCCGGCTGCCGTCAGTCACGAGTCCTTTTCCCTTAACAACAAACAGCAAGTGTTCGTAATCGTGCGTATGAAGGGGCGTATATCCTTCCGGATCGACCTCCAGTATTCGCATAACGATGTCTTTGGCGCCGTCTTCCTCGGCAATTGCCACTCGCATGCTGACACCAACGGCCTTTTCCTTGAGAAATGCACCACGCTTTTCAACTTTGTTGTAATTCCTGACCTTCATCTCTGCCAGTCTCCTCTGCCGGAAATTACTCTGCGGCCGTCTGGATGTCAAATTATTCTTGACAACGACCGAAATGCCGTCGTTTATCGAGTAAATGGAACTCGCCATCGGTACCTGCTTTGACTATAAAATCCCAATTTCCGAGCAATTGGAGAAAATCGGCGCCACGCCGTTTCGACTTGTAAGTTTGGGGGGCGATGCGACGCATTCAGGTTACTTGACCCCGGGCGGACGGTTGCGAGTATCTACTCTGGCAGAAGAACAGGGTATCAAGATCGATTCGCTGCATGCTCCATACGGCGTCAGGCACGATCTGTCGCTGGTCGACTCGGAGGAAAGAATGGCGGCTGTCTGTCGGATTGCCATGACGATGGCGGCGGCTGTAGAGCTGAAAGCAAATACGGTAATACTTCACCTTCAGTCCTGGCCGGCTGAGCCGGGCGTTCAAAACATCGATGCGTTATTGCGGTCGCTTGAAGCGCTGATCGAGTCGGCAGAAAATATGCGAATACGCCTCGCCGCCGAAAACCTTCCCGGACAGATAGCGCACGATTTTCTCACGCGGGCGTTTGACGAATTTCAGTCCGACTATTTCGGATTCTGCTATGATTCGTCTCACGATCAACTTGGCCCGGAAAAGCCGTACGAGATTATAGAGCGGTACGCCGACCGCCTGTTTGCCGTGCATCTCTCTGACAATGACGGAGCCGATGATCGCCACTGGATACCATTTACCGGAATTGTCGATTGGGAACGCATCTGCTACATTCTTAACAAGTCCCGTTATACCCATTCCCTATTGCTTGAGGTCGAGAATCCGCAACAGATTCCGACAGAGGAATTCCTTACCAAGTCCGCGGACGCTGCCCTGCGTCTCAACAAATTGATTGAGTCGTGATCGGGAAATTTGTCTGCCACCCGGAAGCCAAAAGATGCTAAGAACGGTCTTGACCTACCCGCGCTGTGTCAAGAACACGCCTCCGATTACCATTACGCCGCCGAGGTAGAATGATGTCGAAAGCGACTCACCCACCAACAACACGGCAAGCACCGTCGCAAACACCGGCTGTAGATTCTGAAAAATGGCCAATTTGGATGTGTCCATTCTTGCGAGCGCCCAATACCAGATCGAGTACGAAATCACCGAGGTCATCAGTGCGATGTATCCCAATGACAGCCATGCCTTGAGCGGAACCTGTGCATAATCAAAATGAATTGCCGGATACAATCCGAACGGCAAATAGGCGAGTGTGCCCGCTGTCAGTGCATAGGCCGTGATCGTAAGCGATCCGTATTTGTTCAACAGGTCTTTACCCAGAACCGTGTAACCCGCCCAGGCGACGACGGCGAGTATCACCAGGAAATCTCCGAACAGTACTCCCTTACCCGCATGTCCTCCTCCATGTAGGATGACGCCAACACCGGCAAACGAAACGACGATGCCTAGCACTTTCAGGATGGTCGCTTTCTCTTTGAGGAAGAAAGTCGCAAGCAGAAACACGAAGATTGGTGTCGCCCCAAAATAGAGAGCGGATCGACCCGCCGTGGTGTACTGCAATCCACAAAGGAACAGCAATTGATTCGCGGGTACCGCCAACAATCCGACGATCAGAATCCGCAGCATATCGCGGCGTTCAACCTTGCGCAGCCGGTGGGTCAACGAAATGAGTGTCATCAAAGCGATCGAGGCGATACTGAACCGCAGTAATGCGAGCGTCAACGGTTCGATGGAAGTGACCGCGATCTTGGCGATCGGGAAGGTTCCAGCCGCTACAAGTTGGCCGAATATGATGATCGGGAAGATCCAACGGGCGGAGGGTTTGGGTAAGTTCAAGGTGCGCTTCAGATCGTCTTTATGTAACCGCCGTCGATGTTCAGTGCCACTCCCGTTATGTAGCCCGCCTTTTCGCTTGCCAGAAACGCCGCCAGATATCCGAGCTCCTCTGGTTTTGCCAGCCGCCCGGCAGGAATCATTTTCTTCCAGCGATCGTAAACCTTTTCCGTCGACGTGCCGGTCGCCTTGGATGTCACTGCCGCTAGTTCGATCAATCGTTCGGTATTGGTATAACCGGGACAGATCGTATTGACCGTGATACCGTAAGCGGCGTACTCGTTCGACAATGCTTTGGTGAGACCATGGACACCGGGACGAATTGTGCTGGACAGTATCAGGGTTTCACTGGCCTCGATGGCAGATATCGAAGTGATGTTGATGATTCTTCCCCACTTCTGCTGCTTCATCGCCGGAATTACGGCGGAGCAGAGGCGGATCGTCGATTTGAGATTCAGATTGTAGGCCGAATCCCAAGCATCATCTGCAATCTGTTCGAAGCGCTGCATGGGAGGTCCGCCGGCGTTGCAGACAAGAATATTGACGACGCCAAGACGCTTGTTGACTTTGGTGATCGCGGCTTCGATGCGCTTCTTGTTCGTGACGTCACAAACGACCGGCAATACATCGTTCCCGGATTTCGAAGAGATATCATTGGCGGCTGTACTGATACGCTCCTTGTCGCGCGATAAAACGGCAACGCGAGCGCCTTCTTCGCTGAGAACCTGCGCGATTGCTTTGCCTATGCCCGACGATGCCCCGGCTACCAATGCGACTTTGCCGGTCAAACCCAAATCCACTATTTCAATCCCTCGTACAGATACGCCGCTGTGACGATGCCCTGATGGAAGTCACCCAGGGACATTCTTTCATTCGGAGAATGAACATTGTCGTCATTCTGGCAGAAACCGAGCAGCAGCGTTTCGAGGCCAAGTTCTTCCTTGAACGTGTTGACGATCGGAATCGAACCGCCTTCGCGCATAAACACCGGCTTCTTGCCGAATCCCTTCTCCAGCGCGCTCACTGCGGCTGTGACCATAAAGTTGTCTCGCTCAACGAGTGCCGGCTTGGCTCCGACAGTATGGCCAACCTCGACCTTAACCGCCGGTGAGGCAACCTTGCGCACATACTTCTTGAATTTCTCCAGGATGTCATCCGGATTCTGATTCGGCACCAGGCGCATCGTGACTTTGCAGCCCGCCCATGAAGGCACGATAGTCTTTCCGCCTTCGCCTTCATAACCGCCATAGATGCCGTTGATCTCGCACGTGGGACGCGCCCAAACGCGTTCGAGCGTGCTGTATCCTTTTTCGCCGACAACGTCCGGTGAATTGGTCTTTGCCAGCCAGTCCTTGTCGGAATGCGGTAATGCTCCCCACATGTCGCGCTCCCACGGTTCCAATTCGCGCACGTCGTCGTAGAAGCCATCGATTTTGACGTGATAGTTGTCGTCATGGAATCTCGCAATGAGCCGCGCCATCTCTGTGATCGGGTTGGCAATCGAACCGCCGTACGTGCCGGAGTGCAGATCACGATCCGGGCCGAAGACTTTGATTTCGGCAGCCGCGATTCCACGCAGGCCGTAGGTGATTGCCGGCAGTCCCTTGGCGAACATCGCGGTGTCAGACACGATTACGCCATCAGCTTTCAGGAGCTCTTTGTTCTGGGGTATAAAATCGAACAGGTGGCTGGGGCCGCTTTCCTCTTCGCCTTCGAGAACGAATTTAAGATTGACGGGAAGCTGGAGCCCTGACTTTAAGTAAGCTTCAACGGCCAGAACGTGGATTAGCATCTGTCCCTTGTCATCCGATGCGCCGCGGGCGTAAATCCGGTCGCCGTCGATGTACGGTTCAAACGGCGGATGCTTCCACAGGTTAAGTGGATCAACCGGCTGCACGTCGTAGTGTCCGTACACCAGCAGCGTCCGCCTATTCTCAGGATTTATGTATTCGGCATAAACAATCGGATGCCCTGCGGTGGGATAGACTTTGGCTTTAAGCCCGAGCGATTCGAATTTCGCTTTGAGATAATCGGCGCACTTGAGCAGGTCGTTCTTGTATTTCGAATCCGCCGAAATAGACGGAAATTTCAGCAATTCCACCAGATCATTGACGAATTTCTTGCGATTGCTTTCAATGTAACCGAGCACCTTTTCCATGTATGTTTACTCCTCGTTTTGGTCGAAAGTTGGACGTAAACTATCGCCAAAGGCGCTAATGTCAAGGGGATTGTGTTTGCGGCCGTTCCAAGTATTGTAGGCTGATTTCTCCGGGAACCCAATCGCCGAAAGCGTGTTACATACTTTGAGAGGTTATTTTGATAAGCTGCGGCACTGACTTGTAGAAATACTCAATTTATGATCGCGACCGGCAACCAAGAATCACCCACAAATCTGCGTAGAATGATTTGTCCCATGCAAATTCGACTGGTTAATTAGACGACAGGATAATTGTTTCGAGAATATAGGTAGCTTTTCATTAACGGAGGAACAATGCGTATCGGAGAAAAAGCCCCATTCTTCAAGGCAGTCGCAGTGCTGCCCAACAAGGACTTCAAAGAAGTTCAGTTAAATGATTTCCGAGGCAAGTGGCTCGTGCTCTTCTTCTATCCTCTCGATTTCACTTTTGTCTGCCCGACCGAAATCAAGGGGTTTGCCGCCAACTACAAGAAATTCACCGAAGTCGGAGCCGAAATTCTGGGCTGCTCGGTTGATTCGCATTTTTCGCACCTGGCCTGGATCGAGCAAGACCTTAAGCCATTGCCGTTTCCATTGGCGTCCGATATCACCAAGGATATCGCCCGCGCCTACGGCGTGCTTCTCCCCGATGACGGTATCGCATTGCGCGGAACTTTTATCATCGATCCCGAAGGCGTTTTGAAATCAATAGTTGTCAACGACACGGCGATCGGCCGTTCAATAGACGAGACTCTCCGCACGTTAAAAGCTTTGCAGACCGGAGAACTCACCGGCTGCGGCTGGCAACCGGGCGAAAAGACACTGGGACGAGTATAACAACAACAATTGCTGCGGACCCCTCAGGTTACAGCAGAGGGGTTCGCCGCAACAGATTCAATAGTTCAGAAAGGAACCAAAAATGGCAGACAGACCAGGGGCAGTAACGATTCAAGGGGAATCCGTTTACGTTGACAGGTCAGGAACTCAAAGTGGGCGATGCGATGCCCAATGTCGAAATGATTGCCAACGATATGCATCCGGTGAAGCTGTCACAGTATCACGGCAAGGTTAGTTATCCTCTCAGCGGTGCACTCGCTGGATACGGCCGTTTGCGACACCGAGACCCGGCGCTTCAACAAGGAAGCTGCGCAGCTCGGCAATGACATCGTTATCCTCACCGTCAGCATGGATCTTCCTTTTGCGCAAGCACGTTGGTGCGGCGCGGCAGGCATCGACAAGGTGCAGACTTTATCAGACTATCGCGAAGCAAAATTCGGCAAGAGTTTCGGTGTGCTGATTAAGGAACTGTATCTGCTGGCCAGGTCTATATTCGTGGTCGACAAGCATGGTGTGGTCCGATACATCCAGTTGGTCAAGGAAGTCGCCAGTGAACCCAACTACGATGAAGTCATCGCCGCCGCCAAGAAGCTTCTGTAACTGCTGATCATTTCCCCTCTCGAGAGGGGACCAAGGGGTGTGTACTTGTTGCGTCAGGTCCTGCCGTTCGCCCCGCGAACGGTGTGACCTGACGCCCCGCTATCGCACCTACCTCAACACCGTCTTCGACAGGAACACACCGATCATCGTCAGCGCCAGCGCAACCTGAAGAACGGTGCCGATCATAAACGCGATGAAGGTGCCGCAGCCGGCCTTCAATGATTCGAAAATCCTCCGCCCCAGCATCATCTCGAACAATGTGGCACCAACCAATGGGCCAAGGATCATCGCCCACAGATTGGCCATTGATACGCCCACAATCATGCCGATAAATGCGCCGATCATCCCCCACTTGGAGGCGCCCATCTTCTTCGCGCCATACGCCTTGAATATGTATTCGAGTATTATCAGCGCGGCCGAGGCCAGACCAAAGTGCAACAGGTATTGTTGCGTGATGACCTGGTAGCCGGTGAAGTGCGCGTACAGAAACGCTCCCACCCACACCAGCGGCAGTCCGGGCAGAATCGGTAGAATCACTCCCAGCACGCCGATTGCCATTACGATCAGCGCTCCGCCGGTGAGCAGGATTTCTTTGAATGTCATTCCGTCGGTGGAAATAGTCATTGTTGCCTCATCATTTGAGGATCGAATTTGAGAAATTGAAGAATTGCGCGCAACAGATTTGTTGGTGCACTGCTCCGCCCAAAAAGCCCTTGACAAATAATTGTCTGCGGTGCAATATTGCTTCATAACTCAATTCTGATTCGAAGGAAGACATGCGAAAGGTAATAGCTATCGTAGCTTGCTCAATAGCAGTCGGTCTCTGGCCGACAATTGCAGGAGCGCAGACAGAAACTGATTCACTTCCTGCCAAGGCTTTTGCTGGGCGCATTTGGACGATGAGCGAGTTGGATACGCTCAGCGGTCACAAGTGGGTTTGGATTGACAAGTCGTTTAAGGAAGTAGTTCCAGAAGCCCCCGACATAAGTCAAACGCCGACGGAAGAACCTTTGCTGAGGAAACAACCGGCAATAGGCTATCCCAAAGCCGCTCGCGAGAGCGGCGTCGACGCTGTCGTACGCCTGCGAGTCTTGATTGATAGGAATGGTAAAGCACGCACTGCATACATTCTGGAAGATTCCGGCTATGAGGATCTCGACTTTGAAGAAACTGCCATCGAGGCGATGAAGCAGAACCGGTGGGAGCCAGCTCTCTTGAACGATACGCCGGTATCAACCTGGGTCACTTTCGCGACCACATTCCATTTCTTCATGACGAGTAAAGGCATGCCCATCACCAGGGTTGACAAATGGAACTGGTCCGTTCCGAGCCCGGAACTTACTTCCGACGAATCTCCTGCAGATAGCCTCTCTGCCGCGAAGACACCACAGCCCGACGATTTCGTCAACGTTGAAGAATGGCCCACGCCTCTCGACCTGCCCGCGCCCAAGTATCCGAGAACCGCGGTACAAAGCGGGGAAGAGGGAAGTGTATGGGTAAAAGTGCTGATTGATACAAAGGGAGCTGTGCGGGACGCGATGGTCGTCAAACCCTCAGGCGTCTGCGTGGGGTGCGGGTTCGAGGAGGCGGCACTGAAAGCTGCGGTGGAGGCGAAATGGAAGCCGGCACGATATGCGGGAAAGCCGATCATGGCCTGGGTGAGTTACGAAATAAGATTCCGCATGCGGTAATGCCAATTGTGGGACAACTCGAATCAGAATAGCAACAGGGGCGCTTCCGCGCCCCTGCATATCGAGTCTCAGCTTCTTACCACGCGAGACTAATTCTTCTTCTTGAAATCCGCCATGAACTGCACCAGCTTCTCAACTGCGGCAACCGGCAGCGCGTTGTACATCGACACGCGAATACCACCGACCGAGCGATGGCCTTTCAGACCGATCATTCCCGCGGCCTTGGCTTCCTTTACGAACTTCTCTTCAAGTTCTTCCGAGCCGAGCCGCATCGTGGCATTCATTCCCGAACGGCTGTCGGGACGAACCGTGCCCTTGTAGTAACCACCGGAATTGTCGATGGCGCTATACAGCAGTATCTTTCTTCTGTTTGTTGCGTTTTTCGATTTCCGCCAGCCCGCCGATCTGATCCATCCACTGCAGGGTCAACTTGATCATGTAGATGATGTAAGTCGGCGGCGTGTTGTATAGCGAGTTTTCCTTGATATGCGTCGAGTAGCTGAGAATCTTCGACAGACCCTGATTTCTGCTTGGCGGCAAAATCAGGATCCATGATGACCACCGTCACGCCGGCCGGGCCGATATTCTTCTGCGCGCCGGCGTAGATCATCGCGAACTTGGAGACATCCACTTTGCGTGACATGATATCCGACGACATATCGCAGATCAACGGTTTGCCATGCACATCCGGCCAATACTGCCATTGCGTGCCGAAGATCGTATTGTTCGACGTCATGTGCACGTAGACGGCATCCGGATTGAATTTCAATTCGTTCTGCGAGGGAATGAAAGTGAACTTGGCTTCCTCCGACGATCCGGCAATGTTAACCTTGCCGAAAAGCTTGGCTTCGGCAATTGCCTTCTGCGACCAGGCGCCGGTGTTGATGTAATCCGCAGTCTGGTCGGATGAAAGGAAATTCATCGGAATCATCGCGAACTGCAACGAAGCGCCGCCGCCGAGAAAGAGGATGTGATACTTGTCCGGAATGCCGAGGAGTTTCTCGCATCAGCGCCTGCGTGTCATCGAGGATCGCCTCGAAATCTTTGCAGCGATGGCTCATTTCGAGCACCGACATTCCGAGCCCTTTGTAGTCGAGCAATCTCGTTCTTCGCGATTTCTAGCACCTCAACGGGTAACGTCGCCGGACCGGGATTGAAATTGAAGATTCTATTCATAGATCACCTGTTCGGTTTAATGTATTCACGGCGGTTAGATTAATCCGCCTGACAATGCCTCTATCCATAAGCCGCCACAAGGGACGGCGACTACTTGCGCTCCACAAACTCGCCGATAATCTGGTCGACTTGTTTGCCGATGCGCAGCAGATTTTCATTGGTCGAAGCCCCGATGTGCGGAGCCATCAGCACGTTCGGCGCATTCGATCAACGGTGAATTCTCCGGCGGATCGGAATACCAGACGTCGGTGGCATACGCGGCAAGTTTGCCTTCTTTCAGCGCGTCCACAATATCCTGCTCGACAACGCATTTGCCACGACCGGTGTTCACGATCACGACGCCTTTCTTCATCTTGGCGATTGTGTCCTTGTTGATCATCCCTCGCGTCTGATCGTTCAACGGCGTGTGCAGCGACATGTAATCGCACAGCGGCAGCATCGCATCCAGGGACGGCTTCAATTCGATATATTCCGATTTCGTGACGATCGGATCGTAACCGACTACTTTCATTCCGAAGGCCAGCGCGCGTTTGGCGACTTCACTGCCGATTCGCCCGCAACCGACTATGCCGAGCGTCTTGCCGAACAGTTCCGTGCGCTTCAACTCTTTCTTGAGCCACTTGCCTTCCTTCATCGAGTTGTGCGCCTCAACCAAACGATTGGGCACGGCGATCATCATCGCGAATGCCAGTTCGGCTACCGCGATACTCGATGCTTCCGGCGTATTCTTGACTGTAATGCCCTTCTCTCTGGCAGTAAACCGAATCGACATTGTCCAGGCCGACGCCGCCGCGAATGATCATCTTCAGTTTCTTGGCCTGGTCGATGTACTCTTTCGTGGCTTTGGTCTTGCTGCGGATCAGCACGATGTCGGCATCCGGCAATTGCGCGGCGTCGGCGGTGACATCGCCGTACTTGCGCAAAACATCGGGCAGCGACGCATCAAATGAATCGGCTAAGTAGTATTTTCATAAATCACTTCATCCTTTTGTTTATGGGTCAAAGCACCTATCTCAAAGCAAATAGACCACCAGGCCACTGCGAAGTTTGGGTTCAAACCAGGTCGACTTGGGCGGCATCACACCACCTGAATCGGCGACATCTTTCAGCGCCTGCATCGATGACCGGCGGCATGGAAAACGCAACTTTGAATTTGCCGCAATCAACCAGCTTGCACCAATTCGCTTGTTCCACGAATGCCGCCGACAAAATCAATGCGCTTGTCGGTGCGCGGATTGGTGATTCCGAGATATCGGATCCAGCAGATTGCGAGACAGAATGCTGGCATCCAGTCGTTCGATCGGATCGAACTTGTTGAAGCTGTCGGACAGCGGCACGATGCGGTACCACTTGCCGTCGAGGTACATTCCGATCACGTGCTCATCTTCCGACTTCAACCGGCTTGCCACTGCTTTCCAGGTTCCACCGAAAAGCGAGTTCGCACTTGCTGAACAAACGCGTTCGGTGACATCCCTTTCAGATCGGTGACCACGCGATTGTAAGGAAGAATCCGCAACTGGTCTGACGGGAAATACGACGGTCAGGAAATAGTTGAACGGCTCGGTAGCCATTGAAGTCGGGATTGGCGAAGCGCCGGTTCTTGCAGACATTTACCGCAGCGGCGCAGCGATGGTGGCCGTCGGCAATATAGGTCGCATCGACTTTCTCAAAACCGTCGGTTATCTTCTGGTCATCTTCCTGGCATCGTCGACGACCCAAAGCTGATGTCGTACGTCGTCGGCTTCAAAATCATATTCGGGCTGGCCTTTAGCCACTTCCGCGAGAAGCAAGTCCAGATCATCGGCGGATGGATAGAACAGAGAACACCGGTCCCGCCTGCGCATTAAGAGTTTCCTCCAGGCGCGTGCGTCCGGCCTCCTTGTCGGCGCGCGTGAATTCGTGGCGCTTGATTTGTCCCTGAAGATAATCATCCACCGCCGAGAGCAGCATGAATCCGGTTTGCTGGCGTGCCACGCCAGGTAAGCCGATACACGTAGATGCATCTCTTTATCGTCCTGCACCAGGGCATGTTCGTCAATCAGTCTTTGGAGATTTCTCTTACCCGCTTGTGCGGCTTCATCGCCATCTGGATCGGCGCCTGGCGGAAGTGAGATTTCCATCTTCTCCACATACAAAAACGATATTGGATTGTTGGCCGCTAGCGCCTGCGCCTCGTCGGCAGACAGCACGTCGTACGGCGGTGATGCCACCTGCGCCACCAAATCCTTCTTCGGTCTCAAGCCCTTGAGTGCCTTTACCATTACCATAAATCTTACCTGTCCGTTGAGTGATGCATAATCAAGTGTAAATCCATAGACACCAGGGGATAATTAAGCCAAACCGGGCGCTAAGGCAAGTGCTTCTTTTCACAAGCTCCTGCGGGCGTTAAGTCTCGTTGCCCGCCTATTCACATTGTTTACGCAGATGGCCAAAAGAAGATTCACGTCGGTTGAACAGGGTGCACCTCTGTCCATTTACGCGGAATACTCAAAGCAAAGTAACTGGACTTCAATTTCCGGAATGGAGATCAGAGCGAAAATCGAAAATTGATACGGCACCGACGCACTCCGGCTTACTAATTCCACCCGACTACATCCTTCTTCTGGATCAGGAAGAATCTCATACAGTTGCGAGCACGTCCGAGTTCGCTGCAACCAATCCGCACTCTGGCGACCGCAAATGCCCACTTTACGAAAAATAAAAGATTGCTTGACAACCTGGGGCTTCGCCTGTTGGATGATGCCTGGCGGGCGAATCGATGCGGTGGATGACAAAGTCGCAACCGACTACTAATCAACTTCCTCATCGAAAGCTGTATCCCCTATTCAGACTATTCTTGTCGGCGTTTCTGCTGTGTGCCACTGTGTCCTCATACTCGGCAACAATGTCCCGGCGCGATACGCTGGCGATCAGGTCCGAGTTACTCATTCCCGACACGATTTTGATCAATCAGCCGTTCGAAATCCGGTTTAGTGTGACGATTCTCGATTCCGTAGTACACCAAAATAACACGGCCGATGAGATTGACCTGATTTTGCCGCCCGAATGCGAGATCGTGGCCGGAAGCCCGAGCTGGCGAGGTAAACTAGATTGCGGTATCACCGTAACGCTTCAGATAACAGCAAGGGCGACACGGCCTTTTCGGGACTCATTTGAAGGATTTGTTTATACCGACTTCGTTCCGGGACACATGAATCTTTACCGCACAGTCAACGCGGTCTTGTCCAAAGAATACTCCGTATTGGCCCTCCGCGAACCGTCACCGGTTGACCCCGAGAGACCGGGCAGTCAAGAACTGACCACTCGGACCGTTGTTCCGCGGTGCCCATATTCCGGCGCAGTTGATTCACTGATCCGGGTCGAACTCGTCAAGGGGAAACTTCTCCCAACCCCGACTTTCAACATCACCCGCAAGGCACAGCACCACCTCGGCTTCTGGATCAAAAATCCTGCCGATGCCAATATTGTGAAAGCACTGCCGTCGCGATGGGATCTCAGTTGCCCGCTCTATGACATGGCGCTCAATCGCGACTCCACAACCGCTCTTTTGGTCGACAAAGAGATCGACACGACGACGGTCTCGGTGGAAATCGACGGTACTCGATACCAGGTGCGACTTCGTGTCACCGATCGCTTGCGGTCTGAAGATTAAATGAGCGCCCCACTGCCTTGGCTCTTTGGGTCACGGCAGTGGGGTCATTCTTACTTCTTGTAGACTCGAATTTATCCGAACGCGGAAAGCTATCCCCGGGATCAGTATCCTCTACTCACAAAGATCGCACGGCATCGCGCCGCCTTCGAAGATGTAGCTGATCAAGACTACGACATCATTTATGTCGACCGTGCCGCTGCAGTTGGCATCTGCCTTCTCAAGTGGCACCGGCGCCGGACCGCCGCTGAAAATGTAGGCGATGAGATAGATGGCATCAGATATGTCGACAGACATACTTCCGTCAACATCACCGCAGATGGCTGCAAAGTCAGAGAGTGGTCGCTTCCAAACACCATCCCCGAAGGTCCCCGCATACAGGTCGTTGCCAATTATCGCCAACGCCCTGACATCGCGACCGCCCAAGCCCCGATTAACGCGCAACCAACCATGCCCACCATTTCGAGTGCAAAAGACTCCGTTGCCGGTGCCGGCAAAGAGCACATCCGAGCCTGCAGCGAAAGATTTCACATAGGTGCCGACAATTCCGTAGTTGGCGGGATTCCAGCTCGTGCCGCCGTCGGAAGAGGCATAGACACCCAATGTCAATGTCGCGGCGAACCATTTCTCGCCACTGAAGGCGAGAGCTTCGATGTTGGGTTGCGGCAGTCCGGCATTTGCGGACGACCAGGTGGCGCCCTGGTTTGTCGTTACGAAGACTCCTCGGTCCGCCGTCCCTGCGAGAGCGCGTTGATCGTTGGCAACAAGAGCGTTTATGTACGGACTAGTCAATCCTGCATTGACCGGTGTCCAGTTTACTCCGTCATCATTCGACCGATAGACGCCAAGTGAACCTGTTCCAGCCAAAATCTGACCTATCCGGCCGGCAAAGCACTTAACATCCGCATGTGTCAGTCCACTATTGACCAAATTCCAGCTGTCACCGTTGTCGGTTGAGCGGAAAGCGCCATAGCTGCCCAGGGTACCTGCAAGCATGCTGCCGCCGGTCTTTGAGAGTGCGGAAATTATGTAGCCGGACATCCCGGCATTTATTCCTAGCCAGTTCTCACCGGCATCCATTGAGCGAAATACGCCACTCAATCTTGAGCCCACGAAGATACTGGAATCATTTGCAGCAAGTGACATCACCGAATGTGCAGTCAGTCCATTGCTGGCGGCTGCCCACGTAGCGCCCCTATCTTTCGAAACAAAAGCGCCTCCACCCCCGGCTCCGATTATCACGAGCGAATCGCTTGCCATCACCGACCGCGCTCTCCGGTCTGTCAGGCCTGCGTCTATCCTTATCCAGCTTGCGCCGTAGTCCTCGGAACGGAAGACACCATCCGACAACGCTGCAAAGACATCATTTCCACCGGTCGCTAGTCCCTGAACAATCGGAAGACCGCCAAAACCGTTATTTGCAGGTAGCCAGGTGCTACCGCTGTCGGTTGATACAAAGATACCCGATGCGGTTCCCAGAATGATCCTATTCCCGACAGGCAAAATGGCACGAACCGAGCTCGAATTGCCGGCAGGGAGCCAGCTAGTGCCCAAGTCGGTTGATCGGAAGACACCGCCGTTTGTCCCAGCGTAGAGATATGGGCCGAGAGCCGCCAATGCCTGTACGATTACTCCCAAGTACCCACCGGCCGTCCAGTTTGTCCCGTGATTGGTTGAAACGTAGACTCTCGATTGAGCGCCCGCCACAAAGGCATCGCCAATTACCGTGAACGAAAATACTTGATATCCCGGCAGCCCCGCACTGGCCCAGGTGGAGCCGTTATCCAGCGACACGAATGTTCCGGATGATGTCCCGGCAAATAGACGGGTTCCTTCATTGCCAATTGCCGAAACGTCGGTACCGGGCGATATGCCCGCTACCCGTGCCCAACTTGTGCCTCCGTCGGTTGAAAGGAATGCTCCTCCGTCCATTGTTCCAGCAACTAGATTGCCACTGCTTAAGGCAAGCGCGTTAACACTCCCCCCTTCCAATTTGACCCGCACCCATTGCGCTTGCAGCGTGCTCGCAATCGCTACCAGAATTGCCAGAGTCATGAGCAACGAAACGACTATTCTTTTCATCCTATCCTCTCCCTTATTATTCCGATTGACGATTCTGATCTCTCTAATCGAAGCTAGCAATCTCTGCAACCTGCTCCTTTCCAATAGCTATCAACCCGGCCAAAGACCGAGTATCACAGTAATCGAATCGCTAATTTCGCGTTAACGACTTAGCACGTGAGCAAAGGACAGTCTTGAGACTCCGTCGTTCCAAGAAACGTAAATGAAGTTCGTACTTTGAGATTATAGGATAATAAACTTTCCACTCGATGTCAAGGTCAAATCGCGCTTAAGTTGGAATTCACCACGCGGGCCGACAATTCAAAAAAAACCTTGCGCCCCGCCAGAATACACGTAATACTTGCAGCACATATGCCGTTGGGAGTGGCGACGGAAGTCGCCTGAGAACATACCCCCATCACCTGATCCGGATAATGCTGGCGTAGGAAAACGGCAAGACAGTTGCTTCATGAGTTCATGAGCCGCCTGCATTCAAGATTGGGCGGCATTTTTGTTGCCGATTTGAGGCAGGAAGGACTCTATGAAACAACTATTCATCTATATCATCGCCCTGATGTCTATGCAGGCATCCTCTCTATGGGCGACACCAAACATTTCGGGCCTGATCAAAGACACTAACGGAAGACCCATCGCCGGTGTCAATATCACGATCGACGGTGCCTCATCGGGCGTGACAAGTGATTCTGCTGGAACCTTCTCGCTCGATCTCAATCTGGCAACCGCTCACTTTGTTACATTCACGCACGTCGCTTACCAGCCGGTGATGGTTAAAGTATCAACGGGAGCTCCGCTGTTCATTGCCATGTCACCGGCTGTCTATCCGATTCAGGGCATTACCGTCACTGCCGACCGCGCCGCGCTTGGCAAGACGCCGGTGGCTTTTACCGACTTCACATCTTCCGACATCGGGCGCGATTACCAGATCGGCGAATTTCCACTGCTGCTCGAAATGACACCCAACGTCTACGCTTATTCCGACGCCGGCGGAGGATTGGGATACAGCTATCTCAAGATTCGCGGTTTCGATGACAAGCGCGTCTCAGTCTACATCAATGGCGTCCCACTCAATGATCCCGAGGACCAGGCGACCTACTTTGTGGATATTCCCGACTTCGCTTCTGACGTCAAAGACATTCAAATTCAACGCGGCATCGGCAAGTCGCTCTATGGCGATGCTTCATTTGGCGGTGCTGTCAACATAGTCTCCGGCGGTCTGGATCAATCGCGCCGCATCGCGCTTACCAGCGACTACGGCGGCTTCCGGCACGACGGCGCGTTTGTCGGCACGATTCAGAAGC
The DNA here is from genome assembly GCA_963726455.1 of uncultured bacterium. Classification (GTDB taxonomy): domain Bacteria; phylum Zixibacteria; class MSB-5A5; order CAIYYT01; family CAIYYT01; genus CAIYYT01. Next base: position 1,122,200 of record CAVSCK010000004.1, read on the forward strand.
AGTCTTTCGACTATCGTTCGGGGTTGATCGACGGCAAATGGAATCTGTCGGCACGCTATTCGCGCCAGTTGTCAGACGGCTATCGCGAAAAATCATGGTACGATGGCTGGGCGTATTATCTGTCAATGTCGCGCCTTGACCCGAAGGTCATCACGACCATCAATCTATATGGTGGACCGATGCGGATGCACCTGGCATATTACGGCATATCTCGCGACGTTGAGAATCAGGATCGCCGTTACAACCCGCTGACCTACGACAACGAGACCGACAATTTCAACCAACCACATTACGAACTGCACAACGACGTTAAGCTGTCCGACAAGGCGACGTTACACAGCACCCTTTATCACATTCACGGCAACGGCTATTACGAGCAGTACGAAAATCATCTTCCGTTTTCGCAGTACAACATTCCGCCGGAATACGTCACTAATCCGGCGGGCGACACCATCGACGTGATCACCCATGGTGATATGGTGCAGCAACAGTGGGTCAACAAGAATCAATACGGCTGGAGCCCGAGTCTCGAAGTCAATCGCGGCAAGGGCACGACACAATTGGGAGGGTCGGCCTATTACTTCCAGTCAGATCATTGGGGACAAATTGTCTGGGCACAGGGACTAACCCAGTCCATCGATCCGCGCCACCGCTATTACGAGTACTTCGGCAAGAAGTACTTCGCCTCCGTGTACGCGGCGCAGGATTACCGTATCAGCGACCGCCTCAATCTCATGGCAAACTTGCAGTTTCGCCACCAGACCTATGATTTCAGCCAGACAAAGATGGGCGCGTTTCCCGGCTACAGCTACAGCGTCAATTGGGATTTCCTTTCGCCGCGTATCGGTCTGACATATACGATCAACGACAAGTTAAGCGCGCTATTCAACTATTCGCTGTCACAACGCGCGCCCGCCGATTACGAAATCTACGATGCCGGCAATCCGGAGGCGGTACCATCTTTACTGATAAGATCAATCACGCATATCTCGCCAACTGATTCAACGATTGTTTTCGGCGATCCGACTGCGAAGGCCGAGAAGGTTCACGATTTCGAATTGGGAATGAATTATCACGATCACCGGCAGGCGTTCGGCCTGAACCTGTACTGGATGGAATTCCGCAATGAGATTATTCAGAACGGTGGTATCAATCCCAATCTCGGTTTGCCGATTACGACCAATGCCGACCGCTCGGTGCATGCAGGTATCGAGCTTTCGTCGTCCGTTGAAATCCCAGGTAATCTGCGCCTTTCCGGCAACTTTTCGTATTCATACAATCGCATCAGAAGCTTCTCAATTGAAGAACCGGTCTACGACAACGCGCAAGACGGCAATTTCATCGGCTATCAGAGATTCAGTTACGACAACAAAACGATTTCCGGATTTCCGAATTACATCGGCAACCTGATCGCCGAGTATACCGGCGAGCGCTTCCACTTGACGTTGCGGGAAAGACTTGTCGGCAGAATGTTCGTCGAGAATATCAATCGACCCGATTTGTCGATCAGCCCATTCTTTGTTTCCTCGGCGTCGGCTTCGGTGTCACTAGCAAAATTCCTGAATGTCGGCAACGTGCTGTTCGGCGTTCGTGTCGACAATCTTTTCAACAAGAAATATGAGGCCTCCGGCTACGGCGGTGTGACGCGCTATCGCAACGAACCTGACCAATACTGGGCTGAGTATTTTCCGGCCGCAGAGAGGACTTTCTACGCGACACTGAAACTCGAGTTGCAGTAGATCATGTCGGCAATCGATTTCGGCATCATCGGCGCGTACCTCATCGGCTTGGTCATCTTCGGGCGCAGCCGCAAGAATCTCAGCGCCGGGTCGACAGCCGACTACATAATTGACGGACGCCGCGTCACCCTTCCCGCCTTTGTCGCCACGCTCGTGGCCAGCTTTTACGGTGGCATACTCGGTATCGGCGAATACACTTTCCGTTACGGCGTTTCCAACTGGCTGGTGCAGGGTGTGCCCTACTACGTCGCCGCATTTCTCTTCGCAATTCTGCTGGCATCCAAAGCACGTCGCTCCAAATTCATCACTATTCCCGACCGGCTCCACAAGTTCTATGGCAGGCATGTTTCCGGCGTCGGCGCTGTGGTGTTATTCTTCTGGGCGCTGCCTTCCGCGTACATCCTGATTCTCGGCGTACTTGCCGAGTCGCTGTTTGGCTGTCCTAAAATTGTCGGCATCGTGGCGAGTACCGTGATCGTTCTGATCTATGCCTACTACGGCGGTTTTCGCTCGATGGTGCGTTCCGACATCTGGCATTTTGTCATGATGTATATCGGCTTCATCATCACGCTCACTGCTCTGGTGTTGAAATATGGCGGATTCGAGTTTATCAGGACCCACGTCCCGGCAACGCACCTTACCTGGAACGGCGGCGCGTCCACGTGGTACATTATTGTCTGGTATATCATCGCGCTGGCAACTTTGGTTGACACCACCTTTTTCCAAAACACTTATGCTGCCAAGAGTGAATCAGTTGCGCGGCGCGGCGTTTTGTTATCCATACCTCTCTGGTGCTTCTTCGATTTCCTGACCACGTCTTGCGGCCTCTATGCTCGCGCGCTGTTGCCCGCAAACATCGATCCGGTGTCGTCATTCCCGTTGTTGGGCGCCACAGTCTTGCCTGTCGGCCTCTATGGCATCTTCGCCGTGGGCATGATCGCCACAGTGCTTTCCAGCGCCGACTCGTATTTGTTCATCGCGGCTTCAACTATTGGCAAGGACGTTCTCTGCGGCTGGTTGCGTCGCCCTGAAGAGAAGGCGAATTTCTACACTAAGATGGCGCTAATTTTTGGCTCCATCCTGACAATCATCATCGCCATGTATTTCCAATCCGTAATCACAATATGGTACAGCTTCGGCTCGATTGGCACGCCGATCCTCCTGATACCGATGCTCGCAACATTTCTTGGCTCACGGCGAATGCGGCCGACAACGGTAATGGTTTCCATGCTGGTCTCCGGAATCTTATCTGCAGTCTGGCTGTGGTCAAGCACTCTGTCGGCCGACGGAAGCTATTGGCTGGGAATCGAACCGATCTTCCCGGGGCTGGCAGTCTCGTTGCTCAGCTACTTCGTAGTCCCGGCGGCCGGGCCGGAACATACAACAACTTGACAACCTGCATTGCATCGTAGATACTCAAGCAAACTGAGCAGCGAGGTGAAGCCGGCCTGAAACCAAGATTCCGTTACATATCAAACGTTGCCACCTACTATTTAGGTGTCGCCCTGACTCTGACTTTGTTTTTCGAGTTATGGCGACTGCTGACATTGCTGCAATTGCGCGAGCGCGCCGCCAATGTACCGGCAGACGTTATCGCGCAGAGTTTTCTGGTCGGACTGCGGTTTGACTTTTCGATCGCCTGCTACATCACCGCACCGCTTCTACTTCTCGGAATCCTGCCGGGCATCGACGTCAGTCGTGTTCGAATCGTCAGATGGTTCAACAACCTCCTGTTGTTCGTCATAGCAATTGTAGCGTTCTATATCTGCGAATCCGACATCGAATTCTTCAAGTTCTTCAACACGCGGCTCAACAGCATGGCACTCGAATGGAACGACACACCCGGTTTCGTAGTGACAATGCTTTGGGAGAGCTTCCCCGTCGTGCGCTACCTGCTGTTGCTGACAGTCATCGGCATCGTCTTCATTTGGCTGATCTTGCGAATGCAGCGAACACTGTTGGTCAAGCGTAAACCATCGCGCTCGTGGCTAAACCTTGCTTATCTGCCGGTCATTGCCGCAATCCTGGTGATGGGTGCTCGCGGACGACTGGAAGAAAAAGCGCCTCTCACCTGGGGCGAGGCCTATTTCTCCGAACACGGCTTCGCGAATTTACTGGCACTCAATCCTGTGTTCACGTTCGCCCGTGATGCTTTCTACGATGCCCGCAGCAAGGAACAGGTCGCCAAAACCATGCAAAGCATTGTCCGACCCGAAGCTGCCAGAGTAACCAGGCAGATGCTTGGCGCTCCCCCTGACGACAGTCTGTTGGACCGTCGACTTGCTCGACAAGTGACCTTCGACAATGAGAATGTCGATCCGCCGAATGTTATCGTCATAATCATGGAATCATTCGGCGCACGTGGCATCGGCTGCCTCAAGCCATCATTCAAATATGATCTCTCACCCCGCTTCGATTCGCTTGCCCGTGAGGGATTGTTGTTCACCAACATCTATTCCGCCGGAATCCATACTTACGCCGGGCTGATGGCGACTCTTTACGGTTATCCCGAGTTGCCCGGTTTCTCTATTATGAAGCTGTTCACAAGCGACAATAGTTTCTGGGGATTGCCGTCGATCCTTCGGGAACATGATTACCAAACGTTATTCTTCTGTACCCACGATCCGCAATTCGACAATATGCAGGGATTCCTGATGTCCAACGGTATGACGCGGGTCTACTCGCTCTTCGATTATCCTCGCGACGAGAAATTGAGCACGCTGGGGGTACCCGATCATGACATGTTCGATCACGGCATCGAACTCATCAAGAGGAACCATGCCGGCAAGCGTTTTTTCGCCACGTTCCTAACCGCCTCCAATCACGGCCCCTGGCTGATACCTGACGTGCCGTTTGAGCACATTCCCTCATCCGACAAGTTGTCGCAGCCATTGAACGCTTTCAAGTATTCCGATTGGGCGCTGGGGCATTTCATTCGCGCCATTCAATCTGATCCGTTCTTCGCGCATACGGTAATCGTCATCACCGGCGACAACGGCACCCTGGTTGATCCAATCTACGATCTCGACCTGTCACAGTATGAGATTCCCATCCTCATTCTTGACACCGATCATAACCTCCCGGCACGGCAACGAGTCAATCGCCTCGGTTCGCAGGTGGACATTTTATCAACATTGATGGGACTGCTGCGCCTCAACTATGACAATCAGTCATTCGGCGTCGACCTGCTCGATACAACCGGTGCGCAATCAGGTCAACCCGATTTCGCTCTGCTGTCGGAGGGATACAATGTCGGCTATCTTGAAGATGGATACTACTTGATTTCGCGCGTTGGCAGCACCAAGTCTTTATACAATCTCTCAAATCCAACGGCGAACGTCGCCGATTCATTGCCCGTCATAGCAGACAAGTTTAACGACAGAGCGCTGTCAGTTTTTCAGACTGCGTACTTCAATCTGAAGAAGCCAATGTCGAGATAGCGAGTCCGCGCGTAGCGCAGAACACTCTACTCCTTGAGCTTATCTTTTAGCTTTTGATTCTTGGGGTCGATCTTGAGTGCGTCCTGCCACGCTGTTCGCGCCTCAGACGTGTTGCCAAGTGCCATTTGGATATCGCCCAGATGTTCCAGCACAGTTGGATCATCCTTGATGACACCTAGTGACTTGTTGATCTGAACCAGTGCTTCCGGATAACGCTGCAATCGGTACAGCACCCAGGCATAACTATCCAGGTAGGCGCCGTTGGCGGTGTCCACAGCCAATGCCTTCTGAATCATGCGCAACGCTTCATCCAAACGAACATTCTTGTCGGCGAACATGTAGCCGAGATAATTCAGCGCCTGTGAATTTGTGCTGTCAACCGACAGCAATAGCTCGAAGGTTTCCACGGCTTTGTCAAAATTGCCGGCGCGTTCGTACTGTGCCCCGATCTGGAACAGCGCCCGCACCGTGTCGCCACCGTCAGCAATCACCTGCTTCAGTAGCGCAATCGACGAGTCCGGCATCTGCTTCTCTGCCACCAACTGCGCCAGATAAAACTGCACGTTGTCGCGACCGGCGGTCACATAATGCAAGGATTGTTCCAGCAGCGCTATCGACGAATCGGTCTGTTTCTTCTGCTCATAAATGTAAGCCAAATTCACCCAGCCGTCAGGCGTGGTCGAGTCCGCGTCCACCAAATCCGTAAAATACGTCCTGGCCGTATCATATTGCTTGGCGTCAAGTGCCATGCGGCCGAGATAGAACAATGCAAATCGGCTCTTGTCATCGATCGTCAGCGCCTTTCGAAACGACGCAGTGGCGAGGGTATCCAGCTTGTCTTTGAGAAACACCTGTCCCATCCGCTCATAGATGACCTTGTCAGTGCTCGGTAGCTCGACAAATTTCTGGCCGAAGACGCGCACGGAATCGAGGTAGTTCTCGGCATTGTACGTCTCGATCAACTGCGCCTGGATTCGCGCATTCTCCGGATACGCCCGCATGCCCCGATACAGCGTGTTGATCGACTGTTCCTTTTTGCCTCCGGCATGGTAGTACACGGCCAACCTTGAATAAAGCAACGGATCGGTCGCATTTATCGTAACCGCGCGTTCCAATAACACCGTCGCTGAATCAAACATGCCCATTCCAGCGTACATCTCAGCGATCTGCTGATACAATTCAGCGTTGCCGGAGTATTGCGCCGCTACTTGAAAATACTTCGCGGCTTCATCAAGCTTCCGTTGCTTGGCCGCCAGCACTCCCAGATTATAGTTGAGATCAACATTCGTCGGGTCATCCGCCAGCGCGCGCTTATAGACCGCCATGGCTTCGTCGTTGCGATTCAGTTGCTGATAGCAGTCGCCCATCATCTTGTAAGTATCGTCGGTCTTCTGAGGAATCGGCAGCACCGCATCAAGCGCCTGATTTGGATGATTCATTCTGACGTACAAGGAGCCGAGCGCCATGCGAATATCGTATGACAGCGGCTCGTATGATAGCGCCACTTCGTACTCTTTAATTGCCTCCTCCAATACACCTTCCTGCTCGTAAATGACTCCATTGGTGTAATGATTGTAGGCGTCCGGATTCATCTCTTTCTGAACGTCGGCAGCAGTCTTGGTTTGCAACGGTTTCGCCGCCGGTTTGCTCGCAGCACAACCGGAAACGAACAGCGCAGCCAACAGAACCCCGATTGCGATTAGTTTCCAGGCAGTCCGCATCAAGTTGTCTTCCCCTTGATTCGATAGAACCCGCGTTTCCCGACCTTCAACAAATACTCGCGCTCCACGGCGATTTCCAATTTGTCGTCTACCACGCGCTCGCCGTCCAGATAGATTCCGCCCTGTGTGATCAGGCGTCTCACTTCGCTGGTACTGGCGGCGATCCCGCTGGCGACCATAGCTCTTGGCAACCAGACTGATTTCTCCGATGCCGGATATTCCTTCAACTCGATTTCGTCCGGGAGTCCCTTTTGCGTAAACACTTTCTCAAATTCGCTCTGTGCATCTGCGGCCGTCTGCGCGTCGTAGTACATAGTCACTATCGCCCGCCCCAGTTCCTTCTTGAACGACACCGGATTCTCGCCCGCCTTCATAGCCGCTTCCATCTTGGCTATCTTGTCGGCCTGGTAATTCGTAACCAACTGAAAATATGGCACAATCAGCCGATCCGGGATCGACATCACTTTGCCGAATATCTCGCGTGGCGGTTCTGAAATCCCGATGTAATTGCCAATTGATTTGCTCATCCGCTGCAGGCCGTCAACACCTTCGAGTACCGGAAGTGTCAGCGCCACCTGCGGCTCGACACCGTACGCTTCCTGAATCTGTCGGCCGGTCAGCAAATTGAATTTCTGCTCCGTCGCCCCAAGCTCAACGTCGGCTTTAATCGCCACAGAATCATACGCCTGCATCAACGGATAGAGCAACTCATGTACTGATATCGGCGCTTCGGCTTTCCAGCGTTTCGTAAAATCCTCCCGCTCCATCATGCGCGCCAGTGTCATCTTGCCCGCCAGGCGCAGAATATCGGCAAAGGACATGTTGGCAAACCACTCGCCATTGCGCCGGACCTCGAATTTCAGCGGCGACAGTGCCTTGCTGAATTGCTCAAGGTAGGTCTTGGCGTTGGCTTCAACTTCCTGAATCGACAATTGCGGTCTGGTAACCGATCGTCCCGATGGATCGCCTACTTGTGCCGTGTAGTCACCCACTATGACGATCACGCGATGCCCCAGCTCGGCGAATTGTCTGAGCTTACGCAAACCAACAGTGTGCCCCAGATGAATGTCCGGAGCCGTCGGATCGAACCCCTGTTTGACGACGAGTGGAGTGTTCGTGGCCAGCGATTTCGCGAGTTTCTTCTCCAGCTCTCCGTTAGGCAGAATTTCCACCGTATTTTCGCGGATTATTTCCATCTGTTTGTCAACAGGAAGCATCAATCCTCCAACGGGCGTTTTTCTATGCTCTCGTCCGGATTCCAAATCCGGATTAGACAATAATCCACAACTATACGGCAAAATCCGTGGTGCGACAAGGATAATCTAGACCCCCGCAAATGGCTTTAACGAGCGTTCAATACTCGCTGGTGAACTGTATTTCTCACTTATCGACGAGCTTTCACGTGCTAGCTTGGATACACGCCCGTGATGTAGTCTTTCAGATACCGGTTCTCGACTGATGCTTCTGTGATTTCCTCTCGAATGATGTCGCCGATCGACACAATTCCCGCCAGCCGGCCATCATCCATCACCGGCAGGTGGCGTATCCGGTTCTCCGTGATTAGCGCCTTCAAATAATCCAGCGTATCCGAAGGCACTGCCACGATCAGATCGGTAGTCATCACGGCGCTTACCGGTATATCCATGATCTTGCCTTCGTGTTCGTATGTCAGCCGAAAAATGTCGCGTTCGGTAATGATTCCCACGACTTCCTTCGCACGGTCAAGAATCACGACCGAGCCCACCCTGTGCTTGATCAGCAGAGCCATCGCTTCGCGAATTGTCGTGTCGGGCGAAGCGGTAATTACGTTGTTTCCCTTACGTCTCAAGATCGATGCTACCTTCATTTTGTAACTCCCTGCTTGCCGAGAGTCGGTTGATGCCAGAAACTACATGATTAGTCTGTAATATCGTGAACCGATCAACTCGCCGTTTCAACAGCTTACTTCTTTTACGCTACAATTTGTGTCTTAATGGCAGCTTTTTCGTGGTGCACCATCCAAAGACGAAGAAAGTTAACGTTTCTGCGGGCTCCGGTCTGGATAAGTCGGGGAAACGATCGGAAAGACAAAACGCCGTCGTTCCCTTTCTGAACATCCCAAGAAAGTCGTTGCGGAAAACCTTCCCGTCTGCTATTACAATAACCTTCTGTGAGGTCTCTTGCCCTACTTCGGTGAACTGGTTGCTCTCGCAACCGCTGTCTGCTGGTCATTTGGAACCATCCTGTTCGGCTACTCCAGCCGGCGCGTCGGTTCGTTTACCGTCAACACCATCCGGATTCTCTTTGCAGCAGTGTTGATAACTTTAGGCAATCTGGCCTTGCATGGGCAACTCATTCCGGCGAATTTCGAAAATCGGCAACTTGTGATTCTCGGAACCTCCGGAATTATCGGACTGGTTATCGGGGATGGCTGCTATTTCAAGTCCCTGGTGATCCTCGGTCCGCGCATCGCCTCCCTGATGAGTGCCTCTTCGCCAATTTTTGCCGTGATAATCGCCTGGGTGTTCCTGGGTCAGGCCTTGGGCTTACTCGACCTGCTCGGCATTGCCATCACTCTGGCCGGAATCAGCTGGGTAACCCTGGAGCGCAACCACAATTCCTTCGGTTCGCAACCGGGTTCCAAGACGCTCGGCTATGTCCTCGGCGTCGGGGGCGCAATCGGCCAGGCCGTGGCACTGACTATGGCGAAAGTTGGCATGGGCGACAACTTCCCGCCGTTGAACGCATCATTTGTTCGCATGGTTGCCGCAGCCGTGGTAATCTGGATCATCGCCATCGCCGCGGGACGCCTGCCTAATATCAAGTCGGCCGTCAAGGACATCCGGGCCGTGGGCGCCATCAGTGCGGCGGCATTTGTGGGACCATTTCTCGGAATCTGGCTCTCGTTGATTTCGATCCAATATACCAAAATCGGCATCGCCTCTACTTTGATGGCCACCACGCCTCTGTGGGTCATCCCCCTGGTCATGATCATTCACAAAGAACGTCCCAGCATTCGCGCGATCTTCGGAACCGCTGCCGCAGTGGGCGGTGTCTCCATCATTTTCCTCACCTAGAGCGTACCTAATGTGCGGAAGTGGACAATTCCGCTCGAGATTAAGAACGTTGACATCTTCCGGAGTTGACTAATGCATGCAGGTTCGCTGATTCGTGGCTTGTTTTCCAGCCGTCGTCAAAACGGTTCCCAACTCAAGGAATCGTTGGCAACTGCTGATAGCATGTTCCGCGAGCGTCGTTATGATCAGGCGCGGCAGCTATACGAACAGCTTGCTTCCCGGTCACATGACGAGCATGACTTCTCTACTGAGGTTGAGTCTCTTGCGCAGGTGGCTCGCTGTTTTCTCACTTCCAACGATATTGAGAACGCCCGCCAGATATTGGATCGGGCGGCGGAGTTGGCCTCACCCAAGTACCCTTGCGGCTGGTCGCGCTATCTTGGAGTCAAAGGCCGCCTGGAATGGAAAACCAACAATCTTGCGGCTGCCAAGCAGACCTTCAAAGATCAATATCAGTTTTGCCACAAACACAAGCTCGTCGCCGGTGCCATCGACGCCGTCAACATGATGTCCATTGTCGGAACACCCGAGGAACAAATCAGTTGGAGTATGATCGGAATCAACGAATCCGAAACCACGGGCGAACATCACTGGCTCGGTCCGCTGTGGAACAACTTGGCGGTCACTTACAGCGAACAAGGCGATTATCACAGGGCGTACGATGCATTTCTCAAGGCGCGCGAGTATCACCTGCAATACGGCACCGAGACCAATCGCCTGTATGCCGATTATCAACTCGGCTGGGTCCTGCGTATGCGGGGTGATTTCGAGCTGGCTCTGTCATGGCTGCGGCCTGCGCTTGCCTGGGCCGAGAGAATTGAATGTTTCGACGTAATGGCGCAGGCGTCGCAGGACATCGGCGAAATTCTTATTGACCAGAAAGACACGGCGAAAGGACTGGAATGCTTGCAACGGGCGCTGGCCTATTTTCGCGAAGCTGGTTACGATAAATCCGACCCCGACATCTTGAGCCGGTTATGTCAAAGAATATCTGACATCAACCGGCAATCGTGATCAGCATCCCTCGCGCGTTTTGGGCCGACGTGTCTAGCTGGCTGCTTTGTCAACCGAGCTTAACATCCCCAGAAAGGCAGCGCGAATCTTATCTACTGTTGCCTTGGGGCCTGTCAATTTGAAGAACACGTTTCCTTCCGGCGCTGTCACGATTCCACCCAGCAATTCATAGTCTGGCTTCTCGGCCATCGTCTGCATCATCGGTCCGGAGGACGACATGTACGTTCCGGTGATATCAACCGTGGTAATCTGACAGCACGGCGACTTCACTTCGCCTTTGACCGCCTTCGATTGCGAATCGGAACCGTCCGGCTGTGTAACCTGAGTGATCCAGCGCGAAATATTCGATTCTATGTCACCACCCTGTCCCGCGCCGAAGAAGAACACGGCGCACTCGGCCTGCGCATCACCGGTGCCGACATTATATGTTGCTGCGCGCATCGGGCGTTCGCCGCCCTTGGTCCAGCCCGCCGGAACTTTCCAGGTTACGCCTGCCGCGCTGCCTGATTCCGTGGAGGAGGCAGTGACGCCGCTGGTCGTTCCTTCAGGTTGGCCTTGCGTTTGCTCCTGCTTCTTCTCCGCCGTACATGAACAGAGTAGCGCGACCAAAATCGCTATCGTCAAAACCCCGATCGCTGTCACACGTGTTTTCATTTCTGATTTGTTTTCCTTTCCCGGTTGCTGCCACACGGCATTCCGACATCAATATATTCTTACCTCGAAAGTATACGCTCCCGCATTTCAGATCAAAGCTAAAAAGAGCCAATAGACTGCTATATGAATGATTGTTAATGGCACTCCCACTCTCGCGAATTGGAAGAAGCTTGGTGAATCACCGGTCAAATTGACTACAACGGAATATTCCCGTGCTTCTTGGGTGGGTTGTTGTCGCGTTTGGTCGCCAGCATCGAGAGCGCTCGTATCAAACGCGGACGGGTTTGTTTGGGCTCTATTATGTCATCTATATACCCGCGTTCGGCCGCAATGTAAGGATTGGCAAACTTTTCCGTATACTCAGATATCTTTTCATCCAGCATCTTCTGAGGATCTTTCGACGCTTCAATTTCCTTGCGGAATATGATTTCCACGGCGCCCTTGGGACCCATCACGGCAATTTCTGCTGACGGCCAGGCATAATTGACGTCGCCGCGCACATGCTTGGAATTCATAACGTCGTACGCGCCGCCATACGCCTTCCGCGTAATCACCGTTACTTTGGGCACCGTTGCTTCGCAGTATGCATACAGCAGCTTGGCGCCATGCTTGATTATGCCGCCATGTTCCTGCGCAATTCCCGGCAGGAAACCCGGCACGTCCTCAAAGGTCACGAGCGGAATATTGAACGCATCACAGAAACGAATGAAGCGTGCACCCTTGATCGAAGAATCAATGTCCAGTACACCCGCGAGATGCGCCGGTTGATTGGCAATAATGCCGACCGACCTGCCGCCCAAACGCGCAAAACCGACCGTAATGTTCGGAGCGTAATCAGCGTGAATTTCGAAATACTCGCCCTCATCAACGATCAACTTGATCACCTCGATCATGTCATAGGGCTTGTTGGGATTCTCTGGAATGAGAGTGTTCAACTTGTCATCACATCGGTCCGACGGATCCGAGGTTTCCTTGAACGGCGGGTCGTCCAGATTATTCAGGGGAATAAAGGACATCAGCTTGCGAATCCCCAACAGCGCCTCGGCTTCGGAATCGCACGCGAAATGCGCCACGCCCGACTTGCTGGCATGGGTATCAGCGCCACCTAGTTCGTCCATCGTCACGTCTTCGTGCGTTACCGTCTTGACCACGTTCGGTCCGGTGACAAACATGTAGGATGACTTCCTGACCATGAAGATGAAATCGGTAATGGCCGGTGAATATACTGCCCCACCCGCACAGGGCCCCAGAATGGCCGAGATTTGAGGCACGACGCCTGACGCCAGAGTGTTCAACAGGAAGATATCTGCATAGCCACCGAGCGAGACCACGCCTTCCTGAATGCGCGCGCCACCAGAATCGTTCAGCCCGATTACGGGAGCGCCCATCTTCATTGCCGCCTTCATGACCTTGCATATCTTCTCGGCATGTGCCTCCGACAATGATCCACCCAACACGGTGAAGTCCTGGCTGAACACGAATACGATCCGATTGTCGATCAGGCCGCAACCGGTCACCACACCGTCGCCCGGAAATTGCACCTTGTCCAGTCCGAAGTCGACCGACCGATGCGCCACAAACATGTCGAATTCCTCGAACGATCCCGGATCAAGCAACAACTCCAGCCGTTCGCGCGCTGTGAGTTTTCCTTTGGCGTGTTGCGCCGCGATCTTCTCCGCGCCACCACCCAATTTCGCCTGTTCCTGTTTCTGTCTTAACAGTTCGAGTTTCTTCTCAATCGACATGCTTTCATCCGTTCCCGGTTAGGTAATCTTATCGGCTGGACTCCCTTAGACTTCCACCTTCTCGCAATTATACTTCAGCCCATCAAATGTGATCCGCGTGACTTTGTTATCGAGGTCATGATCCATTGCCACGTACCAGCCGCCGGCGACAATCTTCGGCAACATCTCGCGTTTGCAGCGTTGTGTCTCCAGCGGAAACAGATCAGTGGCGGAAACATACGGTATCTTAAGATGATGGCAACTGAGAAAATTATCCGCGTAGTAAATCAATTTCGCATCCTCTGATTCAACTTCCACTCCCAATTGCCCGCGTGTATGCCCGCCGATCCGGACGGCTCTTATTCCCCGCAGAATCTCCGTGTTGTTACCAACCAGTTGCAGCAATCCGGCATCGCTGATCGCCTGCAGCCGATTCGGGAAATACACGCCCAGCGTCCGCTCATCCGGATTGTTTGCGTCCTCCCACTCGTCGGCGTGAATTACGTGTTTCGCTTTCGAAAACACGACTGCGGGTTTTCCATCCACTTGCTTAATGCAGCCGCCCACGTGATCCCAATGCAGGTGCGACAAGATCACAAAATCAATATCCTTCGAAGCCAGCCCCAGCTGGACCAATCCAGAAACGAGTGCCGACGGCTGATTCACTCCGTACAGTTTCCGCTGCTTATCTAGCAGGAAATCTCCCAATCCCGAATCCAGCAGGATGTTCTTCCCGTGCGCCTTCACCAGAAACACGTTGATATCGAACGGCAGCAGGTTGTCTTCGTCGGCTTGCTGAATCTTGCTCCAGATGGTCTTGGGAACAATGCCGTAAACCGATCCGGCATCCAGATGAAACCGATTATCGACGATGCAGAAGACTTCGAACTGACCCAGTTTTAGCATGTTGAATCTGGTGTGGTGACAGCCAATCCCGCTCCAAAAACAATAACGCGGCGCACGAAATTATGCGCCGCGTCAATTACCAATTCGACTAACGCAAATAGTTGCCGGCGATCACGAGCCGTTGGACTTCGGATGTCCCCTCGTAGATTTCCGACACACGCTGGTCGCGGTATAGCTTCTCGATCATCGAGAACTCACCGATGTAGCCATAACCGCCGTGAATCTGCATGGCGCGATCCACGCAGAAATTCGCCGCTTCTGATGCGAACAATTTCGCCTGCGCCGCTTCCAGACCGAAACGCGCACCCGCATCCTGCAACTGGGCGGCCTTGTACGTCAGGCAAGTCGCAGCCGAAACTTTGGTAGCCATATCGGCGATCATCCACTGAATGGCCTGCAACTTGGCAATCGGGGCGCCAAACGCCATGCGGGTTTTCGCGTACTTGATCGACTCATCAAGCGCCCGACGAGCCATTCCGGTCGATTGCGCCGCGATACCGATGCGCGCGCCGTCAAGTGTCTGCATTGCATACTTGAAACCCTTGCCCGGCTTCACCCATCAGATTCGTCTTCGGCACTTTGACATTCTCCAGCCAAAGGCGGCCGGTGGTCGCGTACTTCATGCCCATCTTGTTCTTGAGCGTGGCCTTCTTAAGCCCCGGCGCGTCGCCCGGAACGAAAATCGCCGACACCTTGTCGCGTGCGTCGCCGTCCTGAATCTTGCAGAACAGCACCGCAAAATCGCAGACGTCACCGTGCATGATGAATATCTTCTCGCCGTTGATGACGTAATTATCGCCCTCGATCGTCGCCACTGTCGACTGGTTGGCGGCATCGGAGCCCGCATTCGGCTCGGTCAGCGCAAACGCCGGGATCCATTTTCCGGATGCCGACGGCGGAATATATTTCTTCTTCTGTTCGTCACTGGCATGGCGAATAATCGGGTCGCAGGCCAGTTGGCTCACGGCCGTCAACAGCGATGACGGCGCATCGATAGTAAGCTACTTCTTCGATCAGTGTCGCATACTCAAGTGCCGTGCGGCCGCCACCACCCAATTCCTTGGGCATGGTAAAGCCGACCAAACCTTTGTCAGCAATGTACTTGAACATGTCATGCGCGAAGCCATCCGGCTTGCGGTCCTGAATCCGACCCATTTCTTCGAGTTTCGGGCCGATTTCCTTCATCATGTCGCGTACGGGTTGCTGAGCTTCAGATACGTTATAAACCATATTGTCTCCCTACAATTAGACTTAATTCAACGCGCGAAATCTAGGATTTTGGAATGCGGAAAATCAACTGCAAAATGAAGGGCACTGTTTAGCGAGGGAGCAGAAAGACTGCCGGGTCAACACCTTAGGCCAGATCAAAAAACGCCAGTTATGCGTTTGGCTGCATATGCTTCCTTGACGCGTCCATCAATGCATTGAGCAGTTCAGCAGTATTGAAGTCGTTTTCGATGGCGTAAGCCATTGTCTTCTTAAGTTCTGAGCGCAGCAAAGCGCTCAAGGGCATTGTTCCAACGTTATCGCTCATGACACTCAACGCAAACTCTTCATTCTCCTTCGATGCTGCATTCCGTATGACGCCCTCAAACTCGCGGTCGTCCTTGCACAGATGGTCAAGGCAGAGATTGTCGTTATCCTCCACGTCGACAATCCACATCCATTTGTGGTCGGGCGGGTATCGGCCCGGGACAGTGTCTTTGTCCTTGATGTAGCGGGCAACAAAGGCATCGCCGACGGAGGCAAATAGCGGGGATTTGTGGATGTGGGCGTTCTTCAAAAAGGAATGCAATTGTCTTTCATGCAACACTTTGTTCAGGATGAAGCCGTCGTAATCATCTCGGTCCTCGATTCCGTCCTGCACAAGTCTGGTAAGCGTTGCCGCAACAGCAGACGGATTGATCAACTCCAGCACTTCACACAATCCCTGCCATCGCCAGTCTTCTATTCCATCAAATGTAGTTGGGTTCTCGATTTCTGAAAGGACAGCGGCAGCTATATCGTTACTTTCCCGAACTAAATCGGCACACTTGTAAGCCGGAAGTGCACACAAGAGAGAAAGAAGCCCGAACGTGTTCTGACTCCGCAGTGCTATTTCGAGTGCGGCCTCACAGACCGCATCACCCATCCGAGGTGATCGGTGCACAAATACTTCGATTAAGCTATGCCAATCCTCCAGGACAGTTTCCCTTCCCCCCGTTATGGGGATTCCCCAACCATTTTCCATAAAATAGTGAACGGAAACCAATGTGGCGGCCACAAAAGATCTGACTAGGTTGTCGTCAATGTCCTCGCCGAGCAACTCCACGAAACACTCTCCTATCCAGGGAATGACGAAAGGGTCGCCTTGCTCCGCCGCGTATTCAAGCGCATTCCGAATACAGCCCTTGACGCTTTCGGGATCTGCACCATAAAGTAATTTAAGGACGTCCTGAAATCGCGGGGGAGGTTTATGCCGATAACACGTTGCCAAAGTAGTGTGCGACTGACCCAGACCCACCAGTTTACCCAAGTATTTCTTCTCAATAAGCCAATGTAACCAACGACTATAGACTGAGAGCAATCGAGTACGGAACTCGGGGTCGTCGGCCGTAGGAATTGGTTCGCCGAGCCATTCTGAAAAAAAGCTGACAAACTCCGGCAGTTGCTGGGCAAACTCCACCCTCTCGGGCGATTGATCCATAGTCGATTCACAGGACGCAGTCTCTCCCATCTCTACGCGCTCTATATATTGTATATACTGCCGGACTAAGTCTGGTCTTCTCCGGGGAAACCCGCCATCCTCCGTTGACTTTGCCAGTCGGGGATACTTAAGATGCAGTATTGCATCATCGCTGCCTCGATCCTTGCGTTCACTCACATCTCGAAAGTGCCCATCCCGATAATAGACGCACCAAATCGGAAACAACCGCGCAATGCGCAACAATAGGTGCTTCAAATCCGATACCTGCTCTATGCATCTCAGCTTCCCTATTGAAAGCTCCCAGTAGCCACCGAACTCATGCATATTGTGTCCCTAATAATCCAGAAATCCTTTAAACACAATTCGAGTGCCGTCATCCAGGGCGAGAAGATCTTCCGGCTCCCTCGGAGTCCAATAGCACTGATATCTGTATACTTCCGTGTCCAACAGGATCTTGTCAAGGAACTCCCACTCCTCCGCCTCCTCGATGTGATGTTGTATGTGACAGAAGAAATAAGCGTCCAACCGGCCGTATTCGCCCTTATCGATAATGGCTTCATAGTATCTGATTATCAGCCTGTTTGCTTCTTTGAGTTCGTCGCCATACTCGGTCCTGATGAACTCTTGAAGCGACAGATGGAAGAGGCGGTAGCCGTCATGTTCGCCTCCTTGCTTGAGTAGCTCCTGCATCAACTCCAACGCCTGCCGAATTTGCGCGATTTCTCTACCGCAGAAATTGGACAATTGTTCTCGATTGAGAGGCGTTCGTGCTACACAGATAAGCTTGAGTATCGTGAAGCCTACGGTGCGCCAGCCAATTCCCTCATGGTTAAATCTATCCTTCATTCGGAGATCTAGAATTGACTTGTAGTATGCCTCCAGCCCCCTTGGGAGACTGCCAAGATTTTCTTTCGTCAATAGCCCTAGTTGCACGTCCCGAATAACCATGACAAGGAATAGAAAGTAGCCGTCAGTCTTCTCGATGAGTTCCTTAACAGACTCGTCGTTCCAGCCTAGGCGTCCAAGCCGACACCGGGCAAAGTTGAACAAGTCAGCGCGGTGGCACGCGTCTCTCTCCAGTTGCAGGCGTCTATCGGGTTTCTGAAGATTCTCCAACTCGGCAATGTCGCGGCTGGTGATAACTAGTCTGATGTTGGGAATTCCCCTTAGTGAATTGACGGCTTCCACGAATTGCTTGATTTCCTCGGGTTTCAATTCATCGACGCCATCGATGAAGATGGGGATTGGCTTCTCCCAGTAGTCGGCATCAGCGCGGCAAATCTGGTCGAACAGGAGTTGCAGACGATGGACCGATTTCTGCGGTTCTGATTGCGGTTCCTCGTCTCTGTTAGAGCGCAGCTTAACAGTTGCCCCTTGCTGCAGTTCTTGCTCAATGTGTCGCAGGCATGCGAACACGGTGTTTCTCATCGTATTGTTGTGTGTGATGAAGAACTGCGATGAAACGGATAGGAGTTGTCCTTTTGGGTCGTATTGCTTCGCCAAGTCGGGAAACTTCTTCATGAAGGCGGACTTGCCGACACCGGGTTGTCCGACAATCAGGAACAACGATTGGCCGCGTGACTCGATGAAGGTCTTGACGCCCTTAAAAAGCCACTCTCTGCCCGAGAAGTCGCGGATCGCTTCCTCGTAGTCCCCGAATGAATCGAGAACAACTCTTCTCTGCCCTTCCACGAGGGGTCCGAGCTTGTCTTTCAGCGCAGCGACAATTCGTATCGCAAGTTTGTCTTCGTCTGACGTCGCAAATTCGCGCTTCTCTTTCGTCATAGCCCCAACGTACGTGGTACGTCTGTTAGCATCTTCAATATTCGAGATGTCATTCAGATTCAGGGCAACCGTATGACTCGACGAATCGATCAGGATAAACGGCCATAGCGGTAGATACTTTGTGCTGTCAGTGTAAAGTGCAGCGGAATCGTCTCTAAGTTCTTCCGGCACGGACGCAACGCCGGAAAGCGAGATTTCGCGGCCATTGTTTGTTGTCCCCATCAATGGAAACTCTCTGAAAAGTCGCAAATCCTCTATTGCCTTCGTGACAGTCTCCGAGTGCTTGTTAAAAAGAGCCAGCGCGGATTCTTCGTCGATACTCCCGCCATGCCGGCCGATGGAGTCCTTGTTGAAAGAACCTACCACATCCAGAACATTGGAGCGCGGTGCATACAGGAACATTTTGTACAGACGTTGCGATTCTGAATCAGCCCTGAAAGATCTCAGGTATTCAATACTCTTGCCTATTGTGGGTTTGGAGAGCAGATAGTTCCGGAATTGAATCTGGCACTCTCGCTCAGACGAGCAATTGTTCTCCAGTTGCTCCGCAGAAAGATAAATTACGAGGAACTTCAGCGTCTGCTCGACAAATGTGTTTAGCTCTGAGATAGATTGGCGTTTATCATCTTCGCACGCTTCTTCATAGAATCGTTTATAGATTAGCGCCAGCTTACGCGGGAAGTCGTTGATGATAATCTTGCTACAATAGGGCTGCGGGGTGCGATTGTGATTGCCGGGCAGAAGACCTCCCTCGGAGTATGCTATGTCAACTGCCGCAGTATAGTAAGATCGAGCCGTTTGTCAAGAGCCGCGGCGCGTTGTTACACCAGCTTCTCGCTCGCCCTCTTCTTGGCGACGGCTCCTCTGACGTATTCGACGATTTCGATTGTCGAGGTACCCGGCCCATACAGTTTGCTGATGCCGCTGCTCTCGAGTCTCTTGATTTCGTCCTCGGACATGATACCGCCGCCGAACAAGATCATGTCACCGCAGTTGCGTTCCTGCATCAGCTTGTATATCGCCGGAAATAAGGTCATATGCGCGCCGGACAGAATCGACACGCCGACCGCATCGACGTCCTCTTGCAAGGCCGCCTCGACGATCATCTCCGGCGTTTGCCGCAACCCGGTATAAATCACTTCGAATCCGGCATCACGAAACGCCGCCGCAATCACCTTGATACCGCGATCGTGGCCGTCCAGACCGGCTTTCGCCAACAAAATCCTTATCTTGTCGCTCATATATCTCTCAATCTCTCAATTATACTTTCAGTTCAATTCCCCTCTTGAGAGGGGACCAATGGGTGTGTCTTCTGCTCACAAAATCGGCGGTTCCACGTACTCGCCGTAAACATCCTTCATCGCGTCACAGATCTCGCCCATCGTCGCATACTGCCTGACGCAATCTATAATGAAAGGCATCGTATTCTTGTCATCGCGACAGGCTTGCCTCAGGTCCTCCAACGTCCGCGACACTTTATCGTTGTCGCGAATTGTTTTGGCCTTCTTGATTGACTGCTTCTGCAACTCGGCCACCGACTCATCTATCTTCAGGATAGGAATATCAATCTGCTCATTTTCCAGCACGTACCCGTTGACACCAACGATGATTCGTTCCTTGTTGTCGATTTCTTGTTGATAGACATAGGCCGCTTTGGCAATCTCGCGCTGCAGATAACCCTCTTCGATACACTGCATTACGCCGCCGCGACGGTCGATCTCGGCAAAATACGCCTCGCACTCCTCTTCCATACGATTCGTCAACGCCTCGACATAGTATGACCCCGCCAGCGGATCGATCGAATTGATGACCCCTGTCTCTTCAGCCAGAATCTGCTGCGTTCGCAGCGCCAAAAGCGCGGCCTTGTCCGACGGCAACGCCAGGGTTTCATCCATCGAGTTCGTGTGCAAAGACTGCGTGCCACCCAGAACCGCCGACATGCCCTCGTAGGCAGTGCGAATCAGATTCAGTTCCGGCTGCTGCGCATTGAGCGAGCAACCCGCCGTCTGGGTATGGAATCGCAACATCCACGAGCGCGGTTGTTTGGCGCCATATTTATAGCGCATCCGCTTGGCATAAATTCTCCGTGCCGCACGATACTTGGCGATTTCCTCGAAGAAATCCATGTGTGCATTGAAAAAGAACGACAGCCGCTGCGCGAATTCATCCACATCCAACCCGCGTTCGATTGACTTTTCGATGTAAGTAAATCCGTCCGCAAGCGTGAACGCCAGTTCCTGCACCGCAGTGGAACCCGCCTCGCGAATGTGATAGCCCGATATTGAAATCGTATTCCATTCCGGCATCTGTCGCGTGCCGAATTCGATCGTATCGACAATCAGCTTGACCGATGGTTCAGGGGGATAGATCCACTCTTTCTGAGCAATGTATTCTTTGAGAATGTCGTTTTGCAGCGTTCCGCGCAGCTTGTTGGGCGGTACGCCCTGCTTTTCGGCTACCACGATGTACATCGCCAACAGCACCGGCGCGGGCGCATTGATCGTCATCGACGTTGAAATCTTGCCGAGATCGATTCCGTGAAAAATCTTTTCCATGTCCAGCAGCGTATCAACCGCGACACCGCACTTGCCAACTTCTCCCAATGACCGAGGATGGTCGGAGTCGTAACCCATCAGCGTCGGCAGGTCGAATGCCACCGACAGTCCATGCTGTCCCTGGCTCAACAGGAAATGATAGCGCTGGTTCGTCTGCTCCGGTGTTCCCATTCCCGAAAACTGCCGCATCGTCCACGGCTTGCCACGATACATTGAGGGATGCACGCCGCGCGTGTAGGGATATTGCCCCGGAAATCCGATATCGTTGAGGAAATCAATATTCATAACGTCCTCTGGAGTATAGAGCGGCTTGATTGGCGCCGATGAGACGGTGACATATTTCTTGGATTTATTCGTAGTCGCTTCGGCCGCCGCCTTCCATTCGGCATAGGCCTTCTTCAGCGCCTCCGTAAATTGCTGTTCGGAGATCACCCGTTTATTCTCGATCTCAGTCATCTATCGTCTCCCTTCCTAATCATCAAACAAATCAGCAGGCGTCTGTGCCCGACACATCAATTCGGCGAAAATAGCGGTCAAAGATCATCTCCGCGGCGCCGTACAGATCGAGTTCACCCTGCGCCATCATACGGCTGACTTCGGCAAACTGTCCGTCAATTTCTATTGCTTCCTCGAGCTGTTTGACCACGCGATCACGCACGGCATGAACGATTTCCGCCTTGAGTTGGCTGACTCGGCGTCGCTCCAATTCGCCGGAACCGGTTACCGCGCTACGATGCTGGGCAATCGCTTCCGACAATTTATCTACACCTTCGCCGCTGACTCCGTTTGTACCGACCGCTCGAATCTCCGACGTGCCACCGAGACGTCCTTCATGTATCAGACTGTTCAGCAATGCTATCAGTCGGTCGGCGCCCGGCCGGTCAATCTTGTTCACGCAGAACACGTCGGCAATTTCCATCAATCCGGCCTTCATCGTCTGAATCATATCGCCCGATTCCGGTACCAGCACCACCACTACCGTGTCGCACGCTTCGACTATATCCAGTTCCACCTGCCCGATACCCACCGTCTCGATCAAGATCAGATCCATTCCGAAGGCGTCCAGCACCTTGATCACATCACGCGTTGCCGCGGCCAACCCGCCCGATTCACCGCGCGATGCCATGCTGCGGATAAACACATTGTCGCGATTGGACAGATGCTGCATACGGATTCTGTCACCCAAGAGCGCCCCACCTGTAAACGGAGACGACGGGTCCACTGCCACCACGCCGACCTTCAACCCCTGCTGCGCGTACCGCAAAACCAGCGAATCAACCAGCGTGGACTTGCCCGATCCCGGCGGACCGGTCACACCGATGCGATAGCCGTGCCGTTCCAGCCGCGAGATATTGGCCAACAGCGACCGATATCCTTCGCGACGATTTTCAATGTGGGTGATTACTCGAGCCAGCGCACGCCTGTCCCCGCGGACAAAGTCGTCAAAGACAGACATCGATCAGCTCCAACGGATGTCTTTCACGCGAAGCTGAATCTTGGTCACACCGTTGTGGACGTTCTTTTCGATGACATAGGCCATATCGAAATCAAGCCCCTGGATGGATAAGTTGCTCCGCAAAGTCGCCGAAACCGAATCCGATCACGTCAAATACCTTCTGACCGGACCGTACACGCATCCTCAGGTGATTCTTGCCAACCACCTGCGGCTGCCCGACCACTTCCAGGTTGCGGGTAACAAAGACCGGCTTCATATTTTCCGGTCCGAACGGCGCGAACCGTTCCAGCATCTTGACCATCTCAAAATCGATGTCGTCCAGATCAAGTTCGGCGTCGATCTGCAGTTTACGAACCAGGTCGTCCGGCTGCAGCTTAGAGGCCGCTACGGCGGAAAAGCGCTCACGGAACTTCTTGATATTCTCCGGCGCAATCGAAAGCCCGGCGGCATACTTATGCCCACCGTATCTCAACAGCAGGTCCTCGCAACTCTTGAGCGCATCATGCAGATGGAATCCCGGAATCGATCTGCCGGAACCCTTGCCCTCATCGTTATCAACTGCAATCAAGACCGTCGGCAAATAGAACCGCTCTACCAGTCGCGAGGCCACAATCCCGATTACTCCCTGATGCCATCCCGACGAATACAACACGATCGCTTTGTCATTTTCCAAATCCACCGAATGCTCGATTTGTTGCAGCGCTTCTTCCAGCGTGCTCTCATCAATCGACTTGCGGCGCTGATTTTCGACTTCGAGGAACTTCGCAATCGTGCTCGCCGTCGCCGTGTCCTTGGTCGTAAGCAGTTTGATGGCTTTCTCGGCGCCACCCAATCTGCCGACCGCATTGATTCGCGGCGCCAGAATGAATACGATCTGGCTCGTCGTGATCTCTTTGCCCATCAGGTCGCATTCGAACACCAGCGATTTCAGTCCCGGTTTGGACGACCGCAAGATCTGGTTGATTCCGAAATGCGTCAGAACACGATTCTCGGCGACTAACGGCACGACGTCCGCCGACGTGCCCAGCGCTACCAGATCCAGATGCTCATCCAGTTCCGCTTCATCCTGCCCCAGCTTCCGATATAACCCTTGCGCAAATTTGTACGCCACGCCCACGCCGGACAACTCCCGGCCAACGGCATGATCGCCTTTGATCTTCGGGTTGACTACTGCCGCTGCCAACGGCAACGTTTCTCCCGGTTCATGATGGTCGGTGATAATGCAATCGATAAACTTTTCCTTGGCGTACTCCACTTCCCGATTCGCAGTAATACCTGTATCAACCGAAATGATCAGCGACGCTTTCTTCTTCTCGGCTTCGAGAATCCCTTCTTCCGACAGGCCATATCCTTCGACCAGCCGGTTGGGAAGATAGTAATGCACGTTGGAACCGAGTTTGTTAAGCACGAGAAACATCAGCGATGCGGCTGTGATGCCGTCCACGTCGTAATCGCCGTAGATCATCACCGTCTCGTTTTCGCGTAATGCCTGGAGCGTCCGTTCGACCGCTACTCTCCATGCCGGGAATCAGAAACGGATCGCAGAGATCGGTCATGCTCGGATTTATGAACTTGTCGATCTCCTGAGAACTCGATAGTCCCCGATTGACCAAAATCTTCACGATCAACGGCGGAAGGTCCACTTCCTTGGAAATCTGCTCTACCACCCGGTAGTCCGGATCGGGCGCTACCACCCAGCGCATTTTCACACGGCTCTTCAAGATCAATCAATACCTCTTCAAACAAAAATTCCGAAGCAGTCCATAAGCCGAGTTCTGTCGAGGCCTAGGGCCCTGCAGCCATTCATCTAGGATTCGGCTTGCGTCGAATCTCAAGCAACCTACCCGGGAGTACTAGCGAGTCTGAGCAGCTCTTCTCCCCTATTTGGTCTTGCTTCGGATAGGGTTTGCCGGTCCGATGAAATTACTTCCATCGCCGGTGGTCTCTTACACCACCATTTCACCCTTACCTTTGAGCTTTCGCCCAAAGGCGGTATGCTTTCTGTTGCACTTTCCGTCGGATTGCTCCGCCCTCCCGTTAGGAGGTATCCTGCTCAGTGAAGCTCGGACTTTCCTCATCCAACTTTCGCTGGACGCGGCTGCGTGGCCTGCTTCGGAATATATATGACTCAAAAACTACTCCCTAAACCATCAATACATCATGCGGTAGTTGGGAGCTTCCTTGCTGATTGTTACATCATGAGGATGGCTCTCCCGCATACCCGCCGTGCTTATTCTAATAAACTTCGACCCCATACGCAAAGACTCAATATCCTTTGCTCCACAAAGTCCCATGCCCGACCGCAATCCGCCGACCAGTTGGAAAACCAGATCAGCCAGGGGGCCTTTATACGGAACTCTGCCCTCAATCCCCTCCGGCACCAATTTGGTCATATCCTCGGTAGTTTCCTGGAAATAGCGGTCTTTTGCCCCGTCCTTCATGGCGCCGATGGAACCCATGCCCCGGTAGACCTTAAAGCTTCTTCCTTCGAGGAGAATGGTCTCTCCGGGCGACTCCTCGGTACCCGCCAACAGCGAACCGATCATCACGCAATGCGCGCCCGCCGCCAACGCTTTACAGATATCTCCGGAGTAGCGCACGCCGCCGTCACCGATAATCGGGACATCGTTTTTCGCTGCCACTTCGGCGGCATCCATGATCGCCGTAACCTGCGGCACCCCACCGCCGGTAATTACGCGGGTCGTGCAGATTGCGCCCGGTCCGATTCCGACTTTGACCGCATCGGCGCCCGCATCTATGAGTGCCCTGGTTCCGTCGGCGGTGGCAACGTTTCCTGCCACCAAATCGATCTCCGGGAATCTCTTCTTGACCATTTTGGCCGCTTCAATTACTGCCTTGCTGTGTCCGTGCGAGCTGTCGAGCACCAGCAGATCCGCGCCGGCTGCGACAATCGCCTCGGCGCGCGGAATCAAATCACTCCCCGTGCCGATAGCCGCGCCCACACACAATCTTCCCCGTCCGTCCTTGCAGGCGTTCGGATAGCGTAGCTTCTTCATGATATCTTTGACCGTGATCATGCCCTTGAGGTTCATCTGATCATCGACGATGGGCAGCTTCTCAATTCGATGGGCGTGCAGAATCTCTTTGGCCTGCTCAAGCGTCGTACCCTCACGAACGGTGATCAGGTGTTCTTTTGTCATCACATCCGACACCGACGTCTGCAGTGCGGGATGAAAACGCAGGTCCCTGTTCGTTAGGATACCAACCAGCCGGCTGCCTTCCACAATCGGAATGCCGGAGATTGCATACCGCTGCATCAATTCCAGGGCATCCCCGATGGTCTTGTCACGCGTCAGCGTGATCGGGCTGACAATCATTCCTGCTTCCGAACGTTTGACCTTGTCGACTTCCTCGGCCTGCTTCACAATCGACATATTCTTGTGGATAATTCCCACACCGCCTTCACGGGAGATTGCTATCGCCAGGTCAGCTTCCGTTACCGTATCCATCGCCGCGGAAATGATCGGAATGTTCATTTTGATGTTGCGCGTCAGCCGGGTCGCAACATTCACCTCGCGCGGATGGATCTCGGCCAACTGCGGCACGATCAACACGTCGTCGAACGTCAAGCCATGTTCAGGAAGAATTTGCGCCAAAGTCTTATTCGTCTCCCTCCCAGATCAGGATCCGGCCGCACGAAGCACAAGTCTCGATCGTGTTGCCTTTCTTGATCTGCTGGATTTTCTGCGGTGGTTGTGCCTTAAAACACTCGCCACAGGCGCCGCGGCGTAACGCAACGACGACATCGCCGCCACGTCCTCTGCGCACTCGTTCATAAGTCGACATCGCCGACTTGGAAACCTTCGTCACCAAATGATCGCGATACGCTTCTTTCTCATCCATCTTGCCTTGGACCGAATCGATCTGCAATTGCAGTTCTTTCAGGCGCTGCGAATTTTCCGTCTGGATGCGCGTACTGTCTTCTTCAAGCTGCAGTACCGCCGCCTTGAGCGAATCGATCTCACCGAGCAATTCCAGGTAATGCTCTTCATCCTTGGATACGTCTGTCTTTGTCGTCTCGATCTGCGCTACCAGAGCATCGTATTCCTTATTGGTTTTGATCGTCAGCATCTGTTCCTGGTACTTTTCGTGCTGCTCTTTGCCCTGGCTAATCTTGAGTTCCAATTCCTTGACTTCCAACTGAGCTTCCTGCAGCCGGCCTTTCTTCTGAATCAGATCACCGGCCACCGTGGCCATTTGATCCTCCAGATTCCTCATCATGTCCGGCAGAAATTCCTTGGATCGCTCCAGTTCTCCGATCCAATAGTCAATGTCTTGCAGCTCCTTTAGAAGCCTAATGTCTTCATGCATCTATGCACGCCTCCGGTCTCGATCGCCCCAGCCAAGTGATAAAAAAAACGCACTGTTCGCGCAGTGCATCTTAATAAAACCCGTTATGTCTTCTTTGCTGATCGATCGAGTCTCTTGGTTTCCCGTCAAAGTCGCCAACCTACCTCGTCACGGTTACTTATGGTGGGCAATACTGGATTTGAACCAGTGACCTCTCGGATGTGAACCGAACGCTCTAACCAGCTGAGCTAATTGCCCAATTTACTCTGGGCCCACCAGGACTTGAACCTGGGACCCACTGATTATGAGTCAGTTGCTCTAACCAGCTGAGCTATGGGCCCAACTATGTTCAAGCTTTTTACTATAATCGCCTCTACACCCCTTGTCAAGAGTAATTCTAACAAAATACTGTCCAACTGTGGCTCGTCAACTTAACTGCAACCAACAACTTGAATTATGCTCGGCTAGTGAATCGCCGGGTGAAGCCGTAAGCATCGAGCTTCTGCGCAGACTAGCACGCGAGTACACGGCGGTTGATCGAAACATGTCTGCCATGCGCATCGCTGTGGTGGTCGCCGAGAAGACTCCTCAATCTTGTGTGCATTTGCGTGAGGTTGACGGTAGAAACGCGACAACCAAGCTACGTTTCCAATCCAGGGCAGATCCCAGCGCTCGCTGGGGACCCCGAACTAAACCTGCCGCGCACGCCTGCCAGACTGGCAGAAAAAAACCTGATAATTTTCGTGTAAATTCCCAAAAAAACGTTTGGATTCGATAAACAGATTACTATACTACGGCGTCTTCACTGCGAGCAACGATAGTTGACGCCCGAGAGCAACTTCGATCCTCCAACTTGGAAAGACGCTGACTCGGTAGGTCACGCGCAGCGATTAAAACATAACATGCACTATGAACTTCAGGGTTCTGGAGTGCTGTCTACGCGACAGGTTAGGTCCAACGACCATCTCAACATAGGAGCGACTATGCCCCCGAAGAAACGCTCACGTCGCGAGAGTGTGGTAACGAGCAAACTGTGGGTTCCTTACCGCCTGCAGTCTCTCACCACCGAACGATTCATCATCATCACCAACAAAATCTTGCAGGGAGAACATATGCTGATTCATCTCCCCAAGGTTTCGGAAATGCCATAGGAGGAAAGTAAGCTAGCTGATATTGAAGCTATCTGCCGAACGATATACCTAGAGATTCTGCTGCCCTGACTGCTTCGCCATCCGGGTCGACGGCCTTAAAGCCCCCGATCGCGTCTGCAATCGGAATGCTCGAAATACAACCGCCCCGGTAGCAGACCATGTGGCCGAATTTCTCATCCTTGACCAGGTCAATCGCGGCCTTGCCAAATCGGGTAGCCACGTAGCGATCGAACGAACAGGGTGAACCACCTCTTTGCAGGTGTCCCAATACCGTGACTCGGGTTTCCATTCCCACCCTCTCTTCAATCTCCTTGGCTATCGCGATACCGACCCCTCCAAGCTTGGCGTGTATTGTCCCCTTCATTTCAGGATTTATAAGCGTAACTTCGCCATCCTTGGGATAGGCGCCTTCCGCAACAACTACTATCGCGAAATTCGAACCCCTGCTTCGCCGGGCATGTAACTTGGCACAAATCTTGTCCATGTCGTACGGCACTTCGGGTATCAGAATTACGTCTGCTCCGCCCGCAATTCCCGACTCCAGCGCAATCCATCCGACATACCGTCCCATGACCTCCATCACCATTACCCGATGATGGCTGCTTGCCGTGGTGTGCAATTTGTCGATGGCTTCGGTCGCAGTCACGACTGCCGTCGCAAAGCCGAATGTCACCTCGGTCGCCATCAGGTCATTGTCGATAGTCTTGGGCACCCCAACTATCTTGACGCCGTATTTGTCCATGAACATCTTCGACACAGACATTGTGCCGTCGCCGCCGATCACAATGAGCGCATCCAACCCGAGTCCTTTTATTGTCTGAAACACTTTTTCGGAGCGGTCAACTATTTTCACTTCATTGCCTTCTTTGACCCGCCACTCAAAGGGATTGCCGCGATTGGAAGTGCCAAGAATCGTCCCGCCTTGTGGCAGAATTCCTTTTACTGACTGCGGTGTCAGGTTGATATATCTTTCATCCATCAACCCTTCATATCCGTCCAGAAAACCTACCAACACCCAGCCGTACTCATAGCTGGCCGACAGCACCGCCGCTCTGATTACTGCGTTCAGTCCCGGACAGTCACCGCCACCCGTCAATAAGCCGATTGTCTTGATACCTGACGTCAATTACCGCTCCCTTGCCTTCGATGCTCATATACCTTATCGACAATTTTCGACACCTGCTCAGATGAAATACCGTAGGCCTTTCCCAGCTCCGAGAGAATTTCTGACTTGGCTTGCTCAAGATCCTTTGCCCGGATCACCGAGGGCAGCGAAAGGCGCTTCTGCACATACTTGCGGTAGAGCACCAGTTCGTCGGGAGTCGGTTCTGCTGCGGAATCATTTGCTGCCGCCGCAAGGTCGCCGCGACTCTCAGCCGGCGCCGATGTCGGCTCTGCCACTTTTTCGGGCACGACTACAGCTTGAGTGGCCGGTGTATCATTGGTCACCACGGCCACCTGCGGTTCCCCTTCCTCCGCTTTCGAAGGCGAGAATGCCTTGGCCTCGCCCATCCTGGCTCTAAGTTCCTGCTCCAGACTGTCGATTTCCGTCCTCAATGCCGCCGATTTCTGCTTCCATTTGGCGTCCTCTTCCAACGACTGGAGGTAGCTCTTGGTGAAGCTAAATCCCAGAATCAGCACGACCAGAACGAAACCGAATAGTATGTAACTTCGTTTCATATTCATTTCCTCACTCGAAAAAATCTGCCTCTTTTCCCACACCATGTCAACTAAAAGCTGTCAACTCACGCGCAACGCTAAACGACTGCAACAGCATGGCGCTACGAGCCGTAAACTTCTTGACAAGGCAAATGGGAAAAAATACCTTCCCTGCCTATTATCCTGGCCTTCGGGAGTTGGCACGATATGTCGGCGACAAGTAACATCGTGCCTTTATTCTGCGAAGTCTGCAATCGGCCAAGATTAACTTATCTAGTCCGGGGTTGAGATGTACTGGATCAGCAAGAGCATACATCGGCTCGACCGCCTCAATCGTCGCATGGTGATACTTTTCGCCGTGCTTGGCCCGGGCATTATCACCATGATCGCCGACAACGACGCCGGCGGCATCTCCACCTACGCTGTCACCGGATCGAAATACGGTTTCAATCTGCTCTGGGTGTTTTTCATCCTGATCCCCATGGCCTACTATATACAGGAAATGACGGTCCGTCTCGGCGCCGTCACCAAGCGTGGCCATGCTGAGGCCATCTTCGACGGATTCGGAAAATTCTGGGGCTGGTTTTCTATCTTCGATCTCGGCATCGTCAACTGGCTCACTCTAATCACGGAATATATAGGCATGACCGCCGCCATGAGTATGTTCGGCGTGCCGCCACTCGTAACCTGCATTGGCGTAACAGCAATCCTCATGGCCGTCGTCATGACCGGCCGCTATTGGACGTTCGAGAAGATCACCTTGGCGTTCTGCATTTTCAATCTGGTCTATATCCCTGCCGCTATCTGGGCTATGCAAACTCCCACAGCTCCCGGCTGGGGCGCCGTTGCCGAAGGATTCTATTGGCCGCAGTTTCCGCAGGGAATTACGGGCGACCTGCTCTTCATCATTATGGCCAATATTGGCACCACGATTACCCCCTGGCAGATATTTTTCCAGCAAAGCGCCGTCGTCGACAAGGGACTTGATATCCATGACGTCAAATTCGGCAAGATCGACACCTTCGCCGGTTCGTTTTTTACCGGCGTGGTAGCAATCTTTATCATTATTGCCACCGGCGCCGCGTTCTTTTACCATCATCCACCAATTATCGTGCAGGATGCCTCACAGACCGCCAATGCGCTCGTGCCTTTGCTTCCCGGCCGGGAAGGCAATTGGGCCAGAATCTTATTTGCCATCGGCCTTTTTGACGCCGGGTTCCTGGGCGCACTCTGCATCTCGCTGTCGACTTCCTGGGCGGTTGGCGAGGTTTTCGGCTGGGCGCACTCGCTTAACAAAAGCGTTAAGGATGCCCCCTGGTTTTACGTGATCTATCTGCTGACACTCGGCACAGCGGCAGCAGTCGTTCTCATTCCGGGCGCGCCCCTGATAACTATTACAATGTTTGTCCAAGTGGTCGCGGTAACGCTCTTGCCTGCCGCACTGATGTTTCTTATTCTGTTGTTGAATGACGAGCAATTGATGGGTGAGCACGTCAACACCAGATTTCAGAATATCGTGAATTGGAGCATCGTGATTTTTGTGATTGCCATGTCAACATTGTTTGCGGTTTCGGTCTTATTTCCACAGATGTTCGGGTAGGGTAATATCATGAGCCAGCCGCGATCAAATCAGCCAGTCTCCCCCGACCCCCGTTTCGGCAGCAAGGACTTTCGCTTCTTGTTCTTCTCCGAATTGCTCAAGCGCCCGGTCTGCGCCGGCAAGATCACCAATCGCCTGGGCAAGCTTACCGATCTCGTATTCAAACTAAGCGAACATTATCCCGAGGCGGTCGGAATCTACATCGAACATGGCTGGGGCAAACCAACTGAGTTCATACCCTGGGACAAGGTCATCAAGATAGAAAACGACGCCATCTTTGTTCACCCGCCCGACGGCGAACAATACCCTCCGTTTGTCGATCAGGTCGGCTGGACTCTGCTCAACGACCACCTGATGGGACGCACGATCCTGGACATGGATGGCCGCAAGATCGAGGTTGTGAACGACGTCCACCTGCTGGAATCGCGCGGACGCATGATCATCGTTCATGTCGACACCTCCTTCAATGGTTTTCTCCGCAAGGTCGGGTTGGGAAAAATCCACTGGATTCGTGACCGCTTCATCTCCTGGAAATATGTCCAGCCGCTGTCTCTGGAAGATGTTTCCATGACAGACGCCGTAACTCTCTCCATCACTCGCAGCATGGTCAAAGACCTTCCGAGCGAGGATCTCGCCGACGCTTTAGAAGAACTCTCCGGCCAGGAGCAGCAGGCCTTCTTCTCGGCTTTGGATTCTGAGACCGCAGCAGACGCTCTGGTCGAGGCAGAACCACGCGTACAGCGCCAGATTATTGCCAATCTGCGACAGGAGCGTGCCCGCAAGATTCTTTCGGAAATGTCAGTGGCGCAACTGGCAGACTTATTCACCGTGCTCCCCCGCGACCACATGATGGGCTTGATGTCCCTACTTTCCAAGGAAGACGCCGATCGCATCGAGGCCATCCTTTCCGAGCGCGAAAGCACCGCGTCCGCGCTCATGTCTACCGAGTGTGTCACGGCTGTCGTGTCGGACCGCGTCGGCGACGTTCTGAGCACCCTGCGCAAGTCGGGCCGCGAACACGAGGAAGTCTCTTACATCTATGTCATTAATGAGCCGGACAAACTCCTGATCGGAGTGGTTGACCTGCGCGAGCTTGTGTTAGCCAATGATGACGCCTCTATGGGCAGCATTATGACCTCGCCAGTGGTGGCTGCCGAGGCCGACGATAACCGCGAGGATCTCGCCGACATCTTCGCCAAATATCACTACCGCATGATCCCGGTTGTCTCCGAAGACCATTTGATCGGCGTTATCCATTATAACCACATTATGAAGGGCCTGGTCACCCGGGCCAAGACGTGAGTTGAACCATGCCACGTGTCAAGACGACCAAAGGTGTTAGGATCGCACTGTTCTTTTTGCGCATCTACCTGCTTGTGATGCTGGCGTTGATCCTGGTCAAGTTCCTGCGCGTCTTCTGATTTCGTCCGCGGCTTTGTTCCCGCAAATTGCCAGATTATTCCGACACATTAGCGCTTGTCCCCGCGCTTGAAACCTATTAAACTGTTGTCGCGTCGTGGAGTCGTGTTTCTGTTCGTCATTGCGAGGTACGTGGGGTGGTCAGGTGGTGTGATGGGAACGATCGAGCAATCTCAATGTGCGACAACTCGGAACGCTAGACGTCAATGTCGTTGGTGAAAGCGAGTCAATCTTGCAGAAGAAATTCCAGATCGTCGGCCATTCCCTGGTTGAGTCCGAGTCCGAGGCAAGTCCGGTACTCATCGAACTTTGCCCCGACGATGACGAAAGACGCCATCTCGTCGACACCCTCAAGATTGACGAACATACTCTTTCATCCGCTCTCGATCCCGATGAACTATCACGCGTCGAATTTGAGCCGGATCATGTTGCACTCATTTACAAGCGCCCGCGCAGCTATAAAGCCGACGACCAGTTCCTGTTCAAGGTTGCATCGGTGGGCGCATTTCTCTTCAAAGACAAGTTAATCGTGGTGGTCGGAGAGGACGTCCCACTGGCGGATGGCCTCAAATCTGTCCACACTGGCACCCCCCGCGAGTTGGTACTTCGGCTGATTCTGCGCTCGATACTACATTATCGTGAACACCTGAAGATCATGTCGGCTATTGCGGACGACCTTCAGGACAAGATTGCCAAGTCGATGGAAAATCGCCATCTGCTCAATCTCTTCACGCTGCAGAAGAGTCTCGTGTTCTATCTCGAATCACTGACTTCCAATACGGCGCTGCTGGACAAACTTAAGCTCAATGCCGTCAAGATCGGTTTCAGCACCGATGAAATTGAACTGCTTGACGACATCACCATCGAAAACGCGCAGTGTTTCAAGCAGGCCGAAATCTATTCCAACATTTTTGCCGGTTTGATGGACGCCCGCGCTTCTGTCGTCAGCAACAACCTCAACGTTCTGATGAAGACCCTCAACATCATCACGATCGCCATTATGGTGCCCACTTTTGTCGTCAGCGCGTTTTCGATGAACGTCCACATTCCCCTTCAGGAACACCCCTTTGCCTTCTTCATCATCATGGGTCTGGCGCTGCTATCCGTCGTGACCTTCCTCTCGTTCTGGCGCTTCCGCCGCTGGTAATCAGGCCTCATTTCGCGCAAGACCACACTGCTTTCGACACAAAATACTTGACATTTGGGGCCACAAATACTTACTTGTAATTACCAGATAACTCAACCTTACCCTGTTCAGGAGTGCGCCCATGAAGTCGTTTCTCTCGATTCTGCTTCTCTCCGTCGCATTCGCGTTGCTGGGTTTGATCACGGCCTTCGCTTCCGAGCACTCCGAACTTTATGAGTACCCGTTGCCGGCCGGCTCCTCCGGCGATCATAGTCGCTTCATTCCTGGACTTTCGCTGGTAGACCAGATGAATCCAGCATCTTCAGGGTCGCGCAGCGGACCGAATCACGTACGGACTAGCTATATAGGAAGCACACTCTGGACCGGAATGGAGGACGTGGCCGTCGACAGCAATTATGCCTATTGCGGGCTGCTAAATGGTCTAATGATCATCGATATCTCCGATATTCCGAACCCGACTCTTCTGTCACAGCTCGACTTACCCGATGGCGAGGTCAGAGGTGTGACGAAATCCGGAAACCAGTTGTACGTGGCCGATGGAACGGGAGGTCTGAAGATCGTAGACGTCAGCAATCCTGCTGTTCCCCAGCTTCTCGGGTCCGTCGACGAACCTTGGGGTGGGTATGCCTCCGATATCGAAATCTCCGGTACTATCGCTTATCTCGCCAATGGATACGACGGGCTGATAGTCGTTGACGTCGGCAATCCTGCGACCCCGGTGACGGTCGGCCGGTATGATACTCCCGACTTCGCATGGAGCGTCAAAATTTCGGGGAATCAAGCTTTCGTGGCCGATAGATATGGTGGAATGCTGATAATTGATATCTCCACTCCCTCGTTACCGGTTCTCCTCGGCTCGACTATCGCAGGCGTAGAGACCTACTATAGTGGCTACATTGGAGTGGGCGTGCGAGGCAACTTTGCCTATGCGGCCTGCGGTGACACCTGCCGAGTGTTTGATGTTTCGAATCCATCGTCGCCGACACAGGTCGCTTATTTGCCTTACGGTGATTTCTTCAGCGACTTTGCGTTTCGAGACGTCTACCAGGACGAGTGGCATGCGGTCTTACTCTACACCGTCGGCGAATATGAGTACAACATCTACGACGTCACGGACCCTCTCAATCCCTTCGTGAGTAATCTCGGATACGGCCCGAACAATGATTGTTTCTATCACTTGGCTCTAACGCCGGAGTACAAATTCATTCCATGCGATTTCAGCGGTCTGTGGATCCTTCCCGGCGCGTATTTTGAAGACGCGGTGGGAACATACCATATACCGGGCTATATACGCGACATCGACGTGCAGGGAACCCGCATGTATGTGCTCAGTCCGGATGAGGGAGCAGTCAGGATTCTGGATGTCTCCAATCCGACGGCTCCGAATCTCCTTGGTGCGTTTCAGCTGACCGGTCCTTACATGGATATTGAACGCTACGCGTTCAGCGCCGACAAGATGTGTCTGGTTCGACATGATGGGATCCGTGACACCTTGGTGATCGTTGACGCTAGCAACCCCGGAAATATGCCCTATTATCCTTATCCAGTATCGGACTATCTGGCGGCCGTGGCAATCAAAGGAAACCGGCTCTATTTGTCAGAGTATTCAACTTCGCGTTTCCGAATTATGGACATTAGTGATCTGGAAGCGATGACCGAGATCTGCCGTTTTCAGAGCGCAGGCAGCTACAGCATGTGTTTCACTGTAGAAAATGATCTGACCTACCTCTGTACATCTCTGGGACTGGAGATCCTGAACACCAGCGACCCGTCGAATATCGTTCAGGTCGGGACCTGTCCGATCCTCCTGGACATCCCCTGGGAAATAAAGATCCGCGACGGGAGGGCCTACATTGTAGGCTACGGCGGCTGCCAGGTGGTGGACGTGAGTAATCCGGCATCGCCGGTCACGCTCGCCGTAAGGGCTGAGCCTTTTATGCCCGGAACAATAGACATAAGTTCGGACGGCAACTTCGCTTACTTATGCGAGTACGGCAGTCAAGGCCTCGGCATTTACAGTACCAGGAGCGCTGTTCCCATGAATCTGGCCGGTCGGTACAAGCCAAGAGGCTTTGCCACGCGGGCAATACCGATTGGTGATCTTCTGTACGTGTCCGAAGAGTATTCTGTGACGATCCTGCAGCCTGAAATGTCGACGTGCGGTGATCCGAATGGCGACGGGGGAATCGACATCTCGGACCCTGTCTATCTGATATCTTATATCTTTGCCGGCGGACCGGCTCCCGTTGCCGGAGAAAACAGTGATGTCGACTGCAGCGGATCTATCGACATTTCTGATGTAGTTTTCTTGATCGGCTTTATATTTGGCACCGGCCTTCAGCCCTGCGCTGCCTGTAAGAGTAGCTGATACGAAACTGTGTGTTTGCGGAGCACAGAGGTAACTGAGTAGTCTGCCTATTGCAACTTTAAGGTAATTACACCGCCGGCAGGAGGAAACCTGTGAAACCCTATCAGTCGATCTGTTCAGTTGCAGCAGCCATTCTGGTCGTGAGCTATGTCGCCGGGGCACAGGAACCTGACGCAGCAGGGCGCTATGAATATCCACGGAAACCTTCACTGACTGGCTTTCCGGACAGACCGTCTCGGAGCCTTCTCGAGGAGAGTTTCGGCGAGACAGCTACGCCCCCGAGAGAAGCCGGCGCCAATCACGTCCGCACAACCTACTTTGGAAGCACACTCTGGACAGGGATGGAGGATGTGGCCCTTCAGGGCAACTATGCGTACTGCGGTCTTGCCAACGGCATTCAAATTATCGACATCGCCGACAAAACCAACCCGGGGTTGGTGTCGCAACTCGACCTTCCTCGTGGACAGGTCAGAGGCGTCACCATTTCCGAAAATCGATTGTACGTCGCCGACGGCCCGGGCGGTCTGAAAATCGTTGACATCAGCAATCCCGCCAATCCCCAACTGCTCGGCTCGGTCGATATTCCGGCTGACGGCTATGCCTGCGATGTCGAAGTTGCGGGTAATTTTGCCTATCTCGCCGACGGCTTCGATGGACTCAGAGCCATTGACATCTGTAATCCAGCGGCTCCCGCCATGGTGGGAAGGTACGATACGCCGGATTACGCCACGAGCGTCTGGCTATCGGGGAGCAATGCGTATGTCGCTGACCAATACTATGGATTGCAGATCATCGGCATCACCAATCCCTTCTCGCTTACTCTGGTTGGCTCTGATACCGTTGGAGCTATGGATTACTTTGGTCGTTACATGGGTGTCAGAGTGAGAGACAACTATGCCTATGCTGCCTGCTTTGAATCGTTCAGGATATTTGACGTGACCAACCCAGCATCACCGCATCAGGTCAAGCAGATCAGTAGTAATGGTTTCTTTATAGACATGGATTTCGTAGAGTTTAGTGACGAATACCAAACCTGGAAACTCCTCTATACTGCCGGTTGGGGCTATATTACGAAATTCGACATCACCGACCCGATTAATACTCATGCTGATAACACCTTGGTCGGAGACCTCGATAGCCCTTTTGATCATCTGGTCGTGACCCCGGATTACCTTCTCGCCCCCCGAAGATATACCGGTCTGTGGATCGCTGGACACAACTTCTACGACTTTTACAGCAACCCAATTGGTCAGTACAAGACGGCGGCTCAAAACCGGGACCTCGCTGTCGAGGGTAATCGAGCGTACGTTGTCATGCCTGATGAAGGGGTGCAGATTCTCGACATCTCTAATCCGGAATCCCCGACTCCTCTTGGATTCTATTCAATATGCGAAGATCCTTGGAATTCCATCGAACGCTACGCTTTTGACGGCAACAGAATGTGCTTGGTCATACATGCCCTTCAGGACACGCTACATATTGTTGACGCAACTGATCCGCTCAATATGTCCTATTTTTCCTATCCGGTTACGAACTACCTGGCTGCCGTAGCGATCAAAGGCGACAGGGTATACTTGTCAGAATACCGCATTGGTTCTCTGCGTATCCTTGACATTTCTGACCCGGAGGCCGCAACCGTTGTCGGCGTCTACCAGAGTTCTGCCCCCACTGCTATGGTCCTCGCAGTCCAGGACAGTCTGGTGTACCTATGCACGACGTCGGGGCTGGAAATTCTTAACACCAGCGACCCGGCGAATATCGTGCGGATCGGTTTTTGCCCCAAATTGCTGGATACGCCGTACGATATCAAAATTCATGATCAACGGGCTTACATGGTCGGCACAGGCGGCTGCCAGATCGTTGACATCAGCAATCCGACGTCGCCTATGAACCTGGCTTTGCGTGATGACATCATAGCACCGGCGATTGACATCAGTGCAGACGGCAATTTCGCATACGTGGGCGCCGTCGAACATGGTGTCGGCATCTACCAGATCACAAGTCCGGTACCACTGAATCAGGCCGGCCATTATACTGTCCCCGGTTACGCCTGGCGTGCTGTTCCGATTGGCAATCTCTTCTATGTGGTCGACGAAAATTCTCTTACGATCGTGCGCACCGAGATGGCCACCTGCGGCGACCCCAACGGTGACGGCGGCACCGACATCTCCGATCCAGTATACTTGATATCTTACATCTTCGGAGGCGGACCGGCTCCCGCTGCCGGAGAAAACAGTGATGTCGACTGCAGCGGATCCGTCGACATTTCTGATGTAGTTTTTTTGATCGGCTTTATATTTGGCACCGGCCTTCAGCCTTGCGAGCACTGCAAATAGCCAAAATGCAAGGGCTCCCTCTCAGGCGCCCTTCCCATATTCTCTGAGTAGTGGCGCACGGCAGTGCGCCTCTCACCAAACTCGCGACGGAACTACATCTTCTTCCCCTTCAACTCCGCAATTCGTTCCTCCACCGCCTCCAGTTCCAGTTTCAATTCGGCGCGGTAACCTTCGAGCACCGCCAACTCTTCTTTGTGCGTCATGTATTGGCGCTGAAATCCCGCCTCATGACCGCACTCACATTCACATCCACAGCCATCATGCTCGTGCTCGTGACAGCCGCATTCTGACTCAGTTTTGTTCTTATGCATCACGTCTCCATTTCCTATTCAAGACCTGCTGTAACTTTCGCGTTTCTTCCTCCCATCGCCCCTTGGG
The DNA here is from genome assembly GCA_963726455.1 of uncultured bacterium. Classification (GTDB taxonomy): domain Bacteria; phylum Zixibacteria; class MSB-5A5; order CAIYYT01; family CAIYYT01; genus CAIYYT01. The sequence goes on from CAVSCK010000004.1 coordinate 1,161,305, forward strand.
AGAGGGGTCGGGGGTGAGGGTGCTGGATGGTCGATGCCGTTCTACTTCGGCCCCACCATCTTCTCCGGCCTTACAACTTCGTCAAACTTTTCTGCGGTCAACAAACCCAGTTCCACCGCCGCTTCCTTCAAGGTCGTGCCTTCCTTATGCGCCTTCTTGGCAACCTTGGCCGCATTGTCATAACCGATATGCGGATTAAGTGCCGTCACCAGCATCAACGACTTGTTCAGCAGGTTATTGATGTTCTCCTTGTTCGGCTCGATCCCCACCGCACAATGTTGGTTGAACATATCGCACGAATCCGCCAACAATCTGATCGACTGCAGCAGGTTAAAGATCATCACCGGCTTGAAGACGTTCAGCTCGAAATTGCCCATACTCCCCGCAACCGCAACAGCATTGTCATTGCCGATCACCTGAACGCAAACCATCGTCATTGCCTCCGGTTGCGTCGGATTGACCTTGCCCGGCATAATCGACGACCCCGGCTCGTTCTCCGGAATCCTCAGTTCGCCGATTCCGCAACGGGGACCCGATGCCAGCCAGCGTACATCATTGGCGATCTTCATCAGTGAACAGGCCAGCACCTTCATCGCGCCCGAGGCCTCGACAATCGCGTCGTGCGCGGCCAGTCCCTCGAACTTGTTCCTGCCGGTGATAAACGGCTTACCTGTTATCTTGGCAATCGCTTCCGCCGACTTGACCGCAAACTGCGGATGCGTATTCAATCCGGTGCCGACTGCCGTCCCACCGAGCGCCAATTCGTAAAGATGCGGCAGACAGTTGTTGATCCTCTCCAGGCCGCAGGTGAGTTGATGCACATAACCGGAGAATTCCTGCCCTAGTGTCAGCGGCACGGCGTCCATCAAATGCGTCCGGCCGATCTTGATAATGTCCTTAAACTCAACCGATTTCTTCTGCAGCGTATCCCGCAACTGTGTTACCATCGGAATCAGCCGATTATGAATCGACTCGACCGCCGCTATATGCATCGCTGCCGGGAAGGTGTCGTTCGACGACTGGGCCTTGTTGACATCATCGTTTGGGTGGATCGGTTTCTTCGATCCCATCACGCCGCCTGCCATCTCAATCGCGCGATTCGAAATGACTTCGTTGGCATTCATGTTCGTCTGTGTGCCCGAACCGGTCTGCCAGACCACAAGCGGAAAATGGTCATCCAACTTTCCCTCAATAACCTCGTCGGATGCCAGAATTATCAGGTCGGCTTTGTCTGCCGGCAGCAATCCCAATTCTTTGTTGGCCATTGCCGCGGCTTTCTTGAGAATGCCAAACGCGCGAATCAATTCATGCGGCATCCGTTCGCCGCCGATCTTGAAATTCTCCAGCGACCGGGCCGTCTGGCAGCCATAATAGCGGTCAGCCGGGACCTTCATCTCCCCCATTGTGTCCGTTTCTATTCGGTAATCCATGAAATCCTCCTGATATGACATAATAAGTATATGATGTCAGGCAGATTACACGAAAGCCACCGATTGTCAACCGGAAATTGAGTTCGCTGAGGCCCGACAAATTTCCGCCGCGTCAATGGACGCGACCAGAGGCGCTCGCCCCAGTGCATCAGAATCTAATCCTTGGGAACAACAGACGCGATCTTGCCTCGCTGCGAAATCAGTCAGCGAGGTAGATGCTTATCAGGATAATTCTAGTGGACTTTTTCGGCCTTGCCGGCTTTAAGGCAACGCGTGCAGATCGACACCTGCTGAACCCGCCCGTTTACGCGAGCCCGCACCCGGCGCAAATTCGGGTTGAACCGCCGATTGGTCATGTTGTGCGCGTGGGACACGGTGTGGCCGAACATCGGCTTCTTGCCGCAATAATCACAAATTCTCGACACGTCAAATCCTCCAAAAATACAGACTTCTATAATAACCATAATTCCCGCCAATGCAAGAAATTCCTGACAATATTTTTTTTATTCAAATTAGCACTTGATTAACTCAAGAAACGTATTTCCTTTGGAATGCCGGGAGGCCCAGATATTTAGACCGGATATCCCCGGCCTGGTTAGAATGGCGTGGCTGACGCCAAATGCCCTAACCAAACATAATTTGATTCGGCTTTCCCATTGGACGGGAAGGTTGACATGTCAAACACCAAACCTAACAAGCTGAGGGCCTCCCGGCTCTTTTTATATCCCCCCACATCCCCGCCCTTGCTGTCTAAATACAGATTTTCCTTGCATCTATAATGCCCTGTTTCTACTTTCCCTGCTCTAACGGCTGGAGGAAACATGGCGGATCCGAATATCACCCCCGAATTAGTGGCTGAACATGGGCTCTCTTCCGAGGAATACGAACGCATCAAGTCCATTCTCGGTCGCGAACCCAGTTTCACCGAATTGGGCGTATTCTCCGTCATGTGGTCCGAACACTGTTCCTACAAGAACTCGATTGCACTGATCAAAACCCTGCCTCGCAAAGGCAAAGGCCTCCTGACTGAGGCCGGCGAGGAAAACGCCGGCGCTGTCGATCTCGGCAACGGCATGGCCGTCGTCTTCAAAATCGAATCGCACAATCATCCGACTGCGGTCGAACCCTATCAGGGCGCCGCGACCGGTGTCGGCGGCATCCTGCGTGACATCTTCTGCATGGGCGCTCGCCCCATTGCCGCTCTCAATTCGCTGCGTTTCGGCCCGCTGTCCGAAGCGCGTTCGCGATTTCTCTTTGACGGTTCTGTGCGCGGCATTGGTGACTACGGCAACTCGTTCGGCGTGCCCACGGTCGGCGGCGAGGTCTATTTCGAGGACTGTTACTCCGCCAATCCCCTGATCAACGCTATGGCTGTCGGCATCTGCAAAACCGACCGCATGGCCTCCGCGACCGCCAAAGGCGAAGGCAATCCCGTATTCATCGTCGGTTCTTCAACCGGCCGCGATGGTATACACGGCGCTACGTTCGCTTCCGAAGAAATTTCCGAGAAATCAGAGCTCAAACGCCCGTCCGTTCAAATCGGCGACCCCTTCACCGAGAAATTGCTTCTGGAAGCCACTCTCGAAATCATCAGGGAAGACCTGATCGTCGGCGTGCAGGACATGGGCGCGGCCGGAATCACCTGCTGCAGTTCCGAAATGGCGGCGCGCGGCAAAAGCGGCATCGAAATCAATCTCGATCTCGTTCCCGTCCGTGAGGATCGCATGACCGCCTACGAAATCATGCTTTCCGAATCACAGGAACGCATGCTCGTGGTCGGCAAGAAAGGCAAAGAACGCGAGATCAACGAAGTTTATCGCAAGTGGGATCTTAATTGCGTCGAAATCGGCAAAGTCACCTCCGGTGGCAACATGAAAGTCTGGATGGGCGGCAAAGTCGTCGCCGATATTCCGGCGGATGACCTTGTCCTGGGTGGCGGTGCGCCTGTTTATACCCGCGAACAGCGCCGTCCAGCTTATCTGGATGAAACAGTGAGCTTCGATTTCACCAGTCTCGCGATCCCGCACGATTTTAACGAAATCCTGAAACAACTCGTTTCGTCGCACAATATCGCATCCAAACGTTGGGTTTTTGAACAATACGATTCCATGGTGCGCACCAACACAGTCACCGGCCCCGGCGCGGATGCCGCCGTGATCCGTGTTAGGCACACGCCGAAAGCATTGTCTCTCGCAACCGACTGCAACGCCCGCTATTGTTATCTTAACCCGCGTCGTGGCGCACAAATTGCCGTAGCCGAATCGGCGCGCAACGTCGCCTGCTCCGGCGCGCGACCGGTGGCGATCACCAACTGCCTTAATTTCGGCAATCCCTACAAGCCCGAGATGTATTACATGTTCGCTGAGGCCGTTGCCGGCATGGGCGAAGCTTGCCGCGTGTTCGAAACCCCGGTCACCGGCGGCAATGTGTCATTCTATAACGAAGACCCGGAGCGCGCTGTTTATCCAACCCCGACTATTGGTATGCTCGGCATCATTGATGACATCGCACATTACATGACCAGCAACTTCAAGGAATCGGGTGACCTGATCGCGCTCATAGGAACGACCAAGGACGAACTGGGCGGGAGTGAATACCTCAAGGAATTCCACGGCCTGATCAAGGGCGATGCACCGTCAATCGATCTCGACTTCGAGAAGTGCCTGCAACGTTTCATCCTCGAAGCCATCAAAAGTAGTCTCGTCAAATCCGCCCACGACATCTCCGAAGGCGGCCTTGCCGTGGCTCTCGCCGAATGCTGTTTCGGTGATCGCGAACATCTCATTGGCGCCAAAGTCAGCTTCAAGCTCGATCTCCGTGCGGACGCCCTCTACTTCGGCGAATCACAGTCCCGGGTGATCTTGTCCCTCAATTCCGACAAGCGCGGTTCCTTGTCTCAACTTGCTTCCTCGATGAACATCCCGATTGCCTTCATCGGCGAAATCGGTGGCGACCGCCTCCAAATCAACCGCGACATCAATCTGCCTGTCCTCGACCTCTCGGACGCTTTCTACGACTCCATCGGCAAAGCCATGCACCAACCGACACGATAGAAATGAGATACTGAAGGGAGGGCGGCCAATTTGAATATCCACAGTCCCCGTAGTCGCGCACGGCAGTGCGCCTCATTTCCCATCATCTCCCGTAGTCGCGCACGGCAGTGAGTCTCATTTCCCATCATCTCCTGTAGTCGCGCACGGCAGTGCGCCATAGAGCCCTGAAATGAATGACAATGAACGACCCCGATCTCATCGACTTAAGGGCTACGACTACTCTCAAGAGGGTGCCTATCACCTCACTATTTGCGCCCACAACCGTCAGCACCTGTTTGGCGGTCTACATGGAGAAGTTGTTGATTTAAGCCGCATAGGACTCATCGTCAAAGAAGAATGGTTTCGTTCGGAAGTCATTCGCTCAGAGCTCATTCTCGACGAGTTTATGATCATGCCAAACCACTTTCACGGAATAGTCTTCATCAGCTTCGGAAACGAACTCCGTAAGCCGGTAGTCCAGCAAGCGCACTCCCGTGCGCAACTACAAAGACAGCGTCGCTCAGTCAGCTCCTTTGTTGCTCAGTTTAAGTCCGTCGTCACTACTCGCATACGTAAGGAAATCAGTCAGAATATACGTCAAGTGTGGCAGCCAAACTTCCATGATAGAATCATTCGTGATGAAGATGAACTTCTCAAGACACGCCAGTACATACGCGATAACCCTCTAAAGTGGTCACTTGACGAGTACTTTTCGGAATGATTCGCAAGAAACTCTGTTTGGCGTAGTCACGCACGGCAGTGCGCCTCAATCTCCATCATCTCCCGTAGTCCCGCACGGCAGTGCGCCTCAATCTCCATCATCTCCCGTAGTCAGGCACAGCAGTGCGCCTCAATCTCCATCATCTCCGGTAGTCCCGCACAGCAGTGCGCCTCAATCTCCATCATCTAGTGTAGTCCCGCACGGCAGTGCGCCTCAATCTCCATCATCTCCCGTAGTCCCGCACAGCAGTGCGCCTCAATCTCCATCATCTCCCGTAGTCCCGCACAGCAGTGCGCCTCAATCTCCATCATCTCCCGTAGTCCCGCACGGCAGTGCGCCTCAATCTCCATCATCTCCCGTAGTCCCGCACGGCAGTGCGCCTCTGCGTGCATTCGGACTACGCACTGCCGTGCGTGACTACATCTGTGCCCTTCAATCAAAAAGCCGGCGAATCACTCCACCGGCTTCATTATTTTCTCACAGGCATGATCCGCCTGCTGTCGTACCGTTGAAACTACTCCAACATGTCGTAGAGATCGAGTTCGGTCTCCAGCGTATAGTTGTCGCCGTTCTTCCGCTCCGAAATATTGAGCGCCATCAGTCGGTTATTCTTCTCGAACAACAGCAGCAATTGTCCCGAATTCCCCGGTTGCATAAATCCCTTCAGTTCCGCTCCACGCAGCTCTCCCTGTTTGCTGATAAATACTTCGCTGAGCTTCATCTCTTCCTCCAATGAAGTTCGAGTTTCTTGATTTGGGCAAGTAATGGACTAAGTAACGCGCCGAGGTATCTCGCCACGGCGGTCTGATACTATATAAACGCCGCTACTCATGCAAACATAAAATACAAACATTTCCCCTCGCCCATCAGGAGAAGGGTAAGAGGCGAGGGAGTCGCACATTCCCCCGTTGACTCCCACTCCTTCTCTGTATAACTTACCCTAAACCGGAGGTAACCATGGAAACCACTGCCACTCGCAATATCAAAGGCGCACCGCTCTCCTGCAAGGGTTGGGCACAGGAAGCGGCGTTGCGCATGCTCAACAACAACCTCGATCCTGATGTCGCCGAAGATCCCAAAAACCTGGTCGTCTACGGCGGTTCCGGCAAAGCCGCGCGCAATTGGGAATGTTATCACGCCATCGTCCGCAGTCTCAAGTCATTGGAGAACGACGAGACCTTGCTGGTACAATCCGGCAAACCGGTCGGCATTTTCCGCACGCATGACTATGCCCCACGCGTCCTGATCGCCAATTCCAACATCGTCCCCCATTGGGCAACCTGGGAGAAATTCCGCGAACTGGACAAGCTGGGCCTCATCATGTACGGTCAAATGACCGCCGGCTCCTGGATTTACATCGGTACGCAGGGTATCCTGCAAGGTACCTACGAAACCTTCGCCGCCTGCGGTGACAAACATTTCTGCAATGACATCAAAGGGCGACTGATCCTCACCGGCGGTATGGGCGGGATGGGTGGCGCCCAGCCGCTGGCTGCCACTATGAATGGCGCGATCATGCTCTGTGTCGAGGTCGACGAGCATCGCATCGACCGCCGCATCGAAACCCGCTATTGCGACCGTAAGGCACGAAACATCGACGAAGCTCTCAAGTGGGTTGACGAAGCCCGGAAGAAGAACGAGCCGATATCCATCGGCCTTGTCGGCAATTGCGCTGATGTCGTGCCCGAATTGGTGCGCCGCAATATCGTCCCCGACATGGTGACCGACCAGACTTCCGCACATGACGAACTCAACGGCTACGTCCCGAATGGCATGCATTATGAAGAAGCCATCCGTCTGCGTCAATCCAATCCGCAGGAATACATCAAGCGCTCCAAAGATGCTATGGTCGTCCACTGTCAGGCCATGATCGACCTGCAGAAGAAGGGCGCTGTCGTGTTCGACTACGGCAACAACCTTCGCGGTCAGGCCTTCGCGCACGGCCTCAAGACCGCATTTGCGTTTCCCGGTTTTGTGCCCGCCTACATTCGCCCGCTATTTTGTCAGGGCAAAGGACCATTCCGATGGGCAGCGCTATCGGGTGATCCAAATGACATCGCCGTCACCGATGAAGTCGTCAAGAGAGAATTCTGCGTACAATCCTGCACTTGTCCGCTGGATTGATCTCGCCGCCAAGCGCGTGAAATTCCAGGGACTTCCCTCGCGCATCTGTTGGCTCGGTTACGGCGAGCGCGCCAAATTCGGCCTGATTATCAACGACCTCGTCAAGTCAGGCAAGATTTCCGCGCCCTATCGTCATTGGTCGCGACCATCTCGATTGCGGTTCGGTCGCTTCCCCCAATCGCGAAACCGAATCGATGAAGGACGGCTCCGATGCCATCGCCGACTGGCCGCTGCTTAAATGCGCTGCTCAATACCGCTTCCGGCGCGTCCTGGGTCAGCATCCATCATGGCGGCGGCGTGGGTATCGGCTACAGCATCCATGCCGGTCAGGTGATCGTCGCCGACGGCACCGACATGATGGCCAAACGTCTCGAACGCGTCCTGACCAACGACCCCGGTACCGGCATTATGCGCCATGTCGACGCCGGCTACGACGAAGCCAAGTCGTTCGCGAAGCAGCACCCGGACATTAAGACTTCCGATGGCGGAGTAAGGGAAGTGTGATGGACGAGCGTAAGCAAAGGCAGGAGGAAGCCGGAGTTGAAGACGTTTCTGCTTTGTTCAAGGAAGTGTTCTTAGACCAAGCACGGTCTGTACGGGAGACGGGGCGATGCAACCTTGACTCCGAGATCGTACAGAAATGGGTGAAGTCAGTTTGGCAGTTCAATACCGAGAACACGACGAGCATTGATTCTTCACTGAAAGTCGAACTAACCGCGCTCAACGCTTGCTCTGTGGCAGTCGGCGCATTGGCTTCATGTGTCCTCAGCCGAGATCATTTTGAAAGACCACTTCCCGTAACTTGGGGCGGAAAGTCCCATGGAGAAGCGAATTTCGCCCTTTGGTGCCTGTTGACTCAATATGTCAATTGCTCACTTTCGGTGGTTCAATTGTGCCAATATGGATTCGAAAGTTCGGCAAAGATTATAGTACGAACACTGCTAGAGATGGCCCGGATTCTTGTAGTAGTCGCAGCTGATTCGGGCTACATGCAATCCTACCTCAATGCGAGCAAGAACTCTCAGGGCAAGAGCGAGCGGAAGGGAAAGGCGCGGACGGATGAACGTCTGAATCGACACGGGTGGAACGAGTGGAAGCGAAAGGCGGGGACGGATGAGGTCCTGAAGCGACTCAGGAAGATTGAGTGCCAAATAGGTCTCAGCGAACAGTGGGCAAACTACATGCTCGGTAAACGGAACGTTGCTTACTCCCACCTCTGCCTGCCAGCACATGCGAACCATCAGGAGATGATAGAGTGTAGTTTCCTTCCCTCCCATGCTGACGACGACCAAGTCAAATCCACCATGTTCGGTGCTCAATCTCCGGGGCTCAAACCCTCACTGGAAGAAGCAATCAACACAACTCTCATCCTATTGGTTGAGCTCAAGACGGTTTTCCAAAGTATCCACCGGTTTTCAGCAACTGACCGACACGATAACTGGAAGAACTTCGAGTATCTATACAGCACCATGATTCTCATTTGGCTCTCCTATTTCACAGAAGGGTCTACTGGGGACGAACCCAGTGAATACTTGAGACGATTGGGGATTGATGTTGAAGCACAAGTGTGACATCGCGAGATAGAATCTGTAACCCACCCAGCGGGTGGGAATTTCCGCGATATCTGCTCATTAACTCGCGTACGGGCTTGGTTTCCACGCCCTCTTCCCAATTTGGCAAGCGCTCTTTCGATCCCGACCGTCCTGCTCTTGGCGAAATCATCGCCTACTTCAAATATCTCACCACCAAGGAAATCAATTCACTGACACACTCACCCGGTAAGAGAATCTGGCAACGTAACTACTATGAACACGTAATTCGAGACGAGCAGGATCTCGCCGAGAAGAGGAAATACATCCTGAACAACTCCTTGAAATGGGAACTTGATGAATTCTACGTGGAGACGCATGGCAAGCAGGGCAAGGAGACCTAGCCCCTACGTGCGCTATGTACTCGAACATTGGAGCTACGTACTTGGCCGATTTCGCGAATCCGCGTAGGGGTTTGGTCTCCAAACCCTCACGCTTCTTTCGCATCAATTTTCCCGGGCAAGGGAACCTGGCCCCTACTCGAACATGTTCACACCATCTGTCGATACCTACTTTCGTCGCAAATAAAAAAACGGGCGCACTCTCGCGCGCCCGTTCTATTCTCGTGTGATACTCTTGTCTTAATGCCCGGCTACCGTCCCCGGCCGCACGGTCACGTCAACCGGTTGCTTCAATTGGAATGTCACCTCGGTACCGGCATGATAAACAATATCCTTCTTGCCGGTCGCCGCTGCCGCGCCTGCGCCTGCTGCTGCTCCCGCTGCGGCGCCAATCGCGGTACCACCCTTCTTGCCGGTGATTTTGCCGATAATCGCGCCCGCTAGCGCGCCGCCACCGATCATTTCGGCGTCGCGATTGGTATGCGATCCCTTCTTCTCGGAAATCATATTCGTACTGATCGGAATCTCGTTTCCCGTCGCGTCGGTAAAACTCACCAGACTAAAACTCACTTCCGCCGGTGTTTTCAAACGCCCGGATTCCACGACATTGTCGAGTATTCCCGTCACCGCCGTCCCCTGCTCCAACACCATCTTGCCGTCAACATAAATCGGTTCCGCCAGCAATGCCCGGAACCTGTTGCCGGTTGTGTTGACATCAGTGTCGATCGAGTCAACCAGCGTCACCTTCACCGGCGTTTCCGGCGGAATTGTCACCACCTTCGCCTGGGGTATCGTCTGTTTCTGTTCGTCACTCGACGCCTTGATCACATTTTCCTGTGGCTGTACCGCCGGCTTGCTTTCGTGCTTTTTCTCCGTCGGTGTGACTGCCGGCTTCGATTCCGGAGTCTGCACCGGTGTCTCTACCGGCTTTCCCGCCACAGCGCTGCCGCCGTCGGCCTCTGTTTGCTGGGACTGCTCTACCGTGCCCTGTTGCTGCGTTTGATCTGCCTTCTGCTCCGCTTTCTTGCTGCAGGCCCCGATCAGTACTACTGCGAGCACGCCGATAAATAGGAACCGTAGTTTTCTCATCTTGACCTCCTGTTCAATTTTAATATCGACCGACGCGGTCTCGGAATCCTGCGTTCACCGCGTCACCTGCCATTTAGCGGCAAATCGGTCCGCACTCTGTTTGTCGGACAGTTTTTCCGCCAACATCAGCGCAAATTGCAGCGCCGCCCCCGGCCCCATGCCGGTAATTATATTCCCATCAACCGTAACCGGTTCGCCCGTCACAATGGCCTCCCCGGCAATCATTTTGTCATCGAACATCGGATCACCGGTCGCGCGCCTGCCTATCAGGATTCCCGCCGCCTCTGCCAGCACGTGGCCTGGCGACGCACAAATTGCCGCCACCAGTCTCCCGGTACGATACTGCTCCCGTATCAATTCCACCACATGCGGATTCGCAGCCAGCGCCTCCGCATTGCGACGTCCTCCCGGGAGTACAATGGCATCGTATGGCCCGGCCGCGCCGTTGATCGTCTTGTGCGGCACGATCGTCGTGCCGTATGCGGCTTGGATATTTCCCGGCTTCAATCCGGCTACCGTTACGTCCACCCCAACCCGCGTCAGCACGTCAATCACGGCTACGGCTTCGATGTCCTCACATCCATCAGTCATTATGATCAGTGCCCGTTTATTCATCTGACAATTCCTCTTATGAAAGTTGTACGATCAGAACCTGCCATCTGCGCTCAAAAAAACCTAAACCTTTCGGCCACATGATCGTTTGACAAAAGGAAGGGGAATTCGTACATAAGACAACCATTTTTTTAGAGAGCATCGCTCGCAATCGGAAGGAGTTGAATTCATGCATCAATTTGGCAAACGACCTCTCGCCATTCTATTGTACCTGACTTTGGCGGTTTTATTTGCCCTCCAGACTTGTGCCTTCGCTCAAGCCAAACCCAAACAACGTTCCGAGGTTCCAGACAAATACAAATGGAATCTCGCCGACATCTATCCCAACTGGCAGGCCTGGGAACAGGACATGACCAAGCTCGGGACGATGATGGATGAATTCGCTGCCCTCAAAGGCACACTAACCAAGAGTTCTGCCGATTTACTCAAAGCGCTCAAACTAAATGACGATCTGAACATCATCGGCTACAAAGTCTACCGCTACCCGCAACTGACTCGCGATACCGATCTGCGCGACAACGACGTTTCCGGCCGCTACCAGAAAGTGCGCATCCTGTTCGCCAAATTCGGCACCGCCACCGCCTGGCTGGAACCGGAACTGCTGACCCTCGGCGATGCCAAAGTGCAGCAATTCCTCAAAGAGAGTGCGGGATTGGCGCCCTATCGCTTCTATCTGGACGATCTGTATCGCCGGCAAAAACATGTGCTCAACGAAGAAGGCGAGCGACTCCTGTCCTACTTCAGCAATTTCAACCAGGTACCGGCTACCACCTATGACGAGCTAACCACCTCAGACATCAAATACCGGTCTGTAAAATTATCCGATGGAAAAGAAGTAACCTTGTCGCCCGAGCAGTACGGTCTGATCATTCTGACGAATCGCAATCAGGATGACCGCCGTCTCGCCTGGCAGAACAGCTACGCCGTTTACAACGACAACATCAATACTCATGCCTCGATATATAATGGCGTCTGCCAGAAAGATTGGGCCAACGCACAGTCGCGCGGATATGCGACTACGCTTGACGCCGCTCTGGATGAGAAGAACGTTCCGCAGGTTGTGTACGACAACCTTGTCGCCTCGGTCAAGAAAGGCGCCGGGCCGCTGCAACGCTATTACCAGCTTCGTAAGAAATTCCTCGGCCTCGAAACCTATCACCTTTATGACGGCGGCATTCCGGTCATCGAATTCAAACGTTCCTACGATTACGACTCGATTCTGCCCTGGATCGTACAATCAGTCGCGCCGCTCGGTAAAGACTATCAGAATCTGATGAAACAGGCCACTGCCGGTCGCTGGGTCGATGTTTACGAAAACGAAGGCAAGGCAACCGGCGCCTATTCTGCCGGTGTCTACGGCGTGCATCCATTTCTCCTGACCAATTACAATGGCACACTTGAAGCCGTCTTCACAGTGTCCCATGAATTGGGCCACTGCCTGCATTCCATGCTGTCGCAGGAAAATCAGCCCTTTGCAACTTCGCAGTATACAATCTTCACCGCCGAAGTCGCCTCGACACTGAATGAAGCGCTCATGCTCGATTACATGCTGGAGCACTCGAAGAATCCCCGCGAACGCATTCGACTCCTGGAGCAGGCGATCAACAACCTTGACGGCACATTCTATACTCAGGTCATGTTCGCTGATTTCGAGCATCAGGCGCACCAGATGGTCGAACAAGGCCAGCCGATTACTGCCGATGTTCTGAAAGAACTATACAAGAAATTGTGGGATGAATACTTCGGCACCACTGTGGCCTACGAAGACCTCTACGGCATTCTCTGGTCTCGTATCAGCCACTTCTTCGATTCGCCCTATTATGTATATCAGTATGCGACATCTTACGCTGCCTCTGCCAAGATTCATGAGGACCTTACCAGTAAAGACGGCAAAGTCCGCAAAGCGGCGCTTGATCGCTATCTGACGTTGCTGAAATCAGGCGGCAACGATTATCCGATGGAGCAACTCAAGAAAGCCGGTGTCGATCTGTCACAACCTCAGACCATGCAGGCCGTAGTTGCTGACATGGATAAACTGGTAACGCGTTTGGAAAAGGAACTGAATAGCATTAAGTAAATTCGCGTTCACGAATTCATCGCAAAATATCACGTCCCATCAGGGCAACTCCCTGATGGGACGTAATTATTTCCAGCCTGGCGTCAGACAGGTCAGTCATTGCCGGAGTGCGGCGTGGCGCCGTTTGATCGGGGGGATGAGGGCGTTCTCTACCAACCCTTCGCCGCGCGCAGTCCGGCGATATGCCCGACATGTTTTTCCCCATGTTGCGCATATAGCGCCGCCAGATCGTCGATCGTCATCGCGCCCCGTTCGGGATGAATTCCGATTCGCTGCCAGTCGTTGTCGGAAAGGCCCTCCAACAACGCTGCCATTCGCTCCTGAATGCCCCTGACAATGCCAAGCGATACCTGCGGTGGCAGACGCAGCACGTCCGGTGTTTTGGCCCATTCCTCCTGCTTATAGGCAAACCAGGTCGGCTTCAATTCCGTCAGTATCAGTTTCATCCGCGCGAGCGCATTCATGTGCGAATCTGCCACGTGATGAACCACCTGTCGCGGTGTCCACTTGCCTTCGCCATACGGCGTATCCAACTGCTGATCGCTTAATCCGGAAATAACCGCTTCCAAATCCTCTGGCAGTTGTTTCATCTGCGCGATCACTTTCCTGCGTTCATCCTTACTTAACACAACTATCTCCCGAGCTTACAGATATCAATACATATTCTATACGCAACTATCTTGATCCAAATAACACGGTAACCGTCAGCGAAAATATCCAAATCCCCAGTCCGGCTTCAATTCCCACGAAAATACACGCCCATCGTATTGGTTTATATTCCACCGGATTGAAACGGAAGAACTGCAGCCATTGTCGCGGCTGCAAAGCGCCATAACCAAACGTCGCCAGTGACAACAGACTGAAATAGAAACAGTCGATGAACAAGAGCCCGTGATCGAATTCCAATAGCGTATCCTGATTGTCAACTCCGGGCACAATATGGCAGATTCCCGACAAGGTCTTCTTGCTCAAAGTCAGCCCCGCGAAAATCAGACTGAATCCGCCAACGACGACTATCGAATACCACAGCAACCACATCGGTCGCGCTCCATATCCGAATGTCCATTTCAGGAAAAACAGTCTCAATATGCGTACCGGCGAAAACCAGGGGAAGCTCTTGGTGACGACTTCGTTCTCCCGGTAATGAAATTCATTGGCAATATCATCCAGCAGCTCGCGGCGATACAACATTTTGAGGTCACGGTACGTTACCTCCGCGCGGCGAATGTCCTCCGGAGTTTTCAGCGACAATTCCTCGCCGATCGTATAACGGCTGTCCAGACTGTCTCCCCAGCGGATGTCGCGAATATTTCGCGCCTTGCCGAGTTGCACCTGGTACAGAAACGTCGAATCGAACGTCGCCTGAAACAGGTCGGCGTCCTGCAAATCGGCCTCGCGCATGACCGCATGCTGCAAACCGCAACCCTGCAAATTGGCTGAACTCAAATCCGCTTCCGCCATAGTTGCGCCGCGAAGTTTGCTCATCGTCAGATTCGCGTGCTGTGCAATCGCCGACGTCAGATTCGCACCCGTCAGGTCGGCGTTGTCCAAATCCGCATTCGTCAGTTTCGCTGATTCCAGAGTGGCGCCACGTAAACTGGCGCGGCTCATTCGCGCGCTTGTTAAATCCGCACTCCGCAGGTATGCCCCTTCCAGATTCGCCTCAGTAAGATCAGCATTCTGCAAAACCGCTCCCAAGAAGTCAACTCCCTGCAAATAGGCATAACTGAGACTCGCATTTGGAATCTCGGCTCCGTTAAGCGAAATTCCTCGCAGGTCGTCCACGAACGCAATGACACCATCATGCGACGGTGGAACTCTCGGCACAAACGCCGGCAGTCCGGTCCCTGCCTTCAGCGACGCCATCACTGAATCGACTTGGTCCGAGGTCCAGCGGCCTTTGAGCGCCTCAATTTCCGCATCTGAGTAATCAGCCCAATTCTTCAAGGGAATCTGCTGTGCGAAAGTCGAAGACAAACATCCACTCACCAGTATAAGGAGGACGATGAGCGGAGTCGCCCGATGCCTCAAACTTGTCTTCGCATCACATCGAGAAATACTGCGCTGACTCATCTTATTCTCACCCTTTCCTGGGTCAAAAATCATAGCCAAGATTGAGATAAAGCTTGTCAAATTTGTTTTCTGCCCTGCCGTAAGCCACTGACATCGGCCCCAACGGCGTATCCAGCGCCAGCATCAATCCGAACGCATGCCGCAATCCCTGCAAACGCACCTCTTCGAATCTTCCAAACACTTGTCCGGCATCGTAACGCGCCGACAAATAGAGATTATAAACCGGTCCCACCCGTATCTCCAGACTGCTTAGGAAATACTTATCCCCAACCAGTTGATCTGTCGTGTAACCATAGAAGCTGCGGCTGCCGCCCAAATAGAATTTGTCATAGATCGGCAAACCGAGTTCCGACCACCCCACTGACACTCCCGGATGCAAATTCAATTTCGCCGCCATGGGAAGATAGATTTGAGCTGCCCCCTCAAACTTGCGGTAGACTTCATCAGTTGAGAGGACATCGCCGGCAACCTCCAATGTTCCCTTCAGGACTCGCCCGCTTCGTGGGAATGTATAGCGATCCTTGGTATCCACGTTAACGCTAACCTGCACTGATGCCACCCTGCGTTCGACATCGTTGCTCTGCCCCTCATACTGGTAACGGACTGCTTCATATCTTGCCGTAATATCCAGTAGCCCTCGGCGCCACAATTGTTGGCCAACACCGAGTTTGACTCCCCAACGTTTGTCGGTACGATCAGGCAGACGGGTGGCGCCGGCAAACTGTCCAACCTTGTCATTCGCATAGTAAAGACGAAAGTTGTAGGTGATAAATGACCGGAATATTCGATCCGCTCGCAACTGCAGTTGGTACAATTTGCGCCGTTCTGAAAACCTGGTGTTAAACGACAACTCATTTCCCGTTCCCGCCAGATTGGCATAGCCCACCTTGAGAAACGCTTCCGGATGAAATTCCTCGTGATACCTTGCCGCCACCCTCACGAACGTGAACGGCTTCTCTTTGACCGAGATCGTAATCCAGGCGCCACCGGCTCGCTCTTCCAGGCGAAGATTGACATTGTCAAACAACCCCGATGCGAAAATGTCCTGCACGCCGCGCATCGCCTTGTATTTGCTGTAGAAATCTCCCGCATCCAAAGGGAAGTAACTCGTGACCACCCACCAGCGCGTCTTGGTATTTCCCTCAATGCTGACGCCGGAAATCCGCCCCTCGTCAAGAACAATCGACAGCTCCTCAGTATTCGGATCGTACCTGGCATCCGATATCTGTGCCAGGTCATACCCGTTCTGATGATAGTGCGTGAGGATGTTGTCGTATACACTCTGAAGTTGATCGATCGAATTGATTCCCGTCTCAGGAAATGCTGCGGCATGCAACAATGTAAGGTCAGTATAGATCTCGTTGCCCTCAATCTTCAGCTTACGAATCAACGGGAATCCCGCAGCCCTCACTTTCAGCACTCCGTCCTCGAGGTGATAATCGACTTCCTGAAAACTCCCCGACTGGAAAACTTCATACACAGCACGATTTATCTGGGTGGTTCTCAAAGTTTGTCCTCGTAACCGCAGCAAGTTTGCCGGCGCCTGTTGCAATGAAGTGTCGCCTCTTTCGCCCGCTGAATCGACAAATTCCACCGAGTCCACATGTACGATTGCCGATGAATCCGCTACCGCGGCCAGCCGCCTTCGCAGTTCCAGCAGCCGTGACGCCACCGCCCGTCTTCCGTCGACGATCGCAGAATCACCCAGCCCAAAGTTCGTGGCCTTGATTGGCTTCATCTCAGGAATGAACACAAAATTTGCCTCGGACAACAACTGACGTTTAGTCTCGCTGGAAAGTATGCTGGTAGTCTGATTGGCTATGTCGATGGGGTCGACAATCTCGTTGACCGGCAGCAGGTCAGAGGTGGCGTCGACCGCAATCACAAAGTCAGCGCCCAGTAGGCGGCAGGTACGCGTAGGAATCGGTTCCAGCAACCCGCCGTCCATCAGTAATTTTCCGTCGAGCTGCAGCGGCGTAAACGCGAGCGGCACTCCCATCGTGGCCCGCAAGGCATCAACCAGCGATCCACGTTCGAAGACGACTTCCTGTCCGCTCACGATATCTGTGGCAACCACCGCCAGTTTGCGATCGAGATTGGCAAAATCTCCCCCAGTAAAATATGTTGATGTCAGTGTCAGTGACGTCAACACGTTCACTAATTGTTGGCCGGAGCTAAGCGCCGTGGGAATGCGAGGTGTATGCCCCTCAAACCTGACCGTCAATAAATCACTTTCCGTCTCAGCCCTTCGTGTGAATAGCACCGTCCCGCGCTTGGGTCTGTCAGAGAAAAACTCTGTCCAGCTTATACCCAATGCCGTCTTCTCTATCTCCTTCAAGGGCATGCCCGTTGCATATAGACCGCCGATGATCCCTCCCATCGACGTCCCCGCAACAACGTCAATCTGTACTCCGCTCTTCTCCAACTCTTCCAACACCCCCAGATGCGCAAACCCGCGCGCGCCTCCTCCGGAGAGCGCGATTCCGATTCGATACCCTTTCACGTTCTCCGTCATGGCCTTCTTGAGGGCTCGCGGAGTCAATTCGGTCAATTCGACCTTGAATTCTCTTCCGGCTGCATCTTGCGCGCTGCTGACATTCCAGCCACAAAGGAGTACCGAGACGATAGTTAGGCGGATGAATCGGATCATGTCGGCAAGTAACCTGAGTGTCACTCCAAACTCAAGCATAAAGAGTTTGACTCTCACTCTGAGGAAATCTATCATGCAGCGTGGATCAACTCTCGCAGGCAAAAGAGCGCGAAATTCACACAATTTCCGCGCGTCACGGTCGCCACAAGCACGGCAAAACTATCGTTGAAGGCGTCCGCGCGATCGAGACTATGCTCCAATGTGGCGTCCAGCCCGAATATATTGCGGTCTGCCGCCAGGTTCTGACGGCCGAGGGAGAGAAGTTCATGGTCGAATTATCGAAACATGAGTTTCCGACTTACGACTTCCCGGCCAGGAACTTTGCCAAGTTGGCCGAGACCGTTCACTCGCAAGGTTTCCTTGCGGTCGTCAAAACCACCACGTCGCCGCTCACCGAAAACGAAATCAAACAGGCGAAATTCATGATCTATCTCGATGGTATCAGCGATCCCGGCAATCTCGGCACGATCATCCGCACTGCCGCCGCCTTTGCCGTCGACCTGATCGTTGCTTCTTCAACTACCGTCGATCCATTCAATCCCAAAGTAATTCGCGCTTCAGCGGGACTGATCTTCAAAACCCCGTTGCATCGACTCGAAGACTTCCCGCAATTTGTGGATATCCTCGCATCAAATCGAATTCAACTCCTGGGCAGCGCGCCTGAGGCCCCAACCGAGCTTGAGAAATTGACCCTTGGCAAGAAAGTCTGTCTGGCAGTCGGTTCCGAGGCGACCGGCCTTTCGCCGGCGACCCGTCACGCCTGCAAATCGCAATTTCGCATCAAAACCGCCGGCGGCGTGGAATCACTCAATGCCGCAGCGGCTGCCGCCATTGCTATTCATCATATCGCCATGAAACTGGAGATGCTATGAAACCTCGCAACCGCTTGTTCCGTAAGTATAAGCGCATGACAAATGGTATCATTGTTTTCATACTCTCGCTTTTTTGCTGGACGTCAGTTGCGTCCGCTCAAAACGAAATTACGCACGTCTCCGGTACCAGATACCAGGGACAGTTGAATGCTCGCACCTACACCTTGAAGGGCTACACCAATCTATCATTCACCGGATCGTCATATCTCGCCGGCCAGTTGACAATCGTCGCGTCCGACAAAGCCACCACGACTGTTTCCTACCAGAAAGTCCTCAAGGCGGAATCCAACGATCAAGCCAACGAATTCGCCGACTACATCGAGGTCAATTCCGAAGAACTGGAAAATGAACTGGCAATCTCCGCCGAGACCAAATCGCAACCGCCCTGGAGCGGCACCGACTGGTCCGGCAGCGTTAATGTCGAGATTGAGGCCCCCAAGAACGAAAATCTGAAAATCGACGTTCGCACGACTTTATTCACCATCGATATTTCCGGTCCGTTCGGCGCGGTCGACATCACTAACAGTCTCGGCGAAGTTACCATCGAAAAGATCACTAACAAAGTCCGGATCTCTTCGGAGAATGGCGCCATCAGCATCAGCGATTGCACCGGCCCGGTCACGGTGTCAACTTCCTTGCGTCCGATTACGCTCAGTCGCGTCGATGGTAAACTTGGTTCGATCAAATTGCGCAATTCCAATGGCAAGATCATGCTGGCATCGGTACGCGGCGAAATCGACGCCCGCACCGAAAATGCTACCATTTCCGGTTCGCAAGTCCGATTCGAATCAGGCCATTCGCAGTTGACAACCGAAAATTCCAACGTCGACGTCGACGCCGAGGTCGTCAACGGCGACCTCACGATTCGTGGTACGAACGGCAAGATTTCGCTCATGCTTCCCGTGAATACCTCCGCCACCTATGCCCTGCAGGTGGAAGACGCGGGTCGAATCTATACTCGGTCATTGCCCATGACCGTTGATCTCGCGTCGCGCTCGCGTTTGATCGGATACACCGGCTCCCGGCGAAATAAAATCGAGATTGACATGTCGGGTGTCGGTACTATAGATTTGGAGGGGAAACCGGCGAACAGGACTTCGCTTCAGTAGTTCAAAGGATTTTGGCTGAAAGGCGCTTTTTGCCCTCCCGCATTCTTTTAATCGCACTCGTCATCTTAGCTGCTGCTGTTGCCGCAGGTCAGGAAATTCCTTTATCCGCCGGGCTGCAATTTCCACACATTCCCTATGCCGCGGTCACCGGCCCCGAAGGCGTAATTCTCAATCCGTCCTCTCTCTTTCTCAACAAACCGCTCGGCGTCCAGATATATCACAGCTTTCCCAAGGACAAATTTTCCGGCAACGACGGCCTGATCGTCTCCGCCGCCGGTCTCGGCTTTGGTTATCAAAGACTGGGCTGGACCGGACTTTCCCCCGACAAGATTTCCCGTTATGATTTCGCCGTGTCTTCGCGCGTCGTCAGGAATATCTACACCGGCTTGTCCTACACTTATTATAAATCCAGCTTCAAGCCCATCGATAAATCCCATTCCTGGAATTTCTCGATTCTCGCGCATTTGGCTCCTTCTCTCTCTATCTCTGCTGAGGCGCAAAACGTTAACAAGCACGTCTACCTGGGCAGGCAAACCGATATCGGCTACGGTACGAGTATCGCCCTGCGTCCGATTGGTGACCGGTTCACTATCGGCGGCAATTTGTCGATGTATCGTGGCCAGAGTCTTAAATCTGCCGTCTGGCAGGCATCGGCGCGAGCCGAAGTGGCGCGCGGGCTGGTTCTTTATACCGGTATCGACGACCGGCACACGTTTGGAGTCGGCCTCGAATTCCGCATTGGCGATGCCATGGTTGGCACCGAGGGCTTTTTCGACAACAATACTAACCATCTCGGCACCACAATCTACTCCGGCTATAATTATGCTCAACGCGACTACTTGATTGCCGGACCGGGAAAGATCCTCCAGGTCGACTTGTCAGGCGACATCTCCGAAGAGCGCAGCAGTGCCCTCTTTCTGAAATCACCCGAGACCGTCTATGACAAACTCGCCGCAATCAAGAAAGCTCAGAATGATCGCGAAATCAAAGGCCTCCTCCTGACCATAAAGAATCCCGGCATTGGCTGGGGCAAGTTCGCCGACTTTCGCCGCGCCGTCAAGGATTTCGAAAAAGCCGGCAAGCCGGTAATCTGTTACCTGGGCGTCTCACCGAATAACGGCAGCTACTATCTGGCTTCAGCCGCCAATCAAGTCTATATGCTCCCTGTCGATGCCCTGAATCTCACCGGCTTGCGCGCCGAGGTCACTTTCTACAAGGGTACGCTCGACAAGATCGGAGTTGAAGCCGAAGTCGAGAAACAAGGCAAGTACAAAAACTACCCCGATCAGTTCACCGACACAGCCATGACGGCGCCTCACCGCGAGGCACTGGAATCGCTCCTGGATGATATTTATTCCCAGATACTCTCCGACATCGCGCCCGACCGCCGGCTCACCCCTAAAGGACTGTCCAAGATTATTGACCAAGGGCCGTTCACTTCGGTTCAGGCGGAATCGTTGGGACTGGTTGACGGTCGCTTTTATCCCGAGGACTTCGAATCCCATCTCCCTTCGATGTTTGGCGGAAATTACTTTGCGGTCTCGTCACAGGAGTATCAGGCCAATGCCCCATATCGTGATCGCTTCACCGAGCCCCCTGAAATAGCGTTGATCTCTGTCTCCGGCTCCATCACCACGGGAAGTTCCGGGTCGAACTTCGTCACAGGCAACACCGCGGGCTCCGCCACCATAACTCGCGCCATTCGGAGCGCCAAAAATGACCGCGCAGTAAAAGCCATCGTCATGCGGCTCGACACTCCGGGGGGCGATGCGCTTGCGTCCGACTTGATCTGGGGCGAACTTCAGTCCGCGCGCAGGCGTAAACCCGTCATCGTGTCAATGTCTGACGAATGCGCCTCGGGCGGCTATTACATTGCCGTGGCATCTGACAAAATCTTCGTCGAGCCAACTTCCGTGACCGGTTCCATTGGCGTCTTCTGGGGCAAACCGAATCTGGAACAGCTTTATCGCAAACTCGGAATGAACACGGTGACTATTCGGCGTGGAGACCACGCGGACATCTATTCGATGAAGCAGGGCTTTACTCCCGATGAACGCCTATTGGTTCGGCGTCAGGTAAACGATATGTATCGCAACTTCGTTTCCATTGTCGCCGAAAATCGCAAACTCTCGACCGACTCCGTCCATACGATCGCCCAGGGTCGGGTCTGGAGCGGCAAGAGCGCCCTCGCCATTGGACTGGGTGACGCAAATGGCGGCTTGATGGAAGCCATTGACGCCGCCCGTGTCGCGGGAGATATCACCGACAGGGACTATCGTGTCGTTGAAATGCCGGAGCGCCGCCTTAGCTTGTTTAACATTCCCGACTTACTTATGTCCGCGATTGGACGCCGTCTCGGCCTGTCTGATTCCGTTCCTGCGGAAGCACTGCGAGCACTCGTTTCGACCACGGGTTCCGAGTCAATGCAGATGCAACTTCCCTATCAACTCACTGTTGAGTGAGCTGCTCACACGTGCCTACATCAAGTTCACATACGAATCGGTTCGATCAGTTTATAAATGGAGGTAACATGAAGAAACTGATTATCGTTCTACTACTGTCGGCGGCGCTGGCATCGTCTGCCTTTGCCGCTACGGAGTGGCCGGTCAACAAACATGTGTTCAGCAATGGACTAACCCTGCTGACCATGGAAAATTCCGCCACACCGTCCGTTGCTTTCCAGATGTGGTTCCACGTCGGCTCGAAGAATGAACGCCCCGGGATGACCGGAGTATCTCACCTGTTTGAGCACATGATGTTCATGGGCACCGACAAAATCGGCCCTGAGGAATTCTCCAAAATCCTGCAGAAGAAGGGTGGCATTTCCAACGCGTATACATCTTACGATCAGACCGTGTATCACGAAGATTTCGGCAAAGACCAGCTTGAGGAAGTTCTCCAGTTGGAAAGTGATCGTTTGCAACACTTGAAGCTCGACGACAAGAACCTCGCCACCGAGCGCCAGGTCGTTATTGAAGAACGCGGTTTTCGCGTTGACAACAGCCAGTTTATGGATGTCCTCGAACAGCTTTACGCCAACGCCTGGATGGCTCATCCCTATCAGTGGATGATCACCGGCTGGCGCGCTGACCTGGAACATCTCACCCTGAAGCAGTGCCAGGATTATTTCAAGACCAACTACAATCCGGCCAATGCCGTGATGGTAATTGTCGGCGATGTCAAGACTGCTGATGTGATCAAACTCGTCGACAAGTATTTCGGCGCGATTCCGGGTAATCCCGATATTCCGCGTCCGTTCTATAACGAACCCGATCAGCGGGGCGAACGCCGGGTCGATTTCCACAAGATGTCGCAACTGCCGATCTTCATCGCCGGCTATCACACTCCCGCCGAGGGCGATTCCGATACCTACGCCCTCGACATTCTCGGACGCATCCTTTCCGGTGGCGAATCCAGCCGCCTTTACAAACGCATGATCTATACCGACCAGATCGCGCTCGCTGCCGGTGGTGAAAACGGTTCTCGCGAGCAGGCCGGACTGTTCTATGCTTACGCTTTCATGCAGCCCAATCGCACTGCCGCCGACGGCGAAAAGGTCATGTACGAAGAAATCGAGAAGATGAAGAACGAGAAGGTCTCCGATCAGGAACTGCAGAAAGCCAAGAACCAGATCGAAGCCGAGTTCTATATGGGTATCCAGTCCAACGAAGATAAGGCCGGCAGTCTGGGGCGCTACGAGACTTTGCGCGGCGACTACAAATTGATGTTCAGGGACATGGACAGATATGCTGCTGTCACTGCCGATGATATTATGCGCGTTGCCCAGAAATATCTCATTCCTAACAATCGCACGGTAATCACCGTCATTCAAGACAACAAACCCTCCGGAACCATGGGGATGAAAGAGGAGTGATGAAAGTGAAAAACAGTAAGATCATTTTGATACTTGGATTACTCTGTGCCTTCGCTTTCGTCGCACAGAATGTCGCTGCCGTTACGTTGGCCTTGCCGCCGATGTCGGACAAGTCCTTGCCCAACGGCCTCAAAGTCATCGTGGTTGTGAACGACAAGCAGCCGGTCGTTGCCATGCGTCTGCTGATCAAGTCGGGAACCTGTCTCGATCCCGCCGACAAAGCGGGTCTTGCCAATCTGACCGCCGGTCTCTTGCGCAAAGGCACGGCGACTCGCGACGCCAACAAGATTTCCGAAGAAATCGATTTCATCGGCGGTTCGCTTGGCGCCGGCTCTGATTTGGATGCCACCTACGCTACCTGTCAGGTGCTAACCAAGCATTTTGACACCGGCCTCGGTCTGTTGTCCGACATCGTGCTGAATCCGTCGTTCGACAGCACCGAAATCGAACGCCTGCGCAAACAGACGCTCGCCGGTTTGATGCAGGCCAAGGACGATCCCAATTCATTGGTCGACGAACAATACAAGAAATATTTGTTCGGCGACCACCCCTATGGTAAGCCGGAGAACGGCACGATCGAATCAGTGAGTACTCTCAAACGTGCGGATATTATCGAATTCTGGAAGAAGTATTACATCCCGAATAATGCCGTTCTGTTTGTCGTCGGCGACGTCAAACCGGCAGAGGTTTTCCCAAAGATCGAAGCCAAGTTTGGCAGTTGGAAACAGGGAACGCCTCCCGAGATGAATTTCGCGGCCGCCAAGCCCGCGTCCGGCATTAAGGTCATTCTCATTAACAAACCCGATGCCACGCAATCCAGCATCAAGATCGGCAATCTCGGCACTTTCCGACAGGATCCCGACATCTTCAGTTGCCGTGTGATGAACTATATCCTCGGTGGCGGCGGTTTTGTGTCGCGCCTGATGATCGACATCCGCCAGAGGCGCGGCCTCACATACGATATCAATTCGAGCTTCAGCTACCTGCGCTTCCCCGGCGATTTCACTGTGACTACGTTTACTCGCAACGATTCGACCGCCCGCGCAATCTCAGGCATCCTTGACGAACTCGACAAGATGCGTAACACCGATGTCGCTCCGCAGGAGTTGCAGGAAACCGTTTCCTTCTACAACGGCCTTTTCCCGCGCCAATTCGAAACGCTGGACCAGGTATCGAACCAGTTGTCGACAGTCGAATTGTACGGCCTCGGCAAAGACTATCTGCCGAACTACCTCGACAAGATCGCTGCCGTTACCCCGCAGAGCATTCGTGCGGCGGCACAGAAATATGTGGACCCGAAGAATCTTCTGATTGTCGTAGTCAGCAAGGCCGCCGATGTTCGCGAAAGTCTCAAACAATTCGGCCCTGTCACGGAGATCGAAATATCGGATTTATAGACGCGCGCGACATCTAGCTAAGCATCACACGTCTGCGCCACCAGATGCGCGATAAACAAAGCGCCATCAGATGCGTGATAAACAAAGCGCCGCCACAGGCGCATAGAACAGAGCGCCGTCAGGAATCCTTTCCTGACGGCGTGTTTCTTTGCCCGCATTATCTGCCTCTACCCTATCCTCCTCACCCGCATCCTCTCGATCCGCGGTCCATCCATCGACAAAATCTCAAACTGCAAATTGTCGATTATGATCTTCTCGCCGAGCCGTGGAAACTTGCCGAGACGATCAAGCACGTATCCGCCGATCGTGTCAGCCGATCCCTCTTCGTCCAATTGTACGTCAAATTGCTTATTGAAATTCTCTATCGGAAATTGCGCCTGCACCAGGCACAGGCGATTGCCGAGCAATACGAACGGCTCCAATTCCGTGTCATGCTCATCGCGAATTTCCCCGACGATTTCTTCGAGAATATCTTCCAGCGTGATCAATCCGGCCGTGCCGCCAAATTCATCCAGCACGATGGCCATGTGGTCGTGGCTCTTCTGGAAATCATGCAACTGTTCGTGAATCATTTTCGAGTCTGGCACGAAACTGACGGGCCGGATGATGTCGTGAAGAATTATCAGTTCCCCATGGACAAGCAAATTTGTGACGTCTTTGGTGTGCACCACGCCTTTGATGTGATCGAGCGATTCCTCATAGACCGGATAACGCGAATACCCCTCTTCGGTCATCTTCCTCAGAATTTCGTCCTGCGTTTCGTCCAGATCAACGCCGCAGATGCCCGTTCGTGGCGTCATCGCCTGCCGCACCGTAGTATCGGCGAATTCGAATACTCCCTCGATCAGGTCGCGCTCTGCCTTTTCGAAATGCCCTTTGCGATGCCCTTCGGCCAGAATCAAATTGATCTCCTCCGCCGATACCGCCGATTCAGTATTCTTCTCCACCAATCCGAACGGAAACAGAATCGCTCGCGCCGACACGCTCAGGATCTTGGCGGGAATCATCGCAATCACCGCAAACACATTCAGCACCGGCGCACTGGACAGCGCAATCTTTGCCGGCGAATTATAGGCCAGATATTTCGGCACCAGTTCGCCCAGTACCAGCAGCAGAAATGAAACCGCTATCACTACGATCGTCACCGCCACCCGCTGTGCGGCATGAGCAGCAAGCCCCTGATTTTCCAAATAGGGAACAATCAC
Source organism: uncultured bacterium (assembly GCA_963726455.1). Taxonomy (GTDB): domain Bacteria; phylum Zixibacteria; class MSB-5A5; order CAIYYT01; family CAIYYT01; genus CAIYYT01. The sequence goes on from CAVSCK010000004.1 coordinate 1,187,500, forward strand.
CGGCACCACGGCGTTACCTGCCAGCACCGAGGCCGTCGTTCCTGCCAGCGTAATTCCCACCTGGATCGTCGCCAGAAAGCGGTCCGGCTGCTCCAGCAATTCCCCCAACTGCTTGGCGCGCTTGCTCCCCTTGGCGATCAGGTGCTTCAAATGGCTCCTGCGCGTGCTGAGTACGGCAATCTCGGCGCCCGCAAAAAACCCGTTGATCAGGATCAACAACACGATCGCGATTATCTCGATTTCACCTTGATGCATAGTGCCAAAATATACGACAATTTCTCTTCAAAGCACAAGCGGGTCAAACGGCTGGGCACCAAATTAACTTCATGTCTGCTAACTTCATACGCGAACTACATTTTGGCTGCTCGAATACCGATAACTAAATGTGGAGATTTGTGCCAGCTGCCATTCAACACGGTGCCTAACAAATGAGCGATTTTATACCGGCCGGCCGCTTGTCGGCTATCCCTCATGGGGATCAGAAGATCGAGATTCAAACGGAGTTCTCCAAGTACCCCGAACCCCGTATCGCTACATCAGTTAGCATCGGTGGCAGAACCATCCACAAAATTCAAAAACTCTGGGGCAAAACCATCGATTCGGCGGAGGAAATGCATCAGGTCGAGGAGATCATCAATAGCCAGCATGATGAGGTTACCGCCCTGGTTCACGAACACGCCGGTGTCTTGGTGAAACGCAGCGAGACCGACCTCGCACTGAGTGTAGCCCAAACTGCAATCGAACGGGCCGAATCGATTCCCGAAATTGATGCCGCTTACATTATCCAACCCGATGGCAAGATCCAGTCACGCGGCAAAGTGAGTCGTGAGGCCGAAATGTTGGCGCTGATGATTCAGAGTCTGGCGGATGTCCTGTTCAATATCGCCCGTGTCGGAAACATCGGCAATTATGAAGACTGCGTGCTGAACCTCGGCGCGCATGATGTGCTCTTCCTTCCGTTTCGCGGTGGCTATCTGGTAGCGTTGACCGACGCCAAGGTCCGCAAGCGGGAAATCTTCAACGAGCTCTGGAAGATCGCGAGGGCCGCATGAACAAGATTCTTGAGGCCATTCGCGGCGTTGTCGGCGTATCTGGTGTCATCCTCTGGGAAAAGCGCACTCAGAATTTTCACAAATTGTTGCCGGCACGTTTCGAGTCCGCAACAATCGATGAACTCTGTGCACTGCTCACTCGCTATTGCGAAATTCGCGACAAATCCTTTAAGACAATCGCGCGCTTCACCGGCGGTTGGATTTTGCTCCACAATCATCCTGCCTTCGGGCTGATGGTGCTGAGCAAGACTGATCTCAATACCACGACACTGAATCTGGTCAGCAAATCCGCAATCTCCTCGCTGGAATCCAGGTTCAGTCAACCGGTCACTTCTGATGCGCTTCCCGACGGCTTTCAGCAAATTCACGCAGCGGCCCTGGCGCGCGCAATCAACCTGTCAGCCGGATTCTTCTACACCCATCTCTCCCGTTTTGACATTGCCGAACTGCTTCGCGAAACCAAGGACGAGCTGATTGCCGAACATCCCGCGCTCAAACATTTCTCCGTTGATGCCAACGGCGGCGTCATTGTAATCAAAGGTGCCGAAAAACAGATGGACATCAGCGCTGCTGCCGCTGCCGCGCGGCTGATCGCTCGTTTCGTTGAGTACGCCTGCGAACGCTGCGATGCCGAAGGATTCAATATTGAGAGATTGACTGCCCCGCTGAATCCCACGCTCTCGCAACTTGGATTCTACCAGTTCTTTTCGAAATCCCGCAATCCCGCTCTCTGACCCATCTTTTGCGACTCAATTGATTGAGAATATTTCTGGCGGGTAGACCTGCCCGATCTACGCTGGAAGATAAAAGGAAAGAGAGGGGTGTGTTATCCACACGGCAATTTGAAAAAAACTCCTCATTCGATACGGTAAAGGGTTTTTACAGCCACCTCGGTTTTTTGCTCCCGCTATTCCGAACCCGAAGGCGCGGAGGTCACGGCAGGACGCGCAACCATAATAGGGGCGACCTTCATTAATGAGTTGTTAGAGATTTTTCAAATAAACCCCTCTCTAACACTTGCACAAATATACGCTCCAAACGTTACGTTTCAAACCTAAATTCACCCGTCACGCAATTAACATTGACACGGCACGCCATTTGATTCGCAGTTTGTTTTCGCCAGTCCGCTCCGTGCCATCGCCAATTTTGACTTGCTCCCAGTTACTCTTCTTAGTATATGATATCGTCAGACACCGTCGAAAAAATAGGATCGAAATTTGAGCAGAATTTGTGGCACCGGCGTTGACATTATCGAAATCCCCCGGATAAAGAACGCCTACGAACGCTGGGGAAATGATTTTCTGGCGAAGATATTTTCTCCCGCGGAAATCGATTACTGTCTGCGCAAAATGAATCCCTATCCTTCACTCGCGGCGCGTTTTGCTGCCAAGGAGGCCTGCTTCAAAGCCCTGTCGCAGGCGGGAATTCACATTACTCTATGGCGTGGCATATCGGTTGCTCGCGCCGAGGATGGTCGACCGCGACTGATCGTTCCCCAGGCCGAAGGCCTGCATCTGCATCTATCCCTGACCCACGGCAAGGACTACGCCGTCGCCATGGTCATCGCCGAACGCGACTAACATCAGTGCCCCGCACGCAAATCAATTGACTAAGTCTCATCTTTCTATGCTTCTGTGAAGTCCTTGTTTCCGTGCCCGGCAGTCGTCCTCGCCTGCCGTATCATCGACTTCCCGGTGCCCCATCCGCTTGCGGTGGGTTCTTCGTTTTTCGTTGTGTCACGTCCTGCGCACGACGAAGTCGGGCGTGTGACGTGACACCATCACATTCCGCGCCGTCAGAAATCCATTCACCAGCGCCGTCAGGAACCCCTTCCTGACGGTTGCCATTTCCGTGCCCGGCAGTCGTCCTCGCCTGCCGTATCATCGACCTCCCGGTGCGCCATCCGCTTGCGGTGGGTTCTTCATTATCCGTTGTGTCACGTCCTGCACACGACGAAGTCGGGCGTGTGACGTGACACATCTAAACCCTCTCATAAAACCTTTTGCATCTCACCAATACAAATTCGCATATTCGGATTCGTGGGCGTCCGCGCGGCCGTCCCGCCATTGTTATGAATTATCGCTACACGGAGGTATACAATGTCATTGAGTGTCTCTCAAATTGAAACCTTACTCGGCCCGGATGCCAAATCAATTATGACCTTCGAATGTAAAGGTCTCCCCAAATCAAAAATCCACGTGCCCGGACCCGACTTTACCGATCGCGTCACCGCTCTATCCGATCGCCCGAATCAGGTGCTGCGCAATCTGGAATGGATCCACAAAAACGGCCGTCTCGCCGGCACCGGCTACATGTCGATTCTTCCTGTCGACCAGGGCATCGAGCATTCCGCCAGCGCCTCATTCGCGCCCAACATCGACTGCTTCGATCCCGAAGGCATCGTCCGTCTCGCCATCGAGGGCGGCTGCAACGGCGTGGCTTCGACCTTTGGCGTACTCGGCAGCATTGCCCGCAAGTATGCCCACAAGATTCCGATGATCGTCAAGATCAACCACAATGAATTCCTCGGCTATCCGAACACTTATGAGCAAATCATGTTCGGCAAAGTCGAACAGGCGTACGACATGGGCGCCGCAGCCGTCGGCGCAACGATCTATTACGGTTCCGAGGGCGCGCATCAGCAGATTGTCGAGGTGGCCGAGGCGTTTTCGCTCGCGCATCAACTTGGCATGTTCACGGTGCTCTGGTGCTACCTGCGCAATTCGGCGTTCAAGGTCGAAGGCGTCGACTATCACACTTCCGCCGACCTGACCGGTCAGGCGAATCATCTCGGCGTCACGATTCAGGCCGACATCATCAAGCAGAAGCAGCCCGATTGCGATGGTGGTTTCCCGGCTGTCGAGAAAGCGTCCGGCAAATCCTACAGCAAGTACAGCAAGAAGATGTACGGCTCGCTTTACACCACGAATCCGATCGACATGGTGCGCTATCAGGTCGCCAACTGCTACATGGGCCGCATCGGCCTGATCAATTCCGGCGGCGCATCGGGGCAGAACGATCTGGCGGACGCCGTCAAGACCGCGGTGATCAACAAACGTGGCGGCGGCATGGGCCTGATCTCCGGCCGCAAGGCCTTCCAACGCCCCATGAAAGAAGGCGTGGAATTGTTGAACGCGATACAGGATGTCTACTTGTGTAAAGAAATCACGATAGCGTAGCTATCTAATTCCGATATTCCGTAGGGGCGACTCGCCGAGTCGCCCTGTGCTTTCATGTATCACAAGAAATCAGTCGAATTTGGTGGTGAGACGAGGAATATTCTGACGCTCCCATTTGTATTGAATGATGTGAAACTCAAATCCGTTGTCACCGTAGCTTGTCTCTGTGCCGCGTTCGCTTTTGTATTCCTCACATATGAAGACGGCGCAAAGAATCGCAATCTCAGCAAGTCACGGGCTGAAAGCGATCCGCTGGAATGCGCACGATATCTGGCTTCAATGCTAGCCACAGCGGACGCTGAGAATTCGATCTTTTCAGACCTGTCCTTGCGAGCAAGTCGCCTGGGCCTCGCAAAAAAGTCCGCCTATCTTGTTGGCCCAAATCTCCCGAGGGCCACCGACAAGCGTGAAGACTATCGTGATAAGGTTCGGTTGATAGGATGTGACAAGTCGGGAACCTCCGTCGATTCGGCTGTAGTCACTATCGAGCGTTTATCTGTCGGCAGGAGCAGGGATTGGAGACTCTTGGAGGTTGTTCGGGGAGCTGTTGACGCCGGACTCAATAACAAAGCGGAGACCATTGTTCCGCTTATGCATTCGAGCGATATACGGGCTAAAGCCTACCTGGCTTTGACAGTCGCTCGGGATTCCTCGATAACGGTCAAGTCTGAGTCATATGTTGATTCAGCGTACAGCATCAGCAAATTGGCGCAAGCCGATAGCCAATTAGTCATGCTCCTTCCGGAAATTGCTGGAAAATATCTGGATATTGGTTGTACGAGCAAGGCACTCGATGTACTTCAAAGGTCAGAATCCACGGCAAACAATCTCAACGAGCCGAGCACTCTGGATATTCTCTCGGAGGTCGCGGAAATATATTTGCGCGCCAGAAGATTCGACGACGTCCTCAGAGTTGCAGGACAAATGACGAAGTCGTCGAACGGCGACATGCATCTCCAAATGCTCTCATTGAAATGTAGTACGAGTGGCGAGTGTGATCTTGCGCGACAGATCGGGGACAGAATCACCAACGAAATCGTCAGAGCATCGGTGCTCGTGAATGCCGGCAACTGTTACGCATCGCACAGCTTGAGCTATAGGGCGGTCGAAATCCTGCAAGCGGCCTCGTCGCTAGCTGTTGACACGGGCGACACTGGACAAAGGATCCGCCTCGTGAACAGAGTAGCTCGGAGCTTCTGCAGGATGGGCAGGAGTGATCTTGCCAGAGATGTTTTGAAAAATGCAGAAGAACTGGCGGCGACCGCGGACGACTGGAGGGACGATGACTATACTGGAAGCAGGGAGGGTCATCGAGGAATGGTCGCTCAAGGTTATCTGCTGTGTGGGTTCCTGGCCGATGCCGAGCGAATACTCCGTACCATAGAGGATGCCTGCCTTGTTAACGAATTCATCGGCGAAATATACACCACCCTCGAATGCGAGGGCAAAGACTCAGAAGCTCAAGCCGTCCGACAACTTGAGCGTGAGAAACCCGCGCCACCGCAGCACAGTTCACAATTATTCGATTGGTATTTTGAAGATTCGCTAAATTCCGCACGAGCCGACGTTCTACTTGCCTCTGCGCAGACTGGGAAATCTGATACCGAGTCGGCGATCGACTCAATGTATTCCAGTAGATTCAAACCTGAGCTCCTCATTCGATACGCCGAGTTCTATTCGGTGCGAGGCGACACCGCCCACACTCGAGTTGCTATTACGGATGCGCTTATGCAATGCCACTTCGTCCTTGGCGGTGGCAGCGGCGATACGTTGGCAAGTAAAGTTGTCACTATCTGTGACAAACTGAACGATACGCTTTGCCCGTTCGATATGCTGTCGTCAGCCGATAGTACCAAGTCTATACCGGACATCCTGGCTTTTGCCTCTGTCTACTGCCAACGTGGCGAATGGAACAAGTGCGTTGCCTTCGCTTCTCAAATCGCTAAACGGCAAGATAGGATCGCATTGCTTACTTCTCTAGCCGGCTGGTATTACATCCTCCAACCTTACTCCGGAGATCAACAAACCGAACTTCTCCGCAAGCTCGTCGCAATGAGTCAACAATGACTGCGGTAGATCGAACTCGCTGCAGTCCTGACTTCCCGATTGCCTGAATATCTCAACACCTGTATCGTTCAATTCAAAAGGAACTGACATGCACATCCGCGAAGAAATCCCCATCAAGTCCTTCACCGTGGCCGCCTACATTTGTCGCATCGAATCTGGCCGCGGCCAATATCTGATCCTCAAACGCTGCACGCCTTATCTCGATCAGACATGGCAAATGGTATCCGGAAAGATCGAAAAGGGCGATACCGCCTGGCAAGCCGCACTCCGCGAAATCAAAGAAGAAACCGGATTGATTCCCGATCGTCTCTACTCTGTCAACGAAGTTGAACTATTCTACGAGGTCAGCCAGAACTGCATCAACCTCGTGCCGGTGTTTCTCGGATTCATTGATTCGCAGCAGACTGTCAGACTCTCGGACGAGCACTGCGAATTCAGATGGGTCACTCCCGATGAAGCACAGCGACTACTGATCTTCGACCGTCATGCTAAGACCATCGCACTGATCGAATCCCAATTCGTTCGCCGCCCACCACTTGACTTCCTGAGAATTCCAGCCGTGTACCCCAGTTGAAGCCTTGCGACAGGTGGGTTCTTCCATTGTCCTTCCCACTTGATCTCGCGAGGCGCTCCATGAAATACACCACCAAACACTAAAAAACACTTGCAAACAGTAAAATAACCGCCTATATTGCACCGTAGAATTCTTTGATCTGGAGGAGATCATGAAAACTGGCAGGTTGTTTTCCTTCGAGAATTATCCCTCGCTCGTGAATTCCGAGGCCTACTTCGAGAGAATCATGGTGGACGAGGGTGCCGGAATGAGGATCCTAAATCAGGTGCTCATTCTCTGTTCGTTCCTTTTTCTCTACGGCATCGTCATGGGAGCTTATCAAGGCGTGACACAGGCGCTCGTCTCCGGCGTCAAACTCTCACTTCTCTTTACAGCAGCTCTGGTAATTTGCTTTCCCGCCTTTTTCATTGTGCAGTTCATCCTCGGTTCGCGTTTGAAATTGCACCAGATGATTTCGATGCTGCTCTCCGGCTTCGTGCTGATGGCGTCGATCATGCTCTCCTTCGTTCCGATCGTCGTCATCTTCCTGCTCACCGGCAGCAACTACTACTTTCTCCACCTGTTGCACATCGCGATTCTCGTTTTCGCCGGCATCTTCGGCATGAACACCATCGTACAGGCGCTGAAATATTCCTGTGAGAAGAAAGATGTCTACCCGAAAACCGGCGTAGTTGTCTTCCGCGTCTGGGTGATCATTCTGGCTTTCGTCGGCATCCAACTGGCGTGGAACCTCAGACCGTTTCTGGGCGTGCAAGGCCAACCGTTCGAACTGTTCACGCGCCAGGAAGGCAATTTCTATACCGCCGTCATCTATGCGATTGATCAACTGATTGCTCCCGAAAAGAACGCACCTGCCAAGAGTCAGTCCAGCAGCGCCGTTCGAACTCGCCCCGATACCCTGGCGCTCGAGAAATACATCTTTCAGGATACGACTCGTGGAAAGTGACATCATGACTCTTGAGGAAGTGGCGGCGTATCTCAAGGTCACGCCGCAGACAATCTATACCTGGGCTCAGGAGAAACGCATCCCCGCCGCCAAGCTGGGCAAGGAATGGCGCTTCAAGAAGTCAATCATCGACCGGTGGTTCGTCTCCCATTTTGATTCCAAATTCAAGGATCTCGTCGACCCCGACCAAGCCGGCAACATCTCCGAGGACACCTAATTCCAAGTTCGCACCCCATCCAGTGCCGTAGGTTGGCGTTTCGAGTCCCATCGTTGTTCAGCCCCCGCTGTTCAGCTTCCCACCTGCACCGGATGCTTCCCCACCAGCACGCAGAAACCGTCCGACTCGATCCCCAGCGGCAGATTCATCAGATTATAAAAATTCTCCTGCGCGTTTATCCAGGTGATCTCCACAATTTCCCGCTCATTGAAATGCCTCCGAAGTTCCTCAAATGTCGCATCGGAAACATGTTTGTTACGCGTCGCCTCCTCCACATACGCCAACGCCGCCCGTTCGCGCTCGGAAAACAGCGGACTGATGCGATAGTCCGGCAGGGCGACAAACTTCTCCATACTGAGATGTTCACGCATCGCAAACGAGTGCGCCAAGTCAAGGCAGAACTCGCATCCGTTGATCTGCGAGGTCAGACTCGTCACCAGTAGGTGCAGCTCCGGCTCCAGCTTGATTCCTTTCATCTGAAACTTCTGCGTCTCATACGAATTACGCAGCGACTCCGGTATCCGCGCTGTCACCACCTTGATCGGCGTCATCACCTTCCCGAATTTTCGCCGTGTCATCCAGTACGCCAGGCGCATCTTGAGCCCCTTCGGCCTTTCAATCGGTTTGAGTCGTTCCATATATCCTCACTGTTTCTTTTCCGAACCGCTTTGTTCTCGGTTCAGCTAGATATCGTGACGACCGGCCTTCATGTTTGCGCGATCTTATCAAATCCCCTACCTTCCTGCCATGTCGCTGCCACACAGACAAAAATCTCGCCTCTCCGATCTGGCGCTGCTCTACGCCGCCGCCATCTGGGGCGCGACGTTCTTTATCGTCAAGGATTCGCTCAAGACCATCGATCCGGTCGTACTGGTCGGATATCGCTTTCTGCTGGCAGCCGCGGTGTTGGCTATCGGGTTGAAGATCGCGAAACGGCCGCTGTTTCTATACTGGAAAGAAAGCACGCTCCTCGGCATCATTCTCTGGGGATTGTACATTTCGCAGACTATTGGTTTGAAATACACGACGGCTTCGAACTCCGGCTTTATCACCGGCCTGTTCGTTGCGTTCGTGCCGTTCTTCACGCTGATGCTGAACCGCCGCGCACGGATCATGGCGCAAATGCCGGCGGTGTTGATCTCGCTGTTCGGCCTCTGGCTGCTGACCGGCGGCCTGACTGATGTCAACCGCGGCGATTGGCTGACCTTGATCGCGGCAATGACTTACGCCTGGCACCTGCTCTATGTCGACCGCTTCGTCAAACAGGGTCTGGATGTTTACATCTTGTCGTTTCAACAATTTCTGTTTGTCGGCGCCCTGAGCTTGATCACTGCGGCCATCTTCCGACTGCCGTTCGTTCCCTCATCGACCGACGCTTACGGCTATGTCGCCTTTCTAGCCATCCTGCCGACGCTTTCCGCATTTGTACTGCAGTTGATCGCGCAAAAGATCGTCCCCCCTATTCGCGTGTCGTTGATCCTCGCCCTCGAACCGGTGTTTGCCGCTCTCTTCGCTTGGACCCTCGGAGGCGAAACCTTCATCCTCCGCCGCGCACTTGGCGGGTTATTGATTTTCGTCGCGATGGTCCTCAGCGACCTGCCGGCATTCATAGATCGCCGCCGATCGCAACTACCCACAACCGACTAGTCCGGAGGCACGGGACTAGAAACCCGGCATGCACCCCTAATCTCGAGATTGACTATGTCTGGATTGGCTACGTAACTTTGATTTGAGTTTTCGACTGCGAGCGTTGGACGGTCTTGCGCTTGGTGCTTTCGTCGAAGAGGTCGTAGTTGAATTTGGGTGACTGGGGATTGGTGCCGATTTCCACCATCGGTGTGCCGGCGCGATTCATACTTGCGGGCACCCAGACCAATTCGAAGTTGAGCCGGCGTTTGTAATAGAAGATCAGATCGCGAAAACGCTGCAAGGTCTTGGTGGAGGCAATGCGATTGTTCACCTGATAGACAACAATCGGGGAATCGGTCAGCAACTCCAGCTTCTTCGCCTTGAAATGATCCTGGTTGAGTTGTACAAATCGGATCAGCGCAATCGCAGCGGCATATTCGCATTCGTACCGGTTGCCCTCATATTGGGAACGGAACAGAACGCCGTAGTCGGGGATGGCAAACGAAATGATGCCGCGGTTTCGCGTCATCTTGTCAGGCAGTAGGTTTGAGCCGAAGAAGTAGCATTTCATATTCGTGATACGCATGGCTGCAACTATCGTGCCTGAACAACGACATACGTGAATCTATACTATCGGGCGAATCATGATGGCTAACTTATTGTCACGTCAACAGATAAGATTGACCTACTGGCTGCCAGGGAAGAACCCGGATATTGAATCGGTATTACCGGCTGCCGGATAGATGCAGCCGTGTGCACAGGCGACGGGAAATCACTCCAACGAGTCAGACAGACGCTTGTCGAAATCCTCGGGAACCGTCATGTATTTGGCGGTGGCTTCGGCGACCACGACGCCCTTGCTGTTGCGGGCAAGTCCGGTAGTCATGATAATCCGCCCTCGACGGTGCGTCATTCGGCCTTCGAATGTGAGCTCATCGCCCACATCGGCAGGCGCCTTATATCTGATTTCCATGGACGCAGTCACACACCTGATATCATGTGCGAGTATCGCTTTGAGCATAACCTCATCGAGAACCGTGGCGATCAGCCCCCCATGGACGATGCCCTTGTAGCCCTCGTGACGCTTGGCAGGAAGCCAGTGAGTGTGAGCCAGTTCGTCGCTTGCGTAAAAGGTAAGGTTGAGGCCGATTTCATTGCCCGGGCCGCAGACAAAGCAGCCGTGATAGCGTACTACTTCCCTTTCCATGGGGTTACAAATTGCAGCAACGGCGCCGGAAAGTCAAATAAAAAGCCGCCCCGTTTGAGGCGGCTTGATTTGATCAATCGGAATAGGAAGATTTCTTACCGGAGGTGCGGCGCCGTCTGATAGCTATACTCGGTGTTGCCGGTGTTCGCAGTGACCTGTATGTTGCCACTGACATCAAAATTGGCAGTCACCGTCCAGCTATTCGAAATCTCGCCCTTCATGACCGTGACGGTGAAGGTGATCGAGCCGGAAAGCGTGTACGCCGTCGTGTAGGGATCGTTGATCGGCTGCTTGTACACCACGTTGTCCAGGTTGGCCGCGAAAGTGTACTTGTCGTGAGCTGAACCTGAATTAGTCTGATAGTAATCATCGAGGACAAACTGCCCCATGCCTACCAGTGTTCCGCCATTGAATGAGTAACTATTGAAATCAACATTCAGGTAGATCGAGGCGTTTTGGTAGTCGTTCTCGACGCCCTTATATGTGCTGGTCTGGTGATGGATGAAATCCATTTGCTGGACATGATAGCTGAAATCCGCATCCATCCGGCCATACTCGACAAAGAAACGTGCGGAGTCCACCCAGACGTGGTTGTATTCCGTACCGGTAGTCAGGCCAAGGTATACGATGTTCCAGCCGTCCGAGTAGTTGTACAGCAGCGTGTCGTTGGGATTGAGTACTCCCCAATCAGGACGAATATCAATCGTGTCCATTGGAGCAACTTTGTACGGGTTCTTGCCAAAACGTAACGCCACCGACAAAGTGGAATCAATGGATGCCGCGATGGCGGCTTTCATGTTCTGGAAACTGGCTGAGTTGGGATCGCCTATGATCTTGTTGTTTCCGGTTGAATTATCAGAGCATCCGGTTAATGTGAACATCAGCGCAAGGACAACAAACAGCCCTGCCAAACAACTGCGGCGCAACATAAGCACTCCTTTGAGTTAGATTAAGTACCCAACAATTTCTGATCCAAGAGAACGAGCATGATCGCTTTCTGGATATGCAGTCGGTTTTCGGCCTGATCGAAAACCACCGAGTTGGGGCCGTCGATCACCGAATCGGTGATCTCGGCATTGCGGAGCGCCGGAAGGCAGTGCATGACGAGACAATCGGGCTTCGCCAGTTTCAACAGCGAATCATTAACCTGAAAGTCTTTTAGTAGATTTGCCTTTTCCTCCGCCAAGTGCTTCTGCCCCATACTCGCCCACACATCCGTATAGAGTACATCGGCACCGGTAGCTGCTTCTTTAGGGTTATATATGACCTCGACACTCCCTACTTTCTCCGCTCGCGCCGCTGTGAGCAAATTTTGATCAGGCAAAGTGTTAGGGTGGGTGCCGATCACTACTTGAATCGGGAAACGTCTGGCCAGGTTTATCAGCGAGTTAGCCATATTGTTGCCGTCACCCAGGTAAACAATCCTTAGGCCGTCGAGCTTACCTTTCTTCTCGATGATCGTAAATGCATCACACAGGATTTGGCAGGGATGCAGCAAATCAGTTAACGCGTTAATCACGGGGATATCGGCGTGTTGGGCGAGCTGCTCGACATCGCTGTGGGCAAAGGTACGAATCGTGATCATGGCGAGGTAGCGCGATAACACCTTGGCCGCATCGTGTATCGATTCGCGCTTTCCCAACTCGATTTCCTTCTCGGTGATATACAGCGACGAGCCACCGAGCTCGGCGACGCCGACTTCAAAGGAGATGCGGGTGCGCAACGAGGCCTTATGAAAAATACAGCCGACGACCTTTCCGGCCAGCGGTTTGGGGGCAATCTTCTTCTTTTTCATGGAAGCGCACAGGTCGAAGACGCGATTGAGCTCGGCCGTGGTGAAGTCGGTTTCGGCGAGAAAATCTCTTTTCATCGTAGTTCTCCTTTATGTGGAAGTATCTCTTGACGCAAGTTGATCGGACTCTGACACACTCCACCGGGCGGCAAATGCGCTCCGGCTACTCCCGCGACGTACGGCATACGCCGCCGAGAGTTGCGGGAAATTATCAGCCCCCTCCTACTTAGTCAAGAGAATTTCCTTGATAGTGTATTGCGATATCAACGATATTAATGCGACCGCAGGTGGGCCGGCGGCCGATCGTGCCGATAAGGAGTTTATCGCTCGCGGGGTGGTTGCCGGATCGACTGGACGGTTCACGAGCAAAGTGAATTAGAAAAGGAGAAGCCATGCGCTGGTTTTTTGGAATCCTTATGATCCTCATCGGGTTTGCGATTCTGGGGAACAATGTGGGGTGGTTTGATTTCAGTTTGGGAGAATTTATCGCCAAATTCTGGCCGCTGATTTTGATCGCCATCGGTATCGAAGAGATAGTGAGCCACTCACGCCGGCGTTATTGGTCCGGAGATAAGTGGACTGAATTTGTGGGCGAAAAGTTTTCGCGCACGGTCGGCGATGTGCATTTGAAGCCGTCGACGCTGGACGCCGCCGGGTTGAAAGCCGATCAGGGTGCCGGCGACATTTCGATTGACCTCACGGCCACCGCGATGCAGCAGGGCGAAAACGTCGTGATCTGCAACCTCGGCATGGGCGATCTGGAGATCATTGTTCCGCCCAATATTCCTATACGCGCCAGTTGTGCTGCCGGAATTGGCGACATTCACGTTCTCGGCAAACACAACAATGGTTTCGGCGCTCGACTGGAACATCAGGATGCCGATTATCCCAACGCCGACAAGAAGATTAATCTGACCGCCAAAGTAGGCCTCGGCGATATCAAGATCTCGCACGCGTAGAACGACGTGGCCCGTGGTGGAACAGGTTCCGTTGGAGTACTGAACAAACAATGGTATAGAGAAAACGTTTACTAGTCTTTGCGTTTTGACACTTTGAAGGCATTCACTATTTGATAAGTGATACTGAACACCGCGCAACATATCATGCTGATCCAGAGGATGTTCATCAACTTCCCAGAATTCAGACTTTTGAGGCGGCTTTGGGTTACATAGACATCTTCCGAGTGAATTCTTCCGAACCAATCGGAGATCACAAATTGAATGCCAGTCCTCGGTTCTATCCGGTCAATCGTTACCGACACCGACTGTCCTTCCCTTCTTTCTAGTGCGACGAGTGACGAAGTGAGCGTCCACGCCTCGATTTTAAGCGGATCATCACCGAATTCGAGTAGCCTCTTAGAAACTTCAATTCGAATGTCTGCTACCTCACTCTCGGAGTTGTTGTCGATAGATAGGACGTTGTAAACGCGTCTCGAGAAGTACAGGCCATCAGGGATAAATGTGGGCGTGGAATCGGCGAACTCCGGATACTTTTGGCACAGCTGTCTTAGAGAGTCGCTGGTCAGTTGGCGTGCGGGCGAGTTCTTCCTTTCTCGCCACATGGCCCTGTGAAGGTAAACAGAAGCAAGCCCGCGCTTCTGATCGGCAGTGCTTGCCAGTGTGTCGACAATCCGGGAATTGTGCACTTCGACAAAAGAATCTCGCAAGAGCAGCTCATCTTGCGGGTTATCACGGATGGAAATGTTCCTATACTTGTAAATAGAATAGCCGTCAGTCATCAGCTTGTCGTAAGTGGCGTTGTTCGTACTATCATAGTACGGTTGCGGTAGGTCAAATTCGAGAAAGTCAGCATTCTGAAATAGGTCCCGTGTGAACGCTCGGAGTGTGTTATTCATGCGACTAGCGCAGTACCTATCATAGTCACTTCTTCTAACCCAATAGGCTGGCTTGAGAATCGAGATCTCGACTTTCGAAGACACATCAAGTATTCCGGCACCTATCAGCAGCGCCAGAATGGTCAGAACGGCTACCCAATTGCCCAACGTGCGTTCGATAATAGAAAGAACAACATTAGCGGAGTTTAGGCAAAGCAGCGATCTCACAGTTCTTGAAATAGATCCAGTCAAGTTTGCGCTCCGAGTCTTAGAAGACCGGCGAATCACTTATATGCGGCGGCTAGGAATTCCGAGCAGCGCGTCATAGACGTACAAATCAGAAATCCCCGTCAACACTGAAGCGGTATTGACAAATCGAGCGGCTAACTCTCTGAAAGAATCGCATCAATAAATCTGGTCAATTGCTCCTCGATTTTGGCTTTTCCCGCTATACTATTTTCATAAAAGAGAACTCTAAACCCGGAGACGTCAAATGGAAGCTGTTTCGATTTCTCTGCAACAAAAATGATGGGTTTGCCAGTGGCATATGCATATCCCACTTCGAAGAAGACATTTTGGTTTTCTGGAGTGATTTCTGCAATTACTAACTTCGAAGTATATATTTGATAGAGAATGTCGGTTAGGACATGGCCCGGTCCGTATGTTTCGTCCGCCCTTATTGCTGATATGTCCCGCGAACCGCACACTGGCTCGATCACTTCAGTAAACAACTCGTTGTAAGGTGCGGAATACTGCATTACAACAAACACCTTCGCGCGCTCTTGCGTGACGCGAAAATCGCGAATTCGTAAGTCGCCAGTGTTCTGGCACCAGATTCCTACTTGACGCTTTGGCATCACGATCGGAAGGTTCGCTGTCGCGACACTGACTCCGTCAATGACGAGTTCAAAGCGAGAGCCGTTTGCATTCAGTTTCATGGAGAATTCCTGCCCCGTCTTAACGCTCGATCGGTCGCCGGTTGCCGCATAGTCGTGCCATAGGGGCACCGGCTGACCGACCCTCTTGGGGTCGAAGTATTGGATACGGAAGATGAACGGACTGAAATTGCTAATCTCCACTCCTGCCGAGAAGAACGACCTACTTTCACTATCATAGCCCAGGAGAAACTTGCAGGCGTTCGAATAAGACGTTGTTTCTGGAAGCGTAACGAGAGCTTCGATGCTACCTTCATTGAATGTGCGATCGCACAAGTAATTTCCGATTTTCACAAATTTTGAAGTTTCCCCAGCACCCGAAGCTATTCCTTCGTCTATTCCACCATGGAATATGATTTCCTGCTCGCGTCTTTCAAACGATCCGAGAAGTGAAACCCATCTATACTCCGCTTGTGGTAAAGACAATTTAGCAACCTCACTTTCTTATGACAGACGTCTCTTTCTTCTCCCGCATCTGCGCCGTAAAATGGCGCAGGTACTTGGTCTCGTGAATGATCTCGAAGCCCGCCATCTTGTCCTTGTACTCGCGGATCTTGTCCATGCAAAGTGCAACATGCATCAGATGGGCGTTGGTGTATACGCGCCGCGGTACGGCGAGGCGCACCAGTTCGTACGGAGCATACTCTGATTTGCCCGTGACCGGATCCTTGGATTCGAACATGATCGAACCGATTTCGCAACAGCGAATACCACCCTCGCGATAAAGCGCAATTACCACACTCTGGCCGGGGAAATCACCGGGTGGAATATGCGGCAAGAACTCGCCGGCATTGATGAATACCGCGTGGCCGCCGGTCGGTTCGATGATCGGAACATTGCGTTTCATCAACTCCTCACCGAGCAGTTTCACCTGCTTGGTGCGAAATTCGAGATAGCGCGAGTCAAGCGCTTCATATATGCCCCGCGCGATGGCTTCGAGGTCGCGGCCGGCCAGACCGCCGTAAGTGCGGAATCCTTCAATCAGAATCATCAGGTTCGTAATTTTCGATTCGAGCTCACTGTCGTTGAGGCCGATAAATCCGCCCATGTTGACGAGCCCGTCTTTCTTGGCCGACATCAGGACGCCGTCACCGTAGCTGAACATCTCGCGGGCAATTTCCAGAATTGTCTTGCTCTTGTAACCCGGTTCGCGCTGCTGAATGAAATAGGCATTCTCCGCAAAGCGCGCCGCATCAAAAAAGAGCGGTATGCCGAAGCGCTCCAGCACTTCCTTGGTCGCTTTGATATTGGCCATCGAAACCGGTTGCCCGCCGGTGGAGTTGTTGGTGATTGTCAGGAAGCAGGCCGGAACTTTCTTGGCGCCTTTTTCGCGGATGAATTCCTCCAACCGTGAAACATCCATGTTGCCCTTGAATGGATATTGCGCGTGAGGGTCTTTGGCTTCCGGGCAAATGAAATCGACAGGGAATCCGCCTTTGTGGATCGTGTTGGCGCGAGTCGTATCGAAATGGGTGTTGTTGGGTATGTAGTCGCCGGGTTTCACGATGTTGGAGAACAGCAGATTCTCGGCGACGCGGCCCTGGTGCACCGGAATGAAGAACTTGAACCCGAAAATGTCACGCAACGCCGCCACGAAATGATCATAGTTGGCGCACTGCGCATAGGCCTCGTCGCCCAGCATCATGCCGGCCCACTGGTTGTCGCTCATGGCGCCGGTGCCGGAATCGGTCAACAGATCGATAAAGACATCGCGGGATTTCAGGTTAAAAATGTTGAAGTGCGCTTCGCGGATCTTCTGCTCCCGCTCTTCACGCGAAATCAGGTTAATCGGTTCGACTACCTTGATGCGATACGGTTCGGCAAAGTGCTCCATTACCACTCCTAAATCTTACGGCTGCAGACAACGAAGTTGTGAACACGGGAGTTATAGCTGCGCAATCTATCCTCGCTTAAGTCGGAACGCCGGCACGATTTCACCGACGTGTAAATCTCTGAAATTATATAATTGCGGACGGGAATATTCCGCCAGCGCTTTCACTTGCGAATCATCGAAGACGCCTAGCTGCCGAAGTGTTTCGACGATCACCGGGTAAAGCCCCCGCATGTTGCCATCGGATATTTTGATGGCGATGCCCAGACCCTTCGACAGCACGCCGATCACTTCCACTGCTTCCCCGCCGACTTTCAGGATCACGTCTCCCTTGCTCGCCTCAGTCACGGCCAGATCGCAACGCCCACGACCGGAAACCATCACCGGATATTGTGACATGGCTCGGATGATCGTCTCAAAGGCCTCGCGGCGAAGGGCTGAATCTGAGGTACGCGTGACGATGCGCGCGTACGCCTTGGCCATGTTCTTTAGCGGTAAGGCGAAATTCGGCAGCGAGCAACCGTCCGTGCCCATCTGAATTTGATCGCTGGGATAGTCGTAGCCCTCGGCGACGGCCTGCTTGACCTGCTTCTGAGTCTTGGAATTCGGATCGATATAATTGGCCGGATCATCACCGATGTGTACCGCCAGCGCCAGTTGGCCGGAGTGTTTGCCCGAGCAGTTGTGCGCCAAGGGCGAAAATTGCTGTCCTTCGTACGGAACGTATCCTTGCTGTTGATAATCAATGGGAACATGGGTGCCGCATTTGAGATACGTTTCGTCAAGGCCGATCAGGTCGAGATTCGATTTGGTTGTCTTTTCGTGCTCCGGCGTGCCTGTGTGCGATCCAAGCATAATGGCGATCTGCTGCAGCGAAAATCCGAAACGCTTGATCGCGCCCGATTCGTAAACCGGCAGGAACTGAAATGCCTTGGCCGAGGAACGGGTGAATGTGATCAGGTCGGGATCGCCGCAATAATGCAGGATGTTGCCGTCCTTGTCGGACACCACTATTGATCCATAGTGCACAGACTCCACGGTCTTGTTGCGATATGCTTCGGCGAGAATTTCAGACATGATTTTCCGCCGTGGAAGATGTTCTGCAGGGTCTTGATGGGTTGGGGTATTCCGTCAGGCGAATGCCATCTCGCCTATAGTTTGGCGATGTCTGCTGTTGTCGAGACCGGATGGCACCATACTCAGAGAGTCGCATGTTCGCTCGGAGATCGCCTTAACCTAATTCCCTGACGCGACTTTATTGCCGCGCCACAAGACCTAAGTATAGGGCTTCTGGCTCCTGGAGTCAACGCGAAAAGGAGAGCAGGTGTTACTGCCGTTTGAACACTTTGAGTGTGGATTCCAAACCAGGTCCGGCTAGATAGACGATGTAGACGCCCGGCGAAACGGTCTCCTGGCGGTAGTTCTGGCCGTCCCATTCGAGATAGCCGGCGCCATTCCCGCCGCCGATCAGAAATTTAGAGGTTTCGGCGACTTTTTCACCGGCGACATTGTAAATCCGATAGCGGTAATCCCCGGAAGTACTCGGAGAAAAATAGAATTGTATCGACGTCGTAAACGGATTGGGTGTCGCAATAATGCCTTGAACCACGGTAATAGCACCCGGGCCAAATTCCATCGCGCGATACCCGTCGATCAGGCCGTAGCCGTACACCGTGTCGGGAGACGAAGCATGAGATGCGGTGCGTGTCAGTGCCATGTAGAGACTGTCATAGTGCCACGTTGGGTGGGCCTGCAACAGCAATGCGACAGTTCCCGCCGTCAGCGGAGTGGAAAACGAAGTGCCGCTGCCGTTACTAAACCCCCCGTTCTTGTTGGCTATGTAATTGTCAACACCCATCGCGCAAACATCCGGCTTGATCCGGCCGTCGAAGGTGGGTCCATTGGAAGAAAAATCGGAGATGATTCCTCCGCTGTTGACTGCTCCAACGGCAATCACACTGTCGCCATCGGAAGGCGCGATCAGCGTCGGCCGCGGCGACATCCGGCCCTCGTTTCCGATAGCGTTGACCACTATCACACCGAGTCGCGCAGCCGCCCCGGCAGCCAGCGTAACCACGGCGGTATGGCCGTCCATGTCATCCCAGGTATACCAGTCGATATATCCGAGCGAACTGGAGACGACCTCGGCACCCAGCCGCTCGCCCCATTCGATTCCGGCTGCCCAGTAATCTTCCTCGATGCGGACTTCCTGCGCAACTATTTCGGTCTTGGCACACAGGAAATCGGCCTGATTTGCCACGCCGATCATGCTGCCGTACAGATATCCGCCCAATAACGATAACGTCGCGGTGCCGTGGAACTGCTGTGAAGTTGAGGTGTTGCTTTCACCGGGATCAGTTGGATCCTCAACGTTGACGTCGTTGTTAATGAAGTCCCAGGTGGAATCAACCCTGAGCTGTCCAAACACCGGGTGTGACAGCTTGAATCCGGTGTCGAGAATCAGAATTTTGACTCCCTGCCCTTTCAATCCCAGCGCATGCAAACGGTGCACCTGAATAAGCTGCATTTCAGTAAATGAAGGACCATAGTCGGGCGGATACTGACCGACTTGTTTGTATAATTCCGCCGTATCAACCGGCGAAATCGGCTCCAGCTTGCGAATATAGACTGCCACTTCCTCGATACTGGTCACGAATGGCAGCGCGGCAATATCGTTCAATTGTGCGGGCGACACCCAGGCGCTGACAGCATTGATCCAGCGCGATTCGACCACCGTGCGTTTAACCAAAGGCTTGAGCTGATCGACGTAAACCGGATTGACCTCGCGATCATAATAATCGTAATCAGCCAGACCGCCCCGCAAGGCGCGGCGCCTTTCGGCGGCATCATTCACGGCGACTCGCTTGGACATCGGAATCTCGTCGTTGCCTTTGTCAGCGAAATAAACCCACACCTTGAGACTGTCGGACTGCAGGCGCGCGGGACGAATCTTGATCTTGACGTCAGTAGCTGATGAGACGACGCTGCCGAACAAGAGAGCGGCGGCGACAGCGATTAGTATGGCGAATTTTCTAGTAGTCACTTAAACAACCTCTTGATGTGGAGTATCGACAGAAGGCATCCCCGAGACAAATGTGTAGTTTTGTCCATCCGAAGAAAAGACGAACGAAAGACGATCATGTTCAACAGTCCGCCGGACAACTTCACAACTGCTTGATAAGTTTCAAATACTGTTTGTACGGAATCGCCGTCCAGCTTTCGGCAGACGTGGCGCCGTTAGCCAGACTGATCAACGACACTTTCGCTGCAGTTTCCTCGTCGGGCGCCTCGTAAATGTCCATAAAATCGAAATTTCCCAGCAACGCATAGTGGCTGAGAAATTTCACCTTGGGACAACTCTTCCTGACCTTGTCAAGCCAGGTGCGGCCCTTGGCGGCGCGCAATTTGGGATTCTTGAGGAACTCCGGCGATAGTTTCGTCATGAGCACGAAAGTTTTCATGTAACCCTCCTGCGAGAAACATTACTGACATGATATTACACCATGTTTAACGGCTCGCAAGCGAAAACGGTTGGCTGGCATAACGAGACCGCAGCATCATCCTACGTCATCTGCCAAGCGGAGTATATTTGTCAGCTAAGCGGCCGCTTCTTGATCATGCCGCCTTTGGTGTCGTTGATACTGTGCATTACCACAAAGGCGGACGGATCGATCTCCTCGATTTCCTGCTTGAGCTTGTAGATTTCAAGTCGGGTGATCACGACAAACAGTACGTCGATGTCCGACCCCTTATCGCCGCCCTTGCCGTACCCTCCCTGCCCCTTCAGCACAGTTACGCCTCGGCCAAGGTTATGGAGCACCGTTTCTCTGATCAATTCGCTTTTCGCCGACACTATGGTGACTCCAGTGTATTCTTCTAGTCCCTGGATGACGAAGTCGACGGTCTTTGAAGCTGCGAGATACGTCAGTATCGAGTACAGGGCAGTCTCAAGATTGAGCAACAGCGCGGACGACGTGAAAATGATAATATTGATTATTAGAATCAGGTCGCCGATGGTCGCGCCAACCACTTTGCTGAGATACAATGCCAGCACTTCCGTACCATCGAGCACTCCTCCCCCTCGCACTGACAGTCCGATGCCCAAGCCGAGAAAAAAACCTCCAAACACCGCCACCAGCAGCTTGTCCTGCGTGGCCACCGGGTACGGTATGACCAGCAGGCAGAGTGACAATGTCAGAATGGCAAAGATCGTCTTCCCGACGAACTCGCGGCTGACCTGCCGGAACCCCAGCAAGATGAAAGGTATGTTGAATAGGATGATCAGCAACGGCAGCGGTACCGCTGTCAGTCTGCTGACAAGCAGCGAGATTCCCGTGACCCCGCCGTCAATGAAACCTGATGGCAGCAGAAATCCTTTGAGACCCAGACCGGCGGACAGCGCGCCAAGCACGATCAGGGCGGCGCTACCGGCGTGCAGGCGCGATCGGATTACGAATCGAAGAACAGAATCCATAGCGATGCGACACGTTACGCAAACGGGCCCCGACGCGCCAACTAAAAAATCCCGTCCTGCAGTCATGCGAGGGGCTGCTCCGGCGCGGGCGTGAAATCGCTACCTGCTATTTCAATTCATCCACAGATTTCTATCCAAACTCCGATACTGGATCGCTTCGCCGATGTGCGCGGTTTCGATATTCGGTGTCCCCGCGATGTCGGCGATCGTGCGCGCGACTTTGATAATACGGTCATAGGCGCGCGCCGATAGACCCAGTTTGCTGATCGCGGTGCGCAGCATGTCGTGCGACCTTTCGTCCAATGGGCAGAAATCGCGAATATCCTTGGATTCCATGTGCGCATTGCAGTGAATGTGCTTGAGGCCGGCAAATCGTTCATGCTGCCGGCGGCGGGCGGCATTGACCCGTTCGCGCACGAATTCCGACTTTTCCGCCAGCGTGGTATCAGCCAGTTCCTTGTATTTAACGGCTGGTACTTCGATGTGAATATCAATTCGATCCAGCAAGGGCCCCGATATCCGGCTGTGGTACTTCTGAATCTGTATCGGCGTGCAACTGCACTCGTGCGCAATGTCGCCATAATAGCCGCAGGGACACGGGTTCATAGCCGCCGCGAGCATTAGCTTCGAGGGATAAGTCAGCGACGTCATGGCGCGCGAGATTGTGACTAGTCCGTCCTCCAGCGGCTGCCGCAGCATTTCGAGGACATCTTTGCGAAACTCAGGCAATTCATCAAGAAAGAGCACTCCATTATGCGACAAGGACACTTCGCCCGGCCTTGGGATTCGTCCACCTCCGATCAGGCCCGCATCGCTTATCGTATGATGTGGTGAACGAAACGGCCGCGTCGCTATCAGCGGCGTGTCCGCCGGAAGAACTCCGGCGACCGAATGTATCTTGGTCGTCTCGAGCGCCTCCTCCAGTGTCATATCCGGAAGGATCGTCGGCAGGCGGCGCGCCAGCATCGTCTTGCCGGAACCCGGAGGACCAACCAGGATAATATTGTGGCCCCCGGCGGCGGCAATTTCGAGCGCGCGCTTGGTCGATTCCTGGCCTTTGACCTCGGCAAAATCAATATTGTAATGCCTCGCCGTATTGAATACTTCCTTCATGTCGATCTTGAATGGAGCCACCAGGCGTTCATCTTCCAGAAAAGCCACGGCTTCCTTGAGCGAACCGACCGGATAAACTTCGACCCCGTCCGCCATCGCGGCTTCGGAGGCGTTCTCGCGCGGGACGATCATGCCGCGAACGCCGTTCTTGTGGATGTTCATCGCCATTGGCAGGACGCCCGGAATCGGCTTAAGCGTGCCGTCCAGCGACAGTTCGCCGAGCATGACGTGGTCATTGAATGTCTCGCGCATGATCTGCCCGGTTGCGGCAAGGATGCCGATCGCCATCGGCAGATCAAACGCCGATCCTTCCTTGCGGATATCCGCCGGCGCGAGATTGATCGTGACCTTCTTGTTGGGAAAGATAAAATCGGAATTCTTGATCGCCGACTGTACGCGTTCTTTCGCCTCTTTTACGGCGCCGTCCGGCAGCCCCACGGTGGCGAAAGCCGGAAGTTGCGGCGTTATGTCGGCCTCGACTTCAACGTTGTAAGCATCAATGCCGAGTACGGCGGCGGAAATGACTTTAGCAAGCATGATACTCCCTCTTCAGTTCAAATAAAGAATCTACGTAAATAGTGCGTCGCACCAAGCGCCATCACATTTTGTGACCTTTTGCGATCTGGCCGATATGCACTTTGTGCGCGCGAAATTCAGATTCGAGCATACTGTAGCACTTGAGACTAACCAGGCCACGCCGAAACGCCGCCTCATCCCGCTGAATGCCTTCGAACGCAAAGCCGAGTTTCTCAGCGATGCGACACGACGCCAGATTGTCTTCGGCGGCCCGCAAAATGACCTTGTGCAACTTAAGCTCCTTGAATGCAAACAGCAGCATCAGGGCAACCGCGGTCGAGCCGATCCCCTTCCCTGTTTGTGAGGTCCGAATCCAGTACCCGACCTCACCGGAACGGTTGGGGTCGCCGAGTCCGTGAAGTCCGATTTGGCCGACGTATTGCTTGGTGCGCGAATCGAAGATGCTGAAGCCAAAACTGGTTCGGCGCTTGCGTCCTCTCCGGCAATTTTCGATGAACGCTGCGGCATCCTCACGAGTTCGACTGCGCCAGGGACTGATCATGAATCGCTCGAGTTCGGGACGACTTTCGTCGACGGCGGTTTGAATGGAATCCGCGTCCGATTTCCTCGGAAAGCGAAGATAGATATTACGGCTTTTGAGCAACATCGGGAGCCCACCCAATTCGACCGCCATTAAAAGCGGAGTCAAACGACAAAGTTCACATCGACAAAGTAAGCTTCGGATGGCGGGCGGGCAAGCAGATTGTGCGCAAAAAAAACAGGTCGCCGGTTTGCCGGCGACCTGTACAGTGTCGTTACTTGAGGTATAAGCGTCAGAACCTCGTATCGTCTCCGTTGCCGGTAAAGCGTGCGCGCTTGAACTCGACAGTCCAGGTGCCGTTTTCGAACTGCCCCTTGGCCATGACATCTGCACGACTGCCGGAAGGCATCGTGGTGACAAACCAGGGAACAGTAGCCAGACTATCCCAACCGTCCGAATTCGGCTTGGCGATCTGCCAATCCCACAGCGGATATGCCGCACTGGAATTGGGATCGTTGGCAGACTGGTACTTCGGCCGATTGTAGGATACCACTATCGCTCCGCCTGACAAGGCCCAGACATAATCTTCGTTAGGGATTTCGGGACCATTGCCAAGATCAGCGATTACACCGTCGGTGTACCTGTCGTCATAGCCGTCGGTCTTCTTCTGCGTTTTGTACGACATGTATTTGTCGTCGGCATGACCTGTAACATTGGAAGAGATCGAAGACCAACTCCAGAGATCTAAGCGAGGTTTCGGAAGCAAAGTGCTATGGAAGTACGTACCCGGCATGTCGGCGACCCATTGATTTTGCACGAGCTTGACAGGACTCTCATGACAGGTGACAAGGCAACCGTCGTGGTCGAACCAGAACATGGGCGTAATTTCGAACATAAACATCACGCGATCCTGGTCCTGGTCGGCATTGATCACCTTCCAGATCGGTATATTCAGTGGATTATAAACCCAGGACGTATCCGGCGGATTTCCGATTCGCACGGAGTCCTGTCCATGTATCCAGCGCCGGGTATCGAGAGTCGCCGCGGCCGTGACACCAAACTGCGGGACGTCCACCTCAGTATACTTTACCTGGAAATAGACGAAATTCTCGTCAAAGGCGGCACGAATTCGCGCCGATTCGATTCCGTTGTCGTAACCGGCCATCTTACGCAAATTGATGTCGCTGTACTTGGCGCCCCATTCACTCGCGCCACCGTCGACACCATCGATAATCGGCGCCGCGCCATTGATCAGTCGTTGGCAGACGACAGTATCGCCGGCATTCTGATGCAGCGTGTCGAACGCGAGATACACTTTCGGCGCGCCGTTGTGTGTCGTGAGACTGTTATTTCCGATTGCCAGCGAGAAGAAACGATTGTCCGGCACCGGCGCAGTGTACGGATTGCCCTGATCGCCTTGATCTCCCGTAACCCCGCGGCCGCCGGGGTTGCCCTCGCAACCAAAGATCGACAGCAGCAGGAGCGCAGCCAGGCCCGTCAAGAGAGTTATTATGATTCTTTTCATCGTAGTCGGCTCCTTCTAAAACTGCACGTCGTCGCCGCTGTTGGTCTTGCGGGCGCGTTTAAGTTCCACGGTCCAGGTGCCCAGAGAGTTGTCGAACGAGGCGACAGCGTAAACGTCGGCACGGCTGCCACTCGGAATTGTGGTCACGATTCCGGGTACATAGTTCATGTTGCGGCGCGTCCACCCTTTCTGCACAAAGCCGACGGCGTCGAAGTACCACAGCGGATAGATCTGGTTCTGCATCGTTCCACCGGTCGAATCAGTACGCATGCCGGGGTCGAGGCGGTTCATGTACCTTGGGGTCGAGTCGGGCAGCAGATAGTTGTTGATGTACGGCGCCTGGCCGGCATCCGGACGTAAGCCTGCCGAAGTGATGCTCCAGTCGTCCGCTATGGCAACCGGTTTGGTGGTCGCCGATCCCCACGCCCAGACGTCTACGAACATATTCGACGGAATTGGATCAGGCGTGCCGGTGAAATTGAAATAATTGTTGAAGGCGACATTCTGCCAGCCCTGCGGAGGATTCTCCTTGGGCAGGAACAGAACCAGACGGTCTTCGCCATCTGTGCCCGGCTTCCAAACAAAGGTCGTATCGGCAATCGCGCGCGTGTTCCAGCACATGCAAGGATCGCCCAGTGCGCAAAGGGAATCGTACTTGATGCGCATATAGGTGAATAAGCTGTCAATTTTGGTCTTGGTCGCGCAGTTGTACTGATATTGATTTGTGTCCAGTCCGTGAAAGGCACGGGCGCTGAATCCCAGAACATTCATTTCATATGTCTCTGAAGTCGTGAAATAGTACAGATCCTTGTTGTCGACCTTTGTCTTGATAGGTTGCTCCTGCCATTGGAACAGGAAATAGACGTTCTGATCGTCGTACGCGGCGCGCGCCGTGACGACTTTGGTTCCCGGTCCGGGAAGCGTATCGGGCAGTGTCAGATATGTCGGCCTGATCCTGGACTTTTGCGCACCCCATTCGGTCTCCTCACCGTCGACACCATCGATGAGAGGTGGAATTGAGACGCGGTTTGCTACCAAAGTGTCACCGGTGCCGGTAGCCGTTGAATCAAATGTCAGATAAACTCGGGTTGAGCCGTCGACTTTTCTCAGACTGTCATTGGTGATACCGAAAGCGATAGTGCGTCCAGCAGGAGGCATTAGCTCTGTATCCGTGCCACCCGGTCCAATCGGCCCAACCGGTCCCTTGCCGCCGACCGGCCCCGCATCGCCTTCGCACCCCGCAATCACTATCAGGCCGGCTAACGCCACCAGACAGAAGATTATGAGACTCCACTTACGCATTAATTCCTCCCTAATATTTCCAAAACTGGAGAGCTATAGTCAAGATTCATAGGTTCCTCTTCTCGTTTCCCTGTTGGCCTAAAATGCAGCATCGTCGCCATTACCGGTCTTTCGCATCCGGCTCAGTTCAACCGTCCATACGCCGGTGCCGGTATCGAAAGTTCCTCTGGCTCTCACATCAGCGGCGGAGCCGGACGGTGCGAAGAAAATATAACCGGGAACGGTCGCACCGTTGCGCCAGCCGTTGGTCGGATTGGCAAATAGAGTGTAATCGAAGCTGCGCAACGGATATGTTGATCCATAAACCGTCGAACCGGCTTTCATGTAAGTCGGATTGCCATTGTTGGCCGGGTTCTCTATCACAAAGGCGGGCGAAAC
The DNA here is from genome assembly GCA_963726455.1 of uncultured bacterium. GTDB lineage: Bacteria > Zixibacteria > MSB-5A5 > CAIYYT01 > CAIYYT01 > CAIYYT01. Next base: position 1,214,612 of record CAVSCK010000004.1, read on the forward strand.
GCCTACGTCGTACGCGGAGTTGTCTCCCGAAGCGGCAAAACCAACAATCTTGTCGGCCAGCCAACCAGAGTAATTTGTTTCGGTGGATTGCCATTCCCACAGGTCGGCAAATTCACCGGCAGCGGGAGTGCGGAAATTGGCGCCGTCGAATATCGCTTTCGCGCCTTCACTGGCCCAACCTGTGATGTTGGTCAATGCCCAGCTTACCAGCAGCCGATCCTCACCACCCGACTGCGACCACGAAGCTCCCGTGCTGTCAAACACCCACTGGCGTTTGGTCACATCTGCGGCCGGAATAAACTCGCCATTGGCAACTTCCTGCCATTTGAACTGCATATAGACATAAGTGCGGTCGAATGCCGCGCGAATCTCTACGTTCGTGATTCCGCTGTAAGCGCCCGCAATCGAATCCAGAGCCACGTTGTATGTCACGGCGCTCTTCCACTCGACGCCGCCGCCATCAACTCCGTCGATCGCCGGTGGAGTCGAAATTGGGAAAGCGATTACCTTGTTTGCGCCGGACGCGAGCGTATCGGATGTCAGCGAAACATTGTATGCTCCGACATAATCCGCTGCGGTGCTGTTGGCAATTAGAACTCCAAAGTCTTGGCTTGTGATCGGAGTTGCCACCAGATTTTGTCCGGGAGGCCCCGGTTCCCCGGGATATCCTGGAGGCCCAGCCGGGCCCTCTTTGCCGGTACAACCGGCCAGTAGAACTACTAGTATACAAGTAGATAGAAATGCAGTGAGCGTTTTCCCAACCGACATTATCTCCTCCGTGACCATATAATCAGAACAGCTATCTTCCAAAAAAATAACAGTTCGCACAATACAAAACCGGGCGTAGCGGCGCAAGGGATTTTTTGCCGGGCAGGAATATTGGACGGTATCAAAGTCACATAGTACATGATCTTGCGAGCGCAGCCAGAGTTCTACATGCGAGCCAGCACACCGTAGTTAATGACGTACGAAGTTGCTACTTATTCAATGCGTATTTCCGAATAATGGAGCTTACCGGCGACAGCCGCCGGATTGTGGTAAAAGAGGGCGACAAGATTTGATTTGACTCGGGCGTTCTGTGGCTAGTTGATCTTGAAACTGCAAATAACCCAGCTTGTATTGCGCTTTTTCAGCTCCATCTGGCTGTAGTACTGAATCCGGGTCGCTCGATCTATGAATGAAACCTCGACCGTGGCCGTGGTGTCGTCCAGGAGTTTCTCCTCGTTCACCACAATCTGCGACTTGGCCCAGGTTCGGCGGTATTCGCCTTCCCGGAGAAAGCCGTTAATCAGCCGGTTCTTTTTATCCTGAAGCGACAGACTGTCGTAGCGCGCCGCGCCATACTCATAAGTGGCAACCGAGTCGGCATCGATAAATGGCAGAATGTCTGGCAATGAGTCGGCCTGAATCAGGCGGACAAATGATAGCACACGTTCACGCGGTGACGGCCCGGAACTGGAACAGCCCAGCCCAATTGCCAGGCAGATGACCAGAGTCAGGACAGCCAGAACGCGATACGCCATCGCTACCACCTGTAAGCCAGACCCACCCGATGGAGCGAGCCGAGGTCGGCATAAGGCAGGTAAGCATAATCGATGGCAACCTTGGGCAGATTAAATCCGGCGCCGAATGAAAATCCGGCGGTGTTGTCCTTGCTGCCACCGGTCTTATAATTCTGGCCGAAGGTGGAATAACCGAGCCGCAGCGAGACCGGTATCTTCGGGTGGATTTCCACGCCGATCGAACCGTACAAATCGTTGTCCGCCGGCAGCACACCTTCCAGGGAGACGGTCAGCGGCAATTCGTTGACGCGGTGGGAAATACCCGCGCGGATCAGTACCGGCAACGGGTCTTTGTGTTCTTTCGACAAACTCGAAAGCTGTACACCGAGATTGGAAGCCGACAGCCCGATGTTGGTGCGGCCGTCCTTAATTCGATATAGCAGACCGGCATCGATAGCCAATCCCGTCGATGAGTACTGGTCTATCTTCTGGTAAATGAATTTTACCGTGCCCCCGCCGGCAAGTTGCGGTGACAGCTTGCGGGCGTACGTCCCCGCCAGCGCCATGTCGGAACCGCCGAAATTGCCGTTCGCAATACCCAGATCATCAAAACCGTTGATAGTGCCATAATTAAGATATGTTATCGAGAAAGCCAGTGCCGCCGGGGAGTCGTGAAACGTTGGAGTCTCCTCTGCGTCACCGGAAGCCGGATCGGAGCCGCCGGGGTCGACCGCCTTGCCGCGCGGCAGAACACAGACCAGATTGCCCGACTGGATGCCGGCGATGTAGTTCATATATGAGGCCGAGACCGCGTTATGCTGGAAGCCCACTATGCCGGCGGGATTATAGTAGACGGCAGATTCGTCATCGGCCAAGCCGACAAACGCTCCGCCCATGGCAGCCGACTTCGCGCCAAATCCGATTTTCAAGAACGGATAGGCCGTAGTGCCGACTTTGCTCTTGCCGGCAAACAACGACGCCGACATCAAAAGAACTAAAACTACAGATAGAATGGTCTTGGCTGATTTCATTTTGACCTCATGTCTATGTTTGACACTGTAATATACCACTCCGGATTCTTGTGCGCAACCGCTCTTACCAGGTTTTGGTAGTCTCATCGACAATATCCTGGGCAAGTTTATCGATCGCGGCCGACTTGCCGTCATCCTCGGTCTGGCTGGTGGCATTGTAGACGCCGAAACCGAGCATGTTGGACTTTTCATAAAGCGATTTACCACCCTTACGTTCCAGAACCACGTTCACGTAGATGTTGACCTTATATTCGGCGACGTTGCTGGCGGCGTCATAGGTATACGGCACTCGCTCGTACTTGACGATTTCCCCGCGCAGGACAGCGTCGGCGTCGGATTGTGCGACGACTTTCAGCGTGTTGTCGGCGATAAATCGCTCCGTAACTTTGCTGGTCAAATCGTCCTGAATGCCGTACTGCGTGGTTTTGTTGTCGAACTGCGGTATCGCGACGGTCTTAACACCGCCAAGGGATGAACTGGAAAACGAATAACACCCCGCGAAAATCAGTCCGACACACACTACTATGACGGCTCTCAAACGACCCTTCTCCCTCGTTTATAAACGCTGCGAACGGGATTCTGTGCAAATAGATACGGAATCTGTTCATAGTTTTCTACATCCCAGATTACGAAATCGGCGAGTTTTTGTGGCTGCAGTGAACCGATTTCTTTCTGCAGGCCGAGCGAACACGCCGAATTGAAAGTCACGGCATTTAGAATTTCCTCGGCCGTCATCTTAAGATAAATCGCCGCAATCGTCATATCGGCGGGCAGCGACGTGGTACAGGATGAACCGGGGTTGAAATCAGTTGCCAGCGCCACGGCTACTCCCCTATCGATCATAATGCGCGCCGGAGCATACTGCTTGTGCCCGAGGAAGAACGTCGTCGCGGGCAGCAACACAGCAATGACTCCCGCGTCAGCCATCTTGGCGATTCCGGCGTCCGAAACATAGACGAGGTGGTCGGCACTGACGGCGCCCATTTCGGCTGCCAGTTCGGCGCCACCGATTGACTTCAGTTCGTCGGCATGAAAGCGCAGTTTCAGCCCGTGCCCCTTGGCCGCAGTCATGACGCGCCGCGACTGCGCAATATCGAACACGCCCTGCTCGGTGAAGATGTCGCAGAACACCGCCAGCTTGCGATGCGTAATTTCGGGAATCATTTCTTCGATCAACAGGCGCACATAGCCCTCGCGGTTGTCGCGATACTCATCCGGAAATTCGTGCGCGCCCAAAAACGTCGGCACCAGGTCGATATTGTGATTGGCGTTCAGCCAGTCGATGACCTCCAGCGACCTGATTTCGGCCTCGGTCGACAGCCCGTATCCAGACTTGGCTTCGATAGTGGTCGTGCCTGATTGCAGCATGCGGTCAAGGAATCGTTGCGCGTTTTCGCACAAGTGGTCGAAACTGGCGGCGCGGGTCCGGCGCACCGAATTGCGAATCCCGCCCCCCGCTTCGGCGATTTCCATATATGATTTACCGGCGTTGCGCAGATAGAACTCATGCTCGCGCGTGGCGGCAAAAATCGGATGCGTATGCGGATCGACCAAACCGGGCGTGACCACGCTTCCCAGAGCGTCGACAGTGGTCTCGAAACGGCGTCCGGAGTAGCTTGATCCCAGCGCCGCTTCCGGCCCGACCCAGGCCACCCGTTCCCCTTCAACGACCATCGCACCCTTTTCAAATAACTCCAACCGCCCGAAATCCTCGCCGATTTTGGGACTGTCCCCATCATGGCGGCAAGTGACAAGCTGCGAGATATTATGAATCAGAGTTTGCGTCGACGCCTTCATTGCGAAGAGAGGATAAGAAATCGCCGCCATTGAGGGAAGAAGATTTGTAAACGTCCCTACCGCGCCGTGTCATTCCCGCGCAGGCGGGAATCCAGGCTAATTCGAACGCGTAGCTCAAAACCGCCTCGGACTTGACACTTGGTTTCGTAGGTCGGGTTCCCAGCGCAGCGCGGAACCCGACACTGGGTACCCCGCCCGCAAGGGCGGGACTGTTCCGCGCACCCCACGTCCTCATTCGCCGCACCCTTGGACAAACAGAAATACGTTGACATCCCCAACCTTAGCTTGCATTCTGCTCATCGGGGACTAGGCGAACTAACCAATAGAGAAGACAGTGTCAAGAGCGAAGCGGTTCTGACCTATAGATCAAGTGGCTCCCAATTGAAGTAGTATCGAAGGGATCGGAATGGCAAATATCAACATCTGGGATTCGCAAGATTCGAAATCCGGCAAACGAAGCAGCGTGGCATTGGTTCGAGATGTAAGAGAAGCGCGGCGTATGCTGTCCGTGGGCAGTCGGCAGGTTCTTCTGATCCTATCTCCGCTGCTGACAATGATGATTGTATGGGGTGCATTTGAGGCCCACAGAGGATACCAGATTCACAAATCACTAGTCGTCTTCCCGGCGATATACTTTCTGGTCCTGGGAATCGGTGGCTTCGCTTATTTGCTGAGTTCCAGGGCGCTTTTTATGGTCGATTCTGTTGTTAGTGGTAATGTAGTCTCAAGCAGGATACTGTTGTTTTCAAGACTGATTAGATACGAGGATATCGGAAGGATCTCTCTCACGGTCGATCGTCGTTCCCTGCTGATCCTAAGAATCGCTTCTGGGACTGGTGACTCAATCACCATTGTCGGTTTGGGACGAGAGAAGTGTCGCCAGGTTCTGATATTACTACAGCAGAAGGTCGAAGCGAAAAGCTTCAATCAGGAAGCGTTACGGTTACTCGAAGAATAAAACAGTCCGTAGCTCAAAACCGCCTCGGTCTTGCACTTATTCTCGTAGGTCCGCGTTCCGAGTCCCATGCCACTATGCCGCCAACGCATATTGCAGCTTCCGCCCCTATCTTTCGACACGCTTCCTATATACCACGCACAGGTAGATACGCCGCTGTCGGAGCCGTTCCGGTAGGATAAACATTCTTGTTTGTCCCCGTCGTCGGTGGCAGTCACAAGAAGTCAAACAGGAATGTTTAACCTACCGAACTGATGAGCGTCGGGACTTAGTCAGTCGATCTTGACAAAATCACGTCGTTCATTGTGGCACAACTCTACCCACTGCCTATGTTGCCTCTTCTTGACGACGTAACCCTTTCTGAGAACGCGCACTTCACCCGGCCTAAGCTCTACAGCTCCGATACAAAGTTCTTCATTGCTATGAAGAACTAGATGTTCAATCTCTACTGAATATTCATCATATGGAAGATGTGGTACGAAACGGTATGTTCCCGTGTCGGACATCAACTGTCCCTCGCGAGGTTGGTAAAAGTGTGTGAAAGTAGAATCGGGTCGAAAGACAATTTGATCTATCTCAGCACTGCCAAAATCCGCCTGATAAGTACCTACGAAGTGGGCGAAATCGATTTTTTCGCTGGGCAAGTCAATATCACATGAGAGGACGACTGCAATTAATGTCAGAAGCGCGGCAGCTAGGATTCTCATAATATTGGTAATCCAGTCCCGACCAGCGAGATTTCACAACCGAAGCGGTCTTGACTTACAAAGTCTAATAATCAAGTTTCATCGGCAGTCGATGCTTCACCGACAATCTTGCGTGATGCAAGAACATGGCCAAACCAAACCGAGCTGCCTCGTTAAAGCGCTGCTCACTTCCGGGACCGTCATATATCCATTGCGCAATATCGTAGTCTGAGCCCCGCACGGTTTCCGAATTTAGTATCTCAAGTTCTCTAAGTAGCTCCATCGAAGAACCAAGCGGAACTTCTTGCCCAGCCAAGTCTTCAGACCTAAAAACAGACCCAAAATCGACGGGCAACCAGAGTTCCGGCAAGAGGATGTGATTAAATCGCGATTTGAAATCGTCAGCAGTTGACGCCACAAATGCCGGATCGCCGCCCCATTCGTTGGTCGCCTTCTCAGGCTTCGGCATTTCGGGATGTTCGTGGTGTGCCGCCATCAGAAGCAAACAGGCGTAACCGTCCCAGTCTGGCTTATCAGTAAAATAGGGAGTATCCGGTCGTTCCTCCCACTCGAGAATGGGCACTAGAAATTTGCTCAATCCTTTGCTCAGACTGTAACGCCATAATCGGATGCAATCCATTATCACAGTTTCGTCTGTGACGACATCGCTTTCTTGTGTGCTAGGGCGCACGGTCGCATATACCACCCCCTGTTTACGCGCCCACTTGCTGACAACGGTCTCCCAATTGCCGACGTAGTATCTGACAAGCGAACCTACGTAGATATCGAGCCCCACGATAGTTCCCTTCTTAAAACGCTGTTGGTCGTACCGGCTTTGTCCCCGCTCGCCGCCTAGTTTCAGGGGGGGGCATCCTTTCACTGCTTCTCTTCTTCCTACACCCCTGCCCGCACCGCTTTCCGATAATAGCGAATCAAGAACATCATATTCATCGCTGCCAACATGGCCACTAAAAACAGATTAAGATGAATGATAAAGCGGTCGGAATCGTTGATCAAATAGGTCGTCCTGCCGATCCATGGGCATAGAAAATTGACGACCAGCGAAATAGCAAACGCAACTTTCGAGCGCGGCCATTTCAGTCCGAACGCAATCGCAAGGCCCACAATTGCGCCCGCCGCAAATGACCAGATCACATTCTGCAGTTGATAGGATTCCAACATCAGATGTCCCTCCCATATTATGCCGCCAAGGATTCCCGGTCAATTTCCGGAATCGTTGGCAACTTACAATCAATCTTTCGCTATCGACAATAAACTCGATAACCCCTCATTGTGTCAAGCGAGAAAACAAGAATATCCGGGTCTCGTAATCTGCCCCCTTGTCGCCGTCAGTCGTTAGGTGTCGGACGAGGAATAATTCCTTTGGCGATATATATCGGCCTGACATGTCTGCGCCAATTCGGGAGGTTGAGCATAAAGATCAGCGACGCAAGGATGCAGACGACGCCGTTGATGCGCAGCGTCAGCGGCGCACCGATGGCGGATGCGACCGACCCGGCAATGAGCGTGCCGATCGGCATCATTCCCATGAACGATACCACATGCAGACTCATCACGCGCCCGCGTTTGTCGTCATCGACGATGGTTTGCAGCAGCGTGTTGCTGGTCGCCACCTGAATCATCATGCCGAGTCCCATCAGATACATCATGCCGAGTGACACCCAAAATGTCTCGGACAGCGAGAACAGAATCAGCCCGCAGCCGAGCACCAACGACGCAATCGACAGCACTCGTCCCAGGCCGACGACATTCCGACGTGCTGCCAGGTAGAGCGCACCGGACAGCGCGCCGACGCCGGTGGCGCCCATCAGGAACCCGAGCGTGCGCGGACCGCCATGCAGAATGTCTTTGGCGAAAATCGGCAACAGCGATGGATAGGACAGCCCGATCAGACTGACGCAAGCCGTCAACAACAGAATCGATCGAATCGGGGGCGAACCATGGACGTAACGAATTCCATCTTTCAAATCGGTTAACACGTTGCCGCCGTTGGCCTGTTTTTCCCGACGCTTAACGCGCATCAACAGCAGCGCGATAATTACGGCAATGTAGCTGATGCCGTTGACCAGGAAGCAGACGGCCTCCCCTACCCAGGCAATCAACACTCCGGCAATCGACGGACCGATCAGACGCGCGCCGTTGACCATAGATGAATTCATGGCGATGGCGTTGCCCAAGTCGCGTTTGTCGTCCACCATCTGCACGATGAATGATTGCCGCGCCGGGGTGTCGAAGGCGTTGATCAAACCGATCACGAGACTGAGTGCGATTATCTGCCAAACCTGGATGCTGCCAGCGAACACCAATGTCGCCAGAACAAACGCCTGCAACATGGCCAGGGTTTGCGTGATGACAATCGTGCGGCGCAGATTCCAGCGATCGGCAAAAACCCCGGCAATGGGAGCAAAAACGGTGACGGGAATCTGGTTGGTGAAGCCGATCAGACCCAGCAGAAAAGCCGAACCGGTCAGGCGATAGACCAGCCAGCTCAGGGAAATCGACTGCATCCAGGTGCCGATCAGCGAGAAACTCTGGCCGGTGAAGAAGAGCCGATAGTTGCGGTTCTTGAGCGCGCGGAAAATGTGACGTAGTCCCTCTGGACGTGTGGGTGTCGCGGCGGTCGAATTGGGTGGCATGGAAATCAATATAGGCGGAAGGCGGGGTGATTGGCAAGGGGAGCGCAGAAATCCTTTCCGCTGCGCCAGTCAAGGGCTCCGACGCCACTCAGATGTTGAGTGGGAATATTCCGTAAAAGCATCTGTATAATGGTCGGTATTGTCGGGAATAGTTCTTGACTGTGAGTTTTTTCAAGCTATAATGTGGGTGACATAATACAGCGACCATCTACAAACACGGCGAGGGCAAGCCGCTGTATTCGTGTTCCAATTCTGCTTCTCAGGGAGGTTTGACTTATGCACCGATTGATATTGATCGCAACTATTCTGCTGGTTTCTATGTCGGTTTCGACCGCCACCACGATTCATGTTCCCGCCGAACAACCTACGATCCAGGCGGGCATTGATGCAGCGTCGGACGGGGATACGGTGCTGGTGAGTAGTGGAAGCTACCCGGAGCATGTGGATTTTCATGGCAAGTCAATTTGCCTTGTGTCGAAGGAAGGTCCTTCTGAAACAGCACTCGGCTCGGTACACAGCGACGAAAGCGGGCTTTCAATCGTGATTGACGGATTCTCATTTCATGAAGACGATATCACGTACTACATCATAATCTGGTATTCATCCCGCGCCATCGTTAGAAATTGCGCATTCCTTGGGACACGCATTTATGGTGCTGTGGCTTCATCAAGTGTCACAGTTGTGAGCATTGAGCACTGCATTTTCGGCGGAATGATCTATTACCCTACTATCTGCGATGGTCCGGATTGTAGATTCGTAAACAATACCGTTGTTGGTGAAGGTTACGGATTAAGAATGATGGGGCCAAACAACTCTATTGTTAACAATATAATCACTAACAGATACGAAAGAGCGTTCGAGTACCTGAATCCAACGACAGTCGTAGATTATAACGATTTCTGGAGCAATCTTACCGCCAGCGATCCCGGACCATACGGGATAACTACACCTCCCATGTTTGTTGACCCGCTTCATGGCGACTGCCGATTGTCCGATGCATCGCCTTGTGTCGATGCAGGGGATCCGAATCCTAAGTACAACGATCCGGACGGTACGAGAAGTGATATTGGGGCAAGATGGTTCGACAGTCATCGACCGTTGCCTCATGCCCAGGGCTTAATTCTGGCAGGCGAAAACTGCGAAAGAGTCGTAAGTCATTCGCCGCGATTCCAATGGAAATTCGTAGATCCTGGGCGACCGCAAACGGCCTACGAAATACAGGTGAGTTCTGACTACACTTGGCAGACTATTGACATGTGGTCACCTGGAATAACGACCGGAGACGACAGCCTGGCGCAGTACGGTGGATTGGAATTAGTCGATGGGGGTCGGTATTATGTGCGCGTGAGAGTCAAGGCTGACGACATTTGGAGTGACTGGAGCCAGCTCTCCTTCTATATGAATAGCAGGACCAGCAGGCCTATTCCTTTATTCCCAACTTTCGGCCAAGTGCTGCCCGTCTGGATGATTCAATTGATAGTGCAGGATGGGTTAGATAAGGAGAATGATTACTGGACTTATGACTTCCAGATCTTCGCCGACGAGAATCTGGAAAACCGTGTTTTCGAATTAAACGACGTGCCAGAAACAGTTCCCCAAACAGGTACGGGGATTATTCCAGGCCTTCTGCCCGATACTAGGTACTGGTGGCGGGCAAGGTGCAGTGATTCATACGAAGAGTCAGCGTGGTCGTTCGTAAGTCCGTTCACCACTCGGCTAAACGCTACCGTTATAGTACCGATCGACCAAAGCACAATTCAAAAGGCCATCGATTACTGCACTAAAGGCGATACAATCGTTGTCCTTCCGGGCACGTATCAAGAGAATCTGAACATTAATGGCAAGAGCCTGATACTTAGGGCATCCGGTGTCCTAGGAGAGACGATTCTTGACGGCGGAGGAAACGACAACATACTGAGAATCCAATACGGCGATTCCAGCAGCCTCATTGAGGGATTCGTTTTCCAGAATGCCAAGAGGGCAATTCAAGGAGTCAATACTAGTGTGACTTTGAGAGGATGTGAATTCCGTAACCTTAGCGTATCGGAAGGCGACGAATTTGCCGTGGTGAATCTCCAGTCCAGGGGTGCCAATATTGTAGACAATTACTTTCACGATATAGTAGGCGGTGGTGTGATCGTGTACAACGCTAAAGAGATTTCTGGAAATAGATTCGAAAGAATCACGGGCTGCGCAATATTCTCTAACAATTTTGTACAGTTCTACCGGACTTTCATCCACGACAACGTAGTCACTGCTTGCAGCCAGGGGCCCGGCTTCCATGCCGCAATCGAGGTTTGTGCTGGAACGCCGATCATAACCAATAATACTATAATCGGCAATCGCGTCGGGGTTCTCACCCTCTGTGAGCCTGGCACAACGGTGCGCGGCAACATAATTGTCCAGAACACGGGGCACGGATTGCAGGGATATAGGATTGAATCTGACTACAATGACGTCTGGGGTAACGGAGGCGACGATCTTGAGGTTGTTCAAGCGGGCCCACACGACATTTCGGCTGATCCCCAATTCGTCGATGCAGCAAACGGAGATTTTCGGCTGTTGTGCACTTCCCCTTGCATTGATGCCGGCGACCCGGGTGCGGGCGGATTCATTGGCAAAGCCAGGGATATCGGGACATCCGAATTTAACTACAAGGTTGGCAATGCGGATGGAAGTGCTGACCAGGGAATCAACGTGAGCGACGTTATAGCGCTGGTGAATTTTGTGTTTGCCGGAGGCGAGCCGCCCTGCCCAGCTAACGCGGGAGATGTTCAGTGCGACGGAACCCTAGACGTATCCGATGTCGTCTATCTTATCGCTTATATCTTCTCAAACGGTCCTGCCCCCTGCGGCAGTTAGTGAACTCTCGGCCAGGCAACACTGATCTATCATACTAGAAATGAAAAGCGCGAAGAGCAGATGACTCTTCGCGCTCGTCATTTCAAGAGCTTATCAAACAGACGTCACTTGCAGCCGGGCGCTGGGCCGCCGCTGAAGATATAAGCAATCAGATATACCACGTCGGAAATGTCGATGAAGCCGCTGCAGTCGGCATCGCCGCGGGTGAGTGGGTTCGGCGCCGGGCCGCCCGAGAAAATGTAAGCGATCAGAAAGACGGCGTCCGAGATGTCCACGTGGCCATCATTGTTGGCATCACCGATCTGCACGCCAATGACATGAATGAAGTCGCGAGTCTGGGTGAGCGGTGATGCGGCGGCGTCGGCAACTTGTAGCGTGTAATAGTAGGTGGAGGCATAAGTGGGCGTGCCGGTGACGGTTCCTTCCGAGTTCAAATTCAGTCCGTAAGGTATATCACCGCCGATCTGAGACCAGGTGTAAGGCGGCGTTCCGCCGACGGCTTCCAATTGCCAGTTGTAAGGCGTGCCGACCCTGCCCATGGGCGGCGCGAGACTCAGCATACGCATACCGAACGGAACGACCTCCACAGTGCGAAGAATCCATTCCTGCGGATCGAAGAGTACATTCGTCACGGAATCGGCAAAGTGCAGCCGATAGAGCTGCTCTTTGCTGTCGTTCCAGATGACCGTGTCGACAGTTCCGGCGGTCGTCACAAATTGAGTGCGAATCGGCATCTTGAATGTCGTGGGCCCGGTCTGGGTCTGCCAGATGAAATAGTACAGATTGAAGCCGCCGCTCGTGTCGGGCTGGCAGTGCCAGGAGATTCTATAATCAGGGTGGCCGTCGCCGTAAATCCATTCCTGGAAAAACCAGTTCATGTCGGCGCCGACGCGTGATGAAACGAAGGCCGAGAATTCCTCGGTAGTAAGGGATTTGTATTTGTACGGTGAATCGGTGTACTCGCGCATGACACGGAAGAAGGTGGTATCGCCCAACACACCTCGCAATTGGTGCACGACCCATGAGCCCTTGTCATAAGTCAGATTCGGGTCGAAGATGTCGTCGGTCTGGAGGTTCTCGACATAGACCGTGCCGGGACCGAGATACTTCTGGGTCAGCATCCAACTAAGGTAGGCCGATGCCGAACCGTAATAGGACTCGAAGAAGATCGCTTCGGAGTAAGACGCAAAACCTTCTTTGAGCCAAATATGATTGAAGGTGCTGGCGGAAAGCATGTCGCCAAACCACTGATGGCCGTTTTCGTGGGCGATTACCCAATCGTCATAGAAAGTCGGGAGATAGAAGACGCAGGTCTGGTGTTCCATGGCGCCGCCCCAACCGAAGTTGGCGCTGCCGTCTTTTTCGGTGATAAAAGGATATCGTCCCAAACTTGTTGCTGAGATGCGTGAGCACTTCGGGCACCCAGGTTTCGTACGCCAACTTGCTGGCCCCGGCATTGGGCAGAGTGTAAGTTACCAAGGGCATCGCGTAGCCGTCGTAATTCCAAATCCGTTCGTCATAGACAAAATCGGAACAGACGAGGCAGACCAGGTAGGTGGCAATCGGATAGTTGTGCTTGTAGTGAATCAGGTTTCGGCCGCCGCCAAGATTGACGTTGTCAACGACGACACCGTTGGAAGCGACCTTGTAAACGGACGGGTAGTCAATGACGATATCGACCGAGTCCGGTTTATCCAGCGGGTAGTCTTTGCAGGGCCACCAGTAGCGCGCCCCGAACGGCGAACACATGGTGTAGCATATAGGATAACCCGAGGCGTATTCAAAAAACATCCCGCGCCCGTCAGCATCGGTATACGGAGTGCCGTGGTAATACACTGACATGTCGAACTCGTCTCCAGAAGCGTAGGGCTGGGGAGTCGTGATAGATAACAGATGATTCAAGTGGGTGAATGTTGCGGTAGTACCGGCGAAGCGCACGGAATCAACAACGAGCTGATTGTGAAGATTGAGGTCGACGGCAGCCAGTGCGGCGACGCTAGAGCGAATCTTATAGTCGACATGTCCCTGGATGTTGAGGTGACGAAATCCAGTTTGATGTTGAGGCCGTAGTAGCGGACATCGAAGTCGGCCTGGTTGCCGTCGATCGGCAGTTTACGGTCAGCCAGTATCTCTCGGATTTGATTCTGATAGCCGGCGGCCTCAGCACGATAAAAGGCGTGTTGGGCATCCTGCAATTCCCGGATGTCGGCGGGACTCAGGTTGTTGTAGTTATAGGTCTTCTGCTGGCCGTAGGCGACGGCACAGACCAGAAGCACTGCTAGCAGCATTAGCAAACGGCGTGGCATGTTACCTCCACTATATGGGTATGTCGGCGAGTAATCAGATTGTTCGTTGAGTTATAGATACATCATTTGAGGCGAATTGTCAAGGATTCAGCGATGTATTGAGCGGTGGCAAATACGAAGGGCGGACACGTAAGGTCCGCCCGTCTTATTCAAACGCCCACAAGGGGCTGGACTACAATGATGCACCCATCACATGCGGAAAAGAACCTCTTCGCGTTCGAACCACCTCTTGGCGAAATAAAGCGCCAACGCCGCAACCGCAAACAGCGAGACGAAGGCAGTTAATACATATTGCCATTCGACTGTGCCTGAAATCGCATCCTTTATGATAAGTGAAGTGTTTACGATCGGTATCATCGCCATCTGGTAATTGAGTTTCACACCGGGGACAAGCGCAACAAACGCCGGCAACACCAGGAAGATATTGAGGAAGCCGACATAGCCCTGTGCTTCTTTGGCGGATTTGGCGAATATCGACAGCGAGAGCAGAATCGCCGCAAAGATGCCGGCCAACGGAATGACGATAGCAAAGATCAGAACGACTGTTTGGAGATCGATCTGAATTGCCGTCATTTCCGCCATTCTTCGCATCGTCGGGTCACTTGAAATGTACTTGAAGAAAAGGGTCATGGATGCAAGTGACAACAAGCCGGCCGTCACCGACGTTAGAACCACAACCGCATATTTGCCCAATATGAATTCGCCCCGAGTCGCAGGTGCCACCATCAGGGTCTCTATCGTGCCGCGCTCTTTTTCGCCCGCGCCGAGATCGATGGCGGGCGACATCGCACCCAGGAAGCAGGTGAGAATCAGGAAATATGGAATGAGTCCGCCGAGAGTCCTTCCCGCGTATTTCTGTGCCGTGGCAACGCTATAGTCCTGAATCGCGAATGGTTTGAGAACGTCTTCGGGAATCTGACGCCCCAGCACGCGCGTCTTCACGACACGGTTACGGTAACGGGACAATACGTCTCTGAGCTTGTCGTAGGCGACAGCCGACTTCTCTTCTGCTTTATCATAGTAAATCTCGATGTCAGTCGGCGATTCGAGCTCGATAGCTTTGGCGAAGTTGTCCGGTACGATCACAAGTGCCTGAAACGACCCCAGCTTGAGTTCGTCCATTGGTTTCTTGTCAACGAAGTCGGCTTCGGATTTGATGAGAAAAGTGGTGTCAGTCGTCAGCGAGTCCCGCAAGTCTTGAGGAAGCTGGGCAATATTCTGGATGACTATGTCCGAGCGCGCAGCTTGAATCTTTTCGGCAGCGCCCATCTGGACTTTGAAGATGATCATCATCAGGAGCGGGATGGTTATAATCGGCACCAAGAACGCAAAAATCATGGTACGGCGATCGCGAACCGTGTCCTTGAATTCCTTCTGGAAGATTGTTCCTATGTTCTTCAGTTTCATCGCTCACTCTCCCACGATCTTGATGAAGGCGTCCTCGAGGTTGTTCTGACCGGTCGCCTGCAGGAGGTCGTTGCCCGTGCCTTCCTGGTAAATTCTGCCGTTATGAATAATCGCCATCCGATCGCAAAGACGCATCGCCTCGGACATGATGTGGGTCGAGAAGATCACGCACTTGCCGTCGTCGCGGCAGCGTTTGATGAAGTCGACGATCGTGCGCGAGCTCATGACATCGAGACCAGAGGTCGGCTCATCGAACACCATCACTGGCGGGTCATGAAGCACCGAGCGGACGATGGAGACTTTCTGCTTCATGCCGGTCGACAGCTTTTCGTTGCGCGAATCGGCAAAGTCCTTCATATCCAGCAGGGCAAAAAGCTCGTCCGTCCGGCGACGAATCAGCTCGCTTGTCCATGCCGTAGAGACTGCCGAAATAAGCGACCATTTCCCTCGCCGTAAGGCGACCATAGAGGCCGGTGTTGCCGGAGAGAAATCCGATCTGGGAACGGACTTTTTGGGGGTCGGCCGCAACGTCGGTGCCGTTGATTATGGCCGTGCCGGAAGTCGGTTTAAGGGCGGTTGACAGTATGCGAAGGGTGGTTGTCTTGCCGGCGCCATTGGGGCCGAGGAGTCCGTAGACTTCCCCTGCCTTGCAGGAGAACGAAACGTTGTCTACGGCCTTGACGATACCGCGCTTCTTGTCCTTGAAATTCTTGCAGAGTTGCCTTGCTTCGATCATCAGGAATCTCGCGTTAGGGTTGGTTACGACACTAAATGGTAGTAGTATACCGGTACCACCCCGGAAATGTTACAAAAAACACGCTGGCGCGCCGACATTCGCGGCGAGGGCGGCTGGATGCCCATTGATGCTTCGTTTTTCTGCCAGAAGAGTCCGCTCAGGATTCGTACAATTATTAAGGTAGCCGACGGCTTCCGCTCTCCTTGTGACTTGCATCTGGAACTTATCTGCCGCCGGGGTGGTTTATTGAAATATGTCGTAAGGAGTATTGATATGCAGAATCACAAAGGAAATGCAGCATTGATCGCGCTGCTCGCAGCATTGTATTATCTTGCGTCGGCCAGTGCTGTCTTCGCCACAATCCACAGGATCGACGTCGGCAATTTCTCATTTACGCCGGCAAAGACCCATGTACAACCGGGTGACACCGTCAGATGGCTCTGGGCCAACGGTACCCACACCAGCACTACGGATCCCAGTTCGCCCAAACAATGGAGCTCGCCGGTCCTGTCGCTGACCAATCAATCTTTTCAGGTTGTATTCTCAGCCGGTGACGGCCCCGGACCATTCCCCTACCATTGCATCTACCATGAAGTGCTTTACAACATGAAGGATACAATCTTTATGACAGCATCGGGCGTCGAGGTTGATCCCGAGGGTACCCTGCCGGGAGATTTTTCGGTCGAGCAGAATTATCCGAATCCGTTCAATCCCTCGACCACTATTAAGTTCACTTTACCGCGGCCTTCGGAAGTAGTACTCAGTGTGATCAACGTTGAGGGCGAGACCGTGTCACAACATCCGCTCGGCATGTTACAGGCGGGCTCGTATTCGGTCCAGTGGGACGGCAGAAACTCAGCCGGCGAGATGTTACAGTCGGGGGTCTATTTCTACCGAGTCAAGGCCGGAGAATTTGTCGAAACGCGAAAGATGGTGCTGCTGAAATAATTCCCGCCAGGCCGCACAGGTTTCTGGTTTCTATTGTTTCCTGTCGACGCAGAGAACCGACTTGTAAGGGTTGAAATAGAAAGTCGTCGGTTTGTACGGCACCTTCGGCAAGGTGATATGTTTCGTCGTCTGGTCGATATCGAGACGGACGGTTGAATGATAGTCGCCTTCCATAATGACTGTGAACGGAACCAACATCCTGAACTCGGGACCAACCCCTTCCGTAATCACATCGATGCTAATCAAATAACCACCATCCGGTTCCTGCGTCACGTTGGTTGACCACTTGTAGGTCGGAATCTGGGTTGTGTAAATCCACTCGTTGAAGAACCAATCCAGTTTCGAGCCATAATGCTTTTCGGCCACGCGGATAAAGTCGGGCGTCGAGGCCTCCTGCCAACTGTACTGCTGCAGGTAGTCCTTGAGCATGGCGTTAAATTTGGAATCGTCGCGCTTGGCGAAATCAAACATCATCATCCGCAACATATAGAGGACGTAGGCGCCCTTACTGTACACGAGCGTTGTGTAGTCGGCGGAGTGTGACGAAGCCAACCGCACGCCCATCCAAATCGGCCCGGCGGCGTTGCCTTCCTGATAGGCGATTGGATTGCCCCAAATATCATGCCCGCCCGATTGCAGAACATCTTCGCGCCAGCGGTCCATCAATTCCATGAACTTGCCGCGATATTTCTGGTCATTCAGGTATTTGCGCTGCACATACCACGAGCCCATGTATTCGGCGAAGCCCTCGGAGAGCCACTGATCGTGATAGCTTTGCCACCCCACCAGGTGTCCCCACCATTGGTGGGCGACCTCATGGGCGCGAAAGGCATCATCGTACGGGATTAGTTGAGACTCGAAAGTGTTCCAGGCCAGATGCAGGAATCCGGGCATGCCCTGACCATGGGCATCGGGAATTTCCGTGGCGAGCAATTTGGGAAAAGGATAGTGCGTCAACTCCATTGAGAACAAGGTTGCCGACTGGCTGATGTCGAGGAGTACGTTCTCCAGCATACCGGCGGAGCTGGCGAGATGGTCTTTGCTGCGATAGACCTGAATCGGAATGCTGTCGGCGGTAGTAGTGCTGTCGCACTTGAAGTCGCCATAGTTGTAGGAGATTGCTGCCACCGGGAAATCGGAAATGTCCCATTCAGTGATGCGGAAGCCATCTTCGATCTCTATCTGATAGCTTTTTGCCGACTGAAAGGAAACGTATTCTGCTCGGGACAGGCGAATTTCAATTTGAATTTGCAGCGCTTTAAGTAACCGTAGTTCGGGTACCACTTGGTCGAACTGACGAGCAAATTGGTTCCCCAGGGACTTTTCCAGAGCATTCCCTTGGAGCTATAGACGAAAGTGAGAGTCCCGCGCTCGCCTTTGGCAAGAGATTTGGCGAGGTAAACGGTGATTCCGCCCTCTTTCTTCAGCTTCTGAAAAAAGAGCGAGTCTCCGGCGCCATCGGTGATCTTGATAGTCTCCAACATCAGGTCGGGAAAGATCGAAAAACGAATTACCTGCAGGTTATCGACTTTGGAGATGAACGACAGCTTAATGTCGAGATCGGATTTGGCGGACTGCCAGATTTTGCCGTTGATATCGTATTCGAGACTGTCGATTACGTCCTTGTTTTCGTGGTCTGGCCCCCACTGAGACTGTTGATATTGGTCGGGAGAATGGAAGCTGGAGATGCATTCAGGAAAGGCATCAGACGCAGTTGTCGAATGCTTGTAGAGACTGACCTCCTCGACTTCCTTGGGGTCATACATAAAGACGACATTACCGCAGGGTGCTTTGAAACGTGCGCGGAAACTGCCGGGTTGATCCTTCTGCAAGAGCTCGGACAGAATCTGGGCGGAGAAGGTTTCCAGGAATTCATCCTGAACGTAGTTGATGAAACCGGCAAGCGCTGTCTGCTGGGACCCGGCTTCCTTGACAGCTCTGAAATGAGCACTGCTGCTGCAATTCGGAGATGAAACTATCGGTCGCAAAGAAGGCAACTTCTTTCACGTCCCAGGCCGCAACGGAATCTTTGCAGAGTTTCGCGAACATATATTTTTCGGCTGAATTGGGAGGCGTCATTTCGAACCGGCCCTTGCCGCTGAAGACGGCGGCAATCACACGACCAGACACCGGTTGGGCAAAGGTAATCGTGCCGCTCTGGAGCGTAAACTTTGCCCCTCCGCGTTCGATGACAAGGTTCTTGACTTCTGCCTGTTTGGTGAGATCGATCTTGATGTTGTCGATACTGTCGGCGACGGCGGGTAGGTCAGTCGAGTAACCAAATGCGGTTGAGACAAGCAGCAGCGAGGCAGCCGCTGCCCAGCAATGGCGCAGCAGATTCATGAAGCTCTCCCTATTCTTGATCCTGCAAGGCTAAATGTCGACTACAGCCATCAGTCGACCGGAATCGGCAATGTGTTCTTTACTTGTCCTTGAGGGCAGCGTCCACGGAATCGTAGACGTTGAACACCTCAGTGAGACGCGAAATCACCATAATGCGTTCGATCTTGTCGGTCAGATTGGCGAGTTTCAGCTCGCCGCCGGCATCACGAAACTTCTTATAATGGTGGATCAGAATCGACAACCCGGAAGAGTTGATCCACTCACAACCGGAGAGGTCTACGACGGCGACTTTGGTGCCCTTGCCTAGGAGTGAGTACAGTTTCTCGTCAAGTTCGCCGGTATCGGGACCACCCATCATTTTCCCCTGTATGGTGATTATCGCAGCGCCGCTTTTTTCCGAGACATTTACTTTCATTCGTCCTCCGATTTTGTGGCCAGTGTTGCTAAGGCCGTTTCCTTTGCCAAAGATACGAAACGATCCCCGCAAATAAAACCACTAAGTTTCCGAATTTTAGAATTGAAGAACGAGGCAAAACATAAATCAAACAGAATCCTCACAATGAGTTGGACTGCTCGCCGGTACAACACGGCGCCCGCAAACTGAGTGTGGTTTCAGGTTGGAACGAGTGCGTTAGCCGCTAACATTGAAGGTGATGAGAGCTGCAAACTTGACCGATAGTTTCCAGTATGTGTCGCCTCGAACGCATGCAGAGTCCGGGTGCGACGGGAAACGAATTTGCAGCGTCAAGGGAGCTAGTCATCGATACTACGTTGATACAATCCGGATCGAACCAGACGATGCACAGCGAAGATCAGGAAAGTCTCGTACTGTTTCTGATTCATGATCTGGAAGGTCCACTGGCCGCGATGCAGACGATGTTGCGGCTCCTGGATGGCAGGCGCTTTGACCCAGCGTCCAAGCTTCACGCTCAATTGCTGCAGTCGACCCATGCGGCAATGGACCGCGCCAGACTCATTGTGAGTGATCTGCTTAGCGTGAGCAAACTCGAGCAGGACTCACTCGTGATCGCGTGGGAGGAATTCCCGCTGACGGAAACTGTAAACGAAAGTGTCAAGCTGGCACTCGCGGCATCGACCGATCAGGACGTAACGGTACAGGTGACTCCATTCGATCAGGAGCTGATCGCGCGGGCTGACCGCAAACTGTTGTCGCGTGTGATTGACAACGTGCTCTTCAATGCTGTCCGGCATGCGGACCCTGGTTCTCGCGTCCGATTATCAGTGGAAGATGGAGTGGAGCAGATCATTATACGGGTCACGAATAGCGGCGAAGGGCTTGGCGCCCTCGACCCTAATGAACTGTTCGAAAAATTCAAGCAGGTTAGGCACCGTCGCAATTCCAACCATCGGGGCGTCGGATTGGGCCTATACTTCTGCAAGCTGGCAGTGACAGCAATGCAAGGTGAAATCAAAGCTTTCAACACTGATGCCGGAGAAACATGCTTCTCGATATCGGTGCTAAAGGGAGGATACGCGCAATGAGACTCGAAGCAGAATCGTATCTCAAATCTGGCTCCAATGAGGTCAGAATCCTGGAATATCGGCTGGGGGGAAGGTCGTTTGGCATCAACATCCTGAAAGTGAAACGGATCGTCAATGAACTGCCACTATTAACTGGAACGCCGAACTCGCCGGAGCATGTAGTCGGCGTGTTCCGTGATCGCGAGAGTGTGGTACCGGTGATTGATCTGATGTCCTACCTGGGATTGTCGGATGTCGAGAAAATCGCACACAAGAAAGTCATCATCACCGAATTCTTTGGCGTGCTCAACGCCTTCTTCGTAGATCATATCGACTGGATACATCATTTCCGCTGGGAAGACGTGATCGATGCCGACTCGGTGCTGGCGGCCTTTGATCATAAATATGTGATCGGGATTGTCAAACCGACTGAGAGCCGGATGATACAATTGCTCGATTACGAGACCATCATTCTCGGGCTGAGTCCCAGTCTGCGTTCGAGGGAGCTGGCGAAAGTGCGCGATCTCAATCATCCATCCTCTGGAAAGCGCGTGCTGATCTCGGAAGATTCGCAGTCCGTGCGCGACATGCTGACAGTAGAATTATCGGAATACGGGTTTGAGGTTGTCTCAGCCAAGAACGGCCAGGAGGCGCTGGCTCATATCGAGGCGGGTGAACTGTTCGACCTCGTGATCTCAGATGTCGAAACACCACAGATGGACGGGTTGGCGCTGACCTGCGCGATCCGCAATCGCGAAGAAACCAGCGATTTGCCGGTTATCATCTATTCGTCGATCGGCGATCTGGGAATGAAGAAACGCGCCGAATTTCTTAATGCCAGTGCCCATATCACCAAGCTCAATGTTGAAGAGTTGCTGGAAAAGGTAACTGAGCTGACGACGAACTAGCGCCACCACACCGGTCTCGGCCAATTTACTCTAGGAACCGCGCAGATTACTTCGTCGTCCTCTCACTGCTCTTCAGCACATTACTCTCTTCACAAGGCCTGAAGGCGGCTTCTCAACAGTCACCCCACATCATAGAATGAGCTTGCCAACCAGGTGCCTCCAGTGTAAGATTCTTTAGGCGAGCTATCGACCGGGATGGAATGAGGAATTACCACAGCGAACCAGTCCGAAAAATCATAACTAGTATCGGAACGCGATTAGTCCATGCGGCGGGGTCACTAATGGTAAGGCCGTTTCTGGCCCGTCCGGTTGCCAAGGATCTTCTCGAAAAAAACGAGCCGCGCTTTCTTTACGTCAGTTTAGCGTACCGTGGAGACCTGATTCTCTGTTTCCCAGCGATTCGCGCTATCAAACGAAAATTTCCCAAGAGCAAGTTGACTTGCTGGGTCAAGAGTTACAATGTTCCGTTGGCTCTGATGAACCCTGACATTGACGAAGCCATATCCTATGACTCTTATTCATCGCAAGGCATTCTTCTGCCCCTGGAGTTTATCAGGTTGGCCAGACATCGGCCGTTCCTGGAAACTATCAGAGACCGTCACTTTGACTGTATGGTTGACGAAGCGGGATCGGGATTCAGTGCGATGATCGGCGCATTGGCGCGAATTCCCTATCGTCTCGGCAGAAATGCCCAGGGATATGGATTCCTACATCATGTCGAGTTGCCATATGAAGATGAAGGACATCTGGTGGATCGGAAGGTTCGGTCGCTTGCAGCGATGGGAATTTCGCTCGAAGATTTTTCTGAGTTGTCCCCTACAATTCGGGTCAAGGCCGAAGAGGCACAACACGCGGTTGAGCAAGCCGGTATCCCGAGCGATTGCCAGGGGTTCTTTACTGTGCAGCCATACTCCGGCTGGACGGCGAAAGAATGGTCAGACAAAAAATTCGCCGAAGTAGTTGAGAAATTCGGAAGTGTCGCCGGCCTCACTCCTGTGTTCATCGGCAGTTCAGAGGACGTGGTTCGTCTCACGGCTGTCTGCTCAGGGATAAATATTGAGTGTATCATCGCTGCCGGAAAACTGGAGCTTGCAGAAACGGCGGCATTAATATCCAGAGCACAAATGCACATTGGCGTTGATTCGCTTGGTTCACATGTTGCTGCGGCAACGGGCGTGAAGAGCTTGACGCTGTTCGGCCCGACCAACCCCAGATTGAGCGCCGCACGGAACGTCACGACGGTCAGCATATACAAGAGAATCCAGTGCTCCCCTGCCAGCGACAGGCAATATTGTGCTAAAGATGCAGGTCGCAGTTGTTCCAACATTGAATGTATGAAGCAACTGACTGTCGAGGAAGTTATGGACGCCCTGCTGAAACTCTGGCGTGGAGAAGTTGAGTCGACTATATTTGAAGTATAGAGTCGGCTGTGATTGCCATTATTCGATTGAAGTTGACGCGCGACTGACGTTCTGCTATAATCGGGCGGCGGATAAACGAAAAGGATACAAACGTGTGGATCGTACAGGCACTTAAGACAGTATTAAAGCGCAGAAGATTCGTGCTGGTCAATACTCTGATCGTCACGATACTTGCCGCTGGACTGAGTCTGATTCTGCCAAAAACGTTTCGCAGCAAGGCGACCGTACTCCCCCCGGAAAGCCAGTCACCTCTAAGCGGGCTGCTCGGCCTGTCCACCAGCCAGATAGCTATGGCGGTTACGAATTTCTCGCTGCCGTTGATGGCGACGCCGTCGGATCTTTATGCCAGCATGCTCGAATCAGAAACGATACTAAAGAAGGTAGTCGATTCACTTGACCTAAAGACGGTCTACAAGCAAGAGACCGAATGGAAAGCCGTGGCGGCACTTAAGGATCATATCGCGATTAAAGTCCAGGCTGACGGTATAATCTCGGTCGAAGCGGACGCCCGGAAGGCGCAGTTGGCGTCCGATATCGTCAACTCGCTCGTGTACTTCCTGGATGACTTCAATCGCCAAATGCAGAACAAGAAAGGCAAAGACTACAGCGAGTTCTTGGCGCGCCGGCTGCAGGAGACCGACAGCGCTCTCACGAAAGCTCAAAATGCCCTGAAAACTTTCCAGGAAAAGAACAAAGCCGTTGCCCTGGATCTGCAGGCGGAGGCGCTCATCAACAGTCTGGCTCAGCAAAAGGCCATGCTGACCAGCGCCGAAATCGAATTGGAAATGCTCAAGGGTACGCTGTATCCGACTCACCGGGACGTCATTCGCAAACAGATGGAGGTGAACGAAATCAAAGCCAAGCTGCGCGAAATGGAAAACGGCGCCGCGAATCGCACGGATTCAACGTTGTCTGCCCTCGATATCCCCCTCTCGCAGGTTCCTGACCTTAGTCTGAGATTTGCAATTCTGAAACGCGATGCCAAAATCCAGGAAGCGATTTTCGAGATGCTGTCGCAGCAGGTGGAGGTGGCACGGATACAGGAGCGTCGCGACACACCAACGATCATGATACTTGATCGCGCTCATCCTGCGGAATTGCCTGTCAAACCGCAGAAGCGGATGATTGTCTTGGCGGCCTTCTTCTTGACTTTGTTCGTTACGACGTTGATCGTGTTGATCACGGAGCATCTCCGTGAGAACCGGGGCGACGTCGGGTCAGTAGCTAGCCAGTTTACCGACACCTTGCGAGACGTTATTAAGAAACCATTCGGTTAGCCGCGACATGCGCGGGGCGCAAGAATCAAGACATCCAAAGTCTCTCAGATCAGTTCCACCAATCGCAATGGCTGCCAGGTCTTGAGATCGAAACGGATCCAGCGAATCACACCCTTAAAATCCATCGTAACCTCGGCATAATTTGACTTGGGCGGAATGGAGAACGTCAGGATGTCGTCACCATACTGGGACAAATCGACTTTCCCGGTTTGAAAAAAAGTGTCGGGATTAAGCATCAGAACGTCGGTTTTGCCTGCAACCGCAACGAGGGTCTTGTTGGTCACTTCGAATTGAATTTCGCGAGGCCGGTCTAGTCCATCCTTGGTTCCAAGAATCTCGCCTTCGCCGAACATCACGTGATAGATCTTTCCTTGTTTGGTGTCACAGGAGAAGAAGGAGTTGCCGTCAAAGGCGAATACCGCGTTGTCCAGAAACTTGGCGTCCTTGATAATGATAGTCTGGCACAGGTATTTGTTGTCTGTCAGTATCTGGGTCACACTGGCGCGGGCGCCGTTGGCGGTGATGATTTTTCCAGACGGTCCGGGTGACATATTTCGCGGCCCGATCTTGCCGTTATCCGTAATGGTCAACGGAAAGTAATATAAGAACTTCATTGAGTCTGGGCTGAACACGCGGAAGTAGGTTGAGTCCTCAGACGTGATAAACAGCAGTTTCTTGATCGGATGGTACAGCAGATCCGTCGGCGGCTGGGCGAACTCAAGAGTATTGATAGTTCTGCCCTGACGGGGGTCGAAGACCCTGAGTGACGGTTTTGGCATACCGACGGCTTCGTAGACCCAATTGCGGCCCATGTCGTATGCGATGGCAACGACATTGTCGCCTAGCAGATAGCGATTCGAAATTTTGTTGGTGTTCAGGTCGATCTCGAACATTGTTTTCTGGCTCTTGTCGAGCACGTAGTACTTGTCCGACGTCGGCAACTGGGCTGGTGTCGTCCCGGCCGCCTGGGAGGCATTCGAAGCCGACGCTGATTTCTGAGCGGCGTTTTGATTGTCGCGACTGCACGACCAGAGGCATATCGCGAGGAGACATACGAGACCGAGGCGAAAGAGATTCTTCATTATAAACTTCCCTAAAAACCGGTATTTACGTGAACTCCGAGAAACAGGTTCCAGGCGCTGGGAGCGATCTGGACGCTATTTCCCCCCAGAGATAGATTTGTCTTTGCGAAAGAAGTGTACCCAAGCCCTGCCTCCAGATTGATCGCCGGCGCCAGCGCGTAGCGCACACCGCCGTTAATCTGGTATCCGAACTTCGTGGCGGAATTCTTGACAGAGTGATTGTTGAGTATGGTCTCTTGTTGAACTGATGCCAATCGCGCCAGTAGCTCAAAGAAAGGTTTCACTACTGGTGTCGGTGGCTCTAGCCGCGCGCCCACAGCGACACCGCTGACCGTAATGCGCGAGGTTTCATTGAGTGCCACGAAAGTAAAGGGCCAGGTATAATGTTTGTCACCAAATTTCAGCCGATCATAAGCAACGACCATTCTAACGGCGCTGATTGGCAGCACGCGAAAGTCGGCGAGGACGTCAATACCCCAGCCGAGTTTGGCATAGTCGTTGAAATTGCCGACCGGAAGTCCCGAACCGACACGCAGGCCCACTCCACCAAAGGCGGGACTTGCGGCGGAAATTGCCGTGGCCAAGACGAGTATGACGACGAACGAACGAAACATAGTCATATATAGTACCCTCGACGATCGGTGGAGGCAACAAATAATACGGGACACGGACCGCAAATTCCTATTGCCGCGGACGGACAAGTGTCTGTCGCCAAAATGTTTGTGTTCGTTAATTTTGGGAAACAATCGTATACTTTTGGTGTTCTGGTAGACAGTTGGCGGGAATCAAAGGTCACGGGAAATAAATCCGGGCACTGTGGGAAATTGACAGGTTAATGAGTCAGAAATCGTTATCGCTCTCAATATCGCGACCCCAAAGCATTACTAATCTACTCTCCAGCTATCTGCAATTGACGAAGCCATCGATCATGTTGCTGGTTCTGGTTACAGGTGCGACCTCGATGATCATCGAAGGAAGCTTATTGTCGCAGCCGGCAAAGTTTCTGTTGGTGTTAACAGGACTCTACCTCACCGGCGGTTGCGCCAATGCCCTCAACCAGTATTTCGAACGTGAAGTCGATGCGCGCATGTCGCGGACACGAATGAGACGTCCCCTGCCCCTGCACAAGATCGGCGCCCTGCATGCATTGGGATTTGCCGTGACGATCGGGATCGTGGGCGTCGCCATATTCGGCGTCTTCTTTAATGTGCTTACTGCCGCATTGTCCCTGGGCACGATTCTGTTTTACAGTCTTGCCTACACGCTCTGGCTGAAACCAAGGACGTGGCAAAATATCGTCATCGGTGGGGTTGCCGGCGCGATGGCGCCTGTCGGAGCATGGACTGCGGCCACTGGAGCAATGGCGTGGGCGCCCTGGATCATGTTTCTGATCATTTTCTTCTGGACGCCGCCTCATTTCTGGTCGCTGGCGCTGTTCATCAAAGATGACTATGTGCAGGTTCATTATCCGATGTTACCGGTGGTCAAAGGCGATAGAGCCACGTTGAGATGGATTCTGCTGTATACCGCCATTCTAGTACCGGTAAGTCTCGCGCCGGCGCTGGCGGGTTCGGGGATTCTCTACCTGAGCGCCGCGGCAATACTCGGAGCGGTATTTATCTGGAAGGCGTTCGTCGCCTATAAGAACACCGATAGACAACGTGCCCGCGGGCTATTTGGATTTTCCATAGTGTATCTGTTTGCGATATTCGGGGCTTTGGTAATAGACAAGTTGAATTGGTAAGGTGCGCGGCACGTCCGGCGCGTTTTTAGTTGACAGGGCTGGGTTACGATGATACAATCGCGATGAGGAAAGACCCGAATAAATAGATAATATCGATTTACTTTATCATCGATAGAAGCGGGCTGGGTGCCGAGAGCGATCCCAAAGATACAAAGGATGAGGTCCGGATTTGCCACAGATTTTTCCTCCATGGACAAATAAGCTCCCCCTGATTGTCGCCATCGGTATTGTCGTAGTCGTGATAGGTGTAATCGGCTTCTTCTGGTATTACGGTTCGCCCAAGTATACGGACGTCGGCTATCGCCCCAAACAGCCGGTTCCCTACAGTCATAAGCTGCACGCAGGCGATCTGGGAATGGATTGCCGGTACTGCCACAGCGACGTAGAAGTGTCGCCCGTAGCCAATGTACCTGCGACACAGACCTGCATGAATTGCCACAAGCTGATCCTGCCCCAGAGCGAGAAACTGCTGCCGATTCGCGAGAGCTGGATGACCGGGATACCGTTGAAATGGGTGCGCGTACACGAGTTGCCGGAATTCGTCTATTTCAACCATGCACCGCACCTGAATGCCGGAGTCGGTTGCTCCAGTTGCCATGGCGATGTCCGGCGCGAGGATGAAGTCACCCAGTTGATGCCGTTAAGCATGTCCTGGTGCCTTGATTGTCACCGCAATCCCGTCAACAGCATTCGGCCGCGCGAGGAACTGACCAACACCGAATGGTCACCGCCTGCAGATCAAGAGGCGTTTGGAAAACGAATGATCGCAGAACGCAATATCAAGCCACCAACGGAATGTTCAGGGTGCCACCGATGAGCAACAACAAGAAGGGCGATCCCAAGCAGTATTGGCGGAGTCTCGCTGAGCTGGAAAATTCGGCTTCAGAGGTTACGGAGAGACAACCGGAATTTCCGGAAGGAACATTCGATCCGCCGAACCGGGTGACAAGACGAAACTTCCTGACCATGATGAGCGCCTCACTTGCTCTCGCGGGAGTTGGCTGCTTCCGCAAGCCACTCGAAAAGATCGTTCCCTACGTCATTCAACCCGAGGAAGTGATTCCGGGTGTGGCGCAACACTACGCCACGACTATGCCATTCGGGCTGGACGCCTTCGGATTGGTCGTGGAGAGCCATGAGGGCAGACCTACCAAAATCGAAGGGAACAAGAATCATTCGTCATCGTTGGGCGGCACAAATCCGCTGATACAGGCATCGATCCTGGGGCTTTACGATCCCGATCGTTCGAAGATTACTCTCAATCATGGCTCTGATAGTAGTTGGGACGATTTCGTGACGTTCTGGCGCAAAGCACATCTCCACTTTGCTGAGACGAAAGGCGCCGGCCTTGCGGTACTCAGCGAAGCATTTTCATCGCCGACGATGGCGAGATTGAAGGCGGAATTTCTAAGTCAATTTCCGCAGGCGGTTTGGGTGACTTACGAACCGGTTAGTGATGAGAATATATATGAGGGCGTGCGGATCGCCTCCGGCAAGCCACTAAGGCCGGTGTATTCGTATGGCAAGGCCGACGTTATCGTATCATTGGATTCAGATTTTCTGTTTGGCGAGAGCGACAACGTAGCGGCCGCCAGAGGATTTGCCGACGGTCGACGCATCACCTCCGAGCATGACACGATGAATCGGCTTTATGTTGCCGAGGGTGTGTTCAGCTTGACCGGAACTATGGCAGATCATCGTTTGCGTGTCGAGAGTTCTCAAATTGCGCCGCTCGCTGCAGCGTTGGCCGCAGAACTCAGCCGACGGGGACTGCAGATTCCGATTGCTGGAAGACTCGGAAGTTACAGTGATACCAGCTTTGATAAGAAATGGCTGGCGGCAGCGGCTTCCGACTTGATCGCTGCCAAAGGCAAGGGTGTCGTTGTCGCAGGGCGACGCCAACCGCCGATTGTTCACGCGTTGGCGCTGGCAATCAATCAGGCGCTGGGAAATGTTGGCGCGACGGTCTCGTATCGTGAGATAACCGATTGTGAAGTGCCCAGCAGGGCTGCTCTCGGCGATCTGACGAAGAAGATGCTCAACAGCCAGGTTGACACTGTTGTGATAATTGGCGGGAATCCGGTATACGACGCGCCCGCGGATTTGGATTTCGTGAATGCTCTGGCCCAGGTGCCGAACCGCATCGGACTGGGAATGTATCTGGATGAGACGGCCGACACAATGATCTGGCATTTGCCACAAGCGCATTATCTGGAATCCTGGGGCGACGCCCGTTCCGCCGACGGCACGGCGAGCGTAATTCAGCCGTTGATTCTACCCCTATTCGGTGGCCACAGTTCGGTCGAATTGCTTGGACTGCTCGCAAGTGGAATCGAGGGCCGTGGATACGATATCGTGCGGCAAACGTGGAACAAGTTTCTGACGGGCAGTTTCGAGCGGAACTGGGAGGGCGTGCTGTTCGAAGGCCGGCTGGCATACTCGGCATTGCCGTTGGTTACGCCGGCAGTCGATGATAGCGCAATGGCTCAGTTGATCAATCAGGGCGGCCTGAAAGCGTCTGCGCAATCGACGGGCACATTCGAAGTTGTGTTTGCTCAATCGGCGATGCTATACGACGGGAGATTTGCCAACAACGGCTGGCTGCAGGAAGCACCGCATCCGGTGACGAAGATCACCTGGGACAACGTCGCGCTGATTAGTCCGGCGGCTGCTCGGGAACTGAATGTTGACAACGGCGATATCGTGAAAATCACGGTCGACGGAAACAGCATCAAGATTCCGGCCTGGATTCAGCCGGGACAGGCGGAACGAACGGTCACACTCGACCTGGGATATGGCAGAAGACTTTCGGGGAGAGTCGGCAAGAACATTGGTGTCGATGTCTACCCGATACGAACAACTTCGAGCAGCGACTTTGTTTCCGGCGTGGCGATAACGCCAAACGGAAGAACCTGCAAAATCTCAACAACACAAGACCACGATGTTATGGAGGGCCGGCCCCTCGTACGCGAGGCGACATTAGCTGAGTACAGGCAGAAGCCGACCTTTGCACAGAATGTGGTCGAGCATCCGCCGCTGCAATCGCTCTGGACGGAATATGATTACTCGAAGGGCAACCAATGGGGAATGACGGTTGATTTGACCACCTGCATCGGCTGCGCCGCGTGCGCACTCGCGTGTCAAAGCGAAAACAACACCGTTGTCGTCGGCAAGAAGCAGGTCGGCAAAGGTCGGCGCATGCACTGGATACGTGTGGATCGCTACTATCAGGGCACAAGCGACGATCCCGAGGTCGTTCACCAGGTGGTCGCCTGCCAGCATTGCGAGAATGCGCCCTGCGAGCAGGTCTGCCCGGTGGCGGCGACGTTGCATGACAGCGAAGGTTTGAACTTACAGGTTTACAATCGTTGCATAGGCACCCGTTATTGTTCCAACAACTGCCCCTACAAAGTTCGTCGTTTCAATTTCTTCAATTACACCAAGGACACGCCGGAGATCGTGCGGATGGCGATGAACCCCGACGTCACGGTGCGCTCTCGGGGCGTGATGGAGAAGTGCACGTTCTGTCTGCACCGAATCAATCGCGCTAAGATTAAGGCGAAACTGGATGGCCGGGAACTGCACGACGGCGAGGTGGTCACGGCGTGCCAGCAGGCATGCCCAACCGGAGCAATTGTCTTCGGCAACATTGTGGATGCCAACAGCAGGGTGAGCCAAACGAAGAAGCAGAACCGCAATTATGCGTTGTTGGATGAACTGAATACCAAGCCGCGCTTGTCGTACCTGGCGCGAATAAGAAATCCAAACCCGAACCTGGGCTAATATCGAAACATGGCGGGAATAAACAGTTGAGTATCGAAGCCGGAGCACACCGGGAAATATTTGTCGAGGGAAATCCTCGCTTCAGCGCCATCACGAGCAGGATCAGCGGCATCGTCGAGTCGAAGACGGCCATGGGCTGGATACTGCTGTTCGGAATGGCCGTTTCCTTGCTGTTGCTCCTGCTGGGCTCGGTCGGATATCTGCTTTGGGAAGGAATCGGCATCTGGGGCCTGAATATCCCATCCGGTTGGGGATTTGACATTACTAACTTTGTCTGGTGGGTCGGCATCGGGCACGCGGGCACATTGATATCGGCGATTCTATTTCTATTCCGGCAGCGCTGGCGGACATCGATCAATCGTTTCGCGGAGGCGATGACAATATTCGCGGTGATTTGTGCACTGCTGTTTCCGTCGATACATGTCGGTCGCGCCTGGCTGTTGTATTGGGTGTTTCCGGTACCAAATCAGATGGCGATGTGGCCCAACTTCCGCAGTCCGCTTCTCTGGGACTTCTTCGCCGTCGGGACTTACTTCACTTGCTCATTGCTGTTCTGGTACGTCGGATTGATTCCTGATCTGGCAACTCTGAGAGACCGCGCCAAAACCCGCGTGCGCAAGATTCTTTACGGGATATTCGCCATCGGCTGGCGTGGTGGGAACCGGCAGTGGAAGCATTATGAGTTGGCGTACCTGATCCTGGCAGGCATCATGACGCCTTTGGTGTTGTCAGTTCACTCGGTCGTCAGCACCGACTTCGCGACCAGTGTTGTACCGGGATGGCATACCACGATCTATCCCCCCTATTTCGTAGCCGGCGCAATCTTCTCGGGCTTCGCGATGGTGATGACCTTGATACTGATCGCCCGGCGAATCTACCATCTGGAAGACATCATCACCATGAAGCATCTCGAACGAATGAACATTCTGATGCTGGTTACGGGACTAATGGTGTCATATTCCTATGTCAGCGAGTTCTTCATCGCCTGGTATTCAGCGAATCCTTACGAACAGTTCGCTTTTTACAATCGCGTCTTCGGCCCCTATTGGTGGGCTTCAGCGATAATGCTGGTCTGCAATGTTGCGGTGCCGCAGCTATTCTGGTTCAAACGTTTTCGAACCAGCATACTGGTAATGTTCATAGTTTCGATTCTGATCAATGTCGGCATGTGGTTCGAGCGCTGGGTGATTATTCTTTCCCTGTTGCGCGATTACTTACCGTCGAGTTGGGGATGGTACTGGCCGACGAAATGGGAAGTCTTCATTATGGTCGGCGCTTTCGGACTGTTCTTCACGTTGTTCCTGTTGTTCATTCGCCACCTGCCGATCGTTGCGATGTCGGAAGTGAAGAACGTATTACCGCAGGCAGATCCTCACTACAAAACAGAAATGAGCCGCGGCGCAACAGGAGGTAATGCGTGAACAGCATTCCGCACGTGGCGACCATACTTGCCGAATTCGATTCGCCGGCGGCCTTGTTGGCGGCAGCCCGGAAGGTCAAGGACGCGGGCTACACACATTTCGACAGTCATTCACCATTTCCGGTACACGGGATGGATGAAGCAATGGGATTGAAACGATCATCTCTTGGATATTGGGTAGGCGCCGTAGCGTTCGTGGCAATAGCGGCAGCAACGCTGGCCATCTGGTGGATTACGGCAGTTGATTTCCCGATGGTGATTTCGGGAAAACCATATTTCAGTTTCCAGGCATTTGTACCGGTGATATTTGCGGTGACGATTCTGTCTTCCGCACTCGCGACATTGATCACGATGCTCGCGCTGAATCGACTGCCGAAGTTATTCCATCCGCTTTTCGAGTCCAAGCGATTCGCGAAAGTAACCGACGATGCCTTCTTTATCAGTATAGAGGCAGACGATCCGAAATTCGAGGCGTTGGCTACCGAGCAATTCCTGAAGGATATCGGCAGCAATTATGTGGAGGTCATCGAACTGGCATGAGGAAGCGGATGTTCGCAAAAGTATCAATCGTTACTGCACTGCTGCTATTTGCACTTGGTGTGAATGGCTGTTTTCGCGGCGAGCCAAAACGCGAGCCGCCGATTCATGTCAATCCGAATATGTTCAAGCAGGAAAAATATCTGCCGCAGTCGGAGAGCAGGTTCTTCGCCGACAGCGCCACAATGCGGCAGCCGGTAGCGGGAACAGTCCCCAACGACGAATGGCGTGGTGATACGGCGTTCTATCGAGGACGGGACGATCGCGACAGTCTGCTGGCGAAGTCCCCGGTGCCTCTGACGATCCAGTTGCTGAAACGCGGACAGGAACGATTCAACATCTACTGTTCGCCGTGCCATAGCAGAATTGGCGATGGTCAGGGAATAATCGTACAACGCGGATATGTGCCGCCACCAAGTTACCATCAGGATCGGCTGCGTAATGTTCCCGACGGATATATCTTTGACGTTATGACAAATGGACTGCGAAATATGCCCTCCTATCGGCAGCAGATACCGGTGGCGGATCGCTGGGCCATCGTCGCATACTGTGCGGGCATTACAGCGTAGCCAGAATGCGAGCATTAACGACATTCCACCGGAGTTGCGGAAATCGGTGAAGGAGGGGCAATAGTTAGCATCATGAAGTTCGACAACCAGACATATCGAATCAGCGGCGGAGAAAAGCTCGGAAATCTCCTGTTGATAATTGGATTGGCAGGATTAGTACTCAGCGCAGTCGGTCTGGTGGTTGACAGCAGACAGTTTCTCTTCTCGTATCTGGTCAGCTTTGCGTTCTGGGTCAGTATCGGATTGGGCGCCCTGTTCTTTGTCATGGTGCATCATCTGGCAGGGGCGGTCTGGAGTGTAATGCTGCGGCGGATTATGGAGAATGTGATGATCACCCTGCCGATCCTATTCGTGTTCTTCATTCCCATCGCGTTGGGAATGGGCAGTCTGTATGAATGGACTGACGGAAACGTGGTAGCCACTGATGAAATACTGCGCCAAAGGACGGCCTATCTCAATTCCGGGTTCTTTCTCGGAAGAACGACTATCTATTTCGCCGTCTGGTTTGTCCTGGCTATCTGCTGTATCGGTTTGACCATCAGGCAAGATGCGAGCCGCAGTGATGAAATGACCGCCAAATTCAGAAAGATTAGCGCGCCCGGTATTGTTCTCTTCGCGTTTACGTTGACGTTCGCGGCGTGGGACTGGCTCATGTCGCTGGAGGCGCGGTGGTATTCGACGATCTACGGCGTTTACTTTTTCGCCGGATCGTCAATAGCAATTCTGGCGCTGATAATTTTGATTTCGCTATACCTGCGGCGGAAGCAGGTACTGACAACCCAAATCACGGCCGAACACTATCACGATTTATCCAAACTGATGTTCGCCTTCGTGATATTCTGGGGATATATGGCGTTCGCGCAATACCTGCTGATATGGTACGCCAACGTCCCCGAGGAGACGATTTGGTTCCAGCATCGTTGGGTCGGATCGTGGAAGGCCATGACCTTGCTGCTGGTATTCGGGCAATTTGCACTGCCGTTCGCCTTCCTGATTCCGAGATTGTCGAAGCGGAGATTCTGGACTGTGGGAGTTGCGGCGGGCTGGTTGTTGCTGATGCACTGGGCGGACATGTATTGGCTGGTGATGCCGAGTTTGCACAAAGAAGGCGTCTCCCTGTCATGGATGGACTTGACAACCTTGGCCGGAATTGGGGGCGTATATCTAGGGTTGACTTGGAAGCGTCTCTGTGCGCAACCGCTGGTTCCGG
Organism: uncultured bacterium; assembly: GCA_963726455.1. Classification (GTDB taxonomy): domain Bacteria; phylum Zixibacteria; class MSB-5A5; order CAIYYT01; family CAIYYT01; genus CAIYYT01. The sequence continues at coordinate 1,249,275 of CAVSCK010000004.1, forward strand.
TGAATGATCCGCGGCTGCAAGATTCGATTGAATTCGTCAACCGCTGAGAGGTATGAGCTTGGACGACGAAGCACAGAGTCATACGGATATTCCGCCGACGCCGGGATACGAAAAACGCGACGTCAATGTTCGTCTGGCGTTCGGTGTCGGAGCCGTGATAATACTGGTCATCGCGATCAGCGTGGTGATCTTGAACGACGTTTTTGTGCTGGACAAGGAAGAAATCATGTTTAACGCGGCGCTGAAGCCGGAATCGATGGCGCTGCGCGAATTTCAAGATCGGGAAACGGAGACACTGACCACATACAAAACTTTGGACGGGACGAAAGGTGTCTACCGGATTCCCGTATCACGAGCAATGGAATTGATGGCAGATGAAGCATACCAGGCACGCGAAGCAAAGGCGGCAACCAAGCAGTGATTTGTGAAGGCGCAAACTCATGAAGAGCATAAATCCGAAATCGGTGGTCCTGGCCCTCCTCACTGCCTGCATGTGCCTGATATCGGAGTCTCGGGCGCAGGTGGTACAGGACAGCGTCCCGGCTCTCAAGAGGATTGACGTCATCGAGCATCTCGGCGACACGATTCCGATGGGTCTGACATTCACCAATGATGCCGGGGAGACGGCCAATCTGGGGACTTATTTTCATCATGGCAAACCGGTAATTCTGGTGTTGGCCTATTACACGTGCCCGATGTTGTGTACGCTCGTCTTGAATGGGCTGAGTAATGCCGTGGCGGCGCTGGATTGGACTCCCGGCAAGGAATTTCAGATACTGACTATCAGCATTGATCCGTCGGAAACATTCGAGCTGGCTGCCGGCAAGAGGACGCGCTATCTGGACAACCTTGGCAGGCCGGGAATTGGCGACGGCTGGAGATTCTTCGTCGGCGCGGCCGATCAATCGCAGGCACTGGCGGACGCAGTCGGCTTCAAGTACTATTACGATACCGAGCAGAAAATGTACGCACATCCAGCCGTGGTCATGATTCTCACTGAGGACGGCAAGATTTCGCGGTATCTCTACGGAATCGATTTCAAACCGCGCGATCTCAAGTTGGCGCTGGGGGAGGCATCACAGGGGAAAGTCGGCAACACAATCGATCGGATCATTTTGTACTGTTATCATTACGATCCGGCGGCCAAGGGCTACGTCGCCGTCGCGGGAAGAATTATGCAGTTGGGCGGCCTGCTGACGCTGGGGATACTGATAGTGTTTCTGGGGATTCTCTGGGGAAGAGAACGCAGGCGCAGGTCACAGGTAAGCAGTGCCTGAACGACTGTTAACAGCAAGGAGCTAGCCGGACAAGATGCAGGATAACGGCACTTTGTTTCTACCATCGGGGCACTCGACTATTGCACCCGACACGGATGCGCTGTTCAATTTCATATACTACTTTTCAATAGTCTTTATGGCGATCGTTGTCGGTATGATCGCGCTCGCCGTCACTCGTTATCGGCGCAGAGGTGCAGCAACGGTTTCGACGGCGCCATCGCATAACCTCAAGCTGGAAATCATTTGGACGACGATACCGATTATTCTGGTGCTGATCGTCTTTGCGTGGGGATTTCGTGTCTACCTGCGGCTGTTCATCGTTCCGAAGGATGCCATGGAGATCAAGGTGACGGGACAGCGGTGGTTCTGGAGCTTCGACTACCCGAACGGAGCCAAGTCGGTGAATGACCTGGTCGTCCCGGTGAGCAAGCCGATCAAGTTGCTGATGTCATCGAAAGACGTGATCCACAGCTTCTTTGTGCCCAACTTTCGTATAAAACAGGATGTGCTGCCGAATCGGTACACGATAACCTGGTTTGAAGCGACTGATACGGGAGCGTATGACCTGTTCTGCTCGGAGTATTGTGGCAGCAAGCATTCAGGGATGATCGGCAAGATACGAGTCGTCACCGATCGCGAATACGCCGAGTGGTTGGAGAAGAATTCACAAGAAGGCAAAGGAATGTCTTTGGCAGATTATGGGGCAAGTTTGTATGCGTCGAAGGCATGCATAACGTGCCATTCGATTGATGGAAAGGCGGGCACCGGTCCGACATTTCTCGGATTGTATGGCAACCAGGTAAAATATCAGGACGGTAGCACGGCGACGGCGGATGAGAACTATCTGCGGGCCTGCATCCTGACGCCTAATCTGAAGGTGCTGGCGGGTTATCAGCCGGTGATGCCGACGTTTCAAGGCGTGCTCGACGACCGGCAGGTTGATGCGTTGATTGCGTATATCAAGTCACTTAACAAGGGCGGTGCCAAGCAATGAACGAGATTCCTCAGTACAACTTCCTCACGACTCCCAAGGGAATCAAGTCCTGGTTGTTCACCCGGGACCACAAGCGCATCGGGCTGATGTATCTCTTTGCGATCATGTTCTTCTTTCTGATCGGAGGCATCTTTGCGCTGCTGATCAGGATTGAATTGCTGACGCCGAATGAAGCGCTGGTCAAGCCCGACACCTACAATCAGCTCTTCACGCTGCATGGCGCAATCATGATCTTCCTGTTTATCATTCCGTCGATACCGGCGTCTCTGGGTAATTTTGTACTGCCACAACTGCTCGGCGCCAAAGATGTCGCGTTTCCAAGATTGAACTTGGCGAGCTGGTATATCTATGTAGTCGGCGCCTGTTTTCTGATCTACTCGATGTTCGCAGGTGCAGCGGACACCGGTTGGACTTTCTATACACCCTATTCCACTCTGACAACGACATCAGTGATTTCCACCACCATGGGCGTGTTCATTCTGGGGTTCTCCTCGATCTTCACCGGCCTGAATTTCGTCGTCACTATTCACAAGCTGCGCCTGCCGGGTATGACCTGGTACGATATGCCGTTGTTCTGCTGGGGCATTTACGGCACAGCCATTCTGCAGATACTGGCGACCCCGGTGTTGGGAATTACGCTGGTTCTATTGATGTTGGAGCGCGCTTTCGGGATTGGCATATTCGACCCGGCGATGGGCGGCGATCCGGTATTGTATCAGCATTTCTTCTGGTTCTATTCGCATCCGGCGGTCTATATCATGATCCTGCCCGGAATGGCAATTATCAGCGAGACAATCAGTGTGTTTTCGCATAAGCGGATTTTCGGTTACAAGGCAATAGCATTTTCGAGTCTGGGAATCGCATTCGTCAGTTTCCTGGTCTGGGGACATCACATGTTCACCAGCGGCCAGTCGGAGCTGTCGGCGATGCTCTTTTCGTTTCTGACATTCATGGTGGCGATTCCATCGGGTATCAAAGTGTTCAACTGGCTGGCCACGTTGTACAAGGGCTCGATCAGCCTGGAAGCACCGATGATCTATACTTTGATGTTTCTGATACTGTTCTCCATCGGCGGACTCACCGGAATCTTTCTCGGCGCGCTGGCAGTGGATGTGCAAGTTCATGGCACCTATTTTGTGGTGGCACATTTCCATTACGTGATGATGGGCGGTACGGTCATGGCCTTTCTGGCCGGGCTGCACTATTGGTGGCCGAAGATTTGGGGGCGCATGTACAGTGAATTCTGGGCGCGCGTGGGAGCGCTCTTGATCTTCATCGGCTTCAACATGACGTTCTTTACGCAGTTCATTCTCGGCGCCAAAGGAATGCCGCGCCGTTATGCGACGTATTTGATTCAGTATCAACCATTACACGGATTTTCATCGGTGGGGTCGTTTATTCTCGGCGCCGGGTTTGTTGTGATGGCGGTCTACTTGATTGCCTCTATTTTCCGAGGGAAACCGGCGGGCAATAATCCTTGGGGCGGACTGACTTTGGAGTGGACGACGACTTCACCACCACCACCGGAGAATTTCTTGGAGACGCCCAAGCTGACGCACGGGCCTTATGATTATGACAAGGTGCTACCGGAAAAAAGTTAAGGTTAAGGAGACACCGGCACGATGTCGGAAATGACCGGCGGTCATCCCGCGCATTTGCAGCATCATTTTAGCGGCAGCGAACAGCAGGCAGCCGCTGCCAAGCTGGGCATGTGGATATTCCTGCTCACGGAGATTCTACTGTTCGGCGGGCTGTTCTGCGCTTACGCGATCTACCGCGCCTGGAATCCGCAGATGTTCTTCGAGGCCCACAAGCAACTGGATGTCCACCTGGGAATGACCAACACCATCGTGCTGATCATTTCGTCGGTGACGATGGCGCTGGCGATTCGCAGCATGCAACTCGGCAAGAAACAACTGACGATTCGATTCCTGATCGCGACCTTGCTCTGCGCGGCGGTATTCCTGTTCATTAAGTATCTCGAATACGAGCACAAATTCCATCTCGGACAATTGCCAGGCAGATATTACACGTTTACCGGCCTTAAGGGAGCGAATCCGCATATCTTCTTCGGCATCTACTTCATGATGACCGGGCTGCACGGCATACACGTGATCGGCGGCATGGCAGTCATCAGCTGGATGTTGTTCCGCACGGCGCGCAATCAGTTCTCGCCGGAATACTATACACCACTGGAAATGACGGGCCTGTATTGGCACTTGGTCGATATGATTTGGATCTTTCTGTTTCCGTTACTCTACCTGATCGGATGAAACGATGAGCAACCACGCCACCACATCGACGCCGCATGTACTTCCGCTCAAGATATACCTCGGAGTCGGCGCGATCCTATTGACGTTGACGGTAACAACGGTGCTGGTATCGGAGATACAGTTGGGTGGTTGGAATCTGGTGGCGGCGTTGGCAATTGCGGCGACCAAAGCGCTGCTCGTGGCATTCTTCTTTATGCATCTCTATTATGATTACAAACTGTATTTCTTCATCTTCAGCATCGCGGTCTCGGTATTGGCGATCTTCATCGTCTTCACGATGTTTGACACGCTCGATCGCGGCGCGATATACGAAATCAAGGGCCAACCGATAAATCCGAAGGCGTCAATGTATTCCGAGCCGATTTTCCAGGGTCAGGGGGCGGCTGTTGATACTTCCAAAGCAAAAGCACCGGCCAAGACGGGCGACACGTCGGGAGTCAAGACAGATACCTCAACCGCCAGGAAGGACACAACTCAGCAAGCGAAGCCGCCTGGATACTAGAATGTTAGCGCTGACATAAACGGGGAATTATCATGAAAGCTTTTAGAATTTTCGCGTTCATCTCGATGGTCGCCTCCTACCTGCTCATTTTCACAGGCGGCCTCGTGAGAGTATCGGGTGCGGGACTTGGTTGTCCTGACTGGCCGAAGTGCTTCGGTCGCTGGTTGCCGCCATTCAGCGCGATGCAATTGCCTGCCGACATTGATCCGAACACGTTCAATTTTGCACTGGCGTGGATCGAGTATCTCAATCGAGTATTTGGTATGTTGCTGGGGCTGTTGGTTGTGGTGACGGCAATTCTCGCAATCGTGCACTATCGCAAGGTCACGCGAATATTATGGCCGACATTGCTGGCCGCACTGTTCGTGGCGTTTGCCGGCTGGCAGGGCGGCAAAGTGGTAACATCGCATCTGGAGCCGATTGCGGTGTCGATGCATCTATTCGTGGCATTGGCAATTGTGACCCTGCTCACCTATGTCACGCAGCAAGCGTACTATCTGAGCCAGGGCATTGCGGAGCCGCCGGGCGTTGCGGGCAAGGCGCACGTCTGGATTGCGTTCCTCTGGGTCGTGGCAATCGTTCAGATTCTGCTGGGCACCCAAGTTCGAGAGTCGTTCGAGCGCATTGGAATTCAGAATCCGCTGGCAAGTGACCTTGAAGTCATCGCCGGCGCCGGCGCTATGAAATACATTCACATGTTGTTCGGAATTCTCACCGCCATTGCGACGTTCCAGGTGGCGCATCAGGTGTTGCGCGCCGGCGGACGGACAGTGGCACTGATGCGAGTTGCCGTCTGGTGGATGATGTCGCTGATGATTCTGCAGATTCTGTTGGGAACAGGTCTGTTGGTGATCGGAATTCCGCCACTATTGCAGGTGTTTCATCTGTGGGTTGCGGCGTTGCTGATCGGCACGATACTGTACTTGTATTCCGCAGTTCGAGTGGAGGTGCAGCCACAATGACCAAGCAAACAGGGATTCCCAAATGGGTATTCTGGACGGTGCCGGTGATTGCTGTCATGGCCGTTGTCGCCGCAGTTGTGATTAACTGGGCGGAAAGCTCAATGGCGCAACTACCGTCGCTGGGACAAGTGCCGCAATTCAAACTGACCGAGCGCAACGGCCAGACAATTACGGCTAATGATCTCCAAGGACACCTGACTGTGGTCGATTTCATATTCACCAGTTGTCGCACGATCTGTCCCGTCATGACCGGCAACATGAGTGACCTGTATCAGACCTACAAGGGTTCCGACAAGGTGCATTTTCTTTCCATATCCGTTGATCCCGATGTCGATTCACTTACCGGTGCTGCAACGCTACGCTGTCGATCATGGCGTGACCGACAATCGCTGGTTGTTCGCGCGCGGCGCATTGGTTGATGTGGCGCATTTGATGGAAAAGGGATTCATGCTGGCGGCCGACGAATTGCCTGCGGGACATCCGTCACAATTCGTACTGGTCGACGACAAGGCGCAGATTCGCGGCTACTACTCGAACGGCGAACCGTCGGAAATGCCGATTCTCAAGCGCGATATTCGTGAACTGGCGCGGCAGATCAAATGAACGTCTCCGCACTGCCGACCGTTGATGCCGTTCTCAACTTAACAAGTGCCCTACTGCTGTTCTTCGGGCGACGGCAGATCAAGGCCGGTCAGCGTGAGAAGCACAAGAAATTGATGCTGTCGGCGCTGATGTCCTCTGCCTTATTCCTGATTTCATATTTGGTCTACCATGCGAATGTCGGTTCCGTCCCCTACGCACGACATGACTGGACGCGAACCCTGTATTTCGCCATCCTGATCCCACATTCGTTCTTCGCCGCGGTGATGGTGCCTTTCATAATTGCGGCGGTGTGGTACGCATTGCATGAGAAATTCGAGCAGCATCGACGCATCGTGCGCTGGCTCTGGCCCGCGTGGATGTTCGTGTCGTTGAGCGGGATTGTGGTGTATGTGATGTTGTATCATTTGTAAATCAGACATGCCCCGGAAGATCGAGTGCGCGACAATCAATTACGCCGTCAGGAAAGAGTTCCTGACGGCGCTTCTATACGCTGTTGCGTCGGTTCCTGATTTCGCGCGGTCATTCACAAACCTCTGACACTATTGATCGCCCAGCGCGAAATTGTGAACCGACGCATCCATAGAACTGAGCAAACGGAACTCTTGGGACACCCAAAGGGTTCCTGACGACGCTTCTATTGGTATCTAAAGTGTCGTCTGCTATTTAAGCCGCTCCCACTGCTTCCTGCAATTCACTGCGGGAATAAAGTTCTTGATAAGCGGCGGATCGCGCCATGAGTTCGTCATGCGTACCACGGTCGACCACCTTGCCTTCGTCGAACAGCAGAATCTTGTCCGCCAGCCGCAATGTCTTGGTGCGGTGCGTCACGACGAAACAGGTCATCTCCGGCATAACTGCGTGCAGCGCATCCCAGAGGCGTTCCTCGGTGCGGGCATCGAGTGCCGACGTGCAATCGTCCAGTATCAGTATCTGCGGATTGCGCGCCAATGCACGCGCGATGGCCACACGTTGTTTCTCGCCACCGGAAATCGTCAGACCGCGCGTCCCGATCATGGTCTTGAGCCCCTGTGGGAAACGCTCCATTTGCGAATCCAACTGCGCCAGCCGTATCGTTTCTGCAATCTTGCCGTCATCTATCGACTTGTCGCCGAAACGAATGTTCCCCTCGATCGTGTCGGAGAACAGTATCGGCTCCTGCGGCACAAAGCCGATGATATCGCGGTACGAGTCGAGCGGCAGTTCCTTGAGCGGCGAGTCGTCGAGCGATATCGTTCCTTCCGACGGATCGGCTACCCGCGTGAGCAAATGGATGATCGTGCTCTTGCCCGAGCCAACCTTGCCGACGAGCGCCACCGTCTGGCCCTTGCGTACCGTGAACGTTACCTCGTCGAGCACTTTGCGACCGGTCGAATCATACGAGAAAGACACGCCTTCAAACTTGATCGCGTTGAATTTGACATCCACCCGTTGATGATTGCCGTTGCGCACCATCGGCGGATAATCGGCGATTTCAAGCAACCGCCCGATGCTTACTGCCGACTGGCGACCTCTCACCAGAAACTGGCCGATATCGAACATGGAATAAACCATGGCCACGCTGTAACTGATAAACGCGACCATATCGCCTACCGATACGCCGCCGTTAATGGCCATCATACCGCCGACGATCAGCACGGCGATCAGCCCGAATTGCCAGATATACATATAGAGCAATTCGATTCCGCCCTGAGCGCGCACGACGTTAATTTCGGAAGCTCGGCGCTCGCCGATGATACCCGCGAACTTCCTCGACCAGAGGGCGCGGCGATTGTAGGCCATGACTACCCGGATTCCCGAGAAGCAGGATTCCATGGTACTGTTCAGATCGGAAATCCTCTTCTGAAGACGTTCATACCGTTTGTCAAGCAGGGTCGCAGTCTTCATGAAGATGATCACCAGAATCGGCAGCGGTCCGATCGTGTACAAGGTCAGCTTCACATTGAGGCCGAACATCATTACCAGGCCGAACACCACCAAACAGAGCGCCTCATAAAAACGAAAGATGCCGGAACAGGCAAACCATGACATCTTGTCCGCCACGTCATCGGTCATGCGCGTGACCAGATCGCCGGTGCGGAAATGATTGAAAAAGTCGGGGCCCATCTGCGTGGTCGCATCAAATCCACGTTGCCGGTAAATCCATTCCAGTTTCACGTTCATCCAGGCGCGACTGTTCTGCAGGATCAAATAGATCACCAGCGCCGCTGCGGCAAAGACTGATCAGCATCACGCCCGCCTGCGCCATAGGCGTCGAGTCCATAGCCGGACACCAGCGTACGCAACGGTTCCAGCCATGCCGGGACTACGCCGGAGCCCTTGCTGATCACGTCGAACACATATTTGAGAATGAGCGGCTGAGCCATGACCAGCGCTGCGAATATCGGCGTGCCGATAATCAGCCACGCCAGCATCAGCTTGTAGTCGGAATATCCGCTCATCAACCATTTTATCTTACGCCACATCATGTACCTTCGCTTCCTGGTGCTCCTGGAACTGCAGCCGGAACAACTTCTCGAAATAGCCCTTCTGCGCAAGCAGTTCCCGATAGGTTCCGCGTTCGATAATCCGCCCTTCGCGGATGACCAGAATCAAGTCCGCATCCAGAATGGTCGTCAGGCGGTGCGCGATGATCAACGACGTGCGTCCCGTGAGCAACCGCTTGAGGGCAATCTGTATCCGCTTCTCCGTGTGCGGATCGACCGAGCTGGTGGCTTCGTCGAGCAACAACACTTGCGGATTGAACACCATCGCCCGCGCAAATGACAACAGTTGCCGTTCGCCACGACTCAGATTGCCTCCGCGCTCGGAGACTTCGGTTTCATACTTCTTCGGCATTTTCTCGATAAAGCGATCTGCCGACACGAGGCGCGCCGTACTGCGCAATGCTTCCTCGGAAACGCCTTCCTGTTCCAGCGTGATGTTCTGTTTGACATTGCCGGGGAACAGGAAAATGTCCTGCAACACCAGGCCGAATTTCGCGCGCAAATCCTCGGTCGCGATGTTTCGGACATCGATTCCGTCAACCAGCACGCGGCCTTCCGTCGGATCGTAGAAACGAAGCAATAGACTTATCAACGTGCTTTTGCCGCCGCCGGTAACGCCGACCAGAGCCACTTTCTGACCCTTCTTGATCTCGAATGACATCTCCCGAATAGCGAAATTGCCGTCGTTGGTGTATGACAGTCCGACGTTCTCAAACGCAATCGACTTCTCGATACCCTGCCATTTCACCGGCAGCGCAGCTTCCGGAATCGCCTCTTCATTCGACAGAAGCGCAAATATCCGTCGCGCACCGGAAATGGCGCGCTGTACGACATAAAGCTGTTCCGACGCGCGGTGAATCGGCATAAAGAAGTACTGGATATAGGTTATGAACATCATCAGTGTTCCCGCCGTGGCGGTACTGCCCGACACCAGGTAGGCGCCGGCAAGAATCACCGATGCGATCGACACGCGCTCGATGAAGAACACCAGGTTGAAGAACGTCGTGTTGGCGATGTTCACCGCCGCATCGGCTCTGTACTTCTGGCGATTGGCCTCGTTTACGCGATCCCGCGCCAGCTTCTGGCGATTGAAAATCTGTACGATGCTCATACCCTGCAGGTACTCGGTGATCGTGGCGATGATGTCCGCCATGCGTCTGCGCACTTCCAGGAAACGCGGATTCGTGTAGCGCTGATATATGTACAGTAGCACTACCACGATGGGTGCATATGCCAACACCACCAGCGTCAGTCTCCAGTCGAAATAGAACATGACGGTAAACATGGCGACGATCAAAATCACGTCGCCGACCAGCATGACTACGGTCGAGGTGAAAAGCTGGCGCAAAGATTCGCCGTCGGATTCGACCCGCGAAAGCAGGCGTCCCACCGGGTTCCGGTCAAAGAATGACACCGACCGGCCGATGATGTGATCGAAGCAGCGCTGCTTGAGCTTCAGGATCGCGTCCTGCCCGATTATTTCGAGATGCACCCGCTGCCAGTAGCTAGCCACTACAAACACTAGTTGCAGGGCGGCATAAATCACCGCGGTTCGTATCAAACCTGAACTGTCTTTGCCCGGGATGTCAATGTCAAGGGCACGCTTAATCAGGAGCGGGCCGACAATCGACATCGATGTCGAAGCGGCTAACAAGATCATGTTGAAGATCAGTCGGCGTCGGTACGGCTTCAGCAGCGGCAGCAGCGCCTTGAATGCCTGCGTCGAGCTAAAGCCTTTTTCCTGTTCCTGTTCGTAATATGATTGATCCATCTAAATCTCTTAATACTAATGTCTACGCTTAAACTCTGTCTTGTGCCGACCTTCTGGAAAAAAAAGAGCCGGACTTCATCAGGAGTCCGGCTCGGTATGTCCAAATATAGCCCAATGGCTTAAATTGGCGGCCTACACCGAGGCGGAACCCCTGCCGAGACAGTATCATAAGACACTGCCAGGGTTGTCAATCTCATAAGGAAATTGTTCATCTAGGGTTCTCTCCTCTGCAAAAGCACCCGGATACACCCCGGCTGCTGACAAATAGTAACTTGAACTACGCTGAGTATAGCCCAAGGTTTCGGCGTGTCAAGAAAAAAATTCACTTTCTTCGACCGAACTTCGACAAGACGTCTAGGGCAGCTTGGATTTCACGGAAAGTGTAGCGACAACGGTTTTAGTGGTCTTGTCTTCGATTGTCACGAGCCACGTAGGTTCGGAATACTTCACGTCAAAGCTGTAGCGGTGTTTCGCCTTTACGGTAAGAGGCATCCGAAATGGTTCAGTTACGAAATCCCTTATTCCCTTCGGTCGCAGAAAACTTCCGGCACACCTCACTGTCAGTTCGTGAGGCCCGGGTGACAACATGACTCTCCGAAGTTGGTAAGACTCCGCGAATTCCGCACCTGCTTTGTCATAGCCCCAGCCAGTACTTGGATTACCCGGCCGTTCGGCCTGGCTGTAGTCGTCCTTCACGCCATGAAGGATCATCGAGACAGACAACGTGTCAATCTTCACTGCGTAAACAAGCATGGTGCTGTCTGACGAAGTGCGCCCCTTTTGGGTACACAATTGGAATTCGGCAACGGAATCCTTGGGCATTTGTTTCCCGTCAAACGTTTTGGCTGTGCCTCCGCAAATGCCGTATCCGTTCACAACGAGACTGATCGTAATTAACGCGAGAATCGTCCTCATAATGTGTCCTTTCCCGCAGGCGATATGGGGCCTGTTTACGTTCGGCGCAGTGACTCGCAAAACGCCCTCAAATGATTTCGGATAGAGTGAATTAAGAGCGCGACCCTGGGGCGAACAAGAAAAATCTTTTGCACTTACGTGGAGTGTAGACAAGGGCTAACTCGTCCCAAGGCAGGATCATGGAGTTTTCCGAAGCCCTCCATTGCCGATTCCCGTCACTCTACGATTGGTGACGTGCCCGCTACCCGTACCTTCGTGCCTCGATCTTCAATCCACACATCCCAATTGTTGCGAACGATCTTACCTCCGAGTCGATAGCGATGCCCGGCAACACAGTCAAACGCCAGAGGAATCGGCGATGAATACACAATCCGCCGTATAGACTTTTCGCTTCTCCGGCCGGTGCACTTGATCACGATAATATGGCGGCCTTGCGCCAGATAGACTTTGCCGACTTTCTCCGCCAAGTCAAAGTCAACCAGGGCCGAGTCCAGTTGTTCGAGGGGGTTTGAAGCTGGAGCCACAGAGTCGGCCCCTTGATTCTTCCTTTGACCTCCGGAATGAAGTTGGGAAGTGGTGATCGTGTCAATTTGGCTGGCGTATACAAACAGGATCGTATCCAAAAAGCGATTGCCGACCTTTTGGAAGATGTCCAGTTCCGCCACCGAGTTCTTTGGCATCTTGCGTCCGTCGACTAGCTTAACATCACCGGCAGATACATGGGCTATCGCAGTTAGTAGACATGTGAACAAAAAAGCTGAGACAATCCTCATAGTGTGCTTCCTCATTGCAAAACCTGTGCCGTTGTCGCAACGGTATCCTTAGTATCTTTATCCTCAATCCAGACGTTCCACTTATCGACGACGATCGCCGCTCTCAGCCAGTAGCGGTGACCCGCCAGGCATTTCAGCGATAAAGGGATACGAGATGAAATTAAGCATGCGAGTCGACCTCTACCCTCAATCATACCATAGCAATTTGCTTTCACAATGTGCTTCCCAGGAGCTAGGTAGATTTTACCCGCGATGCCGATCCAATCACAATACGCGCCTTCCGAAACTTGCACTTCCAGAAACACCGGGATATCGGAGAGAGTATCAACTTTTACCGGTTGGCGTTCGCTTCCATGAAACAGTTGGGGAGACGAAACACCATCCACCTCTGCTACCAGCACATCCCATGTGCTGTCCTGAGCCTGCCCTCCTTTGCCGGAAAGGTCGAATTCCGCAGTCAGTTCCTTCGACATCTTCCTCCCGTCCAGAGTCCTGACTCTGCCCGTCGGCGCGCAGCCCAGAGCCAGCAACATCGATAGCATGATCGTCACGGCGCACGATTTCATCGAGGTACTTTTCCTACTCCAGTATCTGGTAGCTGCTATGGTACACTGACGGATTACGGATGACAAACTCTTTTCTTTACTTTTTTGCCCGGAGGGAATCTTTTGCGCACTGCATAGTCCCGCATCAGCTTGAGGCAAAGAGTCCGAAATTTTCTAATGTAGCTTTCTGGGCGGTCAAATATAGGGCGTGGAGCATCAAGAATGAACGAAAAGGCAGAAAATTCACATTTTGACCTCTACGCGCCGAAATTCTCTTGCCATTAGATATGGTTTCCGACATTATTAGACATATTAAGAGGTACTAAGATGAAGATTGGTGAGATCGTCCGTAGATCGTTCATTCTTGCATGGGAACTCAAGAGTCTCTGGATCTTCGCGTTTTTCCTGACTCCCAATCTCATTGGAATTCGATTGTATAACCCTCAGTACGATCCAGCGGGGGACTTTCCCTGGGAACAAATACTCCGCTTTATGATGATTGGCGGGATTGCTGCCGCGTTCTATATGTTTGTGACGCCGATGATTCAGGCAACGCTGATTATCATTGTCTTCCAACGGGAGCGGGGCACTCGCATGACCCTCAAGGATGGTATCAGTCGCTCCCTGGATTACTACTGGCGATGTTTTCTGCTCAGTCTTTATTGGCTGTTCATCGCGCTCTTAATAGGAATTGCGGCGACGTTGATCCTGGTTCCGGCGTTCCTGGTCCATCTCGCTGTCGGACTACTTGTCTCGTTTGTCATGGTACCGGTCTTGCTTTTGCTGCTTCTCGCATATCTTGCCGTCACCGCCTACTCGTATCGCTTTGTCGTGATCGAAAATCAGAGCGTTCGTACCGCCATCAAAACCACCTACTCGTTCTTCAAGGAGCGTAAGGCGCAGTCGCTTATCGCGTCGGTAGCCAATTTTGCGATCGCATTCGGGATTAGCATGGTCACCGGCATCGTGGTGGTTATGGTTCAATTTCTGCTCGCGCTACCTGCGGTAGTGGCAGGAGAGTCTCTGCTGTCGGTTGGCTCTAATCTCCCATCCGTGGCGTTTTCGGTAGTAGTCTCGCTGGTGGTCATGGGATTCTGCAGTCTTTTCAATTCGGCGTTCTGGACAATATTCATTGTGGGGTCATACAGCTGGCCGGCCGTGACAGTGGCAGACACGCCACCGTTGCCTTCATTTGAGGTCTGAATCCAGCGTCAGCAGATTCATGTTAATTTCGAGTGCCTCAATCTTGACAAAGTCATACTGCTATCGCTACTTTGAAGCTGTTAGATGAATCAATACAATCGAAAACGAACGGAGGCAATAGAGCCATGTTGAAACCATCTTATAATCCTGACGACCCACTTGAAGTGTCGGAATTTCTGCGGGCACTAGTCACCACCTGGGCGGACAAGAACGAGGGACCATCGCGGGCCAGACGCGCGATCCAGGATATCGCGGGATCAGGCGACGACGGTATGCGGCTGCTGAGAGAATGCAGTGCTTTGATTGGCCGCTATCACGTAGGCGCCACCGATATGCGCCTATTCCCACTTAACGTGATTGCCGGACGACCGATCCCGGTTGCCGATATTTTGAGGTCAATGCAGCAGGAGCTGAACACCTACATCCGGCGTCTGATGGTCTAGTTTGGGCCGAAATTTCTGTAGATCAGTTATCATGGCCCATCATTTTCGGAACTTGACAAGCGAACGTACGATATATACTTATGAGAGGTGCGCGGCGGGTTTCTGTCGCGTACATCAGACAAGTATCCTTGGGGGTGATTTGGTTTCGACGGGGTTACCGAGGATTGACTTGCGCGCCGAGTTTGCGCCAGACTCGTTAAACGGGTGCAAAACAATTAGCTGGCAACTATGCCATTGCTGCCTAACTAGCAAAAACTAGTTAAGCCGTCGGGCGCGAGGCCCGCCATCAGGCGTCGCGTTTCCGGCGTCGACAAATGATGGATAGCTTCAACGTTTGGCTTGGCGATGAAGAAGCGAAACTACAAGCGAAGCTGGTCTAACGCCAGCCTTAGTCTTTCGGCGGTGCGTTAGACGAGAAATAAATGAAAGAACACGCGCGTAGACGGTTAGTTGTCGGTTTCTTCGGACGGGGGTTCGATTCCCCCCACCTCCACCATTTTCAAGTGTCAAGGACGAGGCGGTTCTGATATTCGTTCCTGTAACCTGAGAAAAGGACTCAGCTAGGATGCAGATCAAAGCGAACTGTGATATCTACTACGATGACATCGTACGTGTGCTTTCTGGGCCCCTAGAAGGGCGAGTAGGAGTTGTGGATGACGAAGAATCGGGGAACGCCATTGTGCACTTTGGGGGATACTTTCTTACTCCGCAATATTACTTGATCGATCCGGATAACCTGAAACACTGCAGCGTCGATGATTATCTCAAACGGGAAGCGGAGATCGTTACAGCACTTTTCACAAATCATGATCGTTCTTGGAAACATCGGTATGAGCTTCTTGCTGAACTCGAATTGATCAGAGGGGAGCTTGCCGCGGGCCTCAATCCAACTGACATGTGGTTTGACAAGAAGACGAGACGCAAGATCACAAAGGTATTCCTTGCGCACTCTGCAAATGACAAGCCCATCGCCAGGGCAATTCGTCTTGACCTCTTGAATAGAGGTTTCGATGTGTGGATAGACGAACAGGAAATCTTCGCCGGTGAGTCAATACCAGTCAAGATATCGAGAGCGATTGCAGAGTCGCACTTCATGGTTGTTCTTCTGTCTGGCGCTTCTGTTGCGTCAAAGTGGGTGGAAAAAGAATGGGCAACGAAGATTATCCAGGAAATTCCAGCGGGCAGAGTTTCCATTATTCCTGCCCTTTTGGAGCCCTGCGCCATACCAGCCGTATTGAGAGACAAGAGGTATGCGGACTTCACGGAGAGCTACGGGGACGGCCTAAGAGAGTTGGTCAAGGGGCTAGCCAGACCGAGGGCAACAAAGAGGTGAAGGAGTGGTCATAATCATGAGGAGTCCTTGCTTCTGCTGATGGAGCTACTTTCTGGAGTGTCAAGACCGAGGCGGTTCTGGCCTGCGCGATTGCGAGAAATTCGCTCCGTGAAGCGTTTGGCCATATGTTGAAAAGCGAAAATCGGTGGAGAGCCGTCCCGAGCGATAGTGGAACCATCTTTGAGCTTTTGAATAGGCAACTCATCGCGTTTTCGGAAGAGCATGAGGATGGCTTGCCCGAAATAGGCACTGGGAAGAACGTCTTTGTAGGTAGCGACTACAGCGGCGAGCATCAGGAGGCCGACTACGAAGTGTATGCAATCCTAGTGGCACCCCTCGACAGTTGTATGGAATGGGAATCGCGGCGAAGCGAAGTCAGAGAGAAATATCTTTCTGACGGTCGTAGAATGTCCTTCAAGGCCCTTCGCGATAAGAGGTGCCTCTCGGCCCTTCCGGAGTTCCTGGAAGCTGCTGATCATATTCCAGGACTCTGCGTGGCCTTTGCGGTACACAAGTCCGTGGGTTCACTTTTCGACAATCTAATATCACCGAGATCTGAAGATCCCCTATTTCTGCCGTACCTGGGCTGGCCAAAGCATGTGCTCGAAAAGGCCGGTCGCCTCGCGCACTTCACGGGCTTTTTGCTGGGCGGGCTCTGCTCGTCAGGCCAGAACCTGCTTTGGATTACGGACGAAGATGCCGTGGCAGCTAACGTGGAACGCCTGAAGCAGTTCACCGATCTTTGTGGATGGATCACAAGCCGCTATTTGAGTTTCGACATGGGACACATTAGGATCGGCACAACGGCTTCCGACAACGGCAGCAGATCTGTCGAGGATCTTGTTTCAGTTGCAGATATCGTTGCGGGAGCCATTTCTGAACAGCTCACCGCCCGGCGACGTTACGACTTCATCGACCCGACTAAAGTGTTCTGGCTCGCGAATCCAGAATTCTCACATAAGACCAAGGACATAACATGGTGGTTTGCGTCTGTTCGTCAGCCGCTGAAGCGTCTTGTCTTCGTGATCGATGGAGAGGACAATTCCGTCAAAACCAAGGTGAGTTTCTTCCACTTCCACGATAGGTCGTAACGCATCATGGGTGGTGGCCCTTCGTGAAAGCAACAGGTAGGAGCGTTCTAGCTTGCCCAGTCGGCGTCTGTCTCGTGGCCGGAGATAAATGAACAGGTGAAGCGAAAGGAGCGGAGCATGTTTAAATCCTTGAAACGGGCTTTTGCCCTAACAGATGGGTTAGAGGAACTGAAGAGGTTCAGTCCGATAACGTTTTTCGTAGAGAGAGTCTTCTTCTGCTTTCAGTACCTGTCGCCTGCGAATCTGCTATTCGGAACCCGCACGAGAGCCCACGAGATGGGCAAAGACGAAGAGAAATTCAGAGAAGTAACGGTAAAGAGGGGCCGCAAAATCGACGGCTACGTTCTGTGTTGGTTCGTTGTGTTGCTCCTCTGTGCTGTTGCCGCGGCGGACTCCCGAGAACCATTCAAGGCATTGATCATATTCCTGCCCGTACTCAGGATCTTCGACATTATGCAAGTTGCGATTAATATGGTAGTATTCGATCACTTGCGGACTACGCGAAAGCATTCCGTTTCTAGCGTTACCAGAACCCTTGTTATGGGGCTTTGGAACTTCGTCGAAATGGTGATCGCGTTCGGTATCCTATACTCCGCCATTATGCCGCAGATCGAAAATGCCAAGACTTGGTTCGACCCCTACTACTTCAGTGTCATAACTCAATTGACCATCGGCTATGGTGATCTCACGCCGATCGGAGTGGCTCGAATGGTGACTGCTGTCCAAGGCATAGTAGGTGTTGTGTATGTGGTCATGATGTTGTCAAGGTTCGTCTCTCTCATGCCCCGTATCGGCTCAGTCCAGACTAGCGAGAATCGCAAGGCATAGGCTTGCCGTCCATGGCGGACACAAACTTGGGTGTCTGCCATTAGGCGACAGGGACCTGTGCCGCCAGCGGAAATCGAATTCAAGCTTCGACCAAACGCCGAGTTTGCGCCAGACTCGTTAAACGGGTGCAAAACAATTAGCTGGCAACTATGCCATTGCTGCCTAACTAGCAAAAACTAGTTAAGCCGTCGGGCGCGAGGCCCGCCATCAGGCGTCGCGTTTCCGGCGTCGACAAATGATGGATAGCTTCAACGTTTGGCTTGGCGATGAAGAAGCGAAACTACAAGCGAAGCTGGTCTGACGCCAGCCTTAGTCTTTCGGCGGTGCGTCAGACGAGAAATAAATGAAAGAACACGCGCGTAGACGGTCAGTTGCCGGTTTCTTCGGACGGGGGTTCGATTCCCCCCACCTCCAATAATTAAAGTGTAAACCCTCAGGAAATCCTGACGTACACAACTATCAGTTGGTACGAATATGGATTTTGTGTCTCATGCACTGTGGGGCGGCGTAGCCCTTGGCCGATCGAGAAAAAGAGATTTCCTGCTGGCCGCCAGCATCTCAATCATGCCCGACCTTCTTACCGAAGGGCTTTTCATGCTTCTTTACTTGCTGGGAATTGGCGGAATGCCGGGATGGCAAAACGGACACCCCAATATCACCGACTACCCTCTGTTTGCCCAGACCCTCTATAACATCACGCACAGTTCAATCGTCTTTGCGGCCGTATTCGGGTTGTTGTGGGTAGTGATTGGCAGGCCCATGTGGGTTATCACGACCTGGGGTTTGCATATTCTAATCGACATACCCACGCATTCGCTGGCTCTCTTCCCCACACCATTTCTCTGGCCAATTTCCAACCTGAAATTCGACGGGATTGGTTGGGATCAACCTGTAGTTTGGGTCGTTGACATCTCTCTGTTGATAACCAGCTACGCACTATGGCTATACCCCGGACTTCGTAGGAGGATACAAGGCGGATAGTTCAGTGATCTCACCCGGCGGTCTCAGGGCGAAACTTGATTGCGATGCTAGTCTGACGCCAGCTTAGTCTTTCGGCGGTGCGTCAGACTTTGAGTCCACAACAACTATGTTGCCGGACTTTGCTCCGTTTTCCCATCCCTCTACAAAATTCTCTACCAGAATCCGGGACAGCTTCGTAATTTCAGATACTGACTTTCAATAAGAAGCTCTTGACAATGACTGAGAAGAGGAGCATTCAATGCAAAGAAGAGCGTGGCTAATACTAGCGTTTGTGGTAACATTCGGACTTGGTTACGCGGTCAGCCAGGGGGTATCTGCAACCTCGGACGACACGCAAAAGCTGAAACGAGTTACCGGAATCGGGGGCATCTTTTTCAAGTGTAAAGACCCGGGCAAAATCAGAGAATGGTACCATGCGCATCTCGGTCTCGAAACTGACAAATACGGGACCAGCTTCGTGTGGTGGCAGGGCGCAGACTCAACCAAGAAAGGGTTTACTCAGTGGAGTCCGTTTAATGACTCGACGAAGTACTTCCTGCCGTCAACCAAGGAGTTCATGATTAACTATCGGGTTGCCAACTTGACCGCCCTGGCTGATCAACTCCGGAAAGAAGGAGTAACAATTCTCGATACGATCGAGTCATACGATTACGGAAAATTCGTTCACATCATGGATATCGACGGCAACAAGATCGAGCTCTGGGAACCCAACGATGATGAATATAACAAATTCGAAGGTGGGCGCACTAAATGACGGAAACAGGTGACATCCCTATTCTAGAGTTCGATCCGACTCCACGGGCCGTACTCGAGCCGTCGGCGGTCGTTCCTCGGGTCGATAACGCAGAGCATTGTGTCATCTGCTTCTTTGACGATATCGTCCGGCAGGTTGCCGCGGCCACCGGGGCGAAAATAGTGTTTGAAGATAAGGGCTGCTACGGGACAAACCAATATTACCAGTTTGAGCACAACGGACGTCCGGTCGTCTTTTTCCAGCCGTTCGTCGGCGCGCCGCTGGCGGCGGCCTTTATGGAGATCGCCATCGGACTCGGATGCCGAAAATTCGTCGTTTGCGGCGGCTCCGGCGTGCTCGATAGGGATATTTCGGTCGGCGGCTTTATCGTACCGGACTCGGCTATTCGCGATGAAGGAACTTCCTATCACTACGTCGCTCCAAGTCGAACGATAGAAGTGGGTCAGAGGGCGAAAGATGCGATCATCTCGACACTGGACAGTCATCACCAGTCATACCGGGTAGGCAGGATCTGGACGACCGATGGCTTGTTTCGAGAAACACCGGCAAGAGTCGCCCGGAGAAAGTCGGAAGGTTGTGTGGCGGTCGACATGGAAGCGGCAGCCCTTCTCGCAGTGGCCCAATTTCGCAATGTCGAATTGGGTTACTTGCTGTTTGGGGACGACGATGTTTCGGGCGATGAGTGGGTTCAGAGAAGCAGTCTATCGAAACTGCCCGTCAAGGAAAGAGTTTTCTGGCTAAGCGTGGAATCGTGCTTGAAGCTCTGATTCACGTTCCGATATTATCTTAACGCGTTTTGACACTTCTGACTTGGTCACAACGCGAGTCGGGGGTTCGTCCTCCCACATCCACATTTGTAAGTCAATATAGTTAAATCAATTGCCAGGGCAGCGAGGGCACCGTCCTACCGTCCCCTGCTACGTCCGACCCTATATCATTCAATTGCACTGAATATCATGCGGCGAGAAGTGTCACGTCTTGGTTACAAGGAATCGTCGCCTAACTACTCCTTCTCAATCTATGTTTTGATTCACTGCGTATTGATACATTGTTACATCTGTGGCAATTGTGTTAACCAGTGGAACTGATCTGGAATGAAAAAGAAATCGAAGACAGAAACCAGGGATCGGATGGTTCATATTCGGGTGAATGTGAATATACATCGCGAATTGAAACTCCTTGCCGTCAGGAATGACACCTCGATCCAAAGAATCGTTGAGGAATTGATTAGGCACAAAGTAGAAGAGATGCAAGCTGCTCTCGAACGATCTGGTAAGACAAAGGGACGAGAATGATATTGTCCAAAGGTCAAAGACTCGGTCCTTATGAGATCGAAGCGCCTGTTGGATCCGGTGCGATGGGCGAGGTATACCGGGCTAAGGATATCCGTCTCGACCGAGTCGTGGCCATAAAGGTCTTGCCAGCCGCTCTGGCGCTCGACCGGGAGCTTCGTGATCGTTTCGTTCGCGAGGCCAAATTGATTTCGAGTCTGAACCATCCGAATATCTGTACTCTTTTTGATGTAGGTCATCAGGAAGGGATCGATTTCCTGGTACTGGAATATGTGGAAGGTGAAACGATAGCGGATCGTCTATGTAGAGGAACGCCATCACTCAAGGAAGTAATCAACATTGGAATTCAAATCGCAGACGCTCTCGAATCAGCTCATCGGCGTGGCATAGTGCACCGGGATCTAAAACCAGGCAATATTATGCTGACAAAGACCGGGGTCAAGCTCGTCGACTTCGGTCTGGCAAGATTGGTGCGGGAAGATGAGACAACGCGAGAGAGTGATGAAGCGACTCGAAAGAATCCGTTGACTGGCAAAGGGGCTATCCTTGGAACCATCCAGTATATGGCTCCCGAACAGCTTGAGAAGCCAAGAAGTCGATCATCGGGCGGATATCTTTGCCTGCGGCGCAGTCTTATACGAAATGGTAACGGGCAAGCGGGCCTTTCAGGGCGCCAGTCAGGCAAATCTCATTGCGAGCATACTGAAGGAAGAGCCGCGGCCGATGAACGAACTGACGCCCTTGGCTCCGCCGGCATTGGAACGTGTAGTCAGGCAGTGTTTGTCGAAGAATCCTGACGAACGATGGCAGAGTGCCGGTGATCTCAAGTGCGAGCTCAAATGGATACTCGAGCAGACTGGGTCTTCCTCAGGGACGAACATCAATTCATCTCCAGTTCGCTCGCGATGGCGCATGATGTGGACTGGTGGCTTGACCTTGGCACTTATCGCCGCTCTATCCGTGGCAGGCGTACTCTATTTCGGCAAAGGGAGCAAGACACTTTCACTTTCGAAGCGTTTTGTTATACCCACAGAAGACTTGAAAGCCGGCTTCGCGATTGCCCCCGTGATCTCGCCGAGTGGACGGTTCATTGTCTATCTGGCTAACAATCATCTCTGGTTGCGAGACCTTACCAAACTTGATGCCGAAATAATCGCAGAAATGTCATCGACTACCTCTTTCGAAAGTGGGGTTGCCGAGGGCTTCTTCTGGTCCCCTGATTCGCGTGCCATCGCCTTCTGTCAGAATAAGCGGATGTGGAAATATGATATCGAAACCGGGTCGAAAATACCGCTTTGCGACGTTCCCGAAACAGGCGACATCATAGCGGGCGCCTGGAACAAGGCCGGAGACCTCATCATCGCAGTTTGGAGAGGGGGGTTGTATCGAGTTTCCGATCGCGGAGGAGCACCAAATTTACTCATGGCGATAGATAGTCTCAAGTATCATGACTTTCACTCTCCCACCTTTCTTCCCGACGGCCAGACACTAGTACTCTTCGTCCACGCCTACAACCCGGAAGATGACTGCATCGCCATCCTCAAGAAAGGCGCCACGGCGCTAACAAGGTTGATGCTCGTCCCACGGGCAGGAGGCGTGACTTACTCGCCAACCGGTCATCTCCTGTACACCTTCGTGGACGTCAATCCTTCAATTTGGGCGGTGCCGTTCTCAGCCGAAAAGTTGGAATTGACGGGCAAACCGTTCCTGGCGGTTCAGGGCGGACAGTTTCCGTCGCTGTCGGAAGACGGGGCGATGATATATTCAGTAGGAATGATAGAGCAGGAACTCCAGATGACGCGATTGTCGCTCGACGGATCGTCAGTCACGCCTATCGGAAAGCCGATAGCCGGCTGGGCGGCGCCGGTATTCACTCCCGACGGTGAACACATCACTTTTACGGCGACTGACGACACGAGACGAAATCTCTGGCAGTATGATGTGAGACGAGGAACACTGACGCGACTGACATCTGATTCATCGGTGGACGTTCTGGCAACGTGGGTTCCATCGCGAAAGGAGTATGCGTTCAACAGGATCTTGAGTGTAGGAAAGGGATTTGTCCTGATGCTCGACCCGACGACCGGTAGGGTTACCGATACGCTGGTGGAAGGACTGGACCTGGCACTGTCTCCGGATGGGCACAATATGACATATAATACCGACGTACGGGGTAGGATAACTATTTGGCGCCTGGACCTGAATGACCCGGCACATCCGGAGATATTGTTAAACGCCGAACAGGGTGTGGGCTTGGGGGGTGGAGTCTCGCCGGTAGCCCCGAACGGACGTTGGTTCGCTTATGCATCATCGGAATCGGGGATACGGCAGGTCTATGTGAAACGCTTCTTGGAGCCGAGTGAAGCGATACAGGTGTCAATAGATGGAGGGAATCTTCCGTTCTGGCATCCTTCGGGAAAGTTTCTGTTCTATGTAACAGATACGGCATTGATGCAAGTCGACATTGTTTGGGACGACACACCCAAGCTAAGCCAGCCGAAGATGCTCGTGAATACGTCAGACCATCACCTCGTGCTTACTAACCACCAACATCGGGATAATGCAGCGATATCAATCAGCCCTGACGGATCCTACTTCATCGTTGGTCGGGCCGTTGGCGAAATCAGCGGCCAGAGATTGTTCTACGTTGATCATTGGCTTTCCGAGACTACCCCAGAGCGATGAACTTGTCGGAAAATACGAGTCTTCTACGATCCAAGAGAAGATCCCACAGCAAGCTGTGGGCTGCCAAATTTCGCCGACCTCAAACAAGCTTCTTAGTTGAGCGTATCTGTGCATGAATAGTATGAATCCTAAAGTTGATGCATATTTGGGCCGAGCCAAGAAGTGGCAGAGAGAACTGATGAAGCTAAGAATGATCGTTCTTGGCTGTCAGCTAACCGAAGAATTAAAGTGGGGTGTTCCCTGTTACACGTTTCAGAACAGCAACATTGTTCTAATACATGTGTTCAAAGAATACTGCGCGCTCCTATTCTTCAAAGGCGCTTTGTTAAAGGACGCCAAAGGCATTCTAATCCAACAAACCCAAAATACGCAGGCGGCGCGTCAGACTCGCTTCACCAATGTTCGAGAAATTGCTGACATGGAACCCGTCCTGAAGGCCTACATCAATGAAGCCATTGAACTGGAAAAGGCCGGCTTGAAGGTGAAGCTTAAGAAGACTACCGATTTCGCAATTCCTGAAGAATTTCAAAATAGATTAGACGAAATCCCCGCCTTGAAAACTGCCTTTGCTGCGTTAACGCCTGGACGGCAAAGAGCATACCTTCTCTATTTTTCTGCACCAAAGCAATCCAAAACCCGGGAATCAAGGATTGAAAAATGTGTAGAGCAGATTCTCGATGGCAAGGGATTGAATGATCAGTAAATTCGACAAGAATGTGACCTGGCCAGAATCCCACAGCTAGCCGTTTGTTACCGGCTTTACACACAATCGATCGGACCATGTGTCCTCTTCTCCCGAGGCAGACCCGACAGCTTCACCTCCCAATAGTCCTCCTCAGTGAAACTCCTTGACCTCTAAACTCGTAGTGATTTGAAGCACTGATTCACGGTTAACCATAGTAGGTTTCGCTATCTGAGAGGAGGTTCTTCATTGACACACTACGATTCTTCTATTCATCAACGATGGATCACCGTCGGCATCGTCTGCGGATTCGCAACTATGATCGTTTATCCAGCGATCATATTCATCGATCTGCCGACGCCGCTGGGAATCTTTCTGGCTGCCTCATTCGGGTTCTTGTTCGCTTTGGCGAGCATCGGTCTCAAGACGATACTTGAACTTGATCGACCGTCCGTGGGAGCCCAAATCGGCGCCCTTGCCAACATCATCGGCGGAGCTGTGGTAGCCGCTATGATGCTTATACAAGTGGCGGTCAATTCACACATGCACACTCTGATGGATGCTACCGCAGCCGGTATCACCAAAGACACCTACCGCCAGGTCTGGTTGGCAATCGACAAAATTCAGCTCGCTCTCGATGTTACCTGGGATTACTTCGGTGGTATCGGCACGGTGCTGCTCGCCTTTGCCGCGGCGAGGCATCCCCGATTCGGTTGGTGGTTTGCCGCCCCGGGAATTATCCTCGGAGTAGCGCTCCTCATCCTCAATTGTTGGACTTTCCCAACACCTCCGGCCGAGGGCGGACTCTTTGATCTCGGTCCGTTCGTTGCCCTGTGGTACCTGGTGATGATGATTCGATCGGTTTTGTCACTTAAATGGATCCGGTTGAGATTGCAGGAAATGGCGAGCGCTTCAGATTCGAAATAGCGTGTAAGTCAAGACGCCTTGGGCTGGACGGTGCCAGTGCACGGTAGTCATCATTATCTGCTCGTGCCCAAATCCCCGAAAGTGATCTAGTTTCAGCGAGGTCCCGGGGATTGACTTGCGCGCCGAGTTTGCTCCGGTTGAGAGATAAATAAACCAGCGCGCGTTTGGACAGTCAATCGGCCGTTTCTTCTTACCGGCGTTCGATTCCCCCACTTCCACCATTAACAAAGAGGTCAAAACCGAGACGGTCTTGACCTATACGACGCTAATTTACTACCCAATCTTCGCACGCTATCCGCCTAAAGATTAAATCCGAGAGTAAAAGCAAAGGTGTTTACTATAGAAAAATTATATTCGGCTGCCAGGTTGAGTTTCCAAATAGAATAGGCGACTCCGGCATAACCCTGCGTAACTGAAAGGTTCTCTCTATTCAGATTCACTTTGGAGGTTGTTTCTGTCCCGATAACCAGACTCTCTCTAAAACCAACATAGGGAGTCAGCAAAGTAATCTTCTTACTTGCCATCACTTCAATGCTGTAGATGTTTAGATTAAAGTCGGGAACCCCGGTAAGCAATGTGGCACTCGCCCTTACGGCTGCCGCAGGAGATTTCCCGGATTCTTGTAAGAACGAATATTTAATTTCTGCACCCACTACACCGTAGTTGGCTTCCGGTGCTGTGGTCCAATAACCGCCAATATCCATTCTATCAGAAACTCCCATGCCAGCTCGAATTGTCGGAGTTGATACACGGTCGCCTAAAGGGCAGTCTGCATCAGGATGCGTGAAAGTATTGATCCAGGCAAGATCGTGCTGATCAACTGGAGTGAATGCATCACCGATCGCAATTTGGAAATTCATCTTGCCAAGAGTCTTTGCAGATGCCAGTGATTTGAAGGACATAAGCGCGCCGGTTTGTTCAGTGAATTTGTGCCATTGGGCCTGCGTTAGTGAAGGATCGATGACCATTGAACAGGACTTGACACTTGGATCGATATGCCAATAGACATTGCTGCCGTCGCTCTGTGCGTGCGCCACAGATACGAGCGCGAATAGAACCAAAGAGGTCACTGCTACCATTAATGGTCTGCTTCTCATGATGTTCTCCCCTGCAAATTGATATCCTGGAGATCAATTTGACTTGTCTTGATGTTTTGTTTTTGTGATTTCCACTTTCCTGTACGCCGTTGCGGCCAATACATGATTGCAGCAGTTTTGATTCAGTTGGTGTACCTCATGTTTCATCCTATCTTGGTTTCTAACCATTTGCATCGTTCTTTTGTCTTGCCAGCGTCGCACCGATAACATCGGTGCCAACATCCATGAGAGTCTTGATGATATAATCCTGATTGCAGTCCTTGATCAGGCCGACGCAGATCAGCGAGGCCAGGCCATGGGTGAATGTCCACATTTTCCTCAGGAGCACGCGCCGCTCACTGTCCGACAGCGACGTGAATCTGCTATCCTTAATGATCTCGGATTCCAGTTTGTTGAGGAATTCATGGACGACATCGCCATAGCTGTCCCCTTCCAACATCAGCGCCCTATATAGCCGGCTGTGCTCACAGGCGAACATCGCGATGCCGGTTCCCATGTTCAGAAACACCCGATCGGTGTAAGGTCGAGAGGCGTATTCCAACAATGCTCTCTGCGTTTCCCGGATCACACACAAAGCCAGTTCGTCCATTGCCGCAAAGTGATTGTAGACGGGCGCCGTTGAGGAACCCAGTCTGACAGCTACGTTTCGAGCAGTCAATGTATTCAGACCGTTTTCCTCAACCACACTCACGGCCGCCTTTATCACTTCATCCCTCGCATACTTAATCTTGGGTGGCATATCTCACCAATCCAATGCTAAAGTTACATAACACATGTTAGCTTACGTCTGTTATATAACAGATGTTGCATTATTGTCAAGAAGTCTTTGATTAGACTATTGCAAGGGAAATCGCCTCTCGGGAGTATCACGAACATGTTGAACAACATGAACATAGGTTGAATCAGGCCCCGCGGCAACTGGAGACCAACCCCCAAACGATCATGAAATCTATTTGCCGACAGTCACGTCGAGATTCGCCAGTCTTCTGCCCCTGGACTGCCGACACCGGTGGCTCTCTGGTATATAGGTCGTTGTCATTGGTGGTGGAGAGACTGCTGTTATGTATACTCAACAGACGAGGTCCTCAACCCGTCGTCTCATTAGCAACGGACATGGCCTTCGATACCGTTTTCTTGAAACCGGATAATGGTAACCGCCGTAGATAGACCTTATATTCTACCTGAGGTCTCATTAACACTCGGGTAACTTGGGGCGATTACTTCCCTGAGAAGGTCTTTGACACAGAGCAAAAGAATGTGCCGGTACGCAATTCAGGAATCGGAACGGACGGATTAACACGCGCGATCTGGACAGCAGCAAGGAGATTCAATGTCAGAAGCACACGGCGAGATATCGTCACTGGGAACAGTGCGTACATTTTTCAAAGTCGGGTCATGTTCCGAAACGCTTTGTAACGTTCTTGACCGCGCTTTCGATTGTCCGCATAAACGCGAGGAGCACGCTTCAATGCTGCTGGCCGGCGGAATAATGCAGCATGGTTACCAGTGCGGCATACTCTGGGGCTCGACACTTGCCGCAGGAGCACAGGCATTCCGACTTCATGGTTCAGGTCCCCGGGCCGAGGCTGCAGCCATAGTCGCAGCGCAGAGAATTGTGCAATCCTTCCGCGCTCGCTACAAGCACATTGATTGTCTCGAACTCACCGATGTTGACTGGCGGAGTACCATGCAGGGAGTGAAGTACTTCGTGAAAGGCGGACCGATACGCTGTTTTCGCATGGCTGCGAAATACGCTCCGGTGGCGTTCGACGAGATAAATACCGGTCTCTCCGACGGACCGGTTACTACTCCCTCTTCATCGGTAAGCTGCGCGAGCATGGTGGCACGGAAGCTGGGTGAACCAGACTTGCATACGGTAATGGCTTCAGGGCTGGCGGGGGGCATCGGCTTAAGCGGCGGCGCCTGCGGAGCACTGGGAGCCGCCGTCTGGATCATCGGGATGAACGACCAGAGTGACGGTAGTGGAAAAGCAGCTTTCAAGAGCCCTAAGGCAACAGAAACCATCGAGAAATTCCTGAAATGCACCGACTATGAATTCGAGTGCGCCAAGATTGTCGGCCGGACATTTGCGAATGTCGAGGAGCATGCCGACCATGTCTGCAAAGGCGGCTGCTCAAAAATCATTGAGGCGCTGGCAGCCGGTTGAGATCGCCTGTTGAGTTCTCACGAACGATCGAACGATTTCGGAATCGGACGGCATTTCCGCACTCGTCCACCCCCCAACACATTGAACCACAAAACGTTCCGGTGGCAGCTCGCCATTGGCAGTCAGATGATTCCTCCCTCGACCCCGTCTCTTAGTTGACCATCAACAGATCGCTCAATAACAACATCGTGATATTGCATTGTGCCCCGCATCAAACTGGATAATCTTGAGATCCCGCTTGCCCGTGGGTGACACAGACAGGCAGCAATGTCTTCAGTCCGGAATTCGACATTGGACGGTCGCGTACTAAAACAAATCTCAGATGCTTAGTACCGAACCGTTCGTATTAGGTTCAATGAGGGGACATGGCGACCCCTGAACAGTAACGCAGTTGAGTAGGGCAAACTCGCATGCGGACAGATTAAACCTGAGCCTGCTCTTATCAGAAGAAAGTGCATGAGGCAATGACAGCTCAGCCGGAAGACAATACTCATACTCTTGAGCCACTTACACAAAGTACGCTGGTGGACCATTACCGGATCATCGCGAAGATCGGCGTCGGTGGAATGGGTGAGGTTTATCTTGCCGAGGACACCAGACTCAATCGGCAAGTCGCGCTCAAGTTTCTACCGACACATTTTGCACAGGATGCGGATTTGCGGGGCCGCTTCACTCGCGAAGCGCAAGCTGCCGCCAAGCTCGACCATCCCAATATTGTCACGATTCATGAGGTCAGCGAATACTACGGCAGGCCGTTCTTCGCCATGCAGTACATCGACGGCAAGACGCTACGCGATTACTGTGATGAGGAGCCGCTGCCGGTCAGCAAGATTGTGAGCTTAATTGCGCAGGTCGCAGACGGCTTGGCAAGAGCCCACGCGGCCGGCGTTATCCATCGAGATATCAAATCGGCGAACATAATAGTCGACGGTGAGTTTCGTCCG
Organism: uncultured bacterium; assembly: GCA_963726455.1. Classification (GTDB taxonomy): domain Bacteria; phylum Zixibacteria; class MSB-5A5; order CAIYYT01; family CAIYYT01; genus CAIYYT01. Next base: position 1,278,800 of record CAVSCK010000004.1, read on the forward strand.
AAGCTGCTGGATTTCGGGCTCGCTACCATTCAAGGCGGCGAAATGCTCACCAGGGCGGGATCTGCCCTCGGAACAGTCGCCTACATGTCGCCCGAGCAGGCACAGGGACGCGAGGCCGACCAGCGGTCGGATCTCTTCTCCCTCGGTATCGTCCTGTATGAACTTATCGCCGGACGAACGCCGTTCAAGCGAAACAACGATGCAGCGACCCTGCAGGCGATTGTCAGCGAATCTCCCGAGCCGTTAGCCCGCTATAAGTCAGACATATCTCCGGAATTGCAGCGCATCGTCTCCAAGGCACTGGCCAAGAACCCCCTCGAGCGTTACCAATCGGCAGCAGACTTCGCGACCGACCTGCGCTCCATCGTGCGTTCTTCCGATTCAAGTGAACATATTTCCAGCGGTCGAGTCGGCGCATCACGTCCTTCCGTCGCCGTATTGCCTTTCACCAACATGAGCGCCGACGCGGAAAACGAATATTTCTCCGATGGCCTGACCGAGGAACTCCTCAACGTGTTGGCAAAGAACCCGGAGCTGAAAGTCACCGGCCGCACTTCGTCTTTTGCATTCAAAGGAAAGCAGGAGGACGTGCGGACGATTGGTCAGAAACTGGGAGTTGGAACTTTGCTGGAAGGCAGCGTTCGCAAGTCCGGTAATCGCGTTCGGATCACGGTTCAGTTGGTCAGTGTAGCTGATGGATTTCACCTCTGGTCGGAGACGTATGATCGCATCCTCGACGACATCTTTGCAGTACAGGATGACATCGCCAAAGAAGTTTCTACGGCGATGCGTGTCACGCTCGTCGGAGTGGCCGAGGAAAAAAAGAAGGTCGATCCCGAAAGCTATGCGCTTGTACTGCGTGCTCACCAATCGGCGCTGCTGATGACGAAAGAGAGTCTGACGTCCGCTATTGAACTCTATCAGAAAGCCATTACTCTCGATCCCGATAATGCCCGGGCCTGGGCTGGACTCAGCTACGTATTCGGGCATCGAGTAGCTTATGGCCACTCTGACTACCGGGACGAATATCCTAAGGCCAGGGACGCTGCCGAAAAGGCGCTTGCCCTTGATGACCTGCTCCCCGAGGCCCATCAAGCTATGAGCTTCGTAATGGTGGCCCTCGAAATGAAGTTTGCAGAAGGAGAGCGGGAAATCCGTCGCGCTTACGACCTCGCTCCGAACAACAGCAGCGTTGTCAGCCACTTGTCTCGCATTTCCTGTATACATGGTCAATTCGACGAGGGATTGCGCCTTTCGAAACAGGCCGTCGGGCTTGATCCGCTGAATCCCTCGGCCCATATGATTCGCGCGGCCGTTCTAGCTCTTGCCGGTCGCCTGGAGGAAGCTGAACAGGCATGCCTCAAGACATTGGAACTCAGCCCGGACATGACCAATGTGAGGGCAATCTACGGTTTGATTCTCATGCGGCAGAATCGCCTACAGGACGCACTGGAGATGGCGGAAAGGGAGAAGTCAACAGGGTACCGCGCGTGGGCATCGGCGACAATCTATCATGCCCTTGATATGCAGGCGGAATCCGAACGTGCCCTCTCAACACTCATTGGTGAGGGTATACAGTGGGCTGTTCAGATCGCGATGGTATATGCCTGTCGCGGAGAATCAAACAAGGCCTTTGAGTGGCTGGAAAAATCGTACGAAATTCGCGATGCCGGACTCCCCCTTACGAAAGTGCAGCCCCTGTTGAATTCGCTGCACTCCGATCCTCGCTGGCTGCCGTTTCTCAAGAAGATTGGTCTGGCTGATTAGGCAATGTGGGCAGGGTGATGATACGCAGAAGCAATCTTCGAATCACCCGCACCGTAACGGATTTGACTTACAGAACTCCCGGCTATTAAAAGCTCCCCGTTTCGAACGGATATCCTCTCTCATAAACCAACTTTGCGAAACTATCGGACTTGACTACTTTTCTGGAACTGCTGACCGATAATTCCGTAAGTACTTACGTAAAATGTCGACACGTGCTAACACTCCCGACCTGCTGTCTCACCTGGGACCACTGGCATTTGCCACACGGCTCCGCCGTCTCGGCGAGTGGTTGCAGAGAGACGTCACACGCGTCTACGAGGAATTGGGAATCCCCTTTCAGGCACGCTGGTTTGCGGTGCTTTGGAGACTGAAGGATGGCAAAAGCCGATCTATTACGGAGCTGGCTTCAGATTTGAAGCTCTCTCACCCGGCCATCAACCAAACGGCAGAGAGCATGTTCCGTCATGGTCTTCTCGAATCCCGCAAGGACCGTCAAGATGAGCGTCGTCGTCTGTTACGGCTGACCAAGAGCGGAAGAGATCTTTTCGCATTATTGAATCCCGTCCTGACAGCAGTCCGTCAGGAGACCGAGCTCCTGCTCGGCGCCGAGGCGCCTAAAATGCTGGTCGATCTGAATCGCATCGAAAAGTCACTAGTGAAGATTAATATGTATGCCCGCGTCCGGGAGCGGTTGAAACGGCAGCAGTTGGATAAAGTGAAAATACTCCCTTACCGACCCGAGTTCAAGCGCACATTCCGGAAACTCAACCTCGAATGGCTCAGGGAATACTTCACCGTGGAACCGGAGGACGAAAAAATATTGCGCGATCCGGAGCGCGCGATTATTCGCGCGGGTGGAGAGATAATTATGGCAGAGCTTGACGGCCGGATCGTCGGTACGACTGCCCTACTCCGACACACCGATGCGGTATTCGAAATCGCCAAAATGGCTGTGACCAAGTCTGTGCGCGGTCAACAGGCAGGTCGTAAACTCGCCGTTGCCGCACTCGCAATTGCAAGACAGAAGGGTGCTTCGCGAGTTATCCTGCACACCAGCCCGAAACTGACGGAGGCAGCCGCTCTATACAAGAGTCTCGGGTTCAAGGAAGAACCACTGGAACCGGAATTCCGGAAGTCTTTCCGCCGCGCCACGATCGCAATGGAGTTTGAACTAAAGCCAAATACGAGGAAGAAGACTAAACGATAGGAGGAGCAGATATGAAGAGAATTACTATCGGACAATCGGAATGGTCACGATGGGAACAGTTCCGGCTGAACCTGTGCCCCTGCGCCGCATTGGCGCTGATCATATCCTTGATACTGCCTCTGCCGGCGGCAGCTCAGCAAGTGCCGGACAAACCCGTGACGCCGCAGAAGCAGGCGGAGATTATTGACAGCGTTTGCAGCACGTTGAACGAAATCTACGTGTTTCCCGCCGTCGCCAAAGAGATGGAAAAGCATGTCCGCAAGCAGTACAAGGACAAGCGTTACGCCAACATGACCGGTTTGCGACAGTTCGCCGACGGTCTCACCGAAGACCTGCGCTCGGTCAGTCATGACAAACATCTCGGCGTGAGTTTCGTGTCCGATGAGTTGATTGCCGCATACTCTCGGGACACACTCACTGACGAAGGGCGCAAGAAAGAGCAAGAGATTGCGGAACGCGACAATTATGGTTTCCGAGAACTGAAGATTCTCAAGGGTAATGTCGGTTACCTGAAATTCCAGCAATTTGCCGACGCTGCCCAGGCGGGTCCCACCGCCATAGCCGCCATGAACTTTCTGGCTTACACTGATGCGATCATCATCGACCTGCGCGAGAACGGCGGCGGCTATCCGTCGATGATCCAACTGATCACCAGCTTCTTCGTAAAAGGGCCAACCCATCTGAATGATTTCTATATTCGCCGCACGGATTCGACGGAGCAGTACTGGACTCAGGCGTGGGTGCCCGGACCGCGCATGGTTGATACCAAACTGTATGTGTTAACGAGCAATTACACGTTTTCTGGCGCTGAGGAGTTCTCGTACAATTTGAAGAACTTGAAGCGGGCGACCATCATCGGCGAGACCACCGGCGGGGGAGCCCATCCCGTCGATCGCCATCTATATACCAATCTCAACTTCGGCATCCAGATTCCTTTCGGCAGGGCTGTCAACCCGATTACCGGCACAAATTGGGAAGGCACCGGAGTCAAGCCCGACGTCGACGTCCCGCAGGCGCAGGCATTTGACGTCGCCTATGCTCGGGCATTGGAGGATTTGATCAAGGAAGAAAAGGACGAGGGAAGGCAGAAGATGCTGAATTGGGCTGCCGATGGCCTGAAGGCGAAATTGAATCCCCCGGTATTGGGCGAGGAAGTCTTGCGCCTGTATGCGGGCAGCTACGGTCCCCGCATAATAACTCTTGAGAATGGCTCCCTGTATTACCAGCGAGCGGGCCGGCCGAAATTCAAAATGACTCCGCTGGGCGCCGACACTTTTGCCGTCGAGGAACTCGACTACTTCCGACTGAAATTCGAGAAGGATCAGACAGGACAATACGGGACCCTGATCGGCATGTACGATGACGGGCGCACCGACTCGAACCGTCGAGACTAGCCGAAAGCTCTGTCTTGCCGGACATTCGCCGGCAAGACAACAAACTGAGACTTCCGCCAAGTTTATGCGGGTGATGCAACCTGATGTGCTTCCCGGTGGCCTGTCTTTCGCCGCATCAGAAAACGTGACACCGCCGCCGTCGCAAATCGTGGTGAGAAACGGTAGCTCTGGCTAAGAACTTTGTTCAACAGGCCCGGAATCACAACCGCTTTACCGCGCATCATGGCACGGTATCCGATTGCAGCTACCTGGCTGCTCGACATCACGCCGGCGCCTCTGAATAGAGCACTTCCCTCCATGTCGGCTGCTTCCTGAAAACCAGACCGCGTCGGCCCCGGACAAAGAGCGGTTGCTGTCACGCCGCTGCCACGAAGCTCGTTATGCAGCGCCTCAGTGAACGAAAGCACGTATGCCTTCGTCGCGGCATAGACCGCCGTCGTCGGACAAGGTTGAAACGCTGCGATTGAAGCAACGTTCAGAATTCGGCCGCTCTTGCGGCGAACCATGTCCCTGACAACTAGATGCGTCAACTGCGTGAGCGCGACGGAATTCAGTTTCATCATATCTTCCGTTCGGGACCATTCCCGTTCGTGAAACAGACCGTAATCACCAAAGCCGGCGTTGTTGACCAGATAATCAATGTCGAGGCCCAACTTGTTCACCTGGTCGTACAGGGATCGAGAGGAATCGTCTTGAGATAGATCTATCTGAATCACGTCTACTCGAACGTGATATTGCTCGCGGAGCGTTTCGGCCAATTCGTTCAACCGGTCGACACGGCGGGCTGCCAAAACCAGTCCGATGTGATCCGCCGCGAATAGTTTGGCGAACTCATATCCAATCCCGCTGGATGCCCCGGTTACTAATGCTGTTGTCATATAAACCTCCTAAACTAACTGATTGGGTCAGCCACTGCGTTCTGAATCTCTGCTGTCATTTCCGGGGCAATGGACTTCGGAGCCAGCAATTTGTACATCACGGGCGTCACCAGCCGGGCAAGAAACGTCGAGCTGATAAGGCCACCAATAATGACCAACGCCAGTGGCGCATACAAAGGTGCACCTTCGATAACCAACGGCAACAATCCGCCGATGGCAGTCAGGGTCGTCAATAGAATCGGCACAAAGCGGATTTCACCGGCTTTTTGGATGGCGTCGTCAATGCTCAATCCCTTCTGTCGAAGTTGGTTTGTGAAATCCACGAGCAGGATCGAGTTCTTGACCTCAATACCCATCAGCGCAATGAATCCGATCATTGAGACAAATGAGAGAGTCTCCCCCGCCAGCAGCAATGCCACGATGCCGCCAATGATGCCCAGCGGTATCACCGAGGCGACAATAAGCGTCCCCCTGAACGTCTTGAATTCGAGAACCAGCACCACCAGCATTCCGAAAGCGGCGATGAGAATTGCAGTCCCGAATCCGCCGAAACTCTTCTGACGCGATTCAATTTCGCCCGACGGAATCAACTGGTACCCGGTCGGCATCGGCATGGTGCCCAAGGTCGCAAGAATTTGTTTGGTCAGTTTGTCGGTATTGTAGCCGGTTCTCACGTCGCTGCTCACCGTGACCGATCTTTTCAGCTTGTAGTGGTCGATTCGTATCGGCGAGGTCTGAAATTCTACCGCAGCCACTTGCCGCAGCGGCACATAGCCACTCATCGACGATCCGACATACATCTTATCAAGTGCTTCGATGGTCGGGCGCTTGTCACGCGGCAGGCCCAGGACAATATCGTAATCGTCGCCGTCGTTCTCCCGGTATTGCCCGACGGACAGACCAGCCACGCCCAGGCGAACCTGTCTTTGAATATCAATCAGCGGCAGCCCCAGCAGACCGGCTTTATCGCGATCGACGACGACTTTCAGATCAGTTCGGGGCGAGCGCATGGGATTGTTCACCGACATCGTTCCGTCAGTGGCCGCTATCACCTTTTCCACTCGTGCCGCGAGCGACTTCAGGGTATCGAGGTCATCGCCCGTGATCCGCAAAGCAATGGGCGCTTCGACAGCCATACCGTTGGCGAATTCCTTGACTTCAATCTTGGCATCGGGATACGCGGAGAATATCCGGCGCAGACTGTCAAGATAGATCGGCGTCTTCTTGCCGTTATACTCATCCATCGTTACGAACAACTCACCGGTATTGGCCTTTTCGCCAAGACTGACACGATTGTAATAAACCTGCGGGTTTGCCTTGCCGATGTTGGTGAATACTTCTCGGACACCCGGTTTGCCGATCAGTTGGCTCTCGGCAAAATGTGCCGCCTTGTCGACCTCTACGACGGAACTTCCCTCCGGCGCCTCAATCGTGACGACAAACTGCGGAATGCCGGCTTTCGGAAACAGACTGAATCCCACGACCGGAATCAATGACAAACTGGATACGAAGAGAACTGCTGCCGCAACTACTGTATATACCGGATGGCTGAGTGACCAGTGCAGCAAACGGCGATATGAGCGCTCAAGTACCCAATTCAATCCTCGCAGAACTTTGTTCCCTTCCTTTGCCTCCCCCTTCTTCAAAAGGAAGCTGGCCAGGAATGGTACGATTGTAAGCGAGATGAGCAGCGAGGCGCCGATCGTGAAGAGTACCGATGCCGGAAGACTTCTGATGTAGTTGCCGGCGGCGCCCGGGAGCAGCAGTAGCGGGAAGAAAGCAAACAGCAATGTCGCCGTGCATCCTATGACGGCGACTCCAATCTGGCGGACTGCCAGTACGGCTGCCTCCCGGCGGCTATACCCCGAGCGGATGAATCGGGAGATGTTCTCCACGACGACGATTGAATCATCGACCAGCAATCCGAGTGCCACTACGAAACCAACGATGCTCAGTTGATTGAGACTGAATCCTGTCACGTACAGCAAGGTTGTGCCGATGGCGAATGACAGCGGAATCGAAATCATGACGATCAGTGAGGCCCGCGGTCCCAGCGGCAGGAGTGTGAACAGAGACCAGAAAGATGGCGATAAGGAAATCGACAAGCAGATGGTCCAGCCGGCGGGCAACGTTGCGAGACTGATCGAACCCCGGTTCGAGCGTCACTCCCGGCGGCAGACTCTTGGCAAAGTCATTCATTTCCGAGTAGACTTTGTCGCGCACCTCAAAAATGTTTCTTCCGCCTTGCAGGGTTGCGGTGACGTAGATGGCGCGACGACCGTTGTATCGGGCGGTGTAAGTCTCATCCTCGTGATTCCAGGAGACGTCAGCCACATCACGAACGCGTACGACCGCTCCGCCGGAAGTCCCGATTATCGTGGCGCCGATCTGGTCCAGCGACTCATACTTGCCGGTCATTTCCAGATTAAACCGCCGACGGCCTGATTCCACGGAGCCACCGGGAATGTTGGCGTTGTCGCTTTGTACGGCAGCAATTATTTGTCCGAGCGGAATATGCAACGCGGCAATGCGTTCGAGATCAAGCGAGATACGGACCTCTGTCTCCGGGCAGGCGACCACTTTGGAATTCTTGATGCCGCTGATGGCATCGATGCGGTCTTTCAGATTCTTCCCCTGCTTCTGAAGTATCTTGTAGTCGACCGAGTCAGACACGAGTGCGGCCTGAATGATATTGACATTGGTCGTGCTGAACTTGATCACCTCCAGACTCTGAAGCTCAGCCGGAAGCGTACTGCGAATTTCGTTGATTTGCCGCAGAACCGCGTCATGCTTCTGCTCGGCGTCCGAATTGGCGGTGAATTCAATATTCACGATGGCCACCTGGTCGCCGGAGACTGAGTTGATCTGCTCGATGTCCTCGAGTTCCTTGAGACTTTTTTCAATCGGATTGATCACCAATTGCTCAACGTCGTATGGATTTCCGCCGGGGAGCACGGCGACGACAGCAAACGAGGGAATCGGAAATACCGGATCTTCAGATCGGGGAATATTGAGAAACGATGTCAACCCCAGCCCGATCATCATGATGAACACGACAATCGTCAGTTGGTAATTCTTTACTGAGAATTCTGAGAGTTTCATGGTAATGCTCCTGGCTGCTTTCAGTTCTGCCTGACTGCGTTACTTCACTACCGAAATGATCGCGCCGTCAGTCAGCTTATCAGCTCCTGCGGTGATGACTTCGTTGATTCCCGGGAGATCACCCGAGATACCGACTTTGCCTTCATGCACATAAGAAACCGTGACCGGCACCTTGCGGGCTGTTGACTCATCGGAGCCGGGCGCAAACACGAATCCGCGGGTGCCGTCGGCCTCGACCAGCGCCTCAACGGGAATGACCGACATCGGCTCCTTCGCATCCGGTGTGATCGTGATCTTTCCAATAAGGCCGGTCACCAGTCTTTCCGATGACGCGCCCACCCGGATTTCAATTTCGTAGGTTCCGTTCATCGGATTGGGTGCGGCTCCCATTTCCGATATGACACCGGTGATTGCTTCGCCCGGAAGCGCGTCGAATTCGATACTGGCGGTGTCGCCCGTCTTCACGCGCATGATGTCCCTGTCAACCAGGCCGGCTCTCACAACCCAACCCTTTTCGAACCCAGCCATCACCAGAATTGGAGTTCCCGATGATACCTGCTCATGATCATCCGCCATCCGGCGCAATATCCTGCCGTTACAAGGAGCGTAGATTTGAGCGTACTTGCGATTGAAAGCCGCGGCATCAAGACCCGCCTTGGCGACTTCCCAAGCCGTCTTGGCATTCTGTAGCTGCTCCAGAGTGGCGACCGTATCGGCGAACAGATTCTTTACTCGCTGCAGGTCGCGATCGGCTTTGTCGAAACCGTTCTGTGCCTGATTCAGTTGAGCGTCAATTTCCGTCAGACTGAGACTGGCGAGTAATTGACCCTTCTCAACGTTCTCTCCCTCATCGACTGAAATCTTGTCGATGATCCCGCCGATCTTGAACGACAGCCGCAGTTCTTCCTTGGCCTCCAGTTTGCCGACCGTCTTCACGGGAAGATCGGCGTTGGTGTGTTCAACCGGAACCGTGCGCACAAGCACCGGCTCAGACTTCGGGGACACTTTACGGGCATCCGCTCGCGATTCGGGACCGCAGCCATTCACAGTCAACAGGCCGATTGCGAGGACCGCAACCAAAACCAACAGCATGATGTTTCGCATTTTCTATCACTCCTTATTTATCAGTACTTGCGAATTTCGATGGTATAGAGAACAGCGCGCCGGCACGTTCGAGTTGAACGTACTTCTGCGCAAAATCATAATTGGTCAGAATTTCATTGATAGCTGACGAAGTCAAAGTGGTGCGAGCGTCGAGAAATTCAACCTGAGACGCCATGCCTTCGGCAAACTTGCGCGACACGAGATCGAACGATTTCTGGGCGCTTTGCAGCCGGTCACTCGCAGTTGTCTGTGCCTGCTGCGCGACTATGACGGCATTGTATGCCTGCCGGATTTGCAGCTCGACTTTGCGCTCCAGCTCATCTTTCTGCACGGACAGTCGCTTTACGTCCAGCTCTGCCTGCGAGCGACGTGCCGCATCCTGGCCGCCACTGAATAGATTCCACTGCGCAACGACCGATATGGTGGTTACGTCATTCTTGCCGGTCAGGCGGTAATCCGAACCCTGGAATCCGTAATCCGCGACCAGCGAAACATTGGGCAGGAATGCCGACGAATTAAGCTTGACGTTGTTGGAAGACGCCTTGATGCCTTGATCGACCTGGCGGAACTCTTCGCGCTGTGCCAATCCCGAATGAATGACATCGTCCACCTGCGGCACAGTCACCTCGCTGATCACGGAATCAGGATCAAGCTCGATTGGCTCGTCGAATGGCCGATTTAGCAGGAGGTTAAAGTATCTGGCGACGTCGGAGCGCTGGCGCTCGGCATCGGCCAACTCCTGCTGGACGCTGCTCAGCTCGGCCTTGGCGCGATAGACGACATCCAGTGTGGCCTGCTGATTATCCACCAGCTTCTTGCTGACTCGCAGATTCTCGTCGAGGAGTTGCAGTGTCTGCGTGTAAAGCTCGACCACTCGGACTGACTTGGCATAATTCAGGTAAGTGGTCTTGATTTCTGCGACGAGATCGCGCGAGGACGCCGATAGGCGCGCTTGTTCAGCGTTTCTCAGACTTGATCGCAGCCGCAGATTGTAATAGGCCTTCGGTTGAAAAATTGGCTGAATCAGGCGCAGCTTCGTTTCCTGCTGATTCGGAAGCTTCAAACTGAAGTTGGTGGGAAAGCGATTCTGTCCCGTAATCTGATTCAATGTTGAGTAAACCGGGTTAATCAGTTCGCCGAAATCAAGCGGATTGCCGCTGAAATTGGAGTAGCGAGTATCGATTGTCAGAGACGGCAATAAATAACCACGCGCTTCCGTGGTGGCCTCACCGGCTTGCTGAACGGTTAATTCCTGTTGATGCAGCGAAAGATTCTGATTGAGACCCATCTGCACGTACCTGTCCAAATGAGTGGGCGCTTGCGCATAAGTACCTGTGCTGATAACGAACCGCAGTACAGCGCTCGCAATTGTCGCTCGACTAACGAGTCTCCTGTGGAATATGTTTAAACACCGCATAATTGTTAAACACCGTTTACCTTATGGTTAAAAAAAAGACGTTACTTCCTATTTCTTACTGCCGCCCACATGAAATCGTAGGCGCGCTGCACCATGTCGCCCGCTTGCTCCGGCGGACACATCAGGCACCGGTCACGAATCACCAGAGCCACCATTCCATGAACCAACGACCAGAACGCATATGATGCCGCGTGCGGATCCTCTAGCGGCAGCAACTTCGCGCTGATGCACTCCAACATCTCCTGATAAAGCACGTTGTAGGCCCTGGCGCCGCAGGCCCATTCCTTCTTCTCGTGAATCGACTTGGGAATACTGCGACTGATGAACATCAGGTCGTAATACTCGGGATTCTCGAGGGCGAACTTGATGTACAGTTGGCCTGACTTGTACAGCTTGTCCAGAGGATCAGTCTCTTCGAGCGACACTTTGAGAGTCTCAAACAGCTTGTCGAATCCACGCAGATGCAGCTCGAAAACAATCTCATCCTTATCTTTGAAGTAGGAATAGATGGCGCCCGGAGTGTATTCGATCTTCTCCGCGATGTTGCGGATGGAGATGCTCTCGTATCCTTCCGACATGTAGAGTTCAGCGGCAGCATCTACGATAGCTTTCCGCATCTCTTCTCGTTCTCGTTCACGTCTCTCGGTGGTACCCATGATCTTCATTACCTCTATTCTGGACTGTGTCTTGACATTGCCAATATCGGCAACTCATTGAACACTGTCAAGTAATTAAACGGCATTTAACAATAAATGTTTCAATAAATCTTAATAAAGTTTATATCTCATTAGTATCCAAGTATTTACCCAGACTAATATCACCGATTCCAGCTTCGAACTGCTCAAATGAGGTCCGAAACGGTTCCAATGCCAAAAAAAAGTGTAACGTTTCGTATTACATAACGTATATTATGTCCAGCATAAAAGATTTGTTGTTTCATCTATACGAACGTGGCTGAGGGAGTATGGCAATTCAAGTTAATCTGGATATGATGCTGGTTCGAAGGAAGATGTCATTGACGGAGCTGGCATCGCGAATTGATATTTCGGTAACCAACCTCTCGCTTCTAAAGACCGGGAAAGTAAAAGGCATGCGATTCAGCACGCTGGAAGCAATCTGCCGCGAACTGAATTGTCAGCCGGGAGATATTCTGGAATATGCACCGGATTTCGTCTAGCCGAACCAATAATGGACTTGGATAATTATGTTACAAGGAGCATAGATATGGATGAGAACAAGTACAAAATCGCGGGTTGGTTGGCCCTCGCACAGGCGATTCTGTTCCCGATCGCATTTGTAATCGGAATCGTGGAAGCTATCGTGGCGGGCAAGCTTCTCGAAGTCAAGCGGCCGTTTATCGGACCATCCGATTTCCTGATGATCGTGTTCACGGCTATCAGCGTCTACACTTTTCTGATGTTTCGTCGGTTGCTGCACGAGACGATACAACTACCACGAACTGGATCTGCTGATCATGATCTCAATCTGGTGGGTCATCGTGTTTCAAGTCATTGAGCTTGGGATCAACGTGCTGGCGATGATCTTCTGGCCGGTCAACACAATCCTGCTGACGGTCACATTTCTGGTATTCTTCACCGGTGCGATGGTCTCCATCGGCATCGTGGATATCTTGATCGCAACGAAGCTGCTGAAGATCAAAGAGACTTTGAGCGAGTACGTTCGCGGTTTCGCCTACGTTACGATGGTGGCCGGAATCTGCGAGGTGACCGTGTTGTTTGCACCGTTCAGTTTGCTTCTCTTCCCTGTGTCAGCCATTATCCTCGCTCTGGTGTTCTTCCGCGACAAACAGGAAACGGAATTTGTCTAACGCGCTGTCCAAAACTCGCTGATACGAACCGTGAGTGATTCACCAGGCATTTGTCGTGAGCATCACAAGGTCGCTCGACATATCGTCCGCAAAAATCGCAGCGGGGTTGCTTCAAAGCCCCTTCCCCTGTAAATTGCCAATGGTTCCGAATTCCCGGTACCCTCGTAGGTGATGGAGAACTAGAAATGTCGAGCAAGTTTGGAATAGTGATACACGGAGGAGCGGGGGCAATTTCCAAAGACAAGATGACCCCGGAATTGGAACAGCAATTTCGTGACGGATTGGTGACGTCGCTGGTTGGCGGATACGACATTCTCAATTCGGGTGGAAGCAGTCTGGATGCCGTGCAAACAGCCGTCAATCTGATGGAAGACAATCCGCTGTTCAATGCCGGTAAAGGCGCCGTGTTCACCAGCGAAGGCAGAAATGAGCTGGACGCTGCCATCATGGATGGCCGCACACTGAAAGCCGGCGCGGTCGCCGGGGTGCGGCATATCAAAAATCCTATTACGCTTGCCCGGCTGATTATGGATCGACTCCCGCATGTTCTTCTGGCAGGCGAAGGCGCGGAAGAGTTCGCGCGATCACAGGGAATGGAAATGATGCCGGAGGAATATTTCTTCACGGAGCGACGCTGGAAAATGCTGGAGGAAACCAGGGCCAAAGAGACGGCAAGCAGCCGCGGCATGGGTACCGTTGGCGCTGTGGCTCTTGATCAGGACGGCAACCTCGCGGCGGCGACATCGACCGGCGGCATGACCAACAGTCGCTACGGCCGGATTGGCGACTCCCCCATTATCGGTGCCGGCACTTACGCCAATAATCTCACTTGTGCCATCTCGACTACCGGACAGGGAGAGTTCTTCATGCGCGGAGTCACGGCCTACGATATTTCCGCGATGATGGAATACCGTGGCCTGAGTCTGAAAGATGCCTCCGAGTTGGCAATCTTTACGAAACTTGCCTCGCTCGGAGGATCCGGCGGGCTGGTCGCCATTGACGCAAGTGGCTCGATTGCCCTGCCGTTCAACTCACTGGGCATGTACCGGGGATTCTATCTGGCAGACGGCGCGCTCGAAACAGCGATCTACCGAGAGTAATGGACTACGGTCGCATCCGCAGTTTACATGTCAATGTGATTGACCTCCTTTCCATGGTGGCATAAAGTGACAGAATACAAAGGAGCCTTCTGATGGATAATCACTGGAAAACGATCATCTGGCAGCAAATGGGAGCTGCGATCGATGCACTGGAAAACGCCATGCAGGCCTGTCCGGAAAACGTCTGGAGCGACCCGGCGAAGCATGAGAAGACGCTGCACGGACAACCGATGGAATTCTGGTACCTGGCATTTCACACGTTGTTCTGGCTGGACTACTATCTCGCGGAAACGCCGAAAGAATTCCGGCCCCAGGCGCCATTCGGACTCGAGGAAATGGATCCGGCGGGATTATTGCCGGAACGCGCTTATACCAAGGATGAATTGCAGGTCTATCTGGAGCATTGTCGTCAGAAGTGTCGCGGGGCAATCGCCGGCCTGAGTGATGAACGTCCGCGCCCACCATATAATTTCCGTAAAGTCAGTCTCAGCTTCGATGAGTTGCTGCTCTATGTAATGCGCCATATACAGCATCATGCGGCACAACTGAATTTGATGTTACGGCAGACGATTGGCTCCGCGCCCGGTTGGACTTTCGTGGCAAAACAGAAGTTGAGCGACTAACTTCACCCTATGGAATCACAATCTCATTGGGCGACGTTCAACAAATACAGGGCTGGCTGCGTTCAAGAGAAGAGGCGGTCGCGTCGGCGGCGAACCAGTACGGATGGTGGAGAAAATTGGCTGTGCGATTACGTTCTTTCGGGATCGCCTGCCGATAAAATATGAAAGCGAACAAGGAGATTCATGCAAGTTCCGATTCTGCGAAGTACTTATAAGACGCTGGCCGAAAAGATCGGCACACTGAAAAAAGACATCGATGGCAATTCGAAAGAGATCGGACGGGCCGCTGCGCTCGGTGACCTCAAAGAGAACTCGGCATATCACAGCGCCCGCGAGCGACAGGTGTTGTTGCTGGAACGCATGCAGAGATTTCAGGAATATATGCGCGGCAGAGTTGTCGACCTGACCAATGGCAAGCCGGACAAAGTGTCATTCGGTACGTCGGTGACGGTCGTCGACTCCCAATCGGGCCAGCCGCGCGTGTTCAACATTGTCGGGCCGGTGGAATACGAGCTTGACCTGCTCCCGAATATTGTGACCTTCTCCGCCCCGATGGCGAAGCTGCTGCTCGGCAAACAAGTCGGCGACTCAGTCGAAAGTCGATTCAGCGCCGCCGAGTGGACGGGAGTAATCTCGGATATTCGCGCGATCGAATAGCGGCAACAACTCCTCACTCCTGTGTGAGCAACGCAGCAGTCGCCTATCTGTCAATCCCGACACCTATTTCGTACGGTCCCGGCTTGGTGGAATCGGGCTTCGGACTGATCCAACGGCTTCCGTTTTTCGCCCAGGCCGCGTTGTATGTGTCATTGCCCCCGCCATCAACGAACACCCCGAAAGTATTTAGATAGGTTCGCGCACCCTGTTCAAGTCCTCGCGCACCGCCGAGATTGAATTGCCCGGTGGTATGGTAGGTGTCGTCGCCCTCCCAGTCATGGAAGATTCCGATTCCCTGGAAATTGCCGCCACCGAGTGACAGGCCGGGTGCATAGTAGGTGTCGTTGCCGGCGCGCTCATTGAAATATCCGATCGTGAAGTCATGCCCCGATCCGATTGACATGTTCATGGTGGCGTTGTACACATCGTTGCCGGCGAAATCGTCGAAATAGCCGATGGCAAAATGCGCGCCCGAGCCCAGCGTGTACCAGACGCTGCGATAATTATCATCGCCGGCGCCGTCGAGCAGCATCCCGAGCGCGAACCAATATCCACAGCCCTGTGCGAATAGCCCGGCGGAGTATTTGTCGTTTCCTAGGATGTCGCACAAAATGCCGACTCCCCCCGCCCAACTGTGTCCGTCGATGTAATCAGCGCGCTTGCCGAAACCAACACCCTGGGCCAGTGACGAATTATGCTCTTGCGTCTGCTGGCCGGGGCTGAACAGGATGCTGTCCTCGGCGACATAAACATCATCCCCTGAGTAATTGATACAGAGGCCGCAGCCCCTGGTGTAGCCGTATCCCTGAGAAGTAGCCCAACAATACAGTGAGTCATTGCCGGTGCTGTCGGACAGAACGCCCACACCAAACGCGGCAGAACCCTGTGAATAGGTCTTGCTGCGGTATCTGTCGTTGCCGTTGTTATCCATCACGGCCCCAACGCCGAAGATGCCGCATCCCTGCGCGACGTTGATACCGTCATAGTAATCGTCCCCGGACTTATCAATGACGACTGACATGCCGAGCACGGCGCCACCGATGCCGGGCGTGGTTGAATCAGCGGAGATGTAGCGGTCGTGCCCCGCCACGTCTATAATTGCTGTCAGAGGATATCCGGACGGATACCCCGAAATACGATAGGTGTCATCACCACCAGGATCGAGAATGAGAAGTGGCGGCGTAGTGAAGGAATACTCGTCTTTACCGGCTGCGCCAATAACGATCAGGCCCAGAGGAGTCTTTATTTCCTGCCGCGAGTCGGGGAACTTGCAGAATTCTAGCGAGTCGGCTGTGCGCCTGAGAATTTCCGTGAGGTCTTCGGCACCGCCAATCATGCGATTCAGATCAACCGTGGTTGCCAACTCCTCCACCAGATCGTTGTATTTCTGGTTGTCGGCCACGAAGTATTGAAAAACCTGTTTGCGAGTCTTGTCAGGGCTGATCCGCACATAGGCCTGTGTGAAATTAAAGTCTGTGTCGTTGATAACCGCGTAGAAGAGATCAATTTTCGCGCGCAGCTTGGCAAACTGTGGGCCCGCAAGCCCGGTGAGATTTCTTGTTATCGACGGCAGACGCAGTGAATCGAGGGCTTTAGTGTATTTCTCGAATTGATCGCTCACCAGGCCGCGACGAACCGGGCAGTCAATTCTGCGTCCGGCGCTCGGCAACCAAAGATGTGATATTGCCGCAATCGGCGGTGAATGCTTCAAGATTCAAGCGGCCATACTTGGGCAACTTGAATGGGTTCTTGTGGAACATTGTGAAATACGACAACCGCCACATGTCACCTCCCCAGGTTGCCATTTCATCCTGATCAAAGCGAACATCCTCACGAGTCATATGTACCTGCGCCAGTGCCGAATCGAACAAGCTCAAGTCCTGGGCAGCGGCAACAGCAGGTGTGAACATGAGCAGCAAAAGCCAATATAGACGTGTCATGGTACTCTCCGAATATTTGTGGTCGCAATATAGGTGCGAGTCCCGGGCAGGCCAACTTCAAAGTATCCGGAAACTTACTGAGCGAGTCCATCATCAGGCCGTGGATCAGCGTAGGCATTCAGGATGCATGACGCTTTCGGAGCTGCGGCTGAAATGGCCGCCAAAGAGGGATTGAGATTTCGCCTATGAGCAGCGCACGACTGGAGGCCTTCAGCGATGCCGTGATTGCGGTGATTATTACGATTATGGTGCTGGCTCTGAAAGTCCCGACGAGCGCAGAGATAGCAGCGCTACGCCCGGTATTGCCCGTGTTCCTGACTTATATTCTCAGTTTCGTGGTGGTCGGCATTTACTGGAATAACCACCATCACCTCATCAGGGCAACCAAAGACGTCACGACAGGTGTTATGTGGGCGAATTTGCACCTGTTGTTCTGGCTGTCGTTAATCCCGTTCTTCACCGGCTGGCTCGGGGAAAATCATGGCGGCTCGTGGCCTACCGCCTTTTACGGAGCAGTTCTCCTGATGTCGGCGATTGCCTACACGATTTTGCAGAGAGCGATTGTCTGTCAGCACGGAAGAGATTCGAAACTGGCGGCTGCCGTCGGAAGTGACTTGAAAGGCAAACTGTCGATCGCCTGTTATGCTCTGGCTATCGCTGTCTCGCCATTCTACACGTGGATTTCAGATTCGCTCTTCATTCTGGTGGCGATCATGTGGGTAGTGCCCGACCCGCGCACGAAGGCGGGGATACGAGACTGACGCAAGATTTCGGCAATCATCGCGACCACAGTGAACCTGCGAGACCGTTACCGGCCTCGCAGTTGTTCATCGGAAATGTCGCCGGTCTTCGCAACGCGCTCGCGAGATCAATTCGACTGTCACATCAGCGAGAAGCGTGACTTGCTTGCCGGAGTTGCAGATTGTTCACCACGCTGAGGGCATCAGTGTTCATCAGGATGGTGTTCATGGCCCAATTGCGGTCATGCTTGGTATCGACGGTACCTTCCAGAGTGACGACACCTTCGTTCACGATCAGGTGCACTGCCGGCGCTGAGATTTCCGTCACGGGCGCGAAAAACCGATCGTTATAGATGAGCCGGGCCGCGCGATAGCGAATTTCGTCGTCGAAAAGCGATTGGGATTCAACCTTGATATCATTATTGATTCTGCTGACGCCGGGCACGCGCTCCACCACATGTTCAAAAAGCCGCTTGTGCCAGGGTTCATAAACCCACCCTTTGAGCGTTACGGTGCCGCCTTTTACATCGAAATTCACCCAGTCATAAACGCTGTACTGGACGTTGTGCTGAAGCTGCTTGTTGACGTTTTCCTGAAGTTGCTGGTCCGGCACGCCAAGCGGCTTGACCGCAAGATCGTTGACCAGGCGATGATCGTCGGCGGTCTTTTCGACAACCTGTGCAACCTGCCGCGCCTGATAAAGCGTGGCGACGGTACCGCTGATAGTGACAACGCTTTCATTGGCGCTGACATCGATGGCATTACCTCGCAGCAGATCATGGTTGCTGAGTTGTTCTTCAATTCGTGACTGCAGGGAGTTGTCGCTCTTCTGTTGACTCTTTGCGAAGACGTTCACGGGCAGAGTCAGCAGCAATAGAGAGAACACCATTGCAATCATGGCTAAGTTTCGGTTTTTCATATTTATCCTCACTTTCCAAGTGTTCATCTCCACCTCGGAGGTAATACGCGTCCGAAACAGCAACCGGTAATGTGTTATGATACGGAAAAGCCGATCGCGGGCGGTTGCGGGATCGTCCCTAAGCGCTTATGCGTCAACGTCCTACATAAGTGGCGGACACTTTCTGAGGCGCCGAGCCGTGCAGTGCCTGAGAGACTCTCCGACATATTGTGATTTGCTGCGTCGCAAGTTTTAGCGGACGTTGCTGGATTTCCGGGAATGATTCACAACGGAGCGCCGACAAGTTGCGACGGCCTGCCGAATTTTGCGCAGTCGGTAATAACTTGCGCCAGCCAAACCGAATTACTTGTATGGAACCGTTCTTGAACGTAATATTGTTTTGACTTTGAGACTGCGTACCCTTCACCGCGGGGAGTAACTTGCCATTTGACCGCCTGATGAAAAGATTGCGTGACCGGATCGCATGTTACCTTCCTCTTCCCGCTTACTACGGCAAGGACTTTCGGCGCATCTACGCCTTTCTCCTGAAGAGTCGGTATTGGAGCCGCGAGGAAATTCTGGCCTACAAACTGGAACGAATCCAGGCGCTGTTGCAGCATGCACAGGCGCATGTGCCATATTACCGCGACTTGTTTCAGCGGCTTGGAATTGATAGCACTGAAATCAAGACTTACGAAGATTTTTCCAAGTTTCCGGTCCTCAGCAAAGATACGGTCAGGAACTGCCTTCATCTTCTGAAGTCAGACACTTTCGATTCGTTCAAACCGGTGCGCACGCAAACTTCGGGCACGACCTCCTCGATGACGCTGGTTTATCGCAGTGCCTATCAGGAGGCCTTCCGCCGGGCGCAGTTGTGGCGATTCTACAATGAACATGGTCATCATTTCCGCGATCGCTGGGTGAATATCGTCTGCAATAGTTTTGACCCGAATTCACCCGTTATCGAGCACAATCGCCTGGAAAACTGTCTGATCATCAACACGTATCAAATTATCCGCGGCAAGCGTGATGAGATTCTCGACGCCATCGAGGAATTTCGCCCGAACCTGATCTGGGCTCACCCCAGTCCGCTGGCAATTCTGGCTGAGCATCTGCTTTCCAACGGCAGGAAATCGATCAAGGTGCCATTGGTGGCGACATTCGCGGAAAAGATTTACCCCCATGTGCGGCGGGTTCTGGAGGAAGCATTTCCGGGGCAATATATCGACTATCTCGGCAATCGGGAAAACAGCGTAGCCGCCTGGGGGCATTCGAACGACCAGTTCTACGAAGTCTCCGAATACTGTCACATCGAAGTCGACAATCATGGACCGGACGGCGTGACCGGCGATCTGATCAGCACCAGCCTGCACAATTATGCTTGTCCATTGATACGATATGACTCCGGGGACGTGATTCGCTGGCTGGGATATACTGACCCGAAATCACCCTATCCGATGTTTGAACTTCTCGGTGGCCGCGGCAAAGATGTGTTGGTAACTCGTAACGGCCTGACAGTTCCCTATTTCCTGGCCTACATCGAAAAGAAGAACTTCGACAAGCTTGCCAAGTACCAGATGGAACAGGTAGACCTGGATGAAATAATCCTGCGAATCGTCCCCAGGGCGAATTTCGTTCGCGAGACCGACGAGCCGTTGCTGCTGGAATATGCTTCCAAGTCGCTGGCAGACCAGTTCAAGATTCGTCTCGAATACGTGGATGATATACCGTTGACCGACGGTGGCAAGTATCGTCCGGTCATTTCAAAACCCGCACTGGAATACTTCGACAAGAAATATCGCTAGAGTCCTTCCCGCACACTCACAGACTTGTTGATTGCTTCAAGATCGGCCCCTACGTTTCGTATCAATTTGTTGTAATCAGTTTGGGGCTTGGTAGAGGATAACTCATGAAAGCAAGGACAATCGTCATTACCGGCGCCAGCAGCGGTATCGGCGCGGCACTGGCACAATCACTGGGAAATCAGGGACACAGACTCGTACTGGCGGCAAGACGAGAAAAGGAATTACAGCAGGTAGCGCTGGCAGCAGGCAACGGGGCGATCGCCGTGGTCACTGATGTAACGCAACGTGCCGAAGTGGAGCGGCTGCGTGATAAGGCCATCGAGCAATGCGGCCACGTAGATGTCTGGATCAACAATGCGGGCCGGGGAATCAGCCGCAAAGTAATGGATCTTACAGACGACGACGTTGACCAAATCCTTGCCGTCAACTTCAAGTCGGCGCTGTATGGTATGCAGGCCATCGTACCACATTTCCAACAGCGCGGCGAAGGGCACCTCATTAACGTATCGTCGTTTCTAGGCAGAGTCCCGTTGGTAGCATTCCGTTCGGCATACAGCGCGGCGAAGGCGGCGCTCAATGTGATTACCGCCAACCTGCGCATCGACCTGCGAGAACAGTTTCCCAACATTCACGTATCGCTCGTGATGCCGGGCGTAGTAACCACGGATTTCGGCAGGAACGCACTGGGCGGAAGTCCGGGAAGCATACCTACCGGATCGGCGGCAGGACACCAGACCGCCGAGGAAGTAGCCGCCGTGATCGCTTCCTTAATCGAGGAACCGAAGGCAGAGGTCTACACCAATCCGGCTCTGTCTCAGGATGCAGTCCGGTATTACACTGACGTCGCCGCTTTCGAATCGAATTCCGTCAGGAGATGAACGTGGAGAGGCCGTCCCATGAGTAACACTAACGTTGTTGCGCCGGTTCCTGATTTCGCGCAGTATCTACGCAAACAATTGATTTCACTGGTCTCTCAGCGCGAAATTGTGAACCGGCGCCATCTCCAGACTGAATGTAAGAGACTCTTTGGACAACCTCTGGAAAGCTATTCAACTTCACCGCCTGGCTCACTTTCCTGATATGTTCTCTTTCAAAACGAGTGTTTCAAGGTGTCAACCTGCCCGTTCCCACCGGCCACCATCGTCACTGCACCGCTCAGTTAATAGTGTCGCAGCAGCCATAGCTTCGGTTTAATAAGATTGATGTGGTCAGGTTTCATACAGCCGTAACATCTCTTTTTTAGTCCTTGTCAATTAACCACTCTGAATCGGCTCCGATAAATCTCGAAGAGGCACGAAATCACAATCACATGCCGGATGCGGCTATCTCGGAGGGTATTGCGATGCAGCTATCTGTAAAGGGCAAAGTCATTGTTCTCATGTGCTCGATTCTGGTTGTCATCTTTGGGGCGCTCGCTCTCGTTAATAGCTACCTGCAGTCGAACTCAATGACTGAGCTGTATGGTACGAATGCGACGGCGTTGAATTGGACCTTGTCGCATCAGGTAGAAGAATTCATGGTCAACGGTGATAACGAGAAGCTGCAACCGCTCACCGAAGAGCTGGTAGCCAAGGGTCTGGTAAAGGAGTTGACGATTATCGACGCCGAGAAGAAGATAGCGCGATCATCCCGCAAAGAACTGTTGAATACAACCGCCTCCGATCCGGAATGGCGATCGCTATTTGCCACCCAAAAAGACAGCATCGACTCCCGCACTGTGGACGGCGAACCGGTGATGGTCAGCTTCAAGGTCATCGAGCGAAAAGAGGTCTGCGAACAGTGCCACGACAAGGCAGGGTCGCCGGTGCTCGGAGGACTGAAGATCGTTTCATCGGAAGCGGCGATGGCGAATGCCATTCACAAGGGATTTCTGGCGAGCATAATCATGTCTGTCCTGGGAGCGCTGGCGTTGGTCGGGGTCATGACCTGGACGCTCACCAGAAACGTATTTACGCCACTGCGTAGCGTCAAGGCCAAGCTGGAACGAGCCACCGAGGGAGATATCGATCAGCAATTGAAGATTCGTTCACAGGACGAAATCGGAAGTTTTCTGAAGGTAACGCAGAAGCTGATCGATTACATCAAGGGATTTGCCGGCGCCTCAACCGAAATAGCCGACGGCAATCTTCAGGTTACGGTGGAGCCACGATCGAGCCAGGATCAACTCGGACACGCGTATCGAAAGATGATTTCCAACCTCGAAGGCATCGTCGGACAATTAAGCGCGATTGCCGAACGGCTGGTGTCGGCCTCGCACAGAATATCCAACACGTCGGAAAAGCTGAATTCCAGTGCCCAGGTACAGGTCGACAGCGTCCAACAGGTTTCGAGCGCCGTCGAAGAAATGGCGGCGACCTCGATTGAGACCACGCACAACACTTCTCATGCAACTGAGCTTTCGCAGACGGCATCACAGACGGCAGTCCAGGGAGCGGCGATTGTCGAAGAGGCAATATCCGGAATGCACCGGATCGCCGCGCAAGTTGAAGAATCAGCGCAGTCAATGTCGCAGCTTTCGTCGTCCGCCAGCCAGATTACCGATATCGTCGAAGTCATAAGCGATATAGCCGACCAAACGAATCTGCTGGCTCTCAATGCCGCCATCGAGGCAGCTCGTGCCGGCGAGCAAGGGCGTGGTTTTGCAGTCGTGGCCGACGAGGTCAGAAAGCTGGCCGAGAAGACGGTGCGGGCGACGGCGCAAATCGGCGAAATGGTCAAACAGATTCAGCAACAAACCGGTGCGGCCTCGACTTCCATGGAAAGTTGCGTAGTGCTAGTACAAACCGGAACCTCCGCGGCAGACAAAGCCGGACGCAGTTTGAAAGAGATAGTCGCCCTGGTCGAACAGGTATCGCGCATGATTCAGCAAATTGCCAGGGCATCATCGGAACAATCGACCACTGCCGAAGACATCACCAAGAACATCGCCCAGTTTTCGGCGTTGACACACGATACCGCCAACAGCGCCCAGGAATCCCAGGAGGCCTCCGATCAATTAAAAGAGCAGGCCGAAGGATTGCTCGGAATTGTCAGGAGATTCAAGGTCAAGCAGTAGTCATTGACTTGTGCCCTTGTGGTCCGAATTGGCTCTGTCACGAAACGAATGGATGGCGCGCCGGATGATCCCGGCGCGCCTTCATTTTGCCAACATCGCGTGGCGTGGTGCTCTGGCGAGTTGCACGTCAGCGTTCACACATCACTAAACACGTCGCCAATCCTCCGCAATTCCATTCCGATTTGCTCTTGCCCGCCATTCGAAGAATTTGTATAATTGGGCGGAGACTTTGGGCGCGTGGCTCCGAGTCATAGTTTGTGGCGGCTTCATGTCAATTGGCCGATATATTCGCGACCTGTTATTGAGCTGCAATTCCCCACAATCTCCAGGCGTATAGATGCACGCTACAACACTGATAATCATCGCTCTACTGGTTTTCGCACTGGCGTACAGGTTTTACGCCAAGTTCATAATTACTAAAGCCCTCGTTTTCGACAAATCAGTCCCGACCCCGGCCCACACGTTGCGCGATGGCAAGGACTACCACCCCACCAACAGATATGTACTCTTTGGACACCACTTTGCGGCGATTTCCGGAGCCGGCCCGCTGGTCGGCCCGGTACTTGCCGCTCAGTTCGGATACTTGCCGGGCTACTTGTGGATTCTGATCGGCGCCGTTCTGGGCGGAGCCGTGCACGATATGGTCATCCTGTTTGCGTCAGTCAAGATGCAGGGACGATCATTGACGCACCTGGCGCGGGAACATGTCAGCCCAGTCGCCGGCGTCGCCACCGCGCTGGCTATTCTGTTTATCATCATCACCGCCCTGGCCGGTCTGGCGCTGGTCGTCGTAAACGCCCTCAATGAAAGCGCGTGGGCGACGTTCACAATTGCGGTAACGGTACCGGCCGCCTTGATGGTCGGATTGTACATGTACAAAATCCGGCCGGGCAAGTTGATTGAGGCCTCTCTCGTTGGCGTGGTGATTGTCGTACTGGGTGTCGTATTCGGAGAGCCGTTGTCGCGAACAGCTTTCGGTTCGGTGTTTCTGCTGTCGAAACCGGCGCTGTCGATCATACTTCCCCTCTACGGCCTGATCGCTTCGACGCTTCCCGTTTGGCTACTGCTCTGCCCCAGAGATTATCTCAGTTCGTACATGAAAATCGGCACCATCGTGCTGCTGGCGGCGGGAATCTTTATCGTCAATCCACTCATTCACATGCCCGCGGTCACTCAATTTATCCATGGTGGTGGACCGATTATTCCCGGCAAGGTGTGGCCTTTCGTCTGCATCACTATTGCCTGTGGCGCCATCAGCGGCTTTCATGCTCTGATCAGCTCCGGCACCACTCCCAAGATGATCAACAGCGAAGCCGACATCCGATTCATTAGCTTCGGGGCGATGTTGGCAGAGGCCGTTGTTTCCATCATGGCGTTGATCGCCGCCACGACAATGCTTCCCGGCGATTATTTTGCTATCAACCTTACGCCTGAGGCCTTCAGCAAACTCGGGATGCAGACGGGGCAGCTTCAGGAAATCGAACGCATGACCGGCGAAACCTTGGTTGGTCGTACCGGCGGCGCCGTGTCGCTGGCAGCGGGAATGTCCGTGATCCTTTCCGGCATTCAAGGCATGAAGCACCTGATGGGCTACTGGTATCACTTCGCCATCATGTTTGAAGCGCTGTTTATCCTGACTACCGTCGATACCGGCACGCGCGTGGCGCGGTATATTATGCAGGAAATCTTGAAGCCGATTCATCCCAAACTGGGGAGTTCCACTTGGCTGCCGGGGGTGATCCTAAGCGGCGGAATGATCAGTTTTCTGTGGGGCTGGCTGGTGTACAACGGCGACATCTCCACTATCTGGCCTATGTTCGGTGTGGCGAACCAACTCCTTGCGACGCTCGCCTTGTCTATCGGAACGATTTACATACTCGAACGATCGGGCAAGTGGTATTATGGCCTGATCACCTTTCTTCCATCGCTGTTTATGTTTGCCACGACATTTGTCGCCGGCATACAGAACATCACGGACAATTACCTGCCGAAGCAAACATTTCAGGGAAATCTCAATGCCGTACTGACGATCGTGATGCTGATTCTTGTCGTAATCATCTTCTTCGAATCTCTCAGAAAATGTTCGCAGTTCCTGTGGAGAATTCGCGCCGTGCCGGAAGGCATTGGCAAATAGACTTGCCCCTGCTCGTCCCTGCCCAGCTTCATCTTCCCGTTCCTTGCCGTTGTTGACAATTGCTCCTTTAGTCTTCGCGGATTTATCACTTTCAATGTGGGACATTACGCGGAATCCGTTTGAGTTAGTCGGCAACGACGCACCGACTTCCCTTGTTGTCCGGCCAGACAAGCATCGCAATTAAGAATGCCCTGAAACAGGCCGACATACTATAAGGTAGGGGCGCTGACCTGCTTTACTAGCATGGTTAAACTTCCGATTGCTTATTAACAGGCGAAAGGCCAGGAGCGGTTGAAAGACTTCAGGAGCATTCCCAGTTCTCAGGGCCGGCAGATTGCTGTTGCTATTGCTCTGGTCGCTATTTTTCTCGGCGAGCGAGCTTTGACCTCCTATCTGGGAAATGCCTTGAACGCGCCGTGGCTATGGTTTCTTGATGCTCTATTCTTGTGCGTACTTATCGGGGTGCCGGCATACTTGGTTTTCGTTCGCCCGCTTCGTCGCAAGCTCCAGGACCACGAATTCACGCTACACGAACTGCGGGAAAACGGGCAGCGATTTTCCAACCTGATCAACAATTTCCGGGACATATTCTGGTCGCGCGATAGTGAGGGCTTGGTGACATTCCTGAGCCCGACTGTCGAGGCCGTACTCGGCTACCCGGCGGAATTATTCCATCGCTCAGACATTCCGGCATGGATTTCGAAGATTCACGTCGAGGATCGCGACCTGGTCCAGAACGCTTATGTTGGCTTGATGCAAACGGGACAATCATACGACCTCGAATATCGGTTTCAGAGCGAGACCGGCGAGTGGGTATGGCTGCACGACCGTGGCTGGCGGACGCATGACGAAAAGGGCCATGCCAGATTCGAAGGCGCCATTTCAGACATTTCGCGGCTAAAGCACAACGAGTTGAAGCTGGCAGAACAATCGCAACTGGTTGATGCAATTTTCGAGAATAGTCAGTCGTGCAACGTTATTCTGGATCGAGACTTCAATTTCATCCGTGTGAATGCAGCGTATGCCAGTGCTGACAACAGAAAGCCGGAGGACTTCCCGGGGCGCAATCATTTCGAGTTCTATCCGTCCGAAGCCAGGGAGATTTTCGAGCAGGTTGTCAGGTCAAAGCAGCCGGTTGAAGTAACAGCCCGACCTTTCAGATACGCCGACCACCCCGAACGCGGCGTTACCTATTGGGATTGGAAGCTATTGCCTATGCTCGACTCTCAAGGCGATGTCGACAAATTGGTCTTCACGCTCAGCAACGTGACCGAACGTTATCGGGCTGAGGAACAACTCCGGCGCGTCAACGCCTACCATCGCAGCTTGATAGAGGCCAGCGTTGACCCGTTCCTTACCATCGACTTGGACGGTAAAGTCACCGACGTCAATTGTGCAGCCGAGGTGGTGACGGGCTATGGCCGGGACAAGTTGATAGGCACCGATTGCTGGGTTTACGTCACGGAACCGGAAAAGGCCAAAGAAGGTTATCTGCGCACCTTCCGCGAGGGAAAGTTGCACGAATTCCCGTTGGAAATTCGCCATCGCGATGGCCACACCACACCCGTACTGTTCAATGCCGCAGTATACAGGGATCACGAAGGCAAAGTCGCAGGCATCTTTGCCGTCGCGAGAGACATTACCGAACTAAAGCAGGTGGGTGAACTGCACGCTCGTTTAGCAGCCATAGTAGAGTTTTCCGACGAGGCCATTGCCGGAGGCGAACTCGATGGAACCATCACCAGTTGGAATAGGGGCGCCGAAAAGATATACGGTTATTCACCCGATGAAATCCTTCACCGATCGGCACTGATTCTAATTCCCAATGGCGTCCGCGAGGAATTTCGCACCGCCATCGAAAAAGTTCGGAAGGGCGAATCGGTATTTCTGACCGATACCAAGCGGCTCAGGAAGGACGGAAGCACTGTCAGCGTGTCGGTCGTCTTGTCTCCGATCCGGGACGCAGAACGGAACCGTCACGGGAATCTCGACGATCGGTCGTGACATTACCGCACAGAAGCTGGCCGAAGAGACCATTCGCTCCGCCGGCGCCTACAACCGCAGCTTGATTGACGCAAGCTTGGATCCATTTGCTACTATTAGCCCTCAGGGTAAGATCACCGACGTGAACAAGGCCACCGAGGAGATCGTCGGCTACTCACGTGAGGAACTCATTGGAACGGATTTCACCGACTACTTCGTACAACCCGAAAAGGCACAGAAGGGATATCAGCAAGTTCTCTATACTGGATTTGTTCGCGATTATCCGCTCGAGATCAGGCACCGTGACGGCCACGTGACTCCGGTGCTCTATAATGCCAGTGTCTATAAGGATCAATCCGGACGGATTATCGGCGTTTTTGCCGCAGCCCGGGACGTCACGGAGCGCAGAAACTTCGAAAAGGAGCTCTTGGAAAGCGAAGAACGCTATCGATCCTTGTTTGAATGCTCTCCCGATGCCATCTTCCTGGCAGATCCCGAAACGGGCAGAATTCTCGACGTGAATCCGGCGGCCTGCCAGCTTCTGGCCAGACCGCGGCGGGAAATCATCGGAATGCATCAGACTCAGTTGCACCCGACCAACTTGGGCTCACAGTGTCGTCAACACTTTGCCAAGCAAGTCCGAGATTCGGCTGCCTCGGGGAACGCGCACTCCCTCGACTCAGTGGTCGTGCGGCCGGACGGCACGGAAATTCCGACTGAGATCAGATCGCAATTGATCACTCTAAACGGACGGAAAGTATTTCAGGGCGTATTTCGGGATATTACCGAACGGAAATTGGCCGAGGCAATTGTCAAAGAGAGCGAGGAGAAGTTCCGGTTGCTGGCGGAAAATGGATCGGATACGGTCTGGACTATGAAGATGGACGGTACTTTCACATATATTAGTCCCGCGGTGGCGAGACTTCGCGGATACACATCGGAAGAAGCGGTCCGCATTCCGCTCGATCAGACGATGACCCCGGCGACTCTTGAACATGTCAGGAAATTATTCGCCGAGGAAGAAAAGAAGCCCGAGTCAGAGCGTTGGAGCGACCGGATACTCGAACTCGAACAAATTCGCAAGGACGGGTCTGCCGTTTGGACGGAAGTCTCGATTCGCGCCATCCGCAATGCCGACGGCAATGTCATCGGCCTCCAGGGAAGTACACGCGACATATCCATACGCAAGCAAGCTCTCGATGCCTTACGAAAGAGTGAGGAGCGTTATCGTGCCGTGGTCGAGGATCAGACTGAAGTCATCTGCCGATTCAAAGCTGACGGTACGTTTACGTTTGTAAACGACCTCTATTGCCGCTTCTTTGGAAAATCCCGCGATGAATTGTTGGGCACCAGTTGGCAGCCAGTAGTTGTTCCAGAGCACCTTCCGGAAGTTGAAAGGAAACTCGCCGAATTGTCGGTGACCAACCCGGTGGCAGTAGTCGAAAACTGCGTCAATTCCGGAGATGGCCGGATTCACTGGATGCAGTTCGTCAATCGGGGATTCTTTGATGAACAGGGACAATTGATCGAGATTCAGTCCGTTGGCCGTGATATCACCGAGCGCAAACGGGCGGAAGAGGCGTTACAGGATAGCGAAAGACGTTACCGTCTGTTGTATGAAACCATGAGAGACGCCTTCGTGCATACCGACATGGACGGCCGTATACTTGACTCCAACACTGCGTATCAAACCATGCTCGGATATACTCCTGACGAATTGGCGACGATGAGATACGTCGACCTAACGCCGTCGCGGTGGCACGAGATCGAAGACGGGATCGTCAAACAGCAAATCATCCCTCGCGGTTACTCCGACGTCTACGAAAAAGAGTACCGGCGCAAAGATGGCACGGTCTATCCGGTGGAGTTGCGCACGTTCCTCCTTCATGACACATCGGGACAGCCATGTGGAATGTGGGCGATTGTCCGTGACGTCACTTCTCGCAAACTCATGGAAGAAGAACTGCGGGCGACATCAATTTATGCGCGCAGTCTTATTGAAGCCAGTCTTGACCCTTTGGTTACGATAAGCATCGAAGGTAAGATCACGGACGTCAATCAGGCCACGGAACTGGTGACGGGAGTTCCGCGCACGGAGTTAATTGGCAGCGATTTTTCAGACTACTGCACCGAGCCGGAGTTGGCGCGACAAGGTTACCAACAAGTGATCTCTCAGGGCTTCCTGATGGATTACGCGTTGACAATCCGCCATCGATCGGGAAGCACAACTGATGTGCTCTACAATGCCACCGTACACCGTGATGAGCTGGGGCAGGTGCTGGGAGTATTCGCCTCAGCCAGAGACATAACGGAACGGAAACGCGCCGAACGGGATCGTGAGGAATTAGCCAGCCAACTGGCGCAAGCACAGAAGATGGAATCGATTGGTCGATTGGCCGGCGGAGTGGCGCATGATTTCAACAATATTCTGACCGCTATCCTCGGGCATGCTGAACTGGCGCTCGTTGACATGGCGTCCGATAACCCGATCCGCGAGGAAATCGAAAACATTCACGATAGTGCCGAGCGGGCGGCCACCCTCACACAGCAACTTCTGGCATTTGCGCGCCGACAGGTGATTCAGCCAAAGTTGCTGAATGTGAACGAGCTGTTGGGAAATCTCACCAAGATGCTGAAGCGGATGATTGGCGAGGATATTGAACTCATCACTCGCACAGGTTCCGATGTGGGCGGGATTATCGCCGATACCAGCCAATTCGAGCAGGTCCTGCTTAATCTGGCTGTCAACGCGAGAGACGCCATGCCGGAAGGCGGAACTCTCACGATTGCTACCGACAACTTGACCGTGAGCGAACCTACGCCGGAACAGCACGACTCGCTGCCTCCCGGTGAGTTCGTCATCGTTAGCATCAGCGATACCGGAATGGGCATTCCCGAAGAAATTCGGCAACATCTATTCGAACCATTCTTCACTACAAAAGAACTGGGAAAGGGTACCGGACTGGGGCTCGCGGTTGTATTGGGCATAGTTCAAAGCCACAAAGGATATGTCAGGGTGGAGAGCTCTGTCGGTCAAGGTGCCTGTTTCCGGCTCTATTTCCCACGGGTTTCGGGAGCTGAGGGCAAATCGGCCGAGACGAACGCCGACTGCAGCTACAGCACCGGTAGCGAAACAATTCTCGTGGTCGAGGATGACAATACGGTACGTACTCTGATTTGCTCTACCCTGCAGCGCGCCGGCTACACGGTGTTATCCGCCGGCAGCCCCGACGAGTGCTTTGGGCTGATTTCGGAAAGAGGCAAGGACGTCAATCTCCTGGTTACTGACATAATCATGCCATCGCTGAACGGCCGACAGCTTTACGACAAACTTGCCGCCAACTTCCCGGGGCTAAGAGTGTTGTTCATCTCCGGGTATTCGGGCGAGGCGGTCAGCAATCACGGCATTCTCGATGGCAACCTCCAGTTTCTACAAAAGCCATTTTCGATTTCGGGACTCTTGAGAAAAGTTCGTGAGGTGCTCGACAGCCCGTTCAGCCCCGCGGACTCGCAGTCGAGCATGAGTCAATAACCCAAAAGATTTCCAACACATTCCTACTGACAGTAGCCACACAAAACCCCGTCGTGAATCGTTTGGGTATGTGCCTCTGCCGATCGGGCGTTTTGGCCGGTGCTGGATTTTCGTTTTGAATTTTGATTACACGTAGATGAATAGTCTTGGCCGTGATGAGCGCAGCATGTCGCCTGATCAGCGGGCGCCAGTCATTAGAGTCATCAACTGATGCGGACTCTCTGCCTGCCTAGCTCCGTTCTGACTGCGCGTCCAAGAGCTTCACGCGTATACGGTTTCTTCAGGTATTCGCCGGCGCCAAGCTGCTGCATGGCTGCCACGCGATCGGTCGCCGAGAAACCGCTGGCAATTATCGCCTTCTGATCGGGATGCCGTTCCAGGATCATCCGGTATGTATCAAGTCCGTCAAAATCTTTTTCCATTATCATGTCAAGAACGACGAGATGGACATCACTCTGCCGCAGGTAATTGACCGCTTCGTGGCCGTTTGCGGCGGTGACAACCTCGTAGCCAAGACTTGACAGCATCTCCTGAGCCATCTCCAACTGTTCCGATGAATCATCGACCAACAGGACCTTTTCGCGACCGCGAATTTCCGTACGAGTCTCTGTGTCTGCCGACTCTGAAATCCTGGTAACGGGAAAATAAAGGTAGAATTCAGAGCCCTGTCCCTCACTGGAAATGACGTCATAATATCCCTTGTGGTCTTTTACGACACCATACACAACTGACAATCCGAGTCCTGAACCGCTGCGGCCGATTTTCTTTTTCGAGAAATACGGTTCGAAAATTTTGTCAATATCGTCGGCAGAAATTCCCACGCCGGTATCTTGAACCTTGACCATGATATAGTTGCCGTGTCTGATGTTGTCAAAACCGCGTGGCAAACGCTCAAGGGTTTGTTCAGCCGTTTCGAGGACAATCGTCCCCTGCTCTCCCACGGCGTCGAATGCGTTGACCACCAGGTTCATAATCACCTTCCCGAGGTGGGCCGGCGATCCGAGAATCGGTGCAATTCCGCGGTTGAGATGATGCCGGACAACAACACCGGGATGGTTTTCCGTAAGCTTCTGGAAACCCGGAGAGTCGAGATAGGTGTCGATGACCTCATTCATATCTGTGGGCGCCATCTCGTAACGCCCTCGCCGCGCCAGCGTCAGCAGATCCTGAATTACATCGGCGGCCTCTTGCGCGGCATTGCCGATACGCATGACCTGTTTGCGGATTGGGCTGTCATCGGGAAGCCGCGACAGAATCAATTCCGGATACCCGACCAGGGGCCCGAGCGTATTGTTCAAATCGTGCGCTACGCCACCCGCCAGCAGTCCGAGCGCTTCCATTCTTTGAGCGCGTTCCAGGCGCTCCTGGAGCTCGATATTCTTCCGCTCGGCTTCTTTGCGCTGCGTGACATCCCTTAGAATGCACTGCGTGATCCGTCGCCCGCGCATTTCCGAGCCGCTGATGCTGACCTCGGCAATGATCTCCTTGCCGTCACGGCGCCGTAAGGACAGTTCGCCGGGATTCCGTGCGCCCACCCTGGACTCATCGAAGATCGCCAATTCCTGTTCCATCGTCGTGTTCCGTGGAACGAGAACCGCCTCCAGCTTTTGATTTATGATTTCCGTCGCTTTCAGGCCGAGCAATTCCTCCACCTTGCGGTTGACAAGGAAAATGCGCCGGGTGTCGTTCGAAATTACAAAGACAGCGTCGTTTGAAGTATCAATCAATATGCGATACGTTTCTTCCGAATCGCGTAACGCCTTTTCCGACCGTTGAATCATCCTGATTGGCAGTACACGCAACACCAGAAATACTCCCGATCCCGCGGCAGTCATCAATACGAGTAACCAAACACTCTTGGCCACCAGCGGCCGTACCGAGCGTGAGATTTCGATTCGTCCGACAGGTGTTCCCGAATCATAAAGCTCCAGCGACCGACTCATGGTCGGAGCATCCAGTTTGTCGACACTCTCAACAATGAGACTGCCCTGCACATCGAACAGACGTCGTGATTCAGGATACTGGGTTCGCGGACGCCTCTGAAGATACTCCTGCAACCTTACGGTTTCGTATTGCCACATCGCGGGATTGGAGTTGATGATTTCGGTTATGATCCGGCTGTTTATTTCGGCTTCTGCTTCCAGACCACCGGCAAAGTATTGATAGGACAACAGGAAGTAGCCGGCGGGACCCAGCAGCCCGCCCAGACCGATCACAACAGCGACCAGCCAGGTGATAATGCGTGTAGTTAGGTAATAAGTTGGCATCTAATTCTCTGCCAGGCCGCTTCCTATTGGCTGATTCCCTGACTCTTCCAACAGTTTCCTACCCTCTGCGGAGCGCACGAATTCCGCAAACATGGCTGCGATTCGATTTCCGCCTGAATTCCTGACCAGGTAATAGGAGCGGTAGAAGGGATAAGTTCCGTTGGAGATATTTGTGACCGAAGGAATCACGCCATTGAATGTCAGTACAACGAATTGTCGCTGCCAGGTCAATACCTGAGCGAGACTTGTGAATGCCAATGTTCCCGAAACCGACCCGATATGCTCGAGGCAATCCTGGTCTGTCAAGGCAATCACCATTCCGGGCACCTGAAGCAGACTATCGAGGACCCTGCTCATCGTGGCGGAAACAGCTTTGGCGATACGCGTATCAGTCTCTTCAGCAGGTCGAATTATGGGGCGAATTCTTTGACCGTTGGGCCAGGTCGAGATAGCGCCACTGAACATATCAGTCACGCTTTGAGCGGTGACTCCGGCAATCCCTACCGGGTCTCTGGTCACAAAGACAAATGGTGTTCTGGCGTATTCGAAATCGCTGAGTCCGGCGGTTCTTTCTCCGTCTTTCAGAGGTCTGGAACTCAGCGCGACATCTATTGCCCCGGCAGTCACGGCCTTCAAGCCGCCGCTGCTGCCCAAACTGGGAAGGATTTTGACTTCAATATCGGGATGTAACTCGTGGAAGGCTTCGCCGATCTTTTTCATCGAGCCCAGCGCGCTTCCGGTTCCTCCCAGCTTCAGTATCTGCTGAGCCGGCGCGGCTGAACTCAGCACCAGTACGAATGATGCCAGCATCGCATAGGCGATGGCGCAGGACTGCCAGTGTTGTCTTTTTTTCATAACCCAATCAATCCTCTTTGCATAGAGCATAGATTTTCGGAGTTCGTCATGCCCTCTCGTTTTGTGCCCCGGTAACCGGTCCGAAAAAGACCAAGTTGCCTTTACCGTACTCATATAATATCGGCGCAGTTACAGCGGCGCTTCAGCATGCAATGGGCATCTGAAAGTGTCGCCGTAAACATTCACCACTTGTGGTCCCAGTGTTTACAATTGAAACACCGAGAGCTGTTGAGGAGAAGGCAGACTACTGCCAGGAGGATAGCAAGAGAGAGAAAATCGCGAATGCGAGACGCTAATCTTCTTCGTACTGACGCTTGATTCGCGTGAGAACATCGGGATCAGCTAGCGTAGTCGTGTCGCCCAGGACCTTACCGGTAGCAATATCGCGCAGCAAGCGCCTCATGATCTTGCCCGATCGCGTCTTGGGCAAATCGGGCGCCAGAATGATTCGCTCCGGCTTGGCCAGGGCGCCGATTTTTCGCGCGACAAAATCTTTGAGTTGGCCGACGAGCCGATCAGTAAATGTGAACTTATTGCCAAGCGTAACGAATGCCACCAGGCATTCGCCTTTCAACTCGTGCGGGACGCCAACCACGGCGGCTTCAACCACGCTTTCATGCTCCACCAGGGCGGATTCCACTTCCATCGTTGACAGGCGATGTCCGGCGGTGTTGATGACATCATCAACGCGGCCGAGAATCCAGATGTAACCGTCCTTGTCAATCTTTGCGCCGTCGCCGGGGAAATAGATGCCGGGCCACTTCGACCAGTATGTCTGAACGAATCGCTCCCGATCACCCCAGATTCCGCGAATCATTCCCGGCCAGGGCTTGGTGATGGCGAGGTAGCCACCACCGTTCTTGATCTCTTTTCCCTTTTCATCGAGGACCTTGGCCTCGATGCCGGGGAATGGCTTCGTAGCCGATCCCGGTTTCGTGGATGTTATGCCAGGCAGGGGCGTGATCATGATGTGTCCCGTCTCGGTTTGCCACCAGGTATCGACGATCGGGCAACGTCCCTTGCCGATGACAGTGTTATACCATATCCACGCCTCGGGATTGATGGGCTCACCGACCGTACCCAGCAGCCGCAAAGTCTCAAGATTATGCTTTTCCGGCCATTCGTTGCCCCATTTCATGAAGGCCCTGATTGCCGTGGGTGCCGTGTAGAAAGCCGAAACGCCGTTTTCCTCGATGATTTGCCACATGCGATCGCGATCAGGCCAATCAGGCGCGCCCTCATACATCACCTGAGTAGCTCCGAGAGCAGTCGGCCCATACACAAGATATGAGTGACCTGTTACCCAGCCGATATCGGCGGTGCACCAGAAGACGTCGTCCTCCTTAAGGTCAAAGACGTACTTGGTGGTCGCGTATACCCCCGTCAGATACCCTCCGCACGTGTGTACTATCCCCTTCGGTTTGCCGGTGGTTCCCGAGGTGTACAGTATGAACAACGGGTCTTCGCTGTCCATGTACACCGGCTGACAAAAATGTTCGGCTTCCTGCATCAAACGGTGGTACCAATGATCGCGGCCTTCCTTGACGCGCAACAGGAAATCGCCCCGCTTGACAATTATCACGTTTTCTACCGAAGGACAGTCGGCAAGCGCGTAATCGGCATCGTGCTTGAGCGGGATCATCTGTCCGCGCCGGTAACTCCCGTCAGCGGTAATCAGCAGCTTGGCCTGGGCATCGTTGATGCGATCCCGCAATGACTCCGGCGAGAACCCGCCGAATACGACAGAATGTACAGCTCCAATGCGGGCGCATCCCAGCATCGCAATGACCAGTTCCGGTATCATCGGCAGGTAGATTGCGACGCGGTCACCCTTCGTAATACCCAGCTTCTTCAGAACATTCGCGAATTTATTGACGTTGTGGTAAAGCTCAAAGTAGGTCAGCGTCCGGCGGTCACCGGGCTCGCCCTCCCAGATCAGCGCGGCTTTGTTCTTGCGACCATCTGTCATGTGCCGATCTAAACACGATTCCGTAACATTCAACTTGCCCCCGACGAACCATTGCGCGTCCGGCGCCTTCCAAATCAGTCCCTTCTTCCATTTGCGTTTCCACAGCAATTCCTCGGCGATATTCTCCCAAAATTTGACCGGGTTGGACTTGCCGAGCCGATATAGCTCCTTGGTTCCGTTCGCCTGCCGGATAAATGCGGCGGGTGGTTTGAACAGCCGGTCTTCCTGAAGGAGGGCGTCAATTGTGGCAGTCTTGCTGTGACCGTTTGTGCCTGATTTGGGTGTCATGCTTTTCCTCGTGATGTGGTACTCTTTCTGGCTAAAATAGATCGCGTCGGTGATTTTTGTCAAGAATTTTCATGCAATATGAGACATCCTTGGCTTTCCATCGATCTGGAAATTCACGTTGTCATACAGCGTGGCGCCCTACCAGCCAGTACTTCAGGTAACCGCGCCGTTGAAAATTATACGAATCAGCGTGGTGAATAGTGAATGACATTACCCATGAATTGACAGGTCAATTCGCACCTCAAGACGACCGAATCTTGACTAAATTGAACGTTTCTGCTACCTTTCCGTAGTAGATAGATGACGCCAACGGGCGCGGGAAACTGATCTATTGGGAGGGCCAGTATGTCACGATTCGATTACGTACGGGCCGGTTTAATTGGAGCCGCGATCATTCTGTTGGTCAGCGGGTCTTTATCGGCTCAGTCGGGCGGCAGCCCGAAATCCTTTGATACCAGCACGTTTGTGAATGCCAACAACATTCTGATGTTCTGCAGCAACAATGCAATGTATGGCCGCGACCAGAGCAATCACTTCGGTCACGAATACGGCACCTTCTATCCATACACTTCAATCGCCAACATTCAAAACGGATCGGCAATCAAGTCGCCTTTATACTCTGCCGGTATCTGGATGGGCGGCACGGTCTCCGGAGGAACGCGAGTATCACTGGCTGAATTCAGTTCTGAATTCTGGCCGGGTCCAATGTCAGGCGGAACTTTCGTGGCAAATGCAGATACTGCGAAGATATTTCGCGTCTACAAGATCTATTCCGACAGCGCCGCAGGCAATCCAAACACTGATTATCTGGAATGGCCGGTTTCGCAAGGGGCGCCGACTGATGCGTCAGGTCATCCACTCCTTCTCGGCCAGCAAACGTTGTTCTCAGTTTACTGCGACGCGAACCCGGCGCGACACACTCTGATTGACGGCTCAACCACCCCCTTGGGAATCGAAGTTCGACAGACAACCTGGGCTTCGAACACTTCTGGACTGGAGCGAATCATTTATCTCGAGTACCAGCTATACAACAAAGGCGGAAACAACATTTCCGACTTCTACGTCTCGATCTGGCTCGATCCCGATTTAGGCGGAGTGGAAGATGATTTGGCCGGCTCCGACACTTCCGAAGGCATCTTCTATTGCTACAATGCCAACAATGCCGACGCGGTTTACGGCGCTTCGCCTCCCGCAATCGGCGTCAAAATGATCGCCGGACCGGCTGTCGCCTCGGCTTCCGATACGGCGTTGTTCTTTAGAACGCTTAAGCCCGGCTACCGCAATCTGGAAATGAGCTCTTTCGTGAACTACATTAACGGCGACGATGCCCAGAGTTCCACCGAAAGCTACAACTTGATGAAAGGTCTGCGTCGAAACGGAAGCGCGCAACTCAACGGCACCCGGTTCAGTTTTCCCGGAGACCCGGTCGCGAGCACCGGCGACAGAGACACGCTGCCCGCCAATATTCATTTTCTGGGAAGCTTCGGCCCGATTTCGTTTGCTGCCGGTGACAGCCAATATGTGCTTGTGAAGTTGGGCATTGGCCAGGGAGCGGATCGTCTGAGTTCGATCACGAATCTCAAACAAATCCTCACGGCGGCGGATGACATTCCACTCGATGCGGAGGATGGCGAGAGAACAGCGATTCCGAACCGCACGAGTATCGAGCAGAATTACCCGAATCCGTTTAATCCATCGACAACGATCCGCTACGTCGTTCACAAATCCTCACTCGTGAATCTGGAGATAATTAATCTACTGGGTCAGAAGGTGAAAACGCTGGTAGCCGAGACTAAGCGAACCGGAGAATATCAAACGACGTGGGACGGCACGGATGATTACGGCAGATCAGTTTCATCGGGAGTCTATTTCTACCGATTTCGGACAGGCGACGAAACGATAACCAGGAAGATGCTGCTGCTCAAATAGCTATTTAATGGCCGTCAGCGAGCGCAGTGGAATTTGATTCCCTGCGCCGTCAGAAACTCCTCAGCGTCCTGACCTTGTAACATCGCCAGCGTGCTGAGAAAACCTGCCTCCGTACAGTAATCAGCAAGTACAGTAACACTCCGCGGCGAATTCTCCACCGGCCAGCCGGTACGCGGGTTCAGGATATGCCCGAGCCGCCTGCCATTCACTGTACAAAAGCGCCGTGAATCGCCGCTGGTAGCCACGGCGCCTTGCGCCAGATCAATCTCGCCGATTGGGGTATCATCGGACGACGGATTCTCGATGCCGACCACCCACGGTTTCTTGTCGTTACCGGCGTTTATCGCCCTGATATCGCCGCCGAAATTGACCATCAGCGAGAAACCGCCGTCCGCAAAGAGCATCTGTGCCACTTTGTCGACGGCATATTCTTTCCCCACTCCTCCGAAGTCGATCTCCATACCGGCGCGTAACTTGATAGTTGATTCGGTCAATTTGACTTTATCCCAGCCGACTTTCTTCAATAGCGTACCGATCAGTCGGTCATCAGGGCGCGCTTCGCGGCCGTCAAATTTCCATGCTCTGCGAAGAATCCCGGAAGTTATGTCAAACAGTCCCTCACTTAGTTCATGACATTGTGCAGAGTATGTGAGAAGTTGAAACGTTTCGGCGTCAATTTGCACGGATTCGCCACAACTGTTGTTTATGGCGAAAACGATGTTGTCGTCGCGATATCTGCTGAACTTTTTCTCGATGCGGATGGCTTCCAAGAAAGCGAGCGAAGCCAGTTTGTCGGCTTCGCTCGAATTGTTGCAGCGAATCAGAATTTCGCAGGGACTTGACATGGCGGTGAAACTGATGATCCAGTAACCGTCCGTCTCCCTCACATTGAAGCCCTGAGTCTGTTTAGAAGTTGCGCGCATAGCCCACTCTAAACATCAAGGCCGTCAACTTGGGAAACAGGTCAAGCCCGGCCATTGATCCGAATGTCTGCGGCGGACTTCTGTCCCCATATTGAGAATAGTACTCTGCCGAAATATTGAGATGTGATGCCGCATCAATTGGCAAAATGTATTGCAGTCCCAGGGTCAGCGCGTCAAACGCCGCCAATCGGCTGTCAGACGAGGCGTATTGCGGAAGTTGATTACCGACGATCAAGTAAGGCCGGTAGAGACTCGCCTGTGACTGGCGGTACCAGCGAATATGCGGTTGAATCGCGTGACCGTTCTTGAGTTGCCAGAGGAAGTATGTTTCGACCGTGTGAGATTTCACGCCCCAGTCATCCCAAAAATATCGATAGGAGACATCCAGCGCGCTGCCGGAGATAAAACGGCGAATTTGCCCGAACACCGCATTCTTGTTGCGCGTGTAGGGGCGTTTCTCATGCAAGTAATCTATCGGATCGCCGGCGTTCGGCGACGAAGGATCTTCTACTACGCTGAGCAGTTTATATGGGTCGGTTAGATACCCGTTGGAACGGTCAAAAGAATAATTCATGCGCAATATTGTTTTTCGGTCAAGAACCTGGCTGATCCCGAACAGAACGTCAAAGACGCGCTTCGATTCACCGATGCGTGGCGCACGCTGCCCTTCGCCTTCACCTTCCCCTTCTCCTCCTCCCTGGCCGCCGCTGCTCGCAGTCGAAAGAGCTGAGAACGGGGCGACTGGTCCGCCGATCGGCGAGACGACATCGTACGAAAACGAACCCGAGATCCCGACGGTTGTGTTTCTCTGAAAGAAGTCGCGCGTGATGCCGCTGTTCAAGCCGAATGATGTGTAGTCCCGTTCCGTCGAGCCGTGCCCACCAACTGACAAGGACGCCAGCCGTCCCAACGGGTGCACTATCGTGGCATCGGCGGCAAGTCGGGTGTCATGGAAACTTCGATCAAGGGGAAGTTGACCCGATTGGATCGTATAACCGGCTCTTCCTGATGGCCCTGTGAATGTCTGTAATTTTCGGCTGGGAGCGGCGCCATTCGGTGTTGC
The DNA here is from genome assembly GCA_963726455.1 of uncultured bacterium. Taxonomy (GTDB): domain Bacteria; phylum Zixibacteria; class MSB-5A5; order CAIYYT01; family CAIYYT01; genus CAIYYT01. The sequence goes on from CAVSCK010000004.1 coordinate 1,319,258, forward strand.
GCCGGTGAGGCCATCATAAGTGAACCGAAATGACAACGAGTAGTTATTGTTCAAAAGCTTGTTCGCGCCGATGACACCTTCGGCTGCGGTGATTCCGTTTCGCTCAGAATATAACAGCAGCGAAGTCTCGGCTTGATTCTGGTCGGCTGCCGGGGCGACGCCGGATCCGAGCAGACGCAGCGGTGATGGTCGCCAGAGCTCCACGGATGGATTTCCTGCTGCTTAGTTGCATCCGCAACCGCCCCCACCAAAACCGCGGCCACCACTGGACGCTTCTTTGCTGAAGTAGATGTGATCATCGATCGCCCGATCGACCGGATGATTGTCAAACTGCATCTCCGGCTTGGCCAGGATATCTCTATCCCACACTTTCACCCCCATTGATGCGCAGCCGTTAAGCGAACTGAGGATAAGCAGGAGCAGTCCGATTCCCAGCCAGAATCTGACGTTTCTCATTTCTTGATTTTCTCCTCTAGCAGTGAACCCAAAAGTGAATCAAGATACACGGTGTCTTTCGGATAGAAACCCTCGATGGTCTGTGCGTAGTTTTCCGTCGCGACCATACACAAACGACGTTGGCATTGCTTCCAGATTGTACAATTTGGCAAGCGTTCCGGTGGAGTCATAAATGACTTTGAACGGCACGTCCATCTCTTTTAGGAACTTATTTGCCGGAATGGCGCTTTTGTCCACGCTTACCGCCACGACTTGCAGCCCGCGGCTAGCGTATTTGTCATTCAACTGCTTCATCCAGGGGAACGATTGCCTGCAAGGCACACACCATGACGCCCAGAAATCTACGTAGACAACATGGCTGTCAAGCGGAGTCGCGCCCGCCAAGAGAGAGTCCAGCACCGCAATTGACTGCGGCGCGCTCTTGGCGAATACTGGACTGCCGAGGCCGAACACGATGCTCGTAAATATGCTGACAGCGACAAAGAATTTTGCGCCCATTAGAGACAACCCTATTTGAAATTTGTTCCCAATTTGCTGAATGCCCATCGACTCCACCAACTTGGAGCATTCATCTGGCTACAGATGTCTTTCCTAAATACGATGGGTAACTTCAATATCTTGGATTTAGTGTGACCGCAAGAAGTCATAATGGACATATTTCCGTCATTATTGCAGAATGCAACCAAGTGCAGCATAAACTCCCTTGAGATAGACTTAATACCGGCTGACTGAAGTCGAATCAGCCCGCAACCAACTGATGTACGCCCACACTGCGTCCAAATCACCTGCTTGGAGGTGAGAACGAAATTTGGGCATTTTCAATTCGGCGTGCCGCAGGAAATATTTCGCTACGGAATTACCGTCAAGACGCTTCGAGATTCCGTCGTTTACCCATTCATCAAATTCCTGACGATTCATCACGAGGTCGGCAAAATCAGAGGTTTCCCACGAAGCAACATATCCCTTGAACGAGCCAGGATTGGGCCGGGCATACCGCCCGCCGCTGCCGTGACAACCGAAACAGGCAAGCGAATCGGCCCGGTAATAGCCACTCAGCGCCAGGGAATCTTCCGGTACTGACGGAACGTTGACAGTCGCGACGAACGCTACTAAATCATTGATTTCGTCCGAGGATAAGCGTCTTCCGAATGCGGGCATCTTCAGGGCTCCCTTTGCACGTTGCTCCCGCCAGCTATCGCTGTGTGATTTGGCGGTTGTCGCGCCGTCGGCGATCCACTGCCTGATTTCGGCAGTGTCCTTGGCGAACATCATCATGTCACCCTTCCAGTTCGGCACCATCACATCGGCTCGGCCCGGATTGAACACGCCCCCCGTGCCACTTGGTCCATGGCACCCAAAACATCCGGTTTGCTCGGCGAGGCGCCTCCCCTTTTCCTCAGCGGTTAATACCGGCCGAGTTAAGTAAGACCACACCAACAATCCCACCACACCCAACACTACTAAGCCGAGCAAAAGAAACAGTAATCCCCGCCGTCCGGCGGCGAATATCATGGTCCTGCCCCTCACTGCGATCGCTCCTACTGGGCTTTCGCAGCCGAGAGTTCCTTGACCTCGTTAACGCTGATGGACTTTACGCCATTGCGTTCACTCACCAATCCCGTAACGCTGACTTGTTCGTCCGCCAACTTCTTGGCAGAATTGTACGGATCAGCATTATCGTGATTTACGGTCAAGAGGTACAGCTTGCCATCATTGGTCAGCAGACCCATGGGCATGCCGCTGTTGATGCACATCGAGGCACAGCCCTTGTGTTGCTCGCCCTTGGCGCCCTGTGACAAATAGCATCCCATGTCCACCACTTCACCCTGGATGGTCATGGTCTTCGCCTCCGTGGTCTTGGCCGACGCCTTGGTAGTCGCCGGTGTGGCCGCAAGCGCAGCTACGGATGCCAGTGCCAACATGAGTACCACGAGAATGATTGTTGCACGCTTCATAATGTAAATCCTCCTTGTGAACCAGGATCAAACAGTCCCGGTCACGAATTGATACGCTCTATAACCGATACTCGCAGGAATTGTTTCCTGAGGCGCCTGCCCAGCCCTGCCAAAAAGAAGCACAGATAAGGGCACATCAGAACTCAATGGGAGGACGGGTTTCCCGCAGATAGGACGGGGAATATTCGTCGGGAAGAAGGGATGAGCTTCTGGAATCTAGACTTTTTCGGCCGCCGCAGCTTCTGAGACAGTGGCCGGTTCTATCGAAGTCTTCTTGGTAGACAGGTATGTGTAGAGCGCCGGAATGACGAACAGTGTCAGACCCAGTGAGAACAACAGTCCGCCGATAATAACAATACCCATCGAAACACGGCTTTTCGCTGCCGCACCCAGGGCGAGCGCGATCGGCAGCACGCCAAAAACAGTCGCCAGACTTGTCATCACAATGGGCCTGAATCTCTGCGCTGCGGCATCGATAACGGCTTCCTTGATCGACAGCCCCTGCGCCTGGCGCTGGTTGGCGAATTCGACAATCAAAATACCGTTCTTGGTGACAATTCCGACGAGCGCGATAATCCCGATCTGACTGAAAATGTTCAGCGTCTGCCCGAACAGCCACAGCGACAACACCGCCCCGGCTAGTGCCAGCGGCACCGTGAACATAATCGTGAGCGGATCGCGGAAACTCTCGAACTGCGCCGACAGAATGAGATAGACAAGCACGAGCGCCAACAGAAATGCGAAGATCAGCGTGTTGGAGCTTTCCGCGTATTCCTTTGCGGTTCCGGCAAGACTGGTCGAGAACGTTTCATCGAGTGTGCCCGCGGCAATCTTGTCCATCTCCTTTATGCCGTCGCCGAGTGTAAATCCTTTTGACAGAGATGCCGACACAGTAGCCGATACGAATCTGTTGAAACGATATAGTTGTGGCGGGTTGCTGCGATAGGACATCTTGACGATGTTATCAAGCTGAATCAGCTCGTTGCGGCTGTTTCTGACGTAGATGGAGCTCAAATCAAGCGGTTCGTCGCGATTCTGCCGGTTGGCCTGCGCGATGACTTGATACTGTTGGCCGTTGAGAACGAAGGTACCATAACGCTGGCCGCTGAAGTAGAGCTGCAGGGTCTGTGCGATATCGCGTACCGTCACCCCCATCGCCCTGGCGCGGTCGCGGTCAATCTCCACGGTGAGTTCCGGCTTATTGAACTTGAGATCAAGATCAACCACTTGAAATACCGAATCCGACTGAGCCTTCTCCATGAAGGCCGGCAACACGGCCTTGAGTTTCTCAAGCGTCGGCGCCTGAATTACGTATTGCACCGGCAATCCTCTGCCGCGTCCACCGCCGATCGTCTGCTCCTGTGTGACATAAGTTCTCGCAAAAGTATAATCCCGCAACTGCCGCGACACCGCGTCGGCGATTTCCTGCTGAGTCCGTTCGCGTTTGTCCGGACTCACCAAACCGATGCGTACGAATCCGCTGTTGGAGCCACCACCCATACCACCGCCGGTCACCGATAGGATGACGTCTTTTTCCGGCAGCGTATCGACAGTGGCAAGGATCTTACCCATGTAGCTGTACATGGCTTCATATGACGTGCCTTCCGGAGCAGTGGAATTGACCATCAGGCGGCTCTTGTCTTCCATCGGCGCCAGTTCCGAACGCAGCAATGCGCCCAGTCCGAAGATGATCGCAACTGACACGGCCATCACTACCAGCGCCAGGTAACGGCGATTAACAAATGTTCGCAGTGACCGGTGATAACTTGAGTGGAGCCGGTTGAACCAGCGCTCGCTGAGTTCGAAAAACTTGCTTTCATGTTCCGTCTTATGAAGAATTCGGGCGCTCATCATCGGCGTCAAGGTTAATGACACAAACGCTGAGATTAGAACTGAGCCCGCCACCACAACGCCAAATTCCCGGAACAACCTGCCGGTGATGCCCTGCAGGAACATGATGGGCAGGAACACTGAAGCCAGCGTAATCGTGGTCGAAATGATCGCGAAGTAGATTTCCTTGGACCCCTTAAATCCGGCGTCAATCGGTTTCATTCCCGCTTCAATTTTCTTGTAGATATTTTCCAGCACAACTATCGCGTCATCAACGACGATACCGGTCGACAGGACAATCGCCAGGAGGGTTAGAATGTTGATCGAGAATCCAGCGATGTACATGATAAAGAAGGAGCCGACCAGTGAGATAGGAATCGCCAACATGGGAATGATTGTCGTGCGCCAATGTCGCAGGAAGACGAAGATCACCAACAGCACCAGCAAGAATGCAATCAGAATCGTCTCGACAACTTCGCTGATGGCCTTCCGGATGTTGGTCGTGGTATCCATGGCGACCGTGACTTTGACATCCTCCGGCAAGTCCTTTTTGATCTGGGCCAGACGTTTGTAGAAGGCATCGGCAATGGCAATCTGGTTGGCGCCTGATTGTGGAACCATATTGACGGACACCATCGGAATTCCGCCGTTGCCCAGCATGATGGAACGCTCGTTTTCCGCCATCAAGACTGCTTGCCCGACATCTCGGAATTTCACGACCGAGCCGTTTTCACTTTTGATGATCAATTCATTGAATTCCTCCGGCGTGGTCAAACGACCGAAGGTGCGAATCGGAAGCTCAGTGTTATATCCTTCGATACGCCCCGATGGAAGTTCAACATTCTCGCGGTCCAGCGCATTCTTTACATCAAGCGGTGTCAACCCCTGGGCGGCCAAACGTGCCGGATCGATCAGGAGTTTCATGGCGTATCGCTTTTCACCCCAGATTCCGATTTCGCTGACTCCGGGCAGAGTCTGCAGACGTTCTTTGAATATGTCGTTGGCGAGTGCTGATAATTCGAGCAGGTTGCGCTTGTCGCTTTGCAGCGTCAGCGAGATGATCGGGTTGGCGTCGGCGTCTGCTTTCGAGATCGTCGGCGGATCAACATCCGGTGGCAGGTCATGTGAGGCGCGTGACACTTTGTCGCGGACATCATTTGCCGCCGCCTCCATGTCGACTCCCAGTTCGAACTCGACGGTAATGCGGCTGCGTCCGTCACTGCTGGACGAAGTCAGCGAGCGAATTCCCGCGATGCCGTTGATTGATTCTTCCAGCACCTCAGTGACTTGCGATTCGATGACATCAGCGTTGGCGCCCGTGTAGCTTGTGCTCACCGTGACAATCGGCGGATCGACGTTCGGATATTCCCGTACGCCCAGGAAGAAGTATCCGATGCCGCCAAAGATGACGATCAAAATCGAAAGTACGATAGAGAGTACGGGCCGGCTAATACAAACGTGGGAGATGTTCATTTACTATAACGGCGTCAGTTACTCTGAAGAGATTTAACGGTAACGCCCTTGCCATCGGCAAGCTGCAGCAGGCCGGTGATGATGAGCGTATCGTTGGTTGACAACCCCGCCGTTACTTGTATGCCCCTGTCTGTTCTGATTCCAGTTTTGACCGGCACGGACTTCGCCTTGCCATTAACACAGAGGAAGACTTTTTCCGCATTCAGTTCAGGAATTACGGCGCCGGACGGTATCACGATCGCATTCTCAAGTTCTTCCAGTTTGATTTCTACTCTGGCAAAAGAACCCGGAATCAGAGTCCCCGTGGAATTGGGAATTCTGCCGCGGGCCTTGATCGTGCGAGTGTTGAGATCAATCTTGGTCTCGACTGCATAAATCGTTCCCGGAATAGAATCCTGCTGCTCGCCCGCCAACAGCACGAGGTTCATGCCGTTTTTCAAGCGCGTGGCGTACTTCTCCGGCACGGAGAACTCAACCTTGATCGGATCCAGTTCCTGCATGGTCGCCACCAACATGCTCGGTGATACGTAACCGCCGGGACTGACATAACGGAGGCCGACCACGCCGTTGAACGGCGCGCGAATTTCCGTCTTGCCGATTTGCGTTTCGATAAGTTCTTTCTCCGCCTGCAACAGATTCAAGGCGTTCAGCGCTTTGTCGTATTCTTCCTGACTGATGGCCTTGATGTCGAAAAGACTTTTCTCCCGTTGTTCTTCGGCGGCGGCAAGTTTCTCTTCAAGTTCCTTGCGTTTGTGTTGCGCCTGCAACTCGCTGTCGTCAATCTTAAGCATCAACGCGCCTTTGGTAATTCGACTCCCTTCCTGGAAATAGACTCCAACGACGCGTCCCGAAGTTTCCGGCCGCAACTCAACTTCCTCGTTGGCAAGCAGAGTGCCGGTAGCGGTGATCTTATTCTCTAACGGTCGCGCTTGGACCAAAACTGCGTCAACTGACAGCGCCGCGCTACGGGCGCTAGAGCCACTGCGATCTACTTGTTTGCCGTTTCCCTGGCCACAGCCAAGTATCAGAATACTCGACATTACGACACAGAAGAATATGGCAGCTATATGTTTAGCGGGATGATTTTCCATTGTAGTTTTTTTGTTCGACTCCACAGCGCGGTTTCTGTTCACTCGTAATATGTGACACTAGTTCAAGATACAAACTTGCGCCCGTGAATCCAAACTTCTTTTGTGCAGTAACAAATGCGGGAAGCTCGGCCGGGACACGTCAAACACTTTCTGCGTCTTCAGCCCGAATTGGTATCCGACAGTGCCGCCTTATCACGACATGATACCCATTATCATGCAATAGTTTACCATGGCGGCGTTAGGCGTGACAGATGAACCCTCTCGTTTCTCCGCTTGGGGGTCGCAGTGAGAAGATGCATTCGCCGCGAAATTTCGGGTAAATAGCAGTACCTTACTTGTATTAGGCCACACAAATAACTAGTCTTGGCGACGCGAATGAACGTTTTGGGTCTGGTTAGAAAATACGGATCACCGCCGTACCGCGCTGCAGCACTACATGGCGGACCCGGTGCTCCCGGATACATGGCGCCGGTCGCACGCGAGCTGGCAAAGTCGATGGGTGTTCTTGAGCCGTTACAGTCGAAGGATTCCCTGGCAGGCCAGATCGACGAACTGATTCAGCAGTTGGCGCTGAACACAAGCCGGCCATTGACGCTCATCGGCTCCTCCTGGGGAGCGGTGCTCGCCCTCTTTGTCGCCGCTCGAAGAGAAGACCTGATTAACAAACTAATCCTAATCGGTAGTGCGGTGTTCGACGCTGAAACTTCGCAGAGCACTAAAGACCGCCGTCGCGAACGGCTGACCGTGCAACAGCGACAAAGACATGATGAACTTCTGGGAGAAATGGTTCACTCCGAGGGCGAAACCAAGGATCGGCTGTTTGCGGAATGGGCAAATCTATTCTTCAATACGGACGTTTACGATCCGCTGACGCGCGACTTGGAGACTATCGAGGCACAACCCGAAGTGAACGACAAGGTTTGGTCGGATTTCAAAGTTCTCAGAGACACACCCGGGTTTCTGGAAAGCGAGTTTGCCAAGATCAGAATGCCGGTCGTGGTTATTCACGGCGAATATGACCCGCACCCCATCGAGGGAATCCGCCCGTTCCTGCGGTCGGTGTTGCTGGATGTCAAGTTTCACATCTTAAGCAACTGCGGACACTATCCCTGGATAGAACGCCGCGCCAGAGACCAATTTTTCCAATTGCTCCTTGGCGAGATCCCCCCTTATTTCCCACCCCCAGCAGCCCGAACCTAGCCCGATTGCATCAGAATCCCGGCGAAATATTGAATTGCCAGAAAGCGCCCTTCATAGGCCGGTCGATCGGTTTGACGTAATCGACCTCCAAGACCAGATAACCCGCCAGATTAAGCCGGGCCAATGCGCCGTAACTGCGAACAGGATCGCGAGTGCCGTGCGCGAGGAACGACGGCTGTATTGCACTGCTCCACGCCACGCCCGCGTCATAGAACACACCCGTTTCCAGCGGCAGGAAGCCATAGAAGCCCTTGCCAATACCTAGAACTCCCAGGAGTGGAAATCGCAATTCGAAATTGGCGACCGCCATCTTGCTGCCGAAAAGCCGGTTGAAGTTCTCGCAAGCGGTGTCTCCGTTGCACTCGGAGGCGCTGAATGAACCTGCGTCGTAACCTCTGACCAAATCCTGATAACCGATGAACAGTGGCGTCAGGCGGCCATCCTCGGCGCCGCCTCCGTATCGTCCGTAGTGCATCAGCCGAACCGCAAACGTGAAATGCCTGATCGGCATGAAGTAACGGCGGTAATCGGCAAGCACCGTGAAGAAGTCAATTGTGCCGGCATACGGTGACACCTCCAACCTGTACCTTTGTCCCAGCACCGGGCTCGTAGCGCCATAGATGGCATTATCGAAAACAAACGCGGCCTGCGCCGTGGCCAGGTTGATCGCGCCGGGAGTGGGCAAGGTGATCGTCTGGTCGGAAATGAGCGTATCATTGTTCGCATCGAAGACTTGTGTTTGCACTTTCTGAGAAAAGCTCACGTGAGTGAACCCGGCGGAGAACTCCATTCGTTTGGTGCGATCGAAAGGGTACGCAGCCAGTCCGGCCACCTCACGATTCATCTGTCGATATGTAAACAGTTGTTGCGCGATTGCCGGCGTGGAGCCGACCATCCCATAGCCGGTTCCGTACTGTATCAGTGTGTAAGGAACCTGCTGCACTATCCCGCCCCAATTCCAGCGATGTTTGTTGTTTTGATAACCGACCAGCCCCCCGAAGTCTGTATAGCCACCATCAGTCTGTAATTGGATTGCCGTCACCAAATCGCGATCGCCGAGCATGTCACTCCAAAACAGCGCCACTCCTCCTCCCAGTTGAGCACCCAATTGGTCGAATCCGGCTGCCACATACGGCTGGCCGACGAAGTCGATCGACAATCCGGGGTGATAGTCCTTCACCGAATATTTCTCGACCGGCGGGAGGCCAAAGCTGGCGCTGTCAAGTAGTGCCACTAATTGTCCGCCGTTCTGATCCGGCGGAGGCAACATTGCAGGATTTGCCGGCAGCGAGTCCTTGGCCATCTGCGCCTGAATCTCTGAGACCGGGACGCCGGAAAGTGTGTCGGGAGAATCGATCGTGTAAATGTTGTACTTGCTGTCTTCGTAGGCGCTGAAGACCATTCGGTTGGCTTTGGCTGCGACCGACATTCCGGGGCTTATTCCCGTGATGCCGCTAACACCGGCATACAGATTCGTCACCTGGAAAACTTTGTCATCCTTCAGTCCAAAGCGATAGATATTCGATATTCCGTCCTCGTCCGACAGATAGTAAATGCTCGCGCCATCCGCTGACCACTGCGGATTGATTTGCTTGCCTTTCCCCGGTATGTTGAGCGACGTGATCTTTCCCGAAATCGGGTCCATCGTAGCTATTTGGTACTTGCCGAATTTGAGCAACGTCAAATCAGTGGAGTAGCGATCGGTAACGAAGGCAATCTGTTTGCCGTCAGGCGACCAGGACGGCTGCAAGTCGGCGTAGGCGTCCTCGGTGAGACGGCGCAGACTGTCACTTTGGAGATCATACAAGAACATGTCGGAATAGCCGCCGACCAGCGCCGAGAATGCGATGTATCGTCCGTCGGGTGACCAGGCGGGGTTATAGACTTCGTCCAGTTGCTTCAGGTCGATTTCGCGAACGACCTTGTCCTTGCCAATATCCAGAATCGAAAGCGCCGGCTTATCTTTGACGACCGCCGAAAACACAATCTGCTTGCCGTCCGGGCTCCACGCGCCGGCAGAATAGATGAATTCGAGACTCGAAAAATGCGGATCAAGTTCGGTTCGCACGATATTCTTCTTTATCTTGCCCGTCTGGGCATCGGCCAGGAACAGGTCGATGGCAAACTGGCTCTTCTCGGAAAAGAAAATCAAGTCCTTTCCGTCCGGACTCAATACCGGCCCGACGTTGAGTTCGCCACCTCCACGTTTCTCACTGATAATCTGCGGGCCGTAGTCGCCCGGTGACTTTGTAACTTTGAGATACGGATCGTAAGTCTGATGCATTGAGGCATGCCACTGCTCGGCGAGTGCCTTCGGATCAATTTTGAGTACCTGCTTGATCGCCAGATCTAGGTTTCCGGTTCGCCCCGCCGTAGTCAGCAAGTCCCCTATCACTTCGTCTCCCCAGTGCCCGGCAATGTACGCCAGCAGCGCCTGTCCCCAGCGGTATGGAAACAGTTGGGGGTTATCCAGGTCGCCCACCGAAGGAAGTTTCTTCATTGACTTCGTGGCATCCCGCATCCACATCGCAGTATTGGGATCTACCGGCCCCAGCGACATATACTCCGCCATTCCTTCGATGAACCAGAGCGGCAATCTCTCCACAACCGGACCTTCTATCGAGGATCGTCCGCCTCGCTGGCCGGTGATACTGTACTGAAACGCGTGCACCAACTCATGCCCGATAACGTGATCGGTTTCGGCAAGCGGTCCGGCAAACGGCAGGACAATTCGTCGCTTCATCGCCTCCGTAACACCGCCCGTTCCTTCGCCCAACTGGCCGGAAATCACATTCGTTTCGCCGAATTGTGGACCGCTGGCATACAGAATCAGCGGCTGCCGGCCGATCAAATCGCGGCCAAACATCTTTTGGTGCCGGGCGTACCAGCGCTCCGCCATCCGCGCGGCATCGTTGACTGCGATTTCTTCCTGCGGGTAATAATAAATGTCGAAGTGTTCGGTCTTCAGGATTTTGAAGTCGAAACTGCGGTAAACAACTTTGTTCTGACCGAAGTATTGCGCAGTCGCCTGCTGAGTTATCGGTCCCGAGCAAACTACAAAGGTGATGACAAGGGCCAATCTGACATAACGGTTCCAGATCGACATACAACCCTCCTAGCTTTCTCTAACACGGAAATCAAAGCTTGTCGGCGTACTTGTCTGGCAAGCCGGCCGGAACTCACTCTTGGTCTTGGCGATACCGGGCAACATCCCGCCCGGTAATACCCCATTCAGGCAGCTATTTACCAAATCCATTCCGGCTACACAAACACATAATGGTTACGGGATGGCCAGATCGTTTGCTTGCACCGCGGCAAATAAAGTGGTCAGATCCCACTTCAATCAACTTCTTCAGTTGATAACGTTTAGACCTGCCCCAAGTTCCTGTCTGACGCCCACCCGCCGGAACAATTCTCAGCTTATTGGAACTAATCAGCGATCATTCTTGTTCAGTTCTTATGACCGGTTCCGTGGTGGGGGTTGTTCGGTGTTGCGGAGTTGCCACATGGGCTACAAAAAGATTTCTGCCTGGGTTTTAGTAATAATCGGTGCGGTTGCGTTGCTACATGCGTTCAATCTTAGAACGTCGGCTGCGCAGCATGCGCAGGACCGCAATTCAGCAGGGAAAGCAATGAACTATCATAAACTAACGCCGGAGGAGGAACGCGTCATCGTTGGCAAAGAGACCGAGCCGCCGTTTTCCGGGGAATATTATCTGAACAAAGAAGCGGGCACCTATACCTGCAAGCGTTGCGGTGCTCCGCTTTATCGCTCAACAGACAAATTCGACGCCGGCTGTGGCTGGCCCAGCTTTGATGATGCTATCCCCGGCGCCGTGAAGATGACGACCGATCCGGACGGCATGCGAGCCGAGATATCCTGCGCCAACTGTGGAGCACACCTCGGGCATGTTTTCGAGGGCGAGCAATTTACCCCTAAGAACATTCGCTATTGCGTGAATTCCATTTCGATGAATTTCGTACCTGCAAGTCAGCAAGTGGCAACCCAAAAGGCCTACTTTGCGGGCGGCTGTTTTTGGGGAACCGAGTATCTGCTCGAGAAAGCGGATGGAGTTGTATCCGCTCGCGTCGGTTACATGGGTGGTCACACCGAGAATCCCACTTACGAAGAGGTATGCACGGGCCGCACCGGGCACGCCGAGACAACGGAACTGGTATTCGACCCCGCCAAGACCACTTATGAGAAACTGGCTCGTCTGTTCTTCGAGATACACGATCCGACGCAAATGGATCGTCAGGGTCCGGATATCGGCAAGCAGTACCGATCTGCAATCTTCTATGTCGATGATAACCAGCGTCAGGTAGCCGAGAAACTAATCGGCATACTCAAGGCCAAAGGATACAACGTCGTCACCGAAGTTAGGCAAGCCGACGCATTCTGGCCTGCAGAAGACTACCATCAGGAATACTACGACAATAACGGCCATCAGCCCTACTGCCACGTATACACGAAGCGCTTCTAGCCCAGTTCAGCAAGACCGAAGTCAACCGGGGCTGCGGCACGACTTAGCTTTCTCATAATTCATGAAGACTCTCCTGCTAACCGACGCTGTCGTAGTCACTCGGCTTGATATTCTGGTTGTGATGGAACAGATTGGTCGGATCATACTTGTCCTTCAGTTCCACCAGTCGACTGTAATTCGCTCCGTAAGTGGCGACCACTCGTTCATCCCCTTCCTCCATGAGGAAGTTGACATAGGCGCCGCCGGCCGAATGTGGCCTCAACGCATTCCAGTATTCGCGCACCCAGGCCATATTCTTCTGCGTATCTTCCGGATTCGTGTACATTGCCGGAATCACATGTACAAAGTTGGCCTTTCTGAATGCGTAGGCCGTCTCGCCGCTGCCCAACTTTTGAGGAGCACCGTTGACCGGGTAGATGTGCATCGTTGATTGCACGGTCGGCACCTTGGGACCATAGCGCACGTGGATGTCGATCATGGCATCGGTGATTTCGTTGACGTAGTCCGCTTTCCAGTAATGCTGCAACCCCGGAGGCAGCAGCGGATCGAACAGACTTTGCAGCGCCGGAAATGGAAGCGGCCCCACCAGATCCAGGGCCGGTGGACTGAAGCTGCGAATCGGAGCAATAACTTTCTCCCCTTGGTCGACTGGCCCGCAATAGCACAGAACCAGCGCGCACATGGTCACGCCCTGCAATTGCTTGGGGATAAACGGCGCTTCGGGCCCGATTTGAAAGGCAAAGAAGGCATTAAGCTCCGGCGGCGCAGTTTTAATGAAGTCGCGGAAGAACCTCAACACATCGCCCGTCTTTTCAATCGGATAAAAGATCGGCCCACCGAGCACTGTCTTTACCGGATGGGCCTTAAACTGAAATGACGTCACGACGCCGAAGTTGCCTCCTCCCCCTCGCAGTCCCCAGTACAAATCTTCATTTTCGTGGGCGTTGCAGGTCAGGATGCGACCATCGGCGGTTACGACATCCGCGGACAGTATGTTGTCGCAGGTCAAGCCATACTTGCGCGTGAGATGGCCGATTCCGCCACCGAGAGATAACCCACCGACGCCGGTAGTCGAGATAATGCCGCCGGGCACGGCGAGCCCGTACGGGTGAGTCGCGTGGTCTACGTCCCCAAAAGTGCAGCCGCCTTGTGCCCACACCGTCTGCGTGGCGGGATCGACACGGGTGCCTTTCATCAGCGAGAGGTCAATGACCAGGCCGTCGTCGCAGACGCTGAAACCGGCAACGTTATGCCCGCCACCTCTGACTGCCAATTCCAGGTCGTGCTCTTTGGCGAACAAGACACAGGTGACGACATCCGCAGTATCGACACAGCGCGCGATGATGCGTGGCCGCTTATCGATCATGCCGTTGTAAACCTTGCGCGCTTCGTCATAAGCGGCATCGGAAGGTTCAATCACTTCACCCCTGATGGTTGATCTGAAGGATCGAATCGTGACAGCGTCCAACTCGGACACTCGATTCTGTACCTTAGTGTGGTGTTGTACCGCCATGTCCCTTCTCCTCTAAGAAGTTTATGTGAATCTAATCGGAAGTCGCCCCAGTGCGTCTTCTGACGTCCTTATACATTGTGATATACGACAAAACCAGCCGCGTATTGGTGGCTTCCCCTCATCTATCGGAGAAACTTGATTCCGCTTCTGAATTCCTATCCCGGTCTGTGGCGAAATGCAGCGCTTGGTTTTTCAAACTTGACCCGCCCCCTCAATCGTCTATATTCAGGCCACATTCATAAGACGAGGAGGGACAAAATGAGGCACACGCGTACACTTTCGATGTCGGTCATTCTGCTGCTTGTCGGAACGGTTACATTCGCCCAGGAAAAACCCTGGTTTGACTCAGTGAATTGCGCCTTCTGCAAGCTGTTTGCCGCTCAGCCGGGCTTGCTGGACCACATGACCACCGAATATCACAACATCTCGGACGGACTGGTTTCCGTCACTCATATCGATAAGGGCTACGAGGATGGCTTCAAGAAGGCACAGGCAGGGATCGGCAACGTCCTTAGGGAAATGCAAACCACCGGCAAGATGCCTTATAGCTGCCCTCACTGCACCATGATCGGCGAATTCCAGATGTCGGGGGTCAGGATGGAGGCAGTCAACAGCGACTATGGCATCATCAACCTTTATACCTCGTCGGATACCGCGATGGTAGCCAAGATACAGGATTTCGGAAAACGATCAGCAGAGGCGCAGGCCAAGGCCAAAGAATCCAAGAAAGCGCCGGTTCAGGATCCCAAGAACGAGTAGGGCGGATTCCCATAGACAGGTATTCATGAGTTCGGTCCGGATATGAGACTAAGATACTTCTGGAAATTCGAGCACCGCAAGCAGCCGTTGCTGCCGAGGCGCGTATTCGTCCGTCGGCTGTTCTATGCCGCCGCTCTGAGCGCCGTACTGCTTGCAATCTGGACGGTGGTCGGCATGGTTGGGTACCACGTCCTCGGGGATCTCGGCTGGGTCGATTCCTTCCTGAATTCCGCGATGATAGTCGGCGGGATGGGGCCAGTCGATGTCCTCAAGACCGATAACGCCAAGGTCTTCGCCGGGCTCTACGCCATCCTTTCGGGCGTCATATTCCTCAGCGTGTTCGGCCTGCTATTCGTTCCGGTGTTTCACCGTTTCTTACACCGCTTCCATCTCGATGCCGACGAACAGGCGCTCGCCGAACGGCCGGAATCAGGACCCAAAACGCCGGTCGAATAAGCACTTTGGATCGGAGACGATTTCTCTGAGGTTATGAATCACATTTAGAGGTCGCGGCCGCAACTGTCCGTGATCGATTCCGTATCAGTAGGTAACTGCGTTATGGAGCGAGTAGGTAGACGTTATGACAGTATCCGATCTTGAGCATTTCCGCAATTTGCTGGAAGAACGGCGACATACGATTCTTGAGTGGATGGACACCGGCACTCCGGCAGCTGACAGGGATCTTGAACACGCCCAGGCGCTCCTGTCTCAGATTAAGGAAGCGCTGGGACGAATCGACACTGAGACTTTCGGCCACTGCGTTGTCTGCCAGGGCGAAGTGGAATTGCATCGCCTGGAGGTTCAGCCCGTGAACCAGGTGTGCCTCAGCTGCATCACCAAACAGGAGCAGGCGCAACTGGAGAACGACCTGTTTCTTGCCAGCAAGATTCATCGTGCACTGTTGCCGCAGGCGATCAGCCCGATTGAGGGTTTCGAAGTCGCGGTCCGGTCACAGGCGGCCCGTTTTGTCGGTGGCGACTATTTCGATTTCCTGCCGGGCGGTGATCGAGGCGCCGTGCGAATCGTGATTGGCGACGTGATGGGAAAGGGTATCTCCGCCGGGCTTATGATGTCCAACATTCAGGGCGCGCTGAGAATTCTGGCTGAGGGCATTACGTCTCCCAGCCGACTGATCGCGCAATTGAATCACTGGCTCTGCCGCAACATACCGGTGACCAAGTTCGTGTCGCTGGTCTGCGTGGCAGTCGAGCCACAGAACGGTCAAAACGCCCGGCTGACTTACACGAATGCCGGACACTGTCCGCCGCTGTTGGTGCGCGCCAATGGTACCGTTGAATCACTGGAACCAACGGGTGGCGTTCTCGGAGTGCATGAGGACTTCAAATACGAAGAATGTGTTCGCGAGGTCCAGCCCGATGATCTGCTGATGCTCTATACCGACGGAATCACGGAGGTCGAAAATCAGGCCGGTGATATGTTCGACGAACATCGGCTAAGCAAATTCGTGTGCGAAAACCGCATGCACCCGCTCGACACGATGTTCGACAAGCTCTGGGTTGAACTCAAGAACTTCGGAACGCTCAACGATCCTTCCGATGATCAGACTGTAGTCGCGCTGCGCAGACGGGCAGTCGCGAAATCGTAGCCGCCGTTTTTCATCAGGTGCTGCGTACGCCTCTCGTTCTTGCCACTGCCTCACGAAACCAGGAGTAGCACTTGGAAGGATCTGGGGACTTCTCAAAATCCGCATCATCCACAAACATCATTTCGTGGCGGAACATGACAACATCGTCCAGCGAGGCCGGTCGTCTATCGGGCGGATACTGTCTCTGCATAAAGAACGGATAGTTGTAAGTCTCGGGCAGTTCAATCATTTCCTCGTGACGCAACATTGTCAAGACAGCTCCCACCAGTGCGGTCTGATGCAGGAAAATTCCGATCAACGGATGCGCGTCACACCAATCTGCAAACACTGAATCCGAGTACAGGACGGCGAAACTCTCAGGCCATTTGCGGAGAATGCCCATTTCCGGACGAACAACAAGCATTCCGGCATTAAAGTAAGCGCGTAGTTTTTCCCGGTCAACCGGCGTTGTTATCGGAAACACTTTCTCCTCTGCCACTCCCAACCTGTTATAGACGCGTGACCAGAATTCATCAGGCGGTTCGCTAAAACGTGAGCCGATCAGCATGTGCATAACCGGCCGATAGCCAAAACTGATGTTGTCGGGAAGCAGAAAATCGCGCGGCTCTTTTACGAATACGACATCGTTATCCAACCAGACCAACAGCGGGAATTTGCAGACCGCGTCCGCTTCCGCCAACGCGGCGGCAAAGACTTTGCCTGCAAATGGAAATGGGCTCGCGTCCCGGGGAAAACAACTTCGTTTGAAAGTAATGCCGTATTGTTCATCGACCGGCTTACACGCCTCAACACTTTCGGAAATTCTGTCAGGATGATAACACCACACCGGCGCATTCTTCAAACACCCGCCGAAAGCGCGCAGACTTTCCACCATGATGCGAATCCAACGGAGTGAATCCTCATTGGCGGCGTAGGTGCCGAATACAATGCGCCTGTTCTCGCTATCGCCTGAACCTACCATGTGCGAAGCTGGTCCTTATCGCTCTGCAGTTATCGCTTGTCCTTCCCTATGCCAAAGCCCGTCGAAATTCGGTAAACGTAAGTAAGACCGACAGACACGACTCCAAGCGGCCGATGTCTCGACCGTGATCAACCCTTTGAATTCATGCCTCAACGCCCACACTGGATTCAGGCGCTGTTGTTGCGAGATGCACGCCGTGGGCCGGCGCAAAGTGCGTCTGCGTCGCTGCCGGTGACGCCGAATCACGGTGACATTTGAGTTGTGGGTAAATGACCGTGATTCGCCCTGTCCACTAAAGTACTATCAGACACTTGATCTGATTTTGCGAGTCTGCCTCCTGATTTCAGGGACGCTCGGAGGGTGGTTTTTGTTAAATCGAAAAAGGCGGAAAAACGACTGCAGGGAAAAGTCGCCGTAACATTGACACACACCTCTCAATTCGCGAAACTTTTTCGCGATTTTTGCGTATTCGAAATTACGGACAACAGGGGGATGCGACAAGCGCGCTTGTTTCTTCCATACGCGATACTGATCGGCGCCAGTGCCGGTCATGATCGACTTAGGTACTCTTTGCCGCCTTATTGTAGTCAGGGCGGCAGACAGGGAGGAAATGATATATGCGCGCTTGCTTTAGCAGCCGTACGGCCTGTTTCTTGTTTGTTTTCGCAGTCGGAATAGTCATTGTATGTTTCACTGCGGTTGCGACCTCAGCCCCACGACCGATTTTCAAACCCACGTTGGCAATCACCAGCACCGCTTCGGCGCCAAATATCGACGGGCAGCTTAACGACCCTTGTTGGCAGACGGCAACTCGCACTGACAATTTCGTCGAGAGAAATCCCGGCGACAACCTTGTTCCCGACGTGCCCACGCAGGTCTATTCGACTTATGACAGCCGCAATCTGTATGTCGCCTTCGTTTGCCACGACAATCCGGCGACCATACGTGCGACCATGAGCCAGCGCGACCAGTACCAGGGCGACGATGCCGTATTCGTGCTAATCGACCCGTATGCCAGCGCCTCCTGGGCTTACGAACTGGCAGTCAATGCCTACGGTATCCAGAAGGATTTGCTGTGGACTCCTATTGTCGGCGAGGATGCGACCTATGATCTGATTTGGGAGTCGGCGGCCGTGGTCACCGACTCCGGCTATCAGGTTGAGATCGCGGTGCCCTTTGCAACCTTGCGCTTTCCCAACAGTGACACTCAGAACTGGAGAGTCGATTTCTGGCGCGTGCGCCCCCGCGAGAACTATAAACAATACTCCTGGGCAGCCAATGACCGCAACGAGCAGTGTTTCCCCTGCCAGTTCGGAACACTGACCGGCATCACAGGCGTTCATCCCGGCCAGGGTTTGCAAATCATGCCGACTTTCGTGGCCCACCAAACGGGACAAATCACCGACCAGCAGAATCCGCGCTCGGCTTTCAGGAACGGTGACCCGAGCGGCGAATTGTCGCTGGGCGGCAAGTACGCGGTTAACTCGGACGTCACAATTGAGGGCGCGCTCAATCCCGACTTCAGTCAGATCGAGGCCGACGCCGCTCAAATCGATGTCAATTCCACAATCTCACTGATGTATCCTGAGCGGCGACCCTTCTTCCAGGAGGGCAGCGACATCTTTCGAACGCTCTTCAATTCCTTCTATACGCGCACTATCAACGACCCGCAATTCGCCACCAAGTTGACCGGCAGAATGGGAAAGACGAGCATCGGATTCCTCGGTGCGCGCGACCTGAACACGCCTTACATGATTCCACTCGATGAAGCCAGTGTTTTGCTCAACACGGGAAAAAGCACTGCGAATATCGTGCGGGCGTCGCGAGCATTCGGCAGCGATTCGCGCCTCGGCGTGCTCTTCTCCGACCGGCGTTTCGAACACGGCGGTTCCGGATCGGTTGCTGCCCTTGACGGCGACATTCGTCTGTCAAAGAATTACAGTATCGACGGCCAGTATATTCTGACCCACACCGCCGAGCCGAACGACAGCGCAGCAACCGCCGGATTCCAGGGCTTTACCTTCGACGACAGCAAACATACCATCGCCTTTGACGGCGAAAAATATTACGGTACCGCGATCATCACCCGGCTCAAACGTGAAGCACGCAGTTGGGGATTTGTAATCGATTATAATCAGGTGAATCCCTCGTACCGCACCGAGATCGGTTACGACCCGCTGATGAACTACCGCAATCTTTCGCTGGCGACATACTACACCGTGTATCCCAAGACCGGAATCTTCGACCGGATCACGCCGCAGTTTTACAGCGCGCAGCGTTGGCGCTTTAATGGTGAGCGGCGAAGTCAGAATCTCAATGCCGGCATCGAAGGCCAGATGAAGATTGCGCAGACTTACGTGGGAGCCAATTTCAGCCGCAACGTTGAACTGTTCCGAGGCACTGAGTTTCGAGATCTGTGGCAGCTCAATTTCAATTGGAACAGCCGCCTGAGCAACAAGATCGGACTGGGCGCGAATATCGAGAGGGGCGTGGGCATCGCCCGATTCGCCATGACCAAAGGCAACCAGCTTTCCTACAGCGCTTTTGTCGATCTTAAACCGATCGACCGACTGATCATTCAGCCGAATATTGCTTTTGCACGCAGCCGGGATCTCGTCACCGATCAAGAGTACTATAGCGGTTATATCACCAGAACCAGGATACTGTACCAAGCCAGTCGCCAACTGTCGTTTCGAATGGTGGTGCAGTATGATGACTTCAGCCGCGCCTGGGAAATTGACCCCTTGATGACCTATCGCCTGAGCCCGTTCTCGGTGTTCTACCTCGGTTCGTCCAGTGACTATTCCAATATACCGGCCGCCGGAAGTTCGCCGTCGGAGTGGCGGTTGGCGTCAAGGCAGTTCTTCCTGAAGTTGCAGTACTTGTTCCAGACGTAGTCACGTCCATAGCGAAGCGGATATCCCTCTTTGCTCTTCTCGCACCGATGTATATATTGGCATCCAGGTACTTTGTAGAAAGTGAGTGTCTGGATGCCATATATCGATGCCGACGGTAAGCAACTTGAACTGAACGAAGAAGGTTTTCTCACCGACCCACAACAGTGGAGCAAACAAATCGCGTCCGTGCTGGCGAAATCTCAGGAAGGCCTTGAGAACTTGAGCGAAGAGCACTGGGCGGTTGTCAATTTCATACGCGAACATTACGAGCAGACCAAACTGGCGCCGATGGTGCGGGCGATCTGCAAATCCACCGGCCTGCCACTGAAACGCATCTATGAGCTGTTCCCCTCCGGTCCCGCCAAGGGCGCCTGCAAAATTGCGGGTCTGCCCAAACCGGACGGCTGCGTCTAGGGCACACAATGTTCCAGCCGCCATTTTTGCGACTCGCCGTCCTGGCTGCCGCGTTATATGGTCTTATTGCACTCATCTATCTGGTTGCGCACGCTTACTCATTCGGGAAGCGCAGGCAATTCGCGATAGCCAGCGGCAGTCCGTTTAAGGGTATCATCTACGCCTTCGGACAAGGCATGCTGCCGTGGGAAAAAGAAAGCGCATCCAAACATCTGCCAACATTCTTCGCCGGAATCTTCTACCACCTGGGCATCTTCACGGCGCTTCTATTCCTGGCAGCTATCGTGTTTGCGTACACATTGCCCGATTTCGCAGTGGCGTTTGGCCGAGTATCGCTCGTCGCCGGACTATTATGCGGCATCGGCTTGTTGATCAAGAGAATGTCACTCCCCTACATGAGGATCATCAGTTGTCCCGATGATTACATATCCAATATTCTCGTGGGATTGTTTCTTCTCGCTACGTTTTCAGCTTCGTACCTGCCGACAATTCAGACAATCGCAATGATAGCCGCCGTCCTGCTGTTCCTGTACATTCCTGCGGGCAAGATTCGTCACTGTTTCTTCTTCTTCTATACACGCGTTCTCTTCGGGCAGTTCTTTGGGGGTCGCGGAGTTCTTCCGCACCCGAAAGTGAAAGTACAACGATGAACCAGAGTCAGCGGAGCGGTACGTTCGAAGAGCTCATTAGAAGCGCAAGCATTTCAGAATTGGAGCGAATCCGTGCTGCCTTCCGTGCCGAGATCGGCTCCAGTTACGCGGCCCAACTCAATTCCTGCGTGCATTGCGGACTATGCTCTGACACCTGTCACTACTATCTCGCAAGCGGTGAGCTGGAAGCATTGCCCGCTTACAAACTGAATCTCGTCTCAGCTATCTTCAAGAAATATCACACTCTCGTCGGGAAATCAATTCCGCAGCTTTCCGGCGCACAACAGTTGGACGCCGCCATGCTTGACCGCTGGATTGATTCGTTGTTTGGCCGCTGCTCACTTTGCGGCAGATGTTCCCTGAACTGCACGGTAGGTATCAACATCTCACGCTTGATTCGCCTTGCCCGTACGGCGTTGGCGGCTGCGAATTTCGTTCCGCCCGAGCTGCAGTCGACAGTTGACACGGCGATCGAGACCGGCAACAATATGGGAATCCCTCGCGAGGAATGGATTGACACTCTGAAATGGCTCGACGAAGAGTTACAACAGGAAGTCGGGGATTCCGCCGCGCAACTCCCGGTCGACAAGCCAGACGTGCGACTATTCTACACTGTCAATCCCCGCGAACCGAAGTTCTTCCCCCTGTCTCTGCTGGCAACAGCGAAAATCTTCTATGCCGCCGGTGAGAGTTGGACCTTCGCTAGTGACTATTATGACGTCACCAACTACGGCTTGTTCTCGGGCGACAACCAGGCATCCGCTCAGATTTCGTCGCGTCTGAGAGAGTCGATGACAAAACTGGACGCCAAAACCCTCGTGCTTGGTGAATGCGGGCACGGGTATGCCGCCAATCGCTGGGAAGCTCCGCAGTGGTTGGGGAAGCCGGACGGCTTCGATGTCGTCAGCATTATTCAGGTGATTGCTGATTACCTCAACGCCGGGCGCATTCGTCTCGATCCTTCGCGAATTCAGAAGCGTGTAACATTGCACGACCCCTGCAACCTGGTGCGAATGGGCGGCGTAATCGAGGAACAGCGGCTCATTCTCAGGATGGCAGTCAGCGATTTCGTGGAGATGTATCCAAACCGCGAGCAGAACTATTGCTGCGGCGGTGGCGGTGGACAATTATCGATGACGCGGTACGCCAAACGACGCCTCGAAGCGGGCCGAATCAAAGCCGAGCAAATCCGCAAGACCGGAGCACAGATCGTTGTCGCTCCCTGCCACAACTGCATTGACCAACTCGGCGAACTCAATCGCGAATACAAATTGGGTGTTGAGATCAAGACAATTTCGGAAGTTGTCGCCGATGCACTGGTGCTGGAGCCGAAGAAAAGCTAATCGAAAATAAGTAGTAATGACGGGGCGGCTTAACCAACAACTCTGTGCTGCTGCCGCACGAACGCAATCTCACGAACGGCGGTTATGGCCGCTTCGATATCTTCGTTTGTGTTAAACGGCCCAATTCCAAATCGCACTGAGCCATGAATCTTGCTGGTGCCGATCTGCTCGTGCACCAGCGGCGCGCAATGCAGGCCTGTGCGGCTGGCAATGTTGTAATCAACATCGAGCATCGTGCCGGTATCGGCAGCTTCCAAGCCATCGACGTTGAAGGTCAGTACGCCGATGTGGTTGGTGAGGTCATCCTGACAATACTGAGTCACGCCGTCGACTTGATCTAATCCGTCTCGCAGACTCTTGAGCAGATGGGACTCACGATGATGGATGTTTTCCATCCCCTCATTCAGCAGCCACTTGACCCCGGCATTCAGTCCGGCAATTCCCGGCAAGTTCGGGGTGCCGTATTCCAGACGATAAGGATATTCATCCAAATGCGTGCGAACCGCCGAACGAACTCCCGTTCCGCCGGCACGAGTATGCCTGATATCGATGCCGTCCCGCACGTAGAGGCCGCCGATTCCCATCGGTCCCATCAATGATTTGTGGCCGGTGAATGCCACCACGTCGATTGACATTTTCTCCATATCTACCGGGATCTTGCCAGCCGTCTGGGAGGTATCCACCAAGAATGGAATTGCTTTCTCACGACAGATCTTTCCTATCGCGCCGATCGGCTGGACGGTGCCGATAACATTGGAGCCGTGATTGACCACGACCAGCTTTGTGTTCTTTTTGATTTTCCGCGCGATATCGTCCGGATCGACAAATCCGCGGCTGTCGAACGGCACATGATCGACTTCAACATGATTGTACTTATATAGATGATACAGCGGCCTCAGCACCGAGTTGTGCTCAACATTAGTCGTAATGGCGTGATCGCCCTCCCGCAGCAATCCAAAGATGGCCAGATTGAGCGCATCGGTGGCATTGTATGAGAATATCAGGCGGTTCGGATCGGAGCCGCCATTGAAGAATTTCGTCAGTAACTTGCGCGTATCCTCAACAATATTGCCGGCGGCAAGGCAGAGGTCGTATCCTGACCGCCCGGGATTAACTCCATACTGGCGGTAGAATCGATCCATCGAGACATAGACTTCTTCTGGCTTGGGGAAAGTGGTGGCGCCGTTGTCGAGGTAGATTAGCTTTTCCATTCGCTGCCTCCGTAGCTGACGGATTACTTGCCCAATTCTACGGCTATTTGCGGTCAATGTCAACCTTGTAAACAAGAAGATTTTTCTCGTCAGGACGACTCTCGCACCGGGCGAAAGACCTTGCCATAACTGCAGCGGTGCTGTACTATCCTACTAAACACCAGCCCCTTTATGGATGAATTTGAATGGTGTGTCCCTCTTATTCACGTCGGAGAATCCAATGAACAGAAGACAACTGTTACTGGCCGTCGCTACGATTGCGATCGCGCTGATATTACCCTCCTGTGGCAAACAGAAGGAAGCACCCGGAACGCCGAAAGCAACGAAGCAGGCGGGCGCAAATCTGACCATCGGTGTCTCGCTGTTGACCAGAACTCATCCGTTCTATCAGGACCTTGAGGCCGGCCTCAAGGAAGCTGCCGACGCCTCCGGCTACAAATTACTGGTGACTGCCGGCGAGTTCGATGTCGCCAAGCAGAAGGACCAGATTCAGGATTTCATCGTTCGCAAAGTCAGCGCCATAATCGTTTCGCCCTGCGACTCCAAATCTATCGGTACCGCCATCAAGGCAGCCAATGATGCGGGCATTCCCGTCTTTACGGCCGACATTGCCTGTCTGGCAGAGGGTGTCAAGATCATCTGTCACGTCGCCTCCGACAACATTGCCGGTGGGCGTCTCGCCGCTCAGGCCGTGGCTCAGGCGCTTAACGGAACCGGCAAGGTGGCAATTATTGACCACCCGGAAGTGGAATCAGTGATCCAGCGCGTGAAAGGTTTCGAGGACGAAATCGCAAAAACACCCGGGCTGACGATTGTCTCAAAGTTATCGGGTCAGGGCAGAAAAGATCAGGCCTTCCGCACCGCCGAGGACATGCTGCAGGCGCATCCCGATCTCGATGCCATTTTCGGTATCAATGACGACTCCGCGCTCGGCGCGTTGGCGGCGGTTGAGAAGGCAGGCAAAACCGGTCGCATCAAGATCATCGGATTTGACGCTGTACCTGAAGCCAGAGCCGCGATCAAAGAAGGCAAGATCTACGCTGATGTCATTCAGCAGCCGAAGGAAATCGGCAAGAAGACAATCGAGGCGGTCCGTACTTACGTGTCCGGCGGACAGGTTTCACCGACTGTTCTGATTCCCTGCGCGCTGTTTACGCAGAAGGACGCGCAATAGATCTGATGGGTACCGAGCTTGTATGACTTCGCCAAACACTGCCAAACCGATTCTGGAAATGCGGGGGATCCGCAAGGAGTTTCCCGGAGTAGTGGCAGTGAGTTCCGGTTCGTTTGAACTGCGGACTGGCGAAATACATGCGCTGGTAGGAGAGAACGGCGCCGGCAAGAGCACTCTGATCAAAGTTCTGACAGGAGTTCATCAAACCGACTCCGGCGATATCCTTGTCAACGGCAATCCGGTTTCCATTGCCTCCCCACTGGCGGCTCGTCGTGCCGGGATTGCCGCGATCTATCAGGAGTTCACGCTAATTCCTACACTACCGGTAAGCGCGAATTTGTTTCTCGGACGTGAACAGACACACAAGGGATTCATCGAAGCCGGAACCGAGCGCTCCAAGTCAATGGAGGTCTTTCGGAAACTCGGCGTATCAATCGATCCCGATTCGGAAGTGCGCGACCTCAATGTCGCGCAACAGCAACTGGTCGAGATCGGCCGCGCGCTGGAGACTGACGCCGCGATTCTCGTAATGGACGAACCAACCGCAGCACTGACTCCGAACGAGGTCGACAACTTGTTCACTCTGCTTCGTGATTTGGCGAAAAGAGGTATTGGCATAATCTTCATCAGCCATCGCCTGGATGAAGTCTTCAACATCGCCGACCGCATCACGGTGATGCGCGACGGACAAACAATCGCTACCGCGGCGACTAAAGATATCAACCGGCAGCAATTGATTGAGCTCATGGTTGGGCGTTCGCTGGATAAGGAATTTCCGAAAGCTGCAGCGCCCGTCGGAGAGATTCTGCTGGAAGTCCGCAATCTCTCGGGCGGCAAAGTGCAGGATGTCTCGTTCCATGTCAAACGCGGCGAGGTGCTCGGGATCGCCGGTTTGATGGGCGCCGGACGCACCGAATTGGCGCGCTTGATATTCGGCGCCGACCGCAAGAAATCGGGCAAAGTTCTGGTTGACGGCGTGGAAGCGGAGATCGATTCACCACGAGAGGCAATCGGACATGGAATTTGTCTCCTGACCGAAGATCGCAAGTTGCAGGGCTTGATATTGAAAGCCACGGCCAAGGAGAATTTCGCCCTACCGAATCTCAAATCGTGGTCGCGATTGGGATTCATCGACACGGCGACGGAATCGCGCCGGTTCGGCGGCCACGTCAAAGATTTGCGCATCCGTATCGCCGGTCCCGATCAGTCAGCCGAGGAACTTTCCGGCGGCAATCAGCAGAAACTTCTGGTGGCGCGCTGGCTGGAAACAAATTCGCAGGTCATCATTTTCGACGAGCCGACGCGCGGCATCGATGTCGGCGCCAAGTACGAAATGTATCTGCTCATCAACGATTTGGCCGCTCAGGGTAAGGCGATAATTGTGATATCGTCGGAACTGCCGGAAATCCTCGGCATCAGTGATCGCATTCTGGTGATGCGCGAAGGCCAGGTATCGGGAGAAATCACCGACATGGCCAAAGCCGATCAGACCTCCATTATGGCGCTGGCAACTTAGCGCAGCAGCGTGGCACCGATGAGTACATCTCAGAACAGCAGATCAAGACTGGCACTGACCCGACTGCTGCGCGATTATGGCATGCTGATCGTGCTGCTATTACTCTGCCTGCTCTTCTCGATTCTCACCATCAGCGAACAACACCCAACCGGCGCAACGGCGGCGAATAAAGTGGCAGGCGAATTGCGCAAGAGTGCCGCGCTTGATCAGGGAATCATGATTGTCGGTCGCACCAGCAATGAGGATAGCGCCTTTGCTCATGCTCTCACAATCGAATTAGAGTCGCAGGGAGCAGCCAATGTCGTCACGATTCTGGGTGATCCTGCGACGATTAAGACAGAGATTGAGCAACTTGCCGATTCAGGCAGGACATTTGGAAGTATCGTAACGACCGAATCGTTCGCGCCGATCGTTGAGAATATCAAATCACAGATTCCCGGCTTGTCAGCTACGCGCGTTGTCGTGCCTCCCTCCTATCGTTGGCCGACATTCCTGCTGGCCGACAATGTCCGCAACGTCGCCAATCAGATCACGGTCATTGCGATCATTGCCATCGGGATGACGATGGTGATTATCACGGCCGGGATTGATTTATCCGTTGGAAGTCTGGTCGCGCTGTCGGCGGTGCTGGTGGCCTGGCTGATCGGGCAACTTGGCGGAGCCATCGCGTCACCGTTCGCAATGATAATCGCCTCAATCGGAGCGATACTCTTGTGCGGAGCTACCGGCGCATTCAGCGGCCTGATGATCACGCGCTTTCGCATTCCGCCGTTTATCGCGACTCTCGCAATGATGCAGGTCGCCGCAGGCGTGGCTTACATCATATCCCAGGGAAAACCGATCTATCAGATTCCCGACAGCTTCATCCTGCTGGGGCGTGGAGTCGATCCGTTTCTGAGGATTCCTTACGCCGTGATGTTGATGCTGGTACTCTATATCCTGGCGCATATCCTCATGACGCGCACTACGACCG
Source organism: uncultured bacterium (assembly GCA_963726455.1). Classification (GTDB taxonomy): domain Bacteria; phylum Zixibacteria; class MSB-5A5; order CAIYYT01; family CAIYYT01; genus CAIYYT01. The sequence continues at coordinate 1,346,764 of CAVSCK010000004.1, forward strand.
GCCGCTACATCTATGCCGTCGGCGGCAACATGGAAGCCGCGCGCCTCGCCGGAATACGAGTCTCGTTGATTTTGTTCTTTGCCTACACGCTGTGCGGAATGCTCGCCGGCCTCGGAGGCGTAGTCATGGCATCACAACTCAAGAGCGGTGCACCGACCTATGGATTAACCTACGAACTTTATGTAATTGCGGCGGTCGTCGTCGGTGGCACCAGTTTGTCAGGCGGCGAAGGCAAAATATTCGGCACGCTCATCGGCGCGTTCATAATCGCGGTGATCCAAAACGGAATGAATTTGACCAATGTCGAAAGCTACACGCAGAAAGTCGTGCTGGGTCTGGTGATCCTTGGCGCCGTCTTGCTTGATCGGCTGAAGCAACAGGGATTTCGAATGCGAAAGTTCGGGTTCTAATGGAATATTTGCAGGCGGCGCGATAACGCCGCAGTTGGAGAACAGAGGGATTGAGTATGAGAAAAGCCATAACGATTTTGGTGAGTTTGTTTCTGATCGCGCTGGCGTCAGCAGCGGCGCAATCGTCGCCGGATGCCGCCGGCCAGAAGAAGCGCAACCTGTATGTCGTCGGCGTGTCGCATCTGGACACGCAATGGCGCTGGACGATTCAAAACACGATCAATGAATATGTGCCCGCCACTTTCCGCGACAACTTCAAGTTGATGCAACAGTATCCCAACTATGTGTTCAGCTTTGAGGGCGCATTCAAATACATGCTTTTCAAGGAATACTATCCTGACGAGTATCTGAAACTCAAACCGTTCGTGGCTTCCGGTCAGTGGCGCCTTGCCGGCAGTTGGGTGGATGCCGTCGATGTCAACATGCCGTCCTTCGAATCGCTCGTGCGGCAAGTGCTGTACGGCAACGGATATTTCAAAAAGGAATTCGGCAAGACCAGCCGCGATGTGCTGCTTCCCGATTGCTTTGGATTCGGTTATGCTTTGCCGTCGATTGCCGCGCATTGCGGTTTGAAAAGCTTTTCGACGCAAAAGCTCAGTTGGGGTTCGTCAGTCGGTGTGCCGTTCGATATCGGCGTCTGGGAAGGTGTCGACGGCTCGACATTGGTATCCGCGTTGAATCCGGGCGCCTATGTCACACAGATTGAAAGCGATCTCAGTCGCGATACGGCCTGGTTGCGCACCATCGACCATCAGGGTGACACGTCTGGATTGTATGCTGGCTACATGTACTTCGGCACCGGCGACACCGGCGGCTCACCCGATTCGGCGTCGGTGGCGTGGCTGGACAAATCACTCAAGAGCGACGGCCCGATTTCTGTGCACAGCATCGGCTCGGATGATCTGGTGGACATTGTCAACGCCCAAAAGGACACCCATCTTCCGCGCTACAAAGGCGAGTTGCTGATGACCCGTCACGGCGTTGGTTGTTACACATCGCAGGCAGCCATGAAACGCTGGAACCGTAAGAACGAGTTGCTGGCCGATGCCACCGAAAGGGCTTCGGTGATTGCGTCGGCGTTGGGCGGCCTGACCTACCCGCGCGACCAGATTAAGGACACCTGGGTGAGATTCCTCTGGCACCAATTCCACGACGATCTGACCGGCACAAGTATCCCGGAGGCCTATCAGTTTTCGTGGAATGACGAAATCCTCTGTCAAAACCGATTCACCGGAATGTTGGAGAATGCCGTCGAAGCCACAACACCCGTGCTGGACACACGTGTCAAGGGCGTGCCGTTAGTCGTATTTAACCCGCTGGCGATCGAACGTGAGGATGTAGTTGAGGCCACGGTGATTTTCCCCGACAAAGTTCCCAGCTGCCATTCGAGTGTATGGCCCGGACGGCAAGGAAGTTCCCTCGCAACTCGGCACGAAATATGGCGACAGCGTCACGGTTGTGTTCCTCGCCAAAGTGCCCTCAGTCGGGTATGCCGTGTATGACGTGCGCGCAGAGAAATCTGCTTCCACACAGAAGACTGACCTTGCAGCTACAACCTCTTCATTGGAAAATTCGAAATATGTTGTGAAGCTGAACGACGCCGGTGATGTCGCATCTATCTTCGACAAGATAAACAATCGCGAATTGCTAACGGCGCCCATCCAGCTTCAGTTATTGCACGATAAACCCAAACAGTGGCCGGCGTGGGAAATCCAATACGACGATATTGTTGCGGCTCCACAAGCGACTGTCGGCGGCAAGGCAGAAATTACAGTGGTTGAAAACGGACCGGCGCGTGTCGCTCTGGAAGTTGTTCGGCGCACAGACAAGTCAACCTTCCGTACACTGATCCGCCTGTCGTCCGGAGGCGATCGAATCGAATTCGTCAATGAAATCTACTGGTATGAACGCGAGACGCTTCTGAAGGCGGCGTTCCCACTCGCAACCGCAAATGAAAGTGTCACCTACGACATCGGCCTGGGAACGATTGAGCGCGGCCTTAACACGCCCAAGAAATATGAAGTTCCGGCACAGCAGTGGGCCGACATGACCTCACCGGGCGGCGACTACGGTGTGGCAATCATGAACGACTGCAAGTACGGCTGGGATCATCCGGACAAAGGAACGCTGCGGCTGTCGCTCATTCACACGCCCGGCGTTTACGATAGCTGGCAGTGGGTCGGTGACCAGCGGTCGCAGGACGAAGGCCACCACGAATTCACCTATGCCTTGCAAGGCCACAGCGGCGATTGGCGCCAAGGTGCGGTGGTCTGGCAGGCGGCACGTCTTAATCAGCCGCTCATCGCGTTTCAGGCTCCGAAACACAAAGGCACACTGGGCAAAGAGTATTCGCTGCTGTCCGTGACAACCGGAGGACGCGAAGGAAAATCGGCGTCATCGCCGACGAATCCGGAAGTCATGGTCACCGCCGTCAAAATGAGCGAGACAGACAATGACGAAGTTGTGATTCGGATGCGCGAGTTGAATGGCAAGTCTGTCGCCAACGTGCAGGTACGTTTCGACAAACCCATCGTTTCCGCTCGCGAGCTGAATGGTGCTGAGGAACCATTGGGAGAAGCGCAGGTCACGGCAGGCGCGTTGGTAACAATGATGAAACCATACGAGCCGAAGACGTTCGCCGTCAAAATTGGCAAACCCGACAAGATCAGGACATCGCCGACCTATTCGCCGCTGCAACTTCTTTACAACAGCGACGGCATCAGCACCGACTCCGATCGTCGTGACGGCAATATCGATGGCGCCGGAAACAGCATTGCAGGTGAGCTGCTTGCCGACACGGTCATCTGGCAGAATGTTCCGTTCGTGATGGGACCCAAGGCAGTCGGCGCCGGCAATGTTGTGATTTGCGGCGGACAGAAGCTGGAAATTGACGCCGGTCCTGAGCGTCGTTTGTATGTTCTGGCGACCGCGGTGGGTGGACCCGCAGAAGGAACATTCACCATAGGTGACCGCAGATCAACAGTCTGGGTGCAGGACTACGCGGAACGATTGGGACAGTGGAACAATCGACTGAATAGCGGCGCGCTCCTGGAAGAATCGGATCGGATCGCACCCGCTTATATCAATCGCGAACCGATTGGCTGGGTGAGCACTCATCGCCACACCGGCAAGGGCGAAAATGAGGCGTATCAATTCACGTATCTCTATCTGCTGCGCTTCGAAGTTCCGCAGAGAGTGACCTCAATCACACTGCCTGATAACCCGCGCCTAAAGATTTTCGCAGCGACGCTGGCAACAGCGGAATTTGACGACATTCGGGCGGCACAGCCGATGTATGATATATCTAACGCCGCCGTATCAAACATTATTGCCGAGCGCACGGCATTCATGGACAATACGACTGCGCAAATTAGCTGTCCTTATCCGGGCGCCGAGATTCATTACACGATCGACGACACAGAACCGTCCGCGAGTTCGCCACGTTACACGCAGCCGCTGACTATTTCGCACACGACGACGTTGAAAGCGCGCGCACTGCTGGCGAGTGTCGATGATCATTACGTCTCGCAGGTGACATTCACCAAGCTCATTCCGAAAGAACCGGTCAAAGTCGCCAAACTCATATCAGGTCTCGACGGCAACTACTATGAAGGCGCCTGGTCGAAACTGCCAAACTTCGATTCACTGAAAGCGAAAAAGCAATTCGTGATGGATACCATAGGCATTCCGTCATTTGCACAGAAAGAGGATTTCGGGCTGGTCATCACCGGCTACGTGCAAGTTCCGCGCGACGGCATGTACGAGTTTGCGATTAGTTCTGACGACGGCAGCACGCTTACAATATCCGATTCACTTCTGGTCGACAACGACGGATTGCATGGCTCAGGAGAAGTCGCCGGCGCACTGGCACTCAAGGCGGGCCTGCATCCGATCAAAGTTCGCATGTTTCAGGCCAAAGGCGGCGAGGATTTGCGCGTCTGGATTTCCGGACCCGGTGTCGAGAAGCAACTGATACCAAGAGAAATGCTCTATCACATAACTACTACAAGAAGCGCCGCTAGAGGTGTCGGATCAAAGCACTAAGACGATCTTGAGATGTAGAGTATGGCGACTGAGAAATCGTTCACGGATCGTGTGAAGTCAATCCTCAAAAAGATTCCCCGTGGCAAGGTGGCGAGCTATGGTCAGGTCGCCGCGTTAGCCGGCAGCCCACGCGGTGCCCGTCAAGTGGTCTGGATATTGCATTCATCAACGGACAAAGATCGCCTGCCCTGGCAGCGGGTGATTAACAGCAAAGGCCGTATCGGACTGCCGCACGGCGACGGCTACGAGTTGCAGAAATCAATGCTCGAAAGCGAAGGAGTGGCGTTCGGTCGCGACGACGTGATTGATTTCGCCAGGTTCGGTTGGCGGCCCAAATCTCCGACTAGGACTAATGCGAAAGCGAATCACCGAGCGCACGAATCCAAATCTCGCGGACGCCGTTAACTTTCTCCAAGAACTCGACAATCTCCGAACCGTGCACCAGACGCTGGATTTCCGCGTCGGAAAAGAATCTCCAGATCTTTCTCAACTGATCGCCCTTGGTGTAATATCGAGCGCCGTCGGGAAGAACCTCGTATCGATCGGTTGGCTCATCCTCCTCGCCGTCGAATGTGAGATAGACCACGCCCCCGTCCTTTACCACTCGGACTATCTCCCGCATGGTCTTGGTCGCATCGGCCACTGTCATGTGATCAAGCACGGAGTTGCAGATGATGGCATCGAAGCTGCTGGTCGCGAACGGTAGAAACTGGGATGAACAAACCGTAGTCTCGATTTCAAGTTTGAGTGATGCGGCCAGACTCCGAAGCCGCTTGATTGCTACTTCAGAAATATCTGCTGAATGTACTCGAAAACCGGCCTGCGCAAGTGGGATACTCCATCGACCATAACCACAGCCCAGGTCGAGCAGATCGCCCACTCTGAACTGTTGGAGACGGAGTATGATCGGGTCAAGACGTGCGTTGGAAACCGGATGGAAGTCTGTGAGACTGCAAAAACAACGATCCCAAAATACGCGCGTTTCGTTCATGGAGATTTGCTTCTGTTAATACGCCCCGCGCTCGGGCACGATGCAGATGAACTCGAATTCCTCGGCATAGGGATTTCGGAATTGATGCATTGTATTTGGCGGCACCAGCGCAAAATCACCGGCGGCCACTTCGGTCACTTCGTCCCCTATTGTCAGAGTCCCCTTGCCCTTCATTATGTAGTTGACATGTTTCCAATCGTGCTGATGATGCGGCGTAAAGCCACCCGGCGCAATGCGGAACACGCGCAGCATGTGCGATTTCCAGCCCTGGCTCGGACCGATAATATTGGCCTTGCGCGCGCCTGACACGCCTTCCATATTGACAGGTAGTAACGTAATTTCATCATGTTTGAACAGCGGCATAGTGTCCTCTCAGATTGGGTCGTTTGTCCTTAGAGATAATTATACGACGATCCGGCGGGAGGCACCAGGCCAAAGAATAATTGCCGGAAAACTAAGTTTGAAGCTGGTTATCTGGTCTCTCTAAATGGATAGCCGGTAAACACGAAAACGGGGCGCAGGAACAATCAGCTCGAGCACCAACTATATGGCAATCAAAGGGAATGAGAATTTGCAGCGAACCGGCACGTTCCATGCAACTCTTCCTGACTGGCAATGCTCATAGAACATAATCTCGAGGAATCACCCATGTCGAAGACCAAAGTCGTTCTGATGATGACAGCCCTGATAGCGGCTATCATAGTTGAGTTGCCACAGCCGGCAGGGGCGCAAATTAGCTGGCTGCGACCGGAAAAAGACAAGACGGTCACGCTGCAAATGCTCCACGTCGCCTTGAACGGGGATTCATACATTGCGTTTCCGTCGTCATTGCTGTTCTTGTCCGGCCGATTCCCGATGGGCGAGAACCTGCACTTCGTAGCCGAATTCCCAATGTCATACGTCAACTACGATCATGACTATTTCGACTGGTACTCTCAACGCAAAATCAGTTCACAGACTCTACTGGGAAACCCTTATCTCGGGGTAGAGACAAGTAAGCCGGGATCGACTGCTATTTTCAAACTCGGAGGCCGAATCCCGATCGCGTCGAAGGAAAAAGATGACGCTGCCGCTTTGGGAGTATTAGGCGCATTCGATCGCGCTGAAGGATTTGGTCCGGATATTTTCTCCGCGACAATGCAAGCCGGTTACCGATATGACAGTGAATCCGGATACACTCTGAAAGGTCTGATCGGCCCGACACTTCTGGTAAGTACCGCGTCCGGGCAAGATCACTCATCCGAGGTATGGGCTGATTATCAGGGAGAAGTCAGATTGCACGGAAGCCGGCTCACTGCCGGCATAGGACTGACTGGACGATATCTGCTGTCCGCCGAGCATGTCGGTGATATGACATTCGGAGAACGCATTGTCAACCAGGTCGGATTCGCAATGACGGTCGACGCCGGGCGGATCGAACCGGGAGTTCACGTCCAGGTGCCGCTTGATGAAGATTTGAATGACGCGGTGCAAGTAGTTTACGGACTGGTTCTGACAGTCAAATTGGATTGACCTTTGAACTGAGGACGGAGGATTTCCGAGCCGTCGGAGGGGCTTATGCAGACACACAGAATCAAGATTACAGTGATCGCGGCGTTCGTGGGATTGTTGCTTCTGGTATGCGGCTGCACAATGGTCGGACTGGCGGCTGGATCGCTGGTAGATGAACACAAACCGAAGCAGAACATACTAAAAGCCAGTCAATTCCTCGATCTCAAGATCGGTACCCGACTTAGTGTCACATTGAATGACGGCACAACAACTTCCGGAAAGCTCGCGGGACTTACACCTGCCGAGCACACGCGTTTTCTCGATTCTTATTCACAGGCCCGGTTACACGGTGAAGGGGCGATCTATCTGCCTGCAATCAATGATACCTGTTTTGTGCTGCCCCAGAAGGGCGTTTGGACGTGCTGTGAATTTGTGGATGTCTCTTATGGCGTCGTCACCGACAGGTGGCGCTTTTGCTTTACCGTGAGACTGCCGGATTCCAACCTGACGCGGAACTATTGTCTTGATGAAATCGTGGCAATCAAGAACTCAGATGGAGGGTTTGTCACCAGCGAACTCCTAAATAGACTGATCACGGATTCCGACTACTTAGTGCCATTAGCTGCGGTTGAAATCATTAATGACTTCGGCAGACAGCTAATCCCAATCGAGAATATTGCCTCCGTCGCCGTTCCGAATCACAGACATGGACAGCTAATCGGCGGGCTGATCGGCGGTATTCTGGATGCCGCATTGATATCATTAGCTATCGGAATATCGGCATCCATGTAGGAAGTAGGGCTGAACCTTGATCGCGAGGTACCGGTCGGTCAGTAAGAATGAAGAAAGAAGAGAAGTGTTGAACCCAATGGAGGGGCTTATGCAGACACACAGAATCAAAGTTACGATGATCGCCGCGTCCCTGGGACTGTTGCTCTTGCAGTGCGGTTGCTCTTTGATCGGATTGGGTATTGGTTCCCTTGTCGATTCCGGGAAACCCAAGGAGAAATCGGTCGAGATCTGGCAACTAGTCAATGTTAAGCGGGGAACACAGGTCAGGATCGTCACCAACGGCGGCCAGGTAGTATCCGGAGAATTTTGCGGCGCCACTCTTATGACCCGCGATGCATTTCGCGACGCCTACATACAGGCCCGCCGTGATAATCCGGATTGCCGCGATCTGCCCGCCATCGGCGACACGGTCGCCTTGTTCGGACGTGGCGGCATGAAGGTCGAGGGTGAATTGGTGGGAGCAGAATTGTCATCGCATGAAGAGGGATGGGACTATTTCGTGCAGGTGCGCCAACTCCGTGATGATGAGACGCGCTTCTGCAATCTTTCGGATGTCGTCGAGATTCGCAAACCGTCCGGCGACAGAATGACCGCGACCCGTTTTCAGGAGTTGATTTCATTATTCGGCTCCAAGACCCTGTCGGCAGTCACGCTGTGCGAGGCGGGAGTGCCACACGAGCTTGCGCTGGACACAGTGAGTTTCGTGAATGTACCGACCAAGCGGAGCGCAGCAACAACCGGCTTTCTTATCGGCGCGGTGGTAGACGCCACTATTATCGTCATCGCCGTGGCTGCATCACAGCATGATGATCCGCCACCGTCGCCACCGAGTTCGGATTCGACCATTACGGGGTGTCCATTCTTCTATAGTTACGACGGCAGCGGGTATACTTTGGATGCCGAGCCATTGGGGGCGGTCGTCTGCCAAGCCATGCAGAAGAGTGATCTCGTTTTGCTTCAGCATCTTCAGGAATCGGAAGGCCAGTACCGCATACGTGTCACCAGCGAGTTGGCGGAAACTGAAGTGCTGGATGAAGTCAGACTGCTTGCAGTCGACTGTCCCGATTCCATTGAGGTCATACCTTCGTCCAACGGCAGCTTGCACACTTTCACTTCGTCGAATTATCCAATTCGCGCATACAATTATTGCGGCGCCGATATTCTCCGACAGGTGAAGGCCAGGGATGACGAATGCTGGATCAGCAATCCATTTGGCAGAGATCCACACGCAGCCGATCAACTTCGGGATGGCGTCGAACTGGAATTTACCAAACCGGCATCCGCCAAGAGAGTGAAGCTTGCGGTTTGTTCTCAGAATACCAAGTGGGGCGCGGAAAAGCTGAATGGGGTGATCAAGCTGCTGGGGTCGGAAGCTGACAACTGGTACACCCAGTTGGCTGCCTCTCCATTGGCCAAGACAGCGCTGGAACAGGCAATGATTCGTGAAGGTATGCTCACGATCAAGTTGTGGAATGGTGTCTCGTGGACCGACGCCGGATTCATCTGGGCGGTTGGACCGAGACTCGAGAAGACTGAGTCAGTCGAATTGGACATCAGCAAAATTCAGGGCGAACGGCTCAAAATTCGTCTCGAATCCACCGCCGGATTCTGGATGATCAATAATGTGATGGTTGATTATTCCGCTGATCGGCAATTACAGGTCACCGAGCTGTCGGCTGTCGCCGCAACCGACTATCAGGGTCATGATCTGCAAACTTTGCTCGCCAAAAGCGACAACAAATATTATGTCATGCCGACGAATGCAGATCGCGCCGATATCGTTTTCGATGCGCCGCCGCTTGAGCCGGGAATGACGCGCACACTGATTCTGAAATGTTCCGGGTATTACAACATTCATATTCCCGCCAACAGCGAACCACACCTGACGTTAATGGCGCAGCTAATCAGCCAGCCGGGCGCTTTCGGCCACTGGGCGCTGGACGCACTGGAACGGGAAGTACCTGAGATGTTTATGGTTAACAAGAAAATGTTGGCTCGATCGTCGGATTGAAACGCCTTTCGACAAAGGATAAGTACTGATCGATCCCATAAGTAGAGGGCAGTGTTGACGGGCTTCCGGGCGATACTGGTTGCCGGTCCGGCGAACCGTCGTAACAGACTGCCTTGAAAGGCAAGGTCTTATGGGATCAAATCAGAACGACTTCCCTAATTACAAGACGAACAATCCAATCGCGCGAAAGCCATTAGCTTATCGCTGCCTGGCGTTGACCGGCTCGTTTGAAACCGGTCTCTCGATTCCCTATTGTTTCAGCGCCATCGCCGGGAACTTTGACGGCAAGGGCCTGAGCTTCGGCGTCCTGCAGTGGAATTTCGGTCAGGGCACACTGCAACCCCTGTTGGCCGAAATGCTGCTCGCCGATCCCGGCGCCATGAAATCCATCTTCGGCGAACGACTCAATCACCTTCAACAGGCGCTCAATTCCTCGCAAAAAGCAACGCTCGAATTTGCGCACGGCATCCAGCATCCGATCAAACATTTCATTTTCGAACCCTGGCACAGCATGTTCACAAAACTGGGTGAATCGGAACAATTCCGTACCATCCAAATGAACTCCGTCGCTCCACGCTTTAAAAGTGCGGTCCAGCTTTGTGCAACTTTTAATCTCAAATCCGAACGCGCTGTTGCCTTGATGTTCGATATTCAGGTGCAAAACGGCGGCATCCCTGCCCGCTTGCGACGGCTAATACGACAGCACATCGCCTTCCTCCCCGCCTCCCTCGGCGGTCTCGACCACGAAGTTCAGAATCTGCGCGTGATTGCCAATATCCGCGCTGCTGGCTGTCGTCCGCGCTGGGTCGCTGATGTCCTCGCCCGCAAACTTTGCTGCGCCGAAGGCAATGGAGTGGTCCACGGAATCAGCTACGATCTTGAAACCGATTTTGGAATCGGACTCAGGCCCTTTGATTTTCGCCGTGTCTGCAATGACGAGAAAAAGTGTACCTAAAAAAGTGAGACCCTTTCCTCTGGGAGAGGATGAGGGTCTCGTGCACCGATGTAGAATGACAGGACGAATCGCTTCGTCGAATTGTTTAACACATAAATCAAAGAATTTGTTTCTGATTTTTTCGTCAATGGGGACACATTTTTTAGGCAATATTTTCAGGGAAAAAATCCGCATCGGAAATGCGGAATGATGGACACCTTTTGACCACCTTAGAGCCTGTTTTTCATGACACAACGATGACATTCGCGACAAATAAAAAGGAGCTCCTCCCTCACAAAGGAGCTCCTCAATCCCCTCCCCTACAGTACCCTTCACCGCCATTCTGTTTCCAAGAGTAACTGACTTCAGCTACAGTATAAGCAGAAGCCGTGCCCAAATCCGATCTGAACACGGTGATTTGCAATAAGTTGATTTTCAACAACTTACGTGGAAGATGAAGATTTCTGTGGAACACGGTCGAGTGGCCGCCGCAGAATGTGCCGGGGAAAAACGATCTCGGCGACCTCCGCTAGTCACTCAATATATTGTGAAACAACAGGTTACAAGAGCGCAGGTTTTGCGTTTATGTAGAGTATTAAAGGCGAGACAAACTTTGACTGCTAATTCGTCCAATCCGATGGCCAAATCCCTATTTGGACGCCTTCTTTGGAACATGAACCGACAGGCCGTGGACATCGTGAACGGCCTCCATAATGGCCTCAGACAGCACAGGATGCGCGTGAATCATGTTACCCAGATCTGATGCGGTCATTTTCTGACGGATCGCCAGGCCTAGTTCATGGATGATATCGGTCGCATGTGCTCCAACAATATGTGCGCCCAGGATCAGGTCGGTCTTCTTGTCGGCAATGATCTTGACACCGCCGGCGATGTCGCCCTCGGCTTTGGATTTGCCGAGAGTCCGGAAGGGATAGTTGCCGATGCTGAGTTCGTAGCCCAGCTCCTCGGCCTTTTGCTGGGTCAGCCCGACCGAACCAACCTCGGGATCGGTGAAGATCGTAAAGGGCACGCCTGCATAATCTGCGACTGTCGCTTGACCAAGAGCGTTGGCGACTGCTACAGTGCCCTCGTAGGACGCTGTATAGGCCAACAGGTAGACGCCAGCGACGTCGCCGATGGCATAGACGCCCGGTACTGAAGTTTCCATCTTGTCGTTGACTTTGATCGAGCCATTCCGGTTCAGCTCACAGCCGACGGCCTCGAGGTTGATGTCGTCGGTGTTGAATGATCTTCCGACGGATACCAGCACCTTCTCGGTGGTTATGGCTTTGCCCGATTCGAGATTGCAGGTTGCGCCTCCGGTACTCTGGGTGACAGAAGACACCTTTTCGCCGAGATAGAATTCGACGCCTTTCTTCTTCATTTCACGTTCCATGGTTTTGGAGGTGTCGATGTCTTCCATCGGCAACAGATGCGGCAGCATCTCGACGATCGTCACTTTCGTACCGAATTCGGCAAGCAGACTGGCGAATTCGCAGCCGATGACGCCGCCGCCGATGATCGTGATCGACTGCGGAATTGACTTGGGGTAGATCATTTCGTCGGATGAAATGATCGTGTCGCCGTTGAACGGGAATGCCTTCATGTTCATCGGACGCGAGCCGGTCGCGATGATGATTTTGTCGGCCTCGACCTGAACAATTCCGCCATCGGCTTTCTCGACGGAGATGTGATTCTTGTCGTCGAAGGTGCCGAAGCCATTGTAGGTCTGTACGCCGTAGGATTTGAACAGAAATCCGACGCCTGAGACCAGTTCGTTGACGATTTTGTTTTTGCGGTTGACCATCGCCTCGATGTTGATTGAGGCGCCGCCGTTCAAGTTGATCCCGAACTCGGAGGCTTCCTTAATCTTCTTATAGAGATGCGCGGTGGCGATGAAGGTCTTGGTCGGAATGCAACCCCAGTTGAGGCAGATACCGCCCAGTTTGTCTTCCTCGATGCAGCAAACCTTGGCGCCCAATTGTGCCGCCCTGATTGCCGCCACATAGCCGCCCGGTCCACCGCCTAAAACTGCTATATCAAATTTATCCGGCATTATCGAAACCCTCTTATTAGTCGTCCACTTTCAGGTACTACGAACGAACGGATAAGTTACGTGAAGCATTGGAAAAGTAAAGCGGAAATGGGGACACGACCGCCCGGGCGCAGTTCGGCCACGCCTCTCGGTACTGCAAATCGAGATTGCTTCGTCGTTCTCCGAGGAAGGGAACCCATGATGGACTTGTGTATGGTACCGGATGTCGAAACCCCTTGGCGGCGTGCCTTTGAAGATGTTCATTTCTCCACTGGGGTTTCGACCTACCTCATTGTTTACATTCTGTTCTGTTTCAAGCTCTTTTCTTCCTTTCAAAAACGAGAAGCGTAGCGCTACGCAAAGCGTGTCACCAACGTTGTAACTCGGACGGGCAAACGTGGGCGCCCGAAAAGTTCACTCAGCGCTGAGTTGGCGGCAAGCCGAGGTCGCCGGTACGAGTTCGTTCGCACCATCCGACGTCGATGACAACGCCTCCTCTACTTATAGGCGCGATGCAGCTTTTTGGTGTTCCGCACTACAAAAGCCGTTCGATTGGCGCAGGTTCAAGTGGGAGTTTGCGTTAGCGGAGGTTGAGTATCGGAGGCAGAGTGAAGTCGGGCAACGTGGTGTTCGGAGTGTGGAAAAATATTTTGAAAAAAAGTTGCCGGCGGGAAAGGATTCCCGACGGCGCGGGGAAGTTGGCGATCGTGATTCCAGACTGTCTGCAACCCGCTCATCGCCAAAATGCTCACGATCGTTTCGAGTGTTCCTAGCTTTCCGACTTCCCGAACGCCAAAGGATCAATTAGATCCTCGTGTCTACGAGCGAAAAGCCGACTGGCGTCGAGTTGCTTGAAGAGAGAGTACTTCTCTGCCAAGGGCTTGAATTTCTCCCTTCCCTTCTCACTCAAGCAGTCATAGAAGATTAGAATTAGTTCGTCCAATGAAAGCCGTGATCTTATAAGATTAGTGTAAAACTTGCTGTTCTCGATCTCACTTTGATCAATGAACTTGATAATATTATAAAGTGTCCGGAAGTAGTAACCAAAATCCGACTCATACTTTAGGAAATTTCGCATGAACACCTTGTTTATCGTGTCCATTTCAGAGTCGCCCGAATTCATTGCGGCTCCTTTAAATTCAGATTTCAGCACCCTGTTCATTTCCTCAAAGGCGTCCCGGCCCACGAACCGAGCCTTAATTGCCTTGCTACGTTCTGTCATCGTCAACCTGTCAAGGGTGTAATCATAGATCTTCAGAAGCTCGAAAAAGGAAGTCTCGAACCTCTGCTGCCTGAGGGTGATATTCTGAGCCTCTAACTGCTCTTTCTGTCCGCGTAGTTCGGCCCGCGTTTGCTCCAGTTCCTCTCGCTGCAATCTCAATTCGTCCGATTGTACTCTGAGCTGTTGACGCTGCAACCTTATCGATATATAGAAGGCGACAAACGCAAAAGCGGAGACCAGTACCGAAGCGACTGCGAAGAAGTCTCCAACAAGTGAATATGTCGGGACACTTCCAGTAGGAACACGATTTACTATCCAGAGGACCGCAAAAATCGCAAATGCCCAGATTACCCCCACCACCCATAGAATCCGACTCAAACTAGCCACGTGTTCCTGCGATTCGTCTGACATTTTTTCTCCTATGACAAGACAAACCTATAATGACTCGTAAGAAACATCAACAATAAAATCGACTAGCAGGCGAAGTCGTTTCCTTTTTCGCACGTCCCACTTGGGCAACAGGCGCCGCACGTCGTAATCGTGCCGGAACTATCACATGTCGAAACCCCTCGGCGGCGTGTCCTTGAGGATTTTCTTTTTTCTACTAGGGGTTTCGACTTACTCAACTTTGGATGCGTCGGTTCACAATTTTCGCGCTGGGGATCAATCGTGTCAGAGGTTTGCGAGGGACTGCGCGAAATCAGGAACCGACGCAACAGCGTCAGCATTACTTGTGGGGCACCCGCGCACCTACTTGTAAAGATTCGGAATCTCAGGCAGGCGATTCTCCGGGACGAAGAGATAATTCGAATTCTTCAGAGTTGGGTCGGCAATGATATGATCTTTGGGGATCAGGCCGTGATCGGTGATCCAGAAGTATTTGTAGCCGAGAGGATCCAGAAGTTGATGCAGCCGGGCTGAATTGGCCTCGGGGTTCACCTCGCATATGATCAAAGGCGTGCTTGACTTGATGGTGTTTATCCCCCCTGCGAAGACCAAATGCTCAGTTGATTCCGTGTCGGCTTTGATCAGGTCAATCTTCCCCAGCGAATGCTCAGCTGCAAAGGTGTCGAGCGTGATGCAAGTTACAGTTATGGTATCGCAATTGTCGCGGAATTGCGGCGCGAGCGACGAGGTCAGGGGGAACGTCTGGAAATCTCTGGGAATATACATCGGCATTTCGCCGTTAACATCAGTGACGGCCAGGTTATATGTGCGCAGTCGCCGAGAATCATTGCGCTCGGCATTGCGTCTGAGGCAATTGTAGATCGACGGAACCGGCTCGAATGCGTAGACGTCCGCATCGGGGTTGCTTGCCATTGCCGTCAGCGCAAAGACCCCGGAGTTGGCGCCGATATCCAAAACGATTCGGGAACGCTGCGCCAGCTTGCAGAAAAGGGAAAGCGTCTCGGATTCGTATCTGTCAAGACCAAGCCAGTAGACTGCCGAGGCGATGCGATCATCTCCGTCGTTGACCATGACAAAATGACCAGCGGCGCGCGTGCGGATGTCAATCGCTCCCACGATCGGGATCCGCGCGACGTTTGCATCCGAAAGAATTGTTCTAAGCGGCTGCTTAAGCAGGCGGATGATTCGGTTGACAGGTAGAAGGCAGACCAACCACTTGAGCAGACGCTTGATTCGATACTTGGGCAGTATCCTACCCCTCCCACTTCGGCAACAGGCATCGCACGTCATGATTATGGCGGAAGCCAAGGTAATAGTCCGCCTGCATCAACTTGTGAATCTCGCGGGTACCCTCGTAAATCGCGGCGCCTTTGGAGTTGCGGAAAAAGCGTTCGACTGGATACTCGTCCGAGAAGCCGTAGGCGCCATGAATCTGCACGGCATTGTAGGCGGCTTTCTCCGCCTGATCGGTGCAGAACCATTTCGCGAGGGAAGTTTCACGGGTAGAACGCAGCCCTTTGTTCTTGAGCCACCCGGCTTTCATCCAGAGCAGGCGTCCGGCGTCGTATCCGTAAATCATCTCGGCGAACATCTCTTTGACCAATTGGTGATGGTCGATTGTCTGTGTGAAGGTCTTGCGGGTCGAAGAGTATTCCTTACTGGCATCCAAACAGGCACGGATCAGGCCGGTCGATCCGGCGGCGACGGTGTAGCGCCCGCCGTCGAGGCAGGACATCGCAATCTTGAATCCCTCTCCTTCCATTCCCAGCAGGTTCGCCTTCGGGACTTCAACATCCTGCATGGCAACCCAACCGGTCACACCCGCGCGCACACCGAGTTTGCCAGGGATCGAGCCGGTCGTGACGCCGGGAAATTTGCGCTCGACAATAAACGCTGACAGTCCGGTGTGGTCGCGCTTCTTCTGTTTGTCGGTGTCGGACCACGCGAAGATCAGGAAGTTGTCGGCAACATCGGAAAGCGAAATCCACATTTTTTCGCCATTGAGAATGTATTTGTCGCCGGTCTTCTTGGCGGTCGTGAGAATGCCGACGGCATCTGAACCGGCAGCGGGTTCGGTCAGGCCAAAGGTTGCTATCTGCTCGCCCTTGGCCTGCGGCACCAGATATTTCTGTTTCTGCTCCTCGGTGCCCCAGGTGTAGATCGCCAGCGAGTTCAATCCGATATGCACCGAGAACGCGACTCGCGCCGAGGTGTCGACGTATTCCATTTCCTCGCAGACTAATCCGAGGGCAATATAGTCCAAGCCCATGCCGCCGTATTTTTCCGGAATGCAGATTCCGAGCAGGTCGGCTTCTTTGAGACGTTTGATAAACTCCGGATCGTATTTCTGGTGCCGATCCAATTCGGCGATCTCCGGCTTGAGGTATTTTTGCGCAACGTCGCGCGCCAGTTCGGCCGCGGTTTTATGGTCATCAGTCAATTCGAAATCGATCATTTCTTACTCCCTCATCTTTTGCTCTTAAGGGCATACGGCATCAAGAACTGCAAGCAATAAAAGCCGCACAAAGCCCGGGCGCAATGACAGAGATACGGAAGACGTGCTTTTGCGGGACAAGCAATTACGGCTTGCCAAAAGGCGGCCTGCGAGCGATAATTCGGTCGTGATTCGTGGGATCGCCACCGCCGCAGTCTGTTTTCTGATATTCACTGCAAAGATTATCGCTCTCCAGCTTGATTCCGGCTATGTCGCTACCGTGCGGGAAGGAATCAACTTGACTCTGAATGAGCGATTTGACGAAGCCAAGAAACTGTACCAGGGCTTGATCGTGCGGGACACGACGGATTGTGCCGCTTATCTGTTTCTGGCCGGCGCCTGGCATGCCGAGATGTTCGACCGCGAGGACTATAGTAATCAACCGCAGTTCGATAGTTTGATTGAAAAGGCAATAAGTCTGGCTGACCGAGCGATAAAGGAGAATCGCAATCCTGCGTGGGCACATCTGGCCAAAGGGAATGCGTACGCCTACATCGCGACACTGGAGACCAGAACCGGGTCATGGTGGGGAGCACTGCGCAAGGGGCTGGCGGCCAAAGGCGAATATCTCGAAGTGCTGAAGCTTGAGCCGCGCCTGTATGACACGTATCTCGGACTCGGAAGTTATCATTACTGGAAATCAGCCAAGACGGAATTTATCAACTGGATACCGCTGGTTCCTGATCGTCGGGATGAAGGTATCGCGGAATTGCAGATCGCCGTCGACTCGTCGCTATTCTGCAACGATGTGGCCGCCAACTCGCTGGTATGGATCTATCTTCACAGCGGCCGCGCGGGCAAGGCGTATGATATCGCCGCCGGACTGCACAGCAAATTTCCGGACAGTCGCCTGTTCACCTGGGGGATGGCGTTCTCCAGCTATTATTGCGGCCAACTGGCGGAGTCGGCGGACTATTTCGGCAAGATTCTGGAGATGATCGAAAACCAGCCGGGGCAAAACAATTTCAATACCGTCGAATGCCGGTATCATCGCGCGGAAATATTTCACTCACTGCACCAGAATGATCGGGCTTTAGAGGAACTGCGAATTCTCCTGGGTTATCCTCTCAGCGACGATGTCAAGGATCGGCAGAAACACACTCTCCAAAGGGCGCGGGAATCTATTGGAGCAGTTGCAGGCCAAGTAACTGCGTTGCCTGCCTAGGTACTGCGATTTCGCAAGACGGCGAACTTCTCCATAGCCGCCGAGGCGATCAAGCTGGTAGCCAAGTCAATTGAAATCGTCTGATGATTGATCACCAGGTCGTAGTAGATCGGGTCGTCGATCGACTTGCCGAAAGTCTCCTTAATAAAGTGGCTGCGTTCGTGGTCTGTCAGATCGACTTGTTCGGTCGCCTGTTTCTCGGTCAGGTTCTCATACTGCATCAGGTTTTGTATGCGAATGTCGCGCGGGGCGATCACGCGGATATGAAATCCGAGTTCATGCCCGACGATGAAATTCGCGCCTCTGCCGACCACAACCACTCCGCCCAGCCGCGAAACCGTGTAGATGATTGCCAGCAGATGTTTCATGTAGTCCGTGTGGTCCAGATACTTGCCGCGCAGCATCCCCTCGAACCACATTTCCATTTGCGAGTGCGAATGTTCATCAAGTGATTCGATGATGCGGCGCTTGTAGCCGGTCGATTCCACCATGCGGTCGATGATGTCGCGGTCCAACAGGGTGTAATTGAATTTCTCCGCCAGTTTTCTGGCAATGACGGTTCCACTGCTGCCACGCTGCCGTGAGATGGTTATCACGGGCTGGTGCGTTTCCTGCAGGGCTTTGCCGGTCACTTCCGCCGCACGAATCGATTTTTCGAGTTCCCAACGGCGCAACTGTCGGTCAATAATAGCTTCTATCGAGGTCATATATTTCCCCTTCTCTTGATTCGCCCAGTAAATATACGTCCAGCAAGAGCAAGCGACAAAGACAAAGTACAATATCCGCACGGTTCTGCCATTTCTTTGACGAGCAAAGTCGGGCTGCATCGGAAATCAGGCGCCAGCAACAGTCCGGATAGCCCAGAATTGCAACTTCATCGAGTGGTTTTCGTTAGTTCCTATTGACAGACGCTGATTCTTGATTAACTTAGAAGTTACATCTACTTTCCTAAAGGAACAATCTATGACAGACTGCAAATGCTTGAAAAGCTATCCTTGCGTCATTCTGCTAATACTGTTTCTGATGGCCGCCACAGCGCCGGCCCAGCAGAATGCGAATTCCGCCAAATGGACTGAAGGAGCCAACGTCAAGATCAACCATGATGCCAGCATCGGGCTTCAAAACGAGGCAGCTTGCGCGATTCTGCCATCCAATCCGGACAATGCGGTGGCCATCTGGCGCGACTTCCGGTTGGGATTCCGTCGTATCGGTGTCGGAACCACTGCCGATGCAGGAAGCAACTGGTCGGATTCTCTTCTCGTGGGCACGACGAGCTATCCGCGCGCATCCGACCCGGTAATGAGCTACACCGCCGATGGTGATATACTGGCGTGTGTGCTCTCATTGTCGCCGGATGAATCCATCAGCGCAATTCATGTGTATCGATCCACCAACGCCGGCGCCAGTTGGTCAGCGCCGCTCGCGGCAGTAGATGATGGAGGCGCGTCAGGATTCGAAGACAAACAGTGGATCAATGTCGACCGAACTAACAGCCCGTTTCGGAATCGGGTGTATATCCCGTGGACACGGTTTGGCGCCAATACCAACATCATGCTGGTCTATAATGAGTCGCCGAGCCAATACTCGCAGCCGGTTCAGGTATCGGATTTTCCGAGCGTGCAGTGGCCGAGTGTTGCGATTGGCCCGGATGGCACAGTGTACGTCGCGTGGATTTCGTTTTATTTCGGACGAATCATGATCGACCGCTCCTATGACGGCGGATCGAGCTTTAACATTGACGGAACGGTGACGTCGATCGGCCTCACGAACAATGTAATTAACGGCGGCATCCTGGTGTTTGCCTACCCCGCAATGGATATTGATATCAGCGGCGGAGTGTATAGCGGCAACGTCTACATCGCCTACAGCGACTATGCAGCCGATGGTGATCTAGACCTGTTCGTCCGCCGGTCGACCGATCAGGGATTCACCTGGTCAAGCCCGGTACGTATCAATGACGATCCCATAGGAAACCATGTCGATCAGTTCCACCCCTGGATTACTGTGGACGAGGACGGCATCCTGACCGCGACCTGGCTTGACCGCCGCCTGGATCCCAACAACTACAATTGGGATACCTACATGGCGCATTCCTTTGATGGCGGGCAGACCTGGACGGCCAATCGCCGTATCTCCGAGGTGTCGTCATCGCCGTCGTACGCTGCCAAGCAGACGCTTGACGTGCAATATGCGGCGCTGAACCTGCCGGGCAAGCCGGCCGGTGAACCATACAATGCTGCCCGCAGCCCGATGGCGGGATTGATCGGCGAGTATTTGGCACTGTCCACGCGTTCAGGAATGGCTCAAGTCATTTGGCCTGACACCAGAAACGGTAATCAAGATGTCTACAGTGCGCGCGTCACTATTGGATTTTCCGCGCCGCCACTCTATTTGCCGGCGAAGGATGCGATCACGAATAATAATCAGCCGACCTTCCACTGGGGAAACTCCGGAGCGAGTCCGGCGCAGATCGCACAATTTCCCAACACCAAAGTACAGCCGCTACATTACGTGTTGCAGGTTGATGATGACTCATTGTTTGGATCGATCGATTTTGCCCAATCGGGGATTGCCACGACGAGCCATCAGTTTGCAGGGGTAATACCTGACGGCCTCTGGTTCTGGCGTGTGTATGCCGTGAATGATTCGGGAAGAACGACGGGATTCTCGGAGCCGGGCCGCAGACTTACGATCGACACGCAGGCGCCGGCACTGCCCACTATTCTCAAGCCGGAACCAGATTCGCTGGTTGACTATCAAACTCAGGTCTACCAATGGACAGCCGTCTTAAAGCTATTGCCGGCAACGCCCGTGAAGTATCAGATCCAGATCTCGCAGGATTCGACATTCGTCACGGCGCCGATTTCGGTCGCGAATCTTTCCACAACAACATACACCAACTCGGTAGCTTTGCTGCCGGATGCTACCTATTATTGTCGCGTTTCAGCCACGGATGCTGCGACAAACACCAGTGGCTTCACAGCTCCGCGCCGGTTTCATACCAGAGCGTCATATGTTTGCGGCGACGCCGATCACAGTGGCGCTGTCGATATATCTGATGCCGTGTACCTGATCGCCTACATTTTCTCCGGTGGAGCCGCGCCGAATCCATTGGCGGCCGGGGACCCTGATTGCAGTGGTTCGGTAGATATTTCGGACGTGGTTTTCCTGATCGCGTACATATTTTCCGGGGGCCCGGCGCCTTGCAGCGCGTGCTGATTTACTAGCGGATTAGCCGGACCGGAAAATGATTGATTTGAGGGCCAAGTCTTAACGGCTTGGCCCTCTTCTTCTTGGTAGTCAGCTAATTTCGACGAAAAGGCTCTCATCTTCGATGATGACCGGATAGGTTTTCAGACTTGCCCACGACTCAGTCAGACAGGTTCCGGTCGGAATGTCATACTGCCAACCATGTGCGGGACATGTAATTGTGGTTCCTGAAATCGTGCCGTGGGCGATCGACGCCTTCATGTGCTTGCAGTCCGCCTCCAGACCGTAAAACGTGCCGGCGATATGGAAGACAGCGACTCGGCGAGCCAGAACCTTGATGGTCCTGGATTCACCCTCGGCAAGCTCCCGGACTGTGCAGACTCGAACCTTCACTCTCCCAATATAGGTCATGTTGGCACTCAGTTCCATGAGTTTGCGGGGACAGTTCCGAACAATGCCGTGCTAGAATGGGTAATTTCGACTCCAGAGGCATTGAATCTCGGCGGTCGAAGTGGTCTGTCAATGCCAGTGTTTCCGGCCGGATTTCTGACTCCGGAGCTTATATACCCGAATGTGGGAAACGTCCGATAGGATGCCAACGTATCCTGATGAAAAACAAGAGATTAAATGCTCACAAATACTGCGGATTTGACAAAAAACGCTTGACAAATAGCCCCCATTAATTCATATTAGGATAAATTTGCACCGGTACTTCTAAAGTACTTCATAAACGAAATTAGTTATAGGAATTTGCGGTGATGGGCTGGGTGGTCTTCAGAGAGTATTGTATCGATGAAGTTGACGGGATTGACGCGAAAGTCAGAGACTAAAAGGCGGAGCGAACTTTCCGAATTGTGATGTCGCTCGTCTCCGGGTTTCCCTGTTCCGTCCGGTGAAGTAACTGATTGTAGTCTAAACAGAGTGGAGAGTCAAGCGGCACAAACGTTATCGTGTACTCAAATCTGTCGCGGTTAGCAGCCGCACAAGTGGGGTCTTAACGCTCAGGGAGAAGTGTACCCTGGGGATATTATTTGGAGCACTATTTTTCGTGAATCAAGAATACAACATCCTCTCAGAACCTTTGGGACATTGGAGTCATTATGAGCAGGTCTTGGCTTAGACTAACACTCCTCTTCGTTGTCAGTCTAACTGGAGTTCTACTTACCTCTTCAGCGTACGCAGCCAGCGTTGCCACCGACACGACAGATTACGCGCCCGGTGACACCGTTTTCGTTAGTGGCAGCGGTTTCGGACCGAACGAGACAGTTCGCGTTCAGATAAGTCATGTTGATACGACCGTAGTCGGCCTGGGACATGACCCGTGGAATGTCACCACCGACGCCGCCGGTGCATTCGCTACGAAGTGGTATGTGGATTACGATGACAACGTCGACGCGTTGCTGCTGGTCAAAGCCGATGGACTGACGTCGCTGCTGCATGCCGATACGCTCATTGTCGACTGCAATGTAGACCTGCGGCTACTGAATTGGCATGAGCATGATTCAATTTGTCCGGGTGGAACTAAGCAAATTGTGGCGAATCTGCGGCAGGACTGCGGCTCCAAGTCCTACGCCCCGCTGGCCGGAAGAAAGCTCATATTCTTCGTAAATCCGGGCAACTGTGGCGTCAACCAAGGGCAAAACGGTGACACGGTTATTACCGACGCCAACGGCAATGCATATTACACGATGACGGCGCCAAATACTCCGGGAGTGGCGTCGGTTCGTGTCAAATTCCTGGGCGAACCCAAGCCGAGTCCCTGCCCCTATCCGGGCAACAGCCCTTGTTTTCCAAATGACCCAAACTCGAATAAGAGATGTACCCAGCTTTCCGCGGTAAATACCTGCAACACCATAACCGTGGGAACGAGCGGCCATGCTCCGGTTGCCAATGCGGGCAGAGATACGACTGTCTTCCAATGTGCGGTGGCGCCGATCAGCATAGCGGCTAGTTGCTCTGACGTGGACGGCAACCTTGCGAGTTGTCAGTTGATCAGCGGTCCGGGAAGTTATAACGGCTCTGCAATCGTGTTCACTCCCAGCGGCGCCGGCACCTTCACGTTCATACTTAAGGCAACTGACGGCTGTGGAATGACGGATTATGATACGTCTGTTGCGACGGTCACTCTGAATAGAGCCCCGGTTGCGAATGCGGGCAGAGACACTACTTTGGCACAGTGCACTCCGGCGGTGATTAGTATTGCGGCGAATTGCTCTGATCCTGACGGCAACCTGTCGACCTGCCAGTTGACCAGCGGACTTGGGACGTATAATGGTACCGCGATTGTGTTCACGCCGACGGGTTCGGGTACATACACGTTCATATTGAAAGCGACCGATGCCTGCGGCGCGATAGACTATGACACCTCGGTTGCTCACGTGACTTTGAACCAAGCACCAGTTGCCAATGCCGGACGTGATACGACACTATCACAATGCACACCGGCTGCAATTAGTATTGCGGCGAACTGTTCCGATCCTGACGGCAATTTGTCGACCTGCCAGTTGTTCAGTGGACCGGGAACCTACAACGGTTCTGCTATCGTATTCACGCCGACGGGAAGTGGAACTTACACTTTCATCCTGAAAGCTACCGATGCTTGCGGCGCGACTGACTATGATACTTCTGTAGCTCATGTGACGCTCAATCAGGCGCCAGTTGCCAATGCCGGCAGAGATACGACGCTGTCACAGTGCACACCTGCTGCAATCAGTATTGCCGCGAACTGCTCTGATCCTGACGGCAACCTGTCGACCTGCCAGTTGACCAGCGGACTTGGGACATATAATGGTACTGCAATCGTGTTCACGCCGACGGGAAGTGGTACTTACACTTTCATCTTGAAGGCCACTGATGCGTGCGGTGCGACAGATTATGACACCTCGGTTGCTTACGTAACTCTGAATCAAGCGCCGGTTGCCAATGCGGGTAGAGACACGACACTGTCACAATGCACACCTGCTGCAATTAGTATCGCCGCGAACTGTTCTGATCCTGACGGCAACTTGTCGACCTGCCAGTTGAGCAGTGGACTCGGATCATACAATGGTACAGCGATAGTGTTCACACCGACTGGTTCGGGCACATACACATTCATCCTGAAAGCTACTGATGCCTGCGGCGCGATTGACTATGATACTTCAGTTGCTAATGTGACTTTGAATCAGGCACCTGTCGCGAATGCCGGCAGAGACACGACATTATCTCAATGCACACCGGCTGCAATTAGCATTGCCGCGAACTGCTCAGATCCTGATGGCAACCTGTCGACCTGCCAGTTGACCAGCGGACTTGGAACTTACAATGGTACAGCGATAGTGTTCACACCGAGTGGCTCGGGTACGTACACGTTCATATTGAAAGCTACGGATGCCTGTGGCGCGACGGATTATGACACCTCGGTCGCTTATGTGACTTTGAATCAAGCACCGGTTGCCAATGCGGGACGCGATACGACACTGGCCCAGTGCACACCGGCGGCGATCAGTATAGCCGCGAACTGCTCTGATCCTGATGGCAACCTGTCGACCTGCCAGTTGACCAGCGGACTCGGATCATACAATGGTTCAGCGATTGTGTTCACGCCGACTGGAAGTGGCACCTACACGTTTATTCTCAAAGCCACCGATGCTTGCGGTGCGACAGACTATGATACCTCGGTTGCTTACGTAACTCTGAATCAAGCGCCAGTTGCCAATGCGGGTAGAGACACGACGCTGTCACAGTGCACACCTGCTGCAATTAGTATTGCCGCGAACTGCTCTGATCCTGATGGCAACCTGTCCACCTGCCAGTTGACCAGCGGACTTGGAACTTACAATGGTACTGCAATCGTGTTCACGCCGACGGGAAGTGGTACTTACACTTTCATCTTGAAGGCCACTGATGCGTGCGGTGCGACAGATTATGACACCTCGGTTGCTTACGTGACTCTGAATCAGGCACCGGTTGCCAATGCGGGCAGAGACACGACACTGTCTCAGTGCACACCGGCTGCAATTAGTATCGCCGCAAGCTGCTCTGATCCGGATGGCAACTTGTCGACCTGCCAGTTGTTCAGCGGGCCGGGAACCTACAACGGCACCGCGATTGTGTTCACGCCGACGGGATCAGGTACATACACGTTCATATTGAAAGCGACCGATGCTTGCGGCGCGACTGATTATGACACTTCAGTTGCTAATGTGACTTTGAATCAGGCACCAATTGCGAATGCGGGCAGAGATACCACACTGTCACAGTGCACACCGGCGGCAATTAGTATCGCTGCCAATTGTTCTGATCCCGATGGCAACCTGTCGACCTGCCAGTTGACTAGCGGTTTCGGGACATATAATGGTACCGCGATTGTGTTCACGCCGACGGGATCAGGTACATACACGTTCATCTTGAAAGCTACTGATGCTTGCGGCGCGACTGATTATGATACTTCAGTTGCTAATGTGACCTTGAATCAAGCACCAGTTGCGAATGCGGGCAGAGATACCACGCTGTCACAGTGCACACCGGCTGCGATCAGTATTGCCGCCAACTGCTCTGATCCTGATGGCAACCTGTCGACCTGCCAGTTGACCAGCGGACCGGGAACCTATAATGGTACCGCAATCGTGTTCACGCCGACTGGTTCAGGTACCTACACGTTCATCTTGAAAGCTACCGATGCTTGCGGCGCAACAGACTATGATACTTCGGTTGCTTACGTAACTCTTGAATCAAGCGCCTGTCGCCAATGCGGGCAGAGACACGACACTGTCACAGTGCACACCGGCTGCAATTAGTATCGCCGCGAACTGCTCTGATCCTGATGGCAATTTGTCCACCTGCCAGTTGACCAGCGGACTTGGAACTTACAATGGTACTGCGATTGTGTTCACGCCGACTGGTTCTGGCACTTACACATTCATCCTGAAAGCTACCGATGCTTGCGGCGCGACAGACTATGATACTTCGGTTGCTAACGTGACCTGAATCAAGCGCCGGTTGCCAATGCGGGCAGAGACACGACGCTGTCACAGTGCACCCCGGCTGCAATCAGTATTGCGGCGAACTGCTCTGATCCTGATGGCAACCTGTCGACCTGCCAGTTGACCAGCGGACTTGGAACTTACAATGGTACCGCGATTGTGTTCACGCCGACTGGAAGTGGCACTTACACGTTCATCTTGAAAGCTACTGATGCCTGCGGCGCGACAGACTATGATACCTCGGTTGCTCATGTGACGCTCAATCAAGCTCCGGTTGCGAATGCGGGCAGAGACACGACACTGTCACAGTGCACACCGGCTGCAATTAGTATCGCCGCGAACTGCTCTGATCCTGATGGCAACTTGTCCACCTGCCAGTTGACCAGCGGACTTGGAACTTACAATGGTACTGCGATTGTGTTCACGCCGACTGGTTCAGGCACATACACGTTCATCCTGAAAGCGACCGATGCTTGCGGCGCGACAGATTATGACACTTCAGTTGCTAATGTGACTTTGAATCAGGCACCGGTTGCCAATGCGGGACGTGACACGACACTGTCACAGTGCACACCGGCTGCAATTAGTATCGCCGCGAACTGCTCTGATCCGGATGGCAACCTGTCGACCTGCCAGTTGACCAGCGGACCAGGAACATATAATGGTACCGCAATTGTGTTCACGCCGACTGGTTCGGGCACATACACATTCATCCTGAAAGCCACTGATGCGTGTGGTGAGACGGACTACGATACTTCGATTGCCCATGTGACTATCAATCAGGCGCCCGTAGCGAATGCCGGCGCCGACCAGAATTTGACCTGCCAGGCGCTGGGACAGCAGATTTGCTGGACCGCCGGCTGCAGCGATCCGGACAACGACCTGGCGACCTGTCAACTGGTGTCAGGTACGGGAACCTACAGCGGTGGCCAGATTTGCTTCAACCCAACAGCGAGCGGCTCCTATCAGTTCGTGCTGAAGGCAACTGACGCTTGCGGCGCTACTGACTATGACACCGCGGTGGTGAACGTGCGGATTAACGTGGCGCCTACGCTTAATGTGGCGGCGAGCGATACCACCATCTTCTGTCAGCAATCAGGGGTAGGCCAGGTTTGTGTGGCATTCAACTATTCGGACGCCGACGTGAATCTCAAGCAAATCACGGCCTCCGGTTCGCCGACGCCGACACTCAGCTATGGCGGTGGCAACGGCACAATCTGCTTCAATCCAACAGCCGGCGGGAACTTCTCGTTTACGCTAACGGCTTTGGATAGCTGCGGTCTGCAGACCCAGGTGTCGCATAATCATTTCGTTACGCTGGTGGACTGCGACACTATCAGCCGGTTTGCGGTGAAAGTACAGAAGACGCACAATTCACTGCAAGGTCAATACGAGTTTGTCAGTGTAACGATTACCGGCGACGGCGCCGACTTTGGCGGCTTTGACTTCCTGTTGTCCTATGATGCATCGGCGCTGACGGCGATGGAAGTACAGCCGGGACAGATGCTGACTTCCTGCGACTGGGAATACTTCACCTATCGTTTTGGCGCCAACGGCAATTGCGGCGGACCATGCCCATCCGGACTGCTCCGAATTGTCTCGATCGCGGATGTGAACAACGGAGCCCACCATCCGAGCTGTTACGGCCCGGCGATACCGTCATCGAGCGAACTGTTCAAGGTTAAGTTCTTTGTGACCAACGACCGCACCTTCGATTGTCAATATGCGCCGGTCAAATTCTTCTGGATGGATTGCGGCGACAACAGTATTTCCAGTGTCACCGGCGATACTCTCTTTGTCGACAAGCGCATCTATTTGTTCGAAGGCCAGACGATCTGGGACGAACTTGACGATGCCCAGTATCCTGACGGCATCCGCCCGAACGGCATGGGCGCTCCGGATGAATGCATGCTCGGCGACAAGTATCATCCGAGCCGGAGCATCGAATTCCGGTATGGCGGTGTCGATATCGTCTGCGCCGACTCAATCGACGCACGCGGTGATCTCAACCTGAACGGAATTGCCAACGAGATTTCCGACGCGGTGCTTTACACCAATTACTTCCTGTATGGCATATCCGCGTTCTACGTGGCGCCGCGACAGGAAGCTCAGGTGGCAGCATCCGATGTCAACGCCGACGGCCGGCCGCTGACGGTTGGAGATTTGGTTTTCCTGATCAGAATCATCACCGGTGATGCTCTGCCGATCGCCAAGCTGGCGCCATTCGCCCAGGAAGTGGTCGTGCATTACGACGGCAATTCTCTGAGCACCGAGTCGAGCACCAATATCGGCGCGATGCTGCTGACCTTCAGAACGAATGGAGAATGCAGCTTCAACAACCTGACGGATCTGACGCTGAAGCAGACATCTGCCGACGGTGAATTGAAGGTGTTGGTCTACGACATTTCCGCCAAGTCGATTGCAGCCGGATTAAGCCATGTCCTGCGGGTTGACGGCGACGCGGTACTGGAATCGGTTGAGATAGCTGATTACCAGGGCAACCTGATGCTGGCGAAGATTGACAAATCCGCGGTGCCGACTGAGTTTGCTCTTGGCCAGAACTATCCGAATCCATTTAATCCCGAGACGGTGATCGAATTCGCGTTGCCGACGGCCAGTGAGATGTCGCTTACCGTATATAATATTGCCGGCCAGACCGTCGCGACGATCATCAACGGCACCGTGCCGGCTGGTTATCATCAGGTCAGATGGAACGGCAAAGACGACAACGGCACCAATGCTTCTTCGGGAATTTACTTCTACAAGATCGTTTCGAAGGACTTCTCCGAGACGCGCAAGATGTTGTTGATTAAGTAGCATCGCGACTGCAACAGCATCGTAGAGATAGAAACAAAACCCCGCTCACTTTGAGCGGGGTTTTGTTTTGCAGTCTTGTGTGGAAGGATAAACTAAGCCGTGTTGTTCGCCAGATATTGTACTGCCAGCAGATAGCTCCAGACTCCGAATCCACTGATTACACCGACCGCTCCGCGCGCCGTGATCATGGTGTGCCGGAACTCCTCGCGACGATAGACATTCGACAGATGAACTTCGACCGCTTTCACTTTCGTCGCCAGGAGGGCATCGAGAATTGCGACCGAAGTGTGGGCATAGCCGCCAGGATTCATTATCACTCCAACATCCTTGCCGAGGAAACTGTGAATCAGTTCGACGAATTCGCCTTCGGTGTTGAACTGGTGAAATTCAACGGTCAAGTTCAGACGGCGCGCGTAGTCCGCAATTTCTTTGTTGATCTGTTCAAGAGTCTGACTGCCGTAGATCTCCGGCTCACGCTGCCCCAGCAGATTGAGGTTGGGACCGTGAATGACAACGATGTTCTTCATTTCTGTATCATCTCCCCGGTTTCCTGAAACGCCCTGGTAAACTGCCCTTCGGTGACCGTAGCCAGCCGATATGAGCCGCAAGCATTGAGCAGCACAAAATTGATTCTATCGCCCGACCTCTTCTTGTCATGTTTGATCTTCTGCCAAAGCATTGATGCAGCTACGCCGTTCAGATCGAAACGACCATAGATCCCGGCGAAGCAATCCCAGATCATCTGGAAATCCTTTGCAGGAAGTGCGGCGATTCGCCTGGACAACACCAATGCAACGAGAATTCCCAACGTCACGGCTTTTCCATGCGACCAGCCGCAGACAACCTCGAGTGCATGACCGGTCGTGTGTCCGAGATTCAGGATCTGCCTCTGCCCTTTCTCCAGTGGGTCAGAATTCACGATTGACAACTTCCCCTGAATGGCATCTGCGATCATCGCATCGAGCCCCTGCCCTGCGATCAATTGCCCGGCTCTGATTGAATACTTGGAGAATAGTCGACGGTCGTAAGCGGCGAATACTTTCAGCGCTTCCACCACACCATCTTTGATCTGGCTCGATCCCAGAGACGGCAGGAACATGTTATCACAGATAACCATTCTCGGTGGATAGATAGTGCCGACAACATTCTTGGTATTGCCAAGATTGATTGCCGTTTTGCCGCCGATGGCCGCATCAACTTGCGCCAAAATCGTAGTGGGAACGGCAATGTAGGCGATTCCACGTTTGTAAGTGGATGCCGTCAAACCGGCAATATCGGTAACGACGCCGCCGCCGATCCCAATCAATAGACCTCCCCGATCCACTTCATGACTGTGCAGCCAGCGAAGCAAACTCAGGAAACGGTTGTACGATTTGTGCCGTTCGCCACGGGGGAAGGAATAGACCTCAGCGTTGCCGAGATAATTGTTCACCAATGCTGTGCCGTACAGCTCCATCACGCGCGCATCGATCACGGCATGCACGGAAGTGAAACTTCTTTCCAAATCTTCTGCCACAAGCTTGTTGAGCGCACCGGAACCACAATAGACCGGTGACTTGACTTTCGGCAGTTGCGGCACGAACAGAAACTTCTTCACTCGCTCAACCATGTCATATAGAGTTCAATAACTTTGTCAGCCGCGGTTTCCAGACTATCCGTTCCGGTATCCACGCTGCAGCCAATGCTTTCGTAAATCGCTGCGCGTTCTTTATAGATTTCCTGTAGTCGCTCCTCCGGAACGCTGCCCTCCAGGAGCGGCCGATCCGTGGTGTTGGCAAGGCGTCCCGCCAGAATGTCGACGGGAGCGCGCAGAAGTATCACCATTCCGTTTTCCCGGGCGAGCTTCAGGTTCTCTGCGTTTGCCAGCATCCCACCGCCGGTCGCAACCACTTGAAGTTCGCGGCTGATTACTCCACTCAAAAGGGCTGCCTCGTTATCGCGAAAATAATTCTCTCCTAATGTCGCGAAGATTTCCGAGATCGGCAATGAATGTCGGCGCTCGATTATAGCATCTGTGTCGATAAACATGTAGGCCAACTTTCGGGCAACGATTTCGCCGATTGAGCTTTTGCCCGTCCCCATCATTCCGGTCAGGAAGATATTGCGTTTCTTAGCGTGAGCGAACATATCTCAGATAAGCGCGGTGATTGGCCAACACTTCCCGCATCGAATCGCCGCCAAATTTTTCGGACATCATCTCGGCAATGGCCAGGGCAATCACGGCCTCGCAAACGACACCCCCGGCCGGAACAATGCAGATGTCTGACCGCACGTACGGCGCCGGAGTCGGGCGTTTTGTTTTCAGATTGACAGACGGCAGCGGCTTGCCCAAAGTCGAGATCGGTTTGAAATAGGCGCGAATTACCAGGTTTTCACCGTTGGTGATGCCGCCAACTATGCCACCGGCATTGTTCGTCGCGTGACGAAAACCAGATTTCTTTTCGTATGCGATCGAGTCGTGAATGTCACTCCCGAATGCGGACGCGGCAGCGATGCCGTTTCCGATTTCGATAGCTTTCACACTCGGCACGCTCATGATCGCGGCCGCCAGTCGGGTCGTTGCGCGCCTATCTGCCTGGGCATAACTTCCCAGACCGAGCGGCACGCCAGTCACTACGATCTCGCTGACGCCACCCAGGGTATCGTTTCGTTCCACTGCCTGATCGATAGCCCTGACCATTTCCGAAGCCACTTTCTTGTCGGCGCAGCGCACGGATGAGGATTCAATCTCGCGGAACACTTTGGAGCTGAACTTGACCGACTTGTCACAAACCACGTGTCCGATTTGTCGCGTGTGGGAATAGACCGTGATGCCGAACATATCCAGATACTGTTTGGCGACGTTGCCGGCCGCGGTGCGGGCTGCGGTTTCGCGCGCCGAGGAGCGTTCGATGGCGTCCTGGATGTCATCGAGATCGTATTTGAGATAACCAACAAGGTCGGCGTGTCCGGGGCGCGGCACGAGTTGCGGCTCCCGCTTTTGTCCCTTCCAGTTCTTCCAGTCCTTGTTCTGAATGAGTATGGCTATTGGGCTGCCGATGGTTTTTCCGTTGCGCACTCCGGCGGTCACAATCGCCGTATCCTGCTCGATTCGCATGCGGCGCCCGCGTCCGTAGCCCATTTGTCGGCGACGGAGGTCAATCGTGATCGCATTCGCGTCGAGTTTCAGTCCCGACGGGATGCCTTCGACAATGGCGGTCAGCATCGGTCCGTGAGATTCGCCGGCAGTCAAATATCTAATCATGATACACGGCTCCATCGATGATCTTCATTATGCGGTTGACGTTTACCTCCCGGCCGGTCATGATCTTGAAATTCCTGGCGGCCTGCACGGCGAGCATGTAATTGCCCCGTAGATGGCCGCGCTTGACCAGATCGTAATTGCCGTATCGCAGTTCGAAAATCCTTTTCACTTTCTTGAGAGCATCCTCGTCAACTATATCAGTTATCGGAACGGGCGTGCAATTGATGCAGAGGTCGCACTCACGAAGATCATCAATGCGGCCTTCAAGCAGCGCCTGGCGATACTGCGATGTCCGTTTTAGTTTACGCACGAACGTTCCGAAACGCAGCAGGGAAACCGTGGAATGGTGATAAACGCTGATGCTGGCGGCTCCTCGGGAGGCGAGATAATAGTAAACGGTTTGAGCGGTTCCGCCGGAACCGATTACGGCGACCTTCGAACTCTTGGCGGCGAATTTCAGGCGCGTCTCGATGCTTTGCCTGATGCCGTCATAATCGGTGTTGTAACCGACGAGAACGCCTTTGCGGTTGATCACGAGATTGACCGATTGCGTTTGCTCGGCCACCCAGTCAAGGCGGTCGAGCAGCGGCAGGACAGCGCGTTTGTGCGGGATAGTGATATTGAATCCGGCGAGCGGCAGCAGACGGACGGCCTTGATGAAGTCCGGCAAGTCTGACGTCGCCAGATCGAACACTTTGTAGACTGCGGCAATCTTCTTGAACGAGAACAGCTCGGCATAGATATCAGGCGAAAGCGAATAGCCGATGTTGGCGCCGATGATTCCGTAGATGTCAGTGTTGGTTGCCATGACTGCCGGGTATGATAGATACCTGGATTGGAAATCGCAACGGGAACGTTGAGTGGTTGGAGCGTGAAGAAGGTGTGGGGTCACATCAATATAGACAATGTCGGGTTTCTCACTCGGTGATCTATCCACGGCGTTCGCAAGATCGAGCCGGTCTTTCGAAGTGACCTGTCTGATTGCCAAAGCAGCGTTCGGAACCCGACCTGTTTTGCTGTAACAAGACTAATTTCAGAATGAGCCTGGATTCCCACCTTCGTGGGAATGACACGCCCACGACGGTCGCCTCATTGGGGGATGGATGTCACGCAATCAACCCACCGCAAGCGGTGGGGCACCCAAGCAACGTTCTACGCGGAGTGGGGTATCGGTCAGGTTGAGGGGAGCTGTTGTTTTCGGGAAGTCCCGCTCGCTGAGTGGGGTAGCGAGTCAAACCAGCCTGGATTCCCACCTTCGTGGGAATGACACGTTCGCGACGGTCGCCTTTTTGGGGGATGGATGTCACGCAATCAACCCACCGCAAGCGGTGGGGCACCCAAGCAACGTTCTACGCGGAGTGGGGTATCGGTCAGGTTGACGGGAGCTGTTGATTTCGGGAAGTCCCACTTGTTGAGTGAGGTACCGGGTTTGGCAGGACCTGACACAACGGTAAAGGCCCGACACAACGGCAAACCCGACGTTCGCCGGTCGCATCAACATAGACAATGTCGGGTTTCTCACTCGGTGATCTATCCACGGCGTTCCCAAGATCAAGCCGGTCTTTCGAAATGGCCTGTCTGATTGCCAAATCAGCGTTCCGAACCCGACCTGCTTTGCTCAACGTTAAAGACCTAACACAGCAGCAAAGACTCGACACAACGGCAAGTTCGCCTGAGATGACAAGAGATGTCAGCAAGAAGACAAAAAGAAATCCGGCAGAGGAAATCCCTGCCGGATAATATCTGTTACACCAGTCAGAAACTAATTTCCGCCTGACGGTGGTGTTGTTTGCTGGGTTCCCTGCTGCTGACCACCTTGCGCGGGCGCCGGTGTCGGAGCAGGAGCCTGGACCGGTTGTTCGGTCGCCATGCGTTCAACGGCAGATTCGCCGGCAGCAGCAGCCGCGGAACGGCCTCGGGCAACCAGCGTCAGCGAGATGCAGGATATCATGAACAGAATAGCCAGGGCAGTAGTAGCTTTGGAAAGAAACGTGGCTGCACCCCGACCGCCAAACACGGCGCCACTCAAACCGCCGCCGCCAAATGCGCCCGCTAATCCTTCGCCTTTCGCGGACTGCATAAGCACCACGAGTATCAGACCGCTGCAAATAATGATGTGGATGATGATGAGAATTGCGAACACTTAACTTTCCTCCTGCTACCGTCGAGCCGCCGCAATAATTTTATTGAACGACTCTGCTGTTAAACTGGCTCCGCCGACCAAACCTCCGTCGATATTCGGCTGCCCGAACAGTTCGCGCGCGTTGTCGGGCTTGATGGAACCGCCGTACAAAAGCAGTACGTTGTCGACCACTGAGCCGTAACGATCACGCAGCACCGCCCGGATGTACCCGTGAACCTCCTCTGCCTGATGAGGCGAAGCGGTTTTTCCGGTACCGATTGCCCAGACAGGTTCGTAGGCAATCACCGTACGCCGAAAGTCGTCGGCCGGAACGCCATCCAAAGATCCAAGTACCTGGCTCTGAACCACATTCATCGTCTCACCGGCTTCTCTTTGAGTCAAAGTCTCGCCGACACAGACGATCGGGTTCAGGCCTAGCGACAACGCCTTCTTGAGTTTCTGGTTGACAAGCATGTCGGTCTCAAAAAAGAGCTGCCGTCGTTCCGAATGTCCCAAAATAACAAAAGAGCAGCCCAGCGTCAACAGCATTTTCCCGCTCACCTCGCCGGTGAATGCTCCCTCGTCCTCCCAGTGCATGTTCTGAGCGCCTACTGCAACAGCCGACCCTTTGACCACCGCGACCGCCTGGGCAAGCGAAGTAAACGGCGGACAGACAACGACTTGCGGATCGGCAGAAGAACCGACAAACTCGGCGACGCCTTTAGCTAAGGCCGCCGCCTTGTCGGGCGTCGTATACATTTTCCAATTTCCGGCGACAAGTTTCTTTCTCATTTTGCGCTCACTTCCTGTCCGTTAGTGCCGCCACTCCGGGCAGCACCTTGCCTTCAAGGAATTCCAAAGACGCACCGCCACCGGTGGAAACATGCGAGAACTTGTCCTCCAGTCCCGCCTTGGCGACCGCGGCCGCAGAATCACCGCCACCGACGATCGTAATCGCACCGGCTCCGGTCAAGTCTGCCAGTACCTGCGCCATTTTCATCGTGCCGACCGCGAACTTCTCGTTTTCGAATACGCCCATCGGTCCGTTCCAGACTACGGTCTTGCAACCAGCCAACTCCGACGCAAACAGCTTGATTGTCTCGGGGCCGATATCAAGTCCCTTCAGATTGGCGGGAATTTTACCTGCCGGACAATTTGTCACTTGGACTGAATCGGAGATTTCCGGGGCGCAGGCGAAATCAACCGGAAGGATCAGCTTTACATTCTTGGACACTGCTTGTTTAAGCACGTCACCGGCTAGCTCAACTTTGTCGGCTTCCAAAAGTGAACCACCGATTTCCTGTCCTTGCGCTTTCTCGAATGTGAACGCCATCCCGCCGCCGATAATGATTTTGTCAACTTTACCAAGCAGGTTGGTGATGACATCGATCTTGCCGGAAATTTTGGCGCCGCCCAGAAGAGCCACGAAAGGCCGCTGGGGATTCGCCAGCGCGTTACCCAGGTAGTCGAGTTCCTTTTTCATCAGGTAGCCCGCCGCGGACTGATCGAAGTAGCGTGTCACACCCTCGGTCGAAGCATGCGCACGATGGGCGGTGCCGAAAGCATCGTTGATATAGACATCGCCCAGGTATGCGAGTTTCTGCGCGAATTCAGGATTGTTCTCTTCTTCCTCAGGATGGAACCGCAGATTCTCAAGCAAAAGAATCTCACCGTTCTTGAGGTTTGCCGCCGCCTGTTCAGCTTCCGGGCCGATGCAATCGTTGACGAAGTAAACCTTGTGGCCGCTCAGCTTTTCCAAAATACTCGCCACCGGCTTAAGACTCATTTTGGGAACTACCTGCCCGTCAGGCCGGCCCAGATGCGACATCAGTATGAGCTTGCCGCCTGACTGCACGACCTTGTTGATCGAAGGCAAAGATGCTCTGATGCGCAAGTCGTCTTTGACCACGCCGTCCTTCAACGGGACATTGAAGTCGACCCGCATCAGAACCTTGCGGCCCGCCAATTGCAAATCGTCAATCGTTAGCTTGTTCATACTACATCATCCGCTCCAAAGCGTCGACCATGCGGCAGGAGAATCCCCACTCGTTGTCGTACCAGGAGAACACCTTCGCAAACTGGCCGTTGGCCTGTGTCATCAACGAGTCGAACACGGAGGAATGTGTGTTGCCGACCACGTCAATCGACACCAGCGGTTCCTCGGTGTACTCCAGGATGCCTTTCAGCGGACCTGCCGCGGCGGCTTTGATAGCGCTGTTGATTGATTCCCTGGTGACTTCTTTTCTCAACCAGACTGCAAGATCAATCAGCGAACCATCCGGGGTCGGCACGCGCACGGAGCAGCCGTCCATCCGACCCTTCATCTCCGGGATAACTTCGGCGATGGCTTTGGCGGCGCCGGTGGTAGTCGGAATCATCGACATCGAGGCGGCACGCGCACGGCGCAAATCTTTATGCGGAAGATCGAGAATTCGTTGATCGTTGGTGAAGGCATGAATCGTGGTCATGAAACCCTTTTCGATACCGAAGGTGTCGTTGAGCACTTTGACCACAGGCGCGAGGCCGTTAGTGGTGCAGGAGCCGATCGAGATAATGTTGTGTTTGGCTTTGTCGTATTGATCGAAATTGACACCGAACACGAAGGTACCGTCAGGCTGCTTCGCAGGTGCGGATATCAAAACCTTCTTTGCGCCCGCCGCCAGATGTTTTTCGGCGCCGGCACGGTCGGTGAATTTGCCCGTCGATTCTACAACTACCTGCGCGCCACTACCACCGTGATTCAATTTGGCGGGATCAAGTTCTTTCGTGATCTTGATTGTCTTGCCGTTGATGACGAGATTCTCGCCTTCAACCTTCACTTCGCCTTTGAACTTCCCGTGAATGGAATCATACTTGAATAAGTGCGCTAGCGTCGGCGCATCGGTGATATCGTTGATCGTGACGAACTCCAATTTGCCCGAGCCGATCGCTATTCTGATTATCTGTCTGCCAATTCTGCCAAAACCATTGATCGCAATCTTGGTTGCCATGAGGTCTCCCTTCCTATTTTTTCTTATGGAGCTTGAAATATCCTATACCGACAGTAATCTGCACGCCGGAGTAATCCTTGATTCCGGCGATGTAGTCCGAAAACTGGGTTCTAATATACTTGACCATGAAATCAAGTTGAATGCTCTCCGAAAGTGGAATCTCGCTACCGACACCGAGCCACCAGTTGAAATTGGTCGATGAACGCACGGAGCCGTTTTCCAGAGGGGTATAATAGGCAACATTGTTGCCAATCTCGGCTGTTTCGCGGCCGACGATCAGCGCCCCGCCACCTTCGATAAATGGCATGTTACGGATCGGGAAACGCGCCATGAAAGGCGATAATTTCAGTCCGACTTGTATTGGATAGACAATCGCCTGCCCGACGAAGGTTCCGTAGTAGGTTGAATCGTTGATAAAGGTCAAAGCGAATGTCCCCCTTCGAGTAGCTGGCGAGATTGGCCACCAGCGCCAGATAATCGGTGACGTAGTAATTTACGTAGGCCTCAATGTATATCACATTGCGGTTGGCGAATACCTGAACGTCGCTTTTGGATAGGTCTATTTGATTGTGGCTTTGATCGTAGAAACCCAGGCGTATCCCGACCCCGGACGTTCCCTTTGGCTGACCCCCGAAAGCGCCAATCGACAACAGGAGGATTATTCCTGCGGTCGCCAGCGTGCGTCTAGCCAATATACTCCTCCGCCATCTCGATCATGCGGTCGTCAACTTTCTTGAGGCAATATACGGCCTCCGTCAGTTCAACACCAATGATTTCGTTGCCGCGCAACGCCACCATTTGGCCAAATTTGTCCTGCGCAATCAGATCGACCGCCGCCGAGCCATACCGCGTTGCCAGGACGCGATCAAACGCGGTCGGCGAACCACCACGCTGGATGTGGCCGAGAATAACAGCCCGCGTCTCAAATTCCGTACGCTTTTCGATTTGTTCAGCCATCAAGGTTGCTATTCCGCCAAGACGGACATGACCGAACTGGTCTACCTTCATGTCCTGCACGATCAGCGTGCCGTCATCGTTTACTCCCTCGTCAAAGGAGACTTTCGCTCCCTCGGAAACGACGATGATAGAGAAGTCCTTACCACGACCGTGGCGATGGCGAATCAAGTCGCAAACTCTCTCAATGGTTACCGGCCGCTCGGGAATCAAAATGACATCGCCACCTCCAGCCAAGCCTGCATAGAGAGCAATCCAGCCCGTGTGGCGTCCCATCACCTCGCAGATCAATACCCGGTTATGGGATTCGGCGGTGGTGTGCAGCCGGTCAATCGCTTCCATCGCAGTATTGACTGCCGTATCGAATCCGAAAGTCTGGTCAGTGCCGGACAAATCGTTATCTATGGTTTTGGGAACGCCGACGACCTTGACACCCTGATCTGCAAGTTTCTTGGCAACGCCGAGCGTGTCCTCGCCGCCAATAGCTACCAGGCAATCGATATGAAGCTTCCTCAGATTCTTGGCCAGTTGTTCGGCGCTCGTGCCGTTGCGCAGCGGATTCGTTCGCGAGGTTTTGAGTATGGTGCCTCCGCGATGCATGATGCCGGAGACATCATTGATCCCGAGAACTTGTATCTTGGGTTCCGCCAGCAGGCCTTTCCAGCCCTCGCGGATACCAATGATCTCCCAATGATGTTTATTTATGCCTTTGCGGACGACTGCGCGAATTACAGCATTCAATCCGGGGCAGTCACCACCGCCTGTCAGCACTCCAACTCTCAAATGTCACCTCCAAATGGTTGCATAAAGCTATATCGGCAGCCGAGTTGAACTTCAATACAACTCATTCAGCATCAACTTCACTTTAATGACCTGGTTCTCTCGTTGAACCTCAATTTCTACAATGTTGCCGCGCCTTCCGTTCAGGAGATGATCGATCTGTTCAAGCAACATATTTTTCGCGTCGTAGCCGTCAACAGACACAATTACGTCGCCGGGCAAGAGAAAACCATCCGCGGAACGTCCGGGAAGCACCCTCGACACGACAATATCATTTAGCACGCGGCTGAATTCCAAGCCGGCCATATTCCCCGGCCGTTCGCTTCCTGCGGGCGCGGCAATCTTCCTGAAATACGCAGCTTCCCGCCCGTAATCGAAAGTGACGGCAAATCGTTTCAGAACCGCCGCCCCGATATTTCCGGCGGTGTTCGGACCGGCAAAGATCCCTTCGGCAGAAGATGAGTAACTTACGAAGAGACTATCGATTCTGTTTCCGCACAACTGCAACGACGGCAGGACGCCCAGCTTTCCTGCTGCTCCACCGCCGATGCCGACGCTGGTCACGGGCGTGTAGTTCGCTGAGTCACCGCTGACAAGTTTGTGCGCCTGAACAAAAGGTGAATTGAAGTCGATCGTTGACCCGGAACCGGTGTCGAGGCGAAAGCGGCCACTGATAGAATCATTTATGACGGCATCGACATAAGGCACGCGAAAGTCAATCGTCGCGGGACACCTGTCACCCCAATAATCGCGCGGTGTCAGATCGCGGCGATAAAGTGTCAAGGTGTGCGATTCATAGTCCACCCGAGACACGTAACGGCTTAACAAGTCGTAGCCGACAACGCCGTCTATCTTCTTGGTGCCGGCAGCTTCGATCGAGCCGAAATCCACGGCGAAGCCCGATAGATTCGAAATTTGTAAGTCGCCGATTGTGAGTGAATCAATCCGGAATACCTCGGCGGAGTCTGCCCCTCCAACTCCTCTGGCTTCGGTCGCGCCAAGGCGCTCCAGCCCGAGAGAGGAAATCAATCGTTTGTTGAGGCCGGTGCCACCAGCGCCGGTGTCGAAGATGAATTCAAATGGTCCCTTGCCGTTGATGAGCACCTTCACGTAAGCATGATTGCGGAACAACTCAAAGGGCACGGAAACAGAGTCAACACCCTTGGGCAAACCACTTTCATCAACCGAAGCGGTTTGTCGCACAAATAGAGTATCTGATAGTGGAATGTTAAGCTTCACATCTTTCACAATGCTAACGGCCGAAATGAAACCCGCGTCGGACATTTCCCGGTTGCGGAATGGTATCAGTATGCCAGCGACAGGGCGATAGTCACTCATGCGCGTGAAAACCTCTCCCATTTCGGTGGTCATGGCGACCTGTCTAGGGAGAAAGCTGGCCTGATCGACAAACAGCCGCGCGGGTGCGCCGCCTTTGGGCTCGATCTTTATTACGTAACATTCAAAGCTGTCAATTTTCTGTGTGCCGTCGAGCAACGAGAGGACACCATTGAAAGTGGCTGAATCGGTGTAGTCCCATTTGTCAATTACCGACTGTGTCACCAGCATTCGTTTGAGGTCGGCCCCTAAGGAATGCACCAAACCCTGATTGTCCTTCATCCAGCAATCATCGCCGCTGCAACCCTGGCTGTAACCCATCATCGGCAGGGACAAATCGACGCGGTATTTGTCGGGAGCTTGAAAGTAGGTGGCGGCATTTCCTTTCATTCCGCCGACTTCAATATCGGCCGTAACGGCGTAAGACGTGATGCCACGCAGCTTGGCCAAACCGCCCAAAGCGTCGGCTTCTTTCTTGAGAACTTCCTGTAACGTGAGACCTGCGAGCGAAGAGCAAGAAAAGGCAATCAGAAATAGCAGCTGAAACATTCTTGTCATGACATCCCTATCTGTAAATTGATCCTGGCGACACTCTGTCAATTTGTACGAAGCAGCGGCACCTGTGATTCACGTTATCTTGGCGGGCTCGACAACAATCAACCGTTATACTGCTCTCGAACGCAGACGCCCACGAAATCGGGACAATTCTTCAGGCACATTGGTAATGATCCCCGACACCCCAAAACTCGCCAGTTTCTCTGCCGTCACAATGTCGTCCACCGTCCACACGGCAACATCAAAACCGTTCTCCAATAACTTGGCGACCAGGCGTGGTTTGGCAATTCGGGCGGACAGATGCGCGGCAACGCAGTCGAGCTTGGTCAGCCGCTTGACGATGTAAGATGCAATACTGAGTTTGATTTTGAGGTTTCTGACCGGCCCCAGTATCAGCGCCGTTTTCGCCGACGGGTGCAATGACTTGACTCGGGAGAGTATGCGCGCATCGAATGATGAAAAGATAATGTTGGCTTTTCGGGCATGGCGCGAAACCAGCCGCAGTATGTCGCCCTCGATGCCTGTTGATTTGATATCGAGGACTATCTGTGCTTTGCCGGCAAATTCAGCCAGAAAGTCATCAAACCGCAGAATCCGTTCTTGCTCTGCCATTCGGAGACCTTCTAGTTGCCCGGAACTCGTTCTCTGGAAATAGCCGGTGCCATCGGTGAGCCGGCTTAAATGGTGGTCGTGAAAGCAATAGATAACGCCGTTGCTGGAGCAGCGGAGGTCGACCTCAAGAGAATCGGCCCCGTGCGCCACTGCATTTCGAAAGGCACTTAAGCTGTTTTCGGGGAAGGCCCGTGACGAACCCCGATGAGCGATGATGCGCACCATTTCCCGCGATGATAGCAGATAAATATTGATAATTCAACAAGAGACTTATATTTTGTGCCCAGCTAACCTGTTGTCGGAATTGGTAATTTGGGAGTTAGGCGACCGAGATGAAGGGAGTTGTGCTCGCAGGCGGACTTGGCACGCGTCTGTATCCTTTGACGAAAGTCACCAACAAGCATCTGCTTCCCATTTATGACCAGCCGATGATCTACTATCCCATCCGCACACTCGTCCGCGCTGGAATTACGGATATTATGATCGTCACCGGCGGAAATCACGCCGGCGAATTTCTGCGCCTGCTCGGCAATGGCAAGGAGTTTGGCCTAAATCGACTGCACTTCGCTTATCAAGAGGGCGAGGAGGGCATCGCCAAAGCGCTGTCATTAGCGAGAGCATTTGTCGACGACGACCAGGTGTGCACGATTCTGGGCGATAATATTCTTGAGGACGACATCGCCCCACAGGTCAAGACGTTCGCGGAGAGCGGCATGGGCGCCCGCCTTTTTCTCAAGCAAATAGACGACCCTCAGCGATTCGGTGTCGCCGTATTCGATGAAGAACGCCGTCTGATTGGTGTCGAAGAGAAACCAGCTAAGCCGAAATCCAATTACGCGGTAATTGGCGTATATCTTTACAACGCCAGTGTGTTCGAGATAATCGACACGCTGACGCCGTCACAACGCAAAGAATATGAAATCACTGACGTGTCAAATCATTACATCCGCCAGGGATTAGCCGATTATCATATTATATCCGGGTGGTGGAGCGATGCCGGAACTTTCGAATCGCTATATCGCGCCGGAACTCTCGTAAGAGAAGAGACGCTTAATTCAGCGAAGGGATGAGGACGTGATTTCAGGAGTAAAAGTTAAGGAACTGAAACTGCACTGTGATGAACGGGGCAGACTATTTGAGATTTTGCGCTCTGACGAGAGCCAGTTCGCCGGCTTTGGACAGGCCTATATAACCACGTGCTTTCCGGGTGTCGTCAAGGCGTGGCATCTGCACAAACTGCAGATTGACAATCTTTGCGTCATCAGGGGATCGGGCAAGCTTGTACTCTATGACTCGCGAGATGGCTCGCCTACCAAGGGAGAAATCAACGAGCTCTTTCCCTGCGATGAAAGGCGACTCCTGATCCAGATTCCGCCCGGCATTTATCATGGTTTCAAGAACATCGGAACCGACGAACTGATGATTCTCAATATTCCGTCACAGCCATACAACTACGAAAAGCCGGACGAGTATCGCCTCGACCCACACGGCTCGGACATTCCCTACGATTGGTCCCGCAAGGATGGCTAAGCAGTTCCTGATCTGTGGCGGCTGCGGATTCATCGGCTCAAATTTCACCAGACATCTTCGCACAACCTATCCCGATGCAATCATTGCCGTCGTAGATGCGCTCACTTACGCGGGCTCGCTGGACAACCTGGGCGAACTGTACCGCTCTAAGTCCGTCAGTGTTACGGAATTGGATATTTGCGACATTGGCATGTTGTCGGAGATCAAGAATGTCCACTTCGATCTGGTCGTCAATTTCGCCGCCGAGACACATGTCGATCGTTCGCTGTACTACACGGCGAAATTTGTGAAGACGAATGTTCTTGGCACCGATGCCGTCCTGTCGTTCTGCCGCGATACCGAGAGTCCCCTGCTGCAAATTTCGACGGATGAAGTCTATGGTCCTGCCGGAGACGGAGAGTCATTCTCGGAATCATCTCCGCTCAATCCAACCAGTCCCTATGCGGCGAGCAAGGCGGCTGCGGATTTGATGGTGCTGTCAGCAATCAAGACTTTCGGACAAAGTGCGTGTATCGTGCGAACGACCAACAACTACGGCCCAAGGCAGTTTCCCGAGAAACTGATACCCTACTTTATTCATCTTGCGCGTTGTGGCAAGCCGCTGCCGGTTTATGGCGACGGAAAGCAGCGACGGTCGTGGCTATATGTCGACGACTTCTGTAGTGCTCTCCTGAAGCTGATCAGCGCTTTTCCAGCCGGTGAGATTATCAACATTGGCGCGTCGGGAGAAAGCACGAATCTGGACTTGGTGCAGCAATTGGTTGCATTGCTTGGAAGCGACACCAGGATCGAACATGTCACTGACCGCCCGGCACACGATCGCCGCTATAGTCTTAACTCCAGCAAGTATGTGCAACGTTTTGGAGCGATACCGGAG
This sequence comes from uncultured bacterium, assembly GCA_963726455.1. Taxonomy (GTDB): domain Bacteria; phylum Zixibacteria; class MSB-5A5; order CAIYYT01; family CAIYYT01; genus CAIYYT01. The sequence goes on from CAVSCK010000004.1 coordinate 1,390,751, forward strand.
CGCGAACTAGCCGCCGGATTGCGGCAAACCGTAGATTGGTATCTCGAGAGCGAGCAGATATTCAGTCGCCTTCGGGCTTCTGACGTAACAACCTTCCACGACAAACACTACCGGCAGAGATAATGGCATCGCGAGTTCTTGTCACCGGCGCGGCTGGATTGCTCGGCTCAACACTTCTGAAACTAATGCCTCGGGGCGTTACCGTTGACGCCACGTTTCTCAGCAGACCGCTGTCGATTCACACTGGAGGCGAATCTTTTCAGATCGACCTGAGCGATGCCGAGGCGACGATGGCGCTACTCAAGAATAATCGTTACGATTTGGTGATCAACTGCGCGGGAGCTTCAGATGTGGATCGTTGCGAGGTCGACCACTATTTCGCAATGCGGAATAACATTCTGGTATCGGCCAATATCGCCGCCAGCGCCTGGGAGTCAGGATTCCGGCTGATCCATGTGTCTTCCGATTATGTTTTTGACGGTGAGCACGGCCCCCACCTCGAAAATGAATCTGCCAATCCAATCAATTTCTATGGGCTATCCAAATTGCGGGCGGAAGAAGCCGTCGCAGCATCAAGGGCAAACGCTTGCGTAGTCCGGGTCTGTGCACTCTACTCCGTCGAAAATGCAGCGCCACGGAATCTGCTTCGTGGCATCACTGAAAGGTTATCAAGCAGAAATACGTACCATGCCGCGGATGATCTTTTCAACAACCCGACTGAAGTCTCCGACCTCGCGGCAGCAATTTGGAAGCTGGCCCAAGTTGACGATCTCCCCAGGGTACTTCACCTTGCCGGACCCGATCATTTGTCACGGTACGATTTCGCCGTGCGCGTGGCGGATAAATGGGGATACGACAAAAGTCTGGTCGAACGAATCAAGATCGCGAGTTTGAACCTTCCCGCAAAACGACCGCTTCAGGCGGGGCTCAAATCTGAGCACGCAGCAAGGATCATTGATTATAGGATGAGATCGCTCTCCGAATTCTGACCCGTTAATTTTCGCGGTCGAATAGTACCCGTGGAAATCAAGAAGCTACTTATAAGTGAATCGGTCCGTCACCGTCGCCGCGATTAAGATGAGTGACGCCGAGTGTCTCAGCCAGCGGTCCCAACCGGGCGGCTAATTGTGGTGATACCGCGAAAACGAAATTGGACGGTCCCAAGAGGAATCCCAAATGTTCGAACGCGCGACACCATGTCGAATTAGACTGGTTGGTGACGATCAAGTCCGGCTTCTCCCCGGCCAACATCGAAAGGCAGCCACTGAGCGTCATTCTTTCATAGCCGGCAAGCGACAGGCAGTCAACCACGGAAGCTACCTTCATATTGCCGAAAAACTTGTGGTTCGACATCTGAGTCACGAGCGACACTGTCCAGCCGACAGTCCGTCCGTCTGAAGTCTCTCTTGTCTTCTTAAATCTGTTGTCGCTCTCGGGATAGAGGATATCCATTACTTCGCCGTCGCGAATGGCCGACATGACAAAATTGCTCCGTGCATCCTGCCAGAGTCGATCGGCCCAGGATTCAAATGGTCCGATGTTTGCTGCTGCATGGGCACGCAAACCCAGCAACCGGCGCTGAAGCAACTGCCTGAATTTGATCATCGCCCAGCCAATTCCGCTCAGGGCAAGTGTGTCGAGCAGAAGCCGGCGGAAAGGCGTGCTGCGCAGGAAGCTGATTTGGCGCAGAAATTTTGCCGGTCGCAGAACTTTGAAATAGAACGGCACCAAAACCATTTCCCATCCCATCCCCTGCAATAACCTGGTGATCGGCTGCTCATAACCGCCGAGGCCAAGACAGTACAAGAGCGGCTGACGGCGGATCGCGTCGCTGAGCAGACTCAGCGCGACATATCCAAAGCGCGTGTCGATGATTCCTTCCGAGATCGGCAACTGGTAATTGCCAATGTCAACGCGCTCGCCTCGCAATTCGAACTGCTGATGCTTGAGAATGTATCCGCCCCTGACAATGTCACCATCCATCGCCAGGAAATATTCCTGATAGATTTCCCGGTTTCCAACTTTAGGCAACCAATTCGGCGCCTCAGTCTCAGGGAACCGCATGGTGATTCCCTTGGCACTAAGGCGTTGGTTAAACTGCTTGACGGCATCGATGTGTTTGTGCTCGTATGGAACAATCGCGATGGGCACGCTGATGGCCTCTTTCCTATGACGGTCCAGTGATCAGTTTGCTTCGGAGCCAGCGCCGTTCAAGTCGGGCGCGTTCACTTGTGGTCAAGTCGTGGGTATTTCTTGTCTTCAACAAATAATCCAGAAGCGTTTCGACCGGAACGAACCAACCCCGTTTCGAGGCCAGACGCTCCATAAGCGAGATGAAGCGTCGATCCAACCGCCCGTCTCTGGCGAAACCGCAGGCAAAGTGCGTGTACATTATGCAGGCGCCACCTTCGCTTTCGAGTCGATCCTGACTGGATTCGCTTATGCAATTAATGAATGATTCCAGCTTCGCCCCTTCCGAGGAGGCAAACCAGTAGTTGACATAGGGCCGCTGCGGATCGTGGTATGGCATCGCCGGACAGCACTTCAGCGTATTGATATCTCGAAAACTGAAGTTGCGCATAAAGCGAATGCGCTCATGACAAAGGTCGCCCCAAAAGAGCGCGCTATCGGTTACGTGTCCGAAATACCGGTTATGTTGGCGATAACGTGTGAGCAGGTCGTAAGCCAGTTTATGTACGCCACTCAGCCGATTGCTTCCCCAGTAGATTGATTCATAACAGCCGGTATGATTCGCAGCCGACCGTGGGTAGTTGCCGAACAGTTCGCGAAATTTGTCAAGCCCACTATCAGTGTCGGCTCTGGATGAGGTATGATACGTGGCGCCGTGAAATCCAATTTCAAATCCAAGTTCTTGAAGCAAAAGTACCCACTCGAGGTATTCGGGATCCTCGCAAGTGGCGCCACCAACTCTCGGAACCGCCGATCCCTTGAGCGGCCAGACAGATTTCGTGGTGCGGAATCCCAAATCAGTTAGAAAGGAGTAGACCGGCCTGGTGTTTTCTAGCGTCGAAAGATCGGTGTCATCGAAAACGGTAAAGGCGAAATCCTTGTTATCGGGCCAGGTCACTCGATCAGTCATCCGGCCACAGTACCTTCCGCCTCTTGAAGCGTGATGCATTTGGACAAGGGGTAGGCGTCGGCCACAACCCACACGAAGCTGTTACCATTGCGATTTGAATATCCGGAGGACTCGAGGAAATGCAAACAGGGCGCATTCTTGGGCGTCGGCAAATACTCGGCCAACAAAGTTTTCAGCCCCATCTGGCGCGCGTGTGTCAGAAGCACATGAATCATCGCTTCCTCGATCTTGCGGCCGATGACGCGGCAACTTAGGACGAAGTCCGTGATTCTCCCTTCAGACCCGATCCATTCCATGCCGGCGATACCGGTCAGCCCAGCGTCGCCGAAACGGTCCCCGACGCGAAAGGTCAACAGCAGATGCTTGTCCTGTCCTGCCCATGATGATAATTCCTGTTCCGTCAAGCGGCGGGTAGACAGGTTCATCTGATTTGTCTTATTCAGAAGCTGCGCTGTGCGAGCGAGATTTGCAGCGTTTAGTCTTTCGGCGATAACAGTGATATTCAGCGATGTGAGCCACTCATCGACAGAACTTACAGCGTCGCGGAGGGAGGTGCGCTCGCGCTCAGCCCGATACATATCAGAGCGTCCCAGATCCTCTTTGCTGATGGAAGGGAAATTGAAACACCGAAGTCCCATAAGTACACTTCGATATAACATCTTGTCTTCCGGCAGTTCCGGCACCAGCACTTCGGAGAATGTTTCGCGAATGCGCGCGCGTTCGGCGGGATTGTCGTCCAGAAACACGACCGATTGCAATCCCAGGTTAAGCTCATCGACCAGGTCGGCGAGGTTCTGCGCTTTGTCAGCCCAGTTTATTCGCCAGCTCACGAAATCAGTTCGCCTGAGAATCATCTCCGGATGCTTGTCGATGGCCTCCAGCGCCGTCGCTTCTTCATTCTTGCTGACAATCGCCAGCAGCACACCGCGTCGTTTGAGCAAACCAAGGCCGCGCTGAAAATCAAGGAACGCCTCGCCTATCGGATCGTGTCCACCGAGTGTGATGTGCTCCCAGCCGACATCGCCGACAATTCCGCCCCAGAGCGTATTGTCAAGGTCAACAACAATCAACTTACGCGCGTTGCCGTGAAGTCCGTTGAGGGCAGACTTAATATCCTTTGCCGCTTCCTGGAAGACTTCATTGCCGAACGGAACTTTAGCCATGTACCAGAGCTTGGGGCTGAAGGCGTATTTTCCTGCGGCCCGAATCCATCCTTCTGAATCGAGCACGTGCAGAGAAGTTGACTGCTGTTGTGCGGCAATCAGTCGCGCGTTCATCTGCAGGAGGGCGTGCCTGATGCCCTGTTCTTTCATCGCTAACAATCCTTCAATCGCCGGCGAACCAGGCAAACTCCAAGTCGGCACGAACAGCGCCGCTACTCTGGCACTCCCTTTCCTCAGAGCGTCAATGAACTCGTCAACTTCGGAGTGAAGTGTTTCGAGAGGAACGTCGATCCCCTGCAAGAGATCATTGAATGACTTGATCACACTCTGCGGCTGGGTCCAAACAATCGCCAGATCCAGTTTGTCTGACCAACATGGAGCTGAGCCGTCCAGCAGACACGAAATCACCTGCCCAAATGGCGCCTCACTGGGTTCGATAACCGGCTCCTCGGGATCATTCGCGATTACGGCAGCAAAGTTAGCCAGATTGAAGTCGGAAATCAGAAGTGCCCGATGGGTCTTCATGACTAGTTCACTTCTCCGCCAGCAACTGCTCAACATGCGCAGCGAGAGAACCTACTGTCGCGAACACCGACTCTGAGTCGGCAAGAGTTCGCTCCGTCGTCAAGACTACGGTCTGATGCAACTCTTCCTGCACTCTGCGTTCCACCGCTACAATCAAATTGACCAGTCCCATGGAGTCCAGCGTCCCTCCCTCGCCCGTCAGGCGGGCGGAGGCAGACCGTTCGACTTGATTTGACGGTGGGAGCTGCCCATTGACGTCATCTATTGCTTTGAGGATAATATCCAGCATTACAGCCATCTCAACACACTCGCTAACGGCCGCCCAGGCAGGTCGGAACATAGCGTCGTTGCCAACCCCATATCGGTTTTAGGGACCTAGATTCCCCAATCACCGTCGATCACTTCGTATGAGAGTTGCCCGCCCGATTCGCAGAAATCTTTGAGAGCCAGCAAGAATGCATGCCAGCCCTGCTGGTAATCTTTATTGTAACGAGACGGATCGAAGCCGGTATGGCGCAAGTTTACGCGTGTCCGTTCACCGATACGCTGCAATTCCCAGGTCACCAAATTGCCGGACTGACCTTCGCCGGGAGAGTCCCAATCGTAGGAGAGCTTCTTGTTTTCGACGAACTCGGTAATCTGCCGGGGGCCGATTTGCCGGGCCTGTCGATCTTTCCATCCGGTGACATACCGCCCGCCGACTTTCGGCTCGCATTCGGCGTCCCGGGCAAACCAGATGCGCAAATCATTGACGTCGGTTAACGCTCTGAAGACAATCGAGGGCAGCGCCTCGATAAACAGCTCGCGTTTGACGGTACCGCTGTCGATGCGCGTGTAATCAAGGCGATAGGCGGGCCGCTGCAACTCGACGACCGTTCGCAGGTTGTAGATGTAAATAATCCAGGCGTCCATCATTAATGAATTAGCGGGAATCTTGTCGTGAAACACAAGGAACTCGCACCAGCGGCCGTGGTCATCTATCCGAAATTCCACTTCACTCTGCGTATTTGAGATCGGCCAAGTGAAGCGCATCGAACGATTCGGTTCCAGTCCGATGATTGTTCCCTTGATTTCCTTTTCAGGGAAAGTAGTAGCGACGCAGTTTTCACCCCAGAGATGAATCGCTCCGCGCAGCTTGAGATTGATCTCGCCCCTATTGCAGAGCCATATCCCCAGCTTGAGCGGATTGGTGATCGCGTCATAAATTCGGTTCGGATCAGAATCGATTCTGATCTTGACTCGCAGCCGCTTCTTTTCCACTCCCATCGGCCCAATATAAGCTACATCTCAATGCAACCGCAAGTGTTCTGTCACCTCACTGTGGGCGGCTATTTCTCGCTAAACAGGCCGATCGGATTGCCATCCAGATCTGCCAGGAAGGCATAGTAACCGAATCCGGGGATCCTGGTCTTGGCAACCAGAAGGCGCCCGCCCAGCTTCATCGCCCGGGCCAATGTCTTTTCGATGCTGGCGACATGGATATACACATAGACTCCGGTGTTCGGAACCAAAGGCAGCTTCTTGATCAAGCCGCCATGGGGTACCCGGCCGGTCTCCATCTGAAAATAATCTTTGCGCGCCTTCTTGATCTTCCAGCCGAACAGTGAATCGTAAAATGTCCGTGCCTTGGCGGGGTTGGTTGATGCCACCTCAAACCAGCAGAGATGATTGGCCATGATAATTCCTCCGAAGAAAAGCGTGATTTTCGCTTGTTCGGATGATAGACGGACAGCTCTGTGTTGTCAACCGGAAACTGGATGCGGCGTCAAATAATCTGCTGCAATGTCAACTAATCGTGTGCAGTTTCAGCATGTTGGTGGCGCCCCGTTCGAAGATCGGCGCCGAGGCAACAATCAGGATGTTATCTCCTGCCTTAACGGTGCCGTCGGCCTTGAGCGTCTTCTCGGTGCGGCGAATGACTTCGTCGACGGACTTCAGCATCGGCAGGCAGCGGGGTATCACACCCCGATACATCATCAAGCGAGGGAGAATTCTCTTATGCGGCGTAAACGCGATGATCGGCACGTTCGCGCCCTGCTTCGAGATCAAGCGTGCAGTCAAACCCGATTGCGTGAAACAGGCGATTACGCGTGCATCGATATCCTTGGCCATGGCCACCGCTGCTTCCGCGACGGCAATGGAGAATTCGACTGCCGGCCTGCCAAACAGATTCAAGACCGGCGGTTGCGTTTTCAGCCTCTGTTCCGTGGTGTGAACGATACGCGACATCATTGCAACAGTTTCCACCGGGTACTTGCCGGCAGCCGTTTCACCGGACAACATGACGCAATCGGTCCCGTCGAAAATTGCATTGGCAACATCGGAGACCTCCGCTCGCGTCGGCGATGGGTTTTGTGTCATCGATTCCAGCATTTGCGTGGCAGTGATAACGGGCTTGTGATGCTCTCCGGCGATGGCAATGATGTTCTTCTGGATGATAGGCACTTCTTCCAGCGGCATTTCCACGCCCAAGTCACCGCGCGCCACCATCACACCGTCGGCAACCTCGATTATCGCCGCGAGATGCTTGATCGCCTGGGGCTTCTCCAGCTTGGCTATCACGGGTGTATTGTGCCCCCGCTTCTTGATTTCCTGCTTAAGCCGCAGCACATCGTGCTCAGTGCGCACAAAGGAGAGAGCAATCAGATCGACCCCGTGTTTCAGGCCGAATGTCAGATCGTCCAAATCCTTGTCCGTCAGCGATGGCAGCGACAGAGTTGCCCCAGGGAGATTGATGCCCTTGTGTTCACGCACAATGCCGCCCTTGATAACCCTGGCTTCGATTTCGTGATGCCCCGACTTAACAACTTCCAGCCGTATCATGCCGTCGTCGATCAGCACTTGATCGCCACGCGTCAGGTCGGGTATCAACTCGGCGGGCACTGCCGACATCGTATGGCTGTCGCCGATGATTTCCTTCGCCGTTAGCTTTACATTCGTGCCGTTCTCCAGCACCACCTGTCCGCCATGCAGTTTCCCGACGCGAATTTTGGGCCCGCAGAGGTCTTGCAGAATCGCTATGGGCCGATCCAGCTTTCGCGCGACAGTGCGAACTTTGCGTATTAGTCCTTGGTGAAATTGATGTGAACCGTGCGAGAAATTCAGCCGTGCAACGGACATTCCGGCTCGGGCAAGGGCTTCGATCGTGGCGGCATCCGCACTGGCCGGACCGAGCGTGCAGACAATTTTGGTGGCACTGAAATCATTCTGCTGTGACATAGCCGCAATTGAAGGAGTTAAACGCCTTCTGTCAAGGACGCACTTTTGGGCCTGACCGTGAACTGTTTTTGCACGGCATGTTGTTTGTTGACGATGCGTGATTAGCAACGTAGATTTGGATGATGACAAAAGAGACGGCGCGCAAACGAATAGCTGAATTAATACAGCTTATCAACTACCATAATCATCGCTATTATGTCCTCGACAATCCGGAGATTACCGACGCCGAATACGATCGGCTCTTTGATGAACTGACGCAGCTCGAAACGCAACATCCCGACCTGCGATTACCCGATTCACCAACTCAGAGGGTTGGTGCGGCGCCCGCGACCGAGTTTCGTTCAGTAAAACGGGCCGTGCCAATGTTATCCCTCAACAAAGCCATCGTACCGGAGGAATTCGACGACTTCGACCGACGGGTACGCGAGGGACTGGCGGGTGATCGCGACACGATAGAATATGTTACGGAGCCCAAGCTTGACGGATTGGCAGTGGAACTAGTTTACGAAAAGGGGATTCTGACGCTAGGACTGACGCGCGGTGACGGAGTCGTCGGAGAAGACGTCACCGCCAACCTGCGCACCGTAAAGACGGTTCCTCTGAAGTTGCATGATAGCGCGGCCAAGTTGATCGAGGTGCGCGGCGAGATCATACTGACCAAGAGTGATTTTGCGAAGCTCAATCGCGAGCGCGAGGTAACAGGCGAAGAGCTTTATGCCAATCCGCGCAACACGGCCGCGGGATCAGTCAGACAACTTGATCCGACAATGACGGCTTCGCGTCCGCTGCGGTTCTATGCCTACGCCTGCGGTCGGATCGAGGGCGTTACAGTGAACAATCAGTGGGAATTGCTGCGCTTTCTCGCCAGTGTCGGCTTTGTCACGACTCCCGAATCAAAGATGTGCTACCAGCGTGACGAGGTGATGAAACGTTACGAGCAACTCAACGGGCAGCGAGTGGCTCTCGATTATGACATCGACGGCATGGTCGTGAAAGTCAATTCCTGGCGGCAACAACAGAAGCTCGGCGAATTATCCCGCTCGCCGCGCTGGGCGATTGCGATGAAGTTTCCGCCGCAACAGGAAGAAACGGTTGTGGAGGATATCGTGGTACAGGTCGGCCGCACCGGCACACTCACGCCGGTTGCACACCTCAAGCCCGTACGGGTTGCGGGTGTCGAGGTCAAGCGCGCGACATTGCACAACTACGACGAAGTCATGCGTAAAGACATCCGCATTGGTGACCACGTTATCATTCAAAGAGCCGGCGACGTAATTCCCGAGGTAGTCAAGCCGCTAGTGACCAAACGTACCGGCAAAGAAGAGCAATTCGCGATGCCGGATACCTGTCCGGTCTGTGGCAGCCACGTGATTCGTCCCGAAGGCGAAGCCAACCATCGTTGTCCAAATTCCGCCTGTCCGGCACAGGTCGCCGAGCGAATCATTCATTTTGCCTCGAAGAGTGGCGTCGACGTCGAAGGGCTTGGCCCGAAGTTGATCGAGCAACTATTGGCTACGGCCCTTATCCATGATTTCGCCGATCTGTATTTTGTTAAGCAGGACGACCTGGTCAATCTGGAACGAATGGCCGAGAAGTCGGCCGGCAATCTGCTTGCCGCAATTGAGAAGAGCAAGCAAGCCGACCTGGAGCATCTGATAGTTGCGCTGGGAATAAATAACGTCGGCGAACATGTGGCCTCGTTGTTGGCAGAACGTCTTGGCTCGATCGACGCGTTGTCCAAAGCCACCGTTGACGTACTCGGCAGCATTGAGGGAATCGGACCGATCGTGGCGCAGAGCATCCGCGAGTTCTTTGATAACGAACACAATCAGGAGGTCATCACCAAACTGCGCCGCGCCTGGAAGACGTTTCCCGAATATCATGTTTCGGCGGGGCCGAAACCGCTCGCCGGGAAGACCTTCGTACTGACCGGCGGAATGGAGAAATACTCCCGCGATCAGGCCAAGAAGAAGCTGCAAGCGCTCGGTGGTGAGGTGGTTTCCAGCGTGACCAAGAATACCGACTACGTTGTAGTCGGAGTCGACCCCGGTTCAAAATATCAACAAGCATTGAAGCTCAAAAAAACTATCTTGTCGGAAGAGGAATTCCTGAAGCTTATTGGAGAAAGCTAATGTCTAACGGAAGCAAGTTGCTGACGATGAACCAGGTTGCCACGCCGCTTCTGGCCGTGGCGGCGATGACGGCGCTCTGCTATTTTGCGGCTCCGATTCTTGTGCCGTTGGTAACTGCGGCCACCTTGACTTACGTTCTCTGGCCCGGCGTGGCCGCGCTCAGGAAGCTGAAGATTCCTCATATCCTTGCCGTGATAATCATCATGCTCTTAGCCATCATTGCCCTGACCGCTATCGGTATGCTTATTTACAGTGAGGCCGTGACCTTTTCGGACAACTTACCGTCTTACTGGGACAAATTCCAGAAGTTGCGCACTGAACATGCCGCTGAGCTGCCAAAGTTCCTGAGCTTTCTCGGACAAGACAGCACCGGCACAACGTTGATGGACGGCGTCGATGTGACAAAGCTCTCGGCCATACCCAAGTTCTTCTTCAAGGGCGTCGGCTCGGTATTGAGTTTCTTCGGCCAGGCGATACTGGTGGTATTGTTAACGCTGTTCATGCTGATCGAACAACGCGGATTTCGAAAGCGCATTGTCAGATCGCTAGGAACGGATAATGTCACGGCTACAACCACAATCGTCTCGAAAATCTCGGCGCAAATTGCCGGCTATCTGTGGGTGCGGTTCTTAGTCACTGTCGCACTGGCTATTATTTTCAGTGTGGGATTGTTGATCGGCGGGATCAATTATCCCTATGTGTGGGGGCCACTGGCGGCGCTGCTGAATCTTGTACCATACGTCGGCGCCTATATCGGCGCCGCACCCCCGATGATTATGGCCTATGTTCAGCATGGCACGCTTTGGCCGTCCCTTTGGGTACTGGTGTTCTTCATGGCAGTGCAGTTCGTTGAGTCAAACTTGATCACTCCGCGCCTGTTGGGCAAACAACTAAACATCAATCTCCTGGCCCAGTTGATCTCGACCATCTATTGGGGCTGGCTCTGGGGCGCGATCGGCATTGTGCTGGCGGTTCCGATCACTGCAACTCTCAAAGTTGTTTGTGACCATGTTGAAGCGCTGCATCCGATCGGGATTCTCCTCTCCGGAGACGACAATTGAAGATTCGACCGTTGCGCTTCGCGTCGGTTCTCCTGCGTCGAACATTCTTCACTGATCATTGCCCATCTCTGGCGGCCGCGATTTCCTTCTATGCCATTCTCTCTTTCGTGCCTTTCGTGCTGCTGGCGGTCTCACTCTTGAGCCATTTCGTCGAGTCGTCCGATGAGGCACTGCAGCAGATCATTTCCATCCTTACGCAGAATTTGCCATTGTCGACCACGTCAGCCGTTGACCTGATCACTGCGACCATCAAAGGGCAAACTATTTACGGCATTGTAGGCGTGATCGGATTGTTGTGGGGCAGCATGTCGGTATTCTCCGTACTCGAATATGCGATGAACCGTATCTGGCGCAGTGTCGACCATCGTACGTTTTGGCACTCCAAGCTCGTCGCACTGCTATGCATTCCGTTTATGATTCTCTTCGTACTGATATCGCTCGCGCTGACCGGCCTGATCAGTATTGCCAAGGCGGGCCGGCTTCCGATAATAGACGTTCCACTTCTCAAGCTCCCACTGGTCGGAACCGTTGTATCCTTTGCCGTGCCGATCATCGTTTCCACGATGTTGTTCGTCTGGATCTTCTACTTGCTCCCCAGCAAATGGAATCACTTCCGCAACGCGCTCTACGGTGCGCTTCTGGCGGGGTCACTCTGGGAAATCGCGAAGCTTCTCTTCGACTACTATGTCGCACATCTGGCGAAGTTTCTCACCGTCTATGGCTCGTTCACTTCGGTCGCCATCATGTTCCTGTGGGTGTACTACTCTGCCTTCGTCGTTCTCTTAGGAGCCGAGTTCGGGGCGCTCCTGGAAGAAGTTCGCGAACGCGGTGACGCAGTCGAAAGCACCTGAAGCCAGATGACCTCCAAGTCAGTCGTGATTACCCAATGCAGAAACGCCGCGTTACCCAGAGCAACGCGGCGAATCAGAGCTTATGTGTTGAATTACTGACTTAAAGTCTGTCGGCAACCGCTTTGGCCATATCAGAGGTAGTTGCTTTTCCGCCCATGTCGTACGTCCGCACTTTGCCTTCTTTGATAATCTCTGCAACCGCCCGCTCCAGCCGATCAGCGTCCTTTGTTTCACCCAAATATTCAAGCATCAGCTTGGCGGCCAGCATCGTGGCGATCGGATTGACTTTGTTCATGCCGGCATATTTCGGGGCTGAGCCGTGCGTCGGCTCGAATACGGCGTAGTTGTCGCCGATGTTGCCTGCCGACGCAAATCCCAAGCCGCCGACAAGTTGGGCACACAGGTCAGAGATAATATCACCAAACAGGTTGGTCGTGGCCAACACCTCGTAATCGGACGGATTCTTGATCAGCCACATGCACATGGCATCAATATTCGTCTCGCCCAGCGCGATTCCCGGATACTCCTTGGCAACCTTGCGCCCTTCGCGAATGAACAGCCCCGACGTTTCGCGGATGACATTCGGTTTTTCCACCAGTGTCACCGACTTCTTCCCATTGGCTTTGGCAAATTCAAACGCGTCGCGGATGATGTTTCGCGAGGCAGTCTTGGTAACCAGTCGGCAAGACAGCGCGACTTCATCCTCCGGCATGTCCGCAAAACGTTTGGCCTTCTTGTTGAATTCGGCCATGGTGGCAGACAACTTTTTCGGCAGCGGATAATATTCCACACCGGCATATAGATCCTCGGTATTCTCGCGGAACACCGTGATATCGATACCTTCCTTGTAGTTGAGCGGATTGCCTTTGTACGCCTTGCAGGGGCGCTTATTCGTGCGCAGATCAAACTCCTGCCGCAACCGCACGATCGGCGAGGCATAATTCAGGCCCTTTTCCTTCAACGCAGGAAGTAGTTCTGCCTGGGCTTCTTCCTTGGGCTTGGACGTAATTGCGCCGAACAGTGCGCAGTCGGTCTCCTTGAGCAGCTTGACAGTCCTGTCGGGCAGCGGGTTTCCTTCGTTGCACCAAAATTCCCAGCCGATGTCGCCAGGGATATACTCAGCCGATAATTTCATTTTGTCCAGCACGACGCGCGTCGCATTCATAACTTCCACGCCAACGCCATCTCCCGGCAACCAGGCGATACGATACTTTGCCATAATCTCTCCTAGCAGGATTACTTCAATTGAACGGTGAGCGCGAAACGGTGGCTGGAACCAAGTCCGGATTTGAACGGCACAAAGGCGTAATCAACCCGCCAGATTGCCTTGGAAAAGCCCACGCCGACGGCGAAGTTCTCTTCGTCGTAACCGATCTTGTAGCCGGCCCGCAACGCAACATATTCGACGATATATCTTTCGAGGCCGAGGTTTATTTTGACGTCGTCGTTCTTTGGTTTCGAGACGTCAACGCCCGCCGTCATTTTCTTGGCCTCAAAAGATGCACCGCCGGCCGCGGTTACCGGCATCGGGATTGCCTCGCTATGGAACTTTGGATTGGAACCGATATTTCTGCCCGCGATCCCAATTGAAATACTATTGGTAGGATGAAATCTGGCGCCAAAATCAAAGAGCACCGTCTGCGCGGCCTGTGGCTCGATTCTTTCGGCGGCATATTTCACCGTCGCGCCCAGTGCCAGACGTTCTGAGAAGGAATGTGCATAGGCAGCATAGAAGAGAATGTCGCGCGCATCAAATGTCCCCAGCGGTTCGTCTGTGGGACCCTGACGGCTCTCGATATTTCCAATCTGCAGATAATCGAATCCAAGTGAGACTGCGCCCTTGAACATCGGCGTGGTAACTCCCGCGAACTCGCGGCGCGAGTCAAAGATGTTCTCATGGTGCATGAAACCGATCGAGGTTTCTTTGGCATCGGACATGACTGCCGGATTGAAGTAAACGCCGAATAGACTCGAGGTCACCGCGACGCCGACATCACCCATCGCCGCATTGCGAGCGCCGGGTGACACTTTCAGAAAGCTAAATCCGGTCTTGCCTGGATCGGCGGCGGAGGCCATTTGCCCACATGCTGCGAATGCGAACAGCAACAGAAAGGAGATTTGTCTTATGTATTTCATTTGATCTTTTCAGAATCCTACTGCAAAGCCAAAGATTGATTCCCAACCACCAATGTTCTGCGCTTGTTCCACGGCGATGTCAATCATCACGGCGATCTTTCCCACCGGCAACTTGAATCCCGCACCGAAAGTCGGTTGTCCATGCGACAATCCGGCCCGCAATGCCGCTTGTTCAATGAGGTGGTACTCACCTCCTGCGTACAGACGCATTTTGCTGTTCTGGTTGAACTCACCATCGACGGCCAAAAGCAGTTTCGACTTGAGGCACAACACCGACGAACCCAGCTTGACCTGCAGCGGGACGTTGTCCGTATGCGCGGTACCCAGACCGCCGAGGGGTCCCCAGTAATCGCCGGTATTCCAGGGATATTTCGCCGAGATATTGCGCACTGTTGCGCCGACGCGCACCAGGTTGAACGGGCTTCCTTCGGGTAGACCGGCGCCCGGCCGGATGTGCAACATGCCACCGATATCGAAGCCGGCGGAGTTGGCCTTGGTCGTCTCAAGTTTTTTGTAATAGTATCGCACATCTCCGCCCAACGTCACAAAGCGCGAAAACCGGCGCGAGAAGATGATGGAAAACACCGCATCAGTGTTGTTCAAAGTTCCCGTCGGTTCGCCGCGATTATTTCGGCCTTCAATATCACCCATCGAGGCCATCTCGGCGGAAAAACCGATTGCCGCTTCGCCGCGCACCGGAAACAGCACCGCCAACTGTTGCAGCGAACGCTGGTAGGACATGTCGCGATAAGCGCCGCCCACGGTTGCTCTCTGCACTTGCGCCACCGCGCCGGGATTGAAAAACACCCCGGAAATGTCATCGGATACGGCGGTATAGGCATTGCCCATTCCCGTCGCGCGAGGATTCATCGAAAGTTGCAGGTACGCGCCTGCATAGCCGCCGTCCTCCGCGGCGAACAACATCGCCGGCAGACCGAGCAACAGCGCCACCAATATGAAAGATATGTTCTTCTTCATACTACGGTATCACCATGAATTTGCCCGTGAGCTTGTCGCCGCCGGACGATTCAATTATATACAGATAAACTCCTCCCGCAACAATGTCACCCTTGCCGTTGCGGCCATCCCAACGATCAATGTCATCGTATTGCGTGTCACCACTACGACTGATGCCGCTGGCAATGGTCTTGACCAGATTATTCGCGAAATCGTATATCTTGATCGAGACATCACCCGCCTGCTTCAGCTTATAGTGAAATTTTAAAGGGCCATCCGCGAGATACGGAGAAAACGGATTGGGAGTAACGTAAGAGCGTTGATCATCAGCCGCCGTGGGCGAAATGGGGTAGAATGTACGGATGATTTGCCAATCAACGAGATTCGCACTATGGGCGACGCCATCATTAGTGCCGACCCAGAGTTCGCCGTTGATATATTTTGCCGCGTATACTTCCACGTTCCCGCCTATGTTTCGGCCCGAAACCGGATCATTAATTTGAAGGGTGGTCCAGTCCGACCCTGAGTTCGTACTCATCTTCAGGCCTTCCGAGGCAGGTACCCAAACGGTATCGCCATTGAAATCGAAATTCCACGCGCTGACGCCGTCAAGAGGGAGTCTCCAGGTTCTGCCACGGTCAGTCGTCGTGCAGACGCCGTTATGTTGATAAGTGCTGGTCGCCCGTACCGCCGCCCAGAGAGTGCTCTGGCCGCCGCGATGCTGAATCCCCATTGCCGGTATGAAACTGCCGGCCAATTCGGTATCTGCCGGTACTGCCCCCTTCGGAGCCGACGTTCCCACAAAATCGAAACTGTCGGCTACAGTGTTGGCTTTCAAAACCGTCCAGTACGGGATAGCTATATTAGTGTCGGAGAAGAGCGTCACGAACGCTGCCCCTTGATCGAACGACCCGATATGAGTTTCAAACGGCGACGACGCCACCGAGAGCAACCGCGCATACCTTCCAATTGTATTGGCCTGATCGGCCACCGGCGGAGAATTCCAGTGCTGGCCGAAGTCAACCGTCTGATATAATCCTTC
Source organism: uncultured bacterium (assembly GCA_963726455.1). Lineage (GTDB taxonomy): Bacteria > Zixibacteria > MSB-5A5 > CAIYYT01 > CAIYYT01 > CAIYYT01. The sequence goes on from CAVSCK010000004.1 coordinate 1,406,937, forward strand.
ATCGGTCGCGACCCATACGAGTGTGTCCTTGAATTGATCCACTATCGAAATGTCATTCGGCGTCACCGCAGGCGGTCCAGTCAGGTTGGATGTCCAGGTGCTCCCGCCATCTAAGCTCCGTAAGATTGCGGACCGGACATCGCTGCCCGTTCTCAGAGTATGTGTAGCAGCCCAGATTTCGTCTCCGTTCGCCGTCACCATGGTGCTGATTGACACAACCTGCTGGCCGTGCAGGGTGTCATCGACTAAAGGCCGATAGACTGCCGAGTCGAGCGTTGCAAGATTCGCGAAATAGAAAGAGACTAGTCCCGAATCGGTGCCTGCGAGAACCTTGGTGAACGACTCTCGCGGCGCGATATCGACGCAATGGATTCTGTTTCTCACATCAGCGGGTGAAGTGTTGGTTGAGTCGAGATAGTAATTAGTCCAGGTCATCCCCTGATTGGTGGACCGAATAAGGCCGCCCTGATTACACGCCGCCCAGATGTCTCCGCCATGAACTGATATTTTCTCAACCATCTTATTTGCGCCGGTCGCCTGTTCGGGAGTTTCCGTGAACCAGTCGCGACCGCCGTTGGTCGAGACGACGAATCCCAGCGAAGTCTGACTCAGAGTATCGTAGATGCCGGCGCAGACCAGATTTCCGGCAGCTCCAATCGCCGACACGAAATTGCCCGGTAGCCCATTGTCCGTATTGTAGGTAAGGAAGATGAAGGTACTGTCATTGAATTTCGTCGTACCGCGGTCGGTGGCATACCACCAGGTCTCACCATCATAGGCGATATCATTAATGCGATTGCTCGCAAGCTTCTTGTGTTTGCCAATGTAGTAAAAACGTTGAATTCCGCCCGCCGTACCGGCCCAGACAATGACCGTGTCGTCGTGGTAGGGATCAATCAAAGCGGAAAAGTATCTGCCGGTCAGGTAGTTGTATTGCTTGTTCTCGAAATCGTTTCTCAACAGCGTGTCGGCGAAAACATTCTGCCAGGTTTGCCCATAGTCCAGACTTCGTATCAAGCCGCCATAGAAGCATGGCGCCCAAACGGCTGAATCACGCACCGCCAGATCATAGGCCAGCATGCCCGGCGAAGATGCCGACTTTGGCTCCACCAAGTTCCAGTTGTCGCCGAAATCAGTGCTGATTTCGATTCCGCCGCCGGAAGGCACAAGATCGGTTGAATTTGACGCCGAGGTATCATAGGATGTCGCCACCCAGAGGCGCGAACCCTGTGATGCCAGCGCTGAAATCGAACTGCGTTTAAAGCCGTTGGTCGTATTGAACGACCTCCAAGTCGCGCCACCATCACGCGTCCCCGACAAGCCGTTGCCGGTCGCCAGCCAGACGTAGGTACCGTCGTAAATGATGTCGACGATGCTGTTGTCCGCCAGCGTGTCAAACGGTTGCGAGAGGTCGAAAGCCATCCAGCCGTAGGCGGGAATAGCCCCTGCCAGCACCAGGACCGGAATCAGAATAAAAAGCCATCTTCTCATGATCTTCCCACTAAAACAAAACGACCGAAACCCCGCGGACTTGCGAGCATTTCGGTGTTTGCGCATTTATGGTTATGGTCACTATATTCCCTGATGTAACGATTTAAGTCGTTGGCAAACGCTCGATAAGGTCTCCTCCTGCCCTAAACTATGGTTCTGTATCGTCATGTCAAGCAAAAACATGACGTCAAGCACCACTTCCCTGTTTAATCTCTGACAAGTCCAGTTCCTTAAAACGATCGAGCAACATCCCCCAGCGCAGGCCGCGATTCGACACTGTAAGTCCTTCGCACTGCAATAGATCGATCAGGTAGGTGAGAATCAGGCCGCCTGCCACAATGATTTCGGCGCGGTCGGGATCAAATGCCAGCAGAGTTCGCCGTTCTTCGGTTGACATTGCGGATAGCTTGGCGACCGTTTCAGCCAGCCACTCGCGGTCCAGCCGGACACCATGAACCTGAACCGGATCAAAGACCTGCCTGCCGAGGAGTAATGTTGCGAAGGTGACTGCCGTGCCGCCAACGGCAATTGCGTATTGGGCGCGCGGCACCGGCTCCAGCGCCGTGGCGGAGATGGTAGATCCCAGTTGCCTCCGGGCGACTTCAGCTTTTTGTGCATCAACTTTCCCTGTGAGATTACACAACTCCGCCAATTTGACTGCGCCCATCGGAAAGCTTCTGGCAAACTCAATCTGGCTGCCTTTTCCGAAGATGACCTCGGATGATCCGCCACCCACATCGAAGACGATTCGTTCATGTGGAATTGACGAAAGCCCGGATGCGGCGGCTTTGTAGGACAATTCCGCCTCACGGTTACCGTCGATGATTTCTACTTTCCAACCATAGCGTCGAGCGATCTCCGCCGCCAGATCGGGACCGTTGCGGGTGACGCGAAATACTTGCGTGCCACAAACAGTAACCTTCGTGGCGTGGTAATTCGTGAGCAATTCGGCGAAACGATCCAGAGCGCCGAATTGTCGTTCGATTGCCTCACGGGTGATGAGATTTCCGGCTGTAGCGCCAGACGACAATTTGGTCGAGAGCTTGGTATCCACCTGCACTCGCACGGCGCCGAAATGTGTGCGCTCGACGATCAATAGCAACGAGGAGTTGGAACCGATATCAATTGCTGCGTAGCGGCCCAAGGGACTAGCGATCTACTTGCCCAGTTCCTTGCGAAACTTGGCGGTCAGGGCCGGCAATATCTCGAACAGATCGCCGACGATTCCATAGGTTGCCACGTTGAAGATCGGGGCATCGGGATCGCGATTGACGGCGACAATAGTCCCGGAGGATTGCATACCTACGAGATGCTGAATCGCCCCGGAAATACCCACGGCAAAATAGAGCTTGGGATTGACCGTGCGGCCGGTTTGGCCCACCTGATACTTGTAGGCAATCCAGCCCGCATCGACTACCGCGCGTGAAGCGCCCACGGCGCCATTCAAGGATTGCGCCAGATCCTGAATGATCTTGAAATTCGCCGGCTCTTTGAGGCCACGTCCACCGGAAACAATAATATCCGCCTCCGCCAAGCTCACTTCTCCCCCCGTCGTCACGGCGCCTGTCTCAACGCTGTACGATGACGAACTTGCGTCGGCTGACGCGGCGAATGGTTCGACAGTTCCGGCGTGCGACGCATCCGCTGTGGCCGGGGCGTAGATTTTCGGCCGCAGAGTTGCGATTTGAGGTATCGATTTGAACTTGACCGTCAGATAGGCCTTGCCACCATAAGCGGGGCGAGTTACCTCAAGGGTTCCGTCACTTCCGACTTCGAGTTTCGTGCAGTCGGACGCGATGCTGACGCCCAACAATGCTGCGAACCTGCCGAACATCGCCTTGCCATAGAAATTGGCCGGGCCCAAGACGATCTGAGGCGACTTAGTCTTTACCAGTTCGAGCAAGATCTTCGCGTAGGCATCGTCCGCGAACTTGTCGAGCGCCGGGTTTTCTACCGTGAAACAAACATCAGCACCAACTGCAACCGCTTCCTTTGCGCATGATTCAGTGTCGCTGCCGATTACCAGTGCTCCCAATTTTCCGGACAATTTGTCAGCCAGTTGACGGCCAATATTGAGCAACTCCAGCGCCGTACCGGACAGCGCCGAACCTTTCTTCTGGGCAAATACGATAACCTTCTGATCACTCACGCTAATTCTCCTTTAGCCGATTGGCTGCCATAATCGCGCTGCTGTAAACTCTCATAAACGGCACTCCCGCCTTCAGCGCTGCCGCAGCCACATCATCATATTCAGGGCTGAATTTACTAATATCGCCGCCGGAAAAGTACTTAATTCGAATCGCTCCGAACTCGGTTTCGACCGGCTCTATTTCGTAGGACAACTTGCGCCGCGACTCAGATCGCATCCGGACGCCGGCGGTTGATGATTCGCGCAGAACGATTCCGGAAAGAGACTCCATTTTATCCTGATGGCAAATCACAGACAACAAATGCCCGGGACGGTTCTTCTTCATTAGGATCGAGGTCACGAATACATCCAGAGCTCCGGATTCCAGCAAACGCTGCTGCAAGTGCCCGATCTGTTCCGGCGTGGCGTCATCAATGTTGGTCTCGATAATCACGACCTGATCGCTGTCGAGTCTTGGCTCAGTCGATCCGACAATCAGCCGCAGCAAATTGGGACGATCATCAAGGTCCATCGTCCCGGCGCCATATCCAATCTTCTCAACCACCATTTCAAATCCGGGCGCGTATTCAGCCAGCTCGGCGATAATCGCGGCTCCCGTCGGCGTAGTCATTTCCTTGCCATTTTCGATGCGCTTGACGGGAAAATTCCTGACGATTTCAAGTGTCGCCGGCGCCGGCAACGGGATCGCTCCGTGTGCCGACTTGACCACGCCGCTTCCCAGCAAAATCGCCGATGAGTATAGTTTCTCGATTCCGAGATGCTTGAATCCAGCCACTGCGCACACGATGTCACAGATGGCATCGATCGCGCCGACTTCGTGGAAATGAATTTTCTCGACAGGCACGTCATGCATTCGCGCCTCTGCCTCACCGATACGCCGGAAGATCGCCTTGACCGAGCGCTTGACATCGCCGTCGAGCCGCGATTCGTCGATGATTCTTTCAATGGCTGACAAATGCCGATGGGGTGGGTCTGTCTCCGATGTTTCGAAGCGCACGGTGATGCCACTTAGTCCCTGCTTGGTTGTGGTGCCGGTGGAAAGTTTCGCGGAAGGAAGGCCCAGCAAGTCAAGCTGTGATTGCAGATAATCCGGTTCACATCCGGCGCCGATGATACTGCCGACAATCATGTCGCCTGACGCGCCGGAAAAACAGTCGAGATAACCGATTCGCATATTACTTCTTTGTGCGCCCCAGCAACTGCATAATTCGCACCGCTGCCACTGCGGCACCAAAGCCGTTGTCGATATTGACGACCGTGATTCCCGACGAGCAGGAATTCAGCATCGACAGTAGCGGCGCTATGCCCGCGAATGAAGTTCCGTAACCCACCGAAGTCGGTACCGCCACGACCGGCACATCGACTAATCCGCCCACTACCGATGGCAAAGCGCCTTCCATGCCGGCGACCACGATAATCACTTTGGCATGATCCAGGTCGTGCGACTGCGACAACAAACGATGAATTCCTGCCACGCCGACATCATATAGCCGGTCCGCGTCGTATCCCAGCGTCTCGCAAGTAACAGCCGCTTCCTCGGCGATCGGAATATCTGACGTGCCCGCCGTGATGACGAGAATACCCGGGGTTCGTTTGATTTTGGCTTTTGTGAGGTATGCCGCACGTGCCTGTTCGTTGTATTGTAGTTTTGGTAGTTTCTTCTTGAGATATGCGAACTTGGATTTGTCCAACCTGGTTATCAAGAGCGGCTCACCTTTAGCGACAATGCGCCTGGCTATCACGGCGATTTGGTCCGACGGTTTGCTCTCGGCGAAAATCACTTCCGGGAATCCGCAACGGCTTCGCCGTCCGTGATCGATGCGGGCAAAGCCGACGTCCTCAATCGAGTTTTGATTCAGCAACTTCATGGCCTCGCTGATAGACAGACGTCCGTCGGCCACCTGTGCCAGAACCCGTTTCAATTCGCTATCGTTCTTCATGCCGCATTTTCCCTGGTCGATTCGACCGCTTGAGTTAGATAGTGCTCGACCTCGGCGTAGGTGTTTACCTGAAACAAGGTCGGATCCACTCGCTTCCTTCCCGTAATGCCACGATAATACCATCCCAGAAGTTTGCGCGACCGTCTGACGCCGGCGGATTCGCCGTAGAGGTCAACGATGCCGCGAACGTGCTCCAGGCAGGTCAGGATGCGCTCTGCATTCCCTGCGCGGGGCGCCGGCGATCCTGTATCGAACAGAGTTCTGACCTCCCGGAAGATGAAGGGATTCCCCAATGTCGCCGTGGCAACCATCACGCCATCACAGCCGGTTTCCTTAACCATTCTGACGGCATCATCAGCCGTGCGAATGCCGCCATTCCCGATCACCGGGATGGACACTGTTTCCTTAAGCTGCTGGATATGATCCCAATGCGTTTCCGGCGCGAAATGCTCAGTTTGGGTGCGGGCATGCAGGCAAATGTATGACGCCCCACTTCCCTCAGCTATCCTGCCTGCTTCCAGAAAATTGACACTTCGCGTGTCCCATCCCGAACGAATTTTGATGGAGAACGGAATCGATATGCCCTTGACAGCCGCAACAATTATCTTTTCCAGCAGCGACAGATCTTTGAGTAATGCCGCGCCGCCGTTCTTATCAACTACCTTATGAACCGGGCAACCGCAGTTTAAGTCTATCGAGTCGAAACCGAAGTCCTGCATCATAACCGCCGCGTCGGCAATGGCTTCCGGCCGGGTGCCGAACAACTGGCATCCCAGGTTGGTCTCGTCGGGATAACGCCGCAGCATTTCCCACGTCCGCAGGTTGTTCCTCACAAGTCCTTCGGCGGCAATCATTTCCGCGAAAGAATAATCGGCGCCTAACCGTTTGGCGATCATTCGGTACGGCCAGTCAGACACACCTGCCAGTGGCGCTGCAAAGACCCAGGGACGATTTCTCAAGTTTAGCCGTATCATGACGAAAATATATATGAATACGAATGTTCCGGCAAGCTGTTTAGGTCAGACATGCTGGAAGCGTTAACTCGTTAAGTAGCAAGAAATGTTTTTGAAAAATATAATCCGGTAAGAAAGGAGCGCCGCCGATGCCCGAAATTATCGTAAAATTCGCAGACAAAATCATCGAGCGGGTTGTCACCGAAAAGGAGCACATTTCTATCGGCCGGACGACCGAGAACGACATAGTGTTGGACAACCGCGGCGTTTCCCGCAAACACGCCCAGATAGAATTCGCCGACGGCTCAGCCGTAGTAATCGACAACGACAGTCTGAACGGCACTTTTGTCAACCAGCGCAAGGTGACGGAACAGCCGCTGCATGACAACGACGTCATTACCATTGGCAAGTACGATCTTCTTTTCTATACTGAAGCACAACCCAGCCGTAGAATGTCCGATATGGACGGTACCATGGTTCTGGCGACCAAGAAGCAAAGAGAGCTCGTCGAGAAGGACCGCGAGGATAAGGAAATGGCCCAGGAACTGGGCGGCTCTATTCTTCTCGCCGTCAATGACCGGAACAAGACCAAGTACGGCCTCAATGAAGAGACGATCACACTGGGCAAGTCGGGCTTCGTGAATATTCCGGTGCGGGGATTCTTCGTGTCCAAGCTGCAGGCCAAAATCATGCGTGAAGGCGACACCTTCACCCTTATTAATGTCGGCCGCGCCAACAAAACCTGCGTCAACGGAGAACCGGTTGGTACCGCTACACTCAAGAATGGGGACATAATCGAAGTAGGTAAGTCAATCTTTCGGTTTATTGAAGGAAAGTAATGATCTTTGCCCTGATATCGGATGTCCATGGCAACCTGGAGGCACTCACTGCAGTCATGGATGACATCAAAAGCAACGGCAAGGTCGAAGAGATACTGTTTCTCGGCGACGCCGTAGGTTATGGCGCCAATCCCAATGAAGTGCTGCAAATCATTGATCGCAATTGCAGGATCAAACTGATGGGAAATCACGACTACAGCGCCCTGGGGTTACTTGATCCCGCGGAGTTCAATGCCTTTGCTCGCAGCGGTATCAATTTCAGCGTGTCGGTATTGTCTGCCGAGTCCAAGCATCTGCTTTCGACTTTTCGCATGTCAGAACAATTTGGCGAATTGCTTCTCGTTCACGCCACCCCTGATGCGCCGGAGAAATGGAATTACTGTCTCTCGTCTGCGGAAGCCGGACGACAATTTGCCGCCTTTACGGATCCGATCTGCTTTATCGCTCATTCGCATCAGCCGATTGTGTACCAACAGGACACACTCGGCGAAGTCGATGTCCGCGTTGAGAGTGATTTCATCCTCCGCAACGACTGCCGGTACATAGTCAACATTGGGTCGGTCGGGCAGCCGCGTGACGGTGATCCACGTTCCTGTTATGTTATCTTTGATACAATCGCGCAGCGACTGCAATATCGCCGCGTTGAGTACGACATCGAATCAGCGCAGGCAAAAATGAAGTCTGCCGAATTGCCGACTTTTCTAATTGAACGTTTGGCTGTCGGGAAATAAGGGGAGCCATGCCAAAGCAATCATTTCTGGATATCGCGCGTCAGAAACTCAAAGACGGAATACTCTTCTGGCTCATCATTCTGTTGGTCCTGGTGATCCACGCACAGAACCTGACGCCACTGCAGAAACTGGAAATCGCAATCGAGGACAAGGCCCGCTCGACGAAGCCACTCGTCCCCGACAAGAATAGCATCGCCATCGTCACCATCGACTCGCGCTCCATTGAACAGGTCGGCAGATGGCCCTGGGACCACGGTCGGCTCAGCGATCTGTTGATCACAATCTGCGACTACAAGCCAAAAGCAGTCATGTTGGACATCGCTTTGTCAGAGCGAGTCCAGGAATACGTGCGCGGCCGCACCGGTCAACTGGCACAGGCAATCGCGGAATGCGGAAATGTAATTGAGCCGTTCGATGTCGTGGTCGGAGCGCAGGGCAGTCTGTCCCGCCAGGCGCCGGAATACATGGAGCCCTTTGCGTCCTTGCCGACACCAGACATGTCGCTCGACAAGATGCCTAGAGCTGTGGCGGCATTTATGCCTCCCGGAGTCTTCGCGAGCAAGGCCCATGCGATTGGCTTCCGGTATTATAAGCCGGATATCGACGACAAGTTTCGCTATGCGAATTTGACCGTCAATTACGATGACAAGATATACTTCTCCACTCCCCTGCAGTTGGCAAATGCCTACCTTGGGCAGAGCCCGGCGGATCTCAAATTGTCCTCCGACGGAACGCCGATTCTGGCGGGGAGAAGACTTCCGGTTGACGACCAGGGACGGCTGATGATCAATCTGCCGACGGACCCGCAACCTTATCCGTTGTTCTCGGCAATCGATATCCTGACCGGTGACGCTGATCGCAGTTCGGTATCCGGCAAAGCGGTAGTTGTTGCGGTCACCACACCCGAAGTTCTCGAAACATTCGAAACCGGCACTGTCGGCACGATTCCGGCTTACAACTATTATGCCGCCACGGTCCAGAATCTCGTCACTTTCACGGCGCCGTCACATTTGAGCTTCCCGATTCCGTTTGACATACTAATGATCTTATTGCTGGGCGCATTTGGTGGGCTCGTTCTGCCGCGCATTAGTCTCATGTATCGGCTGGTGGCGCTATTTATTCTCGGCTTCATCATTGCCAACATGAATTTTGTGCTCTTCAGCGCCCTCAATACCGTCACCAACGTGGTGTATCCATTGCTGACGGTCTTGTTCTTTGCCGGCGCATCGTTTGTAGTCAAGTCGGTTGAAGTCAAGCGCGTCATGGCGAAGACCAGCAAGGCCATTGATCTGAAAAAGCTCCTGGGCAGCGAACCCATCGCGATTCAACATGATGGTGACCGTGAAATCAATTATGACGAGATACCGACCCGAATCCTCCGTGAAGAAGCGCCGTCACCGGAAGTGTTTGAGGAAACCATTCGGCTCGACTTCGAGGCGATGCGCAATGGCGAAAGTCTGATCCCGCAATCGGAATACGACAAGCACGACAGGGCACAGCAGAAGAGCCAGCCGATCGAAACGCCGGACAGGTCTATCTCGCAGGAGATCTTGCAGGAACCCTCAGCCGTCGCTTTCATTCCCGATATGCTTGACCTCGACGTGACCAAAATTCCGCAACCGCCGGCTGCCGGTGAAGAAAGCCAGACAGTGGCGCCCCGCAAAGAACATGTGGAACAAGAGTTGATACTGACTCCCGAAGAGAAGAAAATCTATGGCGTCCGATTCTCACAGGAAGGCCAGCCGGTGTCATTCGGCCGTTATCTGGTCATCGAGCCGCTGGGCATGGGCGCGATGGGCACTGTCTACAAGGGCAAGGATCCTGCCATTGATCGACTGGTCGCGCTCAAGACCATCCGCCTTGATTCCATCGCCGACCCGTCCGAGATCAACGAACTCAAGGAGCGGCTGCTGCGCGAGGCCAAGGCCGCCGGCAATCTGTCACATCCTAATATCGTGACGATTTACGACTTCGGAATCCAGGGCAACCTGCAGTATATCGCAATGGAGTACATCGAGGGCTACACGCTGGAGTCAGTCCTCAAGCGCAACTTGCACTTGAATTATCGTATTGTCGCTTCGATCATAATACAAGTCTGTTCGGCGCTGGAGTATGCGCATAAGATCGGTATTATCCACCGCGACATCAAGCCGGCGAACATCATGGTTACCGAGAACTTCGCCGTCAAGGTCATGGACTTTGGTATAGCCCACTTTAAGTCATCATCCATGACGCAGACGGGCGTCGCCATGGGAACACCGAACTATATTTCTCCGGAACAGCTCAAGGGCAAGGAAGTGACGCCAAGTTCGGATATCTTCAGTTTGGGCGTGGTGCTGTACGAATTACTCACGCACACCAAACCATTCACTGCGGAGAATATTTCGACTCTGGTTTACAAGATTATCAATGAGGAACCGCCACCGCCTTCGAAACTCGATCCCAAGGTCCCGCCGCTGTTCGATATGGTTTTGCGGAAATCACTGTCCAAGGACCCCGCCAATCGCTACCACTCTGCCAAAGAGTTGGCGGCGTCGCTCGAAGACTTCACCGTCACCCTTGGCAAGAAGCCGGCGATGGTTTGACCCGATCGAAATAATTTTCTGAATACGTCGACTACGCTTTTCGAAGTATCGAGGTATAACTACCTCTGACGGCAGGCGACTCGAATTCGGACATGCCGTTGCTCACTGCCAACGCGACCGTATTGTGGAACCCTTCCAGCGAACAATGCCCCTTCGGCTCGGCGATGCAGAATACGCCTCCACTCTTGAGTGTTCGCACAATATCACGAATGGCCGACTGGGCATCGGGCATTTCATGTATCACGGCAAAAGCGAGCGCGACATCAACCTTCCCGGCGAGATCGTCGATTCCGAGTGACGTGTTGGAACAGACGCGCGTCTCTACCCGATCGGCCAAACCGGCTCTGGCGGCTCTGCGTTTGAGTGATCCGATCATCTTTTCCTGTAAATCCACGGCGATGGCCCGGCCAGATTTGCCAACCAGTTTAGCCGCCGGAAGCGTGAAGAATCCCATTCCGGGGCCAACGTCTAGGACGGTCATGCCTTCCTTGACATACGGCGCCAATAGAGTGTCGGGGTTTTGGTATAGACGTCTGAGAGGACTGGCCAGCAAATATCCCAGCCACCAGGGACAGACACGCTCTTCACTCATGGAGAACCCCTCTCTGCCCGCCTGCTAGTATTGATTACGATTTGTTATTGTTAAACAGATCTTCTGCCAGTGACAAAGCCACGCCGGAGAGCATTACTTCAACACCAAATTTGGAAAAGTCCGACGAAATCAGGTCGCTGTTTACTTCCGCGTATAGCGAGCTGGCGGCCTCGCGCTCGACAACCAATCCGGAAAGACGGCCGGCACATTCCGCCACGAACGTCACCTCGCCGAGTTCTTCACTTACCACGTACCCTGAACAATTGTGAAGCTGCAAATGAGCGCCGCCGGTGTAGACTACCACCAGTGAGCCGCGCTTGTTGCCAAGTGCTGTGTCAGGGTAGATTTCGAGGACAAGACTGCGTTTTTCTTCGGTCTGCACGACCTTGATACGATAGTGGTCAACTTCCCAGATCGCTTCATTCGCGCCGAGAATCCCTTTGATCTTTTCAATATTGTCTTTGGTGAACATCTATTCCTTTTTATCGGTACCGGTGTCACTCTTAACAACATTGCCTTTTACTTCTTCGGGCTTCGATACTTCATCCGCCGTATCCTTCATCGCCTTCTTGAAATCGCGAATGCCACGGCCAAGTCCTTGTGCAATCTCCGGAATTCTCTTGGCGCCGAAGAGAAGCAACACGATCAGGAATATAACAAGTAGTTCCTGTACTCCGAGTCCACCAAACATCTTATCCTCCAGCGGTTAAATATACCACCAACGGAAGTAAATAACAACCATAACCAGGAATAATACGCTCATAAAGTTTATCTTGAACATGAATCCGAGCGTAAAGTTGATCGCAAAGAAATCCACCGTAAACGGTTTCAGGCCGATCTGCAAGCTCTCCTGAAACAGCGTCTTGGCGGCGCCGTCCGGAAGGAACTTCCCGATGATATCGCCTACCAGCCCGCCGGCCACGGCTGCCAGAATCAGGGAAACCACCAGAAAGACGATTTCGGACCGCTTCAAACAGATACTCCCGCAGTCGCATAGGCCACTAGTGATTGAAAGATTCGAATCCCGTCGGACGACCCGAGCAAGCTTTCACTGGCGCGTTCCGGGTGCGGCATCATACCAAAGACGTTCCGCTGACGATTGCAGATGCCGGCGATGTTGTTAATGCTTCCGTTGGGATTGGCAGCATCCGTGACCTCGCCGTTGGGGCTGCAATAACGGAAGATCACTTGCCGGTTGCGCTCCAGTTCAGCGACGTCATCCGGGTACCAGTAGTAGTTGCCATCCGTGTGAGCGATTGGAATCTTAAGGACATCGCCGATACTCAGACGTCCGGAAAACGGCGTCTCATTATTCTCACAGCGCAAGTAGACATGCTTGCAGATGAATCGCAGTTCCCGGTTGCGCAGCATGGCACCCGGAAGCAATCCCGATTCCAGCAAAATCTGGAATCCGTTGCAGATGCCAATGACCAGGCCGCCGCCGCGCGCATATTCGACCACCGATCGCATGACCGGCGAGTACCGCGCGATAGCGCCGGTACGCAAATAGTCACCGTAGGAAAATCCGCCGGGCAGGATTATGCAGTCGAATCCACTCACATCACTGTCTTTGTGCCAGATGAATTCGACATCTTTCCCTAACTCGTCCTTGACGACCATAAAGCTATCGTAGTCGCAATTGCTGCCGGGGAATGTCACGACGCCGAATTTCATCTACGCTTCCTCTATCTCGAAGGTCTCAATCACTGGATTGGCCAGAACTTTGCGGCAAATCTCTTCCGACTTGGCTCGAATGTCATTGTTCGCTTCCGCCTTGAATGTCAGCTCAAATACCTTTCCGGAACGCACGTCAGCGACGTCATTAAATCCGAGTTGAGCCAGCGCATTGCGAATGGTAACACCCTGCGGATCAAGCACGCCGTCTTTCAGGCGAATTCGGCAAACGACTTTCTTACCCTTCGGGGTCATGCGTTCTTTCCTTTCTAATCCGGCGAGTGTTTCCCGCCATGATCCGCCATCCTTCCTTGGCGACTCCAATAACAATATACAGCGCTACGCCGGGAAAGATCATCATTCTCGGCTTAAATACCACCGCGATCAAAAATACAAAAAGCGCGACCGCCTTCAAACGATTTTCTGTCGTGTCAAAACGCTCCGGCAGAGTGTCGTAGGCCACCGTCGAAACCATCAATCCCGACAGCACAATCACCATGGTGACGAAATACTCGGGATATTGTATATCCTGGAAATACTTCATGCAGAGAATGATATAGGAGGCGATGGTTACCGCTGCCGTGGGAATTGGCAAGCCCAAATAACGGGCCTTGCGGTGCGGGTCGGAAATGACGTTGTAGCGCGCCAGGCGAAATGCCCCGGTCATCATAAAGACTACCGCGACGATCCAGCCCATGTAATTATCGAAATCATTTAGCACCGAGATCGAGGTCAAAAATGCCGGTGCCACTCCAAAGCTGACGATGTCGGCCAGCGAATCAAGTTCCTGCCCGAATTTGCTGGTTGATTTCGACAACCGAGCCACCCGGCCATCAAGCGCATCCAGAAAGGCCGCCAGAATGATCAGCCAGGCGGCGCGCGCCAGATTGCCATTGTGTGACGCCATGATCGACAGGAATCCGCACAACAGATTTCCCATCGTAAAGGCGCCGGGGAAAATCCCCCGAAAGCTAGCGATTCGGCTTGAACGATCCAATGATACTCTCCCCACCCTTGACGTGGTCGCCTATCTTAACGTTGATGGAAACATTCGTTCCCAGAAACAGGTCGATTCGTGAACCGAAGCGAATCAGCCCGAAGCGTTCACCGCGGGATACGGTCTCGCCGCCGCGCAAGCGACATACGATTCGTCGCGCGATAATCCCCGCAACTTGTGCAAATCTGACTACCCCTCCGGAGGACTCGATCGTAATCTCAGTTCGCTCGTTTTCCGTTACCGCCGCACGTTCGAATGCCTTGAGGAATTTGCCGGGTCGATAATCGACACCAGTAACCTTCCCCGAAACCGGAATCCGATTCACATGAACATTGAACACTGAGAGAAAGATCGAAACCAGCTTAACCTTGTTACCCTGTCCGTCATCGATGTCTTCAATTACAATCACCCGGCCGTCTCCCGGCGAGAGAATAAACTCGTCTCCCGAGGGAGGTTCGCGGTTAGGATCGCGAAAGAAGTATGTCACGAATGCGGCAATAATGAATAGCAAGATAGCTGCCACCAGCATGGCCACTGGATGAAACAGCACAAAAATAATCACTGCCAGCGCGGTCGCAAACCACGCTGGAAGAATAAACGGCAAACCTTCGCGGGCGACCATCACAGACACCTCTGGTAAATCTTGTCAATGTGCCGGAAGTAATATTTGATATCAAAGCACTCGGCGATTTCCGCCCGTGACATGTACTTCGTGATTTCCGGGTCAGCTACCACCAACTCCGTGAACTTGCCCTTGCCTGCCCAGCCGGCCATGGCGTTGCGCTGAACCAGGCGATACGCTGTTTCACGCGATCCGCACTTCTCGGCCAACTTCAACAGTAACCTGCCACTGAATATCAGGCCGCCCGTCAAATTCAGATTCCGTCTGGCATTTTGGGGATAAACCAGCAGCGTATCCATTACGCCGCCGAATTGTTGAAGCAAATATACTATCAGGATTGTCGAATCCGGCAGGATGATTCGCTCTACTGATGAATGGGAAATATCACGTTCGTGCCACAGTGTGATGTCTTCGATCGCCGCCACCAGATTTCCGCGCAGCACGCGCGCTAACCCACTGATCTTCTCGCATGTCACGGGATTGCGTTTGTGCGGCATGGCCGACGAACCCTTCTGCCCCTTGGAAAAACCCTCTTCCATCTCCAGAACTTCGGTACGCTGCAGCGCGCGAATCTCGGTCGCGAATTTTTCCAGGGAGGCGCCCAACAGTGCTATTGCCGACAGAAACTCGGCATGCCGGTCGCGCTGGACAATCTGTGTTGATACCGGCGCCGCCAAAATCTTCAATTTGCGGCAAACAGCGGCTTCGACCTTGGGATCAAGGTTCGCAAAATTGCCGACGGCTCCGGAAATCTTTCCCACCGCCACCTGCTGAGCCGCGTGCGTCAGCCGTTCCTTGTGCCTCAGTAATTCCTGGTGCCACATCAGGAACTTCAGTCCCATCGTGGTCGGCTCGGCATGTACTCCATGCGTGCGCCCAATCACCGGCGTCTTCTTGTATCTGACCGCCTTCTGGCGTACTTTCTTAATGACTTCACTCAATTCACGGAGAATGATCTCCCCCGCCTGCTTGAGAATCACACCTTGTGCAGTATCTACAAGGTCCGAGGACGTCATTCCGAAGTGAAGATATTTCGCTTGCGCGCCGGTCTGTTCCGACACCGAAGTCAGGAACGCAATGACATCGTGTTTGACTTCCCGCTCGATCGTATCGATACGCTTGATCGAATACGACGCCTTCGACTTAAGTTGCCGGTACGCGGAAGCGGGAATCATTTTCATCTCGGCCTGCACCTGCGCGACCGTCAATTCCACTTGCAGCCAAGTGTCGTATTTGTGCTTGTCGGTCCAAAGTCCGCCGATTTCCGGCGTCGTGTAACGGGCGATCATCTATTCTTCACCTTTTCCCAATCGGCCAGGAATTTGGCCAGACCGGTATCAGTCAACGGATGCTGAATCAGCTTATCGATTACGTTGAACGGAATCGTGCAAATATCCGCGCCAATCAACGCCGCCTGCACCACGTGCATGGGATGCCGCACGGACGCCACCAGCACTTCGGTCTCGAAACTGTAGTTGCCGTAGATACCGACTATCTGTTCGATCAGGTTCATGCCTTCTTCGGAAATGTCGTCCAGCCGTCCGATAAACGGCGAGACAAACTTCGCGCCGACTTTCGCCGCCATGATGGCCTGCGTCGGAGAGAATACCAGCGTCATATTCACGCCGATTCCTTCCTCGGCAAAAGTCTTTGTGGCCTGCAGTCCGGTTCGGATGCACGGCACTTTCACGACGATATTCTTGTGTACTTTGGCAAGCGCTTTGCCCTCTCGCAAGATTCCTTCATAATCAGTCGCCGCTACTTCCGCGGAAATAGGTCCATCGACGATCTCGCAGATCTGTCTTAGAATGTCCTCAAACTTGCCGCTTTCTTTGGCTACCAACGATGGGTTGGTGGTCACTCCGTCCAGCACACCGAGTGCCGCTGCTTGTTTGATTTCCCCGATGTTTGCGGTATCGATGAAGAATTTCATGCACTCCTCTATTTCTCGCGCACGCGCGCAAACTTTACTTTCGCCAGATAGAGTCCTTCAGCCGGCGCCGGATACAAAGCCCGCTTCTTTGTTGGATGCTTAATTATCGTTTCGAAATCACTCCGGGTCATTCGTCCCGTTGCCACCTCAATCTGTGCTCCCACCAGAAACCGCACCATGTGATGCAGAAACCGGTCGCCGATAATCTTAAAATATAACTTCTTGCCCGCCTTGCGCCAAGCGGCATCTTTGATTCGGCAATTATTATCTTTCTTGAGGGATTTTTGCACGCAAAAGCCCGTAAAATCGTGTTCCCCCTGCAATAACCTGGCCAGATCCTGCAGCACCTCCAAATCAACAACACGATCGAGTTGCCACCATCTGTCCAAGCAAAACGGCGAATTGTCCAGATAGATCTGATACCGGTATGTTTTTTCCACGCTGTGCCGTCTGGCATTGAATAACGGCGCGACTTCTTCAGACTTGAGCACCTGAATATCCGCAGGCAACTTGGATTGAATCGCCGGTTTGAATTTATCCGTCGGGATTCTTGAACCCGTCTGGAAATTGGCGACGTAATGCTCGGCATGAACGCCCGCATCGGTGCGGCTGCAACCGATCAACGCCACTTCTTCATGCGTGACTGCGGAGATTGCTTTCTGGATTACTTCCTGAATGGATTTGCCATTCCTCTGATGCTGCCAGCCGCAGTATTCGGTTCCGACAAAAGCCAATTGAAGCAGAATATTTCTCACAGCCCTACTCTCAGAATTACCGCACCCCACGCCAGTGTCATCACTAGAAAGGCGTAGTCAAGCCAGCGTAAAGGTCGATTGTTGTAGAAACTGCGACGCTTGCAGACGCCCCAGCCACGCACGGTCAGCGCATCACCCAGCACGTCGCTTTTCCTGATTGCCGACGCGGTCACCGGTATCAACAGCGGCACAACGCTCCTGACACGGGAAACCAGTCCGCCTCCGAATGTAGCTCCCCGCGCCTTCTGCGCGAATTCGATCTGATGATACTGCGCGAAAATCTCCGGAATGAATCTTATCGCCACCCACAGCGCCATACCGATTCCATTTATGGCGCTGTTCACAAATTGCAGCGGCGACAGCAATCGCCAAATCCCCAGCGCAAAATCATTAGCCGAGATCATCAGCGTCGCCACCTGCGCCGCTCCCAAAAACAGCGCCAACCGCCAACAGAACATGAGGCCGGAGTCCAGGGCCTCTCTGGATATTGACAATCCAAGTATGCTTCCTATTGGCGTGTGTCCCGACCTGTTGAACAGCAGGTGAAGGGCCAGCGTGATAGCCGCCATCGGGAGGAGAAAGAGAAATAGCCGTCGCAGGTCTTTCTGCGTCACCTTCAAAGCTATCAGCAGCACAACCAGTGTCGTACTCAGCACAAGGTAAGGCGTCGGCTTGAGCAGTATTGAAATCAACACTACCGCAACCAACCCTGCGAAGATCCTGATCCGCGCGTCGATCGAGCCGACCCATTTCGGTCTTGCTACAGAATCATGTATGAACGGATAGGTGCTTCCCATGTCCCTCGCTTCTATTTCGAGCGCGCAAAATAGTGATCGCTGGTCGCGATGTCAATTATTGCGAATTTGGGCGGGGATGACCGTGTTGGGGTCAAAAAAGACGGGCCGTTGGAAACGACCCGTTGAGAATCTTGCAGGAGTCTACTTGGTCAGAACCATCTTCCTGGTTGTTGACGTTGTGCCGACGGTCAGGCGATATAGATAGACACCGCTGGGTTTGTCGGCCGCGTCGAATTCCGCGACGTACCTGCCCGGCCTGGCGATACCGCTCGCCAGCGTCGAGACTTTCTCACCGAGTACATTGAAGACGTCCAGCGAGAACGGCTCCCCAACTCCACGGGAATTGATTTCGTAACTAATGATCGTCGACGGGTTGAACGGATTCGGGAAATTCTGGTTCAACTCGAATGCGGACGGCAACGGCAGGCCGGCGAAATCATCACTGACGTCAGTCGTCGTATTGGCAGCCAGGAAATCAAGCACACGCTGCATTACAACCTGGCGGCTAGCGAAGCCGGCTTTGTTGTTGTCGATGGACTCAAATCCGAATCCGAAAAACGCAACTCGATAACCTGAAACACTCGCAAACAGACTTGCCGCTGAACCGGCCGGCGAGATGTACCTGAAGGCCTCATTTGCGCCGGGAAGAACATCCAATATGTCCGCCGATCCTTGATTTGCCGCTCCATCACCGAAATAAACAGAAAGTGACAGGCCGCTACCGACAGGATCACCGGCAGTACCGCTCAAATATCGTCCGGCACAGTTGTTCGCAAAGCGCACGTGGAGGTAATCGCGCAGGAAAGTAGAGTCGGCGTTGTCTTTCAACTGCTCGGCGATGCTCTGCCCCGTCAGGAACAGGCGACCGCCCTGATTGAGATAACCGCGCAGGAAATTCACGCGCGCCGCGTCAATCACCGGCATCCGCTCATCGCCGGTATACCAGACCATATAAAAGTGCGAGTAGGCGCTGGTCGGCGGTATGCCGCTCGCGGTGACATCCCAGTAATCATACGGCACACCCAGACTGTCGAGCGTCGACGTGAACCAGAGACTGCGATCCATCGGCGGCGGATAGTCAGTGGAACCGTCGTCATCCACAAGCAGCAACTGTACTCCGCCCACGAACTTGTACAAAGTCGTGGTGAAGGTATCGGCCGGTGTTGTTGTCGTAACGGTTATGTCAAATCGCGCGTTCGTCGGCTGAATTGACGGGCTTAAAGTAAAATCAATCGGCGTCGTGCTATTGTTCTTCGACTGCCCCGTTGTCATATCACCCAGATTGTTCTGGCCGGTATTGAACGTGATTCCCGGTGTCGGTGAAGTGACATTGACATTCACGCCGGCAACACCAACCCAATAGTTCTTAAGCGTGTAGAGCAACTGCGCGCGTTCACCCGGTAACAGGATGCCGTCGCCGTTGCCATATGCTGCGTCGCTGAAGCTCGTCGAGGTAAATTGCAGATTAGTCCGGCTGAAATTGATTTCCAAATTGCAGGTGACCGTGTTGTTCATCGGGTTCTGCACGATATTCCAAACTGAAACCTGATTGGCGATACCGGTCCACCCGGTTGTGCTCGGCGTGGTCAGATTCGTAAATTCGGTGTGCACATTCATGGGACCGGGATAGGGATCGTTGTTGTCGCCATCGTTCGTACCATGTTCGAGATCGAATTGCCCGTCGGCTTGCTCTACCGATACATGCCAACGCCCAAATCTGGCGACATCATTCGAGCCGGACAGGTTGTCATCGCAATGAAAGATCAGCAAACCTGACCCGGGCAGCGCCTGGTCAAAACCGACCTGTTGGCGGTTCTCTACCAGGTAGTATTCGTTGGAACCGGTAGACGGCAAGAATATCTTGTATCGCAAAGTGTCCGTTACTGATGGGCCCAGAGTCACGTTGGCCATATTGGAATTCACATTTACTTTCCGGCCGAAGTTTAGCTTGGTCTTGCACCAGGCGTCCAGGTGTGCCGGCCATTTTCCCAAACCATTCCAACTGCCTGATGCCATCAGCGACCATTTGCCCAAACCCGGCAGACCGGATGGACCGACATCGTACAAGTCGGGCAACGAGATTGCGTGTCCGAATTCATGGCAGTATACGCCGATGTTGGTCGGACCGTTGAACTCCGCCTCCGGCCCGATGACATATGTCCTCACTACAATTCCCTCAGCCGTGATATATGAAGGCGACAGATAGTTCATGTGAGACCAGATCAATCCGGGAGCGCCGCCCTCCTCAGCTCCCTTACCGGCATGAACAATAAATACAGCATCTACGGCGCCATTGGTGTTGGCATAGTTGGAGAAATTTATGACTGGATCAGCTATTTGTACCGCGTCCCGTACAAGGATTCCGCTCTCGCTTAATCCGTTGTCCGAGCCGACATAAGTCGCATAGGTTTTCGGCATTCGAAACCAGCCGTACACGTCACCGTCGACATCGGCTTTGCCATAGGAATTTTCGTCGTAGAAGTCCTTCATGCTCTGCGGGTGTTGGAGATTCTGACTGAAGAGTAACGAATCGAAATAAGGAGCTTCTTTGCCTGTGGTGCGAGCATTGTCAGAGAAATCAACCAGCAGCACAACGATCTTGTAAAAGACGGTCGCGTCGGCGCCGAGTGTTGTTCCAATCTTCATATTCGGCTTGGCCTGTGCCGCTTCCCGATCGGCCTCTAATTGGTCGCGCCAGGCCTTGAATTTCACCGAAAATGCCTCCCAGGCGCCTTCGCGCTTCAACTTTTCCACCAATTGCGGCGAGATCGTCAAAGCACTAAGACTACCGGAGCCCAGAATCAGAAATGCGAGTAACAATAAGCAAATTAGCCGTTTCATATATCCCCTAAATCCTTCCCGGAAGTATCATTCTTACCACTTTTCGGAAACCCATCAAAGGTAATATACGCCCAAAAGGCCGGTTTATCCATTGCTATTTCAGCAGTACCATCTTGCGAACCTGCGAACTGCCGCCAAAATTGACTCTATAGAAGTAGATTCCGCTCGCGACTTCGTTACCAAAGTTATCCTTCGCGTCCCAGGTTACCGTTCGGTGTCCCGCCGGAAGTGCCGGCAAGTCGATACTTCTGACCGTCCGGCCCAGGATGTCGACGATTTCGAAGCGGCAGTTGCCGGCGGTCGGCAACGAGAAACTGATCGCTGTTTCGGCATTGAAGGGATTCGGGTAATTTTGGTCGAGAGTGAATGCCGTGGGCAGGTTGCCGCCCTCACCGCCATCAACACTGGTCGCCGTGTTGTAGCGATTCTCTCCCCGCTGCAAAGACAGCCGGATCTCGTCCAGACTGTTGCCGGAGGCGATGATGGCGGCCATCTCGATCACACCGCTGGAAGGAATGTCCATAGGCCCTACGCCGACGACCAATGCATTGTCGCCGATGCCGGCGGATAGTCTAGTCGAGCCTGCCGAGATCAAGCCATACTTTTGCGGATCATTCAGACTGCCATTCTTATAGGTGCTGCCTGCAATTTCCTGGCCATATGAAATACCATGCGGAAGCAGGCGAACGCCGACATAACGGTTGTACGAGCCACTCCGAAACACAAAGTCAGAGCCGTCGGTAATGACGGTCTCACCATCGGCAAAGTCCACGTCCAAACCCAGCGCCAGATAGCAGCGGGTAAAGGAAGTGGCCAGTCCCTCGCCAACTTTGAAATCAAGCAGGACGTAGCCGGCATCTGCCGGGCCCTGATAGACTGTGGCCTTCTGGCTGATAGTGAAGGCCGCGTCTCTCGTTCGGAACTGTGCGCTAAGTGAGGTCGCATCGCCGTAGACTTCGGATGTCATGGTGTCAGCCGCGAAATAATCGATATTTCCCGGCAAGGCATCGTAGACGACGCCCAGCGAATCGGCAATCATGAAGCTCAGTTGCGAAAGCAGATTTGATCCTGCTGAGGCATCATACATACGCCGGCTCACGCCAAAATTGGTTACTTCGAAATTCAATCGATCAGTATGCAAGTTTGCGGCGCGCGCTGTCACCGGCTGGTCAACAGTCAAGCTGAAGTCGGCGCTGTTAAGGTAGCCCATTACGCGGCTGTAAAAATCGACCGAGAAACTTATGGAAGTGCCCGGCGCCACAAAGTGATCCAGCTTGATCATGAACGGCCTGCCGAGATTATCGGTCAATCCGCCTACGGAAGCCGCGCCGAATGAAGCCGTGTCCGTGAGAATGAAGACATGGCTATCGGAACAATGCAAATCAGCCCGGAAGTCACCGGACGCGACGATGGAATCAACGAGCGTCAATTCCAGCGGCGTGGTTGCGCCTTCAGAGAAAATGCCGTCGTTCGACTGCGCCAGTTGTATGCCGGCAATCGAAATGCGTGGCTTGCGCGGTTGCGGCAGCAGATCGACCGCACGCGCAACATTTATGAAGCCCCAACCATAATCGTTATCCTTGCCCGGAGCACCCAGATCGCTGGCAGAGTTTATCAAAGCCATCTTGATCTGTTCAACGGTCGCTTCGGGGTTATATTCTCTCATCAACGCAACGCAACCCGCGACGAAAGGCGCTGCCATTGACGTTCCCGACATCAAGCGATAGTCACCCTTGTAGCTGGAGCGTATGGATACGCCCGGCGCCATTATCTCCGGTTTGATCTTGGTAGTGTCGCAGGTCGCAGGTCCGCGGCTGGAGAACGGCGCCACCGGCAGATCAATTTGATTCTGATCAACAGCGCCGACCGAGAAGGAATTGGTCGGGCTGGACGTGCGATCGGCCGGATTGCGAATCGTACCGGCGTTCGGCCCCTCGTTCCCGCAAGCAAAAACCACGACCACTCCCAACGCCTCCAGGTTGTCAATTGCCTGATAAAAGGTCTGGTCGCAGGGTGCAAACAATCCGCGTGGAATGCCCCACGAGTTGGAAACAACGTCAGGCAGATCGTCAACCGTCTCCGGGTTGCCGTCAGGATCAGCCGCCCATTGAAATGCCGCGATAATATCAGACACTGTCTTCGAAAGACTCTGTCCCCGATCCACGACTCCCGCCGCAATCCAGTTGGCGTTAAACGCGACGCCGATGGTGTCCGCCCCGTCACGCCCTGCGATAATACCCATCGTGTGGGTTCCATGGCCGTTCAAATCAGTCGGTGAAGTTGTACCGTAGGGGTCAAACCAGCTCTGGGTTTCCGTTCCACCTCTGGCGCCAAGCCAATTGGCCACCAGGGCCGGATGTGTGCCATCCACACCGGTGTCGAAATTGCTGACCAACCGACCATGACCGGTATAACCCCTGTTCCAAAGCTCGCGAACTCCTGTGATCGCCATGTAATTCGGGCTGCCTGCAAGTCCCGAGGTTGACGTTTCAGTTGATACCGGAGCCACCAACTCCAGTGGAAGATCCTCCACCAGATAGTTTAATTCCGGTCTCTCAGATATCGAGTCGAGCAAGCCGCGATCGACTGTGAATGAGACCGCGTCCGTTATCCAGTATGATTTGATGTCGCTTACTTGTCCGGATTCCGACAGCTTCTGTAGATAGTCTTTGAACGATAGAGATTCGCCGCTTACGTGCTGCAGTTCCTTGATAAGCTGAGCGTGGTTTTCTTTGGCGCGAACATCGCCCACCATGGTCAGCGTCTTATGAAACGCCTGATTTGGTGACGGATTCAAGAATGCCACCACTCTGACCTTGCCCATAAGTGGCTGACCGCTCTGCAGCGACGGTGACAGCTTTTCGCTTGCTGCCTGAACGCTTGAGTAAATTGCAGCTAAGAGTAACGTGGTCAGAATCAGCACAGTCTTCGCAGATATGTCGTTGCGGTAAGTCATCGCAGCATATCCAAGCAACTGCTGTGCCGCTACCTGATAACGCAATCCATTGCACAGCTATCGCTCCACCGCTTTGCACTCTCAAGCGGGCATGGAGCAACAGTCTGTCATTCAATAGGTTAGATGCGGACAAATCCCCTGAAGTGTAGTCGACCACGGAGTGAACGACGACAGTCCATCTTTATGTGCACCAGCATGCACGTAACCTTGCGCAGACACCTGCAGGAAAACCTCGCATGTTGCGACGCCTCTTCAAACAGCGTATCTTCATCTTGATGGAGATAAAATCCGACAAGACATATATCATTGCGCTCTTTTGCGCCGGCCTGATTGCCAGGATCGCCTATTTCTTTGAATTCAAGAACTTGCTTGAATTCCTGCACCCTACTGTTGATGCTCTCTTCCACCATCTGATGGCGATGTCGATTGCGTCCGGAGCCATTACATCCGGCGAACCGTTTTTCCGGGCGCCGTTCTACAGCTATTTTTTGGGGCTCATCTATTTCGTCACGGGTGACAGCATTGGCTTCGCCCGGTTTATTCAGTTGGTCATTGGCGCGTTCACTCCGGTACTCACGTTTCTGGTGGCGCGGCGAATCTTCAATCGAACGATTGCCATTGTCGCATCCCTGCTGGTGCTCTTGTGCGGCGATCTGGTGTACTTTGAGGCCGAGTTACTGCTGGAATTCCTGGTAGTCACTCTGCTCCTGCTAACCTGGTATTTCTATCTGCGGTTTCGCGATAGTCTCAGATGGAATTGGTTGTTGCTGTCCGGGCTGGCCACAGGTCTTGCGATAATCACGCGCCCGAACTCTGCGGTGGTGCTTCCCGTAATGATCTACCTGCTCTGGACCGACCGCAGCGAGTTCCCCGAAAGCAAAACGCGCAAGGAGATAACCTCTTACCTGTTGCTCGCCCTGCTTCCGATCGTAGTTGTCCTGGCTCACAATATTACCCGCCCGCAACCGGCGTTCACCATTGCCACCCAGGGCGGTGTCAACTTCTACATCGGCAATAACAAAGATGCGGATGGTGTCAGTGCGATCATGCCCGGCAAATTGGGCTACGACTGGCAGTACAACGACATCAAGTATCAGGCAGAATACGCGGAGCAACGTGCGCTTTCTCCCGTACAGGTCAGCGACTACTATTACCAACAAGCGCTACACGATATCGCCGCCAATCCCGGACACTGGCTTGGTCTTGAAATCAAGAAGCTGTATCTGATCTTCTCGGGCAGCGACATTTCCAACAACCGCAACTTGATTGCGTTTCGTTCGCAGTTCGTAACTCTCAAGTTCCTTCCCGTCGGAATGGCCATCCTGGCGCCGCTCGGATTGATCGGAATGGTCATTGTCTTTCGCCGGTCGCGTTTCAGCAGAGGCCTGATCTTCTGCGTGCTGCTTTATGTCGCGTCGTTCGTTGTGTATTTCGTAAATTCGCGCTTTCGCCTGCCGGCTCTGCCACTGCTCGCAATGTTGTCTGCCGCAACGTTGTTCGAAATCTATCAACTCGCGCGCCGGCATTCTTACCGGCGGGTGGCTCTCGTTACGGCGCCGGTCATCATTCTGCTGATCTTCTTGAATAGTAATGTATACCGCCTCAATTTCGATAACCGACAGCAGGCCTTGTTTAGCAAAGGCAACCTGTACTTGGCTATGGGCGACTATGCTAACGCCGCCGGTGACTTTCACGCAGCCCTGAACGCCGGTCCGCCAATGCAACAGATAAATCTGAACATCGGCGTTACGTTCTTGCAGCAAGGTATTCCTGATTCGGCCGAATTCTATTTCCTGCGCGAAGATTCGCTCTTTGACGGCAGTGCCGAAGCGCTGAATAATCTTGCCTACCTGGCCAGAAGAAAGAAGGATTTCCCACGCGCGATCGACTGTGCTCAGAAGGCGCTGGCTGTGAAACCGTATTTTGAGGAAGCAATTCTGAATCTTTGTTATGCTTTCCGTGAGTCAGGATTCGCGGACAGCGCCTATCAGCAACTGGCCCGATTCGCCGTATCGAACCAGTTCACTATTCGCGAGCAATTCCTGCTGGGGATACTCGCCAGCGACTTGGGTCATTTCGACGAAGCCACCACAACCTTGCGAGGCGTTCTGGAGCGCATCTCCCGGCGCGCGCAACCGCTCTATGCAGAGGCCAGCGGCATCCCTTCCCTGCACCTTGATCTTAATCCGCAGGTACGTCCGGGCCGGGTCGAATATAATCTGGGCTATGTGTTGGGCGCGTCCGGTCAGCTTGACTCCGCCATCGTCCATCTTAACAAAGCGGTGGATGAGGATCCCAATATTTCCGAGGCATGGGTTAATCTCGGCTCCGCCTATTTTGCCAAACACGATCTCACTAACGCCAAGAAGTCCCTATTGCAGGCCGCGCGGCTCAATTCCCAGAGTGACATCCTGATGTACAACCTCGCACTAGTGTCTCTCGCCTCAAATGACACGACCGAGGCCCGGGCATATCTCCAACGTTGCCTCTCATTGAATCCACAGCTTTCGCCGGCAAAGCTTCTATCGCAGCAACTTGGCCAATAGATAACAAAAAGAAAGGCCGGAGGTTATCACCTCCGGCCATTATCATCAAGGAATTACGAGTTAGCGATTCAAGAACCAGTTCATGGTCTTGCGAGATATGTCGATGGCAACGCTACGGTCGATAATCCACATCGAGAATCCGTACACCGCCGTCTTGAAAAATCCCGAGTTATATCGCAGGCCGATGACCTTGCCCTGCAGCCCTGCTACGTAGGCCTGCATCGAATCCGGAACGAAATCGCCGAAGTACGAATTGTAAAGCCACAAAGGCTCACTATAGATACCTCGGACGAAGTAGTTCGCATTCGGTGCGGCACGCCATTGAATTGAGTTATACAGTCTATAAGGAATCGTGTCCATCAGCACTGGGTCATACTCGATACAATTGCCAAGAGTATCAAATCGAATACAATGCTTGGAAATTTTCAACGTGTCACTGGAAATGATGTAAGTGCGCTTGACCTTGTTCATGTCAACATTGAAATCCATCATCCCCCCGCCGGCCAGAGCCAGACCACCCATGAACTCTTCATTGGTCGGCAGGAAAGGTCCCGACCGCCCTGGACGAGTGCCATCCTGGTATCGCTTCAGATAGCTGGAAGCCCAACCGCCACGAAACTCTTGCTCAACGTCGAAGTACCTGTAATATGCAGGCATCTTGTCACTGAACGTTTTCAGGCCCGCTTCGATTCCCGAATACCAAGCGCCAAAGGGAGCTGTTGCCCAAAGCCAGACATTGCCGCCAAAATCAAGGTATGGCACCAATGCCTTGAAATGTTCCTCCGAGAAGTTGGCCTTATCGCCATCGTCAATCATTAGCACAACTTTGTATTTCGCCAACATCAGCTTTGACGGAATCTGTTCACCTTCATCAAGCGATGCCACGATCGTCGTCGGATTCGGATATCCGGCAGAGTCCAGAACCTCTTTGTAGAAGTTGAGGAGCTTCCGAAGATCGATCAGGTTCGTGTCCTGGAAGTCAATGCCATTGTAACGACGAATTTCACCGGGGCCTTGCACCTTGGTTGCAAACGACGCAACGTACACTAACAAATCATTCTCCAACTGGGGATCGATTGCATAGAAGGGCAGATATGCCGGGGATGGATCGGGCACGAACGCATCATCGCGCGATGTCACTTTGAGGACAAACCATGCCGAGCGAGTGGTATCACTACGCGGCTCATTTCTCCACAGGTTATATGCTTGCGTGGTCGTAGTCTTGATCCACACTCCGCCGGTCAGCGTGTCAAAAGACTGGGTAATCAGCTTGCCCGGCTGCAAAGTATCGAAAGTCGCAGGATTCAGTTCGTAAAGATTCTTGACCGTATCCGTTGGAGTCATGTCAAGGTCTGTCTTCTGATAGGGTCCGAATAGCTGATAGTAATAATCAAAGGTCGGTTCCGGATTATCACTCGGATAGTCAATCTTGTCGCTGCCTTTCCATTCAAGCGGAATGCCGCGATATGTCAACGTGGTCTCGGGCCGGTCGTAGGTTCCCGTACCGTCCGGAACTGTGCGAATCTCCGTATCAGGGGGGTGATTGGCCCGCGAGTATAACCGAAAGTCAATACCGGAACGAGCTGAATCATTGTCAACCGAACGCACATAGAAGTACTGCGCAACATATTTCTGGGGGTCGGCGTCGGCAAATAAATGTATCGTCTGCCGGTTAGGCGTCGTGTTTGGGTCGACATTTATTCTCTGCCAGCACGACTCGGGAACACAATCTACTCCCTCGCGCGCCGTCTTCAGCACAGTCGCCGCATAGTTGATTATCATTGAATCTTTGCTGGTATCTACGCCCGCCGCTGCGACCAGCGCTGCCGGAACCACGGCATATTCGTATGCGACTATGAAACCGTCAACGTCAGTCCCGAACCAGTACAGAGTGGGGTTCGCGGTGAAGTGCGAATTGTTCGGCGGTATGTTGACGATTTCAACTTTCGGGATTTTGTTTACCGGCGGGTCCTGGTCGTACTTCGTGCCCTTTGTGCAAGATAGCATCAGTAGAACCGCCGCTGCCGTCAGCAGGATTAACAGGGTTTTTATGGCCTTTCCAGAGATCATCTATTCCTCCTCAAACACATTTATATTCAAACTCAAAACTTGAATCCGAGTGTAAAGCGATGGGCCTGGTTCAGCTTGCCCAGATCCTGATAGGCATAGTCCAAGCGCAGTTCCCGCTTGTTCAACGGCAACCGGACGCCACCGCCGAAACTGATCGTCCCTTCGTCATAATTGAACTTGTCGCCGATCCGCAAAAAATACTTCCCGTCATACCCATACTCAAACCCCGCATTGTACTTCTCCAAATTGTCCGAGGGATGCGTCGCCTCCAGCGCAAACACCCCCTTGTGACGCTCGCCGTCCAAAACATTGATCGCGCCGCCAAACTTGAAATTGATCGGCAACGGATAGCTCTCCCGCACAAAGGTCATGTCCGGACCAAAGTTCGTGATCACCATCGAAATCTTGAAGTTCCGGAAGCCCGTGTCGTAGTTCGTTCCCACATCCGCCGCCCAACCGCTCGAGCGTTCTTCCTCATACAACTCATCGATAAACTTCAACGTCATCCCCACGCTGAACCGATCCGTCAGGTTACGGCCGTAGCTCAAACCCACCGCATATTCCCGCGCCCCAAACGTCCGTCCCGTGCCCAACGGATACTCGTACGTCGTCTCGTCAAAACTGCCGCCGTTCAGCATGTAAAACCCCACGCCCAACACGCCCCCGAATCGCGTCAACGGATACGCCATGCCCGCATACTCGTACGCGATCCCCGCCGGATACTCCAAATGCGTAAACACCACTTCCCGATCGTACAACTGCGTCAAACCCGCCGGATTGTAATACATCGCCGTCGCGTCGTTCGACACCGCCACAAACGCATCTCCCATCCCGTTCGCACGAGCGCCCACGCCTAACTCCAAAAACTGTGCTCCCGCCGTGCCAACCTTCGCCTGACCCAGCAACACCGCCGGCAACAACAGCATCACCAGCGCCAATATTACCAACTGCCTCATGCCGTCTCCTCTATCTCCAGCAAATAGAATTCTCCATCACTCACTTGATGATCACAAACTTCCCGACCTGCGTCCCTAACTCCGATTCCACCGTGTACAAATAGATCCCGGATACCGCCGCCTGCGTGTTCCGGCTGATCAGATCCCACGCCGTCATGCTCTCGCCGGCATACAACACCGAGCCCACCGGCTGCGGATGTTCCAGTTCACGCACCAAATCCCCATCCAGCGTGTAAATCCGGATCGTCGCCTTCGACGGCAAATTCGCAAAATAGATGCGACGCGCACGGTCAGGTGACAACGACGCGCCCACATCCTCGTAAC
The DNA here is from genome assembly GCA_963726455.1 of uncultured bacterium. Classification (GTDB taxonomy): domain Bacteria; phylum Zixibacteria; class MSB-5A5; order CAIYYT01; family CAIYYT01; genus CAIYYT01. The sequence goes on from CAVSCK010000004.1 coordinate 1,436,688, forward strand.
CCGCTTCCGCATAACCACCGTTGATCTTGTATGGGTTCGGGAACACCGTCACCTTCAGGTTCTGCTGCGTCACCACGTCCGGCGAATTCACCGGATAAATCTGCACCGCATTCGCCAGCGGCGAACTCTCCAGCGGTCCCAGATTTGTGGCCGGATCACCAAAATCAAACGCTGATACTGAGATAAAGACGGGGCGTGAAGGTAACATACCATCGATCGAATACTCATATTCATAATAAGCCGGTACCGAGTCCTGTTCCATCTCATCCCAGACCGTATCAGCGGGCGTCGCATCGGGATATACCTTACGCATTTCGCCAAATCCACCCAGAGTCGAGCGGTTATAGTCCTGTTGAGTAAAATAGTAATAGTTGGTGTCAGTGCCGTCGATCCAGGTCAGAGAATCCGACTGATTGGGGTAATCAAGAGGATTGAACCCTTCGCCATAAATCTTAGCGAGTGAGTCCAGCGTAAACGGAACTTCCGTCAACTCCCATTTGGGGGGAGCATATGCCAAATTCAATTTGTGGCGATCAAAATCCAGATGATCATAGGAAGTCAGCAACGCGAAATCCTTAACCGACAGCCTTTGACCCATGTAAACACGATATCCCTCAAAGTCAACATTGCTCGAAAACGGATCTTTGCTGGTTTCCGTCGCGTATCCGTTCCAGCGCACAGTTATCTGTCCCGGTGAAGAAGAATATTTCAAGACCGGTGGTGGTGGCGGTGGAGGGCCATCAAAATCAGGTAGCCCGTCGCCAGACCAAATAGTGTCACCCGGACTGCAGGGGTTTGGAGTAGGATTGCCTCGGAAGCCGCTACCGTTGGTGCTGACTCCCGGATTATCGTACACCCATCCTGCCCAGAGCGCATTTGTTGCCAGATCCGAAAACGAAAGTTTGTTGAAGAACACGTCAGGATTATTGGAATCAAAGTACTTCTGAAAATCGTCCGGCTTGACGTGGAACTTGTCGCCCGCGATATAACCTATCGTCAGGGGTAACGAATCTCCAACTTGGATATCAAACGGTCCGAATGATAACAGGTAACGCGTATCGTAGCCGTCCGCAAGGTCGGACGCAATGTTAGACGCCGGCGGCAGCCAGCCCTGGCTCCCCATGTCTATTGCCGAGTAGATTTGATCGTAGTCAAACTCGCCGTTCTTCAGGAAGAAGTACTTGTTTTTGTCACCTGCCGGCGTACCCAGACCGCCCGTACCAAGATTGCGATTGTTTTCTTTGCGTACCGGTCCCCAGTCCAGCGTCGCATCGCCCTGGGATACCCACCAATTGAAACTAGTCTTCAAATCCGGGTTTGGAGTCCGCACCACACGCGTCCCCGTTACTGCCACAGTACTTCTGTAGTCGAAGACACCGTCTTCATTAGGATCGCCATCCTGATCGGCAATCCACGCCACATTGATGACGTCCTGTAAATCCTTGCAGGCAGTTGAAGGCACGGTCTGTTTGAATCCGCAGATGTCGTCCTGGAATCCGTTGGCGTAAGAAGGATGGTAAACGTCGGCGTCAACATACAGGCCGATATATGACTTCCTGATTTCCTTCGTTCCGATGTTCTTAATCAAGAAATCGATGAGAATGAAGTCCTCAGCATAGGAATAAGACCATGAGTAGCTTTTTTGTGTAATCTCTACGCCGATGGGAATGTGAGAGCGGTTGTCATCAGGGTTGATCGCCACAAACTGTTGATCCGTCAAAGTGTCCGTGTAGACAGCCATATAATCCGCTTCACTAACGGCGTCCGGACTATAAGCGGGATCGGTCAGTCGCGTAGACCGCTTTATGATTGATCCTTTGGGCGCCTGATCGGCATACATCTCAAAGATATGTTGCCAACCGTCGTGGCCGGTCGATACCAGCGTGTCTTCACCTACAATAGCTCCGATCCAGAGTGCACCCTGGAACAAGTACTCAACCCCCGATGGGCCCGGGTACTGGCAGGAAGGAGCCGGTTGATTCGTTTCCGGATCTTTAATGCTGGGGTCCGCCTGGTTGCCGAAAATTCCATAGTTGGTTACGGTAAGCCAGATATTCCCAACCTTGTGCACGCGCACTTCCATGACCGGCTTGCCGGCCGCCGGTTTATTCATCCGGGACATCAAGTCTGTTTGAGAAGTCCCTTTTCCGGTAACCGCCAAGGCGCCGTATACGTAGCCGGATTCCATTATGCCGAACAACAGAAATCCAATTACTATCGCCGCTGCGAATATCGCCCTCGGTCTACCAGTGTATTCGACCGCCATTAAATTCCTCCGAGTCTTTCAACTGTCACGACCATATCCGTAGACACAAAATAGCTTTCGATCTAGAACTTGAATCCGAGTGTAAAGCGATGGGCCTGGTTCAGCTTGCCCAGATCCTGATAGGCGTAGTCCAAGCGCAGTTCCCGCTTGTTCAACGGCAACCGGACGCCACCGCCGAAACTGATCGTCCCTTCGTCATAATTGAACTTGTCGCCGATCCGCAAAAAATACTTCCCGTCATACCCATACTCAAACCCCGCGTTGTACTTCTCCAAATTGTCCGAGGGATGCGTCGCCTCCAGCGCAAACACCCCCTTGTGATGCTCGCCGTCCAAAACATTGATCGCGCCGCCAAACTTGAAATTGATCGGCAACGGATAGCTCTCCCGCACAAAGGTCATGTCCGGACCAAAGTTCGTTATCACCATCGAAATCTTGAAGTTCCGGAAGCCCGTGTCGTAGTTCGTCCCCACATCCGCCGCCCAACCGCTCGAACGTTCTTCCTCATACAACTCATCGATAAACTTCAACGTCATCCCCACGCTAAACCGATCCGTCAGGTTACGGCCGTAGCTCAAACCCACCGCATATTCCCGCGCCCCGAACGTCCGTCCCGTGCCCAACGGATACTCGTACGTCGTCTCGTCAAAACTGCCGCCGTTCAGCATGTAAAACCCCACGCCCAACACGCCCCCGAATCGCGTCAACGGATACGCCATGCCCGCATACTCGTACGCGATCTCCGCCGGATACTCCACATGCGTAAACACTACTTCCCGATCGTACAACTGCGTCAAACCCGCCGGATTGTAATACATCGCCGTCGCGTCGTTCGACACCGCCACAAACGCATCTCCCATCCCGTTCGCACGAGCGCCGACGCCTAACTCCAAAAACTGTGCCCCCGCCGTGCCAACCTTCGCCTGACCCAGCAACACCCCCGGCAACAACAGCATCACCAGCGCCAATATTACCAATTGCCTCATGCCGTCTCCTCTATCTCCAGCAAATAGAATTCTCCATCACTCACTTGATGATCACAAACTTGCCGACCTGCGTCCCTAACTCCGATTCCACCGTGTACAAATAGATCCCGGATACCACCGCCTGCGTGTTCCGGCTGATCAGATCCCACGCCGTCATGCTCTCGCCGGCATACAACACCGAGCCCACCGGCTGCGGATGTTCCAGTTCACGCACCAAATCCCCATCCAGCGTGTAGATCCGGATCGTCGCCTTCGACGGCAGATTCGCAAAATAGATGCGACGCGCACGGTCAGGTGACAACGACGCGCCCACATCCTCGTAACCCGCTTCCGCGTAGCCGCCGTTGATCTTATATGGATTCGGGAACACCGTCACCTTCAGGTTCTGCTGCGTCACCACGTCCGGCGAATTCACCGGATAAATCTGCACCGCATTCGCCAACGGCGAACTCTCCAGCGGCGCCAAATTCGTGGCCGGATTTCCAAAATCGAACGTCGTCACGGCCATGTAGACGGGGCGTGATGCCAATAGACCGTCGATCGAATACTCATATTCGTAATAAGCCGGTACTTTCGCCTGCTCCATCTCGTCCCAGATAGAGTCAGTGGGCGTCGCGTCAGGGTAAATCCTGCGAATCTCGCCCGAACCGCCCAATGTCGAACGGTTGTAATCTTGAGCAGTGAAATAATAATAGTTAGTGTCAGTGCCTTCAATCCAAACCAGGGAGTCAGACCCGTTGGGGTACATCAGAGGATCGAAGGTCTGTCCATACATCGCTTTGAGGGAGTCTAAGGTAAATGGCGTTTCGGTGACTTCCCAACGTGCCGGCGAATAACCCAGGTTCAATTGGTGCTGGCTGAAATCGTAGTGATCAAACGAAGTCAGGAGAGCAAAATCCGCGAGCGTCAGCTTCTGGCCCATGTAGACACGATAACCCTCGAAGTCTATCTTCTTGGAGAAATTGTCCTGGGTATTTTCCGACGCGTGGCCGTTCCAGCGTATGGTGACCTTTCCGGGAGAAGAACTGTATTTCAGAACCGGTGGTGGTGGTGGTGGTGGACCCTGAAAATCGGGCTTTCCGTCACCGCTCCAGATCGTGTCCGCTGGGTTGCAGATGTTCATGGTTGGATTGCCGCGGAAACCGTCGCCGTCCGTATCCACACCGGGATTATCGTATACCCATGCCGCCCATTGCGCGTTCGTGGCAAAATCCGAAAAATCGAGTCTGTCGTAAAACGCCTGCGGATTGTTGGCGTCGAAGTATTTCTGGAAATCGTCCGGTTTGACATGGAACTTGTCGCCTCCGATCTGCGCGATCGTGATAGCCAACGTGTCCCCTGGCATGATATCGAACGGGCCGAAACACAGCAAGTAACGAGTGTCGTAGCCATCCGCCAGGTCAGAAGCGATATTGGCGTTGGGCGGCAGCCAACCGTCCGCGCTGTGATCCACCGCAGAATAGATCTGATCATAATCGAACTCGCGAATCGACATTATATAGTACTTGTTTCTGTCGCCTTCGGGAGTGCCCAGTCCGCCGGTTCCGAAATTACGATTATTCTCGCGGCGGCGTGGTCCCCAATCCAGACTGGCATCGCCGTTTGACACCCACCAATTATAGGAGTAATTAAGGTCGGGGTTGGGAGATCTCACTACACGTGAACCGGATACACCAACCGGCGAATACCTGTCGAAGACGCCCTCGGCGTTCGGATCGCCGTCGTTGTCGGCAATCCATGCCAGGTTGACCTCATCCTGCATCTCTTTGCAGCCGGGATCTGGCACCGTCGCCTTGAAGCCGGTAATGTCGTCAGCAAATCCGTTGGGAGTGATGGCATGCCAAACGTCACCATCTATATAAAGTCCCATGTAGGCCTTTCTGATCTCCTTCGAAGTTATGTTAACGACCTTATAATCGATGAGGATGAAGTCCTCGGCGTAGCTGTAGGACCAGGAATAGCTGTTCTGAATGAGCTTAATCCCGATCGGTATGTGGCTGCGATTATCCATCTGGTCGCGACCCGTATAATTGTCGTCAACCAGCGTATCCGTGTACTCAGCAATGAAGTCCTGCTCGCTGATCGCGTCCTTGGAATAGTAATCGGAAGTGCTTCGATTCGACCTCTGAACAATACCGCCGTTCGGAGGCGCCTCGGGATACATTTCGTTTACCCATTGCCAACCGTCGGCGCCCACAGAAACCAGCGTATCCTCACCCACAATGGCGCCAAACCACAAAGCTCCCTGGAACAGATAGTTGACTCCGGAACCTGAGGGAAACTCGAATGACGGCGCCAAGGATCTGGGAACCACTCCCGGTCCGAGGCAGTAGAGCTCCGTCAACTGGTTCTGATTGAATTCGCTGCCGAAGAACCCCCAGTTGGTGATCGTCATCCAGGCATTGCCCATTCGGTGTGAGCAATTCTGAGAATTTGGCGCAGCCGCTATCTTTGCGGCTGACCGGTTCTGGTTGACGCCCGAAGTCTCCTTGTTCATAGCTACCGCTGCCGATGCCAGAAGCATCAGAAACAGCAACACCGCGACCGACTTCTTCATATCCCGAGTAATATTCACTTTATGGCCCTTCTTCCGGCTTAGAACTCGACCGTAACCCCGACGCGGATATTGCGACCCGAGCCAAGATTAAGTGGACTATTGGCAGCATCGCTTCCCGCGAAAACGTAGTTTGAGCCGCCCGCGCCGCTGCTCGTATTGTAGCGGCCCGTAGTGCCGAAGATGTTTTCGATATTCTTCTTATTGAAGAGATTATTTATCCACAACTCAGCCGTGTAGTCGAGGCCGAGGAATGGGAATCTCTTGTACATCCTGATATCGACATTCGAAGTTGACGGGTATCTCATCGAGTTCGTCTGCGGTGTCTCACCCGTCAAGAGTCTCAGCCCGGGGAAGCTCTTGTCCGGAGTGAACGGGAATCCCGAACCGAATTGCCAGATAACGTTAGTACCCCAATTATCCGGCAGCTTGAGGCCGAACAATTTCGGATGATCGTTCCGCGGCACGCGCAGGTCCAGGTTAAGGGTCAACTGATGGCGAATATCCCAGGTCAACGGGAATTCCTGAATCGGAATTGACCTGGAATAATATTCGTCGAAGTAGTTCGAGCTCTCGCTCGAACTCTTGCCGTACGCAAACGCGTATTGATAGCTGGCATATCCGGAAACATAGTTGCCGTATTTCTTATCCAACTGGAATTCCAGACCTCTGGCGCGGGCGTAGTCGGAATTCTGGTAAATGCTGATCGCATTGGGTCCACTGCCTTGACGAACAGAGTTGATCTTGCCGAAGATATCCTTGTAGAAGCCAGACATGTCCAGAACGTAGTCCTTCGACAGCGAGTAGGTCAATCCGAACGCGTAGGAAATCGTGCGGTAGAAATCGAGATTCTCGTTGCCGATAATTCCGAAGGCGTTTGATGCCTGCGTCGCACGCAAATACATGTAGTTCAGTTCCGGCAACTGATTGAAATGGCCGTAATTGAAGTAGACCTTCGCTTTGTCGGATATCGGATAGCTGAACCCGATACGGGGGCTGAAACGATTTTGCGAACCCAGGATCGTCTTGGCCGATGACTGATCCGCACTGAGCTTCTTCTTGAGGTCAGCCGACTGAATGAAGAAGTCGAATCGCAAACCGAGGTTAGCGATCATGCCGCCGTATTCCATCTTGTCCTGCAAGAAGAAAGCTCCCTGGGTTGGACGACGGGTGTAGAAATCACGGAAGACACCGATGTTCGACCAGGGTCCACCGTCGGGAACGCCGTCATACGGGTAATAAGGATATTCCAAGCTGGCCATGCGCAAGGTGTGCAAGTCAAGCACCAGACCGGACTTGACTTCATGCTCTTTGCTGAACTGCTTGGTTATCTTGAAGTCGCCCGTGTAACGCATGGACGAACGATCCTCGTACAACGCCCACTGGTCGTAGCCGCGGTCAAGGAATCCGTCTCTTGGATCCCATTTGCCATTGCCGTTAAGATCGGTAAACGGCTCGCCTATATCATATACTCCGTTGGGCGGATCATACAGGCCGTTGCCATTCAGATCCAGGAACGGCATGCCCGGTGACCAAGTATCGCCCGGTCCGTCATACTTGGAATTGTGGTTCAAGTCCATGTTGATCTTCGGATCCGGTGACGCAATGAAGATGTCAATGCCCGGATCGTACACGCCGTTCATGTTGACGTCGATGAACGGCTCCCCTAAATTTTTGTCCCCGTCTCTGAAGGGTTCCGGCTGGTCTACATTAATAACGGTAGCCCGCTCGGGGTCATACTTTCCATTATTGTTGGTATCGAAAAGCAGATAATCGCCAACATTCCAGTGCCCATCTCCGTTGCGGTCGACAAATGGCTCCGACTCGTAGAAGTCGACCATGCCGTTGCCGTTCCAATCGGTCAGGATGGTGTCAACCAGCGCTGAGGAATTACGCTGTCCGCGGAACTGAGCGTCCACTCCCCGATACTCAGGGTCCAACAATGAATTAACGTTCGGCCAAAGGCTGTTAGCTCCAGAATTGGAGAGAAACACGTCGCCGAAAGTATAGAACGGCGTACCCGCGAGATACCACGGATACCAATTCGTATCGCCGGCGACATTAATGAACGACTCCGAAGGATCAAACCTGTTGTTGCCGTTGCGATCGTAGTAAACTTCCCACTGATTGTACTGCAAGAATTTGTCGGGAGTCAATCCCTGTCCCGGATTATTGGGATCACCCTGCGCCTGCCTGTAATCGACGTTAAACCGCGAAAGCGTCAGTTCATAGAACGTTGACTTGTCGATCTGATGGGTCAAGTTAAGTGAGTAGGTAGCTGATTGTTCGTGAACAACCGGCGCCGTTTGCGGCGTGTAACGGAAATTCCAGGCAAAGTTCGTCTGATCCGTCCAGGAACCACGATAAGTGGCTGTCAGTTTGATCTTTGGTGTTGCCTGCCACCTCAGCTTCAACTGGCCCTCGTAATTGTTCTGCATCCGGTCTTCAAGATTGAACAATCCCAAAATCGAACGACTGCGGAAGTTACGATTTGTTGTCTGGGTGAAATATTGCTTGTAGTTGGCATAACCGTCCGTCTTGTCGGCGGCTCCGGACAACGCGTAATACAGCTTGTCCTGGAACCAATTGATGCCCAGCTTCGGCAGAAGCTTGTCGGCAAAGAGTGGTTCGCGACCGGACAGGTTGAATTCCAACCGGTCATAGTTGAATGAATTCTTGTTCAAAATCGGAGTGCCCAGATCATCCGTGTGATATTGCAGCGAGCCAGTTGTGACATCGGAGCCGGCCTTGGTAGCGATCGTCACAATACCGGAGTTGGCGTTACCGTACTCGGCGTCGTAACCGCCCTTGATGATCTGCATATCTTCGATTACGCTACCGGAGATATTCATGGCCTGATCGGCTGCGCCACGACCACCCAACGGGTCCTTGATCGATACACCGTCGACCATGTAGGTGATTTCATTGCTGCGGCCGCCGCGCACGTGAATCTGGCCGGCACGTTCGACCACACCGACCTGAATTTGCAGAAGTTCCTGCACGGTAGTGACCGGCATATTCTTGATGGTCTCGGCGGTCAACTGTCTCATGTTCTGAGTTTCACTCAGTTTGAGCAGATCGCGCTCGGCGGTCACCACTACCGCTTTGTCCAGTTGGATGGTGCTTTCGTCCAGCACGAAGTCGATGATTGTGGTATGGTCGACCGTGACTTCCACCTGCTCGACTTTCATCGGCGTATAACCGACCGGTCTCGATATCAGCGAGTAACTCTTGGGGGGAACGTTGATGATAATGTACTCACCGTCGGGGCCCGACAGTGCGCCCATCGTGGTGCCCTCGATCTGGATTGGCGCGCTGGGAATCGCTTCCTTTGTCTTCTTGTTTGTGATCTTGCCCCTGATCTTGCCGGTGGTACCGGCAAAAACACTAGAGGCGGCAAACAGCGCCAATACCGCAATGATCAATACCTTTATCATTACCTTGTCCGTCCTCATGGACAAACCTCCTTCTCGAACCGAGATCGAGCGTGTATGTATTCTCATATTTTTCTCCAGGCCAGTTGACCCTGCAACTTCCTACAGCAACATTCGTATTAGTTATGTTGATCGTTGTGAGGCATTAGCAGTGATCTCTATCCGTACTCCCTCACGCCGGCTCCAAGTTTGACAAACAAACTCGCATGCCCAAGCATGACAAAAAGTTAATTAGCACTTGAGCAGCGTCTGTGTCAAGGGAAAATTTGCCGCCTAATCTTCGCTCCTCAACTCCATAACTATAGACAGCTAAGCCCAACTTTTGTTTAATCTTAAAGGCCTGATTTTGCGATCAACATTGGCTCAAAGGGGAATCGGAGTCGGAATCGACCATGTTCGTTGATGGGGCAAAAAGCAGCAGTTCGCCACCGGCTAGCGGCAACTTTTCTTCGTCGGTGGCGGAATTACTTTGATCTCGAACTGCCTCTCTAGCGAAATCAGAAACTTCTCCTCTATCTCTCTGATATCCATCACTCTTCCCAGCTCCTTGTCAACCGAAGTAATCTGGTCAGCATCGACTTGATAACCGCTTGGCCATACCTTAGTTAGGTCGTCCAGATTCCAGATGTCTCGGATGCGCAGCGATCCGTGCTGGAGAAAATACCCGCCCGATCGGAATTGTGCGCTTCCACAAATCTTCTTACCCCGGACTGCGACCTCAAAGGGACTGAGCATCGCAAAGCATGGGTTCAGACTGTGTCGCGTCTCCGTTGCCTCCGACGGCACGTCGGTCTGGCTGATTCCCAGTAGTTGAAGAGTCCCCGCCAACGCCGCTCCAATAGCTCGATAGGTCGAGGTCAGCGAACGAAAGGCCGGATGATGACTCTTGTGTGCCACGATAGCGTAACAGAGGTCTCCTTTGTGCAACAGTGCCCGCCCACCGGTCGGCCGGGTAACTACGTTGTAGCCAAGTCGGCTAATCTGCTGGAGATCTACCACTTCCGGTCCAACTTGATTCGTCCCCAGACTGATAGTGGGTTTGTCCCAAAGGTATAGTCTGACGATTGGTCTGTCTTGATCGCCTGCCCGCATCTCGTCGAGCAGCTTTCGGTCAAGCACCATGTTGGCTTCGCCGGAGTCGATACCGACTCCCAGGTACTGCCACGATGTCGGAGAGACGGCCAAATGCTCTGTCACAACCCCAATGTACGGTTCTAGCCGCCGGAAAGCAATCGAACCTCCAGGAGACAAAAGCTCAAATGAGATTGGAGCGATCTTATATGCGGAGGATACTAATCGTGGCTTATGTGGTACTGCTTCATCTTCAGCCGCAACGTCGACTCAGGTATCGCTAACGACTCGGCAGCATATTTCTTGACCCAGTTGGTCTTCCGGAGTGCACCGAGGATGTAGTCGCGTTCGAGTCTGGCCAGATGATCATAGAGCGAGAATTTGCCCCGTTTGGCAACCGCCGGTCGCCCGCTGCCATTATCAGCACTTTCACTGATGCGCCGCGAGATTTGGAACCCGGTAATGATCTTGCGCTCGCCTGAGAGCAAAACCATCTTTTTGATCTCGTTTTCCAACTCCCGAATGTTACCCGGCCAGTCGTAGTCTGCCAAAAGGTTAAACGCCTCGGGCTCGATTTTCACCTGTGGATCCGTCTTGTCGATGAAATGCTTGATCAGAAGCGGGATGTCTTCGCGCCGTTCACGCAACGGAGGCAGTCGAAACGCGAAAGTCGACAACCGGTAGTAAAGGTCCTGCCGGAATTGTCCCTGCTCCATACAGGTCTTGAGATCGCGATTCGTGGCCGAAATCACTCGAACATCAACCTTGCGAGGCACCGTATCACCCAACCGAACCACTTCCTTCTCCTCGATCACTCGCAACAGCTTCACCTGTACCGACAACGGCATGTCGCCGATTTCGTCAAGGAAGAACGTGCCGCCGTCGGCTTCTTCAAACAGCCCGGTTTTCTCCCCGTCCGCGCCCGTAAATGCGCCGCGCCGGTAGCCGAACAATTCTGATTCCAGAAGCGTTTCCGGTAACGCCGCACAGTTGACCGAGATGAAGCGCTTATCTTTCCGATTCGAATTGTAGTGAATTGCCTTGGCGAGATAATCTTTCCCGGTACCGGTTTCACCTTCGATCAGGATCGATATCGACGAGTCCTTGACCTGAGACACTCGTTCGAGGATGTCGAGCGTTCCCGGATTAGCGGTGACCAAATTTGGGAAGGCATGCTGCCGCTGCAGTTGATTCTTGAGACGCTGATTGTCAAGAGTCAGGCGTTTCTTCTGCTCCTCGGATGATTTGAACGCAATAATATCCGAGAATGCGATCGCGAAATCGAGGTCGGCTTTCGAGAAGGCCCTGGCCTCCGCGCCGATGCGATCCACATATAGAATGCCGATCGTCTCCTCGGACAATCTGATCGGGATCGCGACGAAACTCCGAATCTGTCCGGCGGTCGCAAACAAGTATTCAAACATGCGGCTGCGTTCACCCGTGAGGGAACTGACCAGCAATGGCCGATCCAAAGGCAATGTTCCAGCTTTGCCGTTGGCCAACGTGCGCGAAATCTTGCCGATGACAGTCGGATCGAATGCCAGGTAAGCCAGCGGTTCATAAGTCTTCTGCTGCGGATCGAGAGACAACACAAAAGCGCGGTCGCCAGCGATCTTCCGTCGCAGTACTTCCAGCGACTCCTTCAGAGTACCGCTCTTGAGATGTCCGTATTCGGATGCCGACAAAAACGAGCTGAACACAAAGAACTGATTGTCGTGGGAAAGTCCCTTGTCAACCATCTGGTCTTCGATACTGAGGCGCAGAATTCGGCACTCTTCCATTGAACGGTCATCATTGAGCGCGGTCGCCAGTTCTTCGCATTTTTCGACGTACTGCAGCGCTTCGTCATAATTTGTCATTTCAACATTGAGCGCGCTTAGCTGGTAAAAGGTCTGTATGAGCAGATGCCTCGATCCGAGCCGCTGCGCCAGTTGTATCGCATTGTTCAGATAGCGCGTGGCCAAATCACGATAGGCCGCAACCTTCACCAGCGACTTGCCGGCGAGATAACACGCATCGGCCTGCTCTCCGATTTCACCGGCTGTTTCCAGACAGTCAAGAGCTTCGGCGAACATGGTCACAGCTTCAGCGCTATTTCCCTTGATCGCCGCCAGCGATCCCAGTATCGACTTTGCCGCAGCCGACTCGACCGTCTCGCCCAACGCATCCGCAACCTCCAGCGCACGCTCCGCATGTTCGGAGGCCAGCGCATAGTTGCCGCAGTCGTATTCCAGTGCCGCCAGCCGTCTGCGAGTCTGGCTGATGATGGCACTCTGGGGAGCGATGCGATAACCGATCTCAAGAGCGTAGCCGTAATGCTGCCGCGCCATCTTGTGATCGCCCAGCGCCCGGAGCAAATCCCCCATATACTCATGGTAGATGGACCGATCGCGAACGAGATCCTGAGCTTTGATCAACACCAGTGCCTGTTCATACAGGTCCCTGGCCGCGACATATTCTTCCTTGAGATAGTGGACGTACCCGAGTGACAGAAGATTTTTCGCTTCCGACGAAGCGTTATCGGCGCGCCGACAATAAGCCACGCACTCTTCCAGCATTCTTTGCGCGGTATCCCACTCGCCAAGCAAGGTCTTGACGCGTGCTTGATTACCGCGCGCCCGGAACAAATGATATTCCGGCGCCGTATCGTCTTTGGCCAGATATTCTATCGACTGGGTTAGAAACTTGTCGGCCTGACGATAATCGCCGCGAACGAAATAGACCTGCGCGAGTTTGTTGTAACAGCCAACCAACTCGGCCTCACAATTGATGCGGCGGAATGAACTGATGGCGTCCCGAATGTAATCCTCTCCAGCGCCTAACTCACCCAGCGCGACATGAATCTTGCCGACTAATGACTGAATCCGGCCGATCAACAGATTCTCAGCCGTGGTGCCGACGATGGCATACGCCTTATTCGCGAGATCGAGGACGTCTTGGTGGGGTTTGGAATTGAACTCAACGACGGCCAGGAGATAATAGTATTCTCCTGCTGCTAGCGAACTCGAGTCTTGCTCAACTGTCTGAGCGAGCTTCTCTAGTTCTGCTTTGGCTTCGACAAACTTGTTTTCTGCTACGAGATGTTCAATAAAACTAAGTTTGTCCGCCGTTTCCGAAAGTGCACTACCGATTGATGTACTCATCAGGAATTACTGTTACTTTGGTTTCCTGTTAACAACCGTCTTTGTCGGTTGTTGTGAGTTGCTATTGTCTACAATTCTTTCCCTGGGTTCTTCTTTTGCCCTGTTCGTGAAAAGTTCACGAACTTCTCTGAGCCACTGGCGCGTCCATGTGAAGAACTTCTGAATAATCGGTTCATCAACATAGGGCCGGGGCGGTTCCACACTGTTGCCGTTGTTCACTTCTCCCGTGACATGAGACGAATCTAACGATCGGTCATCCCACGGATGATCCACGGCTTTGACTGTGGTGGGTAAAAGAATGGCTAGGGAGACTGTGCAGACAACCAGCGTTAGCACTTTGAGCAGGCTCATATCCCACTGCCTCCAATAAACTAAGAATGAACGTTCTAGTTCAACAGCGATGCAAATTTCCGTGCTGTATCTATTTATCCTGCATTATTATGCAAATTCCTGCAACCCTTGTCAAGTACTTTTTGCAGATGGCAGATAATAACCATTAACCTACCAGCGCAAGTCACTAGTAATCACGCACTTGCGCAGACGGCGCATTTCTTGCGCCAGAGTGTTTCGGCGCAGAATTTGTTATAGAATTTGTCCGTCGCGCAGCTTCGTGAACAATTTGTCCGCGATTTCATCCGGTGTGGCGCCGGATATCATTTCGCCCTTCGGCCTAGCCGGAGGAGTTGCCACATGGGTCACCTGACTTCCGGAACTCAATTCGGCCGAACCCGGAACAAGATTCAAAGCGGCAGCATTGTGGACTGTAATTTCTTTTTTCTTGGCTGTCATTTTGCCTTTGAGCGAAGGCAGCCGCGGCTCGTTGATTTCCTTTACGACCGAAAGCACGGCCGGGGTCGACACGGTCACTTTATCGAATCCATCATCGGTCATTCGCTCGACCGTCACCTTGCCGTCACCGATTGATTCGATCTTGCGCACGAACATCACGGCCGGCAGTCCGAGAAACCCGCCGATGGCCGGGGGAATCGTTGAAGCATCTGAATCGACCGCTTGCTTGCCCAGCAAAATCAAATCGAAATCGCCGCATTTGCGAATTCCGGCCGCCAGTAGCCGCGCCGTAGTAATTTCGTCCGCGCCGGCGAACGCGCCATCCATCAGATGCACGGCTTCATCGACGCCCAGGGCCAGCGCCTCGCGCAGCGCATATTCGGCTTCTTTGCCTCCGAGTGACAGCGCCGTGATACTGCCGCCGTTCTTTTCTTTCCATCGCAACGCTTCTTCGATACCATAACTATCGAACGGATTGATCATCCCCGGTCCCTGCGGCAAACTGATTTCGCCTTTCTGCGCGTCCACCGACACCAGCGGAATTTCCGGAACCTGTTTGACACATACGATCAGCTTCATGGTATCTCCTCTGCGATTCAGGATTCTGAGTTGAGAGTTGTCAGCGCTTCAGCGGCTGCTTTCTGTTCGGCGTTCTTCTTGGAGTCACCGACTCCCGTTCCCATTCTCTTCCCCCCGACAAACACATCTACGGTAAAGATCTTCTTGTGCTCCGGTCCTTCTTCGCCGGTTACCGTATAATGAGGCATCCCGGCGCCCCGCGCCTGCAAGCGCTCGAGCAATTCACCTTTGTAATTTCTAAGCGATAGTGCCTTGCTGGTCTGGCCGAAATCAAACGATATGGCCTGTTTGATCACTTCACGCGTCGCCGCCATGCCGCCGTCGAGATACACCGCGCCGATCACCGCCTCCAGACAATCGGCGACAATCGACTGGCGGCGCCTGCCGCCTGCACGCTCTTCGTCGCTGGATAGAAAGACATAATCGCCGAGTCCCATCTTATTCCCGACATGTGCCAGCACTTTCTTGTTTACGAGAAGTGACTTGCTCTTGGTGAGATCACCTTCCGTCATGTCCGGATGCTTTTGATAGAGTTCTTCGGCGACCACCAGACCCAGCACCGAATCGCCGAGAAATTCGAGGCGTTCGTAAGACTGAGTGATGCTGGATTCATTGGCGCGCAGATGCGAACGATGCGTCAAAGCTAATTCGAGGTAAACAGTATTGCGGAAATTGTAGCCCAGCTTGCGTTCTAGTTCGTCCCGTCCCTTAAGAGAAACGCCCCCGTCACTCCTGATGGGTTTCTTGCCAAAGATTTTCGACAAGATGCGAAGCATGGTTATCCGGCAGAATTGGCATGTTTTCCCAGGGCAAGCGTGACGTTATGTCCGCCAAAACCAAAGGAATTGCTCAATGCGTATTTGATGTCGACGGCTCTGCCGGTTCCCTTCGTGTAATCCAGATCGCACTGCGGATCCTGGCTGTCGATGTTTATCGTCGGATGCACATAACCGTCCCGCAATGATAATGCGCAGATCACGGCTTCCGCCGCCCCGGCCGCGCCCAGCATATGGCCGATCATCGACTTGCTCGAATTGATCGCCAGTGATTTGGCTTGTTCGCCGAACACGGTCTTGATCGCCAACGTCTCGGCGATATCGCCCAGCGGCGTCGAAGTGCCGTGGGTGTTGACATAGCCGATCTTGTCAATCGACAAACCCGCATCCTTCATCGCCGCTCGCATGGCGCGCGCAGCACCATCGCCATCCGGCGACGGCGCCGTGATGTGATAGGCATCCGCCGACATGCCGAACCCGACAAGATCAGCATATACTTTGGCGCCACGACGTTTCGCATATTCCTCTTCTTCGAGAACTATAATCGCCGCGCCTTCTCCCATGACAAAGCCGTCGCGATCAATATCAAACGGCCTCGATGCCCTTTGCGGCTCGTCATTGCGCGTCGAAAGCGCCCGCGAGGAACAGAAACCCGCGAACGACATCTCGGTAATCGATGCTTCCGCGCCTCCGGTGATAACCACCTCGGCTTCGCCGTGCTGAATTATTCGCATCGCGTCGCCAATGGCATGCGCGGAAGAAGCGCAGGCGCTGACCGTCCCATAATTGGGTCCTTTGAACCCGAAGCGCAGGGAAATCAGCCCCGATAGCATATCAATGATCATCATCGGGATAAAGAAGGGCGATACCCGCGATGGTCCCTTCTCGACAAACGCGGTATGCTGCTCCTCAAAGGAGAGAATACCGCCGATTCCCGAACCGGTTACCACCGCAACTCGATCTTTGTCGACCTGATCGAGATTTAATCCCGAATCGTCGATTGCCATCTGCGCCGCGCCAATTGCAAACTGCTGAACCAGATCGGTGCGCCGCAGTTCTTTCTTGTCAAGATACTTAGCCGCGTCGAAACCTTTGACCTGCGCCGCGATTCGGCAGTCAAATCGGGATGTGTCGAATCGTTCTACCTGGGAAACGCCTGAAAGTCCGGCCCTGAGATTCTGCCAGAGCTCCTCGACATTGTTCCCGAGTGGCGTCAGCACACCAATTCCGGTGATCACCGCTTTCTTCATCAAACCAACTTCCTGTCTGTTATGGCGGAAAGTTTAACGACCCCTTTACTGCTTGGCGTGCGCCTTGATATAATTGATGGCGTCTCCGACAGTTCCAATTTTCTCCGCCTCTTCGTCGGGGATTTCGAGACTGAATGCCTCTTCCAGCGCCATCACCAGCTCCACGGTGTCCAGCGAGTCAGCGCCGAGATCGTCCACGAATTTTGCTGCCGGTACTACGGCATCCTTGTCAACGTTGAGTTGCTCAACGATAATATCCTTGACCTTTGCTTCGACGTCCATTTCCATCTCCTCCAAATTGTATCAAACTAATATGACTTAATTTTCACATTAACAAGCCACCACAGACGGGCAGTACCTGCCCCGTGATGTATGCCGATTCATCCGCCGCCAGGAACAGCACCGCGTTGGCCACATCCTCCGGCAGTCCGGCACGCTTGAGCGGTATGTTTGTAAGAAACGCCTGCTTGGCTGCATCGGGAAGATGCTCGGTCATTTCCGTCTGGATGTATCCCGGCGCAACCGCGTTGACGGTCACGTTCCTCCCCGCCAGTTCCTTGGCCGCGCTCTTGGTCAGGCCAACCAGTCCGGCCTTTGACGCCGAGTAATTCGCTTGTCCAAAATTGCCCATCAGGCCGACTACCGACGAAATGTTGACAATCCTTCCAGTGCGCGCCTTGATCATGACTTTGGCTGCCGCCTGAGTCATCAGGAACGCTCCCTTGAGGTTGATATTCAATACGCGATCCCAGTCTGCCTCGGCCATCTTAATCAACAACGTATCTTTGGTGATTCCGGCGTTGTTCACCAATATGTCCAGCGACCCGAAGCTGGCGACCGTCTTCTCGATGGCGGCCTGGGCTTCGGTCGAGGAAGTCACATCACAGTGAACGAATGCCACCCCACCACGACCGGTCAACTCACTTACTGTCTGCGCCCCGGCATCGTCAAGAACATCCGCGATCATTACCTTGCAGCCATGATCCATCAACTTTTCGACAATCGCTCTGCCTATGCCGCGCGCTCCACCCGTGACCAAAGCCGCTTTACCCGAAAGATTCAAACCGCCTCCAGCAATTTCTCGCCAACCAAATCAAAGTCCGAGAGTTTGTCAAGACTCATAATTTCAACATCTTGCAGCGTTCGCTTGACTAAACCGGACAGTACTTTGCCCGGCCCGACTTCCACAAATCGGCGTACTCCCTGGCGATAGAGCTCTTCGAGCGTAGCAACCCACAAGACCGGCGCCGTGATCTGCTGTACCAGCAAATCCTTGACCCGGTCAGGATCAGTCTCCGGTTTGGCAGTCACGTTGGCGACCACCGGAAATGCCGGCGCATGAAACGCGATTTGATCCAAAGTCACTCTCAATTTCGCCGCAGCGGATTCCATCAATGGTGAATGAAACGCTCCGCCGACCGGCAGCAGAATGGCTCTCTTGGCACCAAGTTCCTTGGCAATCGGCAACGCCTTTTCCACTGTTTCGTAATCACCCGAGATAGCGACCTGTTCGGGTGAATTGAAGTTAGCCGGTACGCAGATTCCCAACGGCTTCGTCCTCTCAACCAACTTGGCGATCATATCCGGACTCAGTCCGATGATTGCCGCCATGGTTCCACGACTTTGCTCGCAAGCTTCCTGCATCGCCTTACAGCGCGTATTGACGGCCGTGATTGCGTCAACCGCCGACAGAAATCCCGCCGACACCAGCGCCGAATACTCACCCAATGAATGTCCAGCGGCAAAGTCCGGCTTAAGACCCGATCGCTCCAGAACCAGCAGCCATGCCAACGAGTGAACCAGTATCGCCGGCTGCGTCACAACCGTCTCTTTCAATTTTTCTTCAGGCCCGTTGAAGCTCATGCCGGCAAGATCATAGCCCAGTATCAGCGACGCTTTGTCATAAAGCGCTCTGACCTCTTCATGCTTGTCGCATAGATCTTGCCCCATGCCGACATACTGAGACCCCTGTCCGGGAAACAAAAAAGCAGTTTTGCTCATACTAACACCTGACCAGTGCGGCGCCCCAGACCAACCCGCCTCCAAAAGAAACCAACAGCGCCAGATCACCCGGCTTCAATCTTCCCTGCTGCTTGGCTTCCACCATTGCTATCCCGATCGAGGCGGCGGAGGTATTGCCATATTTCTGAATATTGATAAACAGTTTTTCTTCCGGAATTTGGAGCCGCTTGGCCAGTGAATGAATAATGCGGATGTTTGCCTGGTGGGGAATGAAAAGTGACACGTCCTCGGGCTTGTAACCGGCTTCGGCAATCACTTTTTCCGCCGCATCCTGCATCAGACGTACCGCATGCTTGAATATCTCGGAGCCATTCATGTAAAGATACTTGCCTTCATCAAGAATGTTCTCCGCCGTCAGCGGGTTACGTGAACCACCGCTCTTGACGAATAGCAGATCAGTGTGGTTGCCGTTGGCGGCGATATGGGTGGCTAGTATACCCACGCCCGGTTCATCAACGCGCTTGACAATTGCCGCTCCGGCGCCGTCGCCAAACAAAACGCAGGTGCCGCGATCCTTATAATTGGTGATCGACGTCAAAGTCTCGCAGCCGACCACTAAAACCGTGCGCGCCATTCCTGCCAAGACATAAGCGCGCGCCGTCGTAAGCGCATAGATGTAGCCGACGCAAGCGGCATTGACATCCATCGCCGCTGCATTTGATGCGCCCAGTGCTTTCTGAACCAGGGTCGCCGTTGAAGGCGTCTTCATATCCGGAGTTACCGTCCCGACGATAATCAAATCGAGTTCTTCCGCAGTCATGCCGGCGTCTGCCAGCGCGCGTTTGGCGGCCTTGATGGACATGTCCGAAGTCGCCTCGCCGGACTTGCCAACCACGTGGCGCGTCTTGATACCGGTGCGGGTGGTGATCCACTCGTCGGAGGTGTCGACTATTTTTTCAAAATCGGCGTTGGTCAGAATCGTTTCCGGAACGTAACACCCGATCCCCGCCATTTTGGCCGAAATATGTCTATTATTCATCTTCCTATGATTTCTTGCTGATTACTCGAAATCCGCTTCTCGATATGCCCGTTGGCATCGGTGCGAACCATATCGACGGCTATCCTGATTGCGTTAGCTATCGCCTTGGACGATGACTTGCCGTGACTGATAACGCAATTTCCGTTGATGCCCAACAATGGTGCTCCGCCATACTCGGAATAATCGAATACCTTCCGCATCCTCCGCAGGAACGGCCCCATCAAGATTGCTCCCGCTTTCGAGAACGGATTCGAACTAATCTGTTTCTGCACCCGAGACTCAAGGAACCCTTTGAGCGACTCGGCAAACTTAAGCACGATATTCCCGATAAATCCGTCGCAGACGACCACGTCGCAACTGCCTTCGAGAATGTCGCGCCCCTCTACATTACCCACGAACTTCAACTCGCTGACCCGCGTCAACAGATCATGACTGGACGCTGTCAATTCGTTCCCCTTCACTGACTCTTCTCCGATCGACAGCAGTCCGACTCGCGGCGATTGAATCTTGAGAATGTCTTCGGCATAGGTCACGCCCATCTGGGCAAACTGCAGAATGTTCTCCGGCTTCACATCGACATTGGCGCCGACGTCCAACAACAACGTCGTCCGTTCCAACCGGTTTGGCAGCCCGGCAGCTATCGCCGGACGTGACACCCCGCGCAAGCGACCCAGGGTTAACACGGCGTTGGCCATTACCGCGCCGGTATTACCGGCGGACACGACGGCATCAACCAATCCTTCTTTGTGCATTCTGACGGCAACGGCCATCGAGGAATCCTTCTTGCGGAGTCCTTCGGTGGCGGCAACGTGCATATCGACGACTTCAGAGGCGTTTTCCACTCGCAACGGTAAATTGCCGTTCACGCCCATCTGTGCCAGGTGCTCCCGAATGAGAGTCTCGTCACCAACCAGAACGATAGCCGTCCCCTTTTGCAGCGGATCGCGCAAAAACTCCACTGCCCCGCTAATCAGCGGCAGGGGGCCGTGATCGGCGCCCATACAGTCGACGGCGATTGTTTGTCCCAATTGAGTGTTACTTTTCCTTTCCGGCAGTGATCTGTTGACCACGATAATAGCCGCACTCCGGACAAATATGGTGGAACAGCTTCATCTCACTGCAGTGTGAACACTTCACCAAAGCCGGAATTGTGGCTACATAGTGCGTCCGCCGTTTGCGGCCGCGTTGCTTCGAATGTCTTCGTTTTGGAAGTGGCATAACGCTCCAATAAATATATTGTTCTATTCTCAGTTCTTATACAGTTTTCGTATCGCTTCCCAGCGGGGATCTTCGGTGTCTGCCTTGCAGTTGCAGGGAGACTCGTTCAAATTTGCGCCACACTGGGGGCAAAGGCCGCGACATTCCGGCTTGCACAACGGTTTCATCGGCTGTTCCAGTACAATCGCATCGCGAATATGCTGATCCAGACTGAACACCGTCTTTGACTCCGGGTACAGCACAAACCGGTCATCGTCCGCATCTTCTTCGAGGGACGCGTCCTGGTCGGACACCAACTGAATAACAATATTCATTGGCACCCGATACGGCACTTCATATTCCTCCACACAACGCGCGCACGTGTACCTGACCGTGAAAGTCATCACGCCGTCAAGAAACACCTCATCTTCTATGCGTCGGGTTGTCAGTTTGTAAACAACGTCCGAACCGAGAGCCGCTAACTCAAGCTTAAGATCAAGCTCCGACGGAGTCGCCTTAAGCTCCAATTCCGTCGTGGCAGCCGTTATGGCATCCAATTGGATTTCCATAGCTGGTTATTGTACTTGGATTCCGTTACTTTGTCAAGCGCAAAAGGGTCATGCGCGGTTAACCTCACCTCTCCAGTTATACGCACGCAACGACTTAGATCAGAAAGACATCAGCATGAAGACGGTTGGTGGGATCGTGGTTTTTTGGGGAAAAACCCCTCGCCGGACACCGGCGAGGGGTCTATCAGAAAGCTTCAATCATCAGGATGCATATTCTCCAGAATCTCCAAAGTATCTGCCGCAATAACCAGTTCCTCATTCGCCGGAATGGCCAGCACCTTCACCTTGGAACTGTCGGTGGAGATTATCGCCTCTTTGCCGATGGCGGCCTTGTTCTTGTCCGGGTCAATTTCGATACCAAAGAAATCCAGCCCCTTGGTGATCGCTTCCCGCACCTGCCACGAATTTTCACCGATTCCCGCCGAGAAAACAACCGCATCCAATCCGCCCATGGCGGCGGCATATCCGCCGATGTATTTCTTGACGCGATAAGTATACATGTCAAACGCCAACCGCGCCGACTTCACACCGTTGGCCATCTCCTCGAGAATTTCGCGCATATCGGATGAAATGCCGCTGACGCCGGCGAGTCCGGAATGCTTGTTCAGCATTGTGTTCGCCTCGTGCAATGACAATTCCTCGCGGCCCATCATGTGCAAAATAATCGCCGGATCAATGTCACCGCAACGGGTGCCCATCATCAATCCTTCCAGAGGCGTAAAGCCCATCGACGTATCCACCGACGTGCCGTGGTCAATCGCCGTAATCGACGCGCCGTTACCGAGGTGCGCCGTAATCATTTTCAATTTCGCCCGCGTTGTACCCAGCAACTCGGCGGCGCGCTTCGACACGAAATGATGGTTCATGCCGTGGAAGCCGTAACGTCTGATCCGGTACTTCTTATATAATAGGTAAGGCAGCGGATAAATATAGGCGTAGTCCGGCATCTGATAATGAAACGCGGTGTCAAATACCGCGACGTTCGGCACCCCCGGCAGGCCGGTCATGGCCGCGTTGATTCCCCGGATGTTATGCGGATTGTGTAACGGCGCCAGCTCGATCAGCTTTCGCAACTCCAGCATCACTTCCGGTGTCACCAAGCACGATGCAGTAAAGCGCTCGCCGCCATGAACCACTCGATGGCCGACCGCCGCGATTTCACTTCTGTCCTTGATTACGCCGTGATTCGGAGACAGCAATATCGCCACCACATGTTCGATCGCGATGGTATGGTCAAGGATTTCCGCCGACATCGTCACTTCCGGACGGTCGAACGGCTTATGCGCAATCACTGCCCCGGACATGCCGATGCGTGACACCATTCCCTTCGCCAGACAAACATGGGTTTCCATTTCGAACAATTGGTACTTGACCGACGAGGAACCACAGTTCAACACGAGTATCTTCATTGTCAGTTCCTCCTAAATCCGGTTGCCTTCGGAGTCATACTTGAAAAATCCCTTGCCGGTCTTGACGCCGAGCTGTCCCGCGCGCACCATCTTGCGCAACAGCGGACAGGGATTGTATTTGACCTCCCCCAATTCATCGAACAGATTTTCCATCCAGCTCATTACTTCATCCAGTCCCATCATATCCGCCAACGCCAGCGGCCCCATATTAAAACCAAATCCCAGCTTCATCGCCGTGTCAATGTCGTCCGGAGTGGCCGTGCCTTCCATCAACACATGCATGGCCTCGTTCAGGAACGGCACCATGATACGCGTCGTCACGAAACCCGGGTACTCATTAACTTGTACCGGCGTCTTGTTCAACTTGGTCGCAAATTCATAGATCAATTTATAGGTCTCATCCGACGTCTGCAACCCGCGCACGATTTCAACCAGCGGCACCTTGTGCACCGGATTGAGAAAGTGCATGCCGATCACTTTCTCCGGTCTCTTGGTGGGTGCTGCCAGCTCGGAGATCGACAGGGTCGACGTATTAGTCACGAAGACGGTCCCCGGCGGGCACACCTGGTCAAGCTTCTTGAACAATTCCCGCTTGGCCTCACGGCTTTCCGGAATCGCTTCGATAACCATTTTGGCGCGCTTGACACATTCGCAACTGTTGGGGTCGGTCTTGATGCGCGCAAGGATCGCTTTCTTTTCCGACGCCGTGATGCCCCACTTTTCGATTTCGCGATCCAACGCATCCGACAGGAAGTGAAGCGACTTTTCCAGGATTTCAGCATTGAGATCACAGAGAATGACTTCGGTACCGGTCTCGGCGATGGTACGGGAAATTCCCTGCCCCATCGTACCGGCGCCGATGACGACTATTTTATCTAGTTTGTCTGGCGACATGTTAAACCTCTCTAATGAAAAAGCAGGCGCACCCATCCTCGGGTACTCCTCTATCATCTGTCGTCAATATACCCCTTTGTATCGACCGTGCAAATCTATTTGTGAAATTTTTCTCTAACTATGTGGCTTCAAGTATAACAGCCGTAGGTGCCAAGGCGCTGTAATTCAAAGAGATAGGCGACCGGCATCAGACCCGCGCAGTCGCCATCTATCAGTGATTAATGATTTCCTGTCATTTCGTGTAATCGCTGCAAGTGCAATCCGGAGGTGGGATGCCATCTGGATTACCTGGCTCCGGCCCGCCGGCAAATGCGTAATTGATAATGAAGACAGGATCCGAAATGTCGACGGACCTCGAGCAGTCTGCATCCCCAGCGCCGGGCATGGGAGTTGCACCACCGGCAAAGATGTACTGAATCAGATATACCGCATCCGATATATCTATATACCCGTCACCGTTAGCATCGCCGATAATCCAATTACAGGACCCTTCGCATAAAGTGAAGCCCGTGCTTTTCATAACAGTGTTGGTGGGCTGGCCCGAGGCATTTGTGTATAGACATTCTGCAATAATCTCCACCCGGTAGGAATCCCACGGCATTAACACTCCGGAATCGTTCTTGCCATCCCAGATTTTGAGATGTACACCGGAGCTATAACTGGCACTGTCCAAATGCCTGATGATTGTGCCACCCGCGTTCTTGATCGCAATGGTGACTTGACTGTACTCGGCCAGCAGAAATGTTATCTTGCTGTAGCAAACGCTGCCGCTGTCCTGCGTGTTAACAAATATATTCGTCACGTCAGTACCGATCACGTAATGCTGCAAACCCGATTGGGTCGTCCAGTTTTCACAAATGACCATGTCACCACCGCCGAGATGACCTCCCGTGTTAGCGATGCTCACGGGATTATCAAATTGATTTGGCCCAGTGCCGGACCTACCAAACACACCGAGCGGCTGGAGATCAGAGGTAAATTTGCAGATAACATTTTCACTTGATGTGGCCCATATATGGCCGCAAGCGTCCACCTCAAGATCCGTGAAAGCGGCACACTTCGGGTTACTATATTCCATATCCCAGGCGATGCTAGAAGGCGGCGTGAATTGCAGTCTTACGATCCGCTGATTGCCAGCATCGAGAACATAGACAAAGTTGTTGTTTGCGAACCAAGTACCGTATGCATTTTGGCGAGTCTTGCCGCAGACAATCGCCCTAATATCACTGAATTGCCCGGTTCCGCTCCCGGTTGAGCCGTAATTGACTACTTGCGCGCCATTCCAGTCCCAAAACGCATATATCTTGTCGCTCTTGCATGCCACCCACGTGTAGTAGCCGTATATGTTGGTGAACGAGCCGTTGTTGCTCACGTCCAAGTCCGTGGGCCTCCACATGTCCGAGGTATAGTACTCCATATGGATCAGGCCTGAATCGGGAGTGGTCCATCTATACCGAAGTTTCTCGACTCTGTGGTTTCCGCGATCGGCGACGTAAACATGGTAATATGGCAAATACCAACTCGCGTCGCTCGTTTGAGAAACGACCTTCATGGCCATCGGTTCGTACAGACCTCCGACGGCGTCCCCAAACTCTCCGTACTCCCGAATTCGTGCCTGTTGGCCGATCGTCTGATCGGTGTAAATCAAGCGGTTCCAACAGGCATCCGTTTCAATATCCATCATGTGCGACAGGTTCCTGTTTGCATCTGCCACGTAAGCCAACCCAGAGGAAGTCGGCTGACAGTAGAGATCCTTATTCCACTGCGAGTTGGCAAAGCCCTTGTTCAAGACCCAGGTTTCGGGGTTGCTGAAAATCTTGTCACGAATAAGCAACTGGCCAAGAGCGGTGCAGGACGACCCCGCCAAAAGATGCGCCGCCGAGACGCAAACGACTAGCCATAGTCTGTTCATCGCCCGTTCTCCGCGTTCCTCGATGTGCTTCTTCTCAGCGTCGCGAGTTCGGTATCAAGCAGAGACAGTAACCCGTTGAATTCAGCGATGCGATAACCCCGCCCATTAGCGATTAGCAGGATATGTCCCGTCGATTGTCTTGCGCCGTTTGCGAACAAGAGAAATGTGCAGGTTACTAGGCATGTGTCGGCGTTAAACTCAAATACCGGTTCACTGATTTGAAAGTCCCAAAACGGACCGAGCTGGTCTGGAAGCGGATTATTAGCCACTATGTCACGTGATCCGATCGTTGAAACGACACCAGCCACGTGCGCATTAAATTCCACGGCGGTAGTTTGCATCCCATCAGCCACAAACGCTGAATCCACCGGAAGACTTATCCTTCCCACCTTGAGTTGTTGCATACTCTGCTCGAATTCGCTCAGCATTAGACTGGCGGATTGTTCACTGGTAACATTAAAGACACACTGGGCCACTGAGACATTTCCCCCGCAGAATGTGACCATTGCGACGGATACATAGACTAAGAGTAACTGCTTCATCGTCATTTCTCCTTGTTCATCCCCGTGCTCTGCCTGATTCTAGACAATAGCGAATGCGCCATGTCGCCCGCTTTTGTCCCCTCCTTAGTAGAGTCAATTTGCTCAAGAAACGCCCTGCAGGAATCCGCCCCCAACAAGTCCCAAATGCTGACAACAGCGCCCTTTGCCTCCTCGGAATTTGGATAGCGTCTTATCAGTTCTTTCTTGTATTCAATCGCCTTATCCATTTGACGTACGAGTCCGTTGCCGAATGATCTGCTGAGATACATCAGTATGTTAGGGCCATATACTGATCCCGGATACGCTTCAAGCAGTCCCTCGAGCCGGGGAGCCGCCTGACTCATATGCTGTATGTCGTATTGACTGCAAATGTCCCTTAACTCATCGAAGGCCTGCTTTTCCGAAGCCGTCGGGTCGATGACAGTAAACTTGAGCTCGTCAGACTTCGTATCCCTCGGATAATAAACAACTAGAGAGTATGTACCTGCCTGAAGGCCCCTAAATGCTGTTCGCATCGCCAGCCTGGACCCGAATGTGGAATTGATGAGCCCCGTGGCCATCATGCTATCATGCGGCAGCAAAGGCCGCGTGGGCAATGGATCAGGAACGGTAGTGGTCACACTCACTTTTTCCTCAAGCTTCTCCCCTGTCGGGCCAAAGCAGGCGCAGTGCAAGAAAGTGTGCCACAGGCCGTCCTGAACGATTGCCAAAGACCTGTCTGTTCTGTTGACTACACAAAATCGAAATGGAATTGTCTCGCCAACTAGGAAGGCCGGCTTGTCCATTTCCAAGTGCACTCTCAAAGTATCGGATTCGGACAGTGCGATGCCTGCAACCACTGTGTTATGCAAAATCGCGACCAGCAACGATACCCCCAATACTATGGTCCGTGCTCTCATATTAATTCCCTCACCTTAGGGTTGAGCTATCTTCTTTACACGTTCCTTTAGAGAGTCCGTGCAAGCGACGCAAAAGAGATTGGAGTATTCATAATCCTGATGCCAACAACTAAGTGATAATCTGTTAAAACTCTGCTTTAGGTCCATCATCACGCACTTTTCTACATGTCCAGGCACAGTACAGCCCCTGAGGGCGTTATCGGTGGCGTTATGCCCGAGTTCGTGAACTGTGGTACCAGATACAGCTTGGGCAATGTACGAGAATGAAAGATTGGCAAAAAGCGAGTCGATGAGGTAAACGCAAACAAATGAGGTTACTTCACCCGGAAGATCGGAGTCTATATGAGTAATCCCAAGTTCCCAATCGTAATCTACTGCGGGCGTGTCTGGTGAGCAGAATGACCTTATTGCCATCAAGTGCCGAGGATCGATCGCCTTTCCGTCAGAGCGAAAAGTATTGTCTTCAATATATGCAAGAAGCTCCTCATAATAGTCATATGTGCGATAGCGAATTCTCTGAACGGGAGGATTATGCACTGTATCGACATAGACGGCCAATTGTATTCCTGGTTGACTAAACGAAGAGCGGACATGATCAAGTCCGAGCGGAATTGCATCAAGATTACCTTGACGGACATAATCGAACTTCAAAGAAGGGCTGTTGTTGGCAGGCGTACTAGGGGGAATCCACGGTGTCCAACAACTCGGCGCAGTCAACAGAAAGTAAGCTGCGGCCAAGAGCATCGCCACATGTACAGAATTGACTGCAACCTGCCTGCGCCTAATTGTCATACCTCTCTTTTCCCCCGCGAACTGATTCAGAACTAGCCAACGACTGAACAACTCCATCCATCCTGACATATATAAACACCCATTTGCGAGCCCGGCAAGGTGCACAAAGACCTCTGGGACATGCCGCTTGTACAATCAGCCGTAAGGAATATACAACCCCTCACTGTCAGATCCTGTCAGTGACTGTTCACCTTTTTTGAATTATTTTGCAGAAAGAATTCAGCGCCTGCCTTACGATGCCTTTTCCTCTTTCGCCTTCCCATCCTTCGTCGCATCATACGGATCAACATGGATCACCACACGCGGCGAAAAGCTAGCAGGTTCTCGTATCCACTCAGTGCTTTATTCCCAGCGAGTCCAAACGGGCCTCGATTCCATCTTTACTTGATCCTGCCAGCTCGGGTCTGGTCAGCAAGTTCCTCGCGACTCTTGCCGCCCATCTTCCCGGTTTGTGCTGAATTACCGTCCGATAATAGGCACGATTTTCGATCTCAGTCTGATAATTGACGACTCCGCCAAAAGCGGACTGACACCACGAACTGTTTGGATAATTGTCGATCAGTCGTTTCCAGTGTGCGATGAGTTTCTGTTCGTCATGTCGGTTTCCGTACAGGAATGTGCTCGACAACCGTGCCTGGGTTTGCGGCGCATAGGCAGATTTCGGGAAAAGTTCGAGCAGGGTTTGCATTTTCGACAGCATGTCGTCAATCTTGTACGCGCGCTCACTTTCCAATATGGAGCGATACAATCGAAACACGTTTGCTTCCGATCCCTCCGGCTCGAGGACAGAAAAACTTACAGTGTTGGAGACGAGTCGGTCAAGGTACACAGCGTCAACTGTATAGACTCCGGGCAACTGGCCTTCAACCAGAATGTCTCTGCCATAGTCGCGTTGGTCGAAAGCGCCGCTCAGGTTTAGTATTCCCAGAAGCGTGTCGTGCGGTAGCAGCAGTTCTTGCTGACAAATCCGCCGTGTTGCGGACGTTCTCCGTAAAACCGGAATCTCGGTGCCGGAACTGTCTACAAGATGCACTTCCACGGTGTTATATATACCAAGATCAGGTATTACCGTGTGTAACGTGTCGTCCGTGAGATTGAAGATGAACAGGTGCAGCCGGACTACTTCGCCCCTCAAATATTCGCTCTTGTCGAGACGGATTTGAAAAGCGAGCGAATCGGGCTTGCCGGCTTGTGCTTCCTTCTCCAAGACCGAACGTCTCTCGGCCGCCACGCGACCGAGGAAAGTCCCGGGATTGGCATCGGCGACTTCGAAGGTATATGCCTTGCCTTCTTCATACGACATGTTGTCAAGCGCCAGCCCAAAACAAAATGAGCTCTCCCGGTCGAACTTGTACAACTCTGCCAGTCTCCGTGCATAATCAGCGACTTTCGCTTTATCAGCCCGCAAACCCGTCTGGTAACAGGGAAAGAGCAACTGCAAGATCTTCGCAGCATAGGCGGCTGACGGATAGTTCTGCAGAAGACCTTCCATCTGGGGCGCCAAATCCCGCAAATAGCGGACTTGCTTCTTATGTGCTTCGAGCCAGGCGAAAATGGCCCTATCGTCGTCGCCCGGCTCTGTCACGCGATATTCCAAAACATTCGAGCGGGTCCTCTTATCAAGCTCAACCTGAACCGTGAATTGACCGACCGGGTGCATGGCGAATCCGGCTAATGCCCACGCATGCGAACCGTACTTCTCCGCCAAATTGAATCCGACCATGGTGCTGTCATCTGGCAGCAGACTATCGCAGCGTGTAGCTAACTCACCTGACGACTCGATCGCGGGAAGCATCACATTTCCGTACGAGTCTCGGCAAATCGTGATCAAACGGTTGTCGCCGATGACCGGCTGCTGCACAAAGATTCTTCGGTTAGCGCGGTTCACGAGATAGATGACGAGAGAGATATCTTCGCCGGAAGTGTAAGTGCTCTTTGGCAAGAATGCATGCATTGTCAAAGAGTCACCCGCAGCCAGGTCGCTTTCCGCGTTCGGAGTCCATGGCCGGCGAGGTTCCGCCAATGTACCATAGACCCACATTACGGCCAGAAGCATTACGACTGACGCGATGATCGCGAGAGGCTCGACACCTCTCATGCGAGTATGCTTGATCTCTTCGGACATAAGATGCCACCCATCAATTTTCAGACGTTACACTGTTGCTACAACCTAAGTTTTCGCAGCAATCGCTGAATTCCTCTTCCCATCCTTGACAGAAAGAAGAGGGATCAAGGCCACAAACGTCGTAGCAATGCTAACTACCGTTCGACTTGCTGACCGAATTGCTTCTGGACTCCTTCCCATCCTTCGTCGGATCATACGGATCAACATGGATCACCACATGCGCCGGCGGGAATCGATCCATGATCTGTTTCTCCAGTTGATCCGCCACCTGGTGCGCTTCCACCAACAATGCCTCGGCGCGGAAGACGATATGAAAATCGATGTGCCGGTGGCTGCCCGATTTGCGCGTCCGCAGTTTGTGCCAGGAATATATCCGCGTTTCGCTGTCGATCATCGTCTTTATTTCCGCGATTTCCTCAGGCGGCAGACTGGTGTCCATCATTTGCCTGCCGGCCGTAACCGTCAGTTTCCAGCCGATACTGAATATCAGCATCGCCACCAAGATCGCCACGATCGGATCGATAATATGCCAGCCGGTGATCCAGACCAGCGCCAGGCCGATCGACACGCCGAGCGACGTGTAAACATCGGTCGACAGATGATGCGCGTCCGCCTCCAGCGCCACCGAGTCCTCTTTCTTGGCAACCCTGAATAGAAACCGCGCTACGAATGTATTCAGTACGACCGACGTCAGCATCACTGCCGTGCCCCAACCCAGATGCTGCACCTCTCCGCCGTGAATGATTTTGCGTATCGCTTCTTCGATAATCCAGATCGCCGCGATGATGATCAATCCCGCTTCGACAACACCGGAAATACTCTCGGCCTTGCCGTGGCCGAATGGATGTTCCTCATCCGCCGGACGGTCCGAAATCCGTACTGAGAAGTAGGCAATGATCGCCGCCAGCAAGTCATTGCCAGAATGAATTGCCTCCGATATAATACTGACTGACCCGGAGAATAATCCCACCACGAGTTTCAGTATCACCAGAGTTGCGTTCGACGCCACCGAAACCAGCGCCGCCCTCATTTTGGGGGTGCTACGCATCAAACCTCGCTGCCTGTCCTCTGATACGATGGTGCATAAACGTCGAGGATGATAATTGATTCCGACGATGCGGCCAACGGTTTTTTGCATTCACGACCGCGGCGTCGAACAGCGACACTATGATCGTCGACATATCCGAGGATGCGAAGGTCTATATCCGTCCCACAGACCGATTTCTTACTTGACTTTTAATATTCAAATAGGTACATTTTGTCAGTCAAATAGCAATCATGTCTCCTGTTCGCCACCCTGTGTGTGGTATTGTTTTTGGATGGTATCAGGAACGACGCTGTCGTCAGCATCGTAGTTTGCGTACCCGGTTGGCCGACGATGCATGCGATTATGGGCGATCAGGCACGGTTACTGCGGAAGCAGCTCTTCTGCAGCAATCACTTGTAAAGGAACTTGGCTAACAACTGAATTTTGGAGGTCATCATGGCAAGATTTCTAATGCTCACTTTCCTGGCTCTCCTGACGTCGATCGCCACCTACACACAGATCATTGCCGCCGATTACAGTCCGGCAAATCTGGAACGTCTGGCAGAGCAGGGAATCTTCCCATCGCAGAACGATCCGGAAATTGATGCTGCCGAGAAGACCACCTTCTGGCCGTCGCAGATTTCTCTCACCCAGGTGGCCAGCACGGCCTGGGATTTTGTGAATCGGGCTATCATCGTCGGCAACTACTGCTACTGCTACTATCAGGAAGGCCTTCAGATTCTCGACATCACAGATCCTGCAGCGCCGGTAATTATGTCACAAGCCCGTTGTCCATCCATGGATACCCACGGCATGGTATATTCTCAGGGTTACATATACGCGGTTGTGGGTGAGGCAAAGTCGCTAGTTGTGTTCAATGTCTCGGATCCTCTGAACTGCACACTTGCCGGAACCTACTCGACTCCCTCAATTGCCACCGACATTGTAATTTCGGGAAACTACTTGTACCTGGTCTATGGAACCAAGATAGGCGTTTACGATATCACCGTGCCCGGATCACCGCAGTACGTAAACCAGGTCACCACGGCGTCCATTCTTTCAGGCATCTCTCTTTCCGGTGGCAATCTCCTGGCGGTCGGAACGACTACGCAGATGTTCAATCTCAATAACCCTACCAATCCGACACTGCTCGGCAGCTATCCGTACAAGGGCGGAAACAGCCGAACGACGATTGCCGGCAATTACGGATACTCGGTGGGAAATGTCTTTGGCCTGAACATTTACAGTCTCGTGAATCCGGCAATCCCGGCGCCGATCTCATTTTATCCGGCGGACACGCCACACACCTATAGACAAGTAGCAGTTTACTCGAATCACGCGTATGCTCTGGCCTATTCAAAGTTAGATGTCGTCAGCGTCGCCAATCCCGCTTCGCCCTACTTGACCGTCTCAGTCCCCCTGAGCACCTACTCAAGGAGCGCAAACGTCGGCAACGGAAAGCTTGTGGTCGGCGATTTCTATGACGACTTGCGTTTCTTCGACGTCAGTTCGCCCGGTACGCCCAATTTGATTGGAGATTACCGTCCCTACGGTCAGGGTTGGGATGTAGCAGTAGTTGGCCATTATGCATTTGAATCAACTTTCGATGGCAAGCTGCAGGTGATCGACGTTGCCGATCCTCGATCACCGGTAGTTGTCACAGTCATGGATCTCACAGGGAGAGCCTATGAGCTCGCCGCCAAAGATGGGTACATTTACATTGCCAGCGGCCCGGACGGTGTCAGGATTGTTGATATCAGCAACCCTCTGTCGCCGCAAATCGTCGGTAATATCGCTACACCGGCATCCGCCCAGACTATCATCATTCGGGAAAATCGCGCCTACGTAATGGGCGGCGGCTCGACGCTGCAAATCCTTGACATATCCAATCCATTGTCAGCTTCGCTGCTCGGTTCGATTGCGGCGGGTGGCAACGCGCTGAATTTCGGCATCAGTGGTAACCTTGCCTTTCTCACTCAGACAACCTTCGGCGGAGTAATGATTGTCGATATAAGTGATCCCGCGGCCCCGACTCACGTCGGCACGTTTATGTCTTCCGGCTATTTCGAGGCAGTCGCAGCCGAAGGTAATCTCGTCTATGCTTTCGACGATGTGGGACATTTTATCCGCGTAATTGATGTCAGCGACCCCGCTAACCCGGTTCAGGTAGGACAGGGTTCTAACTACGGTTGGCGCCATCCTCGCAAGGCAACGAAAATTGGAAACCTCTTGTACGCTATGGATCCCACCGCGCACATTTCCGTGTTCGATGCCACCAATCCGATCAATCCGTCTTACGCGGCAGAATGCGGATTTCAGGAGGTCTGGGTGTACGGTTTCGCGGTTACTGACAGTTTCTTATATGTCGCCGGCGACAATTCCTTCATCGTTCTCAAACAGGAAATAGCGGCCGGTCCCGACGGCGTAGCGCCTATCGACATATCTGACGTTGTCTTCCTGATCAATTACATCTTTGGTGGCGGTCCCGCTCCCGTCCCCTTAAGCGTCGGCGATGTGGACTGCGTCAGTGGAGTGGATATCTCGGACGCTGTCTATCTGATAAACTTTATTTTTTCCGGCGGTCCCGCTCCCTGCGTCCTGAATTAACAAGTGGACTCTGTTTGTCGTATTGAATTGCCGTTCGCGAGGCGCCCATAGGGCGCCTCTTTGTTTTCTGGACTTGCGCCTCGATGTAATTCACGTATCATATTATCGCTATGTCCGAATTCGGCTCGCTCGGGAGGGTGCTGGTCATCGTCGGCGCCGTCGTAGTAGTCGTCGGCCTGCTGCTGCTCTTCTTCGATCACATTCCACTGCTGGGCAAACTGCCCGGTGATTTCATCATCAAAAGGAAGAACTTCACTCTCTATTTCCCGCTGGCAACCTCTATCGTGCTGAGCTTGATCTTGAGCTTAATTCTCTACTTGCTGAAGAGGTGAGATATAATGAAGAACATCGATCGCCTGTGGGTCCTGGGTCAGTGGATAATCGTAGCTGCCTTCGCATTGACCTTGATCCTGGTCGAGCCAAAGTCGGCGCGTATACTGCCGTTTTGGGTGGGCATAATTCTGTGCATCGCAGGTCCCATAATTGTTGGCATCGCCGTCAACGCTCATAACAAAGTCAACAAGACGCCCAAAATCAAAGTCGGTCCGGTTCCCAATCCCGCAAGGCGTCTGGTCGATTGCGGCATCTATGCTTACATCCGCCATCCCATGTATCTTGCCGCAATCCTGATCATACTCGGCGCCGCCATCTGGCGAGGCGGGTACGTGGCTTTGGCGTTTGTACTGGTCGCAATCATCTTCCTCAGTTTCAAGTCGCGGTTCGAGGAACGCCTGCTATGCGAGACCTATCCGGACTATGCGGCTTATATGACCCGCACGGGAAGAATACTGCCGCGCGTATTCAAGAGCGGCGCGTAGGTAGTTCCGCCGTAGTACGATCCAGGGCCGCCCGCGATTTTTCAAAAAATATCAATCCGCAAATCTGCCATCGTGTATAACTTCGCAGACATTGAAAGGGCGGCACGTTAGAATTCTCCAACGTATTCGATCTTTCATGGCGAAATCAAAAGGGCTTGGTCTTTAGTTGAAGACCATTTTATCATTAGCAGCAACAAAGCAGTTGACCTGTTGACAAGGTCAGTCCCGGGGAGGAACTATGCGCCAATCGGAACACGGTGACGGCGGCGAGGAATATCGCCCAGAACCAAACGAACATCCGCCGGCAAAATTGATGACACAAGGCGGCAGCGCTTTGCCCTACGTCATCATTGCCATTCTCGCAATAATCATCATCGCCGGCGGTATCTATCTGCTGACTTCCGAACGAGGGCGCGAGACTGTCAAGGTCGAACTGTTCACTCCGACAGATGAAGTTCCGCAGACGACCAACTTCACGATAACTTTCACCAAAGATCTGGTGAGCGATTCCGCCGTCAACAAACGGCTCGACAGTGCGCCGGTTGAATTTGATCCAAGTCTGCCCGGTAAATTCGAATGGATCGCGCGCAACAAACTGAGATTCTATCCTGACGTCACACTGGCGCCGTCGACTCACTACACTGCCGAGATTCTCCCGCGCGTCGCGGCGGATTATGGCTACGCGTTAAAGGGTGACCGCAAATTCACCTTCTACACTCCCGCGTTTCGTGTGGTCAGTGCCTGGTTGACCTATGAACTTACTCCCGAATCTGATCAGCAGGCCAACCTGTTCTCGACCGTCGAATTCAACTATGTCGTCGATCCCAAAGAAGCTCTCAAGTACTTTTCCGTCCAGGACGAGGGCGGCGGAGCGGTAGAATACACGATACAAACCGAAGCTCCGGCCGCCATTATTGCCCTGAAAGCTGAAGGTGCTCGCCGGGGTGAGAAGGAAAACCAGGTACAACTCAAGATCGCCAAAGGGCTGAAACCTTTGGGCGGTAATTCCGGCCTGGCCGCCGACTTTGTCAAACCGCTGACATTGCCCGGCCGCGAGGACCTCAAGGTCGAGAGTGTTCTGCCCGTTAGGGAATCACCTAACCGGAACACGATTCGCATCGCTTTCAATCTGCCGATCAACGGTGCGACCGCGGCGCCGTTTGTGTCAATCGACCCTCCGATCAGCTACAAACTGACCTATTCGCATAACTATCTTGACCTGCACGCCGAATTTGTGCCGAGGACAACCTATCAGGTCAAGCTGCACAAAGGTCTAAGGGCAATAGATGGTTCGCTCTTGCCGCGGGATTTTGCCAATGCCGTGAACATTATCCGCGAGAATATTCAGCCACAGGTTGGTTTTGTCGGTGACGGCTTCTATCTCACGCGCACCGGCAACCTCAATGTCGGCATCTCGACGATCAACGTCGACAAGCTGACTATCGAAGTCGAAAAAGTCTTCGCCAACAATCTCGCCTACCTTCTCAATATGTATGACCTCGGCCGCGAAGGCCGCAACTATGGCTATTATTGGGGAGACGAGGAGGAGGGCGGTGACCGGCCCCGCTATCGTTCCGACCTGATGGCTGTCGGATCACTGGTGCATCAGGAAGATCTGGCGATTGCTTCACAGCCGAACGAGGAGACAGTCACCCCGCTGAACGTCAAAGACTATCTCGACAACAACCGCATCGGCATCTATCGCGTCACTGCCCGGCAGGCGACCGAGCGCTGGAACAATTCCACGCGCTGGGTGGTCGCAACCGATCTGGGCATACTCGCCAAGAAGGCCAAGGACGATCTCTGGCTCTGGGTCAATTCGCTCTCGACCTTGAAACCGATTGCGGATGTCGAACTCAGATTAGTCAGTCAGAATAATCAAACCATTGCGACAACCAAAACCGACGGCGACGGCATCGCGATCTTCAAGAACTATGAAACCACTGCCGCCGATTTCCGTCCCTACGTCGTAATCGCCACACAGGGCAACGACGTCTCGTTCGTCGAATTGACACGCCGCATGATTCCAACCTCGGATTTTGCCGTCGACGGCAAACCGTATCTTTCCGGCGGCCTCGAAGCATTCCTCTACACCGAGCGCGGAATTTATCGTCCCGGCGAGACGGTTCATCTCGCGGCAGTCGTGCGCGGCGCCGACCAGACCGTACCGCCTTCGTTCCCATCGCGATTCAAAGTCACCGGTCCGGATGGCAAAACCGTCGCCGAGGAAAAAGCAGTTCTCAACGAACAAGGTGCGGCTACTTTCGATGTTGTCGTACCCGAATATCTTCTCACCGGCAAATATCTCGCCACCATGCTGATCGGCGAGAATGAGGAAATTGGCCGCGTCGCGTTCAACGTTGAAGAGTTCGTGCCCGACCGCATGAAAGTCAAAGCCGCTGCCGACCGAGAGTCGTATGCTTCCGGCGACAAGGTTAACCTCAACGTTGACGCCGTCACTCTCTTCGGGCCGCCGGCGTCCAACCGCCGCGTGCAGGGTGACGTAATTCTCGAGCCGCAGTCGTTCACTGCACTTAAGTGGAAATCGTTTACTTTCGACGATACCAGAAAGTCCTTCACCAAACAGACTGACAAACTCGCCGACACTTTGCTCGACGACAACGGCAGGTTCACTTATCGTTACGAAATTCCCAAAGGTCTGACACCACCATCCGCGATCAAGGGCACGATCTTCGTAACTGTTCTCGAACCGGGAGGCCGCGGTGTCTCTGCCGCCGCGAACATCATGGTTCATCCGTATGGCAATTACGTTGGCCTCAGGCAACAACAGGATGGTTACGCCCAACCCAACACCGCAACGAATATCGAATTCATATCGGTCAGCCCCGACGGCGAGCCAATTTCCGGCCGCAACATCGAAGTCGTCTTTACGCGCATTTACTGGCACAGCATCTTGAAGTACGACGAACGTTTCAACGCCTACCGCTACGTCTCCGAAGTGGTCGAAGATCCGGTTGAACGCTTCAACGTCACATCCGGCGTCGGAGTCGGCACCTTCAAAGTCACTCCCGATGATTACGGCAGCTATCGTGTGGCTGTGCGCGATGTCGAATCAGGCGCTTCGTCCTCGATTCGATTCTATGCCTCCGGCTGGGGTTATGCTCCCTGGGCAATGGATCACCCAGACCGAATCGAGATCGACCTTGACAAACAATCCTACCAACCCGGCGAAGTGGCTCAGGTACAGATTCGCGCGCCCTTTGCAGGGAAACTTCTCCTGACAATCGAGCGGGAGAAAGTGTTCGAACACCGCATCGTCACCATGACCGAAAACACTGCGACGATCAAATTGCCGGTGAGCGAAATCCTCAAACCGAACGCCTATATTTCCGCACATCTGATTCGCTCCACCGAGAAGCTCGACCGCGATTCACGCGCGCGCGCTTTCGGCACGGTACCGATCTTCGTCAATACCGATCGCAACAAACTCTCGGTTGACCTGCAGCTACCGACGGAGATTCGCCCGAAAAACAAGCTCACAGTCAACTTCAAAGTCTCCGGCCAGACTCGCGGCACACCTTACTTGACGATAGCCGCCGTCGATGAAGGCATTTGCCAGCTCACGGATTTTCAGACGCCCGATGCTCACGGCTATTTCTTCAGCAAAAAGCGGCTCTCGGTGGAATCCTACGATGTCTATGGCGTAGTCCTGCCCGAAATATCCTCCCCCTCGGGTGACTTGGGCGCGGCGGCCCGCCGGCGTCTGATGCCGATTTCCGTCACTCGCGTAAAGCCGGTCGCGTTCTGGTCCGGTCTGCTTACTACTGATGCGCAGGGCAACGGTTCGGTCAGTTTCGATGTACCTCAATTCAACGGCTCGATTCGCGTGATGGCTGTTGCATTCGGCGGTGACAAATTCGGCAAAGCGGAACAAAACGTGTTTGTCCGCGAACCGATCGTGCTAACACCTACATACCCGCGCTTTATCGGCTCCACCGACGAACTGACTGTGCCCGTCAGCATCTACAACAACACCGGCGCTGATGCAACCTTTACTGTCGATCTGTCAGCCACCGGGCCGGTCAAACTCACCGAGGGCGGCTCTCGCTCTATCAAGATTCCTTCCGGTCGCGAGATGCCTGTCTACTATCGAGTCAAAGCCGATCAGTCGATTGGCAAAGTGACGTTCAAACTCTCGGCGAGTGGCGGCGGCGCTACGGCATCTCAGGAGGAAGAACTCGCCCTCCGGCCACCGGTGCCATTTATTACCATTTCCGGCAACGGATCAGCAACCGCGACGGCTTCAGCAACGTTCAAATTCCCTGCCGATTGGATGCCGGGCACCTCCGACTTCACGCTGTCGACTTCATCTTTCCCGGCTGTTCGCTTCGCCGGCAGTTTGCAGTACTTGCTCGGCTATCCACACGGATGCGTCGAACAAACGACCTCGAAACTCTTCCCGATGCTTTACTTCGACGAGTTGGCGCGCCTTGCCGAACCGGAGTTGTTCAAGAAGAACTCGGTCGATTACTACATCGAGGAAGGCATCACCAAACTCGTCAACATGCAGTTAACTTCCGGCGGGTTCACCTACTGGCCTCAGGGCGACTACCAGAATAACTGGAGTTCGATTTATGCGTCGCACTTCCTCGTTGAAGCTCGCAAAGCCGGTTACACTATTCCCGACCGCACTTATGATCGCATGATGGATGCGCTCCGAGGTTTCGCGCGTGATTATCGCACCGGCAAATTTGACGAATACCAAACTTCCGCCTATGCCAACTATGTTCTCGCGCTGGCGGGCAAACCCGATCGCAGTACCATCTTCTATATCAAGGACAATGCCATCGACGCGCTCACGGAATATTCGCGCTACCAACTTATCGGCGCTCTCGCTCTGGCGGGAGATGTCGCCTCTGCGCGTCAATTGTTGCCGAAGACCGTGCTCTCGTCCGACAGTCTGCGGGAATGGGAAAGCGGCGGCAATTTCAATTCGCCGATTCGTTCCCGCGCTATCATGCTCGATATCCTCGCGGAAATCGAACCGACCAGCCCGCAAATTCCCAAACTAGTCGAGAGTCTGAGCAAGGCGGTTAACCCGCAGGGACGCTGGTACACTACGCAGGAAAATGCCTACGCTCTCATGGCGCTCGGCAAAGTGATGAAGAAACAGCCGCAGGCCAACTTCACTGGCACCGTGAAGCTCAACGGTGTATCTATCGGCCAGATCGACAACCAGAATTTCAATTTCCGCGCCAAAGATTGGGGCGGCAGGGAAGTCACCATCTCCATTTCCGGTTCTGGCGTCTGTTACTACTATTGGCGGGTCGACGGCCTGCCTTCCACGCTCAAGATCGATGAATACGATAACGATCTGCAGGTGCGCCGCCGCTACCTCGACGAAAGCGGCAATCCCGTCGACTACGCGACATTGCGGCAGGGCGACATGGTCATCGCCGAAATCACGATCAAGGCGCTCAGCGAATCTCTCGACAACGTCGCCATCGTCGATATGCTGCCGACTGCATTCGAAATCGAAAATCCGCGCCTGCAATCCCGCCGCGGCATCACCTGGATCGGCGACAAGGCCTATCAGCCGCTTTACATGGATATGCGCGACGACCGCATGATTCTCTACGGCAACTTCCTGTTCGGCAAGGAACAGAAATGTTACTACGGCATTCGCGTCGTCTCCGAGGGTTCGTTTATCGTGCCGCCGGTTCGCGCTGAAGCGATGTACGCGCCGATGAAAGCATCCGTCGCGTCCAGCGGTAAGATCGAAGTCAAACGTCCGTGACTATAAGAGTGGTGTGACTAACGTGAATCCGTCTCTCAACATGCGCGTCGCTCGCTGGTTTCTGACGTTGCTGGCAGTGTTCAGTCGGCTTATTCACTGCCGCGTTTCTGATTTTCCCGTTGCCGACAGACAAACTGAATCTGCCGGCATCGACCGTTGTCTCTGGATCGCAACGGCCAACTGCTGCGCGCCTATCTTGCTCCCGACCAGATGTGGCGGATTCACGTTGACGGCAATCAGATCTCACCGGCTCTCAAAACCACCGTGCTCGCATACGAAGATCGCGCCTTCTATCGCCACCCCGGCATCAATCCAAAATCAATTCTGCGCGCCGCCATTTCTAACTGGCGCGCCGGACGAGTCACCCAGGGTGGTTCCACGATTACCATGCAAGTCGCGCGCCTGATGGAGCCCAAAGACCGAACCATGACCGGCAAGCTGATCGAAATCTTCCGCGCCCTGCAACTTGAAGTGCGGTACTCAAAGGATGAGATTCTGACATTCTACTTCAACCTAGCCCCCTACGGTGGGAATATCATCGGCGTCGGCGCTGCCTCGCGATTCTATTTCGGCAAGAGCCCCGACAAACTCAGCTTCGGGGAGGCCGCTCTGCTGGCGGCCATCCCCAATTCGCCTAATCGCTATCGGCCTGACATCAAGGCATCAGAAGCCAAACCCGGCCGCGACAAAATTCTTGGCCTCCTTCGCAGACAATCGAAGATCACATCGGCACAATACGCCGAAGCTCTTGCCGAGTACGTTCCGGACAGGCGTTTCGACATGCCGTTCAACGCTCCTCAATTTGCCGACTTCTTGATCAAGTGTTATCCGCAGCAGGACGAACTGCATTCGACCATCGATCCGACAGTTCAACATCTGGCCGAGACCACTCTCCGCGCGCATCTGAAGCCCTTGATACCACAGGGCATCACCAACGGCGCTGTCGTCGTCATTGACAATGTTTCGAAGGATGTCCTCGCACTAGTTGGTTCGGTGGACTTCACCGACTCGCTCAACAAGGGCCAGGTCAACGGCGCCGTCGCTCCGCGATCTCCCGGCTCTGCGCTCAAACCTTTTGTCTACGCCATCGGCATCGACGAAGGCCTGATCTCGCCGCGTAGTTTGCTCTATGATGTTCCGGTCAACTACTCCGGTTATCGTCCGGTCAACTATGATGAAACCTACCACGGCGCCGTGACAGCCGAGGACGCGCTGATCCGCTCGCTCAACGTTCCCGCCGTCAATCTCTCCGCCAAACTCGGCGGCGATGGCGTTTACACTTTGCTCAAGGATGCCGGCATAACCACGCTGCCGAATCCGCAGGAATACTATGGACTATCGCTTATTCTCGGTGGCTGCGAAGTCAACCTGCTCGAATTGACCAACATCTATTCCGGCCTTGCTGACAGCGGCGCCTTTCGCGACTACCGATTGCTGAAGTCCGCTCCCGATCCAATTGCGCGCAAGCTTCTGTCATCCGGAACCTGCTACATCATAACCGACATCCTTAGTCAATTGCGCCGCCCTGAACTGCCGGCAGTCTGGGAGGCGACTTTGCATCTTCCCAAAGTTGCCTGGAAGACCGGCACCTCGTACGGCAAACGCGACGCGTGGAGCGTCGGCTTTACGCCAAGGTTTACAATCGGTGTCTGGGCCGGCAACTTCGATGGGAAAGGCAATCCCCGGCTCGTCGGCGCTGAGGTTGCCACTCCGATTCTCTTCGACATTTTCGACGCGCTGGAAAGTGCCGGCGACAATCGCTGGTTCGTTCCGCCGAACACCGTGGCACGACGGCAGGTCTGCGCCGTCAGCGGCCAACTTCTCTCCGCCTACTGCGCTGCGACTGCCAACGAAATCTATCTGCCCGGCATTTCTCCCAACCAACCCTGCGCCATGCATGAGATAATCATGGTTGATAAACAAACCGGCAAACGCCTGTGCAGCCATTGTCGCGCCAAACGCACCTATGATGAGAAGATCGTCGTCAACTGGCCGGCGGAAATCGCCACCTGGATGGAGCGCAACGGCTATCCGATCGATCCTATGCCGGAACACTTCGCGCAGTGCCCGCAACTTGCCTCTGGACAAAATCCGGTGATAGTATCTCCCTCACCTGACGCCGAGTACTTCATCCTGCCCGATGTTGATATCCAATACCAGAAGATTCTGCTGGATGCTTCGGTCTCAAACCGGACGCGCACTGTCTACTGGTTCCTCAACAAGCGGCTCATATCTTCTGGCAGTCCTGCAAAGAA
Organism: uncultured bacterium; assembly: GCA_963726455.1. Lineage (GTDB taxonomy): Bacteria > Zixibacteria > MSB-5A5 > CAIYYT01 > CAIYYT01 > CAIYYT01. Next base: position 1,479,341 of record CAVSCK010000004.1, read on the forward strand.
AGTCTTCATCACTCCCACCGCCGGAACGCACACGTTAGTATGTCTCGATGATGAAGGCCGCTCCGCCGAGGTCAAACTCACCATTCGCAATCAATAAGCATTCGTGTCATTACGAGGAGCGTGGGGTATGGAAGTGCAGTGAAGAGCGTGACAACGCAAACACACAAAAAAATCGCCCGGACCCCCGGCAGAGGGTCCAGGCGCAGGAGGCGATGTATAATCGCAAATCTGTCTTACATATCCGTCCGCTTGACTCTCATCCCCGGCGGTGCTTTGTCGGCAGTACGCCCGTCGTCATGACAACTATCGCACTTGGGATTTTCGTCGTACTTGTGCTCGGCGTGACAATCAGTGCACTCAAGTTGTGAGTGAACTTCGTCGAGCTGCAGGCCGACTACGGCGTGCCTGAAATTCTCCTGGTTCCAACCAGCATGGCAATTGGAGCACATGCGGTTGAGTTTGGAGATTCGCTTTCCAGTCGGATGACAGGCCCAGCAATCAAGTTTGTTGTGATACGGATTTAGCGGCCAACCGGTCTTGTTGTGCGTGAATCCGGGACGTTCCTGGGTGTCGTGGCATTTGCTGCACTGATCCGACCGATGGCAGTCGTTGCAGATGGCATGCACCTGTTCTTGCGTCTTTTGTGTATAGGCAACCTTCTGAATGTCATGACAGTTGCCGCAATTCTCTTTTGCATGGCAGTTCGTGCACTTGAACCCGAACAGATCGACATGTTCTTTGTGCTGGAACGTCACCACCGGACCCAACTTGTACGGAGTGGTATATACTCTCTTAAGGGGCACCGTAATAACCGGGTGCGACGCGCCCATGATGTCTGTCGGATCCTTCGACGCCTTGGCAATGTCACTTCCCTGCTTCGGCAAATGGCATACGATGCACTTGGTGTCGTGGCTCCATTCGCGATGGCACGACAGGCACTGCCGATGATAAGCGCCTTTGAGATTCGGTTTACCCAGGTCGGTTGATTGCGCGTCCGTATTGTGACAATCCTTACAGGGAGGAATTACCCCTTTGGGGCTGTAATGGTGACACGTGGCACATTCCAGATTCATCTGTGCCATCGAGGCATGAACTTTGTGATTGAAATGGACACCCTGATATTGCTCCGACAGCTCATCCAGCAACATCGAGTCGGGCGCATCCACCAGATTGTGCCTGCTTGTCTGATGTACCATCTGTGTGCGCGGACAGGTTTTCAAACACGGGTCATGAAAGGTCGGCACCTCGCAGGTATGACATTGCTTGCAGTCCGACTTGGGCATGGCCGCCGATGAATTGTTTTGGCCGTAGACCGCCAGCGTCATCACTGCCGACAGCAGCAATCCCGCAAATAACGCTAATCTATGTCGATTGTTCATTGCACCTCACCTACTTCAATCCGAGATCAACGTTGGCAACTCTGACTGATTCCGTCGACCTCTTGTCCAATGGTACCGATATCACCGGGAACGTCATCACCGCAAACCGGTACACCAGCACCAACATTGCCACCAGTCCTATCGTCACCATGAATTCGTAAGGCGACGGGAAATATGTCTTCTCCGCATAAAGCGGCTTATAAGCGATCAGGAATACGTCAATGCGGTTGAGCAAAACACCGCCGATCACCAGCGACGCCGACGTGAACAATCCCGCAATCGACCGCCGCACGCTCGGAATCGCAAGCATGATCATTGGCAGAATGACGCCTGCCGTCAGTTCCAGAATGAACATCCCCGACTGTAAACTCCCCTCGAACACGTACGGCCAGGCGTTTCTGATCGTCAAGTCACCGATCTTGAATCCCAGGTAAATTCCGAGTAAGATCGGCGTATAGCGTGCGATAGACGATAACAGTTTTCGTTCCGGCTGGAGTTTGAACGAGCGCGATGCCAGTATCGATTCGAAAATCACCATCGGAAATCCCACCGAGATGGCCGACAGCAAGAACAGCAGCGGCGAAATCGGCGTATACCACAGCGGATGCATCTTGGTAGGGGCAATCATCATCAACGTCCCCAGCGATGACTGGTGCAGACACGACAGCACCACGCCGGCGATGAGAAACAGCCAAATAAATTGCCTCAGGAATCGCTGGCAGAGGCGCAGCACGCCGTCGACCAGCCCGTTCAAGGGCGCAAGCAGATGCGGTAGTTTTACGCGCCCGATGAATCTCTCCGCAACGATCGGCACGAATTCGATATACAGGACGGTCAGATAAACCATCACACACATACCGACTTCAAAAAGTACCGAATTGCCCTGCCACATATTCGGAAGCATTGGATGCCATACATTATAGTACCGTCCGAGGTCAGCCAGCAAACCGATCACTACGAACGTGTACCCCAAAAGCGCGGTTAACAATGCCGGTCGAACGACGGCGTGGTATTCTTTCTTGTGAAATATCTCAACCAGTGCCGCCGTCGTAAAACCGCCCGCCGCCAGTGCCACTCCCGAAGCCACGTCAATGGAAATCCAGATGCCCCATGGATATTGATTGGTCAGGTTGGTCGCGGCCTGCAGGCCGAAAATGAGTCGATAGATGTAAGCAAACGCGCCGACCGCCGCAATCATCGCGACAAACAACGTCCCCTGCGTGAAAAATCTCCCCTTTACCGGAGCCGGAGTCTCAAGAGTGCTCATGGTGATCCTCCTTCTCGTCGTTCTTGTCGCGCATCGAATACATAATCAATCCCAGCAAGCCATAGAGCGCTATTGGGGGAACAAAATTCTTGAAAACGCCATGTTGAATCGATTCCGACACCGCCGGAATCGGCTTGGTGTCCAGCTTCGGCAACTCCGTGTTTACGAAATCCACCGGCGCGAGATACATCCAACTTGTGCCGCCGATCTCCGTCTCGCCATAAACATGGTCATAATATTTGGCCGGATTCAGCTTGATCCGCTCTTTGGCGACATCCAGCAGCTCCCGCCGAGTACCGAAGGTCAACGCTTCATTCGGACAAATCGCTACGCAGGCCGGCTTCTTTCCTTCCACCAGTTTTGGCTCGCAGAAAGTGCACTTGCGCACTCTCGGAGTTAATGCATCACTGTACTCATAGGCCGGAACCTGAAATGGACAGGCCACCATGCAATACCGGCAACCGATACACTTCCAGGCCTCATAATCAACCGACCCCAACGGATTCTTGCGCAGTGCACCGACGATGCAAGCCGACACACACGCTGCCTTGTTGCAGTGCATACACTGAACTTTGATTAAATATTGTTTGCCGGTCTGATTCGGATCGACAAAACGATTCACCACCGTGAACTGCTTGTCATCCGGCCGGCGATGCCTTTCGAATGCCGACTTATCCTCGAACTCGGCGAGTGTCTTGGTCGAAAGTTTGTGCTCGTTGTTACAGGCCCACTCGCACTTTCGACATCCGACACAGACTGCCGTGTCCACCAGCACTCCATACATCTTGTCGTAATCGGCCGCTCCCGCGCTGCTACTGGCCATGGTTTTTCCGGCAAACACTGTTGCCGAACCGGCGGCCGCCAGTTTGAAAAAGTCCCTGCGTTTGAGACCCATTTACGTCACCTCGCTTTGCCCCAACGGGGCTGGGCTGCGCTGTCACATGTGAATCTTTTCACAAAGTCATGTGCCAGCAAGTCACTTTCAGGACTATTTATAGTATATTTCTTTCTGCTTGTCAAGCACAAATCAATACCCAAACCCTCAAATTTATCCATACAAAACCCAGCTATACTCCATCCAGAAAGTTCTGATCCCGTACCAGTTGATTTCTCAAGTATTGGCATTGCTAAGTACAAATTTCACAAAAAATTACCTATTACTGTCATTACCGTGAAAATTGCCTCAGGCTCCCGGCACCCATCCTGTCACTCCCGGCCGGCGCTCCAAATCACACCCACTCGAATCGGCTGCTCCCCCTTGGAAATCCCGATTACTGCTGCTTCCATTATATGTTATCGTCCGTTACCTCGGCTTCAAGACGCCCAAGTGCATGACTTTCCTGGCCTTCCGGGAGACTCCAACAATTCCTCTCCTATTCCGGAACCGACGCTACCCGTTGCGTACAAATAGAAACTGGTTATATTGGCGGCCATCTATGACTCGATACTTTTTCAGAACTGTCTTAATCTCACTCGCTGCTATTCTGATTGCAAGCGGCGTTATGGCAAGTCCCAAAAAACAATCCAAGCCGGAGCCGGTCCCGTCCCTGGTCGACTCGACTTTGCTGCGATTATTGAACTCCCTGTTCCCCGACAGTGCCGGATATACGGTCGCCGGCGCGCTCGATCCTCAGCGTCCCGGCAAGACCGACACGGATTTGCTCTTCCAGACCGCCCGAGTTGTCTGTCCCGATTTCGCCTCGCTGCAACGCGCGATTAGAACCCTCAAGGACAACGAAGAACTCAAGATCAAGAAACTGCGCTACGACCTTGACAAACCCCGTTCCGGCGACCCCGCTGGTTATCGCGGCGTTATCGTGACTTTCGGCTGGCAGGATCAGGAGAAAGTCGCCCAGATCCTGACCTTCCAGGAACTTCGCTGGCTGCTCTGGGCGGAAACACTGCTGCCTTATGACGCCAAATCCGAATCCAAGTCCAGCCGCGAGTATGCCATCGCCGTCGCAAATTATCTCGATACCGTCGATCACGGCTATACCTCCGTTGACGTTCCCCGGCCAAAGACCTTCGGCTTGACCGACAAATACGACTTGTTCGCCCCGTTGCCCGATGACTCGATAATTTTTCCTGCCGGCATGACCGAGATTTCGACTCCCTTTGCCCACGGAATCACTGCCTTTGTGCCGACCGATTCGAGTCTGAACCAATTCAAGTTGCTGGCACCCAATGACACGTTTGTTGACAACGACCCCGCCTTATTCCAATGGCAGTGCCGCACTTTCTTTTCCGATGGCCACAAACTCTCAGACATCAAAGAACTGACAGCTAAAGATTTTGCCCAACTCGACGCCGGCGACTATGCCTTTGCCGTCGGTATGAGCGGCGACATTCACTACGTCAAATACACTCAGCCACACGGCGCTCGCTGGTCACAACAACTTCACGGTCTGCTCTTCCCGGAAGAACCTATTCTGACCGCCGGCGACTTCGCTATCTCTCGTGATCCCATGCCCTGCATCACGAAGATCAACATCCGCGCGCACCATTTTTCAGGCAGTGGCCAGCCGCCGACTTCTCTTCGCGCTCTGAGTGACGGTTATCTTACCACGCTCGGACACTTCTTCCAGGCGCTCGACCGGATATTCGTTCATTACCACGCCGTTCAGATCAGCAAGTATTGAATCGACTTCTTGAATTCTGTTGGGTTGTCCTGCATTAAGACCTCGCGGTAATTCAGGGGTTTAAACATCCTGATTCCGCCACCCTCTAAATGCTCGATTATCCATGTTGTTGGGCGAAACTGTCCACATGGTTATGCACATTTGTGGATATCTCTATTGCGCCAAACCACAGCGCCACAACGTCTTACAAACTGCAATTGCAAAGATTAGTTATTTGTACCTTGCCAACTTGTTAGCCGACAATTCCCTGCGATAAAACTGAGTCCGTTGTGAAGATTTTCACATCTTATGACAATCACGTGACAATCGTAATCAACCCACTCCTATTTTCTGGGCAAGTTTATGGAGATCAAACAATCGTGAAAGACTTCGGAATCATCGGCGTCAACATATCCTCGCAAAACCTTGAACTTCTCGAAAGACTCACTATACCCGCGGAAGAACGTCCCTCTCGGCTGTTCGCACTTAAGACCTTCGCCGGTTTATCCGGCCTCGTTTATCTCGCCACCTGCAATCGTGTCGAGTTCCTGTTCACCTACAGCGAACCCAACGATCTCACTTCCATCCGCAACAAGATGCTCGATCTGTTCTTCCGCGGCGAACAGCATGCGAAGTTTGAGCCGAATGATTTCTATCTCCATAGTGGTCTTGAGGCCGTCACTCACCTGTTCACCGTCGCATCCGCGCTCGATTCGGTAATGGTTGGTGAAGCGCAGATACTCGGCCAGGTCAAGAACGCTCTCAGTTTCGCACAGGAAAACAACCTGATCGATTCCGATCTCGATAAGATCTTCCAGGCCGCCTTCCGCGTAGCCAAAAAAGTTCGCTCCGAAACCGACCTCGGTAAAGGCAACGTCTCTGTCGTCGGACTGGTCACGGCATTGATTCGCGACTTCATCAAATCCGAAGGGAATGTCCCGGTGGCGCTGTTCGGTGTCGGCGAAATGACCCGCAAAGTTGCCACCTATTTGAAAGATCAGGGCATCACGGAAATCTTCTTCGTCAATCGCACCGAGGCCAACACCGAGCCACTTGTACAGCAGTTCGGCGGTCAGGGTATCTCATTAAAGAACTTCCTCGAAAATCCCTTGCCGGTCAGGATCATTTGCACTGCCACGTCGTCGCCGGCTCCTATTCTCACGGATAGCGAATTCTCCGATATCCTGAACCAAGTGGAGAATCGCCGTCTGCTTGCAATCGACCTGGCCATACCCCGTGACATCGAAATTTCCGTATCGCTGACCGATGACAATCGTGTTCAGCTTTTCAACATGTCCGATATCAAGCAGCTTTCCGACACCAATCGCCGCCAGCGTTTCCGGGACGTCGACATCGCCCGCGAAATCATCACGGCTGAGGTTGATCGTTTCCATCACGAGGACGTCGAAAGCTCGCTCAAGTCACTTTTTGCCGAATCGCACCGCGAATCGCTCGACCTGGCGCAGAAATGCCTGGATGATCTTTTCGGTAAACATCTTCCCAATCTGGACGACAATGATCGTAAGAAGATTGAGTACATGTTAAACAAGGTGGTTAACTTTACCGCCTATCGGCCGGTGCATATGATGGCTAAGAAAATCACTTCCGAAAAATCAACCAACGCTCATCCTCTTCCTGACAAGTTGCGCCGTTTGCTGAATTCCCCGCAAGGAAACTAATGGACAAGCTCGTCATCGGTTCGCGCGGTTCCGATCTGGCGCTTTGGCAGGCGAACTTCATCAAAGAAAACCTCGCCAAGCATACCGACGTTCCAATTGAAATCAAGATCATCAGGACCCAGGGCGACAAGATCGATCACCTTTCCTTTTCCGAGATGGAAGGCAAGGGCTTCTTCACCAAGGAACTGGAGGACGAACTTCTCGCCGGCAGCATCGATCTGGCCGTGCACTCACTTAAAGACCTTCAGACAACCATGCCATTCGGACTCACGCTGGGCGCCGTTTGTTTTCGTGAAGACCCCCGCGAACTGGTGCTGATCAGGCCCGGAGCCGGCAATTCGACTGCGTTGCTCGGCGTCAAAGAAGACTCCATCGTCGGTACCAGTTCCGTACGCAGGCAATGCCAGGTGGCCAGTCTTGGCCCTTCGCTCAAGATCAAAGACCTGCGCGGCAATGTGCCGACCCGCATCCGCAAGTTGAGAGAAGGACAATATGATGCCATCATCCTGGCTTATGCCGGTGTTAAGCGGCTTAATCTTGAACTCTCCGACTTGATGACTTACGCCCTGAACACCTCCCTCTTTCTGCCCGCTCCGGGTCAGGGCATCCTCGGCATCCAGATTCGCGAGAACGATTCACCTGTGAAATCAATAGTGTCCGCGTTGGATTCCAATGACCTTCGTCAGCAGGTTGCGCTCGAGCGTGGTTTGCTGGCAAGATTCGCCGGTGGTTGTCAACTGCCGCTCGCCGCCATTTCCGAGATTACACCCGACGGCTACTCTCTTAAGGCAGTCCTGGGCGTTCATAACGGCGCCGTTTGGGGGGAATTGCGACGAGTCGAATTGACCGGCACTGATATCGAGACCATAGTAGACAGGGCGTACCAATGCCTCAGCGAGCCAAAGCCACGGCAGACCGACTCAGCCACGCTACGTTAACCGTTCTGATTTCCCGTCCCGCATCGCAGCTTACGGAATTTCTGCGGGTTGCTTCGGATCGCAAAGTGCGAATCATCCCTTTTCCGTTAATGAGCATCGAACCGACCATTGATCGTTTCGACACCGCCGAAATTGCCCAGGACTTGGCCGATACATCCTGGCTCCTTTTCACCAGTGCCAACGCCGTCAGAGTCTACCTTGACTTCCTGCGAAAACACAATATCCCGATTCCTTCAGATATCTCCGTCGGCGTTATCGGCAAGAAGACCGCAGAAATGGTCGAGCGCTACAGTTTGCAGGTCAACCTCTGTCCCAAAGAGGAAATCGCAGAAGGTCTCCTGCAGGAATTCCTTGATTTACACCTACCTCACGACAAGATAATTACCATTCCCGCCGCCGCGGATGTTCGACCAGTGTTGGTGGATGGCCTGCTCCGTGCCGGGTACCATACCAACAGACTTGATATTTATCGCAACGCCGCAACGCCGGCGCACCTGCTGCCCGTCATCTCCGACGAACAGATTGATTATTTTTGTTTCTTGAGTAGTTCTGCTGTAGAACGTTATAATGAGTTGTTTGGTCGACCGACCGGCACAGCGGTTTCGATCGGCAAAATCACCACCGCGACCATGAACTCGCTTGGGTGGCTTAACATAATCGAATTGCCGGAACCGGATCTCAACCGGCTCTGGGAGGTCATTGATGCATAGTGTTTATTATAGGCCGCGACGGTTGCGTGTGAATCAACTGATCCGCGATTTGGCTGCGGAAACGCAGCTCAAACTTAGCGGCATGATTCAGCCCTATTTCGTCTGCGATGGCAAGAATGTCAAAACCGAAATCTCCAGCATGCCGGGTATCTTCCGTGAGTCGGCCGATTCGCTGGTCAAATCCATAGCTGCCGACTTGAAGCTGGGCATCAAACGTGTCATGTTGTTCGGTGTGCCCGATATTAAAGACGCCAACGCTTCTTCGGCACTCGGCAAAGATGCCGTTGTCAATCGCGCCGTCAAGATGCTCAAGGATAAATTCGGCGAGCAGATTTTTGTCTCTGCTGACGTTTGCCTGTGCGCCTATACCGACTCCGGACATTGCGGCATACTGTCGGGGGAACAGATTGACAACGACAAATCCCTGCCGGTGTTGACCCAGATGGCACTCGATTTGGCGCGCGCCGGCTGTGACTGTGTGGCTCCTTCCGATATGATGGATGGCCGCGTCGCCGCAATTCGCGACGCGCTCGAAGACGAGGGCTTCGTCAACACATTGATACTCGCTTACAGTGCCAAGTATGCTTCGGCCTACTATGGTCCGTTCCGCGAAGCGGCTGAGTCTGCGCCGCAACATGGTGACCGCCAGTCTTACCAGATGGACGTTCGCAATCGTCTGGAGGCTGTCAAGGAAGTTGCGCTCGACATCGAGGAGGGTGCCGACCTGGTCATGGTCAAGCCCGCGCTTGCTTACTTGGACATCATCTCTGACGTTCGCGCCGCCACCGAATTGCCGGTTGCCGCCTACAACGTCTCCGGTGAATACAGCATGGTCAAACTGATGGTTCAGGCGGGCTATGCCGAGGAAAAACGTCTGGTGCTGGAAAACCTGACCGCTATCACGCGCGCCGGCGCCGACATCATTCTCACTTACCATCTGCGCGATATCCTCAAGAACGGATGGTTGAATGGCTGATCAATCCAAATCGCACCACACTTTCTCGCGCGCCCGCAAAGTCATTCCCGGTGGCGTAAGCTCACCCGTCCGCGCCTTCCGTGCAGTTGGCGGCGAGCCGGTCTTCATGGATCATGGCCGGGGGCCGTACTTGTTCGATCTCGATGGCAATCGCTATCTCGATTTCTGCTGTTCCTGGGGACCATTGATACTCGGCCACGCGCAGTCCGAAGTCGTCGATACCGTCACGACCGCTGTTGCCGCCGGCATGACGTTTGGCACGGCCACCGCAATCGAAGTTGACCTTGCCGAGAAAATTATTGAGAAAGTCAAACCCATTGAAATGGTGCGCTTCGTCTCCTCCGGCACCGAAGCCGTGATGTCTGCGGTTCGGTTGGCGCGCGGCTTCACGCATCGCGACAAGATCATCAAATTCAACGGCTGCTATCATGGCCACTCCGACTACCTGCTTGTTAAGGCCGGCTCTGGGTTGGTCACCTTCGGGACTCCGTCGTCAGCAGGCGTGCCCGAGGACTTCGTCAAACATACCCTGGTCGCCGAACTCGACGACGAAAAACATGTGATCGCCTATTTCGATCAATACGGAAAAGACATCGCCGCAGTAATCATCGAACCGATACCGGCCAATAACGGCCTGCTCCCGCAGCGCCCTGAATTCCTGCAATTCCTGCGCGACATCACCACCAAACATGGCGCACTCTTGATCTTCGACGAAGTCATCTCCGGTTTCCGCGTTGGCTGGGGAGGCGCCGCCGAGCTTTACGGCATCACTCCCGATCTCATGACCTTCGGTAAAGTCATTGGCGGTGGCATGCCGGTCGGCGCGTTCGGTGGTCGGCGCGAAATCATGGAGCAACTGGCACCGCTAGGCGCCGTCTATCAGGCGGGCACGCTTTCCGGAAATCCTGTCGCGATGGCTGCGGGACTCAAGACCCTGTCAATTCTCGAACGCGACGATTCGTATTCACGCCTTGAATCCCTTGGCTCATCGTTTGAACGCTCGCTAAAAAACTCCCTCGCCAACCTCCCGGTCTCTGTCTTGCGTGTTGGCTCGATAGTCTGGATCGCGCTGCAACCACAACCGCCGCGCCGTGCCATCGACATTGAAGACAAGGGCATTGCCATCTACAACGCCATGCATCGCGAAATTCTGGAAGCCGGAATCTATCTGCCGCCTTCCGGCTATGAAGTCCTGTTTGTCAGCACGGCGCACACCGAAGCGATGCTGACCGACGCCGCCGGAATAATCGCGCGCGGCATCAAGGCACGCCTGTAAAGCAACGAGCAGTGAGACGAACATGAAATCACTAGCCAGAAGACTCAGGGCGCCCAAAGGAATGGCGCTGGCATTGTTTGTTGCGATCGCGGTCGTGGCCGTCGCTCAGATAAGCTGGTGGATACTTTTTCAGGTCACAATCTCCCGCGAACAGGAACATCTCTATCGCCAGGTCGCGCAGACTTCCGCCAATCTCACGACTACCATGCTCAATCAATGTTATGACCGCCTGGTCTCGCACGCTACGGTCATTGCATCCGACGACAACCCGCAGCACGTCAAGCGCTCATTCGATCAGCTATTGAATGATCCCGCCGTCAACGGCTACCTCATCAGCGATTCCTCCGGACAGACGATTGCCCGGGGCGGCGTGCTTGATTCATCACTCTATCTGCCGATTGCAGGCCAAGATCCGGTCGTTCTCTATCTCAATAGCCGCTATCCGATCGCGCAGATCGCCGGTGTCGCGCCGAATCTGACATTTCAGGATAACGGCAAACGCGGTGTCTACACTTCGCCCTGGTTTGATTCCAGTATGTTCGTCCTCAAGCCCGAAGTGTTGGCGACCGTCCAGAACAAGGCGTTTCATCGCATTGTCATGTTTGCCGCCGAGGGTTCCTTCTTCGTCCTCCTGACTTTGCTCGGCGCGTTTATGATCTACCGCACGCTTCGGCAAACCGAGGAACTCAAACAGCAGCAGGAAAATTTCATCCATGCCGTAACGCATGAATTCAAGATCCCCGTGGCGTCGATCAAGCTCTATTTGGAGACAATGTCCTCGCAGAAAATCGACAAGGACAAGTATCAGACCTTCATCCCGCGCATGCTCGAAGACTGCCAGCGCCTCGAACGCCTGGTCGACAACGTCCTTGAAGCCGGTCGTCTGAGTCGTCATAGTCACCATCTCAAACTGGCGCCGGCAAATCTGTCCGCCGACATCGAGGAATATCTCGAAGAGTTGCGGCCGCTTATCGAACGCAGCCACCTGAAACTGTCTGTTAATATCGAATCCGACCTGAACGTCCGCTCCGACTACCAGGCCATGCGTCGCGTCGTCTCGGCTTTGGTCGACAACGCCATCAAGTACTCGCCGGAAAATCGCCGCGAACTTACCATCACTGCGAAACGCGTCGGTCATAAATGCCGCCTGACCTTCGCCGACCGTGGCGTCGGAATCGCTCGCGAAGAACAGGACAACATCTTCAATCGCTTCTATCGCACGGGCACCGAAAACACCCGCACCGTGAAAGGAACCGGATTGGGATTGTTCCTTGTTAAAGAGATTGTGACCGAGCATGATGGCGCCGTGGAGGTAAAATCCGACGGCCTTGATCAGGGCAGCACGTTCGTGATCACTCTTCCATTGGAGAAAAGGTCATGAGCAAACGCATTCTTGTCGTCGAGGACGAAGAACATATCGCCGACGGGCTGGCTATGAATCTCGAAGCCGAGGGCTACGAAGTCGTGGTCTGCGGCGACGGCAACGCTGCGCTCGATTACTACCGGAAAGGTTTTCTCGACTTGATCATTCTCGACATCATGATTCCCGGCAAGGACGGCCTCGCCGTCTGCCGCGAAATCCGGCAGAGTGGCGGACGCGTTCCGATTCTCTTTCTCACGGCGCGTGACCGGCAGTCCGATCGCGTCGAGGGTTTCCTGACCGGCGGCGACGACTACATGACCAAACCGTTCGATTTGCAGGAACTGCTTCTGCGCGTAGCTGCCATCTTCCGTCGGCAGGTCTGGTACGGCACCGTCGAACGCGAGGAATCGCGCTACGACTGGCACGAGAATTGGATAAATTTCAAAAGCTATCTCGCGCACGGTCCCGGAGGTGAGGTCGAATTATCTCAGAAGGAATGCATGACCATGAAATTCCTGGTCGAGCATCACGACGAGGTCGTCTCTCGCGACATGATTCTCGACGCCGTCTGGGGCTACCATGTCTACCCATCGAGCCGCACGATTGACAACTTCATCGTACGACTGCGCAAAATATTCGAGCCCGATCCTACCGTGCCGCGATACATCCATACCCTGCGCGGTGTCGGCTACAAATTCACACCCGGCGGAGAGACCGATGCCTCATTATAATTTCATCGCCGCTGCGCTGCGGCAACCGCACGAGACCGTGCCCATTTGGGTCATGCGCCAGGCCGGCCGATACTTGCCCGAGTACCGCGCCGTTCGCAGTCGGGCGTCGTTTCTCGATCTGTGCCATCAGCCCGACTTGATGACCGAAGTCTCCCTGCAACCGATCGACATTTTCGGCTTTGACGCCGCAATCTTCTTTTCCGACATCCTGATTCCTTTGGCGCCGCTCGGCATTTCGGTCACTTTCCCGAACGGCCCGCCGCGACTCGAACCGCCGTTACGCAGTCCTGCCGACATCGACAAATTGAAACCGTACGATATCAAGTCCGAGCTTTCGTTTGCACTCGCCGGGATCCGGCAAATTCGCACCAAACTTGATGGACGCGTGCCGTTGATCGGTTTCTGCGGATCACCTTTCACGCTCCTCTGTTACCTTGTCGAGGGTGGCGGCTCGAAAGATTTCACCGAGACCAAGAAGTTCATCTTCACGTATCCTGATGCTGCCACGCGATTGTTGACCCTTCTCGCTGATCTGGTCGGCGAATATCTCTCGCATCAGATTGCGGCCGGTGCGCAGGCAGTTCAGGTATTCGACACCTGGGGCGGAATATTGTCGCCGGCTGATTACCGCCGCTTCAGTCTGCCCTTTGTGCAACGCGTTTTCGATCGCTGCCACACCAAAGGCGTGCCGCGCATCCTGTATCTGGGCAATACGGCCTGCTATCTCAATCTGCTCGCCGATCTCCACTGCGAAGTGATTTCGATTGACTGGCGCACTGACTTGACGGCGGCAAAAGCTGCACTGCCCAACCAGGCAATCCAGGGCAATCTTGATCCCAACATTCTCTTCGCTCCAACGTCAGTAGTTATTGACGAGGCCCGTCGTATTCTTGAGATTATGCGCGACCGCGACGGCTTTATTTTCAACCTTGGCCACGGCATCTTACCGCAAACACCGGTTGACAACGTACATGCGCTGGTGGATACGGTTCACTCATTTCGGAGATAATCATGAAGGAATTGAATTCTACTTTCGAACTTCTGAAAAAATACGATAAGCCCGGTCCGCGCTATACTTCCTATCCCACGGCTCCCGAATTTCGGCATGACTTCACCACTGTTGATTATACCGATGCTCTCACCCGTGCCGGCAAGAACGTCGATTCACCTCTTTCACTGTATGTTCACATTCCTTTTTGCGCCCAGCGCTGCCACTTCTGCGGTTGCACGACTGTCATTACGCACAGCGAAGAATCCGTCAACAAATATCTCGCCGCTCTCGATATCGAACTGACAAACATCAGCAAGCATCTCGGATCGCGCCGGCAATTACTGCAACTCCATTGGGGCGGCGGCACGCCGACTCATTTGAATGTAGCGCAAATCGAGCAACTCTTCCGTCAAATCACCGATCGCTTTTCGATTCTTCCCGATGCCGAGGTTGCCATCGAGGTTGACCCGCGCGTTACGTCCGATCAGCAAATCGAAAAACTCCGCGCTCTCGGCTTCAATCGCCTCAGCATGGGAATTCAGGACTTCACCAAAGTCGTGCAGGCCGCTATCGGTCGCTGGCAGACTTTGAACCAGAGTGAGGCGCTCTATCGTTCCTGCCGCGCCCTCGGCTATCGCGGCCTCAATATGGATTTGATCTACGGCCTGCCGAAACAGACAGTCCCTGATTTTGCGCGATCTATTGACCATGTCATCCGCATGCGTCCCGACCGAGTGGCCGTTTACAGCTATGCCTATTTACCGGCACAGCGCTCCAATCAGAAATTGATCAGCCCGTCCTGGCTGCCGACTCTCGAGGACAAATTCCGGCTCTTCGCCACGGCCGTCGACAAATTCCTGGACGCCGGCTACATCCAAATCGGCATGGACCATTTTGCCTTGCCTGACGACGAATTGGCGATCGCCCTGTCACAGCAGACGTTGCACCGCAATTTCATGGGTTATACCACTAAACCCGCTGCTGACATGATCGGCCTTGGCATGTCCGCCATCGGTGACCTCGCCGCCTGCTATGCACAGAATATTTCGCGCATCGGCTCTTATCATGCCGCCATCGAGGAGAAAGGCCTCGCGACCTACCGTGGCTATCACCTTTCGCAGGATGATCTCATCCGCCGCCGCCTGATTACATTCCTCATGTGCAATTTCATTCTGCCGTTCGATTTGATTAAGCGCGAATTTGGCGTCGACTACTTCGAGTATTTCCGCGCCGAGGATGCCCAACTCGACCAGTTCATCACCGACGGTTTGCTGCTGCGGCGTCCCGATGCTCTCGAAATTACTCCCGCAGGGCGCATCTTCATTCGCAATATCGCGATGGTCTTCGATGCCTATCTGCATCGCGCGGACAAACCGGGACAGCACACTTTCTCGCGCACGATCTGAGATAATGGCTACCGCGCTCGAACGAATTCAGGCAGTCACCGGGAACAGACCGCAGTTCGATCCGGCGCGGGAAATCTGGGGTGTGCTGTTCGTCAATATGGGTGGCCCCGAAAAAACGGAAGAGATCAGACCCTATCTTTACAACATCTTCTCCGACCGCGCGGTTATTAACTTCCCGTTGGCGCCTCTCTTGCAGAAGCCAATGGCTCGTCTGATCTCGACACTTTCGCGCAAAAAGAGTCGCTGCACGTTACAATCTGATTGGCGGCGGTTCACCCCTGTTGAGTTATGATCGCAAGCTGGCTGACGGCGTTAAGCAAATCCTGATACGCGAATTCTGCAACATCCGAGTCTATGTCGGCATGCGCTATATCGCAGCCCTTCATCGAAAGCCAGCTACAAGCAGCAATTTCCGATGGTTGCATGCACCTGCTGGTATTTCCCATGTATCCGCAATACTGTCTGGCAACCACCGGCACCGCTTTCGACGCCATCACTCGCTACCTTGCCGATCATTCGAGAGCATTGTCGCTCGATGCAATACCTGACTATTATGAATCTGCCGGATACATTGCATTACTGCGCAAACGTATTGAGCAGGCATTCGCTAGGACACAAGCTGGCTCGAAAACACGTCTATTGTTCTCTGCTCATTCAGTCCCTGAAAGTATCCGCGCGGGCGGTGATCCTTACGTCAACCAGGTAACTCACACTTGCGATCTCGCCGGACGCGGTTATGATTATATGCTTTCCTTTCAATCAGCGACCGGCCCGGTGAAATGGGTCGGACCCGACACCTTGCAAACAATCGACAAGCTCGCCATCGAGGGTATCGAGCAACTCATAGTCGTACCGGTCAGCTTTGTGTCGGACAACATTGAGACGCTTTACGACATCGATATTGTCATGCAGGAACGTTGCCGTCAACTTGGAATGAAACCGCTGATCCGCACCACCATGTTCAATGGCGAACCCGACTTCGCCGAATTCATCGCCGGCCTTGTCCGCGAGAGGATACGCACCACATGACTGTCGATCACGAGACTCCGCGTATTGCGATCATCGGTGGCGGCATTTCCGGTTTGGCGTCGCTGCACTTTCTCAAACGCAAGCTTGGTGGACGCGCACGGATTCGCCTGTTCGAGGCAGACTCACGGCTGGGCGGTACCATCGGCTCCGACCGCGTTGATGGTTATGTCTGTGACTGGGGGCCTAACGGCTTTCTCGATCGTGTCCCCTTGACTTTGCAGCTTGTCGATGAAATCGGCCTGCGGGACAAACTTCGTCCCGCTGATCCCCAGGCCGATAATCGTTTCATTTACCGGCATGGCCGTCTGCATGCCATCAGCGCTTCCCCGATCAAGTTCATGACATCGCGGTTGCTGTCATTGCCAGGACGGTTGCGTGTGACGATGGAACCTTTGATCAAAGCCAGACGCGACGGCGCCGACGAATCCGTGTTTGATTTTGCCGCGCGGCGTATCGGTCGCGAAGCCGCCGAGGCCATGATCGATCCCATGGTCTCCGGCATCTTCGGTGGTGATGCCAAAGCCGTTTCGCTCAAATCCTGTTTCCCTGTAATGGAGGAAATGGAACGCAATTACGGCTCCCTCTTCAAAGCGATGATCGCCAAAAAGAAGTCAGGCAAGAACGCCGGACCTGCCGGACCTTCGGGACGGCTGACCTCGTTCAACAACGGTCTCTTTACGCTTGTCGAGCGCTTCTACGAACTATACTCTGAACACATTCAGACCGGCACTCCGACCACAAATATCACTCGAACGCCCACCGGATATCATCTCGAATTTGGCAACGGCAGTTCCGACACCTTTGACGGCGTGATTATCGCAACCCCGGCCTATGTTGCCGCACATTTGTTGAAACGCTCTGATGAATCGGTCTCCGATCTGCTCAGCCAAATTCCCTATGCGTCACTTGCCGTCTGTTGCTTCGGTTATCGCGACGACAAACGCGCGCAGGAACTCGATGGCTTCGGATTTCTTGTTCCCCGTAACGAGGGCAAACGAATTCTCGGCTCGATCTGGACATCGTCGATCTTCCGCGATCAGGCGCCAACCGGAGAAGTTCTGCTGCGCACAATGGTCGGCGGCTACACCGACCCCGATGCCGTGCATCTTGACGACAAGGATCTGATCGCATTAGTTCACGGCGAGCTTAGCCAGATACTCGGCCTGCAAACGCAACCTGCCTTTGTGCGAATCTTTCGCTATGACAAGGGTATCCCCCAATTCATTCTGGGCCACAATGACCGGCTCCGGCAAATCGCGACACGCCTCGAATCTCTCCCCGGAATCTATCTTGCCAGCAATGCCTATTCCGGCATCGGCCTGAACGATTGCGTCACCCGCGCCGATGAAGTCACCACCGCTCTCGTTCAGCATCTCGCCTGCCCGAAGACCTAATCCGCAGCGCTTCTCCTCGTCCAAATTTCATACACCTGTGCCCTCTTATCACTTCAGCCACCCCTGACGATATATCTTAACGTGCATAACAGGGTACTCCTCTATTCTGCAGCGGCAGTGGCATTCGTGGCACTGCTCTTTCTTGGCGCCGGCCTGGGCAACAGCATTGCCTTCACCAACTTAAATCATCCCCACCGCTCTGTCGGCTGCAAGAATTGCCACGGGTTTCAAACGCGAGAGGCCGCCTCGGATTCGCTTCAAGGTCAGAAACCGGCCGCGACCGCCCAATGCCTTGAATGCCATGCCACCGACCTGCAAAAACCCGGTTTCGCGCAGCTTTTCCACCAGCGTGGCGAGGATTGTGAACGCTGCCACAGCTTCCACAATCCGCAAGTGCTTGTGATAAATGGAGACTCCACCGACATCGAGGTAGCCACAGCCGAGCTCTACCAATGTAGTGACTGCCACCAGACTACCACTCTCCCCGAAGTTAGTGCGGGACATCAGGAAGCGGCGAAACTTCTGCACGGTGACACCAGGGGATTATTCCGCACCGATCCCAGCGCCTTCTGCCTGGCCTGCCACGATTACGGTGCCGTTCCGCAGGTTACGTCGAATTTAAGGCCTCCCCAGTTGCACATGGAGGCCAGTCATCCTTACGACATCAGGATCATCCCCGGCTATCGGCGCGCTGGGTCCTCCCTGAAACTGCAGGATCAGCTTGACCCAATGTACCGGCTGGTCGACGAGAAAATGACCTGTATCACCTGCCATTCCCTGGCCTCAACTAATGCCCAACTTGTGGTGGCCACAATCGACAAAGGCCTCTGCACCGGTTGCCATGATATGCAGCGTCCCGATGGCTCCTTCGCCGCCCTGTCTCTTCACAAGCAGGTCAATAACTAGTTTCCTAAGCGACCACCACCAACCCAAACTTTCCTGCCATCTGCTAACCTTAGTGAATTGAGGCACAAATCTCTCGGGACCCATGTCCGCCGGCGACATCATCAGGTCGGACTTCGGTTTCCCGTAAAGCACTGTGGAAAGGCCACTAAACCTGTTCGTTTTCCAGCCAATTGGACTCAAAAAAGATTCGGAAAGATTTAATTTTCCCTTGCCTTTTTGGTATTTCACCTATATCTTGCGGCGTGCTAGGAGATACCGGTTTTTACTTTGAACGGCACATCGAGTCGCATAAACACTGGGAATTACTTCACGTTAGTGAATATTAGCTAACTTCGGACTCGAAGAAATTGAAATGTTAATTTGTGAAAAAAATCACATGAATACCGGCGAAATCCAAGCTTTCTCCCTTGGTTATTTCCATTTTGCCTTGGCCGACGGATTTTTTTCCACCTCAATATGTGAAAAGCTTCACATGGAAACCCGCCGGTAATCACCCAAATGATGAATCAACTGCGCAGTCCGCACGAAAGACAACTCCTACGCTTCGGCTCTTCCTGTTTCACGAAGCTGCTCGTCCTATCTCTCCTAGTTCTCGCCGCTCTCTCTGCGACTACTCCGCTCTTCGCTCAGGGCAACGGCCGTTTAGTGCTGCCGGCACAGTTCGTTCGCGAACTTACTCCTCCCGGTGACGGTGGCAGCTTCCTTCGTCCCGACAAGATTTTCCTCGATAACCGTTTCAACGAAGTCTTTGTGTCCGACCCGGGATACAATCGGATCGTTGTCTTTGATACCTCCGGCCTGTACAAATTCGAATTTTCCGGCAACCAGATTTTCGGCACCGCTGATGACATTGTGGTAGACTCCGACGGCTACATTTATGTTCTGGGTTCGACCGCCGCGGGCAAGAACATCTTTGTTTTCGATTACGACGGCCTCTACCTCAAGAAGCTGGAGTTGACCGGCCTGCCCGCCGGGCAAACATTGGAAATCGATCATCTCATAATCGATGAAACCAGCACCTTCTACACGATCGACGAAGCCAAAGCGCTGGTGACTTCATTGGGCACCGACGGCGTCCTGAAAAATCAATTCCCGATCCTGGCTGATCTCACTGACAAACTGCGGCAGGAAGCCCTCTACGGCACGCCGCAGGTTTACGGCGGCGCCATCTACATCCCGGTTTCTACCGAGGGCTCGGTGTACGTCTACGATCTCTCCGGCAACTATATTTCCAACATCGGCGTTCAGGGCACTGACGCCGGTTCGCTTAACTTCCCCGTTGCCGTCGCTGTTGCCGACGGTGGACAAATACTCACCGTACTGGATAAACATCGCTATGTCGTCGTTTGCTACACGCTGGACGGCAAGTTCATCGGCGAGTACGGCGGCATGGGATTTAGTCTGGGCTGGTTCTACCATCCGGGCGCTTTCGCCCTCGACAAGTTCAATCGTGCCTACATCAGCCAGGTGTATCTGAATCGTGTGCAAGTCTGTGCGCTGCCCGATGCCATCATTCAGAAAGCAAAGTCACTGAACATAAAGAGTTCTCAAACACAAACTTCACCACAAAAGCTTGAAACAATGCTTAGAGAGGAGGTGATCGGGCAAATCACCGAAATCCATTGATGATGTTAACTCTAATACCTTGTGAGTGTTTTTGGAGGTTTTCTATGCGTAAGGTTCTTCTCATTGCCATCTGCTTCGCCGTAGCGCTGTTTTTCAGCGGCGTAGCCTATGGTTTCCATGACGAAGGCGTGGCGCGCTGCAGTGGTTGTCATACCATGCACAACAGCCAGAATGGCACTGCGGTAGACACCACAACCGGCCATGAAAACGGTAACGAATACCTGTTGATCAAGGCCAAGCCGTCTGACGTCTGCTTGTCATGCCACGGTGCCGAACGCGGCGCCGTATTTGGCACCGATCCGTTGGCTCCCCCGGCCGAAAAGGGCCCGGGTAACTTTGTTTTCCTTCTGGAGAACAACATTTATGATGGCCGCACTGGCACCGTCACCGGCGACGCCGCCGGTCACAACGTCGATGCCCCGTCCAGAGGCGTCGGTCCGGACGCTACCCTGAGCTCCGCCCCGGGTGGAACTTTCCCGGCCAGTGCTATGGGTTGCTCCTCCTGCCATGATCCGCATGGCAACCAGAACTATCGTCTTCTGTATGGCGCCGGTGGCGTTGTGCAGGATGGTATCGCCACGTTCACCAGTGCTGCTCCGACCGCCGAAGGTCTTGGTTTCAGCGCCGCTGCTGAAAGCAACACCAACCACGTCGCCTACAAGGGTGGCTTCAGCGCTTGGTGCGGAAACTGCCACGGCAATTTCCATCAGGAAGCAGGCGGCAGACTTGAGCATCCGTCCGGCGAAGGCTTGGGCGGCACGATTTCCGGTAACTATGGTCGTTACAATGGTACTGCCCATTACAACAGTGGTACTCCGGCGACCTCGTATCTGGCAGCGGTCCCGTTTGAGGATGCAGCCAATACCACCACCTCGACTGCCGGCCCGACGGCCTCCAGCCAGGTGTCTTGCATCACCTGCCACAGAGCACATGCCACCTCAGCTCCGGATGCCGGCCGCTGGGACTTCAATGTGACCTGGCTCTCTGACGACGGTGTTCGCTCCGGTTCCTATGCTATTCCAAATCCGTACGGTCCCGACGTGGAAATTCAGCGCTCGCTGTGCAACAAGTGCCACGTGAAGGATGCCGGCGACGTTGGAAGCAATCCGTAATCGGATCTTGTGATACAAGCTGTTGAGTTGATACCCCTTATCAGCAACTACAGTGAAAAGCAAAACGCCCGACTGACAAAGCCGGGCGTTTTGATTAAATTAATCAGTAAGAAATGAGACAATATTTGTCGCCATACAGACCGATAGCCATATTTGTCCGCCTTGTCGTCTGCCTGATTGCCCTGTTCCTCGCAGGAATCAGTTCTGCCGTGGCAGGAATTTCGCCCAACCTTTCCGGCACGATCAATGTGTCAGGCGTAAATTCGCTGTCCGACACACTGCACGAACAGAGTCTCAGCCAGCAGTACGCTATCTACTGGCAAAAGAATCTCTTCCCCTATGTGATGTTGCGCACCTCGGTTACTTACTTCAATTATGGCCTGAACCAAAACATCGGCGCGAATAGTTGGCGCAAAGAGTTTTCTCCGGTAGCGGAGCTGACGTGGAAGCATCCGTACTTTAGTCTATCCGGTTCGGCGCAACGCCGCCAGACCAGCAGTAACGACATGCTCACCAACCTGAACAACGATTTTCTGACTGCGAGTCTGCGCACGCGATTGGCAAATTATCCTTACATCAATGCCCAGTTTCAGCAAAGCGATATCTACAACCGCCCCGATCGCCGTGAGCGCGACACGCGGAACCGTTCGCTGATAGCCGCGACCGGCTACAGTACGCGAAGCTCGAATGCTTCTTATTCGTTTTCGCTTCGCAACACAATCAACCGCCTGGATCAACGACAACAGAAAGATTATCAGCATTCGGTACGGCTGAATCATACCCGCAATCTGGTCGGGAAAGCAGTAAGAACAAGCGTTGGATATTCGCTGGATTATCGCACCCAGCATGATATCACTCCGGCTGCCAGCATTCTTCCTCGCGAGATCCCCGGGTTGAACGGCCTGTATGCCAACGATGCAACGCCCGACTTGGGCGCGCTTGATAGCATTACATCTTTGGCAGATGGAAATACTGCCTTACCAACGACGCCTCCGATCGATATCGGCAACGGCAACGTCAACTGGAACCTGGGCGCTGACCTCGGCGCCACGCAGACAGTCAATAAGATCTATGTCTACACCGACCGTCCCTCCGGCAATGGAGTGCGCTGGGAAGTCTTCAGGTCGGCCGACAATATCGTCTGGAATCAGGTGACGGGATCAACGTCATTCTTCAATATCAGTTTCAGCCGCTACGAAATCAGTTTTCCCAGCGACACTACTCGCCTTATCAAGGCCGTAAATTCCGGCCTCAATGAAGTTCCGACGGTTTTTGTGACTGAACTCGAAGCGCTGGTCGAAATCGGGAACCAGCCCGATATCAAACGGGAGCAAACCATTCATCAGGCAAATTTGAATAATACTTTTCTCTTGTCATCCAAACTTACGGCCGGTGCCGATGTCTACTTGCGCCGTGAATCGGGCAGAAGTTTGTCCGTGTTACGAAATGAGACCGATTACGCCGCCAGCACGAGATTCAAGTTTTCCGAGGCATTACAGAACGGTGTTCGCTACGAAATCGACCTGATCAACTTTGAAAAAGGCACCCCCGATGTCGATAAGACGTCTTCGGTGGCCTATGATCTGCAGTACAGACCAATGGAGACTCTCGCTTTTCTCTTGTCCGCAGCCAGCCGTCACAGCTATATTGGTCCGATGAAGTCCCAGGAACTCAATAATGCCATTCTGCGGGCGCTTGGCGACCCCTTCGTTCGCTTGCACATCGCGACTGAGGTTGGATACTCAGGCAACAATCTCTACGCGGGGAATCTCAGATATAACACCTTCGTCTATAACATGTCAGTCACCGGCGGAATCTTCAGGTTCCTGGACGCCGGCGTGACTTATGGCTATCAGCATACTGACGACGTCAGAAACGCCTTGATACGGACCAAGAACCAATATTCCCTGCTCGTGACCTATCGGATGACGCGCCATATTCTGATGCAGGGAAACGTTGATCTGACCCATGACTTCAACAATCGCTACATTTCCCAGGAATACCTGGTAAGCTGGACGGCCTCTCCCAAGCTCAGTCTTTCCGGTTCCGCCTATTTGACCGAGCAGTACGGCGCTTCGCGAACCGATAGATACAATGCCCAGCTTCAATATTATGTCACCGCGCGCACGTCGCTGTTGGTGATGTATACCGAGTATGATCTGACTCCCACTCTCGGCAATCGCACTGCCGCCATACAGGCCGGTATCAGGACTTCTTTTTGATTCCGAGTGAAAGGTTTTACATAATGCGTTTTACAGCCCTGCGGTCAATTTCAATACTAACTCTGCTGTTACTCCTGGTCGCCTGTTCTGGAATGGGGCCGACGGTCTTCGTCAACAAGCAGTACAATTTTAACTTCCTCGAAAAAGTTGCCGTGGTACCGTTCGAGAACCTCTCCTCCGATCAGGGCGCCGGGGCACGCATCACCCACATTTTCCTCACGGAGCTTTTGTCCACCGAGTCATTCGATGTGGTCGAGCCGGGGGAAGTGTCCAAAGCCGTCCAGAAATTTGGCGGCGGCGGAACGGCCAGTCTGACCAAAGATCAGATCGTGGAGGTCGGCAAGACTCTGGGAGTGCAGGGGATTATCCTTGGCTCCGTGAACGAATCGGCCGGCACGCGCGCCGGATCCTCACCTACTACCGAAATTACCATCAACGCCAGAATGGTGGAGACCGAAACCGGCCAGACTATTTGGTCGGCTACGAATACTGAGGGCGGACGCGGCTTCTGGGCATCGCTCTTTGGCACCGGCGACAAGTCGGAAAGCCAATCCACCCGCAAGTGCGTCAAGCGGATCATTAAGACACTGGTCAAGTAGCCACGCGATGACTGCCTCCATAGTTCGCCGGATATTTCTCGTTGCCGCGTTGCCGGTTATTTCGATGATCCTCGGGGTATTCTCTTTGCCATCTGATCTCAGCGCCGCTGCGCGCATAGGAATCCTGCCGTTCGGCAATTACACCAATACCAACTCAGCACCCGATTCGCTGACACCCCTGATCCAGGAGCAATTGACTTCGCGCGGGTTTGTGGCGGTATCGCACGACAGCATCCGCAATTTCATGCGCCACCAGCGCCTCAGAACGATGGGTATGGTTTCCTCCAAAGAGACCGAATTGCTGCGCGACAACCTCAGTTTGGATTACTTGATCACGGGCTCGCTGGACTTCTACGCGGCACAGGCCAATCCCGAAGTAGGACTTTCCGTTCGGGTAATTGATTGTCACTCGCTGGCAATCGTGTGGGCGGCGAGTCATTCCGCCACCGGCGAGGATTACGCGGGAATGTTCGGCGCGGGCAGAATTTCATCACTATCAAAACTGTCGGAACGAGTGATTGACGATCTCTTCAAGTCGTTTCCGTTGGACAAGGATCTCACTGCCAGGTCGGGCGATCCCTGGCGGCATGGAGCAAAAGAGTCGCAGAAAGAACGCATAGCGATTGTCCCCTTCGATAATGTGTCGGGCTACTTTCATGCAGGTGAAATTGCGAACGGCCTTCTTATCTCCAGGTTATGCGAAGATGGCTTTCAAATTCTGGAACCGGGAGACGTAGCGGCAGTGCTGGCGGACCTGCGTTCCACTCCGCGCGGCAAGGTGTCGTCTCTAGAGATAGCACAGCTTCGGGACAAACTTAATGCGACTGTCATTCTCACCGGAGCAGTATATGGTTTCGCCGTGGCCGGAGGAGCTGAGACCGGCGCCCAGGTCGAAATTGGTATGCGCTTAATTGATGCTGCTACTGGAAAAGTGGTTGCCTCCACGACCTCGGTTAAGAAGGAAGCCGATACCGAAACCATATTCGGCGCCGGCAGAGAATATTCACTTGGAAAATTGACGTCGGAAAGTCTAGAGTCCGCCTGGAAGTCTCTGCAAAAAGACAGGGCAAAGCATACGTCATTGGCTAATCACCCCGGCACGGAAGGCGACACCACAAATGGTAACCGCTAGACCCACTATAGCTTCTTTCTTAGCATTCATCGTCTGCTCATTGCTGTGGCTGACCCCGCGATTGGCAGTGGCTGCCTCGGTGGACAAACCGTCCTGCCTCGTTATCGTCAATGGTGATTCCATCACGACTGCAACTTTCGAGGCATCGTTCAGTAATATCCACGCAACGATGTCGACCCGCGAAAAGGAGACTTTCGATTACCGTAAGCTGCTGAACAAGCTGGTCAACGATCGCTTGCTGGTGCAGGAAGCCGAGTCGATGAAGATGGATCAGGAAAGCAGCGTGACGAAGTTGCTCGAAAAGCGCCGCAAGGAATATGCGGTCGCGGCATACATCAAATCCTCGTTCGTACCCAAAGATTCGGTCACTGATGCGGAAGTGCACAAATTCTTCATGGCTAATTTCGGCAAGAAGCAGTTGCGCACGGTTGCAGTCGAAACGAAAGAGAAGGCATCCGAGTTGATGGCCAGGATTCGCAAGGGCGCGGACATGGACAGCATCGCCCAGGCCGTTTCACTTGACATGTACAAATACCACGGCGGCTTGCGCTCACCAGCTTATGACATCGCGCTTGAGTCTGAATTCAAGCCGATTGTTTCCAAGCTGAAAGTTCACGAGCTTGCCGGGCCGGTCGCATATCGCAAGTCGTTTGCCTTCGTGCGGCTCGAACAGGCGACACCACCCGACACTGCCGACCTTCCCAAAGTGAAAGATTCGATCGTTCGGGATCTCAAGACTCAGAAACAGAATCAATCCTGGCAGGCGTTTCTGACCGATTTACGTTCCAAGTCTGCTATAGTTGTCGACAGCGCGCTGCTAAGCACCATCAGACGCACCCAGGATGTTGCTCTCGATTCAACATTCATGAAGGGTAGCAGCAAACCGGTCGCGACGATTGCTTCCCGTGACACGATTACCGATTTCGATTTGCGGCAGCGAATCGCGCATCTGCGCATGGCGGCAAATACTCAGGCGATGGATTCGCTGGCGCGCCAAACGCTGGATGAATCGATCAACGAGATCGTCCTCTTCCGCGCCGCCGAAACTGCAGGGTTCACGGAGAAGTCACAGGTGCTGAGCAAACTGGCATCCACGCGAGATAGTGTTTTGATCGAAATGTATCTCAAGGAGACCGTGGTTTCGCGGATCAAGTTTAACCATCAGGAATTCACGGACTACTATAACGCCCATCTTGAGGACTTCCGCGAACCCGCAGAGTACAATCTCAAGGAAATCATGGTCAATCGCCGGGATCTTGCCGACAGTATCGTGGGGCTAGTGCACGATGGCGCCGATTTCAATTTTGTCGCCCGCAAGTTGCTGGCCGGCAAATCAGATGTCGATGAGGTCGACAAGTGGATGTCACTCGGAGCTTTCCCACAAGCGATTCAGGACGATCTGTCGGAGCTGCCGACGGGCAGCATCACCAAGCCCTACCAGACTTCCGACGGTTGGGTGATTTTCAAGATCAAAGAGCGCCGACCGGGCAAGATCAAAGAACAGAGTGAAGCCGATATGCAGATACGCGATATCATGTTTCAGCAGAAATTCGATGAGTCGCTGGATAAGATTTTGAATACATTGAAGAAGAATTCGCAGATCGTCTATTTCGATAATGCGATAAACGCGTTCCTTGGCAAGACAACGTCCAAGTAATAGGAAATTGGTTCAGGGAAGAAACTTCGTCATGCCGCAACTGATCAAATCACGCAAGTTTATCTCACTACTCTCCGCATCTGCGTTGATGGCAATGTTCGTACTGCTACTCAGTTACACCTCAGACAGTCAGGCGCAGGTCAAACGCGGCAAACGTTTTTCCACCGAAGGCAATTGCCTCGACTGCCATAAGCTGGATCAGTTCAAGGGCAAGGTTAAACACAAACCCTTCGGCGATAAGGATTGTCAGGCGTGCCACAAACCGCACGGCCTCGTGGGAATGTTGCGGCTCAAAGAAGACGGCGCGGCACTCTGTTTCCTCTGCCACGACAAGGTGAAACTTGGCCTGGAGCGCGCCAATGTGCACGATCCCGCGAAGAAAGGTGACTGCAAGATTTGCCACGATTCGCACGCCTCGGACGAACCGGGTTTGTTGAAAGCCAAATCTGAGGAACTCTGTTTCACTTGCCACGATCGCACGGAGTTCGAGGGCAAAATTGTTCACCAGCCGATGAAGCAAAGTTGTTTTGCCTGCCATGAGGTTCATGGGAGCGACCATGTGGCTCTGCTAAAGAAAGACAAAAACGATCTCTGCAATGATTGCCATAATACGTCCGAGCCGGCGTTTGCCAAGGCGCACGCCGATTATCCGGTGGCCAAGTCAGATTGCTCAATGTGCCATTCTTCGCATTCATCGGATGAACCTAAGTTGTTGACGAAATCGATACATGCGCCGGTAGCCGCAGGCGAATGCCAGACTTGTCATACTGTCCCGAGCGACACGACCTTTGCCGTGCAGGGCGACCCGCAGCAACTCTGCGTAACCTGCCACGACCTGGCCGAGATCGCGCCCGAAGGCACGCATCCGCCGGTAGCCGCCGGCGAATGCCTCACGTGCCACAATCCGCACGGATCAAAAGAGAAGTCACTCTTGGTGAAATCGGAAAAGGAACTGTGCCTCGATTGCCACAGCGACGTTTCCAACGAGTTGATTCAGGCCTCGACGCACAAGCCCGCGCAGGAAGATTGCGCGATCTGCCATAAGGCGCACGGCAAGACTGATTCCAAGTTGCTGACCAAAGATGTCAATACGTTATGTCTCGACTGCCACGCCGAACAGAAAGCAGCTCTGGCCGACGCCGACGTGCATCCGCCCTTTTCTGACGGCGTCTGCACCGACTGTCACCGTCCGCACGGAACACCGGAACCGAAATTGGTCAAGAGCAATACCTCTGAACTCTGCGCGTCATGCCACGACGACGTCAACAAATGGATCACGCAGAAGAGCGCGCATCAGCCGGTCAAGGCAGGACAGTGCGTCAAATGCCACAATCCGCATGCCTCACCACAAGCCCAAGTTGTTGGTCGCCGAGAACAATGCGTTGTGTGAGAATTGCCACAGTGCTTTGACGGCAGACAGCACCAACACCGTGATTCATCCGCCGTTCGGCGAAAAGCAGTGCAACACCTGCCATGTGCCGCATGCGTCCGACTACACGCCATTGTTGGCATCAGCCCAGGGAGAACTCTGCGGTGGATGTCATTCCGACATTCCGGGCGACTCGACCAAATTCGTCAGCGAACACAAGCCGGTTGCCGAGGGCAATTGCTCCGGCTGCCACAGTCCGCACGCCGGCAAACTCGCCAAGTTGCTTTTGGATAAACAACCCCGGCTCTGCCTGAATTGCCATACTGATATCGGCGACCTGATGAAGAAAGCCAACGTGCATCCGCCTGCCGTGGAGGAATGCACCGGCTGCCACAAGCCGCATACCAGCGAAGTGAAAACGCTTTTGGCCGAGAATGTGCCGGCAATGTGCCTCGCCTGTCACGATGGCGAAGACGCGTCATTCAAAAGCAAGCATCTTGGCTTGAGCGGTTCGCAGATCGACTGCCGCAAGTGTCACGATCCGCATGCGTCAGAGGACAAGCGGATGATACTTCCGAAAGAGCACGACCCGTTTGCCAACGGCGCCTGTGATGCCTGCCACACTGATGTTCCCCAGCCGGAAGGAGAGAAAAAGTGAAGAATACAATGATGTCTCTCGCGGCTCTTCTCCTGATCTTTGCGGCGTCAAGTTTCGCGCAGGCAGTCAAAGTCAATCAGCCGGAAGTCTGTTTTAATTGCCATTCCGAGATCAGTGACCTCAACGCCAAGAAGCATGTGCACACGGCGTTCAAGTCGGGACAGTGCTCGTCATGCCATAGTCCGCATGCGGCTCGCCACGAAAAGCTTCTCGCCGAAAGTCCCGGCGCGTTGTGCCTTGGTTGCCATACTGATGTCAAGAAGTTGGTCACGAGTCCGTCGCCGCATGTGCCGGCTGCTAGTGGCGAGTGTCTCAAATGCCATGATCCGCACGCATCCGACAATGCCAGTCAGCTTAAGCAGCCGATGACCGCGCTGTGCACAACCTGCCATCCCGTGATCAATGACTGGTTCAAGCGCGCGAATATCCATCAGCCGGTGGAAACGAAGCAGTGCATGAAGTGCCACAATCCGCACGGCACCGGCAACAGTGGCCTGCTTGTCAACAATGTGCCGACACTCTGCTTCGGCTGCCACCAGCAGAATCAGACCTTCCAGACCGTGCATAAGGGTTACAACCTGAGCAAGGCCGACTGCACGATGTGTCACGATCCGCATTCGTCCGGCTCCAAGGGTCTCTTGATGGCGAATCAACACGCGCCGTTCAAGGGCGGTCGCTGCAGCGCCTGCCATTCCGCCGGCGCCGAGTCGGGTGGTTCATTCGCGATCGCGGGAAGTATCAAGAACGTTTGCCTGAAATGCCATGCGGGAATCACTGCGGATGCCAAGTTGGAATTCCATCCACACGTCAACGATGAACGTTCATGTATCAACTGTCATAATCCGCACGCCTCGAACGGCACGTCGCTGTTGGCGTCGGATCAAAAGAATCTCTGCCTGAAATGCCACTTCAATAATCCGGCTCCGGGAAAAGACAAGAGCGCCTACATCACGCACAACGGCCAGGATTGCACGACTTGCCATCGTCCGCACGGCGCCGACAACAAACGGCTCTTCAAGATGGCGGACCTCGACCTGTGCCGCAGTTGCCATCCCGATGTTCACAAGGGCTCGCATCCGATGGCGCCTGATCCCAAAGCGATCGATCCGCGCACGAAACAGCCAGTCACCTGCATCAGTTGCCACAAGCTGCATGGCTCCGACTTCAAGCCATACCTGCCGCTCAGTTCCGACGGCGACCTCTGCGTCCAGTGCCATAAGAAGTAGCGGCTATTTCAGCGACATCTGCCGCCCGGTTTCTCCACCGCCAGTAGTCGCGCACGGCAGTGCGTTTGAGGATTAGGCAGTCGTCCTCGCCTGCCGGAAGTTCCGGTGCGCCCTGCGCATGTCATTCCCACGAAGGTGGGAATCCAGGCGTATTTGGGCGCACGTAGCTTAGAATCGCTTCGCCTTTGACGCTCTAACATTGCGCGCCACTAGGAATCCTTCCAAGTCGCGGCGGGTCGGGGTAACAGGGAATTTAGTTTGACACCTAGCCTCAAATAGATTATTCTCTAAATGATCTATCATAGTTCCGCTTCTGTAGCGGTAATTCGCTATATGTGATGTGAGCGAACATCCAGCGGAAGACAAGATTTGGGGAGTGGGGTATGCCAATTGAAGACATAAAAGCACTCACGGAGGAAGAGTTCCGCAACCAATTCTCCGACTTGTACAAGTCTCTTCCCGCGTTGTTGCAGCGGAGCCCTGAAAACGCCTTGGATGCCTATATAGAGAAAGTCGACTTCAATGTTGAGATTGCTGAGACGAGAGCTCGAGCACACTGCCATTTCATAGCTCTTGATGGTAACAAGAGACCACGACAAAAGGACTTTGCCAGATTCCTCGCCACCAAGATCACAGATTTCGCTATTCCGCGAAGTGAGATTAGACGTGCAATACAAGAGGCTAGCCGACTAGGATCAACTGCTCCAGTTGACAACCTCGGCAACAAGGCACGGAGCCTCTTTGTTAAGTCTCAGAACAGTGGTGAAGGCGGAGAAGCACTGTTGTCTCTCCTGGCGGAGACTTTGCTCGGGTTGCCTCAGATGCTCACTAAGATGGTTCTAAAGACCAGTAGTCAAATGCCGGTTCATGGCTGTGATGGCATTCACATCGGAGTGAATAAAGGGACTGGCAATCTGGCACTGTACTGGGGGGAGTCTAAGTTGTACAGTGACGTGAATAAAGCTATCCGGGACTGTTTTAGTAGCCTTGCTCCTTTCCTGCTTGGTACAGGTGGGAGTAGCGCCAAGCAAGTCCGCGATCTACAACTACTTCGTGACGGAATTGACTTTGACGACCGCGATTTGGAGAATGCAGTTAAGCGATTCCTAAATCCTGACGATCCGATGTTCAAAAGTCTGGAGTATCGCGGGTTGTGTCTAATTGGCTTTAACTCGGACGAATATCCATCGAATCCTAATTCGAAGGAGGCTGAGCAGCTGAGGCAGGACATCCGCAATGCTTTTGAACGGAACAGAGGAAACATAAGAGACTGCGTGATTAGAGAACGCATTCAAACCTTTGATATCGAAGTGTTCTGTCTGCCTTTTCCAAACGTGGACGAGTTCCGTCTCGCCTTTAGAACTGAAATAGGGGTGGCCCCTGAGTAAATCGGATCTGCAGAGTTGGCTTGTTGGAAATGCTGGATTTCGAAAACAATACGACAAGCTGTTGATAGATTCTGTGGTTCGGCAGTTTCCCAATTTGAAGCGCTGTGATGGCAATACCAATCAGTTGCATGACTGGAGATATCTGCTGCTTTGTGCCAGCCTTCTTTCGCAATCCGAGGCAGAGAAATGCCAGGATATCGCCTTGCGAATAGCCCAGTTCTGCCTTGAATGCGAAGACACCTCCGACGATGAAAAAGACGCAGCTGCCGTTGTCCTGGACAGTATGGCCAATCGCCCAGCTATTGGACTGGCAGAAAGAAGAAATCTCCTTCACGCGGATTTCGTCGAGCGATTGCCGTTTCCTCTCTTTCAGGATTGGACCAAGAGGTCACTTGAATACTCTGTGAATCTTTCGGATTCCACTTCAATACAGGTAAACAGATTCCAACGGCGCTTTTGGGATGATGCGTCGGCCAACGATTGGATGAGTGTTTCAGCACCTACATCCGCTGGCAAGTCCTTCATTGTTGAACGTTGGCTTGCTGAGTATCTGCGCACCAAGCCTCTCGCCAAGATTGTCTTCCTAGTTCCGACTCGCGCACTCATCCAGCAAGTTCAGAGGGATGTCGATAATCTCTTGAAAAATGAAAGAATCCCCAATGTTGCCGTTACCACCCTACCTCTGCGATCAACAGTAGTAAACAACAAAGCCTGTATCTTCGTTTTCACTCAGGAGCGCTTTCACATTCTTCTAGGTGAAGTCGATGCAGATTTGTCGTTTGACCTGCTAATTGTCGACGAAGCTCAGAAAATTGGTGACAACTATCGCGGCGTGCTCCTGCAACAGGCTATTGAAGCTGCCGTATTGAGAAGCCCAGCGTGTCGCGTGTTCTTTGCCAGCCCCATGACCGATAATCCCGAGACCATGTTAGCCGATGCACCAAGGGGCATATCGAGCAAATCATTGGTCAGCGAAGACACTATGGTGAATCAGAATCTGATCTGGACATCGCAGGAGATCGGCAGACCAAGTCACTGGAATTTGGAATTACTCTTGGACTCAACCCCCATCTTCATCGGAAGTTTCGTGTTGCCTGCTAGTCCATCTCCCGAGAGTAAGAGGTTACCCTTCGTTGCCTTCTCACTAGGAAATCATCATGGAGGGAATGTAGTATACGTAAACGGAGCAGCAGAGGCTGAAAAAGTGGCAATGCAGCTGTATGACTTAGTCGAAGCCCAAAATGACCTATCAACCGATGACGAGATTTCAGCCCTCATCGAATTGATAAGGAGGATCGTGCATCCGAAGTACTCCCTTGCGAATGTTCTACAACGTGGCATAGCATTTCACTACGGCAACATGCCTTTACTTATTCGAACCGAAATAGAAAGACTATTCGATTCAAACAAGCTCAAGTACTTGGTTTGTACATCCACATTAATTGAAGGCATTAACATGCCGTGCCAAAGCATTTTCGTTCGCGGCCCACAAAAGGGCCGTGGGATACCTATGGCTCCGAGTGACTTTTGGAATCTCGCCGGTCGCGCCGGCCGGTGGGGAAAGGAATTTCAGGGTAACATTGTTTGTGTCGACGCCACGAAGGATAATTTGTGGAAGCTTTCGGCACCAAGATCCCGGACGAAATTCCACATTACTAGAACTTCCGACCAAATACTACGCAAGTCCGAAGAACTCGTAGCATTCATCGATAATCGGACACCTCGAGGTGAGGCAGTCCAAAAACCGAATCTGGAGTATGTGTTCTCTTACTTAGTCTGCTCTTATATAAACCATGGCAGCATTGCTCAAACCATTTGGGCTCAGCGCTTTGACGACCGGATCATAAAAACGCTCGATCAGAAGGTGGGGGCAATTGTAGATAAGCTCAAGGTGCCAAAGACAGTCGTGTTGAAAAACCCAGGAATCAGCGCAATTGCCATGGACGGCTTACTCGCTTATTTCGACGAGCACACGGGAAAGCGACAAGAACCTTTGGATCAGTTGATGCCAGTGCCCGCTGAAAGTGAAGATGCTTTTGAATCCTATGTCAAAATTCTCAATCGAATCAATTCCCATCTGGCTCCGGTCTTTGGACGTGGAGGTCGAGTTCGTCAACTTGCATTGCTAATTGTGCATTGGTTGAGAGGATTTCCACTTGCAATGATTATTTCGGGTCGAGAACAGTACTACAGAAATCATAGGACACAGGACATCACGCTGAGTAATCTCATTCGGGAAACTATGAAGGACGTTGAGGAAATTGCTCGCTTCCAGGCACCCAAGTATCTGGGGTGTTACGTAGATCTCCTGCGAGAGCATCTTGAACTCAACAACAGGCACGATCTTATCGAGCGATTGATCGAGATAAACATCTTGCTAGAATTTGGTGTCTCGCAGACCACGCAACTGTCTCTCATTGGACTTGGCCTTAGTCGATCAAGCGCTATTGCCTTGTCAGAGTTCATCACTGATGACTCCCTACAAGAGTCACAGTGTCTTTCCTGGCTGAAGGAGAGCGATTGGATCACTAGGGACTTGCCCGCATTAGTCAAGCGTGAAATCGCTGATGTGCTTCAAAACAAAGAAGAAGAGTCCTAGTTTTGTAGGTCGAAACACTTTGTGAAAATTGGTCTGACCCACAAATCCGTTTCCGGGGGTTTCGACATTTCTGTATTGCTCCACTACAACCGCCAACCTACTCTCAAAACATTCCCCTGTTCCGGCACCCCCTGCGCCGCGCCTAACCTCTTGTCTTCGAGTGTTTCATCTCCGCGCGGCGTGCGACCTGCCGGCCTTCCGCAAAAATATTCTCACTTTTCTTCTCCCTCGATTCACACTCATTTTCGGCTTTTTACACGTCTCTTTGCTTCCATCTTGCATCTCTCCAACCACTTACCCGCTGTCGCCAGCACTAAAAAGCATAAATCTCAAAACCCTATATAAGTAGAACGCAGGTTGCGGCACCGAAGGTCACCCCGGAGGGCTTTGTGGGTCTGGTGATTAGCGGCTGAGCAAAATGGGAGTTTTGTGAATCAACCTTCTACCGATCAGGAATCCCCGATGGCAACACGGTTACGACTAAGCTATCCATGCCGAACTCTAACCGTGTCGTCCCGGGCATACTCGTCCTCCGCCGTGGTGAGTGAGTCTGTCGCTGTAAACCTTGTGGTTCGCGCTGTCGGATACCCGCCGTCCAACCGACACGCTTTGATGTGGAATGGTGCTCTCTCTGGGATGAAGGTCGCGACTAAAGTCGCTCCTACATTCCGGTCAGATCACGCGTCCCCCTACTCTGTAGGAGCGACTTTAGTCGCGACTGCTGTGTGTGCGATGACCCGCGTAGGGGCTTGGTCTCCAAGCCCGCCGGATCCATCGACACGCAACAATCGGGCAAGGAGACCTTGCCCCTACGCGCTGTATTCCCCTCTTGAGAGGGGATTAAGGGAGGTGTCATTCCTGTGTCCGCGCCACCCTCTGTGTATCGTGACACCACCACATCATCGCACCGGTGTCCCATCCGCTTTAGCGGGTGGGTTTCGTATGTCTGTAGCTGTCAACTACAGAACAGTTCACACCGTCGGAGGGAACCCAGTAATAGAGCGTATCGCGACAACCGCGAATCCGATCAACTTTGCTACCAGGGCGAACAACTGCGAAGTTGGTGGCTCAATGGAGGAGCGTCCCCTTATCCCCGCAACACGTTCCAGCTCTTCGGCACACTTGACGGATGGTTTGATGCCAACGTTGCCGCCAGTGTTTTTCCCAGTACGGGATCGATTCATGCGCCGCGCCTGTCCTCATCTTATCACCCGCTTACTCTTGTCATTCCCGCGCAAGCGGGAATCCAGGCTTATTTCAACGGTGCGAATCGAAGTGAAAACACGAACGGGAACCTGTCACCAAACGGGCCAGCCATCCGCCGGCAGGAGCTGACGGCCCAGGTTCGCTTGGTCTTTGACATCGCGAATTGTAATGATTCGCGCCATAATTAGAGCGCACTGCCGTGCGTGACTACCCGTGCGGCAGGCGAGGACGACTGCCGCGCACTGCAGTACGCCTGGATTCCCGCTTGCGCGGGAATGACACGGTGGATGCGGACGCGGCAGGCGAGGACGACTGCCGGGCACTGCAGTACGCCTGTATTCCCGCTTGCGCGGGAATGACATGGTGGGTGCGGATGCGGCAGGCGAGGACGACTGCCGCGCACAAGCAGGTACCGTCAGGAAGGGGTTCCTGACTGCTCGTGGAAATACGTCTGGATTCCCGCCTGCGCGGGAATGACACCGGTCAAGTTACTCGATGTTGGCGATGACGGTCATCAGTCAAGGTACGCGATGGCGTCGATTTCGACCATGACGTCCATCGGGAGTTTGGCGACCTGGACAGTGGCACGTGCCGGACAATCGTGCGTGAAGTGGCGATTGTAGACCTCGTTCATCGCTTTGAAGTCGTCCATGCTCTTCAGGTAGACGGTGGTTTTGAGCACTTTATCCATCGCCGAGCCGGCGGCGGTTAAGATGGCGGTGACATTTTTCAGGACGCGGTCGGTCTGTTCGACGATACCACCATCGACCAGTTTGCCGGTGGCGGGATCAAGCGGTATTTGCCCGGACACGAACACCAGTTGTTTGCAGTCGATGGCCGTTCCCTGCGAATAGGGGCCGATGGCTTTGGGGGCGAGTTCGGTGGCTATGATCTTCTTGGACATAATTTCTCCTTTTGGTTGCAGCGGTCGGTGCGACCGTCAAATCAGCTACGAGGGGAATATAAGAATGAAGCGCGGGCGCGGCAATGTTAGTGTTTGGGCGTCAGGTCACGCTCGTGGGATGAGCTAAGACCTGACACAACTCTTAATGCACGGCGGCGTTAGTATTTGTTCATGGGGCTTTCGGGGCCCATGAGAATGGTGAATTCGCGCAGCATCTGGCCATCAAAGGAACCGGGTTCGCTGTGCATCATTTTGAGCGCCGGGAAGGTCTCGATCGCGGGTTGGTAGACGCGTTCGGTCGTGAGCGCATCGAAGACATCGGAGATGGCGACCAACTTGCTGAACGGATGCAGGTCGCGTTCGTCGATGCCGGCGGGGTAACCGCTGCCGTCGAACCGTTCGTGATGTTGCAGCACTGGATAGTATGACTCCTCCGGTATCAGATCGGTTTCGCGCAGAATTTCGCTGCCCCAGTTGGGATGCTTCTTCATGATCTCGAATTCGGAACGGTTCAGCGACGTGCGTTTGTTCAGGATGCGTTCCGGCACCTTGCTCTTGCCGACATCATGCAGCAGCGCGCCGGTGCCGAGGGTAATCAGTTCGTCATGTCCGCCGATGCCAATCTGCCGTGCCAGCGCGATCGAGAAGGTGCAGACGTTGACCGAATGCGTGTAGGTGTAATAATCGAATGACGTGATCTTCATCAGATTGAGGAACGCCTCGCGCCCCTTGAGGATGTAGTTGATTGTATGTTCGACCAGGTCCTGGCTGCGGCGGATATTGTCGGAATAGGTCGGATTGGAGAGCACTTCCTTGACCAGCGCCTGCGAGGTGCTGTATAGAATGGAGGCCTTCTTGACCTCCTCGACTTTGGGATCGGCCAGGAGTTCGGGCAGGTGCTCCTCGATATATTGCTGGTATGCCTCCTTGGAATCATAAGTGATATAGATTGTGGAGACATGGTTTTCCAGAAGCTTCTTGCGTGACAGGTCGGAGAACGGTAAAGACTTGGCGCGGTAGAGAACGAGTTCCTTGCCGGTGTGGATATAGATATCGAAATACAGTATCTTATCGATTCGCAGTGAATCGACCTGCACCGGCAAGAAGGCCGGATTCTGAGACGAAGTGCGCTTCTTAGTTAGACTTAGCATAATACAGATACTCTATTCCTATGATATCGACAGACAGGGGACGCTTCTGCAACAAAAAGGCCGGTCGGTGTGATTCACCGACCGGCGAGCCAAAGGAGGGGCAACGGGCTGTGAAATGGAAACTTAGCTGCCGTAGCTCTTGACCAGCATCATCACCGACTGCAGTGACGTGCTGATATTCGAAAGAGCTTTGGAGTATCTTTTCAATAATTCCGAATACTGCCAACGCATCGAGAACGCCTTTTCCGGAAATTCGAACAGGTCGAGCAGAGTCTTGCGATAGATTTCGTCCAGATAGCGGACGACGTAATAGCTGTATTCCGGGACGTCTTTATCGTCCGCATTGCCTTTGCTCAGCCTGTCGCGATAGGCCTCCACCTTCTCCAACACTACCGTTCCGAAACACCAGGGAGTCATCACGACGCCGAAATTATTGGCCTCGGTATAGAAATCGTAGATGGTCTTGAGCAGAGTCTCGACGACTTTGCGCTTGGCATAAAGGAAAGCGCGGAGTTCCTGCTGATATGGCTGGAGCTGGGCTTCCTTGGCCTTGGCGTCCTGAAGTTCACCCAGGGCGCGCTCTTCCACGCGTTCCAAGAAGGCATAGTAGTCGTCGAAATAGACCTTGACGTTTTCGCTGAGAGTATAGGTGAAATAACCACCGTCGTCATGCTTGACCCGCGGTTCGACGCCTTTACCGAATCTCGCTTCCGAAAAACCTTTTTTCATTTCCGCAGATATCATGTCGATCTCCTTCCGTCAATGTCGTGTCCGACATGAGTACTACGCAAGGGGTGTGCCAGAGTGACGAGCACGGGGGCAGTCAATAGCTGACGGCGTAAGGCGTTGACCGTGAATCGGTTAGGAGAGCGCGTCCAGAAGCCCGTCGTAAAGTGTTTCAGATTAGTGTGACGTTGTTTGCAGACATTTCACGCTGCGAGACACGGGGCCAAGGACGGTGTATTTGTTGACTCTGGTTTGGAGGGTCGGTACATTCACGCGATGTTTGAGAAACGGATTGTCGGCATTGATTATGGGCGCAAGCGAATCGGCATCGCATACTCCGATCCGCTGCGAATTACGGCTCAGCCGCTGGCGACGGTTATCGTCAAAATAGAGGGCGAGGCAGTCAAGAAAGTCTGTGAAGTGCTGGCACGGGAGGATGTCGAACTGGTTGTGGTCGGCCTGCCGGTGTCGTTGTCGGGCGGAAAGGGCGGACAGATGGCGGACGAAATCCGGAAGTTCGCACAGGGACTGGAGAGAAGTGGCTACAAGGTGGTGTTCGAGGATGAGCGGTTCACGTCCGCAGAGGCAATGGCGACCATGCGCCGCGCCGGCAAGAAAGAAAAACAAATGCGGGGCAAGACTGATGTTATTGCGGCGCAGTTGATCCTGCAGGACTATCTGGATTCCCTTCCAAAGCAGATGCCGTGAAGAAATTTCTCTCACTGCTTAAGTGGTTTGTGTCGACGACGCTGATATTTGCGCTGTCGCCGCTGGTGTTGGTTGTATCACTGATTGAGATAATTGTGAGCGGATCGACAATAAAGAGAATTCTGCTGGGACTGGCAGTCATTGTAGTTGTGGCAGCCGTGATCGCTTATTATCAGACGCAGCGCAAAGTCGGTGATCCCCTGAAAGATTATGTGGTGCTGGTGCATCCGGAAGATAACGCCGCCAATGTTTATGTGCGGGTGATAGCCAGCGGCCTGCCGGTCAACAAGTGGCTTTATTCGTGGTATATGCGCAGCACCAAGGTGGACAGACAACTTAGGCCGGGGCGGTATCATCTTAAAGGCGGACTCACCAATTATCAGATTGTAATAGCCTTCCGTGACAGCAAGCCGGAGTTGAGCAAAGTGACCATTCCGGAGGGATGGTCGATCAGGCAGATGATACCGGTGTTGGCGCGAGAGATTCCGACCGACTCGGTGCAACTGCGCCGATTGCTGGCGGATCAGAATTTCCTGCGGAGTTTCGAAATCGACGCGCCGGGATTCGAGGGATACCTGTTTCCGGAAACGTACACGTTCTTTCCATACGAGGATGCGCGCACGATCATAAGCGAAATGGTGCGGACATTCCGTAAAGAAGTCACTCCGGATATGATGCAGCGTGCCAAGGATCTGAAGTTGTCGCTGAACCAAGTCATCACGATGGCATCACTGGTCGAAGCCGAAGCTGCGGATGGCAAAGAACGGGAGTTGATTGCTTCCGTGTTTTACAACCGTCTGCGTCTGGGTTGGAAGCTTCAATGCGATCCGACAGTGATCTATGCATTAGGCGGGCTCGACCGGCCGCTATTACGCAAAGACCTGGAGTTTGATTCGCCTTACAACACTTACCTCTATTATGGCCTGCCTCCGGGGCCGGTCTGTTCGCCGGGATTAGCGTCAATCAATGCCGCGCTCTATCCGGCGACCACGAATTACACTTACTTTGTCGCCACGGGCACGGGGCAGCATGTGTTCACGGCATCGCTGGAGGAACACAATCGCGCGACGAGCCGGGTAAAGCGGAATTGGTGAGGGAAGTGTCAGGTCTCGCCCCCGACTTCGTCGTGGGCTAAGACCTGACACAACACGAAACCCGCCGCAAGCGGATGGGGCACCCGGGCGTTGATGACGGGCTCGCTGACCTACGGAATCTTGTTCCGTCAGGATAGGAATCCTGACGGCGCGGAGAAGGTGTCAGACAGGAATGTCTAACCTACCGATTTGGCTAAGACCTGACACAACACGAAACCCGCCGCAAGCGGATGGGGCACCCGGGCGTTGATGACGGGCTCGCTGACCTACGGAATCTTGTTCCGTCAGGATAGGAATCCTGACGGCGCGGAGAAGGTGTCAGACAGGAATGTCTAACCTACCGATTTGGCTAAGACCAGACACAGCTAAGAAGAGACGATGTGTCAGGTCACGCTCGCGGATCGAGCTAAGACCTGACACAACTATTCAGACAGAGAAAAAACCCACCGCAAGCGATGGGGCACCTTTGTCATCGAAGGATTTGCTGCAGCAAGTGGCACGAGCGTGAGATTGACAACTGGCGGGCAAAAGCATACCATGCGCGGATGAAAGTTGCGGTCTATGTCCTGCTGTGTCTCATCTGGGGTTCGACCTGGACCGGTATCAAGATGGGGCTGGAGGACGCGCCGCCGATTTGGAGTGCGGCGATACGGTTTATCCTGGCGACGGCTCTGCTTTGGCTTTTCAACCTCATTTCGAAGCGGCAGTACCCCAGCGGCTGGCGCAACAAGTGGCGCGTGGCCTGGCCGGGAATCTTTACGTTCTTCGGCTCCTACACTTTGACTTATCTCGGCGAAAACTATATCACTTCCGCACTGGCGGCGATTCTATTTGCGGTGATGCCCTTCTTTATTATGGGTCTGATGCCTTTGATGCTGAAATCGGAACGCGTGGATCGGCGATCGGTTGTCGGTGTGCTGGTGGCATTTGTCGGCGTGGTGATGATCTTTTCCGAACCGACGGAGGCGGGGTCGAATTCGCTACTAGGGATGATCTTGTTGTTACTCTCCCCTATCTGCGCCGCGATAGGCGCGGTGACGGTAAAGGCATATTTGCATGATGAACCGGTGTTTCCGATGGTCACGCTGCAGATGGGACTCGGCGCGTTGTTGCTCACGGTGACGGCGCTGATCTTTGAACCGTTGAGTGGGTTCAAGTTCACGAAAACCTCAGTCGGCGCCATTGTATACCTGGCGGTGTTTGGCTCGGTCATCGCGTTCAGCGGATACTACTGGCTGCTGCAGCGAGTGCGCCTGATCACCATGTCAATGGTGGCCTTGATTACACCGGCGGTCGCGATGTTCGTGGGATTCATCCTGCTCAAGGAAGTCCTGACGATCGGCGATTATACAGGAGCCGTGCTGGTTCTGGTTGGAGTGTTGATTGTAGACCTCAAGCTGGCGCAAACAACAAGCTCTGCATAGACAGAACTGCGTGCTCGGAGGGGTGGCGAGTGACGGGTTCAAATACGGTTGCTGCAGTAGCGGCAGACCATCGCTTCTTTCTTGATAATTTCCGCACAATATGGGCAGCGTTTTTCGTCAGGCCGCAGGCGCGGCAGATGCGGTTTTTGATAACGTTTCAGTGATTCCACCGCTTTGTGCGCCGCCGC
Organism: uncultured bacterium; assembly: GCA_963726455.1. Taxonomy (GTDB): domain Bacteria; phylum Zixibacteria; class MSB-5A5; order CAIYYT01; family CAIYYT01; genus CAIYYT01. Next base: position 1,520,993 of record CAVSCK010000004.1, read on the forward strand.
CGCCGCGGCAGTACCGGAAAATTCAAATACTGTGTTGCGCCGCATGGCATGGTTGTCATCCCAATCGATCACCACGCAATATTCGTTCTTGAGATCGCTTTCAGATTTGTTGACGGCGAACGCAGAGAATGTGAGGTCTTTGGGCGCTGTCAGACGCTGAAGGGTTTTGTCCTTCTCATCATAGAAGACGTCAATGATGCCATTGCGGGGGATGCGTCCCAATTCCTGGTCATGGTCGGCAAGGAAAAGATAGGCCGCCTCGCTGATATTGCAGTCGACCAAATCCACGCTTTCGAGGGCACTCGGAAAACCGGCGAGATAGGTACCGACCGGGAATTTGTCGAGCACGCCCTCTTCCTCATCGCGGCTCTTGCCGGCGAAGTAGAGCGCCACAACAACGATGACGGCGATTAAGACGACCAGTAGAATCGCGACGGTATTCAATTCGTACGCTCCGGGCTACAGACTCACCGGCGAAATGATAGGCGAGTGGGAGAGGGCAGTCAATGTAAAATTGGAGTTGGTGCGACTGGAAACACAGCCCTTTAGTTCCCCTCTTAAGAGGGGAAAACAAGCGTCGGCTCAGAAATGAGTGGTAGGATAAACATTCTTGTTTGTCCCTGAGGTTTGGTGTCAAGTGGTCAGACCGGAATGTCTAACCTACCGGGCTGCATTTGAGAGTCAAACAGGAATGTTCAACCTACTGGGCTGCGTTAGCATGAAATTTGAACTACTTCGGGAAACGGCGGAGCTTGTCGATCAGGGCATCGATCTCGTCGGTCGTGTTATAGAAATTGACGGCGACACGAACACCGCCTTCGCGAAAGACGAGATAGAAGTTTTCGCTCAAGAGGTATTTCCAAAGCTGGTCTCCGGCGGGCGAACCAATGGAAATGATCGACGAGCGATGCTTCGATTCCAACGAGCTCTTGAGGTAGTAGTAATCGCTGGTCTTGAGATATTCCACCAGTCGGTCGAGCAGCGCCAGATTGTGCCGGAAAATATTTTCGACGCCAAGACCGTTGATATATTTCAGCGCGGCCGACATCGCCCAGATTTGCATAAAGGGATAAGTGCCGGTGTTGAAACGGCGGGAATCGGCGAACGGTTCGCGGTCGAAGTGACGGAGGTCGGTGAACTTCATCTGCCAATCGACACCGAGCCAGCCGGTTGACAGCGACTTGAGTTGACGTTTCGCATCCTTGGATAAGTAGAAGAAGCCAGATCCCAGCGGCGACAGCAGCCATTTTTGTGCGCCACAGGCAAGCAGGTCAATCTGGCATTCGCGTACATTGAGCGGACAATGACCGAGTCCCTGAATGGCATCAACTACAAAGAAGATATCATGCTCGCGGCAGAATTCGCCGATGGCCATGAGATCATTGCGGAAGCCGTTGAAATACTGAACGTAGCTGACCGCCAGCACGCGCGTGCGCGGGGTCACCAGTTTGCGAGCTTCATCCAACGAGAAATTGTTATCTATCGACGGAGCATACTTGAGCAGCACGCCATCCTGTTCGAACACTTTGAACGGATACGGCACTGACGGGAAATCGTTGTCGGCAAGAATGACTTCATCGCCCGGTTTGAGGCCGAGACCCGTCGCCGCGATATTGATGCCGATGGATGTGTTGAACGCATAGCCGATTTCGTCGGCGTCAGCACCGGTCATCTTCGCGGCTTCGTCCCGCACTTGTTGCAGATAATCCATCGATTCATGGTCGGGCTGGCGGAGATTGTAGACCTCCTCCCAATACTGATCAATCTTCTCTTTGACTGGTTTCAACATGGGGGCATAGGAAGCGTTATTGAAGAAGATTTTCTTGTCCAGACCTATAAAGTCGTCACGTACGCGTTTGTCGATCATGATGGTACTCGCTAGTAATGATAGGTATAGGTGATCGAACCGATCACCAGAAGCAGAGTCAGCAGACTCCAGAAAAGGTCAAAGGCGGCAATCACACCCGGAAGTTTGTATTGATTGAAGTTGCGAATATGCATTGGCAGCACGCCGACTCCGAAAATGAATAGTCCGATGAACAGGCCGCTACGATAACTGGTGAACGGCAGCACCGGAAAGAATCCGGCATAAACAGTCACCGGCAACATCACCACAAATACGAAATTTACGAGGAACGGCTGGGTAAACTGGACGACAATTCTGTCTTCAGGCGAGTATTTGCGGGCCAGCGGTTTTTGAATCAGCACGCGCAAGATTTCCAGAATCAACAACATTACGCCTGCCACGAGAATAGTCAATAACAAGCGGCCGGTGGTCATCTATAACCAACCCTGATCCTGGTACCATTGGTAGGTGTCGGCTATCGCCTGTTGCAGGGAGCAAGTCGGTTCGTAATTCAAGAGCGCTCTGGCTTTGGCAGACGAGCAGACCCAGTAGCGGTGCTCAAGCTCACGCACTTTGTCTTTCTTGAGCGGGAAACCGTCGTTGGAGCCGAGCAACGAAGACACGAGCTTCAATATCGGCACCGGTATTCGCAGTGGCCGGATGTCTACTTTGATTGTATCGGCAATCAGCTGTTGTACTTCCCACTGCGAGATATCTTCGACGGACGTTATGAAGAACGTCTCCCCTGCCGCTTTGTCGTTGAACGCGGCACGGATTGTGCCGTCGACAACGTCCCTGACATAGGCCAGACTGACGAATCCCTCTTTGCCTCCGAACTTGAGCATCCACCCAAGTTTGACATACTTGAAGAATACGAACACATCCGTGTCGCGCGGCCCGAACACTGCCGGCGGACGAATAATTGTGATCGGAATTCTGTCCTTAAATGCCAATGCCGCCTCTTCGCCTGCCAATTTGCTGGCGCCATAATCGGAAACCGGCGTCGGAGCATCGGCCTCAGTCCGGAGTTTGTGTTCGCGTGACGGTCCGGCGGCTGCCTGACTCGAAATGAGGACGAATCGTTTGAGCCGGGTCGCATATTTGGCGGCCATTTCCAACAGATTGGCGGTGCCATCGCGATTGACCACCATGTATTGGTTGAGTGATCGGGCGCTGATCAGGCCGGCGGAATGGAATATGTAGTCCATCTGTGGGAGTATGTCTTCCAAGGACTTCAGGTCCCCAAGACTACCTGTAACGGGCGTATATTTAAGCTCGCTGATCAGGTTGAGCCGCGAAGTCGGACGCAGCAAGAGGTAGAGATCGCATCCGAGTTTGCTCAGCGCTTCGGCAAGATGGCTGCCGACAAAACCGGAAGCGCCAGTAACCAGAACCTTAGGATGTTCAGGGAGTTGGGGATTAAATTGACTTGACATAAAACTATTAGTCAATTATGATAGCCGACCTGTTGGTTGAGAACATTCTGCCAATCTACCTAGTCGGAGGCCGAAAGCAAGTCAATTATGGATCTGTTCGACAAGTGCAAGAACTTCACGCGGTCGCTTGAAGTAAAGGAAGCGGGTTTCTACCCCTATTTCCGTCCGATTTCATCTGCTGCCGATACAGTAGTCACGATCCACGGTCAGAAAATGATCATGATCGGCTCGAACAACTATCTCGGCCTGACCACTCATCCCAAAGTCAAGGAAGCGGCGATTGCGGCGACTCGGAAGTATGGATCCGGTTGCACCGGCTCACGCTTACTCAATGGCACGCTTGATTTGCACCTCGAACTGGAGCAAAAGCTGGCTAAATTCATGCACAAGGAAGAGGCGCTGGTCTACTCGACGGGCATGCAGACCAATCTGGGTACGATTTCGGCGCTGGTCAACAAGGGCGAGTTTGTCATTATCGACCGTTCGGATCACGCCAGCATTGTTGACGGCTGCCGGCTTTCATTTGGACGAACGCTCAAGTACGAACATAATAATATGGACGATCTGGAACGCCTGTTGACCGGCCTTGATCCCGACACACCTAAGCTGATTGTTACCGACGGTGTATTTTCGATGGAAGGCGATATTGCCAAGTTGCCCCGACTGGTGGAACTTGCGCACGCGCATAATGCCAGCGTCATGGTGGATGATGCTCACTCAATCGGAGTGTTGGGCGCGACCGGCGCCGGGACCGCCGAGCATTTCGGCCTGACCGATGAAGTTGATGTAACGATGGGGACATTTTCCAAGTCGTTCGCCTCGATCGGCGGATTTATTGTCGGCGATGCGGAAGTTGTCGAATACGTCAAGCACGTCTCCCGGACGATGATATTCTCCGCGTCGATTCCGCCGGCCTCTGCGGCTGCGGTGATGGCGGCGTTGGACATTCTCGAAGCGGAACCGGAACGACGCAAACGTCTGTGGGACATCACGCATCGGATGCATCGCGAACTGAAGGGCCTGGGGTTCAACATTGGTACCACTGAAACACCGATTGTGCCGATATTGATCGGCGACGAGACGGAATGCTTCCAATTCTGGGCGATGCTTACGCAATCCGGAATTTTCGCCAACGCGGCGATACCACCAGCCGTGGCACCGGGTCAGGCGTTGATAAGGACAAGTTACACCGCCAATCATACGGATGAGCAACTGGATCACGTTCTTGATACATTCGCGGCGATCGGCAAGAAGACGGGATTGATTTCGGCGATGGTGTAGCCGTCACCGGGGCGCCCAGAATGAAACTCGAAGAAATCGACATAATCGAGGTCACCTCCAGGTCCGACCTCAAGAAATTCATAAAATTTCCATGGAAAGTCTATGCGGGAGATCCCAACTGGGTTCCGCCGTTATTGGTTGATCGCCTGGCATTCTTCGATCGGAAGAAGAATCCTTTCTACCGCTACGCCAGAGTTCAGTTATTCCTGGCCGTGTATCATGGCGAAGTGCTGGGGCGCGTCGCAACCTGCGTGAACTATATCCACAATCAATTCCATCAGGAGAAGACCGGATTCTTCGGGTTCTTTGAATCGGTGAAGGACTACGACGTTGCGCACCGATTATTGAAAGTTGCCGTCATTGCGCTCAAGAAACACGGGATGGAACAGATGCGCGGACCGGCAAATTTCTCAAGCAACCATGATTGGGGATTGCTGGTCGACGCTTTCGACAAGCCGCCGGTGGTGCAGATGACGTACAATCCGCCCTACTATGTGGAGTATTTCGAGCGTTTCGGCCTGACCAAGGAAAAGGACTTGCTGGCGTTTGCGATGACGGAAGAAAACCGTCCACCGGAACGGATGGCAAAGATCGTCGAGAGAATTCGCGAGCGTTCAGGAGCGAAGTTTCGGAAGATCAATTTGCACGATTTCGACGCGGAAATCATGCGTGTGATCAAAGTCTACAACGACGCCTGGGAAGACAATTGGGGATTCGTGCCGTTGCATGAAGATGAGTTTGTTCACATTGCCAAGGATCTGAAACAAATCGTCGATCCCGACCTGGCGCTGTTCGCCGAAATTGACGGTGAGCCAGCCGGGTTTGCTCTGGCGATTCCTGATATCAACCAGGTGCTGATCAAGCTTAACGGCCGATTGCTGCCCTTCGGTTTGATCAAACTGCTCTGGAATCTGAAAATCAGGCGCAAAGTCAATCAGGCGCGGGTGATCACGATGGGAGTCGTGAAGAAATTCCAAAAACGGGGCATCGATAATGTTTTCTACCTCGATCTATTCAATAACGGTACTGCCAAGGGCTACAATTTCGGCGAACTGTCCTGGATTCTGGAAGATAATCATCTGATGATATCGGCGCTGGAGACGCTTGGGGCCAAGCGCTACAAGACGTATCGAATATACCAGACGCCGCTGATGACGGTGTTGGAAAACCTACCGAGTCCCGACTGATCCGGCGCCGCCGGCTCGGGTTTATAAAGAATCCACACATCGTCAGGACTGAGGCGGAGGGCACACTGCTACCGTGACTACGGTCGGTCAATCAGAACGAGAAACGCAGTTCGGCGAGGCGATTCGCGCCTTTTTATTTGATTCCCAGTGCCGGGAATAACTTCAATTCATTCTTCGCCGGCACCTGGCGTCGAACGCTTGGCTGTCTGACATCGCTGCGCAGAAAGGGCTACCGATTGCCCGAGGCCGGTTCCAACACTGAAGCCATTCCGCGCGATCTTATCTATGACATACTGGGTTCCCTGCTCAGAAGCGAGCGCGGTAAGCGCCCGTTTCATATCGTGATGGATTACTTTGACTCCACGGTACAGTGCGGGCCGGTTCATGAGCTGCGAAGGCCGAAGAATTGGAACGCTCATTCATGATCCTGCTGCGCAGCTTCGTGCGACAGGAGCTTTTCCGGTTATGCCGCCAGTACGATCCACAGAAAGCCAATCTCAAACGAGGATTGACACAGGTGTTCGAAGAACTGGAGTACGGTCACACGTCGGCAGCGAACAGCAACAGTGAGTACATATTTCTTGCCCGAAATTCCTCCTCCTTGCGGCTTGACCGACCGATGATAGCTCGTGATCGGCTGCGGCAACTTGTCGAGGACGCGTTCCTGCAATCGACAAGCCGCCGTCAATGGTGCCTGAGAATATTCGATCTCCTTAATGAGTTGCAGGAGGTGCAGAATCGCTTGCGCAATCATGAACTGCTGAGCGCAGCAGTAGCGGTGAATCTGCAATTCATGGAATTCGACTGCATGAGGCCGTCCAAGCTTCCGAATCCAGAGGATGATTTCGACGCGGAGACTCTCAACGAAGCGCGCCGGAAGGCGGTCGAATGCATACGGGAGACCGTCATTCGGGACTTCGTCACCAAGGGTCGAATCACGGAAGAAGTCGGAGCACGATTTGCAGTCGCCGCCGACAAGTATCTCACTGATTTGTCCGCGCATGGAAATAGTGATCCGATACCAGACTACTTCCGGGAAGTGATGCCCAAGGAAGAGCACGCGCAGTATCTCGAAAAGTACAAGTACGTTTTTGAAACGGTGATTAATCGAGCCGTCGAGGAATTTCGTTCGCGGCTGCAGTAAACATTTGACAGGATTCGATTTCGGAGACTATAGAAGACTGTGATGGAGGTTGTGAAGTGAAGACACATCCGGAACAAAGCACACTCAAGGCGTTTGTGGCCAATGAGTTAGGCGACATTGGGCAACTCGAATCGATTCGGGCTCACATCGCAGAGTGTGAATTCTGCCGGGAATTCTGTGATGATTACCGAGCTGATCTTGAGGCGCAAACTGAGACTGCGAAAGTCCAGCCGGAACAACGAGACTGGACTGTGGCCGACGAAATATTTTCGGACGTATACGCTGGACGGACGATCAGTCTGAACCTCTTACCTGCACCGCGTTCAATTTCCCAGATGTACCTCGCGGCGGACGGAGAACGGCCTGCCGACATGGTAACCAACCTGGCGACTTTGTTCTCGGAACAGCCGGAACTCGTGCTGCGAGTGATGCGCGATGATGCCAGGGGCATAGATTACCTGCAATTGATTAGCGCCGATCCGCAGTTGGCAGCGCAGGCGATGATTCAGATTCCCGAAATACAAAAGCAGTATGTTACCGACGATACCGGCAAGGTGTTGCTGGCAAGAGACGAGCTTAGGGATCCCGAGAGTCTGCAGTGGGAAATCAAGCTCCCCGACGCGCGATTCACTCTGCGGCCGCTCGTGTACGACCCGGAGCATGTGGAAAGTTCGCGCGAAGTGATTCTGGAAACGGAACATCATGACCGCATACAGGTGGTGTTCGAGACCAAGACCGAAGGCAAACAGATTCTCATCAGAGTACTCGAGATCGAAGGTGAGCCGAACTTTGGCACGATCCGTGTTTCGATCAAACAGCAGAATATCCATCAGGTGAAAGAAGTGGCGCCCAATCAAAATGTTTCGTTCAATATTAACGACTCCGACCAGGAAATCAGCATCAGGTTGTTCCGTTAAATGACAAAGTCTCCATTGCAACTTGCGCGCGATTTTGCCCGCCTGCAAAGTCACTTATCCACCTGCCCGGCCGGAGATCAACGACTATTGGCATTGCTGGAATTCTGGCCGGAGATTCAGGAATACTCGGGCGACGAGGCATATCAGAGTTATTTCGATCAATACCTGCCGCTGTTGGCGCGCATGCTTGACAGAGCTATTCTCGCGGATTTGACAATCGTGGAATTGAAGCGGTTGCAGCAAATGCTCGACGAGAGCGGCAACAGGTCCGCTTGCGGTATGGTCGGCCGCGAATTGGCGAAGATGTATTTCTATGTTGGGGGAATTGAAGAGGGATTGCATGTGCTTGAATCACCCTCACCCCTGGCCCCTCTCCCGGAGGGCGAGGAGAAGAACGAATCAGGTGCTGATGTGGTACTTGAGTCACCCTCACCCCTTACCCCTCTCCCAGAGGGAGAGGGGAAGAACGAGTCAGGTGCTGATGCGGTGTCACCCTCACCCCTGGCCCCTCTCCCGGAGGGAGAGGGGAAAAACAATGCACAAACACTCACGGCAGTAGGCAATTTGGTGCAGGGGATCGAAGCGACCAACGAATATGTCGCATTTCAGGCCGTTTGCGTCCGGGCGACGGAAATAAATCATCCACTCGCGCAGGCGCTCAACGAGATTCTTACTGAATGGCAGGGTGAGCGGGAAGCTTCCTACCATGATCGTGCCAAGTGCCTGTTCGTCGAGCGGGGTGAGGACGGCAAGAACACTCGCGGCAGAATGCGAACACTGAACGGCAAGGTTGAGCTATTCGGAAAGTCGGCGCCGACAGACGAAATTACTTTCGAGAATGCGATCAAAACACCGGATGATCCGTTTGTCGGGGTGGCCTATGATGCGTTTGCAGCGGTGCGAAACATTTTCAGCGCGTCCGGCTTAAGGAATCAGGGATCGCATTATTATCATGCGCATTTCAATATCGAAGACAGCGGCCAGACATTCACCGGCGACTCCATCGGGCTGGCATTTGGCCTGCTTGCCTACACGCAGTTGCTACGGCCGGAGGCGCTGCGGCTCGACCGCCTGGTGTCGGGCGAAGTGGCATTCACGGGTGGCGTCGATCGTGACGGCAATCTGACTGCGATCAACGATGACACTGTGCCGCAGAAAATCGAACGGGCATTTTTCTCGCCGGTCAAATACATCGTGCTGCCGGAAGCGAGTGGCCTGCCCAGCCAGGCAGCATCTGGACAAACTGCGCACCTGAAGTTTCCCCGACGCAATCTGCACCTGATCTCCGCGCGACGAATTGAGGATGTCGTGGATGACCACAATATCATCCGCAGCGAGAAGGTGTGCATCGGCGAATTCGTAGCGAAGCGCGCAGCGAAATATGGGAAGATGACGAAAGTACAGGTGCCGCTTTTCCTGGTGCTTGCATATTTATTGGTCTGCCTGATCTATCCGAAGGCGTGGGTCGGGTTTGATTGGGAGCCGGCGTCTGTGAAATTCATCACCAACGGTTTCATCGTATACAATTCAAATTCGCACGAACTTTGGCGGAAGCCGATGCCTTTCGACCCATTGGGCGATGACTCACTCTATGGCAGAGCCGCCGATCTCGGCGGAGATGGCAAGAACGAAGTCCTGGTGATGCCGTCGGTGAACAGGGGCTGCAAGCAGAGCGGCTGGCTTTATGTCTACGACAGCAAAGGGGATACTCTGTATTCGCGCGATTGCACGGTACGCGGCGAGTATCCCAGGTACAGGGGGGAAAAGGACCGTGATTCCGCCCGGTACTACGTTGTACTCAATATTGTAAGGGATACCAAGAGGTCGACGATAATAGCTCAGACATACCAGGACTACCCCGACCGCGGAGCTATCAGGTTTCTCGACGGGCAGGGAAATTATCTTGGTTGGTACATAAACGCGGGAGGAACCAATTTCCGAATGCCGGGCGATGTTAACGGTGACGGCATGGATGAGTTTATCTTCTTTGGCTACCAGCAGCTCCTGAATTGCACAGCGGTATTTGCGTTATCGCCGGATTCGAGTCATGGTGTATCGCCCCCCTACGAAGCCCCGGAACTCGACTTACGAAAGGTCAAGCGTGGCAATCCAGTCCGATACGTAATGTTTTTCCCCACGGACGTAGGCAGAATAATGCTGCGGGCGGGCTACAACAGCCTTATGAATTTTTTCAGGGAGGCAGACGGAACATATCGCGCTTCCGTCGAGGAGGCCGACACCGTACCCGGTGGAGCCACGGTTGACTACATTCTCGATTCGCGGCTGCGCGTCCTGAAAGTACGTCTGAGCGATGCGTTTGTAAATCAGAGACGGAACTTGATCATGGCCGGCAAAATTAGTGACATTCCCCGGACGATGTATGAAGATCAACTACGAGATAGTGTCACCTACTGGACCGGAACGGAGTACGTGACGGAGGGGCAACTGCGTAGCGCCGGGAAATAGTACAAATCCCGCTGGAAAATTCCACAAATCTGAGATTCCATCACTATAAGACTAATTGAAAAGCAAACGGAGCGATTCCGGGGTCACTAACTGTGGCGTTGCCTGGGGGCAGGCGCGGCACACAGGGGGGAAGGACGACGCTGAGCAGGTACTGGGGAAAGCTCACGGCGTTTTTGAGACCGGTAGTGGTCGACACTGCCGGTCGATTGTTTTGGGGATGGTCGGGAGCGCCTGGTGTGTATGATGCGACCTGATTGAGAAGAGTCGGGTTTCTCGTCCCGTGGTGTGCGAAATGCGGAAGGCAGTCTGAAGGCGGGTGTCGATGACACGTTCGGTGACTCGGTGCAGAGGGGACTCGGAACACTGACCTACGGAGTAAACCCAATCGCTGAAGCGAATGGGGCACCCGCGAGATCTGACCGTCGCGCACGAGGACGTACGCGACGCACTCATAGAAATTAGGATGGATGTTACTGAAGCAGTTCGACGGTGGTCTTGTCGGCGGTGGCCGTAACTTTCACCACGTCGACACCTTCGGCATCACGCAGTAACACAATCGTATTCTTGGAATCGTAGCCGGCCTTGCTGAGGCAGACTTTCCAGTAGGCGAACGCCGCCTGGGCAACGCGCTGCTTCTTGATCTTGGAGAAGGAAGGCCAGGCATCGCCGACAGTCAAGGCCGCAGATGGCGCCTGACTATCTTTCAGTTCAGTGACGCCGGTGATAATTTGCAGAGTGGTGTCAGCGAGTCGTCCGCCCATCTTGAATTGTGTCCAGGGATCGACGTAGCGATCAAGCGAAAGCATTGACTCGTGAATGTAAGCAGTCGTGGTATCATCAAGCTGTACCTGCCACCACTGGTCGGTTTTGGCGGTCAATTTGACTTCGGCGCCCCGCGTTAGCTTGGTTATGATCGGAGCCGTCGTCGATGGTTGGCTGCGCACATTGATTGACGATTTGAAGACCCAGGCCGATTTGAGTTCCGGACCTTGGGGGGCAACTGTGGGTGATTTCGGCTTGGCGGAGTCGGACGGAACCGTCGCCTCCACTTTTTGCTGTGCAGGTGGCGTCGGAGGCAGGGTCGACTGTTGTTGATGGCCGCAACCGGCGATGCCGGCGCTTAGTGCCGAGCACACAAGTACGCAACCGACTATTCGCAAGTTAATACCCCGTCGAGAAGTTTTAGGCATCGTCCTCCGATTCGTGCGTTGCTGCCGATTGACAGCGGCTCGCAATGATGAGTCAATATTGGGATTGCCATTGGGGGTGTCAACAGAAAAGATGGAGTGGAACGTGTGGGGTCGCGACTGAAGTCCCTCCTACAATTCGTTAATTGAGTTAATGGTCTGTTGTCGATGTGCGTGTACCAGATTTCCAGCGACGGTGAGTCCAGAGCCATTGCTCCGGGTGAGCTTTAATGGCAGCGGCAAGTCGATCGGAAAAGAGTGTCAGCAAACGTTTGATCTCGGCATCTTTGTCAGCTGCAGGATTCGGTTCGATTATCTCTGAAGTCAGGAGAGTGAATCCATTCTCTTCACGCTTGGGCAGAATGACCATGACGGGAGCATTGTAATGATAACTGAACAGCGCCCAGCCGCGGAAATGCGACGCCGGCCTGCCCAGAAAGTCGAGCATCACGCCGTCACTGCCGGCATCCTGATCGACGACCATTGCCAGAGTGCCTCCCGACTTGAGAATTTTCGGAGCCACACGCGGCGCTTCATGGCTGAGTATAACATGGGCTCCGAAGATCTGCCGACGCTTGTTGACCAGCCGGTCGACGAAAGGATTTGACTGTTCCTTGGCGAGGAAATTTACGTTCGCGAATCTGGTCGCGACAAATTGTCCCATGACTTCCCAGCTTCCGTAATGCCCGCTAATAAATATCAGCGGCCTTCCCTGCCGGGATAGCTGCTGCATTTGATTGAGCCGGGCGGATGCCTCGTCGCTGACCACGACACTGTTTACGACGCGATCAAGCTGACTTTCGTCAATGGCAACGGCGGCCAGATTGCGATAGACTTGTTTGATGATATGTGTGATTTCCGGCTCGGCGAGTTGTGGCAATGCAGCCCTGATGTTGTCGTGTGCAATCCTGACGCGGCGCGGTGTGGCCAGATAAGCGATTCTACCGGCGACTCCAGCCAGCTTCAACCGCCAGCTTCCCGGTATCAGGCGCAGGAACACGTAAAAGACGAGTACGAAGAGGTACTCAACGAGGTGACGAAAAGTTTTCAGAGTCGTCGGAGTCATCCGGATCTTTCCATGGCTCATCGTTGGATCCGGTATAGTCGAAGTCGCGGCTTTCGTACTTCTCCTCCTCTTTCCAACGGTCGAGCGCATCCTTCTTGCGTTTCCGCAGCAGAATATATCCGAGAATCACGACGACGGCAAGGATGATCCAGAGTCCCATACTCTCCGACAATATACTGAAGATCGTGTATTTGTCCGCAAGGAATTGGCGATAGTCGGCTTCGAAAGCCGCAAAGGAGATTCCCAAGCCGGTACGGAAGGCATCGCTGGTTTCCCTGCCGGCGGCAAAAGCATCGAGCAGGTCGAGAAAGGCAAGCTCGCCGAAACGTTGATAGATGTAGAACACGACAAGATAGCTTTGAGAGTACGCCAGATTCGCCTGCGCTTCACGGAAACTGTTAACGTCGTCGATCTTGCTAAGAGGCAATATCGATTTCGTGAGTTGCGCCGACGCCACGGTAGTTACATTCGAGAAGGTCCACTCACCGGCAAACCAGGAGGCGAATCCCTCATCGATGAAACGCGGAATGTGGGCTCCGTGCACGCGCAAGTGCAGAGCGATATGAGCCAATTCGTGTTCCAGCAGGTCGGCCATCGAACCGGGATAGCGGTTCATCATTGGCCGACGCAGGAGGATAAGATCGCGCCCCGGCACAGCGGCTCCGGCACCCCAATCGGGCATCCGTCCGCCGGCCAGCGAATCAAACTGCTGCTGGGTTTCGACGACGGCCACGGTGAGCGTGTCGGGAAGCTGGACGTCGAGCAGCTTGACCAGTCGCACCGATGCTACGTTGAGAATCAGGCGCATCTGTTCCGATTGGCGCTGATCGCTGTTTACGACATCGAAGTATGTCGCCCGGGCAGAACTGCTGAGCAACACGAGAGCCAGAATGGCTAGAGCAATTCGCTTCACGTGATCAATATACGCCAAAGAGCGTTGTATCATCAATCAGTCAGTGGGATGGATTGTGCGCGGAAGTGGCAAGTCGACGTTCTCGCCGTTGAGGCGAACTATTCGGCCGGGCGTTCCGACTACGGTGGCGTTATCAGGCACGTCGCACATATAGATGAAGGTGTTGGCGCCGATGGAGACGTTGTTGCCGATGCTGACCGGGCCGAGAATAATCGCGCCCGTGCCGACGAGGACATTGTTTCCCAAGGTCGGGTGGCGTTTGCCGGCGTGCTTGCCGGTTCCGCCCAGAGTCACGTTATGGAACAACACACAGTTTTCACCGATTTGAGTGGTTTCGCCGACGACCAGTCCCATGCCGTGATCGATGAACAGCCCCTTGCCAAGCGTGGCGCCGGGATGAATTTCGATACCGGTGAAGAATCGTGTGATTTGAGAGATCACACGGGCGAAAAATCTGAGCTTCCACTTGTACAGACGGTGCGCCAGACGCTGCCAGATAATGGCGTGCAAGCCCGCGTAAAGTATCGGTTCCAGACCACGCGCGGCGGGGTCATTGCGGTAGATGGCTTTGAAGTCGTCCCAGATCATGTATTATTTATCATCGGCAATAGTTGCCTCACCTTTCAATCTTTCGGCAACAGCGCGTCGAGCTTAATATATGCCGTGTCGGCCCCACCGGTGACGTGGAATACTGCTTTGCCAACCGACCGATTGCCGGCCAGACCGGCCGCCTCAGGAGATTCAACCAGCGTTTTCGCGTCATCCTTGGAAAGCGTACGTGTAACCCGGCAGTCAAATTCACCGTTCAGGTCGACCGCACCTTCGACTTGATATACGAGCTTGCCCGACTTGATATTGAGTGGCGCCAGACGCAGAGACCGATTCTCCAACTGAAATGAGGCCTGTAATTCGTCGAATTCATCATGCTTGAGAGACTCGATTCCATACTGATTGGCTAGAACGTTGAGAGCCGAGATTCCCACTATTTTGCCGTCCTCGAGCTTCGCCTTGCCCGCCGCCCACAGCGTCGGAAGGACTTCCGAGGATGTCAATCCCCTGCCCTTCAACGCAAACTCCAGATCGGCGCGTCCATACAAATGGTTCTGAAAGTGCGTAAGTCCGGAGAGGAAATCGTTGATCTCTAGGTCGGTTTCCGCGTATTCGACCTCGAATTCTGGAGTCGATAGGTCGTTCATGTCTATTACGACGTCGAACATGCCCGGCTTGTCGAATACGACACAGGCCACGGAATCGGAATACATGATCCGGTTGACGACGGTAACATTCGATCGCAGATTCATGAGCGACACTCCCCCGGCGGATAAGCTGTCGATCTGCAGAGTTCCACGAGAGTCAAAATCAAAGAAGTAATCAAGCAAATGCAGAAGTGATGTCGTATCGCCCGCACCGCCGTATCCGCCACTGAGGATGGCAAGGTCAAGCGTGTCAGCACCGGCAGTGAAATCAAAACGGGGTCGCTTATGTGGCTGTCCTTTTGTTGCCAGGTACTGGGCAAAATCCGTGATCTTACCCGTTAGTTGCAGTGCATTGCCGCCGACGGAGACGTCAAATCGCGACAACTCCGCGTCATTGCCGCTCAGATTAAGATCGACATTGAGTGGATTGATTGCTGGCGCTCCGCTCGCGTCCTCGTAGGAAAGATTCGCCAGCGACAAATTGCCGTAGAAGCGGGACTGCTCACGGTCGGACGATTTCACAAAGCCCGAAAGCGAGGTCGTCACATCGCCTGCCAGATGAACGTCTTTGTCGACTCGCAGCAACTGGCCTAACACGCGGGCATCACAGGCAATTCGCATCTCACCAGAGAAAGTGGGTTCGCGATAATTGTCGATGGCCAATCGCAACAGCGCCGGCGCCGCTCCGATGGCGGCTTCCTCGGTGAAAAACGACAGCGACTGCTCATTAAAATCACTCTCTACGAGCCGAGCTTTGAGATTCACATCGGTATCCGGCAACTTGGCGGTGGCGTCAGTCCAGGTGATCTTGCCGCGAACCGTGGTCGTTTTGGTGTCGCTAATATCGCCGCGCAGGTTGATGTCGATCCGCAGGTCGCCGCCAAGAATCATCCCGCGCAGAAACGGGTAGGCCGCTACGATACGTGAATCGCCACAGTCGGCAAGATTCGTATGCTCCGAAATCACGTGCACATTGAGATAGGGCTGGCTGGTCGGCTTGGCGACAGCGCCATCGAGGCGGCCGCGTATTTTGTCAATACGCCAGTCGCAACGATTGATCACCAGTGAATCTGAAGTTAATGAGTAGTTGCCACTCCAACTAACTTCCGCCGCCGAGGAACTCATCAGAAAGTTTCCCAGCGGTGACCAGGAAAATAACGAGTCGATGCTCACGTCGCCTGCGATTGACGGCTCGGAGCCACTTCCAACTTCCAGGTCGGCGTTGACGTTGCCAAGAACCAAACGGTTTCCGGTGGAATCATTTCGGTATAACAGACGCGCGTTCCGCAAGCTGACCTGGCGACAGAAAAGCTCATCGTCAGTTCGTCCGCGCACGGCCTGACGGACACGATCCAGTGACAGCGCGCCAAAGTTATTTGTGCCCACTGAATCCTTGGCCAAATATACTTGCCCACCTTGTATGCTGATCTCTTTCAGCCGAACACTGCCGACCAGCAGGGGGAGCAACTTGACTTTGGCATCAATGGAAGTTGCGCTCGCCAAAGGTTGGCCGGTAAACGGCGGCGGGTTGAGCACTTTTATGTCATGTACGCGGAGGCCGACCCCGGAAAAGATTGTCAATTCCGAATTGCCAATCTGGACGGGCTGCTCGAAGATGCTTTCGATTCGGGGTGTTATTTGCGCTGCAATTGCCGCCGGCGACAGTAATAACTTGATCAGGACAACGGCGACAACACACAGCGCCACAAGCACTACGGCCGACCACAAGAGCACCTTCTTGAAATTCATCGAGGGGCAAAGTAAACAAATCGCCGATACGCCGCCACAAATAAACCTCTGACATAACCCGGTGAAGCCCAGACTGCGAAAACGCTTGCCACTTCAGCCATGGTCGAGGTACCTTTCCGGTGGTACAAGAAGTAAGGAGCTACATCGAGGTCAGCAATGGATATACAATTTCGCGATTACTTCCTGAAACGCTGGAAGCAATACTTTCCCGGCGCCGAATTGCCGATAGCGTTCTATTACACTGATGATGCGAGCCGCGCACCGGTTATGCGCGATCCGAATGAATGGGTCTGTTTCATCGGGCAGATGAATAAGATCAGACACGGTGAGGCAATGGCGTTTCCGGGTAGTGCGCTTACCTGTGGCGGCAGTAAACGCTATCTCGGTTACACCAAGAATCTGCGCCGCAATTTCGAGTACTTCCTGTCTTACGGAATTGAAGGCGAGATGGAAGGCGAGCGCTACAAGAAGACGCCGGAACTGGTGATGCAGCAACTCGACGATCATCCCGCTTACGACGCGCCCGGCAAGCACCTCGTTTGCAAGCGCTGGGATCTATTGAATGAGAAGGATGAGCCACAAGTCGTGGTCTTCTTTGCGGCGGCATACGCGTTGGCGGGATTGTTCACACTCGCCAACTACGACGAGCCGTCATCGCAGGGTGTCATCGCGCCATTTGGCGCAGGTTGCGCGTCGATTATCTACTTCCCTTACATGGAAGGCAAATCGGATCATCCGCGCGCCGTGCTAGGAATGTTTGACGTGTCCGCCCGCCCGTATGTCGAACCCGGCACGTTGACAATGGGAGTGCCGTGGCAGAAATTCGTCACGATGGTTAACAACATGGATGAGAGTTTTCTGATTACCGATTCCTGGGATAAAGTCAGACAGCAGATGGCGAAGTCGGCGGGTTAGCAGCTCTTCCCTATTCGAACTATTGCGTGGCACTATCAAAGTCGCAATATGACCTAGATTTCGATACTGTCACCCGACTTCATTATAATGCACTCAGTCGGTTTGCCCTTCAACATGTCCGCAAATTTTTCAGGATCCTGCTTGATGATGTCGAAAGTGTTGTAATGCATCGGCACAACCTTCTTCGGTTTGAGGAAGTCGACTGCCTTGGCGGCATCGACAGGCCCCATCGTGAAGTTGTCGCCGATAGGAAGAAGCGCCAGGTCGAGGGGATGCATCTCGCCAATAAGCTGCATGTCCAAAAAGAGTCCGGTGTCGCCCGCGTGGTAAATGGTCTTGCCGCCGATGTTCACGATCAGTCCGGCCGGATTGCCGCCGTAATCGTTGGGATTTTCGAGCGTCGAACCATGATGGGCGATCGTTAACTTGACCCAGCCAAAAGGAAACTTGAAACTGCCACCGATGTGCAGCGGATGCGATGTCAATCCTTGCCGGGTGGCGTACTGGCTAAGTTCATAATTCGTAATGACGGTGGCCTTGTTGCGTCCGGCAACGAGTGCGGTGTCGCCCCAATGGTCGCCGTGACCGTGTGAGACCAGCACGTAATTGACCTTGACGTTTTCCGGTTTCACTTTCGCCATTGGATTGCCATTCAGAAACGGGTCGATGATCAGGTTGTATTCCCCGGAACCGATTTCGAAACAGGAATGGCCGTGGTATGTTACCTTGGTCACTTCAGGTTACCTCCTATTTTCGCTACGCCAAAAGGACACGCATTACCTACGTCGTGGAAAAGGGCCGTCATTGGTGCTCAGACAAAATCGGGACAAAGTGAGGTCGCGATCAAATCAGAGCGAAACATGCCGCGCGGAGTCAGCCGAATGTGGTCATCCGCGATGGAGAGATCGCCAACTTCAGACAGTTTCGCAAGGAGTTTGCCTCGGACCGCGAGGATGTCATAACCGAAGCTTTCACGCAGGTCCCTGGCGTCAAGGCCGCTGGTCAATCTCAGAGACAGCATGATCGTTTCCAGCAGACGTTTGCTGCGCGTAATGTCCTCGATTTCGTGCGGCGGCCAATGTCCATGCGACAGATTGCTGATATAGCCGGGCAGATCGGGCTCATTGCGAATCCGTTTGCCATTTAGTGTCGCGACGGCAGCGGGTCCGAACGCGTAGTAATCTTCCTGTTGCCAATAGGCGAGATTGTGGTGGCATTCGTACCCGGGCAGCGCAAAATTGGATATTTCATAGTGGCGGTAGCCGTGGCCTTCCAGATACCGCACTGCCTTTTCATATCGGTCGGCGACAACATCATCACTCGGCAATGACACCAAACCGCGCAACACTTGATCGTGCAGCGGAACTTCGCCTTCAAGCGTCAAGAGATAAAGTGACAGATGCTTGGGCTGGAGTGACAGGGCCGTCTCAAGGTCGGTGCTCATACTGGCGTCCGACTCATCCGGCAGGCCGTAGATCAGATCGAGGGAGATATTCTCGAAACCAACTTCGCGCGCATCAGAAACTGCCTGCTGCACTTGCTCGGCTGTATGGAGCCGACCCAGGCGTTCCAGATTGTCCGGCTGAAACGACTGTACGCCGAAAGACACGCGATTGACTTTGAGATCCTTCAGAATGCGAAGTTTCTCCAGAGAGGCAGACTCAGGATTGGCCTCGACCGAAATCTCGCAACCGTTGTTGAAATCGAAGTAGTTCGCGAGGGCAGCGAAGGTCCGCTTCCACGAATCGCCCGACAACGTTGTTGGCGTGCCGCCGCCAAAGTAAAGGGTCTTGAGCGGGGCGGGAAGGCCGCGCTCATCGGACATGCGCCGCGCAATCTCCGATGAAAGCGCTTCGACGTAACGCTGCTCCGTAGCGGAATCATACAGGATACTGTAGAAATCACAGTAGGAACAGAATCCCGCGCAAAACGGAACATGGACATAACAGGATGTCGCCATACTTACAAGATAAATAGGGTCAAGTCTACTGCAAACCATTTGTTATACGCTGTTTCGAGCCCAAGCAGTTAGCCCTTGATTTAAGGGAACGTGTTTGGTATCTATTTAAGCTATGAAAGCAGGCGCCACAGCCGGCAAACGCACACGACTTAGTCCCACTACCTGGGCGCTGATCATTTTTTCGGCGGCCTTTCTGGTGCGCTTGTTGCACCTCCTCGGCTACTATGCTACGCCGCTGTTCAAGTACCTGACCTCTGATTCACTGTTCTATTATCAGGTCGCCACCGAGATCGCCAATGGCCATGCGGTTGGCGACATGATTCTGTTGAAGGCGCCGCTTTATCCTTATCTCCTGGCGACATTCATCACGATCTTCGGTCCGAATCCGCTCTCACCGTTATTGTTCCAGAATATCGTAGGCGCCTTCGCCTGCGTCATGATCTATCTCATTGCGCGCAAGTACTACTCAAATAGAGTTGCAGTGACGGCCGGGCTGGCGGCTGCGGTCTACGGCACGCTGATCTTCTTTGACAACGAATTGGTACCCTTTTCGCTCGCGCTCACTTTGAATCTTGTCGCCCTCTGGCAGCTAACGCTCTTTGAGTCTGATCGTGCCAGAAAGCGATTGATAATTTCGGGATTGCTTGTCGGCCTGTCGGCGGTGCTTAATCCGGCAATCCTATTGTTCGCGGTAGTTGTCGTATTCTGGTTGCACCAGCGAGTGTCCGAAAATCGCAAACAGTGGCTGCAGCAGTTAATCCCATTCCTGATAGGCATACTGATCTTCCTGGTACCGGCAGCCGCGCGCAATGCGTTTTCCGGCGAGGCGCTCTTGTTCAAGACTTACGCCGGCGTGAATTTCGCCGCCGACAACAACCCGCAGGCGAAAGGCGGCGCCCCGGTGTTCGCGGCTGATTCAGGTGGCGTCGGCCAAGGTCTCGAAGCTGCCGCTACGATCGCCAGTAAACAAGCCGGCACGAAGCTGACCACGTCGGAGTCGGGTTCCTATTGGTTCAAGGAAGGAATCGGCTACGTCTTTTCGCATCCGATATCGTGGCTGGGACTTGAAGTTCGCAAGGCCGCCAATCTGGTCTCCGGCTATGAACTCCCGAAAGACCGTCAGGTGTATTTCTCCGCCGAACGTAGCGGCGTTCTCAAGTTTTTCCTCTGGGACAAGATTTTGGCGTTCCCGTTCGGGTTGATCCTTCCCTTTGCTTTGTTGGCGCCGCTCGCAGCAGCTCCCCTGAGAAAAGACAAGAGACAATGCGTGATCATCGGCTATGTGTTGTCATTCGGAATCATGATGCTGTTGTTCACGGTGACGGCTCGTTATCGCGCGATCGTGGTTCCAATAATTTTGATCTGGGCAGCCGCCGGATTCTGGGCGCTGGTCCGCAAATATCAAGAGAAGGATTTCAAATCATTTTATAAGCAGCTTACCATTTTCGCCGTTGCGCTGGTAATCTGCAATGGCCTCGCGTACATCCCCCAATTGACGCAGCGGGGTGAATCGGAATTCGAGGGATATCTTTTCACCGGCAGCGCTTATCTCGGTTCCGGGCAATATGCTGATGCGGAACAGGAATTCTTCCAGGCCGTAACTCTCAATCCGCGATCACCGGCTGGATTTATCAACCTGGGATTGACCTACGAGAAAATGGGAAAAGATTCATCCGCCGCCGAGTTTTACAAGCGCGCCGTCGCCGCCGACCCATCGTCGGAATTGGCGAAGCGTTCATTAGCGGGAGTCTATCACCGGCGCGACCGCATCAAGGAACTGGCCGACCTGGTAGTTGCCGAGATCAAGAAGAATCCCCGGGCCGCCTGGGCGTACATAGAGTATGGCTATGTTCACGAGGTTCTCAAAGAATATTCGATTGCGGTGGAGCAGTACGAACTGGCATTTCAGGCGGATTCGACCAATCCGGAACCGATCTTTCTCGAAGCCAATTGCTTCCTGAATGCCGACATGCGTCTGGAGGCGGCGGAACAGTATCAGCGTTTCCTCAAGTACGTTCCCAACTCGATCGAAGCGCACGCGAATCTTGGGCAGATTTACGCCCGCCAGAACAAGCTCGATCAGGCGCTCAGCCAATTTCAGATGGTCGCCAATGCCCAGCCCAACAATCCGGCGGGATACTTCAACCTGGCTTCATTAAATCTACAAATGGGCAACTTCGACAAAGCTGAAGAGCTGCTGAACCGCACCGTGGCCCTCGATCCGCAGTTCCCCGGCATCGACCAACTCCGGCAGATGATTGAAAGTGAGAAGCGAGCCACAAAGGAGAATTAGCTCCCTCTTCAATTGCGCCGGGTAGCTCTTCTGAACATCGCACATTCTGTAATTATTCCTTGCGCGCTCTGCGAAAACGACGTAGATTGTTTCTGGAATTTACGTTGATCTCCCTATCGCGCAGAAGGTACCACACGCTAAAGGAGGCAATCATGATCGTCCGCATTCTCATCCTCTTATTCATTGGCCTGATAACGCTGACTCTCGACCTACGGGCCGGGCAACCGATTTACTCATTGGCAGGAGGAATAGGTCTCCCGTCGCAACCGGCAGACTTGAACCGATATTGGAAGGGAGGCTGGCATCTAGCCGGTGGTATCGCGTATCCGCTAACGAAAAAACTATCAGTTGGAGGACATTTAGCTTACAGCCACATGCCATCCGATGCTGAGGCCGTCTTGAGGGATCTAGGTGATCAAGCCCCCTACATTCGGGTAGAGTCCAAATCATCGGCGATTCTGACAGTAACTGGGCGAGCCAAGCTAAATTTTGTTGTGCCTGCTCGGTCCACACCGCTTTCCCCATATTTCTTCGGATCACTCGGCTGGTTTCGACTCACAGAGGGAGGTTGGGAAGTTACTTCAATCACCAGCCCAGATGGCGACGGCCATGTTCGACGCTGGTTTGGACTTGTGGAGTCGGTAATCGGAACCGAATTTGGCGCGGGCATGGATGTCTATTTGAAGGGATGGCTGTCTACGTTTGTAGAGGTTGGGGCCGGCATCAGTTTCACAAAGAAAATAACTTATGTTGAATGGGTTCCGATCAGGTTGGGTATCTCGATTCATTAGGATTAGTCGATGGTTTCGAGAAATAGTATTCTTTTGCTCATCATAATCGTTTGTCTCACCTGTGCGTCACTGAGTTGTAACGAAAGGAGCGTTGCCGTAAGAGGCGAGATTCCCAACTACCCGAAGGCAGGCAGCTTCGCATGGGTAAACAGCTCGGTGATCTATGATACAGCGATTGTCAAGAAACCAGTGTCGCTAATAGTCTTCACGGCCTTCCCGAACGAGTACTGTGATTCTCTCCTGAACAAGTCGCTTCGCGATTCGACAGTGATGGGGATAATAGACAAGTGGTATAATGCCTGCATTATCGACGGACATTCAGACAGCCTGATCTCTGTACGGGATACACTTGTTCCCTGCAGGTACGCTGCAAGGTACATATTTGAAGTCAGCGCATACCCCATAACTCTAGTGTTGGACCGCAATGGCAATGTGTATGATAGACTACCGGGCTACATTTGGCCGGAAGCATACGCGGCTGTTCTTTACCAGGACTATCTGGATCTGAAAGACCAGTGACTGTGAAGTCTTAGGTGGGCAAACGGCATCAATGCCGCCGGGAAATCTCTCGAAAAGCGGTACAAACGTAACTACTTCACACTTGTCAGTACGAATCGCGCATCGACCGCGCGAGTTGCGGCACGGTCGGCGGAGACGATAAAGGGGTTGACGTCGATTTCGGCGAAGTCAGGAAAATCCAGCACCAGTTGCGACAGCTTCAAAATCGAATCCTCGGCAGAGGCAATGTTGACGGCTTTAGAACCGCGAAATCCGGTGAGCAGCTTGTAGCCCTTGAGAGACTCGATCATCTCTTTGACGTCGACATCGGTCAGCGGCGGGATGCGGAAGGAGACGTCTTTCATCACTTCGACATAGATGCCGCCCAATCCGAACATGATCAACGGTCCGAATGACGGGTCGGTGGTCATGCCGATCACAGTTTCGATGCCGCCCTGGATCATTTCCTGCACCACGACAGAGAATTTTTCTTTGCTTTTCGGGAAGGCCTTTTTGATGCGCTTCTCCATGTCGGCGTACGCCTCGACAACTTCGTCGGGCGTGCGGAGGTTGATGGCAACGGCGCCAAACTCAGTTTTGTGAAGAATGTGCGGCGTGTTGACCTTGATCACGACCGGCGCGTCGATCCGCGCAGCAATTTTCCCGGCCTCTTCCTTGCTGTGCGCATACTTGTATGAGGCAACCGGGATATCGTAGCAGGTCAATATTTGCAGCGCCTCGTCGCCGATGATTGCGTCCTTGTGCTCCTGGCGATGGCGGCTGATGATCTCCGCAACTTTCTTCTTGTCGCCCTTAATCTTCGGCAGTGTCCCTTCCGGGCGCGAAAGCCAGCGACGGTGTTTGTCGATCAACGCCAACATGGTGGCAACCGACTCCGGGAAAATCATCGCCGGTATATTGTGTTCTTTCAGGCGCTCAAAAGCTCCCGTGCCGTAGGTCACGCCCATAAAGCAGGCATAAATCGGCAGTTTCGAGATTTGCGCTGTCTCGATGATGGCGTCCGCGACCAAAGTCTGATCGATGGTCACAGGCGGCACGCAGATCGCGATGATCGAATCGATGTTGGGATCCTTGATCACGTGCGACAGCGCCTTTTTGAATTCCAAACCGGTAGCGCCGGCAACAAGATCAAGCGGGTTGTTTACCGGTGTGTCAGGAGGCAAGATCGGTTTGATCGCTGCGACGGTTTTGGGCGAAAATTCGGGCAATTTCATGCCGACACCGACCAATGCATCGGTCGCCAGAATTCCCGGACCGCCCGCATTCGTAACGATTGCCACGCGGTTGCCTTTGGGGACGGGCATCTTGACCAGGCCATTGGCGACGTCGAACATCTCCTCGATCGTGTTCACGCGAATGATACCGGTCTGCTCGAACAACGCATCGACCGACACATCCAGGCCTGCCAGTGCGCCGGTATGGGACGACGCCGCGGCCGCACCCTTGGTGGTCTTACCCGATTTCACGACAATCACCGGCTTGGTGCGGGTGATCTCGCGGGCGATTCGGCTGAAGATACGCGGATCGGAGAAGTTTTCGAGATAGAGCAGGATGATTTCGACGGTCGGATCATCCCGCCAGTATTCCATGATATCGGTGTCTTTGAGGTCGGCCTTGTTACCGATGGAGGCAAACATCGAAAGACCGAGGTTGATTTCCTGCGCCTGCGCCAGAATTGCCTCGCCGAGCGCGCCGGATTGCGTGATGTAGCCGATCTTGCCGAAGCCGGGACGGATTTTCGAGAACGTGGCGTCCAGGTGAAATTTCGGATCGGCGTTGATGATGCCGAAACAGTTCGGGCCGATCATACGCATGTTGTATTTATTCAGGATGGCGACGATCTTGTCTTCAAGTACCGCGCCCGCTTTGCCGGTCTCTTTGAATCCGGCGGTGATCATGAGAATTCCTTTGACGCCTTTTTCGCCGCACTGTTCGACGACTTCCTCGGTGAGTTCTTTGGGGACAACAACGACCGCTAAATCCACCATATCGGGCACGTCCAGGATGGTGGAATAGCATTTGATCGAGTGGATGACCGATTTGGTGGGGTTGACCGGGAAGACTTTCCCTTCGAATTCGTAGTCGATGATGTTGTGGAGCAATTCCCTGCCGATTGATCCCTTGCGGTTAGTCGCGCCGATCACGGCAATCGACTTGGGCCGGAAGATAAAATCAAGACTCCCTTTCACGGTCATATCCTTTCGCAGAAAGGCGTTTCGCCGAGATGATACGTGAGAAGAAGGGGAAAGGCAAGGTGAATGTTGGCGGAGATGGCGCGAACTCAGTGGCAGATACCACAGCGAAAGCGAAACCTAAGAACTCTCGCTTCAGGCTAGATTAGCGTGTCGCGCCGAAAATTAAAACTTGACAACATGTCTTGAATTTGCATGAATACTCTCGACGCTGCAAACTGCGCGTCACGTGTCTTAGGTTATCGGCCTAGATACGGAGTTTAAGAATTACTTAACTCGGAGGTCTATATGACCAAACTCACCTTTCCTGTCCTGGCCTTCAGGCACATTGATACTCAATTTCTCAACAATGGGT
This sequence comes from uncultured bacterium, assembly GCA_963726455.1. Taxonomy (GTDB): domain Bacteria; phylum Zixibacteria; class MSB-5A5; order CAIYYT01; family CAIYYT01; genus CAIYYT01. The sequence continues at coordinate 1,546,406 of CAVSCK010000004.1, forward strand.
TGAAGAACTATTACGCGGTTCTGAATACGCGAGACTTGCCCAATTTCACAGGTTGGCGAAAAATCAATGTCCGTGATCCTAAACTAAAAGGCGCCGTTCCTCACGCCATAAGAATGAGCTATCGCGAGAAGCCAGACATGTTCATCTTCATGAACCGAGGTATAGTCATTTCTGTTTCTTCCGTCGTGTTCGACAACAAGTCCTCTCGAATTACTATCGAACTGAAGGATCCTGATTTGCACGGTCTTCTCGATGGCGGTCACACATACAACATCATTCTCGAGGAGCGCGAGGATCAATCGGTTGACCAATACGTGAAAGTAGAAATTCTAGAGGGTCTTTCACACGAAGACATTACGCAGATTGTCGATGCGAGGAATACATCGAATCAAGTGAGAGACGAAAGCCTAATGAATCTAAGTGGCGAATTCGAGAAATTGAAGAAAGCCCTTGAAGGGGCGCCTTACTTCGAGTCGATAGCATTTAAGGAATACGAACTTGACAAGAACGGGGATCCTAAGCCTATCGACGTTAGAGAAATCATCGCGATTCTGACAGCGTTTGATCGAGATAACTTCGATGACAAGGTACACCCAATCAACACTTACAGATCTAAAGCCGCATGTTTAAAACACTTCAAGGAACATCCTGAATCGTACAAGAGGATCTATCCGCTCGCAAAGGAGATATTGGAACTCTATGATCACATTCAGGAGAAACTGCCGGAGCTCTACAATCAAGTTAGAGGCCAAACCGGTGACGTCAGTGGTGGAAAGTTCGGGAAAATGACTGGAGTGACCTTCCATAAGACGTTTCCGAAAACCCACAATTATCTTTTCTTCCTCGACAAGAGGACCAAGTACGGTGTTCCGGACGGCTTTACTTATCCAATCCTGGGCGGATTCAGAGCTCTGTTGGAAGAGAGGTCTGGCAGATACGTTTGGGGCAAGAGTCTCCATCCAGTCGTACTCTTGAACGGTGAGTTAGGATTGAAGCTCGCGGATACGATTGGGAATTTTGCATTAGAAGCCCAGAATCCATCTAAGACTGGCAAATCGCCTTTGGTGTGGCAGGCCTGCTATCAGTCGGTTCAAGTGGCATATCTGACGGCCAAGTAGCTCCGAGGGCTGTTGGTGAGGAGCACAGAAGCCCGCGCCGTTGACTAATGACGTCAACGGCGCGTCTGTACTTCGAGGTAAGCATCACTGCGCTACCCGCCTATCAAGCGGGAACCGCGCATTCCACTTTTCCCTTACCATTCCCCACAAAATTTTGTATCGTAACCGATCTAGAGAGCAGCATGGCGGTACTTGGCAATTTCGACGGAAGGTAGATAGATATGGCGACGGAAACGAATCGACCCTCGAATTTCATTCGGGACATCATTGATGAAGATATGAAGACCGGCAAGTTCGGCGGCAAGGTGCAAACACGCTTTCCACCGGAACCGAACGGGTATCTTCATATCGGACACGCCAAGTCGATCTGCCTCAATTTCGGGCTGGCGCGCGACTACGGCGGCAAATGCAATCTGCGCTTCGATGACACCAACCCGATCAAGGAAGAGTTGGAGTATGTTGATGCAATCAAAGAGGATGTGCGCTGGCTCGGCTGGGATTGGGAAGATCGCGAACTGTACGCCTCGGATTACTACGAACAGCTCTACCAGTACGCGATTCAGCTCATCAATAAAGGGGTCGCATTTGTTTGCGACCTGACCGCCGACCAGATTCGCGAATATCGCGGCACGCTGACGACTCCCGGCAAGGAAAGTCCCTGGCGCAACCGTTCCGTCGAGGAAAATCTTGATCTGTTCGGCCGCATGAAAGCCGGCGAATTTCCGGATGGCTCCAAAACATTGCGCGCCAAGATCGACATGTCATCGGGCAATATTAACCTGCGCGATCCCGTGATGTACCGCATCGTGCGGGCGACGCACCACCGCACCGGCGACACGTGGTGCATCTATCCGATGTATGACTGGGCGCATGGGCAGAGCGATTCAATCGAGGGAATTACGCATTCGATTTGCACGCTCGAATTTGAGGATCACCGGCCGCTTTACGACTGGTTTGTCGAACGGTTGGGGATTCACCATCCACAGCAAATCGAGTTCGCGCGGTTGAATCTCAATTACACGGTCATGAGCAAGCGGAAGCTGTTGGAGTTGGTCAAAGATAACCACGTCAGCGGCTGGGATGATCCACGTATGCCGACGATCTGCGGATTGCGGCGCCGTGGTTTTACACCGGAGTCGATTCGGAATTTTGCCGACAAGATCGGCGTCGCCAAAGCCGATTCCACGGTTGATATCGCGCTGCTGGAGGCCTGCCTACGCGAACATCTGAATTTGATCGCGCCGCGCGTGATGGCAGTTTTGCGGCCACTCAGAGTGGTGATTGACAATTATCCTGACGGCAAAGTCGAGGAACTCGAGGCGGTCAACAATCCGGAGGATCCCAACAGCGGAACCCGGATGATGCCTTTCTCGAAAGTCATTTATGTCGAGCAGGAGGATTTTCGCGAGGACCCACCCAAGAAGTTTTTCCGTTTGGCGCCCGGACGTGAAGTGAGATTAAAACACGCGTATTACATCACCTGCCAGAGTGTGGTCAAGGACGCCAAGACCGGCGAGGTAACCGAATTGCACTGCACCTACGATCCGCAGTCGCGCGGCGGCGGCACGCCCGACAATCGCAAGGTCGAGGGCACACTACACTGGGTCTCGGCGCAGCACGCTGTCGATGCCGAAGTTCGCCTGTTCGACCGATTGTTCAGCGTCGAGGATCCTGACCGCAGCGAAGAAGGCAAGGATTTCAAATCCAACCTTAATCTGAATTCGCTTGAAGTACTGACCGGCTGCAAAGTCGAGCCGTCCTTGAACAACGCTTCATCCGGCAGCAAGTATCAGTTCCTGCGCCAGGGATATTTCTGTGTCGATCCCGATTCGAAACCGGGCCGACCGGTGTTCAATCGCGCCGTCGGGCTGAGGGACAGCTGGGCGAAGATTGAGAAGCGGAAGTAGTGGTTTGGCGATTCGACTCGGGCGCAATTGCACAAGACCGTATATCGAGCGTTACTTCTTCTGACAAGATCAGGTGATCGCTAAAGTTAAGGAGATAGAGTGACAAGGGCGTGGCAAACTCTGGCGATGGTGATTCTGCTGGCGGGAGATCTGCAGCCAAGACTGGTGTCGAAATGGCCGTACGAAGTGCCGCCAATTAGCAAGCGAGGGTTCTACCTTCATATCAACATGGATAAGCCGACTTTCAAACGGTATGAAGACATTCGCGTGATTTGCTGGTTGGAGAACACAACGGATAAGAGCCAATGTTATAACTCCTGGGATAAGTTGAACTTCGAGTTATTTGAGGAAAGTGGAAGACCGGTAGAGTCCTGCTTGCCAAACATCGAATACTCCATTGTTCAGCGCGTTGACAAGTGGGGAAAGCCGATCAATAATTACGTCGAGGTTGCTCCCCATGAGTCTGAAATGGCGGACACTTTTAATTTGCTTGCGAGTTACGGCTTCGGCCATACCTGGGAATGCTTCTACTTGCCGGTTGGAAAGTACCTCTTAACCTGCTCGAAAACCTTGTCCGACCGGGTGTTCTTTGAGGTCGTTGAGCCGACAGACTCACTCGAGGCTAGAGCTGTCTGCCTGATGGACCGTGCTCTGGATCAACATCTTACTGTCCCTGGACACGAAGCGACCGGCCCCTATTTCTGGCCTAATCAAGTGCAGAGATATAGGTTTCTTGCGGAATTGGTGGATTCATTTCCTCACGTCTATTTCATTCCGTGGGCGAATATGTACCTGCATAGGTCTGCCGGCTATCTGATCGATAGCCCGCAATGGAAAGACTCGGTCACGGACGCTGATCGCGAGAGTTTGCGAAGACACGGATACGACCCAACTCCAAGCCAATAGAAGGAGTCAGCGTTATCTAATTGCTTCTTGGCGCTGAGATCACTTCCGGCGCCTAACCGATTATGCTTGCGAGCTAATCGATTGTTTGGTTGTATAGCTGTTGTCATGCTAACTTCAGTACATTTCTTACTCAGTTACCAGTGTACGTCCGAGTGCGATCACTGCTTCTTGTATTGTAGTCCGCAGGCGGAAGGGACATTCACGCTCGCGAAGTTGCGACAAGCGTTCGACCAGATTCGCCAGGTGAAGTCAATCACGGAAGTATATTTCGAGGGTGGCGAGCCGTTCCTGTTTTATCCGCTGCTGGTGGCGGGAGTCCGCTACGCGTGCCAACAGGGACTTACGGTCGGCATCGTGTCCAACTCGTACTGGGCGACCTCGGTTGAAGATGCCGAAGCATGGCTGCAACCGCTGGCCGAGTTGGGCATCAGTGACCTGAGTTTGAGCGATGATCTGCTCCACTATAACAATGTCGAGAACTCTCCTGCCAAAATGGCTCTTGCCGCTGCCAAAAGACTCGGAATTCCGGCGGACACGATTTGTATCGAGTCGCCGGAGACCGTCATTGCCGACGACGCGGAGAACAAGGGGAAACCGATAGTCAAGGGTGGTGTCAAGTTCAGAGGGAGAGCAGTTGAGAAGCTAGCTGAAGGCATTCCGCGGCAGCCATGGAAGAATCTGACAAGTTGTCCGCATGAGGATTTGGAGAATCCTGAGCGTGTGCACCTGGACGCTTTTGGGAATGTGCATCTCTGTCAGGGCCTGTTGATGGGGAATATCTGGCAGACACCGCTATCGGAATTGATCCGCACTTACGACCCGAAGAGCCACCCGATTTGTGGCCCACTGCTCAAAGGCGGCCCGGCGCTCCTCGCCCAAAAATACGGTGTTGCGTTAGAGCCGGAATACATCGAGGAATGTCATTTGTGTTATCTGGTGCGGCGCGCTTTGATCGATCGATTTCCGGCAGTACTTGGTCCGAGACAAGTCTACGGATTGTCAAAAGCCCCCGCTGTAAGCTAACAATAAAAAAGAAGCGGCTCCGTCTCCAGAGCCGCAGGACGCCCACTAACCTGCTTCTGGGAGTTAGTGGTATCACCGTATCGTAATGGTCTATTCAATTCCGTCACGACGGTGACGTCGTAACTCAGCATAATGACTATTCAAGTTGCGTGCCAAAATCGCCGGCTTCGTAAGCGTATGATCTATAAAGGGAATGGGGCGCCGAAGATGCAGACGTTTGCAGTTTCGCTCAAATTGAGAGTGCAACAATCGCCTGATATTTGCTATCTGCCGGACGTTTGTATCAAATCGGTTCGCAAAAATTGGATTGCAGCGGCGGAATAGCGCGCTATCTTTCGGTTGTAGTTGGACTGCTCTTTTGTGTTGCCGGACGGCAAAATCGCCGGATTTTGGAATTTGTCTGCGCAAAAGGTGGATAAAAACAGGCAACACCGTCCGATGAATAGAGTATAAGAGTTATCATGCACTGGCCAAGGTGCTTGTCAAAAAGGATTATGCATTTTGTCGCTTGCAACAGACGGGCGGCCAAACAGTTTTCTGGTTTGTGAATTTCGAATCTCAAGATAATGAGGTGATCTGATGTGCGGAATTGTTGCATATATCGGCCAAAGGCCCGCTTGTGACATCCTGATTAACGGGCTTAAGCGTTTGGAATACCGTGGCTATGACTCCGCCGGACTGGCGCTGTTGGAGAACGGCCAAATTCTGTTCGAGAAGACTGCGGGCAAGATCAAGGTTCTCGAAGAGCAACTTGAAGGACGGTCATTTTCGGCCACCGCCGGAATCGCTCATACACGCTGGGCCACACACGGCGTGCCGAACGACATCAACGCGCATCCGCACCTCGACTGCTCCGGCAAGATTGCAGTCGTCCACAACGGCATCATTGAAAATTTCAAAACCTTGCGTGCCCTGCTTGAACGGAAGGGCCATGCTTTCGAAAGCGATACGGACACGGAAGTTATCGCGCACCTGATCGAGGAATACTACGACGACAATCTGACCCGCGCCGTCCAGCTGGCTATGTCACAGGTTGAGGGCACTTACGGAATCGCGGTTCTTTGCCTCGACCAGCCGGATGTTATTGTCGCGGCCCGCCATGGTTCGCCTCTGGTCGCCGGTCTGGGCGACGGCGAAAATCTGGTGGCTTCCGACGTGTCGGCCATGTTGGAGCACACCAAGAAAGTCGTTTACCTCGGTGAGGGCGAAGTCGTCACAATTTCCCGCGACGGAATTCAAATAGCGACGATGGACAATTTGCCGGTTTCGCCCAAATATCAAGAGATCGAGTGGGATCTGGTGCAGCTTGAAAAGGGCGGCTTCCAGCACTTCATGGCGAAAGAGATTTTCGAGCAGCCCACGACAATTCAGAATGCCATTCGCGGCCGGTTGAATTTTAGTGCCGGCACGGCGCGCTTAAACGGTCTCAAATTGCAGGCCGATGAATTGCTCCACCTGAAGCGGATTATCATTTCTGCGTGTGGAACTTCCTGGCATTCCGCCTTAATCGGCGAATACATGATCGAAGACCTGGCGCGCATCCCGGTCGAGGTTGAATACGCCTCGGAATTCCGATATCGTGCCCCGATTATCGAAGAGGGCACACTTGTCTTCGTCATCAGCCAATCAGGCGAGACGGCTGATACGCTTGCCGCAATGCGCGAAGCGAAGCAGAAGGGCGCCACGGTGCTGGGAATCTGCAATGTCGTCGGCTCCTCGATTGCGCGCGAATCAGATGGCGGCATTTACATCCACGCCGGACCGGAAATCGGTGTCGCCTCCACCAAGGCCTTCACGTCGCAGGTAACAGTGCTCGCGCTGTTGACACTGCTATTGGCGCGCCAGAGAAATATCTCGATTGAGAAAGGCCGGCAGATCATTGACGCCATGGACCGCATCTCCGACCTGGTCGAGGAACAACTGCAAAAAGAAGACGTGATCAAAGAAATCGCGGGAATGTATTACGACAAGAACAACTTCCTGTATCTTGGGCGCGGCATCAATTTCCCGGTGGCTCTTGAAGGCGCGTTGAAACTCAAGGAAATCTCATACATCCACGCCGAGGGGTATCCCGCTGCCGAGATGAAGCATGGCCCGATCGCGCTGATTGACGAAAACATGCCGGTCGTCGTGCTTGCGCAACAGGATCAGGTGTATGACAAAGTCATCTCCAACATTCAGGAAATCAAGGCGCGTAACGGCCAAGTGATTGCGCTTGCCACCGAGGGCGATTCTGACATTGCCCGGCTTGCCAATCACGTTATCTACTTGCCGAAGGTGCCATACCACCTGTCACCGATTGTCTCGATCATTCCGCTGCAATTGCTGGCTTATCATATCGCCGTGCTGCGCGGCTGCGACGTGGATCAGCCGAGAAACCTCGCCAAATCGGTTACAGTGGAATAGAGGAGTAGGGCGAATGCGTGTCGATATTGCGTGGGTGAACGCCAAACAATTCGAGGCCACCAACGAGGAGGGGGCACAATTTCGCATGGACAGCAAACGCAAAGCGGGCGGCTCGGGCGATTATGCCAGCCCGACCGATCACCTGCTGGCTGCGGCCGGCGGCTGCACGGGAATTGATGTCGTCTCTATCTTGCAGAAGATGCGGCAGGAATTCCGCTCACTCAAGATCGAGGTCGAGGGCACGCAGGCCGAAGAACATCCGAAGTATTTCACGCATATTCATCTGAGATACATCCTTGAAGGCGACAAGCTCGACCGCAGCAAGGTCGAGCAAGCTGTTGAATTCTCTCAGGACAAGTATTGTTCCGTGCGGGCGACACTGTCCGACAAATGCAAGGTGACCACCGAAATTGTGATCCTGCCCTGACTTTCTCCCGACGCTGCAATTACGGCGTCGATTCACTTGCCTAATCCATCCTGCTTTGCTAGTCTTGTAGTGATGAAATTCCCGGCGGGACGTCATTGAACGATTATCTCGAGTGGGTAAAGACATACCCACTTCTGTCCGCAGCGATCCAATTCGCCATTCTCGGTACTCTTGGCGAAGTCACATCTTTCAGTCTACGTGCAAAGATACCGGCTCTCCCCTGCTCGATCATACAACTAGTTTTCAAAGTTTTCGCCTGGGCGCTATTGGGAATCATAATCAAGTACGGATTTACCGGCATGAAGGGATTTACGTCAGCCCTTCTCGAATACAATCTGCTGCCGTCGTTCTTAGCCGATGGAATCGGCTGGGCGTTTGCGGTATCGGTACTGACTAATATTTTATTCGGGCCGCAGATGATGTTCTTCCACCGGCTCGAAGACAACCTGATTCTGCGGGAATGGAACATGGCGGGGATTACAACGGCCTGGTGGACACTGATTTGGTTTTGGATACCGGCGCACACGGTCACGTTCAGTCTGCCGACAGACTATCAAATCGGCCTGGCTGCGGTTTGGTCACTGGTACTGGGACTGATTTTGGGGCTAAGCAAGAAGAAGAAATCAACCTGACGGAGCTACACTATGAAGAACGTTGACACAAAACTGATTGCACCCTGCGGAATCGACTGCTCGATTTGCGAGCTTTACAAGACGAATATCACGGATGAATTCGCGGCCACCGTGTCGGAGAGAACAGGAAGGCTAAAAGACAAGCTGCCTTGCGAGGGCTGCAAGCCGGGGCATGGCAATTGCACGACGATGACCGGCCCCTGCCTGACGTTTGAATGCGTGACCAAGAAAGGTGTCGAATACTGCTTTGAGTGCGACGAATTCCCTTGCGAAAAGCTTGCCCCGGTCGCCCAGGGAGCCGACCGTTTCCCGCACAATATTAAGGTATACAATCTCTGCCGCATGAAGCTGGTCGGTGTCGAAAAATGGGCGGCCGAAGAGTCTGAGAAGATCAAGACAAACTACTTCACCGGCAAATTCGGGATCGGCAAAGGGCAGGCGAAGTAGCCATCCCAAGCTAAAATAGAGTCGCGGAATTTCCCCAAATAATATGCCCGGCAGAAGATTACGTCTGCCAGGCTGTCTTGGAGGGTTGAAAGTCTGACCGCTATTTCGCGGCCGGTGCAACAGGTAAATGCACCATGTTGTTTACCGGCTTCAGACTCTTCAAATAGGTAAAGATGGCACCAAGTTCGGCGTCCGACGCCTGGCCAATTTCCTGCCACGGCATCGGCGGTAGAATATCGCGGCCTGTGCCAAGATGCTTACCCGTGCGCAAGGCCTTGATGAATGCGGCCTCGGTCCAAGCGCCGCTACCGGTAGTTTGGTCGGGCGTAAGATTGGCTGCGAAACTCACACCCCACGGACCTGCCCAGATAGTCATGTCATTGCTTCCCAGGAAGCCCCATTGATCGGGCGCAATGATATTGCCGGGGACGTCCGGCAATTTGCCTTCCGAGGGTGAACCACTCAACAGGCGTGAGGCGTCAGGCGCCGGCCCCTGCTGGGTAAATAGCTTCGGTGAGTGGCAGTCATTGCAGCCGCCCATCAAGACCAGATGTTCGCCGGTCCTGATTAACTGCGCCTGCCGGTCTTTTTCCCCGGTTTTGGGTGTCTGGGCGCTCACGGCGAGAAATGCCATCGCTACGATTACGGCAATCGCCGACAGAAACAAAGCCCTCTTTGGAATCACGTTTGTTCCTCCTATGTTTGCTTGTTTAACGCAGAGTCCGGCATCCGAGTTTGACCGGCGGGCAAGAAAGTTGGGTGTCCTGGCTGGTGCAGGAAGTTGCTCCAATACGACCGCCCCAAAGGCAGTCGCGAACGTATAAATGGTTGACAGTATTGCTCAAACATCTATCTTGAGTGCACTGAATCATTAGTGGGCTACGCAGCTTTAGCTGCGACAAGTAGTTAGAAGAAAGGAAGATATGAAGCTCAACAGCCGTGAACAGAACGGTGTGATCGTTATTCTGGAACCCAAGGGGAAGATCATGGGCGGGCCGGATGCGACCGTTGCTCAAGGAAGCAATCCGCGATCATGTCAACCAGTCAAGGAAGAATGTCGTGATCGATCTGAAGGAAGTCGACTGGATGAATTCGACCGGACTGGGAATCATGATTTCCTGCCTGAAGACCGTGCGGGAAGCCGGTGGTGACATGAAGCTGGCCAACGTGACCGACAAGATCAAGTCGCTGTTGACGATCACCAAGCTGATCACCGTGTTTGACGCCTACAACTCCACCGATGACGCGGTTGCTTCGATCGGAAAACAGTAGTCATTCAGCTCTGACACGATGCTAAAGAAACCGGAGATTCAACAGAACAGGATTACCATTCCTTCCGATCCGGCGTTGATTCGGGAGGTTGACGAGTTTGTCGAGTCGAAGCTCAGAGAGCGTCAATCTCACCGACTCCCTCATCGCCGACATTGCCATCTGCGCAACCGAGATCGTCAACAACGGCATTAATCACGGCAACAAACAGGATCTGAACAAGACCGTTACCCTCGAACTCAGAGCTGATCCCGAGCAAGTCGTAATTACCGTCACCGATCAAGGGGAGTCTTTTGACCAGGCCCGAGTCGAGGATCCTGTCGATCCGCGCAATCTGTTGCGGGAAGTCGGCAGAGGCATATTTATCGTGAGGCACTTGATGGACAGCGTGGAGATTCATCGTGCTGACGGCGGGGGAACTGTTGTGACCCTCACCAAGAAAATCGCTTGATCCCGGTCTCGGGAGGTAGAGTGAATCTTGAACTGGTAATTGCCGTAGTCTATCTCGCCTGCGCAACCCTTCTCTTCATCATCGCCTTTCTGATTTATCAGGAAGATCAGCGCAAGCGGATCAACCGCATCACGGCATTGATGTTCGGTTTTGCCGGCTTCGGCCCCTTTTCTATGGCCTGGGGCAACTTGGTGGCGCACACTGTCCTGACACGTAGCGCACTGTACAATTCCGTCTACGTCTGGGAATTATTCTTCCCGCAACTCGTGTTCTTTGCGCTCTGCTTCCCAACCGAGACTCGCTTCTATCACCGTTTCCCAAGGCTGAAGTACATCATTTTCGTTCCCCATGTCTTTCATCTGCTGCTGACCACGGTGCTGGCTAATCCCGACAAGCTCGTGAAAATGATTGATCCCCGGGAAATGGGAACGCTGGGCAAGGCGATTTTTGGTCCTCTCGAACAGGTGGCGATGGTGGTGGGCACGCTGTTTTCGATGCTTTCTGGACAGTCACACCAAGCTATTTTCGATTGTCAATTTCGTCTATGTGATCGTTGCCGCGATCATCCTGTATCAGGGCACCAAGCGCGTTATTGCGCCCCAATTGCGCAAACAGGTTGTCGTCGTGATCTACGGCATCATCTCCGCACTCGCCCTGTATGTCGTCGGCCTTCATTCTTCCCAATCTGGGCGTGATGGTACTTTCACGCGGCCTGACGACGACGCTCACTATCCTGGCGTTGATTCTCGGCTGCGGTTCAATCGTCTGGGCGATCGTGCGCTATCGCTTCATGGATGTCCGCCTGATCGTGCGGCAGTCGCTGGTCTATTCGGCGACTTCAGCGCTGGTGGTCGGCGCGTACGTGCTGATCATACGCCAGATCGAGCGCATCATCTCCACGCTGTTCGGAGTCAACGTTCCCGGCGTTGAGATAGTCTTCATTATCGTGGCGCTGATTCTATTCCAGCCAGTGATGAACCAGACTCGACGAACTAATCCGTAAACTGTTCATTCGCGACAAAGCTGACTTTCGCAACATCTCGCAGAACTTTTCCCGACAAGATCGCCTCGATGTTCGAATTGCGGGAGATATTCGCGCTGGCCTACGAGGTGCTTCACGACCAAGTACTCATTGAGCAAAGCTACATTTTCATCAAGCAGGACAATCCCTCGCGATTGTGCACGATTGTCGCTGCCCAGGACTTCGAGCGCGGAGCCGTCTTCACCGTCGAGGATGCTCTGGTTGAGGAAGTGTCGCGCAGCGGCGGCGTGATCAATCTGGACGAGCTGATTGCCAAGTTTCCGACATCGAACCTGATCCTGCATCTGGCGGAATTGAAGATCCGCTTTTTGACGCCGCTTGTGTCCGGCGATGAGCTTCTTGGCTGCATGGCGGTCTCCGACAAAGTCTCCGGTTATCGGTTGAATTACGAGGACGTCACAACGCTGGCGACCATTGCCAACCAGTTGGCGGTGGCAATCACCACTTCGCGGCTATACCAGGAATCGATCGAGAAACAACGCCTTGAAGAAGAAATGAACATTGCCCGCACGATTCAGAAGGAGCTCTTGCCACGAGAGTTTCCGCGCGGTGTGGATTTCGAGTTTTCCGCCTACTCCGAACCGTCACGGCAGGTTGGGGGCGACTATTTTGACTTTATCACGACCCCTCGCAAAACCTTCGGCGTCATCGTTGGAGACGCCTCCGGCAAAGGAATGCCGGCGGCATTGTTGATCAGCCAGATTCAGGCGGCGATTCGATCGGAAATTCGTCATGAAGTGCATCTGGGCAAGGTGCTTTCCAATGTCAACGACTTGATCCAGCAATCTTCCGATTCCGAGAAATTCGCGACGCTCTTTTTCGCCGAATTCGATCCGAACACGAAGATCCTGCGATACTCCAATGCCGGGCACAACTATCCGATCGTTGTCTCGGAGGGATCAACTCACCAGCGTCTTGATTGCGGCGGCACGGTGCTGGGGGCATTCCCGGACATCAACTACGATCAGGGCGAGGTGCAGTTGCGAAAGAATGATGTTCTGTTATTTTACACCGACGGATTGAGTGAAGCCACCAACGAACATGACGAGCAGTACGGCGAGGATCGCATCATGACACTTATAACCACGCACCGCCATCTGACGCCGCGCGAAATTGAGCGCAAGATTATCGAAGACGTGCGCGCTTTCGCCGGAAGTGATAGCTTGTCTGACGATATGACACTGGTAATTCTGAAAGTAATGTAAGATGCGCATTAAAGATCCGATTTCCAGCTTCAGCAACTGCCCTCTTTGCGCCACGCCGCTGCGACTGGTCGAGCACGATCACCGCGCTCGCATGGTTTGTCCCGCCTGTGACTTCGTCGATTTTCACAATCCGGCCCCGGCCGCCGGCGCGGTAGTCGTTCGAGTACGGCAAGCTGCTTTTGGTCAAACGCGCCGCCGAGCCCTACGCCGGTGACTGGTGTATTCCGGCCGGCTTTATGGAGTGGGACGAGTCGCCGCAACATTGTACCGAGCGCGAGCTCAAGGAGGAAACGGGACTCGACATAGTCGCTGGAAAGATTTTCAATGTCTATTCCGGCACCGATGATCCGCGCACCAACGCCGTGTTGATTCTCTATTTCTGCGAGGTTGTCTCAGGTACGGCGGTTGCCGGAGACGATGCCGCTGAAGTAGAATTCTTTGGTCTGAAAGAAATTCCTGGCAATATCGCCTTCCAGGCGCATCGCCAGGCAATTGCTGATTTGGTTAGTGGCTACCCGGGATTATTGAATTAGCCGTGACACTCAAGCAAAAACTATTCTTCTCGTTTCTGGTGCTGGCATTCTTGCCGACGGCAGCGCTGTTGATTTTCTCTTACCGTCTGGCGACCGAAGGGGCCGATTTGCTGGCGGCGCGGGGTGTGTCGCAGACTCTTGATGCCGCCGACAGTCTCGCGGTCAATCTGGTTGACTACGAACAGCAGCGGCTACTCGATGAATGCCGCTTCATCGTCAACGCCGACGATTCGTTGCGCAAGCGTCTCGTAGCCGTAGATTCGGCCCTTTGTTTCCTGCGGACAACCGACGCATCGGGAACTGTCGAGTATGGCAGACTACCCGAAGAAGTTCATGGTATTTTCAGCAGGATTGAGCAGATGAACTTCGATTCGTCCGGTCGTACGCCCGTCGATGACCGCCTCCTGTTGTGGGCAACACTCAAGCAGGACGGCAAACGCATTATCGGCGGCAGATACCTTTCCGACACAACTTTCGCTCTCGCCAATCGTGTCATGGACGGTCGCGCCAACTATGTCAGTTTGTCGAAAAATCTACTGCCGGGCGGGAAGAATCTGCTGCTCAAGATTACCATTGCGCTGATAATTGTCTCGCTGATTGTGTCCCTGCTCGCGGCACAGTCGTTGTCGTTTGGTTTTTCTGCGCCTCTGGAGCGGCTTGTCGATGCCACGCGCCAAATCAGCCGTGGTGATCTCAAGCACCGCATCCCCGTGACCGGAACGGATGAGATCGGCGCCCTGACCAGCCACTTCAATACGATGACCGAGTCGCTGGAAGCCGTGACGCGGAATCTTATCGCCGCCGAAAAGGAGATGATCTGGCGCGAAAATGCCCGCACTGTAGCACATGAAATCAAGAACCTGCTGACGCCGGTCAATGTGGCGCTGTACCAGATTCGCCACAAGTTTCTGTCCGAGTCTGGCGCCGATCCCTCAGCTCGGCAAGGCGGTTGACGCCTTATCAGGAGAGATCGAGGCCATTTCCGACCTCGCGAAGCAGTTTGCCATCTTTGCCCATCCCGCGAAACTGGCGCGTACTGATATCGAACTGGCTGCCTTGATCAATCAGGTGATTGCGTTACACGCCGGTTCTGCGGGTGAGCGCTCGATCACCGCGATGATCGAGCCGCCGACACTGACGGTGTTCGCCGATCACGATCTGCTCAAACGGGTTGTCTCGAATCTGCTCAAGAACAGCATCGAGGCAACTTCAGATAAAGGAATCATCAGCATCAGGGCGGACGAACAGCCGGACAAGAATGTTCTGGAGGTGTCCGACAACGGAATCGGCGCCGACGACAAGTTGGATCTCACGCAACCATACTTCACTACCAAGAAGGCAGGTACCGGGCTGGGTTTGGCGATTGTGAAAAAAGTTTGCGAAGCCCACGGTTGGACGTTTAGTTATGGCAATTTGGAAAAGGGATTTTTCGCCCTTATCGAAATGCCACGGAGTTTATGAAAAATCGAATCTTCATCGTTGATGACGACGCCGCAATCCGCCGTGCACTTGACTCACTTCTGTGTGACAAGGGCTATCAAATCAAAGCGTTCGGCTCCGTTGCCGCTTTCCGTCAAGCAGTGGCAGCCAATTGTGTTGCGGTCTTGCTGTTGGACATTGCCCTTCCCGATGATGACGGCCTGACCGCACTTCCAAAAATCAAGGACGAATTCCCCGAACTGGAAATCATCATGATCACCGGCGAGGCAACTATCCAGCGCGCCATTCAGGCAACCAAGTCCGGCGCCTACGATTTTCTGGAGAAACCGGTTGACCCGGAGCGGTTGCTGTTGACGCTGAGAAATCTCTTCGATGCTATCAACCTGCGCACCGAGTTGGCGTCCGAACGTGACGACGAACGCTATCGCATCATCGGTGAATCGAAAGCCGTACGCGACATGATCGCCAAGATAACGGCCGTGGCTGCGACAGATTCGACCGTCCTTATACTTGGAGAGAACGGAACCGGCAAGGAGTTGGTCGCCGATCAACTCTGGATGCACTCCAAACGTCGACAGCAGCGGCTGGTCAAACTCAATTGCGCCGCCCTGCCGCATGAGCTGGCTGAGTCGGAGCTTTTCGGCTACCGCAAGGGCGCTTTCACCGGCGCTGAGCGAAATCGCGACGGCAAGTTCAAGACAGCCGACGGCGGTACGATCTTCCTTGACGAAATCGCGGAACTGTCCCCGGCAATTCAGGCCAAGCTCTTGCGTGTGCTGGAGAGCGGCGAAATCGAACCCCTCGGTTCCGACACGATTGAAACCGTCGATGTACGGGTCATCACCGCCACCAATCGCAATCTGGAACAACTGGTGTCGACCGGCAAGTTCCGCACCGATCTTTACTACCGGCTCAACATTGTGCCAATCGAGGTTCCCCCCTTGCGCGACCGTCGCGAGGACATCCCGATTCTTTTACAGCACTTTCTGCAACGACTCTCCCGCACTACCGGTCTTGGCGTCAAGAATTTCGTGCCCGATGCCACAGGTTACCTTGCGGGGCTTGAATGGCGCGGCAACATCCGAGAACTTCGCAATGTCGTCGAGCGCTGCTATATCATGAGCCGGTCGCCCATAATCGACCTGGATGAACTACAGCGCTTGATCGGCGGCTCCGGCTCTAACGACTTCGATCAAGAGGAAACCACGAACCAACTGATCGCCGCAGTCGGCCAATTCGAGCGGTCATTTCTCAAGTCCGAGTTGGATAAGTATCAGGGGAATATCAGCGAGCTGGCACGCGCCCTCGGAATCGACCGCGGCAATCTTTCCAAGAAACTGAAGGCCTACGGTCTCGTGTAATTTTCACACGGCTAATGCATCTTAATCAAGTTCGACTCGTAGAAAGGACACAGAGGGCTACCTGCCATTTAGCAGTTGCATGCAGTTTAGCATGTATAGATAATAGCTGCGACTGACTCCGGCATTTCCGGCACGATGATTGCTTTGTCGTAGGTCAGGAAGGTTTAAAGGAGACACACATCATGAAATATCTAATGGGATTGTTGACCATAATCGCCCTGACCACACCGGCATTGGCTCAGGATTCCTCTGAAATCAGTCTGGAAGTCATCTTCACGCGCACGAACGGCACTATTCAAGCCGTCGGTGCGAGAGATACGGCCAAGGTCGAGTTCGCCTTCGCCGAAATCCGCAAATCGGCAAACCAGATCCTGATCCGCGACCGAGTCCTGATCTCCGGCGATTCGCTCTTTGTCGGCAACAGGGTTTTCGCCCTCGACACGTTGACACCCTATGACGTCAACACTTGCTGCGGCGGTTTCAAATTGACCCTGGCTAAACAGGAAGAACGCGCTCATTCCCGGCGCGCAGTCGACAGGTTTCGCTATGCCTCGTTCCAGAAAGTAAATGTGCCGCCCGGTGATTTCGTGCGCGGCAACGTGTTCTGTGTCGGTGGCGAGGCGGTGATTGAAGGCGAGGTCAACGGTTACGTGGTAGCGCTGTTTGGTGATGTCCGCCTGACCAGCGCCGCAATCTGCCAGCGCGACGTCTTTGCTATCGGGGGCGAAATTCACAAACATCGGCAGGCCAGAGTTTACGGCACTTACCAGTCTACCGAGTCCTGGCAACAGGCCAAAGTCCACTACCGCAAGAAAGGCACAGCTGACAAATCTGCCGTGCACGTCGGACTTGATGCCTCGTACACCCGCGTGGACGGCCTATCCCTGATTCCGAGCGTGACCTTTCAGTCGGAGGAGAAACTGCTTCCCAAGTTTTTTTTCAAATACGGGTACGGCTTTACGTCCAAAGTCTCCAAGTACCAGCTTGGCTTTGAGCAGACGCTGTTTGACGTCAATCAGACCAAGTTCGGCGGCTCCGTCTATCGCGTGACGGACACAGAGGACGACTGGATTTGCGATGAGAGTGAGAACAATCTGTATGCGTTGCTGATTCGCGAGGATTTCCGCGATTACTATCAGGCAGAAGGCGGCAAGATCTTCGCCGAACAGTCGATCGACTACAATCACACATTTCGGCTGGAGTATTCTTACGAAGCGCTGGGTAATATGATGGCACATCCGAGATTGTGGTCCCTATTTGGCGGTGACAAACGCTTCCGCGACAATTTTTCGTCAGTTGACCAGGAGCGTCGTAACGACGGCCTGGAGTATTACAGCACTAAGAACGAAGCTGTTCTTACCGCTTCGTACGTGCTCAACACCGTCGAAGATCAGCGGGGTTCATTGGCGCGCGCCGGATGGGTTGCCGGAGTGGAGTACGAACATTCATCCATTCAGCTTGGTTCTGATTTTGACTACGATCGCTACACGCTGGAACTGAGGCGTTATCAACCGCTGACCTATATTCAGAATCTCAATGTGAGATTATTGTACGGCGGCGCATCCGGCACCCTGCCGTTGCACCGTCTGTTCTATCTTGGCGGGATTCGCACTCTGAGAGCTTACGGCATCAAACAGTTCTACGGTTCTCATGTGGCGCTGGCTGACGCCGAATATGTCGTCAACTTCCCCAAGAGCGATGTGGGCGTAGCGTTACTGTTCGATATGGGCAAGACCGGTTGGAATAACAACTTTCTTTCCAAGGGTGGTTGGCATGGTGACGTCGGAATTGGATTCCGCGCCAGCGAATACTTGCGTCTGGAAGTGACCCGACAGATAAACGGAGACACCGACAAACTTCAGTTGAGTGCACTGATAGGCAGAAGTTTCTGATGTGATCAATCGCTACGGCTCGGTCCTCATTCTATTTTTCGTCTGGCTGTCGCCGGCCCTGGCGGCAGAACGGGAGGTTGCGTCGGTGCCTGCTTCGGTATCCGGCGACACCCTGTTCGTACTGTTTCCGTTCGCAAGTTTCCTGACCTCAGACGATTCCGCCTCAATAGTCGACGGCGAGCCGGTCAGCGTCATTTGCCGTTTGGAGTTGTGGCAAAAGCGCCGGCTCTGGTTTGACCGCATGCGAACAGAGTTAATTGCTTATGCAGTAATAAGTTATGATAGGTGGAGCGAGAAATTCGTGGCCGATGCGCTCACCAGTGCAGACACGGACTCGTCTTTTGATTCGGCTTACCTCGATTCGCTAGCTGGCACGTTACAGTACTTTCTCACATTCCCGTTTCGGCTCCAGCCGGGCGACTATGCCAAAGAAAGTTACATGGCATATTCTCTTGAATTACAGTACGTTACACCTGACAAGGTCGGCGAATTGAAAGACTGGCTGTTCGGGGGCAAACATAAAAAGTCCCCCTCGATTCAACCCCGCGGCCAGTCCCTGCCTGGAAAACTCTTCAATATAGTGCTCAATTCGACCGGATTCCGCAACCGATCGTACGTTCGCAGCTCATTGCCCTTCTTCCCCGGACAAATCACCGGCTCCATAAGCTTCCCGGCAGCGCTTAACTAATTGCCCAAGTAGCCGATACCTTTATTGAAGGTTTGGAAAGCGGAACTTTTATTCGTCCGTAAAGGATTGTGTTATGCCCTTTCAAGCAAGAAACGTGAACAGTCTGGAAAAGACTGACAAATTTATCCTGCCGGTCAGCAATGAGCAGGGAAGCATACCGTCCGAGACCAGCGCGGAAGACTTACTCACGCGCATGGAACGTTCGGTGAACACGATCACCCAGGCGCGTCCTCATTTGTCAATGAGCAAGGCCGCCAATGGCGAGATCAGCAACTATAAGACCCTGCTGGAAATCTCGGCCATGGTCAACAGTTCGCTGGTGACGGATGACATTCTTCAAGTAGTGATGAAGCGCGCCATCGAGATGATGAAGGCCGAACGCGGCTTTCTGATGCTTTTGGACGAACATAACCAGTTGCAATTCCGTACCGTATACAATCTCTGCAAAGAAGAATTGATGCAGGAGGACTTCAAGTTCTCCGGATCAATCGCCAACAAAGTCGCAGCGACCGGCGAATCGGTCTACACCTCCGACGCTCAGAACGACGAACGCTATTCCAAACAGAAATCGATCGCCGAACTGAACCTTCGCTCCGTCATGTGTGTTCCGCTCAAGATACAGGAAAAGGTCATCGGTGTCATATATCTGGACAATTCGAGCGAGGCCCGCCTCTTCCTCGAAAGCGATCTCTATTTATTCGAACTCTTTGCCACGCAGGCCGCGATTGCGATCAACAACTCCCGACTGTACGAGAAGATCGTCCGGCTGAAACGTTTCAACGAAAACGTAGTTTCCAATACGCCGGTCGGCCTGGTCGTACTTAGCGGTAAACTCAGAGTAGCCGTAATGAATTCGGCGGCCGAAAAGATTTTCGCCCGCAAGTGCCCGGTTGGGACGGCCCTTGACGCTCTGTTGAACGACAGCACCTACGACCGCTGGCAGCAGAGTTGCCAGAACGTGATTTCCTCGGGTGTTGACGAGTCAATTTCGCGCTGCTACGTATCCGTCGGCGAAGAGGAAAAGGTCGTCGCCGTGAAATTTTCTCCGATGGAAGAAGTCGACCATTATGGTCGCGGCGTGATCGTGGTAATCGAGGACATCACCGAAAAGACGATACTGGAAAATTATGTCACGATCTCCGAAAAACTGATCGCCAAGGGCGAAATGGCGGCTTCAATCGGCCACGAGCTGAACAACTTCCTCGCGATCATCTCGAACAATGCCGAACTCATGCAGGTACGGCTCAAAAAGGGCGAATTCGACAAGCTCGAAAAATCGTCGACCGCAATTCTGGATAACATCGACAAGATCAAACGCTTCACCGATAATCTGATGGATCTCTCGAAACTCGATCAGGAACTGGTGGTGTACAACCTCAACCGTCTGATTGACGATCTGCTGTTTACGATCAAGTCACAGCAGCGCTTCAAATCGGTCGGATTTGTGGTAAGAATGTGCCCCGAGCTGCCCGATTGCGAGATCGATGTCGGCCAAATGCAGCAAGTATTTCTCAACCTGCTGTATAACGCCGCTGACGCTCTCGAAAACCGCGAAAGCAAGGCCGAAATTCTGATCACCACTCGCACCGAGGGCGATAGTCTCGTCGCCACCGTTCGTGATTCCGGCTGCGGCGTACCGCCGGAAAACATGGAACGGATATTCGAGTCGCATTTCTCGACCAAGACGCACGGCCACGGCCTGGGGCTGTCCAACTGCAAGAGAATTATCGAGAACCATCACGGCACCATTACGGTTGACAGCAAGTTGGGTGAGTACACGGAATTCAAGATTGTTCTGCCGCACAAGCGGTAATATATCAGCATGAATATCTTTCCCGAGTCTGCGGGGCTGCACGGGGCAGAGCTTATTGGGGAGGGCGGCACAGGTCTCGTTTATTCAGCATATGCTGCGCCACAGCAGCGCATTGCCGTCAAAGTTGCCATCAACGACAGTCCCGCAACTCGGAAACTGTTCCACACCGAATACACGCTTCTCCGAAGTTTATCGCATCCCGGCATAATCAAACTGCACGATTTCGGTTATACCACCGACAACCGCCCCTACTTCGTCATGGAGCTTCTGTCGGGAGGTGACCTGTACAGCTTCACCGACCGCCTGGCTCCCAAAGACCGCTTCCACCCGCTGGGACGAATCCTGCCGGCGCTCGAATACCTGCATCGCCTAGATATCATTCACCGCGATCTCAAGGGCGAAAACGTCCTTTTCGATGCCGAGCACCGTCCGCGTCTGACCGATCTGGGCCTGGCGACCGGCTGCTGCGATAACGATACCGCGCGCGCCGGAACTGTCGAATACATGGCGCCGGAAATTATCGATAAGTGCGAAGCAACGCCGGCGGCGGACATCTACTCGCTCGGCGTGATGCTCTACCGCATGGCCACCGGACGCCTGCCGTTTACCTCGGATGATCCCTTGCAGATCATTTCACTGAAACATGATCACAACGACGTCGACGTAAGCGAACTGAATTCAATTGTAACTCCCCGATTTGCACAGCTCGTTCGCCGCTGCCTCGATCCCGAGCCGGCACAACGGCCCAAGTCAGTTGGTGATATCGCCGAGCAACTGCAAGTTGACGGACTCATCGACGACAGCGATCTCGATCCATCCACGGCTCGAAGTTATCTGCACCACTACCTGTGGGCTTACAACGTAAGCTTTATCAAACAGGAAATACCGGCGGTCGAACACGATTTTCTGATCAACGACGCTTATCAGGGAGAAACTACGCGTCTCCTCGACGCGATCTCCGATCATTTGCAGATTGCAGGATTCGCTGTATCGCGAACTAGTCAGGCACAAATCACTTATTCGCTCAGCGATGGCGCGAGCCACGTCGTGCGACTGGGCGGAACCAGCCCGACCTCGCACAATTTCCGTCAAGTCTCGTATGCGGAGCTGGATCGGTTTGCCTTCGATGCCATTCTCAGGAAGCTTTTTCCGTCCGGATACGATGCCGGTGTGACGGACATGCTGTATCGCCTCAGCGGCGGCAATATGGCCCTGATTAATCTGCTCCTGCTGCAGTTTGAAGATCAGGGATTGCTCAACGTCAAGGCCGGCAGAATCACGCTGCCACGCGACCAGGTCTTCCGCTTCCAGCCGTCGGAGGAATACTTCGACGCTGTGGCGTTGATGTTGCCCTCCGTCAATGAGGGTTCACTGGCAGCCGTGTCGCTCTTTGCCGCGGACGCCTTTGACAATCCTCATGATATTGTGGTCGAAAGCGCAAGTATCAGTGCGATCGATCTCGAGGACCTGATCGTTTCCGGGATTTTGACATCTGACACTTTTCAATTTGTCAAGACCTACTACCGCGAGTATTTCTACGGCCGCCTGTCGCAGGAAGAGAAAGTATCGCTGCATTGCGAATGGGTTGCCCTGCTGGACAATGGACTGGTAGTCACCGACGTCGATCTCGACGAGCAGTTGTTCTACCATCTGGCCGGCGCGGGCCGCGCGGAACCGGCTGCCGAAGTCGCGGTTCAGCTTGCCGAGCGTTTCCGCAGCGAACAGAAACCTGATCGTGCACGCGCATATCTGACGCAAGCGCAGTCGCTCCCGATGAACGAAATTGGGCTTGATCTTCGAGTGAAACTCCTGATGATTTCGGGAGACATCCGCAAGGACGCCGGCGATTATGACCGCGCTATCTCCGATTATGCCCGCTTGATTCGGCTGGCAACTCGCTCCGGCAACAATGCCATGCTGGCAGAGGCGTACAAGGATCTCGGCGACGTTTACAAGAGCAAACGTGATTACCGCCGCGGCAACCACGTGCTCGACCACGCCGTCGGGCTTTACGGCAAGCTGGGCGATGAGCTCGAACTTTCGCACTGCTTCAATAATATCGGCAATATCCAATGGCTGATCGGCGACTTGTCCGGCGCCGCGATCAACTATGAAACGGCACTGGAAGTTCAAAGGCATCTGGGGGCCCGACGGGACATTGCTTCAACCCTGAGCAATCTTGGCACCGTGAAACTCGTGCAGAAGCACATCGCGGAAGGTATTCGGCTCTGCGAGGAATCGCTGGCCATCAAACAGGAAATCGGTGACTGGCCGGAGTACGCGCGCACTGCCAACAACCTGGGCGCCATTTATTACGAAATTGAGGACCTGCAGAAAGCAACAGACTATCTTGAACGAATCGTTGCGCATCAACCTGACCCAGGGTGCGGAAAAGGAAATCCTTTACAATTACGAAAATCTTTACGAGGTCGAGTGGCGTCGCGGCAACTATCAGAAGGCCGCCGACTGGTTATTCTCCGGATTTCGGCTCGCAAAACAGAACGACTTCTCACACCGCGCGAATTTCGCCACGATGCTCGCGTCACTCATGCTCATTACCGGCCGCTACCGCCGCGCCGCCGGACTATTGGACGTTGCCGGGCGTCTGGAGCACAACGTCGATGACCAGACATTAACGCTCCGGTTGACGGAAGAGCGCGCCGAATACCATCGTCTTCTTGGCGATCACTCGCGGGCAAGCATATTCACTCTTGAAGCCATGGCGCACGCCGAGAAGCTCGACGAACCGAAGAGCAAGGCCAGATCATTCCTCACACAGGCGCGATTAGCGGCCGCTGCCCGAGAACAGGAATCGGCGGTTTGGGAATTCCTGCGGCAGGCGGAGGAAATTCTCGCCGGACTGCCGTTGCAGCGCGAGAAATTGACGATCCGGCTCGATCGCGTCCAGTTCCTGCTGGATTTGGGGTCGCTGTCACTGGCGCAGGAAGTGTTCGAGCAGATCAGATTGATGCCGCAATTCGAGGGCATTAACACGTTTGAAGCGCGGATCAACTACATCAACGGTCAAATTGAATCGCACAACAACCGCCACAAGCGCGCAGTCACGCTGTTCCATGACGCTTATATTGCCGCCAAGACTCTTCCCAACCCGGAACAAACCTGGCGATCACTGGCGGCGCTCGGTGAAACATATCAGACGCTCACCGAATACGAACGCGCCTTCAAGTGCTTTATCGAGGCGTTTGAAACATTGAAAGAACTAGCGGAGGGAATTGTAGATCCTGCCCTTAAGCAGCGCTATTTGTCGGATCCCGCCAAGCTTAGAATCGCTGAGAAGCTCGAGGAGATGTCAACGCTCGCGACCTAAAAAAAGAAGAGGACCGTCATGGGGACAGTCCTCTTCAATGACCGGTCTGAGGTTGCTGGAGTTACTATTGTCCACCCTGGCTGAAACCACCTGGGGCGACTTTCTCCTCGAGCACCTCAATCATCAGATTGTATAACTCCAAAACTTCACCTCCTCCCATGAGTTCAGTGAACCGGTATTCACGGCGCCAAGGTGAAGTGGCGCACGTGTTTTTCTTTTATCGCAGGGCTCCCGTTTTCGGGCCTCCCGATGATACTCGCTGTTTTTGGCAATTATGCCACGTCGATGCAATGTCCATATTAAGATAAAATGGAGTCCGAGTTTGTCAAGATAAATTTGAGTTTGTAGGTCGATTTTCCTGTACAAACTGGACGTATACCCAACATTTGGTGTTTTGTCGTCTTTTGCCAGCCCATATATTGATTTCCAGCCCCTAAAACCAGGACCAAAATTCGAGTCGGAAGAACCTCGATATCTTCCTAAACAGCAATTCCGACCAGGGAGACTCGGCCGCAATCGACCTTGGCATACCCCGACATCTCGGGTAGCAGAAAGTGATTTTCGTTCGCGACAGCCGCTACCGCCTTCAATTGAGGTGACATTTTGAACTTAAGAACCTTGCCCAAGTGTGGCGTCCCCGGAAAGGCGCTGACCCGCAATTCTACGGCGGCGCCGGGGTTCAGCAGATCAAGATCAGATTCGCGCAGATCGACTTCGACCATCAGCGACTCAGTTCGGGCGAGCTGGAACAAGTCACGGGAATCAGCCGCTCCGACCATAACACCGTCAAAGGGGCTGATAATCGTCGACGCCGCCAGTTGACTCTTCAAATAGTCGACGCGCGCATGTCAGTTTCTCTATGTCGGCATCGATCCTCTCGACCGCGGCCGCCTTGGGAGCTGATTTTAGCAGTTTAAGTTCGCTTTTCTGGGCATCCCATGACGACGGGGCGATCTTGAACTGCGAAACCGAGCGCTCGTAATCGTCGTCGGAAATCAGCTTCTTCGAATGCAATTCCTTCACGCGATTGAATTCCTGCCGGGAAGACTCATACACCGCTTCCGCCTGCTGGATATCGGCGCGTTTCGTGGCAACTTCCTCGGCCTTGGGATCGGACAGCAACAAGCGCCGGTCCGCTTCAGCGCGTTTCAGATCCGACAGCGCCTCAGCCAGCGAACCCGAATTCAGAGTCGAGTTGATCGTTAGGAGCGTGTCGCCGGCGTGAACGGTATCGCCGATCGGAATATCGCGGTTGAATTTGTGTGATTGCGTAATCGGAAGCTGTAAGCTGGAATATTTGCGAGGTTTCGAAATCTTCAACGCCGCCGCGGAAATAGCGCCCCTCGATCAAGCTCGGTCCCACGCGCTTGACGACATACGATTCCGCTGCCAGTACACGTGCCGGTCCGCCGGTTGTCTGACCTACTCGAATCAGAACTGCCGGCCAGTACCACCAAAACAATAATGCCGACATAAATTGCGATGCGCTTCGGTTTCATCCAGACCTTTTTTCGCTCCCGCCATACGGACGATAAGCGCCTGCGACCATCTAACCAAAAGCCTTTTGAAAATAAGCAAACTCAGAGCGATGAACAACACAAATCCGAAACCGCTCCATTTCCCTATCAGAAACTCGCCGCCCCGGTAGAGCAGGAAGATTATCAGGAACAGCGAGTAGGCGATCGCCAACAGGCCATACCAACGGTAAATCCTGCCTTTCACGTGGTGTGGCAATGATGTCCGCAGGTGCGCACCCGAAGAGTTGGTCCTGATGCGCGCCCAGATGTAGCTGAAAGCTTTCTGGCGCAGGTTCGGGATGCGCAGATAGTCGGCAAGCAGGTAGTAACCGTCCAGCTTGATCGCCGGATTGAGATTAAACGCCGTGGTCGCAAAACAGACGGCAGCGATCAAATAGAAGATGCGGTTCAGAAAATAGCCCTCGACGGTCACGCGCCAGAGGAGCGTAAACAGTCCCCAGAGAACCGCCTGCGCCAGAACTCCGGCTAGCCGTGACCAACAGCCGTTCGCGGCGATTCGGGAACAGGTAGGCGTCCGAGACATTGCAGTAGAAGCAGGGCTGAAAATAGAGCAGCAGGAACCCCATTTCGCGCACATTGCCGCCATATCGGCGACAAGTCAGCGCGTGGGCAAACTCATGTACGACCGTGATGACAAACAACGAGGCAATAATCGTCACAATATCCGCAGCCCGAAATATTGCCGTGATGCTGAAAGGAAATCGTTCGATATTCGCGAAGAAGACGATCCCGCCTACAACCACGATTAGTGCCTGCAGCCAGATCGCCGGCAGCGACATCAGCCAGCGTACTTTGGGATACAGTCGATTGAGAATTTGCTCCGGGTTGAAAGCCTTGAGTGGAATGAAAAGCGCTGATCGCCGCCGCGTTGTTCTGGCGATGGTGCCTTCGAAAAACCCCAGTTCGCCGATACGGCCAGCGAATTGGTCAACTGCTTCCGGAGTAATTGTCTTATTGAAGGTTTTGATGAACAGGTCAGCCGCATCTGCCGACGTGCGGGTGCCGTCCAGCGACGCCAGCAGGAAATACTCCGGCTCCCTCAGGCGGATGAATTTGCCTGAGACCGGTTCTTTGATGGTGTAATAGACAACCCCGTCGACAGCTTCCTGCTGCAGCCGGAGATCATCCTTAATCTTCGGATATGAGATCATGGCGCTTTCCCGTAAGAGATAATGCCGGATTGTATGCGCCAGGTCAACGGGAATTGTGGCAATGTGGATTCGCTCTCGCAGGAATCAACCGCGAGGCACAGTCAACTGCCCGCTAAAACGACAATCGTAGTCGGGCGAATTTCGTACCGCTTAAGGCCATGTTGTCCAGCAAAGGATATTTGGCATAGTCATATGACAGATCAAAACTGCGCACCGTGCGTCCGGTAAAACCATCGCCCAACTTCAGTAAATTCACATTTTCCAGCCAGAGGATTGCACCGTTGAGACTAAGTCCGAAGCCGTCGGTGTCGAAATTCATGCGCCCGTTATCGAGGTTATATTTCCCGGTGCGCACGTAACCGATACCGAGCAAGCCAATTTCCAATCCCCACTTCTTCACACTGACGTCGCTGCCGTATAGCTCCTTTTCGGTTTCTGAGGCGAACTGGACCGATATCGCTGTGGCTTCTCTCACTTTGAGCGAGGAATATATCGACAACCCGACTCTGCTGATTTTGGGCAGTCTATCACTCTGAGCTGCCTGCGGGTAGGTGAACGGGTCTCCAGTATTGAGTTTTGCGTAAGCCACGGAAGGCGTCAACTCAAATCCGAAAGTCCGCTCGGAATTGCCACCGTTCCACTTATCAGTCAGTATCTTGCCGATGGGAAGCTCAAGGATTGCGCCGATGTCGTGGGCCGTCGCCTTGCCGCCAAGACTACTGCCGTGACCTCCAGAAAACGAAGTTAAGTGGGAGACAATCTTTTTGTACGTGTAGCCGATCCCGATTCTAAAGTAATACTCCACTCCCACGGCCGCAGAGTACATGTCCGCCTTATCGTATGCCTCGATAGACAGGTTTTCAGTCCCTTCATATGCGCCAACATAGATCTTGCCGTAGTCCAATTTGGTCCGCGAATACGCGACAGACGCTGCGTAATTCAGATCGGAATTGGCCCCGTGTGACAGCCAATGGCGCGACACTCCGCCACTGGCGTTGAATGTTGTTGTGTTGAAGTCATCAGTAAGCTCTGGGAGCCACTTGGTCTTGGCCGGAGCGGTGATGGCAAAGATTTTCTGCAGGTGCAATAATCCAAGCGAACCGGGATTGTACAGGACCGATTCCTCATTGACCATGTTGACTACACACTGTCCCATGCCATTAGCCCTGGCGGAATGGGAGATGTTCAAAAACAAGACTCCGGCGCCGCCAACTTTCTCCTGCGCGCTGATCTGGCCGGTAGCGACCAGCACGGCAATTATCGCCAGCACGGCTACCGGCAAATTGAACCAGGACTTGCTTTTCGAATGCATGTCTACCCACCACTTCGCATTGTTACGTAATTGAAAATGGTTCCCGCCATAGAGTGTAATCCAAAGCGAGCAAGGTCATTCTTGATTAGGTACAAGGTTGGGTTTTGTCGGGAGAAAGTCAAGTCGAAAGAGAGTGCCAGGCCGACCTAGAGAATTCTTCTGAGGATCAGTATGACGCAGACAGCGAAGACCACCCAGAGGAGAACGATCACTCCGGCCGCGATGGCTGCGGCGCGCACGGCGGACTGAATTGTCAGCGGCGCCTGCCTACGGCAATCATCCAGAACGTCGCGGGGAATCAAACGCACGGCCAGCGCGATGCCGAGCGAGATGATCAGCAGGTCATCGAGGTAGCCGAGAATCGGTATGAAGTCGGGAACGAGGTCGATCGGGCTGAGAGCATAGCCCACGACAGATGCTACAACCGCCTTGGCGTACCAAGGTGTGCGCGAGTCTTTGGCTGCAAGGTAGAGTGTGTAGGCCTCCAACTTGAGATCGGAACCGATCTTGCGCCAGCGACGCAGTTTACCCATCAGCAGTGATGCTCCGACAGAATATTAACAATACACATTGACTACTTGCCGCGTAGGAATTCTTTGATCTTGTCCGCGACCGTTGCGGTATCGACAATCGCCGGCGACCGCAGGGAATCAATACAAACATACAGCGACGGCTGGTCGGTTGCGGGAAAATTCATGTCCTTTAATACGGAATTATCGACGCCGGGTTCAAATTGAAGAACAATTTCGCGTGAAAAATATGTCTTCCAGAATGACCGCAGCAGACTGCGACGCGTATCATCCGGCTTGCCCACCACCACGAACGTCAACGGCACGCGGCTGTTCCACAGATGTGCCATCGCCAGCTTGCACAGCCGCAAGTCATCCTCGCGGATCGGCGTGTTAAATAGATAATTTACGATTCCCACTGCCAAGTTTTTGTATGCTTCATCGGCGGTAAGATGGTAGAGACGCACGAAAGCCACTACGGCGTCGCAATTGTAGTTGTACGGCTTGAGGGGAACCGACATTCTTCCCGGAAATCCGGCAACGGAAACTTCGTAATGGACACCGCCGGAATCCGGATCAGCAAGATACTTGATCACGAAATTGGCGATGTCGCGCGCCCTGGCGAGATAATCCTTATTGCCCAGAGTTTCATAGCCGTCCAATAATGCCTGAATGCAGGCAATTTGATCGGGCAGCAGTCCGAACTCCGATTGCGAAGGGCGCAGCAGATCATGATACAGTCCGGACGATTCACCTTTGGCCTTGACCAAAATCTGATCCAGCGTCTTTGAAGCATATTCTCCGTATTCCTGGCGACCGATCACTCGCATTGCCTTGAAGTAAGCCCTCACGGCAGTGCAGTTGGCATCGGTGTACATGGAACTATCGACTCGAGGCACGCCATGTCGGAGACGGCCTTCATCGGACAGTGCGAAATACTGTTGCGGGTCAATCGCTCCGGCGCTGATGACTTCCCCCTGCTGGCTGTTGTAGAAACCCCAGCCGTCGCCGCTGCGCAGAAAGCGATCGAGGTAACCAACGGTTAACTCGGCGGCGTGTTTGTATTCTTCATCATTCGAGATCAAGTATGCATCGAGGTAGTTGCTCAGCAATTTGGCATTGCCATCGAGGAGCTTCTCGTGGCTGGCCCCGCTCCAGTCGGCAAAGGCGGCGTAACGATAGAATCCTCCCCAGGTTGTATCCAGCAACGCGAGCTGAGCGTTGAAAGTCTTCATGATTTCGTTCTTGAAAAGCAGTCCCCCTTGCGGCCCGGTAGCCGTAAACATGAACTCGTAAACGTCGGGCAAAGGGAATTTGGGTTGGGTGCCGAAACCGCCGTAAGTGGAATCGTACTGACGGGTTACCACTTGATCGGCAAGCGCAATCGCCACATCGGAGGGTTTTTGCGGTTTGCTGGATGTCGCGGCCTGTACGAAGAGCTTCTGCAGCTTGTCTGCCTGTCCCAGCACGACCGCTCGATTATCTTTCCAGTATTTGTCGATCATGGTCAGCAGGAGACGAAGAGAATCAACCGGCAGATTGTTTCCGCCGCCGATGATGCGGGCATCGGGGGTCAGTATAACGCACGATGGATAGCCACCGAGGTGATAACGGTCATAAATGTCGGGATAGCGATCGGCATCAATCTTAATCGGCAGATAATTATTGCGAATTTCAGCCGCGATTTTGTCGTTGGCGAGGACTTCCTGCTCCATCCGAGTGCACTGGCCGCACCAGGCCGCCGAAAGGAACAGTAAGATCGGCTTGTTCACACTCTGTGCTTCGGCGAAGGTGGAATCTTCCCAGTTGCGCCAGTTTACTTTATCCGTCAAACCCGGGGAACTGTAAGCCACGAATTTCTTCGCCGCCGGCGCCGGTGTTTGGCACTGAATGATGAACGCAGAAGAAACGGCGAGAATTGCCAGCAGAGAAACAACAAATCGAGGACGAATCACGGCGTAATTATACGATTCGCAGCCGGAATGTCAATTTGAGATTCCTTCGCGCAAAAGTGCCTAACTCGGCAAATGGCTCTTGGAGCTGTTGGAGACTGGGGACTCGGGTAGCGAAAATGGCTCAGTAATTCAGCGCAAATTCCAGCAACTTGTCAGGCGCCAGCTTACTCACCGCCACACATTCCGCCTCATCGCACGTCCAGATTACATAATGGTAGTATGGACACGAACCGGTATAGTACGCCTCGCCCTCATGGTTGACCTTCTTAAACGGCTTCTTGTCAATCGTTCCCTGCGGCAGCACAAAGACCGACACATCTTCTCCGTAAGCCGTGTAATCCAGGTGGGCTTTGTCGCCACTGGACAGGTGGACAACGCCGGCAGCATGGATGCCGATATCCGGAGTCGACGGTTTGAACAATTCATCCGGGATATCCGGAATCGTCGCCATGCTCGCCTTGACCACGTTGGGGTCAGTCGATTGCACATCGAAATTGATCAGATTCTGCAAGCATTTGGTATGTTCATCAGCGAGCGGCTGCACCGCAAGCAACACCGCCTGCGGATCGGAATTCTTGCCCCAGGGCACGAATATGACGAAGGCGATGATCACCGCCGCCACGAGCGGCACCAGCAGATACATAATGTTGCGGGGTTGGGCCGCGGAGTCGATCTTATCGATTTGCTGGCGAATCCGGTCCTTTAGCTGAGTGACGTCCGGATTGCACGCGATTTTCTTCCGCACGAACGTATTGAACTCTTCCTCGAGCTCATATTTCTTCAGGCAGTCGGAACAATGCTCCAGATGCCGTTCCAGCCCCTTCTGATCGTCCTCGTTCAATTCCTTGTCGAGGTAATCATATAACTTGGCGAGTGCTTCACGACAGTTCACGATTCAGCCGACTCCTTGGATTTGTCGTCGCTACCGTGTGCGTATTCCCACAATAACTTCTGCAGGATCTTGCGTCCGCGATGGAGACGGGATTTTACAGTACCAACCTGGATGCCGAGAACATCGGCGATCTCTTGATATGCGAACCCCTCATAAAATGCCAGAACTACGACGACCCGGAATTCTTCCGGCAGCTTCTCGATTGCCTCTTCCACGTCCTTGTCAAGGATCTTGTTGAAAAAGTCCTTTTCCGGATCACCGGTATTGGCGGCAGGACCAGTCAACTGAGAGTGCAGGAAATTATCGTCGACATCATCGAACGACACCGAAATCGACTCTTTTTGTTTGGATCGATAGGAATTGATGAACGTGTTGGTCATAATCTTGAACAGCCACGCCTTGGCGTTCGTGCCCGCTTCGAAACGGTCAAAGCTCTTGTATGCCTTTAACAAGGTCTCCTGAACTAAATCCTCGGCATCTGATGAATTCTTGGTCATCCGCAATGCCGTTCGAAACAGCGCGTCGGTGTGAACCAACGCCTCTGACTCGAACAAACTCCTCGCGCTCTTCGTCTTTTTCCCGAACATAGTCCGATAACTAATAGACGGAGAACCATTTGTCAATAAGAACAACTTTTTGAGGAGAAAGGTTCCCGCAAGAGTGCGTACAGCATTGTTCCGTGCTGATTGGGGCTGCTGCAGCCAGATTTGAAGATCTTAGGACTTGAGTTTCCCTGGGTATTCTGTTGGGGCAGATTTCCCCGTTGAGTCGATAAGCTGGTCGAAACTAGTTGAAATTGTCATGCGAGAAGTGATGCCGGCGCAGTGTTGATGCGCCGGCTCAAAGCATCTTGAGGTGGGAAACTAAGTTGTCGAAGTGGGCACCGACTGACGGATATGTCCCTTCGGCACGAATACGCGCACGTCTTCGGGAATGTCGCGCCGCTCATCATAATTGCGCAAACGCGCCCGCATAGACAGGTTGACTTCCTGATCTTTCGCAGCCACGAGAATTCCGGTCCGCGTGCGAATGTCTTCCGCGAGCACCATCGAGTTATTGAGGTCGCGCACCTTGACGACGCGCGTTTCCATTTCGACGGCAACAGGTTGGACATCCTTCAAAACCTCAACAATAAGCGGGTTGTATTCACTTTCGCGGCGATGCATCTCCCCGGTTGCCTGCGTTGGGTTATCACCACGACATATGAGGGTGTCGAAATCGAGGGCGACCCGCAGAATCTGTGCTCCCAGCACACCGGGATCTGCAGGAAGTTCTCCGGACGGATCGTCAGTTTTCGGGAAATCCTTGAATGCCTTCAGTTGGCCCGAGATTGTGGCAGTTACGGCGCCCAGACGGGGAATACGCGCCAACAATTGGGTGCCCAAATCGGGATGGGCATTGTACATCTTCTTTTCGTCGGCCGTAAGCTCATCCCCGGAGAATACTTTCGCCAGCGTGTCAGCCGGAATAGAAACGCAGCCGATTTGGGACAGCAGCGCCGCCAACTCCAGGCGCCAGACTTTCTCAACTTTCAACAGTCCTGCGATCTGGCTGCAATAGTTTTTCAGGCGCGATGCGCGACTGAAAGCCATCGGGTTGGTGAGAGCCAAAATGTCCACCAGCACTTGCACACTGCCGTAAAGCGTCTTTTCCAACAATTCCTTTTCGGCGGTCTTGTGACGGTGCAATTCCAGGGCTGATTGCAAGGCCCATTCGAGCGTGTCCTTGTGGCACGGTTTTTCCAGGAAGCGAAAGATATTGCCTTCGTTAACCGCATGCATGGCGGTGCCCAAGTCGGCGTTGCCGGTCAGCATGATGCGAACCGTGTTGGGCGCGATGGCCTGTATTTTCGACAGCAACTGGATGCCGTTCATATCGGGCATGCGCATGTCCGCGACGACAACTGCGTACGGTCCTTCCTGTTCGACTTTATTCAGACCAGCAATACCGCCTTCAGCCGTGACAATCTGAAATTTGCCGTGAAACTGACGGGCAATTCCGGCTAGGAGGATCGGATCGTCGTCGACAAAGAGTATCTTTTCAGAATTTTGACTAACCATATCTATTCTCCGCTCAAGCTTATTTACTCTATCATACTGACTTCGCGCAACCGATCAAGACGCTCGGCAAGTTGTAGACGCGTGATATAATCCATGTCCAGAAAATCACTCAGATTTGCTCCGGCGCCGGCATTAACGAATGCAT
The DNA here is from genome assembly GCA_963726455.1 of uncultured bacterium. Classification (GTDB taxonomy): domain Bacteria; phylum Zixibacteria; class MSB-5A5; order CAIYYT01; family CAIYYT01; genus CAIYYT01. Next base: position 1,579,856 of record CAVSCK010000004.1, read on the forward strand.
TTGCCAGATGGACGGCGGTCAGAACACTGGGCACCATGCTGACGTTTGCGGCGGGGTTGTGGTGAAACGCCACGGCCTCAACTATCGAATCGGGCAGGCCCCAGATCGAAAGCAGGTGCGCTCCCAAATCGGCATGGCTGACTCCGGTAATTTGTTTCTCGGCCTCGTGAACTTTGATGTTCAACTGTTTGGACAGTTCCTGTGCCGATTTCATTTCTTTGCGAAAATGAGTGAGCGAAATCAACTGACCGATATCATGCATCATTCCGGCCATCAGGGCGTCCTCGCACAGCCGCAGGTCCAATCCCAGTTCCTTGGCTGCCCGCTTGGCGGCAGCACCTACGGCCAGACTGTGGAAATAGATTGAGTCTACGGAAATACCGCCGAGCGGATTGGTGCTTGATTGCGAGAATATTCCGACCGTGAGCACCAGCGCGCGCACCGTTTCCAATCCAAGAAGGTTGACGGCCCGCAGGGGGCTCTCCACGCGAGTTGGCAGGCCGAAGAATGCCGAGTTAACAACTTGCAGAATCTTTGCCGTCATGGCAATGTCCTGGGCAATAATGTCGGCGACGGCCTTTACCGAACCCTCTTCCGACTGCAATTCGGCGACTAGCTTGTTATAGATCGCCGGCGGTGTCGGCAAAGTCTGGATTTCGGTTAACCGTGCATGCAGAGTCGGGTTGCTCAGCAGACTCTTGAGCGCCAGTGAACGACTGATGGCGTTTCGCAGGGCTTCAGGATCGCACGGCTTCGCAAGATACTGATGGGCGAATCCGACGGACTGCATGATCAGCTCCCGGTCGGAATGTCCCGAAAGGATAAAGCGTACGGTGCCGGGATACTTCTTGTAGATCTCTTTCAGCAGATCGGCGCCGGTCATTCCCGACATTCTCATGTCGGAAACCACCACGTCCGGTACTTCCTTGGCCATCTGGTCGAGAGCTTCCACGCCGCTGGTGGCAAATCGTAATTCAAATTCGTTGCGGAAAGGATGCATCATGCGGCGCAGGCCGTTCAGGACGTTCTGATCATCGTCGACAAATAGGATGCTACGAGTCGGCATGTGCTACCTCCTGTCTGGTTATCGGCAGACGAACATAGAAGGTTGTGCCTTCACCCACCCTGCTGTCGAAAGTGATCGAGCCCTTGTGTTTCTCGATGACGATGGAGCGTGCAATTGCCAGCCCCTGGCCGGTTCCCCTGCCGACCTGCTTGGTCGTAAAGAAATGCTCGAAGATTCGATGCCGGATACTCTCCGGGATACCGCAACCGCTATCGGAAACAGACACGATGACCGTTCCGCCGTCGCGCTTGGTTCTGACAGTGATGGTTCCCCTACCCTGTGAACCGTCACCGACCTTGTCCTGGATGGCATGGGCGGCATTGATCAGCAGATTGAGGAACACCTGATTGAGATCATTGCGGAAACATTCGATCTGCGGGAGGTCGACATCCAGTTCCTTGACCACATCCGCCACGTACTTGAGCTCATTTCGTGCGATAGTAACGGTGGTGTCCAGCATCTGGTTGACGTCGGCCAGGACCATTTCGCGTTCATCACTGTGCGAGAAGTCTTTCATGGCACGCACGATGGTTGATACTCTGCGGACACCCTCCAGACTTTGTTCGACCGCCTGCGGAATCTCCGATTTCAAATAGCTGACGTCGGTGCGCTCTTCTATACTTTTCAACTGAGCCATCTCGTCGCGTTCACCCACTTCGGAAGATATTTTCTCGCGGCATTCGCGGTAATGGTCGAGCAAATCAATTATACTGGTGAAAGAATCGGCGAGGAAGCGAATGTTGTCGCCGACGAATTGAATCGGAGTATTGATCTCGTGCGCAATTCCCGCCGCCAGCGAGCCCACGGCCTCGAGCTTCTGGGCTTGCCGAAGTTGGGATTCGAGTTCCAATTGCTGCGTAATGTCGCGGAGGTGGCAGGCAACGCCGGTGCCGACAGCCCAGACATGAATGCTGAGGACTGTTTTCGAGTCGCCCCTGACGAAATGCAGGTGTTCGATAATGACCGGCTTGCCGCGTTCATGAACTCGCAGGAACAAGTCATGCAGATCGTAGTCCTGAACGCCCTCCATCAGGTGGCGGACATTTCGTCCCACGACATCGGGGCGTTCTTTGCCAAGTATTATCAGTGCGGCCGGGTTGGCTTCCGAGCACAAGAATTCGTCTACGTCGCCGTCCTGTGTCATCCGCGCATCCCACAGCGTAAGTCCATCGACCATGCCGTCGATACTCAAACGTAAGCGTTCATCAGCCCAGCGGGCACGGATTTCCAGTTCGCGTTCTTCAGTGACGTCACGGATGAATAGCACGTAATTTGCAACTTCGCCGAAGGAGGAACCGATCGGCGAGATGGTCTGATCCATCACGCGGAACAGGCCGTCCTCGCCTTTGTAGGCGACCGTGTCAGTGCAGGATTCGCCCTGTTTCAGGCGATCCCAGGGAATTGAATAGAGCTTGTTGGCGTAGATTCGCCGCACCAAAGCCTCGAAATAACGGCCAACCGCTTGGTCGGCGGCCACACCGGTAATGGTCGCGAAAGCTCGATTCACGTAAACGATGGTTCCGGCGGCATCCAGCACAACAATGGCTTCCGGGGCGCCGTCGATGACCGACATGAATTTGGACCGCTCCTCGGCGATGCGATTGCGCTCCGTCATGTCACGGAAGACTCCAAACAGGCCGGTAAAGTGTCCATCATCGTCATATTGCGGAGTCGCAGTTAAGAGAATATCGCGAAGCTCGTCATCGGTACGTCTGATCCGCAGTTCGCAGGTACGAGGCGAATCCGGCGGGCCATCCAGAATTTCGCGCTTGAACGCTTCAAACTTGGGACCGTCGAAATATTCCAAGACGGACTTGCCCACCAGTTGACCAGTATCGGCGCCGAAAATCCGCTCAGCAGCAGGATTGGCGAACGTGAAGCGATCGCCGATGCCGATAGTAGCGGCGCCTTCGCCCTGGCTTTGTATCAGCGTGCGATATCGCTTTTCGCTTTCCCGTAAAGCAACCTCGACTTGCTTGCGCTCATTGATGTCGATAAGTGTCGCGGCAATACCGGCGACTCTGCCCTCAGGGTCACGGTAGGCCGCTTTGTAATATATGACTTCGCGGTCAGTGCCGTCCAGGAACTGCAGGCGCGTTTCGTAAAATCGTTTTCCGCCTTCGGCAAGCAACTCCCTGTCGGCCTGCTGAAGTTTCTCCGCTGTGTCTTTGTTCAGCAGGTCGTAAACCGACTTGCCGACTACCTCGGACTTATCCTTGCCGACAAAGGCCTCAAACGACTTGTTGCAGCCGGTATACCGAAGATTGATGTCCTTGATATAGACCGGCGTTGGGATGGTATCTATTACGGTCTGGAGAAACTCCAGTTGTTGACGGACGCGATTGTCGGCGTTCTTGCGATCGGTGATATCGTGAACATATTCTACCACGCCGACGGCTTTTCCGGTGTCACCTATGAGTGGATGCGCGTACAGTTCCAAGCAGCGGTGCTCGCCGGAAGGTGATACATACGGAACTTCATGTGTACACGGGGACAAGGTCTCCATCGCCTGAAGCGCCGGACATTCGGCACAGAACTGATCGGTGCCGTGATAGACTTCGTAACACTGTCTGCCGACCAGCGGCATACGGTGGGAATACCATTGCTCCATGGTCTTGTTGGTGCGAATGATCTTCAGATCGCGGCCTGCAACGCTGATGCCGTCCTGGATGCCGTCCATTACTTCCCGCAAGAAATTTTCACTTTCGCGAACGGCGGATTCCGCACGTTCGCGTTCGGCAATCTCATGTTCCAGTTGCTGTTTGTGATCCACTGACTCCATGACCAGACGCGCCAGTTTCCCGAACTCGTCGAACTTCCGCGCCAGCGAAACAAGAATCTGCGGCCGGTTGGTGGCAAGACTTTCGGATATCAGGGAGAGCGGACGCCTGACGAGTCGATAGAGCGAAACGGCCAACATTGCCAGAACGGTCAGGAGGAACAACGCTACAATCTCTGCCTGTCTACGCAGTACGGTCTCCATGGTGTGGGATTCCGATATCGCATACTTGGAGTCCAAACAAGCTACCGGCTCTCCGTGCAGTCCGTTCAAGGTACTATGAATTGGGACTGCTGTGTCCGTTCTGTTAGTGAGTGAATCCTGTACAGCAGCCATTCCGACAGTGTCGATGCCGAGAGTCGATCCGGTATAACGAGCGAGACGTTCGAGGTAGGTGGGCGACCAAAGCCGTCCGACGAAAAGGTAACCTTTGGCCGGCGTCAACCTGAGAGTATCGATTGTCGGCTGAATGGGCGCCTGACGCACCTCGATGATGCCCCACCTGGAATTCACGAAAAAGTAGCGGAAACGTGGGCCATTGATTATAAAGCTGCGATCAGCCGATGATACCGGCACAACCGACCTACTGCTATCACCGAAAGTATTTACGGAATAGACAAGTCGAGTGCTATCGTCATAAACCCAGGCAGCATCGGCGGAAAAACTGCGTAAGGAGGCATCGATATTGACTTGCGCCCACTGGAGATCGACGGTTTTGACGAATTGTACCATTTCGTCCCAGCGGCTATAGTCATCGGCGAACGAATTCAGAGATATGCTGCTGAGGTCGACGACGCGGCTGACGAGTTCCACACGTTCGTCCTTCTCGAATGCCAGATTCCGATCCAGCAATCGATTCTGGTTGCTGAAGGACCAGAGCAGGACTGCGCCAAAAATCGCCGCAGTCAGAATCAGAATTGCCAGAAGCTTGGTACTAGTCGATGTCAGCACTTCGGCACCTCACCGTAACCCGGGGTCATTAGTGATCGTCTATTCCTTGGTAATGTTGTACTTCTTGACCTTACGCCAGAGCGTGGTTCGCCCGATTCCCAGTTTGCCGGCTGTTATGGAATAGTTCCACTTGTTATCCTTCAAACTGCGAAGGATGTGATCCCTCTGCATGTCGACCAAGGAGACGTTGCCGGAAACACCGTCGCGCCGGTCAACATCCAGCAATTCGGATTTGGACAGCGGCTTCATCAGGAACAGATTGTCCACGTCGATCAGATCGAGGTTCGACAAAGCGACCGCGCGTTTGATCGTGTTTTCCAGTTCGCGGACATTCCCGGGCCAATCATGCCGGATCAGGCGATCACAAGCGGCATCGCTCAGGCGCTTCACCGGTTTGTTGAAATGCTGGCAGTACTTATGCAGGAAATGATTTGCCAGTGGGATGATATCGTCACGCCGCTCGGCGAGAGACGGCAAGTGAATCGAAATGACGTTGAGACGGTAATACAGGTCTTCGCGGAATGTGCCCTGCGCCACCAGGGATTCGAGACTTTTGTTGGTGGCGGCAATTACGCGCACGTTGGTTTTGCAGGTTTGGTTCGAGCCGACCGGCCGGATTTCCTCTTCCTGCAGAACGCGCAACAGCTTGGCCTGAAGGGACGGCGAGGTATCACCGACTTCATCGAGGAAGACGGTGCCACCGTTCGCTTCTTCAAACAGACCCTTCTTATTGGAGGTCGCCGAAGTGAATGCACCTTTGACATGGCCGAAAAGCTCGGATTCCAGAAGTAAGTCAGGCATGGCGGAGCAATTTATGGCAACGAATTTACCGTCACGGCGGGCGGAGTTGTTGTGAATCGCTTTGGCGAACAGCTCCTTACCGGTGCCGGATTCGCCACTGACCAGAACGTTGATTTCCTGCGGAGCTATCTGTTTGACAACGTCGATTATCTTGCGCACGGCTTCGGAACTCCCGACGATGTTGTCGAAGTTGTAGGAATCGGCAAATGCCTTGCGCAGATGCTTCAGCTCGTTTTTTAGTTTCTTATGGTTGAGCACCTTCTCGGCAACCATCATCAACTCGGCATCCTCGAAGGGCTTGGTCAGATAATCGGATGCGCCACGCTTTATCGCCTGCACGGCGGTGTCGATTGAACCATAGCCGGTGACCATGATCACTTCGGTTTCCGGCATGACGGTCTTAACGGTGTCGATAATGTCAAGTCCGGAGTCATCGGAGACACGCAGATCGGTAATGACAAGGTCGAAGATTCGGTGCTCCAGGATCGCTTTGGCGGCTGTGGCGGTATGGACAACGTCGACGGCGTTGCCGTTACGCTCGAGCAGCACTTTGAGAGCGGCAGCCAGGTTCTGATCATCATCGACGACTAGAATGGAGGACATTGCGATTCCCTTTCTATATTCTGATTTTTTTGTTCATCGCGAATCAAGGGTAAGGATATCGTCACAATCGTGTGGCCGTGCGAGGATACCGCGCGCATCGTACCGCCAAGGTAGCCGACGTAGCGGCGGGCAATTGTCAATCCCAGTCCGGCATGGCCGCTCTTGGTAGTTTGGAACGGCTGCACGAAAGTGCTATCGAAGTCGTTTTCTGCTATTTCACCAGTGTTCTTGATCAGGATCGTCGCGCGACTATCGGCCACGCACCAGCGCAATGAGACCTGCCCGTTGCCGGACGCTTCATGCGCATTTCTGAGTACTTCAAAGACTGATCGGTTAAGAAGCTTCAGATCGGCGGTAATGCGTTGCTCATCAATTTCCGGAACGTAGACGGTGTGACAGGAATTCTCGCAATCGTGCTGATGCACGAGCGACTGAACCGCAGCCCCCAGCCCCAGTTCACGTAAAGTGATGCGCAACGGTTCGAAGGCCATCAAGTATCTCTTGAGTAGCTCCTCTTGCGTAATCGCCGCGGTTTCAATGATCTTGGCTAACGTATAGTCATCCGGATGCAAACTCGACAACTCGGTGGTCGCAAGCTGATTACTTGCCGACATGATTGCCGCCAGTGAATTTCGTAGTCGATGCGCAAACTTGGGGGCGTTATAGGCCGGATCACAATTGCCAGAAACCGGCTCCGACACGCGATCGGACTGGATTGTACCGTGCCGGTTGTCCAATCTATTTGTAACGGCTGTCGTCGCTTGCGGGCTGGAAGATGTCAATGTCTCCAAGTAATCGCTCAACACCACCGCCGTGGTATCGAAGATGCTTTGACGCGAGTTCTGCGAAAGATCACTGATGCTGAATCTGAGTGAAAGTACGTGAGCGCCATCTTTGAATGTCAAAGGCAGATCGATGCGCGACTCTTCGGTCTGACGATCACCTTCAGCGTCGACCTCAACGGGGACAATCTGCATCTCGATTCCGGTAACTCGGAACAAAGCTCCAAGTCGGCGATCGATTTCAACCTGAAACAGATTGTGAGTCAGCAAACCGGCCAGCGAGCTAAGAATGTCTCGCAGGGATTCCGGTATGTGATTGACTATAAGTGATTGCTTACTGCAATCGGTCGTTGTCATCAAAGCCCAAACGTCCCTGTTTTCAAGTCAGGTTTAGAATTGAAAAGCTTTCTGCTATTTTCCATATCGGAACACCTGCGGAATTATTGAGCGTTCCGAAGAAAAAAAGCGCGGATTTGGTGGAATAAAGTTCCGGTCAGCGTTGGGGCGCCGATCAAGTCAATTCTGGCCTGCTGTAGGAGCGGCTTTAGCCGCGACAATAGCTGAAACCGCGGCAACTCTGATCACTTCCGAAACAACTTACCGGGACGTCACAGGGCGCCCCATATTTCGCAGACTGGCGGTCAGAACCTGGCTATGGCGTGTGCAGCCAGCCGCTGGTGGTTTGCGGTTGCTCGCGGTCGGCCTGCCCTTTCCAGACTCGGGTGTTGTCGGTTCCGTGCTGGTGGATCAGATAGGCACAATCGGGCTGGCTGCAGACCCAGTTGGTGCTGCGGTCAGTCAGTAGAGGCAGCAGAATTCCCCTGCCGCATACGGGACATGTGATTGGATCTGCCATTGACAATATCTCCTCGAAAAATTTCTTTCTTCTGCGTCTGCGTTCGGCAGCTTTGGCGGCAGCCGCCGCGGTACCCCCGCCACTGCTGGCCATCACTTCTTGCCTTTGAGGTAGCGGTCAAACCACTTCTTGAACCATTCCAGCCGCGCCAATCGGCGATCCGGTCGGCCGCAGCGCGATAGTCCATGCGGTTCATCGGGGAACCGAATTAATTCTACCGTTCTGCCGAGCATCTTGAGGGCGATGAACATTTGTTCGGCCTGCTCGATCGGACAGCGAAGGTCGTTCTCCGAGTGGGAGATCAGAAGCGGTGTCCGGACATTCTTGATATAAGTCAGCGGCGACATCCGGCGATAGCCATCGGGGTTGCTTTGGGGAGTGCCGAAGATTTCTTTCGAAATGTTGAAACCGATGTCCGACGATCCGAACATGGACGCGATATTGACTACCGATCGCTGCGAGATCGCGGCTTTGAAGCGATTGGTGTGCGTTACGATCCAGTTGGTCATATAGCCACCATAGCTGCCACCCGTGACACCCATCTTCTTTCTGTCGATATAAGGTTGCTTCTCCATGTAGTCTGCAAACGCCATGCAATCGTCAAAGTCGACGGAACCCCAGTTGTTGGTAATGGTGTCTGCATGTTTCTCGCCATAACCCTGCCCACCTCGGATGTTGGCGAAATAGACCACGTAACCCTGGGCGGCGAGAAATTGAAATTCGTGGAAGAAGGTATTGCCGTACTGCACGCGCGGGCCGCCATGGATCTCCAAAACTGACGGGTACTTTTTCCTCGCAACAAAATCAGGTGGCTTCACAATCCAGGCGTGAATCGGATATCCGTCATGTGCTTTGACGATCAACTCTTCCGGTTTGACGATGCTTAGTTCATCGGTCAGCTTTTTGTTGAGAGTCGTCAGGCGTTGTAGTTTGGCTCTGCCACTGAGATCACACAGGTGTAATTCTGCGGGCATAGTATGATTGGAAACGACCAGCGCCGCTTTGTTCACCCGACCAGCTAGCGATGCACCCATTATGTGCAACTTTCCCGTCACCACCGGCTCAATTTTGCTGCCGGAACTTGTCACGCGGTAAAGGTGCGTGGAACCGGCGTCTGACAAGACGAAATAGATATGGCGTCCATCAGGAGACCAGTGCAACAGGCCGCCTTCATGACCTTCAACAGTGTCGGAGATAGTCATGTCCCAGGCCATTCGGTCAAGTTTCTTAATCAGATCAACGGGCTCGCCGCCGCGCACGGGGACCTTCCAGACATGATAGTTGGTGACGCCCCAGGAATCATTGGGATTGGCATGACCCAGATAAGCGATGAACTTGCCGTCCGGGGAGAATTGCTGCTTGGCGACCGGGCCGGTAGGCGTGGGAATCCGGCGCGCTTTGCCGCCGCCGGCAGGCATCACAAACAGATCTTGCAGGTCGGAGTCAACGTCGAAATTCCTCTGGATATTGGTAACGTATACGATCCACTTGCCATCAGGCGAATAAGCAGGAGATTCCTTGTCGCGGCCACCGCGAGTAAGCTGAGTGCCTTTGCCGTCCGCAACATCGAACACCCAGATTTGTCCTTCTTCCTTCGGGAAGAAACCGTAGTTGTCCATCTTGTAGAAGAGCCGGGTGATGTGCCGATAGACGGGGGCTTCCTTCTTGCCGTCCTTGTCTTTGGGGACTTCGTCTGCCTGCCGAAAGACGCCGAGAATCTTCTTCGAATCAGGCGAGAATGATAGCTGCGAGATCGAGCCATCCTTTTCGACCAGGAGTTTGGCCTCGCCGCCATGGCGCGGCATAATATACAGCCCCTTCTTGTCGCCACGTTTGGAGGTGAAGGCAATCCACTTGCCGTCAGGTGAGAACACCGGGTGCGAATCGGAGACTTCGCCGAAGGTGAACTGGCGCAGGTTGGCGCCGTCGACATTGATCATATAGATGTGCGAGAAGTATTTCTTCTTGTCCTCCGCCACGGTTTTGACCGTGAATGCGATTTCGGTCTCGTCGGGCGTGATGGCAACACTTTCGATGAATTTGAGCTTGAGCAGATCGGAAGCGGTGATTTTGCGTTTTTTCATAATGACTCCTGAGGCAAATCGGTTTGCCGCCTGGCTATACAGACTTACAGTTCAGGTATACGGCGGTGACGTTGATTTGACAAACTAAATATCAGGTGAGATGCCCGACCACGATATTGATTCCGATCGCAATCAGGATCAGTCCGCCCAGCAATTCCATGCGTTTGCCGAAGCGCGCACCCAGAGTGCGGCCGAACAGCATGCCAACGGCAGTCATTGCTGCGGCGACGATTCCGATGATGACGCTGGGATATAGTATCGAGACTTTGAGAAACGCCATACTCAGTCCGACAGCCAAAGCGTCGAGACTCGTGGCGATGGACAGCATAATCAGCGACAGTTTGCGCGTGGGATCGGACATCGCTTTTTCAGCCCCATCATGTCGCCAGGATTCGCGGATCATTTTGATGCCGATGTAGGCGAGCAAAATAAATGCAATCCAGTGATCGTAGTGCTGAATATAACGGGCAACCTGGCTGCCCACGAGCCAGCCGATGATCGGCATCAAGAACTGGAACAGGCCGAAGTGAAACGATAGGCGAAACAGCCGTCGCGCCGTCAGCCGTTCCAGGCGGGAGCCCACGGCAATTGAGACGGCAAAGGCATCCATCGCAAGTGCGAGCGCGAGGCCGAGTATCGTTAGTAAATTCATGCGTCAGCCGGCGCACTCTGCCGGTGAAATTGTCGGTGTCGGGACGGAATTCATCCGGCGAAGATAGACAGTCGGCCCGAAAGAAAAAAGCACATTCGAGAGACAATGGCGATTCGCCGATGTATAACTATAGATGACAGTCAAGCACGGCACAGAAAGCGCTTGACCAAGGCGCCCCAAGGGTGCTATTCTGATAATTGACATCTCACTTGATTCCGAAGGAGACATTCGTGAAAAGAGCCCTGATTGCGTTAGTTATTCTTTTGCTTCCAATTTGCCTGTTTACAGTAGTACACGCTCAATCCCTCCACTCATTGAATACCGTGAACGTCGGTGCTTCCGCCACTGTAACCACGGCCAAGGAATTTCAAGAGAGCGGACAGGGCGACGTGCAGATTCATCTTAACGGCGGCAAGGATAAGGCGATCATCGGGGCTACTAATACTCTCGAAATATGGATTGGCAACGGCGCCAAGCTCGTGGGCATGAGCGTCGGCTTTGAAGTGAAATCAGTGGCCGCCTTTCGTTGGCTGCAACCGTATGGCACCGCCCCGGCCAGCAACCCGCTGATCAAGGAAGAAGGCGATGTCAATGGCGCTTTTGATTTCGGGGGACTGAAGATCAAGCGCGCGGCGGCACCCAGTGCCACTGTTGACTCTCTCCTGTTGGGAGGAGCCGCCTCGGAGACAGGGTTGCCAAAGCACAAGAAACTGACTCTTTGTTACTCCCTGCAATTCAGAATTCCGTCCTCTGAGACAGCCGCTCCGGGTGGATTCTGCGTAAAGGACATCTTTGTACCTCCGGCGGGAAGCTGGACATTCAATGACGGCGCCGGTTACACTCCGAATTTCCAGGGACGGCCAGTACTTGAAGCTCAGAGACCGAACGCTCCGGCTGCCTGTTTTGATATCGTCAAGCAACAGGAAACCGGGAAATAGCAGCCGCGAGAGAACTGATGCGCGATAAGGCGGGGATTCCCTGCGCGTGTAGCCCGCGAATTTCCACATAAACCGCTTGCCTTATATTTGCTGTAATAGCATATTGCCTTCGTAGACAACAATATCCAAAGCTGCACTGTTGAGGACAACAGCGGTCGCTCTTTGTCTGCTTGTTTACAGGAGGGTATCTTCATGAAATCTCGAGTAATGATTGCCGGCACGATGCTTCTTCTTGCTTTGCTCTTAACATCGCCGGTCATGGCAAATGGAAACGGTAATGTGACTATCAAACTCAACACGAATCTGCCATCCCCGCTGCAAAACATATTGCTGGTAGACGAATGGAACATGATCGAAATCTGGGTGCAGAACGATGCTCCCCTATATCAAATTTCTCTCGGCTTCAAGCTTGACAACTCTTCCATTGACTCGGTGCGCTTTCGGACTCCTTATGGAAACCGGCCAATCGGCGGGCCATACTACATTCAGGAGTATGGAGATGCTGTCAACAAATTCGATGTTGGTGGCCTGCAAGTAACCTTCAGCGAGCGGTTCGACTCTCTTTACATCTCGGGAATTGCCCAGAATGCGCCACTGCCAGCGCACAATTCCTCGACCAAGGTCTATGACTTGGCTGTGTGGGTATTTGGACAGCCATGGATGTCCGGTGAGAAGTTTGCATGCATCGACAACATCGTATTCCGGTCAGATGGACAATGGTTGTTCGATGATGGCACTCCTTATGCGCCGAACTTCGCAGGCCAGCCGAACAGCAGTCCGGACAACCCGGATGCTCCAGCGGAATGTTTCACGCTTACTTTCGGCTGCAAAACCTGGGGTGATGCCAATGGCGATTGCCTTTGCGATATCTCTGACGCCGTCTTCTTGATTGCCTACATTTTTAGTGGCGGACCGGGGCCCGGGCCTTATGGAGACGTCAACTTCGACGGCTACGTTGACATTTCCGATGTGGTAGGGGTTATCGAATACATTTTCGGCAAGTGATCGCGCCATACCGCCCAATCTGATGTGAAGACAGGCGAGATTTCGACCCCGGACAAAGTTTGGCCTCCTCCAACAACCCTGGAGCGGTGCCTGCAAACTCGCACCTGCTCTAATCTTCAGCCGTGTTTTGCCGCTAAATCGCACGAATGGACAGGGATTTAGCGCAGAGTTTTGCCCTCCTTTGACGCCATTTCAACATATCTAAAGCCGGACACTTTCGGGCTAATTATCGCTCCTCCGGCAGGCGAAAAATCGGTTGACAAAGACTCGGGCAGGGCTTAATATTCAAAACCTGTTTACGCAAGTTTGGGGGGATTTGCGTCTCATATGTGGGAGGAATAGTAGGAAGATTGTCAATCAGTTAACGCCCATTTCACACAACATTGACCAAGAAACTTATAACTTGTGGCTTTCAATACGGAGAGGATAATGGAATTTAGGAGAGTTGCGCTTCTGACGCTGATAGTCGTAGTGCTCTTATCCGGAGTTGTCCTGGCAGGAGGATGGCAGTATCCGGAGATCGGCGCCAGGGCAAAGGCCATGGGAGGCGCCTATCGCGGCATAGCGGATGATGGTGAAGGTGGCTATTACAATCCGGCCGGACTGGCATTCACAAAGCAAGATATTATCAATTTGACCGCCGAGGTCACGACACCAAGGCCAACTGTGACACCGAACTATCAGGCCAACGGCTACGAGTTCGGCTACCTTGACGGGCAGAAACGTTATCCCAAGGATAACAGCTATCTGATGGGCGAGGGATCGATCTTCTTCCACCCGAAGAAGAACGATAAGCTGGTGCTGGGACTCGCATTTTATCAGACTTACGACCAGAATGCCGATATGAATCTGTTTCAGTTGTCCCCTGCGTACAACAGCACGAAGCAGTTGTCTGATCGAAATCACCACTCGAATTTCGATGTCATCACTTTTCAGCCCACTGCAGCGATGAAGTTTTCGCAGGATCGGCTGGCGGTCGGGCTGGGAATTCAAATCAATCGCGGTGACATTTTCGTCGATCAGATTCGTTTGCTGAACAATCCGTACCCCTACCCTCTCGATATCAGACCGTACGACAAGTTCCCCGAGCTCTATTCGGTAGACGGATTCGGTTATGGAGTGGGCGTCAACGTCGGAGTTCAATATAAAGCCAGCCCCAAGTTGACAATCGGCGCCAATTATATCTCGTCGTCGAAGATCAAAATGGACGGGGCATCGGAAGAGAATATCTATTTCCCAAATAATTCCGCGATAGCTCACATGTACCAGGATCCTCTTTCCAATGCCTTTCAGAAGGAAGTGGACAGCACGTTCAAAGGCAGCCAGATTGGGGCCTCAAGCGACTTCGCAGTTGAAATGAAGCTGCCGTCGGAGTTTGGCGTCGGGATGTCGTATCGCTCCAACGAGAAGACACTGTTTGCCTTCGACGTCGTCTACACAAGATGGTCGGAATTCCAGGATTTCCAGATCAAATTCACGAATCGCAAGTACGACGGCGCCTACTTTGACACGTGGAGAGCACTGTTCTCGGACGTTGCCGTTCCGTTCCAGTGGAAGAACACGGTGAGGATCAGCGCCGGCATGGAGAAGATCGTAAACGAACGGTGGACGCTGCGCGGCGGCTACATGTTCGATCCATCGCCGATTCCCGATGAGACTCTGAACGAACTGTTTATGGACCCCGGCACCAAGCATCACTTTAACGCCGGCGCCGGATTCAAACTTAACGACAAGATTTCGTTTGATGCAGGGCTGGAGCTGGTTGTGTTCGGCAGCCGGACGGTCAGCACTCTTGCCGATGTCAATCATGATGGGTACTGGGACAATTTTGGTGGGAAGTTCAGCAACATGAGCTTCAACACGGCCTGGGCCCTTAACTACAGGTTTTAGGTGAGGTGCAGAGATGAAATCGATATATGGATTAATCGTGATATTGCTGGCGGCACTGATAATGTTCGTCGGCGGCTGTGCCAAACGCAGTAATCCGGCCGTTCCGGATGCTCCGCCGGCCGGTTGGGTGTTTGAAGCCGATCATCAGTATGCCGGCCTTTCAGACAGCGTAGCTTTCAGCGGTGGTTTCCTGTCGCGTCGAGTGATGATTTACACCCCGGCGGGCTATGGCGACCAGATGGTGGGCGACCGTTTTCCGGTGCTCTACTTGCTTCCGGGTTACGACGGCGAACCATCATTCTATTATCAGTATGGCAATGAACTATATTCCATGGCCAGCAGCGTCCAGCAGGTCGCGGACAAATTGATCGCCGACGGCGAGATCAAGCCAATGATCATCGTTATGCCCGACGCTTCGATTCCTTATGGCGGTTCCTTCTTTGCGAACTCGTCATTGATCGGGAAATGGGAAGACATGATGGCGCGGGAGCTTGTGACATACGTCGACAGCCCGAATAAGTCGGGGCTGCGTACCTGGTTGACAAGGAGTCTCGTGCGATATCGGGACATTCCTCCGGCGGTTATGGCGCTATCAGAATCGCAATGAAGAACAGCACGCTTTTCAATTCCGTGTCGGCCACCGATGCGCCGTTGGCATTTGCCGGTGACGGATCGTTCAAGGGCCTGCAGGAGTTGTTCACCCCCTATCTTTCCGAAAACGGAATCACAACTGATTCGGCGTTTGAGGCGGCTGATACTCTCGGGTTCCGCCCCGGCCATCCTTACAAGATGTTGATCTATTCTCTGGCCGCGACGTACTCGCCTACCGGCAAGACCGCTCAAAGTGGCCTCGGTAGTCTGAGAATAGAGCTGCCGTTCAACTACCAGGGAAATCTGGTGGAGTCTGTCTGGAGCCGTTGGATGGCGAACGACCTGTATACATGGCTCGACAATTCGACCTACCGTGACGCGCTCAATGGACAGAACATTTATCTGGAGAGTTCGGATCATGATGTCAACCTGTTCAATCGGCAAACGCAGTTGTTCGAGCAGAAGTTGACGTCGCTGGGTATTAGCTATACTTCGGCTACGTTTACCAAGTACGATGGTTATAATGCCCAATCGCGTTCGTTCCTTTACGATCGTTTGGCGTACATCCTCAAGTTCCACGACAAATATCTAAAGGACCGAAACGGAAAGTTCTAAGAACGCCGGAATGCCGAGCCAAAAGCTCGGCATTCTTGTTTATGGGGACAAAGATGAGCGAAGATAGTCAATACGATCTTATAGCAGTTGGCGCGCATCCTGATGACGTGGAGGTCGGCACCGGCGGCGTGTTGTTGAAGATGGCGCAGGCCGGCTACCGCACAGGCATCATTTATCTTACCAAGGGCGAAATGGGTACCGGTGGTACGCCGGAAATTAGGGCAGGTGAGGCACTGGCTGCGGCACAGATATTGAAAACCGATCTGCTGGAAACGCTTGATTTGGGCGATACGCGGTTGATGGACTCGCCCGACAGCCGCAACACGGTCGCTGCCCTGCTGAGGAAGTATCGACCGAAAATCGTCCTGGCGCCGTGGCCACGTGGTGGACATGGCAAGCGCGCATCCCATGCCGATCATCTGGCTGCGGGTAACATCGTAGTTAATGCGTGCAATTACGCGACCCTCAGGAAACTTCCGATTTCCGGTGAGCCGTTTCGGGTGCCGGCGCTATTTCACTTCTTTCTGCCGCTGGAAGAAACGCCGACGTTCGTGGTTGACATCACGAAACAGTTTGACGGTTGGATTGCCGCTCTGAGCGCGCATGAATCGCAATTTCTGAATCCGGATAAGCCGCGGACACCCGACTACTTGTGGTCGCTGGAGACCATGGCTCGCAGCTACGGATCGATGATCGGCGTCAAATATGGCCAGGGATTCAAAATCGGTGAGCCGCTGGGTATTGATGACTTATTTTGCCTGCTAAGCGGAGAACGGGCGAAACATTGATTACCTGACATCGTTTGATCATGTCGTGGGCAAGAAGCTGTAGATATCCCCTCTCGTATCGTCGGATCAACACTCTTTACAGAAGAAACGCGCCGTCAGGCATTCCCTAACCTGACAGCGCCTATTCTACTGTTCATGTTTCATAACCGTTGTTAATCGGATGTGACTGTGTGACCGATGGCGTCGTCGTTAGTCCAGATTACCGTGGTACCGACGTTGACCGTCACGGTCGGAAGAGCGAAATTCATAATAGTGACATTGAGTTGCGTGGCCGACCCGCCGGCAACAACCGTTATCGTGCCGCGCATCGATGGATGCACAGTGCAATGATACGGGAAAGTCCCTGCCTTCGCAAAAGTGTGCGAAAAGGTTCCATTCTGGCTTATCAACGGTGAATTCAATTCGGGACCGTTGCCGCCACCACCACCACTGTTGTTCGGACTGTTGGAACTGCTGCTACTACAACCCGCGAGGGCAGCCGCCATCAATAAGGCCGTAAGCAGAATCCAAGTCGATCTGTGCCTTAGCATAATTACCTTCCTTTCCAGCCAATTTGAAGACGGCCGGATGATTACGCCCCCATACACCGTCTATGTTGTCGATAATAACAGCGCCTGCCTAACGATGTTCCGGGAATTTGATGTATCGGGTAATTCTTCTACAGTATTTTTCGCAAAAAGAACAGGGGCGGCCAAATGGCCGCCCCTGTGCATATTACGAAAAGCCGGTCGCAAACAGGGATTTCCGGCTCCGTGTTCCTACCTCGTCACCTTTTCACGCGTCTGGTGCCTGGCGGCGGCGAAGTTCTTGTTCACTTGATCCCAGTTGATCACGTTGAAGAAAGCCGCGATGTAATCCGCCCGCCGATTCTGATACTTGAGATAGTAAGAGTGCTCCCAAACATCGATGGTAAGTAACGGCGTTTTGCCCTGTGACAGCGGCGAGTCCTGGTTTTGCGTGGTCATGATTTCCAGATTGCCGCCGGCTTCAACCAGCCAGGCCCAGCCGGAACCAAACAGTCCGGCAGCGGCGGCGCTGAACGATTCTTTGAATTTGTCGAAGCTTCCGAACTGGGCGTTGACGGCGTCGCCGATGTCGCCGTGGAGTCGCACGTCCCGTTTCAGCAGGGACCAGAAGAAATTGTGATTGATCACGCCGCCGCCGTGATTGCGTACGGCATTGCGAATGGCCTCAGGAATGCTGCTGAGATTTATGATCAAGTCTTCAGGGGACTTGGCCTGCAGGTCGGGATTGTTGGCAATGGCTTCGTTAAGCTTGTTCACGTAAGTCTGATGATGCTTATCGTGATGAAACGTCATCGTTTCCTTGTCGATATACGGTTCAAGCGAATCGTACGCGTAAGGTAGTGGCATCAATGTGTATGGCATGTTGATCCTCCGTTATGATATTAGTTTTGCTCTATGCAACAACGCTTTGTCGAGTTTGTTCCCCTGCCACCCATTACCTATAGTTAGATACGAGTTGAACACACTGCTATTTGAGAGGGAAAGAGGTCCGGCATAGCACCGGCAAAAGCTCATGGACGGGAAGCCAGTGAGTCACCGCTTCCGCAAGACCACTCCGCGACCCTTGCCGTTGTAATCTACGATGGTTTCCAGAATGTCGAAGCGAGCAGAATCCTGTACTATTCGGCGAATTTCTGCCACTTGATTCTCACCGATCTCAAAAATCAGCAGCCCTCGCGGTTTAAGGTAACCAGGCGCCTCCTCGATCAACCTGCGGATGACACTGAGTCCATCCGGTCCGGCCACCAGCGCCGTACGCGGCTCATATTCACGTACTTCCGGCATTAATCCAGCCAGGTCCGGCTCTGGAATGTAGGGTGGATTGGAGACGATCAGATCGAAGAGTTCCCCGCGCTCCAGCGGTTCCAGCAGGTTCCCTGTTCTCAAGACTACGCGATTCTCCAGGTTGTGGCCTTTCACGTTTTCGCGGGCCAGTTCAAGGGCCGTGGGACTGATATCCGTCGCGATAATGCGAACATCGGGGCGGCTGACTGCCAAGGCAATAGCGATGCAGCCGGTTCCGGTACCGATATCGGCGGCCAGGGGATCACGCACGTCGACGATTGCATCGAGAGCGCGTTCGACGATTACCTCAGTTTCAGGCCGTGGAATCAGCGCGGATGGGGTGCACTTTATCGTGAGGCCGAACCATTCGGTTTCGCCGACGATGTATTGTAGCGGTTCGCGATTCAGTTTGCGGGCGATCAGAGAGCGATATTCGTCAACGATCGGTTCGGGCACCGGGTCGGAATCCTTCACGTAAAGATCAACGCGGCGAAGCTTCAGGAGATGTCGGATTATGATTTCGGCAGCTACACGGGGATTGACAATACTCGCGGATTTAAGCTGTTGTTGCCCCCAATCCAGCAGTTCGCGAATCGTGTGAGCCATCGCCCGCGATCAGGCCAGGAGCCGGGCTACATGATCGGGAAAGGAGTCGGCCTGATGATGATAATTGCGATGCAAAGCACAGCCGTGACGTCTGCTTCCGAAAAGCGTGTAGTTTGGCGCGCTCGCTTCATCGATCTCTTCAGACGGGCCACCAAAGGACAGATCCGGCAACCCCATGACAGCAACACCGCCGACAACCGCTGCGCGTATCAAAAAATCGCGACGCTGCATGCTTAACCTTCCGTTTTCTCAAGAGTGAAATACTTGACTTTCAGCGCCGGCACGAGCATCGCAACGGAATACTGCGGATACAACTGCCGTTCGCTGGAGACCATATCGACATTGTTGAGCGCTTCCATAATCGACTGACTGATACGCATATTCTTGATCGGTTTGGTGACTACGCCGTTTTCGATCATGAACGTGCCGTCGCGCGTGGTAGCAGTCACCATTGTCTTCATCGGGTTGAGGTAGTTCACATACCAGAAGTGGGTGATGTAGACACCCTTGACCGTCGATTTGACCATCTCTGCCAGCGAGGTCGTACCGGCATCCATCACCATATGCTTGGGATAGGGGCCAAAACTATTGTTCGGCGGAAGCGCATGACCGGTGGACTCGACTCCGGCCAGACGGGCATAATACGAGTTATAGACTGCGCCTCTGGCAATCCCCTTCTCGATTAACGGCACCCGCTTGCGAGGAACGCCTTCGTAATCGAACGGCACGCCCAGCATCTGCGGATGGAATGGGTCTTCGGTGATCGTGATATTTTCGCCACAAATCTTTTCGCCGATCTTGCCGGACATGAAGGAGCGTTTCTCAACGAACGTCTTGCCGCCGAATCCCATGAACGCGAAGAACAGTAGTAACTGCCCGACAGCGGCGGGTTCAAGAATCACAGCATACTGGCCTGAATCGTACGGCACCGGATCGGTAGAGCGCACGGCTTTATCCACGGCCGTCGTCGCCAACAGATCAGGATTTACGCGCTTGAAACTGCGGTCATAACCGATACTCCAGCCAGCGTTGTCTTTATTGCCCGTGACCGTCATCGACAGCTCGGACTTGGTACTACTATTGAACTGCTCGACGCCGAGTGAATTGACTACCGCCAATGTTTCGGTCGAGGTGCGAAACGCTCCGGCGGCCTGCAGGTCAGCTTTGTTGGATTTATCTATGACTTTCTTGACGGCATCGGCTCGTTGCTGCGGCGTACAGTCGGCGGTATCTTTGAAATAGGTCGTCGTCTTTTCGACCGGTTGCGGCGACGGCAGCGAACTGAACTGCTCATCAGCAGGCATCAATTGACTAATATCGCAGGCATCCTTGACAGCGCGTCTAATGGCATCAGCGCTCAGATCACCGGTTGAAGTTATGCCAATCTTTTTATCCTTGATCGCACGAACATAAACGTTGGTGTCGGAGCGATACATGTTCTGATGTATTTGCGATTCGGCAACGCGCGTGAGACTCAGGTCTTCGCCGATCAACACGAGTTCGGTCTGGTCGGCCTTCGAGGTCGCTAATCCGGCTTTGAGAATCGTCAACGCCTGATCCTGATTGATCATGCTCCCACCTTCACATTACGAAATCTCAGGTATGCTGCGCCCTGCGCCGTGCGGGCGTTCTGGCCCGGTTCGCCTTTGCCGCAATTGGGCGTGCCCCAGAGTATCCAATCATCCTTGTGGCCGACGGAGTCGCAGCTATTCCAGAATTGCACAGTATTGCCGCTGTAGCTCGGGGCTTTGATCATGCCGCCAAGTTTCCCGCCTTTGATTTCCCAGCCGATTTCGCCGCCGAGTGTGAAATTGTCGCGGTTGTCATCTATCGACCAGGACGAGACGCCTTCGATGTACACGCCATCGTCAACCTCGGCGATCATGTCGGCGAATTTCTGCGTGCCCGGCTCAAGTAAGACGTTGGTGATGCGCACCAGTGGAATGCTTCCCCACCCGTCGGCGCGCGCCGCACCCGACGACGGCATCCCGATTCTCGCTGCGGTTTCGAGCGAGCTGAGATAGCCGACGAGTTGGCCCTTCTGAATCAGTGGTACACGGCTGGTTGCCACACCCTCATCGTCAAACTTGAACGTTGCGAGCCCTCCGGCAAAGGTCGGATCGCTGTATACATTGACTATGTCCGACGCATACTTGAGCTTGTTGAGCTTATCGGTCGTGGCGAAACTTGTGCCGGAGAAATTGCGCTCGGAACCGAAAACGCGATCGAGCTCCAGCGGATGACCGATCGATTCATGTATTTGTAACGACGCCAAATCGGGCGACAGTATTATCGTTGTAGTCTTGGCAGGACAATCAGCCGCCGTCGACATCGCCACGACCTCGGAAGTCAGTCGCTCAATTGCGTCCTCGATACCGAAGGTCTTGACTGCCTCAAACCCGCCGCTAACGAACTGGCCTGCTGAGGTCGGGAACGAGCGTTCGTAAACCTCGCGGCGGCTCTTCGCGATTCCGCAGGTGATACCGGCGCCGGTATGTGTCAATACCTGCTTGATTTCGCTGCCGGAATTGGAGTAGAACAATTTGGTTTGACGGCGGAAATCGAGGAAGGTCGAACTGGAGTTGATCTGCGATGTCTTCGCGATCAACTCTTCCCAGTGCAAGAGCAGGTCAAGCTTGTCTTTATAGGCAAGCGCAAAGGGGTCGGTCGAAACCGGCGTTTCATAAGTCGCCTGACGCGCGGCCGGCTCGGCAAATTCAACTTTGTGGGTATTGACGCGGCGCGAAGCATCGGCGATGGCCATCGCCAATTTGGTGACGCGTTCACATTCAGCGGGATCAAATTTCGATGATGACGCAAATCCCCAGGAACCATCTTTCAAGACTCGAACGGCGTAGCCGGTCGAAACGGATTTCTCGACGGGGTTGACTTTTTTCGAAGTCGTAGACAGCCGCTCGGTCTCGATCTGCTCCACGCGCAGATGGCCATGCGAACAGGACTTGGCGGTAAGTTTGCGAACTACATCAGCGATTTTGCCGGCTTCTTCGATCACAATGGTATCCCTACGAACAAATCTCCGGTCAAATAGACTGCAATCATAAACAGAACGCCGATTAAAGTCAAGATAACTGCGCCGCCCGCCGAGACAATATTTTTCTCCGGCCGGAAATGGAATAACGTACCCTTGAATAAGACGGGTAGAGCCAGCCAGTAGATAATCAGAATCTCCACCATCGTCTGGCTATGGTTTGATCCGACCGGCCAGCCACCCCACAGGTAGCCGAATCGGCTCTCGGAGACCAGTGTACCCGCAATCAGTCCTCCGCCGAGCAATAGCACAGCAACGGTAAGCACTCGGCGCGACAGACGGCCAAGCCGACGTTCACCGCGATGCAATGTCATAGTATCAAACAACGACAGGAATCCGAAGATCGCGGCGAGATACATGAGCCCCACTTGCACCGACCAGAGCGCCAAGGTCGGCGTGCCCTCGAAGTAGAGCCGGATATCCAGCCCCTTGCCTTCCGGAATGCGGGCGATCAGGCGGCCATTGGTCGTGGTCAGCTCAAGATGGTAGTAATAGACCTGACCCTTGGGCAGGCGCGGAATCGTAGAGGAATGCAGATCATAACTGCCCGCGACGCGATCCATCTTCTTCGCAATGTAGTTGGAATCGCTCGCCAGCCGGTAGAGAAGATTCAATTCGTATGCTGATGTGTCGGCGGGCGTCGTGACCCAGGCGGTTATTTCCGGATCTTTGTCGACTGACTGGCGGTGAACGGCATCATGATCGACAAGAAAGCGTTCCGCCGAGGCGTCGAAGTAGTCCCGCTCTTGCGACTGTTGTGTAAATCGAGGTGTAATCCAAAAAAGCAGCAGTGTTAACAGGAAAGAGAGAAATACTTTAACGAGCTTCAATCCACCTCCGCCAGTTCTCCAGCTTTCTTAAGACTCTCTTCCTGATCCTTCGCTTGTAACGCCACAATGAATTCATCGATATCGCCCGCGAGCACATCGGTCAACTTGTACAAGGTAAGATTTATGCGATGATCGGTCACGCGATTTTGCGGATAATTGTAAGTTCTGATTTTTTCCGAACGGTCGCCGGAGCCGACCATCGACTTGCGCGCCGAGGCAATCTTCGCCTGCTGTTCGGCGACGGCATGGTCAAGCAAGCGCGCCCGCAGGACTTTCATCGCTTTGTTCTTGTTCTTGAGCTGCGATTTTTCGTCCTGACACGACACGACAGTTCCCGTCGGAATGTGTGTAATGCGCACCGCTGAGTCAGTCGTGTTGACCGACTGGCCACCGGGACCGGACGAGCGGAACACATCAATTCGCAGTTCCTCAGGATTGATCGCAATATCAACCTCATCGGCTTCAGGCAGCACCGCGACGGACGATGCTGACGTATGGATTCTGCCGGATGCCTCCGTAGCCGGAACCCGCTGGACGCGGTGCACTCCCGATTCGTATTTAAGCCGCGAAAAGACATTCTCGCCGGACACCGAGAAGATTACTTCCTTGAGCCCGCCGACTCCCGTTGGGTTGGAGTTCATGATTTCGATCTTGAAACCCTTGGCATCGGCATAGCGCGAATACATGCGGAACAGGTCGGCGACAAAAAGTCCGGCCTCTTCCCCACCGGTACCGGCGCGTATTTCGACAATGACGTTCTTGGTGTCGTTGGGGTCGCGCGGCAGCAACAGGAGCTTGAGTTGTGCCTGCACAGTTTCCAGTTCCGCTTCCGTCTGCTGCAATTCCATTTCTGCGAGCTGCACGAGTTCGGCATCCGCGCCTTCGGCGATGATCTTGTGCGCCTCGTCGACGGCGTTGCGGAGTCTGCGGTATTTCTGCCCAACGGCGACCACTTCGCTCAATTCCTTATGTTCGCGCGACAGCCGCGAAAACAGGCGACGGTCGGAGTGGACTTTCGGGTCGGAAAGCTCGCGCGAGATATTATCGAGCTTCTCTTCGACTGATTTAACTATCTCAAGCATCGGCGAACTCTCTGACTTCGACGTTCTGCGGCATGCCGAGCGAGGCGCGCACCGCAACGACGGCAACTTCCAGTTGTTCCGGGGTGGGTTCTTTCGTGGTGATCAATTGCAGCCAGAGGCCGGGACGGATCATGATTTTGGTGAACCGGTTGTCACGTGTCTTGCCGGACAGTTTAAGCAGTTCATACGACCCGCCGGATACCAGCGGCAGCAAGGCGAAATGCACACCGAAACGCACGAATAGTTGCGGCGGATGGCCGGTCTTGAGTTGATACAACGTGTCGGCTATGGCGAAAATCAAAATCGCAAAGAGCGCAACAATCAGAATGAACGATGTGCCGCAACGCGGATGCAGAGTTGTATACTTGGTCGCATTCTCAACGGAGATATCTTCCTTGTTTTCCCACGCCCAGATTGACTTATGCTCGGCGCCGTGATATTCGAAAATGCGGCGGAAATCCTTGAACAGAGTCAGAATCCAGACATAGGCGACAAACATGGTCACGCGAATCCCGCCCGCAACGAGGTTAAACAGAAGCGCGTCTTTCTGGATGCCAAACAGCGAAGTGATCCACAGGGGCAGGAAGAAGAAGAACGCAATACCGACTGCCAGCGCAACCACGACACTGACTGCGAGCATGATGGTGTTCGGCTTTGATGACACGACCGGATCCTTGCCGTTCTGGCGGTCAATATCTTGTCCGGCGATTTCGGCGGAGAAATTCAACGACGAAATGCCAATGCCCATCATCTCGAACAGCGCGACAAACCCGCGCAGAATCGGCCAGGAAAAGATCTTGATACGCTTCGACAACGGCAGATACGGCTTGGTCTTCACCAAAATCGACTTGTCGGCGCGCCTGACCGCGGTGGAAATATGCGTCGCGGAACGGATCATGACGCCTTCGATGACTGCCTGTCCGCCTACTTGAAAATCCGCCATCTATATCCTCTGAAGAATTACGCTTTCAATCCAACAACGTGAAATTTTCACCCAAATACAAAACGGCAGGCGTAGTTTTACCACTACTCCTGCCATTGTATTTTGAAATTAAGCTAGCTGTCGGCTTTGGGATGTGCCGGGGCCGGCATCGGGGTCTTCTGGCCGTATTTGCGGCGGAAGCGATCGACGCGACCGGCGGTATCGACCAGCTTCTGCCGTCCGGTATAAAACGGGTGGCAGGCGGAGCAAAGGTCGACCGACATATCTTTGGCCATCGTCGAACGCGTCTCAAACTCGTTGCCGCAGGCGCATTTGACTTTGACCTTAACGTACTTGGGATGAATTTCTGGTTTCACGTGTTTTCCACTCCTAAACTCAGTCACATTAGCTGATTATTATATCAATGGATCCGGTTCTTGGCAAGTGATCTTTTCGATTGTCGTACTTTTTCAAAGTTCCCGGGCGTCAACCTTCGGTATTTCAGTCAGTTACAAGGCCGCAGGCCAAAACAGAACCGAGTCGGGACTTCAGGCTAGGTTTGTCAATGGATGTATCCCGACTCCAGTTCAGTCAACGGATCAATCGTTGTCGAAGGATAGAACCGGAGATACGAGGAATTGTTCCTGTGGGTCAAAATTGCTTCGCCAACACGATTAAATGATTGCGATACAAATCCACTTCTGCAATCTTGCCACGTGGGTCAGGATGCACTCCGAAAAGGCAGGATATCGCTCCCCGGGCACTACTATCATGTGATCAGCAAGACACTTGATGACATTGCGCTCTTCACCAGTATCGAGACTTGTCGACCGGTCGCGCATGCCTTGGCGAGTCTCGCAAGCGAGCAACTGATTCAAAATATCGCCTGGGTCTTGATGCCCAATCACTTTCATTGGTTACTCAAGCTCGGTGAAAGCCTCACCCTTTCTCAGGTTGTAGGCAGATTCAAGGGACGGGCAAGCCACGACCTGAACATTGTATTACATCGCTCCGATCCGGTCTGGGAGCGGGCATTCTTCGATCGCGCCTTGCGTAAAGATGAGGACGTTAGACGGGTTGCAGAGTACATCGTAAGCAATCCCGTTCGAGCGGGTCTTGTCAATGATATCGGGCAGTTTCCCTATTGGGATGCATGCTGGCTGGAATGATGTTTGTCCAGTGAAGATCGCGGCCAAAACGGCTCCTACAAATAAGGCATTAATCGACCGGGTATGAAGCTGATCGAGGGCGCGCTAGTCGAACATCGCGGCTGAAGCCGCTCCTACCTCACAAGGAGTTGATTTGCCGTGTATGATAATGGTCGGAGCAACTTTGATTGAAGGTCGCGACTTGCTTGATTGGTGACACCGGCTATGAGGAAGTCGCGCCTAAAGTCGCTCCTACAACCAAGATGAGGTGTCCGTTGTCTAGTCAAATTGTAGGAGCGACTTTAGGCGCGACAACTCATTAGAGATCTACCTCAAACTCTTGTAGGAGCGGCTTAAGCCACGATAGCTCTCTTTTCTCAAGTCGCACGAACAACGTCAAAACCGAAGCGGTTTTGACCTACAGAACTTCCAAAACTGTTCTTGAAAGCCTATCGCGCGCGATGAAGCGTGATCAACCTCTTCACAATTCCGCGCGACCAGTACATTCTACCCGTTGCGTCACATGCGAAGGCAACGTACTTGTCTGAAGAGAATCCAATGTCCGTCTCATCAACGAGATACGATTCGGATTTGCCTTCGCCGATTTCGCGCGAACCTTTCTGAAGCGAATCTGCCGCAATGAAGGCATAAGTCGAGTGACCCTTCGGGCAAAGCATGCCCACCTTTGAGATTGTCACTGGTCTTCTACCTCGATTTGCCACAATGACACAGATATATGACTTCGCTCTGTAGATCGGATTCGGTGGATGAATAGCATATCCGCCCGAGACTTTGACAATTACGTGATGCTTGTCGCGCCTGTACATCATGAATTGGATGACAGCCACAATTGATGCGACTAGCGCTCCGTATATGCCGATTACGAGGGAGACTTCCACGTTGCCCCACTGCACGATTCGTTCTAAGGCGTCGCTTTGGTTTCCTAGTCCTTCATCGAATCCAAGAACTTCTTGTTCGTCTTGGATTTCCGCAGGCGGTCGAGCAGGAATTCCATCGCCTCGATGGCGTTCATGTCGGCCAAGAATTTCCGCAGAATCCAGATGCGCGACAACTCGGTGGCATCCAGCAACAACTCTTCCTTACGCGTGGACGAACGATTGATGTCCATGGCGGGGAAAATACGCCGGTCGGCCAGACGACGGTCAAGCACGATTTCGGAGTTACCGGTACCTTTGAATTCTTCGAAAATTACTTCGTCCATGCGCGAGCCGGTTTCAATCAGGGCCGTGCCGACGATCGTCAGCGAGCCGCCTTCCTCGATGTTTCTGGCGGCGCCAAAGAAACGTTTCGGCTTCTGCAACGCGTTGGAGTCGACACCACCGGACAGAATCTTGCCCGAATGCGGCACGACGGCGTTATGGGCGCGCGCCAGACGCGTGATCGAGTCGAGCAGAATCACGACGTGATGCTGATGCTCAACCAGGCGCTTGGCTTTCTGCAGCACCATTTCGGCAACCTGCACGTGGCGTTCCGCCGGTTCATCGAAAGTCGATGACACGACCTCGCCCTTAACCGAGCGCTTCATGTCGGTCACTTCCTCCGGGCGCTCGTCGATCAACAGCACGATCAGCTTGCATTCCGGATGGTTGGTCGTGATTGAATTGGCCAGCTTCTGCAGGATGATCGTCTTACCGGCTTTCGGCGGCGACACGATCAATGCGCGCTGGCCTTTGCCAATCGGACACATCAAATCGAGTACACGCGTGGTGACCTCTTCCGGCTGAGTTTCCAGGTGGAAACGCTCATTCGGATAAAGCGGCGTCAGGTTATCGAAGAGAATCTTGTGTTTGGCAATTTCAGGATTTTCGAAATTGACCGCTTCAATCTTGAGCAGCGCAAAGTAGCGTTCGGACTCTTTTGGCGGACGAACCTGGCCGGAGATGATGTCGCCGGTACGCAGGTCGAAACGCTTGATTTGTGACGGCGAAACATAGATGTCGTCCGGGCCGGGAAGGTAGTTGTAGTCGGAAGAACGCAGGAAGCCGTAGCCCTCCTCCAGGATTTCCAGCACGCCCTCGCCAAAGATCAAGCCGTCTTTTTCGGTTTTTGCTTCCAGAATTTTGAAAATCAGCTCGGATTTGCGTAAACCCGAGACGCCGGGAATCTCCAATTCCTCCGCGTGCTTCAACAGCTCGGCGATGGTTTTGGATTTAAGCTCGACGATGTCCATAACAGGTGAATCCTTTCAGGTATATTATTTAGAATTAAAATTTCCGCTTATCTGCCAGCCCCCGCAGGTGTGATGAAAGGTCAGGCGGCGACTTCTTCAGCCGGAGCGTCGCCCCAAAGATCCTCTAAGCCGTAAAACTCTCTAACCTCTCGTACAAACACATGTACGACGACATCAACGTAATCCAATAACACCCAGCGCAATGATTCGTAGCCTTCGCGATGCCAGTATCTTTCGCCGTCTTGCTGCAGCACTTCAGAGATGTGGTCGGCGATGGCCCGGACCTGGACGTCGGCATCGGCGCTGCAAATCACGAAGTAATCGCAGATCGTCGAGAGTTTGCTCAGGTCCAGTATCCTGATATCATACGCTTTCTTGTCCAGGGCAAGATCAGCAATCTTGCGCGCCAGATCGTGAGAGGTCGTTAGGGAGCTTAAGGTCTGAATCTCCTTTCTCGAGTTAGTTAGCGGTTGTCGCGCGTGATAAGTATCTGTCATAATCCAGGCCGACAACCAGTGAATAATCTATGTCCAGGAAGTTGTCCTCCAACTCCTTGAAGGTAACCAATTCCGCGGGAACTCCCAGTTTGGCCGCCAGCCGCGCCGCATTGGGATCGGCGGTTTTGCGGGCGATCAACATGGTCTTTTCCTGCTTGAAAGATCCGAAATTACGGTCATCAATTACGTCAATCACGAAATCCGGCTTGCCGGTGTCGCGCAGAAACTTGGAAAATTTGGCGGCAATTCCGGTCACGCCGCAACCGTTCAGCACCTGCATCCGCAGGTTGACCGGTTCGAATACCTGTGATTGCGATTGTCCCTTGGGTGGCTGCGGGGCGCTTTCTCCCTGCGTGTACTTGAGGGCAACTGAGCCGACAAACACCAATACCGTCAGTGACACGACAATCAGTAAGAAGTCGATTATTCGGCTGCCCCTTCTGGGTTTAGCCGCCTTGGATTTAGTACGATCCGCTTTCAAATCTATTCTGTCTGTTTTGAGGCATCAAGCGTAAGGGGGAAAACTACACCGTCACCGGTCATCAAAAACTGAGTCAAACCTCCCATAGGGTGAACCATAGTAATATTCATACGGAGATACCGTCTGGTAACTCATCACGAAGCGAAAGTACTTGGAGGGCCGCCAGTCCAGACGAACGCCCGGTAACAACCGGTTGCCGATCGAGGACTGCGTCTGTGCGCCGAACATTCCCTGTGGCTGGTGCAGGTAAGCGATAGAGAATGACACATGCAGCGGCTTGGCAAACTCGTAGTCGATCTGATTGATATACATACCAATCATCTGTCCCTGCCTACCGCCGGAAAAGTAGCTCAAGCTGTAGCTCTGGCTCATGTGCAGACGGGAAACATCAAACAACGAGAAGACCGGCCGCGGACTGCCCGGAGACAGTGTGGAGGCGTTCGCCGACGACCCCGCATTCTGACTCACCATAGCTATCAGCGACAGCACTACCCATAAGGAAGATGCACGCCGCCAGCGTTAAGCCCGTGATGAATATCACTTTTCTGATATCAGATCTCCTGCAATTCCTAAGTATTATACGTTTGAATCTATCGGCTGCCCAATTTTTTGTCAACGTTTTAATTCAAAAAAGATAGCTTCCAACTCCTTGAGCTGCGCCACGGAATTGACGCCGAGCGCCTCACGGTAG
Organism: uncultured bacterium; assembly: GCA_963726455.1. Classification (GTDB taxonomy): domain Bacteria; phylum Zixibacteria; class MSB-5A5; order CAIYYT01; family CAIYYT01; genus CAIYYT01. The sequence goes on from CAVSCK010000004.1 coordinate 1,609,565, forward strand.
TCATCCAGGACCACGGCTCCGGTCGGCTTACCGTCACGCATCAGTATCTGCACCACATCAGTCAAGTAGTATTCGCCTTGCGCATTATTCCGATCAACCTTGTCCAGAGCGGCATCCAATGATTTGGCGTCAAAGATGAAGATGCCGGTGTTGATCTCGGTTATTTTCGTCTCTTCATTAGTACAATCGGCCTGCTCCACGATTTTCTTTACTTTGCCTGATTCGCTGCGCACAATTCTGCCATAGCCGGTGGCATCGGGAACAATCGATGTCAACACCGTGGCAGTGTTGCGTTCTGCCACATGGGTGCTCATCAGACCTTCCAGCGATTCACGTCGCAGCAGCGGAACGTCGCCGGTGATGACAAGCACGCCACCGTCGAAATTGCGGAAGTGGTCCTCGAGCACACTTGACGGCGTCAGCAGTTCCCTTTTGTTCATGCTGAACTACGAAATCGATGTCCGTGCCGTTGTAAAGCTCTTCGACCTGTTCCCGCCCGTGTCCAACCACGAGCACAACTTTGCGCAGTCCAAGTGACTTCAGTGTGTCGGTGAGGTAAGTAATCAGTGGCCGTCCGGCAATGGGATGAAGGACTTTGGGCAGGTCAGAATTCATCCTCTTGCCTTTACCGGCAGCAAGCACAACGGCGATGACGTTTGGGAAATTCATTAACGAAGTGGGCGATTCTGCTTGTCGACTTTGACGATCTTGGGCGTGTGCTTGGCGGCTTCTTCGGGAGTCATGAGCACATACGTGATAACGATGACTTCATCCCCGACCTGACCGAGACGCGCCGCCGGCCCGTTGAGGCAGACAGTACCGCTTCCGGGTTTGCCCTTAATGGTGTATGTCTCAAATCGCTCACCGTTGGCGACATTGACGACCTGCACCTTCTCGCCTTCAAGAATATTGGCGGCGGTCATCAAATCGGGATCGAGCTCCAACGAACCTTCATACTTGAGGTTGGCATCGGTGATCGTTGCCCGGTGGATTTTCGATTTGAACATCTGTAACAACATTTTCAATCAACCTTTATAACTATGTTGTCGATCAGCCGCACGCCGTCGATACGACATGCCAGACTGATTGCCATCTTGCCGGTGATTCTTGGTCAACTCCGCCAACGTTTCCGCGTTGGCGACAGACACATAATCCACACCGGCTCTCGCGTCTTTAACGAGGCGCCGCTTAATAAAGTTCCGGATTTTCGCGGCGCTGCGTTCACCCGCCAGGATCATCTGCCGGGCGGCAAAAAGAGAACGCGATAGCTCTAATGCCCGCACACGGGCTTCAGTAGAAAGATAAACATTCCGTGACGACAAAGCAAGCCCGTCGGTATCGCGCACGGTGGGAGCGATCATAATCTTAACGGGTACATTCAGATCCCTAACCATTTGCCTGATGACTACCGATTGCTGCAAGTCTTTCTGGCCGAAAATCGCGAGATCGGGCAGGACGATATTGAACAGCTTGAGCACGACTGTGGCGACGCCCCTGAAGTGGGCTGGGCGGAATTTCCCCTCCAAAATCGTGGCGATTTGCTCGGGAACGACGTAGGTATCGAAATTATCAGGATAAATTTCATCGGCATTCGGATTGAACACGAGATCGACGCCGAGCGGTTGCAAGAGCTTACAGTCATGTTTGAGATTGCGTGGATAGCGGCGGAAATCCTCGTTGGGAGCAAATTGCGTTGGATTTACAAAGATGGAAACGACAACGACATCTGCGAGCTTGCGAGCGCGGCGAACAAGGTCGAGATGCCCTCGATGCAGGGCACCCATGGTCGGGACAAGGGCGATCGTTTTGCCCTGCCGCTTGAGCTGCAGCGCCTGCCTTTGCATTTGTTGGACGGGCAGAATGACGCGCACGCAGTTAACCGTAGCTTTCCGAGTCGTTAGGATAGTTGCCGCTGCGGATGTCGGCGGCGAATTGTGAAGCGACCTCGCGCATCTTGGCTCCGAAATCAAAGTAACGGCGGACAAATTTGGGTACGAAATCTCCGCTGGCGCCGATGATATCGTTGGTCACGATGATCTGGCCATCGGTTCCGGCTCCGGCACCGATTCCGATGGTCGGTATTTCCAGACTCGCGGAAATCTTGGCGGCGATTTCATTCTTCATGGCCTCCAAGACAATCGCAAAGCAACCTGCGTCCTCTAAAGCATGCGCTGATTCCAGGAGGTAGTTTCGGGCGCGTTCGGTCTTGCCCTGTACTTTGTAGCCACCGAACTTGTTGATTGATTGCGGCGTTAGTCCGATATGCCCCATCACCGGGATACCGATCTCAGTGATTTTGCGAATGCGGGCTGCCATCTCGATACCGCCTTCCAGCTTGACACCGACAGCACCTCCCTCGGAAAGAAAGCGTCCGGCATTAGCGATTGCGTCGGAGTCAGAGGTCTGGTAGGACATGAACGGCATGTCGCCGATCACGCACGCATATTGCACCGCACGGCTCACTGCGTCCGTGTGCGCGATCATCATGTCCATGGTCATGGACAGGGTGTCCTTCTTGCCGTAGATCACGTTGCCCATCGAGTCGCCGACGAGTATACCGTCAATTCCGGCATCATCGAGAGCGCGGGCGGTATAGAAGTCGTAGGCAGTCATCCAGACTATTTTCTTGCCCTTCTTCTTCATACTGGTGTAAGCCAGTGTCGTAATCTTGTCGCGTGATTCAGCCATTATAACCCCAGCATTTCATCTCCGCGGGTGAAGTAGCGCGTGCCCTGGCGCATTTCCGCGATCTGCGTAAAGATTTCATCGAGGTGTTTCGAGTTCTCGACAAAATCCAGCCGATCGGTCTTAATCACCAAGAGCGGAGTCCGGTTATAGTGAAAGAAGTAATGATTGTAAGCTTCCACGACCGCCGTCAAATATTCGGCGTCAAAGTTCCTCTCATAGACAATATTCCGCTTCTTTATACGTGCCATCAGGACTTCCACGGAAGCGGTTAGAAACACAACGAGATCGGGCTTGGGAAGATTCTTTCTCAGCAGTTCGGCCACCTGCCTGTAAAGCGCCAACTCATCCTCGGTGAGGTTGGATTGAGCGAAGAGCAAATCCTTCTCGAAAGTATAGTCGGCGACGATCTTCTTCTTGAAAAGATCGTATTCGAGCAATTCCTTCTGCTGGGCATAGCGAGACAACAGGAAAAAGAACTGGGTTTGCAGAGCGTAACGTTTCCTGTCGTGATAGAATTCCTTCAGGAACGGATTCTTGTCGGCCTCTTCCAGAACGAGATGGCCGCCGATCCGATCGGCGAGAATGCGGCAGAAAGTCGTCTTGCCGACGCCGATTGGACCGTCGACGGCTACATAGCGGAGATGGGCAAAGCGATCATCCATGATAGACTTCCACCCTCTGAGTTGGATCGTTGAGATTCGCCAGACAATCGCGATAAGGACGCTTATCGATCTGGCAGTATTCCTGCGGCTCGATTTCAAGAAGCGGCACCAGCACAAAGCGGCGGCGGCACATTGCCGGATGCGGAAGTTGCAGCCGCTGCGTATCGGCACGTTCGTTGTCGAACAGTAGAATATCGAGGTCTATGCACGAGGCTCCCTTGTTCTGCTTGGGCACGACGTTTAGCATTGCTTCTACACTCTGAATCTTTTCCAAAAGCTTGACCGAGGTCAGCTTGGTACCGATTTCTACCACGCAATTGATAAAATCGGGCTGGTCGGTATTCTCAACTGGTGAGGTCTCGTAAAGGGATGAGCGTTTCGACACGGTGAGGTCGCGGTCGGACTGAAGGCGTTTGAGCGCTTCTTGTATATTGGCGACACGATCGCCGAGATTTGAGCCACAGGCAATGAGCTTACTGATAGCTACTCCCTTGATCTCTGGATTTCTACTTCGATATGGTCGAGATTTCCCGGTATCGGCGGAATCATCTTGCGGACGCGAACGACCACCTGACGGATATGGTCGATTTGCAGCACGCGTTCGGCAATGTCAGCGGCAATGGCCTCCAACAGTGAATAGCGTTTGCCGTTCAGCACTGACTCGACAATGCGATAGACTTCGGCGTAATTGACCGTATCAGACAGTTTGTCAGACTTGGCCGGTACAGATAGATCGAGATGCAGGTCGCAGTCGACTTCATACCTGCGGCCGGTTTCCTTTTCCGCAGCACTCACGCCGTGGTAGCCGTAAAAAGTCATGTTCTTGAGGCGGATCACGTCCATCAGTCGGCCCTCCGCTGCAACCGGGACTTGATCGGCTGGTAGGCGCGCACGAAGTGGCTCATTGCCTCTCGCAGGCGATCCGGTTCGAGATTGGCTGCGATTCTGACCCAACCCTCTCCCTCTTCGCCGAAGGCAACACCGGGAGCAACGAGAACTTCGCGCCGCCGCAAGAGCGCACGGGCGAAACCAACCGAGAGTCGTCCATGACGAAGTTTGACCCAGACAAAACCGGCGCCAGTTGAGGGATAGAATTCGATGCCCGCTGCTTGCAGCGATTCGGTAATTACAGCCACTCGTTTGCCGATTTCGTCGCGACAACGGTTAATGTGGCTGCTGAATGCATCGGTCGACGCAAAGAATGACGCCGCGTAATTAAGCAGAGGCGTGCTGGGCAATAAGCCAAGCGAACGCCCTATTGTTGCCAGCGGTTCCAGCATGCGTTTGCGGCCGATAATGGCGGCAAGTTTCAATTGAGGCGCCGCCAGAGTGGTCGAAAGACTTATCAATTCAAGTCCCACCTTACTCCGCTGACGTGCTTGGCAGAACAGCGGCGGCCTGAAATTACCCGAGTATGAGAGCGCGTAAGAAGAATCAACTATTACCAGCACGTTTGCTTCGGAGGCCATACGATACAATCGCGCGTAGAAATTTTCGTCGGCGACGGCTCCGGTCGGATTGTTCGGCGACGTGATAAAGAACACGCTTGGCGCCTTGGAAGCGGTGCTGTTGAGTTGCTCCAAGTTCGCAAGGTAATCGTTGCGCTGGTGCAGCGGACACAGACGCGGCTTGCCATCGAAAAGCTGAACCATCTTCCGGTAGCCGTCAAAACCGGGATCGGGAATATGGCAGATCGTTCCGGCATCAACGAATTGCGCTGCAATCAGCAGCAGGGCCGGGCGCATTCCCGAGACCAGCAGGATTTCCTCGTTCGGATCGATGTCGGCCTGATATTCGCGATGGAGATAATCGGCCAGAACTGGTTTGATAGTTGCTGGATCGGAGGAAGAACCAGGATCGGTCGCTTCTGGCGGAACTGTAAGTGAGTACCTGCCGAGATCGACGATGCTCTTGCCTCGTCGTTCCAGATTGCGGCGCAGGCCCTCGAGTTCACTCAGGAACGGTGTCGGCAGTTGCTGTATGCGTTCAGCCGCGCTTAATACAACGCGTCTGGGGATCTTCACTCGCGGCCTCCGGTAAAGGGAAACCCGGACTCCCCCTCATCCAATTCGTCGTCTTCGAGATTAGACGCGTCCTCATCGAAGATTGTCGAAATATCGGCAATCATTCGCGAGAGATAGATGGTCTTGGCAATCTGCTCGGCCGTCTCGACCCGGAAGAATGCTTCCATGAGGTTGGCTCCGAACGCGACGATGCCGTGATTCTCTAACAGGAATGTATGATAGTCAACGATGACTAATCCGAGCTGGTCGGCCAGTTCCTTGGTGCCCGGCTCCGCGAACGGCACGAACGGAATTTCGCCGAAGACGGCCTTGCCTTCCGGCAATTCAGTAACGTCGAGGTCGATACCCGCCATAGCAAACGCGGTCGCGTAGGGCGGATGGGCATGGACGGCCGCCCGAAATTCGGGGCGCGAAGAATATCCGTGCAGGTGCAGCAGAAACTCCGATGACTGCTTCAACTGCGAGTCGATCACTGTTCCCGCCGGAGTCATTGGTACGATATCTTCCGGTTGGAGCATTCCCTTGCATTTGCCGGCTGGCGTTATAAGAATTCGCTCAGCATCGGCACGGCACGAAAGATTGCCCTGCGTTCCCACTATTAACCCCTTGTCATAGAGTAACTTGCCAACGAGACAGAGTTGCTCCCTGAGGACACCATCCTTGATCGACAACCAGCTTCCCTCCAGAAAACGTCAATCTGCCGGGAAACTCCGCCTTTGTCAAGGCAAATCTAGGATTAGCATGGCTGCGTACAAGCTGCAAGAGCAAACTGAAATCAAGGAGTTGACTATGATCAAGCGAATGTCGCACACAACCATCTTCGTTACGAATCAAGAAGAGGCATTGCAGTTTTACACCAGGAAGCTCGGCTTCGAAGTTCGCACCGACCAGACTGCACCAAACGGTTTTCGCTGGCTGACGATTGCATCAAAGGCGCAACCGGATTTGGAAATCATTCTGATGGAGCCGAAGGCAGGCATGATGTGTGATGAGGAAACGGCCACACAGATCCGCCAGCTTGTTGCGAAGGGAGCAATGGGCGCCATGGTATTCGAAACCGACGACTGCCGCAAAACTTATGAGGAGTTGAAGAGCAAGGGCGTGGAATTCAAATGCCCGCCCCAGGAGCAACCGTACGGAATCGAAGCTATCATGCTCGACAATTCCGGTAACTGGTTCAGCGTCACCCAACGCAAATAGGCACACTTGGGCGGTTTTTGTGGCGAAAAGGCCGCAAACTTGACATATACCAGAATACGTATATATTGTGGCGGTTAAGTCGTTGAAAACACTACATATAGTGTTTTTTCAAAATTTTATATTTGACAGGTTTGCGGCTTTCTGCTAATCTGCGCCCCGCGTCGCCATAAGCGAGCGGCGAACTCGGGTGACGCGAGAACGCAAAAGTGATTTCCAACCGGGAGGTTGGAATAGTAAACTTAAGGGAAGCTAGGACGATCTCAATTAATAGTCCCAGTCATCTCGCAGAGCTACTTTGAGGGAGAGAGCCAATGCAGGGATTTGCCAAAAAAACGCTGACAGAGAACGCGCTGCGTGTGTTGGAGCGGCGCTATCTGGCCAAGGATGCCGAAGGCCGGACGACCGAAACGCCTGACCAATTGTTTCGACGCGTCGCCGGCGCAGTCGCGTTACCGGACAAAAACTACGGGGTCACTGACGATCAGATCAAACAGGCATCCGAAGACTTCTACGAGATGGTTGCCAAGCTGGAGTTCATGCCGAACTCCCCTACCCTGATGAACGCCGGCCGACCGCTCGGTCAGTTATCTGCCTGCTTCGTGCTGCCCGTCGGCGACTCGATGGAAGAGATCTTCGAGACCATCAAGCACGCGGCATTGATCCATAAGTCTGGCGGCGGCACGGGATTTTCGTTCTCCCGCCTGCGCCCCAGAAATTCCGTTGTGGCATCGACCTCAGGTGTGGCCTCGGGACCGGTTTCGTTCATGAAAGTATTCAACTCGGCGACCGAAGCAGTCAAGCAGGGCGGAACCCGTCGCGGCGCCAACATGGGAATCTTGCGCGTTGACCACCCCGACATTGAAGAGTTCATCTCCTGCAAGGATGACGTGACCCAAATCACCAATTTCAATATCTCGATCGCGATCACGGATGAGTTCATGAATGCCGTGAAAGAAAACCGCCATTACGCGTTGATCAATCCCCGCACCGGCACGGAATACATGGTTAACGGCGAGGTGGTCACCAAGCATGCGCCGACCGTGTTCAATCTGATAATCAAGCATGCGTGGTCAACCGGCGAACCGGGGATCATCTTCATCGACCGGATGAATCAGACGGCGCCCTGCCCGGATTATGAAACCATTGAGGCGACCAACCCCTGTGGCGAGCAGCCGCTGCCGCCTTACGATTCGTGCAACCTGGGTTCGATTAACCTCGGCGAGATGGTTCTGGATGAGTTTCCGCGTGACTATGATCCCAAACAGGAGCCGGAAAAAGGCGTTGATTGGGACAAACTCGGGCGGTTGGTCAAGAACGTCGTGCACTTCCTGGATAACATCATAGACGCCAACAAATATCCGATCCCGGAAATCGAGCAGCAGACTTTGCGCAACCGGCGCATCGGACTCGGCGTTATGGGCTGGGCTGATATGCTGGTCAAGATGCGCGTGCCGTACAACAGCGACGCGGCGTTCCGTCTTGGTGAACGCGTGATGGAATTCATCAACAGCGAAGGGCACATTCAGTCAAGTGAATTGGCCAAGACGCGCGGCAAGTTCCCCAACTGGGAGCACTCGCGTTTTGCCACCGAGGGTGTCGCCATGCGTAACGCCACGGTGACGACCATCGCGCCGACCGGAACGATTTCGATTATCGCCGGCTGTTCATCGGGAATCGAGCCCTATTACGCCGTGTCGTTCGTGCGCAATGTGATGGACAACACCAAGCTAGTAGAGGTCAATCCGCAGTTTGAGAAGATTGCCAAGCAGCGCGGATTTTACAGCCAGGAATTGATGGAGCGCATCGCGCAGGACAATTCGCTGAAGAATTTCGAAGAAATTCCATCTGACGTGCGCGAACTATTTGTCACGGCTGCGGATGTCAGTCCGAAAGAACATATTCGAATGCAGGCCGTGTTCCAGAAGAATTGCGATTCGTCGGTGTCCAAAACGATCAACATGGATAACTCGGCGACCGAGCAGGATGTTTTTGATGCTTACTGGTACGCCTACGAACTCGGCTGCAAGGGCGTGACCATTTATCGCGACGGTTCGCGTCCGATGCAGGTACTGTCTACCGGAAAGACCGCCGCCAAGACTGAAAAAGCAGAGGCGGCTCCCGCACCAATCGTTGAAGCTCCCAAGGCAGTGAGCGAACCGGCGCCGGCAACCAACAAGCAGATCGAAGCGCGTCCCGATGTGTTGACCGGTATCACCGAACGTATTCGCACCGGTTACGGCAACTTGTTCATCACGATCAACAGCAAGGATGACAAGCCGTTTGAGGTGTTCGCGCAGATCGGCAAATCGGGTTGGTCGACAATGGCCGACACCGAGGCGATCTGCCGTCTGATCTCGCTGGCCTTGCGTGCGAGTGTACCCGTGGATGCGATTATCGAACAATTAGCCGGCATCGGTGGCGAGTCACCGTTATTCCAGAATGGCGAATTGATCAAGTCGATTCCGGACGCCATCAGCATGGTGCTAAAGAAGCATTTCGGCAACGGCAAGAATTACCGCCGCGAATCCAACTACGGCGATGTCTGCCCCGACTGCGGCACCAAGCTCGAGCACGACTCGGGATGTGTAACTTGCAGAGGGTGCGGCTACAACCGCTGCTAGGGTGTGGACTGTCTGGCGTCGTTATTTCCACGAAAGTGGGAATCCGGGCTGATTCGTTGCCCGGATAAAACCTAATTCGAAATCAATCAACGGCGCGTGTCCGACGCGCCTTTTGTTTTTGCGTTTATGACGCAGCAGGCGAGGACGACTGTCGCGCACAAAATCCCCCCTACGTGGTGCGCTTCACAGAATATCACGCGTGAGGTTAGGAGCTACTTCTCATCCAGCGCCACGGCTTGTTTGATATAGTAGCGTAACGCGGTCTCATTCATGTCTTTGAGATTCTTGATCTTCACGTGCTTCGACACCTTGCCTACACCCCTCAGCAAGCCGTATTTGTCCTTCAATTCCGCGCCGCGTGAAAAAGCAAAGGTGATGTCCTTCTTGGTAGGGCTGATAACCGCAATGATCCGCCTGCCCTTGAAGACAGGAATTCCATAACCTATGGCCTCTTTCAGATTGGGCGCGGTCTCACGTACAAGTTTGCGAATTGTCGCAACGATGTCACGATGTTCCGGCAGGACTTTCAATTTTACGAATTCGTCGACGGTCATTACCACGGGCACACCTACATCCGGAATCAAACAACTGAATCGTTTGCGAGCTACTTGAAGCTCTTGCTGAACGCGTCGATCTGCTGACCGATTGAGGTCAGGGTGTTGTCGACGTCAGCAGTCGTGTAGTCGCCGCTGTCGATCATCTTCTGGCCGACGACGGCAATATCATAGGCGGCCTTCTTGGTCTTATCGTCAAGCGGCCTTCCGCTCCAGGCATAGGCAAACTGCAGCTCGTTGACGGCGGCCTTCAGATCATGCCCGACAATTCCCGCAGCGCGGTCATCCCAATTGTCCTTTGCCTTGAGGTAGTGATGCAGGGCCAGCGCCAGATTGGCGCGCGCATAGGTGGTATCGAGCATACCTGATGGCGGCATGGTTCCCTTCTTGAGTTCATCCACGACTTGTTTCAGTTGAGTCTCCGACTGCTTGAGCATCGGCTTGGCCTCCGGCGTAGCGCGGCCGGCCTCGAGGCGCATGTACAACACACCGTGGTTCAATTGTTGGGCGGCTTCCTTGCTGTTGCCGCGCTTGAGGGCATCCCGCGCCTGCAGGAAGAACTGCTGGTGCAGTTGCTGATCCATGTATTCCACCCAGGACTCTTCCTCAACCCAGAAACCTCCACCCTGGTTGGTCACTTCGGTCAAGGAGTCGGCCGCTGATCGAAGCTTGACCGCGTCAGTGGCAAATCCCGGTTGTCCAAAAACCATCATGGCCATCAGCGCCAATACGATAGATGTGATAATGTGTTTCACGATACCTCCATCAGACTTACCATTAGTCATTTGTTGATCCAAGAAAGCTCATTTCCCTCTGCGCCCGGGCGAAGTCCAGTTGACGCTTGGGTTTCGGCGTCGCCTGTTGACTTGCCCCAAATTCCAGCAACCCCTTGCATAATAAGAAGCAAACCGAAGTTAGCAATATGCAATCGGTCTGTCAATAGCGAGGACAAAATAGCATTTGGCCAAGCCCATGCAGGATCGCGCCTTGAACGCTCAAGACCAGCCGAAGATTCAGGAAAAAGGGAGTTGACAAACCACTTAGATTTGCTTATTCTGGCAATAGAAATTCCACAGTGTGTTCCTTCCGGAGGGTTTAAGGCAGAGTTTTTATTGCTAGCTCGTATAGCGGGCTTTGACAATAACTACTGCGGTCGTGTTCAGGCGACTGGCAGTTTAAGCGCGCCTTGTTCTGTAATTCGGAGGTTGTTCAACTCCGGTCTTTGTGAGAATTTTGGCGACTCTGCCAAAATCCAAGTCAGATAGGTTAGGGAGGTTGTAATGAATTGCTCTACTTTCAGGCCAATCTTGGCGTTGCTTTGTCTTGTCGTTTGGACGTCTGCGGCCATGGCTCAACTCGACCCGGGAAGGCCGGACACGGTGTATTTCAGCGGAGGTCCCCTCATCGTGGGGCAGTCGAGACCTTTGACCCTCACAATCGACAACGACTATGCCGTCAGGTGCTATTCAATTCCTGTGATTTTTTCGACAATCGACGGCGGTTTTGCAAGATATGACTCCATCGTTTACATCAATCGTCTCGCGGATCCGAGCATTTACGATTATCGGCTGTTGAGTAACCACACGAACGGTCTGTCGCCAGACACACTTCATTTCGGAGCCACCGGAGGTACCGGACTGCCACCGGGCAACACGCCGACTGCGCAAGTATTCTTTACAGGTTTGACTGCAGGGACAATTCTGGTTGATAGCGGATTTGTACCACCGGCGGGACCACTGGTGTTTTGCGGCAATCCTTCAGAATCTTACAAACCAGTATGGATACCAGCTACGATTCAAGTGCAGACAGGCACCCAGCCACCGCTGCTCTCGCTCCCACCTGCCCCGCTGAAGTTGGTTCTCGGGCAAACAGCACAATTCAGCGTAAGCGGCAGTTCTCCGGAAGGATTCCCAGTAACTCTGTCGAGATTGAGTTTCACTGATTACGATAACGATGCTCGCTTTCCCGCCAATGGAGGGACTCTGGGTTCCGGCAATCCCGCACAATTCAGCTGGACGCCGACGTCCGGCGACATCGGAATCTGGCTAGTTACTTTCGAAGTCTGCGATTCCTCGGGTTCTTGCAGGACCGGAGGTGTTGAAATCCAGGTTCTTCAGAATTCGAGCTTCTTGCTTCCATTCCAACAGGCCGAGATTCCGAATGTTTGCCATGCTACCGGACTTCTGCATGGCAACTTCGACTCCGACCTTTATCCTGAGCTCTATCTGAGCGGCACAACCCAATCGTATACAAATGCCGATGAAGTCTATGACTATACTCCTGGCGGAACGTTGCAGTTGGTTCATAGTACATTACCGAACCCGGCCTGCCCCAGGTACGGCCCACAAGCCGGATACTTCAACGGCGATCCCTACCTGGATCTCCTGGCGATGCGTCTCTATGGAACACAGTCGAGACTGGTCCTCCAATACGGCGATGGCAACAATGAGTTTACGGAAGATATACATAACGTCGGAACGACAGTTCGTACTTCGACGCTTGGAGAATTCACAGGCGACAATTATCTGGATGTAGCGTATGCGTTCTTCACGGGCGTGACGGTATTTGCCAGTGACGGGGCGGGCAACTACACGCAATCGCTGTCCATTCCATCGGATGATTCGGCCTTGACTGTAAATAGCGCTGATTTCAACGACGACGGGCACGATGACCTGGCGATAGGCAGCACGCACTTCATACGTATTTACCTCGGCGATGGAGCCGGGGGCTTCACGCTTGCGCAGTCCTACGACCAGACTTACGGCTCAGTTGACATTGAGGTCACTAACCAGGGCAGCGATTTCAACAATGACAACATTTTTGACTTGTGCATATCGACGCCATCTTATGGAGGTACATCCAGCAAGATGATGGTGTATCTGGGAAATGGTGACGGTTCGTTTGCTCAGCAGACTGTGCGCACGGTCAAAGGGCAGATATTTGGGAACACTGTTGGCGATTTCAACGGTGATGGGAATCTGGACATTGCCTACGTAAACGGCGCCAAGCGCTATGCGGCGATCCTTTTCGGTGACGGCAACGGTTCATTCACCAATGAAGTGCGTTACGCGATTCCAATGGATAATCCGTACCTGATTGACGCGCTTGATATTGATTTGGATGGCGACGTTGATCTGTCTGTAGTGGCAACCGTAACACCTCAGATCAATTCTATCTTCCTCCTCACCAATCAGCTTAATCCCGGCGGATTCCTTCGCAAAGCACTCGACATTTCGGCTCACGACGTCGCGAAGCTGGAATTGGTCTCGTCAACCGGCAAGATCCTTAACGAAGTTAGAAATACGATGCCGGCGACCGCGCTCTACAAGCGAAACCTGGACGGGAATAATATGATTGACAAGTACGCCGTCATGGGCTCAGTGGAGGCAGGAGAATATACTCTGTCTGCCAAGCCAATTCCCGGGTCACGCGCTGATCAGCCGTTTGCGCTGGAATTTCGAGCAAGCGACAAGCTGTATCGGCTGGCTAAGGATGTCGTCATGCCGGCATCCGGTGTGAATTTTGGTGTCTGTTTGGATGGTAACACGAATGTTCAGCCGCAGTCTGGCGTCTTTATGTTCGGGAACCAGCCGACATTCAGCTGGTATGGTACGGGACAGTTTGACTTCCAATTAGCGACTGATCCGGGCTTCGTCAGCCCGGCGATCAGCAAGACCGTCAGCGGCAACATGTACAGGCCAGACACGGCACTCGCGGTGACTGATACTGTCAGCTATTTCTGGCGCATTAAGCCGCACAGTGAATCTCAGTATGGCTTGGTTTACACGATTAATCTCATGAGCGGGGGATCGCAGATTTGTGGCGACGTTGATGCATCCGGCACCGTCGACATCAGTGACGCCGTAGCGCAGTTGATGTATATTTTCAACGGCGGCAGTCTGGCAAACCCGGATTTTGGCGATGTCAATTGCGACCAGACGATCGATATCTCTGATGTAGTAGGATTGATCTTATACATTTTCAGCGGGGGAGCGGCGCCTTGTAGCGGGTGTTGAGCGCGGCAACCCTCTTCATATCATCGAATATATCCGGCAGGCGTCAGTGCCTGCCGGTTCCTTTTTTTGGGGCCGGATTATTCGCGTTATGTTTTCGCCCCGACCCTCCGAATCACAGTCCCGGCAAAGACTTCTATGGAATGCTCGCTTTCAATCATGCCAATCGCGATTTTCCCTTACCACCCGCCGCTGGCACCACCACCTCCGGAGGCGCCACCTCCTCCACCACCAAAACCGCCGCCTCCGTATCCACCGCCTGCACTCCAGCCGCCACCCGCTGAATAGCCACCACCGAGGCCGGTCGCACCGGCGGAACGCTTGGCAGGTGGCGGCAAATCGACAGGCGGACTTTCGGGAAAAGTGCGAAAGCTCCAAGTATACCGATCGAGAGGTTTTCTTCCGAATACGAGAGTCACGCCCACGAGCAAGACTACAAGGCCGAGCACGGCATACCAGAAGGAAATCCCTTCATCCATATTGGCCTGCAGCGGAAGAGACGGCTGATAATTGCCGGAGATTCCCTTGACGATACCACTTACAACACTATCGATACCGATATAGTATTGACCCTTGCGGAACTCTCGAGCCATCGGCGAGTATTTCGATACAATTCGACCCGCCTCCAGATCGGTCAACTCGCCCTCCAAACCGTACCCCAATTCAAGCCGAGCTTTGCGATCCTCAAAAGCCATCAGAAACAGGACGCCGTTATTCTTGCCCTTCTGACCCAGCCCCCACCGGTTGAATACATCGTGGGCGTAATCTTCCAATGACTCGCCCTCCAGACTCTTGATTGTAAGGACGGCGATTTCATTCGTACTCTGCTGACGATAGGCCAGAATCTTCTGTTCCAAATCCCGGCGCTGCTGGCCGTCCAAGACTTGAGCGAGATCAACAATTGGCGACTCGTAACGGGGAACCTGCAGCGCCTTCGACGTGGAAGGAACAACAGCCAGAAGGATAATTATGAGGATGAAGCGTTTCATGTGTGACGTATCTGAACTCTGCGAGTGCCTGCCCTGCCTACATGTGGAACAACGCTGAAGTGACGATACCTACGAGACGATCTCCGGTCGGTCGGGAAGCTCGTTGATGTCGTCAGATTCGCGCGGGAAGAACTGCGACATTTGATTTGCGATTTCGCCGACGGCCTGGATGATACCTTCGGCGTGTTTACCCTGAGTCATGGCTTTCTCGATCAGGGAATGCGGATGCTGCCAGTAAGCCGGATCAAGTTTCTCGGCAATCGCCTTGTCGGCAATGACGGCGGCTTCGCCCTCCTCCATCGACATGAAGATCAATACGCCGGTGTGCCCACGCGTGGGGGTTAACTTGCCGAAATGGTGCAGGGCGTTTTTCCAGACGGCTTTGTGACGCGCAGAGAGACGGCGCAGCCAGGCATAAATGCCGAAGTAGCCGAGGAGAAATCCGACGATGCCGTAGAATGCCGCTTGAGTGTATTGATAATACGTTCCCCAGTTGTTCTTCACAGTCAGGAGCAAGGTGACAACTGCAAACAGGATTCCGAGTCCTGCGGCGAACAGCAGACGATCGACCAGCCAGTGTTTGGAATGCGGCGCCAGCACAATGGCTATTTCCCCCGAAGTTTTCAGTTCCGCGGCCTTGACGGCCTCGGTTATGCGATCGAGGTCATTGTCCGAAAAATACTTGTCAACTAGCGTAGCCATACTCTCTGCTCCTTACCAACCGCCGGAGGCGCCGCCCCCACCGGATGAGCCACCACCAAAACTGAAGCCACCTCCGCCTCCACCACCACCGGAGAATCCGCCGCCGGTCCAGCCACCGCCCATCGGACCCCACCAGCGGCCACCACCACCACGAATCCTACCAAAAATGAGACGCATGATCATCGCCACTATCCCAATGATGATAAAGCCGAAGAATGCCGCCGGGTTCTGACCGTTGCGCGAACGCTGTGCCGGGGGATTGTATTCGCCGCCGATTGCCTGAATGATACCGTCGACAACGGCGTTGACGCCGGTGTTGTAGTCGTCGGCTCGGAAAGCCGCAGCCATGGGCGAATTGCGGGCGACAATGCGGCCAGACTCCAGATCGGTCAATTCGCCTTCGAGTCCATAGCCGACCTCCAGACGCGCCTTGCGATCGTCGACGGACATCAGAAAGAGAACTCCATTGTCCTTGCCCTTCTTTCCGATCCCCCACTTGGCAAAGACATCATGAGAGTAGTCGTCGAGAGAGGCGCCGTCCAGACTCTTGATGATCAGAACGCCGATCTCATTGGTAGATTGTGCCCGGTAGTTGACGATTTTCTGTTCCAATTCCTGACGTTGCTGGGCGCTCAGTACGTTCGCCAAATCAGTGACCGGCGAATTATAAGGCGGCACGTCCAAGGCATAGCAGGATGCCGCCAGTAACAGAACAATCAGGAATGAAGCGACTCTTTTCACGGTGCGTTATACCCGGTGCTACTTCTTCTCGAAAATTTGTTTGACGCTGGGCGCCTGCTGTGCTTCAGCCGCGGCGGCGAAGAATTCCTTTTGATACGGAAAACCGAAAAGCGATCCCGCCAACAACGCCTTGACTGATTTCTGCCGGTAAGTATTGTAGGTCCGCACCGACTCGTTAAAGGTGCGACGTTCCTGGGCAATGCGATTTTCGGTGCCCTCCAACTGAGTCAGCAGGTCAGAATACATCTGTTCGCCCTTGATATCGGGATAACGCTCGACTACGACGTTGATGAACGAATTCAGTTGCTTGGACAGCATACCGGACAGCGAATCCAGCAGCGCCGGATTTTGTTGCGACAACGCGGATTGCGCCGAGGATTTCAGCTCAAGAACGCGCTGGCGCATGGCGATGACATCGGTCAGGGTTTTCTGCTGACGCTCCATAAAGTTGTCAACCGCGGCTACCAGATTCGGAACAAGGTCGAACCGGCGCTGGTAGACGTTTTGCACCTGCGACCATTTTTCATCAACGGCCTGCGAGCGGTCGATCAAGCCGCCACGACCGGACCAGATCACACCGGCGACGATCAGGACCAGCAGGATGATCACGCCTAATACTATGCCAAGAACCTTCATGATTTTCTCCTTTGACCGGCGGCTAATTCGACCGCCGGAAATAAGCAATGTAATTCAATGTCATTAACAAGACCTTTTTCTCTCCGGACCTGCGACCGACAGCAAGTCCTACTTCGCACAGAGTACGGAAACGCCACGGGATTTGTTTCAACAACTGGAACCGATTTCGGCTAGATGATTAAGGGGTCAAGGAGTTGCGAGGTGACATTTCAGAGGCTCGGCTGAGGATTTCGCTTCTGATAAGTCACTGCCAATACACCGATCATAATCAGGATGCCACCCACAACAAAGTACTTATCGAAGGATTCCGACAATATCAGGAAGCCCAGGAGGGTTGCTACGAGTGGTTCAAGAAGGGTCATCATCGAGGCAGCCACGGCGGAGAGGCGCTTGAGAAGATAGAACCACATGCTGAAGGCGACGCCGTTGATGAGAATTGCCAGGAAGAGAACGGAACCGACGCCCCTGGCATCAAGGACGAGGTGCACCGGTGTTTCCAGAATTGCGAGCGCGGGCAGCAACACAAGCATTCCGACCGGAAGTTGCAGTATCGCAAGCGCCAGGGAATTAATCTGACCGAGATCGCGTTTCGTCTTGACGGTTGCCCAGGCGCAGAACACGGAACTGAGCACCATTGCCAGCATTCCGGAAATTGTTCCCGTCACACTGAAATTGCCGGCGAAGAGAACGATTGTACCGACGAAGCCGACCAGGAGACCACCAACGATGCGCAGGGTCAATCGCTCGTCCGGCACCATAAAGTGAGCGATGATTCCCGTGAATAGTGGCATGGTAGCGTACAGGATGGCCGACATAGAGGCGCCGATTCGTTCCTGTCCCCAGTATAACAGCGCGAAACTGACTCCGTAGAGGAGAAAACCGGCGATGAAGAAATCGCGTCTGATGTGAGGGATATTCGGAAAACGGAAGCGCCACAGCCGGAAGACAAGGAAGAACACGGCAAATGCGATAGCTGCACGCAGAGTAGCGGCAGTAAACGGTGGCATGGCCTGCAGACCGATCTTCATGACGACCCAGCTTGCGCCGAACAGGAGCACGCCGAGGATATAGACTACCCAGATCATAAAAGTCAGCTCACTTCAACTCATTTTTGAATTCGGAGAACGCCTGCGGATTAAGCTGAGGTCGGATGGTCAGAACCTTCCGGAGGCCACGGCGCGGGCGGTAGGATCATTCGGATTGGTCAGCAGGAATTCACGCGAAATGCGCATGGCATCCTCACGGCGGCCGTTTATGACATAAACGTTAATGAGAGTGCGGTAGGTAACCTGAATTACCGGATTAATCCGGTACGCCATCTCCGCCGCTTTCACGGCTTCATCTGCCCGACCAAGCGTCTGCATGGCGAGCGCCTTGTATTGATAGTAGTAGTAGTTGTCAGGGTTGCCGGCGATAATCTTATTCAGATAAGCCAGGTAATCCTCAAAGAGAGAGTTCCTTTGTTCGGGAGACATCTTTTCGTAGCGCGCTTTGCGATCGTATGCCTGCCAGAACTCAGGAGTGCTCTTGATCATCCGGTCAACGACTTGCAGCGCCCTCGTGGTATCGCCCTGTCTTTCGAGATAGTCGACGAAATCCATTATCATCTGGTCGGAGCCGATGAGCAGCGTTGTTGAAACTTCATCGCGGTAGGAATCGGGATTGTTCAGATTGCGTTCCTGGAAGACATCGGAAAGAAGATGCATGGTTGTGTCGGTCTGCCAGACGCCTCTGGCCATCTGCGGAACCAACATCTCCACCCAACCGCGGCGAACCATGTGATCTGCCAACGGGTATCTCACTTCAGGCGGGTAACCGTTGGCGAAGACAATAGGGTATTTCCAACGATTGGCAGCAACAATATTCTCAACCATCAAGTCGGCGACCGTGACGATCTGGCCGGTGGAATCATCCTGGAATGCCATCAGGTAATGTTCCCAGCCGCCGCGCGCAGGATCGACGTACATTCTTGCTGGACGATGGATGGTCGAGCCGTCACCACGCGGCGAAGGAGCCTCTACCCAGCGCATCTGGTCGTCCTCGAACGAAATCGGGACGCCCATCTCATGTTTCAACTGCAATTGGTACCAGTCAGTCTGAATCAGGGACAAATTGGCAATGCGCACGTCGCGGCGGATGCCGTACACCTGCTGCAGGCACCAGAGCGGGAAGGTGTCGTTATCGCCGTTGGTGAACATGATGGCGTCGGGAGGGCACGACATCAGGAAATTGTAGGCGTAGTCGTATGGAAGATACTCGTCGTGGCGGTCGTTAACCCGGTAATTTGCTTTCAACGCCGACAACGGCATTAGCAAGGTCAGAACTACGATTACAGCGGTAACGGGCTTGGCGTATTTGGGCAAGCGATCCAACAGAAAGTTGACCACCATAAACAAGCCGATACCGATGTACAGGGCAAAGAGAATGTACCCTGAGGTGAAAAAGTAATCACGATCCCGGACTTCGAGCTTGTCATTGCCGGTCAGCGGGTCCATCACCGATCCATCGGCGAAGTTCATGTATATGGCAAGGCCGAGTGTACAGGTCAATAGCAATAGGAAGAAATATGTCCCCAGTTTCCATTTCCATTTGATCAGGCCGATAATTCCTATCATCGTAAGCAGCGCCGGAATCAAGAAGGCAATACCGGTCATTCCGTACTGGCGCACCAAATAGCCGCCGAAGCCGATGCGGGGAAAGTCGCCAAGTTGATGCGCCCAACTCGCGCGCCGATGCAGCATCTTGGTGAACATGGACTCGTCACCATACTGTTTGCGGTGGATGTAACTGGTGAAGCTATCCCAGGTATGGGGATCATTTTGGTTGATAGCCGGTTTTTGCGCGGCACGAATCGGAATCTCGGCGTGAACCGAGAAACCAACCAGCGCGCCGGCGGCGAAACAAAGCGCCAGCAGCCACTGGCGTGATTTTGAATTCAGATAAGCAACCACCGATATTGCCAGCCACACCACCATGCCCAGAAGGAACCAGGTGATATTCACCGACTGCAGGAAGATGAGAATGCCGGATATCCAGAAGCGGGCGTCGCGGCGCAGTGATTCATCGGCCAACAGGAAAAAGATAAAGGTGGCGGGCATGACGAGCATGACCATTACCTGAATGCCGACCGAGAGCAACAACAGGTAGACGATCAGGACGAGATATTTGAAAGCCATTGGCGTCTGGCGGCAATCGTACCATCTGAACGCCAGCCAGGTCAGCAGGAGCATGTAGGCCATGGCCGGAGTGTACGCTTCTGCCTCCACAGTGCTGAACCAGAGAGTGCGACTGTAGGCCAGGAGCAGTGCACCAATCATCGAGCAGAAGTAGACCATGAACTGGCGGTCTTTGTTTTCAGCCACGCCGGGAATCAGACGAATCAAGCGCACCGAAATCAGGAAGCCGAAGATGGCCGCGATCATACTGCCAATAACGGAAACGACATTAAGGCGGGCGCAGATGTCTGAGAAAGTGGGCAGAACCATGGCGATGCGTCCGAGTAGCAGAAACAGCGGCGTGCCGGGCGGATGAGAGATGCCCAGCGTGTACGAACAGGTCAGGAATTCGCCGCAAT
This sequence comes from uncultured bacterium, assembly GCA_963726455.1. Taxonomy (GTDB): domain Bacteria; phylum Zixibacteria; class MSB-5A5; order CAIYYT01; family CAIYYT01; genus CAIYYT01. The sequence goes on from CAVSCK010000004.1 coordinate 1,629,969, forward strand.
CCCAAAGCGACAGCCCCGGCTGCATCGTCATGAGGTACGGGATGAACGAGGCAACCGCGACGATGACGGCGAAGATTTTGAACGTCAAGTCTTTAGTCAACCGTTGAAGAATCTGCTCCAATTTTCGCCTCAGTTATTATCCCAAATGGTCGATGAATATAACAAAATAACGCTTTGGAACAAGCCATTTATAATAGAGAGGATTCCCATGCTTAGCTGGTGTGCCCTGTTATTTGCCCTGGGTGTAGTCGCCTTTCTGGATTCCATCTTCAATTACGGCGAGATATACCGCCAGGTAAACTCAGTGCTCTTCATGCTCGTTTCGCTCGGGTTATTGGTGCGCACAGCCACCAAGATTCGGCAACGCATCACGGAAGGTTACCTTGCGCGCATAGAGAAGCTGGAAAAGGAACTGGCGGAAGTTAAGCGGAGTCGCGTCGAGACCAAGGTCTAAGACTTGGGCTTTTCGGCCTGAGCGCACAGAAAGCGCTCAACATGCTGCAATTTCCTGCGCACGCTCTCCATGTTCAGACTGTCCGGATACTTCAGAAGTACTGATTCGTAAGTCGATTTCGCCTGAGTACAGTTGCGATCGAGATCGGCATAGACGTCGCCCTCACGTTCGATCGCCAATGGTGTGTAGAAGCTCTCGGGATAACGCGCAACCAGCGAATCATACTGCGCCACCGCCGCCGCACCATTACCAAGTTCCTGATAGATATCGCCGGCCTCATACCATGAGAGTTCGTTTAGCGAACCACCACCTTCAAGCTGCTCCAACTTCGCCAGACGCACCAGCGCAGAATCGTATTCGAAGCGAAACTCGGCATAGCGCGCTTCTGCGTAAATGCGCAAGGTGGCTTCATCCAGACCGGAAAATTCACTGATCAACATCATTCGACGCAAACAGTTGTTCACGTAGATGCTCTTCGGGAAGGTGTTCATCATCTTGCCATAGGCATCCCGCGCGTCAGCGAAGTTGCCGAGGAAGAACTTAAGTTCGGCCTGCTTGTAGAACAGTTCTTCCTGGTCTTTCTGTTGAAGCTGCTGCAAGGGAACCGAATTGTACAAGGAATCCGCGATCTGTGGCTTGCCCATGGAGAGATAACAATCGGCAGTGGCGATTCTGGAAATGACGGCGGTTCCGGCAATCGGGTAATTGGTGGTGAGACGCTGGAACAAACCGAGAGCAGTCGAAGGATCGTGCAGACCCTTGAGCTGAGTGTAACCCATTGCATAAAGGGCTTCGGAGACATCGCGATCGGACTGTGACTGTTTGGTGATTTGATCGTAGATGGCGATTGCGTCACCGAAGCGCCGGTCGTTAAAGTAGGAGTCGGCCAGAATAAAGCGCGAAGCGATACGGAAAGGAGAATCGGGATAGCGGGTGATCAGGTAATTGCAGGCCATTTCGACGGCCGCATGATCGCCGTTCTCACGAGCTACCGTCGCAAAATAGAGTATCTCTTTGCCCTTCTCGTTGCCCAGTGAATCGACGAGACGGAATCGCAGGAACGCGTCCTCGAGCTTGCCCTGCGCCATGAGCAGATCTCCGAAGTAGCGCTGGGCGTATTTGTTCTTGGCATTCTGCTTGATAATTTCGGCCAATGCTTCTTTGAGACCGGTGTCGAATCCTTCGTCTGAATCGAGCTTGATCAGTTGATTCATTTTGCCGGTGACAAAGACTTCACTAGTTGTATCGCGGACGAGAAGGCCGAAATATTCGCGGGCAGCATCGCCGTAATTACGCATCACCTCGAAAAGCTGTCCCAGTTGCCTGGCAAACATCACCGGATCATCGAAGTTCTTGCGCGCATCCTGAAGGAGTTTCACGGCATCCGGATAGTAGCCGTTGGCGGTGTAGATATTGGCTGCCTGCTCATAGGCCTGCGGATGGGCAGATTCGGGCGCCAACGCTCCCTGGATTTGACTCTGGGCGGCCTTGGCATCCCCTTTCTTGAAATACACATTTGCGATGTCGAGTTTGTGCGCGTAGCGCAAGCCAGGATCGGGGGTGATTTCGAGCAGGTGATTAAGGATGATGAGCGCCGAATCAAGTTCCTTATCACAGATTAAGGCATTCTTGAAGTCGACGTTCACCTGAATGTTTTTCGGATAGCGCGCCGCCATGTCACGCAGAACGGTAACGGCGTCCTGGCAGCGGCCGGTGTTAATCATCGTCTCGATACCCTTTAGCTGCTGCAACTCCTGCAGGCTTTGGGCTAGAGCCGGGTACGATGCACCTAATAGCAGAACACCTGCCAACAAGATATAGAGAAGCTTAGTAACTGTCATTTCTCCGGCTGGTTGCTGTTAACGGCCTTGAAATATTCCTTAATCAGTTCTTCATACTCGGGAGGATAACCCTCGTTGAGGAATTTCTGCAGCCGGTCCTGATAACTGTCGAGTGTCGGCTTGTTCGCGGGCAACGGCGGAGGTGATTGACGGACAATGTCCTGTGCCGTTTCCGCTTTGCGTTCCTCGGAAAAATCCTGACGTTGCATTGAGCGCTGGAAATCGAGCATGCGCGAATAAATCTGCTGTTGACGGCGCAGGGTGTTTTCGTTTACGGTGCCGCCTTCCATGTCCTCGACCACCTTCTTTACTTCTTTGCCCATTTCGTCCAGACGGCCCAGCAGCTCTTTACGAGTTCCCTGTTCGCGCTGCAGGTCGCCAAGTCCTTTGCGGATGGCATCCTGTTCGGCTGCGAGACGCCCCATGCCGTCCTTGTCGGGTTTGCCCTGTTTCGGACTCTGGCACATGTTGGAGGACTCCATGTTGATCTTCTTCTGGCTGTTGCACATCTGGTTCATCTTCTTGAACATATTTTCATTGTTACAGGTACCGCCCGTGCATTGCTTTTGACTCTGCATTGACTGCATCAGTTGATTGGCGGCCTGGTTCAGACGAGAACATCGCATCCTTCTGGTAACGCTGTGCATTGGTCGCATTGCGTTCCATCAACCCCTGCGAGGACTGCTCCATGGCGTCCTGCGCCTGCTGCATGAATTTGCCGATTGACTGCGAATAGAACGGCGATTCCTTGGATATGTCTCTCAGCTTCAGGTCGAGTGTCTGCAGCGTTTTCTGCAACGCCTGTTGTTCGGCGGCGTACTGCTGCAACTGCTGCGATGACGGGTCGGCCTGTTCGGTCTGATCGTAGACCTTCTCCTGCTGGTCGGACACATAGAGCGCGTCATTGGCGGCATCCTTCATCTTTTCCGCCGATTGCTGGCCCATACTGGAGCTGAACGCGTTTTTCTGGTTTTCCATTTCCTTCTGCATCGCTTTGAGATCATCCAGTGCCGCTTCTCCCTTTTGCTGGGACTGCTGCTTGTTCTGGGCAGTCATGCTCTGCGAGGCGGCAGCCATCTTTTCGCCGGCCTTGGAATTTTTCGGCGATTCGGTGAACTTCTGGGCGGCTTCGTTCTGGTCCAGCTTTTGCTCGGCCAGCATCTGCTCCAACTCCTTGGAGTCCCTCTGGAAATTGTCGAAGGCCTGCTTGTTCTGATCCTGTTTGGGAGAAAGCTGCGGCAACTGATTCTGGCTCGAATTCTCTGCCTGCTTGTTGATATTCTCCTGCTGCTTGATCATGTCGGCAAGCTGGCGCATCATGTTTTCCATCTTCTGCTGCAATTGAAGCATTTTGAGGAGCGCGATCGTGCGTTCGAGACGCTGTTTCAGCTCGTCCTGAGAGAGTTTCATTTGCTCGGCGGCCTTTTGCAGTTCCTCAGGCGACATCTTGTCCATCTGCTCCTGCAGTTTCTTCATCGCGTCTTTCATTTCGGGAGTGGCGACCTGATCGAACAGCTTGCGAATTTCTTCGAGCTTCTGCAGTATCTCCAGCGACGTCATGTCGTTCTTTTCCATCTTGTCCTGCATCTGCTGTAACCGATCGCCCGTCTGCTTCATAGCGTCGAGGATGTTCTGCTGCGCCTGGATGGATTTCTGGATGTCCTGTTTCTTCTCCCAGGTGAGATCCTTATTACTTTGCAGTTCTTCCTGAAGTTTTTCCGTCTTCTGCTGCAATTCCTCCTGCGCCGTTTTCAGTTTTTCCAAGTCGGTGATTTGCGAATCGCTTTCGGCATCGAGGAAGGATAACTGCTCGTTAAGGGACGGCAGGCGCGCAGTCAGGGTCTGAGACACTCCGCGTTTGGGACCGGAGATGGCGTCGTTGTCGAAGGCCTCGATATAGTATTCGACCCAGCCACCCGGCTCCAGGCCGATGTTCGACATATCCCAGGGATAAGCCATTTCAAAACTGCGACCGGCTTTGCGGTCGAAAGGTATGGAAATCTTCTTCTCGAAAGTTTCGCCCGGCACGGTAAAGATGCGATAGACAAGATTGACCGACGAAAAACCGAAATCGTCAAAAAGTTTGAAACCGAGTTTAAGTGACATGTCGTCGCCGAGCTCAACTGGCACACCGGGAGAATAAAGATCAACTTCGGGCGGAAGGTCGGCAATAGATTCGATGCGATATTCGATTGGGTCGGGGTTGTCATTGCCGATGTCGTCTCTTACGGCAATGTGGTACGTGCCATTATCCGCGACGGTCAGGCCGCCGGACAACTTCTGTTTGACGATATCGAGTTTGTCGGTTTTGCCATCACTCATAACCAGCGTGGCGAACATTACCGGCTTATTAACTGACGCCTCGATCTTGACATGCGTGCCCTTGAGGGCGGAAATGTTGCCGTCATTTTCATCGACGACAAGCGGTTCGAGACCGGTGTAGTTTGGATACATGTACGTCAGTTTGACGCCGATGACGCGCGGTTTGTCAACAGCCGTAACGGTGTAAACGGGTGACTTGATTTCACCGGCTGTTACCCAGTAGTCAAAAGATTTCTTAACTTCCCGAAACTCGTAGGCAAACTTGAGTGTGTCGGCAAGATTGAGATGGGCGCCGATTCCGCCCAAGTCGGCTTCTTTGGCCAACTCTTCGCTTTTAACCGGGCCGTCTTCATACTGCCAGTACAAAGTTGCCGCTGCCGGCAACGACTTTCCGCGCAGCAGTGCTTGGATCTTGATATTGGTGAACTTGGCGACCTCCGCGTTTTTCGGCAGCACGTCGAGCGAGTAGCTCAGATTGCGCGGGATATCAACGGTCGGGTGACTGAAAAGATAGACCGACTCATTGAAAGCGCCCGGCGCCAGAACGGCCGGAATCAGGATTAGCAGAACTGAAGTTGCAAAGTAGCGCAGCCCGCGACGAAGGGGCTTCTTGTCGACAGTCTTATTGAAGTCGATACCGCGACACATGGATTCGGATTGGCTGATGATGGCCTGAATCATTTCGGTGGAGAAACCTTCGCGGTTCTCTTGTAAGTTGCGTTCGAGTTGCAGTGATGCGATCAGGCGATCTTGCAGTTCGGGATTAGTCTTTTCAACCTGCAGCGCCACGGCCTCCGTGCTAGGGCGCGTGACAAATTTCCAGATGATCGTGCGAGCCAAAAGAGCGACGATTACAATCGCCGCCAGAGACACGAAGATAATCCGAAACGTGGGAGTCAGGAAGAACGTGATGTTAAATAGAAAGCCGACGAACAGAAATATCGCCAGCGCTGAAAAGATCAGGGTCAATCCGAAACCGACGTGATTGAGCATCATAAAACTGCGCAGTTTGTTCAGTTTGTCGGTCAGATACTGCAATGATAATTTCGGATTCATGTTCGCCTCTAGTGTGTCAAAGCCCAAACCAGCACGTTAGTCCCCATCTGCAAGGCCGCCGTTCGTTTGTCGGGAGGATCGTTGTGTACCTGAGGATCTTCCCAGCCGTCGCCGATGTCTGATTCGAAAGTCAGCACGACCGCCAAACGATCGCCGACGAACCAGCCGAATAGTTGCGGCGGCTTGCCGTCATGCTTATGAATCTTCGGCAGGCCATTAGGAAACTTATAGTAGCAACTGAAAATGCCATGATTAAAAGGAATCTCGCGCGGTTCCTGATCGGGAAAGAGTTTCTTCATTTCGCGCATGAATGCTTTAATGAGGCCATAGGAATCATTGGCGAGAATAAAGCCGCCGGCGTTGAGATACTTGCGCAGGACATCAATGTCCTCGGCGCGGAAGTTGACATTGCCGTGGCCGGTCATGTAAAGAAATGGGTAGTTAAATAGATTGGGGTCGGAGAGATCAACTCTGACCTCGTCTTTGCCGACCGGGATGGTGGTGTTCTGGCGGACAAAGTCGATCAGGTTGGGAAGCGCCGAGGACTCCCAGTACCAGTCGCCTCCACCGGGATATTTGAGCCGCGCAATGGCCACATCGTCGCTAATCGCAGCGGCACAAACAGTTACGGCGACAAATAACGTTAGGACCAGAGGACAGCAGCAATACTCTTTGAATAGTCATTGTATTCCTTATACGTCGGAAAGCGCTATATGGTTCAACGACAAAGCCATTCAGGAGAGACCTTGACCAATTTACCCCATTTATGGCAAATGTCAACGTTCAAACCAGAATGGCCGAGAGCTATTGGCGCCGCACCGAACGAAAACTGCCAAAAAAGAGAAAACCGGCTTGACAGGAGACAACTTACGTATTATAGTTGAACGATTGCTCAGGTGTTTATATGAATCATACAAGTGAAGATGTCTGCCAGGTTAAGTATGTAAATCAGGAGCTTGTGTCTCGGCTTCTTAAGTCGCAATGCAGTAACGAGATAACGTCGAGCTTGGCGGAGATATTCGGGGTCTTGTCGGATCCCAGCCGACTGAAAATATGTATGTACCTGTCACAGGCAGAACTTTGTGTCTGTGATCTCGCAGCGATGCTGGGAATCACCGAGTCGGCGGTGTCGCATCAACTAAGATTGCTGAGGTCGTTGCGCCTCGTCAAGTATCGCCGGGAAGGCAAGATGGCGTTTTACACGCTCGATGACAGCCATGTGGCTTCTCTAATCAAACAGGGTCTTGACCACGCCGAGGAAAAGGGCCAGCGCTAAGTGGCGAACACAAGAGTTGAAGCGACAACGACGCGCATTGACTGTCCCAATTGCGCGCGGACAGCCGAGGAAGATATCCGCAAGATTGCCGGCGTGGCCGGAGCGCGCATCGATTTTCTCAACGCGAAGATTTACTACTCCTTCGATCAGGACTCAGTTTCTGATTCCGAAATAAGACAGCGAATCGAAGGGCTGGGGCATTTCAAATTTGTCGACGAAATGAAACCTTCAGAGAAGCGGCTGCCGTTTTCCGGCAAGCTCCTCACACTGATTGCTATTTCGCTCGGTTTGACGCTGACGGGTGTCGGTGTCGAACGTCTGGCGCATCTGGATACGATCGGTCACGCGATCATCTATCTGGCAATTATTGTGGGTGGCTGGGACATTGCCGCCAAGGCATTCGTCGGGCTGCGCCATCGCCGAATCGATATGAATACGCTGATGTCGCTGGCGGTGATCGGCGCGGCGGTGATTGGCAAGCTTGATGAAGCGGTGGTGGTCGTGCTGTTGTTCGGCGCTGCGAATCTGTTGGAGTCATTCTCGCTGTGGAAGTTCTCCCGCAACCTTACCGATCTGCATGATTTCACCAGCGCCCAGGCACTGTTGCGACAGAGTGACAACATCCTGATGGTCGCGCCGGAATCGTTGCAGCCAAGGGACATCGTAATCGTGAGAGAGGGCATGAAGATTCCTGCCGACGGAAAAGTTATCGCCGGACGCAGTTCGGTAGATTTGTCGTCGCTGACCGGCGAGTCGCTGCCCGAGGAGGTCGTAGAGGGCGACAAAGTATATGCGGGAGCTATCAACGTTCAGGGCTATCTCGAAGTCGAGGTGACTGCAAATGTGACCGATTCGCGCATCGGCAAAATCCTGCGAATGGTGAGTGAAGTTTCCGAGCATAAGGCGCAGCTTGAACGGTTTGTAGACCGATTCGCGAGGATCTACACGCCAGCGGTGGTTGGCCTGGCGGCCGGAGTGGCACTGGTACCGCCGCTATTGCTTCACGGTTCGTTCTTCGTGTGGTTCTACCGGGCACTGGTGTTTCTTGTAATATCATGTCCTTGCGCGCTGGTTATCTCAACGCCGGTAGCTGTTACCGCGGCACTGGCGGCGGCATCGCGGTTGAAGGCGATTTTGAAAGGCGGGGACGCGATCGAGCGGCTGGCGCATGCGCGTGTCATTGCGTTCGACAAGACGGGAACTCTAACGACCGGGGCGTTGCATCTGGGACGAATTGAGTGTTATGACGGCTTGGGCGAAGGTGAGGCGGTACAGATTGCCGCTAGTCTCGAACAAATATCAAATCATCCGGTGGCAAAGGCGATTAGGCATGCGGCGGTAACAAGAGGAGTTCAGTTACTCGCGGTGGATGGCCTCAAGTCAGTATCGGGATTCGGAGTTGAAGGAACAGTCGCGGGACGCTATTATCGTTGTGGCGGAATTGAGTTTCTCGAGGACGCGCTCAGAGACGCGCAGCCGGAGAAGGAGAGTTCCTATCTGGTGTCGGATGGCAAGCTCCTGGCGAGGTTTCATTTCGAAGATGAACTCCGGCCGGAGGCAGCCGCAACAATAGAAAGACTCCGGGGCCAGGGGTTCGAAAAGATCGGAATTCTTTCCGGCGACCGACAGGAAATCATTGACGCCGTCGGTGAGAAGCTTCGGCTCGAATTCGCGCATGGCCAATTGATGCCAGAACAGAAATTTGAACTACTTAAGGGACTCGGCGACAATGTCGCGATGGTCGGTGATGGGATCAACGACGCGGTGGCGCTATCGGGTTCGGATGTGTCGATTGCCATTGGCCGATTCGGCAATGATATACCGGCTCAACATGCGGATGTAGTTTTGTTCGGCGGCAATATTGCGGGTCTGCCACAATTGTTTCTGCTGGGAAAGCGGACAGTCGCGTTGATCAAGACTAACATTATTTTCGCCTTTGGAGTAAAGATCGTCTTCCTCGGCTTGGCACTCGCGGGATATTCCACGATTTGGATGGCAGTGGCCGCCGATATGGGCGCTTCTCTGGCGGTAATCCTCAACAGTCTGCGGTTGCTGCGGCACGAAGCCGTACAATAATCAAGTCAGATGCCTAGAGATTGGGCGACGCTGCGCTAACGGTGACGGCGGCTCTTCTTCGTGGTAAATTCCTGAGAGTCAGATGCTGCGGGGGCCACCAAGACGGAGTCTATTGCGGTTGCGCCACTGAGATTGGAGACTGCCGCATATACAGCTCGCGGTGACGGATGCGGCAAGACAACTGACCACCTGTTGCGACCTACTGCTGTCGGCCTCAGACGTTCGAACGAGAAGTCGCTCCCCACTGACACGACGTAGGGTATGGCCTGGAAGATCTCACCTTTCACATCCAGCTCAAGCACAGTGTCGCGCTGATTGAGCGCAATACGTGGGGGCGGCTGTTTGTCAACACCAAGGACGCGCCGGAATGCCTCAGTAGCACCAACAAAACGATACTTCATACCCAGTGAATCGCAGACATGGGTCATGTATCCGAGAATGATGTCGAACTCCTGTGCGGGGTTGCCATAGGAATGAGTTGCCCAGGCAAAGAGTTGATCATGGCCGGCGTTGACGCCTTCTTGCAGAAGACGAACGTCGTCGGGAGTGAATCCGACAACGCAGCGCGAGAGGTAGCGTTTCATGTTACCCGGGCGCTGATAGTCGGCGGTATCGGGGTGGAAAGGCCGCCAATCCAGAGGCGCGCGCGACCAATCGAATTGCTTGGAACGACTGTTGAGGTAGGTCGGCCACTCGAAGCTCTTGGGCGAGTAGCAACTGAGATCGTATGGGATGACATCTTCAATCCAACGGGAGAAATCGTTGTTTTCCCAGCACCAGCCACCGCGATAGCAAGTCGGGAAGAAACCGAGATCGACGATCAGATGATTTAGCGAGTGCTCGCACAACTCGATATCCGATCCGTTCGGGTAACGGGAACCATTGAACGTAATCAGTTGATTCCAGCGGAACACCGTACCGGTATCCACAGTAGTGTAATCAGTGTTGTGATAATGCCAGTCGATCTCGTCCTGCCACTTTTTGATCGGGCTGCGAAAGGCTCCCATCGCCTTGAATACTGTGTCGCAATCAAGCTGCCGGCAGATTTGCTCGCTGGTGATGAGAAACCAACTGATCCGCGGAGTTCCACCGTACGAGTCGTGATAGCGATTCCGCCATTCGGTTCTCATAATGGCTGCTATGTTGCCGGAATCCGAAGTGTCTGCCAGATAGGCGACGTTCAATTCTGGAGAGATGTCACCGCCGCTCTGGCGAGGTTCAGTGTCGACACCCAGTACGATGTAAACCGTGCCCGGATGTTTCGCCGATGATCCGGCATTCTTCGCATTCTGCGACACCGCCTCTGGCCCAGATACCAGGAGCGGCACGAGCATAAATAGAGGCAGACTCTTAAAGAGTTTCATAGCTCCCAATAATGTTCTTACGCGAACCGATGCCGAGTTCGATGCCGAAGCTCGGCAGACCATTAGTTCTACGTTGACGATTCTCTTTTTGAGACCTCGGTCGACCGAGGATAGATCACAATTTCGGGAACTTGGACATGCACCGGCGCGTCGGCGACTTCGCCGATCATTCGAGCTACGTCGGCAGTCTCTATTTGGGTCCCACGCTTTGGATCCTCGGCGGCAATATACTCTCCGGAGGAATTCATGCCATGGGGGAATATCGAGGTCACCTTGATGCCGGCGGGTTTCAGTTCGAGGCGCAAGGAATCAGCCAGACCGCGGAGGCCGAATTTGGAGGCCGAGTAGCCGGCAGCATTTTTCAGGCCGACTTTGCCCCCCACGGAATTGATGAAGATTATCTGTCCGCGCGATTCCTTGAGCAGCCCGACCACAGCGCGTGAGATGAGATAGGCGCCCTTAAGATTGACGGCGATAATCTTGTCCCACGACTGCTCGTTGAACTCTTCGAGGGCTCCCATCAGGAAAATGCCGGCGTTGTTGACTAACAGGTCAAGCCGCCCGAATTTCTCGCGACAAGTGGCCGCCAGACGATCGGCAGTGGGGCTTTGAGTGATGTCGCCGGAAAGATACTCGACGCGAGTTTCGCTGGTAAGCCGTTGACGGGCACGTTCAGGCATTTCCGGTTCGGTAGCGACCAGAAGCAGATCGTATCCGCGCGACTGCAGTTCCGCGGCCGTAGACAGGCCCAGGCCACGGGTTCCGCCCGTTATTACGGCAACTCGACTCATGCTTCGTTATCGGCGACGTTTTCCAACTGCGCCGCCTTCTCAGTTTTGCTCTTTAATCGAGCGGCCTTAAGGTCGCGCTCGATGAAAGCATAGGCGTTGTGGTTATGGATTGATTCCAAGTTTTCGGATTCGATGGTAAACCAGTCAATGCGGAAGTCGCGGGTAAGTTTTTCAGTGATTCCGCGAACGATATCCTCGACGAAGACAGGGTTTTCGTAAGCGGTTTCCGTGACATACTTTTCATCCTCGCGCTTGAGCAACGAAAAGACTTCGCATGATCCTTCCTCTTCGATCGCCCGAATCAGCTCTTCCAACCAGATGAATTCGTTGTAACGCACAGTAAGCGTCACCAGTGAGCGCTGGTTGTGGGCGCCATATTTGGAGATTTCTTTCGAGCAGGGACAGACCGAAGTCACCGGCACGCGGACCGTGAGAACCAGATCGACTTTTTCGTTGCCGTTCAGTGCGGCGGATATCGTGCAGCTATAATCGATCAGTCCCGGAGCACCTGAGACCGGCGCTTTCTTCTCGATAAAGTATGGGAATGTCAATTCGATATGGGCCTTTTGGGCCTTGAGTTTGGTGCGGGCTGATTCAAGGATTTCGCGGATACGGCAAATATCTATTGCCTGATCGCGATAATCGTTGAGGATTTCGATGAACCGGCTCATGTGCGTGCCCTTGAACTGGTGAGGCAGGTCAACGTAGAAATTGACATCCGCGACCGTAGTCTGGGTCTCGTTCTTGCAGTCCTGCACGACAACCGGAAGTTTGAGATTCTTGATGCCAACCTTGTCCACCTTGATCTTACGGTGGTCGGGCATGCTTTGTATGTCTTTCATAATATCAACTCCTGCGTGCCTATCCGAAGGTACCGAGGCACATCATCACAAGTGATCGCCCCTATTGCGTCACCTCAAAGCGATTGTTTTCTGATTCCCAGAGTACAACCCTGGTCAGCACATTTTTGCCAAACCGGTCACTGAGAATATCCCAGATGCGCTGTGCCAGATTCTCGGTGGTCGGGATTGTCCCGCGCATAAAGTCGACGTCAAGATTGAGATTCTTATGGTCGACGTGCGCAACCACGGCGTCATCTATTATGGCTTTGAGGTCTTTCAGGTTGAGGATCATGCCGGTCTGGGGATCGACAGGGCCGGTGACGCTGACTTCAAGGACGTAGTTGTGGCCGTGGCCGTTGGGATTGGAGCACTCTCCAAATACCTTGAGGTTTTGGGCGTCATCAAAAGCCGGATTGAAAAGCCGGTGGCCGGCGCAGAAAGTAACGCGTTTCGTGATCGTAATTTTCATCATCTCCTGCCAATAATTGCTTCAGTGCCCTCTTCAGTTCGCGGCATCCGTTTGAGGAAGTAGCTCTCGCGGTAGTATAACACCCAAATCAGATAAATGTTCATCACCGTCGCCACGAAAACGAGCGCGTATTGCGGCCTGCCGAGGAGAGCAAACAGGATGAAGATGAAGATGTGAGTGCCGAAACAAAGGGGCGATTGCAGTGTCATAAGTAATTTCGTTCCAAACCAGAGATTTTTCGGGCAAGTAACGCAGGGTTTCTGGAGCCAGTTGTCCGTAGCCGCCACGAATCTGTCCTGCCAACTGTAAACAATAATATAAGCGAAACGGAGAATTTTCAAAACGAGTCTTGCAGGGGCAGAATGGGACTGTGAAGTCAGGTCTCCCCTACCGGCCTCGTCACGCCTGGAGCTCAAGGAGTTAATTTGATACTGTTCAACGTATGCGATTTGATAGAAGTTAAAGAACGAACACTGGATAAACACGGACAGCACGGCTGCGACACCCCAGAAGACGTAAGATGGCTGCGTCCCAACGAGATACGCCCGCGCGGAAATGGCTGCGATAACGCTGGTCAGCACTAGAAAGTCACCTAGTGAGTCGAGATAACGTCCGATCAAGTGCCCTTTGCCGGTCAGGCGGGCCAGGGCGCCGTCACAAGCATCGAATACGTCTTTGAGATGCAAGAGTATGGCCGCCAGGATCAGCTTTCCCTGGTAGAAGGAGACAGCCGACGCCAAGCCCAGACCGATGGCGGCGAGAGTAACGATTTCGTGTGGAACGCGCAGTCGGAACAGAACACGCAGCACAATCCGGTAATAGAAGATCCACAGAACGGAGATATTCAGGTAACGATGTTCGGGGGTGAGTTTTTCGGATTTTTCCAGATCAATCATCAGACTGCCACCGCCTGGTTCTGCCGTCGAGAATCAGATTCTTGCCGGTGAGCGGCGCGGATTCGTCGGTAGCAAGATAAAGGATTTCCTGCGCAACTTGTTCGGGAGTCAAACCGGGTTTGAGGCCGGGAGGTGATGCCTCGCGGAACATCTGCGTATCGACGCCACTGAGCGAAATCTGGTTGACGCGGATATTGTGTTTCCAACTCTCGAGTGCCAGAATTTCGGTTAGTCCCCAGAGCCCGTATTTGCTGATGTTGTAAGCGCCGAAAGCCCGGAAACTTGGCGGTACCGAAGCAGCCGGACAGCGATGAGACATTAACGATGGCGCCACCGTCCCGCTTGGACATGGATAAGACGGTCTTCTGGGAAAGGTAATACGGCGCAATCAGGTTGACCTCAAGTACACGGTGAAAATCGGTGAGTGAGAATTCGGACACCAGGCCGAACGCGAAGGTGGCGGCGTTGTTGACGAGAACATCAACCGTTTCGCAGCGTTCTCCAATCTGGGCGCAGCAATGATCGATCTGCTTGCGGTCGGCAAGGTCGAGGGCAAGTGACATGACGGTAACATGCCTGCCGTTATCCTTGCAGAGAGAAGCGGTTTCGACTAGTTGTTTGGCGGTGCGCGCCATCAGGACGAGATCGTAGCCCTCGCGGGCAAAGAGCATGGCCGTAGCCCGGCCAATTCCGCGACCGGCACCGGTAATTAACGCAGTTTTGCCGACTGATTTATTCACATCTAACATACGTATATCTTGAGCCCAAAAATAGGGCAAGGTATTTCAAAAATCAATGAACGTTGACGTGGCAGTCCCCGCTCTATATTAGTTCGACCCTCAATTTTGGGCAAGGAATTTCGCGATGGAGAAAGTATATTCGCCAGGTTGCCGGGTGCGATCGAGTTCTTGTTTCCCGGGTTAAGCGGCGGACAAACTCTCTCGATCAATTCAGGGCAAGGAATGTAAGGCAATTTCGAGGTTGAGAATGACTAAAGTAAACAATGTTCTGGAAGCAATAGGTAACACTCCGACTGGTGCGCCTCAAGCGAATGGTGCCCCAGGGCTGCGCGGAAGTCTATGCCAAGCTGGAGTTTCTGAATCCGGGGGGATCGATCAAGGACCGCATGGCGATGTATATTATCGAGGATGCGGAAAAACGCGGAGAGCTCAAGCCGGGCGGGACAATTGTGGAGAACACATCCGGAAACACCGGCGTCGGAGTGGCGATTGTGGCCTCGGTCAAGGGCTACAAGACCGTGTTCACGATCCCGGACAAGATGTCGTCGGAGAAGATCAACCTGCTTAAGGCCTACGGCGCCAAAGTGATTGTTACCAAGACCAATGTTCCAGCCGACAGTCCGGAATCGTATTACGAGACAGCCAAGCGCATTCATCGCGAGACGCCGGGATCGTTCTACTTGAATCAGTATCATAATCCGAAGAACATCGAGGCACACTACAGGACAACCGGACCGGAAATCTGGGAGGATATGGAAGGCCGGATCGATTACTTCGTGGCGGGCATCGGTACCGGCGGCACGCTGTCCGGAGCCGGGAGATTCCTGAAGGAGAAAGATCCCAAGATACAGATCGTGGCGGTCGATCCGTACGGATCGGTGTTCTATGACTTCTTCAAGACCGGCAAGCCGGGAATCCCGGAAGTCTACAAGGTGGAAGGCATCGGCGAGGATATGATCACGCAGGCGATGGACTTCTCGATCGTCGACGACATGATTCAGGTCGGTGACAAGGATTGCTTTCTCACGCTCGCGACCTGACTACCAAAGAAGGGCTATTTGCAGGTGGTTCGTCCGGAGCGGCAGTCTGGGGAGCGCTTCAGGTTGCCAAGAAAGCCGGCGTGGGAAAACGAATCGTCGGTCGTACTACCCGACAGCGGAACAAGATATCTGTCCAAGATCTATTCTGACGAGTGGATGCGTGACTGGGGATTTCTGGATGATCGCCCAGATCTTGGCAGCGTTCAGAAGATGCTCGATCGCAGAGGCACAGTGCAGATCTTTTCGGCGGCGCCGGAGGATTCGTTGCATGCCGTGATCGAGAAGATGAAACAGCATGATATTTCGCAGTTGCCGGTGTTGGAGAATGGTGAGTTGATCGGTCTGATCCGGGAATCGGACTTGTTGGGCATGCTGGTGTCGGGCAAACATACGCCATCCAGCCCGATCAAGAGCGCCATCGTAAAAGAATATTACACGATAACGCCGCAAGCGCCGGTCAGCCGGCTGGCGGAAATGTTCTTCAAGAACAGTTGCGACGTCGTTTTTGCCGTTGATAACCAGAAACTGGTCGGTATTCTGACGAAGATTGACCTGATCGATTACCTAGCAGGAGCACAGAGTTGAAGAAATACAATCCCGCCGATCACAAATTCGAGACCAACGCCATCCATGCCGGCCAGGATCCCGATCCCACCACCGGGGCTATCACCTTTCCGATTTATCAGACATCCACTTATGTGCAGGAAGCGGTCGGCAAGCACAAGGGTTACGAGTATTCGCGAACGACCAATCCGACCCGAAGCGCTCTGGAGGCCTGCCTGGCGTCACTGGAGGGCGCCAAGTACGGGCTCTGTTTTGCGTCGGGAATGGCCGCGATGACAAATGTGCTGTCATTAGTGAAGGCGGGCGATCATGTCATTGCTTCGGATGACCTGTATGGCGGTACGCCACGGCTGTTTAACCAGGTCTATGCCGATTACGGGATCGAGTTCACGTATGTGGACTCATCCTATACCGAGCGCATTGAAGCTGCGATCAAGCCCAACACCAAGCTGGTCTGGATTGAAACGCCGACGAATCCGCTGCTGAAGATCACCGAGATCAGAGCCATATCCTCCCTGACGCGGCGCCGCAACCTGATTCTGGTCGTTGACAACACATTTGCGACCCCCTACCTGCAGAGACCGCTTGATCTGGGGGCCGATATCGTCGTGCACTCGGTGACCAAATATATTGCCGGACACGCGGACACAGTGGGCGGGACCGTCATTACATCCAATGACAAATACTACGAGCGACTGAAATTCCACCAGAACGCCGCCGGCGCGGTAATGGGGCCTTTTGATGCGTTCCTGACGATGCGCGGAGTCAAGACATTGGCAGTCCGGCTGGAAAGGCAGTGCGACAATGCGATGAATCTGGCGGACTATCTGGAGCAGCATCCCAAAGTCGCACGGGTAATCTTTCCGGGTCTGGATTCATTTCCACAGAAGAAGATCGCCGAACGGCAGATGCGGCGGTTCGGCGCAATGATCACGTTTGAGATCAAGGGCGGCCAGACGGCGGCGCTCAAGTTTCTGGAAATGCTGCCGCTGTTTTCGCTGGCGGAATCGCTGGGCGGAGTTGAGTCGCTGATCGAGCATCCAGCCATGATGACGCATGCGTCGCTGCCCAAAGAACGTCGGGAAGCGGTCGGAATTACCGATGGGTTGATTCGCATTTCGGTGGGAATCGAGGCCTACGAGGATTTGAAGCAGGCGCTCGATGTCGGATTCGCAGCGATTTAACGTAGCCCGGCCAACTCTGGGCTCGCCGGAGCGTGGCCGAGCGTGAGGGTGGGACGACGAAGCAATCTCCCTAGTTGATAGTGAAGCACACGAATCGAGATTGCTTCGTCGTTTCCTTCACCTCCCCTGCTACACATCACTCCTCGCAATGACTTGAATCGTGGCTCACAGCAAACCAATCGAATGCTCCATTTCAGGCGCTTCGAGATCGAGGTCAAAAAAAGTTTAAAAAACTTGTTGACGTGGATTAAGCGACTCTTTAATATCTGGCTTTAAGACAGCTAAATAATCCAGGGGGCTATCTGGAAAATCCGGCGCGAGTCTTGAGCGCGCCCAAGGGAAAAGTACGACGAAGGATACGATGACGAAACACGCAAGCACCAGCAGGAATCTGAGCGTTGCCCGAATTGTGGCACAGTTGAAGGGAGCAGTTAATGCCTGCATTAGGTGATTTCCTCGTCGGAAGAAAAGCGACAAATGACCGCCACCCAAATTATTTGGGTGGCATTTTTTTTGATTTTTTCAGGAGGTAAACGATGAGACATCTAGAGGTCCTACATGGCGACCACGCTCAAACCACAATGCTGCGTTCCAAAATGCTGAAGGCCGCCCGTGACTGGTTTGAGCAGAATGGGTTCCTGGAAATCTGTGTTCCCCACATTACGGGCGCGACCGGCTCGTGCGAGTGGTTTCCCAATGCGATGCCGGTAACCATGTACAATGAACGCGGCGAGGAAGCGAACATGTTCCTGCGGCAGACGGGACAGCTCTACCTTGAAGCGTTCACCCAAGTGCACAACCGCGTGTTTACGATCGGACCGTCGTTTCGTCAGGAACGCAAGGTCACGAATCGGCATCTGTGCGAGTTCACGTTGATCGAGTTCGAGGGGCGCGATTTTGAACTGACTGGCCTGATGGACCTGATCGAGTCGCTGGTCAAGTCCATGTACGGCGTGGCGCTGCAACTGTATCCCGGCCAGGTAGTGTCGAAGTACCTTGAGTCAAGATTTAATCGCGTGACCTATGCCGAGGCAGTGGGCACGCTGCGCGCCAATGGGCACCTGATTGAATTTGGCGATGACCTGGGCAGCAAAGAGGAACTGGCGTTGTGCGAAATTCTCAAAGGATTGCCGACGTTTGTGACGCACTATCCGGCTGATCCGAAGCCAAAGGAAGGCGGGGTGATCAAATTCTTCTCGATGAGACGTGACGGCGACAAGACGATTTGTTGCGATCTGCTCCTGCCGCAAGTCGGCGAATCGGTCGGCGGGGCCGTGCGCGAGGGTTCGGCGGATAAGTGCAAACAGCAGTTCGTGGAATCATACATGTACGATCATCTGGTGGAGCGCGGCGTCGATCCGAAGCAATTCGACTGGTATTTTGATGTGCTGGCGAACGGGCACGGGCAGTCCGCCGGGTGCGGCATCGGATTCGAGAGAGTGGTGCAGTCGGTGTTGGCGCTGTATCAGAGCATGGTGAGTATCAAGACCGCCGTCGAACTGCCGAGATCGCCGGAATATTTGGTGCCTAGTAGCGACTGACGATGCTACTGCGACGATATCCGATGAGGTCATTCGCGCAGTCAGACGGAATCGTCAGAATCTTCGCGGGCAGTCGTCTGGACTGCCCGCTACGTATTGCTTTTGGAGTTTAATCAGTATAAGATTGGAATACTGGAATGTCACAGGAGGAGCAGCTATGTACAACACCAGCTACACGTTCGGCATAGAGACCAAGATGACGATGCCGGAAGCGCGGCAGAAGATCGAGGAGTTGCTGAAAGAAGAGGGCTTTGGAATCCTCACCGAGATCGACGTCAAAGCAACCCTCAAGAAGAAGATCGACGTTGATTTTCGGCCTTATCTGATTCTTGGCGCCTGCAATCCCAAGATCGCACATCAGGCGCTGCAGACAGAATTGGAAATCGGATCACTACTTCCCTGCAACGTGATTGTCTACGAGAATGATAAGGGCGGAACGAACGTCGCTTTCATGGACCCCTTGACGGCTCTGCAGGTGGCGGGCAACAAGCAGCTTACCGAACACGCAAAGTTGGTCAAGGACAAATTGATGAGCGTGGCGAAGAAGCTGGAATAGACTCTGCCTTACGCATTCATTTAATGGGTCGCGACTAAAGTCGCTCCTACGGTGTTGCCGCAGTCGTGCGGAAATACTGTTCTAGTTCCTGTGCCGATAACAGTTTGCTTGCGATTTACCCAGCAGCATTTTACTTTCCGCGGCAGTTGCACTGGATCTTTTGTCGCTCCTCGTGAGCACAGTCAATAATAATGTAATTAAGGATGTAGGTTAAGATGGACGAATTGACAGTCTGGCAGACGATCAAGTTAAATACGGAACAAGAAATCAACGGGTATCTCAAGCGCCAATTCGATTCCGGTCTCGTTGAGCAGCTGATATACGAAAAGGCGATTTCGCCGGTCGGGGTATTCGCGAATCTATGCAGGTGGCTGGAGTCTCCCGACCTGACCCGCGTATCGCCAAATGCCAAGCGAGGAATCTTTTCGGCGATTTTCGCCAACCGATGGGATGATCTAAATGAAGCGTTCTTCACCGAAGTCGAATTCGGCACCGGTGGAATTCGCGGGCGCGTGTCGATTTCGGATTGGGAATTGGAAATGCTGCGCGACCAGGGAATTCAGGCGCCGTTCCTGCGCGGCCCGAATACGATCAATGACATCGTGCTGATGCAGAAATCGGCGGCGATCGCCAAGTTCGCCAACCAGCGCGGATTCAAGTCGCTGGTGATCGGCTATGACAGCCGCATACGCGGGCGCGATTTTGCCAAAATTGTCGCCGAGGTGTTCATCTACTACGGACTGAAGGTCTATCTGTTCGATGATGTCGTCCCCTATCCCGAAGTGACATTCGCAATTCCGACAATGCATGCCGATATGGGAATTCTGCTTTCGGCGAGCCACAATGACCGGCGCTATAACGGCTACAAGCTTTCGTGCGGCAACGGCTCACAGTTCTCGGTAAGCGAGCGGCGAGAGATACTGGATGAATACATGGCAAAGACCGGATTCGACGAAATTCACCAGAAACCGCTGGAGGAAGTGCCGTCGGAGCAATTGGAATTCCTCGGCGGCAGCACGCGCTTGCCGAAGGTGAACTATTACAACTACACGGCCAAACCGTTCAACATGCATCAGAAGCATTTCCAGCAGATTAAGTCGTTCATCCTTGATCCCAAGCTGGTGGAGCGGCAGTCGAAGAAGATGCATCTGGCATTCTGCGCATACAATGGCGCCGGCCGCGATGCCGTGCCGCGATTGGTCAAGGCACTCAAGATTGACAAGCTCGATATCATCTCGGTGATGCATCCGATTGACGGTATGTTTCCGGCGTTCGATGATCTTAAGAGTCCGAAGGGCAAGAAGGTATATCAGCAGCCCGATCCGGGGGACAAGTTCGCGGCCAAAAAAGCGGTCACGGAGTATATCAAAGAATTCGGCGAGAAGGAGTTCGCCAAGGTCGATATGCTGATCGGCACTGACCCGGATGCTGACCGAGTTGGAGTGGTCGTGCCGGTGCCGCGAAGTCATCGCGAGATATACGGCGCCGACCACACACTGCTGGATGCCGACACGGCCTGGTCGATTTTGCTTTGGTACCGGATGGAGAAGATGAAGGCGGCCAAGACGGATTTCGGCAAGTACTTCTTCGTGCAGTCACACACGACGACCGATGTCATGCCGCTTCTGTGCGACAAGTACGGCATCCCCTGGATCAAGACCTGGGTTGGATTTGCGCAGTTGGCGGCGGCGATCCAGCGAGTCTGGGAAAATCAGCCGATCACCAAAGACATCTATTGGACAATTTACGACTTCAAGGGCCTTACTCCGAAAGCAACGATCAATCTGGCGGCGCTGGAACAGTCCAACGGGTTCAGCATTCTGGGCGGCAAACCGAAAGACGAAATGTCGATGGGAGCGCATGGCCATGTCCGCGATAAGGACGGTATCTTCGCCGCGATTCTGCTGGTGGAAGTGCTCGCTTATGCCAAATCGGTGAACAAGTCAATTCTGGAATTGGTCGACGAGAAGCTGTATCTCGATCCGGGGATCGGCCTGATTCGCACCGGCTATCGTCCGGCGCCGGTATATGGCCAATACGAAGGAATCGAAGGGCGCTCGACCAAGATGAAGGTGATTCACAAGGCCGAGGCGCTGATGGAACAGGTCAAGGCGGGCAAGACGGTCAAGTTTGCCGATCTGAAAGCCAATCGGTTTGAGGTTTACAAGACCGGCAAGTACGATATTCAGCATGGCTACACCGAGGGGTACAAGCCGGACGATCCGTCGACCTTCGGTTTCCCGGATGAAGGTATTCGGTTCTTCTTTGGCGACGATTTCAATCACCTGACCATCAGACCATCAGGGACCTCGCAGAGCTTGCGGTTCCATATCCAGTTGCGCGATGCCGATGTCAGGAAGAGCAATCTCAAAGCCAGACGGATCGCGATGGAAAAACGGATCACGGCGATGTTCGAGGATGTCGGCAGGAAGCTCGACGTGGACTGGGACGAATAATCCTTGCGCGTTGATGAGTTCGTGCGACGTCAATCAGTTGAGACATCCGGCAACTTGGTAAACGTCCAGGTCTGCATAGGCCTTTCCGGGAAAATTACCTGCCTGGCGATACGCGATTGCCATTCCGGATTGTTAGTCAGTCGCGAATCCTTCTCAATGTGGATGAGAATGATGCGGTCGGGTTTGATTATATCCCGCACGAGTGTCTGACCGAATGTGAGACGTTCGTAAGAGTTCCAGCGCGGCACAAACGCCAGATCAATCGGGTGCTTGTCAAAACCGTATTTTTCGTAGCGAAGTCGGTTGTCGAGCGAGGCATCGCCTGAGTGATAGATGTTGTAGTCGCCCAGCGCGAAAATAAATTCGAGATGCTCAAGATCGCGATTGCCATCGATCTGTTCGCCGGTTACCGAATCGGTGACGCCAGAGGGCAAATGCGGTGTTCGGATCGCCTTCATCCATATTCCTGAATGTGTAAATTCGACTGCCGAGTCGCTGGGAATTGAGACGGCCCTGACGCGACTCTTAATCTCGCTATAGTGTTCTTCCTTCGCCAGCATTTTGTCTGCCTGACCCGTGCAAACCACAATGGCCTTCGAGTTATGAAGTAGATGCTCGACCGCAAACCGTGGATTGAAGTGATCGGGGTGATTGTGCGTATAGGCAATAATCTGGACGTCATCAAATGGCGGTTTGGCATTGGTCATGAGCTCCCGCACGCTGTCAGACGCAACATAGCACCAATCACTCTTGAAACCGCCGAACGGTGCATCGATGAGAATCTTGCTTCCGCCGCTTTGCACCATGAAACCGGCATTGGCAATATTGGTGACGACAAGT
Organism: uncultured bacterium; assembly: GCA_963726455.1. GTDB lineage: Bacteria > Zixibacteria > MSB-5A5 > CAIYYT01 > CAIYYT01 > CAIYYT01. Next base: position 1,652,277 of record CAVSCK010000004.1, read on the forward strand.
TCCTTGTCTCGATTGCTGCCGCTGCATGCGACGATGACTAGCAACGTGATAAGCCGGATTATCCTTCTGATACGCACGAAACAGAGTCGCATACCTCTCACTTTCGTCAAAATGTAGGGCCTTCGATCATCGCCGGAAAAGGCGACGCTACAAAGTAGCTTTTTCTTGAGCGAAAGTCAGGGAATTTCTGACAAATGTGATGATGGCCACTCAAGGTAACGTATTACCCCACAAAGAGTTAAATCAGTTTAAAATCCGCACACTAGCCGTCCTGCAGCTTTGTCGATAACCTGTGGGAGGGGCACACGGGGTAACAGGATAAGTAACAGAACATAGCTAATGATTTTTTCGCGATCGGCGCGCGCCTCGGGTACAAGGTACGCGTTGGGGAGGAGTATTTCGTCATGAAAAAGGGCAAAAAGGTCTTCAGCGTATGCGCTGTTGTGATCTGCGTCTTTGTTTTCGAGATGGTCAACGCAGCGACGGCAATGGGGCTAACTATTTCCGGCAATGTAGGTATCGGCGGCGCGACACTCAGCTTCGGAACTGACTCAGTTGCGACGGCAGACGGGGTAGGTGACTACATATTCGATGTTCCCTCTGATTGGGTCGGTGTTGTAAAGCCAAGCTTGGCGGGATACACTTTCTCTCCGGACAGTATGGTCTACACGAACATTCTGGTCGATCAAAGTGCTCAGAATTATTTGCTCCTGTCTGTGACCATTTCGGGTAACGCAGGTGTGGCAGGCGCCACGATAAGTTACGGTGCTGACTCGACAACGACTGCTGACGGCAGCGGCAATTACTCGCTGGTAGTGCCCTATGATTGGACAGGAACGATCACACCTAGCTTGGCAGGATACACGTTCAATCCGACGCATCTCGATTTCGCTAATGTCGTGGCAAGTCAGTCAGGACAGAACTTTGCGCTGGCATCGGTAACGATCTCGGGCAGTGCCGGCATAGCTGCTGCCACACTCACATTCGGCACGGACTCAACAACGACCGCTGACGGCAGTGGCAACTATTCGCTACTCGTCCCCTACGACTGGACAGGGACAATTACGCCGAGCTTAGCCGGATATACGTTTAATCCGACGCATCTTGATCTTGCGAATGTGGTTGCCAGCCAATCGGGACAGAACTTTGCGCTGGCATCGGTAACGATCTCGGGTAGCGCTGGGATAGCGGGTGCGACACTGACGTTTGGCACGGACTCGACAACGACGGCGGACGGCAGCGGCAACTATTCGCTACTCGTCCCCTACGACTGGACAGGGACAATTACGCCGAGCTTAGCCGGATATACGTTCAATCCGACACATCTCGATTACGCCAATGTCGTGGCAAGTCAATCAGGACAGAACTTCGCGCTGGCATCGGTGACGATCTCGGGTAGTGCCGGCATCGCGGGTGCGACACTAACGTTCGGCACGGATTCAATGACTACGGCTGACGGGAGTGGCAACTATTCCCTGCTTGTCCCCTACGACTGGACAGGAACGATCACGCCGAGCTTGGCAGGGTATACTTTCAATCCGACACACCGCGACTTTGCGAATATAGTAGCGAGTCAATCGGGACAGAACTTTGCGCTGGCATCCGTGACCATATCTGGCAGTGCTGGAATAGCCGGTGCGACATTGACATTCGGCACGGACTCGACAACGACTGCCGACGGCAGTGGCAATTATTCGCTACTTGTCCCCTACGACTGGACAGGAACGATCACGCCGAGCTTAGCCGGATATACGTTTCAATCCGACACATCGTGACTTTGCGAATGTGGTTGCCAGCCAATCGGGACAGAACTTTGCGCTGGCATCGGTAACGATCTCGGGTAGCGCGGGAATCGCGGGCGCAACACTGACGTTTGGTACTGATTCTACAACGACCGCGGACGGCAGTGGTAATTACACGCTGGTGGTGCCATACGATTGGACAGGGACGATCACTCCGAGTCTGGCCGGATATACGTTCAATCCGACACATCTCGACTTTGCGAATGTGGTGGCCAGCCAATCGGGACAGAACTTTGCGCTGGCATCGGTAACGATCTCGGGTAGCGCTGGTATAGCGGGTGCGACACTGACGTTTGGCACGGACTCGACAACGACGGCGGACGGCAGCGGCAATTATTCGCTACTCGTCCCCTACGACTGGACAGGGACAATTACGCCGAGTTTGGCTGGATACACGTTCAATCCGACCCATCTTGACTTTGCGAATGTCGTGGCAAGTCAGTCGGGACAGAATTTTGCGCTGGCATCGGTAACGATCTCGGGTAGTGCCGGTATCGCGGGTGCGACACTGACGTTTGGAACAGACTCCACGACGACCGCTGACGGCAGTGGCAACTATTCGCTGACTCGTCCCCTACGACTGGACAGGAACAATCACGCCGAGCTTAGCCGGATATACGTTTAATCCGACGCATCTTGATCTTGCGAATGTGGTTGCCAGCCAATCGGGACAGAACTTTGCGCTGGCATCGGTAACGATCTCGGGTAGCGCGGGAATCGCGGGCGCAACACTGACGTTTGGTACTGATTCTACAACGACCGCGGACGGCAGTGGTAATTACACGCTGGTGGTGCCATACGATTGGACAGGGATGATCACTCCGAGTCTGGCCGGGTATACGTTTCAATCCGACGCATCTCGATCTACGCCAATGTCGTGGCAAGTCAATCAGGAGAGAACTTCGCGCTGGCATCGGTAACGATCTCGGGTAGTGCCGGTATCGCGGGTGCGACACTGACGTTTGGAACAGACTCGACGACGACCGCTGATGGCAGTGGCAATTACTCGCTGCTTGTCCCCTACGACTGGACAGGGACAATTGCGCCGAGTTTGGCTGGATACACGTTCAATCCGACCCATCTTGACTTTGCGAATGTGGTGGCAAGTCAGTCGGGACAGAATTTTGCCTTGGCATCAGTAACGATCTCGGGTAGTGCGGGAATCGCGGGTGCGACACTGACGTTTGGAACAGACTCCACAACGACCGCTGATGGCAGTGGCAATTACTCGCTGCTTGTCCCCTACGACTGGACGGGTACAATTACACCGAGTTTGGCTGGATACACGTTCGATCCGACCCATCTTGACTTTGCGAATGTGGTGGCAAGTCAGTCGGGACAGAATTTTGCGCTTGGCATCAGTAACGATCTCGGGTAGCGCGGGAATCGCGGGTGCGACACTGACGTTTGGAACAGACTCCACAACGACCGCTGATGGCAGTGGCAATTACTCGCTGCTTGTCCCCTACGACTGGACGGGTACGATTACACCGAGTCTGGCCGGATATACGTTCAATCCGACACATCTCGATTTTGCGAATGTGGTGGCAAGTCAATCAGGACAGAACTTTGCGCTGGCATCGGTAACGATCTCGGGTAGTGCCGGTATCGCGGGTGCGACACTGACGTTTGGAACAGACTCCACGACGACCGCTGATGGCAGTGGCAATTACTCGCTGGTCGTGCCGTACGATTGGACGGGTAGCGGTTACGCCGAGCAAGACAGGATATACTTTCACCGCAACGCACCTGGACTTCACTAATGTAGCGGCGAGCCAGTTGGGGCAGAACTTCCTGGCATCTCTGATCATCTATACGATTTCCGGCAACGCAGGAACGACCGGTGTGACGATCAGCTACGGAACCGATTCCTCGACCGTGGTTGACGGGATCGGCGATTACACATTCAATGTGCCGTACGACTGGACCGGTACAGCAACTCCGAGCAAGACGGGATATACATTCTCGCCGACACATATCGATTACGCGAACGTCCTGGCAAATCAGACAAGCCAGAACTATGCAGTTGTGTCGCTGACAATTTCCGGCAACGCGGGCGTGGCGGGCGCGACAATGACGTTCGGAACGGATTCGACGGCAACCGCCGACGGTAGCGGCAATCACTCGCTGGTAGTGCCTTATGATTGGACGGGTACGGTCACGCCAAGCATGACGGGGTACACGTTCAATCCGACGCACCTGGATTTCGCGAATGTCGTGGCAAGCCAGACAGGACAGAATTTCGCGCTGGCTTCTGTAACGATCTCGGGTAATGCCGGAGTTGCAGGCGCGACATTGACCTTCGGAACGGATTCCACAGCTATTGCCGATGGCAGCGGCGATTACTCGCTGGTCGTGCCGTACGATTGGACGGGAGCGGTCACGCCGAGTTTGGATGGATACACTTTCAGCCCGACTCACCGCGATTACGCCAATGTAGTACTCAATCAACTCGCCCAGAATTATGGGCTCGGCAACCTGACTATTTCCGGTAATGCAGGTATCGCCGGCGCCACACTGACATTCGGCACCGATTCAACAACAATATCCGATGGCAGCGGCAATTACTCATTAATCGTGCCGTACGACTGGACGGGGACGATAACGCCGAGTCTGACCGGGTATACATTCAATCCGACGCATCTCGACTTCACAAATGTTGTGTTGGCACAGTCAGGACAGAACTTTGCGCTGGCTACAGTAACGATCTCCGGAAGCGCAGGAATTGCCGCGGCAACGATAGCTTTCGGAACCGATTCGACAGTGATTGCCGACGGCAGCGGCAATTACTCGCTGGTAGTGCCGTACGATTGGACGGGAACGATTACCCCGAGTTTGACGGGGTACACATTCAATCCCACCCATTTGGATTTTGCGAATGTGGTGTTTAGCCAGACGGGCCAGGACTTTGTGATTGCATCACTTACTATTTCTGGCAATGCCGGAGCGCCTGACGTGACGCTGACGTTTGGAACCGATTCAACAACAACCTCCGACGGCAGCGGCGACTATTCGGCCGTGGTTCCGTACGATTGGACGGGCACGATTACGCCGAGCAAGACCGGGTACACATTCAATCCGACACATCTTGATTTTGCGAACGTAGTGTTGAATCAGATGGGACAGGACTTTGGACTGGCGTCATTGACAATCTCCGGCAGTGCCGGGGTCGCGGGAGCAGCGCTGGCATACGGAACGGACTCGACCACAACGGCGGACGGCAGCGGCAATTACTCGCTGGCAGTGCCGTACGGCTGGACGGGGACGGTAACGCCTGGCAAGACGGGGTTTACTTTCACGCCGACGCAGCGCGCGTACACCAACGTGCAGGTCAGTCAGAACAATGTCGACTCGAACTTCGTAGCGACCGCGATTACGTATACAATTTCCGGCAGCGCGGGCGTTGCCGGTGCCACGCTGAGTTACGATGATGGAGGTCCCTTGACTGCAACCAGCCAGGCGGACAGTACCTATTCGTTTACCGTCAGTTACAACTGGTCGGGAACGGTCACTCCGACCAAGACTGGGTACACATTTGCGCCGGCCAGTCGAACATACGCGAACGTATTGTCCGACCAGACCGCACCCGACTCGGATTATGTTGCAACTCCGATCACCTATACGATCTCGGGCCACGCTGGGTTGCCGGACGTAGTATTAAGCTGGACGGACGGCACGGCTAAGGCGGATACGGTCGGCACTGACAGTTTGTATTCATTCACGGTTTGTTACAATTGGTCGGGAATCGTCACGCCATCGCTGGATGGGTTCACGTTCACTCCGGATAGCCGCGCGTACACAAATGTGCTGGCTCATCAGACCGGTCAGGATTATAGTCCGTCACTGGTTCTTGATGTTGAGCGCGATTTGAGCGCTGGCATTCCCAAGGAATATCAATTGCTGCAAAACTATCCCAATCCGTTCAATCCGAGCACGGCAATTCGATTTGATGTGCCGAAGACAAGCTCGGTCAATCTGAAGATCTACAACGTGATCGGGCAGGAAGTGGCTACGCTCTTGTCGCGGGAGCTTCCGGCCGGCGCGTTTAAGGTTTACTGGAATGGCACGGACAAAACAGGCAAAGACGTTTCGAGCGGAGTATACTTCTATCGCATAACGGCGGGAGACTTTGTTGACACTAGAAAGATGATTCTGATGAAGTAATCTTTCGACGAATGTGGGCACCTCGCGATTCTTCGTACGGTGTGTCCCAGTGAATCTTCCGTAACGCCTGAAACAAGAGAAGCCCTCACGACAGTGAGGGCTTCTTTCATTCAGCAATTTCCAATCAGTCTATTTTATCTGCAGCGTCATCGGATCGCGCAATGGAATATTGGTGATCGGGCCGAAGTCGGTCACCTTCTCCGTGTGTTTGTCTGATCCCTGCAAAATCGCGTCGGGGTCGCCGATGATGAGAAACACCAATTGATCGGGATGCAGATATTTCTGCGCCACAGCCAACACATCATCGGGCGTCACGGCGGCCATGTTCTTCGTGTAGTTCTGCCAGTAATCATCAGGGCGATGAGTGTAGTCGTCATCCGCAAAGGTATTGACGATGCTGTTCTTGCTGGAGAAAGGATTAACGACGTCGCTGATAAAACTCGCCTTGGTATTGTTGACGATTTGCGTGTCGCACTTTTCGGAGCGGATGCGATTGATTTCACCGATAATCAAGCTGGTTCCGAAAGCAACCGTTGCATGTTTGGTCTGGAACCAGGCCTGGAAGGTGCCGGGGTACAACACGGGACGATCAAAGCTGCTGCCGGCGTTGTAGGCCAAGCCCTCGTCGGAGCGAACGCGACGGACGATGCGCGAATTGAAACCGCCGCCGCCAAGAATGTCATTCATAACCAACAGCGCGTACTGATCGGGAATGTCACGCTTGACGCCGAGATGTCCGACGCGAATTCGTGACTGGTTGACATCCTCTTTCTTGATCATATAAACGCCCGGTTTGGGCTGAGCAATTTGATCGGGAATGGTCGGCAGTTCCAGTTGCTGATTCGGCCAGTCAGCGAAGAGCTTGTCCAGCTTGGCCAGAATGTCGGCGGTTTTGAAATCGCCGGAAATGGCCAAAGTAAAATTCTTCGGGAAGAAGTACTTGTTATGGAACGCGATCATATCCTCGCGGGAAATCGAATTTATCGATTGTTCGGTACGGCGCAGAGGCATCGTGCAGGGGTTATCGCCATACATGAGAAACGCCCACTCGCGTGATTCAATGGCGGCATTGTTGGCATTGCGCTGCTTCATTTCCGAGATCACGTCACCGCGATAACGGTTGAGAGCTGAGGTATCGAACTGAGGTGACTGCAAGACTTTCTTCATCAGACCCAGACCTTCGTCGATGTCTTTGGAGAGGCAAAAGAGACTGGCTCTCCCCTGCGAGCCAGCGATGTTAACCGAGACCTCGCCTGCCAGAAACGCAAGCCGCTCATCAAGCTGCTTGGCGGTCATGCCCTGAATACCACCGTTTCGCATCAGGTAACCGGTGAAGTCAGCCAGCCCGGCTTTTTCGACCGGTTCATAGATCGAGCCGGTGCGAACCAGAATCGTCATGTCGAAAGTCGGTACGGTTGAATTCTCGACCACGTAGGCGGTGGCGCCGCACTTGAGAGTGTGTCGGTAACCGTCCGGTTTGGGTGGCTGATATTTGAGCTCGGGGTACTTAAGTAAATCGGGGTGAGATACGATGTCGGCGGCGAGCAGCGCCGGGCTAATCGCGAACGACAGAACAAATGCGCATATCAGCGCAGTTGCGAGTCTCCGCTCGAGCAGCAGTGTATATTTGTTAATCATTCATATTCTCCTTCAATGCAAACCCTATTTGTCCTTGGCAGATTTGAGCTCTTTGAGACGGTCGTTGGCGATCTTGAGCAGAGTTTCCATCTGTGCCTTTTCCTTGGGATCGTCCAACTTGTCCATCTGAGCAGAGAGCATACCGATCATCTGTTCCAGCCGGGCAGCATCTTTGGATCCCTTGATCATCTGCGTGAATTGCGCCATTCGGGGATCTTCGCTACTGTCGCCGGACGCCGATGCCGTGGAATCGGCCTTGGTATTGATGAGCAGGACGTTGCGTTGATTTTTGGCAAAGTAGGTATTCGCCACGCGCTGAACGTCAGCGGCGGTTACGAGATCGCGCTTCTTGGGGGCATTGTTGGCTTCAGACCAGTCGCCCAGAGCGGCGTTCTGGCCGAGATAGAAGATGATTCCCAGTCCCGACATGAAGTCTATGGAGCGGATGCTTTCTACACGAAGCTGGTTCTTTACTTTCTGTAATTCCTCTGCGGACACAGGGTTCTTCTGCAGGTCATCCAAGACTTCGTAAACGGCAGACTCGAGTTGTTCGGGCTTGACACCGGATAACCCTTCGGCGGAAATTTCGAAGGCGCCGGCATATTTGCGGGAATCCTGAGCAGCGTCGATTGCCAGACTCCGTCCGCCGCCACCCATCATTCGGCCCCCACCTCCACCGGAAGAGCTCTTGGCGATGCCTTTGTCCTCGACAAGCTTTTTGTACAGACGACCGGTTTTGCCTCCCATAATTCCGGCCAGCACGTCAAGCGAGTAGCTGTCGGCATGTTTCCAGGGCACAGTGTGGTACCAAATCTCGACGGTGGGATCGGTTTCCGCTTCGGCGAACATTTCCTTTTCGCCGTACTGTTTCTCTTCAAGGGTAACGACATCAGGCGGCGGTGTCTTACCCGGAGGAATCGAATTGAAATACTTCCTGACCATGGTCATGGTTTCATCCGGCTTGATATCGCCAACCAGAATCATGGTCAAATTGTTCGGTGAATAATATGTATTGTAGTAAGTATCGGCTTGTTCTTTGGTTATGGAGCCGAGATCGGACGGCCAGCCGAGAACCTCCCAGCGGTAGGATGAGGATTTCCAGAACATGGAGTTGAAATCCTCTTCAATGAGACCGGTAGGCGTCGATTCGAGACTCAGGCGGCGTTCTTCCCGCACCACATCACGCTCGGAATAGAACTCACGGAACACCGGATGGCTGAAGCGATCGGATTCGAGCCACATAAAGAGCTCGACTTTATTGCTGGGAATGCGAACGAAATAGCCGGTCATGTCCTGCGAAGTAAAGGCGTTCAGGAAATTGCCGCCGTTCTTGGTGTAGATTTCGTCGAGCTGGTCTTTGATAATCAATTCACGTTCGGCCAGAACGAGACTATCGAAGACCGTTTCCAGAGCCCGATAGCGCGGGGTCTTGGCAGCGGGATCGGTCATATCGGCAATCTGTCCGCGCCGATATTCCTCGCGCATAATGCGCTCTTCCTCGCGCATCAACGTGCGGAGTGAATCCAGTTTGGCCATGACTTCGCGGTCTTTCTTGATGTCCGTGGTGCCGATCTTCTCGGAACCCTTGAACATCATATGCTCGAACAAGTGCGATATGCCCGTGATGCCGGCCTGTTCATTGGCGGAGCCGACGCGGGCGAAAATCGATGCCATCACGACTGGCGCATCATGCCGCTCAACCATGAGCACCTGCATTCCGTTGTCGAGTTTGTATTCCTTGGCATCGATTGTTTGGGCGGCTGCGGGGATGGCAGCAGCGAAAATCATCAGCAGACATATCATGGCTGCTACAGCAAAGCGATTACACACCTTCCACTCCTTAGTGAGATTGCGGGTTTCTCTGATCAATGGTACTTCCTCCGTGACAGGTTGAAGGATCAGGATAGTCTGCAAGCTGCGGACTGTCAAGCCCATACGGACTATCGGGGAATGTATTTGCCGACAGCGGGTTTGGGTCGTTTTGGAGGAGCGAGGAACAGGCAGCCAAGGTTCATCACGCCGCTCTGAACTCCCCTTGCCTTTGGAAGTGCGACAATGTAGATTGGAGCATTGCGCGAGAGATTTCGCGTAGCCCGATGCTTATCGTAAATCGTATAAGTAATGGGCAGGGTTATGAAAAGAGTTTGACAAGGCGAGGTTTGAAATGTTGACGGATAAAGACTTCCAGTTGAAGGTTGGTTTGGCGGAGATGCTCAAGGGCGGCGTCATCATGGACGTAACCAATGCCGACCAGGCCAAGATAGCCGAAGACGCCGGTGCTGTTGCAGTGATGGCGCTGGAGCGGGTACCGGCTGACATTCGGAAGGCCGGCGGTGTCGCCAGAATGGCAGCTATCGAAAAGATCGAGGAGATTCAGCGTTCGGTGCAGATTCCGGTGATGGCGAAATGCCGGATCGGACATTTTGCGGAAGCGGAGTTGCTGCAGGAACTCAAAGTTGATTACATCGACGAGTCAGAGGTGCTCACTCCGGCTGACGAAGAAAATCACATTGAAAAGCACCAGTTCAAAATTCCGTTCGTGTGCGGCTGCCGTAATCTGGGTGAGGCAATGCGTCGTATCAACGAAGGCGCAGCCATGATCCGCACCAAGGGTGAAGCCGGTTCGGGCAATATCGTAGAAGCAGTCAGACACCTGCGAATGATTTACGGCGAAATCGCGGCTCTCAAGAAACTCAATACCGAAAAGATGAAGAAGCTCGCCAAGGAAATGCGCGTGCCGGTCGAGTTGCTAAAGAAGACGGCACAACTGCAAGACCTGCCGGTGCCGAACTTTGCAGCCGGTGGAATTGCCACTCCGGCCGACGCTGTGCTTTGCATGAAGCTGAGAGCGCAGGCGGTCTTTGTCGGCTCCGGTATTTTCAAGTCCTCAAACCCGCAGGTAGTGGCCAAAGCGATTGTGACAGCTACCACTCATTACGATGATCCAGCGATCGTGCTGGAGGCGTCGCGTTCGCTTGGTGAAGCCATGCCGGGTCTGGAAATCAGCAAGATTCCAAAGGAAGAACAACTACAGTACCGATGAAAGCGAAACCTTGGGTCGGAATTCTGGCCTTTCAGGGAGATTTCGCCAAACATCAGGAAGCATTCGCCAAACTTGGCTGCCTGACGCAGTTGGTGAAATCGAGTTGGCAATTGGCGAATATCGATTGCCTGGTGATTCCGGGTGGTGAGTCGTCGGTAATCGACCGCTTTATCAAGTCGCAGCAACTCGCCGAACCGATCAAACAATTCGCCGCGAAGAAACCGATCTGGGGCACCTGCGCCGGAATGATTCTTCTGGCAAGAACAATCGATAATGACCCGCGTCTGGCGCCGTTGGACTTGCTGAATGTCACGGTTGACCGCAATGCCTACGGCAGGCAGTATGATTCCTTCGTCGATACGGGTGAGTTTACTGCCAACGGCAGGAGCGAGAAACTGGAGATGGTCTTTATACGCGCTCCGAAGATCACGGAAGTCGGGGAAGGCGTAAAAGTTCTCGGAACGTGCCGGAATGATTCTGTGATCGTGCAACAGGATAAAGTCGTCGCAACGACTTTTCATCCGGAAATGACCAAGTCTACGAGATTTCAGCAGTTTTTCTTATCGCTCATATGACGTCGGACATGGGGATGACTGTCGGGTTTCTCGTCCGATGACGTAACCAGTTTGCTTTTCAGACTAGTTATAGAAGATTCTTGACTCAGTAAGGAGGGGCATTATCGGACTCGGAACGCGGCCTACTTGCTAATTTTGGGGTAGCCGCAAGCACCGTGGCAGTCGGCACATGCGATAATCTTCTCCGCTACAAGCTCAATATTAATGTCGGCATCAATGACGACTGTGTCATTCTCCCGATGGATTTTGGCAACCGCGCAGCGCGAGGATTTGCCTCCGGAGTCCCGGCCGACATAGACTTGAAGGACGTCCTGAATGGCGAACAAATGCTTGAGATGAAGAAAGCGATCGGTGTCATCGAGAGGCGCACCGGCAGCCAACAGCTTGCCTTCATCGAAGGCAAGAATTTCGTCTACCGCAAGACCGCGTAAGTGGTCAAGCAATAAAGATTCGACACCTATCGCCTGCCCGCATGACTGTTTGGTGAAAGCATAGTCGATAAGCTGTTCGTCCCCGGAGAGTGTGATTCGAATTTCTTCGACTATGTTGTGGCAGGGTTTGCCGAGCATCGTTTTGTCCTATCCAAACACTACTTTGTCGACTAAATAAGTCGATTAGGGGGCTTACAGTCAAGTGCGAAAATCGGCTGAAGACCCACGAAGCCGAGCGAGCACTTCTGAAAAAATATTTGTTGACATGGACACCGATGATTCCTAGCGTATTCGTGAAAGCGATGGCAGCACTGAAGACGCGCTAATGTCGAAAAGGTAACGGAAAACCTCAATGGACTTGCTGGCCTTATCCAGACTGCAATTCGGACTCACAGTCGGCTTTCATTACATATTCCCACCTCTTTCTATCGGTCTGGGATTGATGCTGGTCTTCATGGAGGGTCTCTATCTCAAAACCAGGAATCCACTGTATCAACAGATAACCCGGTTCTGGGTGAAGATCTTCGGATTGATTTTCGCTCTCGGTGTCGCCACCGGCATCGTGATGGAATTCCAGTTCGGTACCAACTGGTCGACGTACTCGCGTTTTGTCGGCGACGTTTTCGGCAGTGCGCTAGCTGCCGAAGGAATTTTCGCATTCTTCCTGGAATCCGGCTTTCTTGCCATTTTGCTTTTTGGCTGGGACAAAGTCAGTTCGCGCGTTCACTTCCTGTCGACGATCCTGGTGTGCGTCGGTGCGCATTTTAGCGCTATTTGGATTGTGGTGGCGAACTCCTGGCAGCAGACCCCGGCGGGATTTCATTTGGTGGGCCAGCCGCCTGACGTCCGTGCCGAGATGGTAGATTTCTGGCAATTGTTATTCAACCCATCGACTGTCGACCGCGTGTGGCATGTTTATATGGGCGCCTGGCAGGCAGGGGCGTTCTTCATTTTGAGCGTGAGCGCTTACTATCTGATCAAGTCAAGACATGTTGATTTTGCCAGGATTTCTATCAAAATAGGTCTGGTTCTGGCAGCAGTCGCTTCGGTTCTGCAGTTGGTGTCAGGCGACATCAGCGGTAAAGGCGTTGCGCGTAACCAGCCGGCAAAGATGGCAGCTTACGAAGGCATCTTTAATACCGAACCAGCGGGTTTGTATCTCTTTGGCTGGGTCAATGAGGAACAGGAGAAGGTGCAACTGGGAGTCAAGATTCCGGGACTGCTGAGCTACTTGATCTATGGCGATTCACAGCGCCCGGTTACGGGACTCAAGGAATTCAGGCCGGAGGATCGACCGCCGGTGAACGTCATATTTCAGAGTTATCATGCGATGGTGGCAATTGGCATGTTGCTGATAATTGTATCATGGCTGGGACTATTCTATTGGTGGCGCAAGAAGCTGTTCAGCGTTCGCTGGCTGCTGTGGGTATTTGTATTCTCGGTATTGGCTCCGGAATTGGCAAATCAACTTGGGTGGTTCTCGGCCGAGGTCGGGCGGCAACCATGGATTGTGTACAACTACCTGCGCACATCGGATGCTTTGTCAAAGGTTGTCCACTCGGGTGACGTGCTGTTATCGATTATCCTATTCAGTCTGGTTTACCTGTTGCTGTTAGTGCTGTTCATCTACCTGCTGAATGACAAAATTCAGAAGGGACCGGCGGCAGAGGATCTGGAAGTCGCAGGACACAGGGCCTAGGGAGAAGTAATGGATCTAAATACCGTATGGTTTGTGCTGGTCGGGGTGCTTCTCACCGGATATGCCATACTTGACGGTTTCGATCTGGGAGTGGGCGCGTTGCATTTGTTCACCAAACAGGACGTCGAGCGGCGGATATTTTTCAACTCGATTGGCCCAATCTGGGATGGAAACGAAGTCTGGCTGGTCACCGGCGGCGGTGCGCTGTTTGCCGCCTTCCCGGAGGTCTACGCCACAGCCTTTTCGGGATTTTACTTGGCGCTTATCCTGCTACTCTTTGGCCTGATATTTCGCGCGGTCGCAATTGAATTTCGCAGCAAACAGCCGATGCGCTGGTGGCGCCAAATGTGGGACGTGTCGTTCAGCGTGAGCAGCATCTTATCAGCTCTTCTAATTGGTGTGGCCCTGGGAAATATCGCGCGTGGTATTCCGCTGGGGACCGATCACGAATCACTGGCCGGATTCTTCGACTTGCTTAATCCCTACTCCGTATTAGTCGGCATCACGACAGTAGGCTTGTTCATGATGCACGGCGCGATATTCCTGGTGTTAAAGACCGAAGGAGAACTGCACAACAATCTACGGCGGTGGGTCAACAACTCGATCATCTTCTTCATCATTTGTTATGCCACTACCACAATGGCAACGCTGTTGTATGTGCCGCATATGGTGGAGTTTATTAAGCAGCACCCGGTGATCTTCCTGTTGCCGCTACTTAACATGCTGGCGATCGCCAATATCCCACGAGAAATGTATCACGGAAATGATATGCGGGCCTTCCTGTCGTCTTGCGCGGCGATAATCGCTTTGCTCGCCTTGTTCGGCATCGGCATGTATCCGGACTTGATTTTCTCCAGCCCGGATGCAACTTCGAGTTTGACGATCTATAATGCGGCGTCGTCACCGAAGACACTCAAGGTCATGTTGATCATTGCCGCCATGGGAGTGCCGTTGGTGCTGGCGTATACGGCATCCATCCATTGGATATTCCGGGGCAAGGTCAAGCTCGACTCGCACAGCTATTAGGAATACCAAAAAGAAGGTTTACTTCTCGCCACCGGCATGGCTTATTGACCGGTGCCATGACTGCATGTTTCTTCGTCACAGATTTGCACGGCCGAGTGCCTCGCTACGAGAAGCTCTTTGCGGCAATCGCTGCTGAGCAACCGGATGCAGTTTTTATTGGGGGCGACATTCTGCCATCGGGATTGATGTCGATGAATGCCGATAAGGACCGCTATCAGGATTTCGTGCGAGATTATCTGGCTGATCGATTCCGAGCGCTGAAGAGCCAATTGGGCGACAAATACCCTCGAGTCTTCTTGATAATGGGAAACGATGATTTTCGGGTGCAGGAAGAGGCAATCGAGGAAGTGGAATTGCAGGGTGTCTGGGAATACGTCGCACAACCGACGAGTCATGTTTGGGGATTATTCCGTGTACGGATACGCTTATGTCCCGCCGACGCCGTTTCGGCTCAAGGATTGGGAACGTTATGATGTTTCGCGGTATGTCGATCCGGGCTGTGTTTCACCTGAGGAAGGGAGCCGGTCGGTGATGGTGTCGGAACATGAAAAGAGGTTTTCCACGATTGCGAAAGATCTCGAATTGCTGGCTGACGATGAGGTCTTGTCGAAATCAATCTGGGTAATACATACGCCACCCTATCAGACCAAGCTTGACCGCGCGGCACTCGACGGGAAGAAGGTAGAACATGTGGAGCTTGACCCGCATATCGGCAGTATTGCGGTGAAACGCTTCATCGAGTCGCGACAGCCTTTTATAACCTTGCACGGACATGTGCATGAATCGGCACGATTGACTGGAGAGTGGCGCGAGCAGCTTGGCAAAACGCACATGTTCTCGGCGGCACATGACGGCCCGGAATTGGCGCTGGTGCGATTCAGCCCTGAGAAGTCCTGAGAGTGCTACGAGAGAATTGATTCTGACTTAATCAGGATGACTGCTTCTTCATCGGCAACTGGCGGGCGGCATCAGTCACGGCGCCGATCTTCACGGCGAAACTGGTCTTACGGGTGATGTCTTCATCGGTAATGATGTGATAGTCAACTAATCCCTCGGAACTGTAGCCGGTCTGCAGATAGTTCATTTCAGCAAGACATAGACTCCAACCATCGAACCAGTTGCAGAGGCGTTCCCGCTGCTGATCGTCACCGCGGAAATGCACGAGCAGGTCAATGTCGCTTCCGGGTCCGGCAGTGGCGTTCTTGGTGCTGCCGAAGACGTAGATTGCGACCACGCCAAATCGTTCAGGGTCTATCTGGAGAGCGATGTGCTCAGCTATATTGAGCCGCCAGCGCCAAAAGCTCTCAGAGGGAAGATCGGCAAGCTGTCTCTTTGCCGCGGCCGTCTGGTGGTCCGTGCGAGGCGGCGCCAACATCGCCACTGCCTGATCGAGATCGGCATTGAACAACACTTGCAGGACACGACCATTCGTGAAATTCGGTACGTCTATCACATGGATGGTGTCAGCAAGATAACCGAACTCGGGCAGAATCTCTGGCAACAGGTTGGGGGCAGTCAGAAGAAATTTTTCATTGAAAACAATGCCCTCATCATCGGGATACAACGGCAAGTAGCGAATTTCCGCCTCAACGAGATCCTGGAAGAAATGAGTGCCGAACGAGAGATCGGGAAGGTAGTTGCCGCTTTGACGCGCAATCTCAATCAGCACAGCCGTGTTGTTGATGTCGGAGTACGTGACCGGCACACCAAGCTTGATATCGCCTCGGCTCCCCCAACGACCAGGCCCCATCAGGACAAATTGGCGCTTGGGCAACAGCGCATTAAGCTTGCCTACAGCTCTGCCGACTGCCAGCAGCGTAGCACGGTCACTGATGTCACTGTATGTCTGCGGGTCAACATAGACGATGTGCGTAATGTCGGGCACGCGGCCATTCGAAATATGCTTGTTTGCACTGAAGATCAGCCGTTCGGGCGGAATATCCTGTGGAATCGGGGTGGCGCCACCACCGGTTCGCGAGTAACTCTGCGGACGACACTGGAGCAAATAGAAATCCGTGCCGTCATGGGCAAACTCGATGTCGACGGGGACGCCAATCTTTTCTTCAAGTGTTTTGAGAATGAAGTTGATCATTGCGACAAAGGAAGTTTGGGCAAGCAAGCCGTCGAATGTGACGAGCGTTTCACCGTCCGGTGAAAAGTTGAGTCCCGAAATGCGGCGCAGGTGGTCGCCGTCAACTATCGAAGCAATCTCGGCCAGTCCGGGATAGTCCAAACCGCATTCGCGGATCAGATCGCTCACCTCCAATGTCTCGAAGGAATTGGTCTCAAGATTGATGACGTCGATCTTCTTCGGGGAATAGCGCAGAGTTTCTTCTTGAGTGACATTTACGCGCAAGCCGGGCTGTCCGGGCGATACCAGCACGGGATAGTCTTCTGCAATACGGTCGACGGCGCGAGTTCCCAGACCCGGCACCAGCCGCACGAGTCCATCCTCACGTTTGATTCGCGGTGACCAGCGGAATTCGTTGCGGCTGAACGCCACGCCGGCAAAGGAAGGCATGAAGTATTTGCCCGCGCGCGCTCCCACCACCTGCTGAATCATGATTCCCATTTCTTCGTGGAAATCCAGCATCCCGCGTTCGGCACGATATTCGATCGGATCGGGCGCGAAAGTCGAGGCGTACACCTCCGCCACTGCATCGAGGAGCGCTTCAAGTCGGTCGGATTTGTCGCCCTGGTTGGCAAGGAACAGACTTTTGTATTTGCCGGAAAAGGCGGCGCCGGCGCGGTCCTCAAGCAAACTGGAACTTCTGACAATCAGCGGGCAGTCGCCAAAATCATCGAGCACGGCAGAGAGTGCTTTGACAATCTCCGGCGGGAAATGGCTGTTTTTGAAAGTCTGCACGACGTTCGGGTATTCCAGTCGAACCTGGTTTATGTCTTTATACTTTTGCTCAATGACCTCTTCGAGATTGTTGAAATTTATGAAGTGCAGAACAAGGTCAGACGTGATGTACCAAGTCTTGGGTACCTTGAGGTTTTCCAGCAGTTTGTTGTCGGCCTGAAGACGCTTGAGAATCTGCGCCGCCAGGAATAGTCCGGCGCTCTTGCCACCCAACCGCCCCAGACTTTCGGGCGTATAGATTACGCTGTGCAAGAGTTCAAACACATCGCCGATCACAATATGCTCCTTGGCGACATTGATGTAATCGGGCTGATCGGAGAAAAATCGGCGAATAAGTGAGACCAGGACGCTGCGCTTGGTTGGATCCGGGATATCGATACCTTCCGGGACCATGCGCTGATAGCGGCGAATAGCATCAGCGACCTCGGCTAATGGTGAACTGTCGCTGACGAGTGACTTGATAAGAAATCCTAGTTTGTCCTGCTGAATCCATTTCTGAATCAACTGGAGTATTTCGGCGGGGCTTAAGTGTTCGGTCGCTATCTGGAAAGTTTCGTCCGAGAGAAAATCGCTCGACGAAATCAGGGTCTTGCGATAGAAGGGGCGATTTGATTCGCCCAATAATTCCTCGTCATCACCCGGTTCACCAGAACTGTAATACTCCAAGAGACTCTTAGCTTCTTCGACACCCGTCCAACAGAGATGATTCAGCATCTTGCGGGATATGCGCAGATACAGGTTACGATCGGTCTGGCGCAGGAGATCAAGCACGACGCGCCATTCAGTCTTGGTGCTGTCCAACAATTCCTGGGCTGCGGTGCGGTATTCCTGGAACACGTATTTCATCTTCTGATAGGTGATGAAATTCCCAAGCCGTTCGGAAACGGTATTGATCAGCTTGGTTTCTTCCTTCAGGAACGGGCCCTGATCTTCGTTTGGCATTTCCTGAAGATAGTAAACGCTGACAGTGCCGACCACTTGGTCGAAAACCTGAATGTTGGCGGTTTGCACCCAGCGGGATTCACGGAAATTGTCGGAGTGAAAGGAATTGCTGCCGAGCGTGATTTTCGCCTGACAGATTTCGGGGTACTGCCAACCGGGAGGAATGGCTTCGATGATTCCTTTGCAGACGTCGTCAAGGTTGGCTTCCGGTTTGAGCAGCTCTTCGATCCGATAGAGACAACTTAGCTCCTTGGCTCGTTCCTGCAGGAACCAGATCAACTTGGTCGTCGGAGTCTGTTTGCCGTTCATGACCGGATCACACCTCGCGCGTTCTTGCCATCAATTTGTACTCGCAGTGGCGCCGCCAGTTTGACGTGCCTTACATAGTCTGTTTCGGTAACAGTTTGCTGTTTCTGAAACCAGTCCCATTTGATTTGATATGGTCCGGCTTCTGCAACCGAAAAATAGCCAACCTGGGAACTGATGACATTATGAAAGAAATGCGATCCCTGCGACATCTCGACGTGCATTTCGGGCAGCGAGGCCTCCACAATAACTTTGGCGCCGGAGATTTGCCACCAGCTAACCGGAATGCCGAAGGGCGGATCGGTAGTGCCCAGTCGGCCATACACGATCAGGAGATAAGGATGACCCTCTGCCACCAGCCGATGATTTACCGCTTCCAGGTCGGAAGCGATCTGCCAGGACTGGTGCTCGTCAAATTCGGTGACCTTGAGAAATACGGCGTCACGCACGGTGTTTATCAGGCCGTTTCCGAGTACTCTCTCAGAAGCGACCAGAACATCTTCGGCGCCCAAATCTTCAAGCGGTACCGGCACGCGGTTGCGGGAAACGAACATGGGGCGCACCTGCAGGAAGCCAAACTTCGCAGGTATGCCTCCTGCCGGATCCAGTGCCACCGCAAATTCGATCTCCACTTCGTGACCAACCACTTCTTCGCAGAGTTTGAGCAATGACTTAAGCAAATTGTTTAAAGGTATATCGCCAATTGAAAGTATGGGGGCAAAAGTGAGAACTCGCGGGCCTTTGCCTGTGAGTCCGGTGGTCAGCCGATCATTCTCATATTGGTAGGTGGAGACAATATACTGCAGCACTTCGTCGGCCTCCGCCTCTGACAGATCTCCGGTCACCATATATTCCGTTTCTTTGACCGGATCATAGGCGGGTGGCTTGCCCATATTGACGGCCCAAAACTCAGTCTGCGTCTGCTTGACCATATCACCGGTCGATTTATAAGGTGGGGCGGTTCGTGGATAGGCCGGGCAATAACTCCAGCACTTTCCGCCGTCAACAACCGTCTTGCCCAGTCCCAGCGCAAGATTCACGACTCCATCTTTTGGTTTGCCGTGTCCGGTGGCATAGAAGTTATATGACCGCGCCACACCCGATATGTGGGGATAAAATTTATCCCCAAAGCGAGTACCGACGACTTCCTGAATGATAACCGCCATCTTCTCTTTTTCCACAGATTGGCCCGTGGTCCTGAT
Organism: uncultured bacterium; assembly: GCA_963726455.1. Lineage (GTDB taxonomy): Bacteria > Zixibacteria > MSB-5A5 > CAIYYT01 > CAIYYT01 > CAIYYT01. The sequence continues at coordinate 1,671,971 of CAVSCK010000004.1, forward strand.
GTAGGTCTTGGCTTCCCGATAGAAGGTAGAGGCGTACACGAATTTGACAGCTTCGATAAGTATTCGGAAACGGGTGTCGGCATCGAACTGGTTGTTGGGAATCATTTTAGTGCCGTAGACGCCGGCGAAAGGTTCGCGCAGGGCGTCCTCAAAAAGACTCGATGATCGCACTGCCAACGGTGAATGGATTCTCTCTGCTAGCGCGCGAAGGTCGCCCACGATTTCGGGGGGCATATTTGCGCGCTGGAAGGCATGCCCGATCTGGTCGTCGGTGCTTTCATCGGAGTAGGCAATATCGTAGAGGTTGTTCTGGCGCATGAAAGCGTCGAAGACATCGGTGGCGATGACGGTCATCGTGGGAATGCGAACGACAAATTCGGGAAATTCTCTGGCGCTGATGTGGGAAAGAAGAGAGTCTTTTATGAATGCCAGCCCCTGGGCCTTCCCCCCTATCCAGCCCGAGCCGATGTAACTGAATACGCCGCTGAACCCGGTAAATCGGCGGTCAAACGGCACCAGATTGTCTAGTGAAGCTTCACCGGCACGATCAGGCATTCAGCACTCCTCGTGGATAGTCACACAGATTAAACGCGCCGTCAGATCACTCTGACGGCGCTCTAAGCTACTCAGAAGAAGTATCCCTTCCGAGAGAATTATCGATAACTATTATACCCAACCACGATCTCTACAGGCCTGTGCCACGCGACTCACTGAAATGATATAGGCCGCATCGCGCATGTAGAGTTTGCGCTTGCGTGCCAGTTCACTTACGGCGAGGAAAGCGGAGGTCATCTTGACATCAAGTTTGCCAAGGACCTCATCCTTCTCCCAGAAATAGTTCATGTTGCACTGAACCTGCTCGAAGTAACTGCAAGTCACACCGCCGGCGTTGGCCAGGAAATCGGGGATCACGAAAATTCCGCGCTCCGATATGATCTTGTCAGCTTCGGGTGTCGTGGGACCATTGGCGCCCTCAGCGATTATCTTAACGTTCTTGCCAATCTTGGAGACGGTCGTACCGGTAATCTGGTTTTCGATGGCGCATGGGAACAGGATGTCAACATCCTGCTCGATCCATGCATCGCCCGCCAACACTTCGTAGCCGAGATCTTTTGCCTTGGCTTTGTCGATTCCGCCGAACTTGTCGGTGATGCTGACCAGTTGGTCAGGGTCGACGCCGTCCTTCTTGCGGAACGTATACGAAGTCTGATCGTGCTGATCCCAGCAGGAAACGCAGATCGGCTTGCCGCCGATTTGACGGTACAGTCGCAGCGCGTACTGGGAGACGTTTCCGAATCCCTGGAAACTTGCGGTCGTGTTTTCCGGCTTGATTCCCATTTCGCGGAGGGCCTCACGCACGGTATAGACCACGCCATAGCCGGTGGCTTCGGTACGGCCCAGCGAGCCGCCCAGGCCAACCGGTTTACCCGTAATCATGCCGGGATATTTCTCGCCGCGAATCTTTTCGTATTCGTCGAGCATCCAAAGCATGTGCTGTCCGCTGGTCATAACGTCCGGCGCCGGCACGTCAGTAAACGGACCGACGTTGCGAGCCATTTGGCGAATCCAACCGCGACAAATCTGTTCCTGCTCACGCTCGCTCAAATTGTGCGGATCACAGATCACGCCGCCTTTACCACCACCCAACGGGATATCAACGACCGAGCATTTCCAGGTCATCCACATCGCAAGTGCCCTGACAGTATCAATTGTTTCTTGCGGGTGAAAACGAATGCCACCTTTACTGGGGCCGCGAGAATCATTGTGTTGCACGCGAAAACCGCGAAACACCCTGACCTTGCCATCGTCCATGCGAACCGGAATCAGAAACGAAAATTCGCGCATCGGTTCGCGCAGTATTTCTCTGCTGCCCGAATCGAGATTGAGGAAATCGGCCGCTTTATCAAACTGCTGCTGTGCCATAGCATAGGGGTTAAACGCACCGGAACTCATTAAGTGTCTCCCTTCCAAGTACTAGAGAGTAATATGTGACAGCGATAAGTCGCTGCCGGCTGTAACGTTGCGGAATCAGCCGATCCAAGTTTGTCGCCAAGTCCGCTACTATATGTGATCATCAAATTCCTTTTTCCAGAATCACGCCTGCCATTCGAATAGTTCTTTGCCGCGTCCATAAAATCGGTGCCGCTATCGGCATGATCAAAATACCTTTTACACCGCATCCGCGCAATCCTGTTCCAAACATCCCCGTCAATAAGCCGGCCGCATTCCCTAGTGAGTTCCAAGGGAATGGGGCGGACTACCGTCCGCCCCATCCGAGATTCATTAAACGCCCGATCATACGCAATAAGACTGCAAATCCGACCACGTGTGACCCGCGTCAACTCGTGAGACGATTTTATCGTCCAAGATCGCGTCCCGCCTACACAACTCCCTGATCAATCATCGAGTCAGCAACTTTCACGAAACCGGCGATGTTGGCGCCGTTAACGTAGTTGACAAAATTCCCTTCGCGACCGTATTCAACGCACTGCGCGTGAATGGCCTTCATGATGCCATGCAGGCGCTGGTCGACTTCTTCGCGGCTCCAGGAAAGACGCAGACTGTTCTGCGACATTTCCAGGCCTGAAGTTGCGACACCACCGGCGTTGGCGGCCTTGCCGGGACCGTAGAGAATTCTCTTATCGATATAGACTTTGATGGCATCCGGCGTTGACGGCATATTGGAGCCCTCGCTAACCAGATAGACGCCGTTCTTCAGCAAGTTTTCGGCGTCTTTGCCGTTGATTTCGTTCTGCGTCGCCGACGGAAACGCGCACTGTGCTTTATGATTCCAGAGCGGGTTATAGTCCATCTTGGGATCAATTGCGGTGTAGACGGCGCTTCTGTACTTGTCGGAATACTCTTTGATTCTGCCGCGGCGGACGTTCTTGAGATCCATGATGAACGCCAATTTTTCGCGATCAATACCGGCTTCATCATAGATATAGCCGGTTGAATCAGACAGCGTCACAGCTTTGCCGCCGAAATCAAGAATCTTCTCGACAGTGTACTGCGCAACGTTGCCGGAACCAGACACCAGGCAGATCTTGTCTTTCAGAGTCTCGTTTCTGGTCGACAACATTTCCTGCGCGAAGTAGACCGAGCCATAACCGGTGGCCTCGGGGCGAATCAGACTGCCGCCCCACTTGAGCCCCTTGCCGGTCAGCACGCCGACGAATTCATTGCGAAGCTTCTTGTATTGTCCATACAGGAAACCGATTTCGCGTCCGCCGACTCCGATGTCGCCGGCCGGCACGTCAGTATCCGGGCCGATATGGCGGAAAAGTTCGCTCATAAAGGCCTGGCAGAATTTCATGACTTCAAGATCGGACTTGCCCTTGGGGTCGAAATCCGAGCCACCCTTACCACCGCCCATAGGCAGCGTGGTCAGACTGTTCTTGAAGACTTGCTCGAAGGCAAGAAACTTGAGAATGCCAAGGTTGACCGTCGGGTGGAAACGCAGACCGCCCTTGTACGGACCGATGGCGCTATTCATCTCGATGCGATAACCACGGTTGACTTGAATTTGTCCACTGTCGTCGACCCAGGCGACACGAAACATCAGAAGTCTTTCGGGTTCGACAATCCTCTCCAGAACTTTGTGTTCGCGATAAACGGGGTGTTTATCGAGAAATGGCATCAGGGATTCAACCACTTCCTGGACTGCCTGGTGAAATTCTTTCTCTCCCGGATTCTTCGCAATGACATGCTCCATGAAGGCAGCAACTTTGCTAGACATCGAGATTCTCCTTATATCTATAAAGGTGTGTTTGGAAACAAACCTTCATCCGTCAAATTAAAAAAGTTGCAACAAGGAATGGCTCGCCGCGAGTCATCTTTGTTACAAATTTCACAAGGAAGTAAACAGAGGAAGCGCCCAGAGTCAAGGAAAATATTAGCCGAAAGTCGAAAAACGATTAGAATAATCAGCTTTACTTTGGGGTAATTATTGTGGCAGCGGGGCGGAACACGAAGCTTGTGCAGCGTCGGTCTGGCGATGAAATTGTTGTGGTTATCATCAAGAACGAAACCCAGTTGCGTACGATTTGTACGAGAAGCATGTCTTGAGAAACCATCGGAGGAACCATGGAACCGTTCAAATACCATGTTTACGTCTGCGATCAGCACAAGCCGGAGGGTGCACCCTGCTGTGCGGCACGCGGTTCGGGGAAGGTTATTGAAGCACTTCGGCGTGAAATCGGAATCAAAGGACTCGCGAACGAAGTGCAAGTCACAGCTTGCGGTTCGCTTGGCATGTGTGAACGTGGGCCGAATATGGTGGTCTATCCTGACGGAATTTGGTATTCGGGCGTTCAGCCCGAAGATGTCCCGGAGATTGTCGCCAGTCATTTTGTCGGAGGAAAACCGGTTGAGCGGCTGGTCAACCATGATGCCGGTGTCTTGAAGTCCGAGATTGCAGGCAATCGCAGCAAGATGATGGAAGCGATGTCCATGCGCGACAAGGCGGGCATTCTTCCCGACGATTTGCAGCTTATGATAAATGGCTTTCGCGAAAGTCGCGTGATATTGACCGCCATAGAACTTGACTTGTTCACTGCTGTTGGAGAGGGCTCGACCAGTGGCGAAGTAGCTAAACGATTGAAGACAGATGAGCGAGCAACTGAAATGATCTTGAACGCTATGGTCGCGATTGAACTGCTGGAAAAGCAGGGCCACACGTTTCGGAATTCGCCGGTTGCGACCCGGTTCTTTGCCGCGGGTTCACCGCACGATTCACGGCTGAGTTTGAAACATACAGTAAATCTTTGGCCGCGCTGGTCAACGCTGACGGAATGCGTCCGCACGGGGACATCGGTCACATACAAAGAATTCGCCGACCGGGACGACAACTGGACGAATTCCTTTATCGCCGCCATGCATGCCAACGCATCGCTGAGAGCGCAACAGGTTGCGAACGCCGTTGACGCGGGCAGGTTTCAAAGGATGCTTGATGTTGGCGGAGGTTCCGGCGCCTACTCAATCGAATTCGCTCGGGTGAATCCGCGACTACATGCGGTCGTACTCGACCTGCCCACTGTTGTGCCCTTGACTCAAAGTTACATAGCAGAGGCGAATCTGTCTGACCGTATCACAACGCAAATCGGTGACATGTGCACCGACGATTTCGGCAACGGCTTTGATCTGGTAATCATGTCAGCCATCTGCCACATGCACAGCCCGAAGACGAATATCGAACTGTTTCGGAAATCGTTCGACGCCTTATCACAAAATGGTCAGATAATTGTACAGGATTTCATTCTGGAGCCGGGCAAAACGTCCCCGCGTTCGGGGGCGCTGTTTGCTTTGAATATGTTGGTTGGTACGCGGGAGGGAAGCACATACAGTGGAGACGAATACCAGCAATGGTTGCGGAGTGCCGGGTTCACGGAGGTCAAATACTTGCCGTTTCCGGGACCGACGGGGCTGATGATGGGAACGAAACGGTGAGCGAGCGCCGAATTATGGGGGCAAGCAGTTGAATTTGAATTCCTACTAGTGTATGATAGGGTATGTCCAACTCCGAATTGCTGCATAACAGCCAACTGTGCTTCCACCTCACTCCTCCGGAGATGGAGCAATTGCTTAGGATTGTCGCCATACGTGATGTCGCCAAAGGGGAGCTGATCTTTCTGGAAGGCGATGAAGCAGCGGGGTTCTACGTTCTGCTTCGTGGAAGTGTCAGAGTATACAAGGCATCACCTGACGGGCGTGAATACACACTGCATCGTATCAAACCGGGACAGGTTTTCGCCGAGGCAGCAGTTTTTCACGGAGGGAAATATCCTGCCAATTGCGAAGCGATTTCGGGTGCGACAGTTGCTTTCTTCCCCAAAGTCGACTTTGTTCGTTTGATCGAGCAGAATCCGCAGATGTCGCTCAAAATGATAGGGAGCATGGCGGCGTTTCTGCGCGACTTCAATCAGACCATCGAAATGCTTTCCCTAAAAGAGGTCTCAGCGCGCCTGGCATCTTGGCTATTAAACGCAACGGAGAAATCGAGAACTAATGTGGTACTGCTGCAAATGACCAAGGGCGACCTGGCCGACTTGTTGGGATCGGCAAACGAAACGCTCTCACGTAATTTGCGTAAGCTGACCGACCTGAAGATAATCGCGGTTGATAACAAAGAGATCACAATTCTCGATCCGAAGCGGCTTGAACTGATTGCTTCAGGAGAGAAAGTCTAAGCCCTTTCCCTACCCTCCCTTCCTTAGCGCCTCCACCTTAACGCATTGCGACACAATCGGTTTACGCTGTAGTCAACTCGCGGCGCCGTCGACCGGAGAAAATGTCGCGAAAATTGACTTAGGTCAAATCCATTGTGGACTGTGTCGCTAGATTATGTCCATCGCCGCCGATAGTGCACGTAGAGGATTGTGGGAATATGGCAAGTACGAAGAGAGATACAATGAATGTCGAATCGGGCACCGAGCCGATCAAGGCATCAAAACCTATCCGCAACATCGAGAAATCGATGCAGAGTTACCGCCTTGCGATTCAAGTGGCGTTCGTACTGCTCTGCATCTGGATCGGGATCGAATTTCACTTCTTCGTGAGATATCTGGAATCAGGAGGCACAAAGACACTCGTCAACCGCCCGCCGGGGGTCGAAGGATTCCTGCCGATCAGCTCGCTGATGAGTCTTTACTATTTCTTCCAGACCGGCGAAATTCATTCCGCTCATCCGGCGGGATTGTTCATTCTGGTCGCGATTCTGGTCATGTCGCTCGTCTTCGGCAAGGTCTTTTGCTCGTGGCTGTGTCCAATCGGGTTTATTTCGGAAGTCCTCGGTGATCTCGGCGACAAGGTGTTTAAGAAAAGATTGCGGCTGCCGCGCATGTTGGATTGGCCGCTGCGAACGATCAAGTATCTGCTCTTAGGATTCTTCGTTTACGTGATTTTCTTTGCGATGTCATCTCTGGCGCTGCGGGCGTTTCTCGACAGCGCCTATAATCAAACGGCGGACATCAAAATGTATTATTTCTTCGCGGAGATTTCGCCTTTCGCGTTGGGAGTGATACTCGCGCTGGTGCTACTATCAATAGTCATCAGGGGATTTTGGTGCCGCTATCTCTGCCCGTACGGAGCGCTTTTGGGCATTCTCTCGATTCTGAGTCCGCAAAAAATCAAACGCAATCCATCAAGTTGCATTGACTGCGGCAAGTGCGCCAAGGCCTGTCCGGCCTTTATCCAGGTAGACAAAGTCAATTCGGTGTTGTCGGATGAGTGCACCTCGTGCCTGAGTTGCGTCGATGTCTGTCCGGTCGCCGACACATTGGGACTGCATTCAGTTGTGGCGCGACGCAAAGTTTCAAAGAGACTCGTGGCGCCGATAACGGTCGGTATCTTCATAATCTTCACCGGAATTGCGATGCTGACCGGCCACTGGCGGAACAACATAACGACACAGGAATACCTTCAACATGAGCAGAACGTTAAGAGTTACGGGCATCCGATGACAGGCAACGAGATGTCAAGATTTGATCACGAGCATTCTCACAGTGATGAGCAAAAATAAGAAAGGGTCATAACGATGAGCGAACTGATTAACAATGCGGAGAGGCGCAAGGAAACTCTCAAGCATCTGATTCTGCAACTCCACAAGGGTGAAACAGCAGGCGCCGTGCGCACGCAGTTGCTGCACTTGCTGGGCGAGGTTCCCTATCACGAAGTGGTGGCGATCGAACAGGAGTTGATCGCTGAAGGGATGCCGACGCAGGAAGTTCTCAGCTTTTGCGACCTTCACAGCGCCGCGCTCAAAGGGCAGATCGTCCATGAAGGAAGCAAGATCCCGCCACCAGGGCATCCGGTCGACACCTTCATTAAGGAGAATCGCGCGATCGACTGGGAGTTGAAGTCGCTCACGGAATTATTTGAAGAGATTGATGGCCTCGAAGGCGAAGCTATGGCAGAGAGTCTCGCCGCGAAAATAAGAATTCACTTCAACGCTCTGGCTGATGTCAATAAACACTATCGCCGCAAAGAGAATCTGGTGTTCCCATTTCTGGAGCAACATGGCATCACCGGGCCGCCGACGGTCATGTGGGGCAAACATGATGAAATCCGCGAATTGTTACAGGCGGCAGATGAGGCGTTGCGAAGCACGCCATCACTCACGGCAAACGAACTGCGCAGTCTGATCGGATTTGTATTGCGGCCGACCATGGACGCCATTTCCGAGATGATTTACAAGGAAGAGCACATTTTGTTTCCGATGTGTATGGACACTCTCAGCGAGAAGGAATGGTATCAGGTCTATTCGCAAAGTATCGAGATCGGTTACTGTCTGCTTGATCCGGCTGATGAATGGGAGCCACAGGAAACGGATTCGGCAGTGCCTGAGGATTCAAAGGACGGGCGCATTCAATTGCCCAGTGGCAATTTTACAGCGACGGAACTCACGGCGATCCTGAACACCATACCGTTCGATCTGACCTTCGTGGATAAAGACGATACCGTGCGGTACTTCACTCAAGGACGCGAAAGAATTTTCGATCGAAATCGCGCGATTCTTGGCCGTAAAGTGCAAATGTGCCACCCGCCTAATAGCGTCCATATCGTGCAGAAGATTCTTGACGACTTCAAGTCAGGCGCGGCCTCCAGGGCACCGTTCTGGATAAGCCTCAAGGGACGTTTCATTCACATTGAATATGTCGCTTTGCGCGACAAGCACGGCGCATATCTGGGGACGCTGGAAGTCAGTCAGGATCTGACCGAAAAGCGCGGATTGACAGGTGAACAACGTTTACTCTCTTATGTGAAGGAGTAAAGAATGGCACAGACAAAACAACAAGATGCGATAACACCCGACAGCAGGATTGGTGTGCTACTTGAACAATATCCTCAGTTGGAACAGAAACTGCTCCAGATGTCGCCGGCGTACTCCTATCTGCGCAATCCCATTCTGCGCCGGACTGTGGCTAAAGTGGCAACGCTGCGGCAGGTCGCCAGGATCGGCGACATCCCGATTGCCACGCTGATCAATACGTTGCGACAGGCGGCGGGCATCGCGGACGAATGGACCGAACAGAACACCACTTCGAGTACTGGCGCCGCACCTGGCTGGATGCAAGATGCCAAGGTTTTGCAGACACTAGATGCACGCCCCATCATTGCCGGAGGCGGTCATCCGATGGAGCGAGTTCTATCCGAGATGAAAGATCTGCCCGCCGGCGGAATCTTCCTGTTGGTTACACCGTTCTTACCGGCGCCATTGCTTGACATTATCAGGAAGAAAGGTTACGAGGTCTGGACGGAAACCAAGAGCCCGGCGCTATTTGAGAACTACCTGTTCAAAGCGCACTGAAGGCGGAGATATTTTGCAGTTCCCTGGGAATACCCGCGGATCCAAATTACCGGATGGGACAGCAAACAAAGGCGCGGAAACGCGCAGAAATGCCCTGGAAGCTTACCAAAATAAAGCTCTCCTTTGCCTGTTGACATGGAAAAAGTGCCGACATATATTAGTGGCCACCAAATCACTGGGAGATGGTGAAATGGTATCACTACTGACTCTGGATCAGTCGTTCGGGGTTCGAATCCCTGTCTCCCAGCCACTTTTTGTCACACAATGACCTGCAGACTGAGCCAAGATTTTTCCCCAGCCCCATTCTTTTGGGCGAGTCACGAAAAAGAGACTGAGGTTAGTGAATATACTGGGTGTTGGATCGTCCGTGATCGCTCTCCTGACCAAAGAAGCCGGCAACACGGCTTCAACAAAACATCCTAACCAGCTATTAGCCCAAGCCCCACTTCTGCTTAGATTCAGCTGACGCCAACCACAAGTTAGCGACTTAGTCCCTTTTTCATCCCTTTGGACGATGGATTTGTCGTGCCTCTCTCCGTAACTTCTAGTAACGCCCGGAAAATACCCGGCGCCCGTTAATACGCGTGGCGACTGAAGTTAACAGAATTCCCGATGTATAGGGCGAGGTTTCCGGCGACTATTTTGCGATGATCTGAGCGCGGTCTTAAGCAGTTGCGTTCGCACATAGGAAACACGTGTGGGATGGTCCTTTTGCGTCGCTTCACCAGGTCGAAACAAGAATAATGAGGTACACAAGTGGCTGTGAATAAGGAAATGCTGGTGGCGGAACAGAGCTTAGTGAATTCGACTCTTGGCCGAGTAGCCTTTGTCGGCAATTATCTGCCGCGCCGGTGCGGCATTGCCACGTTTACCACCGATTTGTGTGAAGCTATTGCAGCGGAGTTTGGTGACATAACTTGCTTTGCAATGCCCGTCAATGATATTGCAGAGGGTTATGCATATCCACCTCGCGTTCGATTTGAGCTGACCGAGAGAGATATTGAATCCTACCGCCGCGCAGCGAGCTTTCTAAACATCAACAGTGTTGATTTGACGTGCCTGCAGTTTGAATACGGTATCTTTGGTGGACGCGTGGGCAGTCACGTCCTCGCTCTCTTGCGTGAATTGCGCATGCCAGTTGTCACAACTCTGCACACAATCCTCGTCGAACCAGATCCCTATCAGCGACAAGTTCTGGAGGAAGTTGCGTCTCTTTCAGATCGATTGGTCGTCATGAGCGACCGCGGCAAGGACATGCTGGAAGAAATCTATCACATCCCTTCCGAGAAGATAGATATGATCCCCCACGGCATTCCTGACGTGCCATTTGTAGACCCCAGCTTCCACAAGGACCTGTTCGGGGTTGAAGGCAAGATGGTACTGCTCAGTTTTGGCTTGCTCTCCGCAAGCAAGGGAATCGAGAATGTCATCGAAGCACTGCCGGCAGTTCTTGGTCGATCATCCAAATGTAGTATACATCATCTTGGGCGAGACCCACCCGCACGTGAAAAAGGTCGAAGGCGAGGCATACCGACTGTCTTTGCAGTGGCTGGCTCGTGAGAGAGGCGTGGAAAGCAACGTCATTTTCTACAACCAATTCGTCAGCCTGGAGGAACTCATTGAATTCATTGGCGCCGCAGACATTTACATTACGCCTTATCTGAACAAGGCACAGATTACTTCTGGGACGCTTGCATACACTCTGGGTGCGGGCAAAGCCGTGATTTCAACGCCGTATTGGTATGCAGAAGAAATGCTGGCCGAAGACCGGGGCGTACTGGTGCCGTTCGCCGACCCCCCCGCTCTGGCTGAGAAGATTATCGATCTACTAGATGATGAAGCCAAACGCCATGCGATGCGCAAAAGAGCCTATTTGTTCGGGCGGGAGATGATCTGGCCGCAGGTGGCTCGGCGTTACCGGGAGAGTTTTGATCGAGCTCGAGCCGAACGGCGGCATTACAGTAATCGCGGCTTTGCCGTCAAGGCTCTCAACCAGTATCCGGGTGAACTCCCACCGCTCAAACTCGATCACCTGCGTAACATGACAGACGAGACCGGAGTCCTGCAGCATGCGATATTCACGGTTCCGAACTATAATGAAGGATACACCACCGACGACAACGCCCGCGCTCTAATCGTGAGCGCCCTCCTGGAAGATCTGGGTGATCAAGAGGCATTCGGACTTGCGTCCCGTTATCTTGCCTTCATTTGGTATGCTTACAATGGCGAGACCCGGCGCTTTCGAAATTTCATGACGTACCAACGGACCTGGCAGGAAGAAACTGGATCCGACGACAGCCATGGCCGGGCTTTGTGGGCACTCGGAACGGTCTTAGGCAGCTCTCACACACCGGCGTTGCACAGTATGGCCGGCTGGTTGTTCGAGAAAGCTTTGCCGGCAATTAGCGACACTACAAGTCCTCGGGCCTGGGCATTTGCGCTGATCGGCATTCACGAGTACATGCGTCGATTTGCCGGAGACCGTCGAGCCAGTCAGGTTCGAGAGGAGTTGTCCGCGCGCTTGTTGGCGCTATATCAAAGAAACCGTACGGACGAATGGCGGTGGTACGAGGAAGGATTGACTTACTGCAACGCGGCCCTTGCCCCATGCCTTACTCCTATGCGGTCGATGGATTCCTAATCCTGCCATGTTTGATGCAGGACTGGAGTCGCTGAACTGGTTGGCCGAACTGCAGCGGGCCAACAAAGGAGGTCATTTTGTCCCGATCGGGTCGAATGGGTTCTACCGCAAGGGAGGCGATCGTGCGCGATTTGATCAACAGCCGGTAGAAGGTCAGGCAATGGTGTCTGCATGTCTTGAAGCATTCCGGATCACCCGAGACGAACGTTGGAACAAAGAGGCCCGCCGAGCTTTCGAGTGGTTCCTGGGACGCAACGACTTGAATACTTCCATATATGATCCTACAACAGGCGGCTGTCGAGACGGATTGCATCCCGACCGACCCAACGAAAATCTAGGCGCGGAGTCTACGCTTGCATTTCTTCAGTCTTTGCTGGAACTGCGCCTGGCAGAGAACACCTTCGTACCCGTGGAGACACAATCCAGATGAGCAACACGCACACCGAGCTTTTTCATCGTCATAAGCTGAACCCGATCCTAACGGCAGCGAATTGGCCTTATCCGGTCAATACTGTTTTTAACCCCGGCGCGACATTGTTGGCCGATGGTACGACACTGCTTCTGTGCCGCGTAGAGGATCGTCGTGGACAGTCGCACCTCTGCGCCGCCCGTTCGGCCAATGGCGTAGACGGTTGGCAGATTGATCCGCAGCCAACCTTCGTTCCCGACCCGGAGCATTTTCCCGAGGAAATTTGGGGCATTGAGGATCCACGCATTACCTTCGTCCCGGAAATGGGGCAATATGCGATAGTCTATACGGCCTTCACTCGCGATGGTCCGGGCGTGGCCTTGGCGACCACTGAGGATTTCCACACGTTCAAGCGTTATGGGATAGTAATGCCCCCGGAGGACAAGGATGCAACTCTGCTGCCGCAACGCATTGATGGCCGTTGGGCACTGATTCATCGCCCGGTCAGTTCGCCCAGAGCGCACATATGGATCTCCTTCTCTCCCGATCTCACGCACTGGGGTAGCCATACGCTCATGTTGGAAGCTCGACGCGGAGGGTGGTGGGATGCAAACAAGATCGGCCTCTCGTCACCACCTATTGAAACTCCTCAAGGCTGGCTGATGATCTATCACGGAGTGCGGCAAACAGCAGCCGGATCTCTCTACCGATTGGGACTGGCGCTTTTTGACCTGAAGATACCAGAACGCTGTCTGCAAGCGCAGCAGCAGAGTGGGTCTTCGGCCCCGAGGAATCGTACGAGCAACGGGGTGATGTCGGCTATGTCGTTTTTCCTTGCGGCTGCACTGTCCTTCCTGACGGTGACACCATCCATCTCTATTATGGAGCAGCCGACACGAGTATTGCCCTGGCTACCGGAAGTATTCGCGCCATGCTTGAGTGGCTTGATCAAAACCATTGAGAATTGACAATAAACTGGCATATATTAGTGCAAGAAGTATGGAAATATTGCTGCCATCGGGGATTTCGGTCATGGAAAAGTATCTATGAGAGGGAAAGAAGGGAACTGAACCCGAAGCAGCCACAGTCATGGTGAGAGGCACCTGTAATTCTCACCAAAGAGAGAGCCATTATGCTAAGACTCACGATGCCAGGTATCATGCTGCTCTGGGTTATCGGCACGATGAGCGTGGAGGCCGAGCTGAGATCCACGGTGCTCATACGATTGCCGCTCGCGGATGAAAGCGTCATCATCTCTCTTAGAGAAGCCGGTGTACTTCCCCGACGACACTGTTCGGTTGTCAATCGTGACGAGCAGACAGTGAGAGCAAGACGGTCGTGACTCCGATACTGACTATCGAGGGAACAACGCTGCAATCGGTCGGCAACAATGCGTACATCGCCGTCATACCTCAAAATGTCACTCCCGGATCATACCCTGTTCATCTTAGTGTCCTGGATACCCAGGGGCGTCGTCTTCTTTATGAGACAGACTGCGTCGTGGAGGTCGAAGAGTATCGAGGATGTGGAGCAGATCGCGCGATATGTGCGAATTATCCCCCAAGCCGGCGGCGAAGATATGCGGACAGCGGTTACACTGGACCGCGAGCAGATGCGCAACCTTCAAGTGGTCTTTCAGCGAGACAGTATTCGAGAGGGCATGGGACCCCAATTCGTTACGATCAGGACGACCGTTCTCTTGCGACGAGGTGACAACGGCTCAAACATTCGAACGTCGCGTAATGACTTTTCGCAGTCATGGCGATCCGAACAAGGATCGCGCCATGTTCATTCAGTACCGCAAGGCCTATGGTCCGTATGCCGCGATCCGACCAGAGGAATTCGATCGCGTCCAGGTGGAGGTTGACTCGTTGCCTAGTTGGTCGGTTGTCAAAGTCACAGTGGAACCCGATTACACGATCAAGATCGGTGCAGTCGACCGATCCAATTCCGTAACACGCTATTTTCGCGTGAAGGGTCCGAAGTTTGAAGCGGGGCTGGTGCTCGGCGTCCCAAAGGTCCTGTACGACACACGTAAGCCAGTGATAGTATAGACTATGGCCACACGAGTGCAATGCTGCGACTCTTCTATGTAGACGGAAAATCAGGACATCGTTTTCCGATTAACCTTGGAATCGGAACGTTCGGGGTGAACTCGCCGATCGATGTGAGTGTCGGTCGGGGCGGTTTCGCTTCGTCGGTACTCCTTGATGTCATAGAGCTCATGAGGAGGCTGGATATGGGAGTCGGCACCAGAGTAAACGCCGGTCTGGAATTGACACCTTTCTTCCCTGTCAAGAAAAAGTCGCGGCTCCTGTTTGACGCACACGTGGGATTGGCACTCTGAGACTTTTCTGCACGAAGCTGCGTGTCAAGCGGAAGCCAAACTGCCGACGTCTTATTCAAAACGCAGTCTTGTCACGATGAGATACCACCGTGGCAAGCGATGGGAGTAAATGGAAGGTGAGCGAAGTAGTGCCCCCATCCCCAACCCCGACCAAGAGACGCGAGCGGTATGGTGCGGAAATCCATCGGCTGATCTGGAAGCAGCCGCTATTGCGCCGACTTGGCAAATACTGGCATCAACTGGGACCTGGGTTGACCACCGGCGCCGCAGACGACGACCCTTCCGGCGTTGCCACTTATTCGCAGACCGGCAGTCAGTTCGGTTACCAATTTCTGTGGCTAGCTCCGTTAACGTTTCCGCTCATGGCAGTGGTGCAGGAGATGTGCGCGCGGATCGGTCTTGTAACCGGAAGTGGTTTGGCTGCCAATATCCGCACGCAGTATCCACGTGCCATTCTCTACATTTGCACCGCACTACTCTTTGTTGCCAACGCGTTCAACATCGGCGCAGACCTTGGCGCTATGGCAAAGGCGACACAACTCCTGGTCCCCGAGATGCGATTTGGTGTCCTGGTCGTGGGCTTTGCAGCGTTTTCTCTCTTGCTGCAGGTGTTCATATCATATGCCCGGTATGCAAAATACTTGAAGGGGATGGCGCTGGTGTTGCTGGCATATGTCGTAACGGCATTCACATTCTCGGGCATAGACTGGGGTGAGGTGCTCCGCAACACCGTCGTGCCAAATCTGCACGTGTCAAAGGTGCAAATTCTTCTGGTCTGTGCAATACTCGGAACGACCATCTCACCGTATCTCTTCTTCTGGCAAACTTCGCAGGAAGTAGAGGAGGAGATCCTTCAGGGCGCTACTTCTGTGGCACAACGCCAGCGCGATGTCACTCCCAAAGGAATCAGCAGGATGCGCTTGGACGTGTGGACGGGGATGTTCTTCTCAAACACAGTGATGTTCTTTATTGTCCTCACCAGTGGTGCCGTGCTTCACACGGCAGGCGTAACAAATATCCAGTCCGCTGCTCAGGCAGCCGAGGCACTCCGCCCATTAGCAGGGAAGGCCGCTTTTCTTCTTTTTGCTGTCGGTATCGTTGGTGTTGGATTGTTGGCGGTGCCCGTGCTCGCCGGTTCGGCAGCTTATGCTCTGGCAGAGAGTTTCCGCTGGAGGGAGGGACTCTACCGTAAGCTTAAGAATGCTTATGCGTTTTATGGCGTTCTGGCGGCCGCCATGCTCGTTGGATTTATCCTGGATTTCGTCGGTTTGGATCCAATCCACGCTCTTATCTATGCCGCCATTGCCAATGGAATCGTCGCGCCTATCGTGTTGTACTTCGTGGTGTCCCTGAGCGGCCGGAGTTCACTCATGGGCGAGTACGTCAACAGTCGCCTGGTGAATATTCTCGGCTGGGGAACGGCGATCGTGATGGCTGTAGTCGCCGTTGCGTCGATTGTCGTGCTCTTTACCTAGGAAGCGCCCGCGTGCGACAGAGCCGAACGGGAGACAATCTCAAGTTTCTCCAGCTTTAGTCAATAGTGTGGGCTAAAGATCTTAATCATTGGCCTCAGCCAAACCTGCATTAGCGGAGACGGGGGAATTGTGCGGTCAAAAACTTAATGGGGCGGACTTGAGGCGGAGCAGTACTTAAGGGGCTCTTTTCACCGAGCGGGTTGGAGCCTAAGCCCGGGCGCCCCGGTTCGCCGGATCAAGAGCCACTTAAGTTCGGGCGATCGACTCCGCACAATGACTCTCGATTCGTTTGTTCGCTTGAAGTGACACTCGGTCTGCGTATCATCGCGTAAGCTACGGTCGCCCGATCGCAACTAATAACGGCGAAAACGGTAATTGGGCAATACGGGGTTTTTGCGTAGGAATTGCCTTAGGTGGATAACAAGCAATTACAGCTTGCCGCGAAGATATGTCGGGAGGTTTATTTCCAGATTCTGGATCTTGAGTTTGCGGCGGATGATTTCGCGGTGTTTGTGGACGGTTTGCAGAGAAATGTTCAGGGCTTCTGAGATTTCCTTGGATCCCAGTCCCTGGACGATCAGTTTGCTGATTTCTGTTTCGCGCGGAGATAGAGTTGCGAAATTCTCCTTGAATTTGTTTACCCCTTTTCCGACGATCGATTCGAAAGCGTCCTCGAGTTCAGTCAAGTCCCTATTGTTGAGGTGCCCATCACAGGCTCGAAGTTTCTTGAGCAAAGGCGCAAATACATGCTCAAGGCTGGAGCAAGCCGCTTCCTCGTATTCAATTCTCTGCTGTTCAAACTGAGCCAGAATCGTGCGGAGAGCGGTATTCTTTTCCGCGAGCAATGACCGCTCTGCCTCGAGCCGCTCGTTGCTTTCTTTCAAGATTTCCTCCAGCTGCTTGTGCTCGCTGACATCGCGCACTATAGCAAGGAGCAGGATTTCCCCGGAAACATTGAATGCGTTGAGTGATACTTCAGCGTCGAAGAGCGACTCATCATAACGCCGACATCTCCAATAGAACTTCTGAGGAGTTCCACTCTGGGCCACATCAAGGAGACGTTTGATCTTATCTTCTGAGCTGTCGCCGTCGACCTGTTGTGGAGGCGACAATTCCCAGGGACCGCGGCTGATGAGGTCGGCTTTGTTCTGACAGCCAAACATCGCGACGCAGTGAACGTTGCATTCGACAATTCCGTATCCACTAATCACGAAGATCGCATCACTGGCGGCTTCGAAAAGTGTTTGATATCGCTCGATCACATTCTTCTGTTCGATGTCGGCTCGTTTGCGTGACAAAGCGCATGCGAAGACATGGGCCACCATCTGGAGCCGCCCGATGAGTTCTGGAGACCAGCGGATTTCTGATTGAACAGAGCTAAACGCGACGGCGCCGATGATTTCGCCACCGACTGACAAGGGAATTGTGACGTTCGACTTGGCGCCGTGTTCCTCAAAGAACTCCCTGTCGGCGGTAGCATTTGCGGGCAGTTCGTCTATCGAGGAGAACACGACCGGTTCATCTCGCAGCATTTTCTCGACTGTCCATGGCAGCTCAAAGACTCCCTCCCGCAGATCGGCGACAGAACCCTTATCCAGAGAGAGCGATTTGGTGGCGGCCCAGGTGTGGGTCAGCACGCCTGCGCCGTGTTTGGCGGAAATTTGAAAAAGCGTTACACGGTCGATACCGAGGTAGGTAACAATGAATGCCAGCCAGCGACTAATTTCATCGTCGACTTTATTCGCGTGCACATGAACAAAGGTCGAGCACAACTCCGAGATCATTATCTCGAATCGCAGTTTCTCCTCAACGCTGTCGTACGTATGACCCTCCTTTCGGCGATCTCACTCTTCTAAGGCGGCAGGCCCCAACCGGTAGTGCAAAGACCAGCTTATCGTCGCGACGCTGCTTCCGTCATTATCTTGACAACCGTAGCTTCCACTGCTTGCGCCACGCCTCCTAGTTGCGGAACGTTAAACATCTCCAATAGAGTTGTTAGCTTCAGTGCGGCAATTACGGCTTTACCGCCTTCCTCGTAAACGGATATCCAGCAAGGCAGCGCGTTGGAAACGCACATGTTTTCAGCAAGTACATTCTTCATTTGTTGTCGTTGACACACTTCAAACATCAGGCACTCACGGGCGAACTCGTCGCCCTTCTCCGTTGTTGTCTCCTGGAGGCTGTAGACTTGCCTGATGCCAAAGTGGTTGGCCTGAACGGCGAACTGCAAGGCAACGGCAACTTCACTAACGGTTTTCTCAGTAGGTAGTTTGATCAACATTAGTCTGCTTTCCTGGTTAGGGATCCACTTTGCAGCAGCGCCGAGTGTCGATTCACTTCTTGGACAGCTTGCTGATCGCGACGACTAGCAGGGCCACCACCAGGATGCCACCCACCACCCAAATCCACGTCCCTCCGTTCGTCCAGCTGCTCATCCATCCGTCTGCATTATGCATCATACTGTTCCTTTCGTTACGCTACGATCTGTGTCATACTGCGGCCCCACACCTGCAATAAGGTTAGAATTCCAATTGCCAACCTAACCGGATTACCCAGCTTCGTTTCAGTTGCGGGCCGTCCAGAGATTGCACGACGGGCACCTCGCCCAGAGCGTGAAAATGCTGACCTTTGAGGATCCCCTTCTGAGGATGAAAAGTGACTCCCAGCACTGCACTGAGGCGTCTTCCGCCCTGTAATGCCGGGTCCTTCGTTGGTTCATCCGTGGGATCAAGCACAGGATCGGATCCGTGAATGTTTTCCCAAAACTCGCCCCGAGCGCCTGCCGAAATGCTCGCCCATTTCGCAAGTTCTCGCGCGATTGAAACGCTCGACTGGTAACGGTTTCCGACTCTGTAGCCGTTGTCATTCTTGCCGAGCTGCACCGTCGAATTGAAATCTACGGCCCAACCCCAAGGCAATGCTTGTCCCAGGTAGGTAAGGCCTGGAAGCAAGGAGAATGTTCCTGACCCGATCTGCATCGGATATTCCATCCGGAGACCCTGCGCGTCGCGACGATTGATCGAGCCCGTGGGAACGCCGACCCCGAAGTTTGCCAAAATCCGGTGGCGAAGTCCTTCTGCGGTGTACAGGGCGTACGTTCCGCGCAATTCAAGGTCACCGATTCCTTCGCTTCGTTCAGTAGATAGCGTGCTATCGCGGTGGAGTTCGCCCATCGACATCTTAACGTACGGGAGCATTGCCATGAGCGTAAGCTTGTTGGTCGGGGCGTACATAACCATCCCCATGTGCATTTGCATCTTCATGTCAGTGGGTGCGGTCGCGAAGCGTTTGAGAATCGTCGCCCCGCTGATGTCGGCGGTTCCGTCGAGATTACCATTCAGCTTTTCCAGCATGAGCTGATAGCCGACCATCCATTGCCCCGCCTGACCGCTCATGACATCGAAAGGCAGTAGCCCGGGAGCGCCCATCATTTCAGTCATGCTCGCCGCTTGAGAGGCTGCCCTCCCCGTCTTCGCCTTCACGGTGTCCATCGACGTCTCTCCGGCTAGAGCTGTCGACACACCGAGACAAGAGATTGCGAAAAACGCGAACAGGCACAGCAGACTCCAGTAATTCTTCCCTGTTTCACGCGTCATTGCTATTCCCCGTCCGGCGATTCCCCCTATCTCGTATCACGAGATCTTACTCGCTTTGCAACTTTGCGGGATACGGCATAGACAGTTTTGCCGTCGTGCCACGCAAACGAAAACTTCAGACCCGACTTGCGAAGCTGCGGATCTTTCACTCGTTTGATTTCTGGATTCACTTTACGCTCCCAGCGTTATGCGTTCATAGTCCTTGATCGGTCACCGTTTTGACCACTCGTCCAATCAGCCGGCCCGGCAGAGATCGCAATGACTCCGCCGGGCACTTGGCCTACTTTTTCTTGTCCTTGGCCTTGTCCTTGGCATCGCCCGAGGACTGATTCTTCTTAGGCGTATCCTTGGCCTTGTCCTTCGTGGTAGCTGCGGGCTGGTTCTTCTTCTGCGTGTCCGTGACCACAGCTTTGTCTTTGCGTTCGTTAACCGGCTGAGGCGGCGGGTTTTTCACGGCGGCACCCTGTTTGGCAACAATCGGCGGGGTCGGAACTTTGACCCGCTCCGGTTGGGTCACATGTACCTCGCGCGGCTGAACATTCGGCTTGATCTGCATTGGCTGGATCACCTGTCTATCTTGGCCGGAAGGCGATGTCGCGGGAACTTTACTCTCCCCGTGTGTCGTCACCGGAGGATTGTTGCGTTGGCCGGCGGTGTGACATTACCTTTACGATCGGTTGTTGTCGTCACCGGCATTTTGTGCTCAGACGGTGGCGTTACTGTGGCCTTCTGCTCCGTGGGTGGCTGCGCGGTTTGCTGACGTGCCGGTTTGGCTTCCCAGTCCTTGCGTGCAGCAGTATACTTGTGCACTTCGGTCGCCTGTTTGGTGATCTTCTGTTGTGCAGTGGCATCGATATGCACGAACGTCACCTGGGTCCCAGTGCGTGCGGCAACCGTGGTCAGGGGTTCTGCCATCCGAACATAGTTTTGTTGTTGGTCAGGCGGTCTGGCGGCCTGGCGGGTTTCCATTTGCTGATAGGTTCTGGGCGGACGAAGATCCTGATTAGCATGACGATCGTCGTAGTAGTGCCGCTCGTCTTGGTCCCAGCTAGGGTTGTCCCGGTGATGCCAACGGTCGTATACGAATGTCGGGTCATACCAGGTGTAGTTCTGTTCGACTTGATACCGCGGAAAGATGCCGGCGCTGAGATAAGCGTCATCGTAGTAATCGCCGAAGTAGTAATGACTGTAACTTGGATAGGTGAATAAGTTGACTACTAGTCCTCCGAGATCGATGACGATAGTCGGGGAATATCTATATCCCGAATGGCTGTAGACGGACTGAGGGAAGTAAACCGGAGCGAATAACACGCCACGATCTTGCAGTGGGTAGTCCCAGTGCCCGGCGTTGAAAACGTAGCCCCTTGGCGTCCATACATAATGAGACGGCACCCAGACCCAGTCCGGATTCGCAACCAGCCAATAACCCGCCCTCCGGACATAGTGATCCTGATTCCAGTATTCGCAGGGGGGCACCCAAATGTAGTCCGAGGACGGCGCAGAACTTGTCGGTTGCACGTCATCGAATTCGGGCGGAGCGGGCAGATACTCCATATCCTGAATGCCGGCTGGCGCCCAGAAACCTGCCACCCACTCCCAACCTCTATCCACCTGATTCCAGTATCCTGGTACCCAGGACATCCTTGGCGGGGTTGCTCGCCAGCAGCCGCTAACCCAGATGTAATTGTTGCGGTCTCCATCCCACGACCAGTAGCCCGGTACCCAGGCATATTGATCGCCTCGAGGTCTCTCCGACGGAGGAGCTTCATCGATGTCAGAACGGCGGTCGGTCGGGGACCACCAAACCTTCCTGATTATGCAGGATGACCGGTTCGGAAAAGGCTTCATGCACCGGTCCGCGCGTCAAAACCTCTGGCTGTTCCTGGTACGGTGTTGGTGGTGGCTGCCCAAGAGCAGTGCCGTAAAACAAAGCAGCCGCCAGGGACAATGCTACCACGATCTTAATTGCGGTTTTCATCTTCTCTGCCTTTCTTAAAGAAGGGGTGATAACAACAATCTTGTGAACGACAAACGTTCTGAACCCAAGCCTGCTGGCTTCTTTGTGCCTTCAAGTTCATGCCAATCCCAATTGGTTCGACGCACTATCATTTCGTCTTCTTCTGCCCCGGAAACAGTACCTGCCGCCGCACCCCTCAGCCGGCCAAATGCCATCCGGTAACTAATCGGACGTGAACTACGACAATCAGGCGGTGGCTCACGGTAAGCACGACAGGTACCCTCCGTTTCAGATTTGGAACAGCAGGCCGACATTTATCGAATAGAAGTTCGCCTTGGCGCCGTTTAACACAGCGTTCGGCAGATTCTTGAATTTGTAGTCAAGAAACACCCAGCGAACATCGCCGTACAACTTGAGTTGAGACGTGGCCGGAAGTTCGACCCCGGCGACCAAGTGCCACCCGAACTTGTGGGTAGTCTCATCGCTGAACCCAGCATTGTTATAGCTCGTGGAGTAGTCAAATGTTGTAAAGTACCAGCCGGCTCCGACACCCCCATAGATTATCGGCAGGGGATAGATTAGTCCGGTAACCGTCACTGGCCACTCTTTGACCGTCAAAGCCCCTGAGCCAAACTTTTCCTGACGATAACCAATATCTCCCTCCACACCGAGAATCGGCATGAGCTTCATACGTAGAGTTGCCCCCACCAAATAATTCGCGCCGTCGGCGCCAGTAGATTTCTGAATACCGAGGTGAGGACCCACGTAAATATTCGCTTGGCCGCGGGCTGTCAAAGGCAGCAAGGTGAGGACACCCAGAAGAATTCCGGTGCTGATCTTTCTGAACATTTTGTTCTCCTATTTTTATCAGAGTTTACCCGTGGATTTAAGTGCGCGCAAAGGTAAGTCTCGGCCGGCTCCACGTACCGACTGATCATTATTTAGACTTACGGAGAGAACTGTCGCGAATCCGTCGACCAAAAGGATGAATACGGAAATACGCCACCAGAACGAACCTGGAATGCTCCTGAGGACTGGTACCGCCTCTCAAGAAGAAAGGTGCCTGCGAGAACTGTCTGGCGAGTATTGCCGGCATCGCAGTCGTCTACAATGGTATGCAGGCGACTGCGTCTTCCCAATGACTTACTCCCTCTATTCATTCCCTTGTCTTCCGAAATGTGTCACTGGGTAACCGGCTGTGTTCATAAGGCACTCCCGCTTGCAGTTTTACGTCGCCCCACGATCATGAGTATTACCCCGACCGCGACGGCTCCTGCGCCGGCGATTGGTGACAGCGGGATTTCTTTCTTCTGGTCGACCTGGAGATGCACCGATCCCATGTCGACGACATTCTTGCTGGAGGTATAGGTTATGCCTCCGTAAATGAGCCCCACCACACCGAGCACAATCAGAATTATGCCGATGATGGTTGTGATATTCATAAACGTTCCTTTCTTGACGCGGTCAGCGTCAGATTAGCCGTCGGCCGGAAATAACCCGGATCAACACGGCTACAATGGCGATTACCAGCAGTATGTGAATGAAGCCACTTATCGTAACGCCTGATACCATGCCCAGTGCCCACAAAACCAGTAGCACTACGGCTATTGTCCACAGCATATGATTCTCCTTTCCGAAGTATTGGAAACGCTACCGGCCTGTGCAAATTTGCTTTGGCCGGCAGCGATCCGGTTATCTAGTTTGCAGTTTCAATCGTCATTTGATTGTTTACGCTCTTCACGCCATGGATATCACTGACGCGTTTGGTTGCCAAGTCTATCTCGGCCTGATTCTTTGCCGAGCCACTCAGGGTGACAACGCCCTTATGAGTCGAGACTTTGGTGTCAAACATGTCCGTGCCATGATGGAACAGCAGTGACATTCTCACTTGGGTAGTGATGGATGCATCATCAATCTTATCCCCAACCGAACGATGCGATTTGTCAGAACCCTTGTTCACAGTCATCTGGTTGTCCACGTCCTTGACGCCGGAAACATCACTGGCGTATTCGGTCGTGAGTTGCTTCTGCGCTTCGCTGTTGGCAGTGCCTCGCAGAGTTACTTTACCGTCAGTGACGGAAACATTGGTGTTGACGTAGCTCACGCTCCGGTGAAACAGGAGCGTGCTTCTTACTCTGTCTGCGAGCCAGGCGTCCGAGTTTGCAGTAGCGGGCGAACCGGTGATGGTGAGCTGGTTGTTAACGCTCTTGACCCCGGGCAAGCCCTCTACGGTCTCTTGCGCCATCGACTTGTGAGAATCGTTCGAAACCGTACCCGTCAAAGTGACGACACCATCGTCGGATTTGACTTTGATTGCGTCATCTTTGAGATAGGTCGTGTAGACGTACGACTTCTTGGCCGAGTTTTCGATGCGTTTGTCCGTTTGCGACGCATTGAGAGTTGCGCTACCCATCAATAGTAGCATTGCGACCCATGCCGCTACAGCTGCCAAGAAGAGTGTCGATTTGATTTTCATACCGTTTTCTCCTTCACGTTTTTGGATTTGTGCGTTGCATTTCCATGCATTCTTGAGAAACACTTTGCGTCTTCGTTGAATTCCAGAACCTTTCTTTTCACCAGTTTACGCCCGTCTCTGCGCGATGGCTGCGACGCGAAGAGCGTGGTCAATCTTAGGTTCAGTACCCGCGACGTCCTTTGCATACACTACGTTCCGAACGTCCAACCTAGAGTAAACTTAAAGTCGGGGGCGTCTACCAGGCCAAGCTTGCCCTCCAGGAAGAAGTGCCCTGACTCGCTGCCAGACGATCCTCTGCCAATACCAAACTGTAGATAGATGCCAAGCTTCGACGTACTACCTCCGTGCTTCGCCGAGTAGAATACTGGCCCCGCCCCACCACCGAGATAGGGTGTCCAAGATCCCCAGTCTGAGCGAAACCTGTAATCCACTTCAAAGGACGGAGCAATCGTCGTCAGGTTATCGCCAAAACCGATTTCCAGATTCGGTTGCATCATGAGGTTGTTCGCCAGATCCCCCAGATCGATATGGCCGCCCACATGGAACTGATCCGGATTGATCGTGAGTCCAAGTCTCGGTCCGATGCCGTGGAAACCGACCGGGCGTCTACCCGCAAAAGCCGTGAGACTTAGTAGCACAGCGATTAACAACGCTGCGAAAATGATGTGTTTCATACTGTTCATGTCGTTCCTTTCAATACATGTTCAATCGGAGATAGTCTCGGATTGCCTGTCGAGGCAGACTTCCGCTATCTCAGAGCGATCTGTGTCGACTGACTCGAATAGAACACGACCTGCGAACCGGCTGCATGAAAGATGTCATGCTTGCCGGTCGCTGCGGACAAACCCGTGCCGGCAGCCGCACCGGCAACCGCGCCGATTTCGGTACTGCCCTTCTTGTCAATTAGCTTGCCGACGATACCGCCAACTATGGCCCCACCACCGATCATGGCAACTTCGCGGGTCGTATGCGAAGCCTTTTTCTCTGCTATCGCGGTAGTGCCTACTTCAATCCAGCGTCCATTTCGGTCCTGGATAGCCGTCAGACTGTAGTTCAATTCCGCTGGGGTTTTGAGATGACCAGATTGAACGACCTTGTTCAGTATTCCTTTCGCTCCGGCGCCATCCGCAAACAGGGTGTGGCCATCAACGACGATAGGACGGGAAAGTCTGGCGCGAAATTCCGCACCGGACAACTGAACATCAGTATCGATCGAATCAGTAAGAGTAACGGCAATGGCCGTGTTCCCCGGCATGGTAACATAGGTAGTGACCTTGGCTGCCTGGGCGACTGGCACCTTGCCAGTTTGTTGTTCCGTTGTGTTGCCGGTACCGCAAGACGCGATCACGAGCAACAGCGAAACGGACAAGAACAGACTAAGTATCTTAAACATGCTAACTCCTTGTGAATTTCGAATCTACATTGTTATCCTAACCACCGATCATTAACCCGTACTTCCGCTCCTAACTTGATCCGCAGCCGTTTCGGGGTTATCGTTTCGCATGAGATGTGCGAAGAGCTCATCCCGCAGGAATCTGCGGCCCCGATTCAGCTTTGCTTCGATTGCATGCGGCTGAACGCCGGCCAGTTTGGCGATCTCTACGTTGGTAAATCCCTCGAGATATGATAGAATCATTACAGACCGATACTCCTGAGGAAGACTGGCAATAGATCTAAAGTAGTTGACATCGTTGTCAGACTTACCAGGTATGGACGTCATCAGTGAATCATCGGCAGTCGTGTTCAGAAACAGTCGATTGTTCTTGATGAGGCTCACGTCAATGTTGTCAGCGCCGGACTGATCAATTGGCGACGACAGTCGGCGACGGCCGCTGAAGAACTGCCTGGTCAGGATTTTGTGCAGCCGAATATCGTAGCTTCCTTCCGGGATCTCATCATCCCAGGACCGATATGCCTCGGCCATTGCCTCGCGCAGCAAATTGACGGCATCGCGTCCATTCTTGGTTAACCATAAGGCGAATTGGAGAAGCACCTCGACGTGCAGTGAGATCTTTTCCTTGAAGTCTGCTTCTCTCACGTTTTCGCTCATCATACTTAACTCCTCAACTTTCGTGCCGTGCTGCGATTCCGGGTTCTTTGGGTTCAGAGACATGAAGTCTCTGACAACTCATTCTGCCTTTGTCTATAGAGCATACGGCTAATTGTTCAAGCGAACAATCGCCCGGAGGGTTGAAAAGGTAGTTAGCTACTTGGGTATAGGGAGGGACTGCGGTATGTGAAGCCGCACGTTTACATCTTCGTTTCTAGAAGTTGAAACTGATGGTGAAGGGATAAACTGCGGACACTTGCACTGCCGATTCCTTCTTCTCGTGTAGGTCCACGACCCAACTCCCGACCAGGAAACCGATGGTGGCGCCGAGGAAGTCGTCGGATGTCCAGTGTTGATCCTGATAGACTCGGGAGATGAATGTGAGCGCTGCGGGAACATAAGCCAAAACCTTCAGAGTATTTGAGTGAGCATTCCGAGAAAGGACCGTCGACATTGCCCAACCGTTGGTGTTATGCCCTCCGGGGAGCGAATGAAAGCCAAAGTCAGAAATGTTAAGCGGATGAAAATTGAATGCGCCTTTGTTCTCATACGGTCTTGCTCTGCCAAAGACTATTTTAAGTGCCTGTGTGATTGTTTCCGAATACAAAGAAGCTTGCACCAGTTCAAAACCGATCTTCTTTGACGAAGAACTATTCGCCAGCCATCCGTGCAAACCGAACGCGCCCGCGATGACTGGTGGTGTGTACCATTCGCCCCAGACTCTGCCGGCTTCAATCGGAACGCTGTGATAATATCTTCCGTGATCTCTCAGGACGACGTCGCGAACAGGTTGGTCGACCTGCATCACCAAACCGGTAACCGCGACGATTGCCCCGAGTTTGAGCCAGTCGTTGCCGCGCCAATTGCCCGGCTGTTTGACGAAGTTAAGGGTCTCGTGCGTAAATTGCGAGACATTGTATCGGTTTTGTGCGAGCAGTGAGGATTCGCAAACGAGTAAGAGGAAGAACGAAAAGAATATCCTAAGTCGTATCATGTTCAATTGTTCCTCAAGTTTTCATATGAATTCCAGGCAACAGCAGCTCAGTCTTTGCGTTTGAACTGTTCGAAGTAGACTTTCAGATACAACCTCTGTTCGGTCCGAACGAAATGGATGGCGTGAAAATCATTCGGATATCTATCACTATAATACACCAGATGTTCAAATCCCAGACTAAGATTATTAACGAATCTGACCTCGATTCTGGGCCTGATGATGGCCATGTAATGATCCCCCTTGTGACCGACATAGGTGTGAATCCAATAGTAATAAGCAACGAATGTGAAATTGGCCCGCTTTCCCAGTTCAATCGTGCTTTCGGCCTTTCCTCCCAATCCGCCGCCATAATTGTAGTCTCGAAATTGAGATGTATCGGGCCCATAGCGCGTGCTGTTTCCGGCGAGAGGCACAACGCCGAGATGGACGCTGGTGTAAAGATGAGTATTCAAAATCAGAGGCAATTTGGAAATTGCGCCGCCCCCGAAAGTAATTGCGCCCAGTTCGAAGGTCTTGTTGTCCCAGAAGTCATAGTGTTGAAATAGCCCGACCAGCATTTCCAACGATCCGTACTGAACATTCGTAGCGGTGAGGACCCCGAGGCCGTTTATGTTGTCGAGGATCTTCCTCCCCACGCCGAAATTGAGATCGGTCCGCATCTTGAAGTAGTCAAAGGGCTTTCGGGACCTTTTCTCGAACGGATTTCCGTAATCAACATCGAGATTAAATGTGGCGCTGACAGATCCCGTACCAAATCTAGATCCCTGATTGAGTCTGCGGAATCCGGTGGACAATGTCGCGTTGAGCGGTTCTTTTTGATATATCTCTTTCGAGGTGTGTCTGAACATCTGCATCGACGTAAGCCGGCCAAATCCCCTCGACGGATCTATCGCGGCAGCGGCCAACTCTCGAAAGAACCTGTTCTTACCGGTTGCTCTGTCGTCCAAGACGTTGGAACTCAACCGGTAGAGTATCTCTCCGAAAAACGCGCCGCTGACGGGCGTATTGATGACATCGTTAAATGACGGTAGAGTTGTCTCCCCAAAATACTCGTACGTCAAACTGCCGCCGATAGCAAAGGGGATTGCTTCGTAAAAGCTGTATCCGCTGGAAAGTGCCGAATTGTAGTATCCCGCGCCCCCATAGGGATGAAAGAAGAAGTTCATGCCAAATCTGTCCGTATCCCATTCCCACCCGGTCTTTACATTATGTTTCCAGGAATTGAATCCGACCCTCGCATAATCATATCTCAACACATAATGGTCGGCAGCTGTTGTGGCAGCGTTAGCACCGACGACCTTCAAGGCAACAGACCACCATGGCTTTTTCGGATTGTATTCCGGGTCGTCATCCTTCAGATCACCGTACTTATTGTATTTGGTATAGAACAATGAATCTCTTGCCGAACGCCATTTGGTATTTAGCCCTGCCTCAGAATGGATTTCGATTCGTTTCTGGATGGCGGCGGTGTCTGCCGGTGTCTTGGGGCTTGGTGACATGACCGCCGCAGGCGTATCCTTATTCTGTGCTTGAAGAGTTGCCGACACCAGTATCGACAGCAGGAACACTTGGACTATTCTTATCATTGCCTTAGATAACACAGTTTGATCTGTCCTTTCAGATTGCGGAGCTAAGCGCGAACCTTGCGGTTTCGCACCGAAACCTTCTTGATCCCGCCCTTTGGAAGAGCAAAGGTAGCCAATTCCAGACGCGTGTGAAGAGCCAGCTTGTCCAGTATGTTGCGGACATGGCCTTTGACGGTAAAGACAGCGACCTTGAGTCTACGAGAGGTTTCGGTAATGCTCTTTCCCTCCGCTAGTAAAACAATAACCTCTTGCTCCCGTTTGGACATTTTGACGGCAGCCATCACGCGATCTATTGTTCCACCCTGAATTGCGTTTTCCACAACATGAGAGAAAAGCGAATCGGCCATGGTCGGAGGCAGGACCTTCACTCCCTTGACAACCGATCTGATAGTGTGCAGAAAATCGTCCAGAGTCGCGTCTCTCGGAACATATCCTGAGACCCCGGCCTTGACGAGTTCGACCACCTGTGAATGTGCCGGGATCAAGTCCATGACAACGACTTCCGCTCGAGGGCATTGCTTTCTGATTGCCTCGAGGACTTTCAAACTGTTTTGACTCTTGAGGCCCAGGTCGAGCAGTACGACGTCCGGCTTGAGCTTCCTGGCCTTTTCGAGGGCACTTATATTGCCGGCGGACGATATTGCCGAGATGTCCGCTTGTTCGTTGAGCATTGCGGTCGTCCCATCGCGCAGCAGGCGATTATCTTCGATGAGCAGAAGCTTAATCTTAATCATAATTGATCGAGTCCTTTACCCATTGGTCAACGGTCCTTTCAAAGCTGATGAGTTCAGCATGGGTAGGTCAAGGCCTATGTGTTCCTTGATTAGGATACGACCGCTATCGCGGTGAATCAATCGCTCGTAAGGATGAAAAAGGAGTTAGCTCTCTTGATAGAGGTACTAATTGCGGTCAGAGAGGGATCTGGTGGAAGTCTTTTCGTTCATTCCTTGAGAATGGGCGAAGGTTGCCAGCTCGAGGCGAGTGTGCAGGGCCAGCTTCTCCAATATGTTGTGTACGTGGCTCTTGACCGTGTAAACGGCAATATTGAGCTCGCTGGCGATCTCTTTGTTGCTTTTGCCGGCGGCGATGTGACCAATCACATCTCGTTCACGGCTGGTCATTTTGACGGCCGATATCAACTTATCCACTTTGCCGCCCTGAATTGCATGCTCCACGATCTGGGAAAAAAGCGAACCCGCCATCGGCGGGGGGAGAATCTTTGTGCCTTTCACAACTGATCTGATGGTGTGCAGGAAATCGTTTAGAGTCGCGTCCTTGAGAATAAACCCGGAGACTCCCGCTTTGACAAATTCGACAACCTCCGCATGCGCCGGGACCAAGTCCATAACCACCACATGGGTCTCGGGAAACTGTTTCTTCATCGTCTCAACTACTGTCAAACTGTTTTGGTTCTTGAGACCCAGGTCGAGCAACACAACATCAGGCGTCTGCTTCTTGGCCTTCTCGAAGGCGTCGCCGTTGCCGGAGGACGAGATAACCTTGATGTCCTCCTCCGCGTTCAGCATTTTGGTGATTCCTTCACGAAGAAGGCGATTGTCTTCGATCAATAAGACACGGATCTTAGGCATTACGTAATTCCTCCTTCCTCAAATCTTGCGCCGAGCTTTGCTGAATTGATCCTTGTTCGACAACATAATTTAAACGTATTCAGCCAAGCCAAGGCAGAGCCAATATATCGTTAGTGCTTTGGCACCGTCAAGAAAAAATCCGATGTTTTGGAACGAACGTGGATGGCGAGGCAGAGATTGGATAGCCATCCCCAGGGCTGATGGAGTCGCTCTAATATCAGGTCGTTCGGCGTGATAGGAACTGATCGGGTCTATTGCGGCTGATGGCTCCGTGACGGGACCGAATTGCTCAAACCCTCTTAAAATCGATGAATCCCCGTTCGACGTCCACATGGATCAGTTGAACGCGAATTTTGTGGCCCACGTCGATTCCGTCAAGTCCTTGCTCTAACTTGCCTTCAACAGGGGGATAGAGAAGACGAGCCCAAGTTCCTTTGGGACCTGAACCAGTGACAATCGCATCAAATCGTTCCCCGATTCTGGATTCCAAGAGCATCGCTGCAGCGGATTTCGAGACTTGCCGCTCCACCTTGTTAGCGGCATCTTCTTCCTCTGTACAGTGTTTTGCTAGTGTCTCCAGTGCGTCAATTTGGTATGGGATAGGGTTGTTTCCGATGGCGGCTTTCAACAAGCGTTGCGTGATGAGGTCGGGATAGCGGCGATTAGGGGCCGTGGAATGAGTATAGTCTCGGACCGCCAGACCAAAATGCCCCGGAGCAGTCTCTCCCGGTAGTTCCGCCACATATTCGCCAGATCCCAAGAGCTTGATGATTGAGAGGGAAAGGTCAGGGAATCTCAGCGGGTCGGCCGCCTTCTGCTTCACCAGGAACTCCTCCAACGTTTTGGAATCCGGCTCAGCCGAGAGCTTGAATCCGTGTTCATCTGCAATCTCGACAATCCGCTCCCATCGCTTGGGCGTGCGGACGACACGGCGCAGGGAGGGAAACTGCTTGGCTGCGAGATATCGTGCAGTCACACCGTTAGCCGCAATCATGAAATCCTCGATAATGTTCTTCGCGCGGTTCGTCCGTTCCTCCTGGATATCGCGAAGTTCATCACCATCAAATATCGGTTTTGCCTCGATCGTTTCGAGAGCCAGGGCGCCATGCTCATGGCGGAAGCTTCTCATCTCCTGAGCCACCTTGTCTTGAGTACGAAGATTCTCATCGAGACCTTTCACCGCAGCGACCTCTTTAGGTATCGATGCACTTCCGTCGAGCCATGCTGCAACACTATTATAGGCGAGTTTTGCGCGATTGCGAACGCGAGCCATGTAAATGTCCGAGTTTCGAACGGTACCGTCTGCGTCGACCTCCATTTCGACGACAACCGAAAGTCGATCCTCATCGAAGTTCAGGGATGTGAGATTGGTGGAGAGATTTTCGGGAAGCATCGGGAAGATTGCCCCGGCAGTATATACCGAGGTGGTGTTGTGACGCGCGTGTTCGTCGATTGCTGACCCCTCCGTCACAATCGAATCGACGTCTGCCACGGCAACCAGAATCTTCATTTTGCTACCTGGAACCGCTATGGCAACTGTAAGCTGGTCCAGGTCTCGGGAGTCATCGTTGTCAATTGATGCCCAAAGCAGGTTTGTCAGATCTCGCACTTGCGCGCCATCCGAAGCTGCTGGAGCCTGAATCTTTGCAAGTTCCTCCAGCACCTCCGGTGAGAAGTCAGGAAGTAATCCCCGCTCGATCATCGCCTTCCGGGCGATTCGCTGGAGAATGGAGCGGTGCCGATTGTCTGTCGAATTCATAGATTCTGCCTATACAAATGGCTCCTGACTTTCATCGGCACCGCTCCAGATCCGCGCATTCGCTTGACCAGTAGTTCACGTCTATCAACTATCTGCAAATCGCACAGTTCCAACAGATTCTGTAGTCTCTCCCTGTGGCGCTGATCCACTTCACCAATTTCCCCAAATAAACGTGCGACACAATCATTTCATTTGCCGGTGTCCTTGTGCCAATGTTGTTTGACCAGTATGTTATTTTCCTCCGCGGTCCTTGCCGCGCCCCTTGTCCTTGCCATTGCCATTATCATGCTTGTTTTGTTTTACCCAGTTCTTATGCTCGGGGTGCTGCGGGTTAACATAATACCTTGAGTCACGGCTGTCGCGGATCGTCTGCTGATCGTGACGGTCTTTATATGAGGCATATTGGTCCCTGTAGGTTGCGTCCCTTTGATACGGTTTCGGTTCATTCACCACCACTTTGTATGAATTGTATAGGTCATATCCCCGATATTGGGCCGGTAGTGATGAGCCGCTCCTCCAGCGCCCTCCTTCAGAATAGAAGAACCGATGCTGAGGAACATAGTAGTACACGTCAATGGCAGGCAGGTAGTAGTACTCAACATAATCGTAACCGGTCGGCCCCCAAATCGGCTGACGATCAATGTTGAAGTTGATACTGACACTTACTTGTGCAAATGCAGTGCTCGATAAAAGTACTGCTGCGATTAATACAAAAATGTAGCGCATGAAGTTTCTCCTTCGATAGTGCATGCGATTGAAATGGGTCCGGTCCCGATTCTTCGGAAATCCGTCTGGCCTGTTGCCAAGAGTGTCTGTCGCTTGATTGGTTGTTGAGTATTGCCTCCAAAGCAGGGGGATTAAGTTACCGGCTGCTCCTGCAAAAAGTATTTGCGAACCTTCGCAGCGACTTGATGGTCAGTCATCTTGTCTGCTGTTTCGATCATTACAATTCGCTCACCAAGGTTGTCTCTTATAAGACGTTTCTTCTACTGGCATATTGAACGCGTTCTTCATTTACTCAGGAAGCCACGATCGCAACTGTGCTTGGCTTTCACCTCATAATATTACCGCAAGGTTTCTGCATCAGTCGAGCGAAAGTTCGATCAGACCGGATCTGCACATTCTGCAGACACCAGCAGAATACAACTCCTCATCATTAGGGATACGTGGCTCTTCAGCAGTGAGTCAACAACCCGAAGGAGGAAAAAGGAGCTAGTCCATTTGATTGACGTAACTGACGTCGACAGGCAGTAGACACAGGGGGGTGCCAAGGGTCGCCAAGACTGGGATTGGACAAGCACTGTTTCTCTAGCGACCATACAGAGAATCGCATCGCAGTTCTAAAATAATCCACTACTCGCAGATTCAATAATCCGCTCACTTGAAGACACAATTGTTCTTAGCCAGTGTCATCTTCTAGAATTATCTCGATTACCGACTTTTTCGCAGTGGCTAACGCGGAATAGTCACTCCTGTTCCCTGCCATTCTATCTCTCGGTCTTGCGGATGCAATATCCGGGAGCAATCTAGTTCTTGATATTCTTTTTACGCCCCACACTGGCCTTCTGACGTTTTTCTGACTCAATTCAGCCGTTAATACTCCATAAACGCAGCAGACATTTGCGCCAGGCATTTGCTCTTATGATGGCCTGGCCAGAAAGTCTGATTGGGAGTATCATATGGCATTCATCATCTCGGGAATCGTAGCTTGCTTGCTCTTGTGCTTTCTGCTATATGCGATGTTCAATCCTGACAAGTTCAAGTAGTGTACTCGATGACGATCAATGACTTCGCGCAGTTGGCGCTGTATATCGCAATATTGGTGCTTCTGGCGCCTCCGCTTGGCACATACATGGCTCGAATCTTTTCTGGCCGGGGACTTGCCGGTGGCGGGATATGTTACCGCACTGAACATCGACTTTACCGCTTCTGCGGAATCAATCCTCAAGAGGAGATGAGCTGGCGCGAAATACGTTTCGGCTGTGCTCTGGTTCAATCTCTTCGGATTTCTCGCCGTCTTTCTGCTGCAAGTAGTACAGCGCTATCTACCGGCAAATCCGCAGCATCTGAACAATGTGCCCTGGCCATTGGCTTTCAATACGGCTGTGAGTTTCATGACCAACACCAATTGGCAGGCATACGCCGGTGAAACCACACTCAGCTACCTGACCCAGATGCTGGGTCTGACAGTGCAGAACTTTCTCAGTGCAGCAACTGCAGTGGGCGTGATGCTGGCGTTGATCCGCGGACTTACGAGAAAGACTTCTTCCACCTTGGGCAACTTCTGGGTTGACCTGACTCGCACGACTGTATACGTACTGCTGCCACTGTCCATAATCCTCGCGGTGATTTTGGTCGGCCAGGGTGTGGTGCAGACGCTTTCACCGTACGCGAATGTTACGACAATCGAGGGTACGTCTCAGACTATTCCCCTCGGGCCTGCGGCATCACAAATCGCTATCAAACAACTGGGCACAAATGGTGGCGGATTCTTTAATGCTAACAGCGCGCATCCCTTCGAGAATCCGACGCCACTGTCGAACTTTCTGGAAATGCTTTCAATCTTGCTACTGCCGGCCGCACTGGTTTACACGTTTGGCTCGCTTACGGGTCGCAAGCGACACGCGCAACTCATCTTCATTGTGATGCTGCTCCTGTTTCTGGGGGGGCTCAGTGTGTCGATCTTGAGCGAGAACAGAGCCAATCCGGTAGTCGAGTCTGCTGCTTCCTTGGAAGGCAAGGAATTGCGGTTTGGCACAGTGAACAGCGTGCTCTGGGAAGTTGCCACTACTTCTGCCTCCAACGGATCGGTCAATGCCATGCATGAGAGTCTCACTCCCCTGGCCGGAGGTGTGGCACTGTTCAACATAATGCTCGGCGAAATCATTTTCGGTGGTGTTGGCTGCGGCCTTTATGGAATGCTCCTGTTCGTGCTACTAACGGTATTCCTCGCCGGCTTAATGGTCGGACGCACTCCAGAATACTTCGGCAAGAAGATCGAGGCCAAAGAGATTCGCTGGGTGATCGTCGCCATCATCGCTCCAAGCGCCGTGATCCTGATTGGCGCCGGATTCAGCGTTGTCGCGCCGACCGCCCTGGCCGGCTTGTCGTCGAAAGGGCCGCACGGCTTGAGCGAAATACTTTATGCTTTTTCTTCGGCAGCAGGAAACAACGGCAGTGCCTTTGCCGGGTTAAACGCTAACACGACATACTATAACCTACTACTCGGACTATCCATGCTGATCGGACGCTTTGCGGTCTTGATTCCGACACTCGCGATTGCCGGTTCTCTGGCAGAGAAGAAAATTGCTCCGGTTTCGGCCGGAACGTTTTCCACCGATTCGACGGTCTTCGCAGTGCTGTTGATCGGCGTGATCATGATAGTCGGAGCACTGACCTTCTTCCCGGCGCTGAGTCTGGGACCAATTGTTGAACATTTCCTGATGCAAAGCGGCACAGCTTTTTGAGGAGTCAATGTGACTGATACTAGGACAAGCATATTGGACTGGTCTCTCATCGGCGAAGCGATTCCGGCCGCGCTTGGAAAACTGCATCCAGTGGCCGAGATGCGAAATCCCGTCATGTTCGTCTGCTGGGTCGGGGCACTGATGACCAGCATAATCTTCCTTATTGGAATCATGAAAGGCGCGTTCTCCGGATTCGAATTCCAGATCAGTCTCTGGCTCTGGTTCACCGTACTGTTCGCTAATTTTGCCGAGGCGTTGGCTGAAGGACGAGGCAAGGCCCAGGCCGAAAGTTTGAAGAAGACTCGGACGCAGGTAATGGCGCGGTTGCTCGTCGGCGGCAAAGAGAACTCGGTTCCGGCGACCACTCTGAAGAAAGGCGACGTCGTCGTATGCGAAGCCAATGACACAATACCTTCTGACGGCGAAGTCATCGAGGGAATCGCCAGTGTTGACGAGTCGGCCATCACCGGAGAATCGGCGCCGGTGATTCGCGAAAGCGGGGGCGACCGTAGCGCCGTGACCGGCGGTACGCGTGTTATCAGCGATCGAATCAAAGTGCGAATCACGTCCGAAGCGGGAGACACCTTCATCGATCGAATGATTGCTCTGATCGAAGGCGCCAAAAGGCAGAAAACGCCAAATGAAATCGCGTTGGGAATCGTGCTTGCCGGGCTGACGATCATCTTTCTTCTGGCCGTTGCAACGCTAAAGTTCTTCGCCGATTACAGTGGTAACGCGTCCCATCAGGACTTGTCGAACATTGTGACCGTCACGGTGCTGATTTCACTACTAGTCTGCCTGATTCCCACGACAATCGGCGGATTGCTGAGTGCGATCGGCATCGCCGGAATTGATCGCCTGGTGAGGCAGAATGTAATAGCCAAGAGCGGACGTTCGGTCGAAGCCGCCGGAGATATTGACGTGCTGCTGCTCGACAAGACGGGGACCATCACCTTCGGCAACCGGATGGCGACCGAATTCATACCGGCACCGATGTTGACAACGCAACATCTCGCCGAGGCGGCCCAGCTTGCGTCACTAGCCGACGAGACTCCCGAGGGAAGGTCGATCGTCGTACTCGCCAAAGAAAAATTCGGTTTACGTGCCGTAAATTTGACTCCGCGTGAGGCCACTTTCGTGGCCTTCTCCGCTCAAACTCGGATGAGCGGCGTCGACCTGCGCGATGCCGACAGTGATGGACCACTAGCGATTCGCAAAGGCGCCGTTGATGCGATCAAATCCTTTGTCGAGGAGCGTGGTGGAACCTTCCCGCCCGAACTGGCAATCCAGGTTGATGAGATAGCGAAACAGGGAGGCACTCCTTTGGCGGTGGCGGATAGCACTCAGGTTCTGGGTCTGGTACACCTCAAAGATATAGTCAAGGGCGGAATCAAGGAGCGGTTTGCGCAGTTGCGGCGCATGGGCATCAAGACCGTCATGATCACTGGCGACAATCCCCTCACAGCTGCAGCCATTGCAGCCGAGGCGGGCGTTGACGATTTCCTCGCCCAGGCCACTCCGGAGGCGAAACTCGAGCGAATCCGCTCCGAACAGGCAAACGGGCATCTGGTGGCGATGACCGGTGACGGCACAAATGATGCACCCGCCCTGGCGCAAGCCGATGTCGGCGTGGCCATGAATACCGGCACTCAAGCCGCACGTGAGGCAGGCAACATGGTTGATCTTGACAGCAATCCGACCAAACTGATCAGCATCGTCGAAGTCGGAAAACAACTGTTGATGACACGTGGGGCATTAACCACCTTCAGTATCGCCAATGATGTCGCGAAGTATTTCGCCATCATTCCGGCAATGTTCAGCACGCTTTATGCGTTGGGTGGTGTAGGACGCGGACCGCTGGCGGCCTTGAACGTTATGCACCTTCACTCCCCCTACAGTGCAATCCTCAGCGCCGTCATCTTCAATGCCCTGATCATTGTCGCTCTGATCCCGCTTGCGCTTCGTGGGGTCAAATATCGAGCCGAAGGCGCAGGTATGGTTCTGAGACGAAACATCTTGATTTACGGCATCGGCGGGTTGATAGCGCCGTTTGTGGGAATAAAGATCATCGATATTCTGGTCACGGCTCTCGGGCTGGCCGCGTAGGAGATATGGACATGAAGACGGCATTCACGGCTCTCAAGCTCTTGCTGGTATATGACAGCAATCACCGGCATAATGTACCCGCTGCTTATCACCGGCATTGCACAGGTCGCATATCCTCACCGAGCCGGCGGAAGTCTGGTGGTCGTCAATGGGAAGACGGTCGGCTCACAATTGCTCGGACAGAAGTTTGCGGATACAAGGTACTTCTGGCCGCGACCATCTGCGATCGACTACAATCCATTACCATCAGGCGGAAGCAATCTTGGCCCTACAAGCGCCGATTTGAAGCAATTGGTGTCGCAACGTCGTTCGCAGCTTTCCCAGGCCAATGGAGTGCCTTCAGATACTATCCTCCCGCCGGATTTGCTGTTCGCATCCGGAAGCGGACTGGACCCGGATATATCTCCCGAGGCCGCCCGTCTTCAGATCGATCGGGTGGTTTGCGTCAGAGGACTTGACGGCGATAAAGAAATAGCACTTATTCGACTTGGTTGATTTATACACTGAACCGAGAACCTTGGGGATATATGGGCGAGCCCAGAGTGAATGTGTTGATGCTTAACATTGCTCTCGACTCACTGACCACTGAGCCATCGCGATGACCGATTATCAGAGACCTGATCCCGATGCCCTTCTCAGGGCAATTCACAAAGAAGAAGCTGGTAACCGCGGCGGTCGCTTGCGCGTCTTCTTCGGTATGTCGGCCGGTGTCGGCAAGACTTATGCGATGCTTAAGGCGGCGCAACAACGACTTCGCGAAGGTGTCGAGGTCGTAATCGGTATTGTGGAGACTCACGGTCGAGTCCGAGACCGAGGAATTGCTGGTGAATCTCCCCGTCATTCCGCGCATGAAAATCCGATATCGCGACAGCGAGTTTGAGGAGATGGATCTCGACGCCATCCTGGCTCGACGACCGCAAGTCGCACTCGTCGATGAACTCGCTCACACGAATGTTTCCGGGTCGCGTCATGCGAAACGCTGGCAGGATGTTGCCGAACTGCTCGATGCTGGTATCGATGTGTATACAACACTTAATGTTCAGCATATCGAAAGCCGCAAGGAAGCGGTCGAGAGTGTTACCGGCGGTGTGGTGAGAGAGACTGTCCCCGATTCGATTCTGGAGCGAGCCGACAGCTTTGAATTGATTGATCTGACTCCTGAGGAACTGCTCAAACGGCTGAGTGAGGGCAAAGTATATCTCGGAGACAAGGCCGAACGCGCTGCACAGAACTTCTTCAAAGAAGATCGCCTGACCGCGCTGCGGGAAATCGCTCTCAGAATCACTGCAGAACAGGTAGATAACGAACTGCAGCAATTAATGGCGACGAAGCCGACCGCCGGCGCCTGGAAACCGGGAGAGCGCCTGATGGTCGCAGTAAGCCACAGCCCCCACTCGGAAGGACTAATTCGCGCGACGCGTCGTCTTGCCTTCAGTCTCGAAGCTTCCTGGATAGCTGTCAACGTGGATACCGGTGCCAGTCTGAATGAAGAAGACAGGATGACGCTTTCCCGCAATCTCGCCCTTGTCCGCGAACTCGGCGGCGAAGTGGTTTCGACAGCCGATCCTGATGTCGTCGCAGCGCTCCAGCGAATCGCCGATCAGCGACAAGTGACCCAGATGATCATTGGCCGGCCGTCGCGTCGCTGGCTGAAGGATGTCTTCCTTGGCGGAACTCTATTGGATCGTCTGGTACGAAAAAGCGAAGGGTTCGACATCCACGTCTTGCGACCTGAAAAGCCGTCGCAACGAAGCCGCTGGAAATGGAGGTCAAAACCTTCATTCACCTCACTCTACGAGTACTGGTGGGCGGTTGCCGCAGTGGCGCTGACAGCCGTCATCAGCAGCGCCATTTACCCGTACGTAAGTTATCGCGCCATTGGATTCCTGTTCTTGCTGACGGTTCTGCTGTTAAGTCTGTCCTTTGCTCTCGGCCCGATCCTCCTCGCCGCATTCTTGAGTGCTCTGGTATGGGACTTCTTCTTCATACCTCCGAGTGGCACATTCACAATTGCCCAACCCGAGGACATAATCATGTGCGTTGCCTATTTGGCGGCCGCCTTGATTACCGGAACGTTGACACATCGCATTCGCCTGCGTGAGAGAATGTTGCGATTGCGGGAAGAACGAACTGAGACACTATATGGCATTGTCCGAAACATAGTGGGTGCGAGTGACAAATTAGCCCTGGCACACACTGTGTGCGAAAAGCTTGGAGCAACCCTTAACGGCAGTTGTGTCATTCTTCTGACCGACCCGAGTAATCAGGCTCAACTGACGCCAGTTGGTAATACCGAATGGAACTTCACCGAAAAGGAGCAGGCCGTCGCTAAATGGGTATTCACAAACCGAAAGTTGGCCGGTTGGTCCACCGACACGCTCCCCGACGCCGGGGCATTATTTCTGCCGCTGCAAGGGCCTGCGGAGATGATCGGAGTCCTTGCTTATCGCCCTAATACAAATAACCGACTACTGCGCGAAGAGGAGGATCTGCTCTCAGCGGTCTGCCGGCAAGCGGCTATCGCAATCGAACGCGAACTGTTTCGCGAGCGTTCGCGCCTGGCAGAGCGGTTACAAGAATCCGAGCGACTGCATCAGACTATTCTGGACTCGGTGTCGCATGAGATTCGCACACCGCTAACGGCAATTATCGGAATGGCCTCCGCGCTCGGGGACGAATACGTGACGGCCAATCCGCTTGTTCGCGACGAAATGTCGCACGAACTTGTCAAAACAGCGGAACGTCTCGACCGGGTGGTGAACAACCTCCTCGACATGTCGCGTCTGTCATCTGGAGCACTGACTTTGAATCGCGACTGGTACGAAGCTCAGGACTTGATTGCTCTCACCTTGGCCCAGGTGGGCGACTCGCTGGGCAATCACAAGCTGGACGTATCCGTGCTGGATGGTCTTCCTCTCTTGAGGATCGATGTCCAGTTGTTCGTGCAGGTGCTAGCCAACGTGATCCTGAATGCCGCCTGCTATTCGCGGTCAGGATCAGCAATCATGCTTACGGCGAATTTGCGAGGTTCAGAGTTCGTGCTGAGCGTTAGCGACCAGGGAGAGGGCGTGCCGGACGGCTTATTGCCACGTATATTCGACAAGTTCTATCGTATGCCCGGCTCGAAAGCCGGTGGCACGGGCCTTGGTCTAGCCGTTGCCAAGAGCATTGTGGAAGCGCATGGTGGTAGAATAGAAGCGCACAATCGCCTTGAAGGAGGTCTGGTAGTTGAAATCAGACTGCCCGTGGAAACGCAGCCCGAGCTTCCGCAGGAGCCGTCGTGAGTAACGGCGCCAAGATACTGATTGTCGATGATGAGCTGGCGATTCGGCGATTCCTGCAGATTGCTTTGAAGGCACAGGGATACGAAGTGTCGGAAGCGTCCTCCGGTATTGAAGGGCTGCAAATGGTGACTGCCGTACATCCTGAATTGATGATCCTTGACTTGGGACTAAATGACATGGATGGACTAACCGTGCTGAAGCGTCTGCGGGAATGGTCAGGAATTCCCGTAATCATTCTCACAGTTCGTGGCGCCGATGCGGACAAAGTCGCATTACTCGATGCCGGGGCGAATGACTATCTGACCAAGCCCTTCAGTGTGCCGGAACTTCAGGCGAGAATTCGCGCCGCTCTGAGACTGACAAAGTCTGCGAGTGAAGAACCGGTCTTTCGTGCCGGGTCAATCGAGGTCGATTTTGCTTCACACGTTGTGAGGAAGGACGGCACAGAGGTCCGGCTTACCGCGACAGAGTACGAACTTCTCAAGTTGTTAGTGAGAGATGCGGGCAAATTGCTCACACAGAGACAACTGCTGAAGCAGATCTGGGGCATCAATGCCATCGAACATACTCACTATTTGAGAGTATACATTGGACAGTTGAGAAAGAAGCTCGAATCCGATCCCTCTCGCCCGCGCTACATCATTACCGAACCGGGCATGGGGTACAGATTCAAAACACCCGGCGAGTGACCGTAAAGCCCCAGCCACTTGAACCCACTCAATGCAGTTCGGTACTTCTGTCCTCATCACTAAGATATTTCGGAGTTAACTACATGATGAATGATAACTGCAGACCGAGACGATAGCCATTGAAGGACCCAACATCCGCAAACGCCGAATCGGCACTCGAATTGCTCTTTCGATAGGAGTAGGAAATCCCGGGTTGCCAGTGTCGGTACGCACGCCAGGACAGTTCGATATCGTAATCATACTCCTTGTCGACTCGATGGAAGTGACTCAAATCCGCGAATTTGATCGAAGTGAACTTCTGGTGCGCATAAGAGATTGCCGAACTCAGCACTACTTGTTCGCGACGTCCTATTCCCCAGCGCATACCGAAGGTGAGGTCAGTTTCGTGATAGCCAATGTCATTAACAGCGTTGGAGGTGGAGTCTTTGCCGGCCGCCTTGGTAGCTCCGGCGCCGACTTCACCATAGGCATCGAACTGTCGGGTCAGATGCGCGGTCAATCGCCCGGAGGTATTGAGATTTGTGTTATCGCGCTCATCAAACGGGAAAGACATAATCAAAGCGGCGCCCCTCCAGATTGATGCGCGCGTCGAACAATGCGGAAATTCGGGCACCAACCTCAATTCCGAAGGTCTGTCTCGAATAATCGGCGGCCGCATAACGGACTCCCGAAGGCCGCTGCGCCATTCGTCTCCAATACAGAGACCGCAGATTGTATTTGGGCAAGTATCGCGAAGATAGTTCGAGGTAACTGTGTCTCTTGCTCAGCCGTAGTTCGAGGCCAAATTGATTGTAGCTGCGGTAGCGATTTCGATCATATACGCGTGCATCGTATCGCAATCTTACGCGACAGACCAGAGACCGTCGCGTCCCGACCTGTAGATCGACGCGGGTACCGATATCCGAGACGCGGTCCGACAGACTCCTGATAGGAAAGCGCGGACTGGAACCGTTCGCAGTGTCATACATGAACTTTGCGGCATCGGAGTAATCGAAAATGTTGTTATCGTAGAATTCACTGAACGAAAGATTCGCGTCCAGTCTCAACCCCGACTTGCGATGAGTCACCCGGCCGAGTTTATGTCCCGCAGAGTCGGCCACAGACACGACATGATTCGCCGACGAATCGGGATCCGACGCGACACTTGATGCCTGCATTTTCTCCCCATCTGCAGAGCGGGCAGACCCGGACAGAGCTATCACCAATCCGGCCAAGAGTGCGGCACTAATTCGGAGTATGACGAACATCCTCCTGAGGAACGGTAAAGCGAAGAGCGACAGCTGGGGCGGCAGTCTCGCTTAACAGAAATCGAACGGCGTGCTTACCTGCCGGGATGTCAACATAAATGGTGCGGCTCTCGCCGACACTCCACTCCTTGTGGTTTGTGAAATCGGCGGTAACCGACTTCTCAGTTGACAACGGCTCGCGACGGAGCTCTTTCCCATCCAGAAATATGATCAGAGAATATTTCTGCGGCCCCTTCATTACTCCGGAGTAAGCAAGGCGGCTGACCGCTCGCAGACTTGTCTTGCCGATCACATTAACCTCAACCGCTTTGGCACTGTCTGACAGGAAGAAATCCAGCAGTCTTTCCTTGAATGCGACGGTAGTGGTGCCGGCCATGGTTGTGGGATAGACGTCTGAATCAGATTTGTGCGATGCTTTTTCAGGATAAAATAGATAGCGGACTGCGCCGACCGGTATCCGGCTATCACGCAGATTAATTGTCAAACGATGATCCCCGTCGGGAATTTCCAGCGAGAATTTGTGAGCGTCGCCTGCCAATGCGGCCGAGTTCTGCCAGTGCAATGCGGATCGTGAGCTATTTACAGAAAACGTCCCCTTGATCGCGGCATCGCTGCCGATAGTTAGCGAAAATGCGGAAGAAGTGTCGGGTGACGACTCGAACACGAGTCTGGCAATCATGTCTAGGCGGCCGGGTCCCTCAATATCCAGATATATTGTGCTGTCGCGCACGATGCGATGATACAGACTGATCTTGCCGCCCAGATCAAGATTCAGCGGCTGCGCGTTCTCCGGCGCTACCTGATCGGCGTGTAAGGCGGCCCCGGCGAAAGTAAGCAAAAGGAGACCAAAGACGACGAGTGCCACACGCATACTCATACTGACTCCGTTCTTACTGCCGTCACCGGACGCGGTCGGCGGCGCAAGTAGTGATTCAGATCAACTCGAATAACCAGGAAGACGACGATGCAAAGGATAATGGTCAGGATAATTGACCAGGTGATGTCATATCGTTCTGAAAAGTAGAGCGGGCCCTGCCCCACTTCCGGTGCGTCGCGACCAACTATTGCAGGAAGGTCATATCGTTCCGCCATCTTGGCCACGTCGGTGAGATTTATTATCGGAATTTGCTGCTCTGCCATTCGGTTAATGACGGCCCGTACCGGATAGTTGAGTTCCGGAAGCGTCCGGGCAAAACCGTGCGGTATCAGCCGCGCATTCAGCGCTCCACCGAGACTGGCGAGGCCGCCACCGATATTGATGTATGCGGCATAATGATGGCTGCCCAAACTTCCTTCGTAGATTTCCATGCGCCTGCTGACGATGTCTTCCAGAGTTTCGCCTTCGATCGAGCTGACATCATTTCGAGTGATGGCCTTTCGGATCAAGTCCCGGCCTTCGGGCGAAATGCCGCGGCCGATGTCGGCGCCACCACCCAGTGACGCAGCAACAGACTTATAGGGCAGCACACCGTTGTCACGCAGAAGTGTCTCCATATCGAGCCAGGTAAAATCCGGCCGGTTGGCGCCCCAGTCGGAAGCGCCCACCGAGGTGATGACCACCGGCTGCACGCCCGTTGCTCGACAGGCAGCGAGCATGGCGATATTCCAGCCCGGAATCGATCCCGTGAGCCCTACTGCCACCGTGTCGCCCTTGCGAATTCCGGCTTGATGAAGCAGTTCCACAAACGCAGCGGCAAAATTCGGATTACCGGCAAGAATCTTCGCCGCGCTGACACCTCGATCCGAAGTAATCACCGTACGTTCTTCGCCAATCAGGCCGCTGCCCCAGGGATCGTTACGCGAATCCAGCTTGAGTCC
The DNA here is from genome assembly GCA_963726455.1 of uncultured bacterium. Lineage (GTDB taxonomy): Bacteria > Zixibacteria > MSB-5A5 > CAIYYT01 > CAIYYT01 > CAIYYT01. The sequence continues at coordinate 1,716,768 of CAVSCK010000004.1, forward strand.
TCGATGGCTCAATTCGGTTCTGATCACATCCTGAGCCCGTGCTGCGAGTTCGGCCGCTTTGATCTTCGTTCGATAACGCGGCTGCTGTATGTTTTGCGACGTGTGTTCGGCCACATAGAAGATAGCCAGGGACAGCACTGCCAACATTGCCAGATGCCAATGTGGCACCGGAGATTGGCGGAATTTCATAGCCACAGGTCCTTTCCCAGCGAGACATCACCGCCCGACAGAATCATGAGCAAGAGTCTGATGATAACTGCCGCGATAATCATCATCGAAAGTGTTGCGACTACGCCTTGCCGCTCCATCCAGTTGGCGATCAGGCCGGGAATCACAAGTCCGATGGTCGGAAAAGCATAACGTGCGCCGCCGATATTGATCAGAAACAATTCTCGGGATACCCAGCCAAGCGCGAAACCGATGAGTATTGTGAAGACAATTCGGCGTCTGCCGTAGATAAAGGCGAATTTGGAAAGGAGCCTCAATATGAGAAAAGTGCCAAGCGCCACAATGATTGTTCCGATGATGCGCAGGGGCTGATGAATCATCAGTGCCACGTAACCCGGAACGATCATTCCGCCTGCGGCCAGTCCCAGAGTCTCACTGAAAACGAGACTAAGCACAAGCCCGAGACCGACTGACTGAAATACCAAATCGCGTAGAGCTTCAGTAAACAATTTCCTTCCCTCTGCTGTAGAATTGGTTGACGATTTCTTCACCGAGTCCAACGATATTGCCGATGCCGTATACCACAAGTGGCAGGCCGTCTGCCTCCGCCAGGACGCTCTGAAATATCTGTTGGGCGGACTCTCTGCCAAGATCCCTTATCTTTGAATCGGAGACGCCAAGCCGGCGGGCTTTGTTGAAAACCGGGGCAGTGCCAAAACCGGTCAACAGATAGAGATCTGCCGGCAATTCCTTGGATATCAGTGTTCCGAGTTGTTCAGCCCTCTCCACCCTGTCCTCGCGGCAATTGAGTATTACGACGGTTCTGGCGTCAATCGGAATCCAGCTCCCGAGTCGGCCCCAGGTAATTCGGTAGGAATCGGGATCATTCATGGCGAAAGCATTGATAAAGGTTATCCGTTTTTCATCAATCGCCAACCTGTAGACGCGCAGAGCACCCGGGTCAGGATTGCAGGCGTACATTCCTCGCAGCGCAACTTCTCTGTCAATTCCAAACGCGGCGCAGACGGATAATGCCAACGCTACGTTCTCTGCATGCTCAAAGTAGCTGAAACCCCTCATCATTTCGTCGGTGACGGACTCGGCCAGGGACACATGTACAACGCTTCCCCGCCGCTCGGCGATTTCGCAGAGAATTCCCAGGTGCTGCCGCTCCGCCGTGAAGAATTGTCCCTGCTTCGAAATGGTTCGCGCCAGATTGCGGGCAACATCAGGTACCGTCGGACCCATTTCGGCGAGATGGTCGGCACGGGCATTGGTAATGACTGAATGCGTGGACTTGATCATTTGTTCTTCGACCACGGTCTGCAGTTCCGGCGTGACAGCCATGCACTCTGTTACAAACGCCTCCGCTCGCAGCTCGTAAGCCCGACGAACTATCCGCAACTGTTCGATAAGGTTCGCCTTGCCGGCACGGATGACCGGAACCTCGCTGCCATCATCGTAGATGAATCTCGGCTTGGTACCTGTTGTCTTGGCTACCGTTCTGAGTCCGCCCGCGCGGAGACCGGCTGCGATTAATCTCGTGACCGACGATTTGCCGCGAGTCCCATTTACGTGAACACGAATCGGTATGCTTTTCAGGAACAATTGGTGCCGTCGAAAGCGATAGGCCTCGTAGCCGGTCACTATCACGAGAAGTACAAGGACAACCAATATGCCATTCATATGGCCTCGTATATGAAAACCTTACGGAAACTTGGGTGTCATTCAATCTGGCCGAAGCTTAATCCGGGCTCCGTTGCGACACCTCTGAGAATATCTACCCGCAATGCGGAACTGCACCGCCGGCAAAAATGTACTGAATTAGAAAGACGGCGTCGGAGATGTCGACGTTCAAATCGCCGTTGGCATCGCCCTGGCCGTAGGGATAGTTGCAGTCTCCCGGCCGTGCACCACCGGAAAAGATATACTGTATCAGAAAGACGGCATCGGAAATATCAATATTGCCATCGCTGTTGGCGTCGCCACAGGTTGTGCAAGCACCGAGTCCGTTGTAAGTACGCCTGAATACTCCCGAGGTATCACTTCCGATCCAGAGTTCTGGAGGCGAAGTCCCAGGGCGCATAGCGACTGTCCAGAGATCAAGCGAGCGCATGCCGGTATTGTACGCTGTCCAAGTCGCACCACCATCTTCGGACACGAACAGGCCGCCTCCGAAGGTTGCTGTGAACATGAAGTTGACATTCAACGGATCGACTAGAACATGTCGCACGGAATTGACCGTCGGCAGACTGAAGAAGAGACTCCAACTGGCGCCGGCGTTTGTACTCCGATAGATACGCCCCGAGTCGCTCCCGACATAGACATAGTTGGCGCGAGTCGGATCAAAATCGATCGTGCGCATGTACATGTCGGAAGGCAGAAACCCGGCGGAACTCGTCAAATGAGCCCATGTCGTTCCACCGTTTGTGCTTCGAAAGAGGAAACTGGAATCCGTGCCGGCCAAGACCAGGCCTGATGTAAGGGGCGAAATCGCCAGTGAATGAATGGAGGTACTAAACGGAATCGTCGCGCCATTTGTGTTTGTCCAGCTCGTTCCGGCATCAGTGGATTTGTATACTCCGTTTCCGGTTCCGGCATAGACGACATTGGCGTTGAAGGGATCCGCATCTACAGCCCTTACGAAGTGGTTTACGTTGAGTGTATCGGTCAAGGTCCAGGTGAGGCCCTGATCCGCACTCTTGATAACTCCCGTTCCATATTGTGCTCCGTACAGAACCCCCGTGGTGGATCTGGAAAGGCGAAAAATGGAACTGTATGAGCCAACGGAATCTGCGACCCAGGCAACTCCATTATTGTCCGAATGAAAGATCCGATCGCCAAATCCGGCGCAGATGATGATGCGCCCGGAAGGTGTAAAGACGATGTCGCGGATGCTCGTACCCATCATGCCGGAAATCGCCGGCGAAAATGTCTTGGCGCTATCAACCGAGCGATAAGCGCCCACGTTGTCGAAACCCATCATCACGTCAGCTCCTCCGGCAAACTCGAAAGCGCCTTCCGGGATGTCAGGAATTCCCGGAATTCCGGCCGCGGCGGACCAGCCATTTGTCGAGTCGGCTGCCGCCTGTCGGCGATAGACGCCGCAGGTGGAATCGGTTCCGGATAGACGATAGCCGGAAGTAAGCCCGGTCGTGTTGACGCGAACGCTTGGAAGAGGTTTCGGAGTAGTAGTGCCGTCGATATTGCCAAAGTTTACTCCCCCGTTTGTCGATTGGTAGACTCCTTTGAGAGCTGTCCCCATAATGAAAGTTGTCGCCGGACTTGCAGGAGAAACTGAGATGGACATGACGCTACTGCGTATGCCAATGGCTCTCTGCATCTGCTTCCACGTTAGTCCGCCGTCATACGACCCAAACAGCGCTCCCCCGGTGGTGACGTCGGCGATTGAGCCGCCAACGTAGATCGAATCTGCGCCAAATCGGGCAACAATACGCAAATGGTGCATAGCTTCATTGGACACGGGATCATACACTGTCGACTTTGTCCACGTCAGCCCGTCATTGATGCTGCGATAGAAATCGTCACCATAGGTCGCTGCGAACCAGTGGCCGGTCGCCGGATCAAACGCCAGCGATCGGACGGAGAAAGCCGTCGTTTGGACGGGCACCCAGGTATGGCCACCGTCAGTGCTGCGCGCGATATTGTCGTTGGTGCCGCATAACATGATACTTGAGGAACGCGCCACTATCGTGCGAACGTATGTGTTCGTCAATCCGGTCTTGTAATTGGTCCACGTTGTGCCGGCGTTCAAACTCACGAATACTCCCCATCCAAATGAGGCAGCCACAATCATGCCTGCATTATCCGCCGGGCTGGAAAATGCACGAATGTTCTTTGCGTAGGGACCTACGCCATTCCATTGAGCGTAAGTCGCCTGAAAGAAACCGCAGGACACCAAGACGAAAATGATGGTGATGGAAAAGAATCTCAGTAATCCGGCTGGACAGTGTGGGTTTTGATGCATAGCTACTCCTGAATTTCGTGATGGGATCAGAGTTCAGGTACTGCTGTAGGCAAGTAAACAATACTTAATGTACCCGAATTTCTTTCCTTGTCAAGCTGAAAGTGCCCTTTGTCGCCCTGAGAGTGAACATCAATACTTAATCGAGAAGCTGCCGCACTCTTTGTCAATTCAGTCATCTGGTAACTCATTATGGGATTTGACTAAAGCAGGGTGCGTAATGATAGTTGGACAGAGACTTGTCAGCACTTTCAGACCCTTTGTTAACGCAAACATTGCTCGATAACGACACTGTCACACATTGACTAACTAGACCGCCGAACTCGATGATATCGTTTGTATACGTTAGGTTTGTTGCAGGCATTTGCACACAGGTATAAAGAGTGGTTTTGCAGGTCGATTCTGCCAAGTGCCAGACCACCATAGAATTCCAGATTAGTTATCATTCCTCATTTGACATTTGTTGAGCCTTATTGTAAACTTGCATCCCAAGATGAGACTCTGAGAGAGCGACAAGGATTCACCAGTGACTTTGAACGTTCGCGATGCAGCCAAACTGCTAGATGTTTCCGAGAAGACGATTTATCGGTGGATTTCACAACAGAAACTGCCGGCTTCCCGTGTTGGCGATCAATATCGCCTGAACAAAGCAGAACTCTTGGAATGGGCAACCACAAATCAGGTCCAAATCTCACCCAAGATCTTCCAGGAGGATGGATCTGATCAGGTTATAAGTCTGGAAGAAGGTTTGAGAGCAGGAGGAGTCTTCTATCGGGTCGGAGGCCTGGACAAAGTATCGGTCATCAAGGAAGTCGTGCAAATAATGCCTCTGCCTGATGAAGTTGACCGCGCCTACTTGCTGGAAGTGTTGCTGGCTCGCGAGTCGCTCGGCTCCACAGGCATTGGAGGAGGCATAGCGATTCCGCACGTCAGAAATCCCATCGTGATGCACATACCCAAACCGATGGTTTCGCTTTGCTTTCTTGAATACCCCATCGAATTTGGTGCTATCGATCACTTGCCGGTTCATACTCTCTTTGCCATCGTCAGTCCGGCGATAAAGGCGCATCTGAAATTGCTTTCCAGCTTAGCTTTCGCCTTGCGTGATCCGGAATTTGCCAAGATTATCGAACATCAAGGTATGAGGGACGAGGTCTTCGTTGCTGCGAAACGTATTGACGATCTCGTTTGTCCCCGGTCTGAATAGAACCAAATAGAACTGATTGACAACTCAATGCAATTGTTCCTGGCTGGTATTGTCGTTTACCTGATTGGCGCGGTCTGGTCTTTGTCTGTCCGCAACAAAACGTCACAGTTGGTCGGACCTGTCTCTGCGGTCTTCGGCGCTTCACTTTGCGCAGCCGCAAGCATTCAGGTCATGCTTGGAAATAGTCTCGATTTGGTAATTCCCTGGGCGTTCCCAATAGGAGTCTTCCATATCGGCCTTGATCCGTTATCCGCGATCTTTGTCCTGCCGGTCGCGGTGGTCAGTGCCCTGGCCGCCATCTACGGACGCGGATATTTGCACGGGAGTATCGAGGGCAAGAAGCTCTCCTACGCCTGGTCTCTGTTCAATTTCTTCATCGCCTCCATGTATCTCGTTCTCGCAGCCAGAAACGGGTTTCTGTTCTTGTTCGCCTGGGAACTCATGTCGCTTTCATCATTCTTCCTCGTAGTGTTCAATCATCAGAAAGAGGAAGTCGGGAAAGCGGGCTGGATCTATTTTATAACCTCGCATATCGGCGTGGCGTTTCTACTCGTGGTATTTCTTTTGCTCGATCCGTCCGGTACCTTGGAATTCGACAAACTCACAGCCGGCGGCCGGATGGCGTCGATTGTCTTTGTGCTCGGACTAATTGGCTTCGGCCTGAAAGCCGGGCTCGTCCCTCTTCATGTGTGGTTGCCTGAAGCACACCCTGCCGCACCATCGCATGTCTCGGCGGTGATGAGCGGCGTCATGATAAAGATGGGAATTTACGGGGTGTTGCGAATGCTGTTATTCCTTGGTGATCCAAGTCCGTGGTGGGGCTGGACGTTGGTCATAGTTGGGTCTGTGTCAGGCATACTCGGTGTGTTGTTTGCATTGGCGCAGCACGATCTCAAACGTCTCCTCGCCTATCATAGTGTGGAGAATATTGGAATCATCGTTCTCGGACTCGGGATTGGTGTTCTCGGCATTTGCTCGGGCAACGCCTTCGTGGCGACTATGGGATTTTGCGGTGGAATCCTGCACGTGCTTAACCACGCGATATTCAAGAGTCTGCTCTTTATGGGTGCGGGCGCCGTGCAACGCGCGACCGGGACGCTTCGACTCGATCGTCTCGGAGGACTGCTCAAACGGATGCCGACGACAGGGATGACATTTCTCGTAGGTTCGGTTGCGATATCGGCTTTGCCACCTCTTAATGGTTTTGTCAGCGAATTCCTAATTTATCTCTCATCACTGTCGTTCGTCTTTGGCGTCGGAAAGCCATGGGCGGGAGTTCTCGTACTCGCCAGCCTTGCGATCATCGGCGGACTTGCAGCCGCTTGTTTCAGCAAAGCATTTGGAATAGTCTTTCTGGGAGAAGCCCGGAGCGACGAGGCGCGCTCGGGGAGTGAGCAGTCCATCTCGATGCGCTTTTCAATGATATCACTGGCAGGACTCTGTGTGGTGATGGGTGTAGGCGCTATCTGGATGCTGAAACTAGTTCTTCCTGTAGCTGATATGTTCGTACCCTCACGATTGCTTCAGGTTCCGCTCAACATCCCACTCGCTGCTTTGCTCCGAATCACAATCGTGGCTCTGTTGTTGATCGGTTTCGCGTTGTTAATCGCCCTCCTGCGCAAGCTGCTGCTTGCGAAACGCACAGTTCGAGAAGGAGAAACCTGGGGCTGCGGTTATGTTACGCCGACCCCCCGAATGCAGTACACCGCTTCGTCGTATGCCGAACCGATAATTGAAATGTTCAGAGGTATTCTCAGACCAAAGACGACGGCAAAAGGAATCGAGGGATTCTTCCCGCAGAAGGCAAGCTTCCACTCCCACGTTGACGATCCTTTCATGAACCGCTTGTTCAAGCCCGCCTTCGGCGGAATTCTGTGGGTAGCGGGGGAATTGAAACGCATTAAGACCGGTCAGATGCATCACTACGTGCTCTATATCGCTCTCACTATTCTGGTGTTGCTTATCTGGAGACTGGGATAATCGATGCCGCTCTATTGGTCAATTGCCCATTTGGCGCTGGCGCTGATTCTGAGTCCACTTCTACTCGGAGTCATAAACCGCGTGAAGGCATTCTTCGGAGGCCGCAAGGGATCGCGGCTACTGCAACCGTACTACGATATCTTCAAGCTGCTGCGAAAGGGAGCCGTCTACAGCCGAACCACGAGTTGGATCTTCCGAGCCGGTCCAGTAATTGGACTGGCGTCGATCCTGGCAGCACTAACACTGGCGCCGTTGGGAACTACGCACGCGCTGATCGCATTTCCCGGCGACGTAATCCTGTTGGCCTATCTGCTGGGATTGGCGCGATTTGCCACTGTGATTGCGGCTTTGGACACCGGGTCTTCATTTGAGGGCATGGGAGCAAGCCGCGAAGTGCAGTTCGCTGTTCTGGCCGAGCTGGCATTTCTGCTGGGAATGGTGGCACTGGCAATTCTGGGAAAGAGTTTCTCGCTGTCGCAGTTTTACAGCGGCTCCGGAATAGATGAATTGCCACGAATGAATGCCGTCGTTCATCTGCTTGTAGCTTCGGCATTCCTAATCGTCCTGCTGACTGAAAACTCTCGCATCCCGATTGACGATCCCAGCACGCACTTGGAGTTGACCATGATTCATGAGGTCATGATCCTCGATCACAGTGGCGTGGATCTCGGAATGATCGAGATTGGTTCCTGCCTCCGGCTCTGGATATTCGGCGCCTTGTTCGTCGGCGCGGCATTGCCGGTGAGCACCGCATACCCCGCCATCAATCTGGCCGTCAGTCTGATCGGCTTGTTTGGGTTGGCCGTCCTGGTCGGAGTGATCGAATCCAGTATGGCGCGTCTGCGACTTCTCAGGATACCGCAGTTGCTCGTCACGTCCTGTATTCTGTCGCTACTGGCCTTGATTGCGGCAGTGAGGTTGTAAATGGAAGATCTCGTTAGCATACTGTCGGTACTGCTGATACTGCTCAATTTCCGTTTGTTGGGCACAAGTCGACTGGCAGCCGGCGTACAAACTGCCGCGCTTCAGGCAATTGTGCTTGGTGTGTTGCCGGTGTTGGTCAATCCGTCGATTTCCCTGCAAGTTATTCTGGTTCTCGTAGTGGCAACCGTACTCAAAGCGGGCGTCTTGCCCTGGCTGATTAGGCGTTCGGCACGGGAGGCATCAGTCCAGCGGGAAGTCGATCCCGTTCTGGGATTTGCTACATCACTTCTCGCGGGCGTCATTTTGCTCGCACTTTGCATCACGATTACAAATCGTTTGCACCTACCCGCTGAGGCCAGATCGGGATTTCTAATACCCGTTGCCTTGTTCACAGTATTCAGCGGTCTCTTCTTGATAATATTCCGACGCAAGGCAGTGACTCAGGTTCTGGGCTATCTCGTCATGGAAAATGGCATTTACCTGTTCGGTATGGCATTTGCCGTGCATGAAGCATTCCTCGTGGAGATGGGGGTTCTGCTCGATGTTTTCGCAGCAGTCTTTGTGATGGGTATTGCGATCTATCACATCAGCCGCGAATTCGACCACGTCGATACCGACCGAATGTCGTCGGAGTCGGAGCAATAGGATGATCTGGGCTCTTATACTCTTGCCGGCAGCAGCAGGCGCCCTTGCCTTCTGGATGAAATCCAATGGCCAGCGTCGCGGACTGCTGCTGGGATCCGCGAGTCTACATCTCGCCCTGACTCTGGTCGCATGGATTCAGTATGAAGATGTACCTGTGAAAGGGTGGATTGCAGTTGATGCACTCTCGCTGCTATTCCTGTCAATTACGAGCGTGCTCTTTCTGGCGGCTTCCATCTACACCGTGGGATATTTGCGACAAGAAGATTTGTTGAAGCAACACGCACCCGACGACTCCCTGGGTGGTCACGGAAGTGAGGCCGTTTTTACCGGCTGTATGCTGCTCTTCCTTAGTTCGATGACGTTGGTCACAGCCAGCCGACATCTTGGTTTGGTCTGGGTGGGAATCGAAGCCACCACACTCAGTAGTGCGCCGCTGATTTACTATCACCGGCACCAGAGAAGTTTGGAAGCGACCTGGAAATATCTTTTGATCTGTTCCGTTGGAATCGCCCTGGCGCTGCTGGGGAATTTCTTTCTGGCAGTGGCAACATCGGTGGCCGGTGGCGAGCAATTGCGACTCACGATGGACGAACTGACCAAACATGCCGGACAACTTGATCCGACCTGGCTGAAGGCCGCATTCCTGCTGTTGCTGGTTGGATATGGAACCAAGATGGGTTTAGTGCCGCTGCACACTTGGCTGCCGGACGCTCACAGCGAGGCGCCCGCGATGGTGTCGGCGCTCTTGTCGGGCGCGCTGCTGAACTGCGCTTTCGTGGGAATTCTTCGCGTTATGACCGTTCTCACCGCGGCCGGCCTCGGCCCATTTGCCCGGCAGCAACTGCTGTTGTTCGGAATTCTTTCAATGGTCGTCGCTTCCCTGTTTCTAATTTCACAGTTCAACTTCAAACGCATGTTAGCTTATTCGAGCATCGAGCACATGGGTGTACTCGCCCTGGGAGTCGGACTCGGTGAGGCTGGAAATTTCGGAGCCATGCTGCATGCGGTAAATCATTCCCTGACAAAGGCAGCTCTGTTCCTGACCGCCGGCAGCATCATCACGTTTTACGGTACCAAGCAGAGTAACGAGATTCTTGGCATGTGGAAGAGCCATCCGCGAACGTCACTTCTTTGGCTGCTAGGTATTCTCGCCATAATCGGTTCGCCTCCTTTTGGACTCTTCAGCAGCGAATTGATGATACTGCGAGGATCGCTGTCGACCGGTCATTGGTGGATTGCCGCTGGATATCTTATCTCTTTGGCTATTGCAATGGCAGCAATCTCGGCGAGAGTCTTCAAGATGACTTTCGGAAATCCCAAGCCGACTCACAAAGTCCGTCTGGGTGGTCCGTCGTTGTACCTGCCTTCGGCGGTCTTGATGTTGCTGGTCCTTGTCCTTGGTGTATACATTCCGAATCCGATCGCCAATATGCTCCAATCGGCCTCGATGGCCATAATGGGTAAATGATGAGCATAGAACCGCTGGAAATATTTAACGGCGAGGCAGTGCCTCTGAATAAGTGTCCGATTCTGCCGATCAGCGATTTTCGCAGAATTGTGATCGCGGACGCAAAGCAGAATTGCCATTTGTCGGCGTTGTTCTGTGCCAGATTTAATGACACGATGCGGATGTATGCTGCCACCAGCGATGCAAGTCACGCGAAACTCAAGCTGATGGCTTGCGAGGTGGCAGAAAATTATCCAGCGATAACTCCCGACTGTTCTCAGGCACATTGGTTTGAGCGGGAGATTTACGAGCAATGGCATATACATCCTGACGGTCACCCGTGGCTTAAGCCGATTCGTTTCGAGAACTCAGGCATTGGCAACCAATCGCCTGTTATCGGTGCAACGGATTTCTTTGCGTTGGAAGGCGAGGAAGTTCACGAGGTCGCTGTCGGTCCGGTGCATGCCGGAGTAATTGAACCGGGGCACTTTCGTTTTCAGTGTCATGGTGAGACAGTATACCATCTCGAGATTTCACTCGGGTATCAACACCGAGGAGTGGAACAGGCATTGGTCGGCGGTCCTAATGTGCGAACCATGCATTACATGGAAACACTTGCCGGTGATACGACTATTGGACATTCCTCAGCATACTGCCGGCTTATCGAAGCGTTGAGTCGCGCGTCGGTTCCTCATACCGCGATGGGCATTCGAGGAATTGCCGAGGAGTTGGAACGGCTGGCGAATCATATCGGCGACCTGGGAGCATTGGCAAGTGACATCGGGTTCCTTCCGACTCAGAATTACTGCGGTCGAATTAGAGGTGACGTGCTCAACCTGACCGCTTTGATTTGCGGCAATCGCTTCGGGCGAGGACTTGTCAGGCCGGGCGGCGTCAAATACGAACTAGATTCCCAACTGGCTGAACAATTGGCGATGAAACTTGAAATTGTGAATCGGGATTTGGAAGTGGCGGCATCGCTGTTCTTCAACAACCCCTCTGTCCTGGCGCGTCTGGAAGGAACCGGAACAGTGACGTCTGCGGAAGCCCGCGCAATCGGCATGGTGGGAGTGGCGGCGCGTGCTTCGGGACTCGAGCTTGATGTTCGCAGCCAATTCCCATACGGAATCTACCGATTTTCAACGCTGCCGTTTTTCACGCAGGCCGGTGGCGATTGTTTTGCGCGTGCTTATGTGCGTCTGCTCGAAATCAAGCAGTCGATTCCCTTCATTCGCGATCAGCTCGAGTCGCTCGGAGAAGGCCAGATCGCCAATGAATGTCCCGCAATTAGAGAGAATATGATAGCCGTGTCGCTTGGTGAGGGCTGGCGAGGCGAGATTTGTCATGTTGCGGCCACAGATGAACAGGGACGGTTCGCATTTTACAAGATCGTCGATCCGTCATTTCACAACTGGTTTGGACTGGCATTGGCAGTGCGCGATCAACAGATATCGGACTTTCCGCTCTGCAACAAGAGCTTCAATCTGTCCTATTGCGGACATGATCTGTAACGAGGTTGAATAATGTACCAGATACTTAGGGCAAGACTGCAACAAAGATACCGGACCATGAAATATCCTCATGGCGAGTTGCCGGAGTTGCCTCCGCGGTTTGCCGGCCGTCCTATAATTACCAAGGAATGCGCGAACTCGTGCAAGTCATGCCTTGACGTGTGCCCCACTCATGCCATCGCACAAGCGCAGCAATCTCTGCAGCTAGACACCGGACGATGCCTCTTCTGTCGCGAGTGTGAGAAGTCGTGCCCTGAAGGGGTCATCAAGTTCACTGCCAATCATCAACTGGCAGCGGCAAGTCGAGATGCGCTTGTAATCAGTTCTCGAAATCCGGAACATTGTATCGCTCTCAACGAACTGGCAAGAAAGTTCTTCTCGAATTCCCTGAAGTTGCGACAGGTTTCGGCAGGCGGATGTAACGCCTGCGAAGCAGATTCAAATGTATTGGGTACTCCCGCTTGGGATATGGGGCGTTTCGGTATCCAGTTTGTTGCGTCCCCTCGTCATGCAGACGGTTTGTTGATCACCGGTCCGGTGACAGAGAATATGAGGTTGGCACTCAAGAAGACATACGACGCGGTTCCAGATCCCAAAATCGTGATCGCGGTCGGCGCCTGTGCCATCGCCGGCGGGCCTTACATTGACCACCCGCAGGTACATAATGGTGCGTCCAGCGAAGTGCCTGTCGATCTGTACATCCCGGGCTGCCCGCCACATCCACTAACGATTCTCGATGGCTTGCTTCGGTTTCTCGGCAAGATTCCCGATTTGTCGAGCAACGCGAACGTCAACCGCTAAAGCCGGCTTTCAATTCCTACCCGGACTACATATATTCCTCGCCACGAAAATGTTCTGTTGTGAACGATGGACTGTCGGCAATCAGCACGCTCCATCGGGAAGCGGTAATTCTTGCGTATGTCAGTAACCATGATTGACGAACTTGTGTTAAAGATCGGAACTCTGACGAAAGTGTACGAGCAAGTCAGAGCCGTCGATAGCATATCGTTCGAATTGCGCTCCGGAGAGATCATAGGCCTACTCGGTCCGAACGGCGCCGGCAAATCTACGACGATCAACATGATCCTGGGAATTCTGCAGCCGACCTCGGGATCGATTGAGATTTTCGGTATGGATATGGCCTCGCATCGATCGGTGATTAGCCGGAGCGTTAATTTCGCGGCGGTGTATGCCCACATGCCGCTCAACTTAACCGTGCAACAGAACCTGCGCATATTCGGGCTGATATATGGTGTCAGGCGGTTGAAAGACAGAATCGAGGAATTGTTGGAGGAGTTTGACCTGCGGCAATTCGCCGATACGAAAGCCGGTATCCTTTCCTCTGGGGAATTAAGTCGACTGAGTTTGGCCAAAGCTGTGATCAACAATCCGCGCCTGCTCCTGCTGGACGAACCTACCGCGTCGCTCGATCCGAGTATTTCGAGAACTATCCGGGCGACGATTCGGGATTATGTGAAGAAGACCGGGACTGCCGTCCTTTGGACTTCACATAACATGCGGGAAATTGAGGAAGTCTGCGACCACGTGCTGTTCCTTTCGCATGGAAGTATTCTGCTTTCCGGAAATCCCAAGACCCTGGCGTCCGAATACTCCAAGAACGACCTCGAGGAACTGTTCATCGCGGTGGCCCGGGAGCCGTTGACATTAAAGGAATAGACCATGATTTTCACGCGAACATACGCCATCTTTCTGCGTCAGCTTTATTTGTTTCGAAGCAATCCCACGCGCCTGGCCAGCATCTTTCTCTGGATGGTTATCGACATCATTCAATGGGGATTCATCAGCAAGTACTTCGGGACTTTCGGAAGTTCGACGTTCGGCTTTCTGGCCGCGATTCTTGGCGCGATCGTTCTCTGGGGATTTGTCAGTCGCATTCAACAAGGGATCATGACCAGCTTTCTGGAGGACATCTGGTCACGCAATTTCATCAATTTCTTCGCGTCCCCTCTCAAGATCATCGAGTACCTCAGCGGCCTTGTGCTCACCAGCATCGCTACCGGCCTGATCGGTTTTGTAGTGGTGGTACTGATTGCCGGCATAGGTTTCGACTACGATTTCTTCGCAATCGGATTGCACCTACTGCCCTTCATGGCGATTTTGTTGGTCTTTGGTATTGCCATGGGAATCTTTGTCTCTGCAGTGATCTTCCGACTCGGACCGACCGCCGAATGGCTCGGCTGGCCGATTCCGCTGGTGCTGTCAGTCTTTTCCGGAGTCTTCTATCCCGTCGCGACATTGCCGACAGCATTTCAAGTTATCTCAAGATTGATTCCGGCCTCTTACGTCTTCGAAAACCTCCGAGTTGTGTTGGCAGTAGGGTCACCTTTGGTGAAACCGGGTCCAAGCATCCTCATCGGCGGTCTGCTTGCCCTGCTCTATCTTGCGGCCGCATACGCCTTCTTCATCCGCATTTACAAGCGCAACCTTGAAAATGGCGCGATTGCCCAGTTCAATGCGGAGGCGTAATTGGTATCGGGGTGTCGTATCTATTGGCTAACGAAATTCCCTTACGACAATTGAGTCTTCAATCCTGCCAAAACGCAGTGGCGTAAACTGCTCACCCATAATATTGATGACGCCCTCTTCCCTTTCCAGTGTCCCCTGTACCATCAGGCAATTTGAATAGACTACCGCTTTGCGGCACAGAGTGACGTAGTGCGGTTTGACGACGATATTGAAAAAGCCGCACTCATCTTCCAGCGTCAAGAACAGAAATCCTTTGGCGGTCATCGGACGCTGGCGGATGATCACGATGCCCGCCACCGTAACTTGCTGTTTATCCCTCAGATGTTTGATATCGCCCGACGACAACACCCCGCGCGTCGACAATGCCTTCCTGACCAGACTCATGGGATGCGGTCCGGTGGACAGCTCCATCCCACCGAAATCGGCGACCAGTTCCTCGGTGACATTCATCGGCAACAGCAATTCCTGCCCGGCGTTATCGTTGGCAATCGGCAATTCCGAATCGCCACGCGGAATCAGTGCCAGTATCTGCCAGAGCGCCTGTCGGCGTGTCAGGCCAAACGATTGAAAGGCGTTCACCATAGCCAATTGTTCCAGCGAGTCGCGGTTCAATTCCGTGCGCCGGACAAAATGCTCAAGCGACACAAACGGTCCACCGGCAAGTTCACTTTCGATCTTTTCTTTCGCGGCCGTGCCCAAACTCTTGATATAGCGAAACCCCAGGCGAATTCCTTCCCCTTCAATCGCGCAGTCCCAGATGCTCCTGGTGACATCCACGGGGAAAAACTTTACCCCGCGCCGTCTGCCCTCATAAACGATTGTTGACGGCGAGTAGAATCCCAGCGGTTGGGCATTGAGCAGCGCGCAGTAGAATTCACGCGGATAATAGACTTTGAAAAAGGCCGACACATAGACCAGCAGCGCAAACGATGCCGCGTGCGATTCCGCAAAACCAAAATCGGCAAACGCCGAAAGCTGCATGAAAATTTTCTCGGCGGCTTCACGGTCGATTCCGTTTTTCATCATCCCCGAAATTAGCCGCAAAGACAGCGCGTCCATTCTTTCTTTCGAGCGTTTGTGTCCCATCGCCCGCCGCAGTTCATCGGCTTCACTGGCAGTAAATCCGGCGGTCGCCACCGCTACTTGCATCCCCTGCTCCTGAAACAACGGTATTCCCAGAGTACGTTCCAGAATCGGTTTGAGCTTCGGGTGTGGGTAGGTAATCTCTTCCTCACCGTTGCGCCGCCTGAGGTACGGATGCACCATATCCCCCTGAATCGGTCCCGGCCTGATCAGCGCCACCTCAATTACGAGATCATAAAAGACGCGCGGTTTGTGGCGCGGCAAAGTGTTCATCTGTGCCCGCGATTCGACCTGAAAAATTCCGACCGTGTCCGCCGTGCAAAGCAAATCGTAAACTCTGGGATCGTCATAACTCAGTTTTGCCGGATCAATCGTAATGCCGTGCTGCTCTTTCACGAGCCGAATGGCGATATCAATCATCGACAGCATGCCCAAACCGAGCAGATCAATTTTGATCATACCGACATCACCGCAGTCGTCCTTATCCCACTGAATCACACTGCGGTCGGGCATAGTGGCATTTTCAATCGGAACAATCTCCGACAGCGGTTTTTTGGTGATGATCATGCCTCCGACATGGATACCAAGGTGGCGCGGGAAACTGCGAATCTCTTTGACCAATTCGGCCAACAGGCGCGCACGATGATGGTCAACATCCATGTTGGCCTCGTTCAATTGCTGCTCGATTTCGTTCTTGTCGGAAAAGTGGTCGAGTAACTTTGCCAACCGGTCAACATCGGTCAGCGAGAATCCTAGCGCTTTGCCGACATCACGCACCGCCGAGCGCCCGCGATAACTGATGATCTCGCAGACCATACCGGCATGATCGCGGCCATATTTTGCATAGACATATTGGATAACTTCCTCGCGGCGGTTGTGGGCGATATCGATATCAATGTCGGGGGGCTCCTTGCGTTCCTCTGAAATGAAGCGCTCGAACAGCAGCTTCAACCGGATCGGATCAACGGCCGTAATTTCCAGGCAATAGCAGACTGCGGAATTGGCGGCTGAACCGCGCCCCTGGCAGAGAATGCCGTTGAGATTGCAAAAACGGGCGATATCCCAGACAATCAGAAAGTAACCACCCAGATGGAGTTTGTTGATGATTCGCAACTCATGTTCCAGTTGTTGCCTGACCGGCTCGGACAATTCACCGTAGCGACGCTGGGCGCCTTCATAAGTCAGATTTCGTAAATGGCTTTCGACCGTCTCACCGGAGGGCACCGGAAAATCAGGGAGCGAGGTTTTGAGTTTGCCGAGGACAAAATCGCAACGTGAAGCCACCGCCAGTGTATTGGCAACCGCCTCGGGACAGGCGGAGAATAGTGCGCGCATCTGCTCGGCAGATTTAAGGTAACGCTCGGCGTTGGGATAGAGAAAACCGTTGGCGCTATCAACCGGCGTGTGATTCTTGATGCAGGTCAGCACGTCCTGTAGCTTGCGCAATTCCGGCACGGTGTAGTGCACGTTATTAGTCGCGACAATCGGGATTCCCTGCTTTTTTCCTAATGCCGCCAGTTTTTCACAAAGTTGTTCATCCTGTGGCAACCGGTGGTTTTGCAGCTCGAGATAGAAATTGTCTTTGCCGAAAAGTTCGCGATAGCGTCCCGCCAGATACCGCGCGTCTCCGACCGCATTTTTCAGTAGCAGCGCCGGGATTTCACCCAATTGACAACCTGACAGGGCCATCAGGCCTTTGCTGTTTTCGGCAAGCGTGTCGGGATTGAGTTTGGCTTCGCCTTTGGCATTTTCGATTTGCGCGGTCGTAAGTAAGCGCGAAAGGTTCGTGTAGCCGGTTTCATTTTTTATCAGCAACACCAGATGATGGCCATTGGTTAGCGTTACCTCGGCGCCGAAAATCGGCCGCACGCCATACTCGCGGGCGGTCTGCGCAAAACGCACGATACCGTAAAGTCCGTTGTGATCGGTCAACGCCATGGCGGGAAAACTCAGTTTGGCGGCGGCCTTGATCAAATCCTCCGGATGCGACGCGCCATCCAGAAAGGAGAAATTGCTGTGGCAGTGAAGCTCGACGTATTGCATGGTTTGCCCCTCAGTCAAAAACTCCCTGCATATACCAGCGCTGTTGTTCACGGTCGAAATAACAGAGCAGTGCTTCCCCCCGCGCAGTTTCGATTTCATAATACTGCCGGGTAAAGGCGCCCTCCCACCAATTACCTGATACTTCCCAGGGGCCCTGTTGGGAGGTGACTTTTCGTCGCTGACCACACCAGTTGATCTGTCGCAAGGCGCCGTCTCTGTCGTTGACTTCGATCACCGTTGCCGGTTCCAGTAAACGCAATCCCGTCAGTGAGTGTTTGCAGAACGAAATAGCAGGGATCTGCGACTGCGAGATTCCATTGCGGGCTTTCGGACGTTGCGTCAGGAGTTGATAGGAACGCTCAGGGATGGGCGAGTATTGCAGTAGTGGATACAGTGGTTGACAGGAATTTGTCGCCGCGATTGAAATATCATCGCTGTCACGGCGATCCGCTGCCGGCAGCGCCAGTTGTTTGGGAGCATGTGAGGTAGTGACTATCGGGCCGACGCCAAGTTCGATCACACCGGCAGGCAAATCAATCTCCGCCAGTTTACAGCGCAGTTGACGCAGGAATTTTTCTATTGATAACGTCGGCTTTTCAACGGGGATCTCGATTAGGTGGCGGCTGCGATCATCACAACGTAATTGAATCGTAATCTGCGCACAGGCCTTGCCCGCAATTTTGAGTTTGCCAAACAGTTTTTCCAAAAGCAGTCGCACATAGTTGGCGATCGGTTCAGCGCGGTAGATGGCGAACCCGAGATAGATTTCCTCATGCCAATCATCGGGTGGTGTTTCGGGCACGAAGAAATCAGGATCCTCGCCGCGCGCCAGGCGCGACACCAGCCAGCCCTCCCGGGCGAAACGTTCCACCATTTCATTGGCGGGAAACTGTGCCACCTGCTGAATCGTGCGCAAACCAAGATTAAAAAGTTTATCGCGAAACTCGGCGCTGATGGGCAGATGTTTGACCGGCAACGGCTGGATAAACGAATGCGTCCGGCCGGACGGGACAATCGTGCAGGTGAAGCCACGGGAAATCTCCGCGGCGACTTTCGCCGCGAATTGGTTGTCAGCAATCCCAATCTGTACCGGCAAACCGTATGATTTCACGGCCTCGATCAACCGCTGCGCCAATTGCGTTTCACCGCCATACAGATGTTCGAAGCCCTCCGATTCAGTGACAAAACAACCTGAACCGACGGCATTTATCTGGGGCACCACCCGGCGCAGCAGGTCACAGATTTTCGTGGTCTCCTGCTGTTCGCGCTTGCTGTCATGAGTAACACGAATCAGGCCGGGACAGAGCATCACGCCCTGCGCGGCAGTCATCCCGACCGTGATCCCGGTCTTGGCAGCTTTACCGTTAACTTCGATAATCGCCGCGGTATCGGTGTCATCCTCCACGAGTACTACCGACTCCAACAACCAGGTCGGATTTTCACGGCAAAAAAGCGCCGTAGCAAACCGGGGGATCAACACCGCCGCGACACGCTTGGTCAGCATGGCAACAATTCCGCCTTTGTGCCTTCGCGTGTGAGACGGCTCTTGGTGGTAACGATTTCGGTAGCTCCACCGCGGCTGCGGGTCACTGTCAACTGCAAAGAAATTGAACTCGCAGGAAGAGTTCGTGAAACGCCCTCTGTCAGAAACAGCGCCACGGCTTTACTGCGGAGAACCAGTTGACGCAAACGATGCAGCAGGATGTGAGATATTTTTTCTTCCCTGCCGGCCAGGTCGAATACCACGCACCTGATTCTGCCCTGTTGCAAGTACAGTTCGGCTGCGCGCATACCGGTATTGATCGACTCGGGTTGCAGCACCAAGATCTTTCCAACATCAATGCCGGTGGCTGCGGCCGCGGGCGGAAAGAAAGTCCGCCCAAAATCGATATAGAGAATATCCGTGCGTTGCGATATGCCCGTCAGAAGTTGCAGCAACACTGACGTTTTGCCGCAGGAAACACCGCCGGTGATTTCCAGCAGTTGTCCGGCCGGAACTCCGATATCGGGAAACAACGGCTGTAATACCGGACTGTTTACCGGAAAGCCCTCACCTTGGCTGACATCGCCGACATACAGTGCCTCCGGCCATTGTTGGCTGACCAGCTCCTGAATTCGGCTGACTGTTGAAGTTTTTGATTCGGTGGCAATCATTTCATTCCTCCGCTGATTGTATACTGCACAAATGTGCACTACACTAATTATACGGCAGAGGCAGGGCTGTCAATCACATCAATCTTCTTTTTCTCAAAAAACCGGCGGCAACTTGGCAAACAGCCGGAAAACGTGTACCAATTGATTGACAAAGAGACATAAAATTCCTATGGTGCAGGCACTGAAGACGATACCATCAAAGGAGCAGAGATGCCGGAATTTCGCCAGAATTTGGCAACAAAGGAGTGGGTGATACTAGCCACCGAGCGAGGCAGAAGGCCATCCGACTTTAGCAAAGATCGACAACCTAGACCGTTACCACCATCATTCAAGGATGACTGCCCGTTTTGTCCCGGCAACGAAGACAAAACGCCGCCGGCTACGTATGTCTATCCCGATAAAGGCGATTGGCAAGTCAGAGTGGTGCCAAACCGCTTTGCCGCCTTGCAGCCGAATCTGGCGACAACGCGCTCCTATTCCGGCAGATTCCTTTCCGCCAAGGGATTCGGCGTTGCCGAGGTCCTAATCGAAAGCCCAAGGCACGACCAGACAATTGCCACCATGGATATCAAGGAAATCGGAAACGTTCTTCGCGCTTACCGCCAGCGCATTGTCGAGATTCGCAAGAACGACAAGATCAACCTGATAACGGTGTTTCGCAATCATGGCCCGCTGGCAGGCACCTCGCTGGAACATCCGCATTCGCAGATCATTGCCACACCGATTGTCCCGCCGCATGTCCGGTACCCGATGGAACAGGCGGTACTCCATTACGACAAACATGGCACCTGTGTCTATTGCGACATGATTGATGAGGAATTGCGCCAGAAGGAACGGATCGTCGTCGAGACGGACTACTTCCTGGCAGTCTGCCCTTATGCCGCCCGTTCGCCCTTTGAGTGCCGCATCTATCCCAAACGGCATATGGCCAGTTTCGCAACCGTGGATGGCGAGGAGATTATGGAATTGGCCACGTTGTTGCGCGAATTGCTGGCGAAGATATACACCGGATTGGGAAATCCGGATTACAACTATGTTATGAGATCCGCGCCGATCGGCGACGAAGACACGCGGCACCTGCACTGGTATATTGTGGTAATTCCCAAGATTTCGATTCCGGCTGGATTCGAAATCGGCTCGGGGATTTACATCAATACGGTAGCCCCTGAGGAAGCGGCGTCGTTTTTGAAGAGCGTGGATATCCGGTAGTTCAGTAGTCTGCTATTTGTTGACCAACGTAAACACCACGATTTCCGGGCGATTTCCCGTGCGCAACGGCGGACCCCAGGTTCCAGCGCCACTGCTGGTGTAAATAGAAAAATCCCCGTCGGTGTGCAGACCATAGTCATAGTTGTTGTAGACCTTGTGCGTGATGTAATTGAATGGCCACATCTGACCGACATGAGTATGACCGCACAACAGCAGGTTCACGCCGCTTTCCTGAAACGGCTCGAACCCGACAGGGGGATGGAAGAGCGCAATCGTTGGTCTGCCCTGCACGATTCGCTTGAGTGTCGCATCCATTGCGTCTCGGTTGCCTCCAGTCGGATACTCGATACCCACCAGTTGAATACTGTCCAGATCGATGATCTCGTTTCGAAGCACCCTTACCGGAAGTTCCTCCAGCGCTTTCAGGCATTTGTCGACGCCGACGTAAGTCTCGTGATTGCCGGTAATAAAATAGGTTCCCAATTTCGGCTTTAGGCGCGCCAGCGGATAAGCCAGACTGTTTAGATCAGGACTGGCGCCGTCGAAAAGATCGCCGGTGATGAACACAACATCGGGATTGATCTTGTTGATCTTGGCGACAATCCGGGTCATGAACGACTCGCGGTTTATCGCGCCGAGATGAATATCTGAAATCTGAACGATCTTGCGATTATGCCAGTTTCCGGGCAAATTCTTAATCGGAACGGTCACATACCGCACCACGGGATTGGCGGCATTAACCAGACCGTAGGTGGAATATCCCACTGCGCACAAAAGAAAGAACGCACCGATGATCCGCCAGTGGGCCGAATGAAATATCAGCGCGCTCAATCCACCGCCGATCCAGGTCAGGATCACTGACATAGTTATATATAGAAATGCTCCGAGCCAGATTCCCGAAATCAGATAGAAACTACCGGTGAAAAAATTCTCCCAACGATGTACCAAGAGTGAAGCGCAGATAAAACTGGCCGATAGCAGCAGGATCGTAATCCCGAGGCCGCGCTTGAAAAGTGGATCAGTAATATGGAAGAATTTCACCCACGAGAAATAGAGTCCTGCGTGAAACAGGAATATTAGCGTAAATCCGATCGCGATAAAGGTGTGAAACTGTAATCTCATGCGGGAATAATTAAACCGGCGTGCGTAATTGCACGCCGGTCGGACATTTGATGTTATAGATGCAAGAAAGACCTGGAGCCGTAACTAGCCCTTCTTCACTTCGGTCGCCTTCGGGAACAACTGGTGCATTCCCTTCGGGTCTTTCACGTACTTGTCGAAATCGAAGCCCTTAAAGGTCGGGGACTTCTCGTTATGGCATCTCACGCAGATTTCCTTGGTCGGCTGGGT
The DNA here is from genome assembly GCA_963726455.1 of uncultured bacterium. Classification (GTDB taxonomy): domain Bacteria; phylum Zixibacteria; class MSB-5A5; order CAIYYT01; family CAIYYT01; genus CAIYYT01. The sequence continues at coordinate 1,738,961 of CAVSCK010000004.1, forward strand.
CAGGCCATTGGCCATCGCGGCTTTCACGTCTTTCATGATCGCCTGGGTCTTATAAGCAGATCCAGCGCCGTGGCAAACTTCGCACTGTACTCCGGTCAACATTGCGCCGGCTGCATCTTTACCAGTGGAATGGCAACCGATGCAATCCTCTTTCTTCTGTTCTTCCGGTTTCAGAGCTTCCCATGCCTTGGCATGCACGGTCGTCATCCATGAGTCATACTGCTTCTTGTGACAGAGCTTGCATTTGTCTTTGCCGACGAATTCAAACTTGCCGGCGGCCGGTTTGGCGGCAGGGGCTTTTGCCTCGCCCTTGGCCGGAGCAGCGGTCTCAGTCTTGGCAGGAGCGGTCTTGGTCGTATCTTGGGCCATCAGGTTCCCAAAGACCAAGGCGAACGCAGCCACCAGAACAACGGCCAAAACGAATAACTTCTTGCTCATTCCTAGTCTCCTCCTGAGAGTTAACGTTTGTTACTTTTTGTACAATCTTCTGCCTTACTAGTTGCCCGAATATATGCCGAAGTCAGCGGCTGTCAAGAAAATAAATGTAAATTTGACTCCTCTTCATCCGATCTAATTAGGGTGAATCCGTTCGCCTCGGTGCACACGATGATTATACATTCGACACCCAAAAACCTGCTAACTCCAAGTCGTGAAATAAAATGTTTTTTTGTTGATTTCGAATTGAGGAGATTTTACATTTTCGCTTCACTGGTCCGGAAGAATTATGTCCGGTCTGCTCTGGGATAATGAGTTTCCATGGAGGGATTCGTTGCACTTATTCCCCTCTGAGGATGAAATAGTAATTAAACCCTAGTTGGGAGGGAACAAACTTTGCGTAAAGCGATCGTATTCATCATGATGCTTGCTTTGGTAGCTGCTATAGCAGCGCCTGCGTCTGCCTATGACGAGACCGGCAAGCTCGGCCTGAGCTACCGCTTCGGCTTCCATACCGTGACCAAGAGCCCCTGGAAACTGAATTTCATGCACGGTGGTGAGATAAAGTGGGGCGTCCATAAGAACGTGGCCATTGCCCTGACCGGCGTTTATGGTCGCACTCATGGTGGGATACTGGAAACGGGAGCGACCAAATTCACCAAGATGGACGACAAGAACGGCCTGAAGACCTACAGACTTCGCAACTACATTGCCGAATTGGGTCCCGTTGTTAATCTCATGCCCGACAAGAACTTTAATGTCTACTTGACGGCGGGCGCCGGTGTCGGTGGCTGGACGATCAGAGACCCTATGAATCGCAACAACATTGTGTCCGTGAATTACAAGGGCAAGAACTACATGCTGCAGGATCAGCAGTTTACTCTGATGTTCGGCGCCGGTTTTGAGTACTTTCTGATTCCTGAATTCTCGATCGGAGCAGCGGCCCGCTATCACGCGTTCACCAAAGTGCTTTCGGATTTCAGGGACGGCGACGCTAAAGACCTTGCCAGTTCCACGAACCTTGATCTTCACAAGGGGTTGCTTGAAGTAGGCGGCGTACTCACCGCTTACTTGGGAAGATGCGTTGACTCCGATGAAGACGGCGTCTGCGACAAAGATGATAAGTGCCCTGACACGCCGAAAGGTTGCAAGGTTGATGCCAATGGCTGTCCCCTTGATGCCGATGGCGACGGCGTTTGCGACGGCTTGGACAAATGCCCAGACACTCCGAAGGGCTGCACGGTCGACATCAACGGATGCCCGATGGATACCGACGGTGACGGTGTTTGCGATGGCGTAGATAAGTGCCCGGATACCCCGAAAGGCTGCAAAGTCGACGCGGTAGGTTGCCCGATTGATTCCGATCACGATGGTGTTCCTGACTGCCTCGACAAATGCCCCGACACGCCTTCCTGTTGCAAGGTCGACGTCAACGGTTGCCCGATTGATTCCGACGGCGACGGCGTTTGTGACGGCTGCGACAAGTGCCCGGGAACTCCGGCTGGTATGAAGGTTGATGCAGATGGTTGCCCGACCGAATACAAGATCGAAAAGGAAATGGAACTGACGGAAGTTCAGTTTATCGTGAACACCTGGACATTGACTGACAAGGCAAAGAAGTCGCTTGATGAAGTTGCCAAGTCATTGGCTGCGTTCCCGCACGTCAATCTTGAAGTTCAGGGATACACCGACATTTCCGGCCGTAAGGGTTGGAACGACACGCTGTCACAGCGTCGTGCGGATGCCGTGGTTGACTACTTCGTATCGAAGGGCTTGGACATCGCCAGATTCACCACAAAGGGATTTGGCTCAGAGAATCCGAAATACGACAACAAGACCGTTGAAGGTCGTGTCAAGAATCGTCGCGTGGAGATGATTCGCTTGAATCAGTAGTGAACATTACCAATTAATGGCAGAAGCGCCGGTCAAACGACCGGCGCTTTTGTTTTGCCGACGGGGCGGATGTGAACTTGGGGGAAAACCTGTAATCTATTGCCTATTTGTGTTTCTTCGCCGATTTGACAGGACGGTTGGCGGCGCCTACGTTGAACTCGCTCGTGACGCGACGCTGATTACCGCAGCGGTCGGTAACTCTGATGTCGAGCAGGTGCTTGCCGGCGGAAAGATCGAAGTACGGAGTCGATGTCAGCGTGGATGCTTCGGGATCATATACCGGTATGCACCAGCGCCCGTCTATCCTAACCTCGAATGAGTCGCGAACACCCGATAGGTTGTCATTTACTTTACATCTAATTGTCGGACGGACCGACATCACCGACGCCTTGGAAGCAGGCACAACCTGGCGAATTGTCGGCGGGATGGTATCAATGCGCATAATCACCGTCCCCGGGCGGTAGGACTTGGCCGTTACTGCGACGGCTGCGCTGTCCATGTCATTGCCCAACCAACTTAGTTGATTCGATGACCCAAGATAAAGAGCTGCTCCCCGTGGAATTGTTGTATCGAACTTGTAGGCGAATGTTACCTGCTTGGCGAAGGGGAAATCGTTCGGAATAAGCGTGTATGAAAGCGCGTTTGAGCCCTTGCCAGTCTCAATTTCATAGTAGTATTGACGATCGAGCGGAAAACAGGCATCAGCCAGAGGCGGCAACGTGACTGCAAGCCTTCCGTCAGCGGACACGACGTTGCCTTTCGCCTTGTCATTGGATAACCAGGCGCGACGAAAATCCGTCTTAATGGAATCCTGTTGCGAAGAACCATCGGTAGACTTGAGTGACCAATACACGTAAAGAGTCTCGCCACCACTCAGATAATCTTTGCCGCCAACCGAGTCAACCAAACCGAGCCAATACCCGCCACCAAGGTCAGTGAAACCGCCTGACTCAGCCACCGATCTCCGGGCAGAGGTGAAACTAAGTCCGTTAGCATGGGGCTTAAGCGTGCGAATCAAAGAGTAGAGCCGGTTGCCCGCGGGGATGAAGCTTAATGTCAGGTCGCCATGTGCGGTTCCTAACTTGTCCGACAAAGCGGCGAGTCGGGCGAAGTCGGGTTTGGTACTCAATTTCCACGGATCGTGATTTACTTTGCGCACCGGGACTACGGCGCGACTTTCGTTACCGGCAATGTCGCGTGCCACCAGAGTAAGAGTGTAAACTTGGTCTCCGCCTTCACGGCAAAGTCCCGTGCCTTCGTCGGCTTGTTTGTAAGACACCAGATTATGGAAGTCCGTCGCTCCGTGTATGGCCATTTGGAAGTTACGCTCCATATCGACCAGATACGTGTTGTCGAAACTGAGACTGTCGTAGGTCATTTGATAGAGCAATTGACTGCCCTGACGTAATTCCAGTGAGTAGATTGACCGAATCCAGGGACTCGTGTCCATGTGGTCGATGGCCTCGACCGAGAGCCAGAAGTCAAAACCGTCACATTCTAAGGTATCGTTCAGCACATATTCCGACGACCGCGGTTTCTTCACGAAGCTGTAATCGAGTTTATGTCCCAGCGCCCGTTCCAGTTCTTCGTTCCAATTCCCGATCAGATGCAGCCGGCGAAATTCTGGTGCTTCGGTATCGGTTTGCTTCAGGCCATCAAAACCGAGCGGATTGAGCGGAGTGTTTTCCGGAGTGCGAACCTCAAAATGCAAATGCGGCGCGCCGACTCCGGTCTGGCCGCTGTAACAAATTGTGTCGCCGCGATGGTAGCGGAATTGAGTTGCGTCCAGAAATATGTTCTGATTGTATGACTCTGATTTGATCTGCCGCTCCTGGACGTATTTCTCGACCTCCGGACGAAAGTGATCGAGGTGCCCAAACACCGCCACTTTGCCGTCAACCATCTGAAAATAGAGCGCCTTGCCGTAGCCATAATATGCCATCGAAATCCGCATGACGTAGCCGTCCGCCGGAGCCAGAACGGGCAAACCGATCTTTCCGCCCGTGCGGACATCGAGCCCGGCATGGTAATGGCGCGTGCGCCAATCGCCAAACGAAGACGACAATTCCTTCCCGTACGGCAACGGCCACAAGTATTCGGAGTGAGCTACCTCACTGAGAAGAATCGAGACTAGTAGCAGAAGCGTCCAGAATGAAGAGGACTTTGATGCGCGGGATATATACTTGGTGAGAAATTTCAAGTTGCCTGACTGAGTCTGACTGCCAATATCAGAACAGCTCATAGTTCTGCCCGTGAGATGTGTCTCTCCTGGATGCGCGCTCGGTGGCAACCCTGCCAGCTGAATGCTCTTTGGAGGGAGTGTGATGGGCAGGGACTTGATCGCTGCGAAATCCTTTGGTGAGATATTCGGCGTCGAATCCGAGATCGCGCAGAAGCTCGGCGAACCGGGCCTCGCCATGCAACGTGTAAATCTTGCGAGGACCGCATTGCTCAATATACGAAAGTAGCTGCGTGTAATCGGCGTGATCAGAGAGAGGCAAGCCGTCGGCTCCGACGGTAAAGCTCTTCCTGGCGCCGACAGACCAGCCGCTGAGAAAGAGGGTCTTCTTTCGTTTCAACTGCTTGAATTCGTCCTGACGCGTGGTCTGCGGCGCGACAACCACCACTTTGCCGTCCAAGGAAGTATGAAGATAATGGCTGGTCGGCTGGAGCTTGACGCCCGCGGCGCGATAAAGCTGGTTCATTTTGGATATGGAAGTATCGACGCAAACAGTGAAGCCATGTTGCTGCATCAGCATGACGGCCTCTTGTGATTTGCCCATCGTATACCCGATCAACACCGGGATGTTGCGGTCGGCGAGGACGCGTTTCACGAAGCTAATAATACGAGTATATACCTCGTTCTGCGGCGGAAAGGAATAGCTCGGATCTCCGTACGTTGATTCCATGATCAGTATGTCGCAGCGACGTGTTTCCAGCGGAGGACAGGTCAGATTGGGATAGATTTTGAAATCGCCGGTGTAGACGATGCGCGTATGATTGACTTCCACCATGATTTGCGCGGCTCCCAGCATATGTCCGGATGGGAAAAGCTCCACCGAGGCGTCGCCGAATTTGACACTCCGACCGAACGGAAGAACGCGCGTCGGCACATTCGGGAAACGTTGCCGATAGAGCAGAGCCGTTTCCGCCGTGGCGAGAATACGACCATGCTTGCGGGCGTGATCGAAATGAGCATGGGAGACATACGCAAAATCGGCGGTTCTGCCCGGATCGAGCAGGAAGTCGAGTCCCTCAATGGCAATGCCATTGTCGTAAGTTATTAATGGTGGCACAATAGATTGCGAGTAAATGTCGTCCGCTAAAGTTTGTAACCGATCTTTCTCAAGAATTCGTGGCGCTTCTTCTTGGCGGCATCATCTTCGATTCCCAGCGGCTTTTCGCCGTCGACTACGCCCAGAATTCCATTACCCTGTTGCGTGCGAGCCACCAGCACTTCCACCGGGTTAGCGGTCGCACAGAACAGATTCACCACTTCATATACGTTCTTGAGACTCGTCAGAATGTTCACTGGAAAAGCATCTTTCATGAAGATCAGGAACGAATGCCCGGCGCCTATCTTAAGAATAGTATCGGCTGCTGCTTTCGCCAGCACGGGATCGTTTCCCGAAAAGCGCACCAGCCGGTCGCCGGAGGCCTCACAAAACGCGACACCAAACTTGACGGTCGGCACCGAGTTGACCATCAATTCATGAATATCTTCAACGCTCTTAATGAAATGCGTCATGCCGAGCACCAGATTGCACCCTTCCTGCATGTCGATCTTAATGGTATCTATGTCCATAACTGCTCCTACTTTGCATCGCCCGAAGAGAAATATCGGTGATCAAAGAGCGAATCGGCAATCGAATTGTCGCAAGTATATGAGGAGTATTCTTCGATCACACCGAATCTCCCTTTGAAGAACAAGAAGCCCGCCTTGCCCTTCAACTCGAATCGCTTGGGCAGATACAGTGTGCTGTCGTTGTCCGTGACCACGGCGTAGTCCATTTGGAAGTCCAGCATATCAACAAAATGAGGAAGTTTGGCCGGCGCGAACGTCGTCCTAAGTACGCCAAACGTCTTGGCGTCAATCCAGTAGGTTGCCATGAGATGACGTGAATCGGAGGTTTTGGAACGTGCCATCACAACATAATAGCTCATAAGCTTTTCGACCGACTGATCGACAGCGCCCCGGGCAGTCGCAATGGTTGAAGGAACAACATCAAAAGTCGAGTCCCCCTGCCCGATCAAGTAATAGTCATAGGCGGCCATTCCTTCGATGGTCATCGGATCGACGAAGTTTTCCTTCGAGCCCTCCTGCTTATCCTTGTCCTTCTGCTCCTCCTGCCATTTCTCGTTCAAGTCAGCGACACGTTTTTTGATCTCGTCGGGAGGCAATTGCTTACCGTCTTCTTCGATCGATAGAATCTCTTCCGAGGTTCGATCACCCCAGACATACATCTTGCGTTTGGTGATAGTAGTTTCATCCGGCTTCATGTTCTTGTCATACTTGATCTTGTTGGTCGTAGCCAGAGCCGTGTACTTGTCGCAATGCTTCTTGTCCTGCTCCTGCTTCGCAATCACAGACTTGATTATGTCCTGAGGAGACGGGTTCTGGGCCAGAAGAGTTCCGACAAACAACAGCGATATTGCCAGGGCAATCAAGCTCTTCAATGTTTCTCCCTCGGCTGGATAATCTTGATGGTTTGTATCATATCACCGACTTCGATCTGAGTCACTACGTCCATGCCCGAAAGCACGCGGCCAAACTGTGTGTACCGGCCGTTTAGGTGCGGCTGCGGCGACTGACAAATGAAATACTGGCTGCCGCCGGTGTCTTTGCCGGATGTTGCCATACCGACCGAGCCGGTATTATACGGCAGATCGTTGTATTCACAACGTATTTCGTAGCCGGGTCCACCCCAACCATCTCCGCGTGGATCGCCATCTTGAATCACGAAATCAGGTACGACACGGTGCCACGATTTCTTGTCATAAAAACCGCTTTTCGCGAGCTTGATGAAATTGGCGACCGTCTTGCGCGCAAACTTTCTCAACAACTCGATGCGGATGGTTCCCTTGGAGGTAATGATCTCGGCGATGGGATTTGTTCCCTTGAAGTTGTAGATGCTGGAGTATGTTGCAGCACTAATTGACGTCCGATACTGATTGCCGGTATCAACAACTTCGAGTCCCAGGAGTGGGGCAATCTTCCTGGCTCGAATCCGAATTGCATTGTTTGTATCTTCGACTGCGGATTTTATCAACGGCACTAGATAAGTTTGTTGACGCAGCGAATCCCCGTATTCCAACATGCAATCGAGGATGGTAGTCCTGATATCCGGTTTGGCTGAATACAGGTACATTCGAACAACGAACGGAAGCAAGTCGGTCATGCGACCGCCAAAGATTTGACTACAAGCAAGATAGACCGGAACAATATCGGAATCACCCAATGCCTGATTAATGTATCTGATCCGCATAGTGTCTGGGCTGGCGGTTGTCAGGATTTCAAAGGCCGCACCTCTTACGACGGCTATCGGATCCTGGGCCAGACTTGAGAGCAGATTCCACCGACTGTCACCGGTGAGGTATCCGCAAGCAGTTGCGGCAGCAGCCCGACTGCTTGAGTTCTCCGCAGTGGCAAAGTTCTCAATTTGCGAAAAGACATCGTCCTTCCTGAGTTTCGCCAGAGCCAGGAGCGCCTCGTTGCACAGATTCGGGTCGGCATCCGACAGTTCCATCGTCAAGCGATCAATGGCTTCAGCGCCACCGATTTCTCCCAGAGCTTTGATAGCGGCCTGCCTCACGTATGGGTGCTCTCTGGCGCCGGCCATCGCTACAACCTGGGGAATCAGCACCTGGGCATTGAGCTTACCGGCGGCTTGGAGGCAATAGTATTTGACCCGCCAATCGGTCTCCGATAGTCGTCGTTTGATCTGAGGAATTACTGAGGCGTCGCCCACCTTGGCCAGAGCACTCAGCGAGAAGATTCGAATTTGCCGAACTGAGTCGGCTAAACCTAACAGATATATGGGCAGCGCATCCTTGTCGGCGCGCCGCGACAGAGCATAGAAGACCTTCTCTCTAATCAATCTATTCTTGTCACCTGCCCGTGCAAAGAGTGCGCCAAAAGACGTCCGGTCACCCAGTCGTACCATCGACTCCGCCGCAAGCGCGCGAAAATGCGGTTTTTCGAGTGAGTCCGCGAGAATGTAGATCAATTGCGTGGCGGCTGCCGGCGAGCCAATCTGACTAAGAGCAACGATGGCGTGCGCTTTGACAGTCGAGTCACCGTCCGCCGAATAGCGCGTCAACTCTGCGGTGAAACTTGTGTCGCCAAGTTGACCGGCGGCAAAGATCGCCTGCACAAGAACTTGCTTTGACTCGTCTTCCAGAAGCTTGGCAAGAAAGGGTCGGTATATTCGGTCGCCGACAATGCCAATCATGTACGCAGTTTGTTCGCGCACATCAGGGTTCGGGTTGGCAATCCACTTCGAGACTCTGCCGGTGTCGACAGAACGCTCGTCCTCAAGAATGGCTATCGAAACCAGATTGCTGTCCGGTGATGTCGATTGGCAGAATGCTCGGCCAGTCCAGAGAAGAACCGCTGATGTAATGCACAAGCTGAACCACAAGAATCGCCGGGTTTTCACGCTAGAAGATTACAGCGATTTTGCCCCGAAGACAAGCGGAAATCGCTCAGAAGTGGCACAGGTTGGATGCCAGTTAGAGAGGTATTGGATTTCGAAATCAGACTAGCGCAGGTGATAGCTACTTCAGGAGAATCATCTTCCTGGTCTGTGCAAAATCATCCGTCTTCAGGCGATAGAAATATATTCCGCTGGCAACCGGCTTTCCCTCATCGTCGGTGCTGTTCCAGACGATCGAGTGTTCGCCGGCGCCTTCGAGCTGATCTACAAGCGTCGCGATCTTCTCGCCCAATACATTAAAGACGGAAACATTCACCTGGCCGGTGTGAGGTATCGAGTAACTGATGACTGTCTGCGGGTTGAACGGGTTGGGACGGTTCTGATCAAGTTTATAAGCCGACGGCAGATTGACGCCGCCACCGTCTTCCACCGGTGTGGCCTGACGATAATGATTCTTGGCCGAAAGCGCTGCTGCCTGAAGTGCACTCAGATTTGCGCCGCCGATCATGGCGAATGCGACTGTATCTGAAGCACCGGGAGCCAGATTAAACGGACCGGTGGCAATGCAGTACGACTGATCATACGGAGTAGAACTGGCGGTGTCTTCGAAGCCATGTGTGAGAAAACGAAACTTGGTTCCCTCACTGACAAGCCCTTCCGAGGGGGGGGGAGTGTACACATTACCAAGATTTCGAATAGCATAGAACGTGCTGACGCCTTCGGCATTGAGCACCGAAGTCCCGCGATAACTATTGAGAAGAGGTCCGTTCTGGTACATGTAGCCCAGCCCATAGGAACGTGAGAAGCCCGACCAGTCATAGCCGCCGCTTCCCCATGGAAAATCCCAGTCGCAGTAGAGGCCGGCATAGACGCCGTTGATCTGTGACGCAGTCGTATTCGTAATCACGAATTCCATGATGGCATATTGTGCGTCGGCAAGATCGGTATAGTTGGCGGTTCGTTGTTCAACCAAGAGACCTAACGGCCGTGAGGCGTTATTGTCATTGAAGCGTGAAAGAGTCTCATGATCTCCCAGCGTACCGCCCGAAGTGCTGACCGTCAGGTTGCCTTCCAAAGCGACAGCAAAATCCTCGTCTGGAGAGCCGAGCAAATTAACGACTCCATCGGAAACATGAGTGCTGTCGGTGGCGATCATCAGTCCGCACTGGAACAAATTATTGGTGGCTCCCTGCGGGAAAGTAAAACCGGCGCCGCCTTTGTTAAGAATTGAACCGGGGGCAAGGCCATAGGTGCCGTAGTTGCTGACTGTAAATCGGCAACTGTCGGTCGTCTGGGTATATGATGACTTGACCAGGGCAGTTCCGACGGTGAAGTACAACTTAATCGTCCGCTCATAGCTGGACCCGTCGTGAATTATCAGATCGACGGTAATGATTGTTCCCTCAGCGATTGAATTCGAGAAGGAAATGCTATAGGGATTGCCGAAATTGCTGGCAGAAGAATTCCCAGGCATCGTGCCAAAGCTGGAGTATCCCTGCAAAATCGAGACACCGGCCGGAGGATTCGAAAGTACTCCGGTAACACCGACGGTGCCAGCTCCGGAGTTGCGGAGCGTAACGGTAACGCTGACAACATCGCCCGGACTAATGGGAGCGTGCGACGCCTCCTTGACATAGATGTAGACCTGATTGTTGGGCGCCAGTAAACGCTTGGCGGCCGGTAGATCAATCACGCCCCAACCAAAGTTATTATCCGGACCCGGCGCACCTTTGTCTACCGCTGAACGCATGAGGGCGGACTTTATGGAATCGACAGGTGCATTCGGGTTGTACTGTCTCAGGATAGCAACTGCTCCGGCGACATGTGGCGCCGCAAACGAAGTACCATCAGCAAGACTGTAAGACGCAAGTGTATCGGCGCTGATTACCAGCACCTGATAGCCCGGCGCCATGACCTGCGGTTTGATTGAAACACTATCGCAATCGGACGGGCCGCGGCTGGAGCGCTGATAGATCGAGTCCTCATTAGTCGCGGAGACTCCGCCGACAGCGAAACTATTGTATAGGGTCGTGGCACGGTTGGCTGGGTTACGCAGCGACATTGGCGCGGGACCTTCGTTGCCACAGGCAAACACGACGACGGTGCCGAGCGCTTCCAGGTTATCAATAGCTTTCCAGAAAATATCAAGACAACTGATGTTACTCTGCTTGAAACCCCAGGAATTATTCAGCACGTCAGGTACGTCGTCGACAGTATTAGGATCGCCATCCGGATCAGCCGCCCATTGAAATGCCTCGAGATAATTGGCGCCGGGAATATCAATCACGGCCGCACTGATCCAATCCGCTCCGAATGCGACTCCAAGGGTGTCGCCGGTAGCGTCATTTTTACCGACCATGATTCCCATAGTGGCGGTACCATGCTGCCAGCCCTCAGGCAGGTCAGCAGGGGGTGCATTGTGTGGGTAGGTTTCCCCGTAGACCGGATCAAACCAACACTGGGAGGACGGGAAACCGTGATTACCGTGATATGAATTTCTGAGAGCGGGATGCAGTCCGTTGACGCCCGTATCAAAGGAAGCTATCAGGGTTCCGGCGCCGGTCAGCCCTTGCGCCCACATACTGTCGGCATGAATCAGTCGCAGTCCGGAAGGCACGCCGATGTGTTGGGCGGATGTTGCCGTCGAATTGCTCGGCGGATAATATAGTGACTGCATCGGCAAGTCTTCGATCATGGCTTCAATATCGGGGCGATTCCTGAGTGTCTCGATAAAGGACTTAGTAGCTTCAATTTGAAGAGCATTCGTAATCCAGTATGTTTGGTACGAGCGAACTTCACCGCGCGATTTGGCTTCATCAAGAACTTCTGTAAGCGACGCCTGGCTCGCGCCAGCGAAATCCCGCAATTGCTCCATCAGTATCTTGTGAGACGCCTGACGGGTGAAGGTGGCGAGCTTGTAGTTCCTCTGTAGTGACTCTACATCTACTTGATCCTGCAGGAAGACCAGCACCGACACGAATTCTCCGCTCGTCCTGGCAGAGAGCGTAGACTCCAGTTGGTCAGAGAGCTGTGCCGAAATCGCCGAGGAAACATAGGGTAAAGAGCCCAGCAGAAGGAGGGCCACTAACGTCGTAAAGATCATAGGGACAGAAACGCGTTGCCTCATACAAGTACCTCTTGGAGCGAACTATGTGCCGAAAGCGTTGGCTGGATTGCCGGTATTTGTGGTACGTCCAACCTGTTGTCGTTAAGCATGATAGCTGACGCAGCGATCGGGAGCCGCATTGGAGTGGGGTTGTGTTGTCATGTCGTTGTTAGTGCAATTACCTGCATTAAGTGTGCTCGGGAATTCAACTACAATCTAACTGCCGTTCCGGCAGCAGTAACGAGAAGCATCCCCTGGCGCACCACTTCGTAATCGATATCAACAGAAAGAACCGCATTAGCGCCGAGCCGTTCGGCTTCCGTTTCCATCTCTTTAATTGCAATCTTTCGCGCCTGCATCAGTTCGTTTTCATAGGCGCCAGACCTTCCGCCGACGATGTCGGTCACGGTGGCAAAAAGATCCTTGACGATATTGGCTCCCAAAACCGCCTCCCCGGCGACAATACCAAGGTACTCCCGCACCGGCTTCCCTTCTATAGACGGCGTCGTGCTACTAATCATCCATTATTCTCCGCAAATCCAGTACATTCTGAAGCATTATAAGCCGTGGCTACCAAATATGCAATTGGTTAAGTTGAGGTAACTGGCGAGATTAGCACGTAAACTTAATCGCAGCGATTGGGCTTGACAAAATTTCGAAGAATTATAAATTCTCTGCCCAATGGTTGAACGTTTGTGATGGCGGTGTAGCTCAGCTGGTTAGAGCAGCGGAATCATAATCCGCGTGTCCGGGGTTCAAATCCCTGCACCGCTATATCACTAAGTTCAGGAACTCCTTCGCACCTGTACCACACGCGAATCGGTGAAGTCTCTGCTGCCTCACGCGACTGTAATTTTGAATTTGCAGCGTTTGTCCCCCATAAAGGCACTGCTGACAAGTTCAACCTCGACAGGGCGATCAAGCAGTTGCTCATGCATCGCCTTCACATAGCCGAGCGAGCAGAGACAATAGGTACCCGACAATCCTGCGGGTTTGTTTTCCACTAACGGGCAGAGGTAGGCGCCCTCGGCCGATGCCTGGCCTGTCTCGGCTGCGTTCAGATACTGGAAATAGATCACATTTCCGACGACGCGGTACGATTCGTCCTTGACACTTTTCTTGACCCGCTCAGTGAATTGCTCCAGTGTGATCGGCTTGATCTGCCGCTTGGTTTCGGCAATCCAGGCCAAATAGCAGGCCTTGCCATTGGCTATCATCAGTTTACTGCGGGTCTCTTTGTCGAGCGTGCTGTCCACTACACCAAGAACCTCGTGACCCATCCCTCGGCGAATTTCATCCGCGCTTCCGATCGCGGGGCTTCTGCCGGTTTGACCGGCGCCTGCGATGCCTCCTCGGCATGTACCTGCCCTATGTCTCCCACCATGGCACAAACACATGCGCCGACGCAGGTCTTTCCCACGTTGGCAAGAAACTCCTTTCGATTCATCGAGCCGTGTTTCATCTCGGTTGCCTCCAGGATTACTCCACCTATTTCCAGTTTCTTTCCGATTGACTACTGTCTTGATTACGTTCCAATTGGAGAGGAAGTTGCGGCGGGCACTGGTAGTGAATTTTTCGAGGTAAGCGATTGCGTCATCTGTCTTTTTATTGACTTTAGACGCTCTAGTTGCCATAGTAGGAATCACAAATTTGTAGACGGTGATTGATGCTTTCGGTTTTTCGCAGAAAATCGGTCGACGAACTTCTTGGCGAGGCCAAGCAAGGCTCGAAGCAACTCAAGCGGGTCCTGGGTCCGGTTGACGTAACCATGATCGGGATTGGCGCCATTATCGGCGCCGGCATATTTGCGATGATAGGTGAGGCCGCCGTAGGTGCATCAAGTGGCTATCCGGCGGGACCGGCTCTTCTAATTTCCTTCCTGCTAACAGGTATTGCCTGCGGTTTCAGTGCCCTTTGCTATGCCGAGCTGGCGGCCATGGTGCCGATATCGGGGAGCGCCTACACTTACGCCTATGCAACTATGGGCGAATTAATCGCCTGGATCATCGGTTGGGATTTGATCATCGAGTACGCGATCGGCAACGTCGCCGTGGCGATTAGCTGGTCGGGGTATTTCAATGATTTCGTTCATACTACTTTCGGCCTCGATATCCCTTATTGGCTGCGAATGGATTATCGAACCTTTGTGCAAAAGGGAATCGATCTGACCACGGCTCCACATTTGTTTTCCATCCCGATTATATTCAATCTCCCGGCGGTTCTAATCGTCGCCGTTCTGACTGTGGTTCTGGTCATCGGAATTCGCGAAAGCTCGCGGCTCAACGATATCATGGTGCTGATAAAACTGGCGGTACTCGCGCTGTTTATCGGCGTCGGTCTGTACTACTTCAAGGCGGACAATTGGAAACCGTTCGCGCCCGGGGGGTGGCGCGGAATTCAAGTCGGGGCGGCTACCGTCTTCTTTGCCTATATCGGATTTGATGCCGTCTCAACTGTCTCGGAGGAAACTCGCAATCCGAAGCGTGACATGCCGCTGGGAATCATCGCATCGCTGGCGATATGCACTGTGATTTACATTCTCGTGTCGGTCACGCTAACCGGCATGATTCCGTTTCTTGCACTGCGTTCCAAGATAGCGGAACCACTGGTTGCCGGCCTTGAATACAATCAGGTTGCATCCTGGTTGATCGCAGTAATATCTCTCGGATCGGTGATCGCGCACACGGCTGTACTACTTGTATTTCAGATGGGACAACCGCGAATATTCTTCTCGATGAGCCGTGACGGTTTATTGCCGCCCTATTTCTCGAAAGTACACAAGCGTTTCCGGACTCCATATGTCACAACCATCTGGACAGGCGTGGCCGTGGCCGGACTGGCGGCTTTCTGCAACATCGATGAGATGGCGAATCTGTGTAACATCGGAACTCTTTTCGCATTTATTCTGGCCTGTGCCGGTGTCATAATCTTGCGGATACGCGAACCGAATCGGGAAAGGCCATTCAAGGTTCCCGGCGGAATCGTCAGCGCGTCTTTGGGCATCCTGTTTTGCATCTGGTTGGTGTTCGGCCTGGACAAGATTACCTGGATGCGATTTGTAATCTGGCTGGCAGTTGGTGCAGTGATCTACTTCGCTTACGGAATTAAGAGAAGTCGAATTGGGGCTCGAAAGCGCTCAGAGTAATGGCCCTGACGCAATCCGACGATATCCCGACCACTTCCGACGCGACGGACTTCACCTCCAAGATCAGAAGATAGAATAGAGTCCTGCGTTTGCCCGTAAATGGAAGTGATTCTGGCCAGCGTCAGGGTCGCTCAACCAGAGGGGCAAACTGAGATACATGACTTTCATGATTCGGAATTCTATGCCGGCGTCGGACAGGACTCGGTTTGACAGTCGAGACTGCATCGGACTACCAATACGTCCCACATCATAGAACAGCACTGGAGTGATTGACGGAAACGACCAGTCGAGTCTTTCGGTGCTCAGCTCGAGATTGACTGCCCACAAGCGATTGCCAAGCACGGCCTCGTTTTGATATCCTCTGACTCCACCACCATCAGTCGCGATAAACTTGTTAATTGGATCGACAGACGATCTCGGCACGCCACGAGCGATGCAGAGCTGATCTTGCTTGGGAGCATGGCCTGACAGCCCTCCAACTGATCCTGAAATCGTTGAAGTCAATTCACCGGTGCGAATCAGGCGCAAGTCCTGGCTGAAACCAGCAAACCCTCTGGTGAACGAAAGAATCGCTCCATCCGATGTCCAGCCGTCATCGAAGGAATAAGTAATCCGGGTCAGTCCCTGATAACCGCGTTGAATATACTCGCCACGAATTCCCGCGACGGTCGAAATACCAAGACTGAACCACTTGGGATCGAAATACTTGGCATCGTATTTGTCGCTGTACCTGAGGAAGAGAGTGTTTCGGAATTGTGGATACGTCGGCAATCCCGGCGAAAAGACTTGAAGAGGTAGCGGCATCGATTTGCCGCTGGAAATTTCCAGACCGTAGTTTCGCATTCCCGCATAATTATCAGTATTAGCAGCTAGTTGAATTCGCCCATTCGAGACCAGCGTTGAATAATTAAGGTAATACCCTACTTTGCGCGAGCTGAGACCGTAATTGAATCCGCCGGAGATCTTGTGGTACATCATCAGGTAGCTGCTGCGAAAATTCAGTCCGATGAGCCATTTGTCGGCATCGTTGTACCAAAGAGTGGGGTTTATCATCGCCACATAGTGAGTCGGATCCTCCAATGCACTTGGGAACAACGGCCGGACGAAGCGAAGCGGCGTACGCAACCTAACAGGTCTCGAACCGGTCCGGCAAGTATCCGAGGCAGACGGATCCGACACGAAGGAGCTTACGTCGGATGAACGGCTCGATGGATCCGGGAGGCATTGTCGGCAAGTTGGGGCGCGAGTTGCGGTAACAATTGCCGTCGAAGAAGCAGCTCAGATCTTTGCCACTGACTTCATCAACTGTCCTCTCAAAATCTGCAATGGTGACGTGCTTGAACTTGAAATCGGAGTAGTACTTCCTCATGGCATTGGCGAATACGGAATCTCCCAATTCAGTGCGAAGACTTTCCAGCACCGACTCCCCTTTGGAATAGACTCCGGCATGATATTCCCATTCATTCCTGAACCGCCAAGCGGGTTGCGCCACCGGCGGATCGTAGCCATGCTTCAATGAAATGCGGTAATCAAGTTCGTGCGTCCAGCGATAGGGTATATCCGCAAAAATCGAAGCCCACCTCGGCAATGCAATGACCGAACCGTCCTTGTGGCTGAGTTCGGCATATTGGAAGGTGTAGTACTCGGCAAAACCCTCATCGAGCCAGGGATCATCCAGTTCGTTGTTCGCAATAGCTCCATAGAACCAATTGTGCCCAACTTCGTGGACGGTGACATATTCAAGAGCGTGTGAATAAGGAATGCTGGCCGCCGGATCAAGCATTTCCAGCGTCGGATATTCCATGCCACCGGCGAGGAAATTGTACGCTTCAGCAACCGTGAGCGTCTGATAGGGATATGGCCCCACTCTCTCCGAGAAGAATCTCAACGCGGCCAATTCGTACGAGAGCAGGTTTTTCCATCTTGTTTCGATGTCGCTGTAAAGTACCAGCGCAGAGACTTTGACGCCGTCCCAGAGGGTATCGTCCCTGACATAGTCAGGCGAAGTCACCCAGGCAAAATCGTGTACGTTGTCAGCATGGAAATGAAGTGTCTTGGTGGCAGACACGCTTCCGTCAGCAATCTTACGCAACAGTCCGTCTTTTGCTTTCCGCGCATTGATTTCCCCATCCGCCAGCAATGGTATATCGTTGTTTCCTGATTCTCCCCTCACGTATGCGCCCGTCGCTCCGACATAGAATTGTTGCGGCAGAGTGATGCTGACGTCATACGTCGCAAATTCGCCGTAAAATTCCCCGATCAGATGATAAGGATCGTTATGCCAGCCCGATTGATCGTAGACAGCCATCTTGGGATACCATTGGGCAATCGAATATTCATCTTTGTCAAAGCGGAAACGTCCCGGCAGCGTCGGTATTTTGGTCACAAAAACCGTGTGAAGAATCAGGGAGTCACGCGGCGCCAGCGGTCCCGGTAATTTGACTCTAAGAGATGTGTCATCGACAGAGAAAGGGCAATCGGTGTTATTAACCGTCAGGTGAGTGATGTCCAGATATCCCAACTCTCCTGAACGCGCCTGAGCGAACGTGAAATCGCGATAGATTTGTTCGGCCTCGCGAGCCATAACGCTGTTGCCATTTCGGTAGGCGTTGGGATACACATGCAGATACAGGTCGCTTAGAGCGGTATCGGCCCCGCTCCTGTAAATTATCGTTTCCTCGCCGAACAGCCGCTTGGTCTCGGTGTCGAGTCTGACCTTGATCTCGTAGCGCACAGTTGGCGGCACTACTGCGAAAGCGCTTTGCTCGCTGATTGACAGCAAGAGGATCAGAAGGGTCGCTGCTATTCGAAAGCAGACCAACGTGAGAGACCTCCGTTTGGAAGCGTTAAGCTCTTTGGGATTGTACGCTCTTAGTCGAGTACTTGCACCACAAATTCATACATTCATGCAGAAGGTCGCCATGCCAATCAAGTGATGCGCATCAGCGGACCATCTCTAGTCACTTAGCAGCTTGAATATGAGGAAGCGAGTAGCTGGGCAATTATTCGTGGCGGAGAGCGTCAATCGGATCAAGGACGGCCGCTTTGCGCGCGGGATAGAAACCGAAAAAGATGCCGACGGCCGCGGAAAAGACGAAGGAAAGAGCGACTGTCTCCGGTGTGATAATTGGCTGGAGCGTCGTCCACTTATTCAGGCCGGCTACGACACCTGCCGACAGGGCGATGCCGATGATCCCGCCGCTGAGACTAAGAACCACGGCCTCAGTAAGGAATTGAACGAGAATATCGCTTTCCCGGGCGCCGACGGAAAGTCGAATGCCGATTTCACGGGTTCGCTCGGTGACGGAGACGAGCATGATGTTCATGATGCCGATACCGCCGACCAATAGACTGACGGCGGCGATCGACCCGAGCAAAAGAGTCATCGTCTTGGTAGTCTCGGTGGCGGTGTCCATGATTTCGGCCTGACTTCGGATGGTGAAATCGTCATCCTGGCCTTCGTGCAGATTGTGGGTCTTCCTGAGGGACGCCCGGATTTCCTCGATGGCGTTACTTACTTTATCAGGTGAGACGGCGCTGGCGTTAATCATGTCAATGTGCCGATCCCCTTTGAGACGATAGAGCACGGCGGTGGCGGGAGCCAGGATGATGTCATCCTGGTCCTGGCCCATGCCGGTCTGGCCTTTTGCTTTGAGGACACCGATGACAACAAAGGGGGAGTTTCTGATTCGAATGTTTTGACCGACCGGGTTGATATCGGAAATAAATTATCGACCACGGTTTTGCCAAGTAGGGCTACATTTCGGCGACCAAGAACGTCCCTATCGGTAAAGAACTCACCGTAATCAATTTGGTAGTTGCGAATATCGAAGTACGATGGGTATACTCCCATGACCGACGTAAACCAGTTGTTTCCGTTAGCGATTATCTGTCCGCCCGAGCGGACAATCGGGGAAATTTCATCGATGTACACCTTGTCTCGATCGATTGCCTCAATGTCATCGAACGTAAACTGGCTTGAAGTACCTGCACCCATTCTCACGCCACCCGTGCTGACACTTCCGGGAAAAGCGATCAGCAAGTTAGTTCCGAGCGACGCTAATCGTGGCTTCGATCTTCGCCTGCGAACCTTCGCCGATGGCTACCATGACAATTACTGCACCCACACCGATAATGATGCCGAGCGAAGTCAGCAGGCTTCGCATACGATTGCGCAGAATACTCCGTGAGGAGGCTTTCAATAGACGCGACAGGGAAATCATGGCACAACCTCCGGCTCTTCCGGCTGCAGTGAGGCAAGGTCGGCGATGGCATCGTGACGTTCGGTTACGGGAATGTCACGCACAATCCTTCCGTCATGCAAACTAACCAGACGTTTGGCATAACGAGCGACGTCCGATTCATGGGTTACTAATACAACGGTAACGCCTTCATTATTCAACTCCTGAAAAAGAGCGATGGTCTCAACTGAAGTGCGACTATCGAGATTTCCGGTCGGCTCATCCGCCAGCAGCAGGGCCGGTTTGTTGACAAGTGCGCGCGCTATAGCAACTCGTTGCTGCTGGCCTCCAGACAGTTGGTTGGGCGTATGCTCCAATCTGTCGCTCAAGCCGACGCGAGTAAGAGCATCAACAGCCGCTTGAGTATGATTTCGAACATGATTATTGCGGTCATAGAACAGCGGTAATTCGACATTTTCCAGAGCGGTCGTGCGTGGCAGCAGATTAAATCCTTGAAACACAAAGCCGATTTTGCGATTACGGACGGCTGCCCGCTGATTTCTGCTGAAACTGTCGACACGTTCTCCATCCAGCAGGTACTCCCCTGAGGTGGGCGAGTCGAGACAGCCGATCAGATTCATCAATGTCGACTTGCCGGATCCGGATGCACCCATGATCGCCACAAAGTCGCCCGGCTCGACGATTAGGTCGACACCACGCAAGGCGTGAACGGCTATGTCTCCCACCTGGAAAGTTCTGACCAGCCGATGTATTTCAATGACCTTATTCATGATTGCAAGTCACCTCTCGACATCAATTACGCGCGGAGAGCCAAATTAGAATCCACGCATTCCACCGAAACCGCGCATCGGCTGTGAAGCGGTCGTGGGTTTCGTTGACTCTGTAGGTGAGCCCACGATAATCTTCATACCTTCCTTGAGCACCCGTGACGAGACGACTTCAGTGTTAGTGTTGTCCGTCATGCCGGTTCGAACTGGAGCGGCGGCCAATTGCCCGAGGGAGTCCAGGTACCACACCATTGGGATAGTCCGGGGCCCATTGCCGTTGCGACCCTGTCGATCACCGCCCATTCCTTGTCCCATGCCCTGGCCCATACCCGCACCCATCCCCGATCCCGTTCCCTGTCTACCGGCAAATGACTCACGCCCACCTGGTGTGTTGAGTCGCCGCGATCTCCTGCTCGCTGCTGTTGCCATTTGGCTCTCATCGCAGCCACAACTTTGTCAGGCGGCTGGAAACGCAACGCCTTGCTGGGAATCAACATGACACCGGTGTGCTTTTCGGTGACGAAACTGACAGTAGCGGTCATGCCTGGCAGCAGAAGGCCTTCGGTGTTATCCGCCGCAATCACAACCGTGTAAGTTACGACGTTGGAGACAGTGCGCGGCTGGAGACGTACTTGCTGGACACTGCCCTTGAATTCCTTGTTCATATATGCGGCAACTTCAAACTGCACGTCCTGTCCATCCTTGATCTGCCCGATATCGCTTTCGCCAACATCAGCCAGAATTTGCATGCGCGTAAGGTCCTCGGCAATTTCGAATAGAGTCGGTGTTGACAGACTAGCGGCGACGGTTTGTCCGCCCTCCACGTTTCTGTTTGTAATGACACCACTTATAGGGGCGCGGATGACAGCGTACTGCAAATTCCGCTGAGCCCTGTCTAGCGCGACTTTCGCCGATTTCAGATTGGCTTCCTGAACCTTAACGTTTACCACGGTCGGCAAATAGTCGGCGTCCGAGATCAAACTGGAGTCGAACAGCCGCTTGGCCCGATTGTATTCTATCTGCGCTTGTTCCAACTGTGCCTCAACGCGCTGCTGACTTGCTTGCGCATCCATTACGGAAGATCTCAGCAGTGTAGTATCCAGAACAGCTAGGATTTGCCCTTCTCTCACCCGATCGTTGAAATCTACATAAATTGAATCGATGATTCCCGAGACCTGCGTTCCAACTTGTATGGAGGTAACGGGCGCCAATGTACCTGTTGCCGAAACGGTGCTCTGGATATCGCCAAGCGTCACCGTCGCGAAATCGTAACGAGGATCTGAGGCGTCAAGACTCCTAAAGAAGATCAGGTATGCCGCCACGACAACGACTACTACCGCACCAACATATATCAGGATTCGCTTTCGCATTTGTCTTTCTCCACGCGCATGTTATTCCTCGGTTGAGTACCCTTTGTACAGGTCGATATTCCGTCCATACTTCACTATGTTTTCTGACAGTGTTTCCACGCTTTAACTTGTGCCCTGAATTCGACTCCAAGGAGTCGATTTGTAACAGCACTAACAGTTTAGCATCTATCGGCGGCCAAAAGCAATGGGTATTTGTCCGGAATGGCGCGGTTTAGAGGCCGGTGAGGAGGTCGTCGAGTAAACATCTAAAGTCCAGATGATTACGATGGTATCCGCCCTACTGCTCCCCTGACCACGAGGATTCTCTTGGAAAACGCTTATTAAATGTTGTGCACTACTTCGTAACAGAATATTTGAGACTTCGTTTACCTACTTTGAACGAGGCATACAGATAGTGATCCAGATGCTGGAGGAACTCAGTCATGCGAAGAGTTATTGTGCTTGAACATATCTCCCTTGATGGTGTCATACAAGCCCCAGGCGGGCCTGACGAGGACACTAGCGGCGGCTTCGCGTATGGCGGGTGGATAAGTTCATATTCCGACCCTATTCTTGCAGCAGTCATAAGAAAGGCGATGAACATGCCGTTTGACCTGTTGTTAGGGCGCAAAACCTTTGATATTTGGGCGCCATACTGGCCGCAACATTCGGACGCCTGGCCGGGCGTTAACACGGCGACCAAGTATGTCGCCTCGAATACCATGACTTCTCATGAATGGCAGCCGTCCGTATTTTTGAACGGAGATATTGCAGAAAAAGTGGCCAAAATCAAGCAACAGCAAGGGCCGGATTTGCACGTTTGGGGAAGTGGTAATCTCATTCAGACGCTTATCAAGCATGATTTGGTCGATGCGTTCTGGCTGATGATATATCCGATAACGTTGGGCGGCGGAAAACGGTTGTTTGCCGACGGCACGATGCCGGCCGCGTTTACGGTGACGGAAAGCAAAGTCGGCTCGAGTGGCGTTATCTTCGTGAATTACGAGCGTGCAGGCGCAATCACAATTTGCACTTGATGTAAGACAATGGGAGTCAACCGACCACGAGGACTCTTTTGGAAAGCGCCGGCTAAATGGGGAGCACTACACTGCTTGCTAAAAATATCTTCAGCAAAGCAGTAATGATCCGTCGTAAGGAATAAGAAGGCCGTTATATTTCAGACGAAAAGCGGCCCAATGTCTGTGGCAACGGATCGTCGTAAGGCAAAAAGGACTTGACAGATTCGGATTAACGACTATATTGGATCAACATGACGAACTCGACCTACATATTGGTAACCCTCTGCTCCGCTATCGCCAGTCTCTATTATTGGTGGTATTCTTTTGATATGGACGGTGGGTTAGTGCCGGTGTAGCCGAGTCACGCATAGGCAAAATTGAACCCACTGTCCAGCAGGACAGTGGGTTTTTTGTTTTAGGAGCAAGAATTGAACATCTTCGAAGTACTTAGTCAGACAGACGGACCCAGGCACGTTCTGGACATCGAGGAGATCGATCTGCCCGGTGACCTGGAAACACCGGTGTCCGCCTTCCTCAAATTGCGGAATCATGGTGCCCGGTTCCTGCTTGAATCCGCAGAGGATCCCAAGTCCATTGGTCGCTATACTTTTATTGGCATCGATCCGCTGTTGCGGCTGGAAATCGGACAGGAATCGACTGCTGTGTCGAGTGGGACGACGAAACTGAACATCCCGCATTCTGAGAAATACACGCCATTTGACGGATTGAAGCGACTGCTCGATCGGTTCGAAATCAAATCTGCGGGAGCCGAAATTCCACTTCTGGGAGGAATCGTCGGTTTCACATCCTTCGAAATCGTCGGCTTCTTTGAGCCGCGTCTGAAACCGCTGCTTCCGCCTTCCGACTGGCCCATGGCTCTTTACTACTTCGTCGATACGCTTCTGGTGTTCGATCATTTTACCCGTCGCATGCGCCTGATGAGACTTCGATCGCAGGGGCAAGACCTGACTGCCGACAGTCCGCGTGTAAGTCTGCGACAGATTGCGGAGGCACTGGCGGCTGAGAGCATCGGCTCAAATCACAGCAGCACAATTCCGGGAAACGGCTACCGCTCGAATTTCTCGGCGGATGGCTTCGAAGAAATGGTTCGGCAGACCAAGGATCACATCGTCAAAGGAGATGTTTTCCAGGCAGTTGTCTCTCAATGTGAGACGCGAAAATCTAACGCCGAGGGATTTCATCTCTACCGCGCCCTGCGTATGCTGAACCCCTCACCATATATGTACTATCTGAATTTCGGAGACATCGAGTTGATCGGTTCCTCACCGGAGGCACTGGTCAAGCTGCAAGATCGTCGCGCCCTGATACGTCCTATCGCGGGAACAAGGCGCCGCGGCAGATCGCCCGAGGACGATCGCCGTATGGCGGAGGAGTTGCTGGCAAGCGAGAAGGAACGCGCCGAACATGTGATGCTGATCGACCTGGCACGCAACGATCTCGGCAGAGTATGCCGCTTCGGTTCGGTCGCAGTACCGTCGAAATTTGAACTCGAATATTATTCCCATGTTATGCACATGACCTCGGAAGTCACCGGTGTGCTCCGCGATGACGTCAACTACTTTGATCTATTTCGCGCCGCCTTTCCGGCAGGGACTGTTTCCGGTGCGCCCAAGTTGCGCGCAATGGAGATCATCGCTGAGTTGGAGGGACTCGCGCGGGGTCCGTACGCGGGCGCCGTGGGCTACTTCTCACTCTCCGGCGACCTCGACATGTGCATCACTATCAGAACGATCGTCAAGCGCGGTGAATCACTTTTCATTCAGGCAGGCGCCGGCATTGTCTCCGACTCAATCCCGTCTGAGGAATACCTCGAAACGCGCAACAAGATCGCCGCCTTGAAAGAGGCGGTGAAGACTACGGAGGAGGGACGGCTGTGATTCTGTTCATCGACAACTACGATTCGTTCATTTACAATTTGGTGCAGGCCATCGGCACGCGCACCAACAGTCTGCACGTGTACCGTCCTGACCAGATTACTATCGACGACATTGAACGCCTGCACCCGGACAAGATCATTATTTCACCGGGTCCGGGCCATCCGCGCGAGGCGGTATTGTCCACAGAAGTCATCAGACGATTTCACAGATATATACCGATACTCGGTGTATGTCTTGGCCACCAGTGCATTGCCGAGGCATTCGGAGCATTGGTGCGTCCGGCCGATCGTCTGTTGCACGGAAAGACGTCCGACATCTATCATTTCGGCAAAGGCATAATGACCGGCCTGCCCAAACCATTCAAGGCCGCGCGCTACCACTCGCTGGTTGCCAGCGAAGAGACTCTGCCTCCCGAACTCAAAGTCGCCGCTTATACCTCGGAAGGCGAGGTCATGGGACTTATGCACGTATCGTCCCCTCTTTTCGGAGTGCAATTTCACCCGGAGTCAATTCTAACGCCCGACGGGATGAAGATTCTCGACAATTTCCTGGAGGTGCAAGTATGATCAAGGATTGTCTGCAAAAGCTGATCGCTGCTGAATCGCTGTCGACCGATGAGACAATACAGTGCGTCGAGGAGATTGTCGATGGCACGGCATCCGACGCTCAGATCGCGGCATTCCTAACAGCTCTGCGCCAAAAAGGTGAGACCGGCACCGAACTCGCGGGATTGGTAACCGCATTCAAGAGGCATGCGGTCAAAGTTCCCCATCATCAGAATCAAGTATTTGATTGTTGTGGAACCGGTGGTGACGGATCGCAATCCTTCAACATCTCGACAGCGGCAGCGATAGTGATTGCTGCCGCGGACGTGCCCACCGCGAAGCACGGTAATAGAGCCGTGAGTTCGGCTTGTGGCTCGGCGGATCTACTGGAAGCGGCGGGCGCCAGGATCGGCGTTCCGCCTGAACATTCCGCCGCGATGCTTGACGAGATAGGTTTCTGTTTCTTGTTTGCTCCCCTCTATCATCCGGCAACAAAACGCGTGGCTATCGTCAGGCGCGAACTCGGATTTCGCACTGTCTTCAATCTACTGGGGCCGTTGTTGAATCCTGCGCAGACAACTCATCAGATGATCGGCACGTCGTCTGCCGCAAACGGCCGTCTAATTGCATCGGCAAACATGCACCTGACGGGCCTCAAGATGGTGGCGTTCCATAATTCTCACGGATTGGATGAATTGCTGCCCTCAGGAATCAATTACAGTTTCTGGGTGCAAGACGGAGTCCTGCAAGAAGCGAATGTTGAGTTGCCCGCTTTTATCGCGAACGGTCTGATGCCCGAGTCAATTCGTGGAGGAGACAGCGATACTAATGTGCGATTACTCCGGCAGGTACTGAACGCAGAGGAGTCGGCAATTACGAAAGTAACTTTGCTCAACTCTGCATTCGGTCTGTTGTGTGCGGACAGGGTCAAGTCCATCACTGACGGATATCGATTGGCTGAGGAAACACTTCGCTCCGGCACGGCAAAGAAGCTGTTTGAGCGATACATAGAATATTCGAACGCGAGCGTGTAATGCTGGATCAGATCGTCAAAAGCGTAAAGCGAAGTATTGAGGATCGTAACCGGACTGAGTGGGAACGACAGGTCAATGAGCGTCTGGATCGTTGCGGCGATTCATTTCGGCTCTCAAGCTCATTAAGGCCAGGTGGCTTCGGATTCATTTTCGAAATCAAGCGAAAGTCGCCGAGTTCCAATGGTATTGCCATCGAGTGCGACGTTTCCGAGATAGCGAGAACCTATGAAACGCTGGGAGCCAGTGCCATCAGTGTCCTTACCGAGTACAATTACTTTGGCGGCAGTCTGGCCGATCTCGCTGCAGTCAGAAAGGCCGTGTCATTGCCGTTGTTGCGAAAGGAATTTATCGTCGACAAATTGCAGGTCGGTGAGGCAAAGATTCATGGCGCCGGCGCGGTACTATTGATAACGGCCATCTTGGACGATATCAAACTGCGAGAGTTCATCGGCTACGCCGAATCCATCGGGCTGGATTCGCTGGTGGAAGTGCACGACGGTGATGAACTCGCGCGAGCCGTAGGCGCCGGTGCAAGGATCATAGGGGTCAATAACCGCAATCTGCAAACCATGGCTATCAATCTCGAAACCTCTGAGAGACTCCTCCCCGCTATTCCTAAAGGCGTTCTGCGAGTGGCCGAGAGCGGTATAACTAATCGCCACGATGTGACACGCATGCGTGAAGCCGGGGCCGACGCGGTGCTCGTTGGTACCTCAGTTATACGATCTGCGGACATGACCGCCAAGATCAAGGAGTTGACGACGGTATGACGAAAGTGAAGATTTGCGGAATTACCCGCGTGCCTGACGCCGTGACGGCCATTGAAGAAGGCGCGGATATGATCGGATTCATCCTTTCGGAATCACCGCGGCGTACTGGCTTCGATCAGCTTCCCGGCCTCCTATCAGCCGCTGCTGGACGAGTGAATACCGTCGGCGTATTCGCCAAGCCTCAGGATTTGATTCATTTCAGCGAATCCACTCAGAACTGCTTTGATTATTACCAGGTGTATTTCCCCTACCGCGCATTGACAGTTCGGCAGCCGAAGATCGGCTGGATTCGCGCCTCGTTTATTGACTCACAGGCCAGCGCCGTGGAGGCAAACTCTTCTGACCTGGTGCTGTACGATTTCAAGAACGTGGGACTCGACGTGCAATCCAGATTGTTTGCCGGTCGCTCCGGCGCACTCAGTATCAACGGATTCTTGGCCGGCGGCCTGACAGTCGACAATGTTGCGGATATGGTGAGGCGCTATTCACCTTACGGGGTTGATGTGGCACGAGGCACCGAATCACAACCGGGTATTAAAGACGCGTTCTTGATCCGTCGGTTTATTGATGAGGCGAGACATGCCAACGGTTAAAAAGCGCGGTTACTACGGTAACTACGGAGGGCAATTCGTTCCGGAGACTCTTGTTGGGGCGTTACAGGAGCTTGAGCAATGTTTCGCCGCTGCACGCCGCGATAAGATATTCCGCAAAGAGTTCGAGGCACTCCTGCGGGACTTCGGTGGGAGACCAACGCCACTTTACTTTGCACAGAACCTCACTTCGCGTTGGAAAGGCGGTCGAATCTACCTTAAACGGGAGGACCTGAACCACACCGGCGCACATAAGATCAACAACACGATCGGTCAGTTGCTCCTGGCGAAACGTCTTGGCAAAAGCCGCATCGTGGCTGAAACCGGAGCCGGTCAGCACGGCACGGCCACCGCAGCGACCTGCGCCATGATGGGGCTGCAATGTGTGATCTATATGGGAAGCCACGACGTTGCCCGCCAATATCCCAACGTCCAACGCATGCGCTACCTCGGCGCAGAAATCCGTGAAGTCAATGCGGGCACCAAGACTCTGAAAGAAGCAACTTCGGAAGCGATTCGCGATTGGGTGACGAACGTGAGGTCGACGCACTACGTCATCGGTTCTACCGTCGGACCCCATCCTTATCCGATGATCGTGCGGGAGTTTCAGTCAGTGATTGGCAAAGAAACAAAGAGTCAATGTCGGAAGTCATTGAAGAAGCTACCTGATATTGTCGTGGCCTGCGTAGGCGGCGGCTCTAACTCGATGGGGATCTTCTCAGCGTTCCTGCGTGATTCCAAAGTACGGTTGATAGGCGTTGAATCTGCCGGCAAGAGCTTGGTGCCGGGGTTACATGCCGCGACGCTTGCCAAGGGTTCCCCCGGTGTACTTCATGGTGCGCATACATATATACTTCAGGACGCTGAGGGCCAGATCGAATTGACCTCCACCATTTCAGCGGGACTGGATTACCCCGGAGTGGGTCCCGAACACTCTTTCCTGAAAGATAACGGACGGGTTCAGTACGTCACCGTGACCGACAAAGAGGCGGTGAACGCTTTTCGCGAATTGTGCCTCCACGAAGGGATTATCCCGGCGTTGGAATCGAGTTTCGCATTGGCCTACGCGAAGAAACTTGCTCGCGAAGTCGGAAAGACCAAAACCATTGTCGTCAACCTGTCGGGAAGAGGCGACAAAGACATGCAGAGCGTGGCGGAATATGAAGAATAATCTGGAACAGAAGTTGTCGCAGCTAAAGCAGTCCGGACGCAAGGCGCTGATCCCCTTTGTCACGAGCGGCTTTCCCGACCAAACACGGTTTGGGCAATTGGCAGCCGCCTTGCTTGAAACCGAGCCGGACGTTCTCGAAATCGGACTCCCCCACTCTGATCCTCTTGCCGATGGGCCGGTTATTCAACACTCCTCGCACGTCGCAATTGCAAATGGATTCAAACTCGAACGGGCATTTGATCAGATTACCGAGATGACTACAACGCACAGCGTCCCAATAGTCATTATGTGCTATTCCAACCTGATCCTGAGAATGGGCGCCAAGAAGTTCGTCAAACGAGCAAGCGCTGCTGGAGTGAGCGGCTTGATTGTCCCCGATATGATTATAGAAGAAAGTGCAGAGCTGCGTTCACTGTGTGCGGAGCGTGAAATCGCATTCATCAATTTGATAGCGCCAACCACGACCCGTGAAAGAATTCAAAAGATTGTCCCGCTCAGCAGCGGCTTCGTCTATCTGGTCAGCGTCACGGGCACCACGGGCATGCGCGATCATTTCGATGCACATATTGACCGGACGATTCGTGTAATTCGAAAAACAAGCCATCTGCCGATCTGTATCGGTTTCGGAATATCATCGCCCGAGTTGGCGGCAAGAGCGGCAGCCCAGGCCGACGGTGTGATTATCGGCAGCAAGTTGCTGCAACTGGCAACGGAGTGTAACGGCGACAGTCGATTTGAGAAAGTACGATCATTCCTGACGGAGGTCAAAATGAGATTAGGAGAGCTTTCATGATTCGAGGCGTTCGAGGCGCGATTTGCGCGGCGGCTAACTCACGTGAGGCAATCTTTGATGCCACCAAGACATTGCTGCTTCACATGTTTGCAAAAAACGATATCGAGCCGGAGAACATAGCTTCGATCTTTATGACGGCGACACCTGATCTGAATGCCGATTATCCCGCCTACACTGCGCGCGAAATGGGACTGACTCAGATTCCACTCATGTGTGCGACGGAAATCAGTGTGCCCGGAGCGTTGCAGAGAGTGATTCGGATATTGATACATGTGGAAACGAATAAGAAACAGAACGAGATCAAACATCTATACATGGGAGATGCCGCTAGACTTCGACCCGACCTGGCGAGAGAGAACGAATGATGATCATAGTAATGAAAAAGAATGCCACCGTTCGCGAGATGGCCTCAGTCATAAAGTATATCGAGGAACTGGGACTGAAGCCGCATATCTCCGAAGGTGAAGAAAAGACCATTGTCGGGGCAGTGGGCAATGACAGGACTATCGACAAAGAAAAATTGCTGGCTCTCGACGGCGTCGAGGCCGTCATGCCGATCCTCAAGCCCTACAAGCTGGCATCGAGGGAGTTCAAGCCGGAGCGCACGATCGTCAGTCTCAACGGCACCAAGATCGGTGGTGATAACGTCGTGGTGATGGCGGGCCCGTGCGCGGTGGAAAGCTATGAACAGGTTCTGGAGGCAGCCATAGCTGCCAAACAGGCGGGCGCCAAAATCCTGCGTGGCGGCGCATTCAAACCGCGAACTTCTCCCTATGCATTTCAAGGGCTCGGCCGCCAGGGTTTGGAAATTCTCGCGCGCGTCCGCGAGGAAGTCGGAATTCCCATTGTGACCGAATGCCTGTCGCAAGACGACGTCAATTTGCTTTCTGATTACGCCGACATCATTCAGATTGGTGCGCGCAACATGCAGAATTTTTCCATGCTGGAAAAGGTCGGCAAACAGTCGCGACCGGTTCTACTCAAACGCGGGATGATGTCGACGATCGAGGAGTTACTGATGTCGGCCGAGTACATACTCTCCAACGGCAACTATAATGTTATCCTGTGTGAGCGCGGCATCCGCACGTTCGAACCGTTGACGCGCAATACCTGCGACATCGCCGCCGTACCGGTATTGAAATCACTAACGCATCTCCCGGTCATTCTTGATCCATCTCACGCCACAGGTGAACGTCACTTGATATCTCCCGTATCGCTGGCGGCCGTTGCGGCAGGAGCTGACGGATTGATTATCGAAATCCATCCGCATCCGGACAAAGCGTTATGCGACGGGCATCAGTCGCTCAATCTGACGCAGTTCGCCCAATTGATGCAGACACTCAAACCGGTGGCACAGGCCGTCGGCAGAGACGTATGACGAACGGCTCAAAGTTGCGTGTCGGCATTCTCGGCCTGGGACAAATCGGCGGATCGATAGCGCTTGGCTTGAAGAAGCAGCAATCGTATTTAGTCGCCGGTTACGACATAAATCATTCCCTCATGCAAGCGGCGCAGGGCAGGCAGGCAGTTGATTTGGTCTGCTCGTCAGCCGCGGAGTTGATTGAACAGAGTCAGATTCCGATCATTGCTTTGCCGATCGCCGGCATAATTGAAACTCTGCGTGAATATCGCAAACCGTTACTCTCAAAACTGGCGGTTAGCGACACAGGATCGCTCAAGAGTGCGATTATGGCGGAAGCGGCGAATCTTGGAATCAACAACTTCATCGGTGGACACCCCCTCGCCGGAACCGAACTGCGCGGAGCCGAATCCTGGAACGCGGCATTGTTCGAAGGCGCCAATTACTTCATCACGCGAAACAACGACACAAGGCCCGAGAGTCTAAGTCATATCATCTCGCTGATCGAAGCTCTGGGCGGCGTGAAAAGGGAAATCGCAGCAGACGTTCATGACATGATATTCGCCACCACCAGCAACCTGCCACATGTACTCGCTTATGTGCTCAGACACTTGTATTCGGAGAGGAAATCTCAGCACTCAGTTGCAGAACTATTCGCCTGCCCCAGCTTCAACGGCATTACGCGCGTCGCGAAATCCGACCCCGAGATGGTGTTTCAGATGCTCTGGCACAACCGGGATAATCTCAGGCGCGCGCTGGCGGAATTGAACTTTAGATTGACAGACATCCAAAATGCCATAGATAACACAGATGAAGTTCAGTTTCGTCGACTGTTCAATATCGGCTGAGCTTTCTGGAGTCTAACAACAGTGCCAATAAGAGGAACACTTGCTCTTCCCGGCGATAAATCGCTGTCACATCGAGCGATCATGTTTGCCGCTCTGGTAAGAGGAACATCGAAGGTGACGAACCTTAGCAGAGGCGCGGATGTTTGCACAACCAGAGAGGTGTTCTCGAAACTCGGAACAGTTTTTCACACTGAAGGTGAAGCGCTCTTAATAGATGGCGGCGGCATCGAATCATTCTTCACAGACAACTCCCGACTTTACTGCGGCAACTCGGGTACTACACTGAGACTGCTGCTCGGGATATTGGCAGGAAGCAGGGTCTCGTGTGAACTTTACGGCGATGAATCACTCAATCGGCGTCCCGTGAAGCGAGTGATCGACCCGCTCACGCTGATGGGCGGCGATCTGCATTCGGTTGACGGAAGTGATCGACCGCCGGTGCGCGTAAGGGGAGCGTCGCTGCACGGAATTGATTATGAGTCGCCGGTGGCGTCGGCGCAGGTGAAGTCCGCAGTCCTGTTGGCTGCAATCAACGCGTCAGGCGTCACGCATTACCGCGAACCGGCCAAATCGCGCGATCACACCGAACGATTCCTTGAATGGCAAGGTTACCCCATTGCGGTAGCTGGAACCGAGATCACGATGGCGCCCGGGGGAATTTTGACGCCATTTGAATATAAAGTGCCGGGCGACATTTCCACGGCGGCATTCTACATCGTGGCCGCCTTACTCACTGCGGGCAGCGAGCTATTGCTGCAGAACGTCCTGCTCAATCCAACCCGCACCGGCGCACTGGAAATTCTGGAAAAGATGGGCGCCGAAGTCAAGTACGAGAATTGTCAGGTGCGAAGCGGTGAACCGGTTGGTGACGTGCTGGTGAATCACTCGCCCTTGATCGGACGGGACGCTACCGGAATTGATACGGCACGTTTCGTTGATGAAGTCCCCATACTTGCAGTGGCAGCAATGTTTGCGCAGGGCACGACCGTCTTCCACAATATTGGCGAATTGCGCGTCAAAGAATCTGATCGCGCGCAAGGTATAGTTGACGTGCTGGCATGTTATGGCTGCAAGTCCGAGATTCAAGGAGACAAATTGGTCATCGAAGGAGGAGTAGACGCCAGGCAGAAAGCTCCATCGCACCAGAATGATCACAGATTGGCAATGATGATCGAAATCATCGAGCTGGTTCGCAGGGGGCAGGTGTCCGGCGAATACCGCAACACGATCGCAATTTCAGCTCCGGAGTTTTACGATAATCTTAAGAGAATAATTCATTAGGTCATGAGGACTTCTGACTAGAGTCAACGAAGGAAGACGCCATGCAATACTTGTATATCAATGGGAAATATCGGTCTACCGCCCTTGACAACATTTCGACGATGGTGCAGGCGTTCAACTACGGAACGGCCGCGTTTGAAGGCATGAAGGCATTCTACAATCCTGCAACCCGGAAATCTTATGTATTCAGGCCAGATCAGCATTTTCAGCGGCTCACCAAGAGCGCGGAGATGATTGACATCGAATTGAAACTGACATTGGATCAGTTTGTGGGTGCGATTGCGACATTGATCCGAAAGAACAAGATTGCGGATGACACTTACATCAGGCCCATCGTCTATCGTGATTTCAAGGGAGTGGGCCTGTCCAAACCATCTGGCTACGGCGTCTCCATCTTTACGCAGCCGTCTCCGCACTCATCCGGCAACCGCCTGCGCGCTTGTTTTGTATCACAGCGGCGACCGGTGGACGGCACATTCTCCGTAAAATTGACCGGAAATTATCTGCTATCATATTTTGCCTATCGCGAAGCCAACCGAAAAGGATATGACGTGGGCATTCTGCAATCCTCTGACGGATACCTCTCGGAAGCCACGGTTATGAATCTGTTCCTTGTTCGTAAAGGGCAGCTCTTAACTCCATCTACGGATTGCGGCGCGTTATCGGGCATTACTCGCCTAAGCGTAATGCAAGTTGCGAAGGGACATCTTGGTCTGCGAGTGTCCGAAGGCAAGTACCGCAAGGAAAGTTTGCTCGATGCCGATGAGGCGTTTCTAACCGGCACCGGTTCGGGGGTCAATTTCATTGCACAGATCGAAAAGAAGAAGCTCGGCGGGTCGGGAAAGAATGGTGTTTCAGCCCAAGTCGCCGCGACGTACGAGGACTTGGTGCGCGGCCGGCTCAGCGAATATTCCGACTGGCTGGTGCCCCTCAAATAGCGCCCGTCGCGGGCAATTGCATCTCCCAGATTCCTTCAGATTCCCGCCACAGAACTCCAAATTCTGTTGCGATTCTTCGTATTCTAACTGGAAATGGTGGGCACAAATGGTGAGAAAGTCCTTTGCTGAATCTAGGAAATCGTAGCAATTAATCTTAAGAGGATCGGGGCGTGGATAGTTATCGCGGTGATCGTTTAGCATTCGGACAACCGGGAATTGAGCCACGTTGGACGCGTGGAAACAAGGATGGGGTCGGCACCGCCTATTCGGCGGCCAGCCGGATCTGGTTTACCTTGTGGAATGGAATCTTGACGGAGGTTTACTATCCGACAGTCGATCGGCCGCAGTTGCGCGATATGCAGTATCTCATCAGTGATGGCGAGAGCTTCTTTCACGACGAAAATCGCCATCTGGTCACGGAAATGGAACCGCTGTCTCCACTGGCTCTGGGATATCGAATTATCAACACCGACAAACGCGGCCGTTATTCCATCACGAAAGAAGTGATCGCCGATCCTCACCTTTCCTGCATTCTGCAGAGGACCCATCTGTCAGGAGATGAAGACTTCCTGTCGCGACTTCACCTCTATGTACTATGTGCCCCACATTTGAATGTCGGCGGAGCAAACAATAACGCCTACGTGATTGAAGTCTCTGGAAGAGAAATTCTCATCGCCGAAAAGCAAGGCACCTGGATGGCATTAATGGCGTCCATTCCGTTTTGCCGGCTGTCTGTCGGCTACGTCGGCCGCAGTGACGGTTGGACTGATATTGCCCGCAACTATCACTTGGATTGGGAATTTGACCAGGCCACCAACGGTAACGTAGCACTGACCGGCGAGATTCCGCTGGATGGCCAACGGGAATTCACGCTGGGTCTGGCATTGGGCGAAAGTCTGCACAGCGCCGTGACTACACTGTTCCAGTCCTTGGGAGTTCCGTTCGAGACTCAGATGACGCGTTACGTTGAGCAGTGGAGCCGTCCCTGGCGCAATATCCAGCCACTGGAAAAAGTGTCCGGTGACGAAGGCCGCTTGTATCGCAAGAGCTACACTCTTCTTATGTCCCACGAAGACAAGACGTATCCCGGAGCTTTGATTGCATCTATGTCGATACCCTGGGGGGAGGCCAAGGGCGATGAAGACATGGGCGGCTATCACCTTGTCTGGACGAGGGATATTGTCAACAGCGCTACCGGCTTACTCGCTGCCGGAAATAAGGAGACACCTCTGCGAGTCCTGATTTATCTCGCAGCCAGCCAGCAGGAGGATGGCGGTTACCCCCAAAATTTCTGGATCGACGGACAGCCATACTGGAGCGGCGTCCAACTTGATGAGGTTTCCTTTCCGATCTTGTTAGCGTGGCGATTGCGCAGAGAAAACGCCCTTCAGGACTTCGATCCTCTGACCATGGTTCTACGTGCAGCCGGGTATATCATAAAACATGGCCCGGCTACTCAGCAGGAACGCTGGGAAGAAGCGAGCGGCTATTCGCCGTCTACACTGGCAGCCAATATTGCCGCCTTGATCGCGGCAGCTCATTTCGCCGAGGAACGCAAGGAATTGTCCACTGCTCTGTATCTCAAAGAATATGCCGACTTCCTGGAGCAGCGTCTCGAAAAGTGGACGGTAACGACCGAAGGCGTGCTGCATCCCGCCATTAGCAGGCACTACATCAGAATCAAACCGGTTGACGTAGACGATCCCTTTCCGGATGAAGATCCGAATCATGGGATGCTGACTATTCCCAACCTCAAGCCCGGCGCCGACAATCATTTCTCTGCCAAGGATATCGTTGATGCCGGCTTCCTGGAATTTGTCCGCTACGGAATCCGCAGACCGGATGATCCACTAATAGTAGATTCGCTGAAAGTGGTCGATTCGGTTCTGAAAGTTGAGACACCGGCGGGACCGTGCTGGCATCGGTACAATCACGACGGCTTTGGTCAATGTGAAGATGGGGGGCCTTATCATGGCTGGGGAAAGGGTCGCGCCTGGCCATTACTAACAGGTGAGCGCGGACATTATGAACTGGCAGCGGGCGGAGATGTAAACCTGTACTTGCGCACTATCAATCGCCTCGCGTCACCGGCGGGACTTCTTCCCGAACAGGTTTGGGATGAACCGGATCGCCCAAAGATCCACATGTATTTTGGCAAACCAACCGGTGCTGCCATGCCGCTCATGTGGGCGCACGCCGAGTACATCAAACTATTGCGATCGGCATTTGACGGGGTGGTCTTCGACTACATTCCGGAGGTCGGCGATCGCTACCGCACTCGCTCGGGCTGCAAGTCGATCGAAATCTGGAAGCATAATCGGCAGGTGACACAGGTTGTTACGGGATCAACCTTGCGCATTCAGGCCACGGGCGCATTCCGTCTTCACTGGACAGCAGACGAATGGCAGACTGTCCAGAACACTGATTCAACCTCCGTTGCTCTCGGCATCGACTACGTGGATGTACCGATCCGCCCCGATCAGCGCGCGCCTATCCGATTC
The DNA here is from genome assembly GCA_963726455.1 of uncultured bacterium. GTDB lineage: Bacteria > Zixibacteria > MSB-5A5 > CAIYYT01 > CAIYYT01 > CAIYYT01. Next base: position 1,775,262 of record CAVSCK010000004.1, read on the forward strand.
ACGTTCCTGTGGTTAACGGACATTCGCTGGGAAGGGCGTGACTACAGAGTCAACGTCACACTAAAGCCCCACGGGGACTAAAAGTTTTGCAGATTCCAAGAGTCCTTCGTAATGTTAACTTGTGCAGCGCTTTCTATAAATGTAAAATTGAAGTCTGCTAAAGTCGGACGAGACAGAAGACGGAACTTACTTTGATTGCAGGCCGATAACATGTCGCAAGTAACAAGATCCAGAGCGTGGGAAGATCTTGTCGCCCATCAGAAACAGATGGCAACAATCCACATGCGGAACCTCTTTCACCGGGATGCCCAACGCTTTCAGAAATTCTCGATCAGACTCAACAGCATCTTGTTCGACTACTCGAAAAATCGCATAACGGAAGAAACTGTATCCTTGCTGCTGAATCTCGCACGACAGGCAGAAGTCGAAGTCTGGCGCAGCCGAATGTTCCGTGGCGAGAAGATCAATATCACTGAGAACCGCCCGGTTCTTCACATAGCGCTGCGCAACCGTTCCAACCGGCCCATTCTCGTTGACGGCAAGGATGTCATGCCGGAGGTGAACGGGGTTCTGGCGCATATGCGTGAGTTCAGCGACGGCGTTAGATCAGGCGCCTGGAAGGGATACACAGGAAAACGCATTACTGACATCGTCAGCATTGGCATCGGCGGTTCTGATCTCGGTCCGGTTATGGTAACGGAAGCGTTAAGACCGTACTCCGAGCCCAATCTTCGCGTTCACTTTGTATCGAACGTGGACGGTACACATATTTCCGAAACTCTGCGAAGTCTCATGCCGGAGACTACACTATTTGTTGTAGTGTCAAAGACTTTCACGACGCAGGAAACTCTCATGAACGCCGGTACCGCCAAAGAGTGGTTCCTGAATTCCGCGAAGAGTTCCGACGCCATTGCCAAGCATTTCGTTGCGGTGTCAACGAACACGCGGGAGGTTCTGAAATTCGGCATCGACCCAAAGAACATGTTCGGATTCTGGGACTGGGTAGGAGGAAGATACTCTCTTTGGTCCGCAGTCGGACTGGGCATTGCACTGTACATTGGCATGGATAATTTCGAGGAGTTGCTGGCCGGCGGGCACGAAGCGGACGAGCACTTCCAGTCGGCGCCACTCGAACAGAATATTCCCGTCATCATGGCGCTCCTGGGAATCTGGTACAACAATTTCTTCGGCGCTCAAACGCATGCCATCCTCCCCTACGACCAGTATTTGCACCGCCTGCCGGCATACTTGCAGCAAGCCGACATGGAAAGCAACGGCAAACGCGTTACACGTGACGGCGATCCTGTGGACTACTCAACGGGTCCGATCATTTGGGGTGAACCCGGTACCAACGGCCAGCATGCATTCTATCAGTTGATTCATCAGGGAACGAGACTTGTGCCCACTGATTTCATAGCTCCAGTTGAGACCCACAATCCGGTCGGTGAGCATCATGCAGTCTTGCTCTCGAACTTTCTTGCCCAGACGGAGGCACTGATGCGCGGCAAGACTCAGGACGAAGTGTTGAACGAATTGCAGGCGGCGGGAATGTCCGATGCCGACGCCGAAAAACTGCTGCCGCATAAAGTGTTTCCGGGGAACATTCCAACCAATTCAATTCTCGTTCGCAAACTTACTCCCCGCGCACTTGGTTCGCTCATAGCACTTTATGAGCACAAGATTTTCGTGCAGGGGATTATTTGGAATATAAATTCCTTCGATCAGTGGGGTGTCGAACTGGGGAAGCAACTCGCCAAGGCAATATATTCTGAACTGAAAGGCCATTCCGAAGTCACAGCGCATGACTCTTCCACCAACGCGTTGATAAACGAAGTACGACATAAGGAAAACTGACGTGCGTTTAAGATACACAGTCCTCACTCACGTACATTATGCTGAAAGGGAAATCAAATGAACGTATCCGAAGATCCAGTCCCTGCTGCTACTGATACAGCTAAGCCAGCCGCTTCACCGTCGAATTCGAGAATCCCGAAACATCCCAGCCAGTCCGACCTTGACGAATTATGCATAAATACTATCCGTTGCCTGTCGATGGACGCCGTCCAAAAAGCGAAGTCCGGACATCCCGGCATGCCGATGGGGATGGCGCCCGCGGCTTACGTTCTGTGGACCAAGCACCTGAGATTCAATCCGCAACATCCCAAATGGGTCAATCGTGATCGCTTTGTCCTGTCGGCCGGACACGGATGCATGCTGCTGTATTCGTTGTTGCACTTGACCGGATACGATCTGTCGCTCGACGAAATCAAGAATTTCCGTCAGTGGGGCAGCAAGACACCGGGACATCCGGAATACGGACACACTCCGGGAGTCGAGGTCACAACCGGGCCGTTAGGGCAAGGCATATCAAATTCTGTCGGCATGGCCATCGCCGAAAAGTATCTCGCCTCTTATTTCGATCGCGATCAATTCCCAATTATAGATTACCGTATCTATGTGATTGCCGGGGACGGTGACTTGGAAGAGGGCGTGGCCTCAGAAGCTTGTTCGCTTGCGGGACACCTCGGCCTCAACAATCTCGTCGTGATCTATGATGACAACCACATCACGATCGATGGCAACACTTCCCTCTCTTTTGGAGAAGACGTTGCCAGGAGGTTTGAGGCCTACGGCTGGTTTGTGCAAACTGTCGGGGGCGACGGCAACGATATTGCGGCAATTGACAAAGCAATAGTCGCCGCGAAAAATGAAAAGAATCGTCCTTCTCTCATCAAGTTGCGCACTCACATTGCCTATGGCAGCCCCAACAAGCAGGACACCAAAGATGCTCACGGCTCGCCGCTGGGAGACGAGGAGATCGCGCTAACGAAGAAACGATACGGTTGGGATCCTGAGAAGAAATTCTATGTACCCGAAGAAGCGCTCAAGGCGTTCAAAGTTGCCGTTGACAGAGGCGCCCTACTGGAAAAATCATGGAAAGAGCTTTTCGAGAAATTTGCAGCAACTTATGCCGATCTTTCACGCGAATTCCGAAATGCAGCCGCGCGGAAACTTCCCGACAATTGGCAGCAGGTCTGGACGGAATCTGCTCCGAAATTCGACCCTGCTACATCAATTGCGACTCGTGAAGCCCAGGGCAAAATTCTGGACGCGATCATGCCCAAGCTGCCGCTCGTTGTTGGCGGATCGGGAGATCTGACACCGTCCAACAATACATTCTTCAAAGGTGCAATAATTTTCGACGCCGGCAATCGCGCCGGACGATACATCCACTACGGAGTGCGAGAGCATGGAATGGGCGCCATCCTCAACGGTATAGCCGTGAGTGATATGCTGATTCCGTACGGTGGTACCTTCTTCTGTTTCTCCGACTACATGCGCCCGTCGATTCGGTTGGCAGCGTTATCGAGATATCCGACGATCTTTATCTATACTCATGACAGCATCGGCCTTGGCGAGGACGGACCCACGCATCAAGCAGTTGAGCATCTGGCGGCACTGCGCGCAATACCGGGATTAGTCATACTTCGCCCCGCAGATGCCAATGAAACGGCATTCGCCTGGAAATATGCCCTTGAACATCGAAACGGTCCGACTGTTATGGCCCTGACCAGGCAGAAACTTCCGGTTCTCGATCAGACACGTTATTCTTCCGCAGCCAACGTGGAAAGAGGTGGGTACGTACTCACTCAGACTGCAAATCCTCAAGTGCTGCTGATCGCCACCGGATCTGAAGTACATCTGGCACTACGCGCATTCGAAAAGCTCACTGCGGAAGGAGTTCGTGCCTCAGTTGTAAGCATACCTTCGTGGGAATTGTTCGAAATGCAGTCGCAGGAATATCGTGATAGCGTTCTACCCCCTTCTGTCACTGCAAGAGTGGCGATTGAGGCGGGCGTGAAACTTGGCTGGGAGCGCTACCTGGGTCCTAAAGGCGAGTTTGTGGGCATGAAATCCTTCGGCGCTTCTGCACCTGCTGACGTTGCGTTTCGGGAATTTGGCTTTACGGTCGAAAACGTGCTCGCGGCAGTCAAAAGGACCATGGGATGAAGGTGGCGATTGCCTGCGACCATGCCGGCTTCGCGTTGAAGCAGGAATTGGCGGTGGCTCTGCAACAGGACGGGCATGAGGTGCATGACTTGGGCGCTTATGACACACGACCCTCAGATTACCCCGATTACGCCCGCGCCATCGGCAAGGCGGTAGTGTCCGGCCAGGCAGAACGCGGTATTCTAGTGTGCGGCAGCGGCATTGGTGCATCGGTTGCCGCCAATAAGATCAAGGGCATCCGCGCCGGTTTGGCACATGATACATATTCGGCGCACCAAGGCGTTGAACACGACAATGCCAACGTATTATGTCTTGGTTCGCGCGTCATCGGTACGGCCCTCGCCCTCGAAATTGCGCGGGCATTCCTAAAAGCAACTTTTTCGAACGAGGAGCGGCACATTCGACGTCTCCAGAAGGTTCTAGATATAGAGAAACAGCAGAGCTGAGGAGAATCGATAATGAATGCAATACAACAGCTTGACAAATTTGGCCAGAGCATCTGGTTTGACAACATCAGCCGGAAGTTGATCAGCAGTGGCAAGTTAAAGGAAATGGTTGGCGAGGGCCTGCAGGGCGTCACCTCAAATCCGACGATTTTTGACAAAGCTATTGCCGGCACCAGCGACTACGACGACCAGATTCGCGAATTGACGGATGCGCATCCTGATATGGCTACCGCGGATATCCTGAGGGAACTCATGATATCCGATATAAAGACGGCCGCAGATGTGTTGCGTCCCGTATATGATCACACAAATGGGCGCGATGGGTACATCAGTATCGAGGTCAATCCGCACAGCGCACATGATACACGGGCAACGGAAGAGGAAGTGCGCTATTTCTGGAATCGCATCACCCGACCCAATCTCATGGTCAAGATCCCGGCGACCAAAGAAGGTCTGCCCGCGATCGAACAGATGACTTCTGAAGGAATCAACATCAATGTGACCCTCATATTTTCGCAGGAACGTTATTGCGAAGTCGTGGACGCTTATTTGCGCGGAATTGAAGCCCGGCTAACAAATGGAAACCGAGTCAATCAAGTTACTTCGGTTGCCAGTGTTTTCGTTAGCCGTGTTGACACGCTCGTGGATAGTCTGCTGGAAAAGAAGATCCAGGAGGCAACCGATTCGAAAACGGGAGACGAACTGCGGAAGCTGCTCGGAACTGCCGCGGTTGCAAACGCGAAATTGATCTATCAATCATTCAAGGAGATATTCGGTACACCCCGGTTTGTATCGCTGCAAAAGAGAGGGGCAAGAATTCAGCGTCCTCTGTGGGGCAGCACCGGGACCAAGAACCCGGCTTATAGTGAATTGAAATACGTCGAGAATCTTGTCGGTGCGCAGACTGTCAACACGGTCCCGCCACAAACATACGCCGCGATGCTCGACCACCTCACTCCTACGTTGACGATCGAGAGCGATCTCGACACTGCAAAGGCGTTGCTGCAAGAACTTTCAAAGCACGGCATCGACTTGGGATGGGTGATGCAGAAACTGGAGGATGACGGTGTCGCAGCTTTCGAGAAATCATTCGACGATCTGTTGGGAAGTCTTGCCGGTAAGCAAGTGACATTGCTTCACGCTTGACGACCGATAACCTTTCGTGTTGAACTTATAGAGGGGACTTTGGCTAAGATCACAACCATGTTTTGGGATATCGGTGGTGTGATTCTGACCAACGGCTGGGAGTTGGAATCCCGACGGGCAGCGGCGTCGCGTTTTGGCCTGAACTGGGAGGAATTTGAGGACCGGCACGGGCTGGTGGTCGACGACTTCGAAACGGGTCGAATCACACTGGCCGAATACCTGGACCGCACGATCTTCTACCGGCAACGGGAATTCACCGCGGAAGAAGTCAAGTTGTTCATGTTCGAACAATCACAGGCAAATGTCGAGACACTTTCGATTCTGGCGAAACTGTCAAACAGTGGCGATTACTTTCTGGCGGCACTAAATAATGAAGCACTCGAACTAAACCTGTATCGAATTGAGAATTTCGGACTTCGCAACTACTTTGCCGACTTCTTTAGTTCATGCTTTCTTGGCGTCAGAAAACCGAATCGCGCCATATATGATATTGCCTTGCAGGTCACGCAACGTCGTCCCGAGGAATGTCTTTACATCGACGACCGGCTGCTCAATCTCGAATGCGTCAAGCATCTGGGCATGGCAACGATTCATTATCAAAACCCGCAACAGTTAGCGGCGGAAATGCACGAGTATGTTGCGTTTGAATAGAAGATTCAAAGGAGGAAGCTGAATTATGGAGCTTGGGATGATCGGTTTGGGCCGAATGGGTGCCAACATGGTGTTGCGATTATTGAGTGGTAAACACAAGGTGGTGGCATACAATCGCAGTCCTGACGCGGTGCAGCGGGTTGTCGACAAGGGAGCAACTAGCGCCAAGTCGTTACAGGATCTGGTCGGACAATTGGCTTCCCCGCGAATCTTGTGGCTGATGATACCGTCCGGCGCGCCAGTTGATGACGCGTTGGCGCAATTGGTAACAATGGTCTCGCGCGGTGACATAATCATTGATGGCGGAAATTCCTATTACCGAGATTCATTGCGTCGGGCAAAGATGCTCAAAGAAAAGGGAATCGACTACGTGGACGTGGGCACCAGCGGCGGCATCTGGGGACTGACCGAGGGGTACAGCATGATGGTCGGTGGCGACGCACAAATCGTCGACCGCCTGCGGCCGATCTTCGAAACACTTGCTCCGGCGCCCGACAAGGGCTGGGGACGCGTCGGGCCGGTCGGCTCAGGCCATTTCGTCAAGATGGTACACAACGGAATCGAGTACGGCATGATGCAGGCCTATGCCGAAGGTTTTGCGCTGATGAAACAGAAAAAGGAATTCGCTCTTGACCTCCACCAGGTGTCCGAAATCTGGCGCAGCGGCAGCGTAGTGCGGTCGTGGTTGTTGGACCTGACGGCAGAGGCATTGCAGGAAAATCCCGATCTGAAAGATATCGCTCCGTTTGTGGCCGATTCCGGCGAAGGTCGCTGGACTGTCTCGGAGGCGATTGATCTCGATGTGCCGGCGCCGATTATTACGCTATCGTTACTGGAACGCCTACGCTCCCGTGTCGATGATTCGTTTGGAGACAAACTGCTTGCGGCCATGAGGCAGAAATTCGGCGGCCACGCCGTCAAGCGGAAGGAGTAGCCGTGCCTACAGGTCAAGTTGAACCTCATCTGTTCGTAATCTTCGGAGCCACCGGCGACTTAATGAAGCGCAAGCTGCTCCCGGCGATTTACCAATTAACTGCCGAAGGATTTCTCCGTGACAATTGCTACATCCTGGGAGTGTCGACTCAGTCGGGACTGACGGATGATGGCTTTCGCAAGTGGGCAAACCAGGCCTTGATCGACGCCGGAATAAAGACTGAGGATCTCGAAAAATGGTGTACCAATTGCCTCTATTACCAGCCCGTCGCCGACGAATTCGACGTCCTCGCGCGTCGCATCTCCGAAATCGAGGCGCAGAATGATCTTCCCGGCAACCGGATCTTCTACTTGGCTTTGCCGCCGGCAGTATTTCCCTCGACAATCACCGCACTGGGCCAATGTAAACTCAACCACTCCTCGGGTTGGACGAAACTCATCATCGAAAAGCCGTTTGGCCGTGATCTCACCTCGGCTCAGAAGCTGAATGCCCTGGTTCACCAGTATTTCGACGAGAGCCAGATCTACCGAATTGATCACTACCTCGGAAAGGAAACGGTGCAGAATCTCCTGGCCTTTCGATTTGCGAATTCGATTTTCGAATCGCTTTGGAATCGCGATCGCGTGGAGAGCGTCAAGATTACAGTCGCTGAAGAGCTAGGTGTTGAACACCGGGGTGCCTACTATGAACAAGCCGGCGCACTGCGTGACATGGTACAAAATCATCTCACACAGTTGCTCACACTTGACCGCAATGGAAGTGCCGAGTTCGTTCAATGCCGATTCGATCCGTTACGAGAAGGTCAAAGTTCTGCGCTCGATAAGGCCGATTCGAATCTCCGACGTTGTCTTCGGGCAGTACGCGCAGGGTCACATCGACGGTCAATTGGTGCCCGGATACTTGGAGGAGCCGCGCGTCTCCGCGACTTCTACGACAGAGACTTACCTGGCAATGCGCGTGGAAATCGACAACTGGCGTTGGCAAGGCGTTCCCTTCTACCTGCGAACCGGCAAGAGATTACCACGCCGGTTGACGCAGATTGAGGTCACATTCCGTCACCCGCCTGTTTCAATCTTTCATCCGGTCGAAACCGGAGATCCACATCCAAACGTCCTGAAAGTGATTCTTCAGCCGGACGAAGGTTTCGAGTTGTCGTTCCAGGTTAAAGCTCCCGGGCAGGGGATCAATTTGGAGACACAGCGGATGCATTTTCGTTACGCAGAAGTGTTCGGCCCGCTTCCTGAGGCATATCGAACGCTGCTGCGAGATATCGTCATCGGTGACCAAACTTTGTTTGTCCATGCCGACGAAGTCGAGACATCTTGGCAACTCTATACGCCATTGCTCGAATCACAGCATTCGGTCTATCCGTACGAGGCAGGAACCTGGGGGCCCGAGGAAGCCGACAGACTCTTGGAGGAGATTCACGGAACGTGGAAAAACGCAAACTCCGGGAAGTGATAGTCTGTTCGGATTCCGACGATCTGAAAAGACGTGCCGCAGCAGAAATTGCCGAGCAAATTGGCAAAGCGCTTGATTCGAATAGACCGTTCTCAATTGCGCTGTCCGGTGGACATACTCCTCGGACATTGTATCGCCTCCTCGCTAAAGACTATCACGACCGAATTCGCTGGAATATTGTTCATCTCTTCTGGAGCGATGAACGCTTCGTGCAATACAGCAGTCCACTTAGCAACTTTGGAATGGCACGCGATGAGTTGATTGCACGCATTCCCATCCCCCCCGAAAATGTACACCCAATGCCAACTGATTTTGAATCCCCGGAACTGGCCGCGACAAAGTATCAAGAGTTGTTGGAGAAATGGTTTTCCGCAGAATGGCCGAAGTTCGACTTGGTGCTTCTCGGTGTCGGCACTGATGGCCATTCGGCATCGCTATTCCCGGGTTCGCCGGTTCTAAGCGAAACTCAGCGATGGGTTGCGCATGTAAAAGCTACCTCCGAGCCGCCTATGCGCCTCACCCTGACACTTCCGGCGATTAATGCCGCGCGACAAATCATTCTCTTGGCAGCTGGCAGGGAAAAGGCGGAAATCGTCAAAGCGGTACTTGCAGATCAGGATCGCGGCGGCAAGCTCTACCCGGCAAGCATGGTCGGCGGACAAGCTGCTCTCATATGGTTGCTTGACCGCGATGCAGCCGCCCTGCTCTAGTCGGTAAGCACACCCTCACTTTATTCTCCTACCAAATATCTGGGCCCACGGCACAATCGCCGACAGGTTCTGTCTATTCCTGCAACTACGCATCGGCAATGACGGATTTCCGGTTCTTCTTTGTGTATTTGAGCACTCTGCTTATTCCAATTCGCCAATAAAGAGCTTGCGTGTCCATTAGGTTTGGTATAGCTTTTGATCGTCTCGTTGACAGAATCCTGGATGGAACGTAGTCTGATCTCTCGACGGGAACTAACGAAGACAAATGATTCACAGCGGACTCAATTAACTCTCACCCAAAAGACAAGGAATAGCGCAGATGTCAAGATGTCGATTTCCTATGGCAATTGCCATCGTCACGCTTCTGGTGTCATTAGCGCAAGCGCAGACGCCCGACGTGCGCCTGGACGTCAAGAAGCACACGCTGGCCAACGGTATGAGGATACTGGTTCTCGAGAATCACTCGGCGCCGGTCTTTTCCACGATCATTCGCTTCAACACCGGATCGGTTGATGAGCATCCCGGCATTACCGGTTCATCACACCTGCTCGAACACATGTTGTTCAAGGGAACAAAGATTGTCGGCACGAGCAATTACGAGGCCGAGGTTCCCATCATGGCCAAGATTGATACCCTGGCACATCGGCTTTATGCAGAGCAAGCGAAGATTCAGAGTCCGCTCAACCCTCAGGACTCCACAAAAATCAAGCAGTTGCGGCAACAAATGGCTGACCTGCAATCCGAGGAAAAGAAGTACGTAATTAAGGACGAGCTCTGGAGCACCTATCTGCAGAGCGGCGGCTCCGGTTTGAATGCCTCCACTAGTAATGACGGCACTCAATACTATGTCTCACTGCCTAAGAATCGGCTCGAATTGTGGGCGTTTCTGGAAAGTGACAGAATGGCGAATCTCGTGCTCAGAGAGTTCTACTCGGAACGTGATGTCGTCATGGAAGAGCGCCGATTGAGTGTCGAGAACCAGGTGAGAGGCCGGCTCGGCGAAGCATCATCTTCCGCTTTTTACAGCGCCTCGCCTTATTCCTGGCCGGTCGTCGGTTGGATGAGCGACCTGCAGACGTTGCAGCGCGAGGACGTCGAGGACTATTTCCGATCCCATTACTCGCCTTCAAACGCTGTGGTTGTAGTAGTCGGCGACGTAACTGCGGATGCAGTGTTTGCGATTTGCGAGAAATACTTCAGCAAGATTCCGGCGCAGCCGTTGCCCCGTCCGGTGGTCACCCGTGACGCCCCGCAGGCAGGCGAAAAGAGAGTTGAAGTCGAATACGACGCGAATCCCGTCGGTGACATTTCCTGGCACGTGCCACAAATTGGGCATCCTGACCTCGCCGCTCTTGATGTTGCGGCGAATATACTGTCGACCGGGCGCACTAGCCGCTTTTACAAGAACATTCGCGAGAAGAAGCTCGGGACAGCCAATGCCGGCGTTGATTACGGCCGCTATCCCAGCGCGTTCTCCTGTTCGATCACACCATACGGCGACCACACGATTCAGGAAATGGAAGCCGCGGTCTATGCTGAGATCGACAGACTCAAGACTGAGAAAGTGAGCGATTGGGAACTGCAGAAGGTTCGCAATCAGGTGGACGCCCAGTTGCTTCGCTCCCTGGAAAATAATCGCGGACTGGCATCGCGAATTGCATCCAGCGAAGCCATGACTGGTGACTGGCATGACTTCATCAGTCGCGCTGATGCAGTAAAGAAAGTGACGGCTGACGACGTTATGCGAGTGGTCAACAAGTATCTGGTCAAAAGCAATCGCGTCGTGACCTACGTTGTGAGGCCGACCGCGGATCAACCGGCTGCCTCCGGCCCCAAGACGAATTAGACTGGAGTGTAATAACATGAAGAAATTATTGTCACTTACGATAGCCCTATTACTACTCACGATGGCTTCGCTGGGAGCACAGACTTCGCCGGCAAAGTCCGCCGGTTCGAAGACCATCGACAATCTCATGCAGGGCAAAATCGATATCACTATTCCCAAGGTTGGCTCCGGAGTCGAGCGCATCGTGCTTGGCAACGGACTTACACTCTATTTCTATCAGGACAACAAACTTCCGCTCATCAACGCCTCAGCCATGATTCGTTGCGGAAGTATTTATGATTCGCCGGACAAGAACGGTTTGTCCGGATTGGTCGGCAATGTCATGCGATCGGGCGGGACCAAAACGGTCAGCGGTGACTCGCTGAATACGCTGCTCGAATACGTCGGCGGATCACTGGAACTCAACATCGGCTCCGAATCCGGCTCGGCGAATCTCAGCGTTCTATCTAAGGACATGGATCTGGGATTGCAGCTTCTTGCCGACATGTTGCGCAATCCGGCGTTTCCGCAGGACAAACTCGACCTGGCCAAGACTGACGTCAAGAATCAGATCAGGCGTCGCAACGATGACCCCAATCGTCTGGTCAACATGTATTTCGCGAATACCGTATACGGCGATCACCCGTTCGGCCGAATTCTGGATTGGTCAACCGTGAAAAGCATTACTGTGCAGGACCTCGCCGACTATCATCAGCGTTTCTTTACTCCCAACGGAATTATTTTGGGAATCTCCGGTGACTTCGACAAGACCGACCTGCTGGCGAAGGTGCAGAAATACTTCGGTGACTGGAAGAAGTCATCGCAGACCGTTCCGGATGCGCCGGCCGTCACGATGAGTTACAAGCCGGGTGTCTACCAAGTCAAGAAAGACATCAACCAGGCCTATCTCGCTATCGGCGAACTGGGCATCAAGCGCGACAATCCTGACCGATATGCGGTTGAGATTCTCAACTACATCCTCGGCGGCGGCTCGTTCACTTCCCGTTTGACCAGCCGTGTGCGGTCGGATGAGGGCCTTGCCTATCATGTTGGTTCCAGTTTCGACGTTGGTTCGCGTGATTACGGAACCTTCGAGGCCGACTGCCAGACGAAGAGCTCCACGGCATACAAGGCCACCAAGATTATTACCGAGGAAATCGAAAGCATCCGAAATGACGGTGTCACTGAACAGGAACTCAAGGAAGCACAGAGCGCCATCGTCAACCGTATGGTTTTCAACTTCGACACCGCTTCCAAGATCGTTCGCAGTCTGATGGGGCTGGAATATGACGGCTATCCGGCTGACTACTATGCAAAGTACTCGGACAACTGCCTCAAAGTGACGCAAGCCGATATTAAGCAAGTTGCTCAGAAATATCTCAAACCCGATCAACTCACTTATATCGTGGTTGGCAAACCGGAGACGTTTGAGAAGCCGCTCACCGAATTCGGAACGATTACAAATATCGAACCTAAGAAGCCGGTGACGGACTAGTATAATCAAAGTCCGGTGGGCCAAATGGCCTGCCGGACTGCTTTTCAATACTGACTTTCACAGTTTCCGCGCTCAGGCAAAGCGATCGATTTCCCTTATCACATTGTTAGTTAACGCGAATTCCGCCGCGCGCATTCTCTCGTGAATACAAGTACGATTTCAAACCTGCATACACCAAAGGCAGAATGCCTATGGTGATGAAGACCACATCACCCGGCAGTCTCAGCCACTCGATCGTCTTCACGAATTCCTGATCCAGAAACTCAGGGCTTCGGGCATGCCAGTATCCATTCTTCAGCACATCCAGGAGTTGAACGACCCCACCCGGAAACAGATTGGTTATCACCATAAGCGCCAATCCGGCATTAAGTCCCCAGAAAGATAAACGAACATATTTCTGGATCGTTGCCCATTGCGCGTCTGTCACGACCTGACGAAACGAAAATACCATCAAGGCAACGGCCAGCATTCCGAATACACCCATCATGGCCGCGTGACCGTGATTCGGCGTCAGCATCGTCCCTACTTCAAAGTAGCTCACAATCGGCAGGTTGATCAGGAAACCGAAGATACCTGCGCCCACGAAGTTCCAGAAGCCGACCGCCATCAGAAAATAGAAAGTCCATTTGTGCGGAACGGATATGACCTGATTGCAGATATCACATCGTCCCCGGGTGAGTTTGATGAAATCCCAGGCGTCGAGAGTTAGCAGCGTCAGCGGCACGGTTTCCATTGCCGAGAACATTGCCGCCAACGCAAGGGTGACCTCGGATTGTCCGGTCCAATACCAGTGATGGCCTGTGCCGACGATTCCACTGCCGAGGTATAGTATCGCGTCCAGATAAACGACTCGAGTTGCTGTGGTGTGTGTCACGAGTCCTAGTTTGAAGAAGATTACGGCTACCATCGCGGTCACGAAAAGCTCGAAGAAGCCTTCGACCCACAGATGGATGATCCAGAAACGCCAGGTGTCGACGACCGTGAAATTGGTCGTGCTACTGAAGAACATCGCGGGCAAGTAGAAGATCGGAATGGCGATGGCTGAATACAGAAACAGAGAGGATATCTCAGAGGTTTCGATGGCAGACCTCGCCGGTTTCAGCGCCCGAAATAGCAGAATCAGCCATAGCACTAGTCCGGCAGCCAAAAGGATTTGCCATGCTCTTCCCAGGTCAAGATACTCCCAACCCTGGTGACCAAACCAAAACCACACATTGCCCAGGAGCTGATTAATTCCCAGAATCTCTCCGAGCAGGCTCCCAGCCACAACGATCACCAAGGCTCCAAAGAGCAGGTGTACTCCCCGCGATTGTCCTCGGGGTTCGGTTCCACCGACTGCGGGCGCCAGCAAAAGCCCTCCGCCGACGTAAGCCGTAGCGATCCAAAATATCGCCAATTGCAGGTGCCAGGTTCGCAGGATGTTGCTGGGAAATAGACTGGATATGTCGATACCGTAGAAGCTGCCCGGGTCGGCGCGGTAATGTGCGGTTGCGCCTCCGACTACTGCTTGTGCTAGAAACAGCACGGCTGCAATCAGGAAATACTTAATCGTGGCTCGTTGACTTGCTGTGGTCACTAGCGGCACCATCTGCGGATGAACGTGAGTGTTGTGGCCTTTCCAGCCAAGGTAGTCGAACTTCCCTACTATGAACAGCACAAGGCCTGTGGCCCCGAGGAGAGTAATCAGACTTAGTGTGCTCCAAAGATAAGAACCGGTCGTTGGCCGATTCCCCGATTCTGGAGCATAAGGAAAATTGTTAGTATAGGAGGAATTGAATCCGGGTCGATCGGCAACGGATGCCCAGGCAGCCCACGCGAAGAACGCCGTCAACTGTTTCAAATCGACTGAATCACGAATTGTCTTTGTCGTCAATCCCCGGTTATTCTGTGGCGTTGAGAAATATCCCGCCCAGTACCCGACCTGCTCGGAGAAAGCCGCCACTTCTGACGGAGTAAGTACTAGTATACGACCGGCTGGATCGTAGCGATTTTGCTTCAACAGGCGCTCCGTCTCCCCCTGCGCACTCGATAGCTCCTCATCGATTAGCTCCGACGGGCTCTTGTTATAGCGCGTCAGGGCGACGTCTGATAACATTCGGATCGTGAGCGCATGGAGATATTGCGCTGAGAAGTCGGGACCCAAATAGGCGCCGTGCCCCCAAATCGTACCATTCTCCATCAAACCGTATTTCAGGAAGACGCTCTGTCCCGCGGTTACGTCATCTCCGGTCCAGATCAGCTTGCCTTCTGTCGAAATCGCTTTTTCGGGAATTGGTGGGGCGTTTTCGTAGCTCCGTACCGACACCCAGATTAGAATCGCCAGGCCAATCACGATTGTTACAATCGTGGCCTGTTTCCACAATGGGGAAATGCGGTCGTTTACCTTAGCGACTGACTCCATAACTATCCTCCCGATATCGAATGACTCTGCTTAAGAAAACACTCTTTCGCGGTTCTGGACAATCAGTATTCATGCGACTGAATCTGCTTGGAAATTTCCGGTGCTTTTCTCTTTGGTGCACAAACTTTGGCCTCAGCGGCCGTGATCAGGTTCCAATCCGCCCTTTGAGGTTTGCAGCAGTGAACGGACCTGGCTCCGCTATTAACTTACGCGCCTGTTCAACCTGTCCCCAGACGTTCCAAAGCAGCACTCCCCTGACTCTGCCGCTACTCAAGTAGTAGACCACGCCCTTCTGGAATTCTTCCTGCCAATCCTCGACCATCTCCAGCCGCGAATCGAGTTCACCTATTGCTTCGTAACCCAAATCAAACAGGTCTGAATAGAAAAATGGCAAGTATTTGTACGCCCGTTGAGCGCCCGCCATGTTTGCGCCCGCCGCCCTGCCGCTGACATTCGCATTGTCTTCATGCTCGACTCGAATTCTCCTATTGAGATGGGGACTGAAGAAATTCGCCACGTCACCGGCAGCGTAAATTCCCTGATGACTGGTCTGCAAAAACTCATCGACGAGAATGCCGTTTTCCACCTTGACACCGATTGACTCTGCCAATGACGTCTCCGGCTCGATTCCGATTCCAGCCACGACACAATCGAATGTCCGTACACTTCCGCCGGACATCGTAATTACGAATTGCGAATTTCGCCGAATGAGTTTGGCGACTTTCTCGCCTGCGATAATCTCTGCTCCCTTTGACTCAAAGTAGCCCGACAGAAATGCGGATAATCTCTTTGGATATACATGATCTCCCAGAGTCGCGCTGGGGAAGATCAAAGTTACCAACCTGCCGTTCATAGCCAACGCAGCCGCGATTTCCGAGCCAATGAATCCACCCCCGATGACGGCAACATGTTGCTCACCATTGCTCAGGTCACGCAATCTTTGATAGTCGTCCAGCGTGCGAAAATAGATTACGCCATCATCTGCAGACGACAGGCGCCGTACTTTGCCGCCAGTGGCGAGGAGCAATTTCGAATACGTGTATGCAACTCCCCGGTTATCGGTCACTCGCCTGTTTGCCACATCGATGCCAATCGCAGTCGTCGACAAATGCAATTCGGCATGATCGGACGCAAACGGGCGCCAGACCTTTTCAATTGGGTCCCCTTTCCATAGTCCTTTTGATAGCGGTGGACGGTTATACGGCGGGTGGCTGTCGCTGCTGATGATTCCGATTGTCCCCTGTTGGTCGACTTCACGGATGCCCTGGACTGCTGCATCGGCCGTCATCCCGCCACCAATAATCAGGTACTGGTAGTCAGGCATATGCTCCTCCTTATGAATATGTTACGTGGTCTCTACCCTGCATCTTAGTGATTATCGCCTGGCAAATGCAGGAGATGTTTGCACGGTATGGCAGAACAGCGTATCTTGGTCAGTCGTTATGAAGAACAGTAAAGATGAGATATCGGTCAAGCTAACGGCACAGGTTTCCTGCGCCGGCTGAGCATCGAAATTGGGGCCAAAGTTTTTGGCCGAAGTACTAAAATCGTTACCGCCGAACTCGAACTCGAACTTGTTGGTCGGATTTGAGACATCTGATGACGCAGGCGTGTACAGAATTAACGATCGGCAAGCATTGGTGCAGACGGTGGACTTCTTTCCGCCGATCGTCGATGATCCATATTATTTCGGCCAGATCGCGGCGGCAAACGCCTTGTCCGATATCTACGCCATGGGAGGCAAACCGCTGACGGCATTGAATATTGTTGCTTTCCCATCAAGCTCAATGCCGGGGGAAATTCTGGCCCGCATACTTAGAGGTGGCGCCGACAAGATCAAGGAGGCCGGTGTTGTCATCGTCGGCGGCCATTCGATCAAGGATAAAGAGTTGAAGTACGGCGTGGCAGCCACCGGAATTATCGATATCGACAAGATCGTGAGAAACGTCGGCGCGCAGGCCGGCGACCGCTTGTATCTAACTAAACCATTGGGGACGGGCATAATCACTACTGCCCTAAAACATGATGCCGCAGATCCGGCTGATGTCAGCGCGGCTACAGAATCAATGACACGCCTGAACGACAAAGCGTCCGAGCTCATGGTTAAATACTGTGCGCATGCGGCAACGGACATTACCGGTTACGGGATACTCGGCCACGCGTACGAGATGGCAAGCGGCTCCCGGGTTACATTCAGTTTGACGTTCGATAAATTGCCCCTGCTTCCCAACGTGCTCCAATACGCAGAGGCGGGGCATCTTACAGGAGGCGCTTCAGCAAATCGCGAGTATCTGGAAGACAAGACAATGATTTCCAAAGAGCTGTCTGGTCCGCAAGTTGATCTTCTGTTCGATGCTCAAACCTCGGGTGGCCTGCTGATCGCGTTGCCGAAGGCAAGTGGTGACCTGCTGATGCAGGAGGCCATGTCTCTTGGCTTGTCAGTCTGGGAAATCGGCTATGTCGCTCCACAGGGAGCGTTCGCGATTGAAGTCGTTTAGGAGATTAACCCTCGGCTCTTGTCACTCGCCAAATACCAGGGCTTGAAACTTGTGAATCACGGCATCCGGGTTCTTGTATGCGTCGCTCGGCAACCCCGCCTTCTCACATGTTTGCTCCAGAAACTGCGTGCGATTCCAGCCATAGTCCGTCGCCACCTGAGGCAGCAACAGGCCCCGATTGTTTCCGAGAGAAATCATGAGGCCATCGCGACCGACTTGGATGTCATCCAGCGACTCTACCTGCACCAGCGGCGTCAGAACCGAAATCTCAAGCTTTAGTTTCGGCACTTCAGAAGCGACGACCGGTACGAAACGAGGGTCCGAGACAGCCGCTTTAACTGCACAATCGGAGACCGTCTTGTAAAGCGGCTCGACTGCTATCGTGTAGCCGATGCAGCCGCGTAGTTGCCCATTCTCGTTCAGAGTGACAAACGCAGCGCCCGGTGCCTTGAGTCTTTCCGACACGTCGAAGTCAGGCACTGTTCCTTTGGCCAAGTAGCTCTCAATCGACCTGCGGGCAATTTCCAGGAGCATCTTCTTGTCGCCCGCCGACAGCGCGGTCGATTGCTCCTCAGGTGTCTTTTCAATCTGTCCCTGTTTCTCGGGATCAGTCTTCTTCGTAGGAGACGACGACTTGTAGATCGCGGCTGCAACATATCCGACCACTGTGGATTTGTCTCCGGTGATGTCACCGGAATCGCCATACCGCAATATCTTCACTTTGTCGGCGCCCATCGCCTTGGCGGCTTTCAGCACGGCAAGAACGGGGCCACCGCCACACATTTCCACCTGCCCCGTGCTCAGATATTGCTGAAGCTTCGCTATTTTGAATTTGTCCAGGCAGTCCATGCCCAGCGAATCCATTTTGTAGCCCTCTTTCGCCGGGCGATAATGTTGCCAATCCGAAGATGCGATCATAACTGAATGATTATCCAGCTTCAGGGATGCCAGAGCTTTCGCGGTGAGATCAATTTCCATTGCGCTCTGCGTTCCCATAACCAGCGGCACAATACGGAAATCCTTCAGTACCGTCTGCAAGAACGGAACCTGCACCTCCAGCGAATGCTCGCGCTCATGCGGTTGAGATGCAACTGCGAATAGTTCGTTGAATGCGAGAACCTTGTTGCAGAGAGAGTCGTCGCACGCAACGTTTCCCAATGGCGTTTTCCATATGATGCCCGGTCCATAGACCGATACGCCCTGGTATCGAACGTAATGCGATGGTCCACAGAGAATGACCTTCTTAATGCCGGAATCTTGCAGGAGCTTGTATGAATATGCGGCCACCGGACCTGAGTACGGATAGCCCGCGTGCGGAACGACCAGCGCGATAAGCCGTCCTTCGATGGCCGGCTCGCTGACCTTGCCTAGAAACGACTCGACCGCTCCTCTCAATTCCGCGCTATCTGCCGGATAGAATTGGCCTGCCACCGCCGGCTGCCTTATTGTGGCGCTTTGTGAAACGGCAACGGCGAATATCAACGTGCAGAGTATCACGAATCTTTTCATTGGACTCCTCCGGACTGATTCAGGCCCAAAGTGGTGCGGGCAAAAACCGTACCCCTTCCGCCAGTAAGGGTGTATATTCAGTATATGAGCCGGGTCGTTGTGGTCAAGTACATTGGCGACCAGCGAAATCGCCCTCTTTCTCAATCGGATTACGAAATTCTTCTCAATTCCGCCTTCCTGACGCTTTCTGGTAACGGCGATTTGCAGGCCGCCATTCGAAAGTATCTGCCCGACGGTGTAGTTGGTATGAAGCCGAACTGCCTGGCGCACAAATGGAATGCGACGCCGGTGCCTCTTATCGACGCTCTCTCGAATCTGTTGACATCGACCGGTTTGCGCGACAAAGACATTGTCGTCTGGGAGCGCAGCAACCGTGAATTATCTGCCTCCGACTACAAACTAAATGCGACCTCGACCGGTCGGCGCTGCTTCGGCACTGATGCCACCATTGCTGGCTATAGCAGCGATTTCTATTCGTTTGGCGAGGTCAACTCGTTGGTTACGCGCATCTTGACTGAAATCGTCGACGTCAACATCAATCTGCCCGTATTGAAAGACCACTCCGTCGCGGGTTTGTCGGGCGGCATGAAGAATATGTACGGCGCTATCAACAACCCTAACAAGTACCACGCCGACAACTGCAATCCGTTCTGTGCCCATGTCAATCTCTTGGAGCCGATTCGTACGAAGAACCGGCTGACCATTATTGATGCCGTGCGCGTCCAGTACAATGGCGGACCCGGCTTTGTGGAAGACTATATCGCCTACTTCGGCGGAATCGTCGTAAGCGACGACCCGGTTGCCGCCGATCGAGTGGGTCTCGAAATAATCGAGCATTTTCGTGCGGTTAACGGCTTGCCGACTCTCGATAGGGTCGAGCGTCCCGTGAAATACCTGGCGACGGCGGAGAAACTCGGCCTGGGGACTGCTGATATGAAGAAGATTGATTTGCAGGTTCTGTCTGTCGACAAAAGCGGTCGACATAACTCGGAGACACTATTCTAATGAGACGGCGCGCTTTCCTTCAATGTGTCGGTTGCGGCGCCGCTGCTGTTGCAGCGACACAGACAGGTTTATTCCCACCGGTTTTCAATACACTGCAAAATGCTTATGTTTTGGGCGAGCCGAGCGATCTTTCCTCCCAGGAAGCGCGTTTCTACAAGAAGCTGCCGGGCGGCGGAATCGAATGCGGAATTTGTCCCCGGCATTGTCGCGTCACCGATCTCGAACGCGGATATTGCGGCTCACGTGAAAACCGAGGCGACATCTATCACACGTTAGTCTATGGCAAACCGTGCTCGCTGAACGTCGATCCGATTGAAAAGAAACCGTTCTTCCACTTCTATCCAGGCACTACGGCGTTATCGCTGGCGACCGCCGGCTGCAACGTCAACTGCAAATTCTGCCAGAATTGGGAGATCTCTCAATCGCGCCCCGAGCAGACCCAGAACATTGATCTTCCGCCTGCGTCGGCAGTCGAAATGGCTGTTCAACGCAAAATCCCCAACATCGCCTACACCTATTCTGAACCGACAATCTTCTACGAATACATGTCGGATATTGCCGCACTTGGACACAAGAACGGCGTCAGATCAGTGATGGTTTCGGGCGGCTATATCGAAGAGGAACCGCTTCTCCAGTTGCTCCCGCACCTGGATGCAATCAAGGTTGACCTCAAAGGAATTCGCGAGGAATACTACAAGACGGTCGTCAACGGCGAACTCAAGCCGGTACTTGATCGGCTGATGCAGATCAGAAAGTCCGGCGTCTGGCTAGAAATTGTGACACTGATAGTACCGACGCTTAATGATACTGAGGCCGAATTTCGCGACCTGAGTCGCTGGATTGCGACGAATCTCGGCGTCGATGTGCCGCTTCACTTCTCGCAGTTCTATCCTCAGTACCTCTTGAGGAACCTGCCGCCGACACCGCCAAAGACTCTGGAGACTGCGCTGGATATCGCGAAGGCCGAGGGACTGCAATATGTCTACCTTGGCAATCTTCCCGGTCATCCCGCCGAATCAACTTATTGTCCGAAGTGCGGCGCAACCTTGATCGAGCGCAAGGGTTTCCGCATTTTGCAGTCCAACCTGACCGGCAATCAATGTTCAGCATGCCGGCAAATCATTCCCGGTCGTTTCTAAATGACTCGCCAGGGGCTTCTACTCGGTTTCTTCTCGACTGCTGCACAAGTGTTATTGTTGCGCGAGCTCGAATCGTCGCTCAACGGCAGTGAACTATTCATCGGCACGGCTTTGTTTGGCTGGCTGATAGCCGTCGCGGCAGGCGCTTATCTGGGCGGTAAGACAAAAAGAACTGTCACACCAACTATACTGTTCGGCGCCGGAGCTCTGCTATTGCCTCTGCTGATCATCGTTGCGCGATTATCTCCTCTCTATGTGACACACGTAACCGGAGAAACAATCCCTTTCAGTACAGCGGCTCTGATTTCGATTCTTGCGACGGTCCCCGCGGGCATCCTGTCGGGCTGGCTGTTCACAACCATAGTGCGCGGACAATCGCCGGAGTCAAACACGATCACAAAGCTCTATTGTATCGAAGGAGTCGGCGCCGGAATCGCTGGCGTGCTGATCACGCTGCTGGCGGGAACGTGGTTCTCGACGCTAGCAATAGCGATCATCGTCGCAGTAATTACCGTGGCTGCTTTGCTATTTGCGCCGTCGGCAAAAAGAGCAGTGCGATTCTTTGTCGTGATTGGCGCGATACTGATGATCGTTCTCGCCGTCACGAGTATTCCCATTCTCGACCGCGCTATTGACGGCATCAAGTATTCGTCGTATCGAGTACAACAGACTTTCGATACGCCATACAGTCACGAAGCCATTCTCACGCGCGACAACAGCACTGTCCTGTTAACCGACAATACGGTTGAGGCGACCAGCCCGGACCTGTTGACGGATGAGAATCTCTTGCTGCCGCCGTTCGCTTATAGTCCGGGCGCCACGAAAGTTCTCGTCTTCGGACGTACCGAATTCGGCATCGAGCAACTTGCCAGCAGACTCGGCAACGTATCGATCACTTCCGTCGATCCGCGCCAAATGCGTGGAACAAAAGCGACGAACACTTCTCAGATAGTCCGAGTCACTGACGACCCTTTGGCATTTGTATCGCGGACCGGCAAGCACCAGTCATATGACATTATCATTCTGCCGGCGGGCGATCTTGGTAGTTATAGAAACAGTCGCCTGATATCGAAGCACTTTCTCGGCGCTGCCAGGCGTCTGATTGCGCCCAAGGGAATCATTTTCATCCCGACCCGTTACGACTCCGACCGCTATATCAGCGCTCGCGAGCAAACAATCCTGTCGACGATCTACGCCACTCTAAGGGAGACATTCCCGAACGTGCAATCCTGGCCGGGAAACATGACTTTGTTCTTCGCGTCTTATGAATTGCCGCTTGATCTGCCGTACGATTCCCTGATTTCGAATCTGTCGCGACTTTCGTACATTCCCCAATTCATTGGTGAGAATTATCTCAAGGACAGACTTGATAGTCTCAAGGTAGATCGGTTAGTCTTATCCTTCGGCAGTTCTTCGCATGCCAACAGTCTCAACGTTCCGCTATTGACTCTTCAGGAGACGCTCTATCGATCAGAACTGAGCAAGTTGGATGCGAAGATATCCGCAGCTTTATTGGATAGTTCCTGGTGGCTGGCAATACTGCCCATCTTGATTGTGACTCTGTTCTTCGTTACCGTGATTGGTCGCAAGGGACACGCATCTTACGGTCTGTTCCTCTATTTCTGCGCCGGCGTAGTTTCACTCACATTGGAGATGATTGCGTTCTACGTGTACCAGTCAACTGCGGGTTCTTTGTATTCCGAATTGGCGATCCTTATCGGAATCTTTATGTTCGGACTATCTGCGGGAACCTACCTGACTCTCAAATCCGAATTTGAACGTGTCGACTTGAGTGCGATCATAATGCTTCTGACGGCGACTACCGTGTATACTCTCGCCTACAAGACCGTTCCGTCATCGATGCTTCTAATATTCCACATTCTCTTCCTGCTCACAATAGCCCTCGGAACCGGGAGTCTGTTCGCTGCGGCAACACGACGATATTACGGTAGACGCCCGGGGCCCAACCAAGGCGCCGGTTACGCGCTCGAACTCACAGGATCATCTCTCGGCGCTGTCCTGACAACAACCGTCCTTCTGCCCGCGATCGGGCTGCACTGGCTTCTTGTAGGCGTGATTCTGCTGCTAGCTATCGCAGCGGTTGGCTCGATCTTGACGGCGAGAGGCTCCCAGGCGAATTAGCCTACGTACATCAAGACTTTTGAGAGTAAATCCGTCGTCACGAGATTCGGTTAGGTGGGGGAGTTAACTTGCGATTCCGTAGCAGCAGTTGATTCCGATTCGACCGCGACTCGCCGACCGAGGTGATGTAGATCGCCGCATCGCCGGTAACCGGGCACGCATACTCGCAGGCGCCACAACCGGTACAGAGTTCGGGATCGACCGACGGGCGCTTGACTTTCACTTCTTCCTTGCGACGATTGAATGCCGTTTCTTCCGCGAAGTAAATCGCTTTCGGCGAAGTTGGGCACCACTCTTCACACACAATGCAGGGCGTAGCCATCGCCCAGGGCAGGCAACGGCCGCGATCAATGAACGCCGTGCCGATGCGGTTTGGCGGCACAGTCTCGCTGCCGACCTTGCGGGTAAGTGTCAATTCGGAAATCGCTCCCGTCGGACATACTTGTCCGCAGAGAGTGCAGGTCGGTTCACAATAGCCAATCCTGGCAATTAATATCGGTGACCACAGTCCTTCAGCCCCGGCTTGCAGCAGAGTCGGATGAAGTGCATTGTTCGGGCAAACCCGCATGCATTGACCGCATCGTATACAGCGGGAAATGAACTGGTTCTCCGGAAGCGAACCCGGCGGGCGGATCAAGCGAGGATTGGAATTCACTTCGAAGGCATCGCCCGATCGCAGCAGCGGCACAAGTGCAACTCCGCTGGCAAGGGATGCCAGCACCATGCGGCGCGAGGCGTCAACCTTCTGCGTGCTCGCCGGACTGGCAGCCGTGGCAACTCGCTCTGGGTAGAACTTGAAACTGAGAGATGACGCAGGGCATTCCGCCTGACAGTTGAGACAGAGATGGCACTCCGGCTGCCGCCAGACTGATCCCACATCAGGCCCGTCTGCTCCCTGACAATGCAGCAGGCACAGGTTGCAGTGATTGCAGGTTGCTTCGTCTTTCGTAAGTCCGAAGATTGTCCAGCGTGAAAAGACGCCGAGTAATGCCCCGAGCGGACAAATGCCTCGACACCAGAAACGTGTGATCAGGCGATTCAAGACAAGTACTGCCAGGAAGAAGACAGCGATGAGAATGATTCCGTGAAAGTGCGCCTGGCGATACGGCAGCAGGACGGCGGCAAAAGCATCATAGACCGATTGAGCCCCTGACGCGATCGCCGGCGAACCCAGACCTTTCACTGCACCGAGTATGCCTAGCGCCGCGGTGTGCAGGGTCGGTAATATCGCTGTCCCGAGAGAGCGTGCCAGTAATGCCAGAGGATCCAGTAACCCTATTTGCAGACTGCCGAACAAAGCCGCGGCCAGGAACAGGAACAGTAGATAGTATTTGATACGCTGATACTTGCCGTAACGGTTTCTCTTAAGTCGACGCGCATTGTCGCCGGTACCTTTGACTGCACGCACTTCCGATACCCAGTGATTAAGTGATCCCAGTGGACATACCCAGCCGCAGAAGAAACGCCCTAGCACAATTGTGGGAATCAGAATGACCAACGACCAGAGCAGCCCCTTATATAGTGTACCGGCGGCAAGCAGTGTGGACAACGCGGCCAACGGATCAAATTGAAGCGCAATAGAAACCGGATACGGGAGTTGAATCTCGGTGGCGTTGGCGGGCAAAAAATGAACTTCGAAAGTTGTCTTGAGTATGAGCCAGAAGAAGACTAGAAAGAATACAACCTGCGAGATACGGCGCAAATTGCGAACTGCCTTAATGGTCATCCGGTAATCTCTTTGAAGCCCGCGGCACGATAGTCGACCTTTCCCAATCCCAGCTTCTCTGCGAGAACTATATGGGAAACGTCCTCCCCTTTCAAACCGAGAAATTCGAAGCCCGCGAATCGGCTGCAACTTGATCGGTGGCGCAGATCACTGAATCTTCAATCGCCACGTCGTCGAGTGATCCGCCGGTCGGGCCGCCGCGCAGCAATACCCGGGTGCAATCAACGACTGTCAACGTCGGTTTGCCGAGTCCCGCCACGTCGACAATTGCCTGGTCAATCTTTTGATGGAATTGGCTTCGCCGGCCGCCCAGAATGCCGTAGAAATTCTTCATGGCGCCGGTATAGCCGGTCAGCGAATGATGCTTGGCAATCGGCATGTTTATCAGCCGATCGGTCTGCACGAAGTACTTCAGCACCGGCCAGACGTCGACGGCCTGCCCACCCACTACGGTGCGAAGATAGTCCTCTTCGAGCGGCAGGATGACTTTGGCGCCCGCCTTTTCCGCTTCCGCGCGAATTCCTGAGCGCAGGAAACAACGGCGCGGCTCGTTGCACGATACATCCGTGACAATCACCTGCGCTGCACCGGCCGCCAGGCACAGGCGAACCATCTCTCCTACCAATATCGGATTGGTATCTGCGGCCTGTTCCGGCGTGCGATCCCAGCCGATGTTCGGCTTGATCGTCACCTTGTCCCCCTTGCGAATGAATCTCTTGATTCCGCCGATACCATCCAATGAGGAGTGCAGCGCCGCAATCGGGTCTGAATTTTTCGTCAGTATTACCTGCGGCAACTGCTTGTCAGCGGGAACTGTGAAGTCGGACGTTTTTAAAATGATAGGTTCGCTGCCGGTGACCTGTCGATTATGAAACAGCATTCCGACGGCAGTCGTAGAAGCGGCAAACGCCAGTGTCTTTCCGGTGGTTTTGAGAAATTCGCGTCGTTCCATGGTGTGGTATCCTCTCGTATAAATAAAGCTGACAGGGAACGAATTTGCAAGTTCTTAAGGAAGACCGGTACGATTTTACACATAAGTATTGGCCAAAGCGCAAGAGGCGACTAGTTTGGCCGGGAGATCGAAATGAATGACCGCGTGACATATCGAACAATCTTGTACCTCGTCAATTTCAGTCTTTCTTTGATGACGGCCCTGGCATTTCTCCTTACGGAAAACGTGCTGGCTCTCACCATGCCTGACGACAATTTCGCAAGTGGCTGGACAAAACCGGTAAAGCCGCTGACCTATACGCGGGAAAGTCTCTCGGACTATGTAAATGGTGATGCTGAATTATTCAACGAGCTTGGATTCCGGCAACTGGAAGTTCAGCAATACAAGAATGGGAGCTCAGAAATTGATCTGGAATTATACGAACTGAACGATCCCAACGGCGCAATGGGAATCTACTTGCTCAAGTGCGGCAAGGAAACGCCTTCCTCCGAGATTACTTCCCGGAATTCAGTCAATCGTTCGCAACTGGTCGCCGTCAAGGCAAACTTCTTTATCCAAGTCCTGAACTATACCGACAACGATAACGTCCAGCCGACCATGATCAAACTTGCGCAACAAGCCTTGTCATTGGTGGCAAACAAATCTGATTCAACCGTTCTGGGCCTGCTACCGAGGCAGCAACTTCAAGCGGGTTCGGAACACGTCTTTTGCGGCCCTTTATCGTTGCAGGCGGCGTTTCGGTTAGGCAAAGGCGATTTCCTGCAGTTGCAGAACAAGACTTTCGGGGCGTCTGCCAAATATTCGGAGGGACAAAGTGGAAGCTATTCTTACTGTGTCGTCACGTACTCCGATCCCACCGCTGCTTCCGCGGCGTTCGCACACTTGCAGAAATCTCTTGATCCGGGAATTCAATTATCCGACAAGACGGCCGGTAATTTCACTTTCAAGGACCGCCTGGCAAAATTCGGGACTGCTATACTAAAAGACAGCACGATTGAGCTAAAGCTGAATCTTGCGCACAAGCCGGTAAGTTCTTCGAAGTAGTTGTCTCTGAGCTTCTCTCCAAATCAGGCACCTGCCGCTCTTAGAGAAACTTTATGTCTATACGTTTGGCCTTGGGCAGCATGTTCTTGACATGACCTGCCTGCAGCAGCCCGCATCCCAACGGGAAATTCAAGTGCTTGACCAATACATAACCATCGGTCGTTTCGCCGATTTCCTCCGGCGTTGCATCGAGATCGAGCCCCTTGATATATCGCGCCGCCTGCTCACGTCCAAGTTGCAGCGCATTACGTTTGATGTTGCCGCCAAACGCCTGCAAGAGATTGGTGGAGGGTTTGACTGTATTGCCAATTCGTGCGATCAATAGGCCGGCCGCATCGGGGTTCAGCACCGAATCAATCTCCTTCGGACCGAGAATGATGCGTCCATTGGCACTGGCGTAGAACTCGAAATCATCGAACAACGTCGCTGGCAGATCAAACCGCCGCTCAAGATATTCCAACGTCATGACCTTATATTCTTCAGGGCACCGTTCGATCACTTTCTGATCCTCGCCAAATAGAAGCCACCGGTGTCATTGTGATGTGGCAGCACCCTTGCCGTCTTGCGCACTTCGTCATCAAATTTGTAGTCTTGCCAGGACGTGATTCCCGGCATTAGGGCAAAATTCGGAATCTCGACCTGCTCCATTTTGGCAGGGCGTTCAGTCAACAGATAATTGACGACCGCTTCATTCTCTTCCGGAGCGATCGTGCAGGTGGAATAGACCAAGGTACCCCCTTCGGCCAGCAGGTCGAAGGCCATGAGGATAAGCTGCTTCTGACGGTAAGCGCTGGGGCCGATACGCTTGGGCGACCAGGCCTGCATCTGTCGCGGATTCTTCCGAAAAATCCCTTCCGACGTGCAAGGGGCATCCAGCAAAACGACATCAA
Organism: uncultured bacterium; assembly: GCA_963726455.1. Taxonomy (GTDB): domain Bacteria; phylum Zixibacteria; class MSB-5A5; order CAIYYT01; family CAIYYT01; genus CAIYYT01. The sequence goes on from CAVSCK010000004.1 coordinate 1,803,247, forward strand.
ATTGGGACTGCGGAAACGATCGCATATCGTAGTTTGTCACGACGGCATTGAGTGCGCCACTTCTCTCCAGGTTGAATTTCAATGGCCGAATACGTTCGTATTCCACGTCGTTGGCAACTATCGTGCCGCGATTGCACATTAGCGCTGCGAGCTGAGTGGTCTTTGAGCCCGGAGCCGCGCATGCATCCAAGACGCTCTTCGCCAATCGCAACTCCTCTCTGACAAGAAGCGGGGGCAACATGGAGGTCAACTCTTGTATGTAGATGGCGCCCAGGAAATGCTCGAGAGTCGAGCCGATGGCCGGGTTGTCGGAAACGAACGCATCCTCGTACCACGCTGTCTGTTCAATGCCGATGCCGTAATCACGAAAGCGCGGAACGATCTGTTCTGCCGAACCTCTGAGGGTGTTTATGCGAAAGGCCTTCGGTAACGGCGTGACCATGCACTCAAAGAATGCCTGGGCATCATCTACCAATGGTTCGTAACGTTCGGCAAATGCTCTGGGGACTTCAGGTTTCATCGCGCGCTGAGTATAGCCACCATGCCGACCGGTGTCAACCGGCAATGTCCTGCGGCACAAACTCTTTTGCAGGCAACGAGTCTTCATCCGGTCGCTGCCTACTTGACAACCGCGCAATCATGCCATACAATGTCGCCTGCATTTGGGACAGGTGCAGTGGCACCATAACCAGTGAAAGAGCATGGCGAAGAAGAAACTGAGACGATTTGCTGAATTGAACACGTTCCCGAACGTTTTTCAGTCCTTGGTCGATCTCAAAGGCAGGTGGCGTAGTGACTTCTTTCACAATGATTGTCCTATTATTCTCGAATTGGCCTGCGGCAAAGGGGAGTACGCGGTCGAACTGGCCCAGCGTTTTCCGCAGAAGAATTTCGTCGGCATTGACATCAAGGGTGCCCGCCTCTGGACTGGCGCCAGGAAAGCCATAGACGCCAAGCTGACCAATATTGCTTTCCTGCGAATTCCGATAGAGACAGTGACCAATTGGTTTGCCACAGGTGAAGTCGATGAGATCTGGATCACGTTTCCCGACCCTTACCTGCGCAATAGCAAGGCACGCAAGCGACTCACTTCGCCACGCTTCTTGGCGCTTTATCGCCAGATTTTGTCTACAAATGCTTGCATTCACCTCAAAACTGACGAGCCCAACTTGTTCGCCTACACACAGCAAGTCGTTGCCGCAGAAAATGGTACTCTTCAGGAAGTGATCGACGATATCTATCAGGGCGGAATTCACGACGAGGTCCTGTCCATTCAGACTACTTATGAACGCATGCATCTTGAGGTCGGAAGAACAATTAAGTATCTGCGCTTCCGGCTGTAGTGTCGGCCAAGTATTTTCCTGCCAACTCGATAGCCAAAGTGCCCCATCCACCTGAAGGCCGTTGCCGGGTAGTCTTGTGAAAAATATAACAAAATCGCTCAAATATTACTTGACAGGAAAGACTCTGTTAGTTAGCGTTAACTACGGAGCAGGAAGAGTGAAGATTTGTGAAACGAACGGCCGACTCAAGGAAACAGCAGATCATTGCAGAAGCAACGCGACTATTCAGCAAGCTGGGCTACGACAGTGTTACCACGAAAGAGCTGGCGCTCGCCTGTGGTGTCTCCGAACCGGCGCTTTACCGATACTTCCCGTCAAAGGAAGCCATATATGATGAAGTGCTCAATTCCCTGGAGTCGCGGCTGGAAGTCAGAGACCTGTTCGCCAGACTGGCTGGCGAGACCGATGTGGAGCGACTGCTGTCCGAACTGGCCGGCCAGATACTCGAATTCTTCAAGGCAAATCAGGACATCTACCGACTAATGTTATACTCTGCGTTGTGTGGCCATGCGAAGGCCAAGAAAGTCTATCGAGCCGTTCGGGGAACTTACGTGGATTTCCTGACCGAACAATTCAATCGGCTGCGCGCCGCCAACGTGATCGTGACTAAGAATAATGAAATCACTGCCCGCTGCTTTGTCGGAATGGTCTTCGAATGTGCCATGTCGGCAACGCTCTTTAGCGGCTTTCTCGGAAAACGTTATCAACCATCGGAAGTAGTACAGAACAACATTTCTATATTCTCTCGAGGGCTGTATCGGGAAATGTGCCCCACCAATCTTCGAGGCTGATACCAATTCGATTTATGAGCAATTCCCTCTCCTATAATGTGACGGACTCGTACAAATGAGACAAAGACAATTTTTGCCAGTAGTGTTTATTTTTGCTTTCTTCCTGGCGGCGACCGCATTTAGCCAGGAAACCAAAGACAATCAATTCTGCCTCGGATGTCATGCCGACCAGTCGGTCCAAGCCGAGGACGGTCGAGCGCTCTTTGTCGACACGACGGTGCTCCACTCCTCGGTGCATAAAAGCCCCACTTGCATCGATTGCCACGACCAGCCCGGCGCCAATTTTGACGAAGCGCCGCACTTCAAAACCTACAAGCCGGTCGATTGCCAAAGCTGTCACCAGCTCGAGGGGGCGGCCTGGATGGAGTACTTCTTCAAGATGTTGAAGAACAAGGGCACCAAGGAGATTCCCGATTGCAAGGAATGTCACGGCACGCACAATGCTCAAAAGGAACTGAGCATGAAACTAGTGTGCGACCGCTGCCATCAGGAAATTGCCAACAAGTACCGCCAGAGTTATCACTTCCAGAAATATCAGGAAGACACGCGCAAATACCCGATCTGTACGACCTGCCATGACGCACACTTCAAGTCAAAGAAAGAGGTGATGTCGGACAAGGAATACAAGCAGGAAATCGTAGACATCTGTTCCAAATGCCACCAGAGAGACATTGAAACTTACATTCACTCGCGCCACTTCCACGAGATGGAAGCCGGTAACCCAAAGGCGCCGGTCTGCACCAGTTGCCACGAGAACCATGATATTCGCAAACCGTCCGATCCGCTGTCGCGCGTGAACACCGGCAACATTTCGAACGTGTGCAACGGTTGTCATCCGGGGCACAAAGAGAGCTTGCATCGGGCAGCGGGTGTCGACCCGACTACCATTTCCTGTGCCACCTGCCACACCGGGCATCAGACGGACATGGCTTCGATCAATAATTCCATCTTCAAGGAAGGTGGCATTGTCAATCGCTGCAACATCTGCCATGAGACCGAGCGCCACACCAAAGAAAATCTGGCACATGGCGAGATCATGCTCATTCAGCCGGCCGGAGGCGAGGCCAACTGCACCAAGTGCCACGTCTATCATTGGAACCTGCCGGGTCTGGACAATGAAGCTGTTAAACACCAGCGCACTGAGTGCATCAACTGCCATGCCCAGGAAAACCGTGAATACAAGCATTCAATCCACGGCCGAGCCCGGGCACAGGGAATCATGGAAGCCCCGACCTGTACTACCTGCCACGGCGAAAAGGACATCAAGAGGGTGAAAGAGCAGTTCACTGCGGAAGGCATTATCAAGCTCTGCTCGTCTTGTCATGGCGACAAGGACAAGATGCTGAAATTCCAGATAAATCCATACGTGGTGGAGGGCTACAAGGAGACTTATCACGGCAAGTTGTTCGAGACAGGTACGATGGAAGTCAAGTTTGCCGTCTGTACCAACTGCCACGGCGTTCACACCATTCAACCGCCGAACGATCCTGAATCCAGCGTCAATCGCGACCACATCGTTCAGACCTGTAAACAATGCCATCCGCGCGCCAACGATCGATTCGTGTCGTACCTCGTTCACCCCATCAAACCGAGCAAGTCTGAACTCGAGGAAGGTGACCGGCTGGCACAGGGCGATACTTCAATCGCGGCTCTCAAACGTGATTCACTTCATCGCGGTGAAACAAAGGAAGTCGCCGGTTCATGGCAAAGCTTCAATTCGATTGTCACCACGCTGATGACCATCTTGCTGGTGGGCACGCTCGGCGTGTTCGGCTTCCACACAGTACTCTGGTTCCAGAAGGGAATCCGGCCGCGTGTTCGCCCGGAAGTTATCTATTACAGCCGCATCGACGGTTTCCACAGGTTCCTGCATATCCTGATCAATATCAGTTTCCTGACCCTGGCCTTTACAGGATTACCGCAGTCCTATGCGCATACGGAGCTGGCAAAATGGCTATTCAAGAATGTCATCTCACTTCACACAGCGCAATTGCTGCACTATATCGCGGCGATCATCACCGGCTTCTATTTTGTTGCGCATATTGTATTCCTTGGATTCAAGATCAAGAAGATCGGTTTCAAAGCGCTGATGACCGGCCCGAACACCATGGTGATGCGCATGAAGGACATTCACGATCTCATTGCTCACGTGAAGTGGTTCTTCGGCAAAGGACCGGCGCCCCAGTTCGACCGTTGGACGTATTGGGAAAAGTTCGACTATTTCGCAGTTTTCTGGGGAGTCTTCGTGATCGGACTCTCCGGCCTGTTGCGCTGGAAGGAAGAGCTTTTCGGGAATTTCCTCGGCGGTGGAATCATCAGTCTTGCTGACACTATCCACAGGGAAGAAGCTCTGTTGGCCACTGCCTTCATCTTTATCGTGCACTTTTTCAACACGCACTTGCGTGCCAGCAAATTCCCGATGGATGTCTCCGTTTACACCGGCAGAATTGATGAGCACGAATTTAAGGAAGAACGTCCGCTCGAATACAAGCGCCTTGCCATCGAGGGTGGACTTGAACAACGTAAGAGAAGACCCCTGGGCCTCGTCCCGTCGATCATTGCTTACATCTGGGGCACCGCGGCATTACTCACGGGTTTCTTCCTGCTCTTCTTGATTATACTCGGCCACTTTACAGCAAGGTAGCGTCGCGTGACTTTGGGGCAAGAACAGGTATTTGATGTGCAGACAGCTCAATATGATGATATAGCGGAGTCGAAATCATGTTAAAGATTATTCCAGATCGAATCAGGGGTGCCATGCTGATCGGCGTCTGCGCTCTCGCGGTGCTGTATGTCGGCTTGGTACCGCAACTCAAGGCAGCACCGACTAACGAGACCTGTTTGGAGTGTCACAGCGACAAAACTCTGACAGGCAAAGATTCACTTGGCGCCGACATCAATATGTCCGTCGATCCCGATACGTTTAAAGTTTCTTCACACGGGGCCATGGCGTGTATCGACTGTCATGCGGATCTTGCTTCGGCAACCGATTTCCCTCACGCGGACAAACTCAAACTGGTCGATTGCGGTGCGTGTCACAGCGATGTTCAGGAGATCTTTGTCAGTTCAGCCCATGGAAAAGCGCTCGACAACCCCAACGCGCCTACGTGCGCATCCTGTCACGGTAAGCATGACATCCTGCCGCATTCAAACCCGGCTGCCATGACTTCGGCGAAGAACCTCCCCTACACGTGCGCATCCTGCCACCACAAGATTGTTCTAAAGGAAGATCCGGATATTCGCATTACCGATTCCTTCGACCGCTATATGAAGGGTATTCATGCCGAGGGAATTTCCAAGGGCATCGGTTCCGCCGCCTCCTGCAACGATTGCCACGGCACTCATGACCTTTATAAAGCATCGGATCCTCGTTCGCTGGCGAACAAAATGAATATTCCGCACACTTGTGCAAAGTGTCATAACGACATCTACATTCAATACGAACGTGGTATTCACGGCAAGGCGTTGACCGCTGGAATCCTCGATGCACCTAATTGCACCGACTGCCACGGCGAACACGAAATCCTCAAGATTGATGACCCGGGTGCGCCGGTCAATTCATCCAACCTTGCTGAATATGTCTGCGGCAAGTGCCACAACGACCCGCAGGTCGTGGAAAAATATGGCTTGCCACAGGGACGGTTCACATCATACCAGGACTCTTATCATGGTCTGGCGGTACGTGGAGGGTCCCTCAAGGCCGCCAACTGCGTCTCCTGCCACCGTGCACACGAAATACTTCCCAGCATCAATGCCGCTTCATCCATCAATAAGGACAACATCGTATTTACATGTCAGAAGTGCCACCCCAAGGCCAATCTGAAATTTGCGACCAGCTATACGCATAAGACGGCATCGATCCAGTTCAATCAACTCGATTGGTGGGTACGCTCAATCTATATATTCGCGATTGTCGTTATCATCGGTGGTATGCTGGTACACAATGGAATCATCGTAAGCAGATTCATCGTGGACAAGCATCGGCACAATAAGGAACTGCCAACGATAACGCGCTTCACGAGCAATATGGTTTTTCAACATCTGGTGTTGACCGTCGCCTTCGTTACACTCGTGATTACAGGTTTTGCTCTAAAATTCCCGAATGCATGGTGGGTGTCCATCCTCAACGTCTTCGGCCTGCATGAAGATGCTCGTTCAGTGGTGCACCGTATCGCTGCAGTCTTCCTGCTGTACATAACTTTCCACCACACCATCTTCATTCTCCTTACGCGCCGGGGGAAAGAGGAATTGCGCGGCTTGATGCCGACCTGGCAGGACTTCAAAGACCTCATTTTGAATGTCAAATATCATCTGGGATTAACCAGGGAACACCCGCATTACGATCAGTACGACTACACGGAAAAGGCCGAGTACTGGGCGCTCGTCTGGGGTACTCTGGCAATGGCGCTCACCGGCTTCGTGCTTTGGTTCCCCACCTTCTTTACGGGGTTCATGCCGGCGTGGATCGTCAAAATCGCCGAGACGATTCACTATTATGAAGCGTGGTTGGCCACTCTGGCGATCGCCGTGTTCCATTTCTTCTTCGTGATTTTCCATCCGGAGCAGTACCCCATGTCCTTCGCCTGGTTGACCGGCAAAATCACTGAGGAATCGTGCCGTATCCATCATCCGCGGTGGTATGAAAGAATGACAGGCAAACGAATGACGGCCGACAGCGGAACTGAACCGGAAAAAGAGCAAATGGCGAAATAGGATTCACATATCAGGTTGGAGGTCTTTCGACCCGGGCAGGATAATACTCAAGTCTTGGGTTGTTGAGACGTGATTGGGCCGCGGTTTACGGGAATCCGCGGCCTTTCCGTTTTCCCTTTGACTTTTAAATGGTAATGCCTTTTCTTGTTTTGTCCATTCGCTGTTCTGACTCGTGTCTCATGGCGAAATGGTAGCGGTGGCTCTCATCGCGACATTTCCTACGGAGAGGTGGCCGAGAGGCTGAAGGCAGCGGTTTGCTAAACCGCCATACGGCTTTAAACCGTATCCAGGGTTCGAATCCCTGCCTCTCCGCATAATTTCCAACTCCAGATTCGCCCCCTCAAATGTAGTGACTGCCAGTGACACCGCCCCTTTGAAATTCGTTAGCTTATGACGGCAGAATGATGAACTAAGACAGTTTCTAGATTGACGTGAGGATTTGTCTCGAATCCCACAGCAAAGAGAATGCCCCGCAAGTTCGACAATGTTTCGCCGTCAGGCGGAAGATTGTCTCATCCCTTGCTCGCTTGGGGTTTGCAGATACAGTCAATTTACGGCAAGGAAATACTCGCGGGACACTCTCCTGCTATCGCTCAAGGAGAAGCCAGGTTCAGATATTGGAGACATCAGTCGGCTTCACGTTCTTCATGTTCGCGGTGTTCACGGCCTTCATGGTCCCAATAACCACGAACCCAGACATAACCGCGATCTCTTCTCTCCCAGCGGCCCGGCACCCAGTTACCATGAGGGTGTCGTTCCCAGTGGCCTTCGACCCAGATGTACTCGTCGGCTCTCCAGCCCCAATGCCCGTCAATCCAGACTGCGTCTGGTGATGGCGGCGCGGGTCTGACTTCAATTCTGAGCGGGGGCGGCCCCGATTCAACGTAGAGTTCGCCCGCACAGCTGAGAAGACTCGTCATGCCCACCATTGCTGCCAGAAGAAGTGCTTTGCCTTTCATAGTTCCTCCTTCCTCATCTATTCCGCGAACTTGACGTCGGGTCATATTCGCATGTCCGACGAAAAGGTCAGATAACGGGATCACGTTTGTGGACGCTTACCTTGAAGCCACGGCGACTTCAAGTGATTGCTCCAAAGTAAAAGTGACCGTCGTACCCGACGAAATTACAATGTTCTGCCTTCCGGTGGCGGCAGCAGCACCCGTACCTGCGGCAGCACCTGCTAAGCCACCGATCACAGCACCTTTACCCTTGCCAATCAAACCACCGACAACGGCGCCGGCAGCGGAACCGCCACCAATCATTTCGACTTCACGCTTGGTGTGGCTGGTGCCTCTGTGGAACACCTTACTTGCCTTGACACTATATGCGCTGCCGTCAGCAAGTGTGATGTGGTCGATTGTGAAGGCGATTTCCGGCGGGGTCTTGAGAGTTCCGCCTTTCGTCAGGTCAGTAATGACCAGGTCAGCGGTCGCGCCTTCCGGAATGGCAACAATATTGTTCTCCTCTACGGATCTGGCAATCACACCGCTGAAGTGATCGCCAACGTGATTCTCATTAGTCTGCACCGAGGACGACAAGGTGACGTGAATCTCGGTCGACGCCGGCAGAGCGAGATATTGATTGTCTGAACTGGCAGACGTGTTGCCGCCGGATGCACCTTGCGCGGTCGAATGCATCCTGTTCGAGCACCCCCAGATCGTGAGCATGAGTCCTGCCACGATTAGCCGTATGACGGATGATTTCGCCATAGTACCTCCTATCCCCCGAATGAATACTAGAAGCAACCCAACAAGTAACGGGTTACCCCCGGTCTACGACTTCATTCGAGATCAACGAGGATTTGTACGACTTGAACGGGCATTGAGTTGGAAAACAATACTATTTTTCTCGTAATTGCTTGCCCTGCTTCTGTTTGAGACAGCAGTATTATCGTGCGGGATTCCTATTGGTAGAGCATGGAGTCGAATTACCTGACACACACCAGCCGCGAAACGAATGCGATCAGCTTTGGTCGAAGATACAGAAATAGACCAGGAGAGCAGTCAGCGTACGGCTGCCCGATCGGATGTGCTCAAGAGAAGAGTCAGCGAAGACTTATCGTCAGATTTGGCGCTTTTGTCTCTTGATTCTGGCGCTACGTCGGGCAAAGTAGGCGATACCCAGAAGGACGGCTACTCCAAACAGAATGAATGTCGTTGCATCAAGTTTCATACTCGATCACCTCCGAATTGTGATTAAGGGCTGAGATTTTTCAGTGTCTTGAAAATGTTGATCATCGCCGGTCCAACCAGAATGATCAGCAATTCCGGAAAGATCAGCAGCACCAGCGGGAACACCAATTTGACCGATACTTTGTTGGCGCTTTCCTCAGCTCGCTGCCGCCGCTTAAATCGCATTGTGTCAGCAAGTGCGCGCAGTGAAGTGGCTACGCTGGTTCCCAGTCGATCCGCCTGGATCAAAGTTACTGCCAGTGAACGTAGCTCATCGACCTCGGTGCGATTCGCCAGATTCCTGAAAGCATCGGCTTTGGGCCTGCCAATGAGAATCTCATGGTTGACCACTTTCAATTCCTGAGCCAGCGGCGGACAACTGGTACTGATTTCTTCCGCCAGCTTATTGAGTGCCGCCGTGAATGACAAGCCCGCTTCAACGCATACAACCATCAGATCAAGCATATTGGGAACTGCGCGGCGAATTGCATCGCGTCGTGCCGCTACCTTCCGGCCCACCCAATACCGTGGAAGGAAGATTCCCAACAACGCCCCGGCAACCGCCGTCATTCCCATTTGCAGTGGCAATAGTTTCAAGTAAAGTCCAACGATCGCCCCCACCACCGTCAGAATTAACGCGAGGATTGCTCTGATGAGGTAGTAATCATAAACGGCGTTTTGACCGAAATAACCGCCTCGGGACAACCACTCTCGCGTCGAGGGCATCCCTTGTTCGTCCCAGGACATGAATTCCATTCCTTTGCGCATCAGAGACGAACGCATATTATACTCACCCGGCTTGGCTACTCCCGCCTCGGTCGCAAGTTCCTCCAGCCGCGCTTTAACCGGATCACGGCGCGTCGACATCGCATAGATAGCAAGAAAGACCAGCAGGAAGCTGGATACGAAAACTGCGCCGATGATAACGTATAGTTGCATGAATTCCTCAGATCTCGATATTGATGATCCGCCTGATGACCAGAATTCCGATAATCTGCATGACCACCGCTGTTGCCAGCAGGTATTCACCGGTTCTTTCCTTAATGAGGACCATGAAATAGTCCGGATTAAGGGTTAGAATGATCGCGACCATCACGAGCGGCATCAATACCAACACGAAACCCGAGAATCGCCCGTGTGCCGTCTTTGTCTTGATCTCGCGTTTCAGCCGGAATCGGTCACGTATCGTGGCTGACGTCTTTTCGAGAATTTCCGCCAGGTTACCACCGATGCGACGATGTATCAGCAGCGCAACGACCAGTAGATCGAGATCGTTGCTCGGGTTGCGCTCACGCAGCCCAGCCAGGGCGTCGACCAGGGGAACGCCGAGATTCTGCTCTTCAAAGACAATGGCGAATTCCAGCCCCACCGGGTCAGGTATTTCCTGAGCCACCATCTTCATTGCCAACTCAAAAGTGAATCCTGCGCGCAGTGAGTTGACCACCATATCCAGTGCTTCAGGCAACAGTTCCTCAAATCGTTGGACGCGTTGATTGCGTTTATGTCTGAGGTATAGATATGGCAGCAATCCGGCGACCGGCATAATCGTCAATGCCAGCAGATAACTATGAGTGGTATACTGCATAACTAGAAAAGCGAGACTGGCGAGGCACAACATCGACAAAATGATTGTCCCCGGGTTTGTCGCAAGTCCGGCCTGCTTGATGAGCTTCTTGAGATGTTCGCCGAACGCGAATTTGCGGAGCAGGCGATTCATCAGCGGTATTTCCGAGAGTTTTTCCTCGCGCATGAGCAGGGATACATTCTCGGATTCCTGCTCCTGGCCGGAGAGTCTTTCGACACGCTCCTTGGTCGATCGCATTTGCCAGCTTAGCCGTGCCCGTACGATGTAAAACACGACCAGCACGAAAACTAGCACAGCCGAAAAGACCACTATGGCAATCGCAATCAACATTCCCAAATGCTCCCTACGGATTGAAGAGATCGCCCGGCAGCTTGACACCGGATTTCATAATTTGCTCAAGATAATTGGGCCTTATGCCAGTGGGACGGAAGCGACCGATCACGTGCCCGTTCTCTTCGACACCCTGTTTTTCGAATATGAATAGCTCCTGCATCGAAATCGTCCCTTGCTCCATGCCGACGATTTCCGATATGCTCGAAATTCGGCGCGAACCGTCACTGTAACGATTGATCTGAATAATGATATTGATAGCGGATGAAACTAATTCGCGAATCGCCTTCTCCGGGATTTCGATACCCGTCAGCAGCATCAGGGTTTCCAGCCGCAGCAACACATCGCGAGGGCCGCTGGCATGGATCGTCGTCAGTGAGCCATCATGGCCGGTGTTCATCGCCTGCAACATGTCGTAAATCTCAGGCCCGCGCACCTCGCCGATAATAATGCGGTTAGGGCGCATGCGCAGCGCATTACGGACAAGATCACGTTGGGTAATCTGTCCGCGGCCTTCAACGTTCGGCGGCCGTGTTTCGAGGCGTACCACGTGCGGCTGCTGCAGGCGCAACTCCGCGGAATCCTCAATCGTGACGATACGTTCGCCATCCGGAATATAGCAGGACATGATATTCAGCAGTGTTGTTTTGCCGGCGCCGGTGCCTCCCGAAATCAGCACGTTGAGCCGCGCGCGCACGCATCCCTGCAGAAATTGTACCATGCTGAACGAAATCGATTCGTACTTGAGCAGGTCATCCATGCTTAGAACATCTTTGCGGAATTTGCGAATGGACAACATCGGCCCATCCAGTGCGACCGGCGGAATGATGGCATTGACGCGCGAACCATCGGTCAGGCGGGCGTCAACCATCGGCGACGATTCATCCACTCGTCTTCCGACCACCGAAAGGATGCGATCGATAATCAGCAGAACATGACTATCATCTTTGAATTTCGTATCCGTTAATTCCAGCTGCCCGAAGCGCTCGACATATACTTGTCCGTGTCCGTTGACCAGCACGTCGGTGACCTCTGGATCGTGCATATATTGCTCGATCGGCCCCAATCCCAAGGTCTCATCCATGATTTCCGAGATCAGGCGCTCTTTTGATTCGAGCGAGAGGTAGAGATTCTCTTCCTGAACCAGCGTCTCCGCCGCATCCTTGATCTGCTGTCGCAGCAGACTTCGATCCAGACTCGCCAAAGCCGAGAGATCGAGTCGGTCGATCATCTTCTTGTGCAGGCGGCTTTTCAGTTCCTGGAAACTGTCGCGGCGTTCCCGGGGCGCTTCTGCCTTTGGTCCAGTGGACAACCAGCGTCCCATCACCTCCAAACGGGAAATGAATACCAACGTCCGCGTAAAGGATGGCGAGACGCTTGTCATGGGTGGATTACTCCGAGAATCCAAGGTTCAGGATGTACAGAAACTGCCCGGCTTGGGGAATATTCCTCTCATCGGCCGGCTGTTCCAGCATCGCACCACCCGCAATGAGAAGACGGATCTAACGGTCTTCATCACACCCAAGGTGATCAAGCCGGAGTAACTCAACCTCCGCCCTCGTTTTTGACTTGACAGCACGCCTGCGAACGTCATTCATTCGGTCTATTTCACTAACCATTGGAAGGAGTTAGGCCATGGCGAAAGAAGTGAAAAAGGTTCCGTGCGCAGGTAAGAGCGCCGAAGGCAAACCGTGCAAGTGCATGGTGGTTCCGCCTGCCAAGTTCTGTAAGCGTCACCAGAAATAGAGTCGGAGCGAAACCGCAGGTCATATTAGGCGGCTGCCGGTGACGCGGATTCAATTCATATCATGTCCGCCGACGCAAGACATCTTCTATTAACCGGACTGCCCGGCGTAGGGAAGACTACGCTCATCAGGAAGCTCGCCGCCGAACTATCGGCGCTTGATCCCGCAGGTTTCTACACCGAAGAAATCCGAATTGGCAGCGTGCGTAAGGGCTTTCAGTTGGTGACTCTCGACGGCAACCGAAGCATTCTGTCGCACGTCGATTTCACCGGCAACGCCAGAGTAGGAAAGTACGGCGTCGATGTTGCCGGCTTCGACGACTTGCTGGACAAACTCGATCTAATGAACTCTTCGGCACGAATCGTAGTTGTCGATGAAATCGGCAAAATGGAATCGCTGTCCGCCAAATTCCGGAAGTTAATTTCTCAAATCCTCGATTCGGATAAAACATTGCTCGCCACCATAGCTCTCAAAGGCGCCGGAATAATTGAAACCGTAAAGTGTCGGGAAGATGTCAAAGTCATACATATCACTCCGCAGAATCGCGACCTCCTCGTAACAGAATTAACGGACTGGATTAGAAAGAGGACGACTTAATGCGCTCCATGCTGCTCAGAAAGCAACGACAGAGACTGGAGTTGGCGGATGTACCTCGGCCGGTGCCTGCGGCAGGGCAATTGCTGATTCAAGTTCATGTTTGTGGCTTATGCCGAACTGATCTGCATGTCGTCGACGGCGATTTGCCGGAACCGAACCTGCCGGTGATTCCCGGCCATCAAATTGTTGGCGTTGTAACGGATGCCTCACAGGGCACAGGTAAATTCAAACCGGGCGACAGAGTCGGAGTCCCCTGGCTCGGTTGGAGTTGCGGCGAATGCAACTATTGCCTCTCTGACCGCGAGAATTTGTGCGACAACGCTCGCTACACCGGATATCAGATCAACGGCGGGTTCGCAGAGTTTTGCGTTGCCGATGAGCGCTTCTGTTTTCGGATTCCCGCAGACTATCCCGACTTGCAGGCAGCGCCGCTGCTTTGCGCCGGTTTGATCGGCCATCGATCGCTGCGAATGACCGGCGACGCCCGCCGACTTGGATTCTATGGCTTTGGCGCTGCGGCACATATCCTCTTGCAGGTGGCCAATTATCAGAAGCGCGAGGTCTATTCTTTCAGTCGTCCCGGTGATACTGCCAATCAGAACCTCGCTAGAGAGTTGGGTGCACATTGGGTCGGTAGTTCAAGTCAGATGCCGCCGGTGCCTTTGGATGCAGCGATAGTTTTCGCTCCTGTCGGCGACCTGGTGCCGACGGCGCTACGAGCTCTGGCCAAGGGCGGAATCGTCGTTTGCGCCGGAATTCACATGAGTGACATACCGGCCTTCCCGTATTCCATCTTGTGGGGCGAGCGAAGTATCAAATCAGTGGCGAATCTCACTCGTGCGGACGGTGAGGAATTTCTAAGCTTGGCGCCGAAGGTTCCTGTCAAAACTGAAGTTCACGCCTATCCATTGGAGCGTACAAACGAAGCGTTGGATGATCTGCGTAACGGCCGCTTCACTGGTGCTGCCGTGATTACATTATCTTAGGCGTCAGCGGCGTTATCGGTTGGTCGGACTTTGGATGCGTCGCCTGTTTCTTCCCGATCTTCCGCATCACGAGTCGATAGATTGCGATAGGAGTTTATCGATTCCGCGGCCTGAAGCAGTGACTTGGTCACCGAAGAACTCTGCCCCGTGTTTAGAGTATCGTATATCGCTTTCTCAGTTTCCAATAACAGATCGTCCGTCGTTAATTGCTTCTGATCCAGTTGATATTCGAACTGCCGTTGCCTGATGAAGTCCATGGCGCTTAGATTCCTACCACTGGCGGAAAACCCGAACACTCCCTCATTTTGCAGATATTTCACATTGTCTTCGGTGGATGGTGACCCGCCACTCAGCATGGGATCCGGCGCTCGCCGAAAGTTCAACGCCGACGAAAGTTGCTTTTGCATCGCGGTTGGATCAGCCGGCGCCGCCGCTGAAGATTGCCCGGCCGTCCCAGTTAACATTGCACTGCCGGGATTATCCTGTTTGGCTTTTGGCGCATCTTTGGAGACTTCGGCGTTGGGCCTGTCCGGAGGCGTTGCCGATGTTTCCCTTGCCATCCTGATCCGAGCGGGCACGGACGCGAACATGTTTTTGTCATCCCACGAATTGGAGCTTCTTATTTGGCTCCGGTCGCCTGGATCTCTGCTTTCGTGAGGTCCGTCCGTGCCTGATGCGTGTGCCGGTGTCTGGTCGATAGTACTCGCCGCGCGCATTGGGGTACCCGTCTTGTTGGTCGATATCGCATAGGGCGAGGACACCGGCCGGGAATATGTGGACTTAATGGCAGGGGCTTTCTCTTTTCCGGATGACTTGTCGATCTTTTCGGCAGGCATCGATGCTTTCAGCCCGCCTTTCGACTCTTCAGAAACATCAATATGAACTTCGCTAGTCGGCCTATTTGACGACGCAGTCATTGGGCTACCTGCAGGAATTTCAGATTGTTTGCGAACGTAAGTGTCGACAGCACTTACAGTGTTGTTTCCTGAGGCGGGAGATTTCTTGCTGTCACTACCAGCAGCAATAGACACGGCGTTCTTCGGCTGATCCTTCGGAGACAGTCTGGTCTTGTCACGATCTCCCCTGGCAGCGCGGGCGGATCGCTCGTCCTCCTGCTGCTGGTTCCTCTTGATAGCAGACGCTATCGAGTTATCCACACCCAGCGTAGTCGTGACATTAGTTCTTATTGACATGATCAGCTTCCTTTGCTGTTTGAAACATGCTCGGCTATTAGTCCTCCGCCGACCTTATACTCCTCAAATCTCGTGCCGAACCGCTATGAACATCGATGCGGCTGTCCGACAAGGGATTCGCAACTCACACTGTTGTTAGCCCGCCGGATAGCTGACGTTTCATTCCTGCACAAGTGGGATTGTTCCTATACCATGCGTCGCCGGACTATTCTTTGCGCCATGATCCGGTGGCATATTGGTTTTCGGCAGACTGGTGTTGGCGACTTCCGATACTCTCTGTGTCAAATCTGATCCTCTGTTTCTTACCTGCACAGTCGCATACAAGCGTAAGGTCTTGGTTCCTAACTGCATCAGATGACAATTGGGGATTGTTTCAGCATTGGCAGACATGTTGCACAAAGAATCAGCCGGCAGTATGAGCCAAGGAGGAAGCGTGAGTATTAGGATCAACGGGAGCGGCGCCGGATTGAATGCCGTACGAAATATTTCCCTCATCCAGAGAAGCATCTCGCGCACCGCACAACGCCCGGCAAGCGTTAGCGAGGTCAGCCAGACTGCGGAGGGAATCGCAGACGCCATGAGCAGCGAACAGATGCGTTCTCAGATCGGATCTCTAACCCAGCAGATAAAGAATCTCGAATTCAGTGTAAATAGGACCAGGGCGGCGGACTCCGCGATTTCAGAATTGCGCGAAAAACTGAACGAAATCAAAGGGGTTGCAGTGCAGGCAGCCGACGAGGCATCTGCTACTCCCGAATCCGGGAAGGTCTATCAAAAGCAGGTCAACGCTGCAATATCCACCTATAATCAGCGTCTCGATACCGCTGAGTATGCCGGAGCCAAGCTTCTGGACGGATCACAGGGGTCCGTCTGTCGGCTGGCGCCATTGGCAGATCTGGACGTCTCTACGCCGAATGAGGCCTCCCAGTCTCTCAACAAAGTAAGTCTCGCCAAGTATGACGTTGAGACCGCGCAGGACATGGTCGATGCCAGCTCCAGGAACGAATATCAGAAGACGGTACGCACGCTGGAAGTCGCCTCCCAGAATCTGGTCGCCGCCGATAACCAGATTCTCGACACCGATTCGGCCCGCGAGCAGGCACTTTATCTAAAGGAACTGTTGCAGCGGCAGAGCGGCATGGCTGCTGTTTCACAAGGAAATCTGGCCGGAGATGCAGTCTTCAAACTTCTGCACGCCTGACCGGCCTTTGAATTTGTACCTCCCCCGTAGGTGTTCCTACACACCTAATGCGCTTTCTGCCTGAGAGACCCGGAATCCCCTTCCGGGTCTCGATCTTTCATGCCCACAATAGCTTGTATCGCGAACTCGCCGACGGCTCAGTTTCGACCTTTAAGTTTATGAAAATAAAGGAATTAAGGATTTTGCCGGAATACCGATAATACCAGTGAGGTATACCTACGTCTTGGTGAAATGCGAAATCTAGCAGGGTCCATAAGATCGTTATTTCCGCGGCTCGAAAGCATTTACGTCGCTTCCCGGGCTATCGCCGCTGTGGCTGTCGTCGTGTGGATGTTCACCACTACCCAGAGCGAGAGCACCCATCGGGCGCTGTCCTTCGGCATGGTCATCTTCTCAGCTCATCTGCTTATCTTCTATTTCATCTGGCGGAAGCGTCCGAAATTTATCGGCGAAGTCTTCGCCTATTCGCTCATTTTTGATATCATCTTCGTCACCTATCTGATCAAATACACCGGCGGGGCCTACTCCAGTTTCTACTTGCTCTACTACGTTGCGATCATGTTCTC
Source organism: uncultured bacterium (assembly GCA_963726455.1). Classification (GTDB taxonomy): domain Bacteria; phylum Zixibacteria; class MSB-5A5; order CAIYYT01; family CAIYYT01; genus CAIYYT01. The sequence continues at coordinate 1,820,468 of CAVSCK010000004.1, forward strand.
GGCATACTACTTCAGTCTCAACGCCTGTGTGGCTATCTCTTTTGCCTGCACGACGGCGTACATTGTCAGTAATCCTGAACTGCTGACCAGGGTAAGCTTGATTGAGCTGGGTTTGCGCGTCGGCTTTGCCTGGTTTTTCGCCTACGCAGTCGGCTATGTATCGCGCCATATGAAACAGTCCGAAGCAAAATTGCTCAAGCTCCTCGACAACTTGAACGAAAGCACGACGGAGCTCGAACGGTCGCAAACGCGTATGCAGACCATTTACGAAACGTCTCGCGTACTGGGCGAAACTCATGACGAAAAGGAAATCACGGACAAGGTACTGGATATCGCCGACAAGATACTGGGCTTTGAGATGTGCTCAATACAGCTTCTTAGCAGCACCGGTGAATCGCTTCGAGAGCGTGCCCGACTTCAGGACGGTGAAAGACACACCAGCAAGCTTCGGGAACGACTGCCCCTGGTGGGATTGATGGCCGATGTTATCACCTCCGGCTCGGCCAAACGATTAGTCGATCTCGAAGGCGCGATCGGCTATGTTGCCACCCTGGAAAATGCCCGCAGTGCGCTCATCGCGCCCATGATGTCTCATGGAAAAGTACTGGGGCTCTTGCAGGCAGAGTCGGTCAAGCGAAATCGCTTTAGTGATATGGATCAAAAAGTGTTTGCGACGCTCACGGCTTCGGCCGCTATGGCGTACGAAAACAGCCGTTTGCATCGTGAACTCGAAAAAATGGTCGTCATCGACGAACTGACCGGCGTCTACAATTACCGCTATTTCAGCGACAAACTGGCAGATGAAAAGAAACGTGCCGCTCGTTATCGTCAGCCGCTGTCACTTCTGATGGTTGATATCGACTGGTTCAAGAAATGCAACGACACCTTTGGTCACGAGGCTGGCAACGTGCTGCTGAAAGGCGTAGTCGGCGTGATTAAAGTCAATATCCGTGACACCGATATCCTGGCTCGCTACGGTGGCGAGGAATTCATTGTCATCTTGCCGCAGACTCTACATGAAGACGCCGAGATTATTGCCGAGCGAATCCGCTCCGAAGTCGAACGCTCCAGTTTCGGTGACGGCGCCAAATTCCCGATCCTGCGCGCAACTGTATCCATCGGCATCACCACATTTCCCGATAACGGACACGACGAAGAAGAAATTGTGCAGTTGGTTGACCGTGCAATGTATATTGCCAAGGGGCAGGGGAAAAATGCGGTTGCTACTGTCTAATGGCTGACCTACGACATTGCGTCGGCTCGCTGCTTGTCTGCGGATTTGCTGGAACCGACCTTCCGTCTGATTTTCGGACACAGCTCAAAGACAATTGCCTCGGCGGAATCATCCTGTTCGCCCGCAATTACACTTCGCGCGCGGCGCTTGCCCAATTAACGCAGCAGATTCAGCAGCTTTCCCCAACTCCCGTTCTGATCGCCGTCGATCAGGAAGGCGGCAGAGTCGTTCGCTTCTCCGGAGATTTTCCCGTCTATCCATCACCGCAATATTTCGGACGTCGCCACGATATCGACGGACTGCTCTTTGCCGCAGGCGAGACGGCAAAACAGCTCAAACAAGCCGGCGTCAATCTTAATCTGGTTCCGGTCTGCGACTTGTCTCCCGACAATTCAGCGCATGTCATCTATTCACGCAGTTATTCCGCCGATCCCGAGGAAGTCTCCGAGATAGTCCGCGGACAGACTCATTCAATGCACCGGGAAGGCGTCTTGTCATGCGCTAAGCATTTCCCCGGTCTGGCATCGGCATTTGGTGATCCTCATGTCACCGTCTCCCAGTCGAACCAGTCGCTAAATGATTTTCGAAGCAGAGACTACATCCCCTTTCGAGCAGCAATTTCCGAAGTTGTCGATACCGTGATGGTTACCCACCTGAGAGCGCCGAAGATAGATCCTGATAACATAGCAACCTTCAGTCGCATCTTCATCGAACAGGAATTGCGCGAACACCTGGGTTTTGCAGGTCTCGTGATCTCCGATGATCTGCTTATGGCTGGCTCACTGGAAGGCATTACAGCTTCGCAAGCAGGAATAAAAGCTGTCACAGCCGGCTGTGACCTCTTGATTTATGGTGACCTATCGGATAATATCACTGAGACGATCGACTTGATCACCAGGGCTGCTGAAACTGATTCGGCGCTCGGCGATAAGATAGTCGACAGCAGCACGCGAATTGCGCAACTTAAACAGGATAAGATGACCAAAGGAGCAGAACCCCCTGAGTCAACTTAGTAATGTAATGAACAAGACCGTGCGCCGGACCGTCGGCCTCATGTCCGGCACTTCGGCGGACGGACTCGATGTGGCAATCTGCGAGGTTGATATCGAACGTCACTCCCTGCGCAATCTGCACTCGCAAACATTTCCTTACTCTGACATTCTGCGAAGCCGATTGCTGGAAATCGCCCGGCTGGGCCATGCTGATTTGCACGAGCTTATCCTGCTGTCGAATCATCTGGGTCAGTTCTACGCGCGCTGCATAGAAGAGGCCTGCATCACCGAAGGTATCCCTCTTACCTCGATTGACCTTGTCGGTTCGCACGGTCAAACAGTTGCCCATCTGTCGCAACCGGAAGAGCTATTCGGCAAATTGTATCGGGGCACTCTGCAAATCGGCGAAGCCGAAGTCCTGGCTAAAACACTGGGAACCGCAACAGTATCAGATTTTCGCCCGGCTGACGTGGCGGTCGCGGGCTCAGGAGCGCCGCTGGTGCCGATCTATCATCAATCTCGTTTCGCCAAACCGAATTCGCTGCTTGTGATCGTGAACATCGGAGGGATTGCCAACATCACCGTTCTTGACGGAGATTCGCGAATCTACGGAACCGATACGGGTCCCGGAAACTGTCTCATTGATAGTTGCGTGCGTCTGTTCTTCGACAAGCCATACGACGACAAGGGACAGATCGCGTTGTCAGGAAAAGTCGACTGCGAATTGCTGTCAGCATTGTCCACAGATGAGCTTTTCGCCCGCGCTCTTCCGTTATCGTATGACCGCAAGGAGATGCTCGAGTTGGGAAACCGCCATCACTTATATGGCGCCGCCGGGAAACTCGGCAAAGAAAGTGTGATAGCCACAGTAACACATCTGACCGTAGCGACTATCGGCAAGGCAATTTCGACCATCGTCGATCGTTGCGCTCCGGACAAACTTCTGGTCTGTGGAGGTGGAGTGTACAACGAATACATCATGTCGGCTTTGCGAAAGACAGTCGGCAACAATTCCGTTTCGTCAACTGCGGAATATGGCTCCAATCCCGAATTTGTCGAGGCGGAAGCTTTCGCCTACCTCGCCAATCTCGCACTCAACGGGGAAACCGGCAATGTTCCCGCAGCAACCGGTGCATCACGTAAAGCAGTGTTAGGAAAAATCTCGCAACCATGAAGCGCACTCTCGCACTCACAACCATCGCAGCCCTGCTCCTCGTGTGTGGCTGCGCTCACCTGGAATATGCGCTTCGACAACAGGGATTGGAAGGACTCAAGCGCCCCTGGATGCGCGTCCGCGTCATGCAGGGCGTCGAAGTTATGAAGGTCAGCGCCAAGGGTACTTTCGTCGTCAGATCGTGGGATCGCAATAACGAGCGCTCAGCGTATTTTTCCGCTTCGCCTGTAACTGTTAAGGCAGCGCAGGGCGGACTGACTTTACTCGACCAAAATGGTAACGTGCTCGAACAACATCTTAAGAAAGTTACGGTAGCCGCCGCCAAGAAGACCTGGCTCTATCTTAACGATCATATGTTCCGAGGGATTTTCGAATTCCACCCCGTTGCCCACGACACCTTCTACACGGTCAATATCCTGAATATGGAGGACTATCTGCGCGGCGTCCTGCAGCCGGAAATCGGCAATCGCACCAATGACGAATTCGAAGCCGTAAAGGCACAGGCCGTGGCCGCCAGGACTTACGCGTTCGTAACGAGAAACAAATATCCCGATCGTGAGTACGACCTTATCAATGACATTGTCGATCAGGTCTATATCGGCGTCGCCGGCGAACAGAACATCACCAATCGAGCTGTCAAACAGACACGCGGAGAAGTATTGACATATGGAGACAGTCTCATCGATGCCTATTATCACTCGACTTGTGCCGGACATACCGACAATATCGAGGACGTCTGGGAGAAGGGCGCCCGCCCCTATTTGATCGGTGTCGACGATGACGAATTCTGCAAATGGTCGAAATACTACGAGTGGGTCGAGCAATTTTCCGTGAGCGAATTTCTCGGTCACGTTCGCACCTACCTGCGAACTACCAACGGCGAAGCCCACAAGATCGGCGAGACTTTAGCTGATGCCACCCTGGGCGACCGCACGCCGGGCAACCGCCTGAAGTCTATTACGATCACTACTAATAAAGGCAGCGTCGTTCTGCTCCGAGACCAGATTCGTTGGGCGATCGGCCGGCATGACAAACCCGGTATTCTGCCGTCCACTAATTTCCAGATATTTCTTGATCGTGACTCCAATAACGTCCTGCAAACAGTTCGCATAACCGGCAACGGCTATGGACATGGCGTCGGAATGTGCCAGTGCGGGGCCATCGGCCGGGCGCGGGCGGGCGCAGATTACCGGCAAATCCTAACTCATTACTATACCGGCGTTAGCATACAAAAGCTGTATTGAGAGCGCCTCTTCAGGCCGATATCTATAATAGATATGGGCCAAAATCGTTTCTTTCTTTTCACATTGGCATTCGTTGTCACAATTGCCTTGGCTACTGCCCAGGCCGGCATCAAGGATCGCCCCTATTCGATCTACTTTGTCTTTGGGGGCGCACAACCGGTCCTGAACAATACCGGTCAAATGTGGTTGTTGTCGCCACAGTACGGCGGCAACCTTCAGTACATGCTGTCGCAACAAACCGGGATCGTCGCCACATTCCGATACACCAATGTTAACAATGACTCGCTCGGCACTCCCAGCTTGCGCACCGGTCTCGAACGGGCCAACCGCAAATGGTCAATCACTTCCCTGTCCGTCGGTCCCAAATTCTACCTTCATCGCCGCAAGGGACTCGCGCCTTATCTGGTCATGACTGCGGATGCCATCAGTTGGAACGTTGTCAATCGGGCAAACAATCAGGCAGTACTGGTTACCAGTCTCGACGGTGGCACGACTTCTTATTCGGCCTGGGAGTTGGGCGGAACTGGAGGCCTCGGCCTCGAAAAGCTATTCGGCCAAAGAGTCGGGTTCAGCATCGAAGCGGACTTCTCATATCTCACGGGAGTCAACACGAATTTTGCACCATCAGTAGTGAACTCACGCTCGCGCGGCGTGCTGCAGATCGTAGCCGCTCTGTCCGTACATTTCGGCGGCAAGTCAAAGCGATTGCTGGGCAGGTTCGAAGAAGAAAACAGATTCATGCCCCCTGCCTATGCCCATCATATTTATCGTGGCGAGATTGACCGCGTTACCGCCGATACCGTCTTCATCGACGAAGCCCGCGTCATCAGCAACAGGCCATTCGTGCCCATCACCGGCGGCAATACTTCTCCCGAACAGGACGGTGATCGTGACGGCGTTGTTGACCGCGTCGACAAATGCCCCGACACTCCGATCGGCGCGTTTGTTGACTCCACTGGCTGCCCGAACGATAGCGACCGCGACGGAGTCTTTGACGGCATCGATGAATGTCCAAGCACCCCCACGGAGGCCATCCGTTTTGTCGATCAGTCGGGCTGCCCTATCGATTTTGACAATGACGAAGTTCCGGACTATCTCGATGACTGCCCCGACACTCCCTTTGGCGCAACTGTCGATTCCAGGGGATGCCCCGTCGATGGCGACAAAGATGGAGTCTCCGACGGAGTCGATCTGTGCCCGGATACGCCTCTTGGCGTTCCCATCGACAACAAGGGTTGTCCCGATATGGCGAGCATGTTTTATACGCGCATATTGCGTCCGACTTACGCCGAAGGCAAAACGATCCTCACCGGCGACGTTCTCGCTTCACTGGATTCGGTCGCGCGCTACCTGCAATCCTTCCCGGACGTCTCCGGCAACATATCCGGTTATACCGAGGATGCCGGTCCAGCCGAGGAGAATCGCCAGATTTCGTGGAAACGCGCCGAAGCGATCAAACAGTTTCTGGTTGCCAAAGGTGTGGCCGCCGTCAGACTCCAGGCTATCGGCTACGGCGAAGCGCATTCAATCGACACCAACCGCACGCTAACGGGCAGTGAGCGTAACCGCCGCATCGAAATTGAATTCAATTATCCGTGGAATTTCGAACGTCACCTGCGATAAAAACATATCCAAAATAAAAAGGCAGGTCGCGGGACCTGCCTCACATGTCTATTATCTGGAATACGACTACATCTGGTCGCCGAAATGATCTTTGCGATAATCCTTGACCTGAGACTGGTCGCGGACTTTGGTAAACCACTGATCCCATAAAGCATTCTGTTCGGTGGACACGTCCTGCGTTCTCAGTGTGTCGCGTTGAGCTGCAAAGCCGTCAAGACTGGCAGCCAGTTTCTCTTTGAATTCCATAACGGCTGCGCCCGACTGCGTCACCACTGGTTTTGAATACCGATTTGCTGCCGACAGAGAGAAAGCGGAGCCGATAAAATTCGGGTCCTGGCCGATATTCGCAATGCGTCCGGACCTCGCGAAGAAGCCCGATTCCGCAAAAGTGGCTCCCTGTGCCTTCGCGGCATCAGCCAACGTAGTACCGCCCATCACGGCGTTATAAATCACTTCGGCGCGAGCATACGCCATCTTCTTCTGCTGTTCGGTCTTGAGGTTACGTTCGATCAGGGAAGCGACTTCGTCAAGCGTTGAGGTTCCGGCCGGGACCATGCGTTCGGTGCGGAAAACATAGAACGCGTCCGGACGGTCATAGACTTGCGAAAATGAACCCGGATTGGATTCAAAGATGAATTTCTCAAGGTCGGGATCTTTGCCGATTCCGCTTACGCCGCCGCCGTGGAATAGGCGGCGCTGCGTCTCTTCCGTCAGATTATACTGCTTCAAAAGCGCTGAGTAATTGCCCTGGTTTACCTCATCACGGAAACTCTGTACCCGCTGTCTTTCGGCATCTACTGTCTCCGGAGATGGACTAACCTTAATCAAAATGTGGGCCGCATTGACTTCTTCCTTGCCGTTGGTCATGCGCGAGCCCTTGCGGTACATCATGTGGTAGCCAAATTGAGTCTTGATCGGGCCCGCGATTGTGCTGTCCTTCATCGAGAAAATTGCACTGTCAAACGGAGCTACCATCTGGCCGCGGCCAAACCACCCCAAATCGCCGCCGTTGTCCTTGCCCGAAGGATCCTGCGTCTTCTCAGCCGCAAGTGTCGCGAAATCCGCGCCCTTGTCCAGTTGATCCTTTATTGAATTGATCTCCGCCAGCGCGGTGGCATTATCAGATTCTGACGGCGATTTGGCCGCCTTAATGACCGTGTAATATGCCTGCTCCTGCGCCTTGAACTCGTCCAAATGGCTGTTGTAATATGCCTCAACCTGTGAACGGTCAATCTTGATGGCCGTGATGTCGAAGAGACTCAACGGCACCAATGCATAGTCGACTTTGATGCGCTCGTTGTCGCGCAGGTACTTCTCCTGCAACTCAGCGTCACTAACGCGAACCATGCTGCCGATATATTCCTGCAGTTTGAAAGTCGACAACTGTCCGCGCATCATCGCTTCCACCTGTGCCCACAGTTGGGCAAACTGCGGATCGCTCATCGCAGCCAGGTATTTCTGATAGTCGAACTTGCCGTTGGTCTGGAACTGCTGCACCTGCTGGACTTGTTGCGGCGGATAGCGTCTGATGAAATCGACCAGTTCAGGATCGGTAAGCTTGAGCTGTCTCTTGTCTATTTCTTTTTGTTGAATCAGCGAAACGACAAAATCGTTCCAAATCTGTTGGCGCGCCTGACGATAATCAGCTTCCGTAAAGTCCTTCTCTGGATTCTTCTGTCTTTCGTTCTCGACGTACTGATCAGTCGCCTGGTTAAAGTTCGTCAACGGAATGTCCTTGCCGTCCACGGAACCGACTACGTTCGACGGCGCCTTACCTCCACCGCGCGTACCCGTAATATCTGCGCCCCAGGCAAAGATGATTGTGCCAATGAAGGCGATTACAATTACCCAAATGATAATCTTAGTGTTATTGCGCAAAACCTGCATCATAAGACTTGTCTTCCTCCAAGAATCAACGCCAAAGTCTTACAATATATCAAAAAGCCCGGCCCCGACAAGGAAAAACTTGCAACAATATGTGATTCAAACGATTAGTGTAATCTCGGCCAACTCGAAGCGGGCATGACATGTCAACACGCCCTGACGTCACGTAAATCAGCATCTGATAATCTTACAACTAATCGACTGGCCCGTTTCAGAATGGCCTGAGTCTTAAATGCCTGATCGCCTCGCCTGATTCGTCGAACTGCCGGCCAACTCAAGTGCGATTTTCGACCAAATGACCAAATTGGTCGAAACGTACAAGAAACGTGAAGGCATCTGATTCGACAGCGCAAAACACGCGGGCGCAAATTCTTGAGGCGGCAGAGCATCTGTTTGTCCGCTTCGGGTTCGCCAAAGTCACAATGGAAGAGATCGCGTCTGGCGCGGGGCTCGGGAAGGCGTCTCTCTACTACTACTTTCCCACCAAGGACGATCTCTTTCGCGCAGTGGTAGAACCAAAGCACCGGATATTCGAACAGCGCGTCCAACAAATTCTCAAGAACGGTCACAAACCTGCGGACCAGATAGAGGCGTATGTCGACGCCCGATTTGACTTCTTCAAGGAATTGCTCGAGCTGAACGTCATTGATATCCAGTCTATGACCAAGGGCTCACCTTCATTGAGCGCAATCTTTCAGCGGTATGCCCGTCAGGAATTGTTATGGCTGCGTAAGTTGTTTAAAGGTGGGCGAACCGGTGATGAATTCGGGTTTCCTCCAAATGCCAAAGTGCCGGAAACGCTGCTGCACGTCATGCAAGGGTTGCGGCTTCGATTCGTGCGCGAACATCAGAACACACGTCCCGGGTTTGCGGCGTTCGCGCAACTCAGGCGTGAAGTGAGGTTCGTGACCAGAACGTTCGTTGTCGGTCTTGGCAATGGAAGCTTCGACGGCGGGCGGGAGCGGGGGGAGACTAACAGAGTCCAGGGAGATGTGTATATGAAGACGCAAACAAAAATAGTCCTGCTACTAGTTCCGGTGCTGATCGTAGCCCTGGTCTATTTGCGGATTTCCGGCTCGGAATCAGCCGGAACCGCACGCAAACAGGGGGCAATAATTGTAAAGGTCGATTTCCCCAGGCGGGAGACGATGACTCAAGTTCTACAATTGACCGGCGATGTCCTGCCGATTCAGCAGGCCATGGTCTATTCCCGTGTTCCGGGCACTCTGGAAAAGGTACTTGTCAACATGGGGGATCACGTTCGAGCCAATCAACTGCTCGCCAGTATTGACACGACCGAATTGGCTCAACAATACCGACAGGCACAGGCCACTTACGCCAATGATTCCATACTCTTTGAGCGGTCAAAGGCATTACTGCAACAAAATCTGGCGACTCAGCAGGACTTTGACAATGCGGAAACCGCCTTTAAAGTCGCCCGATCGACCGCACAAACGGCAGAGACTCAACTGCAATATTCGCAGATCATGGCGCCGTTTTCTGGTTACGTGACCAGGCGATTTCTGGATCCGGGAGCTTTGGTCAATTCAAACAACCTGACGCTATTTACCGTGATGGATATCGACTCCATCAAACTTCTCGTTAATGTGCTTGAAAAGGATGTTCCCCGAATCGGGGTCGGAACCAAGGCCGCCATCACCGTGGACGCTTACCCTGGGCGTGAATTCGTCGGCAGGATCGCCCGTATCGCGCAATCTCTTGATTTGTCGACGCGCACCATGCCCGTGGAAATTGATGTCCCGAACACGGATCTAATCTTGAAACCCGGCATGTTTGCCTCGGTGTCGTTAATCGTCAAGGAGCAGGACAATGCGCTCACAGTTCCGACCCAGGCCTTGCTGAAAGATACGACCGGCACTTTTGTTTTCGTCGCGAGTAAGGGTGTTGCGCGACGCACCACAGTTTCACCGGGGGTGGAACAGTCATCGCGCACCGAAATTCTCACCGGACTTGATGACAAAGACAGCGTAATCACGACGGGGCAGCAGTACATCCGGGACGGCGGGCCCATCAATATTCAGCCGTAGGCGAAATCAAGTATGTGGCTCACGCGACTGGCGCTCCGCTATCCTATTTCGACGTTTCTCATTGCGGTGACCATTCTCGTAATGGGAGTCGTCTCCTTCACCCAACTGCCCATTGATCTGCTTCCCAATATCACGATTCCGGTGGTTTCGACGATCACATTCTATTCCGGCGCCAGCCCGCTCGACATGGAGCAGACGGTTACGGTTCCGACCGAACGCGCGGTTAGTTCCGTCAATGACGTCAGCTATGTTCAGTCCACGACACGCGAAGGAATCTCGCAGGTCCGGGTAAATTTCAATTGGGATGCCAATCTCGATGTCGGCCTGGTCGACATTGTTCAGCGCGTAAACCGTATCCTTAACCAGATGCCCACCGGGGTATCGCAACCGGTAGTAGTGCGTTTCGACCTGACGACGATTCCCGTCTGCAACATTGCCATTGCCGGAAACATGGATGAGCGCGATCTCTACGACTTGGCGCTGAATACCATCGAGCCGCAAATTGAGCACCTCAACGGCGTGGCTTCGGCGCAGGTATCTGGCGGACGTATCAGGGAAATCCACGTGCTGCTGGATCGTGATCGCATCCTGGCCATGCAACTTCCCGTGCAGTCGATCATCAACGCGGTTGCCAGTTCCAATCTGATCATTCCCTCAGGCGATCTCAAGACCGGACCGTTCGACTACTCACTCAAAACGGAGAGTCGCTTCAACGTGGTCAAACCGCTTGAAGACGTTGTCATCAAGACGGTGAACGGAGTCCCGATCAGAATTCGTGATATCGGCAAGGTGGAAGACTCCTATCAGGACCAAACGGAAGTGGTTCGCATTAACGGCGAGCCGGGCGTCAATCTCAGCGTGCAGAAGCTGGCAAATGCCAACACCATTCAGGTGGTTGACAACGTCTTGCATTCGCTGCCCAAGCTGGTCGGCGTCCCTGAGAATGTCAAAATGTCGCTGTCTTTCGACCAGTCGGTTTACATCAAACAAACTATCACCGGCCTTCAGCACGAGGCGTTGATCGGCGCTTTGCTGGCGATGCTCATTATTATGGCGTTTCTGCGGAATATCCGGGGCACCCTGATCATCATCGTAGCCATCCCGCTGTCGATCCTCATAGCGTTCATCTGGTTTAGATTCGGCAACGTTACGCTCAACATCATGACCTTTGGAGGTCTTGCGCTTGCCGTCGGTCGACTTGTGGATGACTCGATTGTCGAGCTGGAGGCGATTTCCCGGCATTACAACGAACGCCAGGAAGGGCTCAGCAAACTCCAGGCGACACTTGACGCCGCGCGGGAAGTTGCCTCGCCGATCTTCGTTTCCACGCTCAGTACGGTTATCGTGTTCCTGCCGATCATTTTCACAACCGGCCTCGCGAAACTCTTGTTCGTGCCTCTCGCCACCACGATTTCAGTAGCGCTCTTCGGTTCATTCTTCATCTCGCGAACCGTGACGCCGTTGATGTGCCTGAATTTCCTCCCGCCGGAAAAGCATTTGAATCGTGAGTCCGTAAGGCCTTCCGATCGAATTCGCGTGGTGGCCCACGACGCCATCGAGTCACTCGATCACTGGTATGGCGTCCGCTTGCGCTGGGCGTTGAGCCATCGCAAACTCATCATCATTACAATTGTGGGAGCGAGTGTCTTGTCATTGGGCTTGTTCAAGTTCATTGGCACCGAATTCTTCCCCGATCAGGATGAAGGCCAGTTTGCCGTATCCGCAAAGCTCCCGGTCGGGACACGCACCGAGGTTACGGAGGCCCTGGTCGCTAAAATTGAAAACGTCCTGCGAGCCAATGTGCCCGAGATGCAAACCATGATCTCCGACATCGGCGTGCCTTCCGCGCGCAGTGGAACGCTGTTCAGCCGCAACACCGGCACGCACGCTGCCAATATCCGCGTGGCGCTCGTTCCCGCTAGCGAGCGAAAACGCTCGGAATTCGACATTGTGAAAGCAGTGCGACCGAAACTCATGACGATTCCGGGCGCCCAAATCTATGTCAGTCCTGGCGGCTTTCTGAGATTCCTGCTGAATTTCGGATCGTCCGCTCCGATCGATGTCGAGGTTCATGGATTTGACCTCGCGACCGGATCGGCGCTCTCCAAGAAAGTCGCCGCAATCGTTCGATCGGTTCCCGGAACTACTGATGTTCAGGTGAGCCGGGAAGATGATCTTCCAGAGCTTCGAATCAGGATCGATCGCGTGCGCGCTGGCGTTCTCGGCATCAGCGTGGGCGATATCGCGAACACGATCAACACGCTCATCGATGGCAGCGTCGCCTCGTTGTATACCGATCCCGACAATGGTAATCAATACAATATTCTCGTGCGCTTGAGCGAGGACTACCGATCTCATATCGAGGATCTGCAGAGCATAGTTCTCACGACCTCCAGCGGACAGCAGGTGCTGTTGGGAAACGTAGCGACCATTGAGCGCACGGCCTCGCCGGTAGAAATCGATCGCAAGTATCAGCAGCGACTGGTCGAAGTCACCGGCAACGTGCAGGGCCGCGACCTAGGAAGTGTTTCCAAAGACATTCAGAATCAATTGGATACTCTGTCGATCCCGCCCGGTTTTGAAGTCGTGCAGACCGGCAACGTCGAACAGCAACAGGAAACCTTTAAGGTTCTACTGCTCGCTCTCCTTCTGGCAGTGCTCTTGGTGTATGTGGTGATGGCATCACAATTCCAGTCGCTCGTAGACCCGTTCATTATAATGTTTACCGTGCCGCTCGGCGTCGTGGGCGTGCTGTGGACACTATTCTTAACCAACACCACATTGTCGGTGACGTCTTTTCAGGGAGTCATCATCATGATCGGCATTGTAGTCAGTAACGGCGTGCTTCTGGTAGACTACACCAATCGACTGCGCCGCAGCGGCGTGCCGCTTCATGACGCGGTCCTGAGAGGCGGAATTACCCGACTGAAGCCCATTATAATGACTACTCTGGCAACCGTCCTTGGCCTGATCCCAATGGCAATTGGACTGGGCGGCGAATCGACCCAGGCGCCGCTCGCCATCGCCGTAATCGGCGGCCTGACCATTTCCTCGGCACTGACCCTATTCTTCATTCCAGTGCTCTATACCATCTTCGAAGAGAAGTTCCGCCGCGAACTGAAAGCGCCGATCGAGCCCAACTGAGGACCTGCGGTGCTCACACTTCGGTAAAGTGAACAGATTTTGTCCTGTTCCTGACCAGCGAATGTTCAATATTCATCCACTTTTATCCGTCATTTTTCACGTAGATTCGAGTTAATCTACGTATCATTCTGGTTGTTTTTATTTGTCCAAAAACTCGACGGCAAGTCGATCGGAATTGCGAGAATTAATATCCTCTATCGTGCCTGTAAGTCGTTGAAATTCAACTTTGAACTTAATTTTGGAGCTGTTACGTCCGATATGTTTCAGAGAGGAAATCTCCTCAGGCGATTTTTTTCTTTCGGTCGGTTTTGCACAAGTTGGGTAACATGGGCGTAAGAGATGCGTAGCGTAATCCCTGATTAGACTAGAACTTATTATCTGTAATGAGGAATGATGCCTACAGTCGCAGCCAGAACAACGCCAAGGAACACCGCGGTGCATAAAGGTCGGCAGCAAAGATCAGCCGCTCGGACTATTGTGTACCTGGTCACTTTCGCTGTCCTGATGGTGCTGTTCGTGCATGGTTTCTCTTACTACTTGACCCCCTATGCTGAGCGCGCGCGGCAACTTGCGTATCGACAACTTCGACCGGCCGGCGAGATGGGTCTCATTTACGGGATCATGGGCGCCTCAATGATGGTCATAATGCTGACCTACTCACTGCGCAAACGCATGAAATCCCTGGCCCGTTATGGTGCGCTGTCCGGCTGGCTGCATTTCCATATCTACCTTGGGATAGTCGGGCCATTATTTATTATTCTGCACACGTCATTCAAGGTTCAGGGGCTGGTTGCAGTCAGTTTCTGGTCGATGGTCGTGGTAGCGGCCAGCGGCTATTTCGGCAGATACCTCTACCTGCAGATTCCCCGTAACATCCAGGGAAACGTCCTAAGCTTGCAGGAGCTGGAGGAAAGTAATCGCGTCCTCAATGCCACATTAGTCGAGGAATATCAGCTCAGCCCGGAATTGATCACCAAGCTCGACAGTCTGGCCGATGTGCAGATTCCACAAACCGCCGGGCTATGGCACGCGCTGGGTTTGACCCTGGCAAGCGACGTACGCTGGTGGTTTACCAAGCGACGATTCAGAAAAGAATACGCACAATCTTTGGCTCTGCCCAGGAGCAAACAGCGGCAGTTGATGCGCGTGACTAGTGAACGCACCCAGCTTCGCCGCCGCATTGCTCTGTTGAGCCGAATACAGCAACTGTTCCACTACTGGTATGTGCTACACAAACCATTTGCGATCATCATGTACATTGTGATGTCGATACACATTACGGTCGCAGTCTGGACGGGGTATGCATGGGTTTTTTGAGGAGTTGGGCAGGAACTCACGCACATCTCACGGGATCGAAGCCACCTCTCGTCCTGCTGGTGGCAGTAGTACTATTATGTGGAACAAACCGCAGCTTTGCCCAGCTTTCGCCGGGCCCGCTTTTTCGATCTCATGCGTCCCTCGAGGGCGTTGAGAACTGTCAGAAGTGTCACGACCCAAATCAGGAGAAAGCACCTGGAAAGTGCCTCTCCTGCCATAAGGAGATTGCTGCAGAAATGGATCGCCATGACGGTCTGCACGGGAAGCAGAATTATCGCGAATGCCGGGATTGTCATGTCGAGCATCAGGGTGTTGACGTTGAACTGGTCTACTGGAAAGACGGAATGCATAACTTCGATCACAATTTGACCGGATATACACTGGAAGGCAAGCACGCCACCCTTAAGTGCCGTGATTGCCACGTAGCGAAGAATATCGCCGATAAAACAGCCCTGGCAGAGGCGGAGAAGGATCTCACTAGGACGTTCCTTGGCCTGGATCCGCGTTGCCTGACTTGCCACGCCGACGAACATCATGGTCAGTTGGCTGCCACCTGCGCTAATTGCCACAATTACTCCGCCTGGAAACCGGCCCCCACGTTCGATCACGCCAAGGCGAAATACGTCCTGACCGGCAAACATCTACAGGTAAAGTGTGATAAGTGTCATTTGCCGATCCCCGACAGCACTCAGGTAAACCAAAAGAATTATGCTCACTATACCGGTTTGAAATTTCAGAAGTGCATTGACTGCCACAAAGACGCCCATGACGGACGGCTTGGCACTGATTGCGAAAAGTGCCACAATCCCGACGGCTGGGGAGTCACGCAACTCGCAAAATTCGATCATAGCAAGACGCGCTACCCGCTGCTGGGTCTGCACGGTCAGTTGACTTGTGACAAGTGCCACAAGCGGGGTGAACCTGTCAAGGGACTCCATTACCAGAAGTGTCTCGACTGCCATACTGATATTCATCTGGGCGAATTCGCCGACCGCCCCCAGAAAGGTGCTTGCGAAGAATGCCATTCGGTGAAAGGGTTCAAGTTCACCAGCTTCACGCTGGAGATGCATCAACAGACCAAGTACAAGTTGCAGGGCTCGCACCAGGCCGTCAGCTGTGACCTTTGCCATAGCAAGACGACGCCGGTCGCCAAGGCAACAGGCAAGAGGTTCACTTTCAATTCGACCCGCTGCTCCGTATGTCATTCAGACGTTCATAAGAACGCCCTTGATAAATTCGTATCAGTGGACGGGTGTGAGCTGTGCCATGACGTCGCCGGTTGGCGTACCGTCAAGTTTGACCATAGCCGTACGAAATTCGCGCTTGAAGGGAAGCATATTGGCATTGTCTGCCGTGATTGCCACAACGGAAAAGATAAGAAAGTTCCGGTCGAGCAACTCAAATGGGCCGGCGTTTCACGCAAATGCGAAGACTGCCATAAGGACAACCATCACGATCAATTTTCTCAAGTCGCTAAGATGGCTGACTCAACTTCATCATATTGCGAGCGCTGCCATACCGTCAAGGCCTGGACCGGGGAAAAATTCAACCACAACAGAGATTCGCAATTCAAACTGGAAGGCGCGCACCAGAAAGTTGCCTGCGCCGGTTGCCACAAGAAGGTGCAGGAGGGTGAAGTGACATTCGTGCGCTATAAGCCGCTGTCATCCGCCTGCAAGAGCTGTCATGCGGAAGGCACTCTCGAGGAAAAGGGGAAAACCTTATGAAGCGATTTACACTCGGTTTGATAGCGGTACTGATTCTGGTAGCGGGCGTAACTGTGGTAAGCCAGCAGCCGCCCAAGAACCCACACGGCCAGTTGAAATGGGATTGCCAGGTGTGCCATACGCCGCAATCGTGGTCCACGATGCGCGAGCCGATGACTTTCGATCATAACGAGACCGGATTCGCTCTTATCGGCAGGCACCGCACTGCGGCATGCAGCGGCTGCCACAAGGATTTACACTTTGCCAAAGTCGAACAGACCTGCGTGAAGTGTCATAACGATGTTCATCGCGGCCAGATGGGCGCCTCCTGCCAGGATTGCCATACTTCAGAAAACTGGCAGAACCGTCAGGACGTGTTCAATCTTCACTCTCAGAATGGATTCCTGCTGTCCGGAGTGCATGCCATCACCGATTGTGAGGCCTGCCACAAAAACGAACCGGGCAAAGAATTCTCTGCTGTCTCGACCGAGTGCGAAGCGTGCCATGCCTCAACTTATGCCGCTACCCAGAACCCCAATCACGCCCAGGCAGGGTTCCCATTGCATTGCGCCTCCTGCCACGAGGCGGAACTCATGGCCTGGCGAACTGTCAAGTTCGATCATTCCGCGACGTTCCCATTAATCGGCGGCCACAGCCGTGCGGTTTGCTCTGACTGCCACAAGGGTCAGCTTACGGCGGCACCAGTAAGGATTGCTTCAGTTGCCATGAAGCCAGTTTCGCCAGCGCCAACGATCCAAATCACGTGAAAGGCAGTTACGACCATGATTGCAAGGGCTGCCACACAATCCAGGCCTGGAAACCGGCAACCGTTGATCACAATGCCACTCGTTTTCCACTGACAGGCGCACACGCGACTGTTTCCTGTGATAAGTGCCACACGAACGGATTTACCGGCACAACAACCGCCTGCTACGACTGTCATCAGGACAAGTTTACTTCGGTGGCAGACCCTAATCATGTCACGAACAATTTTAATCACGAATGCACTAAGTGCCACACGACAGCGGCATGGAAGCCCGCGACCTTCGACCACGCCGGAACTACTTTTCCGTTAACCGGTGCTCATGCGGCCGCGTCCTGCATCGCCTGTCACAGCTGCCGGCTATGTGAACACGCCGACCGCGTGCTATAGCTGCCACCAGGACAAGTTTACCTCAGTGACCGATCCGAACCACGTCACCGGGAATTTCGATCATAACTGCACGATTTGCCATTCAACCACTGCCTGGTCACCGGCAACTTTCGATCACAGCAAGACCACCTTCCCGTTGACGGGAGCGCATCAGACGACCACTTGCGCCGCTTGTCACACTTCGGGTTACACTACAACGTCGACCGCTTGTTACAGTTGCCATCAGGACAAATTCGTGGGCGCCAAGGATCCGGATCACGTGGCCGGCAATTTTGATCATGTATGTTCAAAATGCCATTCGACAACGGCATGGTCACCCGCGACTTTCGACCACAATCAAACGCAATTCCCACTGACCGGAAAACATGTGGGTGTCGCTTGTCAGTCCTGCCACACAACCGGCTACGTCAACACTCCGACCGACTGCTATAGTTGCCACCAGCAGCAATATGTCAACGTGACTGATCCTAATCATGTCGCCAACAACTACAGCCACGACTGCACTAAATGCCATTCTACGTCCGGCTGGGGCAACGATTCATTTGATCATAACGTTACGGCCTTCCCCTTAACAGGCGCTCACACTACGGTGACATGTGCCACTTGCCACACCAGCGGCTACTCAAATACACCGTCGGATTGCTATAGCTGCCACCAGACCAAATTCACCTCCGTGGCCGATCCAAACCATGTCACTAACAATTACAGCCACACCTGCTCGACTTGTCACACGACGACTGACTGGGTCACCGTGACATTCGACCATAGTATCACTCCTTTTGCGTTGACCGGCGCACACGTGCCTTTGACCTGCTCCGCCTGTCACACCTCCGGCTTTGCCAATACGCCGAGCACCTGCTACGGATGTCATCAGAGTACGTTCACCGGAGTTACCGACCCGAACCACGTGTCCGGCAATTACAGCCATACCTGCACCCAGTGCCATACGACATCGGCCTGGAAACCGGCGACCTTCGATCATTCGGGTACACCTTTCCCGCTGACCGGGGCGCATACAACAGCTTCCTGTACCGGATGTCATGCGAACGGTTTCGCCGGAACTCCAACCGCCTGTTATAGCTGTCACCAGGATAAATTCACATCAGTAGTCGATCCCAACCACGTGACCGGAAACTTCGATCACACTTGCACGAAGTGCCATTCTACCTCGGTCTGGAAGCCGGCGACGTTCGATCATTCGCAGTCAGTCTTTCCTCTGACCGGAAAACATACGACCGTCACCTGCACGGCTTGCCACACGAACGGCTTTACATCGACTCCGACTGACTGCTATAGCTGTCACCAAACCGTGTATACGTCGGCGACAAACCCGAATCACGTGCAAAACAACTTCGGCCAGGACTGCACAATTTGCCACAATACTACTGCCTGGCAGCCGTCAACTTTCAATCACAGTTCCACGGCTTTCCCGTTGACCGGCGCACACGCCAATGTGACGTCTTGCGTAACCTGCCATGCTTCCGGTTACGTAAGTACTTCGACGGCCTGTTACTCGTGCCATGCGACCGACTTCACGGGAGCCACCGATCCAAACCACGTGACCAACAATTACGATCACAATTGCTCCAAGTGCCACAGCACCATATCGTGGGCCTCAGCGACGTTCGATCACAGTACCACCGGTTTTGCCCTGGTGGGTAAGCACATTGGGTTAACGTGTGTCTCCTGTCATTCGGCGGGCTATGTCGGCACTTCGCCGTTGTGCTATTCTTGTCACGAAACCGCGTTCACGGGCGCCACCAGTCCCAACCACGTGCAGAATCTCTTTGACCATGATTGCACTAAGTGCCATAACGCCAACGGCTGGACTCCGTCGACCTTCAATCACGCGTCGACAACGTTCCCGCTGACCGGAGCACATACAAGTCTGACTTGTATCTCCTGCCACGCATCCGGATATGTGAACACTCCGAAGGATTGCTACTCCTGCCATCAAACGACATACACAGGGGTGACGGATCCCAATCATGTAGCGCTCAATTACAGTCATGATTGCACGCAGTGTCACAGCACGACATCCTGGTCAGGGGCCACGTTCGATCACAGTACCACCGGCTTTGCCCTGACCGGCAAACATATCGGAGTCACGTGTCTCACCTGTCACACATCTGGCTACGCCGGAACCTCTCCGGCCTGCTACTCCTGCCACCAGACGGCGTTTACCGGTGCGGCAACTCCGAGCCACACTACGAACAACTTCGATCACGACTGCACGATCTGCCATAACACGAGCGGCTGGACACCGTCCACCTTTAACCATGCGACGTCGCCGTTCCCGCTAACCGGTGCACATACAAGTTTGACTTGTATCTCCTGCCACACTACGGGGTATGTTAATACACCTACTGACTGCTATGCGTGTCACCAGACTAATTTCACCGGCACGACGAATCCTCCGCATGTCAGCAACAACTTCAGCCATACGTGCACGACTTGCCACACCACAACGGCCTGGTCACCGGCTACTTTCAATCATGCGACGACGACCTTCCCGCTAACCGGAGCGCACACAACGGCGACTTGCATTTCCTGCCACTCCGCCGGATATGTGAACACACCGACTGATTGCTATGCCTGCCACCAGACTAATTTCACCGGCACGACGAATCCGCCGCATGTCAGCAATAATTTCAGCCATACTTGCACGACGTGCCATACGACGACGGCCTGGTCGCCGGCTACTTTCAATCATGCGACGACTTCCTTCCCGCTGACCGGTGCACACACAACGGCGACTTGTATCTCTTGCCACTCCGCCGGATATGTGAATACACCGACCGATTGTTACACCTGTCATCTAGCCAATTTCACCGGCACGACGAATCCGCCGCATGTCAGCAACAACTTCAGCCATACTTGCACGACCTGCCATAGTACAACCGCCTGGTCTCCGTCAACCTTCAATCACGCGACGACGGCGTTCCCATTGACGGGCGCACACGTCAGTCTGACCTGCATTTCCTGCCATGC
This sequence comes from uncultured bacterium, assembly GCA_963726455.1. Taxonomy (GTDB): domain Bacteria; phylum Zixibacteria; class MSB-5A5; order CAIYYT01; family CAIYYT01; genus CAIYYT01. The sequence goes on from CAVSCK010000004.1 coordinate 1,840,978, forward strand.
ATCCGGATACACTAGTACACCAACTGATTGTTACGCTTGCCACCAGACTGACTTCACAGGTGCAACGAGTCCGGCGCATGTCAGCAACAATTTCAGCCATACCTGTACGACCTGCCATAGTACAACCGCCTGGTCACCGTCAACCTTCAATCACGCGACGACGGCGTTCCCATTGACAGGCGCACATGTAAGTCTGACTTGTATTTCCTGCCATGCATCCGGATACACAAGTACGCCGACTGATTGTTACTCTTGTCATCAGGCGGCCTTCACCGGAGTCACCGACCCAAATCACGTGACCAACAACTTCAGTCACACCTGTACAACCTGTCACAGTACGACTGCCTGGTCTCCGGCCACGTTCAACCACAGCACCACAGTGTTCCCGCTTACCGGCGCGCATGTGAGTGCGACCTGTATTTCGTGTCATGCGTCGGGCTACGCCAATACACCGACGGCCTGCAATTCCTGCCACCACAGCGCTTTTACCGGCGCTACAAATCCAAACCATACGTCGGCCGGCTTCGCAACGACCTGTAACACGTGCCACACGACAACGGCGTGGGTGCCTTCAACCTGGAGCCATACTACTACCGGTTTTGCACTCACGGGCGGCCATGGCGGCTTGCAGTGCATTTCCTGCCATGCCAACGGCTACACGACGACCTTGCCTGCTTGTTACAGTTGCCATCAGGCCGACTACAACGGTACTACCAATCCTAACCATGTGGCAGCTCAGTTTCCGACAACGTGCCAGAATTGTCATAGCACGACCAATTGGACATCGACGACCTGGAATCATGATTCACAGTACTTCCCGATATATTCCGGCCATCACCAGGGACGCTGGGACGTTTGCTCAGACTGTCACACCAATGCGAGTAATTTCGCCGTATTCTCTTGCATAACGGGCTGCCATTCGCAGTCGAGCACGAACTCAGATCACAGCAGTGTAAACAACTACCAGTACAACAGCAATTCCTGCTATAGCTGTCACCCGCGTGGCTGAGCACATTAAGGAGCTTTGACATACATGATGAAGCATCACTGGATTTCGCAGGGCAGATTGCTGATACTACTTGCATCGGTTGTGTTGCTGGTATGGGGGAGTCTGATTGCTAATCCCAGCCGAACTCTGAAAGTCACCTACGTTTCTACGGAGTATGTCTATGTTGACGGCGGTACGGCCGATGGCTTGACTACTGGAACGCACCTGACGATTGTCCAGAAAGACTCTGTGCTCGCGGAACTTGAGGTCGCATTTTCGTCGGAGCGTTCGGCGGCCTGCCGCATCATAACGGCAGCGACCGAGATCAAGGCCGGCATGACCGTCACCTCTCCCGGTGCTCCGGATCAGGACACCACTGCCACGGCGAAGCCGGCGGACACAACTGCAGCCGTTGCCCAACCCGCTCCGGCGCCAGTCACTGTTCCGCGCGTGACCCCGACGATCACCGGCAGCGTCTCCGTTATCTTCGACCAATCAATTGACAACACCGCCTTCGGCAATAACCTCACGCAATCAACCGGACGGCTCAACCTGCGAGGCCGGCACATCGGCGGCCATGACATAAGTTTCTCGATTCAGATGCGGGCGCGTCATGATCAGCGCAGCCGCCCGTTTCTGAACGACGTCGGTCGGAACGCCTGGGTGAACCGTTTGTATGAATTCTATGTGTCCTATGACGCCAAAGATGCTCCGGTCAATTTCTATGCCGGCCGCATTCCAATTAGACGCGTCGGCAGCGTCGGCTTTGTCGACGGACTCCTGGTGGAGAATCGAATCGCGGGATCACTGAGATCCGGATTCTATGGCGGCGCGCAATCCAAGTGGCAGTACGCCGACCAAACTACGTCACTACAAAAATACGGCACGTACCTCAACTATTCGTCCGGCAGCTACGCCACGAACATGCTCGATCTCACGCTCGCCTTGTCCGGGGAATACCATTCGGCCACGGCCAGCCGTGAATTGGTATACTCACAGGGCCGATTCAACCGGGGCGACCGGTTCTATATCAGCGCGATCACCGAAGTAGATGTCAACCGTGGTTGGCGAATGCAGAAAGTTGGCCGCACATTTTCTTTGTCCAGCGTTTATCTGGACTCCCGGTTGAAATTGACCAATCGCCTGGCAACCGGTTTGAGCTATGACAGCCGGGAGAATTACTGGACCTACGACATTCGCACTCTGCGCGACAGTCTGTTCGACAGCCATCTGCGCCAGGGCTTACGCGCCCGGGTCGATTACCGACTGTTCAACGGCTACTTCGCCTCCGCCAATGTCGGAACTAATCGCCGCAACGGCGACCCCGGTCAGAGCAATTCCTACGGGTTCAGTTTGAGCAAGGGCGCTTTTCTTTTCCGCCGATCAGACGTGAATCTGCAGTATTCGGCTTTCTCGGGCCTGGGACAGAGTGGCGACAATTTCTCGGCGCGTCTCGGCAGTTCATTCCTCACGCGAAACTATGTGAGCGTCGGCTATGGATTCTATCGTTTCCGCTGGTCTTCAGCTGTACCGCTGCGTACGAATACATGGCTGGAATTGTCGACGCGGCTGGAATTTCTCAAGAACTTTTTCCTCTATGGTCTGTTTCAAGAGAATACGGGGGACGACATTAAAGGACATCGAGTGCAGTTGGAACTCGGTCATTCACTTTAACTGTCTTGTTCGCCGGTTAGCGGTGGACGAAGGATCGAAAAGTAATGGAAAGAATTCTCATCTGGGCTGCGGCCGGACTTATGATACTGGCGATTTTCTTGCCCTATTTCGTTCGCTTTCGCCGCGACCACCGCAAGATGCTGCACCAGAAACTGGAAGCTCAATCGCTGGGAATAGATCGCGCTAAAGCTCAATACCCGATGATTGACGCCAGATACTGCATCGGCTGCGGCTCCTGTGCCGCCGCTTGTCCGGAAGGCGATGTCCTGGGCGTCGTGCACGGAACGGCAACAATCATTAACGGGGAAAGATGTATCGGCCACGGCGCTTGCGAGCGAGTCTGCCCGGTGGGCGCTCTTAAAGTCGGCTTAGGCGATATCTCGAGCCGTCCCGACATTCCGATCCTCTCTGACGACAACGAAACATCCGTCCCAGGAATGTATATCGCGGGAGAACTGAGCGGCCTTTCTCTGATCCGCAATGCCATCGATCAGGGCAAGAAGGTCGTAGACGCCATCGCCCAGAATCCCAAAAATTCCTCAAAGAACAGGATGTTTGATGTGATCATCGTGGGCGCCGGTCCGGCGGGGCTGAGTGCCGCCTTAACAGCTATTAAGAACCGTCTCAGCTATCTGGTGATAGATGAATTCGATGTCGGCGGGACGATTCTTCATTACCCGCATCGCAAACTGGTCATGACTCAGCCGGTGGAAATCCCTCCCTATGGCTGGCTAACCGAAGAAGAATACTCCAAGGAAACTCTGCTCGGCATCTGGACTGATATCGTTACCCAGTACGGTATCAAGGTCTGCGCCGGTCAGAAGGTCGCCCAGGTGGTCAAGGAAGACGGTGTATTTGAAGTACGTACGCAAAACGATACGTATACCTCAAGTTACGTGGTGTTGGCTCTGGGTCGCCGCGGTACGCCACGCAAGTTGGAAGTTGCGGGCGAGGAAATGCCCAAGGTAATGTATAAGCTGATCGATGCCCGCTCCTATACCAACATGGATTTACTGGTTGTGGGTGGTGGCGACAGCGCAATCGAAGCTGCTGTTGGACTCTCGCGCCAGCCGGGCAACCGCGTAAGTATCTCGTATCGCAAGAGCAGTTTCTTCCGAGTAAAGAAGAAAAACGAACTCGCCATTACTGAGCTGATTCGTAAGGGAACCGTCACCCCGATATGGGATTCTGCGGTTCAGGAAGTTAAGGCAAAAAGCGTAGCCCTGAAGACCAAGAACGGCCCCATCGAAATTGCGAATGACTTTGTCTTCGTGCTCATTGGTGGCATTCCTCCCTTTGATATGCTCAAACAGATGGGTATCAAATTCGGTGGCGAGCCACACGCTGAAAAGACCCCTGTAAAGGAACTGGTCAAAGCCAGTTGACTTCCATGTAGGCGAGCCGCCCCTATCCGGCGGTATCCTGCCGCCAGAATCGCTGTCAAGTTCCTTGCTTCGTCTATAAATCCTGGGCGCAAGCGCAATCCAGACCAATCGACTCCCGTATTCTATCGCCTTTCCATTGGCGCCAAGGCAAACCGCAGTGCCGAATCGACAATTGGCCTTTCCAGCACGCCCCCAATCGAATTCCCGCTTGACTTTTCATTAAACAACTTGATACCTTCGTCCACAGCTTAAGTACTGCCGTATGGTCTACTTGTTTGGGCAGGAATTGAAGTAGCAGAAAGGTCCATATTTATCCGTCGCGGTAGCTCCACGCATTCCGGGAGGAATAGCCGGGGCGAATCGCCGATCATCGGATATTGTCGTCGACAAAAACATCAAATCAAATTTTCAGTGGAGGTAAACATGAAACGAGCGCTAACACTTTCGCTTCTTGTCTGTGTTTGGGCGTTCACGGCATCGACGGCATTGGCAGTGTCGCCGCCGGTAGCCCAATGCCAAAATGTAACTGTTGAAGCCGACGCCAACTGCTCTGCTTCAGCGAGCGTTGACAATGGCTCATATGATCCCGAAGGCGGCGCTCTGACTATCACTCAGGAGCCGGCGGGACCCTATGCTCTCGGTCAAACCTCAGTCAAGCTGGTAGTAGTTGCTGCCAGCGGCCTTGCTGATACTTGCGAAGCCGTCGTTACCGTGAATGACACCACCCCTCCGACTGTAACCTGCCCGGCTGACATCCTTGTCGGCAACGATCCCGGAGAATGCGGAGCGAGTGTCAGCTACCAGATTTCAGCAACCGACAATTGTTCGATTTCCAGCCCTCTTGGTAAGCAAGCCGCGTCCTTCTATCCAGTCGGCACGACCATAATCACTCCGGTTGTAACCGATGGTTCCGGAAATGAAGGCACCTGTTCATTCAAGGTCACGGTCAAGGATACTGAGCTGCCGAAGGTAATCTGTCCGGCAAATATCGAGCAGGGCAATGATCCCGGTATGTGCGGCGCTGTTGTCAACTTCAATGCAGAAGCCACCGATAACTGCCCGGGCGTGAAAGTCACAACTAATCCTGTTTCCGGTTCGACGTTCCCCCTTGGAGCCACAACTGTTTGGGCCTTCGCCACCGATGCATCTGGCAACAAGGATAGCTGCTCGTTCACGGTCACAATAAACGACACCCAGAAACCGGCGGTTGCCTGTCCGGCGCCGATTATTGTCGGCAATGATCCGGGTCAATGCGCTGCCATCGTTAACTACGATGTTACAGCAACCGACAACTGTGACCCGAATCCCATTGTCGTCTTGTCCGTACCTTCCGGATCGCTCTGGCCGGTCGGCACTCATGATGTGACGGCAATTGCCACCGATGCCGCCGGGAATGCTGACACCTGCCACTTTACGGTTCAGGTCAACGACACCGAGAAACCGCACGTCACGTGCCCTCCTGATATGCCCACGCATAATGATCCCGGTCAGTGTGGCGCGTTTGTCACTTTCGATGTTACCGGCCTTGATAACTGTGCATTTGACAATCAGAATATCGTCGTGACGCCGCCGTCGGGATCATTCTTCCCGATCGGTCCGACGCAGGTGACGGCTATCGGCACCGACCTTGCAGGTAACGCCGACACTTGCAGCTTCATGGTCACAGTCAGTGACACCACCAAACCCCATATTGATCATATCACTGATATCGTGAAAAACAACGATCCGGGACAATGCGGCGCTGTCGTTTCTTTCGACCATAACGCCATCGACAATTGCCCAGTCGGACTGGTCGTGGTCGCCACACCTCAATCGGGATCCTTCTTCGCTGTTGGGCCAAGTCAGGTGATTATCACCGCGACCGACGCATCCGGCAACGCCGACACCATATACTTCAATGTTACAGTCAACGATGTTGAAAAGCCCGTGGTTACCTGCCCGGCAAACATCGTCGTCGAAGTGGGCGCGAACGACACCGGTTCAGTCGTCAATTTTGACGTCCCGGCAACGGACAACTGTCCCGGCCTGCAGGTGATAACGACTCCATTGTCGGGTTCGTTCTTCCGACTCGGTGTGACTCCGGTGAAGACGTACGCCATTGACGCACATGCGTTGGTAGACTCGTGCGAATTCCTCGTTGAAGTGAAGAAGGCGCTCAATCCCGGATTACGCGATTGACGCCCATCCTGACACGCTGTTTGCTACCGAAGGAATTTCGGATTCGATCCTGTATTTCATCGATTTGACTTCGATTGATGGTTTCAGTTTCCCGGTCGATTTGTTCTTCTCGGGTGCGCCGACGGGAGTGGTGCTCAATCTGGGAACGGCGTCGTTGACGCCTCCGGGAGCGACGACACTGGGCGGACATACGGGTGTGAATACTCCGGCGGGTACATACGAGATCACGATATCCGCAGTGTGGCCGGCGAAGGCGGGGCAACATGATACCAAGGTTTACCTTGTTGTGAATCCATGCACGGAGACACCGATCCCGACCGTGAGTCAGGAGGTTTTCGATGTCCAGGTGACTGAAGGACAGAATCTTCCCGATGATTCCGTTTGGATCACCAACAGCGCACTCTGCGGAACACTGTCCTGGCAAGCATCATCGGATGCCGGGTGGCTCGCGCCTGATCCGATCAATGGCCAAGTGGTTGCAGGTAATACTCCGGGCTCGAAGATGATGTTGAAGTACAACACCTCCACATTATCGCCGGCGATCTACGTTGCCCACGTGACTGTTATCGCCGACAAGAAGACGCCGGGCGCCGTCGTTACGGTAACTTTGCACGTAAGTCCGCTGCCGCCAACGGCCTGTGTGTCAGGCACAATCCAGGATACGAATCACAATACAATCGCGGGCGCCACTGTCGAACTCTATCTTTCCTATCCTTTCATAGATTTCCCGATCGAAGCAACGACTTCCGCCTCCGACGGTTCGTACGAGTTGTGCTTGCCTCCGGAGAAACCGGCCGCCTTTTATGTGCGGGCTCACAAACCCGGTTACTATCCTGCCTACACCGGGACCGGCCTTCCCGCCACTGACGTAATACTGACACTGCTTCCCAACGGTGGCACCGTCAGACCGACGTACCAGTGGGTAGATCTCTTCTGTAAGTTCAACGCACTATTCGACGGTGTTCCGGTGCCTCCCGGCAGTGTCATTGAGGCCTTCGATCCACAGGGCGTCTTGTGCGGCCAGTGGAACGTGACTCAGCATGGCACTTTCGGATTTATGCCGGTCTATCGCGATGATCAGTATACTCCGGCTATCGACGAGGGCTGTGACCCCGGCGACCTGATCAGGGTAAAGGTAGACGGACATCTGGTTGCTTCTGTCGCTGACCCCATTCACTGGGGCGAAAATGGTGACCGTTACGAATACTGTTTCGACACGCCTCCGCCCATTCCGACCTGTATCGTGCTCAAGCAGGGCTGGAATCTGGTTTCCTGGAATCTCGACACACCGAATGATAGTATCATGATCCTGGCCAAGGACGTGATGAACAACGTCGACGTCATCCTTGGTTTTGAGCAGGGTGGCTTGACCTATGATCCGATGCTGCCGCAATTCTCTAGTCTGCTTTACGTCGACCATCTTCATGGTTTCTGGTTCCGCATGAATGCCGAGGATACCCTGTGCGTTGACGGCCCGATGGTGGCCGCGTCCACACCGATTAACCTCGAAAAGAACTGGAATCTGGTCAGCTATCTTCCGACCGTTCCCTACTGCGGTTCCGGTCGCGTTGAATTCCATCTGGAACAAGGTCATTGTCGTGCTTGGCTACGATCAAGCGGCACAGACCTACGATCCGGCATTTCCGCAGTTGGCTACTTTGCTGGAAATGAACAGGTGGTTCGGTTATTGGATCAAGACCACCGACGCGGCGACATTGATCTATCCCGAACCGGGCCCGACCTTCGCTAAGACCGTCAGCGACATTTCTGGCACCGGCATTAACAGCCGCGTGGCGATCTCAAATAGCTGGGTCAATCTCTACGGTTCGGGCGCCACGCTGAACGGTGACATCCTCCCGGTCGGAGCCGTGATCGAGGCCTTCGACGCCACCGGTACGCTGGTTGGCGAGACTGTGGTTCGCTCTGCCGGTAAGTTCGGCTTCATGCCGGTCTATGGCGCCGAAACAGTGAACGGTGATGTTGTTGGCAAATCCGCTGGCAGCACCATCACGCTGAAGGTCAACGGCGAAGCGGCACAGGAAACAGTCACCTGGTCGCAAAACGGTGATCGCATTCGCATCGACAGGTTGACCACGTCGTCCAAGAATGCGAGCAGTCTGCCGACTACTTTCACGTTGAATCAGAACTATCCGAATCCGTTCAACCCTGAGACCACCATCGACTACTACGTCGCCCAGGGCAGCCACGTGGAGTTGGCAATCTACAACCTTCTCGGTGACAAGATCAAGACCCTGGTCAGCGGTTACCAAGCGGCAGGCAACTATTCAATCAAGTGGCGTGCCGATTCCGACGATGGTTCGCTGGTTGCTTCGGGCGTGTACTTCTACAAGTTGACGGCCGGTGATTATACCGATTCGAAGAAAATGACCTTGATGAAGTAGAAACTCTGATTCTGCTAGAGAAAAGGCCGGCAGTTCGTAACCGTCGGCCTTTTCATTTCGAAGAGCAAACGTAGTGTGCTACGGATAACACGGCCCGCAGGGTGCCGGACCGCCTGAGAAAATATAGGCGATCAGGTACACACAGTCGCTGATGTCGGTGAAATCATCGCAGTTCACGTCACCGGATAGGGGTGCCGGAATCGGTGCGGGTCCTTCGCTGAAGATCCATTGGATGATGTACACCACATCGGAGATATCAATCGCATCATCCGCGTTGACATCACCTTTGAACTGGCAGACTCTTGCCCATCCATCCTGCCGGTCATAGATCAGAACGTTGTTGTTCTCGTCGCGCGCCCGGATCGGCGCCACGAGAATTTGGCTTTCTCCCAAAGCCACCGGACGAAACCTGATGGTCGCTAAGACTCCCGCCGCCGGATACACTATGGCCGTCGCCGAGCACGGCGCCGTCAATGTACAGCATTCCCGAATCGGGCGAGAAACTCGTCCAGAAGAATGTCGGCAGTCCGGCGGTCGCCAACAGTGGTCCCTCTGTGATTCGCGACGTATCGGTACGAATCACCGTCGGATCGAAACTCACCACCAGCGAAAACGCCTTGAGATGCGTCGAATTAGGACTGACCTCAAGCGTCACGACGACGGAGCTGTCGAATTTGATGCAGGTCGAGTCAGGGGTGACCGAGATAGTCGGATTTGCAGCCCACGAACTGCCACCGCCAAGGATCAAGAGTGAGACCAGAGCTATGGCAAAGTATCTTATCACACGACTCCTTTCTACTCAAAGGCAGGGGTTGCAGGGTGACGGCCCGCCTCCAAAAATGTAACTGATCAGGTAAACAGCATCGGAGATGTCAATATTGCCGGTACAATCGGCATCGCCCGCCAACACGATGGGAAAGGGCGCCGGTCCGCCCCCGAAAATATACTGGATCAGATAAACCACATCCGAAATGTCAATGCCGCCGCTAAAATCGGCGTCGCCAAAGGTGTAATTCGTCGGACAGACTATGACCAGACCGCTGAGCGAGTCCGTCAGCGCCATCTTGCCGTCGTACCGGTCGCGCATTTCGACGTAGCGAAAGACCACGGGTGACGCACCGTGCCCCATCGCAACGAACTTCATCCTGACCAGACGACCCGGACCGTTAACGTAGGTCTGATACCCGTATATCGATCCCAGCATCTCGAAAGCATATCTTTCGCCGATAACGGGAAAGGTCCGAACCGTATCCTTCCAGAAAAAGAAGGCGCCGCTCGGGCCGGTAAAGAAACTCTCCCGATTGGCGCTGATCATCTTGATGACGTTGGTATCTACCTCAACGTCGACCAGGAATGACTTGACAAACTTCACGGTATCGATGGCAACGAACAAATCGAATGTGTCATTAAGCTGAACGATCTTTACTTCGGGGGAAATTAATACATGACCCGTGCTGTCTTGTCCCCATGCCGGAAGCGCAGCGCTTAGTGATAACATCACGAGACATATCACCAGCACCTGCGCAACATATTTGATTTTCATTGGGTCATTTCCTTGGGAATCCGGAAGGGCATTACCCCTCCCGGATCCCCCGCAAAAACTACTTCATAAGAGTCATCTTGACGGTCTTCTGGTAGTCCGAAGTCTCGAACCTGTAGAAGTAAATACCGGAAGCGACTTTCTCACCATATGTGTTGGTGCCGTTCCAGACTACGCGGTGCATACCCGCCGGCTGGTACTCGTTCACCAATTCCTTGACTAGCTGTCCAACCACGTTGTAAATGCGGATGCTGACGTCAGTAGCCGTCGGCAGTCCGTAGTTGATGGCGGTTTCCGGGTTGAACGGATTCGGTTGATTTTGCGCAACCTCGTACGTCGCCGGAAGATCTACCATCGCTGTCGCATCGTGATTAGGAAATGGCACATCCGTCGACAACAGGAACTTGTTGTCCTTGTCGCGGATATCGGCTCTGGTCATCGCCACTTCCACCTTGCCGGAAACCAGCGGGCGGAAGTTCAATGTGGCAATCAAACCGGAACCGTCGAATGTGCGTCCCGCGCCGAGAACCGCAGTCGACACCGATACCTTGCCGGCGGAACTGAGTTCTTTGAAGAAGATCGGCGAGGTCGAATTTGCCAGATCAGCACTCTCGGTAGTCGAGAGATACTGCAACCTGTCGGCGCTGAAGCTGATTTCTCCAATCAACGCCTTCGCCAGATTGTCGCGGTTATCGAGATACAGGTCGACCTGGAATGTGTTGCCGACCATTCTCTCAATCAACCGCAGCGCCGGCTTCAGCTCTATCGGTGTGCCGGTCAGGATAGGACGATCCTTGGCCGACGGCGTGACGGCGTCGAAGTTGATGGCAAATATCGCCAGATCTTCAAATTCGACTCGGCTATCAGTTAGCGGAATTCCTTTGGGACTGTAGTTATGCGTAGGCCCAAAATCCGCCTCGTTGTTGTAACCGGCATCGCCTTGATTAAGGCCATAAGTCGACGAGAAGGTCATGAGATCGGTAAAATACACCTGGCCGTCATAGGCAGTGGCGACATCGCCAAGCCAGTACGACGTTGATCTCGCGCCGTTAGACGGCACCGAGAAATTGCCGGCCTTGTCAATTGTGAAGGCCGCATAATGGTAAACGTCTCTGGTGTCGTTGCTCACGTCAAGAACATCGGCATGAGTCACACCGGTACCACTGTAGACTTCATCACCAGTCAGCGGAGTCGTCGGATACGGACCTTCCGCGTTGGCATCATCGTACTCGGGATATCCGTGTCCGCCCGCATACCAGTCAGTGCGCATGATCACGGCGTGATCGAAGTCGCTACTGGCGTTCGTCCAACTCAGATTGACCTTGTTGTGGCCCGGCGTCGCAACCAAACTGGTCGGCGCTGCCGGTGGCGTGATATCCTTCGTGAAGCACCAAGTGTAGGTGCATGAGTCGGCATTGCCACGACCGTTGTCGTCCATCACCTTGAGGCGAACACAATGCTCGGCCTCAGACATCCCGTCAAACCCCGGAACCGTCCATACTGTGTTGTAGGTAGTTCCAGTCAGACCACTGGCGATCGGCAACCAATTGGCTGCCACGCAACCGTCGATCTGATAATACAACGCCGAAAGATCGCAATCGTCCGTAGCCGTCAGATTGAGCACCGGAGCGACATTGAAGAATCCGTTGTTCGCCGGTGAGCTCACGACCACATCCGGATCGGCACAGTCGGCGACGAACGTCGTCGGTGACGCCAGAGGAGCCGGAATCTGATTGTTGGCGCCATCGCGCAGATCGCCATAGATCATAGCCAACTGATTGGCCGCGCAGACAGAGGTTGAACCGTTCATCGTAATCGTGAACAGGTCTGCCGGACCATCTTGCGAACCTGTGAGTACTCCCAGATTGACCTTGAGAGTATCCTTCTCGCCCGCCGCATGATTAGTTTGCGTGAAGGCCACGAAATAATTGGATGATGCGCTGACTACGTCGACGACATTCAACTCCGCTGGATATTCAATATGAATATTCGCGGCCTCCAGATCAGTCACGGCTGCGCCAAGCGCGACCGTTACCGTGAAGTCGCCGGAGCAATGATATAGAATGTTGTCGGGCGTCATGTTGAGGCCACAATCGCTCGACGGGTTGTTGTCGACGTTCCCTCCGCCACCACCGATGTTATATGGCGGGATGCCGTTATAATCGCTGTAGCAATTGTTGGCGTAGTAGTTGCCTGCTGTTAAGTCAGAAGCGTTCGTGCCGTTGGCAAAAACATTATACTGGGCGGAAACATATCCACCTTCGTTGTACATGCCCGTGCCGTTGAAAAGCATCGTGTTCGAAGTGACGTTCGATGTCAGCGTCGCACCCGATTCCTCCCACAACACCAGACCTACTTCGAAGTTGGTCAGGCGGTTGCCGGTGGCAGAGAAGTTCAGCACTTCTGGGGCGTACGCATCGGCTTCGAGCCCGTAGCCGCCGCCACCGCCATCAAGGATATTGTTGGACGCCAAAGTCGTGATCGACATCGGCGACAGCACTGTGTTCGAACCGGCGCTCTTGGCTGCCAGATCAACGTCGAACGGTTGTGCCTTCGGCTGACGTCCCGGACCTTGGCCCGGATCGGCCACGATATTCCAATAGCTGGTAATACCGGTTCCTGCCGGGGTCGCGGTCACGGTGTTCTGGTCAATTGTGCCGCCAACCTGCAGGTAATTGATACCGATTTGGCATTCTTCAATCAGGTTGGACCGTACGAGAATGCCGCCGGTGATCGGGGGATCGTTGTACAACAGGACACCCGCCGATGACCAGCCTGGCCCGGTGTAGGAACAGCCAGAGATCTGGTTGTTTACCACAGTACCAAGCGTACCGAAACCAAGTTGCACACCGTTCATGGCGATAAACCCGGCCGGGCCGTAGCCATCGATGTTGCAGCCGGCCACGTTACCGGTTGTGTAGGCGCCGTTGATCGTGATGCCGCCTTTTTGGAATCCGTAGACATGAGAGGCGTTCACGTTCACTATGCGTTGCGGCAATGCCGTCGTGTAGGCATAGAGACCAATACCATGCTGCCCGCCACCGATCGGCGTGTCGCGCACATCTTTGATCTCGCAATTGTCAACCGTGCCGCCGGCGTTGAAGTAGCCAACACCAAGGAAGCGCGAGTTGATATTGCCCTTGCCGAGTCCGTCGACCGTCAGATTGGAAATGTTGACCGCTACCGAATTCTCGGCAAACAAGATCGGCCTGTTAGCCGCTGACGTCATGAAGTACAACGGCAACTGCGTTGCCGGCGGCTGAATGATCGTCGAACCGATGCCGGAACCGATTAGATTCAGATTTGTGAAACCGGCAAAATGCACTTGGCCGACGTACGTTCCCGGAGCAATATTGATAGTGCTGCCGGTTACCATATTCACGGCCTCCTGAATGCGATTGGCAGTGCCCAATTCTGGACTGTCATCATCCACCCAGAGGTTGGAGAAGTCACCGTAAAATCCGGGACCGCCGGTGTTAGACCCTGAATTCAGCCAAGGCGTATAGTCGACGGTGCCCGAAATCGAGCCCTTGATCGTTGCGGGATCAATGCTGCCCCACCAGTTGCCTGACATGTCAACGTTGAAAACTCCCCCACCCATGCTGCCGGTGCCGGCAAGTACGCTGTGGGCGGAATTTCCGCTGATATCGTTGTCAAACACCTTGAGCGAATTGGTGAAACCGGCTTCTGCAACGACATAGCAACCGTCGACGTTGTTCTTGATAAAGTTGTTAGTGAACTCCGCCGTGACGTTGCCCGAAGTATATCCCCAGATCTCAGTCGTCACATAGATGCCCGTACTGTTCGCCTTGCCCTGACCGTCGACAGTGTTATTCTTGAACTGCACGGTCACGGGAACATAAGCCCCTGCGCATGTGAGTCCCACGTCTACGTTCGTGATCGTGTTCTCCTGCACAAGTGGAGCGATATAGGGCGCAAAGACAAAGATGCCGTAACCGTTGACAGGGCTATTGGAAATTTGGTTGCCCTGAATCAGATCGGCAGTTCCGCCGCCGTCACCGGCGTTGTCCGTGTGTACGCCGCTGCCGGAATTCGTTACGACATTGTAAAGGAACTGGACTCCCTTGGAATGATTCGAGGAAATGGCGTCGTTGCAGTCGGAGACTGTATTGTACGCCATGACGCCGGAGCCTCCGAAGTTAAACATGCCGATGGAGGCATATTCGGCCTGAACGTTCTGAATCGTGTTGTGATGGAAATTGAAAGTTCCATAGCTTGATGCGTAGATTCCTCGAAGGTAAATATTCTTCACCGTGCAATCGTGTATCTCAAGGTTATTGAAGATACCAAGTCGGTGGTCGGTAATAATACCGTTGCGTGCATCGAGGTCGGCGCCACCCACGAGGATACCGCTATTCAACCCTGGATTGTCGCCATCAAGTGTGAAACCGGAGATCGTGACGTCATTGGCCGCAACCAGCATGATCACGCTCGCGTCGGCCGGAAGTGAACCTCCGCCCGTATTGGGACCCGAGATCGCCGGATAAACAGTGACCAAAGCGGCGCCAGCGCCGTCCAAATTCACTGGCTTATCAATGACAACGTTCTCGTAGTAGGTTCCCGCCAGAACATGCACCGTAGAACCGCTGACTGCATCGATTCCGTCCTGAATTGTCCCAAAAGCATCGTAACCAAAAAGGTAATCCGTGCTGTTTGCAGAGTTGTATGCGTCGACTTCCGCCTGACTGGTCCAAGCGGAGTTCACCCAGACTTCAGACGGATTGGAACCGAAGGACATGGCGCTGGTGTTTTCACCTGCGATTTCGGGATAGTGCGAGAAGTCCGAGTACAACCAGGCGCCGCTAACATCCTGAGTCGCCGCGGTCCAATAGGCGCCGTGGGCAATACGGGATGCGTAGGTGGAAGGATCGTAATCGTTGAGAGACATGACTGCGTACGCAGTTGACTGCCAGTCCTCGTCGGTGGCATTCGCGCCATAACTGCCGCTGAACGCGCCGTTTGAGAATTGACTGGCTTCCAGCCGAGCCAACAGATCAGGAATCTCGCTAGTGTGAGTGTTTGATGCTCCAAATGCATCCAACAGGCCAGTGATACCTAGTGTGTACCACCAGTAGTCCGTGTTGGCCCAGGTTGGATCCCAGCCGGCTCGGTCAACGACATCGAAGTATCCCGGATTGTCGTTGTAGGAGTCCTGCCAAAGCACTTCGGCAATGCTGTCGGCATCGACGTCGTATGTGCCTCCGTAGCGGGCGAAAAGCATTTGCGCATCCACTGCCCAGGCGCCGATATCCCAACCAATAATACCGTTATGATAGGAGGCACCGCGGGCATCGCGGATGTAGCGCGCCAGACTGCTGGCAGAACCATAGACGGCGATTCTGGCGTCATACTTGGCCTTGGCCGCGTCTTTGTATGCCGTGCCGGATACGCCCGGCAGGTCGTTAAAGAGCAGAAGGAACTTCAGGTCGCCGGCGCTGCGGATTCCAGCGGAATCTCTCATGGTGTTGGCAGCATCCTGCATGGCCGTGAAGTAGGTCGCGTCATTGGTCTTCAGGTAAGCGTTGTAGAGTCCCAACGCCGTGACACCGTATGTGTTCTGCGGGCTCTTTCCCGTAGTGTGGAACATGGGCGACGGCGGAGTATATACTACCCAGTCCCAACCTCCATCGTCCGGATCATTGGGAGATTCGCTCCCACCGGAACCATTGCCGGCATTATCCTCGGTGATGTCCGCCTGCATCTTCTTGAGGTAGTTGCCGGCATTAACCAGCGCCGTCCCAAAATTAACTATGTCACCCGGCGAACCGAGAGCTGTGTTATTGGCACTGCCTGCTCTTGGCGTCGATAACGCCTGGTCGTTGGCACCGTCAAACGGTACTGCGACAGGTTTTCCGGAACCGTTGGCTGCAAAAGCCACAGCACACAGCAGGCAGACACACACTGCCATAAGAACAAATGTTCTCCGTTTACTCATGAAATAATTCCTCCCCTAGATTGTCTCTGGTAGGTAACCAGTTGCTTGGTGAAGTAGCTGAAACAAACGTTTCTTCCGCCTGTTTCCCGACTTCCATTCTTTCTTCTTCGTAAGGACTCAATAGCGCAGTAAGTTAGGTTGGTACGCCTCCGAGTTGATGGATGTAATAGTAAGACCCCTTGTTGACCTGCCACCACACGTAGCCGAACTAGTGCTCGAAATTCACCTCCTGTGATTTGACTGAATCACGGCCAAACGGCCAATTGGACGCGAGACTCTGGAACCTTGCTAAGAACCGGCTGAGTATGCCCTGAACAGTGGTGGACGATAGGCGTCAATTCAACGACTTAGTGCTTATCCGTTCCCCAACCACCCTTTAACACATTGATGAAACCACTGGCATTGTTAAGCTTCTATGTTATCTAATATGACCCGAAATCTCCATTCGTCAACAGGCACCGTTGCGACAATACTACTCCCTTACTGCGTACATGGTGTACGTATTGCGCCCGGTACCATGATCCCGCCGCACGGGCAAAGATGGTATCCGATTGCCAGATTTCCGGTTGCATCGTCTTTCTTTTCGCTACGGCAGTTGCAGCGTCAGTGATTTAGTTGCAGAACGTAACCTCATTTGTAATTTGTCGTATCGAATAGTAACGAAAGGAAGTCAAAATATGAAGATTCGTGAAATGAGCATGATTGCACTACTGTCGATCGTCCTTGCTGCCGTGAGCTCGATCGGGGCGAGCACCTTACGGGATCCCTACGAGATACTCAAGCACAACTTCGATGCCAACGGCGGATTGACCCACATCAGGGCTGAGAAGTCGCAATACATTGAAGGGACTATAGCGTTGGCTGGCCTGAATGGCACGCTCAAAACCTGGACTCAGAAACCGGACCGCAGTCGAACCGAGGTCAATCTGAAGGTATTCAAACAGGTGCAGGGTGACAACGGCGTTTACCAGTGGGTGCTGGATTCGAACGGCAAATTGCAGAAGATCACGACGTTTGATGAAGTCACAAAAAAGCGACGGGAAGTGAAGCGACTCCTTGACGACTACGACTACGCCGATCCCCAATCGAAAGTGTTCAAAGTCGCGCTAGCAGGGATTCAAAAGGTTCAGAACAATGATTGCTACGTTATTCAAATCACCAACAATCTGACCGAAGACAAATATACGAGCTTTATTGACACGGTGACATTTTTGGTAGACAAAACGGTCACGATCGAAGGTGAGGACACGCGAGAAACCGTCAACGAAGACTACCGCAATATCAACGGGCTAATGGTTCCTTTCAAGATAACGGAGACCACCGTAAATATCGGTCAAACTCAAGTGATCGAGCTTACCAAGTACGAGTCCAACCCGCAGATTGACTCGACCGTTTTCGAGGCGCCGGCGGAAGGCGCCAAGGACTATCGTTTCTCCAACGGCCAGAGCGCTGAGAACATACCCTTTCACTTTATCGAGAATCATGTTTTCCTGCCGGTGGTTGTGTCCTGTATGGAGCGCTCATGGGTATTGGATACCGGCGCGGGCATGTCGGTGATTTCTCAGGAATTTGCAGACGAGTTGGGGCTGAAACTCGAAGGGGATATGAAAGGTAAGGGAGCCGGTGGAACGGTCAACGTCAAGTTCGCCACGCTTCCTCCATTTCAACTCCGCGGGATCGAATTTGATGGGCAGAAGGTCGCAGTTATCGATATGAAAGACCTGAATCGTGCCATCGGGTTCTACTGCGCCGGCATACTCGGATTTGATTTCCTGTCGCGATTCGTGACGAAAGTTGATTATTCCAAAGAACTGTTGTCCTTCTACGATCCGGAGACTTTCAAATACACGGGTAGCGGCAATGAAGTGCCCATGCACGTGAAAGAAGGCGTCTTTGCAGTCGATGCAACCCTTGATAGCGCGCACACCGGGAGCTGGCTGTTCGATGTGGGAGCGTCAGTCACAAGTTTGGATGGGACGTACGCGGGGAGGCAGGGATTCAACGGAAGAAAGGCAGTGGAAAGCATGGGACGCGGCGCCGGTGCGACATTCCGCACGAAGCTCGTCAAGTGCAAACGCTTTGACTTCGCGGGGTTTACTATCGACAACCCCATCATAAGCTTCGAGACATCCAACATCGACACTGCGGTACACACCGATGAAATCGGCGCGCTGGGCAATACGTTGTTTCGGAATTTCGTGATCTATGCTGACTATGCGCACGAACGGCTATTTGTCGAAAAGGGCGACAACTTTAACCGACCGTATCCGCGCGACAATTCCGGTCTGCAGTTTATCCTGGGCGACAAAGATCAGACGGAAGTACTTTTTGTCGCGCCCGGGACGCCGGCAGCCACCTCAGGAATTCAAGCCGGCGACATTGTCCAACGCGTAAATGGAATCGAGGTGCAGAACCTGGGCGGACTGAATGCCATTCGGTCCATGCTCAAAGACAAACCGGGAACGGAATATTCCTTCACCGTCCACCGCGGCGGAAACGAGAAGACTTTCCGGTTGAGACTGGCGGAACTGCTCTAGCAAGCAGACTGACCTTACGGCGGCCAACCCAAGACGACTTCGTTTCCCTCGGGAATTTCCGACTGAGTCAGTGTAGTGGCTCCCCGATTAGCATCGACCTGAATCATAAGATTGGCCGAGACACAGGCAGCGACGAAGACAGCCAGATACCGCTGTTAATGAGAAATCAGGGGCGTTGAAATCATGCGGAGAGGCAGGGATTCGAACCCTGGAGACCTTTATGGGGCCTACACACTTTCCAGGCGTGCTCCTTCAGCCAGCTCGGACACCTCTCCGGCAGAGCCCCCAATTTAGCCGCAGAATCACAAAATGCAACCGTTTCTTTGCTCTCCGGCAATTGCGCCACGCTCAAGAATGGAGTGGTTGCGGTTACAGAGCTACTCACTGAATTCAGAATAGCAACGCATTGTAAGCGCCCGAGTCGATCCTGA
This sequence comes from uncultured bacterium, assembly GCA_963726455.1. Lineage (GTDB taxonomy): Bacteria > Zixibacteria > MSB-5A5 > CAIYYT01 > CAIYYT01 > CAIYYT01. The sequence continues at coordinate 1,860,069 of CAVSCK010000004.1, forward strand.
CCTAGACCTTGACAGATTCGAACGACTGCCTATATTGTAATCGTCTTAACACAAAGTCGTGCCTGATTGCACACACCAAAGAATGAGGATATCCAAATGAGCACGTTTGCATATTGGGGGAAGCAGTGTCTTTATCGCACGCTGTTACTTGTAACCATTTTGACCATTGGCGCAATTCTATCTCTTGCTCAGACGACTCTCGCATTGAATCTGGCGGCTCGCACACCATTAAAGAATATCTCGCTATATACTGCCGACGGATTTGAGCATCGGCTGATTGTAAAGTTCAGCGACGAATACCTAATGCGCGCGCTCGCCGACGGCACTCTCTCTTCGCTGCAACGTCTTGATATCAGCGAGTTCTCACGACTCGTTACGGCACGGCAATTGCGATTTCAACAGCTCATCAATCTGGCCGATGACAAGATAGACCTGCTCGAAAATCGCGCCGCGGAGATGTCCGGAATCGCGCAACCAGACTTGCGAGGCATGATGGTTGTCCTTTGTTCCGACACGACTGTCGCCGGACTGATATCCCTGGCACGCGAAATTCAACAGCGACCCGAGGTGGAATGGGCCTACATCCAAAACCTCGGCGTACCGCCTCCCACGGACATACCACCGACAACACCGGACTACGTGTCTCTTCAGACCTATCGCGGCGCCGATCCCGGCATGAACGTCGACTATCTGTGGAGCCGCGGCGGCAAAGGTCAGGGCATTCGTTTTTCCGACTGCGAATATGGCTGGGTCGCTACTCATGAAGACTTAAATGATATTGATCTTCATCGCGAGCCGGGGCAGACGCCGGATCCAAGCGTGCATACCAACGGCTGGGACGAGCACGGCACCGCCGCTGTCGGTATTGCCGCCGCGCCCGCCAACGGTTACGGCATCAACGGCATTGCCCCCATGACAACAGTCTATACTTATCCGGAATTCACCGTCGAGGGTGGCTTTCGGCGCAATACCTGCATCGCTCACGCCATTGCCAATTCTTCGCCAGGAGACGTCGTTCTTTTAGAGATGCAAGCCGGTGGACCGGGTGGCGGATACTGCCCTGCCGAGTACGATCCCTCAGTATGGACAACCGTCAAGACCGGAACCGATGCCGGTGTAATCGTAGTTGCGGCTGCCGGCAACGGCTCGCAGGACTTGGACAGCGGCCCGTATGCCGAATATCGCAGTCGCGGTGACAGCAAGGCCATTATCATTGGCGCCGGCAGTTCGGACACGCTGCATGTGCCCACCGATTTCACTACTTACGGTTCGCGCGTGAATGTTCATGCGTACGGCTGGAATGCCTTCTCCCTGGGGTATGGCGATTACGACGAAATCGGCGGAGATCCAAATCAGCGATACACCTGGTTCAGCGGCACGAGTTCAGCATCGGCGTTGGTTGCTCCTTCCTGCGTGGCGCTACAGTCACAGGCGGTCAAAATCCTGGGGCGTCGGCTTACCCCGCTGGAAATGCGCCAATTGCTTATGGACACCGGAATCCCGCAAGGACCGGGCGTCCATATCGGCCCGGCATTGAATCTGAAAGAAGCATCCGCGCGACTCTGCGGATTTCTGGTCAGTCCGACGGATGCGGACACTGACGGCGTGGCGGACTCCTGCGACAACTGCCGTACTGTCGCCAACGCTGATCAAAACGATGCCGATCTTGATGGCCTGGGTGACGCTTGCGATGCCGACATCGATAACGACGGAATACTAAATGCGCAGGACAACTGCCCGTATGTCACCAACATCGATCAGCACAATAGCGATTCGGATTCACTTGGAGACGCCTGTGATAACTGCCCTCTGGTTGCCAATCCCGAACAATACGACGAAAACCATGACGGAGTCGGCGATGCATGCGACGGACTTCTGCACATCGAAGCATACGATCTGCCTCACGGGTTGTTTAATCTCCCGTATTCGTACCAATTCTGGGCAGTCGGCGGCACGCCGCCGTATACCTGGGAATTCATCGGCGGTGACCTTCCTTACGGTCTCGTATTCAACGGCGGCGCAGGCGGAACATTGACCGGCACTCCTACTTATAAGGCGACCTTCTACTTTACCATTTACTGTCAGGACTCCGGGACGCCGTTCAAGTCTGACGTCTTTGATGTGACTATGACTATTACCGATCCGCCCTATGTCTGCGGTGATGCCGACGGCAGTCGCAACATCGACATTTCCGACGCGGTCTATCTCATCGCCTATATTTTCTCCGGTGGTCCCGCGCCGAGTCCGGTGCCGGCGGGTGATGCCTCGTGCGACGGCGGCGTGGATATCTCTGATGCAGTCTACTTGATCGCTTACATCTTCAGCGGCGGTCCGGCTCCCTGCCAGATGTGCAAGTAGGCAGTCGATGACGGAAGCGTATCGCCACCGTAACCGTGCGAGATAATGTGGTGGAGGATGACGGGTATTAGTAGCTAGAGAGAGTCTGTCCTGCCACTGCCGGCGTTCGCCGTTGAGCGCTCCTACCGAGTAGCCCACTTTAGTGCTATCCTTAATCGAAATATGCACTTAACCAAGGTAGACCGACACTGATAAGGCGGTCGCCAGGTACGTGATTCCGCTCTCCTGAACTCAAAATAGTGTTTGACTCTCCCGGCGCTGGGATTATATTTACCGACTCGCTGCCGCAATGGCGGCAGAACTTTTTCGCTTACCATTGACGGAGGATTTTTTCTATTATGAAAGGCGATACCTGGAAGATAGTAGTAACCCTTGTCTTAATAGTAGCGGCGGCGTACTATATTTGGCCAACCGTCAGCTATTTCTCGATGAGTGATGCAGCCAAGGAATCCATGAAAAAGGCTGATCCCGATGAATACGTGGCCTTGCAGAAGAAGGCCATCAAACTCGGGCTTGACCTGCAGGGCGGAATGCACGTCGTTCTCGAGGTTGACAAATCGCAACTCGACGAGAACGCTGCCAAGGACGCAGTCGATCGGGCGTTGGAGATTATCCGCAATCGTATCGACCAGTTCGGCGTCGCCGAGCCGCTGATTCAGAAGCAGGGCAGCAACCGCATTGCCGTCGATCTGCCGGCACTGCAGGACCCTGAGCGTGCGCGTAACCTCATTGGACAAACCGCCTTACTCGAATTCAAGCTGGTGGAAAGCCCGGAGAACACGCAGTCGATCGTCAACAAAATCGATAAAGTTGCGGCGAGTCTGAACCCAACATCCGCGACCACTGCCGAAAAACAGCCGGGAGCAACTGACTCCTTTGACAATCCGTTCGGCGACTCGGCAAAGACAACCACCGCGAGCACCGACTCCACCAAGGACTCGGCGGCAGCTGCCGAGGAAGGCGCCAGTGCTCTGACGCAGTATCTTGAATTCAACGGCATCAACTATTCGGTTCAGGAATCCGACGTTGAAAAGGTCAAGGCGATCCTTGAAAATCCCGCTGTCAAATCGCTGATCCCGTCCGACGATCAGATTGCCTGGAGCACGGCTACTGAACTCGTCGGCGGTCGCAAGATGCATTCGCTATACATCCTGAAAGGCAAAGTGGAATTGAGCGGCAGGCACCTGACGGACGCCAGACCCAATTACGACCAGTATCACAAACCAATCGTCGACTTCACGCTTGACCGCGAAGGAGGCAATACATTCGGACGAGTAACCGGACCGAACATCGGCAAGCCGTTGGCAATTCTGTTGGACGGCAAAGTCGAGTCGGCGCCGACTATTCGGGCGAAGATTCGCGATAAGGGCCAGATTCAGATGGGTGGCCAGGCCACTTATTTTGAAGCTAAAGACCTTGCCACTGTTCTCCGCGCCGGCGCCCTGCCCGCCCCGGTCAAGATCGTTGAGAATAACGTAGTCGGTCCGACTCTTGGTAAGGACTCCATCGATGCCGGCAAGACCGGATTGATGGTCGGGCTTCTCCTGATCATGGTATTCATGTTTTTCTATTACCGCATGTCCGGGCTGCTGGCAGACTTTGTGTTGATGATCAATATCTTCTTCCTGCTAGCCATCATGGCCAGTCTGGGAGCTACGCTGACATTGCCCGGCATCTCCGGTATCATTTTGACAATGGGGATCACGGTCGATGCCAACGTGCTCGTGTTCGAGCGTATTCGCGACGAGCTCCGAACGGGCAAGACGGTTCGAGCGGCAATAGATGCCGGCTACGACCGTGCCACCGTTACTATCATTGACAGTAACCTTACCACACTCATCGCCGCCGGCGTGCTTTATTACTTCGGCACCGGCCCGATCAAGGGTTTTGCCGTAACCCTGGGTGCGGGTATCATCATCTCTCTTTACACTTCGCTGATCGTCGGCAAAACGATCTTCGGCTATCGTCGTAAAGCCACATCGCTGAGTATCTGATCAGGAAGGAAGAAAGAAATGAGACATATAGTAGGTAAAACCAACATTGACTTCGTAGGCATTCGCAATTATGCCTTCATCTTTTCAGGGATCATGACCACCCTCGGTTTGATTTCACTGATTATCATAACTTTCGGACAGGCCAACCTGTCGATCGAGTTCTCCGGCGGAACCCTGATTCGCGGTTCGTTCACTAATCCCGTCACCGTCAACGAAATTCGCAATGTGCTGGCGACTCAGGGCGTTACCGATGCCACCATTCAACAGGTCATCACCAGTGATCCTAGTGCGCCTTCCCAGTTCATTATTCGCGTGAAGACCGCGAGTGGCGGCGCACAGACCGAGCAAACGATGGCCAGGCAACTCCAAGACGCCCTTGATCGTGCGCTGCCGAACAATCCCTTCAAACTCGACTCCGTGACGGAAATCGGTCCCACAGTCGGTAAGGAATTGCAGGCGCAGGCCCGCTGGGCAGTCGCCATTGCCTTGCTCGGTATCCTGATTTACATCTGGGTGCGTTTCGACTTCCGCTTCTCGGTGGCGGCCACGGTTGCCACGTTCCATGACGTGTTTGCCGTGTTGGGATTCATGTTCATCATGCAGCGCGAAATCTCGCTCTTGGTGGTGACGGCAATTCTAACATTGGCGGGTTATTCGGTCACGGATACCGTGGTGGTGTTCGATCGAATCCGCGAGAATCTGAAAATGTTCCGCAAGAAAGGTGACTTCGTGGCGGCTGTCAACAGCTCGATCAACGAGGTTCTCTCACGTACGTTGATCACCTCGCTGACCGCCTTTGTGTCGGTGCTGGTGATTCTCTTCCTCTGCGGGCCGGTCGTGCGTGATTTCGCCATGGCGCTGGCATTCGGCATTATCATCGGAACTTATTCATCGATCTTTGTCGCTTCGCCGATATTGGTTGTTTGGGAAGCCAAATCGCCCAAGCGATTCAAATAAGCAGATTTGCTGGAATCAAGTCCCGCTCAACCGGCGGGACTTTTTTCTTAGTGTGCAATCATAGTATCAATTCCAATGGTGGGTGTTCGTCATGTCGTTGATCATCAAACTAGTCAAATTCAATGCCTGGTACGCTCTCGCCTGCGGCATCTTCTGCCTGATGATCGCCTCAATAATAGTCGACAGCGCGCTGCTCTCGCTCGGCGTCCGGCCCGAACGAATCCTGCAGGATGAGACCTACTTGCTCGCCGTGAGTTTTGTCAGAATCGTCGGCATCCTCTTTATCGCCTACTCATTGGTCGTGCGCATGCTTCTCCGCCAGCACTTCGATCTCGAAAACTTGCGTGCCGATTTCGCTTTGTGGGCGGCGGGACTACTGGTGTGGGGAGGAATATTCCTGATACTGATGTTTACGAAGAGCGCAATTCTCGCGTCCGCCTGTGGAATCGGACTGCTCGAATGGCTTCTGATACCTGCCGTGATGCTATTCTCTTACAAAAACACCGGCAACTGGAAACCGGCGCCGCGCCAGGAAAACGACACCACGCCATAGCTTCTTTCTCGATTAATTATCAGTGAGATTGCAGAACTCGGAGTAGCTGGTGCGAAATCCTATTCCTGCCACTTGAGAACTTGTTGGCTATACTCTTCGGCCAGATTCTCGGCCTTGTCTCGCTGCTCGGATTCAGCCAACACCGTGAAATAGGCCTCGTTGCGATCCGGAGCAACCCAAATCCAGCCGGCGTTGTCCTGGAATCGCGCGCCGTCCACCAGTTGACGGCTCTTTCCTTCCGTATGCGTCATCAGCAGGCGCATGACTTGCCCCTTCTTCGACCACGGACACGGCACTTGTCGGCGAGCCCGGAAATACTTTTCGAATTCCTGTCGCAATACAGCCAGGTCAGTGTGCCTCTTGGCCAGCATCTCCAGCAATTTGACAGATGCGAACATTCCATCAGCGCCCAGTTGGAACTTGGAGAAAATGAATCCGCCCCGGGTTCCGCCGACAAAGTCAACGCCTTCGTTCTTGAACGCCTGCATCATTGCCAGGTGGTCGTTCCGCACCCGCAGCACTCCGACTCCGTATTGTTCGGCGATCTGGTCGACGCCCATACTGGCCATCACCGGCACCGCGATCTTCTTGGCCTGATAAGTGCTCAGGAATAATGATGTCACCAACAGCAACAGCAGTTGGTCGGAGATCACTTCGCCGTTGCGATCGACTACGACAATCTTCTCAGCGCCTCTGCCGAGATGGATACCCAGATCAGCCCGCACCGACTTGACAATCGACGCCAACTGCTCCACCGAATGGTCGACGTTCTCGGCCTGGGCGGTCGGATCGGGGTAGGCGTTAAGCGATATTATTTCACAATGCAGCGCGGCGAAAATGCCTCCGAAGATTTCGGATGCGCCACCGTGCGAAAAATCGATAACCAACTTGAATTCGCGCTGCGCAATGGCATTTACATCTACCGCTTTTAGAAAGTCAGCCCGATACGATTCCAGAATCCGCGTTGGATAATCCAACTGCCCAACCTTGTCGATTGACGCCCGGCGGAAATCCTCCCGAGCAAACAGCAGTTCGATTGAGCGCGCCTTGCGCGTAGGCATATCCATTCCGTCCGGACTCAGGAAGATGATATCCGTCATCCGGTAATCGGTCGGGTTATGGCGGACGTAAATGCCGCCCGCATGCTTTCCGCTCTTCAATTCGTATCGCATTACCGGAATCGGCAATGTCCGCAGGTCTACCACATTAACACCGCACGACAACAGGCCGGAAATCAGCGCCCGCGAGAATATTCTGGAGGCCGCCGTAACATCGCGGCTGACCACCACCGAATCGCTGCGATTGAGCGTCGCGCCGTATGCCGCGCCCAGTTTCGCCGCAAATTCCGGAGTCACTTCGATATTTCCCAGTCCGGAAACCTTCGACTCCGTGAACAATTCGCGATTCCACTTTTCGCCCCAGATCAATGACGACGATACAGTTGCTCCGGCTTCGACTTCCTTGCCCGGCCAGATCTTGCAGTTGGGCCGGACGCTCGAACCCTTGCGCAGCTTGACGCCCGTACTGATCACCACGTCCTCGTTGATCGCGACATCATCTTCGATAACAACATTATCGCAGATGATCGCCTGCGATATCTGCGCGTTCTTTCCGATATTCGTATCTTGCCAGATTACGCTGTTGGTGATAACCGTATTCGTGTCCACCGTGCAGCGATCACCGATCACCGAATTGGTGATTACTGCCTCGGCCTCGATTGTTACTTCATCGCCGAGAATGACCGTGCCGACAAACTTCGCCGACGATTCCACGTGAACATTCTTAGCAATCCAGATCGTTGCCTGCTCATGGCGAACCCGATTGTATTCGGTTTCGATGCGGACATCCCCGTTCAGCACGTCGGTATGCGCCTTACGATACTCCGAGAGATTGCCAATGTCCCGCCAGTAACCTTCAGCGATGTAGCCGAACAGATTCTCGCCGTCCTCCAGCATTTTGGGGAACAGATTCTGCGAGAAATCGAAAAACTCGCCCTTGGGAATGCGCTTGAAAACTTCCGGTTCCAGTATGTAGATGCCGGTATTTATCGTATCCGAAAAGACTTCGCCCCAGGTCGGCTTTTCGAGGAAGCGGGAAATTCGACCGTCCGGGTTCGTGATGACCACACCATACGCCAGCGGATTCTCCAGGCGAGTCAAAACCATTGTGGCAGCGGCGCCTTTCTTCTCGTGAAACGCAATCGCCTCCGCCAGGTCAAAATCAGTCAACACGTCGCCGGAAATTACCAGCACCCGCTCATTATGATAGAATTCTTCGGCATTCCTGACTGATCCGGCTGTCCCCAGATCCTCCTCGGCGAGGAGATACTTCATGGATATTCCGAAATCGGTCCCGTCTTTGAAATACTGCTTTATTTCTTCCGGCTGGAAGTATAGGAGTGAGACGCAATCTGTGAGCGAATACTTCTTGAGGAGATTAATGATGTGGTGCAACATGGGCAGATTTGCCACCGGAACCATTGGCTTGGGCAGCGTCTGCGTCAGCGGGCGTAGCCGGGTTCCAAACCCTCCCGCCATAATAACAGTCTTCATGACCGACTAAATCCTATCCGTGGGAATAACAGTTTACAGCAACTCCTTCTCAATATGCTCGGCGACAGCAAAGAAATCCGTAAACGGCAGGCAGTCAACGGATTTTTCCCGACAGAGGGTCGCGAGATCACCGCGGGCGAAGATAATATCGGCGGCGCCCAGGGCGCAACGGTCGGAAAAACCATCACCTATAAAGATCGTCAGTTCGCCCTCTTGTCTTAAGGCCGCAATGCGCTCTCCTTTGCAGCAACCGCAAAAACCACAGCCATTTGCAAAATATGGAAACGAGGCATACATACTCCCATTTATGAAATGAGCCCGATTGGCGTGGATATCAAGCCCCTCCAGCCCGGCTCGCGCCAGAAACGCCTCAATATAGAAATCCAGCCCATCCGAAACAATATGCAGCGGCGCCTTGAGTGATCTTGCAAGATCGACAAACTCTCGAAAACCGGGCTGGATATCGATCCGCTCGACCGCCGCCAACATTTCCTGCCGGGACGCCGAGATATATGAACATTCCCGCTGCAAACACTCGCGCGAACTTATTTTCTGCTCCACCCACAGTTGGACAGTGCCCCGGTTCTTCTTATTGCTGAAGTAATTGAACAGCGACGCACCAACATCCTTGGTCGAAATCGTTCCGTCGAAATCAGTAAAGATCCTGATCGGTGTCTTCATCGTCCTAAACTAATACCAGGATCAGCCAGATCAACGTCAATACTGCGCCTGCGATGCCGGATGCCTTCTGCCTGCTGAAACACGCAACTACACTGAATACGCCAATCGCGATGGGAAGTGTGAGCAAATATACGCGCACCATCAGCTTCGGCAGTTCGCCCGGATTCGCAGCACTATCCGCGCCGCTCAACACTACACTGATCGCGGCAATCACCAGCAAAATCAGAATTACTGCCCACGCCACAGTATAAACGGTGGTCAGAGTTCTGTTATTGTCAGTTACTGGTTCCATCACTCAACTCGCAGATTTGATAATCATGTTGATTGCCGTGTATATCAGTATCGCCGCAAACATCAGCTTAATATACAGCGATTCGATCCGATGAAATACTGCCGAGCCCAGATAAGCGCCTCCGATCGTACCCAGCGCCGTGAACGGCACATAACCGAACGGCAAATTGCCTCGATCGACATACGGCAACACACCCACTGCCGCCGAGATACCCAACATCAACGTCGATGTTGCCACCGCTTGTTTCACTGTCTTTCCAAGACAAAGCTGCAAGATCGGAACTTGAACCACTCCGCCGCCGATACCCAGTAGTCCCACCATCGTACCTGCCACGCCCGAGGCACCAATCGCCACGGGAAAGCGCCTGATGTTTATTGCAGCGGCGGTCGCATTCGTACGGCTCGGCAGGAACATTGCCACAGCAGTAGCCAGCAAAACCATCGCAAACACGAATCCGATGATTGACGCGTCTATCACTCCCGCCAGATGTGCGCCAAAATATGAAGCCAGTATCGTCGGAATCTCAAGATACAGCGCCGCCTTGACATCGACTAGTCCGCCGGGCAGGTACCGCATTGATGACGTCACCGATGTCGCCATAACGCTGCACAGGGACAGCGCCAGCGCCTGTATCAGCGGCATTTTGAATATTAATGTGAAGATCGGCACCAACAGGATGCCGCCGCCGACTCCCAGAATTGATGACAGCACGCCCACGCCCGCACACAGCCCGAACATCAATGCCAGATCGGCGGTCACGAACGCAAACCTCTCAAATATGCCACAGCCGCCTGCAAGCAGTAATCGTCAAGTCGCAGACGCTCGGCGACTGTCGGCTCACCACCAACCTTGATCTGTTGTATATAGATGAGCAGGAAGTGCGTAATTTCGGGGCGATATTCGTTGATCTGCGCTTTCGGAAGCATATTGATGATTCTGCCGATATCCTGAACTGATTGCCTCGCCTCGGGACTGCGCGCACTCAATTGCAGATCGCCGTATGCCTGTCGCAACGGATCGTACGAATAGCCCTGCTTGGCCAGATAATCCGCAAATTCGTTGAATAGCTGCTCTTCGTCGCTCTTTGATGGCAGTGCTTCGTACGCCGATGCGGCCACAAAATCCAGGAAGTAGTTTCGATTTAGCAAGTCGACGGTAAGTCCGGACAACAAGGGCGGTTCGCACCTGATCTGCGGTCCAATTCTGCCACTTGAATCGACCCCTGCTTCCCCGGAGTCGGTCGAATGGAAATCATTGCGCTGACCTCGGTGCACGTACAGACTTCTCCCCGACCTAAGCGGTATTACTTCCGTGCCTGCCTGCAATGAATTCTCTTCATTGCCGAAGATCAACGTCTTGTCCCTCTTCAACAATTCCACCGCCAGCAGTTCACCTTGTCGGCATGTCGTATGATCGACAAGCAATACCAGCGGCAACGTGCCGCGCAGGTCCAGAAACACTTTCGCCAGCTTATCAACATTACGCCCATCACCATCACTCGATTCACGCAGATCGACAACAACGCCTTGGGTCGAATCAACAACACTGGCATGCAGACTATCTTCAACCGACTTTTCCAGCCGATCATTAAACTCGCGCAATCCACAGTAGACGATGTCATCAACTGCTGCCACCTCCACCGCCGGACCGCGCTCATTATTCGGGACAAGGACCTTGGCCGAGTCGAGCGTACCGCTACGTTTGAAATTTATCGAGATCGAATCCCCTCTCGCAGATGCAAGATGATGCTCCAGGTTCGTTACTAACTGGCCGGTATCATGCTCGACTGCCGTCAACAGATCCCCTTGTCTTAGCGTGCCGAAGAACAATGATTTGCGTGACACGGCGACAACTTTGGCGGCGCCTTCTTCAAATGATAATGTCAGGCCCCAATTATCATTTCCACGTCCGGCATTGCTTTCCACCGTGTCGGAGGTCAACTCCACGCGAAACGGCAGTGCCGCCTGCATTCCACGCCAGGCATCATTGAATACACTCTCGGCGGATAATTCACTGACGTATTGCTGCGCCATCAGGTCACTCTGTCGCGACAACTTCATCATGGCGCGAAACATCTCATCCGACGCGCACAGATATGACGCCACCGCTGCCAGCGCCAATGTAAGAACTGACAGAATGAACGACGCTGTCGACTTAGCGCCAGAATTGTTCAGGGAGTTCAATCTTGCTCCTACGCAGGAATTGCAGCGTTAATTCGAGCACCTCTGCCCAAATCTGCTGCTCTGTCTGCTTGCCGTCAAGAACCTTGATTCTTCGCGGCTCGGCGGCGGCCAGCTTGCGAAAACCCTGTCGCACGCGTTGGTGGAATAGTGCCGACTCCGACTCCATGCGATCTTTGTCGCGTTTGAGCCGTTCATGCGCCCGTCGTTCCGGAAGGTCAACCAGGAAAGTCAGATCCGGTTTGATTCCACGCGTTGCCACTTCGTTCAGTTGCTTGACCAGCTTGAGATTGACGCCGCGTCCGTAGGCCTGATATGCTGCCGTCGAATCCGAGAATCTGTCGGCTATCACGATATTGCCACGCTTCAGTGCCGGCGCAATGACCTTGTCGATCAAGTCCGCTCTTGCCGCCAGGAACAACATGAGCTCGGTAAGATCCGACATCGCCAGCCGCTTGTCATTCAGTAGTACTTCGCGGACTGCCTCGGCCGCGCGCGTCCCTCCCGGCTCCCGGACGAACACGATATGGCACTTGTGCTGCCCAAAGTAATCCTTCAGCAGCCGCGCCTGCGTCGACTTCCCGGAACCGTCGATACCCTCAAAGCTGAGTAGCACACCACGCTGTTTCACGGCAGGAATATAGTCGACTTGAGTTTCAGATACCAGTCGATATTCTGATTCCGCGACTCCCCGTTGAAAGGGTATGGGAGTTCTTGGGTGCTATATCACTTCAACCACTTCGCCAACCACGCCAACTCGGTCTCATACACCACCCGCAGATTCTCCAGTTTCCCCACACTGTGGCTCTCGTCCGGGAAATAAAGCAACTGCGATGGCACTCCCATCCGCTGCAACGACGTGAACATCGACAGACCTTCGCTTACGTCGACACGATAGTCTCGCTGGCCATGAATCACCAGCGTCGGCGTCGCGAAGTTCTTGACATAGTACACCGGCGACGACCTCACATATTCATCCCAGTTACTCCACGGTGTCCCTTTGTATTCCCATTCCGGAAACCACAATTCCTCGGTCGCGGTGTATTCGGCGACATGATTGAACGTCCCATCGATCGTGACCAGACACTTGAACCGATTCGTGTGCCCGCAGATCCAATTCGTCATGAATCCGCCATAAGACCTGCCCAGCGCCGCCATTCGCGTCGAGTCGATGTATGAATGTTGTTTCAGCAGATAATCCACGCCCGTCATTAGGTCATCATAGTCCCCCTTGCCCCAGTTGCCCGAGACATAGTCCTGAAACTTCACACCATACCCGGCGCTCCCGTGCGGATTGATCTGCGCCACTACATACCCTTGCGCCGCCATTAGCTGCGTGTTCCAGCCATAGTAGTTGAAATCACTGATCCAGCAGAACTGCGGCCCACCGTGTATCAGCAAAGCCAATGGGTACTTCTTCGCAGGGTCGAATTCCGGCGGTTTGGTCAGGAATCCATGTACGGAATCGCCCAGCGCTCCGACAAACCAGAATTCCTCGGCGCGATTCATCGCAATACCGGCAACCACCTTTTCCGTGAAGTGTGCCAACTGCGTCAGCTTACGCGTACCGAGATCATAGCGGTACAATTCGTACGGCTTATCCGACAGAGACCGCGATACTACCAGGTACTTTCCATCGGGCGAAATGCGCACATCACCATAAACCGCGTCGCCGAGCAGCATTTCGATTTTCCCGCCGGGGATCGAAATTCGATACACTTTCTCGAAGCCCTTATCTTCCGTGGTAAAATAGACAAACCGCGATTTCGGATCCCATGAACACCCCGATACCGAACGGTCAAACGCCGACGTTAAGTTAGTGTGCGTCTTCTTCACGCGATCATAGATCATTAGATCGCGCTGATCGCTTTCGTAAACCGCGCGCGCAGTAGCGGCATACGCCAGGTATCTTCCATTCGGCGAATAGCGTGGCGAACCTTCCAGCCCCGGGCCATTTGTGAAATGCGTCGGCTCTTTTGCCTGAGGCACGATCGTATACAAGTCATTATTAACGCGCACCGCCTGCATCGAGTCGGTGCACATCGCAAAACAGAATTCCTTGCCATCCGGTGAGAATCCGACGTCGCGATTTCCACCCAGTAGCGCCGTCGGAGCATCAAAAGAGCCCGAATACAGCTCACGGCTGGTCGAGTCGCCGATCCCACAGATGAAAAGCCGATTGACCTTGCCGTCATCCCAGCGATTGTAATGCCTGAACAATAGATGGTCATACAACTTCGGCTTGCCCGCATTAGCTTTTGTCTCGGCCATCCGCGCCTTGTTGCAGCTATCGCTGTGGCATTCAGGATACACGCGCGTGGACACCAGCAATTCCTTGCCCGTCGGCAAACACTCATAAGTAGACACCGATGTCGGCACCGCTGTCACACGTCGTGAATCACCGCCGGCCGCCGGTATCAGCCATACCTGATTGCCATCTTCTTTTCCCGACGTATACAAGATCGCCTTGCCGTCCGGCATCCAGCGTGGCTGCGACTCTCCGCCATCTCCAGAGGTCAACTGCCGCAACTCCGAGCCGTCGCTGTTTATGATCCAAAGATGGTTCTCCTCGCTATTCTTCACGGGATCGCTGGTGCTCAGCACGAACACGATTCGTTTCCCATCCGGCGAAATCTGCGGATCGCCGTACCCCGGCACACTGTAAAGATCATCGAACGTCATCCGGCGCGCCGTCGCCGAGGACAACAGGCACAGGCACGCCAGAATCGTTACCGTCATTCTCATCATGGTCATAATTCCTTCAATCTAGTGAATGCTCAAACAGGAGAGATAATAGGATATCGAGGTAGAAAGCAACAGATTCGTTTCACCCGCTACAACGGCTCCTCCGTGCGGAATCCGATTTCTTTGTGGGTACCGTCGCAGAAGGGTTTGTTGCCGGAATGGCCGCAGCGGCAGAGAGAGACATCAGCTACGCGCAACGATTTGCTCCCAGTGGCATCAAACAGTTGCACTACGCCGCCACACTTGAGCGAACCGTTGATCTTTGGCAACACCGTGAGCTTCTGGCCGACGGCCGAGTCATTTTCGGCAATCTTGTCGGTGGTGCCGAGCTCGCCCCGGTCAGTAAAGCCGCTGGCTCGATGACTATTATCACAGAACGGCTTGTTTTGCGACGCGCCGCATCGACACAACGCTATTCGCGTGTCATTCAAAACCGTCTCGCCCTGATCGTTTACGATCTCGACATCTCCGAACATGTACAGCGGACCATTTGCCTGCACGACAGCGATATTCTCTTCCGGCACGGTTTCGGACGGTCCGCCGTCTTTTCGTTCAAAATGCAGCGCTCCAGTTGGGCAACGAAGGACGACGTCGGCTATCTTGTCCGCGGTGCTGGCATCCGGCTTCACCCAGGGACGTTCCGCCGTGTTGAATACTTCCGGCAAACCGCGTACGCATTCCGCAGCATGAATGCAGCGTTGCCGGTCATAGGTCACAACGATGTTGTCAGCTTCATACTTGTGAATTTTCTCAGCCACTTAAACTATTCCTCCTGCATGACGGACATTACTTGCGCCACTTCGCGAAGCAGCAATATTCACCCTCCGCTCGCGAAAGACAATGTTCTGCTGCATGCACCAATATCCACCCTTGTACGCTCCGGTACGGGGTCTCAGGAAACAAAAAAAGGCAGAAGTCTTTCAACTTCTGCCTTGACTGTTATCAGTGTCGTATTACGACAACGATCAGTTTAGTAGCTGCGACGTCCGCCGCCGCCACCGTAACCACCGCGGTTACCACCACCACCTCCGCCACCGGGACGGCTACCGCCGGCCGGGCGAGGGCGTGCTTCACTCACGTTGAGCGTACGACCGTGCAATTCCTTGCCCATCATACCGCTGATCGCTGCTTCGGCTTCCGTCTTGTTGTCCATCTCGACAAAACCGAAACCTTTTGACTCACTGGTGAACTTGTCGGTAATAACGGTGGCTTTGGAAACCGCGCCGAAGGCCTCAAAGGCCTGGCGAAGGTCTGCGTCCGCCGTTTCGCGTGATAGATTGCCGACGAAGATATTCATCTTACTCTCCTGTGGATGTTCCCCCTCGCGACTGATCGTCTTTCGATACCTGCGAGAGAAATTGTCCTGTGCGCGGAATTGCGCTTATCCCCGGATTATAATTGTACAAGGATTGATTTTTCTTTACAAAGCTTGAGCAAGGTTAACGCGGGAGATCATGGTCACGGTGACTATACGTCATGGCCCCCCGGATTCCTACACTTATTTTCAATTATTTTTGACCAATAATCCCGTGTTTTTGCGGATCGCTAGGCCTGCCTGCCTATCTTCTTGTTTCACCAAAGTCTACCCCCTGTGGGCGTCCGCTCATTTCATCCCCAATTTTCGCCCTTACAGTTGTGCCGGGTCCTGCCTATCGTCCCGCCCCGCGGGACGATAGGTGTGACCTGGCACCAATTGCAAAAGTAAAGGCAGAAGTCTTTCGACCTCTGCCCTAACTGTTATCAGCGTCGTCTTATGACAACGATCAGTTAATAGCTGCGACCGCCGCCGCCGTAACCACCGTTGCTGCCACCGCTGCCGCCGCGATTGCCACCGCTGGATGCGGGGCGCGGGCGTGCTTCGCTGACATTGAGCGAGCGGCCGTGCAATTCCTTGCCGCCCATACCGCTGATCGCCGCCTCGGCTTCAGTCTTGTTGTCCATTTCGACAAAGCCGAATCCCTTCGACTCGCTGGTGAATTTGTCGGTAATGACGACGGCTTTGGAAACGCTGCCAAATCCCTCAAAGGCCTGGCGAAGGTCTGCGTCCGCCGTTTCACGTGATAGATTGCCGACGAAGATGTTCATCTTACTCTCCTGTGGATGTGTTCCCCCGTTGCAGATCGTTTTGCGATCCTGCGAAGGAAATAGTTTTAGTGCGCGTCAGAGCGCCTATCTCCGGATTAGGTATTGAACAAGGATTGAATTTACGTTACAAAGCTTGAGCAAAGTTAATGCGAGAGATCATGGTCAACCAAAGCATACGTGGTGACCGGCGGATATCCTACACATATTTTCAGTTATTTTCGACCAACAACTCCGTGTTGTTAGGTGCCGCTACCCGCACGCGTATTCTTATAATTCCCCGTAGTGTAGCCCCTCGCGGGCGTTACTCATACAGTTGTGCCGGGTCTTGCCTATCGTCCCGCCCTGCGGGACGAAAGGTGTGACCTGGCACGAATACCTACAGCTATCCGGTCTAACACCGCCCCAAGTAAGTGTCGGAATCTTACAGTGATTTAATCTTTGACGAGAAGTTTTTCAACTTTGGATTTGAGCAGCGGCATTTCATGAGCGACGACACCCCAAACAAGATCAATATTCACACCAAAGTACCCGTGAATAAGTTGATCCCGCATACCGGCAATGCGCTTCCAGGGAATGTCACTGTTGGCTTCTTTCAGAGCAGGCGACAGCCCTTTGACGGCTTCTCCGATGATCTCAAGATTGCGAATGACTGCGTCTTGAGTCTTCGTATCGGCCGTAAAAGAGTCTTCCCCGGCTTCGGCATAACTCTCAATGCGAGCAATTGCGTCGCGAATGTGCTCCAAATAAGCCCGGTCATCATTCATATCGGCCGCGCCTCGGAGTAGATTCTGTCCTTCAGATATGGGCTTACTCCCCCTTCGGCGACAACATCAACTTTGCACCCCAGCAGTTCCTCGACATCCTGTGCAAAGGCGATCAGATCGAGCAATGTGCGTCCTTTCTCTACATTCACCAGCAAATCGACATCGCTGGTGGCTGTCGTCTCCTGACGCGCCACCGACCCAAACACGCGCACATTCTGAACTCCACACCTTTCGGCGATCCGCAGTATCAATTCCCGTTTCGCTCTTAGAAGTTCGCCGGTTCCCATATTGTTCTTTCCTCAATCGCGCTCTAACTCAAGTCCTATCGTCCATTTAATTCTCTATCGGCTCAGAGTCAACAGAAAAGAATCCCCCGATTCCGAACGTGGGAATGCCCGGTCGTCGCCCGGCCCCCGTGGGCGCGGCTCTAACCGATTCCCTCAGTCTTCCCCCTTGTAGGCGTCTGCTCACATCGACCCCAATTTTCGTCCATCTTGAAGCAGTCGAATCGCCTCCGCAACACGCTTATTTCTGGTCTCCGGTCGTTTGGCGATCCCAATCCAGATGGCGTACTGCTTGCGATAGCCGGGCGGCAACTTATCGAAATTCGCTCGCGCCTTCGCATTTCGTTTCAGCGCGGCCTCAAGTTCGTCGGGGATCCAATCTGGTTCCGGTGACCAATCTGGTTTGTCCCAGCAACCGTTCTTCTTGGCAGTCTCGACAATAGCCAGTCCCGCCTTCTTCATCCGACCGGCCTTGATCAGACGTTCCACGCGGTTCTTATTGATCGCCGACCAGATACTGATCTCGTTTCGCGGTGTAAACTTGCGGACGTACTTTTCCTCATCGATTTTCTTGACTAGACTATCGATCCAGCCGTAGCAAAGCGCTTCATCGAGGGCATCACTGTACGTCAAAGTTTGCTCACCGGCCCCCTTCTTGTAGAAGACCAGCCAGACTCCGTCCACGTGACGATGATTCCGCTTGAGCCAGGTGCGCCAGTTATCGAGGCCACTGCAGTATAACCGCTCCATTTCTCATCCTCTCGGAAGTTCAACAAGTGCAACACAGAGTAAGCAATCGATGCCGAATTTTCAATCACGAACTCTCATTCGGAATTGACACGCGCCGCTGTGCTGTGGGCAGGATCTAGAATTCGGATCATGGAGCGGCGGGCCGAAACAATTGTTTTGTTGAACCCATTCACAGCGTGTATAAGGAATAACAGCTAAGGAGAACTACTATGGCCAAACGTATAGTGGCACTTATCTTCATTTTCGCCTGCGCGAGCGGCGCTTGGTTTGTTCTTGGGGGCGCAATGGCCTTCAGAACTGAGGCGCAGGACTCCACGTTATCTGACGACGTTTCCAATCTCTGGGGAAAAGCCCAGAAACAGGAAGCACCAAGTGTGAGCTATGTCGGTCCCGAGACTAGCGAGGTTCCGGTGACATTCGATCAGAGCAAAATCGAGGTCAATCTTGACCTGGAACATCGGAAGAAGGGTTTGCTGTGGTATTCCACCTACAAAGTCGCGTTTGCCGGTGACTATCGTTTCTCCAATTCAACGCCGGCTGCTCGAGAGTTTGTCTTTCGATACACATTTCCGTATGCGGGCGGTGTATACGACAGCTTCAACATCACGATCGGGGGGCAGACTGTCCAGGATATATCGTTGGCCCAAGGGGTCGTGGAACGTAGCATCACTCTCGCGCCCGGAGAAAGTGCAACGGCCCATGTCGGCTATCGGTCACAGGGGCTGAACCAGTGGTGGTACGAATTCGGCAAGGAGATTTCTCAAATTCGCAATTTCGACCTCGCCGTAACCACCAATTTCGCCGGTATCAATTTCCCAGAAAACAGCATGTCACCTACACAAAGGTCTGAGACCAATGGCGGTTGGAAACTGGCCTGGCACTATGACAATCTCTTGTCGGGAATTCAGATCGGCGTGGAAATGCCCAAGAGGCTCAATCCTGGACCGTTCGTGTCTCGGGTGAGCTTCTTTGCTCCCGTTTCGCTGTTTTTGTTCTTCTTCCTTATGTTTGTCATAACCACAATTCGGGATATTCGCGTGCACCCAATGAACTACTTCTTCTTAGCAGCCGCATTCTTCAGCTTTCACTTGCTCTTGGCCTACTTGGTTGATCACGTCGACATACATGTCGCCATGCTGCTCTCCAGTCTGACTTCCATGTTTCTGGTTATTTCATACATGCGTCTCGTAGTAGGAACGAGATTCGCCCTGTTAGAGACGGGCCTCTCACTGCTGGTCTTTCTGGTACTCTTCTCCTATGCATTCTTCCTTGAAGGGTACACCGGACTCACAATCACTGTCTGTTGCATTGCGACTTTGGCGGTGGTGATGCTTTCCACTGGCCGTTTGGATTGGGAGAAGAAATTCCTGGCATCAAAGCCCCACTCCTGATATGGAAATCAAAAACGCGGTCGGGAAATATTCCCGACCGCACATTAATCTACATTTGCCCACAAGGGGCTAGACTACTACTTCTTCTTCGCCACCTTCTTCACTGCCGGGCGCTTCGCCGCCACCCGCAGCTTGGCCTTGCCGGTATGCGGCTTGCCATAGGTGGCAATGTACTGCTCGGTCGCCTCGCGCGCGGCATCATCGAAATACTGTACCGGCGGCGACTTCATGAAGTATGACGATGGCGCTTCCAAAGCCGAGGACAGATGATTGTCCAGTCCCAGCTTGCAGCAGCGCACGGCGTCGATAACGACACCCGCCGAATTCGGCGAATCCCAGACTTCCAGTTTCATTTCCAGATTCAAAGGCACATCACCGAACGTGCGGCCTTCCATGCGGATATAGGCCCACTTGCGATCCGACAGCCACTCGACATAATCCGACGGCCCGATATGGCAGTTGCCTTTGCCGAGGTCGTAGTCAAGTTGCGAGGTCACCGCGTTGGTCTTGGAAATCTTCTTCGATTCCAACCGGCTCCGTTCCAGCATATTCAGGAAATCGGTATTGCCGCCGACGTTAAGCTGGCTGGTGCGCTCGAGACGCACGCCGCGTTCGCGGAACAGGCGCGTCAGTACGCGATGCGTGATCGTGGCGCCCACCTGTGACTTGATATCGTCACCGATGACCGGCAGGCCTTTCTTCTGGAATCGATTGCGCCAGTATTGCTCCCGCGCAATAAACACCGGAATGCAATTCACCAGCGCGCAGCCGGCCTCCAGTATTTGCTCGACATACCACTTGGTGGCTTCTTCCGAGCCGACCGGCAGGTAGTTCACGACAACTTCAGTGCCCGTGTCCTTGAGATATTTCGCAACGTCAATCGCGTCACCCGGCGCCTTCTCGATAATCTGCGACAGGTAATATCCCAGTCCGTCATGCGTCATACCGCGCTGGACTTTGACACCCGTGTTCGGCACGGAACTGAATTTGTAGGTATTATTCGGGCGTGTAAAGATCGCCTCGGCTATGTCTTTGCCGACTTTGTTCTTATCGATATCGATCGCCGCCGAAAACTCGATATCCGAAATGTGGTAGCCGCCCAAATTGACGTGCATCAAGCCGGGTACGAAATCGGTATCCTTGGCATTCTTGTAATATTCCACTCCCTGAACAAACGATGAGGCGCAATTCCCCACGCCGATAATGCCGACACGAATTTTACCCATTCTTTTACTCCTCGTTAGATATTCGAATGCACCTTCGCCAGGTGCTGCTTTATCAACCCATCCTTGCGGCGTTCCGCTTCCGCCAACGTCAACGGAAAATCGGGGCCGCAGTTCTCGATCATCACCGAGGACACGCACCCCGCGAAACAGCCGGCGTCAAAATAATCATATCCGTGTTCAAGTGCATATATAATTCCGGCGGCATAGGTATCCCCCGCGCCGGTCGAATCCTTGGCCACCGTCGCAAATGCCGGAATAACATAGAAATCCGACCCGTCGTAAATCACCGAACCGGATTCCGCCAGCGTAATGATCACCAGTTTCGCGCCCCAGGATTTGATAATTTTCGCGGGAGTTTCATAGTCAACGCGCGGATCGATGCCGGTCAGGACCTTGCACTCCATTTCGTTCGGCTTGAACACGTCCGACAGCGCCGCAATTTTCTCGATTTCCGCGGTCTTCTCATGCACGATCCTGCCCTTCTCAACTCTGCGCAGAAATCCCTGCGGATCGACGAAAATCTTCGCTTTGGACCGCGCCTTCACCAATTCCACGTAACCGAAATCAAGCTCCTGCAATATCGGCCCGAACAGAATCCAATCGGAATCAGCGAATTTCTCCGGGAAAAACCCAATCGGCCCGGCATCGCCCAAAACATCAAGGGTACGATTGCCGTGGTCGTCATAATATATCAGCTTGAACCCGCCCGACTGTTCCGCCTCCTCAACCGCATACTTTATTCCGAACCGCTCCATCTCCGAGCGGAAACTCTTGTCATAATCCTTGCCCACTCTGCCAACCAACGCGGTTTCCATCCCGAGTTTGGACAGCGCCAAACAAGCATTGGTCGAACATCCCGACAGTACCCGCCCACCCGTCTTCAGAAAAGGCGTTTCGATCAGGTCAAAGACGGGATTACCGATGCCGGTAATCATTCCTTGTCTCGTTCCTTTCTATCTTTGAGAATCCGGCGCGCATAAATCAGGCGCTGTAAGCTGGTGAGGTAAGACACGCCGCCGACCAGAATCAGCGCGTAATTAAAGAGACTGTGCCCCGGGAAGAAATGTTCTGCCAGTGCGCCGGCAATCACGATGATGAATTTTTCCAGACGTCCGACCGCGCCGACCGCGACGTTTTCGATTTTGCCGATTGACTCCGCCGCTTCACGGGTGTAGCTGGCGATTATCATCCCGAACAGCGCGAACATCGCCCAACCGGGATATACAAACCCCGACACGGCAATTCCCATCAGAATCACGGCCTCGGCGTAGCGATCCGACACATGATCGAGAATGCCGCCGAACGTGGTCCCCATATTGCCCGCCCGTGCCGTGGCGCCGTCCAGCATATCGGTGAAAATGGCGAGCGCCAT
This sequence comes from uncultured bacterium, assembly GCA_963726455.1. Classification (GTDB taxonomy): domain Bacteria; phylum Zixibacteria; class MSB-5A5; order CAIYYT01; family CAIYYT01; genus CAIYYT01. The sequence continues at coordinate 1,882,253 of CAVSCK010000004.1, forward strand.
CACAATGGCGCCCCAAACAAGTTGCCGCTGCCAGAAGAGCACGCCACCCACAATCGCGATCAGGAAAGAAATAAGCGTCAGTATATTCGGCGTCAGACCAAGGCGCAGGCAGAATCTTCCATACGGTATCGATACCGACTCATATGTGATCCGCCGTCTCTGCTGAAGTTGCTGCGCCATGAAAGTAATCCTGTGTCCTTTTGCGCTCTCTAAACAGGGTCCGTGTGCAATTTGCAGAACGCGTCGACCCTGCGCCGATCTCCCCACCCTCCGCCAAGCTTAGCATTATACCCTGCATACGCAGGAGCGTCAAGCGAAATTGAACTCGTTCGGGAGTACGTGGATAGAGGGCCCGTAGTGCGCATTCCAGCTAAGGCGGAGACAAAAGTTCAAGTCTCTTTCGACTCGACTGCCACGAAAAATAGGTCGCCTTGCTTCCCGCAGGTATCTCCGGTAACGAATTGTCTGACTGAAGTATGACACTCACCGATTTCGTCTTGTCAAACCAGACATAGAGTATGGCCTGCAAATGCTTCGGCGATCCTTCGGTGGCCAGAGTGGATTGCGAATAATCTGAGAACACGACAACTGAGTCGCTCCGGTCCAACGCGTTGTTGGCTTTGTCGAACCCGGCGATGATTCTGTTCGAAATCTCCTGGGCCTCGAAGTACACAGCCGACAGCCGATATGTAATCGCCAGATTCGCGATGGCAAATAACACAATACCTGCAGACAAGACTGCCTTTGAGCGAAGCATTCTTAACCGTTCCGAAACACTGCTGACGAGCCAGCCGACCAACACCGCCGTGCCGACTGCCGGAGTGTACACAAATCTGGTTACTGATGCCCTGGGATATAGGTCGAACAGACTGATGTTCCACCGCACGATTGCTATCGTGGCAACAAATGCGGCCATCCAAAGCAGAAACAGGCGGCAAGCCACACCCCCTTTGCGCCAAAAGTACACCAGTATTATCGGCGACACGATCGTCAGAGCGATCTTCATAGCTTTGAAACCTGTTACGACATTGCCGGGCATTGCGTCGGCGACGCGCTGGGAGAAAGGCATGATCGTGTAGAGCATGAAATACCAGAGATTGACAAGCGTCCCCGAGCCGACTCCAATTTCCTTTTCGGCCACAGTTCTGGTCGCGGCATAACCGATCAGAAATGCGCCGAAGGTCAAGATCCAGAAGAGTGTGAACGTCCTGTACTTCCGGCTCAGAGGTGAGATTCCTTTGACCAGCAGAACAGCTCCAAACAGCCCTATCGAAACAAAACCGGATTCCTTAATCAATGTGGCTGCATAACCAAGCAACCAGATCTGGACAAACACTTTCCATGACGGCTTCTCAGCAGCATCAAGAGACTTCAGCACGACCAGCAGACACAGGCACGTTACCCAGAGATCGTGTCCAACCGATATCCACTCAATGGCCGGAGCGTTAAGAAAGTAGAAAGCGTAGAAGACGGCCGCTGCATACCTGAACTTTGGAGATGCTTCCATCCGTTCCAGGACTTTCCAGAGCAGGTATACATTCGCGACATGAAGTAGTATGTTCACCAGACTGTAAAGAAAGGCATGATTCCCGAATATGAGCCGCCACACAAACACGATCAGCAGGTTCAGCGGCCGGAAGTATCCATACATCGGACGTTCGAAGAATACCGAGAAGTCGGTCGCGGCGCGCTTTGCATTGAATAGCCACAGCCAGTCGTCACCCAGGAATTGCCGGCAAATGAAGGGGCAATAGAACAGCAGTGTGGCTCCCAGGAGAACGTACAGCCACGTCTGGCGCCTTGGAGCAGGGTCGCGGTCAGGGTTATTCCCGGTGTGATTCAAACATTACTCCGCAAATTTGACCAAATACTTACCTGCAGGACGGTTTGTCAAGATCCTCTTTCCAATACAAACGACGCCCAATAGTACGGATGCCGCAATCGCAAGCGCGGTGACTCTATCAGACTCAGCTTGGCTTGCCGCAATGCTCCGGCATATCCAAGGTCGAGATTGCGGTAAAATTCCTTCATCAAAACCGCCGTTGCAAAGTCCTCAACTTCCCAGAGCGATACAACAACATTGTGGCAACCGGCCATCATAAATCCTTGAACAAACCCCTCAATTCCTTCCCCCAACTGGAATCGCCCACCCCCTGATTCGCACGACGACAGCACCACCAGATCAGCAGACAACTTCATTCGCGTCACGTCGGCCAGCGAAAGATAATTGCTCGAGTCCGCGGTCGTGTCGGGCGACAACCAGATTCGCGAACGCAGCGGATCGTCCTGATTGATCGTGCTGTGCGTTGCGACATGTATTACCTGATATTCGTTCGCCTCCGTCGACATCAGTACTGACTTGGATAGATCCTTCCCGGTCACCATTCGACGTCGGTCCGCCGGAAACAACTCTGCAATCCAATCGGCCTCATGCAATGAATAAGGCAATGGCTTCAATTTGTCTGAGGGCGTCGGATCGGCCAGCACCAGTAGACGCGGTTGCGCAGGGGGCGTAGCGTTCGACTCAGAAATAAACAGTCCCAGATTCGGTGTGTAACTCACTTCGACACGCTCGATCAGATACTTACCGTCAATCGTCAATGACTCGAATGGCAATAAGCTCAATGCGCCATCAGGGCAGATGCTCAATCGATCAAGACCAGATAGATCGCCGAGCGGCCCCAACACTAACTTTGCCATGGCCTCGGAAGTTCGTCGCAAACTATCAGACAGCGCTTCATCGCTCACTGATTTCTGCAGCAATGCCAGATAACTCGCCAACTCCTCAGTCAGCTTTTGTCGCGGCTGAAGAGGATAGACCTTGCCTCCATCCTTTGTGATCAATATCAGGACTGATTGCTTCTCCATCAGCAGGAAGTTTACCACCGCCGACCGTGCGTCTTTCAGAGATGAACTTGCCTGCTGCAAAGTCACCGGCGTTGCAGGCGCAACCCCGATGTTGTGCGGTCCGGACAGACTTTGCCGCAACCGAATTTCGGCAAGTGCTGCGTTCAATCCAGTAAGCTTGTCAACCAACGCTTTCTGATCCAGCGAGCTATCCGCCTCGACCAATTCGGCCTCGGCTCGATCAATTTTCGCCAGTAATGCCTTTTCCTGCCTGACAAGTTCCGCCGGCAAATGCGCCTCCACACCGTCCGTACCTCGCTGCAACATCTCCAGCCACGATTGCGATTTGGCCAAATCGACGTAACGCAGCAGCGAATCCAGTGCCGTCGCGCGATTCGATTCTTCGCACCGCCTCGCCAGTATGTCGATGATCGCTTCATAGATGAACCGGCTGTCTGCTCTTTGAAACGCCCGCAATTCCACGTCGGGAATGCTCCGCCGTGATTGTTCAAGCCTGGAGACCACGCGAGTCAGATACGTCAATGCCGAATCCTCCTGGCCCCGGTCGTACCAGATCAGACCGGCTACCAAATCAAAGCGCTGTCGGTTCGCATACGTGTTTTTTGCAACCGCTAATTCCTTCGCAGCCTCCAGATACCGCACGGCTCGTTCCCAATCCCCATTTTGTCTGGCATAGTCGGCGCAAATTATCTCGACATCGAAGTTTCGCTGTTCGTCTGATTGTTGCCGCAGAATCGTAAGCACCGAGTCCAACTCCGCCAATGCTCTGTGTCCTATTCCTTGTCTCTGTCTCAACCGCGCTTCCGCAACCATTGCCGTGACCAACAACCGCGGATTGTCGTATGCACCCGCAATATCTGTGGCCTGCCGCAAGTATCCATGTGCACTCTGCAGATCATTTGCCGCCAGATAGATGTCTCCCAGATTCGTCAGCGTCTCAATCATTTCGTTCGGAAGCTTCAATCGCCTTCTGATTTCGAGCGATCGCCGGTAATAACTGATTGCCGATTCGGCGGCGCCCAGTTGCTGATATACCGTCCCAATATTGTGCAGCGCCATCGCCAATGCCGGCTGATTGCCTGATTTCCTGGCAAGGTCTTCCTCTTCCACGTAGTACTTTAGCGCCGCTTCGTAATCACCCCGTGATGACTCCAATGCCGCCAAATTCGCCAGTATCGACAAAGTCAATCTGGATTTATCTCTGGCCTCGCCGCTTGTCAGCGCTGATTGATATAGTTTCGCCGCCCCGTCGATATCACCATTGTCTGAGGCGATCATTCCTTGCGCCTGAAGCAAACGCGCATCTGCTGTGCTGTCACCGAAGTTTCTCGACAGACTTTCTGCGTTTGTAAGCCATCCCGTCACTTCCGAGTCGGGCCGGCTGTGGCGAAACGCCCCGATCATATTCAGCAGCGATTGATAAATTTCCGCCGAGTCTGCCAACTGTCGCCGCAATCGTAGCGCTTCAGCCGCAAAACGATATGATTCCCGCACGTTGTCCAGTGAGAGATGAACCGCGCTGATATTGTTGAGGCAGTCGGCGACACCCTTTTCGTCGCCTAGCTGATCCTTAACAACTTGCGATGAATCGAAATACGACCCGGCTCTCACGAAGTACCCTGATTTCTGAAAGTAATCACCTATCAGATTCAGACCTCGCGCCGTGCCATCCAGATCGCCGATCGCTCGTGCAATCACCAGCGACCTGTGCAGCATCTGCAATGCCTTATCTGGGTTCGCGCCCTGAGTCCGAATGCTGCCGGCATATTGCAGGGCCTTAACCCCGGCTGCCGAATCGCCAAGTTCAAGAAATTGACTCGCTACGTCCTCGAATGCTTTGGCCACCCTGCCGGTCTCTCCAGCCCTCAGTAGGTCGATCGTTGCCGCAAATTTCTGCTTGATGCTCTCTCTCACCGCGTACTTCGTCTCCCGCCACACGCGATACTTGGCAGTCTGCCGCACATAGAACGCATCGCCGTATCGTGTTGCCAGAGCACGCGACCATCTCTCGCACGACTGCAAAGCCTGTTCATTTCCAGAATCGAAGTACTTCTCCAGGTCGGCCTGAACGGTCTTGTATGAAGAGAATCGTTGGGTGGAAACCACTGAATCGACTTGCACGGAATCGAGCGCCGCATCCGCGGCGGTCGCCGAATGGATGTTGAACAAAGTCGCTGCGGCTGTTATCAATACAACAACCGACGTCGCTGCCAGCAATCGCCTGTATGCTTCTGGGATCACACAGCGAATCTATATTCGCTCACTCAATCTATCAAGGGGAATACTCAGGACGGATCAGGGGCACGGTTACCCGTGCCCCCGAACCACTGCTTCAGAACTGAGCGAGGGTTTTGCGTTCCTCGCCGGAAAGAATCTTTGACAGATCCAGATGGATCAGCAGGCGGTCGTCAAGCTTGGCGACGCCGCGGATATATTCCGAATCTATCGAACTCACCACCTCCGGCGGCGGTTCGATTGTCGAAGCCGGAATCCGCAGCACTTCACTAACACTGTCGACGACCATCCCCATAATCTGCCCGTCGATATCCACCACGACAATGCGAGTGTTTTTGTCGTGCTCGGCTAACTGCATATTGAAACGTTTGCGCACGTCAATAATCGGTATCACCTTCCCGCGGAGGTTGATTATCCCCTCGACAAATTCCGGCGCTCGCGGTACTCGTGTGATATCCACCATGCGGTTGATTTCTTGAACCTTCAGGATATCAATCCCGAACTCTTCCGTGCCGATGTTGAAACTCACCAACTGCAGAATTTCGTCCGCAGCGCGTGCGGATTTCTGCAGCGAGTCCTTGTCGTTTAAAGTTGCCATCGTCATGACCCTTTCTTAAACCCGGACTTCTGTCGTCACCGCGCGTTGGAGACGTTCTAGGTGCGCGATCACGTCGTGCGAGGCCGTCAGTGCCTGTTCGTAAAGCTTCGTTGCTTTGTCCTTGTCCCCGGAGCTCAACGCCCGCACCGCTTCATTCGCCAGATCATGCACGCGCGCGTGCGGCGCCGCTATCTCTGCGAATTCCCGCGTGTTCCGGAACGCCGATGCCTCACTGGAATCGTACCATTTGCCGAAGCGGCAGTTGTGAGAATCCACCGTCTTCCAGGAACTCGTCGCGATGTGTCCCTTGATCACCGGTTTCAGTTTCTCGAGATACACTCGGTGATCATTCTTGGCTACCTCCAGAATACCGGTATTGCCGCCACTCAATTTGAATTGGGCGACCATATTCCGCATGCCTTCGGCCTGCCGGTTCAGTTCCTCTGCGGCGGTAGCCGACTGTTCGACTCCCGAGGCATTCTCTTTGGTCACGTGGGCGATGCCTTCAACACTGCGGGCAATCTGCTCGCTGGCTGCCGACTGTTGTTCGGTAGCCGTCGCGATCTGCTGAACCATGTCCTGTACCTTCTGAGCATAACCGGCAATCTGGTTCAAGCTTTCGCCGGCCCTGTCCGCGAGTTCCAGACCATGCTGCACCTCGTTTATTCCCTGCTCCATCGAAGTCACGGCGCCCTTGGTATCATGCTGGATGCCCTTGATCATGTCGGTGATTTCTTTGGTCGCCTTGGTCGTGCGCTCCGCCAGCTTGCGCACTTCGTCCGCCACCACTGCAAACCCACGGCCCTGTTCGCCGGCGCGCGCCGCTTCGATCGCAGCATTAAGCGCCAGCAGATTGGTCTGGTCGGCGATATCGTCGATCACGCTGATAATCTCGCCGATCTGGTCCGACGACTTGGAGAGTTCCTGAATTGTCTTGGCGGATTCCTGCACCACACTGGCAATTCGATTCATTCCCTCAATCGTCTGTGACACCACCTGTGTGCCCGTACCGGCGGCGTTAGCCGCTTCCCTGGCCTGGCTGGCTGCCTCACCGGCATTCTTGGCGCTTTCAACTATTGTCGCGGTCATCTCTTCGACTGCGCTTGATACTTGCGCCGTCTGCCCGGTCTGCTGTTGCGTATTGCGTGATAGCTCCTCCGAGGTCGAGGCAATCTGTGTGGCGGCGCTTACCAGTTGCACCGAATTATCGGTCAACAGGCGCACCATGCCCGTAAGATTAGTCACCATCTTCTTGAAAGCGTTGCCGAGTCTATCCCTGTCGGACTTGGCCTCAACTGTCAGTGTCAGGTCGTTCACGGCGATATTATCCGCCGCTACCGCCAGGCCTCGCATGTATTCAATCAGCCGCCGGAACGATTCCGCCAGCGTGCCGATCTCGTCCTTCGACTCGTGCTGAATCTCCTGGTCGATATCTCCCAGCGATATTCCGTCCGCAACTTTGCTGACTTCCTGCAGCGGACGCGAGATGCTGCGCGATAGAATCATTACGCCCATGATTACCATAAATAACGCCGCGATCATCACTCCCGATGACCACATCATAGCTGAGGAAAACGCCCCTGCCATCTTGCGCTTCTCGCTTTCCAGCAGATCCTTGCAGTTCTTCTGGAAACCTCGTCCGGCCGCAACCATATCGTCGTCGATCGCCTTCAGTTCCGGAGTCATTCCCTTCTGTGAAGTGACACCCATGCGGCGCGACACTTCCACCCACTTCGCGAACGCCGCCTCATACTGGCCGCCGCTGTTCTGCACTTCGTTCAGACTGGCACGGTCAGCGTCGTTGTCAAGCTTCTGCCGCAACTCGTCGATTCGCGAACGCAGCTCCGTCATCTGATTGCGATTTTCAGTGAGATACTTTTCGTCGCCGCGAATAATGAAATTCTTTTCGCTGCGCCGCAATTCCAGAGAAAGTTCTGATAGTCTGCTGACCAGCAGCGAATTGCCCGCCGCTTGTCGCATTGTCCGCAGTCCGCTATAGCCGACATAGCCGACAACGAGGGTCGCCAGAAATACGATTCCGAACCCGATGTAAAGTTTCTGCGCGATCCTCAAATCCCTCCACCTCATCCTTCTCTCCTTTCCGGTACTTACGCGATACCGTTTGGCGATTGTGATATTGGTGTGGTTCTTGACGCGTTTCCATCCCCGATAGTCCGGGGCGAGAACGCAACGTCAACCCGTTAACTCGCTATCTCCTTTTCAAAACGCTACCTGCAAATTCACCAGCCATTCGTTGTTGTCGACTGACTTCGTCTCTTCTCTGTTGATTCGAAAATCGGTTTGCACTTTCGTTATTTCTCCCTTAAGCGTTCACCTTAAAACGGCTCACCATCTTCTGCAACCCTTCGGCCTGCCGGTTCAATTGTTCAGCAGCGGCTGCTGATTGCTCGACGCCGGTGGCGTTTTCTTTGGTGACCCGGGCGATGCCCTCGACACTGCGGGCAATCTGCTCGCTGGCTGCCGACTGTTGTTCAGCGGCAGTGGCAATCTGCTGGATCATGTCCTGCACTTTCTGCGAAAAGCCCGCAATTGCGTTCAAGCTCTCGCCGGCTTTGTCCGCCAGTTCCCGACCTTGCTGGACTTCGTTGATGCCCTGTTCCATTGAGGTTACCGCGCCCTTGGTGTCGCTCTGGATGCCCTTGATCATGTCGGTGATTTCTTTGGTCGCTTTGGTCGTCCGCTCCGCCAGCTTGCGCACTTCATCTGCCACGACCGCGAAGCCACGACCCTGTTCACCCGCGCGCGCAGCTTCAATCGCTGCGTTCAATGCCAGCAGATTGGTCTGATCGGCGATATCGTCGATCACGCTGATAATCTCGCCGATTTGGTCGGATGACCTTGACAGCTCTTGTATCGTCTTGGCCGAATCTTGCACGACGCGGGCGATGCGGTTCATGCCTTCGATAGTCTGGGCGACTACCTGCGCGCCCTGTCCGGCGGCATTGGCGGCTTCCTTGGCCTGTCCGGCAGCTTCACCGGCATTCTTGGAGGACTCCACAATTGTGGCCGTCATCTCTTCAACCGCGCTGGAGACCTGCGCCGTCTGGCCGGTCTGTTCCTGCGATCCGTGCGCCAATTGCTCGGATGTCGACGCGATCTCGGTCGCGGCGCTAACCAGCTGCGTCGAGTTGTCGGTGACCTGTCGAATTATGTTAGTCAGGTTGTCGACCATCGTCTTAAACGAATTTCCCAGCACATCCTTCTGCGACTTCGGTTGAACTGTCACCGTCAGATCATTGATCGCGATTCTCTCTGCCACACCTGACAATGTCTTCATGTACTCGATCAAGCGTCGGAACGAATCCGAGAGTACACCAATCTCATCTTTGGTATCAATTTCGAGCTTCGCGCTGACATCTCCACCAGCAACATCAATCGCCGCGGCGGTCAGCGCCCGAATCGGGCCCACGATCTGCCGGATTATCATTGTTCCCAGCACAACCAGAAATATCAGCGTCGCCAGGGAAATCCCCGCAAGCCACAGGTTACCTGATGACACCTTATCCTTGGCAGCGGCTTCGTTGCCGGTGTTGAAGTCGTTGGCCTGTGTTACCAATCGATCAACTGCCTGACGATGCTTTTCATACAGGCCTGTCAAGCGCCCATCCATTACATCATTGGCAGCTTTCCAATCCCCACGACGGGCCGCGGGAATCAAGTCACTTTGGACCATGCTGAAGAAATCCTCAGCCGGTCGGCTGACATCATCCATCAGCGTTCGCTTCATTGTGCCATCTGGAAGTGCCTGGCTCCAATAGTCGCGCCGAGTATTAAAGTCAGCCTGCAATTGCTTCAAGCGTTCGATCAACGGCGTTGCGGCCTGCGCGTCGCCGGCGCTCGCCAATTCGTGGCAAACGAGGTACGACTCGAGTATGTATTCGGGCGGCGGCAGAATATCTGCAATCAAATCCTTGCCCGATACGATGCTCTTGTAAACGGGCCCGTTCACCGCGATTTCATTGCTCAATCGCAATGAGACTGTTCCGAAAACCAGAAATCCAAAGAGAAAGACTCCCATCAACAGTAACAGCTTCCCCTTGATGCTTAATTTCTTGAGTAGCGACATCTTCTAACGTCTCCTTCGCCATTCATTATAAGTCCCCGCTGTCTTCGTTCCATTTCTAACTGACTTTGTCGTGCTTCTTGTCGTCGTCCTAAAACGCGACCTGCAAATTCACCAGCCATTCGTTGTTGTCAACTGACTTCGTCTCTTCTCCGTTGATCTGATAGTTGATCTGCAGTTTCGTGTATTTCTTGTCTATAAATAGATTCGTGCCGAATGTAATGCGGTTGGTGCGGTCTCCCGCCTTGTTCATATTCGGATCCATCTGTTCGTAGCGGCCCAGCACCTGCAACTCCGGCACATACGGCAGCCCGGTGGCGAATGTGTGCGCCGCCCAGACATGCCAGCCATTCTTGTCCACTGATCCCGTTTGATTCTGAACGTACTCGCCCTCGATTACTTCGTTCTTCCAGGTCCAGTTGACTGATCCACCCCAGACATCGAGATTCTGCTTGGTCGAATCCGGATCGTTGGTCTTGCCCGCGATCAAGTTCGGAGCCACCGTGAACATGTTGGCCAGCTTGACCTCAACCCGGCCGACGAAATTCTTGTCGGTGTTGGCGTCCGCGACATTCATACCGGCGCCGTTGAACAAACCTCCCACCACTTTCACCGCGTTTCCATTCTTCCACTGATAATTCAAGCCGACGTCACAGCCAACATCGCGAGTCGTGCCATACGACTGTGCTTTGAACGTATTGACAAACGGCGTGGCTGAGCCCGACTTAAGAAAGTCCGCGCCGAACTGCGGCTTGAACTGTCCGAAATCAACAAACCAAAACTTGCTCGGCATCAACGTGGCGTATGCATCCACGAGGCGCACGGACTTGGCAAAATCGCCTACGAAACTGGCCTTGGCCCACTTGCTAAGCGAACCGGCAATCCCGATTTCGGCCTTCTTCATGTCGAAAGTCGTGCTCTTGGCAGTTCCCTCTTTGCTGTAATACATCTGCTGAAAATTGCCGCTGAAAACGATCTTGCCGTATCCCGTAGACGCCGGATACTTCGGCCGGCCCTTCTCGGCTTCCTTGGCTTCCGTGACTACATTCTGCAACTGAGCCACAACGTCCTCAAGGTTACCCGCAATTTCGTATACGCTCGACGGATCGTTTATCGAACGCGCCGGCGTTGCCGCCATGCCTTCCGCGTCGGCAAGCTGCTGAGTCCCCGGTGTCTTCGCCTTCTGTGCATCCACGATCACTTTCAGCGTGGAATCAAGTTTCGCGATCGCCTGCGACAATTTGTCATAATTCTGGCTTTCAGCGGTCGACGGCGATATCACCAGAAATACCATTAGTGCCGTCACGATGAATGATGCTGTTGCGCGCATTAGCCGCCCTCTCTTTCATGTTGCCGCCTCCCTGGCGTCTTCAGAGTTGTATTGGTTTTGTCTTTCATTCTTCACAATTCTGCCTGACTCGAACCTGAACATCAATTCCCGACTCGTGAACCTGCCTGTAGGCACCTATTTCCGAATTTTCTGTTGTCCGGAACCGTTGTTCAATGCGAGATCACTTAATCTCTTAGAACCTGTATGTCATCTCCAGCGCCAGCGACAGACGATTATTCCTGAGTTCTTCCGTACTGAGCGCCGACCGGCCGGGACCCAATCTCAGAGTCGTGACCGGCTGGCTGCCCGGAGTGATAAATGCATTTGAACTTGAGAACTCGTACTTGAGCTCAACTAATCCCTCGAGCCCGTCCACTATCGCCAGTCTCGGCGCAATCGTAAACGCCTTGATATCCTGTTTAGAGCCGCTCAGATAACCGTCATAGTCTTTCAGATAATCCAGCCGCATCGCCAGATGCAGATCTTCACTGAGTCCAACGTAGCTCATCAACAGAAATCCGAACCAACGGGCATCACTCCCATTATCCAGAATCTTTGATTCCATTCCGTAATTTGCCTCGCCGCCGAACATCAATGACGGTGTCACGTCGTAGTTCAGGCAAAGATCAAGAACGCTGCGACGGCTGTCGGTGCGGTTGTCCTGCTCCGGGCCCGTAATGGCCGCCAGCCCCGCATACATATTGTCCCGTGGCGTAAACTCCCAGTGCGTACCCCAGGTTTTGCCCGAGTTGTTGTCGGCGCTGACATCCCAGCCGTTCACGAAAAATGCCGTGGCCCCGATCACCTTCGTGAACTGCGTATGCAGCATTGCGCCCGTCAGATTACCCGGGACTGCGTACTTGGAAACTGCTGCATAGGAATACTGGTAGCGATCCGGCGCATCAACTGCCTCGAATCCGAACGGCGCATTGAATTTGCCGAACGAGAAAGTCCACTTCTGGTTGGAACCTATATTGTAGAGCACATACCCTTGCTCAAGATCCATGTTGAATTTGCCCGCAGCGTCACCCTTGTACTCGATGTCCGCGCGTACCGTCGCCTTCTCCGCGAAATCATGCTGGACGTCCAGCTCCATCTCGTCCACACCGAATGTGCTCCGACTGGCATTGCGGTCATCAACCGCGCTGGCCGCCACAAAACCGAAGACCTCAAGGCCGGCGACGGGTTTCGCTGTTGCAGACGTTTCATGACTCGGAGCCGCATCTTTCGGATCCGTCGCTTCCGTGTTTACATATTTTTCCAAACGATCGTTGAGCGAAGTCAGTCCGGCAGTCAGCGCCTCTACCTGCGTTGAGCTTGGCACTGTTGCCGTCACTCCCTGCTCATCCGCAGAGGCCAACTGCTTCGAAGCCGTCGCCAGCTTGGCCACTTCTATGCGCAGCGAATCCAGTTCCTGACGCAACTGAATCACCCACGGGCTGTTTTCGTTCGTTGTGCTCGCACCCGGTTGCGCTCCAACCTCGGTGCGCAGTTTCGCTATTTCCGCCGCCCGGGTGGCCGCTTCCTTTTCCACCAGCATCTTCAGATTGGCTTCTATCTTGTCAACCGCGTTCAATAGCTGCTGAAAATCTTGCGCTTGTGCTGTGATAGTCATTGCCAGCAGCACTGTGACAATGATTCCCCCGAAGCTCAGTAGTCCTCTTTTCATGTAGTTTTCTCCTGCCAGGCATTTCGAATAGTTGTCTGTCCTATATCGAGTTTCGGCTATTTACCGGCCGCCTTGACGAATTATGGCCTTCACTCCACACGTTGTCCAAAAGTCGAGCACTGGCGCTTTTCAGTCTGGAACACCGCCTTGCCACCGCTTGGCTTGCACGTACCAATCTGGAAGCTGACCGTTCCCCCGGTCTGTTGTTGCCTGCCGTTACCGTCCTATCAGATGACCGGTCGCCTGCGTAATAGATAGCGTACGCGAGCGACGTTTGAATCGCTCACTCTGGCAATCGCAAACGGACAAAAGCGAGGTAGATATGAACTTCAATTTCCGGATTCTGGCGTCGTTCCTCAGCGTTATGCTGCTGGTCGGTGTCGCGGAGGGTGCCTTGAAAACTCAAGTAGTTGAATACAAAGACGGCGATGTGACCTGCGAGGGCTATCTCGCCTACGACGACTCCCTGCAGGGACCGCGTCCGGGAGTGTTAATCATACATGAATGGACCGGAGTCGGCCCCTATGTCAAGAAGCGCGCCGACATGCTCGCCCAGTTGGGCTATGTCGCCTTCGCGGCCGACATCTATGGTAAAGGTGTTCGCCCCAAAAACGCTGACGAAGCCCGCATCCAGGCCACTATCTATCGCAGCGACCGTCCCCTCATGCGCCGTCGCGCGCAGGCCGGCCTGCAAGTTCTTGCCACCAACAAGATGGTGGATCCCAGGAAGATCGCCGCGATCGGTTACTGCTTTGGCGGTGGTGTAGCTCTGGAACTGGCCCGTAGTGGCGCAGATCTCGCTGGCGTCGTCTCGTTCCATGGCAACCTCGACACCCCCAATCCGGCAGACGCCAAAAGCATCAAGTGCAGAATCCTCGTGCAGCATGGCGGTTCGGACCAGGGCGTAGGTCCCGATCAGGTCGCTGCTTTCGAAAAGGAAATGACCGACGCCGGTGTCGACTGGGTACTGACCGTTTACGGTGGCGCCGTGCACGGCTTTACGAATCCCGACAACGGCAACGATCCATCCAAGGGTGTCGCCTACAACGAAAAAGCCGACCTGCGATCATGGCAGGCGATGAAACAATTCTTCTCGGAAATTTTCAAGTGACGACCGCCACCTCATCCATTTCATTGACAACGGGCGTTGACCATATTAGACTCCGCGACCAAATTCGCTAGCTTACGCTGCGGTCGAGGCCGGGTGGAATTATTTCAAGGAGGATCAATTGCAGAACCTGAAAGGCAAAGTCGCGCTGGTGACCGGCGGCACCAAGGGCATCGGCCGCTCAGTGGCCCTGCGTCTGGCACAAGCCGGCGCCGATGTTGCAGTCAACTACTTCCGCAGCCGTGACGCTGCCGACCGGACCGTCGCCGAATTGCAGGCGCTCGGCTCGGACGCTATTGCCATTCGCTCCAACGTCGGCAAGCATGAGTTGTTGCATCGCATCTTCGACGAAATCAAGTCCAAGTACGGCAAACTCGACATCCTCATCTCCAACGCGGCGCTTGGTCTCTACACCGAAGCCATGAAAATCGATGACAAGGCCTGGGACTTGTCCATGCACACCAACGCGCAGGCCTTCCTGCTCTGCGTCCAACATGCCCACGATATGATGCCCGACGGCTCCCGCATTGTCTCGCTTTCCTCGCTCGGGTCGCATCGTTACATCGACGGCTACGCCGCTATCGGCGTCTCCAAAGCCGCGATCGAGACCTTGACTAAGTATCTTGCTTATGAACTTGCGCCACGCCGCATCAACGTCAACTGCGTTTCCGGCGGATTCATCGATACCGACGCTCTGAAGGTATTTCCATCCTACGATGAGATGTTCAAAGAAGTCGTCCGCCGCACTCCCTTTGGCCGTGTCGGTTCACCTGATGACGTCGCCGGAGTCGTCTTCTTCCTTTGCACCGACGACGCCCGCTGGATCACCGGCCAAACCATCATCGTCGACGGCGGCTACTCCCTCGCCTAACGGCTGTAATCGCAGGTCGGCGTTCCGAGTCCCTTGCTTCAGCACCAAAATCGCCTATCTGCACCTTCCGCCTCGTGTGTCGCCGCGCCTCAAAACACCACGGGACGAGAAGCCCGACATTCGTTCAAGTCTGTACGTCAGCGAGCCCGAACTGCGTACCCCACCCGCAAAGGCGGAAATTGTAAGCAACGACATCTCCCCTCTTCGACAAAGTTTACTTTCGACACCCTGAATCTCCGTAACACTTTTGGGAACGAGCACCGTCAATTCCCGTTATGACAGAATAGAAAGAAGGTCCTGTGCCGCGAATTGTCGCAGTTGGTAAGGCGTTGCCGCCCTTTAAGATAACTCAGCAGGAAATCAAGGATTTCGCGCGTGAGCATTTTACCCGCGGCGGTTTCCATGCTGACCGCCTGCTCGAAATCTTTGACAACGCCCAAATTCACGAGCGCTATTTCTCGGTGCCGATGGAATGGTATACCGGCGATCGTTCGTTTGTCGACAAGAACGAGCAATACGTGCGCTCCTCCGAGGAATTGGGTGTCGCCGCCACTAACGATTGCCTGCAATCCGTCGGTGTCACACCTCAGCAAATCGACTACCTCATCTTCGTTTCGACCACCGGCCTGGCCACGCCCTCCATTGACGCCCGCCTGATCAACTTGCTGAACATGCGCAGCGATATTCGTCGTACGCCGATCTGGGGGCTGGGTTGCGCCGGCGGTGCCGCTGGATTGTCGCACGCCTATCATTATCTGCTGGGTCATCCCGAACACCGCGTTCTGATTGTGGCTGTCGAACTTTGCGGCCTCACTTTCCAGCAAGGCGATTTCTCCAAAAGCAATTTTGTCGCCACCGCGCTATTCGGTGAAGGCGCCGCCGCCGTGTTGATGACCGGCGATGATGTCGCTTCAGACGGCATTTCTGTTCTCGATACCCGCAGCACATTTTGGCCTGATTCGCTCGATGTCATGGGCTGGAACCTGATGAATTCCGGCATGCAGGTGGTATTTAGCCAGAGCATTCCGCAAATTGTGAAAACTCGCGCGCGCGAAAACCTCGACCGCTTTCTCGGCGACCACAACCTGACCTTGGGCGATATCTCGTACTTGATTCTTCATCCAGGAGGCGCCAAAGTCGTCGAGGCCTATCAGGAAGCTTTGGCTCTCACTAACGGCAAACTCGATCTCTGCCGCCAGGTGCTACGCGACTATGGCAATATGTCGGCGGTAACCGTCTTATTCGTTCTGTCCGAACATCTTCAGAGATACCCGCAACATTCTGGCAAACTGGGCGTTATCTCCGCCCTCGGACCCGGATTTTGCGCCGAGAATCTCCTCGTCCAATTTTAAAAGTTGAGTTGATTTCCCGCTCAGTTTGTATAACTTCTCGTTCTTAATTTCAGCCGGTGATCGGTACAATGTGTCCGATCCCGATGTAGAAAATGAACTGAAGCCATAGCAACATAAGGAGATGCGATGAAAAAACTAACTACGCTCATAGCGATCGCGGCATTTTTGACATTCGTTTTTGCCGCTTCCGCTCTGGCGCTAACCGCAGCCGACACGGCCAAGACGCTCCCGACCGTCAAGTCGGCAGAGACCGAAAAAGCTGCCAAAACCGAG
>CAVSCK010000005.1:0-667840 GCA_963726455.1 uncultured bacterium
GTCGGGAGACCTCAACGTAAATAGGGGAGGACATCGCTCAGACCGAGGTGTCGCAATATATCTCTGGTATGTCTTGGCAAAGATGTGTTGCTTTAACCCCCAGAGCGATTGCGGATCGGTACCACGCCACCCAAATCGTGCGACGCGCGCACGTATGAGTATTCCCGTAGAATGTCAGCGGCAGAATTAGAAGTGCTAGCCCAATCAGAACGTCACGCATCGACAACGTATCCCGCCGGAACCACGCCGCAAAAACAACTGCCAGTCCGACCGACGCCACTGATGATGATTGCACAAAGCCAATCCCAAAAAGTAGCAGCTCGCAAGTAACCATCGCCGGTCGCCGGTTCGGTAGAACCTCAGCGTCGCCGCCAAAACGCCTGCTGCCATCGCTGCCGCCGGAGCATATACTTCATAGCCGGTTGCTACCGACCACAATGTTTGCCCGAGCGCGAACGTGACGGCGAGTCCAAGGTTCATGATTCGCGATGCAAGCGAACCCGGCGCCGTTTAGTGATGCCAGGATCACATACAGAAATCCGGCGCCAGTCGCCGCGCACAAAGCCGACAGAAAATTCAGAGCCAAAATCGGCCGCAGGAAGAATAGTATAAGTGTGACAACGTGCCCGAAGTTTGTCAGCAGAGGATATCCGGGCGGATGTGAAATTTCCAGCTGGGGGCTGCCAGTCCTAACTCGCCGCCATCACCTGGAAAGACCGTCGGACACAGAGTCGATAAATAGAAGACTAGCGGTATAAGCCCCGCCACCAATGCCCAGAGTACGACGGAATTGCGATCGAATTTCACGCCGCCAATATAGCTCTGCTACGATGGCTGGCGAACTCGAAAGATCAACCTCCGGCTCGCGGAGCGCAGATGCTTCCTATTGGCTTGCTTCACCGTGTAGGAGCGACTACAGTCGCGACCCGTCAATTCCATTACCGGACCGCAACTAAAGTCATCGAGTGCGAGAATCTAGTGATGCGAAGTAGCGCGCGGTCTCCTCGATGGGGGAACACTGGCGCGAAACGGCGCCGCTAGCGCGTGAACTATGGTCTTGGCTTTCTTGGCGCCGATAATCTTGATGGCCTTCAAATCCGCCTCCGACGCATTGAACAACGCCTTGAGGTTCGGATATTTCGCCATCAGGACCTTGACGTCTTCTGTCGTCAAACCCGGAACACGTGCGAGAATCTGTTCCTGAAAATTGCCCTCGACCGGCTGTTTATCCTCCACCGCTTCCTCGACCTGCGTCTCCCGCTCCGGAGCATATTCCGATTGTTTTAGCAGAAGACTGATATATTTGCTGGTATCCTCGGCGGACGAGGTGAAGATGATCGGAATGCGTCGCCACCGACAGATAAGTGATGCCCGCGCGCACGGTGGTCGCGGAAGAACTGTCGACAGTCTGTTTACCTTCGATGATATACAACGGATCGGGAAAGTCGCGTTTGAATTCGATCGCGGTGCGATAGACCATCTTATTCTGAAGCTCAGCGACGAACTCATCCATCGTCCGCCTAATAATCGCAATCTTGCCGGCGGCGATGAAATCAACCAGCTTTAGCGGCGTAAACTTGATCGCTACCCCTTCCTTTTCCAGCAGTGGAATGACGGGATTCCTTCTCTCTGATGTTAGCGATCAACACGTCTTTCAATACCGGACAAGGGGTACCTCCGTACAATCAGCGACGATGTTTGTTTTTTCTAGCCCTCGGCTCAGATTCCGATTCGCTGCGGAATACTTGCGACAATCTGAAACCGGCTGACTCTACTGGGGAGAAAGTCACTGGCGGCCGGCAGACAGCTTAAGTCCGTCGGATTGGAACGGTGTCAATAAAGCGGCTCCAAAAAATCAAGAAAATCATCGGCCTAATTCGACCGCCGTTAATCGCCAGGACGTGGCGCCACCCACCATGCTTGTCAGGTCTTGCGTTCCTTCTTCTTGGCCGCCGGGAAAAGGACGTTGTTCAAAATCAAGCGATAACCCGGCGAGTCCTTGTAAAGGTCCAAGTCGGTCGGCGGATCGCCCACCATATGTTGGTAGTCTTCCGGATCGTGTCCCGCCAACCAGGTGAAAGTGCCTTTACCGTAGTTGCCATGGATGTAGCGAACTTCATCCTGTCCCTCTACTTCACCAAGTATTGTGACATATTTCTTGACCATTGACTTGCGGAACGCGGTCGTCTGTCCCATAAAACCCTTGACCGCACCCACGTGACACTGCACCAGCATTGTCGGCACCGGATCAAGCTTTGGCGGCGAAGTCGAACAACTGGAAATAGTCGTTGGCTCGTTGGGAATGTATTTCTGCCGATCGGGGTAGGTGTCGATATCCGAATGCCGATATTCCAGCGGATTGGTCGACACATCGAAATTCTCGAACGCAAAGCACTTCGAGTAATCCAGTTTGCTCTTGTAGTCGGGGTCAATGCCGTCACCGTCAAATTCTTTCGGCACGATATCCGTATTCTCCGCCGCCAGCGCAATATCGAAGGTCTCCGTCGCCGAGCACATGGCGAACATCATGCCACCGCGCGCGACGTAGTCCTCAATTGCCGACACCACCGCCTTCTTCATATCCGATACTTTGCGGTATCCGAGTGTCTTCGCCATCTGCTCGTTGGCGGCAACTTCCTGCTGGTACCAGAGGGTGTTGCGGAACGAGTTGTAGAAGCGGCCGTACTGACCGGTGAAATCCTCATGGTGCAGATGTATCCAGTCGTATTCCTCAAGTTTGCCGTCAAGCACTTCGGCGTCCCAGACAGTCTTATATTCGATTTCGGCGTAAGTTAGTGCCAGTGTCACCGCGTCATCCCACGGCTCCTTGTTGGCGGGCGTATAGACGGCGATGTTGGGAGCTTTTTCGAGCAATACCGATTCCATATTGTTGTCTTCAATCGTCTGCCGAATCGCCTTCATCGGCGGCCCCAATCGCCGAATACGAAACACCGCGCAAAACGCAGATATTTTTCAGTCCCTCGAAATCATTCATCAGAAACGAACCACCGCGATAGTTTAGCAACCACTCGACCGGAACCTGCTGTTTAAGACACCAAAACGCCACACCGTAGGCTTTGAGATGATTGTTCTGCTCGTTGTCCATATAGATAAGCAGCTTGTCTGCGTGCGCTGACGAGCGGCCAAGAGGATCAGACCGCACAAAAGGACTACGGCCGAAATGATCTTACTTAACAAATTCATTTGTTACCTCAATCGCGCTCTTCAGCACCCGGCTTCATGTATTCAACGCGCTGAGGCGTCACTTCGAAGAAGAAGAAATCCGGATCATCGACGCCTTTCCAGTACTTCAACACCGGATAATGGCAGGCTGTCGTGATCCGTTCTAGCCAGCTTCAGGTCGCGAATTTCCGGGCGAGCCACCTTGTACGCGCAGATACCCGCTGTTACCACCTTCACAAAAGGCTGTTACGAATTCCACGCGACCATCTATGGCGATTTGCTTCGCCTTGCGCGACGATCGAGCCGTCGCGAAATAGAACGCGCCGTCTAACATCAATGTTACCGGTCGCACCTGCGGAGCGCCGCTATCCGACAACGAAGCCAGAAACGCCTGCGGTCGGTTCAACTGTGCCAGCCGCGAGCGCATCTCCTCAAGCATCAATTTGTTCATGTTCTCAACCTGTCTGATGATACAACCAGCCCCAAGAATTCGCCTAAAGATTGTCACGGTTCTCTCTTGCTTGCCGCCGCAATTGCTCGAAGTATTCAAGCCGTTCCTTGATCTTCTTTTCCAGCCCGCGCTCGGTCGGATAGTAGAACTTGCGGGTCTTGAAGCTGTTCCGGCAAATCGGACTGGCCTGTGATTGCGTCCTCGAAATCGTGAGCATACTGATACCCTTTGCCATACCCGAAACCCTTCATCAAACCGGTCGGTGCGTTACGGATATGATATGGCACTTCGTATGCCGGTTCCTCTTCGATCGTGCGATTAACCCGCTGATAGGCATCATAAACCTTGTTGGATTTTGGCGCCGCCGCCAAATACAGCGCTGCTTCAGCCAGCGCCAACTCGCCTTCGGGAGAACCAAGAAAGTGATAGATTTCCTTGGCGTTCAGGGCGACGGTCATAGCGTTGGGATCGGCTAAGCCGATGTCTTCGACGGCGAATCGTATCATCCGTCGCGCCAAATAAAGAGGATCCTCGCCGCCGGCCAACATCCGCGCCAGCCAATAGAGAGCCGCATCGGGATCCGAATCTCGTCAGCGATTTGTGCAGCGCCGAAATCGAATTGAAATGCTCTTCGCCGGTCTTGTCATACAGCAGCACTTTCTGCTGCTGAATCGTCGTGATCTTTTCGAGCGTGATGTGCGCCTTGCCTGCTTCCCACTCGGTGTCGGAAATACAGGCGAACTCCAGCAGTGTCAGCGCTCGACGCGCATCACCGCCGGAAGTCTGAATGATATAGGCGCGAGCGTCGTCATCGAGCAGCACGTTCTGCTTGCCGAGTCCGTTGTCTGCATCCTCTATCGCACGCGTGATGATCCTATCGATTTCCGATTCTCCGAGCGGTCTCAGCAGATAGACTTTTAGTCTTGAGAAGTAGCGCCCCGATGACTTCGAACGATGGATTCTCCGTCGTGGCGCCAAGGAGAACGATCTTGCCCGATTCGACATACGGCAGGAACGCATCCTGCTGGCTCTTGTTGAAGCGATGAATTTCATCGATAAACAAAATCGTCTGCCGTCCGTGAATCGCCTCTTCACGCTCTGCCTCCACCATCACCTGCTTGATCTCTTTGATTCCCGACTGTCACCGCCGAGAAGAAGATGAACTTCATCTTGAGATGCCGCGAGATCAAATAGGCCAGCGTTGTCTTGCCCGAACCGGGAGGTCCCCAGAAATATCGCCGAGTGGATTTTGCCCTTTTCGAGCAACTGCCGCAGCGGTTTCCCCTCTCCCATGATTTCTTCCTGCCCGCAGAAATCCTCCAGCTTTTCGGGACGCATCCGATCGGCGAGGGGGGCGTTGGTGCGTGACGATTTCCCCGGTTCGGGTTCGAATAGGTCAGACAATCGGTTTTCCTCGGCCAAATATTTCGCGCTAATATAGCGAGTGAAAGTTTGATCAGCAATAACCGGCTGGGCATTTCTGTGCAGCAGTCACACAGCGCTGTTCATCAATCAATACGCTTAACTTCGGCTTCCGCACTCACTTGAACGCCTGCTGAAACAATCGCGCAAATCGTGAACACTGCACCATGCGCTCAAATCTTGGACGCCCGCCTGTCTAAGGCACGCCGAAATCATACCGATATTGTTAACAGGAGCAGCAATCGACACGGACACCACCGTCCCTGTCATCGGCAAATCCATCGACGACTTTCGCAGAGCACAACCCTCCACAGAGGAAGCTCCGTAGGAAGTGAGTCGAAAGAGATTGGAGAGGATAGAGCATGAATCGCATCAGTGAGTTTGTCGAAGATTCTAATACTCTTGGCCTATCGCCTGCCAACGCGACCTCGCGTCAAGTACCGCGCTTCGAGCTCTTTGTCCGCAAAAATGATCCCCGGCTGGGCATTTTTGCCGCCTCATTTGCCGCTCATATCCTTACGAACTGCGTCTCCGGTGTGCCGGGGGAGGATGACCCCTACCTGCTCGCCACCGTCGCCGCCTTTATAGATGACTATCCCGAAACTCAGGCGGAAATCGCGCGCCTCACAGATGGCCTTAATCAATCCGTCGCTACCATCAACTACACGCTGCAACAACTCTCGACTTCCGATATTTTCGAATAGCTCCTAGGGCCTGCAGAACACCTCTTCAACTTGCACAGTCAGAATTGAGCGAGAAAAAGAAAGCCGGAACAGGTGTCCCGGCTCTCCCAAACTTGCTTTGCTGATCGCTTAGCTTTTTCTGCGCCGCAGTAAGCCAATTCCGCTCAGCCCCAAACCAAGCAACATCAACGAACCCGGTTCCGGCACGATGGTTGACTGAGTGTCCGGACGCAGGATCTTGTAAATCGGCGCTCCGGCTTCGTTCAGCAGCAGACCGTTCTGCGGTGCCGCCGTCGGGTCAGCCATCAGATAGTCGGTATTCCAGGCCGTTACCGGCAGGTGAGTAGTCTGCCACACACCGTCCTTGGCATAGAAATCGCCCCAGGTCGGCGCCTTGTCGGAATGGAAAAAGTACTCAAAAAGCCCGGAGCCCGAATTCTGCGCGCCATCCATCTTCAGACCGTATAACGGGCCCGGCATATTGGGATTGGACGGGTTTGCCGAAGAAAACGTTCCGAGATCCTCATCACCGTTGAAATTCCAGAAATCCTCGTCAGTGGCATTGGCCGAAACCTCAACGATCATATGGCTCGGATTCTTCGCCAGCGCTTCACCGGAAGCGTTGCTCAACGTATATTGGTAGTACCAATCGTTGGTCGCTAATTCCGAAACAGTCCACGAAATCATAAATCCACCGTGGCCGGCGTCCCAACCGGTCGACGCCACGACGCCGCTCGGAGTCGACAACGAACCCGTAAACACCGGTAATGCCAGTGTCATGGCCGGGAATGCCGCCAGGAGCAGTACTGTTAGCACGACTGCTAGTCTCATATTCAATTTCCTTTCCTTCCAGTATAGATGTCGATTACTCATGCAGCGTCATCTAGAGCAAAAAGCGTGCCAAAACCGAGCGAATCGGACAGCGCACCCTTTTCATTGTGAAACATAGCGTTATCTCAGCCCCAAAACAGCCATTCCGACCGCATAAACAGCGGAATGTAAGGAAACAGGGATTGCTGTCCACGATTTCGACGTCCGGTATTGCCTGACTCCTTTTGCCTTGACGCCTCTGACCTCAGGCGGTAGCTTCCAACCGGTTAAATTTCACTCGCATCATAGGAGGATGGATGAAGAAGCTTTTCATTCTCGGCGCAGTCTTGTCCCTATTTCTTGCACCTGTCAGCACCGCCGCCGAGCTGAATTTCAATGTCGATCAGAGCACACTGGACAACGGACTTAAAGTACTCATCTACCGTGACACGACCGTCTTGACCACCAGTGTCCAGACATTTGTGAACGCCGGCTCACGGGACGAGGATCGTCCGGGAATCACGGGTCTGGCCCACGTATTTGAGCACATGATGTTTCGCGGCACGGAGAAATACCCGAATTATTCCGACGCTATAACTCCTCTGGGCGCCGAAAACAACGCCTATACCAACAACGATTACACCTGCTATTTCGTGAATGCCGAAGGCAAGTTTCTGGAGAAGGTGCTGGATCTGGAATCCGACCGTTTCATCAATCTGAATTTCACCAACGAGACCTTCCGCACCGAATTGGGACCGGTCAAGGAAGAGCGTCGCCGGGGTGTGGAAGACGATCCGGAGGGATACCTTGAGGATGAACTCTACCGCCTGGCATACACCGCCCATACCTACCAGCATCCGGTCATCGGCTGGGAGGAAGACCTCGAATCTAAAATGACCTTCCAGGACGGCCTCGAATTCAAGAATCACTTCTATGTTCCCAATAACTGCGTGCTGGTGATCTGCGGCAACGTTGACATCGCCAAGACGAAAGAACTCGTGCAGAAATATTGGGGACGCTGGCAACGCGCCGAACCCTATTCGCCGATAATCACTCCCGAACCGAGGCAGGCCGAGGAACGCGTCAAGAATTTCGCCTGGAAAGACGATGAGTCCTCGCCGATAATTCGGATCGTCTACCACACCGCCTCAGTGAAAGGCGACTTCGAAACCATTGCCGCGCTCAACATGATTGGCGAAGTATTGTTCGCCAGTTCGGGCCGTCTCGACCCGCGAACTGGAAAACCGGTCTTCGTTGGTTGAACGCATCGGCGGCGGCGTCGAAATGCGGAAAGATCCGGGCGTGTTTTCAATCTCGGCGCGCCTCAAAAAGGGCGTGACGCTGGAGCAGGTTGAGGATTCAATTTACGCGCAGCTTGATTTGCTCCGCTCGAAACTGGTAAGCACCGAGGAACTTGATCGTGTGCGCAACAACTTGCGGGCGCAACTGGTCTACGAGCTCGACCGGCCCTCTCGCGTTGCCGGTACCCTCGGATTCTACGAGATCGTAGCCGGTGACTGGAACGCCGTCAAGCACCTGTTTGACCTTTACGGAACCATCACCGCCGAGAAGCTCCGCACCGCTGCTACCGAAACTTTCGACAAACTCAATCGCACCGTCGTGACTCTGGTGCCCAAGAGTGGGATTTGAGGTGAGCGCCATGAAATCAATAATGAAACATTGCTGCCTATTAATTATTGCCGCCGCCATCGTACTTTGGCCGGTCTCCTGTGCACAGTCCAAAACCGATCAGGTTGTCGTTATCAAGAAAACCAGTCTGCCGGTGGTCTATTTCCGTGTCATGATTTCCGCCGGTTCGGCGATGGACCCAGCCGACAAGCCGGGTCTGGCCTATTACACCGCAAACCTCTTGAACAAAGGCACCAAGGCCTACACCCGCGATCAGCTTGAGGACAAACTCAATCAGATCGGCGGCGAAATCGGTATCAGCGTCGACAAAGAGGTGGTAGTCATTACCGGACGCACACTGTCCGATAAGATCGACGATTTCTATCCCGTCTTTCGGGAAATCCTCTTGTCGCCGATATTTCCCGATGATCAGGCCAGAAAAATGCAGTCGGAACAGCTTGACCGTATCAGTAATATTCGCGAGGACGACAGCCGGCTGGCTCTGGCCGTATTGGAAAACAATCTCTTCGCCGGCCACCGCTACGGACACCTGATCGAAGGCACCGAGGAATCGGTCAAGCGCTTTACCCGTGATGATGCCTACCGCTTCTATCGCGACAACTATCTTCAGGGCAACATCCTCGCCGGTATCGGCGGCGATGTCACCGACGCCCTGGTTGACCGCTTCAAATCCGATATCAGTGATTTTCCATCCGGCAAAGTCGTGCGTTCTGATGTCGAGCCGAATCTCGACAAGACCCGTCGCGTGATTCTGGTCGAGAAGGAAAGCCGCGCCCAAATGCAGCTTCGCATCGGGCATGTCGTCGACTACAATCGCACCAATCCCGATTACTTTGCGCTCCGCCTGCTCGGGGCATATCTAGGTGAAAACCGCGAGGCGTTTGGCCGGCTCTACCAGACCATTCGCGCCCAGCGCGGGCTGGCTTACGGCGCCTATGCCTACACCGAATATTTTCGCCCGGCTGGCTGGTCAAAACTACAGGATAACGGCATCGTCCGCGACGACCAGTTCTTTCACATGATGACCTATCCCAAAGAAGCCAACGGCAATTTCTGCATCAAACTGATGTTGTCCGAGATGACCAAGTTGACGACCCAGCCGATCACGCAGGAGAATTTCGAACGCGTGCAATCGTATGTCGCCAACCAGTATGCCTTCCTGATGGAGACTCCCGACAAGCAGCTTGGCATGCGTCTCGATGAGGCCTGGTACAAGATTCCCGGCTTCGTCGACAAGTATCAGGAAAGTATCAACAAAGTTCCGCACTCCGAATTGCAGTCCGTGGCGCTGGATCACCTGCATCCCGACCGCGTTTTGATCGTGGCGGTCGTCTCAAACGGTGAGGCCACCAAGAAAGAACTTCTCGGCGATACGACCGTGCTAGAACTGCCTTCAGGCGCTCAGGAAGGCGACCTGAAACCGATCAACGATCAGATCAAGGCCTTCAAACTCGACCTGAAACCGGATGACATCAAAATCATCCGAGCCAGCGAGTTGTTTAGGTAGGGTCAATTTGCCAAGCAAGAGAAAAAGGATACTCGTAAGTTTCTCGAATATGAAACGAGTTACTTCCTGAGACCTAGATAGAAGAACTCGGGAAATCCCGAGTTCTTCTTGTGAGTGGTCACCTTTTGTATACCTATCTTGTTTAGAAGCAATTATAAGGAATTACCATTCTTCTGAAGATGCTCTGAAAGTCTTGGAATCTCCCCCTGGAGGGCAACCCGATAGACCGTACCTATGTCGAACATCAGACCCTCGTACAGGCAGTCTTTGACGATTACCAACTCCCATTCGTCCAGTTCTCGTCCGATCCTCGCAATGGCCTCCGCCTGAACGTCCTCTTTAGTGATCATGAACAGGACGTTCTCTTTTTCGAGAATTTCCACCGGTTCCCCCTTGATGTGGGTTATAAGTCGAATTCTGTTCGCATTCTTATGAGGCTAATTTCCGCTGAGTATAGAAGGCCGACCTTTTCTGGCACAATGCTAATGCACCTGCCTTTGAAATCCGGAAAGCTATTCGATACTTGATTGAAGCGCCTGTCCTCGTTAGTAATGACATAGAGTCGAGTATTATATTCACGGAGAGCTGCCAGTCTGCCAAATCCGGACCAGACACCGGTTGACAATTCCACTTCGAACGCATATTCTGGATAAAAGCCCTTGTCAACCTCTCTGAACCACATCACATCTATCTTTCTGACGGAATCGAAATCCGCAAATTGCAGTTGCGGACATTCTGCAAGACTAGTTAGCTCCCTGAGTTTCCTCCTATTGAAGCTTCTGCTTTTGTCGGGCGTGAATGTTCTGAATCCTCTTATATTTCCTATTTCAATAAGACGACCTTGGATGACATTGTGGAAACTCTCGTCCGGACTCAGGGATTGTTCTTGTCCCGAATGTACTCCCGAAATCAGATTCCAATTGTTGATAAACTGCGCGCAATCGAAGTGATGTCCTCGGCCTCTTAGAACCAGGCTCAAGTTCCGAGTGAAATTGATCTTGTATTCGCCATTACGGTCGTGACTAATTTCTGGTAGCATCTTGATCAACAAGTCGGAAGGGAGGAATACGATGCGCTCAATACTACCACAAACGAAGGCGACAAATGAGTTCTCAAGATTGTAGATTTCCTCAGCGTTGATGTAATTTAAGCCGAAGAAATAGCGCTTTCCAAGATCCGACGCTGTTCGGACCAACACATTAGCTTGGCCAATTTTGAAGCTGTTGCTGCGGAGCACCCTTATCAATTGTGTTTCTGGGTCAAGAGATTTCGCTCTCTCCAGAAATTCGGCCAGAAGTCTTTCGGTGTTCTTCATCGTGAATAGGCCATGATAATGAGGAGACGATTCTCCGTCAACTAGTATAAATCAAGGCAGGGTTCTGAAAGATAGCTGGTGGCGATACGCTTTGCTATTGTTGAGCAAAGCCAACTAGACTCAGCCGTCATCATCGACGGTTATGGTCGTCCGGCCCGCCGAGGACACTCCAGAAGGGAACAAATATATCTGACTTAGGGATTATCATTGTTTTTGGGAGAGAAGTTCAAGAGGACTCTATAAAACAACTAGGGGAAGCTGTCCTCTCCTACTTCACTGATACACCCAATGGCATCAGTCAAGAGCTTCCCCTGTCGATACACAACTGAGGCGTACCTCGACATTATTATACTGCTGACTTTCTATTTATGCAACAAAAATATTGTCGAAAGTTCTAAGTTTTTGCAGACTTTTTCCCCCGCAACCTGCCACACTGTCAACACTTGACAGTGACGACCTTCCCTGATATACTGCCTCATAGCGATTCCGCACGCCCCATCCGGCTACCGGAGTCGCCGAATTTTCGATGAAATTCCTGTTGCCGGTCGCGGCAGTTTACGAAAATAAAGGAGACAATCCCCATGACAACATTCTTGGTTTGCGGCGCCGGCATGATGGCAAAAGCTCTGGTGTATGACCTGCTCAAATTCGCTAACCCAAAGAAAATCATTGTCTTGGATATGGACAGCAACCGTCTCGAAAGCATACGGAGTGATAAGATTGAAACTCATACCGGCGACCTGACCGATCGAAAATTCATTGAACCCTTTTTCAAAGAGGCCGACATCGCTTGCGGGGCCGCCAGCTATAAACTCAATGCCTTCCTGGCCGACTGCGCCATCGCCTCCGGAACCCACTTCATCGATATGGGCGGCAACAACACCGTCGTCGAGCAACAATTTGCCATGTCCGACCGCGCCGCCAATGCCGGGCTGACCGTCATTCCCGATTGCGGCCTGGCTCCCGGGATGGCCTCAATTCTCGCGACCGACGGCATCAATCGATTCGACAAAGTCGATTCCGTAAAGATGCGTGTCGGCGGGTTGCCACAACATCCGCAGCCGCCGCTGAACTACTCGATCTTCTTTTCTCCGGAAGGTCTGCTCAATGAATACCGCGAGCCGACTGTCGTACTGCGAGAAGGCAAGTTGACCCAACTGCCAAGCTTGACTGAAGTCGAGGAATTGTCCTTCCCGCCGAACTTTCCCATACTCGAAGCGTTCCACACCTCCGGCGGCGCTTCGACGTTGCCTTACACTTATGAGGGAAAGATTCGCGATCTCGATTACAAAACCATTCGCTATCCCGGCCACGTCGAAAAGATCAAATTCCTGTTCGACCTCGGCCTCGCTGATGAAACACCCTACGCCATCGACAACATCCGCATCACTCCCGATCGTCTCTTACGCGAAGTGCTCTCACGCCGTCTGCCGCAGAATGCGCCCGATGTCATCCTCTGCTACGTCGAAGTCATCGGCAGCACCGAGGGCAAATCGGGCAAGGCAACATATTACATTGAGGACTATCTCGACACGACCACCGGCCACTCAGGCATGCAGCGTACGACCGCCTTTTCGGCCGGCATTGTCATGCAGATGATCGCTGAAGGCACGATCACCAAGCGCGGCACGCTCCGCAGCGAGGACGGCATCAATACCCGACGCTATATCGATCTGCTCAAGCAGCGCGGCATCGCAATCAAGATCAACTGACTTGATTGCCCGGCACCGGCTCTTTAGTCGGAAGTCAGCGAGTCCGGCAGTTGATTTGCCGGCGCCTTTCCGCCGGGAATTTCGCCTGAACTGGATCGAAATTGTGTATATGGCCAAAGAGGGCTCCTGACAATTGAGTTCTGAGCAGAGCAGGCCTGCTCAACTTATCCGCCAACACCCGCCCCATAACTGAGTATCAACTTAAGACTGCGTACGGTGCTCGTTAACGATCACGTAGTGGGAGCTGGAAACTATGGTTGAGCCATTCCTCGTCAAAGATTGCGCGTTGATTTCATGTATGGGCGGCGTTGAGCCGGCCATGAATCTGCGCGAATTGCGGGAGCGCACTGCCAACTGTCCCATTGAGTGCCTGTTCCACCACTTCTGCCAGACTGTCTTGCGGCCGACTTTCGATGATCCGGAATTTCGCAACGACCTGGCAGTTTGGGCCGCCAGGGATTTGCGCGATCGCACGGTCGCCGAGCGTCTCGGCGCCATCAACCCCTACCAATTCGACGACCTGGAGCAATTGCGCCGCCAGACTCTCGAAATCATCGACAACCGTCTGAGTGAACTCGAAACGCTTGCCTGGGTACCACGTGGTCTGGAATTTCGTTTTATGAGGTCATTAACCATAGTCTTCGATACCGGTTTGATTCTCCGGACACCCGAGGATTTCGTCGCGAACATTGCCCAAATGAGTTCGAGCACCCTATATTTTCACTTCGTAGTCGCGCAGGGCCGATTTCCCAAAATGATTGATGACTTTTCCGTATGGCTCGAACAATTCGGCAGCGACACCGAATCGATTGTCACTGCTTTGCGAAGTGTCGACTTCTACTATTTGACTTTGAGCGAACTCAAGACCGAGCTTTGCACCGCACTGAAAGTCACAGGAACCTGACCCCACATGATACCGATGCACCTGTCATCCTATGCCGAAATTACCGGCGCTGAAGCAATCTCCCAGTTGCAGCAACTCGCCGGCGACCTGGCCGGGGCCAGCGTCGTGCATGTCAATGCCACCCGTTCCGGCGGTGGCGTCGCCGAAATCCTGAGTTGGCTGGTTCCGCTCATGAACGATCTGGGAATCCATGCCTCGTGGGAAGTCATTCAGGGCAGCGAAGATTTCTTCCGTGTGACCAAATTCTTCCACAACAGTTTGCAGGGAGCACCGGGCCGCTTTCCAGAGTCGCGCCTCCGGCTGTACGAAAACGTCGTTGCCGAAAACGCCGAGCGCTTGCGCACAAAACTCGAGGACGCAGATTTCGTGTTCATTCACGATCCGCAACCGGCCTATCTGCTCAACCTGTGTCCGAACCGCAAAGGGAAGTGGATCTGGCGCTGCCACATCGATGTCAGCCACCCGAATCATTTCACCTGGAGCTATCTGCGGCGCATCGTGACGGGTTACGACGCCAGCATCTTCTCCATGCCGATCTTCGCTCAGCATCTCGACCACCGGCAGTACATCATTGCCCCCAGTATCGACCCGCTCAGCGAAAAGAACCGCGAACTCCCGGCGTCTGAAGTCGCCGAGATTGTCACCGGCTTGGGTATCGATCCCACCATTCCGATACTCAGTCAGATCTCCCGCTTCGACCGTTTTAAAGATCCAGTCGGTGTTGTGTCCGCCTTCAAGATGCTCGGTCCCCGACTCCAGGCCCAACTGGTTTTGGCGGGTGGCGGAGCGTCCGATGATCCCGAAGGCGAAGCCGTCTATCAGGAAGTCCTCGACGCCAAGGCCGACGATGACCGCATTCACGTACTTCTATTGCCCAACGATGCTCACCGGACTATTAATGCCTTGCAGCGTGTTTCGACGATCGCCATACAGAAGTCGTTGCAGGAAGGATTTGGCCTGACTGTTACGGAAGCTTTGTGGAAAGGCAAACCGGTTATCGGCGGCAACGTCGGCGGCATTCGCCTGCAAGTGCACAACCATCACACCGGCTTTCTGGTCGATACCCCGGAGGGTGCGGCGCTGCGAATTCGCGAGCTATTACAGCATCCGCGCAATTGCGAGCGGATGGGCCGGGTTGCTCACGAATTCGTGCGCGAAAATTTTCTGCTCACGCGAAACCTGCGCGAATACCTGACTCTGTTGCTGGGCCTCAAACGGGGGACATCCAGAGACACGGTGATCGCCTGAGCCAGGATACTAGATCAACACATTTTCATTCTGGTCGATTCGTCTTCGACATTGCGCTCGTCCCCAGCAGCCGATTCAGAACGTTGATCACGTCCAGATGATTGTGCACGTTGAATCGGGCGTGCGATTGCGACATCCCGACCTTGATCGTGTACGCCGACTCCGGCAAGACTCGGAACAAATCCTCATCCGTCCAGTCATCACCGATCGCGAGCACAAAATCATACGGCTTGCGCTGCAGCCAAAACAGAGCGGCAATTCCCTTGTTGACGCCCGCGTTGCGAACTTCCACCACCTTGTTGCCGTGTAGAACCTGCAAGTCGATATTCGACGTGAACTCTACCAGATTATCGATCAGTTCCTTTGCCCGCACCGAAGCCAGCTCCGGATCGGCGCGACGGTAATGCCACGCCAGCGAAAATTCCTTTTCCTCCAGAAACGAATCCGGAAGCCGGTCAACATATGCTTGCAGTATTGGCCGGACATGTTCGCGCCAATCATTGACCATCGGCTTTGTCAGACGCCATTGATTGTCTCTTGTCTTCAGCCAGACTCCGTGCTCTGCCACCAGTCCGATATTGTAATCTGCGAACCAGTGGTCCAATTTTTGCCGGTCGCGGCCGCTGATCAGCACAATGTCCGTGTTGGCACCTTCCGACGGACGAACCAGTATCTTCAACAAATCCTCTGTCGGTTTCGCGAGATCAGGGTAATCGGCAAACGGCACCAGCGTGCCGTCGTAATCAAGCAGCAACAATCGCTGTGTCGCCCGTTCGTAGGCAACTTCTATTTCCTCCATCGCCCGATGCGAAAGCAGCCGCGCTGCAAGTCGCAAATTGTCCTCCTTCACGGTCGCGAGCGTGCGAATAAAGTCCTGCCCCCAGCGCACAATGTCGTGGCTGCGCAAACGCGAGCGCATCACCTGGTTGCGCCGCATCTGTTCTGACACCGATATTTCCAACGCGCTCTTAATACCCTCGGCGATCTCCGACACGCTGTTAGGATTGACAATGATGGCCTCACCCAGCTCACGCGAAGCGCCCGCCATCTCGCTGAGTATCAGCACGCCGGTTTGATCCGATCGCGCCGCCAGATATTCCTTGGCAATCAGGTTCATCCCGTCGCGCAACGGCGTCACCAGCGCGACATCGCTGACCGCATACATCGCCGCCACCGAACTGAATGGCGCCAGCCGGTACTGATAAATGATCGGCGTCCAATGCACCGAGCCAAAACGCCCGTTGATCTCGCCGACTAGCTCATTGATGAGACTAAGCATCTTATGGTATCGCTCCACGCTGGTCCTCGACGGCACCACCACGCAGAGCAATACCACTTTGCCGAGCCATTCGGGATTGTCTTCCAGGAATTTGGCATATCCCTTGAGACGCGGCACAATACCCTTGGAATAATCGAGGCGGTCAATCGACAGGACAACTTTGAGATTGTCCAGCCGTCGTCTTAGTTCGCCGGTCTCCTCCGACACGTCCGGCCTCGTCTGTGCCCGGTCGAACAACTCAAAATCCACGCCCATCGGAAACGTCTCCACTTTGACAGACCGATTCGCAAGTGTCACCGTTCCCATATCGTTGTCGATTCCCAGTATGCGGTTGACGCAACGCAGGAAATATTGCGTGTAATCGTAAGTGTGAAATCCAACCAGATCGGCGCCCAGCAATCCCTCCAGCAGTTGCGTGCGCCACTTCTGCGGGAGCAGTCGAAATATCTCGAATGACGGAAACGGGATATGCAGAAAGAATCCGATGGAAAGTTCCGGTGCGCGGTCTCGCAATAGTTGCGGGAGCAGCATCAGATGGTAGTCATGAATCCATACCGTATCATCCGGCTGCAATAGTTGCAGCGCCGCCTCGCAGTATGCCTCGTTGACCGCCAGGTATGGCTCCCACAGGTCGTCGTCGAAGCTGGCGTACGACGGCAGATAGTGAAACAGCGGCCAGATCGTCCGGTTGCACAATCCGAGATAGAAGCGGTCCATTTCGCCCTTGGTGAAAAATACCGGCACTGAATTGTGCGCCTTGCGTGCCTCGCGCGTGATTGTCTCGCGTTCCGTCCGGGAAGGATAGACTCCCGGCCAGCCGATCCAGATATGATCGTCACGCGCGGCTGTATCGCCCGACTTGTCCAGAAACGATTTTACGCCGGTCGCCAGTCCGCCGACACTCGGAGTGAAAATCAGTTCGCCGTTTTCTCTTCCGACTGTGAAGGGGAGGCGATTGGAGATGACCACAATTCTCATGGGTTGTCCTCCTGCTGCCCCTCGGCGCGGATTCAAGGTTCGTCTGACAGCGCCCGATGATTGTGTGCCCGCAAGTGATACCCTCCCCACGCGCAGAATTTTTGCCGCAATTGATTACTGGCTGACCGGCAAGAGGTTAGGTCACCTCAAAATCTCGCCCTTCTCTCATGCCTTGCCGCCACGCACAGTGCGCGGAATGTCGTAGGTCGGTGTTCCGAGTCCCATCTCCGCTAGACGATTCGGACGAAGACATCAATCCTCGACCATCTTGCAACATGCCTTCCCAAAATCACGGGACGAGATCGGTGGTTTATCCGCAGCGATTCCCATGCCGATCTTGTTCTCCAATTCGACCTCTTGGCATTTCTAGCACTCGTTCGGAACCCGACCTACTACTGAATTTGATTTGCGCACGTAGGTCGGCGTTCCGAGTCCCGTCTATGCGAAACGATTCGGACGATACCATCATTTTCGACCATCTTGCAACACGCCTTCCCAAAATCACGGGACGAGAGACCCGACACTCGTTCTCCAATCCGCTCACAACACCCCGGAACTTCGCCCCTTCCCGCGTGTAAATACCCATAAATAGGGAG
The DNA here is from genome assembly GCA_963726455.1 of uncultured bacterium. Lineage (GTDB taxonomy): Bacteria > Zixibacteria > MSB-5A5 > CAIYYT01 > CAIYYT01 > CAIYYT01. The sequence goes on from CAVSCK010000005.1 coordinate 17,739, forward strand.
ACCCTTGGTGCATCGTGTAACGGCCGCTTTAATCACACCGCTATTTTTCCTTTTCACGGTCTATAGCTTTGGCTGGTTCTGCGTCCCGGCTCCGGGAAGTTGTTCCGCAATTGAGATGGCCGGCTGCTGCGATGAACAAGCTCCCGAAGTATCTCGCGCCTGCGCATCTTCGTGCGAACGAGCATCAGAAGAAGATCCGGCCGAGGATGCCTGCGACGGACCTTGTGCCGGCCACTGCAAATCCGCCCCAGTGACGGACACCAAGTGCATCGCTGCCACAGAGCCAACTCGCTGTGAGAACGCCGACGCCAGGTGCCATGGCCGGGCAGTTTTTTCGGAAGAAATCCCGATTATGTTGCGACTCTGCGAACGACCCGACAACACTCGCTGCGCGAGCAAGCCGGACGTTCCCCAAAACTGCAAACCCATTCGTTGTATATTAATTCATCCTCTTGTGGCGGACTCGCCGCCGAAGACATTGACTCCCGCAAGTCCGGTAGCTGTTGATGCTCCTGATCTGCAACCACAATTCGCAGCCACCGCACGCGCCGGACCTGTTTACGCGCAGGTCAACGCCATAATTCCCATAGTCAAAACGACAGTTCTCCGGATTTAAGACCCGGCAGCGGCCATGAATCTCGCGTGGTCGAGGAGTCAAGTTCTTAGATCGTTAAACTTTATTCAAGGAGAATGTTTTGAAGAGAATTTCCTTTTCAATAGCACTGGCTCTGGCGCTGGTCATGTTGTTTGGCGCCGGCAGTGCACTCATGGCTTGTGGTAATGCTTGCACGACAGCTAAGAGCAGCGACTGCGGTCCCTGCCCGATGACGAAATCCGCATCGACCGCTACCAAGGTCGAGGCGCAGGCAGCCAAATCGGCGGCCTGTCCCTTCGACTGCTGTCAGGGTGATCCGAGCAAATGTCCCAGCCCCGACTGTCTCGGCAAGGGTAAGGATTGCGGCGGCAAGTGCGACGGAATCTGCCCGAAGGGATGCTGCAAGACCACTTCATCTTCTGATAAGACGAAGTCCGGCGCCACCGTCAAGACAGTCAAAGCCGTGGAAGTGAAATCTCAGACCGCCGGCTCCGCTTAAACGCGCTAGCTGATTCATCTGAGTTCATTCTTATTTACGAGGACGCTCCCATCTGGGGGCGGCCTCGCTTTCTTCCTTTTTGTAGTCCCGAACACCAAAAATCTCGATCAGCACCTATATATGGGGACTATGATGTTCCGGCGCGGCGGGTCAACTTGCTGCGTTCTGTGGGTCTGGGATAGTGTTCAGATCGGCGTAACTGCCGGTCAGGATATTAGTTGCGGAATGACGGTGACGACTCAGCTAATGTTATGCCAAACAATAGCCGTCGCGCCCAAGGCCTGCATGCTCTTTGACATGTCGCACCGAAGGGTGCGACCCATACGAAATGTGCCGTGGTGTATCCTGCGTACTGCCGTGCGCGACTACAACAATGGCTGTAGTCGGGGCGATGGCCTTTGCCTACATGCCGAGGCCGGGGATATTTAAGCCGCCGGTCAGTTCGGACATCGTGTCCTGCTGTAGCTTGGAGGCAGTCTCCTGCGCTTGCGTGATGGCGGCGACAATCAGGTCTTCCAGCATCTCGATATCGCCATCTTTAACAACCTGTGGGTCGATCTTGACCGCCTTAAGGTCACCTTTGCCGGTGACAATGGCCTTGACCATGCCGCCGCCGGCCGAGCCCTCGACTTCCTTGGTGTTGAGCTCTTCCTGCAGTTCCATCATCCGCGCTTGCATCTTCTGGACCTGCTTCATCATGTCGCCAAAACCTTTCGGCATCTATTTTCTCCTCCGAGTACGAGTAGCTAGTTTCATTACCTCTGTGCGAATACGAATCAGAGTTATCAGGTTATTGCGGCCGGCGATCAGACATTGTCTTCAGGCAAATCCTGGCGGGAGATAAGCTCGGCATTGAAGACTTCCATCGCCTTGACCACCGCCGGATGATCGGCTTTCTCGCTGTCGGCCAGCAGTCCGACTTTGCCGCCGTTCTCATGTTGATGCGCCATGTTCTTGTCGACGAAAAAGTGGAAGCGATATGGCTTGCCGGTAACGCCCTTGATCACATGTTCGAGCGTCGTCTGGATCTCGCGATCCTGAAGTTGCCGCACATGGACCTCGCCGAGCCGGTCAAACGCCACACTGATTTTGTTCTCCTCAATGCTGCGCGGTTCCGCCAACGTCAATTTGATTTGCACGTTGCGATGGGTGGCTTTGAGCGCCTGCAGAAACTTCTGCCAGATCGACGCCAAATCAGCCGGTGTCGCCGGCGATGACGGTGACGCTTGTTGATCGGACGTTTGTGCCGATGGCGATTCGGGAGGCGTCAGCTTGAGCTCCTCTTTGACCGGTACGGGTGTTGCCGGCGACTCCATCTTGAGGCCGCCCGGATTGCCACAAAGTTTCTTGCAGCACGCTTTCCAGCGTAACGGAATCTTCCATGGCAACCAGTTTCAGCATGGCCAACTCGATATTGATCACCGGGTCGAAGCCGTCTCTGATCTTTTGTTCCAGACTGACGAGCAGATTTTGGATGCGCAGCAAGTCGTTGAGCGAGTAACCCTCAAGAATGTCGTCGTACTGCGCCGTTTCCTCTGAGCGTAATCCCGTACTCTGGCGCAAGTTTCGGCGCGGCTTTGAGCAACAAGCAGAATTCGTAGTTCTTCTTGAAAGCCGCGCACAAATTCAGTCGCGTCGATTCCGGAATTCAAGCACGGCATTGACCTTGTTGATAATCTCTGCGAGCGTTCTTCTGCGCGAATCAGTCCAAGCATCGCGCACATATTCGCCGCGCGGTACGATACCCAGAGCGCTCTGTCAGAAGTTGCGCGTCGATCACTGTCATGCTGCCAGATGCCACCTGATCGAGAATCGACAGTGAATCGCGCAACGAACCGTCACCGCGTTTGGCCAATTCCGCCAGCGCTTCATCGGTGATCTTGATGCCTTCCTTGTCGGCTATCTGCTTGCAGAGCGTGCCTTCAATTCGGTCTCGGAAATGCGCTTGAAATCGTAGCGCTGGCAGCGCGAGAGAATGGTCTGCGGGACTTTGTGAACTTCGGTCGTCGCAAAAATAAACACCGCGTGTGCCGGCGGTTCTTCCAGTGTCTTGAGCAGCGCATCAAAAGCCGAGGCGCTCAGGCGGTGGACTTCGTCGATGATGTAAATCTTATGTTTGCCGCCGGTCGGCGCGTACTTGATCGATTCGCGCAATTCTCTGATGTCATCAACGGAAGTATGGCTGGCGGCATCGATTTCGAGGATGTCGAGTGAGTGACCTTTGATGATCGCCAGACAGGATTCGCACTGGTCGCACGGTTCCGCGCCTTGCGGATTGGCGCAGTTCAAGCGTTTGGCCAGAATTCGCGCAACCGAGGTCTTGCCGGTGCCGCGCACACCGCAGAAGAGATAGGCCTGTGAGACGCGGTCGTTTTCGATCGCTTTGGTCAGTGTCTCGGTGATGTGTTTTTGTGCGACCACATCGGCGAATTTCTGCGGTCGATACTTGCGGGCGAATACAAAATAGCTCACGAGCGTTTCGACATCTAGCGGGGCGCGTCGTTTCCCACCCTTCGGGTGGACATCTGCTCATTTGCTGTACGACGGTTTCGGAGAGGAAGTAGACCAGGCTACCCCGCGGCACATGAAGACGACGCCTACCGCTGCTACCTTCCGGTCCTGACGGGGTTTGGTGCGTTTGCATTGCGCGGGACCTGGTCAACTTCATTCTCCCCGAAGGAAGACTGCCGGCGCATGATACGTCGCACTTGGGAGCCAGTCAACCGTATTCTGGCAGAAATCGCGTAGTCACAGAACGGGCTTGACTTATCGACCGCGAAGAATATATTTAGATGTCTTTACACCGGAATATAAGAAGATTCGTTCTGGCTCGGCAGTCCCAGTTTACTAACAGAGCGGGAGCTGTCTGCCGATTTTGAAATTCTGCTTATTTCTTCTCGGGGAGGAATCATGAATCATAGACGATTTGCTTCGGTTGCAGGCGTCATTGTGCTGCTGTCAATCTCCGCGTTCGCAAAGCCGCCGGCCGCGCTCTCACAAGCGGACAATTTGGGAGTGCCCAAGTCGACAGACTACGCCAGTTTCTTCGATGCGAACAGACTCTTCATGATGGTCAGCAACGTGGGACATCTGGCGTATGACAGTAACTGGCAATACGGCAGAGCCGCCGGACTCTATTATCCCTACACGGGGTATTCCGAGGCGCCGGGTGTCAAGACGATGGTTTACGGGTCGGGAATGTTCATGGGCGGCAAAGTAAACGGACAGGTGCGCATCGCAGCGGCGGAGTACAGTTCCGAATTTACTCCCGGTCCGATGGCGGGAGGAACGTACCAGCCCGATCAGCCATCATTTCGAGTTTATAAGATCGACGCAAGTTCGGGTCCCGGCGACGCTGATTACGACCAGTGGCCTGCGTCTGAGGGAGCGCCGCTAGACCAATATGGTAACCCGCTACTGCTTGGGGATCAGACTCTGTGGGCTGTATTCAATGACGCAAATCCTTCCCGTCATACTAATAATGCCGGAAGCACGCAGCCACTCGGAGTCGAGGTGCAACAAACGGTTTGGGGTTCCGACGTTATTGGTGAACAGATCGTAGTCTATGTCAAGTATAAGCTATACAACAGGAGCACCAATCCGATCGACAGCTTCTTTGTCTCTTTCTGGGCTGATCCGGACCTTGGCGATGTCAGCGATGATCAAGTGGGTTGTGACACGCTGTCGGATATCTTCTTTGCCTACAATACGGGAGTGGACGCCGTTTACGCGCCGGAGTCTCCGGTATGGGGAGGCAAGCTGTTGTCGGGGCCGGTGGTTCCGTCAGTCGGAGATACGGCGGAGTTCGACGGGCATCCCATGCCAGGTTTCAAGAATGTAGGCATGTACTCTTTTTCCCGATATGTCAACGGTAGCGATCCTTTAGCTCCCCTAGAAACATTCAATTATATGAAAGGCCGGAACAGGGATGGATCGCCGGTGGTTGACCCTTACGGAAATACAACGAGATACTCTTACTCAGGTAATCCTGCAAACGGCACAGGTTGGCTGGATACCCCTCCCTCGGACAAACGTTTGATGGTGAGTTTCGGGCCGGTGACATTCAATCCGGGTGACAGCCAGCAGGTTGTCCTGAAATTCGCGGCCTATACTTCAACTGATATGCCGCCAGCGGTAACCGAGTTGAAGCGTGCGCTTGACTCTGCGGCAGTGGAGGTTGGGCCACCGCAATTTGCGGCTTGTGATTCAGCCCGGCTGTCGGTGAACAATTATCAGAAGTTGGGAGATGTCTATTTTGTGTCAACGCCTGACAAGAAATGGCTCGCCGGTATGAGCTGGGGAGGTGGCTTCTTCGGTAATTCCGCCGGCTACGCCAGCAGCTTTTTCGGTTCGATGTTAGATCCGGAAGTTGACTGGCTTTCGTTTCATAACGTAGAGGTTCGTTTCTCGACTACGCAGACTCAAAAGGCCTATCATTACTTGCGTGGAGGCAGCCCCAATTACGGTTACGATGGTTATAGCGAGGTGCCATTTACTGTTTGGGACACGGACAATAATCGGCAACTCAATGCCGCCTTTGTGGAACAGAACGGATCTACGTGCCATGACGGCAGTTGGAGTCCGTGCAACGAAGGCCCGTTGGCGCGAGAATATCTACTCATCTTGAATTCTGATTACAGCGGCGACAATCCTTATAACACGCCGATCGACTACACCAACCTGAATTTTTCCAATGATGCCTGGCAATTTGATGGCCTATATATGTTCTGGCCGCTTCTACAGGACGGTTTTTCCGCTCCTGATATTGCCGATGGTCAAAAACTGGTATTCGCAAAACAGACGTCGAACGTAAACGGCCCTGCCGGCGATATTGTGATCAATCAAAATGTCTCCAGTAGCGCGGGTATCCAGGAACTTGAGATCGCGGTGCACTCGGGCGGCAGCAGTATTCTGAAATATGAACTGTCCTCGGGTTTGAGTTTTTCCGTTAGTCCGAATCATTTGTATTTCGACACCGACGCGCAGGAACATATTCTGGTTTCCTTCCTGCCTTCGGCACCCGGAAGCTACACTGACGTTCTTCGAGTCGTGGATGTTCCCAGTGGTTCGGAAATGGCTCGGGTTAATCTGTCGGGAAACACGCCTTCGGGGGCATTTATGGAGATCGCGCCTAACCCGATGTACGTCTATTTTGTCAATGCGATCGATCCAATCATGGCCAAGATCCATATTGGTAATTTCTTTATCGGCGGCCACCCGATCGAGGATGTTGATCTCTCGTCCTTGCTGGTCAATGATGCGATCGTTCCGACATCGGTTGAGTTGCTGCCGTCTTACGACGGATTTGACGGCAAGGTGTTAGAGATCACTTTCCCGGTTAAGGGATTCATTCAGGGATACGGTTTGTTGTGGGACGTTAACTCCCTGGGATATGAAGTGAGGGGCCAGTTCACAAACACCAATCCATTCAACGTGACGCAGAACGTGATCATAATCGGTCGCAGATCGGGTGATGCCAACAATGACGGCTTCGTTGACATCGCGGACGGGATTTACCTCGTGTCCTACATTTTCAGCGGTGGGGCGGCGCCGGCGCCTCTAAGGGCCGGGGATGCCGATTGTGATGGATCCGTGTGCATTACCGATGTGGTGTATTTGGTGAACTACATCTTTGGAAATGGACCGGAGCCGTGCGTGAAGAAGTAGGTCGGAGTTAAGCGCTCCCGCACCCCTGGCACAATCGCGAAGTACGAGAATGAGGTGATGCCGTCGCGCTCCCTCACCACTGACCCCTCTCCTACGGGGAGAGGGGAAGCAGCGTTTCTAACAGTGTCACGCGCGACATCGTCGTGCGCATGACCTGACACGACATTTGGGCGTCAAGACCGAAGCGGTTTTGGCCCGCAGACTGTCGTCTTGGCGGACAGGCGCGTACAACCCCCTTGATCCCCCTTTGCCAAGGGGGAAAAACCTACGAACCGACACAGTGCACCGTCAGGCATGGATTCTGACAGCACGGTTCCTGACGGCGCAGGAGTTGACGGCGCGAAAACGCGGGCACATGGCAAGGTGCCCCTGCGGGTTGAGACGAGTCGTTTGGGTTTGATGAGAGAAGGGCGAACCGCCGGCGAGCCCCTACGATTGGAACGAGTGCGATTGGGGACGCGGCAGGCGAGGACAACTGCCGCGCACAAGAGCACTGCCGTGCGCCACTACTTCAGATTCTAACGCGGCGCACGAGAACGTACGCCGCGCACAAACATGTCTTGTAGTCTGGACCCGTGTGGGCGTACGGTTGCTTGGTGTATGGCGGATTAGGCGTTTAGTTCGATCAGGAAACTGATTGCGGCCATGCGTGGTGTGACGTTGCGGCGGAGTTGGATTCGGATTTGCTCCAGCTTGTCGATCTGTCTTTCGACCTGCTTCAATGATGCAAACCGTTCGCGATACTCCAGATAGCGGTCGGCGTAATCGAAGTTGATCAAGGTCGGCGCCGGGTCGATTCCGGTTTGTAGTGGCAAGGCATTGAGCACCATCAGGTCGCGCAACATGCTCTGCCAGTGGACCAGCAGACGTTCAACTTTGTCGCGATTTTCCAGCGCCGCATGGCCTGAGTACTTGACGATGAAATCCGCTGCCGGCATGGTGACCGCGCCGGTAAGAAGTGTGAACGCGGTTTCGCGCGCTTCAAAGAATGCTTTTTCCACGAGCTGCTCGATGCCGTAAAGTGACCCGCCTGCAAAACGACATATGACGCCGATTTCATTATCCGGCAACTGAAAACGTCCGCGCAGATAGGACGCGATATACTCATTGTCCAGCATCGGGAAATTGACTCTTTGCAGCCGCGATCGAATTGTCGCCAGTAGGAAACGCGGTTGATCGGTACAGACGATCAAAATCGAATCACGCGGCGGTTCCTCCAGCGTCTTGAGCAGCGAATCCATCGTTGCGGGGAGCATCCGCTCGGCTTCGTAAATGATCCCGACTTTGTACTTGGACAAGCTGGGATAACGCGAGAGACTGCTCTGGAAGATACGGATGTTGTCGATCGCGATGACGTTCGTGGGATCCTCGGCGGCATCGCCAAACGGTGTCGCGACTTTGTTCTGAAAGTAGTTGATCAGCCGCTTGTCGACGTTGTCTTCTTCATTCTTCTTCGTTTCCTTCGGGAGAGGAACCAGATAGTAGATGTCGGGATGGCAGAACTGTTCGGCCTGCCGGCAGGAAACGCATTTGCCGCAATAACCATCGCCCGGTTCAAGACAGGTGATGGTCTTTGCCAGCGCATTCGCTACCGACCATTTGCCGACTCCCTTTTTGCCGGCGAACAACAGCGATGATGGCAGCCGATTCTCTCTAAAGAAGCGACGGAGCCGTTCATAGAGTTCCAGTTGTGGGAATTGTGTCAGTGTTTGCGAGGTCGTCATTTTCTCAGCCATACAGTCGGGTCGACAGCGGTCTTGCCGTCGCGGATTTCAAAGTGCACCTGGGCAGACGCCGCGGATGCAAAACGTTCGCCGCGAATCACCTGGTCGCCTTCGCTGACGGCAACCTGATCGAGGTTGCCATAAAGCGAGTAGATCGAACCACCGTGATCGACAACGACGAACCGTTCGAGACCGCGCGCCCAGCCGATATATAGCACTTCACCGGTCGCCGCGGCAACCACTTTCCGCCCCGGATGGGTGGCAATGTCGACGCCGTTGTTTTTGGTCAGCAGATTGTCGTCGTCGCGCTTAAGCCCGAATCCGGTCGTCACGCTTCCATGCACCGGCCATTCCAGCCGACCGCGCAATCGTAACGCCAGCTCATGTTCACGTTGCCAGACGGCATCGACGGTCTTGCTTCGCTCGGATTCGATCTGCGCAAAGATGTCGCCGATGACTTCCGAGGAACTGTTGAGTTCCTCCATCTGTCGGACTTTCTGACGCTGGCGGCCACGAACCTGAGCCAGCAAACGATCGCGCTGGGCAATAGCTTGTCTGGACTTGGTCTCTTCGACTGCCTGCGCTTGCAGCACTTTTGCCAAGCCATCCTGGCGCAGTTTGAGATTGGCAAGAAGTTGTTGATTGCTGACAAGATCCGAATTCAAAGTGATCAATCGCCTTTTATCGGACGCAATCAGACGCTGCAGCAGATAATCCTGGTTTCCGTAATTGTTGTCGTCACTCGCGGCAAACGGAACGAAGCGTTCATCGGGAAGAGGTTGTTTGTAGTACGCGCGCAAGTGCGCGCCCAACGCGACGCCACCGACGGATGACTGCTGCCTGAGAACAGCAACAGTATCTTTGGTGGCTTCGATCTCACCGCCGATGGTGCGACTTTGCTGGCGCAGTTCACGTTGCAGGCGGCTCGACAATTCCAGTTCGGCTTCGACTTTATCAAGTTGATCGAAGATGTTGGTCTGAGTAGCCAGAAGCTGGTCGACTTCGCCACGCAAAGTGCTGAGCTTCTGCTGCATTGCCGGAACAGTATTAGTCGCGGTCGATTGTGCAAGCGTGATTACGCTGCACAAGATCAGCATTGTGCAGAACTCAGCTACGAATTTGCGAGCCGGGATCATTTCATCTGGCTCCGCGACTCGTAGAGGCCCGCGAAGACGCCGGCGATGACGGTACAGACTGCAACTAACGCCAAACCATTGCCGGTGAGGAACGCAAGTTGAAGCGGCAAACCGGCCGAAAAATGCCAGAGCAAATAGAGCAGCATCAGTCCGGCGAGGGCGGCGATCATTCCGGAGGTCAGGCCATTCGCCAGCAAGGGAAGCGCAATTTGTTTCCAACCGGCGCCTAGTAGCAAGAGAACCCGAGTTTGTTCAGAGCGCGCGAGCGCCATGCGCCGGATGCCGATCCACATGACAAGGAGCAGCATTGCCAGCGTCAGTGCGAGCAGGACCAGTCCGGCCTTGTCGAAAAATGCGTAGGTGCTTTCCTGCGAGATGAGCAGTGCCTTGGGATAGCGGATGTCTTCAACGCAACGGAACGCCTTGAGTTTACTTTCGGCGGCTTGATAATTCGAGAAGGTGGACAAGCCAGAAGCGAACTTAATTATCAAAGAATTCGGAAACGGATTGTAACCGGAAGAAGGTAGCACCTGGGAACCGAGTGTTGCCTGCATCTGAGCGAAGGCCTCCGTTTTGTCGCGATAGGTCGAGGATTCGTAGCCGGACAGAGAGGCAACCTCGTTTGTCAGTAGCCGCAATCCATCGGGTGAGGTATCGTCGCGCAGGAAGATTTCGAGTTGCAGGTCACCGCGGAATTTCTGTTGCTGGCTCTGGAGGTTCTCGCGAAGCAGGAAGACGATACCAAGCAACATCACGACAACTGTCGCCGAGATGGTAATGCCGATGATTCCTCTGTTGTGGCTCGCTGATTTCATTTTGGCCCAATCACTCCAGCGCCAGTTCGGCGGTTTGATGTGCGGTCTCGGTCACTGGTGAATGCTGCTTGCTGAGGATGAGCACTCCCGATCCATAATTCGCCAGTGTCTCCAGCCGGGGCGCGATGGTCTTCTGGTCGACATCGCAGGAATTGAGATCTGCGACCGCCAGCGGCGGCATTTTTGCGAGTACCCGAGCCAGCGACAACAGGCGTCTTTCGGATGAAGAAAGCAGCTCGACAAGATGTTCGGCCCTGGGTGTGAGTCCGACGTCGTGCAACGCCTGATATGATCTTTCACGGGCGTGGGCGCGGGAGCAGCCGGAGATCGTTAGTGCGGTCGCGACATTTTGAATAGCATTCCGGTCAGTCAAGAGGCAATCGTCCTGAAATATGACACCGATCTGACGGCGGAGGACGCTTCTGGCGATACTGCCACGACCCCACAATGGAGCGCCTTGAAAGTAGATTTCGCCGGAGTCAGGGCGGATTCCTTTGATAATGGAATTCAGCAGAGTTGTCTTGCCAGAGCCGCCAGCGCCGGTGACCCAGAGGACTTTGCCCTGGCGCAAGACAAATGAGACATGGTCGACGACGGCTATGCCTCTTTGGTCGCGACAGGTGATATCTTCAAGGCGCAGTAGTTCGGCGGTCAAGTTGGTCCTCCATAGTCTATATCGACTATTGACAGGGCGGAATTTGGTACGCTGTGTACGGTTTCACAAACAGTTTTTGGTTGACTTGGCTGTCTGCCGGCCTATAAAGGATAGGAAATTAACGATCGATAATGAGGAACCCATGACATATCTGAAATTCGCTTTACTAATTGCTGCGGTGAGCGTCATCGCCGGGTGTTCATCTTCGGACCAGAACATACTGACCGGCGAACGGCTTGCGTTTCCTTCGACGGCAACGATCAGCGGTATCTATTTCGTGGACGCAAAGACCGGATTCGCGGCGACAGTCGAAAAGGAGGCCTACGTCACCCGGGACGGCGGCAAGACATTCAGCAAGCTCAATCTCGGGCCGGACTGCCGCGCGGAAGATTTGTACTTTCTGAACGACGACATCGGGTTTGCATTCGGCAGGTCGGGCTTCCTCATGCGGTCGGAGGACGGCGGTAAGAGTTGGCAGAGTGTTTCGGTGGATTCGGCCTACGATCTTCATGATATGGTGTTTCTTGATAAGGAACAGGGATTTGTCGTCGGAACGACCAACTCGGGTGAACTCAAAAACGCGGGCGTTATCGGAAGTACAACCGACAAAGGATTGACCTGGAAGTTTCAGGTCGCGGAGCATGTCGGCTATCGGAAGGTGAGCGCCGTGCCCAACGACAATCTCTGGATATTGGGAAGCGGCGGTATCGCCTACAGTACCGATCGGGGAGCAAGCTGGGAATTTAATTCGGTCAGAGGCGCTGACACACTGCGTTCGTTTACGTTCAGCGATAACGTGCATGGCTGGTCGGTCGGCGACAAGGGACTGTTGAGGTATTCATCCGACGGCGGCTGGTCGTGGAAAGATCAGAAACAACTTACCGGCCGGGATCTGTTTTCGGTGGTGGCGCCGCAATTGGACATAATCTATCTGGCGGGCGATCGGTTTCTGGGCGTGAGCACCAATCATGGCAGGTCGTGGCTGGTGGATACACTAAACTATGCAGTGCGATTTAGTGATTGCCAGGCAGTCGGGAAAGAGACGTTCGTGGCCGGTTCGGGCGGGATGATAATTCGGTTGAAAAGGTAAAGGGATTCTCGCTGATCGGGGATGGCGGCAGGATTGAGATAGCAGGTGCATACGAATTCCCACCCGCTGGGTGGGGTACCAAGTACATTCTGGAGAGATACCGCACTTCTGCTTATCCGATCCGGGTCACATGTTGACTTAGGAAGCTTAACATATGGACACTAGACCTGCCTCAGACTCGAAATAGGAAATCGACGTCACGCTTGACTTCTTCCGTAACGTCAATCCCACGCTCGACGTCGTCAACGTGATAGTATGGAAAACTCTCCAGAAGCCACGCTATGAATTGCTTTACATGCGCGCAGCTCTCGTCACTGCACTCCGACGTGCTCACCACTCGATCTGAGTAAATTGCCGCGTAGCCCAAGGCCCTATTCACCTCGCCAGTAGCCCTAAATTCCGCTGCGTACCGTTGCGCTTGGCTCGCTGTATAACAAAAGATGAGCACCAAACTTTTGTCCGCGTCTTCCACAGCCGCAATCTGAGGTTTGTCTGCGATGTAGCGTCCGATGGCCGCCAAGATATCACCTTGATTAGCGCCTATGGAGATTTTGAAGGTCGGTACCATTTTCACTCCTTGGGCAGGGCAATATGGCCCGCCGATTGTGTTTCGCCTATCCAGCCAACTTCTTCGTCAGCACGGTCGGTGACTGCCGCTGCCCCGTCCCTTGGCGGCGACTGCTTCATGCCATGAGCCAATTTAGAGGATTTTGGAACAGGATAACCCTCTTCGGAGACTTTGAAAGCCTCATTGTGGTAGCTCTCAGGAAGTCTCTGGTCAAACTGGACACTCTTGCTGACGATAGGACCTCTGCCATATCTGTCGCCTGGATATGCTTCCGGTTTGATCTTGACTACACTTCCGTCCTCGTGAACCCAGATGTCCTGTCGATATTCCGCGTTCGGCTTGGGAGGCTTCTCGCGGAAGCCCTCGGATTGAAGCTCACGTTCTATCTCGGATGCAGATTTGCCATGAAGTTTAAGTGTTTTTGCCTTCTGACCGTACGGTTTCCTGTCACGGGTTCCGGTAGCGAAATTATCAAGGGAGCTCTTCAGGTCACCGGCCCGGGCAGCTGACTTCAAATCCCACACACTCCCCGCATCGTTATAAGGCTTTGATAACGCAGCCCTTGCCTTTTGCCGACCGGCAAGTTCTGCGACAGATACTCTTTCGGCCCCCTCGGCACCAGCCGCAACAGACTTGGTCAGTTTGGGCGCGGCTGCCCTCGATCCGCCTTTGATGGCTCCGGCAATTCGACCGATAGCTGCCGCACCGATGCTGAAGACCAGTCCTGCTGCTGTCCATTCAAGTAGCGACTGCCCGCTAAAAGGTTCGCCCCCAAGACCCGCATAGGTGCAATAGGCAACGGCTGCCCCGACGCCTCCTCCTGCAATCGTGGCAAGCGTAGCTCCGACTCCTGCGACCGCCACCAACGTCTCAGCGGTGAAGATAGCTGCCAACCCTCCCACAACTCCCAATCCCGCGCCGATCACCAACGCTTTATACATGCGCGACATATCGTAGTCACCCTTTTTGATGTCATCCCTGCTTTGGTAAAACTCAACGGCACCGGCAACTGCTGCTCCTCCTAGGAAGAGCGCACCTACCAGAAGCAGCGGCGCAAACGCTCCGGTCGGGTCGACTCGGTTAAGCGGGTCGCCATCGCAGTAAGTATAGAAATTGAGACTTCCTCCGGCGACAAGCAACGGGTCGAGCGACAGGAAGCGTCCCAGGGCAGGATTGTAGTATCGCGCCAAATTGTAATGTAAACCTGTTTCCTGGTCATAGTATTGCCCCGGTAGACGCCACGGCTGGTCGACTTCATTGATGGTGATTGTTGCCGCACCATAGGCATCATACTCTGCCCGCCAGACCATTTTTCCATTAGAATCAGTCGCGCAGAGTGGTTCAAAGCGACGCCCCGGATGAAGGGCGAAACTGTGGCCGTCAACTCGGATCGCTAAGGGAACCGGTGTCTCTGGGAGGAATAAGTAATCCCGGCGCTGGAGTTTCTGCACTCCGGAGGTCACTTCATTTAGCAGCTGCTGGCCAGCCCAGACGTAGGTGGTGGTTTGCTTGCCGGACCATTTACGTATGCGCCGTCCGAGCGCGTCGTAGGCGTATCGCACCGAGCCCTTCGATGTTACCACTTCGATCAATTGGTTACGGCAATTGTAGCGAAAGCGGGCTGGACCGGAAGGGCAAAAACCCTCGATCTGATTCCCGCGATTGTCATAGCGATATTGCTCCCGGCCGCGCCGCAACAATTGGTTGAACCCGTTATAGTCGCATTCTTGGTCGCGATCCATGACTCGGTTACCGTTTGGATCGAGCTGATAGTACTCGAAATGTCTTCTTCCCGAGACGGATACATCCAGCAATCTTCCTTCGCGATCGTAGAAATATTCCAGCGTGCGATCTCTACTCGAGTCCTGAGTCAACCGATCGCATTCATCATACTTCCAAATGTGAGACACGAATGGCGCTTGATCAGCGTCCGCCGACAAGACATCAACCGCTTCAATCAATCCAAGTCGCTTGCTAGCCAGCTCCGTGCTGGTGCCGTTCGGATAGCGAATTCTGGAAGGAGCTCCATTACCTTGATAGTCGATCTCGTACGTATCTCCATCCCAATCAACGATTCTTCGCACGCGGTGGTCACGATCTCTCTTGAAATTCAAAGTCGATCCGTCAGGAGCAACCAATGCCAACAGCGCACCTACTGGATTTCGATCGTAGGTGACGACCTGACCGGCGAACTCTTCTCTCACAAGGTGGCCGGCCTGGTTATACTGAAGACTTACCGTTCCCCACTCGTTTGAGGCCAGTTGCAGCTTCTTCCCGGCAAAGACGAGCCGCGTGAAGGTACCGTCTTCATTTTCGAAAGTGATAGTATCTCCATCATCGCTGATTTCAAGCCGTCCAACTTCTTCGCCATTCACCAGGAACTTCTGCAAGTGCCCCCGATCGTCGAATTCAAAGGACCAGATATCCCCGTTCGGCAACACGATGCGGGACGGAGTTTGCCACCGATCATACTCAAACAAAGTGCGGTTGTTGAGCGAGTCGGATATTTCCGCCAATAGGTTATCGGAGTCGTACCGCAATCTTGTGTTCGCGCCATTGCGATCCGTAATCCGAGAAAGCCGTCCATCTTGGTGCTCGAAACGCGTAGTTGCCCCATTCGGGTAGCGCAGAGTCACAAGATTGGAATCTTCGTTGTACTCGAACTCGTAAGGCGGCTGCAGTCCGTATCGAGTGCGAATCAATCTGTCGCGGTCGTCATGCTCAAACTGGACCTTGTTGCCGCCGGGATCGGTCAAGGTCGTGGGCCGCCCACGGGCATCGACGTTGCTCTGCCAAGTCAGTCCCTCTGCGGTCGTGAGCATAGCGCCTCCCGCGAGCGCGGAAACACGCATTGGGCTTCCAGCGGCATCCTCCAACCGCACGTCGCCGCTTGCAGAGTCGATGCTGCTCTGACAGCCATGTTTATGGAATTCCTGTAACTCTGCCAGTTGTTGACGTTTCGCCGGCTCTCGTGAAAGGGATTCTACCTGTGATCGGCGAATGATCAGGCGACCGAGTGAGTCGGTCGTTCGCGCGGTTGTCGGTACCAGCCCGGTGGAGTGCTGTCCCAAATCGTAATCAAGAATTGCCCCTTCTTCAGATTCAACCAGGAATGAGCCTACAGGTCCAAAGATGCGCGAGAGTTCACCCAAATTGCAGGTGGGCAGGTAGACTCGCAGCACACGCGGGTCATAGAAGCGAAACAGCAGCATCTCGCCCGCTTCCGTAACCACGGTTAGCAGGCGTCGGCAATGTATTAGCAGCGTGTCCAGGGGGAAGGCGCTGGTCAGAAAGATCGCGTAATTCTGACCCCAGGCCTCAGAAGTGAGCCAGCGGGTGATCTCGCTATCGGTAGCACAGTCGATAAGGATGGGAGATACGCTAAAGTGCTTCTCAGCATCTTTCCCCTGGTATAGTGACTGGTAGGTGTCTCTCGAGGCTGCGAGCTTCTCCAGAACAATCTCGCCGCGCGAGGCGTCAACTACTGCAAACAGGCCCGTAGATGTCTCCGAGGCCTTGCCGGAGAGCAAGTCGGATATCGATTGGTCGGGTGCGTCATTTGCGACTGACGGAGCACTATACTTCGCCAGCCGTGGACTCCAGCCTGATACAATGCGCACCAATTGCTCCTCGTTACCTTGGCGTAATTCGCTGACCTTCTGCCCAGACCGGGCAGTGGTCTATTGTCACGGTTCGCAAAACGGCTTGCCGAATTTGCTGGCGTTTTGCAGAGCGGATCCTTGGGAGGAACCTCCCGCGGAATCACCGATCAGAACGGTCGGCAGTCCCGCCACAACCGCGCCGCCGTGCACAGTCTGGTCCCCCATACGGGCCGCCGGACTGCCTCCGATCAAGACCGTCAGTGATCCAGTGGCAATGCTGTCCGGTGGTCCTGCGCATGTGGCCATGTCGCCCAATCGCGCAGCCGGCTGCCCCCCGATCAGCACAGTCGGATATCCCGCCGACACCGGACCACCCACATGTGGTGGAGGTGGAGTGCCTGGGTTTAACATCGGGCAGGAATGCATGTCGCCTAAACGTGCTGCCGGCTTTCCCATGTGCTACCTACAGTCATGATTCTTACAGGGCCGTTATCTCCGCCTCGGTTGACCAGCTCCCCTCTTTCCGCTGCCGCCCTTCCTTCTCATCTATCTTGTCGCTGAACTCGCTCAATGGTTCTCCGTGAAGTTACGTGCCTTCCGTTTTTCCGAGGAACTTCCACTCGATTTCAGACATTGCTCCGGCTCGCTGACAGCCATTGCCGTTCCAGGCGGAGGAATTGGGCCCACAAAGCGTTAACGGCCGCCTCTTCGAGTAGCTGCGGCAACGGCAGCAGCAAGGTCAAGATATCCACGAAGGTCTTCCGCTGCAAACCGTACATAGCTTTGGAATATCCGCCAAGTTGTCCGCGAATCTTGCGCGCTTGCTTCAGGGAGGTATCCCCGCTGCCGTGGCCGCGCAGATATTCCTGGTAGCGGTGGCAAGCCGGAATGTATTTATCATGCGAGTACTTGATAAATTGGGCATCGTCGGCCAGTGTCACAAACACGTCCATGATGCGCTCGAAAGCGTCCTGATCGGACATTGCCTGCCGAAACAGCAAATTCAGATCGATTATCGTCAATCCCATCCTACTCTCCTTCGTTATTTGAGAAAGACCATCTTCTTGGATTGCACGTAGTCGCCCGCCTGAAAGCGACAGAAGTAAACGCCACTGGCCATGATGACACCTGCTGCGTCTTTCCCATCCCACTCAATCGAATGAGATCCGGCCGCAACTCTTGGAATATTGTATTCTCGGACGACCTGGCCCAAAGCGTTCAAGATAGTCAGTCGCACGGAGGCTGGACTGGTTAAGTCGAAGGGAATCCTGAGAGATGAGTTGAAAGGATTGGGATAGGCGTCGTGAAGCTGCGTCCAACCCGGCACGCCGGACTGATATGTACCTCCACTTTCGCCTGGTCGCAGCAAGCGACAGTCGAAAACCCGTTCCTCCGCATCAGGCTCAAAGCTATACTGAAGACTGTCGGCGAAGACCGCAGTACGGAACGTAGCTAAATCCGTCAGTTCAAACTGCAGGTTGCAGTTGTCGGGCATGGCCGCCCGCAGATACAAGGTCACCGGCTTTGACAGATCGGTCTGTACGCGAAAGCGCCAGCGCAGGCTGCTGTCTGCCTCGGATCTAAAATCGGTTGCATAGTTGTTGCCGAAAACGACCCTAACGTATGGAGAAAATGCGGGAGCAGCCGGCAGATCGAACCTGTCTAGCCCGTCGGCAGCTCCGCGTTTGACACCCAATCGCGCGCAATCGTCATGATAGCCGAAGCATTCAGCCCGAATTGCAAGATTGCATTCGGTTTCGTCAGAACCCGCATTCGCCCGTTTCAGGTCGCGGGCGGACATGTATTCCTTGGTCGTATACCAGAGTGCGCAATCACTACAGGTCGAGTCCACGTTGATGAAGTAACCGTCCCCAACTGCCATCGGGGCGGGCGCGTCGGTAATGAGACCGTCCCAACCTGTACCATCATAATGATACAAAGCCGCACGCACAGGAGACTCAGTGCTTCCCACCGGTA
Organism: uncultured bacterium; assembly: GCA_963726455.1. GTDB lineage: Bacteria > Zixibacteria > MSB-5A5 > CAIYYT01 > CAIYYT01 > CAIYYT01. The sequence continues at coordinate 36,067 of CAVSCK010000005.1, forward strand.
CGAGTCCTCCGAATTGTCTGACTTGCGAATCATAGAACTCAATCTCGTAAGAAAACGGATTACCAATCTGATTCCAGCCGGGAAGCAGTTTGAGCGAACGATAGTCCTGATAGCCATCTGTTTTGTCGGCAATTGTCGCCGTGCCAGTGATGCTCAATACTTGGCCATTCTTGACAATCACCCAGAACGCACTTCCGGGCGACAGAGAGTCCAGAGCATCCACGTAGGTCTCACTAACCGGATTCCAGCGCCACATTCGCCAATCATATTCGTTGCGGCCATTCAATTGGTTGCGGATTGTCCCCGCAAGGTGTGAATCCGGATCAAGCGGCAGCGTGACCATTCGGTACTTCTGTGACCCCAAGTTCGCGACCGGATAATCCGTGGCATGGACTGCAAAGACCGCTGTCGAGCATGCCACCAGACCGCCAGTGTCGGTGACGCAGAATACGATTCGGTCGGATCTCGGAGTGCCGTCATTGGGTTGGCTGACAGTGGCCTTTCCCCCTTCAATATCGACTTGGAAGTTGTTCGCGCCTTTCGCTGTCCAATGCAGACTGCTAAGATCGTTGTCAACGTCGCTTACAAGGCCGTCGAGTTCGATGCGAGCAAAGCTGTCTCCGAGCTCCACTATCTGACCGGGAATCGATGCAATGAAAGCAGGCGGATCGTTCACCGGAGCAATCGATATATTGACCTTGCATTTCTGAGATGTCGTGTTGTTGCCGTCGTCAAGGGCCCTGAAACCAAAGGAATCCAAACCGTAATAGTCTTGATCCGGGCGGTAAGTAAACCTCGGTGTGTCATACTCGGAGCTGTCAAGTCTCCCATGCGTCGGCGGCTCGGTGATGACATACTTGATAGGGTCGCAATCCGGACTATACGCAAGCATGTTCGCCACGAGATTGTTGTCCTCCGAGAGCGTGTAGCTGGTGTCGGACGCCCTGGGAGCATCAGGTGTGTTGGTTATTTCATAGGTTATTGTATCAGAGGAAGACAAATGTCCTGTATCCTCCGCAGTGAATATCACTTTGATTGACCCAAAGACATCAAGATCCGTAGCTTCAACATACGCGATCCGATCACTGATTGCCACCTGCAACGCTCCCCGGCAGGGAGGATTCGGAAAGGTGTCAATAATGCTGTAGGTCCAGTTCAGCAGGCTGTCGGGACCGTCCACATCCGTCGCATACTCGTCTAGCCTTGTCGGTCCGAAGCCCGAGCCTTCGGTAACCTTCTGGCTGGGAATACCCGTGACAACCGGCGCATCATTGACAGGCAGTATCGTGAAGAATACGCGAGCAATATTGGACAAGTGTAGCCGGTCACTTGTTTCAAACGTCAGCAGGTCTGATCCGTTGTAGTCCTGGTAGGGGTGGTAGACTAAGGTCCCACGGAGAGAATCGAAGTCGACAATTTTACCGTGCGCGGGCGCACTAACGAGGGCATAGACGAGCGAATCATTTTCAGGATCGTCGGCGATCAGACTCACTGGTGTGTCCACGTCCTCATTCAGCGTCAAAGTGTCGTTTTGGGCCTCCGGGGGCATGTTCGGGGAGATCACGAGCTTCACGATTGCTTTCTGCGGTGAGTTACTTGCCGCGGCCGCCGTCACATTGACAGTGTCAATGTAAGTTCCAGAAACCAGAGTACCAACGGTTATCGAAAGGACAATCGAGTCGTCTGGCACTCCCGAACTATCAGACAGTGTCAACCATGAGGAGTGACGTGCTGCGTTCCAGGCAAAAGTTTGTCCGCCCATGTTCCGGATATGCATGGTCTGCGGGGAGGGATTCGATCCTCGTTCCCCGGCACTAAAGGAATAGGCGGTCGTGTCGAGCCTGATGGTTGGTGGCGGCACTCCGATCGAGAATACAGCTTCACCGCAACCGCTGAGATGACCGGGATCCTCGGCGCAGAACGCGATATTCTCAAAGCCCGTCCAGGTCGGCGATGGTTTTGTGATCGTGGCCACATGGGTAGTCGGATTGATGCTGACAATTAGTGCGGAGTCGCCTACATGAGTCCAGGTCATTTGCGAGGGCGTGTTGTCCGGGTCACTTACGTAGGAGTCAAGCGATATAGAAGCAAATGTCGCGCCATAGGCAAGCACCTGGTTGAGAATGCCACTAACCACGGGCGCGTCGTTCACGCAGTTTATGGTGAATGTGACATCGTCGTATCCGGTTCCTCCGCCTTTGTCCGTTGCCGTGAATCTGATCGTGGCCGATCCACACCAGTCTTTGTTAGGAGTGGTAATGGTAGCCACTCTTCCCGGACTAATGGAGCAGATGAGCGGTGCTCCCCCACTGTGACTCCATGTGATCTGATCGAACCGATCGTCGGGATCGGTGACAAAGCCGTCGAGATAGATCGGAGCGAATGTCTCGCCTTCCTGAATCGGCGCCGGATTGGTAATGTTGACCGTCGGAGGCACGTCGGTAACGGGGCAGTTGAAGATGGTGTCACGAATTCCGATGTCGCTATAAGAACCGCCTCCCACGAGAGGAAGAACATTAGGATCTCCAGCATCGACGCAGGGAGAACACGGACCAAGGGAGGCGTTGGCACATGTCTGAACCACGAACAAGGGGTCCAGACTGATACTGTGCAAACCCTTCGAAATCTGGCCGCCGTAGTTGTATCCGCTCACATTTCCATAAACATCGTTGTAATCGTCGGCGCCGATTTCCGCAACATTCGACGTGTCGAACACCCCGTAGAGCGGCTTGGTACCGGACAGGCGCGTGTTGTTGTATACAATCGTATTTCGCAGATTGAGGTGTACCTTGTTGACTCCGATGCCCGCACCGCCCTCGGTGCTCTTGTTGCCGCTAAACACGCAGTTGGCGATCGTAAGACTATCAGCCGGGGAGTATGCCGTCCCGATCACAAATACACCACCACCATTCGTGTCCGCGTTGTTCGCAAAGAACATGGTTCGGCTGAGCTTACCTCCCGCTGCATTGACTCCAACCAACCCCCCTCCCGACCAGTGGGAGGTGTTGCTGCAAATCCGTGAATTTGTGATCTCGAAATATGACCGGTCACGGAAAGAAAGCCCACCACCCGAATCACCACTTTGATTTCCCGAAATTGTGCAACTGTCGATCTTAACCGAAGCGGCTCGGGCCAGAAGGCCACCACCCTGCTTATCGACTCCGGAGCCCACCAGACTTCCTCCGGTCAGTGTGAAACCGACGAGACTGACAATGCCAGACGAGACGGTGTCTACCAGAACGCAGCGGCTCCCTGAAACTCCCTGAACGAATGTCGAATCCCGGCCCTTGGTTCCGCGAATCGTGAGATTCTTGTGTTTCACGGCTAGCGGGGGATAAGTGCCCGAAGCAACCAGAATCACATGACCCGCCTTGGCAGAATCCACTGCGGGTTGAATAGTTTTGAATGGGTAGTCGCTGCTGCCATCCCCCGTTACGTCGCTGCCTTTGGAGGCATTAACGTACCAGTTGGGACCGCCGTAAGGGATCCTCTCGGAGAGCTTCGCGACATATAGATGAGACTGGGTGTTATCGACAACATCCGCAGGACCGGCGAAGATGATATTCCCCTGTGGGTCGATTTTGACTGCGTCCAGGTTGTCAACATTGGAACTCAGCTTTAGTTTCGTATAGGCCCAGGCTACACCGGCGGGGGAAGCCGTATTGAACTTCACGACAAAGGGTGCGGAAACGCCTTCGCCTGTCCCGGCATAGAGCCGAAATCCCGCCACAACCGCCGAGTCATTACCCTTGAGTTGCATATCCGTGGTGACTTCCTCGGCATCAGTAGCTCCGGGAAATGAGTAGGTGACTGGTGACCAAAGTTGGTTGCCATTCAAGTCGAAGCCATAAAGAATGATCCCCACATAGAGATTCTGGGCACACATATAGACTCGCCCACTAGTACGATTAACGCGCACGACAACGCCGCCATCGAACCGCTCATCGGTCTTCGTCATGTTGGTCCAGGGACTGGGCCGGGTCCAGATGAGGCTGCCTGTTGAGCCGCTGAACTTCGAAAGCGCGACCCTGCCATGTTCATTGGGGCCCCAACCAGTACCCCAGGTCGATGCATAGACGTTGCCCGAAGCATCGAAATCGATATTGCGGGTACGGTACCATTCGGAGATATACTGGTCGCCATTGACGTCTGTAATGCCGTAATAACTGCTCCAGATGAAGCCGTTCAACTGCGGGCTCAATTTGAGCAAGCAAGCCAAATACTCGGATGGCCTGGGACTGCCAGTGGCGACATTGATCGAATCGGCTCGCCCTGCGATGTACAGATAACCATGGTCAAATGCGACCGTGTAGGGCTTATAGCGGGAATAAGCCGCATCTGGTAATCCGGCATAGGCAGCTAGAGAGTCGCCGTTCCAGGAGTACTTGATTATCAGCAAGTTGCCGTCAGCATCTGAGGCAGGCGACGTGTTATCCCCCCATCCGACGACGTAGACATTATCGTCCTGGTCGAGAGCAGCACCGAGGGCGCGCTGTCGATTAAACTGCTGGAAGATGTTCGGCTGGCTCCAGATCTCTAAGCCGCTTTGGCTATTGCGCTTACTGACACAAATGCGGTTTCGGACGGAGCTGTTTTGAGCGAAGGTACCAATAACAACGACGTTTCCATCCGACCCAACCAAAACGTCGCGACCATAGTCATTGGATCCTGATGAACTCTCAATGCTCTTTGACCATATTAGAGCGCCATTTGAGGCGTACTTGACCAGCAGAATATCATCATTCGCGTTCAAATTGCGGCTCTGGCCAACAGCGTAAATATTGCCCGAGGCATCAACAGTCATCGCCCGATTACCGTCGGCGGTCAAGTCAAACGTGCCGGAAGTTTCCTGCACCCAGAGGGTGTCAACCGCGGCTTGCGCGATATTAGAAGTCATCCCGAATACGAGAAGCAGGAGCGACGTCGCGGCCGCGGTTCCCGCAAACCTCCCGGCTGCGATAACTGACTTCCTCATTTTGTTACCCCCCTTTCGATCGATTTGAACTCCCCAGACTTTCCCGGTGGTGGCGGTGGGTAAGGCAGCTTGGAATCATCACCACCGCCACCGCCACCGCCGATGAGAATGATGACGGCACAAACCAGGCCGCCGCCTACAATTGATCCGCCGATTCGCTTAGTCCACCACCAAGTGGAGCGGCCACACTTGACTGCAAAAGCAATCTCCATGGTCTTCGTCGTGTCTTTCGTCCAGCCGAAGATCTTGACCTTTCTGACCGAATCGGCGTCGGAAGGCAGGGGCGTATAACTCAGGATGGCGGAGATTGAATCCATTTGTGTGAAGGTGAGGTTCTCCGCGGGTGATTCCAATCGGAGTCTAACCGGCACATCCGACTGTCTGGTGGCAATCCGTACTTGTGCTTCTTTTCCAACACGTACTTCGACTGGCTGCTGAACGGCAGCAAATTCGAAGGAGCCAGGAGAAAGCGGCGGCAGCTGCTCCTGCATGCTTTCGCAAATCTGTTTGAGTTCGGGACTGATTTTCAGGGAGTCAAAGGGGAAATCACGCCGCCAACTTAAGAGTTTTCTTATTGCATCTTCCGCGTCCGCCTTCTTCTCTTGTGCCCAATACGATTCGACCAGCAACAGACCGGCTCTGATCTTGACGTCAGTCGCCAACGAGTCGAAGCCGGAATCTGCGATAATCTCTCTTGTCACTCTGATTGCTTGATCATACCTGAAAAGCTTGTACAGTCTTTCCGCCTCAGTCAGCTTTTGCGCTAAACGCGTTTCAGTGACTCGAGCACTTTGTGTCGCACTATGCGCAGATGCCGCAGCGAGTAGGGCCACAGCCAGTACCAGCAGAAGCCGGCTGCCATAACGAATGCACCCTCTTGAACACGAGTTCATGTTTCCTCCACTCTTACTAATTTCCCCCGGATTGTCCCGAGACGAAGAAGTATACACGCACCATCTGACTCGACTTGAGCGTGACTTCCGGCTCTTGTGCATCATTGCGCAAGTCATCGACCTGAACGCTGTCGACATGGAGATTTTGACTTCGATCAAAAGAGATCTGGTATTTGCCGGGGATAAGCATCATCGTTCCTTGCGTAGAAACGTAATCGGTTTGTGAACTGTTCAGGCGGATCTTCCGATCTATCGGCTCTCCATTAGTGTCGATAATGGCTACCCCGAGTCTAGCGTTGCTTGGGGCGATATACATATTGCTCAGATCTACCGTCGTGTCCATGTCACGGGAGGTCACAGAAACAGTCACTTCGGTGATCGGATACTTCGGATGAAGGACCTTGTAGTGGTAGACTCCCTCGGGAACTGATGCATTCATCCGTCCTAAGTACTGATTGCCGGTCGTGTCATAGATGATTCCTGTCTGCGGAAGCACCCGCAACCTCATTGCGTACTTCGTAACAGGCGGCAAGCTGGCTTCCGGCTGGGGTGCCAATTCGAACCGGGCCAGGACTGAGGCCGAAACACCATCGGAATTGCTAGCGGTGAGTGTAACGCCACCCGGACCGCGCCAGGTTGGACTTGATGTCACGGTGGCGATTCGTCCGTTGAGCTTGACTCTAAGTCCTTCCGAAACCTTCGTCGTCCAGGTGATCGTGCTATCGCCGATAGATGGTTCCTCGATGAGTGAAGCGAGATGAATGACTTGCTCTGCGCCCGCTCTAAACTGGTAGGTAGGTAAAGGAGAGAGCCTCAGCTCGCGGGGCTTGCATGCAAAGGTCGCCGAAGCCGAATCGCGTGTACCGTCCTGCTGCTCCGCCACCAACCAAATAGACACCCTGCCAGTCCATGAGGAGGACGGCTTTCTGAACGTCGCCGTCCCGTTTCCTGCAATCTCAACGCTCAATTCGTGGCTGCCAGAAGAGCTCCAGTGCTTCACGAAAATCGCTTGATTGGGAGGCAGTAAAGCCCCAAGTTCAATCGGGACGAACGGCTGTCCTTTGTTGACCTCTTGCGACGGTACTGAGAATGCAAGGTGTCGATGGGGTCTTGGCCAGAGGACCAACGCCGAAACAAGAGCCGACACCAACAGTACGGCAGCTCCAATTCGCAGCCAGCGATTCGTCGTGTGGCGTTTTCTGAACCGCTCGGTCTCTCCGGCACCGAGACTCATGGAATCGATTCGTTCGATAGCATCGCGCATTTCTTGCGCGCTTCGAAAACGACTGCCCGGCTTCTTGGCAATGGCCTTGAGAATCACCTCCTCCAGCTCCGGCGAGACATTGGAGTTCATACTCGTCGGGCGGGGGGGCTTGCGGCCGCAATGCATCTCCTTCAGAATGTAAGGATTGGTCGACTGAAAGGGGGGCTCACCACAGCAAACTTCGAAGAGCGAGATGCCCAGCGCGTAGATGTCGCAAAGCCAAAGGTCGCTGACTTCCGTTTCGACGAATTGTTCGGGTGACATGTAGAGTGGGGTACCTACGGCCTGCCCGGTCGCCGTGAGCTTGACGTCGTGCGTCTGACGGGAGATTCCAAAGTCAATGATCTTGACCTGGCCAAGCTCGTCAACCATGATATTGTCGGGCTTAAGATCGAGGTGGTAGACGTATTTGGAATGCGCATAGCCGATGCCGTCAAGTACCTGGAGAAACACCTTCTTGACAAGATTCAGATCCAACGAGCCGTCAGCAGCCAGTTTTTCGGCGAGAGTCTTGCCCTCGACGAACTGCATGGCAATCACCAAGTCATCATCATGCACGAAAAATGTTCTGATCTGACAGATGTTTCTGTGATCGAGTTTGGAATAGATTTCGGCCTCGCGCAGGAACCTCGCCTTTTGCGCTGGATCCATCAAAACCTTGAGGACGACAACCATGGCCGGTACGTGCACGTTCTTTGCGAGGAAGACCCTCCCCATGCCCCCGTGGCCGATCTCTCTGATTACTTCGTAGTCACCCAAACGACTTGCGGTCATTGAAGCGATCACACTCCGCGAAAATCGGGCGGACTAATGAGATTGCCCGCACCATATCTTGAGTTACTGGCTGCTGATTGCCGCTGAAATATGGCAAGAGCAATCAAGTTGTCAAGCGGATTCTACCGGAGTCGGGCTATGGTGTAATATCCCAATTCGTGTGTAGAAGCAACAGTGAATCGCTCTCACACCTTCAAAGGGAGCCAACAATCGGGGATAAATTAGTTAGCTACGGCGCAGCATTCAGCAGGAACAATCTGCTATTCCCGGTCTTGAAACACAGCCTCCTCTAACATCTATCCAGCAAGACGGGCTGAAATAGAAGAGAATGTTGAACAAATTGAGATAAGGGAGACTCGTCGGTATCATCCCTCAGCAACTATCATGTCTTAGAGTTAAGATGTTAAGAGAACCCTTGCTCTGGAGGCCAGAACAAATGCCGGACGTGGCAACCGGGCGGCATCGATGAGAGATTCAATCAGAGGCCTAAGCTGGCGACTCGCTACCAGAGACATGTCAATTCGAAACTTCAAAAGGACCGTCTTCCCGCAAAGCTGACTCAGAGATTCCCGTCGAAGCAAGAGATCGAGAATGAGTAGATCACAATCGGGGGAGATTAGGATTCCCGGAGTGTAATTCCATCCGATGTTTCCGGTAGTTCAGGATGCGTGACGCTTCCTTACTTCGGAGATGGTATGGGTATTCAACCTATTGAGTCAGCCTGTGCTGACATATGTTCTGGTGAGACTACGTTGGTATGTTCTTGGTTCAAATGTAAAGGGCGAACTCTAGGCGCGGAAATTCGGCTGGTTGTCCCTGATTGTACCAAATTGTCCTCATATTGTCCCTGAAGTACAATTTAGGTTGCAAGACACTCTAGGTATCTAACTGAACCAGAGTCGCTGACTTACGGCGGATGTATGGCCGCGTTTCAGAGCTAGACCGCCTCTTACTGCACTCTTCGGAGTGTTTGCCGGTCTGCTTCGATAAAGCAGGACACACTCATTATAGGGTGGCGTGCGGCGACGCCGGCCATCTTTCGGAATATTACACAAAGACCGGGAGACGCTCCTGCGACTCCTGGCGTAACTCTCGATTCAAATGAGGTTACTTACACAAAGCACACGGCTGCGGTCCACCACCGAAGTTGTACTGAATCAGATATACGGCATCAGAAATATCCACCGCCTGATCGCAGTCTGCATCCCCGGCAGTAACTGGTTGCGGAGCGGGTCCCCCTGAGAAGATGTACTGGATCAGGTAGATAGCATCAGAGATGTCGACACTGCCGCTCTTGCTAACTCGCCTGCAGACGGTTAGTCTTTGACACAGCGGACCGAGAAACCATAGAACTTTCTGCTATCGTAATGACCAACTTCCGGAAAATCGAAACTTATGCTCTGGTACCAAGCGTAGTTGCTGTTGATTATTGTGGAAGACCAGAAGCAAGCATAGTTACCCAAATCGCCGAAGACCGCGTAATTGCTGCCGCGATAGCCGCCCGGCAAGGCGGTAAATCCGCTTTCATTAGTGCCCGAGTTGGGGGGAAGCCAATGTGCGGTTCCGGTCTCTTTCATCTTCCAACCGGCAACTGCATCTCCTCCGAGATAGTCGACCAATGTCTGAAATTCAGCGTCACTTGCCACATGCCAGCCAGCCGGCGCCAGATTGCGGCTATCTGCTACTGCATACCAGTTATATAATCTGCCGTATGTAACACCGTTACTTGCATCATTGTTATATTCGCAATAGGCTCCGGTCGTAAGACCAGCCCATGTGACGCCATCGGTTACATTGGGAATCGCATCGCCGTTGCGGTAGTGGGTCACTTTCAGGTTTTCGGCCATCCACACCTGGGAACCAATGGTCACGGTCTGGTAGACATTGCCGTCAATGTCGGTCACTGACAAGCAATCTGGTTTAGGTCCACCAGCAAAGATGTAGGAGATCAGGTATACGGCATCAGAGATGTCGATATTACCGCTGCAATCGGCGTCGCCGGAAAGCTCCGGATTCGGCGCCGGACCGCCCGCGAAGATGTAAGCAATCAAATGGACGACGTCGGAGATGTCGACGCTGCTATCACCATTGGCATCGCCACAGATATAGTCACAGGCATCGCCTATGCCGTCACCGTCCGTATCACTCTGGATCGGATTGTGAACGGTTGGGCAATTGTCACAGGCGTCACCGATGCCGTCGCTGTCTGAATCAAGCTGGTCGGGATTGGCGATCGTTGGGCAGTTGTCCGATTCATCCAGGATGCCGTCACCATCACGGTCCGCAAGAAATTTGGTCACAAAGACGTCCTTGCCGCCATTTTTCGTCACCTGATAGGCGTTCTGGACAGGGAAGTTGGTCGAGTTGGTCCAGCCGGCTACATAGGCGTTTCTGCTGCCGTCGATTGCTATGCCAGCTCCTTCGTCAGCGCTGCTTCCCCCGAGATAGGTACTATACAGAAGGACATCTGCCGGAACCGGTGAGCTTGGTCAGGAATATATCACTGGCACCACCACCGAAGGTCGCCTGATAGGCGTCGTGTATCGGGAAGTTCGCAGAACTGGTGAAGCCGGACACATAGGCGGATCCGGTAAAATCGACCAGGATATCGCAGCCTTGCTCACTGCCGGTTCCCCCCAAATAAGTACTATACTCAAGATCGGTGCCAGAGCTGCCGAGTTTCGCCACGAATGCGTCAGTCGTGCCTCCACCATAGATGACCTGATAGGCATTCCGGGTAGGGAAGTTGGCTGAATTGGTCTTGCCGCACACGTATGCCCTGCCGCCGCTGTCCACGTCAATGCGCCATCCGGAATCATCAAGATTTCCGCCGAGGTAGGTGCTGTATACGAGAGCGTTTCCGGAGCTGGTGAGTCTCGGTCACGAAAACATCATTTGCACCACCGCCATAGAGTAGCTTGATAGGCGTTCTGTGTGGGGAAATTGGCGGAATTAGTATAGCCGGTTACATACGCGTTACCGTCAGAAGCGACAGAGATCCCCCGGCCCCATTCCAGTCCGCTTCCCCCTAGATAGGTGCTGTAGAGAAGAGCACTGCCGGCGTTGTCGAATTTGGCTACGAAGGCGTCGAACGCGCCACCACCATAGGTAGCCTGAGAGGCGTTATGAACGGGGAAGTTGACAGAAGATGTGCTGCCGGTTATGTAGACGTTTCCGGTGTCGTCAATCGCGATGTCCGAGCTATAATCTTCGAGCACTTCCCCCCAGGTAGGTGCTGTACAGAATGGTGTCGCCGGAGTTGCTGAGCTTGGTCACGTAAGCGTCGCATTCACCACCTCCGAAAAGCGACTGATATCCGCCTTGAATCGGGAAATCGGCGGAGAAGGTCTCACCGGTTACATACGCGCAACCGTCATTATCGACTGCGATGCCCCAGCCGAAGTCCTCCATGCTTCCACCAAGATATGTGCTGTACACCAGGCCATTCCCGGAGCTGTTGAGCTTGGTCACGTAAGCATCAAAGTAACCGCCACCGTATGAAGGCTGATAGGCGTTATAGGTGGGGAAATCGGCGGACATGGTGGTGCCGGCAATGTATGCGTTGCCATTGTTGTCGACGGTAATCCATCCGCCATAATCGTCACCACTTCCCCCAAGATAGGTGCTATAACTCAACACGGGATCTATCACCACCGCATATTGCGGTAAGTACTCTTCATCCAGCCTAAACCCGAACACGTTCCCCTCGCGAAGAAGATATTCTGCCCCAACTTCCTTGCGTTCGCCGTCGACGTACTGATACACCCTTGGAACCTGTTCGGTAACTCTTCCCCATTCTGTTTCGACCACCAACTGCCCGGCATCATCCACACACACATTCTCAGCACCGTCATAGCGAATCGCAATCTGCGACAGGTCAGCGCCGGCTTCGATCATGAAATCATATTCCAGCCTGCCATCGCCGCTGCTATAGTACTTGAGGTCGATGCTCGGATAGATATCTTCATACACGACAGCATTGAAATTGGGGACATCGGTGCGCCAATTGGTTGGGTCAATGCCGATAAAGTAATTGCATCTGTAGTCGATCAATCCAGCGCCGATAATCTGTGATTTGGGATTCGCACCGACCAACGTGGCGGAAATGGCCATCGTGATTACCGAATCGTCGCCTCGCGGGAGCAGTCCCGTTTGGTTCGCCATACCCCAGTCGTACCGGCGGTCAGGCGAAGTCGTCCCGGCGGGTATTCGCCGCCCGAACTGATAGTAGATCCCATTTTCAGTGAACCACGCCGTAAACCCACCAGCACGCACGCGAAACGATATCGATTCATCCCATTGTCCTTGATTCTGAGTGAATGATAAGGGTATCTGAGTCATTCTGGGCACGACCTTCGTGCTGCCTGTCGCCATGCACACTTGCAGGCAAACACACAATATCAGAAACCCTGCCACTAACAATCGTCTTTTCATTGTCATCTCCCTCGGGTACGAGCGTTTTCTTCGCGCAAGCGGTTTGTCTTATTCAAACATGGACGCGACCATCGCCAATTTGTTCGATGCTTTTTGCCGGGGGCCGGCCACCTCGCATCTGGCCCACACCCATCCCGTCCGCATCCACTGCAGCGACACGAACTTCGACAGACTGCGACCCAACTTTCATTCTGTTCATGAAAGCAATATGCGTCCAAAGTCATCCTCTATGCTCTGTCGCCATTCGGTCACCTGCAACTCGCGCACGGAGCCGGTCCGCCGGCAAAAATGTACTGTATCAGATATACGACGTCGGATATATCGACTGAGCCGTCGCAGTTGGCGTCACCCGCTGACAATGGCGTGGGCGAAGGTCCGCCACTGAAAATATATCCAATCAACGCAACTGCATCCGAAATGTCGATCGCGTCATCCCCATTGGCATCGCCGCACAAAGGACTCACTGGATCGGTAATCGTCACCGACACTCCCAGCGTGTCGGTTCTGGGGATCACATAGCCGTCACGAACGGCGACAGTAAAATAGTAAGTTGCTTTCCAAGTCGGAGTGCCCGAGACCGTGCCTTCACTGCCGCCCGTGAAAACGCATCCATAAGGAAGATCGCCGCCAACGAGGGACCACGTATAGGGAGCAGTCCCGCCTGCGACCTTGAACTTGTACGAATAGGGTCTGTGGAGGTAGCCTTCGGGCAATGTCTGGTCATGAATGTGCACGAACCCGTCACACCAATCGCCGACTCCATTTTCGTCTTCGTCCCATTGGTCGGGGTTATAGACCGAGGGGCAGTTATCACATACGTCCCCTACGCTGTCGGCGTCGCCGTCCTCCTGAGACGGATTAGACACCATTGGGCAGTTGTCAACTTCATTCTGGAGACCATCGCCATCGATGTCCGGGTCACAGAGATCACCCAGGCCGTCCAGATCGATGTCCGATTGATCGGGATTGAATGTAACCAAGCAGTTGTCACAGACATCTCCGATGGAATCGCCATCGATATCTTCCTGCAGCGGGTTACTCACCGAAGGACAGTTGTCCAAGTAGTCGACGAGACCGTCCTCATCGGTGTCAGCGTGATAGATGTCGCATACGAAAGTAACGCTGTCGATATCATACATCGGCACGGCCAATTCCAGGCGATCACGATTGTAGAAAATACCCGAGGGTCCACGATGACCACTCGAGAATTCCAGCGGCGGATTGGTGAAAGTACTGTCATATCGATAGACTTTGCCTTGTGTTGAGCAACTTATGTAGGTGTTACCGAACTGATCGGCCGTGATGCCGTCGGCCATTCCCATAGGCGTGACAACTACTGTCGAGACCGCACCATCAGGCAAAGAAACCGCCAATATCGGCGCCTGGCCCGCATACGAAACGACTAACAGCCTGTTGTTCTTCGCGTCGAAGATCAACGTCTGAGGGTAAAGCGGCAAACCGGCGGACACAAAAAGAGAACATGACAGATCACTTAATTGGATTCGGAAAACTCCCCTGAGCACTGCGTCTACTGTGTAGAGGAATCCCGACGTATCGGTGGTGACACCATCGCACTGTCTTGCCCCGGGGATGCTCGCCTCCCAGAGAAATTCAGCATTAGCGAGATTGTACGCATTGATGCTCCTCATGCGAGACACATAGAAGACTGTATCCCTGATATGGTTGCCCCACGCACTACCGAGCCCGCCCAGATATATCGACTGGTTGCCGAGCGTGTCCATGGCTATGACCCTGCCATTGTTGAGACTGGAGACCAGGTACCGGCATCGCGCCGAGTCCCAGCTAACTGCTTCGGGACCGTCAAAATAGTTAACTGCCGGCAACGCTGATGAGAGCAGCAGTATGATGGCCGCTACTAATCCTAAGCATTTGAACATGATTCCACCTTCCGCGTCATTGAAGTGTTGAGTTGCGTGGCCGTACAGTAAACCTCTCGGCGACCAACGGCGATCTCAAGATCAATGTTGATCCAGAGAGCCAATTCTTACATACCTGCAGAAGGACCCTGGGGACGTCGGGAAGATCAGGATGCGCAGATCGCATCGGCAAGAGACCGGTTGAGTATTCGAGTTGTTTTTCGGTCTGATAACCCTATCTTAATCGCTGACTTGGAGGGGATCGGCAAACTCAGCTAAATATGTCAGATGATATCAGCACCATCTACCGTGAGATACTTGCGGGCGAACCTGCGGCAGAAGCACGACTTTTTCGTTTCCTGGACGTAAGCTTTCGGATGTTCGTTCGTCATAGAATTGTGAACGCCCAGGATCGTGAGGAAGTTGTGCAAGATGCCTTGGCGACAATCGCGGCGAAATACATGTCCGTTCAGATCGAAACCAGTTTTGCCGGCTGGGCTCATAAGGTGCTCAGCAATAAGATCCTCGATTATTACAAATCCAAGCGGGTCCGGGCAGAAAGACAGGTCGCAATCGAAGTGGCGGAGACATTTCCCGGCAGTCCGGCTGTCCGTCCGGAATTGAAGAAACGTCTGCTGGCGTGTCTTCGAAAGCTACATGGGGTCAACTGCCTTCACGCACGAGTGCTCAACCTGCACTATCAGGGTTACACAACCGAGGAGATTTGCAGCAAGCTTTCGATCAGTTCCGGCAACTTGTATGTCATGCTTTCACGAGCGCGAACTCTGCTGCAACTCTGCCTTGAAAAAGGAGATGTCGAACAGTGAGCAGATGTACAAATACAATACTGGGCGACAAGCTGTACGCTTACGAAGTCGGAATGCTCACTGATGATGACCGTCGGGAAATTGAAATACACCTGCTGGAGTGTCCATATTGCCATGAGAGGGTGCTACAGTTCCAGGAAGCAGCTACTCTGCTTAGGTACGATCCTGATGTTCGCGAGACCATCGGCGAACTCGCGGAAGGATATTCGGGTGCAGAGTCGCAGGCAATCGCAGTAACAGTAACGAGGAAGCGCCGGATTACGTTGATTCCAGCCAGTGTAGCGGCGGCGGCGTTGCTCTTGTTTCTTATACTCAAACCTTGGCAAATCGAATTCAAGTCATCAAAGGAGGCTGTCGCCGCGGAAAATCGCTTAGCGATTGTGAGCTTCAACAACCTCGTTGAACCTACCGATAGCCAGAAAATCGGAGAAATAACAGCCAATCTCCTGACAGCCAGTCTATCGGAGTCGCATTCGCTGCAGGTCGTCTCCAGCCAAAGGATTCATGATATTCTGAAACTGCTGGGCAAGGAAGAAACAGGGATCGTTAATCGGCAACTGGCTTCGGAGGTGGCAGCTGCGGCACGGGCTCGGTGGATAGTAACGGGGAGCATTGTTCAGATGAGGCCGCGCCTTATTGTCTCAGCGCAGGTGGCAGATGTATCAACCGGCACCATCGTCGGTTCGCAGAGCGTAACAGCCGACAGTACGGAAACCATTTTCGCGATCGCCGACAAATTAGCCATTGGCATAAAGCGTGACCTCAGACTCCCGGGACATTTGCCACAGGAAGGTCCGTCCGTGGCAGATGTCACTACCCATTCTGCCGAAGCTTATTATCACTATATCCGAGGGGTCGACTACTATTACAAACAGTACGAAAGTGAAGCGGTGGAGTGTTTCGAGAAGGCGCTGCACTGCGATTCCTCCTTCGCTATGGCTTACTATTACCTGGCGGCGCTTGATTTCACTTCACGGCGGGATTCGTTGATGTCCAGGGCAGTTGCCTTTGCCGACAAGGCGACTTGGAAGGAGCAGCATTATATTCGCAGCGGTGCAGCCCTCATGTCAGGGGATTTCAGTGGAGCAGCGACGGAGTTGCGTCAGTTGCTCGCGCGGTACCCCGACGAAAAAAGTGGATGGTACCGATTAGGTGCGTGTCAGTACTATCAGCAACATTTCCAAGAAGCGATTACATCCTTCGATTCCGCACTGGCACTAGATTCGTTGTACAAGGAGCCGTACAATTTCCTCGCTTATGCCTACGATCGGATAGGTAATGCCGAAATGTCTATCCTGGCGATCAACAAGTACATCGCGCTGGCGCCGGAGCAAGCCAGCCCATACAACTCGCGCGGTGACCTCTGTGCCCTCAATGGTCGCTTGGATGACGCCATTCGGTCTTATCAGAGAGCGCTGGAAATCAAGCCTGACTTCTGGCAATCACTGGATGCACTTGGGATCATGTCTGTCTTCAAGGGTGACTATCCCCAAGCAGAGAGTTGTTTCCAGGCATTGAGTCGGGTCGGTGACAAAGTCTTCCGCGCCGCAGCCCGAAATGATCAGGCTTACGTTCTGATCCATCAGGGTAGATTCCAGCAAACTCTCAACTTCCTGCGAGGCGCCATTTCGCAGGACTTGAGTGAAGGCCTAGCGGAGTGTGCCAATTACAAGCGCCTCATGATGGCTCTCGCCTATGCCGAACAGGGGAGACTGGACAAAGGTATCAGCGAGCTCGGTGACTATGTTGCCTCAACGACCTCTCCGAGCGAGCTGCAGTATTATCCTCTAGACGTCAGGCTGTTGACCGATTCAGGCGATACAGCAGCGGCGGCCGTGGTCGTGGAAAAATTGCTCTCGGAACTGAAGAATGCCAACGCCGACTCTTCTCTCTTTTGGTGTGCTACAGGATTCATGGAAGAGGCGCGCGGCCGAACAGGCTCGGCGCTGTCGTTTCTGGAAAAGTCAACTCGGGAATCTAGAGGCTTCCTTGCCAACTACAATCTAGCTTTGGCCTACCTGAACACCAAGAGGTTGGGGGACGCCGTTGCCGGATTTGAGAAATTGACCTCGGTCTACACTCCCCAACGTCTCCTTTATGGAACGTACAACGTCAAAGTACACTACTACCTGGGCATCGCTTACGAAGAATCAAATTGGAACGAGAAAGCAATTGAGCAATACCAAATGTTCCTCAATATCTGGAAGAACGCTGACCCGGGTATTGGAGCCGTCACGGATGCCAAAGCGCGCCTAGCCAGACTCATATCCCCGTCTCGTACTTCGCCGCACTCTTCCCTCTAGAGAAATGAGTGGAGCGCTGAAAGAGGCAAACTGACCCACTACTCGCGTAAGACGATCTGGACGATCCGTATCGCTAAGGGAGCACTTGCGTGACGAGAAGGTTGAACTTTCCGCCGTTGTCCCTCGTTGTCCCTTTTTGACCTCGAAATGTCCCTGGAGGACAACTCTAACCAGAAAACGCTGCGTGCGTCTAACTGTGCCATTATCGCCTACTTACGGCGAATACAATGCCTCATTTCGGAGCTAAATTACCTCTAACTAGCCCTTTTCAGAGTTTTTCAATTTTGGTACAATTGGGGACAACTGGGGACAATGTGGTCAAACGGAGCGAAGTAGCAGCTATGCTTCGGATACGGAGCTTTCTTTCTTGGATTGGAACTTATCGCATGCAGAATATAGATTTGTCGGTTGGGTGGGCTTCAGACTGAGGAGTAAACGTGCGGAATCCAAAGCTCGAAGAATCGTCACAACCTCCCGAGAATACGATGCAGTTCCGGCCTTTCGAATTTGTCTTCTTCAGGAACATGCGTGCTGAGACAATAGTTCATTCAGAGAGAAGCAGACTGCTCTATACTCAGAAATCGATGCTAGGGATCGTCATGATTGGGTGGGGAGTGTTGATAGGTTCTATGTTCATTAAGCATCCGTCGATAGAGGCGTTCGCGTTTGGTATTGTGCCGCTGCTACTTGGCCTGGGCGTGTTCTGGCAGAGCTTGTTCACCTCAATTTATCTATGTGACACTTATGTGATGGATGGTATTCTCTTGTGGAAGGGAGTGTGTGCATTCTCCACCGCTATTCCCTATGAGAAGATAGTCAAAGTGACCGTAGTGCAGAAGGGCTACCTGTTTTGCCGAATGTCTATCTCAACTAAAGGAGAAGACGCCACAAAGATAGTTGTCCACAAAGATAGCTTATCCGACTTTACGGAAATTCTTTGGACGCTTCGCGATAAAATCGACAAGTCAGCATTTAGCAGCGAAGCGCTGGCGATAGGGAGTATTGATCGGGTAACATGAAGTTCGATTGAAACTCTCGGTGGTCTCCTTGTGATACAGAGGAAGTTCACCTCCAATGACAGAGAACAACATGCCTGTGATAAGTAATGGACCCCTTCCTGTTCCGGCAGGTCCTGCGCCGCACCTGTCTTCGTCTTACACCCGCTTACTCTTGTCATTCCCGCGTAGGTGGGAATGACATGGCCGAGCAGGGTTTTCGTCAGGAAAGGGTTCCTGACGGCGCAGAGAACGCGGGCACGTAACAAGATATTTCCACGGGCGGTCGAAATCGAAACAAGATCCGTCAAGCAAAGATGATTGCGCGCATCGATAAGGAAGATAGGTCGAAGCCGGTGATTGGGAAGGTGACGCGATCGGATTTGTCGGAAGCGCCGAAGGCATAGAGCAGCGGCATATAATGATCGGGAGTGGGATGCGAGATGTGGCCGGATTTGGTGTCGAGTGCGCCAACCAGGAAATCGGCGTCGTACTGCTCGACAGCACGCGCGATGTCGGTATCGAACGAATTCGCCCAGTCGGGAGTTGACAGGTCGTGCCGCTCGAAGCTTAACATGGCATGCCAGAGATTGTGAACGATGTTGCCACTGCCCATGATCAACACGCCCTCATCACGCAGCGGCGACAATGCGCGGCCGATGGCAAGATGATCGGCGGGTCCCCCGCGAGTGTTGATGCTCAATTGGACGACGGGATGATCGGCCTCGGGGTAAAGATGATGCAAGACCGACCAAGTACCATGGTCGATGCCCCAATCGTAACTGAGGGATGCCTGCTTCGTGCCGATGAGTTTGACGACGCGGCCGGCAAGATCAACATCACCGGCAGCCGGATACTTCATCTCGTAAAGCGTCTGCGGGAAGCCGCCAAAGTCATGAATGGTCTCAGGGTGTTGGTTGCCGGTCAGGTAAGTGCCGGGGACAAACCAGTGCGCGGAAATCGACAGGATCGCGCGCGGTGTGGGCAACAGTGTCGCGAGTGATTTGAAGGCGCGGCTCCATTGGTTGTCCTCGATGGCGTTCATCGGCGAGCCATGGCCGACAAATAAGACGGGCATGCGAGAGGAATCTGGCATCGTGAACCTCCTCAAGGGATACGCTCAATGAAGACAAAGTATGGGCGAGCGGAATCGAAGTTGTTCGTATGAGCACGCGAGGATGCAGGTTTCTCGTCCCGTGGTGTACCGGAGGCGTGTCGAAAGGTAAGGGCGGAAGTGGCATTGAGGCATGGGACTCGAAACGCCGACCTAAAACCATTGACATGAAGGACGGTATCTACGAATTCAGCCGTCAGGAAGGGATTCCAGACGGCGCGGTTCTTGACCTCGCACGAAACCCACCGCAAGCGGATGAAGCACTCGGCGACAAGCTCCCTTCGACAAACGGCAGGCACGTCTGGCGAGATAATGACACCATCAGGAAAGGGTTCCTGACGGCGCGGAGTCATTGCGCCGCACGGGGACTTACGCCGCGCACAGTTCAGGCCTGGATTCTCGCCTTCGCGGCAATGACAACGCAACGAAGGTCAAAATCGAAGCGGTCTTGGCCTACGCAATGTGACGGACGGCGACACAAATCGCGGAGTATCAGAATTACTTCCGATCCACCTTGACGGTCTTTGGTTCAGGACGCTCGGGGATACGCTGCGAGGCAGACTTCGCCGTATTGTCCCGCAACGCCTGTTGTTTGGCGCGGTCCTGTGGTGTCCGGTCCGGGTCATAGGTGACGCTCTGTTCCTCACCGAAGCCGTAAAGGGATGGATGCAGATAACGTCCCTTCTCGTTCGCACGCTTCTCTGGCTCAACTTGCAGCGGATGCGCCTGAGCGAATTTGTCCTGACGCACGCCGGTAACCTGCCAACTTACTTTGAGACCGGGCGTGCCTCCGGCGACTTCAAACTGATTGTTATTGATTTCCGAAGCAACATAGACGGGCGCATAACCGCCGACACAGGTCAACTGATAGCGGAAGTCGCCATTCAATGATTGAAACCAATCGGGCAGTTGGATGGTTGCTTTGCCGCCGGCATTGAGCACGACCACGCCATCATAGATATTCTTCATCTCCGACGACTCGACCGAGCTGTGCTCCAGGTAGCGATTGGCCGGGTCAAGTGGGTGGTCGATCTTAAAACCGCCGGCAGATTTGACCACAGTTCCGGTGACATTGACGTCGCCTTGAAAATACCCTGCCCAATTGGTTGTGCCCCACGCGGCAGATGCGAAGACTCCAATGTTCATTCCGGCTCCGTTGGCCTCAGAGTAGAGACCGTAATTGAGGCCACTGCCACCGCTCACTTTGCTGCCCACACCAAAGTAAGTAAGGCCTCCGGTTGGATTTACGGAGGCAGCAACTCCTTCATATCCGCCCTCGAAGGCCCCTCCGATGCCGAAGTAGTCCGCAGGTTTTGAGTAGCCATTGACGGCGATGTGATCGGCGAGAAACGAACCGGCGTATTTGGCGTCGATGACTGTCGACAATCCGATCGTCCAGTTATGGATTCGAATTTCGCCGTGTTAGGTCCGTTCCCCATGCATTCCAGGACAGTTTCACCGGCAACGATGCGGCAGTCCCGTTAGCGGCATATGCCGTCATCGCGAGCCCTGAGTCCGCGTGTTGATTGCGAGAAGATGGCCCCGTAGTCTTTACTGACTGTGCAAACCAGCCAGCAATCGATGGCTCTTCGGTGGAGGACGCGTACAGGGCGCAAAGAGGCCATGCGGGGCACCATTGAAGTTTGCCGTTGTGGAAAGTGCAGGTGTTTGACCGGAGTTTGACACTTCCAGAGTGGGGCGATCAGGAGAGTCACTCGTGCTCGTAAATCTGCCTCCCTTTGTTCACCGGTAGTGACCACCTCAAGTTTGGCGTTGGGATTCGGAGTGCCGATGCCAACGCTATCAGCGTTAGTGGTGTGTGTAAACGATCGAGCCGGAATCCGTCCAGCCGGAACTAGCGCCAGTCAAATCTGTCGCCGCGGTCCATGCACCTCTCTGCCACTTGATCACATCTCCGTCTGCCGCTCCATTAGCGCCGAGATCCTCAAACAGAATCGAGCCGTTTACGATCTTGGCGCTGTTGACCGTGTTGTCGGCGATGGAACTGGCCAGGTCGGCGGTTTTCGCAGTAAAGGCGTAACCGGAAGTCGTAAAGCGATGGCGCGGGGTCAATTCGGGATCGGGAGGAAGCGTAATTCCCAGGCATAGGGTTGTATCGTTTTGCCAATACTCAGTCGGCAATGGCGGTTGAGGGGATTGTCCCAACTCGACGGAGAACAGGCCTTCAGTCAGCACAACACTAATTGTGCCGGAAGACCAAAGTGGAGCGCCGCCTCCGTTATAGATGGTGAAGATCATATTCTTGGGGCCGTTAGAAGGTGCTCCTCCGGAAGTCAGTTTGCCCTGATAGGACATGATACGCGGCACTTCCGCCAGGACGAATGGAGACGTCAGAATGATTATCATCCAAATTGCTGCCAGTTTCCCAGTGAATCTCATGGTTCCTGCTCCTCTATAAGGTATCTGTGAAAGTTTGATTCCGTACAAATGCGGTGCCAGTGTCGATCACGATGGCAAATAGAAACGCGCAGACGGCTTAGTAGCCACGCACCGCTTTAATAGATGTAGTATCGACTACTTTCGAATCTTTCGTAAGATAACTTCTTTGGTATTATTGTCAATGATTAACTAGGACACCGTCGGAGCACGCGCCTAACTTCGTCGTGCGCAAGGCCTGACACAACCGGAATAATTCTGGATTCCCATCTGCGTGGGAATGACAACGCAACGAATGTCAAGACCAAGGCGGTATTGACCTGCATGTAAACTGGAGTATATCTGTCCGCGATACGAAGTCATTCCGCAAACATGGACTTAGGCGAAGGCGTAGAATTTCAGGAACACTATTCAACAATTCACAGCTTCGAAATGAACATCGTAACGAAGTCTTAGAAGTTTACTGGTGATACTTTTCACAAACATTAGAAAAAGGAGCTAGACGATGTGGAAGACAGTTGTTATTGTCTCAGCGCTCATCCTTCTGCTTGCAGCCGCACTGCCCGCCCAGAATCGTATCATGATTGCCTGGAATGATCTGGGGATGCATTGCGCCAATAAGGATTTTACCACGTTCGTGGTGCTGCCGCCATTCAACAACGTACATGCACAGGTAATCAAGGTTGGTGACGCCGTCAACTTGCCGGTCGTCGAGACCGCAAATTTGCACATCACGTATGAGATTCCCGGCAATACGTATTCGGTCGGCAAGACGAATTTCTGGGACTATGCGTTCCACCTGTTCGGTGTACATCTTGGACCAGATACCGGTCTCGCCGGAAATTCATTGACCGGACAGTTGACAGCCACTGACAATTACTGGACGGTCACCGGCATACCCCTAACACCTTACACTGATGCCGATCTCGTTAATGAGCATCCCTTTCAACTGGGCCTTCTGAAAGTATATGACCAGTCGAATCAGCTTCTGGCGACAACGCAGCCGGTGATTCCGGTGTCGAACGAAATCAATTGCGTCGGTTCCGGCTGTCACGCCAGCGCTCAGGCGATACTCAACCAACATGATGCCGAGGGCGGATTCAATCCGGCCAATGCCCCGATTCTGTGCGCGTCGTGTCATTCCTCTAACGCGCTGGGTACGCCCGGTCAACCCGGACTTCCATCGCTGTCACAGGTTGTGCACGAACACCACGGCGGCATCACCAACGATTGCTATAAATGCCATCCCGGACCGAATACGCAGTGCCTGCGCGACATCATGTCGACGAAGCACGGGATGGTGTGTCAGGATTGTCACGGCAGTGTGACCAACGTCGGGCAAAGCATCGCCAACGGCCGCATTCCCTGGTTGCAGGAACCGTCCTGCGGAGCGACGACCTGCCATGGCGCGAATTTTGCCGAGGAACCGGGCAAGCTTTTTCGCCAGTCACGCGGGCACGGCGGACTGTTCTGCAGCGCCTGCCACGGCGAGCCGCATGCCATTGTCACCAGCCGCGTCGCGAACGACAATGTTCAGCAGATCGCATTGCAGGGTCATTCGGGCACGTTGAGCAAGTGCGAAGTTTGCCATGGTGTGGTGCCGACCGGCGCGGGGCCTCACGGTATCCTTGCCTCGAGCTGTCAATGCGGGGACGCCAACGGCGATCTGGCAATTGACATTTCGGATGCGGTGTTCCTGATCCAGTACATCTTTGCGTCAGGAGTGGCGCCCGGTTTTTGCGTCTATCACAACGGATTGGGTGATGCCAATGGAGATGGGTCGATTGACATATCCGATGCGGTGTACCTGATACAATACATTTTCGCGGGTGGAGCGGCGCCACATTGCATGTAGGATAGTGAGAATGTCGAAACCCCGGCGGCGAAATAGCACGGCGAACGAATTCCACAAGGGGTTTCAACCTACGAAACTGGCGGCAGGCGAGGACGACTGCCGAGCATAAGCCGTCAAAATCGAAGCGGTTTTGAGCTACGTGTCGAATCGGCCTGGATTCCCGCCTTCGCGGGAATGACATGGTGGGCGCGGGAATGACATAGTAGGCGCGGGAATGACATGTGGAGGGCGTACCCGGACTGGCGGCAGGCGAAGACGACTGCCGGGCACGGGGGTTAGGGAGTGCGGGGTGACACGGGCGCTACTTGTCGAAACAGAACACACCCCTTAGTCCCCTCTCAAGGGGAATCATATACAAAACAAACCCGAACGTTCCGTAAGTCACTCATTTTGAGCGGTTTATGTCAACCGTTGGAAATAACACCCAACAGGGAGCGGTGAACTCCCCGTTAGGGATAACGGCACGGAGATTTGTGATATGATAATAGATATTCACACAGTAGGAACCGCATTAACCAAGATCAGAAAACGAATAGAGGATACGTCACCGTGGGTTAAGGCGTCAGGATGTCAAAATGAGCAAGGGCACACAATTACCGGAACCCCAGAGCGTACTTATTGGCATTATGGATACTTGGTTGCCCTGATGGACGTTGAGTGTTTACTAACGAATCAAAAACCGCGTGTTACCGCAGATGGCATACCGGGCACTCCCAATTAGAACCGTCAGAAGAAGAATCCTATTCTTCTTCAAAGTTGCCCTCTTTTTTCTCCCGGTTTCCCTTCCTATGGCATCATCACCACCGAAGCGGATAGCAACCGGGAACTACCCGCCATCAGCAATATGGTGGCGGGAGCTATTACCGTCAACCAAACAGAGTACTTGAAAGTGAGAACGATATGTTGTACGATAGAAGTGAAGAGAAGAAGTTTAACATGGAGGATTGGCAATTTACGGGAATTGTCAATTTATGGACTATGCTGGACATATATGCTGCTAAATTCATAATGCTGCTAAAATTATTAGAGGTATTGTCCGATGAAGTATGGCTCAATCCTAATATACCAGAGGACGCCCGCCAAAAGAGGATTCGGGAAATACAAGACCAAATGGTTGAGACTATACAGGTATTGGAAATTTTTGAAATGCCAGTATCAGTATTGCAGTGCAAGAAGATTACGAGGATATTAGACCTGGCCTGGCCGAGACCTGAGGAACCAGTCATCCTCGATCTTCTATCTGATTTCCCGCGCGTTTCCGCTATGTTAAGGGAGATTATAATTGACGAACTGAGTAGCAAACAGTTTTACTTTGTAAGGTCTGATCTTGCCAAATTCTACTTTGAAAATCAATTTTCAAAATCATCAATTCAGAAGTTTCCTTGTGCTATTTACGACATGGAAGAAGCTGGGAAATGCTTTGCCTTGGGACGTCACACGGCTTGTGCGAGTCATTTAATGAGAGTGATGGAGGTGGGGTTAAAAGAAATTGTTTCCACCTACAATCTTGTTCCTAATAAGCAAGACTGGGGTGAGTATATAAGGGTAATCAAGGCATATTGTGAAATGAACAGGGAAGTCAAAACGGAATTGTTTGCCGTAGCAGATAGAATGGACTCGGTGAGAATTGTCTGGCGAAATTCAACCATGCATGTGGAACGTCAGTATTCAGAGGAAGAAGCACTGGAAGTTTTTAACGCAGCGAAGAATCTAATGACAGTGATCTGTGAAACATTGGATTAGGTCATCCACTCTTTTTACTTGTGTTTCGTTTTCGATGACTTCGTGATCCTTTTGTGTTTTGGTGGCACTTTAAGCAATGCCTCCACCAATGCTTCAAACTCAACTTTCTTCGGTTCCTTCTCCTTTGCCATTTACACTCTCCCTGTATAACAGTCGTTTTCCAGTGACGCCTCGCAACGCCATGATGGTACGTTCGGCGTCGGTCAATTTCCGATGGTTGTATCGGAAGTCAAACTCTCCCACGTAGCGAAACAAGTGTCTAGCGTCTACGTGGTGAAAGGTTCCAACCAAACCACGCTTCAAGATACTAAAGAAGCCCTCAATAGTGTTAGTATGAATTTCGCCCCGGACATATTCGTCCCGACTATGGCGCACTACTTGATGATCTGCAAAGTGTAACTCAATGTCTTTGTAGGCACCAAATTCATCAGTATAGATTCGTGTTGCCTTGTCAACCTGCTCCATTAAGATCGGCTTGAGTGTGGCTCCGCTAACGTGATTAACGTGGAACGATCTGACATTGCCGTCACGCTCAACCAGTGAGAATATCTTCTCTTTGTGCATGTAGCCCTGTCTGGGTTTCTTGATCTTCTTGCTGCGAGAATTACCCCAAAAGGTTTCGTCGGCTTCTACAATCACGCCATCACCACCAAGCTTGTTGGTAAAGGCAGTATCGCGCATGGCTTCGCGGATTCGATGCGTCATAAACCATGCGCTCTTGTAGGTGATGCCCAACGTCCGATGTAGCTGATGGCTGCTCATTCCCTTTTTCGATGAACACATAAGATAGACCGCAAGCAGCCACTTGTGGAGCGGTATCTTACTGCCCTCGAAGATTGTGCCGACAGTGACAGTGAATTGCTCTCGGCACCCGGCGCATTTCCATAAGCCCTTGCGTGTGGACTTGCCCTTTAGTTTGTAGTGCTTGCCGATAGCCCCACAGTGCGGACAGATAACACCGTTATACCATCGGACTGCCTCAAGAAACTTTCTGGCTTTGTCCTCGTTCTGGAATTGTGGTTGTATGATTGCTGACATTGGTTGCTCCTTTCTGCCAGCAATATAATACAGGGGTTTGGGTTTGTCAAGTATATAATTTCCCTCTCAAGAGGGGAATAACCCGTGTAGGAGGGCGAGCCGACGGCTCGTCCCTACTTGGCGGTTTGATACAAGGCCGTGACGTCAACGTCCTGTTCGGCGTTGATGATCTTGTATTCGTCGGGCGACAGTGATTCATCCGCGATCACGTCGATTTTGAAACGGTGTGCTTTCTCGATTTCGCGGATGCGGTCGACCTCGGAGTTGCGCATGAATTTCGCCATTTCCGGATCGAAATGGATTGCATACTTGCGGCCGGCCTTGGCCACGTGCGCGCGCATAAACCAGCGCTCCAACTTCATCGCGACGGTTTCTTTGGACTGGATACGTCCAAAGCCGTGACAGGTCGGACAGGAATCGGACAGTGTATACATGATCGACGGTTTGGTGCGTTCGCGCGTCATTTCGATCAGCCCGAATTCACTGACCGGCAGAATCGAATTCTTGGCGCGGTCGTTGTTGAAACAGCGGCGGAACTCGTCATAGAGAATCCGGCGATTTTGATGGCTGTACATATCGATAAAGTCAATGATCAACAAGCCGCCGATGTCGCGCAGACGAATCTGGCGCGCCGCTTCGCGCGCGGATTCGAGATTGGTCTGCAAGATCATATTCTCCGGATCGTTCTTGCCGACGAAGCGCCCTGAGTTGACGTCGATAGTCACCAACGCCTCGGTCTGATCGATCACTATGTAAGCGCCCTTCTTGACCCAGACCTTGCGGTCCAGCATCTTGTCGATTTCCGGCTCGATTCCGAAAGTATCGAAGACAGGAATGTGGCTGTCGTAAAGCTCGACGCGGTTGCGCAATTCGGGATCGATCGAACGGACGTACTTGAGAATCTCCTTGTAAGTGCCCTTATCGTCGACGACAAACCGGTTCACATCGGTCGTAAACACGTCGCGGATCACCGAGGAAGTCATTGATTCTTCTTTGTGCAATAGTGTTCCGGGGCGGGAGTTGTCGGCTTTGCGTTTGATTTTCGCCCAGATTTTGCAGAGACGGCGGATGTCGTTCTTGAATTCCTTTTCCGTGCGTCCCTCGCCCTCGGTGCGCACGATGATGCCGACGCCTTCGGGTTTGACATCATATACCAAACGACGCAAGCGGCGGCGCTCGGCGAAATTCGTAATCTTCTTGGAGACGCGAATATAGTTCGAGCCGGGGGCCAATACCGAAAAACGGCCGGGCAGCGAGAGGTCGGTGGTTACGCGCGGCCCTTTGGTACCGATCGGTTCTTTGATGATCTGTACCGCGATTTCCTGATCGACCGACAGGATGGCGTCGATGTTCTCGAAACGGTGCTTGCGCACGATTTCGGCGTTGACATCATCCTCATCGGCATCGATATCGTAACGGGCGCTGCCCGATTCGGAGGAAAGCCCGATATCGGAAACGTGCAGGAAGGCGGCTTTTTCCATGCCGATTTCGATAAAGGCCGCCTGCATTCCG
The DNA here is from genome assembly GCA_963726455.1 of uncultured bacterium. Classification (GTDB taxonomy): domain Bacteria; phylum Zixibacteria; class MSB-5A5; order CAIYYT01; family CAIYYT01; genus CAIYYT01. The sequence goes on from CAVSCK010000005.1 coordinate 64,068, forward strand.
GGGACAATGGCGGTGACTTTACCTTTGTACATGTCGCCGACCATGCGTTCGTCTTCCGGCCGTTCCACATGGAGTTCGACCAGTTTTTCGTCCTCGAGCACGGCTATTCGAATTTCGTGCTCGCCGACATTGACGACGATTTCTTTTTTCACAATGTTGCTCCTGATGTTAAATCAGGATGCGGTAAGCTTCGTTCCGGTGGGAATCCGTAAACCGTTCAGAAAGGCCTGTGCGTCCATTCGCTTTTTCCCCTCGAGGCAGACCTCCAATAGTCTGACCGCGCCCGATCCTGCGGCGACGATAAGTCCAGTGGACTTGTCCGCTGCAACAATCTTGCCCGGAGGCGCGACGCCATCCGCAAGATCAGTTAATGACGCCCGCAGAATTTTCAGCCGCCTGCCATCGAGATAGGTGAAGGCATCGGCTGAACCGGCCAAACCGCGAATCTGATTTACGATTTGCGCGGCCGGTCTGTTCCAGTCGATCGGGCTGTCATCGGGCGTGATTTTGGGCGCTGCCGAGGCAAGAGAATCATCCTGCCGGGCAGGGGAAATGGAGCCATTTTCCAAACGGTCGAGAGTTTCCACCAGGAGTTCGGCGCCAATGTTCGCCAGTCGTGGGTAGAGATCCTCGTAAGTTTCGTGAGGATCGATCACCACCTCGCGCGATAACAACAGGTTGCCGGTGTCGACTGATTTGGCAATTTGGAAAGTCGTCACACCGGTTGAAGTGGCGCCCGCCATAAGCGCCCGCTCGATGGGAGCGGCGCCGCGGAAACGAGGCAAGAGGGAGGCGTGCAGGTTTATCGCGCCGAAGCGCGGCAAGGCAAAAAGCTTTTCCGGCAGGATTCTAAAGGCGACCACGCAGAACAAGTCTGCACCAATGTCGCCGACACGTTTCAAGAACCCCGCGTCTTTCAAGTTTTCCGGCTGCATGACCTCCAAATTTCGCTTGAGGGCGTATTCCTTGACCTCGGACATCGCCACTTGTCTTCCTCTCCCTTTGGGTTTGTCCGGTGTCGTAACCACCGCTTCAACCTTATGCCGGGAGTTCAGAAGGCGTTCGAGCGCGATCTGTGCGAATTTTGGTGTACCGAAGAAGATCAACCGCATCCAATGGTTAATATATTTATGAAACCTTTATTTTTTTCAACTTGCCGGCGATCATTTCCCGATCGGCGGCGTTAATGTAATCGATAAACAACTTACCGTCCAAATGGTCGGTCTCGTGCGAGATCGCGCGAGCAATCAAACCCTCGGCCGTCACCGACCGTCTCTTACCATCGAGATCGGTGTAACGGCAGGTCACTTTGTTGGGGCGCGCGATGTCCAGGTAGAGACCCGGAAACGACAGACAGCCCTCTTCGCCGGTTTGCTCGCCCGAGGTCGAGACGATCTCGGGATTGATCAGCACCAAGCTATCAAAGTCGAGCGAAGACGAGGAAAGGTCAAGAATAAAGAATCTTTCATTTCGACCGACCTGCGGCGCAGATAGTCCGAGTCCCTTTGCGCGCCGGAGGGTTTTGAACATCTCCTCGATAAAAGCGCGCAGTTCGGAAGTGATCTCACCGACCGGCGTTGACACTTTTCTCAGTATCGGATCGCCGTAAAGAACTATCTGCTGTTTGGGCACACTAACTTACTTTCTGTGCAATCGCGGACTTAAGGAACTCCATTTTGACTTCATCGGAAATCTTCAGGATTACTTTATTTTCATCATCGCTGAAGCCAAAGACGGTGGCGTACATTCCGCCGGTGGTTAAGACCTTGTCGCCTTTCTTCAGATCGCCGAGCATTCTTTGATGTTCCTTCTGCCGTTTCTGCTGAGGCCGGATCATGAAAAAGTAAACGACCAGAATAATCAGAACGAACGGGAGAAACATGCCTATCAGGCCGCTCCCGCCACCACTCTGCGCCCCCTGCGGCGCCGCCATCAACAAGAAACCCATTCAAATCTCCTCAGATATACGTGAATTATCCAATGCCTCATGGTAGGCCGCGAAAAACTGATCTCTGAACTCCCCAAACTTGCCGGCGACTATCGCCCGGCGTGCCTGCCTCACTAAGTCAAGATACAGAAAGAGGTTGTGAATTGTCAAGAGCCGTAATCCGGCAATCTCGTTAACGTTAAGTAAATGACGCAAATACGCGCGGCTATAACTGCGGCAGCAAAGGCAGCCACATTCTTCATCAATAGGCCGGTAGTCGCATGAATACGCCGCCGACTTTATCATCATCGTTCCCTTCCAGGTGAACACCGAGCCATTGCGGGCATTGCGGGTTGGCAGGACACAGTCGAACATATCAATACCTCGATCTATGGAACGAACAATGTCGGCTGGAGTTCCAACACCCATCAAATAGCGCGGTTTGTCGACCGGTAGTGTCTCGTTCATCAGTTCGATGATCGGAACCATCTCCGACTTGGGTTCACCGACTGAAAGCCCGCCGATTGCATAGCCGGGGAAATCCAGTGTGACCATCGTCTCCGCGGATCGCCTGCGGAGATCGGGATAGACTGAGCCCTGAACGATACCAAACAATGTCTGACCGCCAGGATCAGTTTCCCAGTGGTCTTTGGCGCGTTCGGCCCAGCGGAAGGTCTGACGCTCGGCGCGATCGGCCTCGCCGTGTGTGGTTGGATACTCGACACAGACATCCAGTGGCATAATGATGTCGGCGCCGATGTCGCGTTCGATGTCGATCGTGCGCTCGGGAGTGAACATGTGGTATGAGCCATCGATGTTGGATTGGAACTTTACGCCTTCCTCGGTGATCTTGCGCAGCTCTTTCAGGGAAAAGACCTGGTACCCGCCGGAGTCGGTCAATGTCGGCCCGCGCCAGCCGTTAAAGCGAGCCAGTCCTCCGGCGTCGTGAATGATCTGGGTACCGGGGCGCAAGTAGAGATGATAGGTGTTTCCGAGGATTATCTGCGCTCCGAGGTTGCGCAGGTCGTCGGCGTCGAGGGTCTTGACCGAAGCAGCGGTACCGACCGGCATGAATGCCGGGGTCTGCACGAGACCGTGAGGCGTCGTGATTTCACCGGCTCTGGCGTTACCTGATTTGCCCTCGATGCGGAATACAAATGATGCTACCACTGTTTTTCAATATAGTCTTATCTTCTCAACAATCAAGGAGCATCGATTTCGACAGGCGCCTTCCTCAGAGACTATTAGTAAAGTGAAGGATTGCACAACGTTTGATCTATTAGTAAGTTTCGGCACAACGACAGCGAGAACTGTCGGCGCTTGAAACTTGTGCATGCGGGGACAAAAAGAAGGGAGCAACATGAAGAGGATATTCGAGCAATTGGTGCTTGCGGGTCTTATGGCGGTGGTCATCATGGCGGGTATTACCCAGACCGCGGCTGCAGGAAAGATTCGCGCCGGCGCTAAAGCCGGGGCCGGGTTCGCAACCTTGACCAGCGGCGAATTGCAGGCATTCGACTGGCGGCTGGGATTGTCCGGCGGTGCATTTGTAAATATTCCGCTGACCCATGGCTTGTCAATTCAACCGGAGTTGACCTATGCCCAGAAGGGGGCGAAGCAAACGACCTTTTGTAACGGCACCTGGACGGAATTTACTGCCAAGCTCGATTATGTCGAGGCACCGGTTCTACTGGTGATGGCTTTGACTGACCAGGGAAACATTACGCCGCGGGTGTTCGCGGGTCCGGCGCTGGCGTTCAAGGTGTCGTTCAAGGAAGAAGCTAGCAACCAATTCGGTTCGTCGACCGTTGAATTCAAGGGGTTGCACAGCAGCGAATTCTGCCTGATCATTGGGATGGGAATGGATTTTCGGGTTGGTTTCGGAATTCTGTCTCTGGAAGGAAGGCTAACGCCGAGTTTGAGGACAATTCGGCAGGCAATCCCCGATCTCGATCAGAAAAATGTTAATGTATCTTTGCTCATAGGTTTTTCTCCCAGCAGCCGATAATTAAGAGTGTGGTGGCAACGGCCACCTCAGATCAGTGTTCCGGCTTCGGCTGACACAATGCTCGTCGGTTTGGACGCCGGACCCCTATCGGTCTCGTCGTCGGCGGCTTGAAATGCTCCCGATACAGAGGAAAGAGGGCTATACAAAGTACCTTGCTTTTTGGTGTGTTTTTTGTATGTTTTTGGTAACGCAAACATATCTTTTTGCTGTCGTTAGTTTAACACCGGGGAGGTTTTGATGAAGCTTAATCGCTATTGGAATTTTGTACTGGCGGTGGTGGCAATGTCGTGTCTATCACCGGCTGCTAATTGCCTGACGTTCACTGATGGCTTTAGCAATCTCGATAACTGGACTTTGTACGGCACGCCGACGCCGCAACGGCTGGCGTCGATTCATGGCAAAACTGGAGTTTTCGACAACAACGGTGATGGCACCGATAAGAGCGGCGCTATCTCTGTCAAGACATTCGGTTTGACGGGTGGCTTTACGATTACGTCGCAGGTGTATCTCGATTTCACCGACACTACTTTGTGCAACGGTGCTGCTTCGATCGGTATCGCCAATCCGACGCTACAGGCATGGGGCGGTTACGATCCTTATGTATACTTCAGCATCGGAGGCATGGGTGTGGCCTGCACTTCGATTGCCGAGTCACTGCGCGGTCACGCCTACTTCTTCGGCGAGTTCCAGTCGACCACCGGCAAAGAGACTTTCGAACCGAACGAAGGCGATCCCAGTATGTTCCTGGCGGACACCTACAAGAACACCTGGGTCACTCTGAAAATTGAAGTCTCAGCGGCGTCAGTGATCAAGTTTTACGTGGACACGGTTCTTGTCTATACCGGAGCGCATAATCTTTCCAATACGATCGCTACCGGAGCCTATCCGCTGTGGATCGGTTCATCGTCTGACGGCGCCGGCGACAAGGCCTATCACGATAGTCTGACTCTGGTGGCAAGCTGCGATCCACCGGTGGCACCGACTCTGAGTAGCCCTGCCAATGCTGCGGTGGTCTGCAACACCCTGGTTCAGTTTGTGTGGGGCGATGTAACCGGCGCGACTTACTATCAGTTGCAGGTGGACAACAACTCGAATTTTGGCAGTCCGGAATCGGATCTGCAGTTCACTCCGCCTACGCATTCGGTGTCAATCGTCAAGTCCGATGACTGCCTGCCGCAATATTGGCGGGTGCGCGCCAAAAACGGCTGTAATTGGGGCGACTGGAGTTCCACGCGAACCGTAACCGTCTGCAGCAGTCCGGCAGTGCCGACTCTGGCAACTCCGGACAGTGGTGTGACCAATGTGACGCAGCCGATCGTTCTTGACTGGAGCGACGTTGACGGCATCACCTATTATGACCTGGAGCTGGACACTTCGGCCAGTTTCGCAACACCTGTACATTATCAACCGACCGTGTCGATCGATACAATTTCGCAGCTCGCCGGCAGCACCGACTATTACTGGCGTGTGCGTGCCCACAACGGTTGCGCCAACAGTTTGTTTAGTGAAGTGCACGGATTTACGACCGAGGTCTGCAATTTGCCGGTGGTGGCAACATTGTTCGCACCGGGCGACGCCGACTCCGCCGTAATTCAGCCGGTCGATCTCTACTGGTCCACTACGGCAGAGGCGACCTGGTATCAGGTCCAGGTCGACACCGCCGCCAACTTTGCGACCATCATTGACAGCACTTCCCTCGCCGACACGACTCTGCAACTGTCAGGATTGGCGGGTCGCTCCGTCTACTACTGGCGGGTGCGTGGGGCCAACGGTTGCGGGTTCGGTGATTGGAGCGATACCATTTGGTTCAAGACGTGTTATATGTCGGCGGTAGCCAACTTGACCGCGCCGGTGGACGGCGATACGATTGATCCCAAACCGATTGCATTTGATTGGGACAATGTCGCGGGAGCCAGCAAGTATCGTTTCCAGGTGGATGACACGATCAGCTTTGCGCATCCGATAATCAGTGAACAGTTGGTGGCCTCTCAATTCGGCACCTACGATCTCGACTACGAGACCAAGTACTATTGGCGGGTTCAGGCCTATGATACCTGCGGTTGGGGTGATTGGACTCCGGTGCGATCTTGTTCAACGATTACGTCCCTGCTCGTCGGCGTACACGATGAAACCAATTTGCCGACGGAATTCGCGTTGTCACAGAATTATCCGAATCCGTTTAATCCGACAACGGTGATCGAGTTCGCGCTGCCCAAGACCTGCCAGGTCAGTTTGGATGTTTTCGACATCATCGGCCGCAAGGTGCGGACGCTGGTCGCCGGCACTTTGACGGCAGGCCGACGGCAGGTGATCTGGGACGGCAGCAACACTGATGGTTCGGCGATGGCGTCAGGAGTCTACTTCTACCGGATAAAGGCGGGCGACTACAACGAGACCCGCAAAATGCTGCTGTTGAAATAGCAGGATTGCGGCGCGTGAGCATCAGAGTCACGTGGCTTGATTCCTAGATTAAGGTACAAAAGCCCCTGCCGCGTCCGCGGCAGGGGCTTATTTTTGTCACCGGCAGACGCATTGACGAGGGCACCAATAAACCCCACTAAATCGCACCGAATGGCGTGGTTTTGCTCGGCCCCAGCCGGAATCCTGAGTGAGGAGGCCACGCGGTTTGCTACTAAAGGCACAAGCGTTTAAACTTATGAACTCAAACTCGGAGTCGGTAGGTGTGAGCAGAGGCGCTCGCGACCTCTCTGCCATGCCAAGTGTAAGACCATGACATACAATCTATTACGTGAATTGTTGGATTAGAATTCCGGTCTGCAAGATGGTCTGAATGTCGATAAAAAAATTCGCAAAAAAATGTTGACAAGCGTATAGTGTCCGATATATTAGTCGGCTTCAAGAAGGGATTATGCGGAGGTTGCGGCCACATACAGTTCGGTACGTGACCAAAAAGGTAAGCGAAAGGAAAGCACGGATTCAGAGAGAGTCCGTTATTGGTAAGAAAACTAAACAGAAACACGAATTGACCTGTGCGGGATGGGTGTAAGCTTCGAAGCTTTCGCGTGTCCTTTTTTTTCACCCCTCACAAGCAGGCCCAGAAAGGATGTCACAGTATGAAGAAAGCATTGTTGTTAGCCGTCATCGCCTTTGGTTTATTGGCGATTGCGGGTTGCAGCAAACCGCCGGAGGCCGAAATGGCGTCGGCGAAAACCGCGGTGGACAATGCCAGAGCGGCCGAAGCCGAGCAGTATGTTCCGCAGGAATTCCGCGGCCTCTCAGACAGCTTGAATGCGGCTAACGCCCTGAAGACCGAACAGGACGGCAAGTTTGCCCTGTTCCGTAGCTATGGCAAGTCGAAAGAAGCGTTCATTCGCGTCGAAGCCCAGGGTAACAAGGTAACTGAGGATGCGAAGGCCGAAAAGGAACGCGTTCGTCAGCAAGTTATGACCATGATGGCCTCCGTGAAGGGCATGATTGATTCGGCCAACGTCGCGTGGGAGAAGGCTCCCAAGGGCAAGGACAACAAGGCAGATCTTGAACTGATCAAGAACGACCTGATGGGCCTTTCGTCCGCATATGCTGAAGCTGAAGCTGATTTCAACGCCGGCAAGTTTTTGTCTGCCAAGGCGAAGTTTGAGTCGGTACAATCCAGAACTCAGAACATCATGAATGAGATCGCTGCTGCCGTCGCCAAGAAAAAAGGCGGCAAGTAGTAGGATAACATCTCCGTAGAATTTACGGATTACCTAGGGGGACGTTAGTTCTAGAACCGGCGTCCCCCAGTTATTTTGAGATACTACTTCAGGACCAGTAGTTGATTTGCGGGAATCAACGTTGACATTTACACCAAAGACAATTTGCGCAGTGTTCGTGATGTTCACGGGCTTAGCTTTGTCCGGCGCCGGCTGTGAGGATGCGCCGGTGGCGCGGTTGCAGAACGCCAAGGACGCATTGGCACATGCCGCCGATGCCGGAGCATTACGCTACGCAGAGCCGACATATCGAAATGCGGAGCAATGTTTGCAGACTGGCTGGATGGAGCTGGCACGCCAGAACGGTCATCTGGCGCCGCTACGCGACTATCAACTTGCCGATTCATTGCTGAAAATGGCAACATCGCTGGCATTACAGGCGGAAGACAAGACACGCGACAGCATTTCCACCATGCAGAGTATGTCGGGCAACGAATTAAAGGAAATGAAGACCGAACTGGCTGAATGGCTGGACGCCTTGAACGGCTCGCTGGCCGGCTTTAATGTAAAGGATTATTGGCTCCGGGCAGATATGAACATACAGATCGCCGAGGGGCTGATCAGCAAGGGCGAGTACGAGGAATCGCGCGTAAATATGGCGAAAGCGCGTACCTTCCTGACTCAGCTCGGAAAGGTCCTTGAGGCCCATGCCGATGATGAAGCAAAGAAACTGGGAGTATGGCGCCGTTGGGTGCAGCAGACTCTTGACCAGTCGCGATCGGCCAACGGGTACGCAGTTATTGTAGATAAAGCGGCGCACCGGACTTATCTGGTCAAAGGCGGAAGATTATTACATACATACGGTTGTGAACTGGGGTATAACTCCTCACGCCAGAAGCTGTTTGCCGGCGATGCGGCAACGCCGGAAGGGATGTACGAAGTGACCTCGGCCCGGCATCGTGGCAGCAAGTATTACAAAGCGCTCCTCTTAAACTTCCCGAACGCGGCAGACAGAAAACGGTTTGCGGAGAACAAATCCAAAGGTATAATATCACGGAGAGCGCGTATCGGCGATTGGATTGAAATACACGGCGAGGGCGGAAAGAGCAAAGACTGGACTCAGGGGTGCGTCGCCCTTACGAATAAAGATATGGATCACATCATGCAATATGTAACCGTCGGAACGCCGGTTACCATCGTTAGAAAGTCGGATCAGTGGCCATGAAAAAGGTCATCATTTTCACAGTTGCACCGATTGTATTTCTGGTCGGCGTCCTGGTTGTCTTCATGACGCTCACCAAAGAGAAACCGCCCGAGGGGATCAAGCTGGCAATTGCGGACACACTGGCTACCAACTTGCCCAAAGACGAGAAGGCAGCTCGTACGCAACTGCAGAATGCCGAGAAGGCGCTGGCCAAGTTGAAACCAGCGAAGCCCTACATCGTGATCGATACTCATGCCAATCGCATTTACTATCGCACGGAAGACTCTATTTATCTGGACGCGGTTTGTTCCACGGGTTCCGGCAGCGAGTTGATTGATTCCGTTACCGGCCGCAAATGGATTTTCAATACGCCGCGCGGCGTGTTCAAGATACAGAACAAGATCAAGGATCCCTGGTGGCGCAAGCCGGACTGGGAATTTATCGAGACCGGTGAACCGATACCTAAGAGCGAATCCGACCGCATGGACGGCAATGTCATGGGCGACTTCGCGATGGGTTTTGGTGACGGATTTTTCATTCACGGTACCATTTACGAAAGATTGCTGGGAATCAACGTGACGCACGGCTGCGTACGTCTCGGAACCGACGATCTCAAGAAGCTGGTGGACATGACGCCCATCGGCACATCGGTGTACATATTTTGATGATGCGGCAAGTTCTGATGACTCTGAGAGGACAAGCGATTTCCGTTATTGGGCTACTGGCATGCTCAGTGATGCTGTCATGTTCGGGCGGAACAGATGGAACCGGCACTCCGAAACAAGAGAAGTGGAGCCCTGACCAGGCGAAGCTCAATTACCAGGTGATGCAGGCCGAGTTGAAACTGGCGCAAACCAACAAGCCCTATCTGGTGCTGGACCTGAAACATGCCCGACTTGAAATCAAGCTGCAGGGAACCACCGTCTGGAATTATAAGATGACGCTGGAAAATACTGACGGTTCGGAACTGGAGAAATTCAGCGACCGGTTCATGGGCTCGGACGAGAAAGTAGTCCGGCCGGTATTGTACAAGTATTTGTTCGCGTCATCCAGCCGCACGCCCGACTCGATTCTGGCGATTGTCAGCGAAGCGACAACTTTCCCGCCGGAACTGTTGCAGCGCACAATCCCCGAGCGCTTTCAATTGAGGTGGAGTGATGATGCCGTGCTCGACATTCGCACTGACGTTGTCGGCAAGCCTGAATCGAAATGGAAAAATACGATAGTCGATATTCGCCAGGCAATTTCGCGTCCGCTTGGCGAGGCCTTCGTGGTCGTCAGGATGCCGAAGGATAATGCCATCACGCTTTATCGCGCCGCGACAATCGGCCTGCCAACGCTGATCTATCCCGCGTCCTGACGAACTGTTCAGAGCTTCCTCACGTAACAGCAAACCAAGCCAAGTGGATAGTAAAGCTATCGATGCAGGTCTCATATCTTGGATTTCGCAGGCAACGTCTGAGGCGCGTGCTGTGGCTAGACGCGATAGGTGTCGGCGCGCCAGTTCTTGATAGATTTCTTGATCGCATCCTCGGACAACTTATCATCAACAGCTCTCTTACAGAGATCGAGATACTCCGCGTCGGACGCGAAGCGCAGGCCGATGACTTGTCGAATCGTCAACCGCGAATCGAGCAGTTTGCCGGTCATCGCGAAATGCCGCAGGTTTTCCTCGGCACGAATGGCTCGGTCTTGCGCCCTGAGAGCAAAATTGCGGGCGTAGATAAACAACGAGCTCAAGACGAGAAACGTCACGACCAGCAGTGATGCCGAATAGAGTCCCGTGTGCGAGCCGAGCGATTTGATCAAGTTGACAACGGAACCGATCAGTGACAACACGATCAACAGAAACGTGACAATGTGATACATCGGCACATACCGCCGATGATTAGCGTAGTTCTGTTCAGTCATTCTTTACCTTCCCTCCGGTTAAGATTTTTCCGCGAGAGAAGTATATGAGCTTTCACGCAGGCGGCAAATGAGTTCTTGCCTGTGCCTACCAAAAGAAGAGAGGCGGACATTGGTGTCCGCCTCTTACATAAGTCGAAATCAATCACCGGCTATCAGGGTTTACAAGGCGCCGGTCCACCGCTGAAGATGTAGGAAATCAGATAGACGGCATCTGAGATATCAACCGAATGATCACAGTTGGCGTCACCGGCATCCAGCGGATTCGGCGCCGCGCCACCGGAGAAGATATAGCCGATAAGAAAGACCGCATCGGAGATGTCGATCCCGCCGCTACCGTCAGCATCACCGGGCACGAACAGCGGTCCTGCCGTGTACAAGTGGGCTGCCGCCCAACGTTTGGCCTTGACCATGTTACCCTTCAAATCTGCGAGTGTGCCGTCACGCACGGTTGACAGGGCGCTGTAAATGACGATTGTATCCTGTGGCCCGATGTTCCGATTGTTGATGAAGGTCATGGTGGCAAACTGGTCGGTGGGATTTGTCTCGGGCAAATAACCCGGATTCTGCATCAAGCCGTAAATCTGCACGGCAACGAAGCCGTTGGTGCCATAGATGTACTGAGAGGAACTGGCCGTAAAGGCACCATAAGGCACTTTGCTAGTGTCAATCACGCCGTCGGCATCGCTAATGCCAAGCAGTGCCTGTCCCGCAAACCGGCGCGAGCCATCGATACAGTCGAAGCCGCCGCCCTGCTGATATATCATCTTCGTACCGGCATCGAAGCCCCCGACATTTTCCTGAGGATTGCCGCCGCAGTCCCAGTCGATGGCATCACCGATGCCGATTCCCGTGTGCACGAGGGTATCGAACGAGGTGATTTCGACTCGCTGGATGACGAAGTTGCAGCTATCGGGATGCTTGGGCGCATACCACGATTTCTTGATTGCAAGGAATTGATCGAGGGTGACGAAAGTGCCGCTCCGGAAGACCTCGTAAGCGCCTGAATCCGCAGTCGGCGCCATCGGTTCACCGTGGCGAGGCGTGCGGTAGCTATTGCCGTAATACATGTTCCAGTTCGCGGCATACCATGGGCCATTTATGTAAGTGACCAGCAGCGTGCCGTCCCAAAGATAGTTGTTGACGCAATCGCCCTGACCAAGGTAATCAAGGGCAGCTCCGTACGTGCCTGCCTTGCCGAAATTGCCCAGATTATTTACGATCAATTTGGTGCAGGATGTGGCGACGGTATCATAGACTTGCACGTTGAAGAGTGCACAGGCGTCGCCAAAGCCATCCCCGTCGGAATCGGTTTGATCGGGATTGTATACATCGGGACAGTTGTCTATCTGGCACGTTGCTGAAGGATAACCGGGATTACCGAAGCCGTCGGCGTCGGGATCAACGCAGTTGTCGCAGGCATCGCCGATGTTGTCATGGTCTATGTCGGCCTGATCAGGATTAGCGTAACCCGGGCAGTTGTCGCAAGCATCACCGGCACCATCTGCGTCACCGTCGGCCTGGTCGGGATTGGCAACCGCGGGGCAGTTGTCGGTGGCATCGGAAAAGCCATCGCCGTCTTTGTCGAAATCGACGTAGGCGTACAGGCGGTCGCCACGGATTGAATCAACTCTGACTGTGATGCCGGTGGGACCATAATAGCCGGCGCTGCTGGGAAATGTAGTCGGACTGAAGGTCGACTGACCGGGAACGTTATCGGAGAAGAGCGCGCCTTTGCGGGATTCGTAGGGGTACCACCACTGGGCCGTATCGCTTACGTGTCCACCGGGATTGTTATGATAGTCATACGCTGGGTTGTAGCCGGCATCCTCGACCGCGACCGTGTAATGAGGATATGTTGGCGTTCCGTCGTTGATGCGGAAATAATCGGCTTTGAGCGAGTCATGGACATGCGTTATTAGCAGCCCGCGATCGAGCGGATCGCAGCCAAGCGACAGGTCGGGATAGAAGTAACAACTGAAATCCGAATCAAACTTGTCGAACTGTGCCGTCGACTGAGGATTGCGATACTCCAGCATGAAGTATTCCCCCTGCGCCATGTTGATCGGCAGAATGTAATAGGAGCTGTCCTTCGTCGTCTCGCAGTTGCGAATCATGAGTGATGGATATTCTCGCTGCTCCAACACAGTCGGTGTAATCCAACCGGCCTCTTTCTTGGTCCAGCCGCAGTGATGCGACGGGATGATGGACTTGATCGAGAGAATCCCGTAACCGCCATAACCCATTGTGCACCAGTCATAGACCGGATGATCGTTGTCGTCGTTCGGAGTAAAGAAAGTGGAGACGGTGAGCTTCTCATCGTAATCGTACAAGTCGGGAACTCCCACGTTGTGTGAGAGCTCATGGCAGAACACTCTGATATAGTTCAAGGTATCAACGCCGGTAAAGTCGTAGGGGCTGTATGGGTCATGCAAAGGGCAGGTTTCCGGGCAGGTATTCACGCGCGGAAAGCGTTTGCCGTCAAACGGTCCATAGCCGGTACCGGGTGAGCCGACCTGGGCATATGACCAGATGTCCATCGGATTGTGCGAGTCCTCCTGGCCTCTGCCGGCGTGAATAAATGTGACGGCATCGACATCGCCGTCGTTGTTGCCGTCAAATTGCGAATAGTCAATTACGGGATTAAGTTCCGCCAAGAGTGAACCAAAGTTGACATAGCCATTGTAGCTGCCTTCGGTGTGCCACTCAATCACCTGACCCGTTACAGTCAATTGACCGTATGACGCCTCATGAAAGTAGTCCGCTACGGAACCCATCGGCAACACATTGCGCGAAAAATAGAGCGTATCGAAGGCGCCGCGAGTCCAGGTGTGGGGGCGGTTGGTCCAGTCGATCAGAATTACGAGTACCTTGAGCGTGTCGCCCGTGAAACGAAATTCGTCCATCGACCTTATTTCATCCGGAGTCAGCGTGGACGGGGGCATTTTACCGAATTGCCTCTCCATCACTTCATTGGGTACGTCGAGGATTCGCACCTTCGACATGTCGAAGGCGAAGGATGTAGTAGCGACCAATAGACAAGCCAAGGCCACCAGCCCATTAACCATAGATCTCATAGGTACCTCTAATTTCAGTGTCGGCAAGAAGAATGCTGACAGATGTCGATTCTACAAACGGCTGTATAAAGCGCGATTCGGTTAGCTTAGTATACGCAATTTTGGCGAATTTGGTACAAAAAAAGGCGGAAAAGTGTCTTGGCAGGTGTCCTGCGCGTCGTTGGCAGACGCGCAGGACACTAAATTGAGCTCAGGTAACAGCTATTCCTGCACCTCGAGGATGTTGATATTGCGCTTCTTCAGTTCGTCGATAAAGCGATCGTAGACTTTGCCCTTGATGGCGTCCTCGGGGGGGACAATCCCCTTCTCGGTGATCAGGCCTTCCATCATGAGCACGGCGGTAATTGCGCAGGGGAAGCCGGTGACGCGCATCATGGCGGAAATGCCGTTGGCCTTGTCGGCTTCGTCCCACATGAAATGTTCGATCTTGACCTTTTTGCCGTTCTTGACGCCCGAGGTGGTGTTGTACATGACGCAGACGTCGCCTTCGCCGTCGCGGGCGCGCAGGCGCGGGGTGATCATCGACAGCAGCAGTTCACGCGGCACGATTTTCTGGCCGTTGAAATCGTGCGGGGTGATATCAAGCAAGCCGCATTCCTTCAGCGTGTCGACACCTTCCCAGTGTCCCGGCCAGCGCACAGTCTTTTCGGCGAATTCTTTAAGTTGTGGGCGCGAGAAAATGAAGCTCGGCATACCGGGGGTGACGGCGCACACCATTTCGTGATTCTTTCCGAACTTGTTGAAGAGGAATTTTTCGCGGTCGCCGATGGCGTCGACTTCCACGATCTTGCCGTTCTTCACGACGTTCAACTTGATCATGTATTCGCGCAGCACGTGCTCGAATTGCCAGGTGATCATATAGCGCAACGGGTGGTTCCTGGCATATTCGGGAGCGGGAACGCCACCGACGCGCGCGATGGCCGTATCCGCGTTATCCATCTTGCGAATCGCTTCGCCGACAGTGACGTTGCTCAGTCCGGGGGCGAAACCCATGCCGTCGACGAAGGTTACGCCGTTGGCAATCGCCGTGTTGTGAATCCAGTCGCCGTACTCGTTAAGCGCCATCCCTTGCGGGAGCTTGAGCCCTTCGGTTTCGTAAGCATCGGGACGGCGATGGTACTCTTCGAGCATGTCGATTATGTTAAGTCCGGCTTCGACGGCGTAGTGAATGATGGTGTAGCTGGTGCGCCGATCGGGCATGGCAATGATGCCGACATCGTATTGCTTCATCAGTTTGGTGGCGGTGTCGCGGTCGGTCACGTCGAGAACGTGCGGAACGATACAGTCACTGCCGACCCATTTCTTGACTTTTTCGAGAGCATCCAAACGTCTACCGGTAATCCCGATCGCATCAATCCGTTTGTCCTTTGCCAGATCCCATGCCACTGCGGAACCGATCTTGCCGGACCCGCCAAAAATCAGCGCTTTCATCTTAGTCATCCTCCGTAAGATTAACTCGTTATCAGGGTAAATCGAAGATAACCCGTATGGCAACAGAGTCAAAGGCAATTCGGAATGCAGACCAATATGGATCGGCTCTGTACAGATATGGCAGTTGAGATTGGCGCGTCGTGATCGCGACTCCACGCTCACCCATCCCACAGGCACTCGTAATGACGATTCAGGGCCGACGCGAATGGATTCCTACGAGGCAAAGACGATCTTATTACCTTTGTAATCGATCTTTACTTTGTCGCCGTCTTTGATTTTCCCCTCGATGATTTGCAGGGATAACTCATCGAGAATTTCGTTCTGGATCAACCGCTTCAACGGGCGCGCGCCGAATACTTCGTCATAGCCCGCATGAGCCAGATAATTCGCGGCTGCCGGACTGATACTAATCGCAATCCCGCGCTTCTCCAGGCGCTCGGCTACCAGATTCATCTGCAATTCCACGATCCTGGCGATTTCTTCCTGCGACAGACGCTGGAAGATGATGATGTCATCGACGCGGTTCAGGAATTCAGGGCGGAACGTGTGGCGCAGGACTTCGGTGACCGCCTTCTCCTGTTCGGCCCGGTCGCGAGCGTGCAAGGCGATCTGCTGCGAGCCGAGATTGGAAGTCATGATGACAACGGTATTCTTGAAGTCTACGGTGCGGCCTTTGTTGTCGGTGAGCCGTCCTTCATCGAGCAACTGCAGAAGAATGTTGAAGACGTCCGGGTGTGCTTTCTCGATTTCGTCAAACAGTACGACTGTGTACGGATGGCGGCGAACCGCTTCGGTGAGTTGGCCTCCTTCTTCGTAGCCGACGTAGCCCGGAGGCGAGCCGACAAGCCGCGCCACCGAATGCTTTTCCATGTACTCGCTCATGTCGATGCGGACAAGCATCTTCTCGTCGTTGAACATGAATTGTGCCAGCGCCTTGGCCAATTCGGTCTTGCCGACACCGGTGGGGCCGAGAAAAATGAACGAACCGATCGGCCGTCCCTCTTCCTGAATGCCGGCGCGGCTGCGACGGACAGCGTTGGCAATGGCGTGAATCGCTTCCTGCTGGCCGACCACACGTTTGGCAAGTTCGTCCTCCATGTGGGCGAGCTTGGCTGATTCTTCCTGCAGCATTCGCGCGACCGGAATTCCCGTCCAGCGCGACACGATTTGCGCAATGTCTTCCTCGTCAACTTCCTCTTTCAGGATTTGCCGATCGGTCTGCACCCTGGCGAGTTCGCCTTGCTCGGCCTTGATCTGTTTGTCGAGTTCCGGAAGTCTGCCGTATGTAATCTCCGCGACGCGCTGCAAGTTGCCCTGGCGTTCGGCCTGCGCAGCTTCAGCTTTAAGCTTGTCAACCTGTGCCGACAGTTCCTTGATTGTGCCGATATGCTTGCGTTCGTTCTGCCAGTGCAGTTCGAGCCCGGCATTCTCTTCCTTTATTTCCGCCAACTCCTTCTCGAGTTCCTGTAGTCGCTGGCGGGACTCGTCGTCCTTTTCTTTCTTCAGGGCCTCGCGTTCGATTTCCAGTTGTCGGATGCGCCGGTGCAGGCGGTCGATTTCGGTCGGTTTGCTGTCGATCTCGATGCGCAACATCGAAGCGGCTTCGTCCATCAAGTCGATGGCCTTGTCGGGAAGAAAACGATCCGTAATGTATCGAGCGGACAGCTCGACGGCGGCGACAATGGCGTTGTCGCGAATGCGGACGCCGTGATGCACCTCGTATTTCTCCTTGATGCCGCGCAAAATCGAGATCGTGTCCTTGATCGAGGGTTCCTCGACCATGACCGGTTGAAAACGACGTTCCAGCGCCGCGTCCTTCTCGACATATTTGCGGTACTCTTTCAAAGTAGTCGCGCCAATCGTGCGCAGTTTGCCGCGCGCCAGTGCGGGCTTGAGCAGGTTGCCTGCATCCATCGCACCCTCGGCGGCACCGGCGCCGACGATGGTGTGCAGTTCATCGATGAAGAGGATGATCGCTCCATCGGACTCTTCAACTTCGCGCAGCAGGGCTTTGAGGCGGTCTTCAAATTCGCCCCGGTACTTGGTGCCGGCAATCATCTGCCCCAAGTCAAGGGCAAGCAGGCGTTTGTTCTTGATCGTTTCCGGCACATCGCCGTCGACAATCTTCTTGGCCAGACCTTCGACAATAGCAGTCTTGCCGGTACCCGGTTCGCCAACCAACACCGGATTGTTCTTGGTGCGACGCGAGAGAATTTGCATGATCCGGCGGATTTCGTCGTCGCGGCCGATTACCGGATCGATTTCACCGCGCCGCGCCATGCCGGTCAGATCGTGAGTGTATTTTTCGAGGGTCTGGTACTTGCCTTCCGGATCCTGATCGGTCACTCGCTGATGTCCCCTGATTGCCACTAACGCTTTGAGTGCCTCGTCGTGGGTGACGTGGATGATCTTCTGGATTTCGCTTTGCTCGATCAACGCTAGAAACAGATGTTCGGTCGAGATGTATTCGTCCCGCAGCTTGCCGGCTTCAGTTTCCGCCTGATCGAACACCTTCTGTAATTCCGGTGAGGCGTACGGTTGGGTGGCGCCGGAAATGCGCGGCTGTTTGGCGAGTTCTGCCTTCACCTTTACGTCGACGGAAGCAGGATCGACTTCAAGATGTTGCAGAAGGGTCGGTATCAACCCTTCACGTTGTTCAACGAGAACCAGTAACAGATGCAGCGGAGTCAATGCCTGATGCCCAATCTGGCCGGCAAGTTGCATCGTGCCCTGAACTGCCTCGGACGCCTTGGTGGTATAGTTATTGAAGTTCATAATCACTCACCCTCGTTTGATATCAATGGCCGCTGTGGCTAACCTCTACCATTATTACAACGGAACATTCTCTGTCGTCAATGGAAAAATACTATTCACCAGCCGACGTCAACAGTCAGGAAGTCGAGGGGAGCCAGCCGCTATCTCAGCGAATTCACGAAGTCACGCACGCGAGCGTCGGACGGCACTAGGGCGAGATACTTGTTCAAATACACGAGCGCGTTGTCGCGGTCGTTCAGATTCTGGGCGTAAATCAAGCCGATATTGAGGAGCAGCTTGCTGTTGGTCGAGTCGTAATTGAGTGCTTCGATATAGTTGTCGACAGCCAGAGTGAAGTTGCCGGTTTGATGCGCCGCGTTGCCGCGATCTTTGTAAACGTTTGATATGTTGAACAACAACTCCCTTCTATGCTTCTCACGCAATAGCGGTTTGTTCAATCCAAGGTTGTAGGCCTCCAGCGCCAAATCTCCGAAACCGAAACGACGCAACTGCGCGCCGATCATGTTCAGGCATTCGCCGCGTGGTTCATTCTTCATCCGCGCAATCGCTAACCGACAATCTGCCAGCGCACCAGTCGAGTCCGGAGGAGCAAGCTGCAACCTTTCTTCGGCACTCGCCAGATCGAGATTCGCCAACAGCAGCCGCGACAGAAAATCGCCCGGATCAAAGTCCGCAGGAAATGACGGCAGCGACGCTTTGGTTTCCGGCGGGCGCAGCAACGAGTAGAGTATGCCGTCGGAATACAGCGAATCCCGCCCAGGAAGCCAATTGGGTTCATTCCAAACAAGATTCTTCACCAGATAGTTCGGCTGCTTGTCGTTTGCGAAAATGGCGGCACGCGCTTGATAGTAGCTGCGTCCCGCACCGGGCTGATACGATTCCGCCTGCTGCAGCATTGCGTAACCGCGTATTGACAGGCGATCGTATGCGGTGACGTCCGGCCGATAATTCTCGGCGTAACGCAGATAGAGTGGTCCGAAGCCGTCGACATCGCAGGAGGCGAACAGCACGCCGCTGTCAGCGGTATCGAGTATCAGGCGGGAGTATTGTTCGTACAGAGTGTATTTCGATTTGTCGCAGGAGCCATAGTGGGCTATCAACATGACAGCGGCTGCAACTACGCCAACGACGGCGGGAATCAACTTACCAAATTTCTTCATCCAGACAAAATTGCTGGAGATGAACAGCAGACATGCCAGCATCGCCGGCAGAAAATAAGGGTCATAGTCGGCGGCACTCTGTGCGGCAGCAAGTGCAAACGACGTGACGGTAAACAGCAAGAGAATTATCGCCTGTGAGACATTCTGGCGAAAGGCGATCACGGCACCCGAAATAGCCGCGACTATTCCAATCCACCACCAGGAGGAAAATGCCAGAGTCCAAAGCAGTTTGGCCGAGTCTACAACACCGCCGGAGGCGCTGAGAACGACGTTGCGATATTGGCGCAGGGTCATGTGCTTGAGTGATGCCGCAACACCGACAGGATGCCCCCAATCCGAAATCGGGTCTTGCGCTGATCGCGCCCAGAGATAGAAATAGGTAGTGCCGGCCAGAACAAATAGCGCGACATAGACTGGCAACCGCCGCCAGTTACGATACTCCCGCTCCTTGATAAACACGAAGATAATCGCGGGCGCCAGGGATAGTGATGTCGGATGCCCGTCAAGACAAAGGCCGTAAAGGAAGAAGACCAGTAGCCACTTGTATCGTGCATCACTCATAAGCGCCAGCAATGTCAGCAAGATCAAGAGCAGGTTGAGACTGAAGACATCGACACTGACGGCCTGCACCCAAAATGCGGGCGTAAATGCCCAGACCAGACTTACGGCAACGGCGGAAACGTCGTCAACATATTTGCGGCAGATCATGAAAAGTACCGAGACACCAGCCGCCGCACACAGAGCTGCAAACAGGTTGGCGGCAACTACCGGCCTTAGTGCGAAAAAGAGTTGCACGAACACGCTGCCGGTAAATGTGAACAACGGATAGCCGGGAGGATGAGCGATGCCGAGCGTCTTGAGCGCCAGAGCGAATTCGGCGCCATCGCCGATGTTGATCGACCGGCACAGCGTCAGCAGATAGACAATCAGCGCAATGCCGCCCGGTATAACGGGGAGATATCGTGAATAGCGCGAAGTCGTCACTGCCCGTAGTCCCGATGGCTTCCAAGTAGTCTCATGTTAGCCAAGTTTACAGCAGGTCTGCATCTGAAGCAAGCGCTAATAGAATCCTATCACACATATGCTTTCCGGCGTGTATATTGGCTGAGTATGAAGATTCTGCGCTGTGTCGTTGTGATCGCACTGTTCGCATTAGGTGCGGAGTTGAGCGCCGCCCAGGATACTCCCCAGCAGAAGCAGCCCATGAATACGACTGTGAATGAATTGCACGGCACCTTGATAATCAGGGCGGACTCCGTGGCTGCGCCCGGATCGGTGATTGTCGTGGGCGTGGCATTTGCAGATACAACAATTTCGTTTGCGGGCTTTAGTCTCAATATCGAGTACGACCGCGGCGCGCTGGTCTTCGATTCTGCGACTCTCGGATCGTTGACAACCGGCGAGTGGGAGTATTTTATGACGAACTCTGGCCTATTAGACAAAGCAGATTCAGTCGGCAGTCCGGGATTCGTTCGCCTGGTCGGCCTGGCAGATCAACAGGATGAAGCCAAGAGGACTCCCAAACCACGTTCACTGGTTGGACCGGGGGAAATCGCCAAACTCTACTTCTATGTCGGGGACAGGGCGGAATATCAGGGTAAGTCGACATGGCTGAGATTTGCCTGGGGTAAGTGCGACGACAACTCCTTCTCTGACCCGAAGGGACTGCGATTGTTCCTGTGTCGCAAAGCATACGATGTCGAAGGGAAATTGATCTCATCAGGAACAGCCAGATATAGCGGCCCGTCCAACAACTGCTTTCGGTCCAAGCGCAACCCTCCGGAACGTTGGTTTGACTTCCGCAATGCCCGGATACTGATCAAGTAGCCGTCAGAAGATCACGTATGTTTCACCGGACAAAATAAAACGGGCGAGTTTGTGACTCGCCCGCGAGAATCCACGATCAGGACCGGGATTTGAATTCAGCGAAAGACTGGGGCTATTTCTTCTTCCCCTTCTCCGGCTCTTCCTCTTCCTTTTCCTTCTTCTTTTCCGTGATCACTTCCGGTTCGGTCGCTTCAGCACCCTCAACAACAGCGCCTTCAACCGCCTCAGCAGCAGGAGCAACTTCTTTAATGACCGTCGGCGGCTGCACGGTGACAACCGTGTGCGACTTGTCGGTCAGAATTTCGATATTGCCGACCTGGAGATCAGCCACGTGAATGGCTTCGTTGATCTTAAGTGCGGTCACGTCAATAGTGATGTGACTGGGGATATCCATCGGCAGGCAGCTAACTTCAAGTTCGCGGCTGACGATTTCCAACACGCCACCACCCCTGACACCTTCGGCAGTGCCGACGACATGCACCGGAACCATGACTTCGACCTTCTTGGTCAGGTCGATGCGCAGGAAATCAACGTGCACGATGCGCTCGGTGACCGGATTGTGCTGAACTTCTTTCAACAGCACCTTCTCGGCTTTGGTCTTGCCGACCACCAGATCCACCAACACGTTTTCGCCGCTGCCTTCATGGAGCAGACGCGTCAACGAGCGACTGTTGATATTCAGCATGATCGGCTTCTTGTCCATGCCGTACAGAACGGCAGGCAATTGGCCGTCCGCTCGCAACTTGCGCGTGAAACTTTTTCCGGAACCGGTTCTAACTTCCGCTTCCAGCACTAGCTCTTTCATCACTTCTCCTTTATAACAAACTAATCAAATAACTTCGAAACTGATTCCTCATGCCAGATCCGCCGAATTGCCTCTCCGAAAATATCCGCCGTTGACAATACGACGAATTTGGACGGCAAGTTGAGACAGGCGCGATCAATGGTATCGGAAATAATCATCTCGGTGATTTGCGAATTCTGGATGCGTTCGACTGCCGGGCCCGACAAGACACCGTGGGTGACGCAAACATAGATCTCGCGCGCTCCCTGTTTCTTGAGAGCATCGGCACCCAGCACGATGGTGCCGGCAGTGTCGACGATGTCGTCGCGAATGATGACGTTCTTGCCGGAGACGTCACCGATAATATTCATGACTTCCGCTTCGTTGGCGGCTTCGCGGCGCTTGTCGATAATCGCCAACGGGCACTTCAGCTCTTTCGCAAACGCCCGTGCGATCTTAATTGAACCGACGTCAGCAGAGACCGTGACCAGGTTCGTCAAGCTTTTGGAGCGGAAATATTCGTAGAAGATCTTGCTTGCATACAAGTGGTCATGCGGAATATCGAAATAGCCCTGCAACTGAGAGGCATGCAAATCCATGGTGATAATGCGATCGGCGCCGGCGACGGTAATCAGGTTGGCGACGAGTTTCGCGGTGATCGGAACGCGCGGTTGATCTTTGCGATCCTGGCGGGCATAGCCATAGTAGGGGATGACCGCGGTGATACGCTTGGCCGAAGCGCGGCGGGCGGCATCGATCATAATCAGCAACTCAAAGAGATTCTCAGCCGGTGGATTGGTCGGCTGAATGATGAACAAATCCGAACCACGTATATTCTGATTGATCTGGACTTTGACTTCCCCGTCCGCAAAGCGCTTCACCTCGCAGTCGGTCAAAGGCACGCCGCAATACTGGGAAATCCTTTGTGCCAGCGGCAAATTGCTGGTGCCTGAGATGATCTTTAACGCATTCTGCATCATAACTCCCTGTAATTCCCTCGAACAGAAACCTTCTATAATAGTGATTCCGGCTCAGAAATCAAGGTGAAAATGGGCGAACTCACGCTGCACACGCCAAGGCGATCGCACACTGAACCTACCTAACCTCTTAATTGCCAAATAGTTACCTGACCGGGTCAGGTGACACAGTCGACGACGTCTTCCACCGTGTATGAGCTGCAGCGCATAGATTCGGGAACTGCTCGCTACAGGCGTCCGCGAGATCATTCCTAAAGAATGATTGAGAGCAACATGTAGGATGCGACGCCGAAGATTGCCGCACCGGGAATAGTGAAGAACCAAGCCAATACGATATTGCCGATTATCTTCCAGCGGAGATTGCCGAGTCGTCCGGCGATGGCGGTACCGGCGATAGAGCCGGTGGCGACTTGAGTCGTCGACTTGGGGATGCCGAGCAGGGCTGTTACCAAAATCACTGTCCCCGCCGATGCTTCGGCAGCGCAGCCGTCCAGAGGTTCGTGCAGCCTGGTCATCTTGTGTCCCATGGTCTTGATAATTCGCCAACCGCCTACCGAAGTCCCAAGTCCAATTGTGAATGCTGAAGCGATACGAACCCACAGGGGAACATGAAAGGTACTGATCGCTCCCGCAGACAAAAGCGCAATCGTCATTATACCCATGGCATTCTGCGCGTCGTTCATGCCATGAGCAAGCGACACATAGGCCGCGGAGAGGACCTGAAAGTGCTTGAAGACTTTAGCTGTCGCACGATACGGCAACTTCCAAGCCGCCCAGGAAAAGATGACTTTCAAGAGCAGGCCGCCGAGCAAGCCGATGAATGGCGCTACAATCATAGCGATACCGATTTTGAGAATTCCGGACATTACAAGTATTTGGAAGTCGAAGTGATTTATGAACAGCCCCACTCCGATCAACCCGCCGACAAGGGCGTGAGTCGAGGAAGACGGCAAACCGAAATACCAGGTGAAGTACCCCCAAAGCACCGCCCCCGTGACCGCCGCCAAAAGCAAAGGCAGCGTGACGACATTGCTTTCAATCACTCCCTTACCTATCGTGTAAGCCACGGCGGTATTGAGCAGGCCACCGACGAAATTCAGGGTGCGTGCCATAATAATCGCCTTGCGGGGCGACATGGCGCGAGTTGCGATTGTCGTGGCGATGGCATTGGCGGCGTCATGGAAACCGTTGACGAAATCATACATCAATGAAGCCGCTATGATTAGAATCAGGAGAAGCTGATCAGACATTCTCGGCTACCAACCGTCTGAGAGTGCCGGTCAGTTCGGTGCAGGCGTCAATCGAGCGTTCGAGTTCCTCGTAGACCTGCCGCAGAATAAAGAATACGGCTGTGTGTCGCGTGTACTCAACATTGGCTTTGATAATTGGCAACATCTCTCCGGCGCTTTCGGAAGACTCGAATTGCTTGATACGGTTTTCCAGATTCTGCCGGTCGGCCCGGATCTCCTGAAAGCGACGACGCAGTCCCTCGTGATATATTTCATCCGCCTGTGTCTCGAGGTGGTCGACGGCGCGGAAATAGGGTTCGATCTTACGATCATGCGGCAAGCGACTTGACCGCTTTGGCAATTTCCTCGCAGGCGCGCAGAATTAACGGCGCCAATTCACGCATTTCCTTGTCGCTGGTCGGGAAAGTCGTAGATGACATAGCGGTTGGCCGCATGGTTGACATGCTTCATAATGCGAAAGGCGTCGTCGTTAAACTGGCTGATCTCGGAGCGGTCGAACGGCGGTTGCTGCGAGCGATTAAGCAGGTCTTCGATCGATTCATTGATGCGATTACAGGTAGTCAGGCAGGTTTCGATCTTCTTGCCGATGACTTGTCGATCGCTCACCGGTGCGGCACAAAAGATTCAACCAGCATGGACTTGCGTCGATCAGGTTGTCCATGGTCTCGTCGAAGAAGCTGATAGAATTCTTTGTCCCGAGGAGGAAGCAACCGGATATTCTTTATACTCTTTAGAACATCTAACACACTCATAATTTCGCCTTCATATTTGATGACCAATTGCTCTGTGGGAATGTTACATCCTGACGATCCGATTTCCCTCGATATCAATCACTGTGGTCACCCGTGTCGAGCGAAGAACACCGACCGGTGCGATCAATTCAGCGCCCGAAGATAGCAAAATTGTTGGACGCCAGTCGAACTCGATTTTGGATGCCAATCCGACAAGACAATCGACGGCGATTGGCAGGCGGTCAGCATAGGACGATTTGCCCCATGGCGGACAATTTCACCGTCGACCATGTAGATCACGTCTTCGGCAATGTTGGTGGTGTGGTCGGCGATGCGCTCGAGATTGCGGGAAACAGCGAGCATCTGAATGAGCGAGTCCATCCTTTCGGGAGTCTTGCGAATCTGTCCCTGCACGCACTCGTACATGCTGCGGTTGATCTCATCGACTTCGTCGTCGGCAGCCAGCACCGAATGCGCCAGCTGCCGAATCGAGACTTACCAGCGAGTCGAGTGCAGTGTGCAACATGGACTCGACTTTTTCGGACATCTTGGGAAAGTCATACGGATGGACGACCGGCTCCTGCAGCGCCAGTGACACGGCGCGCTCGGCGATATTGGCGGAGAGATCACCGATCCGCTCCAGATCGTTGTTGATCTTCAGCACGGCGATAATAAACCGCAGATCGATCGCGACCGGCTGATGCAACGCCAGAATCTTGAGGCAGTCCTCTTCCACTTCGACTTCCATGTTATCAATCAAGACGTCGTCGTCGACCACGCGGCGCGCCAGTTTTTCGTCACGGCTGACAATTGATTTCACGGCGCGGTGCAAAGAATCTTCGACCATGGCTCCGAGCGAAAGAATCTTGCGCTTAAGCCGATCAATTTCTCGTTGTAAATGCTGTGCCATCTTTCCTTCCCGTAGTTCCTGACGTCGATTGAATGACCTCAGACGATGATCATCCGAACCGGCCGGTGACGTAGTCTTCGGTCTGCTTCTTGTCCGGCTTGGTGAATATCTTCGGCGTTTCGCCGAATTCCACCATGTGGCCTTCATAGAAGAAGGCCGTATAGTCCGAAATACGCGCCGCCTGCTGCATATTGTGCGTCACGATCACAATCGTGTATTGCTTTTTCAACTCGGCGATCAGGTCTTCGATCTTGGCGGTCGATATCGGATCGAGCGCCGATGCCGGTTCGTCCATCAGCAGCACTTCCGGCCGGACAGCCAACGCCCGCGCGATGCAGAGCCGCTGCTGCTGGCCGCCGGAGAGCATGTAGGCGCTGTTCTTGAGCTTGTCCTTAACCTCTTCCCACAGAAATGCCCTCTTGAGCGTGTCCTCCACCGCTTCACTGATCATCTGCTTGTCGTTGATGCCGTTAACTCGCAGACCGTAGGCGACATTGTCGAAGATCGATTTCGGAAATGGGTTCGACTTCTGAAAGACCATGCCGACGCGCGTGCGCACAGTGGAAACATCCCTGATGTCCTGGTAAATATCGACGCCGTCGAGCTTGACGATGCCTTTCATCCGCGTTCCGGGAATGGTTTCGTTCATCCGATTGAGCGTGCGCAGAAATGTCGACTTGCCGCAGCCCGATGGGCCGATGAACGCCGTGACGCCGTTTTCCTCGATATCGAGAGACACGTTGTGCAATGCCTGGACGTTGCTGTAGAAGAAGTCCAGCTTGCGTATTTCGAATTTCACTCTGCCCGGTTGACGCGGCGGATGGCCGCGTGACACCACCGGACGTTCGCTCATTTCCAGTTCTGATTCAACCACTGATTCGCCTCGACCTAATTTTCGATCTGATCAGTATCGCTACAAAGTTCAGCAGAAATGTCAGCACCAGCAATACCAGCACCGTGCCATAGAGAATCGGTTTGGTCTTTTCGACATCTGGTGACTGGGTTGACATGACGTAGACATGATACCCCAGTTCCATGAACTGATCGTTGAGCGCCCGGGGTAGATACGGAAGATAGTAGGCGGCGCCCGTAAACATGATCGGCGCGACTTCGCCCGCGCCACGGCTGATTGCCAAGATCGCGCCGGTGAAGATGCCGGGGAGCGCCTGCGGAATTATCACTCGAATAATCGTCTGCAGTTTGGTCGCGCCCAGCGCATAGCTGGCGTCCTTGAGTTCGCGGGGAATTGCTCGCAGCGCTTCTTCTGTCGACACAATCACGACCGGCAGACGTCAGCAGCGCGAGTGTCAGGGCCGCCCAGATTATCGCCGGTTGTCCCCAAACCGGTTTCTCCGCTCCCAGTAGTCCAGTGTCGATTCCATGTCCGATAAATCCGATGAAGAACCCCAGACCGAACAATCCGAACACGATTGACGGCACGCCGGCGAGATTGTTGATCGCGGTGCGAATCAGCCGCGTCGTGCGCGAGGTCGGGCTGGTGTATTCCGATAGGTAGATCGCCGTCAGTACGCCGACCGGAACACCGGTTATGACCATGAGCAGAACCAGGAACACGGTGCCAAAGATCGCCGGAAAGATACCGCCCGCTTCCATGCCGTCTTTCGGCGGCTGCGTGAGGAATTCCCAACTAATGATGCCGGTTCCGTGCAGCAATACATTGAAGAGTATAATGCCCAGCATCGCGACAATGATCAGCACCGCCGCCAGTGTCAGGCCTTGCGGAATCAGTCCGCGAGTTTTGGGACGAAATTGCAGTGGAGCCAGAGTCGGGGCGGTAGCAGTTGAAGGGTTGCTCATGACGTCCTCCCCTGCAATCTGGTTTTGAGCCGTCCCAGGATGACTTCGCCGCCCAGATTAGTCACGAACGTGAACAAGAACAGTACCGTGCCGATGAAGAAGAGCACAGAATAATGTGTGCTGCCGAAAACAACTTCCGCGAGTTCGGCAGCGATCGTCGCCGAAAGAGTGCGCGCCGAATCAAGGAAGCTCGCGGACACAATCGCGGCATTGCCGGATGCCATCAATACGATCATCGTCTCACCAATCGCTCGGCCAAAACCGAGCACGATTCCGGCGGCAATACCGGGAAGGGCCGCAGGCAACACCATCGTAAACGAAACCTGCCAGGGATTCGCTCCCAACGCTCGCGCGGCATCACGCAACGATTGCGGCACCGAGGTCATCGCATCTTCGGCGACAGTGAAGACGATCGGAATGATCGCCAGACCGAGAGCAATGCCGGCATTTAGCACGTTCAGGCGATAGGTCAAACCCAGTGTCTTCTGCAAGACGGTCGCCAAGACAATCAGCGCGAAGAAGCCCAATACCACCGAGGGAATGCCGGCGAGGAGTTCGATCACCGGTTTGATGATTTCCCGCATTCGTTTGGAGGCAAATTCCGCGGAGTAGATTGCAGCGCCGACAGCAAGCGGCGTCGCGAATAACATGGCGATGATTGCGGCCTTGATCGTGCCCAGCATCAGAGGCCAGAGCGAATACTTGGGCACTTCCGAATTCGGCTGCCAGCTCCATTTCGCGGGCTTGTCCTTCTGAAACTGCTGTTTGAACGTCATCTTGTCGAGACTGGCTTCCTGCTGAGCATCGGCTGACGTGAAAATCGGAGCGGCTTCCTTGAAGATGAAAATGAAGATTAGCAGTATCGCTATCAGCGCCACGAATGCGTTTACCGCAATGAACTTCTCACCGAGAAATTCCCGCCAACGCGATTTGGGCTTGAACTGATAAGGCGTCATATTGCGATCCTCATTTCACCGGCAGCGGCACAAAGCCGGCCTTCTGTGCGAGGGCCTGGCCTTCAGACGACAAAACCCAATTCACGAAATCCCTAACTTCACCAGACGGGTCGCCATTGAGAAGAAAACAGAGGTCGCGAGCAATCGGATAGACACCGAGTGTTACATTTTCAACAGTCGGCGTCACGGGCTGCGCAGTGTCATTTTCGCTTATCGCTGCATACTTGATACCACTGGCCCAGGCAATGCCGCCATACCCGATACCGTTGGGATCGTGAGCGACTGCATGAACTACTGACGCCGTACCCGGCAACGGCTCACAGCGTTCGGCGAAATCCTCGCCGCCCAGGATGCGATCCCGAAAGAAAGTAAATGTGCCCGAATTGTTTTCGCGGCCGTAGAGGATGATCGGATTGTCCTTGCCGCCAAGTTGGTTCCAGTTGTTGATGCTGTCGGTATAGATTTCGCGAAGCTGCTCGATTGTCAGATCACGAATCGGATTTTCTTTGTTGAGATAGACAGCAACGCCATCACGAGCAACCGCAAACCGCCGGAGATCGATTCCTTTCGCCGACATCATCTGTGTTTCCTGAGCAGACAGTTCGCGCGAGGTCATACAAATCTTGGTCGAACCGTTGACCAGCGCCGCGATTCCCGATGACGATCCGCCGCCGGAGACCTGAATCACTGTTTCTTTGTGATTCTTCATGTAGTCCTCGGCCCAGCGCTGGCAGAGGCGAACCATGGTGTCCGAACCCTTAATAGTGATTTGCCCCGCGGATGCCATCTGAGACACGAGTAGAACACACACAGCGACAACAAGCACCCTCTTCATCAGTGATTCCCTTGCATAAAGGAAGTAACGACTCGGAATGTTAGGATTTTGTTAGGAATCAGTAAGATGTCGACAAAGCGCGAATTTGGGGCAAGGATTACTTCGATGGCAGATGGATTGTGAACGTGCTTCCCTGCCCCACTTTACTGTCTACGCTCAGCGTTCCGTTGTGTGCGATCACAATATGCTTTGATATCGCCAATCCGAGCCCGGTGCCGCCTTCGGCACGGCTGCGAGATTTGTCGACGCGGTAAAATCTTTCAAACAATCGCGTCAGATGTTCCGGTGCAATGCCACAACCCTGATCGCGGACGGCGATAGTTACGGAACTCTCGCCGCGTGCAGCGGCGACATCTATCCTTTTCCCCGGCTCACTGTATTTCACCGCGTTATCAATCAGATTAATGACCGCCTGTTCAAGCAGCGGTTGATTTGCGCGCACGCGGAGATCTTCGGGACAGGACAAGGTAACGGAAATGTGCTTAGCGCTCGTGAGTGAATCACAGGCGGTAATGGCTGCCGCCAGAATGCTCCTTAGCCCGACCGGCTGCAGTACGATCTGGCCCCGTTCGGCATCCTGTTCGATTCGTGACAGCCTGAGTAAGTCTTCGATTATGTTCTGCAACCGTGCCGCCTGCTTGCCGATGATTTCAAGAAACCGGCGCGACTCCACAGGGTTCTCCAGCGAACTGTCAAGCAAGGTCTCAATGTAGCCCTTGATCGAAGTGATCGGGGTTTTCAATTCGTGAGACACATTAGCGACAAATTCACGCCGCAGGTTTTCGAGTTTGCGTATGCGAGTGACATCATTGAGTACGATCAGTGCGCCGAGCCGTGCGCCAGAATTACTTCGCATGGCTGTGCCCGTCACCTGCAAGTATCGCTCGTCTCTGCCTGCCAGAATTATGTCTCCTTCTGCTGCCACATCCAGCGTCAGTGCCCGGCCTACCAATTTCTGTAGTTCGGCATGACGCACCGTATCCTGAAGAGTGCGTCCGACGGTTGCCTTGAGATCGACATCGAACATCCGCGCAGCCGACTGATTGATGCTGACGATCTTTTCATCCGCGTCGACAACCAGAACGCCTTCGATCATGTTCGCGGTGATCGTGTGGTATTCCTGGCTCTGCTGCGACAACACTCCGGAACGCGCGGCGAGCTGCTCAGCGATGCTACTTAGCGAGTCCGCTACTTCATCCAGTTCCGAAATGCCCGAGTGCAAAGAGTAGGTGTCGTATTCGCCGTTGGCGATGTGTTTTGTCTTCTGCTTTAGCTGCGTTAACGAGCGCGATAGCCGGCGTGACACGATGATGCCGGTTACAATCGCGGTTGCCAGAACCAGGCAGAGAATGGTGACGAGCACGCTCAGTGAGACGGGCGCGGATACTGCGACAATTACCGTTGCCGCTATCACGACCAGTGCGATCAGCAGAAACGGCCGCATAAATCGCCAGAACGTTCGATCGTGGAGCATGGCTATTCCTTGAGCTTGTAGCCGACACCGCGGACGGTCTCGATAACCGCGCCCTGGATTCCCAGTTTGCGGCGCAAACCCACAATCTGCACGTCGACCGCGCGGTCGGTTACGATGGTCTCTTCACCATGGATTTCGTTGACGATTTGATAGCGGCTGAATACCCAGCCGGGATGGCGAGCGAGCAAATGCAGTATCTCAAATTCGGTCAGCGTCAACTCGACCGGTCTGCCCGCCAGCGTAACCTGATGACGTCCCGGATCAATCACTATGTCGTGGACTCTCAGCGTGGCGCCGTCCTTAACGTCCTTGCCTCCCTTGCGACGCAGGGCCGCGCGCACGCGCGCAATCAGGACTTTCGGGCTGAACGGCTTGGTGATGTAATCGTCCGCGCCAACTTCCAGGCCGGTGATGACATCGCTTTCTTCGCTCTTGGCGGTCAGCATGATTATCGGTATACGCTGAGTCTTCGAATCATTCTTGAGAATCTTGCAGACATCGAGGCCGTCGATTCCCGGCAGCATCAAATCGAGAATGATGAGATCAGGCAGATTATTGCGCGCTGCCTTCAAGGCCGCCTCACCGGTCGCGGCGCCGGCCACACGATATCCCTCCTTGCCGAGGTTGAATTTGATAAGTTCGAGAATGTCTTCTTCATCCTCGACTACCAGAATCATTTCCTTAGCCATACCGATCCCTTTACGACCTCCGAACGATGCTCAATTGACAATATAGTACTGCGACGGCAACGTTCAACATTAACTCTACCTCCCTGAAGTTAGTTTTCTACCAGCAATTTGTTAGAGAATCGTTAGAATGGTTGGTCGGTCGCGACTAGACTGGCTCCTACGAATTTTGCTTAGCAAATGCGCGGCAATTGCTCGCCGGAAAGCATATCAACGATGCGGGTGGAACCGATCGCATTGGTCATCGTAACAAGGCCGGATTGATCCGCAGTCGTACTTCCGATGATGGCTGCGGCCGCGCTGACAGACTGAGAACGCAGGGCCGACAGAGCGCGTTCAGCATCGCGCTCCGGCACAAACGCAACAAAGCGTCCTTCGTTGGCAACGTAGAGTGGATCGAGCCCGAGCAGCTCGCAAGCACTTCGTACCGGTTCACTGATCGTAATTGACTGCTCCTGAATGTGCACTCCGAGCTTGGCCGATTGCGCGATTTCATTCAGGGAGCTCGCCAGGCCGCCGCGGGTGAGATCGCGCAGACAGTGTACTGCAATTCCCGCAGCCAGAAGCGCCTGCACCGCATTGTGCAAAGGTGCACAATCGCTGGTGATTGTTGTCTCAAACTTCAGCCCCTCCCTCTGCGCCATGATCGCGATTCCATGCCGGCCTATGTCGCCGGAGAGAATTATGGCATCTCCCGCGCACACAGTTGCTGGAGCTATGCTCAGAGAATGTTCAATGATGCCGATTCCGGCTGTGTTGGTATAGATGCCGTCGCCTTTGCCGCGATCAACAACCTTGGTGTCACCGGTAACGACCTGCACGTTTGACTCAGCAGCGCTGGCTTTGATGGACTGCATGACACGTTCAAGAGTCTCCACCGGCAGGCCTTCCTCTAGGATCAGCCCCAGACTCAGGTAAAGTGGTTTCGCGCCGGCCATCGCCAGATCATTGATCGTACCGTTGACCGCCAGTGTGCCGATATCACCGCCCGGGAAGAACAGCGGACTTACGACATACGAATCCGTCGTGAATGCCAGCCGTTGCCCGCCGATTTCAAACACGCTCGCGTCATGGCACGATTGCAGCATCTTGTTGTCCAACGCGGGAAGAATGACGTTGTCAAGCAACTGATGCATCAATCTGCCACCACCACCATGTGCCAGTAATATCTGTTCATAATTCGATAACGGCGTCGGGCACGAAAGTAATATGTTATTATCATCCGGCATGATGTGTCTGCCTAACCTTTCGTCTTGTTCTGAACCGTGATACCACGGTAACGGTAATAGGCAGCACAGGCGCCCTCGGAGGACACCATAGTAGCACCGAGCGGATGTTCCGGCGTGCATTTGCTGCCGAACACGGGACAGTCATGCGGCTTCTTGATTCCTTGCAGGATTACGCCACTGATACAATCTTTCGATTCCTCGACTTTGCGATCGGTCAATTTGAACCTGGTTTCGGCATCGTAGGCGCGGTATTCGCCACGCAATGCCAGGCCGCTGTTGCCGATCTCACCGATGCCCCGCCACTTGCGCGGGACGATTTCAAACACCTCTTTCAGCAACTTCTGCGCGGGAACATTGCCCTCGCGAGTCACCAAGCGACTGTATTGATTCTCCACTTCGCAACTTCCGGCTTCAAGTTGAGTGACGCACATCAGGATGCCCTGCAAGATATCGATTGGCTCGAAACCGGTGACGACAATTGGCACGCGATACTTCATGGCAATCGGCTCGTACTCATGATAACCCATCACGGTACACACGTGCCCGGCGGCGAGAAATCCCTGCACTTGATTATTCGGCGATCCGAGTATCGCCTCGATTGCAGGCGGAACCAGAACTTGCGACACCAGAAGCGAGAAATTCTTCACGTTTCGTTGCTGCGCTTGCACGACTGTCATACCAATTGCGGGAGCGGTCGTTTCAAAACCGACGGCAAAGAAGACTACTTGTCTCTCCGGATTCTTTGTCGCTAACTCAAGCGCATCCAGCGGTGAATACACGACGCGCACGTCAGCACCCGCTGCCTTGACACTGAGCAAGTCACACCGTGATCCCGGTACGCGCAGCATATCTCCAAACGAACACAAGATCACTTCGGGCTGCGCCGCAATCTCAATCGCCTTGTCGATCAATTCAATGGGCGTCACACAGACCGGACAACCGGGTCCGTGAACAAGAGTAATCTGTGGCGGCAGTAATTCGTCAATTCCGAAACGGACAATCGCGTGCGTCTGCCCGCCACATATTTCCATGATCGTCCAGGGTTTGGTGACGACGGCGGCGATTTGATCGGCCAATTTATGCGCTGAGGCGGCATCGCGATATTCATCAACGAATTTCACTGTGACTCCTCGCTGCGGGCGTCGGCTTCATCCATTTCTCGCAGATATTGAAACACTTTCTGCGCTTCGTCCTCGTCAATGATATTGAGCGCGAATCCGACATGGATCACCACGTAATCGCCAATCTTTACCTCCGGGACGTAACACAGATTCACATCTTTGATCACGCCGCCGAAATCCACCCTGCCTGTCCGAAACACGGGATCATCGCCCGTAATGCTGATCACTTTTCCCGGAACTGCGAGACACATTTGCGTTAATTCCTTCTTGTTGTTCGCGCTGCGGCCACAATCTGACCCAGTGCGATGCCGCCGTCGTTGGGTGGAATCCGCTGATGCCAATAGGGCTGGAATCCTTCGGCGCGCAGTCGTGCAATAACATGCTCAGTCAGATACCTGTTTTGAAAACTACCGCCGCTAATCACAATTCTCTGCTGCCCGAATTCTCTCGCTACCGCAATCATCATTTCGACCAGTGCGTTGTGAAACTTCGCGGCAGGGACCGACACCGGTGTGCCGTTGTCCCTCTCGGCAAGAACGCTCTCGACGAGCGGTTGCCAGTCCACAATGAATGTAGTCTCGTTCTTGACAATTTCAAACGGATAGGATTCATCCGTTTGCGCGTCACCGATTGCGAATTCCAGCGCCATTGCCGCCTCGCCCTCGAACGTAGCTCGTTGACAAAGTCCAAGCAAAGACGCAACGGCATCAAACAGTCGCCCGGCGCTTGATGTCAGAGGTGCGTTGAGTTGCCGGCTGAGCATACCCCGCATTACCGAAAGTTCGGAACTGTTGAATACTATCGTCTTCAGGAGATCGCCCCTGTCGAACATCCGTTCTCCGTACAATTCAAACAACACTCCCAGCGCCGACCGGCGCGGTTCACGGATTGCGGAATCTCCGCCCGGCAATGGAAACGTTCTCAAATGTGCTACTCGCCTAAAATTCGTGTCGTTGATCTGCAGAAATTCTCCACCCCAGATTGACCCATCCGGGCCGAGACCGGTGCCATCCCAGGCGATACCCAACACCGGTGCTTCGACTTCATTGTCCGCCATGCAACTCAAGATATGTGCGTATTGATGCTGTACGGTTAGGACAGGAACCACATATTCGTGTGCCTTGCGAGTCGAGAGATAATCGGGGTGAAGATCACACGCGACAACTTCGGGCGTGACGTCATATAAAGCAGGCAAATCTGTGAGCACATTAACGAAAGCCTCATAGGCCTCTGCCGTTTCCAAGTCTCCGATATGTTGGCTGACGAAAACGTCCCGCCCCAGCGACAACGCCACGCTGTTCTTAAGCTGTGCTCCGACTGCGATGGCTGACGGCAAGGAATGACTCAGCGTTATCGGCAGTGGCGCGTACCCACGGGCGCGACGGGTAACCTGCTCGCGGCCTGCCACGATTCGCACGATTGAATCATCGACATGACGCCTGATCGGCCGGTCGTGCACCAGAAACGAATCGGCAATCTCTGCAAGCCGACGCAGCGCCTCGAATTCGTCGGTGCATATTGGTTCTTCCGCCAAATTGGCGCTGGTTGCTACGACCGGAAATCCAAGCTCTTGCATCAACAAGTGGTGCAGTGGTGTGTAAGGCAGCATGACGCCCAGGTATGGATTGCCGGGTGCAACATCGGGGTCGACCAGAGCAGCGCCGCGTAGTCTGCGTAACAAAACGATCGGCGACTCAACTGAGGTCAGCGAACATTGTTCAATCGCGCTCAGTTCACATGCTTCTTCTACCGATTCCAGTGTCGGAAACATCAGGGCGAACGGTTTGGCGCTGCGATGCTTTCGTTCGCGCAGCCGCATTATCGCGTCGCGATTGCGCGCGTCGACCATCAAATGAAATCCGCCGAGGCCTTTAACCGCGACAATATCGCCCGCCTTGATAGCATCTGCGGCCGCCAGCAGTGCTTCATCCTTGCGTGCCTGAACTGCACCGCCACCGTCCCACCATTCCAGTTGCGGGCCGCAGTCGGGACAGGCATTCGGTTGTGCATGGAAACGCCGGTCCGAAGGATTCTCGTACTCTTCCCGGCAGAGCTGACACATGACGAACTTCTTCATCGTCGTGTTGGCCCGGTCATACGGCAGCGACTCAATAATCGTGTATCTCGGCCCGCAGTTGGTACAATTCGTGAACGGATAGCGAAAGCGGCGGTTGCTCGGATCACGAATATCGCCGAGGCAGTCGGGGCACGTGGCAATATCCGGCAAGACATAGGCCGACTTACCGCCAGTCGCCACGCTGGCGCGGATTTCGAAAACTGAATAACCAACGGGATCGAGTTGCGACACTTCGCAACTCTGCACAAAGGCGCGTGGCGGTAACTCCGATATCAGACGCTTGCGAAACATATCCAGCGCTTCTTGTGACGCCTCGATTTCGATAATCACTCCCTGCGAAGTGTTGGTGACGTAACCCCGCAATTCCAGATCCTGCGCCAGCCGATATACGAACGGCCGAAATCCGACGCCCTGCACGGCGCCACGAATAGCAAATCGCAGCCGCTGCTGCTCATACTTCGGTATTGACTGTGCGGATTTCGGAATCATACTGTTCATGCGCGGCAATTGCGCCCGGAAAGAAGTTTAGACCGTCTCTGTGAACGCCATCTCGTTGAGATCGTTCATAACCCGCGCGACCACGTCGTTGACCGCACTCACCACCGATTGCGTCAGTCCGTTGCCTGCGGAAAAATCGGCCCCCTCGATACCGTAAACCACCAACCGTTCCGGCAATCGCCCGAGTGCGCGCGCCAACTCCACGGCCTCAGCGACACTGAAGGCATGCGTGGAGTAATTGAAGAAATCGCTCGGAATTGGAACCCGGGCGGCATCAAATCGATAGATGAGTCCCGGCGTTGACGACGATTGTGCTGCGTCTATGATGATAACTGTATCTGCTTCGCCAAAACGCTCCAACAGTGACACGCCCTCACCTGAATGGACGACGGCGTTTACGCGCGGCAGTGTCAGCGCCGCGATTCGGTTCGCAACCGCAATACCGGCAGCGTCATCGTGTCGGAACTCGTTGCCGACCCCAATTACCAAAGCAGTGTTGCGCCGGACGGTCGAGTCGTCATCAGTCGCCGCCATTTTGCATCACCGCCTGTCGATCTTCAGTTTCAGGAAATGTGTCGCGCAGGAAATGCACGGATCATAGTTGCGCACCGCCTGCTCGCATTGCCAGGTCAGATTCTCGTCCGACAGATGGATATGCCGTGGCACGAATTCCGCCAGATCATTCTCGATTGTCTTTTGGTTCTGCGATGTCGGCGGCACGATCTTGGCCTCGGTTATCTTGCCTTTTTCGTCGACACGATACCGATGATAGCAGATACCGCGGGGTGCTTCCGAGCAGCCGCATCCGACCCCGGCGCGTTTCTTAAATTCGACTGCCGGTTTCTCCGGCTTCTCATAATTTGCGATAATTCGTAATGCCTCATCACAGGCATAGACCGTCTCAATGCTGCGCACGATTATGCCTTTGAAGGGATTGCGACAGCTATTGCCCAGGCCGACCTCTCTGGCGACCTGCTGCGGCACCGGCGACAGTCGGTCGAAATTGAGATTGAAGCGCGCCAACGGCCCCACGAAGTAAGCGCCACGCGCTCTGATTACGGAGTGTAGAGCGTGAGAATGCTTGACGTGCTCCTCCGCAAAATGCTGCTCGTACTCCTTGATCTCGATATCCAGCCCGCGATTCGACACCAGTCGTCCTTCGATGAGTGGATACTCATCCGGATGCCGCATGGCGACGAATTCGTAGTCACGCTCAAAATCCGGAAACTTGAAGGTCGCCACCCATTTTGACGTTTCGATTGCGGCATCGCGAGCCCATTTGAGTTCCTCCGCGATCGAAGCCAATTGCGACTTTTCCGGCGCCTTGTAGAATCCGCCGACGCGCACGTTGATCGGATGAATTTCGCGTCCGCCAATCAGCGTCATAAGATCATTCCCGCATTTCTTGAGGCGCAGACCCCGCTTGACGATGTCGGGATAATCCTTCGCCAGTTGAATGGCGTCGGGATAGCCAAGGAAATCAGGCGCGTGCAGCATGTAGATATGCAGCGCGTGGCTTTCGATCCACTCGCCGCAGTATATTAGGCGCCGCAGCGCGCGTAGTTGTCCATCGACCGTGACACCGAATATCTGTTCCATCGCGCTCACCGCGCTCATTTGATAGGCAATCGGGCAGATTCCGCAGATGCGTGCGGCAATGTCGGGCGCTTCGGCATAATGACGGCCACGCATAAATGCCTCGAAGAAACGCGGCGGTTCGAAAATCTTCAGTTTCACGTCTTCCACGCGGTCGTCTTTGATCTTCACATAGAGCGATCCTTCGCCTTCGACTCGCGCCAGATAATCGACCTTGATCGTTCTGCTATCTTTCATGAGCTTCGCTCTCTTTCCGGAAGGTCTCCGAATAGGAGTTGTAACTCCGATACAGCCGCACGAGATAATCTTCGTTGACGCCGATTTTGCTGAATTGCTCGCTCATCGACATGGTATTCGGGGTCTCTTTCGGTCCGAAACAACCGTAGCAGCCACGGCTGAATGACGGGCAGATGGCGCCGCAACCGGCCTGCGTCACCGGTCCCATGCAGGGTTTCCCCTGCGCCACCATCACACAAGGCGTGCCTTTCAATTTGCATTGCAGGCAGACGGAATGCGGCGGCGTGTTCGGCTTGCGGCCGTTGAGGAAAGCGCTGAGCACTTCCACCAACTGCGCTTTGTTGATCGGGCAGCCACGCAATTCGAAATCGACCAGCACGTGGTAGCCGATCGGAGTTGACTTGTGCAGCGTCTCGATGTACTGCGGCGACGCATAGACGTAATTCGCGTAATCCATGACGTTCGCAAAATTGCGAAGCCCCTGAATTCCTCCCGCCGTGGCACAGGCGCCAATCGTGATTAAGAGCTTTGACATCTTGCGCACTTTCTGAATGCGCTCGGCATCGTGCGAGGTCGTGATCGAGCCTTCGACCAGCGATATATCGTAGGGTCCCTTGACCAAAGCGCGCGTCGCCTCCGGGAAATTGGCGATCTCCACCGCATCGGCGATGGCCAGTAGCTCATTTTCGCAATCGAGCAGACTCAGTTGACAGCCGTCACAAGACGCAAATTTCCAGACTGCCACTTTCGGTTTGGTTTTGGTTGCCATATCAGATTTCCCGCCTTCCCAGCAATTCAATTACCTTATCGTAACTGAACACCGGCCCGTCCTTGCAGACGAAGGTCGGCCCGAACTGGCAATGTCCACACAGCCCGACGCCACACTTCATATTTCGCTCCATCGATACGTAGATTCGTTCCAGCCCGAGGTCCTGCTTGATCAAACCCATCGCCACGAAGCGCATCATGATTTCCGGGCCGCAAATCATCGCCGTGGTGTTTTCGGGATCGAAAGCCGCCTTCCTGAGCAGTGAGGTCACGACGCCGACATTGCCCCGCCAGCCGCTCGATGCGCGGTCGACGGTGACGTGTACTTCCAGGTCAAAGCGGGAGCGCCACTTTTCCAGTTCCGTGACATAGAGCATGTCATCCGGCGTTCTGGTGCCGTACAGCAGGAAAACCCGGTTGTATTTTTTGCGCTCGGCCAGAACCTGATAGACTACCGGCCGCAAAGGCGCCAGTCCAATACCGCCCGCGATTATCAGTACATCCCCACCGGCTGCCTGTGTCACCGGCCAGGCGGCGCCAAAGGGACCGCGCACGCCGATGGTGTCACCGGCCTTTAGCTTCGCCATCGCTTTAGTGACCGAACCGACGGCACGGATTGTATGAATCAAGGTTGCCGGCTTGGTCGGATCGCCGCTGATCGAGATTGCCGCTTCGCCAACGCCGAACTTGTATAGCATATTGAATTGCCCCGCGACGAATTTATGTTCTGCCGTTCCGTCAACGGGTTTGAGTTCCAGAGTGAACGTATCGTGTGTCTCTTTGCGATACTTTTCGATGCGATACGTCCTCGGCAGCATCGAGTTGCTGCGGCCTGCCGGTGTTGAGGCCTTAGTTTCAAGCACGGGTTCCATATATGTCCAACAATTGAAGTCTGGTTGCCGACAGGCGCTCGGCGATAATCTTCACGAAGCGCTTGAGTAACTCATATCCGAGGTCATGGTCTTCATCCAGCTTGCTGCGCAGGCACAAGGCATCGAATCGAATTGCACGTGTGAGTTCCACCGCCCGCGCGTCGAAGTGCGCCCGATACGGAGGTAGCAGCCACGACCAGCCGGTGACGTCGCCGTCCTCCAAAGTTTCGACGGTTATCGGACCGTGCGTAGGGCTGAATAGCTCCAGCGCGACTTTGCCTTGACGAATGATGTAAAATTCGGATGCTTCCTGACCTTCGCGGGAAATAAACTCGCCGGCATCAAACTTGACATTCGAGGCGCAGCCCAGGAGCAAATGCAATTGCTCATGGGGCAAGCCCTTAAAGAACGGATGTGCCGCCAGTATCGGTTCCAATGTCTCCATCCTAATGCTCCTTTATTGCCATTGTCGCTTTTTCTCGCTTGTCGCTCGCCCGGATCGCCCGCGCTTCCTCCGTGATATCGATACCAACCGGGCACCAGGTAATACACCGACCGCAACCGACGCATCCCGACATGCCGAACTGATCCTGCCACGCCGCCAGCTTATGCGTCATCCACTGCCGATACCGCGCCCTGGTGGAGGTCCTGATGCTGCCACCGTGTATGTAAGAGAAGTCCAGCGTGAAGCAAGAGTCCCATCGCCTGATGCGTTCTGCAGTTGTTCCAGCCAGATCGGTGATGTCATTGACCGTCATGCAGAAACAGGTCGGGCAGACCATTGTACAATTGCAGCAGGTAAGACAACGCGCCGCAACATTGTCCCAGCGCGGATGTTCGATATTGCGATACAGCAATTCGTAGATACCGTTCGTGTCCAGTTGGCGTCCCATGTTCTCGGACGACTTCTTCATGAGTTCA
This sequence comes from uncultured bacterium, assembly GCA_963726455.1. Taxonomy (GTDB): domain Bacteria; phylum Zixibacteria; class MSB-5A5; order CAIYYT01; family CAIYYT01; genus CAIYYT01. The sequence continues at coordinate 104,778 of CAVSCK010000005.1, forward strand.
AACACGGTCTGCTTTTCTTCGGCGGTAGCGATTTGATTACTGACTTTGCTGATCACCGCGGCGCCTTTGTCGCTTCCCGATTCCACCACAAAATAGTGACGGGCCTTATCGACAACTTCCGTTAGCGCCAGGTCAAATCCCGAGGAAACTCTCGGACCGGTCCTCATCGAAACGCAAAAACAGGTTCCCCGCGTCACGGTGCAGTTGACGGCCACGATGAATACTTTCTCACGGCGGGCTCGGTAAACCGGATCGGCGTGTTCTCCCTGCATAAAGATCTTGTCCTGCGTCGCGATGGCATTTAACTCGCATGAACGCACGCCGATAAAGGCGTACTTGGGAGTTTCCTCTTTCTCTTCAATGATGGTCACTTGCCGATTTTCCAGATTCGCCTTCCACAAACGCAGAGTCGGTGGAAACAGGAACTTCTTCCATGATTGCGGACCGACTACATAGCCAAAGAATGCCGAATCCTTACGCTGAATCAGACGATAGTATCCGCCGTCCTGCTCGTCAGTCCACCCGATCGGAAGGTCGTCGGTTGAGTTCAACTCGTCATACACGATCGCTTCATCGCGAACGGTCGGCCCCATCAACCGGTAGCCCTGCTCCTGCAGCACTGTGAACAGCGTTTGCAGTTGTTCACGTTGCAACGTAACTTGCTGATCAGTCTCTACTGCCGATTCCAACATTTGATTATCTTCCTTCGTGAAGTTAGTCCCCAATGATTTCCCCCGCAGCGTTCATCAATTCTGAATTCAGCCGACTAATGATAACGACTGGACTTCCTAATATCACTGAATTGCAGACAGCGATCATCAACTATTCACCACTTGTCCGATCCGCGCCGTTCCTGCCAACCATTCTGGCCGGCAGGCGGATCGTCGCGAATCACTTTTCCGCATTGAAAATAGCTTAGTTTGGGCCAAATGTCACGGGGAAAAAGTGACAGATTGTGAAAAAAATCGCAATCTCTGCACGCAATGCGTTGCGCCACAACATATTCTGCATTAAAGAAATAACTATAATGTGGCAAACCGAGGAAGGCAAGTGAGACTTCCAAAGCCATAATGTCTATCGGGAGGAATTTAGTTGTCCAGTGTTAATGCTGCAAATGAAAACGGACGAACATTGCTTGTCCGTCCGTTTAGAAATCTAATCTACGCACCACCAAGCGCTTCGTTAAGCCGTCGTCACGGCTGCACGCCCGTGTGACACTCGGAGCAATTCATTTCCTTCCAGGCATCGCTGATGTCAACCGGATGCGAAAACTCCAGACCGGCCTCGGTAGTTGCGACCTGCAAACTGTCGGGCCTTCCCTGCAGCAAGATGGCATGACACGAATTGCATTCACGCGTCACGATCAAACCATCCGAGCTTTTGTGCTTGCCGTCGTGGCAACGGAAACATCCCTTGTTAATGAAATGCCCAATGTTGTTCGGATACACTGCCCAGCGAGCTTTCATCGTCGGGAAAATATTCTTCGAATACGCTTCCTGTGCGGCCGCAATCGCCTTATCGATGTTTGCTTCATTCGCCGAGAAGTATGCCGCATCCCGCGCTTTATAGAAATCGTTGATCGTGCTGGCGATTCCGGCATAAGCGTCATCCTTGGTGTCGTATTCCTTCGCAATCGCTTCGACCGCAATTTTCTTGATCTCCGGCAGCTTCCGATCGATTCGTTCTTCCAGCAGCATTTCGTCGATGGCATAATCCGGGGAATTAAAGATATGGCTCGGGCGGTTGTGGCAATCTACGCAGTCCATTCTCCGCTTGACGGCTTTGTTGATTTCATCCTCAGTGAGCGGAGTCTCGGTATCCTGATAGACTGTCACTCGCTTGGTCCGCTTGTCGGTGATTCTCACCCAGGGAATATCCTGCCGCTTTTCGTCGCGCGGGATGTACTCGATGTCGACGCCGACATTCATATGCCAGTGAATTCCTGCGGTGTATCCCGGTTTGGGATCGCTGCCGCCGACCTTGACCAGCATATTGATCGTCCAGGGCGTGCTCGTTTCGTCGTATTGGTACTGTTTGAATTCACGCTGCTGGGAACCGAATCTTTTCTCGGGCCAATGGCAGCGCTCGCACGTTTCCTGGGCCGGGCGCAGGTTGGTGATCGGCGTCGGAATCGGCCGCGGATATTTGTTCGCGACAACGGCGTAAACCTGATAAGCGCCCGACAATTTCGATTTGGCGTACCAACTGGCGCCATACCCGACATGGCACTCGGCGCACGACACCCGCGCATGCGGCGACTGCTGATAGGCCGTGTGTTCCGGTTCCATGACGGAGTGACAGGTCAGCCCGCAGAAGGCCACCGACTCCGTGTAATGATAGGCCTGATAACTTCCCACCGCGCTGATAACCAGAATCAACACTGTTCCCGACAAAAAGATGATCGTAGCGTTGCGGTGTCCGGTGCGGTTAAGATCCACCAGCGGCCACTTGGGAATCTCCTGCTCGCCGGTCTTCCGCCAACGCCGCCATTGCCGGTACATTCCTACCGGAATCAAAAACAATCCAAACACAAACCCGGCGGGTAATACCATGTAAACGAATATTCCGAGGTAGGTGTTCGGCTCCTCGGCGCCGGCGCTGATAATGAGCAGTACGACAATCGCCAGACCCACGATAACTGCGATGGTAGCGCCCAGGGCGCTCGTCCAGTTCTGAGTGAGGCGCGGTAGTTTAGGTCTTTCCATAGCTAATTCATTCTCTCCAAAAAATGCACCGACCATTCTGGTCGATGCTCGCGCCAGAATACTATTCTAAGCGGACAAAATCAAGGGATTTTTCCCGGCCTGCGAGCGACACAATGCCCGCGAACATTCTCCTGAAGAAAGCACTTGCCAAAGCAGACAAGAACTACTATGTTATGTCGTCGCGAGTCATTGACCAGATACAATACCCTGCCGGGAGGACAATATGAGAAGAGCTGTATTGATCGCGCTTGCCATCGTTTCGTTGTCGTTCATCTCATTTCTGACATCGCCGCAACCCGCCACTGCCGCCGCGATTGTCGCCGATCACACGACGGTCGCGAAGTTCGCGCAGATTCCGCAGGAATATTTCGACCAGATTCGCGCCAATTACCGGTTCTTCTATGGCCACACATCTCACGGCAGCCAGATATTGACCGGAATCGGCATGTTGGCGTACGAGTATCCGCTGCAATGCGGCTCGCCGTCATTCTTCGAGTACGGCGACGATCTTGGCGCCGCCGGAGACATTACCTGGGTGCAGCCGACGCGCGATTTTCTCAATTCCAACCCGGATTACAATGTCGTGATGTGGTCATGGTGCGGCGGCGTATCCGACAATACTGAGGCCGGTATTAACAGTTATCTCAACGCGATGGAGCAACTCGAAAACGAATTTCCGAATGTCCGATTCGTATACATGACCGGCCATCTCGACGGCACCGGCGCCGCAGGAAACCTGTATGCGCGGAACAATCAGATTCGCCAGTGGTGTGCCGCAAACGGGAAAGTGCTTTTCGATTTTGCCGACATCGAGAGCTACGATCCGGATGGCGCGTATTACCCCGACGGCAGCGACGCCTGCGAATGGTGCTATACTTGGTGCGCTACCCACACCTGCACTGACTGCGGAGGAAGTTGCGCGCATTCGCATTGTTTCAATTGCTATCAGAAGGCCAAGGCGTGGTGGTGGATTATGGCGCGTGTCGCCGGCTGGAACACGGATCCGGTTGGCTGCGGAGACGCCAACTCGGACGGTGGCATTGATATCAGTGACGCGGTATTCCTGATTGCCTACATCTTTTCAGGCGGCCCGGCGCCAAATCCGCTCAATTATGGCGATGCCAACTGCGACGCAGCCATTGACATCTCCGACGCGGTCTACCTGATAAGCTACATCTTCGCCGGCGGCCCTGCCCCTTGTGCAAGTTGCTAGCGCACGCAACCCGTCATTGCGAGGCGTGCCCTTGAAGGTGGGAACGAGCGGGGACACGATAAGGCAATCTCTGTTCTCATTGGTGACGGAAAATCATTTCGCCGTCTGCAACCGGCAGTAGGCAAAGAGCGCGTCGTATACAATCGATTCCTCCGCCAGCACTTCATGGTCGTCATTTAGTCCCAGATGCCGGAAACCCTCAGCTATCGCACCCAGTCCGGCGGCCTCGGCACGGCCATAGAGATCATTTTCGCAATCGGCGCCATGAACTATCTGTGCCAGCAATTTGATCGCCGGATCTTCTATCCCGTATTTGCTCACAATGGCTTCGAAACTGCACTTACCGTCGTGATGTCCCAGCTCGGCGCCGGCAACATCAAACGGGATAGCGTGCTCTCGCGCCGCTGTTTCCTGAACCATGTCTTTCGGCACGAATAGAAATTCTGCATGCGGATCGACGAATTTCCTGATCAACCACGGGCATGCCACACGGTCAACCTTTACGTGTTCACGGGTCACCCATTTCATACAACACCTCCGACCAATGACGGTCGCCTATTTGATGATGCTATTACGAAGCGACTTCTTTGCCGCGTAACGCAAACCAGATCGTGCCTATGATTCCGAAGGCAAATGCGGTCAGCAAGTTTGTTTTCGGGCTGATCATCCAGAGTGCCGCCCCACCGAATGCCGCCAGCGCCACAATCGTATCGCGAATCAGATAATATAGCCCGAACATCCCGGCCTCGCGTCCGGCCGGGGCCAGATCCATAATCATCGCCTTGCGCGTCGGTTCGCCAAATTCCTTGAGGCCGCGCAATATGAACGCGATTACCAATGGCCAGAACGAATGGCAGAAGAGCAGCACCAACGGGAACAGCGTAAAGTTCACGAAGGTAATGACGACAAAGGGCTTCTTCTGAGTCTTGTCCGCAAAGTAGGCAACCGGAATGTAGACGAGCACCGCGGTGACCATTTCCACAGTGGTGAGAATTCCAAATTGCACGCCGTCAACCGGAGCTGCAATTACCTTCATGCACCACACAACCACAAAGGCATAAGGAATCTGCTCGCAAAAACGAATTAGAATATCGGACACCAGCAGGTTTCGCAGCGGCTGGCTCATTTCCTTGAACAACTTCAAAGGATTGGCAATTGCCTTCTTCTGACTTTCGACAACATGCTGCCGATCGTCATCGATCATGAACTGTTGAACGATCGCGGCAATTATCGCCATCGCCAGCGCCGTCAGAAACGCCAACCGCACGCCGGTGCGCACACCCCACTGATCGATGAAGAACCCACCGCACAACGGCCCCAGCGCCATTGGAATTCGCCGAATGAGGGAGTGCATCGTCACTCCCATCGTGCGTTTGGCTTTCGGCAAGACTCGCGCTACGAGACCCATGGTGGCTGGCAGTGATATCGCCGACCAGGTCAGAAAGAAAAATGCGCCGGCGATTACTGCCCATACCGTGGGAACCAGTATCACCAGCACGTAGCCGGCCATTGCCAGAAGATTGAAGGCCAGCAGCGACCGTTTGACGCCAAACCGATCCGAGAGATAGCCCCCGCCGAAAGAATAGACAGCTCCAACCTGGTTCTGCAACCAGCCAAGCAGTCCGATGGCAAGATCGCCTCCACCCAGGGCCAGCAAATAGATGGGCAGAAATCGTTCTGCCATCCGCTCGCCCATCCCGACGAGAATCACCATACCCATTAAGGCGACGATACTTCGCCTTAACCCAAAGAACTCGATGAACCGCCGGAAGAAGGTCATGTCTCTGCTATCCCGATTCGTACGAGAACGTACCAGTAACGTCTCTCTTCAACGCGAGAGGCAACCAACTTACCGAATTGGGGAATACTGCACAAGGAATTGGTCGGGAGAATATACATACAAAGAGAAAGGGCACGCATAGCGTGCCCTGCAATAGCTCTTCCAAGGCCGTTCGGCAGCCACGCCGGTCAAGCCCATGGCCGCCTTAGCGGACTTCTTTATGAATTGTATGCCGGCGCAGATAAGGATTGTACTTCTTGATCTCCATTCTGTCCGGGGTATTGCGCTTGTTCTTGGTCGTCGTGTACCGTGAAGCTGTCTTGCCCTCTTTGGCCGCCTCAGTACACTCGATGGTGATCATCCCACGCGCATCCGTTTTCTTCTTAGCCATTATCTATCTCCTCAATCTCACATTCTATCTGTGTCAACCTGACGGATGGCATCCCACCGCAGGAAGCATATCAATATATATCGAAAGCTCCGGAGCGCAAGTCATTTCCATAACAAACTAATTAATAACAGGTTACACCGGCGGGCAGGCAGCGCATGGCACCGGTCCCCCGCCAAATATGTATTGAATAAGGTACACCGCGTCCGCGATGTCGATCGACTTGTCACAGTTGGGATCCCCGGCTGTGGCTGTGACCGGCGCCGGTCCCCCCGCAAAAATGTAATTTATGAGGTAGACCACGTCGGCGATATCGACTCCACCGTCACCGTTGGCGTCGCCGCAAGTGAATTCAACCAGAGTAGTCCCCCACCAAGTGCCCCAGCGCGTGTCAGCAGGGTTCGGTCCAACCGGTGTCGCCGCATATTCCTGAATCGTCCAGAAGCTGGTGCTATCCTTGGGGTCTACGACTGTGGCACTAAAATCCCCCCAGCGAACCTCAGTTCCGCCGAAGGTCTTGGTATAGATGCCCTCGCCGGCCTTGATCGTTGCCACGGTGCTCGTCGTCCCGATTGGATCGGTTGACCTGCGGCCGGTGTAAGCCGCTTCGACAAAGATGTTGGGATTCGAATGCGAGAACCCGAGAAAGACATCATTCCCGGAATTGACTGCAATACTGGGAAAGAACAGAAAGTCATTCGTGCCCATATCAACCACGCCCGATTGCACAATCGGATTCGGTAGCGTCGCCGGATCGAGTTCATACCAGAAGACGGAAACGTGGTTGGGAGAATTCACCGGCAGGCCTGCACTGTGCGTGCACCAAATCCTGCCGTTACGGAAGACGGCATTGAGCATACGCGAATCGTTGGTTGACACCAGTGTGGCTGTGCCCTGTTGCTTGGCGTCTGGCTGATTATTCGAGAAATTATGTGCTACCGAGAATAACCCCGAGCCGCCAATCGTCGAACCAGGCACAGCGGCCCAAACCGGCGCCGGTCCCGTACCGGTGATTTGTGTCAATCTGAGGAGAGCTACTCCTCCCGAGGTGAATCCGGCATTATCGACCAGATATAGTGTCGGCTCATTACCGAATGTCTGACAGACGCGAAGCGCGAAACCTGAACCGACATTGCCGAAATTGTCTGATCCCACCGGAAAACTCGTGAAGGTCAACGGTCCCCCGGCAAGCGCCGTCGATTTTTCAATTACCCACATCGACGTTCCGGAGAAAGTATTCCCCGTCACTTTGAACATGTTGGCCGTAATGGCAATCCAGGTTCCATTATACCCGATGTCCGGATAATCAGCCCAGCTAATGTGCGAGGTGTCCGCAGGTATGCGGTAGAATTTCCAGGTCCCCATCGGATTGGCGCTGTCGCTGACCGCCATCACCACAGCGGAATTCACGGTTTGGAAGTCCGCGATGGACGACGCATACCAACGGTTGACGCTCGGGTCGTACAGAACGTGGGGATCACTAACATTGGTCGAACCCGTTGGCGACCAGAATGTCGGATAGGAGATTGTACTCAGGATATTCCCAAACTTGTCCTGCACCCTGATTTGTGAATTCAGCATCGTCATCACCCGGTTCAGACTTACGGCGCCGTGCGAATCCGGAGGGATCACGTGAAGGTTATCGGGCAAGGCCTGGAAATTTCTGACTACCGGCGGCACCTGCATCGGCGAAAGAAATTGCTCTGTCCCCAGACTCCCTGCACTACCCAACTTACCCAGTGGCCCACCAACCTCTCTCGGCGCCGGCATCAGCAATAGCGGTTTTACTTCCTGCACCTCCGCGGTCTTTGCCAGCGGTGCCCTCGCCTCCATGTTCTCCAAGTCCTGCCAGCTCACCTGAGCTACCGGATCAATCTGCATTTGTTGTCCGGAGACGCCAAAACTTGCCGCAGTCAGCAACAGTATTAGAACGAGCGTCGCCCGCGACGTTTGCCATATCGACATAAGCTTGTCTCCTTTCATCCCTTTGGACACTTCTCTTGTTATAAAGAAACCGATTCGCTCCCTCACAGTTCCCTGTGATCGGTTGTCATGAGTCTTTCTGGCTCTACGATTAAGGTACGCGGCACCCTGCCCCATTTGTGGCGTCTAATTGACCTCCATAAACACAAGTTCCTGGCGGAGTAAGCGGGCTGATTTCTGGGGGCAAGAGGCGATTCTTAAGGGTCTGCGCTCAAAAAGAATGCCGTCCGGAGAGACTCTCCGGACGGCATTACAGTCAATGCAGATGTAGGTTATCTAGTATCGTACCTCAACAGCCGGCACACGGAGCCGGACCGCCGGAGAAGATGTACGCGATCAAGTAGACGGCGTCCGAGATGTCAATTGAATGATCACAGTTGGCATCTCCCGCCTCCACCGGATTTGGTGCCGGACCGCCAGAGAAAATGTAGGCGATCAAATAGACAGCATCCGAAATGTCAACGCTGCCACTGCGATCGGCATCACCGCAAACGTAAGGCGGATCGACGACTCTAAGGTTGACCGCTACTGTGTCTGTCAACGCCGGAGCGCTGCCGTCCTGCAAAGCGATCGAGAAATAGAAGGTAGATTTATAGGTTGGAGTACCTGTGATCGTCCCGACCAGGCCATCATTAAACGTGAGGCCGTACGGCAAGTCTCCACCGACGAATGACCAGGTGTAGGGTGGAATGCCGCCCGAGTGCAGGAACTGGAATTCGTATGGCTTGTGATAATAGGCATCGGGCAGAGCTGGGTTCACATGCAGCAGTGGCTCGATGTGCAGGAATCCGTCGCATGCGTCGCCGACGCCGTCCGTATCCGAATCCCATTGATCATTGTTGCTCACCAGAGGACAATTGTCGCAGGCATCACCAAACAAGTCACCATCAGCGTTCACTTGCGACAAATTGGGCGTATATGGGCAATTGTCGACTGCATTCAGAATGCCATCATTATCAATATCGGGATCGCAAACATCACCCAGACCGTCACCGTCAGTATCCTTTTGATTCGCGTTGGCCACTGTCGGACAGTTGTCGCAGACATCACCGATGCCGTCGTGGTCGGTGTCAAGCTGATTGGCATTTGCCGTCATCGGGCAGTTGTCCACGGTGTCTGCAACTCCGTCTCGATCCATATCTACCATAGTCGTTCCCCACCACGTGCCCCAACGGCTGTCATCGACGCCCGGACCGACTTTCATCCCCGCATATTCCTGAATGGTCCAGAAGCTCAGACTATCCATCGGATCTACCACGGTAGCGCTGTAGTCTCCCCAGCGCACGCGTGTGCCACCGAAATTCTTGGTGTAGGTCGACTCACCTAATTTGAGCACCTTAATCGGCGCCATGGTGCCCAGCGGGTCGGATGCCTGGCGGCTGGTGTATGCCGCCTGCGCGTAGATCGTCGGATTGGAACGCGAAAACCCAATCATCGCATCATCATTGGCATTGGCATTTATGCTCGGGTAGAACAGATATGTATTCGCGCCCTCATCCAGTACGCCCGATTGCACGATCGGATTCGGCATTGCCGTCGGGTCGAGTTGATACCAGAATACGGCATCGCGATTGGCTGAAGATACCGGCAAACCTGCGGCATGCGTGCACCAAATCTTGCCGTTGCGGAAGACTGCATTAATGATTCGCGAATCATTGGTTGTGATCTTGGTCGTGGTACCAAGCTGGGACGCATTGAGCATTGAGCCGTTGAAATTATTGGCAACCGCGAACAGCCCGGATTCGGCAATAGTGGATCCCGCTGTCGCGTTCCAGACCGGCGCCGGTCCGGTGCCGGTTATCTCAGTTATGCGCAGTTGATGGATACTGGAGATCGTGATATTGTTATTGTCAACCACATACAACTTCGGCTCTGAACCGTAGGTCTGACATACGCGCAGAGTCCAACCGTTGAATCCACCGAAGATTCCTGATCCCACCGGAAAATAAGTGACTGTCAGTGGGCCGCCCGAAAGCGCTGTGGATTTGTCGACCACCCACATCGCTGGTCCCGCCTGAGATCCGCCGGCAACCGGAAACATATTTGCAGTCAGCGCGATCCAGGTGTCGTTATAGCCAATGTCCGGATAGTCCGCCCAGTTGATGTTGCTCATGTCTGCCTTGATCGTGAAGTACTTCCAGACGCCCATTGGATTACCATTGTCCGTCACCGCCAACAGCACTTCTGAACTCGCCGACTCGTAATTGGCGATGGAGGTGGCGTAAAACCGCCCTGTGCCCGGATCGAACAGTACGCGCGGATCGCTTAGCGTTGAGGCCCCGACCGGCGCCCAGAATGCTCCGTACGAAATCGTCGAGAGAACCGTGCCCATGCGATTTTGCACCCGCACTTCGGAATTCAGGAATGTCATGATGTATGAAACACCGACGCCGCCGTCGGTATCGGGAGGAATAACAGCGCCGTTATCCGGAATCGCCTGGAAACTTCTCACCACCGTGGGCGCTTGCACATTCTGGCTTACACCTGCGACACTAAGCGCATCCAGAATGTTGTTTTGACCGGTCGGTTTTGCTATCTCTGTTTCTGCAGGCATCAGCATCAGCGGCGGCACTCTGTGAACCTGCTTTTGCGCCGGCGTCATATTCTGGTCTATGGCCATCAGGTCATTCCAGCTCACCGATGCAGCAGGTGACAGAGTCACTCTCTGACCGGTCACAGCCAATAGTGATGTGATTGAGGTCAACGAAAGAAACAGAAATACAACGAACATTCGCTTTGCACTCATGGCAAAGACTCCTTTCCTGGCACTAGCACCCTAGTTCCGTAATTGCAGTAGATTTCCTTCCGGTCCGTTGGCTGCCGGAATGGTTTGCGGGCAGACATTGGCGCACGGTAATACTACGCTTGCCAATCAATTATGAAGAACGACATCGTAGGCCTATTCTTGTAAGTAACTAGCACTTAAGATATACATTTTGTCTTGTTTGTCAAGCCGGATGTCAGCGAAGTGCAGGACTTGGGAAGCCCTGTGCAAAGCCGCTAAACCCGCAGCGATGGCGCGGAATACTTGTGCGGCATGCCTTCCCCCCGGTGCGCGGAAGACATAGTTACGAGGTGTATGCGATCGAACACCACACTAAAAAAGCACCGTCAGGAACTCTTCCTGACGGCACAAATTGCGAAAGCCGCGCACAAGCGTGCGCCGCATGCTGGCTCTATCTTATCAGCACCCCGCACATGGCGCCGCGCCACCACTGAAGATGTATTGGATCAAGTACACCGCATCCGAGATGTCGGCTGTATGATCGCAGTTGGCGTCTCCCGCCTCTGCCGGGTTGGGCGCCGGACCACCGGCGAAGATGTAAGCTATCAAATAGACAGCGTCCGAGATGTCGACGCTGCCGCTGTGGTCGGCATCCCCGCAAACGTAAGGCGGATCGACGACTGAAAGAGTGAGTGAGACCGTGTCTGTCAACGCCGGGACGCTGCCGTCCTGCAGAGCAATCGAGAAATAGAAAGTAGATTTATAGGTCGGTGTACCGGTGATCGTACCGGTCAAACCATCATTAAACGTGAGGCCGTATGGCAAATCCCCGCCTACAAAAGTCCAGTTATATGGGGGCGTGCCGCCGGCGTGCAGAAACTGGTAGGTATATGGCTTGTGGTAGTAGGCATTGGATAATATAGGATGCAGGTTCAGTTCGGGCTCGATGTGTACTGAGTCGTCGCACCAGTCGCCGAGTCCGTCCGCATTTGAGTCCCACTGATCGTTGTTCGCCAAAAGCGGGCAATTATCGCAGGCGTCGCCGAGGCTATCGGCATCGCTGTTCTCCTGACCCGGATTGACGGCGTACTTGCAATTGTCGGCGGCGTTAGGCAATCCGTCGTTGTCAATATCGGGATCGCATGCATCGCCCAGGCCGTCGCCGTCGACGTCGTTCTGAGTCGCATTGACCACAGTCGGGCAGTTGTCACAGGCATCGCCGATACCGTCATTATCGGTATCGAGCTGGTTGCTGTTGGCCAGACTCGGGCAATTGTCAACCGTATCAATAACCCCGTCGGCATCGAAATCGCCCACAACGCCGACCTTCAAATTGGCAATCATTGTTGAGGCGCATGACGACGAGAGGACTTTAACTTCCACCAAAGTTGGCGAACCGGTGTAGGAATTGCTGTTCGGAGCACTGGCCCCGTTAAATGTCTTGTTAATCCATAGATCGCCGGCTTGCGTGGGCGGATTGTTGTCCGCACACTCGATATCGACCCAGCGGTGAGTATCGTTCGAGTTATTGTTCTGGGTGTCATCGATATGCCAGATCGCGATTCCGCATCCGGGAAGGTAGGCATCAAAGCCAACTTGTTGCCGATTCTCTACGAGAAAGTATTGAGTACTGGGCAATACGCTGCTTCTGAGCTTAAAGCATGACTGATTGGTTTCCGCTTGATCGAGATGAACGCCGTAGGCATTGACTGACGGCTGAGTCACCGGAAGCCAACCTTTCCGGATCTTACACCAGGCACTCATGTGCGCCGGAGATGCACCGTTCTGGCCCGGACCATTCCAACTTCCTCCCGCCATCAAACACCAGTTGCCGATTCCATCGCTGCTGTAATCAGTGTCATAAAGATCGGGAAGTCCGATGGCATGCCCGTATTCGTGCGCGAAGACGCCGATCGTTGAACGTACGCCCGACCAGACCATTTCCGGTTCCATGGTGTAACCACTGACCGTCTTGCCGCTCGCCGAGATGGAGGGGGAAAGATGACCGGAATGTGACCAGGGATAATTGGTATAACCAGCTTCGGCGCCCGGCCCGACGTGTACGATAAACAGACCGTCTACGATGCCGTCATTGTTGTTATCGAATGGCGCAAAATCGACTCCCGCGTCGCGGGCTGCGGTCACGGCCTCGGCGGCCAATATGGCGGCCCGCCCCATCCCGGAGGCATAGCCATAGTAGTTTCGATTCTGGCTCGCGGTGTAAAATCCTACGACCGTGCCCGTCACCGTGAAGGCATCGTATGATGTCTCCAGATAGAATTTGTGCAAGGAACCCAAATCGAAATTCGCGCCGTTGAATAACGAGTCGAAATCGCTTGGCGGGTAAGTATTGCCTTCATCCGGATACTTGATGAGAATCACCAGCACGTTGTTTGTCGTCGTTCTGGTCGCGCGCTGAGTCAGAGTCGGATCATCCGGGAACGAATAAAAGGACGGATCAGGTCTTCCGACCGTACTGGTGGCTGCCAGACTAAGCGGCATCTGGGCCAAAAAACTTCTCTCGGCGCCGGATCGCCTGTCCGCCGCGGTGGCTCTGAAATTCGATGCCTTGAGGTTTCCGTCTGCATCCAGAACGGCATAGCAATACCAGCCGTCAGTATCCCGGGCGACAGTGTATCCGTCCTCGGTAATCATACGTCCGTTTCTTTCATCACCAATGACCCTAAGAGTGAGCTTTGATACTCCGTCCGGCTGGGTCACTTCAAACGCCCGATCGGGATTTGCCGGGACAGACAGCGCAGGTTGAGCAATCAAGACCACGCAAAAGGCCATCATCGTCAGCAAGTGCCCGAGCATCGGCCAGGCGTGAGCAATAGCGCTTCTCTGCTTCATCGATTTTTCTCCATTAATATGAAATCATCGTTATTCACCGGGGATAATTCTTTCCGAGACATCGAGATGACTGGGTACATCTGCCAAAACAGCTCCCGGAATGGCTTGGTCGGACGGACATTGGCGACCAATTATGCTATGCCTGCCAATCAATTATGAGGAACGACACAGTAGGTACATTCTCGCAAGTATCTGGTACTTAAGATATACATTTTGCTCCATTTGTCAAGGCAGATGTAAGCGAAACGCCCGTTTTGCGGTTACAAAGAGAGACCGTCAGACGTGCTCAAGCCACCTGCAACGCGGATAAACCCCGTAGTCATTCACGATCGCGAAAGTGGCGTATGAATTTGCCTGCCTAACACCCTGCACACGGCGCCGGTCCACCGGCGAAGATGTACTGTATCAGATAGACCACGTCTGAGATGTCCACCGCCTGATCGCAATTGGCATCACCGGCCGCAATCGGATTCGGCGCTTGCCCGCCGGCGAAAATATACTGAATGAGAAAGACAGCATCCGAGATATCAATTGCCCCGTCACCGTTGGCATCACCGCAAAGGTAAGTCGGCACAGTTTCGTAGATGGTCAGGAACGTATCAGCAGGAATCGACGTAAATACCCGAACGGTATCAGAAGGCCAGCGAGCAATCAGAGAGTCGATCATCGTGTTCGACCCCAGTCCGAATGCGGCTATCGGCGGGCTCTGATTCCATCCCCCGGAAACCGTCGTGATTTCGCGAATCTGCTGCTTGCCTCCAGCAACGATGCGGACTCGCGCTCCGATGCTATTCTTGTTGGATGTCGTGCCGACAAGTTTCGCCTGCAGCCAATGATTATTGTCGCCAATCTCGTTTCGAAGGAGCCGACTGCGGCAATTGTATCCGTACATATTCGACAGGTAAATGTCCAGATCGCCGTCGCGATCATAATCGGCCCAGACGCCACCCCGACCGGTGCAACCCAAATCGGTAAGAGGATTGATCAGGTTTCCGGTATAGGCCACGGCAAAGTTACCGCTCCCGTCGTTGCGGAAGAGCTTGTTGGCTTCATTGGAACCGTTCGTTACGAAAAGATCCAAATCACCATCATTGTCGTAATCGCCCCACGCACAGCCCTGCGTGTAATCCCAAGCAGTCATCACGGCGGGCGTCACGTCCGTGAAGACTCCGTTCCCATCGTTACGAAACAACTTGTCGCTCAGCCCCGACCAGTAGACGGCAACAAACAGGTCGAGATCTCCGTCGTTGTCATAGTCGCCCCAATCCGCTGCGAAACTATGGGAGGCAATCGCCAGAGCTGGAGGTGTGACGTCGGTAAAGGAGCCGCCGTCATTGCGCAACAGTCTGTTCGGACCGTTGAAGTTTACGATGAATACGTCGGGGTCATTGTCGTTATCATAGTCGGCCCAAGTCGACATATGAGTACTAAACGTATCTCCCAGGGGGCCGCTAGTAGCGTCAACGAATGTTCCAGCGCCGTCGTTACGAAACAGCTTATTCGCTGAAGTCAGTTGCGATAGATACAGATCGAGGTCACCGTCCGTGTCGTAGTCGACCCAGGCGGCACCACTGCCATTGTTAGCATCATTTAGAGGCGCGCTGGAAACATCTGTAAAGGCGCCTCCGCCATCGTTGCGATAAAGCTTGTTAGCTCGGCTATCGTTGCGGGAGACATAGATGTCGACATCTCCGTCGTTGTCGTAGTCGCCCCAGACTCCGACTATTCCAGTCGCCGCAGCGCCCATGCTATTTGGAGTAACCTCCACGAAAGAGCCGGCATCATTCCTGAACAGATGGCTGGAGTCCGGGTCGTACATCTGCGTCAGTAGAAGATCGAAATCGTTATCATTATCGTAATCCGCCCATGCTGCCGACGAGATTGAGCCGTATCGTGACAAAACTCTGGGAGTGACGTCGTTCCATTCTGGCGGTGCTGAAATGAATGGAAACGCGGCCAGCAAATTCGGTCTGCCGCCGATGTTCCCAGCCGGAGGCGTGACTTGTGCCGTAGCGGTATTTTTGAGAACCGTGCGCAGAATCGCTGGAGTGAGGGTCCCGCCCAGTCCGCCGACTCCCTTCCAGCGGCCCACACAGCACGCCACTGCGCCGGCAACAATTGGAGATGCGCTTGACGTGCCCGCGAAGACGCTGGTGTATGCGTAATCAGTGCCATCGGCATTGTACAGATCTCCATAACCCGTGGTCACGACGTTCTCGCCCCAACCTTGAAGATCATAGCGAGTGCCGTAGCTGGCAAACGACAGTCGCTGCAGGTCGCCTTCCACATACGTGCCACCCGGATAAACACCACTTGCTCCGACAACAATTGCTCCCGATCCATTTGGATGCCAGTTGAGCATGTCAGTATCATAGGCGCCATTTCCGCCGGCTTCGACCACATGAATCCCGTTTGTTACCGCGTTTACAATGGCGGTGAAGACGGGATTCCATGACTGATTGTTCACGTCGCCCCACCATTCTATGGGGATATAAGACCCTCCGCCGTAGTCCCATTGCTGTTCGAGCAGGATAATATCGCCGGCATTCAGGCTGGCAGTCGCCAGCGCAATGGCGCCAGCAACATTCCAGCTCGGCGTGGGACTTCCATAGTAAGTGCCGCATGTCTTGAGATTCGCACCGTAGCAGATTCCGGTAGTGCCCCAGCCGTTATTGTCCGCGACCATAACTCCGATGACGGCAGTCCCATGATCGTCGTCGCTGAAAGGATCGACGACATTGCTGTTTATCTGCGACCCCACTACCTTACTGATGTCTGCATGATTGTAGTTCCAGCTATATTCCAGGTCACAGACCGTGACCCCGGAACCGTTACCCCCTGTTTGCGTCCACGCGTATTGCGCATCAATCCCCACCGGAGCTGAACTCGCCGGACGCATGTATCGCTGGCCGGTGTCATAAGGGGGCGGTATCATCGGCAGCATCATTGGTTTGGGAACCGGACGCGCCCACATGATTTCGGGTAGAAACTCGAGATCGCGGCAGAGCCCCCAAAGATCATGGCCTTTGCCAAGGCGTAATCGGTAGATGTTGTTGAGATTGTACACCGGCTGTCCCGAGTTCTGCTCGCCTACGGCTTGCATCTCATCGAGCTTCTCCTCCGAAACATTGCACGTGCGCTGCCATTCGACCGGCCCCACCGCGGCAAGCGTGCTCAACACGGAACTCAGGGACCTACCAGTAATATCCACCGGCACTCCCAGTCGTAATCTTACAGTCAGGTATGGCTCGAAGATCACCTCGATAAGGTCATCTTCATGTCCATATTCTCCGACGGCCTGCCTGCTCACCGACTGCGGCCCGACCGCCAGTGCCTCCGGATCCACGGCGATACTATTTCCGAAAGTCGGGGTGATAATCACGAGCCCTACCAGGAACGCCGCCACCAGTGAGCAGACGTGCGGAACTGTTGACCTGCAATTCACAATAACCTCCATGCAAATAGACAGTATCACGGTCAATCCGTCCGGCAGACGGCTCGATCGCGTGCCCCTGTAGTAGTTGTTGTCAGCAGAGATGTCGTTGTCTATGTTAAAGATACTGCCCTTACGGAGAAATGTCAATTGGAAAAGTGGAGTCGCGGGTACTGATTGCCGGTTCTTCTAACCGTTGATTGGGCATTCGGTTGCGCTCATAGGCACTAAAAAAAGAGGCGACACCGCGTCGCCTCTTCTAATACTAAACTCTTTAGCTGTGGGTCAGGTCAGATACGCCCGCAAACTTCGTGAGCGCGAGGCGTGCCGCAACCTCCTTATGGCTTTTTCTTTTATTTGTCTTACTCGTTCGCGAGTTAAGTTAAAGCGGGCGCCAATCTCTTCCAATGTTAGTGCCTTCTCATGATTCAGGCCAAAGTATAGATTGATCACCTCCGCCTCGCGGGGAGTAAGAGTGTCAAGCGCTTTTTCGATCTCCACTCTCAACGATTGATCGAGTAAAGCTTCATCGGGAGCCGGTTGGAATTCATCCTCGAGCACATCGATCAGGCTGTTGTCCTCGGACACCGAAAACGGCGCGTCCAAAGACAGATGCGAATTGGAAATCTTCAGAGTGTCGGATACTTCCGCTTCCGAGAGTTCCAGTTCGTGCGCGATTTCCTCCGGCGATGGTTCACGTCCGTATTCCTGCTCCAACGACGACGACACCTTGCCAATCTTGTGCAACGTGCCGACGCGATTGAGCGGAAGACGAACAATGCGCGACTGCTCGGCCAACGCCTGCAGAATCGCTTGCCGGATCCACCAGACCGCGTACGATATGAACTTGAATCCGCGCGTCCAGTCGAAACGCTTTGCCGCCTTGATCAGTCCGATGTTCCCCTCGTTGATCAAATCCGCCAGCGACAGACCCTGGTTCTGATACTGCTTGGCGACGCTCACCACGAAACGCAAATTGGCCTTGGTTAGTGCTTCCAACGCCGATTGATCGCCTTCATGGATTCGCTTCGCCAGGCGTACTTCCTCCTCTGCGTCGATCAACGGCGTTTCGCCGATTTCGCGCAAATAGAGGTCCAGCGACCTGTCTTCATCCCGATACTTTTTGGACTGTCTCGCCAAGTCTACTCCGTCCTCATGTTAAAGTTAGACAAAATGCCACCTGTCTCCTCCTCTGAACAGGTCGGACCAAAGATCATTGCTCTATCACTAATTGGGCTTAATCGCAAAATACTTCACATTGCCTTTGTAATCGTAACCGATCATCGCTATCGCCTTCGTCCGCCCCTGCAACTGCGACTTGATACGGTCGAAATCACCGGCCGTCTTAATCGTTTCGTGATTGATCTCGAACAGGATCGTGCCGGGCGTAATGCCTTCGATATCTGCCGGACTCCCCTGATCAACACCAACCACCATTACACCATCGTGGAAGTCAACGCCGTACTGGTCGGCCAAGTTCTGACTGGCAGTCTGTATCGACATTCCCAGCCAACCGGCATCGACCGACTGTTGATCGTTACGGGTTGGGCGCTGCGGCATCGTTCGCTGGGCCTCTGCCATTCCGGCGTCCCGGTCACCGATCGTGACCTTCACGTCCGTCGGCCTGCCCTTGCGATATACTTCCAAATCTATCACACTTCCCGAATGTTCACTGGCAACGAGGTAACGGAAATGGTTCTGGTCTTCGACATTGACGCTATTGAATTTCGTGACGATGTCGCCGTCATGCAATCCGGCTTGCTGCGCCGGCGAATCCGACCTTACCTGCTCGATCAGCACGCCGCGCGGACTCGGCAATCCGTTCGCCTCGGCCATGTTGTTGTCGATATCTTTCAGCGTCACGCCCAGCCAGCCACGTTCGACTTTGCCCTTGGTCATCAGGTCGGTCACCACCGATTTGACGAAGTTAGACGGAATCGCAAAGCCGATCCCCGCCGATTGCCCGGAGGAGGACGCGATAGCCGCATTAATGCCGATCACATAGCCGTCAAGATTGACCAGCGGCCCTCCTGAGTTACCAGGGTTGATCGCTGCGTCGGTTTGTATATAGTCCTGAAAATCAGGTGTGTCTTCACCGAAGTTTAGACCCCTGCGACCCTTCGCCGATACCACACCCACTGTCACCGTGCGGTCGAGTCCCTGTGATGGGAACGGATTACCTATCGCCATCACCCATTCGCCTACTTTGATCGAGTCGGAGTCTCCCAACTCAATGTATGGATAACCGCTGCCGGGTATCTTCAGAGACCGCCAGGTCGCTCGCAGCATCCTCGCCCACTATCTTCGCTTTGACATCGGAACGATCCGCCAGCGTAATGGTCACATCCCGAGCACCTGCAATTACATGGTGGTTGGTCAGAACATAGCCGTCTTCCCTAAAGAAGAAACCGGTGCCCATCGACACCTCGCGTGGATTATCACCTTGCCAACCCCAAAACTGCATCCACCGACGCTGCGACGGGGTAAGCTGTTCGACCCGTTCGGCGCGGATGTTAAGCACGGCATCGCGTACTTTCTCCACCACTCCGACGAACGGTGATTTGCCTTCCTGGGTAATCGGATAGATTGATTTGGGAGCAGGCGTAGCGCGGGCGAACTGCGTTTGGCTGGCCGCGGTGTTGACCCAACCGGTGTTGCTGGAGATAACAAAGCCGATTACGACACCAACCAATACAAATGACAAGATTACACCCCAACGTCTAAGCGAGGAATAAACGGACACACCCTTCACTACGACCTCCTAAGCGATAGACCAGTATTATAGCCAAATTGGGACCGAAAGTCAAGCGAATTATCACATGTTCTCATCGTCTGCGCAGACTATCCTAGCAAGTCTGAAATCCCAAATAGCGCCAATTTCCGTCTAAGCGGAAATCCCAAGACTATCATTAGTACGCTCTTACACCCTTGGCGTTGCAAGTTTCTGCCTATTTGACAGTCTCTTTCTGCAAACAGGTCTTGCTTGCGGTCTGGCTGTACAGGAGCTCCGGCAGACCGAAAGCGACCGTAAACGTCCGCCCAGAAGGAGTGACTCAGGATATCTAAAGGGGATTAAGAACCGCCCGACGGCGGAATTACGATTTTACCGTAAAGTGGTAGGCGCGGGAGTCAAGATTCCCCAGCGAGAAATACAGCCCCTCACGAAGTTCCTCTGTGGTCGTGATGATTTCCTCATCCGTAAAAACATCAACCATATTTACTTTTGTCCCACGGTAGCCGTATGCCTTAAGGTCAACCTGCACAACTACTTTAGTAGCACCGGATCGTGTGCGCCGGAATGGCTGTGACGGCGAGGAATTAAGCAGGTAGAACATCCCACTCTTCTCCCCCTTGTGGATGACAGCCCGTACACTCGGGTGGGAAGTCTTGATTCTGAACGATACGCCGAGATCAGAAAGTATGCTCTTCAGGAAACTGATCTTGGCATGGTTGCCCTGGGACGAGCAATCGAATGACAACAAAATGATAGTTCCCTTGAAACGATTTATCCGTATTCCCACGGTCTTGCCGGAATAGGTCGCCAGCTTCTTGCTCTTCTTCTCGGTCGAAACAATCGAACCGTAGACATAGCCCGGGAATTCTTCTTCGCCGGCGACGACATTGCCAATCTTGCCGAGCGGTTGCGTCTTGCAGTGAATGGCGCTGGCCAGAACCTGGCAGTTATCCAAGTTGGAGTCGTACTTCGGCAGCAATCCGACTAGAATCAAATTCGTGCCTTCTCTTGCCTTCTCCAGCAGGAACTCTTGCTTGTCGGCATCCATGATCTCGCTTACGGGGACGACAACATTTTTGAGTTTGTCGAACGAAAGCGGATTATCGAGGTCGGGAATCACAAAGTCCTGCTTGATCCGGTCGAGGTCTCTTCCCAGTTCCGGCATGGTGAAATCGTTCAGCGTCTGCACGTAGCCGAATGGGCCGGCGTCCTCCAACAATGAAACCCAATTGTGCACCTTGTAGCAGGCCATGCCCAGCGAGGTTTGCGGCTCATAGGCGCCGATATCGGTTTGTGTCGTGAAGGTCATCAACTTGCGCACGATTTCGTAAGATTCCTGGATAGCGCCGTCCGCTCCCAGAGGCGAATCATACCAGTTTTCGGACTCCACGAACTTGTACTGATTGAATCCCTTGATCCCACCGGCCAGTCCCAGAGTGAGCAGATATTTGGTCGCATCACCGGATATATGGAAATGCTTTTTCGATGTCGTCGAGTCAGAGGTGCTATTGCCGACCGACACGGATGATCCCCACGGGAACTCCGAATTGGCACGCAGATAGCGAATCTTTTGCAAAGTAGCCGCCGAGGTGCGGTCCCAACCGATACTCACCGTCGGGAAGATTTCGCCATCGGAATCGATTATCGGCGTCATTGGCGCCTGGAACGATTTGTGAAACGCCAACGTCTGATAGAACAACGGCTCACAGGAATAGCTCTTATACTGCTCGATGAGATGTGCCGCGTACTCTTTAATCAGATGTTCTTTGAAACGGAACCAGTCCAGAAGCTTCGTCAACGGCCGATCTTTGGAAATGATAAAATCACGCGGCGGCTGCACCGACGCAAAATCAGCTGCGCTTTCACCGTAGGCAAGATTAAGCTTCTTGATAGTCTCGTACCGCTTCTCCAAGAACTGCGGATAAAGAGTGGTGACAACATAGGGGTTGTAGTCGGACTTCCATGGATAGGGATCGCCGCCGAAGTAGTTGCCCGCGTCCAACTCCACCAGGAACAACGGACCGCGCGGGTAGATGTAATTTTTCACGATTTCCGTCAGCCCGT
This sequence comes from uncultured bacterium, assembly GCA_963726455.1. Taxonomy (GTDB): domain Bacteria; phylum Zixibacteria; class MSB-5A5; order CAIYYT01; family CAIYYT01; genus CAIYYT01. The sequence goes on from CAVSCK010000005.1 coordinate 126,656, forward strand.
TGAAATAATGCTTAACGAAATTCTCCATGCGAGGATGCATATTCGAGGGGTACGAAAATTCGGGCAGGCCGTTCTGCAGATCCGTCAAGGTGAGGGCGCCTTCGGAATCGAGCGAAAAGATCTCCGGATACTTGGATAAGAAAATCGGCAGTCCGCCATTTTCCACTTCGGCCAGAACCATCGGCCCGGGGCGCAAGATGATCTTAAACCCGAATTCACGAGCCAGTTCGATAAACACTATCAAATCCTTGGCAGGATCAGTGTAACCTGAGAAATCAAACTCGCGGCGAATATCTTCGTGGATCGACCAGGGAACGGCAGTCGAAATGACCTTGAAGCCGGCGCGACGGATGCGCTCAAAACAAATCGACCAATAACGCTTACTTACCCTAAAGTATTGCATCTCAACGCAATAGGGCAAGTATTCCTCTTTGCCGATTGTAAATTTATGTCCCGTTACTGCTATCATAATAAAAACAGGCGTACAATTTATGCAAAATGGACAATAAGTCAACCAAATAAATGTATATTGCCGACAATTCCCTCCAATTCGATATACGGCAATACATTAGAGACTTCGCACCATGGCTGCCATTTTGGCATAAAAAAAGCTCCTCGTGACAGATCACGAAGAGCTTAATTTAGAATTTCTGCTAATTACTTCAACAGTAACATCTTCTTAGTTTCGGTGAAGTCTCCTGATGACATGCGATAGAGGTAGACACCGGAGGCCACCGAAGAACCATTCTGGTCGTTGCCGTCCCATTCGACGCGTTTGTAGCCGGCTTTCTCGTAATCGTCAAGCAAAGTCCTGACCTTCTGGCCAAGCATGTTGAACACTTCAACTTTCACATTGCCGGATTTGGGAATCGCAAACTGAATTGTGGTCGAAGGGTTGAACGGATTGGGCACATTCTGGCTCAACTCATACTTCGTCGGAAGATTCAAATCAGCATTGCCTTCCACCGGTAACGCGATGTCGCATGGAGGAGTGAACTGCTTGCACATGGCGAATTTCGGGGTAGACTTCTTTGTCACTGTGTTGGACGCGGAGACGCCCGGTACTGGGGGCAAAGTCCAGGGAAAGATATTGGTCTCAATGAACGGGCCGGCAGGCGGATACAAAGAGACTGAGTCCAGCCGTACCACTTGCCGAACGGTGTCAATCATCTTGATGATTATACTGCCAAGATATTGTCCGGTATCACCGGTACAGGCCGGAATAGGGGATTCACCCGAAAAGTCAGCCCAACCGAACAAGAGTGAGTCTCCCGCCGCCGACACCTTTAATTGCATGGAGCCGCCGAACAGGATGGCATTATTCTTTTTGAAGTTCTTGCTGAACTTGAGTTGTTGACCGTTCTGCCTCACTCCGAAATTGAACCCGCCAACGGGGTAATCGTTAAACAGATAGACCGGTACGTAGAAAGAATCGCCCTTGGAAGTCGGCGAAAACGTTATACAGACGGGGCATCCAATTCGAAGCGTATCGCAAATACCCAGATCCAACTCCTTCAAGTTGGTGCTGTCGGCGTCCGCGATGCCTCCGTGTACCACATAGCACGTGTCGACCGCGTAGACGCTGGCGCCCGGCACCACCGCCGCAACCGATAGCACGAATAGCACTAGCAAAACCTTCAACTTCATTTTACCTCCTATGTAGGGAAACATATTCCATTCACTGCCTGACCTTCGCATTCCAATCTCTCCTTCCTACCGCGTCAAGGATAACAGCGTTATACCTTAACTTTCTCCACTACCCACGAACGCAAAGTATTCCGAATATATATCCGTTTCCGAAACTCCAGTCAACAATTTTTTCAAAAATAATTGCCTCAGCAACCCGCGCATGGCGCCGGACCGCCGGAGAAAATGTACGATATCAGATAAACAGCATCGGAAATATCAATCGAGCCGTCGCAGTTCACCTCTCCAGTGCTATATGGCGAAGGCGCCGGGCCGCCGGAGAAGATATAGGCGATCAAATAGACGGCGTCGGAAATATCAACCCCGCCATCTCCGTTAGCGTCGCCGCAGACTGCGGGACTGCCGACGGTGACGCACGCACCCTGAAACGCCCCCTGATAAGTAAATAAACCGTGCGTGAGCGACTGCGTGAAGCTGGAATAAACCGTGTCGCGAATGCAGATTTTCTGGTTTTTCAACGCATTAGTAACCTGGAATCTGACTTTGCAAATCACGCCGCTGCCTGCCGCCAGAGGCGCGTGTCCCCCGCCCATGTTCGCTCTCAGGTCAAGGGTGGCTACCTTGCCGCCGTTGTAGATGTTGCTGAAGATCGCCTGCTCAAAGCCGGCGCAGCGCGTTCCCGAGATGTCGACGACGTTCAATAAGAGGGTGTTTACGGTAGCGCCCTTCCACGTGATTGGAATCTGCATCTGATCAACCGTGGCCGTATTGGTCAGACTGATGGGCACCTCAATTGTGTCGGTCCCGGTTCCGATGTACATATCCGCCAGTGACACCGTGTCGGCCGTCACCAGGATGCTATTCCACTTAGTGTGTTTGTTCGTTCCGCGCGGCTCAGTGACGGTTAGCGAGACCGAATATAACCCGGGAGTGCTGTAAACGATCGCCGGCGGACGCTGTTCCGTTGAGGTTTGTCCGTCGCCGAAACTCCACAACCATGAGGTCGGATTATTGGGCGATATGTCATTAAAGGTTGTCGAAAACGGCGCATTACCCGCAACAAACCCGCCCTCGAAATTGGCATCAGGCAGCGCCTGCATTGATGCGCCGACATTGGGCCTGCGTCCAATCAGACCCGCGTACGAAGGACTATTGTAACCGTCCACATTCTCGGCATAATTAGAGATCAGGTTTTGGAGCTCGGTCAGCGTCAAGGTCGGCTGCTGCGATTTGAGCAAGGCCGCCACGGCGGCTACGGCAGGCGCCGAGAAAGAAGTACCGTCGTACGTGCGATAGCCGATCAGTCCGGAATCGGAACTGGTCGAGTATATGCCCGCGCCGGGGCCGGAGAGATCGATCCAGGAACCATAGTTTGACCAGGAAGCGATGACGTCGTTCTTGTTCAGGGCCGAAACAGTTATCACACCCGGAATGGTGTCTTTCCACTCGGGGCAATTGAGCCCTTCGTTTCCGGCCGCATGAGTGACATACATGCCGGCAGCGATCGCCGTACGAATGGATGCCGCAAACGCCGCGGAATAGCCGTAGTTCACATCACAAGGCAGACTGGCGGTGCGGCCAAAGCTGTAATTGATGACGTCCACGCCATTCAGTCGGGCATAATCGGTCGCCTGGGATGCGGCCGCGCTGTTTATGTACCCCAGTCCGGTGTTTGCCAGATAGCCCGCGCGCAGGCAGACAATTCTTACGCCCGGGTTATACGGCTGCCAACCGCCACCGATGCCGGCGATTCCCTGCGCGTCATTGGTCACACCCGCGACGATTCCGGCGATGAAAGTTCCGTGGCCGTTCATGTCCATGGGATTATTGTCCGGACCGTTGCAGTCCTCGAACGGAGCGCAGCCCGTCTGCGAAGGCAGGAAATCCCAGCCGTCGAGATCGTCCACCTTGCCGTTGCCGTCATCGTCGACGCCGTTAATATCGGCGGAATCAAATACTACGCCGTTATGGTTGAGGTCTTCGCCCGGATTCACCCAAATATTCTTCTGCAGATCAGGGTGGCGATAGTTGACGCCCGAGTCGATGTCGCCGAACAAGATGACTGAATCGCCCGGCTGAGTGTCCCAGGCCTGATACAATTTCATTCCGTGAGTACCGTTAGAGAGCCAGTACTGCAAACTGTCTTCCGGGTCGTTCGGTTCGATTTGCATCGGATACCAGTAGACCGGTTCGGCGGTGACGATGTTATCATCAAAACCGAAATCCTTCACGGCCGTCAGCACGTCAACCACGGAGGGATAATCGACCAAATAGAATCCGGTCAAATCGCTAAATCCCGAAGCCGGATCGGGAGTCTTGGAGCCGCTGAAAACCTTGCGGATTGAAGTCACGGAGTATTTCTCGAACAGGGCATCAACCGACGCCAGGCCCACCGCCATCTTCACGCCCTGAAGTTCCTCCAGCGTCGACGGCACCAGCCCGGGTTTGAACTGCAAGATTAATTGACCCGGTTGTATCTGTATGCCGCCACCTATCACCGGTGGGACAAAGTTCCTGTCGGCCATTACGGATACCGACAACATCAGTGCCGCCGCAAGCGACAGCAGAGCGACTTTAACAACTCGCATCAGAGTGACTCCTTTCCAAGACGGAAAACGATCTTACTTAGACGGCGGGGGAGGACCTCCGCTAAATATGTAACTAATCAAAAATACAACGTCAGATATGTCGACCGTACCACTGGCATCCGCATCCCCTGAGTACAGCGAGGGCGCCGGTCCATTGCCAAAGATGTAGGAGACAAGAAAGACCGCGTCGCTGATATCTATGTTATTGCTTTGATCGGCATCGCCGCGTAACCCGTGGATGTCTATCCCCCCCGACGATATGACCGGCAGATAGGCGCCGAAACTCGTCATGACGGCGGAAGTATATCCCGGATAGTCAGTTGTGTCGACGACATTGTGTCCCGGCAGCGGCGGCACCGCATCGTACTTAAGGTACATCCTAAATAGCACTCCGTCGCCCGCAGGCAATGGCGGCGAGCCACCGCCGTTATTGGCTATCATTCTCAGCACGAACTTGAAGCCCCCGGCCCAGGTTGCCGGCAGTGTGCGGCTCTCAAACGCCAAGCCGCGCGTTCCAACAAACGAAATCGAATCCAGCGATATGTCCATGTTCCCCCCGTAGGTTATCGGCAGAATCATGGACGTTATCGGCGCGTAGTTGTGCAGACGTACGCTCACAACCAGAGGATCGGTACGGCTTCCCGAAAAGGGCTCCATGTCCAAAGTATCGGCATAGGCAATTATGTAAGCCGGCAGATTTGTCGTGTTCGTTCCTTGCGCGCCGCTGACCCGCAACTGGACATCGTAGCGGCCGGGATTTGCGTAAACGTGCGAAGGATTCTGAACTGTCGAGCTATCGCCATCGCCAAAATACCATTTCCAGGTGTCTATCACTCCCGGGGCGGAACCGGAAAAATTCACGCTTAGCGGCGACAGACCAAAGCGCTGATCGCTGCCAATCTGGCCGGCGAAGATCTGCGAAACTGCCGTTGCCAAATTGATCCGGCCGCTTCCAAGCAGGCCGATATAGCCGGAATTCTGGGCGTCGATATTATCAGCCGTCGTGATGATCAGAGTATCAAGCGCATTCTTCGATATGGATGGCACGCGCGAACGCAGCAAACCGGCCATGCCGGTCACGAACGGCGCCGCCATTGACGTACCCGACAAGTAGGTGTACGTGGGCGTGTTGTGATTCGAATAGGTGGAGTAGATGTTTGAACCGGGCGCTGCAACATCGACCCAGGAACCGTAGTTGGAGAATGACGATTTGGCGCCGGACGAGGTCAGTGACGCCACTGCCAGCACATCCGTGCGGGAGCAAAGATAACTGGCTGATGAGTTGCCATCATTTCCGGCGGCAGAGACCACAACCATTCCGTGGGCTATCGCATTCGTCACGGCAGCGCCGATGCCGCCGTCATTGGATGATCCCCAACTGCAGTTGACGGCCGTTACGCCTTTCTGAGTCGCATAGTAGAATGCCTGCGCTGCAAAATCCATCCGCACGTATCCACCTTCTTGACCACCGTTACTCTGAGACCAGCCAATTCGTAGCGGAACGATGCGGCAGCCGCGCTGCGACGGCGACCAGCCACCGGCTACACCCGCCACTCCGATACCGTTGTTGGTTATCGCCGCCATTATTCCCGCGGTGTGGGTTCCATGGCCGTTGAAATCCATTGGATCATTGTCCGGCTCGCTGCCATCTTCACCCGGCCAGGCCGAGACACCATTCACCCAATCCCAGCCACGAATATCATCTATGTAGAGATTGCCGTCATCGTCTTCCCCAGGATTGCCGTAGTACTCGGCCCAGTTGATCCAGATATTGCCGTTGACGTATGGCGAAGCGCCCGCGAGATCGGGATGCTGCCAATTGACTCCGGTATCCATGGCGCCAACCAGGATCACGCTGTCTCCGGTCGCCGTGTTCCAGGCCTCCGGTGCATCAACATCCCGGTCATTCGACTGGTTCAATCCCCACTGGATGCTGAACGACGGATCGTTTGGTACGGCGAAGACCGGATGTATGCTCACTTTCTCGACGTGCTCGATATCGGGAATTCCCCGAAAGTCGTTGAACGCCATTTCCAGTGAATCCTTGGCGTCGAATACGATTCGGTAATATCCCGACAGATCGAGTTCTTCAGCCGAACGCGGTTTCTCCGCGCCGACAAATAGCTTTTCAAAGGCCTTGGTACGATATTTTGAGAACAAGGCATCGACGGAGGTCAAGCCGGTATGTACGGCAGATTTCCCCGTGACAAAATGATTCCTGGCGACCTGCGGCTGAAAATTGACTACCAGCACTCCGTCGGCATACCACCAGTCATTCCCCGACCCAGCCGTCTGGGCGACAGCCGTCTCATTCAGCAAGCCGCCCATCGTGAGGAGCGGTAGCAAAATGAAGAGGAAAAGGGCAATATAAGGGCGCGCCATTAAAGAAACGAACATGAAAAAACTCCTACGTCTGGATGGTGGACGCTTGATTGATCCGTAAACCCCTTCCCCCTAAATATAACACACCGTGCCGATTTTGTCAATCAGCACGGTGTGAATTTCGGCCTATTCCACTGGGTTAAGGCCCTGTGGACTAGTCAATTGGACTACTTGCAGCCCACTCCGCAGTGAGGAGCAGCGCCACCGGCGAAGATGTACTGAATCAAGTACACGGCGTCGGAAATGTCAACTGTGCAGTCACCGTTGGCATCGCCCTTACCGAAGGCATAGTTGCAGCTTCCAGGAGCCGCACCACCGGCGAAGATGTACTGAATCAAGAACACCGCATCGGAAATGTCAACCGCGCCGTCGCTGTTGGCATCGCCGCAATCGACGCAACCTGTGGCCGCGCACCAAGCTGGTTTTACAGTCGGCACGCCATGGGCGCACAGGAACTTCTTGCCTGCGTCCACAGCAGCCTGCAGGCCGGCTAGCGAACCGCCTGTACGCGGCTGGCCGGCGAGGATCACGTAAATGTCGAAGGTCCCGGTGGCCTTCGGGGTGATCGTCGCTGACTTGGCAAACACAAGCATGGAGTTCAGGTCCTGAGCCGTACCGGCAAACGCCGTGTAACCGACTGAGGTCTGAATCTTCTTCCACATCGTGTCATTCACGTAACCCTGTACACGATACACGGTGGAATTGTTATCCTGTACGAAACCGGCTTCCAACGGGTTGTTGTCACCACGAATACCGGCAAGAGCGGCATAGCGGGTGGTGTTGGAGCCCCATCTGCCCTGCTGATAAACCATCTGCCGGAGTTCATCGGTACCGGCCTGGTTGTCAGAGGAGTCATCGGGAACGTCGAAGTCGCAAGCGTACGAGATCATCATGTTGTTGATCGTGGCCGCCGGATTCTTCGGACCGGCATAGAACGCGATCTTGGCAACCATGAAGTCGGCGCTATCGGGGGCCTTCGGAGCGTAGAAATCTACATCAAAGGCAACCGACGAGTCGCGGTTACAACCCACGCCCCACGAATGACGGAACGAGGTGTTGATCGAGTCGTACGACATTCCGGACGTGCAGAACAAACGGCCGATTCTGCCGGCAAACGAGCCGATGAAGCCCGTGCTGTCGGAGAAGATCGCCGTGCTCATGTGCAAGCTGTCAGTACCCATCAGGACTGATCCGTCAAACAGATAGTTGGTATCCGGATGATCGGAGGCGTAATGGAAACCGTAACCATGGGGCTTCTGGGCGGCCGCACGGCTGTTCTGGTCGGTAACCATTCTGACGGTAGAAGTACGAATGTCCAGATTCGCTTCCATGTTCCAGGTGTTGAAGTTGTACAACTCAACCGGGAAGTTGAGAGTCTTCGCCAGCCAAGACCATGTAATCGTGGCCTTGAAGACGCCTTCGGTCCCGGGACCGGTAGCGGTCACGTTTGTCGTCTGGAAGTTGGTGCAACCGGCTGGAACTGAGCTGGTGCCTCCAACGTCGAAGGTCAACCATGAACCGGCCGGAGTGTAGGCAACAGTTCTGACGTAGTCAGCGGAGATGTTACCTACGTTGGTCAGCTTGATCGGGAAGCTGGCCGTATGGTTCGGGCCGGCTGCCGGGGTCGTATGGAACGGCCACACTCTTTCGACAGGATCAGCGGACAATACCGCATCGGTCGCAACCGTGAAGCACGGATACGACATGTTCATGATCGGGTTAATGACTGCTCCGCCCTGGGCGTAGATATAGTCGCCCGGCGACTTGTCGACCATGTACTGAATTCTGATGGAGTCAGACACATGTTCCGCAGTACTGGTGAATCCTTCGGCAAAGCAGGCGCCGGTAAGGCAGTTGTCCGACCGGGTGTTCGACAGGTTGACCGGGTTACCCCACAGGTCGCCGTTCAAGCTGGTGGAACCTTGCGCGAAGATTTCATAGTTGACATATCTGGTGGCGCCGGAGGAAGCTGCTGCACCGCAATCGGTGTAGGTCGAATCGGCGGTCAGATAGTCGGGGTTCAACAAGTATACGGCGTACAGACGTCTGTTGCCGCCCTGCAGACACTCGGACAAGCTGGGCTTGGAAATGTTGAGCTGATATCCCGGAGGACGGCAGCTATTGTTGGAACCGTAATCGGAGGCATCCTTTACCAGGGACTGGCAACCGGAATTGCAGGAGCTCCAATGGAACAGCTTTGCCGGATAGATCAAATAAGTATGACCGGCGGTGTCATTCCACATGGTGGTATAGAGGACGTGCAGACATTCATTGTTGTCGTACAGCGGCGACATTTCGTTCGCGCGCATGCACATCACGGAACCGTCGCTGGCGACGATACTGTCTTCCGCGTTCGTGAAATGCTTCACGGTAGTGCGCGGTCCCCAGGTGGCGCCGGCGTCGTTTGATTCGCGGTAGACAATGTCATCATTGTCGCCCCAGTTGCGGGCGAACTTGTTGGCCATCCAGCTTCTGGGATAGAAATAGACTGCCGCAACTTTATTCGAAGCGGCGACCGGGCTGGCAACAATTTCGTACGACGAACTGGCAACGGAATCGAGGAAAGTACCGCAAGTGGCTGACGGAGCAACTACGTCGTCCGTCGACTTGTAGTACACCAACGAATAGCGACCGGTGGTGTCGCGACCCGGTGAGGTCGTGCCGCCGGCATATTCGCAGGTAAGGATATGGGCAATCGGTCTGCCGGAAACAGTATTGAGGTCACTAGCCACGGACGGCCAGATGTAACCCTCTTCGATCGTTCCCGGAATACCAATCTGGATGTTTTGGCAGTTCGGACGTGCCGGCAGCGAAGCCGGGGCGACCGGGTAATCGGCCAAACCGAAGATAAGACCGGCGCAGGAAGTCTGCATACCGGCCTGGACCGTCGAGCGGCCAAAGGTGGCATCCGGCGAAGTCCAGTGGTAAGCCATGATCGCAAAACCATTGATCGGATCGGTGGCGATCGAAGCATAACCGGAGGTCAGCGGACCAATGTCGGTCGGGAGCGGTGGATTTGACGGTGGAACGTTGGCAACATAACGGATGTTGCGCGAACCGCCGGTCCAGTAATCGACTTCAGCATACATAAACACGTTATGAATGTTGCCGCTGCAACCAACAGCAATCTGTCTCTGATTTCTGCCCGGGTTGCTTTGATGGTCGATCGTGCTGTAGCCGACTTGTTTGGTGAACATGTAATATCCCAGGGAAGACGGAGCAGTTGACTGCGGCTTGCTGGCAACATTGCTGCCCGGATTGTCAATCAACTGATCGCCATTCCAATGCGTAGCCGAAAGTCCGACTTCCGCCGAGCGCGAGGCCTTATCGTACGCCGCATTGGCGCCGAAGGCCGCTCCGCACAGGGATAACACGAAAATAGACAGAACAAATAGTACCGAGAGAGTTCTCGTCATCTTTTGCTCCTTTCAGAGTGAAAAAAACGTTGCAATAAAAAAAACCGTGTCCGATTTCGAAGTTTTCGCTCTGTAATAATTTGCTGTGACCACCTCCTCGATCAGCTTCCATGAGAAAGCAGAGATCCTATTCTCTTTCTCTCATCAAAAGTCTGCGCTTAAACCATTTACTAATTTCATAAGATATGCTATAAAGCCCACGTATGTGCCGACCGCTGTTCAATCAGACAAGACAGACCACGCCCACGTCGACATACACCGAATATTCGCAACAGAAAAGCTTAAGACGCGCACAATGGGCCACTTACGGAATCCCGGCAAGTGAAGACCTGATAGACTCGATAAATCTGTGCTGGTAAAACAAAGTTTTACCGACTGAACCGCTAACAGCTACTTCCCGTAGCCAATCAAAAATAAGATTCTTGCGCCATTCTGTCAAGAAATTTTTCGGAAAAACTGACTACTCCGAGTTTGCTAACTCATTACCTTTGAAGCCAGTAAACGCAGATTCTGCGCCGAGAGTAATCGTTCGACCTTCAGAGTTTGCGTTCGAGGCAGATTCCCCCGATCGCGCCGAAAACAAGACTACTTAACCCGTTCTTCCTGCCCGAAACAAGACGACCGCTGTCGGCATTGACAACGGTCGTCTGTAGTCACTTATGTTTACCGGTCCGTCACTGAGGCGGCGGCACCGGTCCATTGTTAAAGATATAATTAATCAGATAAACACAGTCGGATATATCAATCGTGCCATCGCCATTGGCGTCGCCGTTACGAAGCGTTGCCGGCGCCGGATTGGAAGCGAAGATGTATCCGATCAGGTACACAACGTCGGAAATGTCAATTGTGGCATCGTTGTTAGCGTCACCTCGAACGGCCTTGACCACCTGAATCCGAATGCGTGTCGTGTCCGCAAGCTGGCCATCAGAAGCCACGAATCGCAACTGGTAGCTCGAATCGGCCTGCAGGTCGGTCGGATCGAAGCGGAAGCTGCCGCGCCCGTTGGCGGAATCGACAAATACCGCATTGTACGGCACGTACGGGGTACCGCTCACCGACAGCGTCGGTGTCGTCCCATCCGGGTCAGAAGAGCGCAACCACAACTGCATCACCTCATTGGTGACATTGACCGTCTTTAGTGAATCGAGTTTGACGATCACCGGTTTCTGATTAGCCGCATTGATTACCGTAATTGTTACGACTTCGCTGTCCACCTGGTACTGGGCGGTGTTCTCGGTTACCTTGAACGTCGTCGTATACACACCTGCAGCAGCGAAATTCGGCGCGTACAGGAACCGCGATTTCGCCGTTCCCGCCGGCTGTCCCGCCTGCGTGGTGAAAGTCGCCCCCGGAGGCAGACCGGTAGCGGATAACGTGACACCACCACCGTCGGGGTCAGACCCCGCGACCATCACATCCAGCGTACCGCCTTCAAGCACTGACAAAGCACCAATCGGATCCAGCACCGGCGGGGCAAACTGGTTGGTCACGTTGACCGTGAGCACATAGTTCCGGTAACGCGTCGTATCCCGATCGTCCTTCATGAAGAACAGCAGTTTGTACTGGCCGTTCTGGCTGAAGCTCGGCTGGAAGTTGAAGTTGGCCGTGTCATTACGATTGTCGACCAGTGTCATGTTCGCCGGCATTGCCGAAAGCGTCGTATCCGTGCCGGTGACCGTGAAGCGATTACATCTGAAGTACGGGTGCGTTCCGTCCGGATCAGGCAAGGTTGCCATGATTCGGAATTGTAACTGGCCGCCTTCGAGAATTGTCTGCTGACAGGTACCCGATCCCGGAGTGAGACAGATCGTGTAAGGATCGTACCCAATATCCGGCGGCAGTAGTATCGAGTCATTCACAACAATCGGCACCGCGAACGAATCAACCACACCGCTGGTGTCACTGTCAGTGGCATAGAATGTGACGGAGTAGGTTCCCATCTGCTGCTGTTGCGTTGTCCAGGTAAAGGCACCACCACCCGTTCCCGAATCGATGAAGGCCGCGTTGAACGGCAAGGTGGATGTCGTCAATACCGGTTTCGTGCCGTCCGCGTCGGTTGCCCGTACCTTGATCGTCATCTTTTGCTGTTCTTTTACCGTCACGCTGGTCGGCGTCACTGTCATGACCGGTATCTGGTTGCCGGCCTCTATCACTTTGATGGCGACAATTCCGGTATCTCGTTTGACGCCGTCGGTCGCGAAGAAGCGGACGTTGTAATTACCCGACTGCGTGAAATCCGGTTTGAAGCGGAACAACCCGCCTCCGTTCAGTGAATCCACGAAGATCGCGTGAACTGGTATCGTTGTCGAATCGACTTTGAGCGTGTCAATCGTACCATCCGGATCAGTCACGCTGATACGGAAGTACACTGAATCACCTTCCCTTACGATCTGCGTGTCCGCAGGAACGGTGAGAACCGGCGGTTGCGGTATGTTCACGACCTGAATCATTACATTTTCGTAATCGGTTTTATTGCCGTCGGAAGCAATGAACTTCACTGAATACAATCCCGACTGCGAGAAGGTCGGTGTGAAAGTAAACAACGCATGGCCGTTGGCGGAATCCACCATCACCGAATTAACCGGCATGTTCTGCGCCTGGAAGAACGGTATCGTGCCGTCCGGATCGGTCGCCGACAGGTGAATTCGCAAGGTATCGCCTTCATTCACACTCTTGGGCCCGATATACGCCAGCACCGGCGGCTGATTGGTACGCAGCACAGTGATCACCGCGGTGTCGGCGTCACTCATCGAAGGTATGCCGTTATCGAAGCAGAGCACGATGAAAGTATGCGCGCCAGTATCGGCCACAGTCGGCTTCCAACGCAGGGATGCGCGGCCGCCGGTCGAGTCCGTAAACACCGAACCGGTCGGTTTAACCGGAGCGATCAGACTCAGATGCGGCCCGTTGGGATCAGTCGAGTCAGTCGCTACCACGCGAATATTCAGCGAGTCTCCCGGCAGTACCGTGTAGTCCTGAATGTGCACGATGGTCGGCGGCTGGTTGACGTCAAAGGTGGTAATTTGAACTCTCTCGAAGCTGCTTGCACCCTGTGCATCAGTTGCATAGAAGGTCGCGGTGTCGATGCCAGCGGAGTAATAGTCGGGAACATAGGTAAACGAACCCGATCCGTTGCCGGAATCCACGAACGTATAGAAGTTCTTCATGGTGACGGCGCTGACCAGCAACGACGGAATTCCGCCGTCATCGGTCGCGTGTATCCGGAAGGCCAATTGGCCGCCCTCATACACGGACTTGGGACCGATGGAATCGAGAACCGGCGGCATATTCGAAGTATTGATTACCGTAATCGGAACGACTTCGCTGTCCGCCAGAATACCGTCAGAGGCAATGAAAGTCACATTGTAGATGCCAGACTGCAACATATCGGGCACGAAGACGAATATGCCCGTACCGTTGCCATGATCGCCGAAGGACGCATGCAACGGCAGGTTAATCGCCGTCAATACTGGAATGGTGCTGTCCGGATCGGTTGCCGTGACGTTGAAGGTCAGGTTGCTGCCGGCATTAACCGACTGAGGACCGATCGCCGCCAGTATCGGTGCACGATCAGCATTGGAAATCGTGATCACAACCAGTTCGCTGTCCGCCAGAGTGCCGTCAGAGGCAATAAACGTGACGTTGTATACTCCGGCTTGAGCGTAAGTCGGCGTGAAGGTAAACGTCCCTCTGCCGTTCGCGCTGTCGAAATAAGTCGCATTGAGAGGCAGGTTGATCGCAGTCAATGCTGGGATCGTGCCGTCTGGGTCGGTGGCCGACGTGTTGAACGTCATCACCGCGCCCTCGAAACCGGAATGCGGACCGATCGCCGCCAGAACCGGCGGCTGATTGCCTGCATCCGTCACCGTGATCGCCACGATTTCGCTGTCGGCCAGGGTGCCGTCAGAGGCGATAAAGGTAACGTTATAAACACCGGCCTGCGTGTAATTCGGCGTCCAGGTGAATCTCCCTCGGCCATTCAGACTGTCTACGTATGCCGCACCGGTAGGCAGACCCACGGCCGTCAGAGCGGGGATCGTGCCATCCGGGTCAGTCGCCGAAGTCGCGAAGGACAGGACTGTGCCCTCGGCCGTAGTTTTCGGGCCAATTGCGGTCAACACCGGCGGCTGATTAACATCTGTCACCGTGATCACCACAACTTCGCTATCTGCTAATGTTCCATCGGAAGCGATGAAAGTCACATTGTACAAACCGGCCTGCGACAACGTCGGCGTCCAATTGAACGTCGCCGTACCGTTCGCATGATCGGTATACGTAGCACCAGTCGGCAGTCCGACAGCAGTCATCGCGGGATTCGTGCCGTTTGGATCGGAGGCCGAAGCTACAAAGTTGAGGTTCACTGCCTCAGCCACTGACTTCGCGCCGATTGCTGCCAGCACAGGCGGCTGATTCACAAACACTACTGTGATTGCGACAACTTCGCTGTCAGCCAGGGCGCCATCGGAAGCAATAAATGTCACATTGTACAACCCTGCCTGCGCAAAAGTCGGCGTCCAGTTGAAGGTGCCGGTTCCGTTAAGGTTATTGGTGTAGGTTGCGCCGGTCGGCAAATTGACCGCCGTCATCGCAGGTATCGTCGCATTAGGATCGGTAGCTGAAGTATTGAAGTTCAGATTGGCGCCGGCATTCACTGATTTCGGGCCAATCGTCGCCAACACCGGCGGCATATTCACGCCTACCACCGTGATCGCGACGACTTCGCTATCCGCTAGTGTGCCGTCGGAAGCGATAAAGGTCACATTGTAGACACCCGCCTGGGTAAAGCCCGGCGTCCAGGTGAATCTGCCTCTACCGTTCAAGCTATCAACATAGGCCGCACCGGTAGGCAATCCCACGGCCGTCAAGGATGGGATTGCACCGTCCGGATCAGTCGCCGACGTCGCAAAGGCAAGCAACGCACCCTCGTTCGCCGTCTTCGGGCCGATCGTCGCGAGTACCGGCGGCTGATTCACGTTGTTCACCGTGATCGCTACGACTTCGCTGTCGGCGAGTGTGCCGTCTGACGCAATGAATGTCACATTGTAGACACCCGATTGCGAGAAGGTCGGCGTCCAGTTGAAAGTAGCGGTGCCATTGAGATTGTCTGTATATGTCGCACCAGTCGGAAGACCCAGCGCCGTCATTGCCGGTATCGTTCCGTCGGGATCACTTGCCGAAGTTGCGAAGTTAAGGATTGACACCTTCGTTCACGGACTTCGCGCCAATCGCTGCCAGCACCGGCGCGCGGTTGACGTTGTTCACCGTAATGGCTACCACTTCACTGTCTGCCAGTGTTCCATCCGAAGCGATGAAGGTCACGTTGTAGACACCGGATTCCGAGAAAGTCGGTGTCCAGTTGAAGGTGGCGGTACCGTTGAGATTATCAGTATAGGTCGCGCCAAGCGGCAGACCGACTGCGGACATCGCCGGTATCGTTGCGTCAGGATCACTTGCAGAAGTAGCGAAGTTCAGATTGACGCCTTCATTCACTGACTTGGCACCGATAGCGGCCAGCACCGGCGGGCGGTTCACGTTATTCACCGTGATCGCCACGACCTCGCTGTCGGCCATCGTGCCGTCGGAAGCAATGAATGTCACATTGTGCACTCCAGACTGAGTGAAGTCCGGAGTCCAGTTGAATGTCGCGGTACCATTCAAGTGATCGGTATAGGTCGCGCCTGTCGGCAGGCCAACCGCAGTCATTGTCGGTGTCGTTCCGTTCGGATCTGATGCCGAAGTACCAAAGCTGAGGTTGATACCTTCGTTCACCGATTTAGCACCGATCGCTGCCAGAACCGGCGGCACATTCACGAACACCACCGTGATCGCGACCACTTCGCTGTCAGCTAGCAAGCCATCCGAAGCGATGAAGGTCACGTTGTATGACCCTGCCTGTGCAAAGGTCGGAGTCCAATTGAATGTTCCGGTTCCGTTGAGATTATTAGTATATGTCGCACCGGTCGGAAGATTAACAGCGGTCATGGTCGGAATCGTGCTGTTAGGATCGCTCGCCGAAGTACCGAAGTTCAGGTTGGCGCCTGCGTTCACCGATTTTGGGCCAATCGTCGCCAAGACCGGCGGCACGTTTACGCCCACCACTGTGATTGCGACAACTTCGCTATCGGCGAGAGTACCATCGGAAGCAATGAAGGTCACGTTGTAAACGCCCGCCTGTGTGTAGCCCGGCGTCCAGGAGAATCTCCCTCTGCCGTTCAAGCTATCGACATAGGTCGCGCCCGTAGGAAGGCCTACGGCTGTAAGGGCAGGGATCGTGGCATCTGGATCGGTCGCGGAAGTATTGAAACCGAGGTTTACACCTTCATTAGCAGTCTTCGGACCAATCGTTGCCAGCACCGGCGGCAGATTCACGTTGTTCACGGTGATCGCGACAACTTCACTGTCGGCCAGCGTTCCATCCGACGAAATGAATGTTACGTTGTAGACACCCGACTGTGCGAAGGTCGGTGTCCAGTTGAACGTACCGGTACCGTTAAGATTATCCGTGTACGTTGCACCGGTCGGCACACCCAGAGCGGTCATCGCCGGAATCGTGCCATCCGGATCACTTGCCGACGTGCCGAAGTTCAGATTAACATTCTCGTTTACACTCTTCGCGCCAATCGCGCCAGCACGGGCGCACGATTGACGTTGTTTACCGTGATTGCCACCACTTCGCTATCGGCAAGCGTGCCGTCAGAAGCGATGAACGTAACGTTGTAAACACCCGACTGGGTAAAGTCCGGCGTAAAGTTGAATGTGCCGGTACCGTTGAGATGGTCAGTATAAGTCGCGCCAAGCGGCAACCCCAGAGCTGTAAGAGCCGGTATCGCACCGTCGGGATCGCTCGCTGACGTTCCAAAATTCAAATTGATTCCTTCATTTACGCTCTTCGCCCCGATCGCAGCCAGCACCGGCGGTCGGTTCACGTTATTCACCGTGATCGCCACCACTTCACTATCAGCCAACAGGCCGTCGGAGGCGATGAACGTCACATTGTAAACACCAGACTGGGTATAATCCGGAGTCCAGGCGAATCTGCCCCGGCCGTTCAGACTATCCACATAGGTTGCACCAAGCGGCAAGCCAACTGCCGTCAGCGCTGGGATCGTTGCGTTTGGATCTGTTGCCGAAGTATTGAATGCCAGGATGACACCTTCATTGACCGACTTCGCGCCGATCGCTGCCAACACCGGTGGCATGTTAACACCTACTACCGTTATCGCGACGACCTCGCTGTCGGCAAGCGTGCCGTCCGAAGCGATGAAGGTCACATTGTAGACACCTGCCTGGGAGAAGGTCGGTGTCCAGGTAAAACCTCCCGCGCCGTTCAAACTGTCCCTATAGGCCGCGCCGGTTGGCAATCCAACCGCAGTCAACACCGGGACCGTTCCATCCGGATCTGATGCCGGAGTTCTGAAGCTCAGATTTACGCCTTCATTAGCAGTCTTGGGCCCAATTGTCGCCAGCACCGGCGGACGATTGACGTTGTTCACCGTAATCGCCACAACTTCGCTGTCTGCCAACGTTCCGTCGGAAGCGATGAAGGTTACATTGTAGACACCCGACTGTGTATAGTCCGGCATCCAGGTGAATCTTCCTTTGCCGTTCAGACTGTCCACGTAAACCGCGCCCAGAGGCAGACCCACTGCCGTCATGGTCGGGAACGTGCCGTCCGGATCGGTCGACGACGTATTGAAAGCAAGACTGACGTTCTCATTAACACTCTTCGCGCCGATTACTGCCAACACCGGCGCGCGATCAACATTATTCACCGTGATCGCGACGACTTCGCTGTCTGCCAACAATCCATCGGAAGCAACGAAGGTCACATTGTAGACTCCGGCATCCGTGTAGCCGGGCGTCCAACTGAAGGAAGCCGTACCGTTGACATGATCTGTGTAGGTCGCACCCACCGGCAAGCCGATTGCAACCAGCGATGGAATCGCGCCGTCAGGATCTGACGCAGTCACGTTGAAGCTCAGATTGACATTTTCATTAACGGACTTAGGCCCAATCGTTGCCAACACCGGTGGTTGATTCACGTTATTCACCGTGATCGCCACCACTTCGCTGTCGGCCAAGGTTCCATCTGACGCGATGAAGGTCACGCTGTGGATTCCAGATTGACTGAAACTCGGCGTCCAATTGAATGTCGCCGTTCCGTTGAGATGATCTGTATATGTCGCGCCGGTCGGTAATCCGACGGCTGTCATCGCGGGATTCGTGGCGTTGGGATCGGTCGCCGATGTGACGAAATTCAGATTGGCATTTTCATTGACCGTCTTCGGTCCAATCGCCGCCAGCACCGGTGGCACATTCACGAAGTTTACCGTGATCGCTACCACTTCACTGTCGGCCAGCAGGCCGTCGGAAGCGATGAAAGGTTACATTGTACACACCCGCTTGCGCGTATGTCGGCGTCCAGGTAAATCTTCCTCTACCGTTCAGACTATCCACATAGACCGCACCGGTCGGCAGACCAACCGCCGTCAGTGACGGGGTCGTTGCATTCGGGTCGGTCGCCGAGGTGTTGAAAGCCAGATTCGAGCCGGTATTCACCGACTTCGGACCGATCGCTGCCAACACCGGCGGCACATTTACGCCTACCACCGTGACAACTACAACTTCACTGTCAGCTAACGTGCCATCCGAAGCGATAAAGGTCACATTGTAGACACCCGCCTGGGTAAAGCCCGGGGTCCAGGTGAATCTTCCCGTACCGTTCAAGCTGTCAACATAGGCCGCACCGGGGGCAGACCTAGGCCGTAAAGTCGGGATCGTGCCGTCCGGATCGGCTGCCGAGGTACTGAAGCCGAGTAACTTACGCCTTCATTGGCAGTCTTCGGTCCGATTGTTGCGAGCACCGGCGGACGGTTGACGTTGTTCACCGTGATCGCCACGACCTCGCTGTCAGCAAGCGTTCCATCCGACGCGATGAAGGTGACGTTGTATGCGCCCGACTGGGCAAAAGTCGGTGTCCAGTTGAAAGTGGCTGTACCATTAAGATTATCTGTGTACGTAGCGCCCGTCGGCAAACCAACCGCGGTCATCGCGGGACTCGTTCCGTCCGGATCTGAGGACGAAGTGCCGAAGTTGAGATTGACGCCTTCGTTCACCGTCTTCGCTCCGATCGCGGCAAGTACCGGCGCACGATTAACGTTGTTCACCGTTATCGCCACGACCTCACTATCCGCCAGAGTGCCATCAGACGCAATAAATGTCACATTGTAAACACCCGACTGGGTATAGTCCGGCGTCCAGGTGAATCTGCCTCTGCCGTTCAAGCTGTCTACGTAAACCGCGCCCAGAGGCAAGCCCACAGCCGTCATGGCCGGGATTGTGCCGTCAGGATCAGTCGCCGAAGTATTGAAGCCGAGACTAACATTCTCGTTCACGGCCTTGGCTCCGATTGCCGCCAACACCGGCGCGCGATCAACGTTGTTCACTGTGATCGCTACGACTTCGCTGTCAGCCAGCGATCCGTCGGAAGAAATGAAGGTGACGTTATAGACGCCCGACTGAGTGAAGCTGGGATTCCAGTTGAAGATAGCGGTACCGTTAGTTTGATCGGTGTAAGTCGCCCCGCTTGGCAAGCCAACAGCGATCATAAACGGAGTCGTGCCGTTAGGATCAGACGCCGAAGTCGTGAAGTTAAGATTGGCGCCTTCGTTCACGCTCTTCGGACCAATCGCCGCCAATACCGGCGCCGCATTCACGTACACCACTGTGACTGCAACCACCTCGCTGTCAGCCAAGGTGCCGTCGGAGGCGATAAAGGTAACGTTGAAGACACCGGCCTGAGTATAGCCCGGCGTCCAACTGAATCTTCCTCTGCCGTTCAGACTGTCTACGAAGGCCGCGCCAAGGGGCAGACCAACCGCCCTCAGTGATGGCGTAGTTGCGTTCGGATCAGTCGCCGAGATGTTGAAGCCGAGGTTCACGCCCTCATTTACGCTCTTCGGCCCGATCGTCGCCAATACCGGAGGTACATTCACGCCCACCACGGTAATCGCGACGACCTCGCTGTCCGCCAGCGTTCCATCAGACGCGATGAAAGTCACATTATAGACACCTGCCTGAGTATAGCCCGGCGTCCAATTAAATGTCGCAGTTCCATTCAAGTGATCAGTGTATGTCGAGCCGGTCGGGAGACCGACAGCCGTCAACACAGGGATAGTTGCATCCGGATCGCTTGCTGAAGTATTGAAGTTGAGATTGGCACCTTCACTCACTGACTTCGGGCCAATCGCTGCCAGTACCGGTGGTTGATTCACGTTGTTAACCGTGATAGCAACCACTTCGCTATCAGCGAGAGTCCCGTCGGAAGCTATAAAAGTCACGTTGTAGACACCCGACTGCGAAAGCGTCGGTGTCCACGTAAATCTTCCTCTACCGTTTAGACTGTCGACATAAGTCGCGCCGGTCGGCAAACCGACTGCTGTCAGAGCCGGGATCGTGGCGTCGGGATCAGTAGCCGAGGTGTTGAAGGCGAGATTGACACCTTCGTTCACTGACTTCGGGCCAATCAGTGCCAGCACCGGTGGCTGGTTCACGTTGTTAACCGTGATCGCCACAACTTCGCTATCTGCGAGCGTTCCATCGGACGCGATGAAGGTCACATTGTAAACACCCGACTGTGAGAAGGTCGGTGTCCAGGTGAATCTGCCTCTACCATTAAGACTGTCGACATAGGTCGCGCCGGTCGGCAAACCAACTGCTGTCAATGCCGGGATCGTGGCGTCGGGATCGGAAGCCGAAGTGTTGAAGGCAAGATTAACGCCTTCGTTCACTGACTTCGGTCCAATCAGTGCCAGCACCGGTGGCTGGTTCACGTTGTTAACCGTGATCGCCACAACTTCGCTATCAGCGAGTGTGCCGTCAGAGGCAATGAACATCACATTGTAAACACCCGACTGTGAAAGCGACGGAGTCCAGGTAAATCTACCTCTGCCATTGAGACTATCAACGTAAGTGGCGCCTACTGGCAAACCGACTGCTGTCAGAACCGGGATCGTGGCGTCAGGATCAGTAGCCGAAGTATTGAAGGCGAGATTGACACCTTCGTTTACCGACTTCGGACCAATTGCTGCCAGAACCGGTGGCTGATTCACATTGGTGACCGTGATCGCCACAACTTCACTGTCGGCGAGAGTGCCATCGGAGGCGATGAAGGTCACATTGTAAACACCTGACTGCGAAAGTGTCGGTGTCCAGCTGAAATGACCTCTGCCATTGAGACTGTCGACATAAGTCGCACCAGTCGGCATACCCACTGCTGTCAGAGCCGGGATCGTGGCGTCGGGATCGGTTGCCGAAGTATTGAAGGCGAGATTGACACCTTCGTTGACCGACTTCGGACCGATTGCTGCCAGCACTGGCGGTTGATTCACGTTGTTTACCGTGATCGCCACAACTTCGCTATCGGCGAGAGTGCCGTCGGAAGCGATAAATGTCACATTGTAGACACCTGACTGCGAAAGTGTCGGTGTCCAGCTGAAATGACCTCTGCCATTGAGACTGTCGACATAAGTCGCACCAGTCGGCAAACCCACTGCTGTCAGAGCCGGGATCGTGGCGTCGGGATCGGTTGCCGAAGTATTGAAGGCGAGATTGACACCTTCGTTGACCGACTTCGGACCGATTGCTGCCAGCACTGGCGGTTGATTCACGTTGTTTACCGTGATCGCCACAACTTCGCTATCGGCGAGAGTGCCGTCGGAAGCGATAAATGTCACATTGTAGACACCTGACTGCGAAAGTGTCGGTGTCCAGCTGAAATGACCTCTGCCATTGAGACTGTCGACGTAAGTCGCACCAGTCGGCAGACCGACTGCTGTCAGAACCGGGATCGTGGCGTCGGGATCAGTTGCCGAAGTATTGAAGGCGAGATTGACACCTTCGTTGACCGACTTCGGGCCGATTGCTGCCAGCACCGGTGGTTGATTCACGTTGTTCACCGTGATCGCCACAACTTCGCTATCGGCGAGCGTGCCATCTGACGCGATGAAGGTCACATTGTAAACACCCGACTGCGAGACCGTCGGTGTCCAGGTGAATCTGCCTCTGCCATTGAGACTGTCTACGTAAGTTGCACCAGTCGGCAGACCGACTGCAGTCAGGACCGGGATGGTGGCGTCGGGATCAGTAGCCGAAGTGTTGAAGGCGAGATTGACACCTTCGTTCACCGACTTCGGACCGATTGCTGCCAGCACCGGCGGCTGATTTACGTTGTTTACCGTGATCGCAACCACTTCGCTATCAGCGAGAGTCCCGTCAGACGCAATGAAGGTCACGTTGTAGACACCCGACTGTGAGAAGGTCGGTGTCCAGGTGAATCTGCCTCTGCCATTGAGACTGTCTACGTAAGTTGCACCAGTCGGCAAACCAACTGCAGACAGGACCGGGATGGTGGCATCAGGATCGGAAGCCGAAGTGTTGAAGGCGAGATTGACACCTTCGTTGACCGACTTCGGACCGATTGCTGCCAGCACTGGCGGTTGATTCACGTTGTTTACCGTGATCGCAACCACTTCGCTATCGGCGAGAGTGCCGTCAGACGCAATGAAGGTCACGTTGTAGACACCCGACTGTGAGAAGGTCGGTGTCCAGGTGAATCTGCCTCTGCCATTGAGACTGTCTACGTAAGTTGCACCGAGTCGGCAAACCAACTGCAGACAGGACCGGGATGGTGGCATCAGGATCGGAAGCCGAAGTGTTGAAGGCGAGATTGACACCTTCGTTGACCGACTTCGGACCGATCGCTGCGAGCACTGGCGGTTGATTCACGTTGTTTACCGTGATCGCCACAACTTCGCTATCTGCGAGAGTCCCGTCGGACGCGATGAAGGTCACATTGTAAACACCCGACTGCGAGAAGGTCGGTGTCCAGGTAAATCTGCCTCTGCCATTGAGACTGTCGACATATGTCGCACCAGTCGGCAAACCAACTGCAGACAGGACCGGGATGGTGGCATCAGGATCGGAAGCCGAAGTGTTGAAGGCGAGATTAACACCTTCGTTGACTGACTTCGGACCGATCGCTGCCAGAACCGGTGGCTGATTCACATTGTTAACCGTGATCGCAACCACTTCGCTGTCAGCGAGAGTGCCGTCGGAAGCAATGAAAGTCACATTGTAGACACCCGATTGTGATAGCGACGGAGTCCAGCTGAAATCTGCCTCGACCATTTAAGCTGTCGACGTAGGTTGCACCAGTCGGTAAACCAACTGCTGTCAGAACCGGGATCGTGGCATCGGGATCTGTAGCCGAGGTATTGAAGGCAAGATTAACACCTTCGTTTACCGATTTCGGGCCGATTGCTGCCAGAACCGGTGGCTGATTCACATTGGTGACCGTGATCGCCACAACTTCACTGTCGGCGAGAGTGCCATCGGAGGCGATGAAGGTCACATTGTAAACACCCGACTGTGAGAGTGTCGGTGTCCAACTGAATCTGCCTCGACCATTCAAGCTGTCCACATAAGTTGCACCTACTGGCAAACCGACTGCTGTCAGAACCGGGATAGTGGCATCGGGATCAGTAGCCGAAGTGTTGAAGGCAAGATTAACGCCTTCGTTGACTGACTTCGGACCGATCGCTGCCAACACCGGTGGTTGATTCACGTTGTTAACCGTGATAGCAACCACTTCGCTATCGGCGAGCGTGCCATCTGACGCAATAATGGTCACATTGTAAACACCTGACTGAGTATAATTTGGGTTGAAATTGAACGAGCCCTTGCCGTTCAAACTGTCCGTAAAGGTCGCATTGGCTGGAATGTTAACCGCACTTAAGGTTAGAGCGCTGCCTTCCGGGTCGGTTGCCGACACACCAAAATTCAGATTGGCGCCTTCATTAACCGATTTGGCTCCGATCGCGGCCAGTACCGGCGCTGCGTTGCAGTAACCGAAACCGCTCGTTCCAAGCGTGTGATGTGACTGTATTTCCGAAAGAGTCAGAGCGCGGTTATAAAGCGCCAGTTCATCGAGAATGCCGTCATAATAGGACGGGGTGCCGGTATTGATCCAACCCACGTTCATTGGCACAGTCGAGGCAAATCCAGTGGTATACGTCTGCGCGCCGAAACCTTCCTGTGCGCCGTCAACATAGATGCGCGTCGTATCGGAATTCCGCGTGACCACCACATGATGCCACAGTCCGTCGCTCACAACTGTCGTGTTCCAGACATCCAACGAAACGTCGCTCTGCATCTGGAAATGCACCTGCCCCGCGTGTGGCGCGGTGCAGTCGATACCGAGTGACCAACTCATCGTCGTGCCGTCAACACGTCCCACCATGACCTCCGGGCCTGTGCAGGCATTTGGCTTGCGCATCCAGAGTTCAATGGAAAAATTATCTGCCGCTCCCCAGTCAAAGGTGTTGTCGTCCGCGATGTTAACGCTATCCGAACTCGTGCTGCCGTTGAACAGCAGCGCCCCGGCAACTCTGCCAGTAGTAGCGGTCGGACAGGTTGTACATGTGGCATCATTCGTGCCTACGGTGTCACGATACGGTTGAGCCGTTTCGTTAAACTTCCAATAATGGCTAATGCCCGTCGGGCATTGCGCCCAGGCAGATGCCTGCGTAAGCAAGAGGGCAGCGAAGACGATCAGCAGGACCATCTTCCTGTCTAAAGCTGCGAACCTCCTGATATCTCTAGGCAACCTCACCTTAACCTCCGTATTTATGGAAACAGAATCATTATTCGAATACATGGTGCACCGGAATTTGTCTCTCCGCGAAATCAAGTTGCTCATATGTGTTCCGGTCTTTCTCCTGACTACTCCTATGAATGGCCTGACAACTGAATCTCCGGCCACGGAATGCGGTGACGGTTACTATTGCCGTCACCGCATACAAGAACTACTTCATCAAAACCATCTTGCGCGTTTCCGCACGATCGCCCACGGTCAGACGGTAGAAGTACACACCCGACGGCGCGGTTTCACCGTTATCGTAGCTTCCGCGCCACTTGAAAGTGTACTTACCTGCCGCTAGTGGTTCATCCACGAGCGTAGAAACCTTCTCGCCCAGCAGATTAAAGACCACCAGCCGCACCGGTTTGTTAGCCATGCCGGCGCTTACCGCAAACTCGATTGTGGTCTCCGGATTGAACGGGTTCGGGAAATTCTGGTTAAGCGTAAAGTCGCTCGGTAATGCCGGATGGCTCATACCCTTTACCGGAATCCCCGCCGCATTCGGATCGGACAGAACCGCAGTCGTAAGCTGTACATCTTTACCATCGGCTGAGATGTCACCAGAGCTTACCAGCGGCAGCTTTAGCATCGTACCGGAGCCCGGTAGAATATTCGTTTTGGATGACGCACGCGGGTAAAGCAGGACGATTAACTTGCCGTCGGCATAGTCTTTGTAACGCATATACAGCCCGGATGACAACTCAGTCGTCTGCGGCGCGGCAAAGTGTACCTTCTCGGGATTATAGTTGATCTCCAATTGCACACCGGCGATATTCGTTGGGAAGTCAACGTTTACGTCAATAGTGCTGCCGTTGACCAACGCTTCACCGTCACCCAACTGCACCACCGCTTCCTTGCCGTTCCATTGCGGAACATTCGGCGGAACACCTCCGAAAATCTGGTTGATGATCGATACCAGGTCGATCACGTCGACGCTGACGTTCTTGTCAAAATCGGCGGCGCTGAATTGCCGGCGCGTCAAAGTGTGATCCCCGATAATGTATCCGACCGTCACGACCAAATCCGCGACGTCCACTCGGCGGTCACCATTGACGTCACCGAGCTCATCGACCACGAACACCCCCGTGGTATCAAATTTCAACTGCACAGAAGCCACCGAGGGATTCGGATTAACCGATTCCCAGGCATCTTCGAATAAAATCTTCGATTCGCCTACAGTTGCCATCGGGCGCACTGACGCCCAGAACTTGAAGATTGTCGTTCCGGATACCGTTCCGGGCTGGACTTTCTGATTGTTCAACCCGAAGGCGACGACTTTCACATGGCCGGGTGAGTCGGCCAGGTTCTCGTATACCGTGAAGTCGGTGAGACGTTCTGTCGGAACCAGAGAATCAAGCGAGAAGGCGCTGCTGTTGTAAACGAAGTCAAACTGCACACCATATACGTCGCCGAGGTTGTTCAGATTGATTGGTATTGGAATATCCAACAACCCGGGTATTCCTCCGGCAATCGCCCGGTAGTTGATCGATGACGGCGAGTACAGAATGTCTTCCGTTGGCGCCGGTGTGCCGACATTGATCGTCACCGATCGCGGCGGGTCAGCCCAGGCGCTGGAATCATCATGGCAGGTGAAAGTTATTGTGAAATTGCCCACCTGCTGAATGTTGGGCCAGTTGAACGTCCCGGACGCTGCGCCGTTGCCGGTAACTTGTCCCCCACTGCCAAAGGTCGCACCCGATGGCAGTCCTCCTGCTATCAAAGTGATTTTCTGCGGTGAATCTGGATCGGTGGCAGTGACATTGAAATTGACCGTATTACCCAACTGGACATTGTAAGTCGTCTGTGATATCGGGCTTATTGTTGGTGGGCTGTTATGTCCCGGTACGACCGTGCCGATTGTGAGTGTGCCAGACACCAGCGTCGGCTCAACGTCTGGTTTGGTGCCGCTACTGTCGGTGTAGGTACATACTCGATAATCTTGATTGTTCGGGTCGAGAGGATTGTAGAGTCTGATTTGAGTCGTGGTCCCGTTGGGTAGACCGTCCTTGACCTTAACCCAGAACTCCATGATGTTTCCCCGGCCGCGCGGAATCGCCTGCTGCCAACCGATTCCATAGTAGACCGACGTAACCGAGTCGCTCGTTCGCATTTCCTGCGCATACTCGAACAGTGGCGGCATCATAACACCACGTTCGATCTGGTTGTACTGAATCTGAAATACATGCGCATTCGGATCCGTGGAATCTACTATTCCGGCGTATTTGACCACATTGGTATCGATGCGGAAGTAGACGAATATATTGGAGAGATCCATACTGTCGTTCACTACGAACAGCTTGATGGGAACCACAGATCCTGCCGCCACCGTGACGTCCTGGACCTTAAAAGTGTCAATCGTCGACGTGCCCTGTGCCCAGGCCACCTGCGTCAGCACGCAGAAGGCCAGCACGACCGCCAGCAGCATCAATGACATTCGTTTAGACATTTTGGTACCTCTTAAATAAACAAATATTCACATGCATGAAGACACATGCTCCGAAGAGCCGTGTACTTGTCGTCTGATTCATTGATCGCGTTCTGCGTGCGCGTTATCATTCTTTTCGCGATCCTCACTTCAAAAGCACCATCTTCTTCGTTGAACTAAAATCGTCGCTTTGCATCCGGTAGAAATAGACTCCCGATGACAACGGCTCACCCGAATCGTTCTTCCCGTCAAATGTCACCCGGTGCCGTCCGGCAGCCATGTAGCCAGAGGATAACTTCCGCACCTGTTCTCCCAACACATTGTAAATCGAGATTGCCACCTCACCGGCGTGTGGCAGTTCAAACGCGATTACCGTCTCCGGGTTGAATGGATTCGGATAATTCTGCTGCAATTCGTATTGTTGCGGCAGCATCCCACCGTCCTTGGAATTCGTCAGTTTGACCTCGCGTCCCTGCACGTCTACCAACTCTTGTCTCACCAACTCGATATTGTCCGCACCCAACAGTCGGAACAGCTCCTGTCCATTCGCCGTAAATCCTCTTCCTTGGGAACCAATCACCAGCACGCGCATCAGCGAATCCGTCTGGCTTGATTTGAAGTCCACACCGCTGAGTTGGCCTGCGGGGACGCAAGTCACGGACTTGCCATCAGCAATTCTGAACAGATACAGCGCCGCCGCGATGTCACCGTTCGTATTCAGCGAGTAGACATAATCGCCCGCGTCTCTACCGAACGAATACTGGCAGTCAACCTGCGCAACATCGGCGGCAACTTTCCCAAAATCGCCTCGGATAATGCGCAGCATCAGCACCAGATCGCCCAGCGTAGCCGGATTTCCGTCCTGATTGACATCGCTGTTCGCCCAGCGCTCACCGGTCAGAGGATATCCGCTCGGATTGATGAAGTAATTGGTGTAGTACACCATATCGCCGATATCCATCGGCACGCCGTTAAGATTGATATCGCCGACCAGTGCGTCGTACTTCTTGATCAACACGCTTCCGGAAATCAGGCTGACCTCTGCGCGCGGCAGGATCGTGCCATCCAATTCGTAAATGATGTTATCCGTGTTGGACAGCGAATCGATGATCTTGAATTCCAGCCGCGAAAATTGCCCCGCCAAATCCAGATTCGTGCAGGTCGCAAACTTCAGATGTACGACCGGGCCGTCACCCTGTGTCAGCGGCCCACCGCCCGGAACTCCGGTAACCGAATGCGCATCGATAAATATCTTGCCGTCAGTCGAGACACTCGTCGTAAACGGGTGCCAGAGTTTAGTGCGTAACGTGTCGCGCGTTGCTGATATCAGCCTCAACAGGGTAGGATCGAACTGAATTGTCAGACTGAATCCGGCGACGCCGATTCGATTGCGCAGATTAACCGGCACATCCAGCAGTTCATTGTTAAATGCCTGCGCATTCGGCAGCGACAGCTCCGCCGGCAAAGTCGGCAGCAACTGCAGATCAACCTGTCTATGTACCCTGCCGCCTGATTCATCAGTCGCATAGATGTCCCAGGCGTAGGAACCTGAATCAGCGATATCGCTGCCCCATATAATGTAGCCCGGATTGCTCGAATGTATTTCTGCTCCCGGAGGGAGATTCGAAGCGCCGAAAGTTATCTGTTCGAAATCGGGATCATTCGCTACCAGCGGCACAAATACTGAATCACCCGAATATGCCGTTACCGCGCCGCTAACGCTGATCTGCGGCAGGCGGTTGACATTGATCACTTCGATCGGTACATCCATCTGCACCGCGAGACTTCCATCGGTCGCAAGGAATGTCGCCGCATAAGGAGAACCCAGGGCCGATCCCGGACCGACAAATGGAACAGTCCAACTGAAGGTGCCACTGCCGTTGCCGTTGTCCTTGAACTTGGCGCCGATCGGCAATCTGCTCCCGTAGAGATGCACCGCCGCGCGTTCCGGATCAGTTGCTCTGACATCAAAGGCCAGCGTCTGGCCCTCATTGACAAGTTTGCGTGCGATCGGATCAAACTCCGGCGCCTGATTCTGTGTGCCGACCAACAAAGTGCCCTTGTTGAAAGCGGGCGATATGGAAGTCGACTGGGACGAACTCAGGAGAAACGTTCCGGCCGGAGGAATAAATGCGCTATCGATAATTCCATTCTGGCCGACTTGCGCCGTCGCGGCCGTGTGGAAGAATATTTCCGCAATTACACCGTTGCCCGCTGCCAGCGGCGCACCCTGCATCGCCAAACCACCGAGCAACACACTCGCTCCTGGAGTGTTCTGCGTCACGCGCAGCATCGACCACTGGCTGATGCGCGAATGCGTGAAGCTTACCGAATCATAAACTGCAATTGCCGACGGATACTTCAGCGGTATCGTGATGCCGGCAATCTGCTCGTCATTCCAAAGTGATATCTTTACCGAAAATGCGTTGCCCGTGCTGATGGTTCTGCTCTCGACGGTGACGGTGTCTGGGACCCCGTAGGGGTCAGTCTGGCACCACACCGGAGAAGGCGCAAAAACCCTAATCAGGACTAGAATAATCAGATATGCAAGGAAGCGTTGAAGATGATTCATTCTGTCCTGTCCCAATCCGGGCATAATAGTTCCTGTCATCTGCTATGCTCTTTGAGCAACATATATGCCAAGGCCGTTCTTTCAGGTCTCAGAACGCCCGAACTGTCGGGATTCTGGACTAGCTCCTGGTCCATCAGGCAACATTGTGAAATCAAGTAACTTAATCCGTATAGTCGCCTTGTGGCGTACGCTGAAGTACAACGGGCAAGTAAGTGACCCAGTGATCTTGACGCGTCGCGTTGCGCAACGTTCAATAATTGTGTGCAAGAATTTGCATTCATTCCTAACAGCTCACTACATCCCGGTCTAAACATAAAAAACGCCTGGCTGACGTACTTCTTGTATGGGTGCGTCATCACGCCAAGCTTGATGTATTAACCTCTCTCATATGCCGTTAGAAATGTCAGTCGCTAATCACCTCGCTTTCCGCTGCGGCTGTCGCAATAGCCGCTTGTCGTTAACAGTTTAGATATGGGGAGATTTTACTCTCCCCATACCCGGTAAAAGATACCTGAGAAATTACTTCATCAGCACCATTTTCTTGGTGTCGGTGTATGAGCCAGCGTTCAACTTGTAGAAGTAAACACCGCTCGGGACCATCGAAGCATCCCATTCAACGGAAACATTGCCAACGCCATTGCCGTTGAAGCTCTTCACGAGCTGGCCGGCGACGTTGTAAATGTTAAGGGTCCAGTCGGACTGGGTCGGAAGCGACAGACCAATCTTCGTGGTGGGGTTGAAGGGGTTCGGAACGTTCTGCGACAACGCAAACGAAGTCGGAAGAGCGGTCTTGTTGACGCGGGTGTTCAGCATGTTACCGTTATAGTCGGCAACTTCGACGCCCTTAAGCTCAACATTACCACTAACCGTGAACAGATCGTTCGAGCCAGCGGCCAAACGATTGGTCATGTTTTCCGTGCCGGAATAAACGAGAACCTTAAGTTCGCCGTTGTTCTCAGCATAGTCAACCTTCATGTTCGTGTTGCTTACAACGTTGTAAGAACCGTTGACTGCGAAAGTCGCATAAACAGCGCCAAGTTCGCTACCGGCTTCGGTCGAAACCGCGCCATTAGCAAAATTGACCGTCGCCGAAGTAGCAAACGGAGCCAGCTTCGGATACGGAAGAGCATCACCAACGATAATGCGCAGCAAGTATACAAGATCACCAACCGTCAACGGACGACCGTCGTTGTTCACGTCGGAAGCCGCGATTGAGGCCTGGCGAGCAAGCACCGGCGGAGTGACTGAATAGTCGTCAGCCGGAAGAGCAGAGGCGCCATACAGGAAGTAGTTCGTGTACAGAACCGCGTCTGCGATTTCGTTCATGATACCGTTCAGGTTGATGTCGCCGCGGGCGTCAATGTCGCCGGCGCAAACGATGTCAACACCACCGTTCCAGAAATAGATGAACTCAAGCGGGAAAACCTTCATGCCAACAAGACATGCCTGATCGCAATAGCCACCGAAATGGACGGCACTGCCGCAATCGCTGCCGGTAATGTTGTAGTTAGGATCGCCAAGCTCACCAGTCCAGAGGTAATCTCTCACTTCTTTCGAAATGAATAACGTGTCACCAGTCTGGGACGAAATGCCGTTATCACCGCAATCCATCCAAGCAAACCGGATATCAACCTTCTGGCATTCAAACGTACGATCGTTAGTCACATAGAACTTCAGGCTGACCAGTTCGCCACCATCCGGAATCTTGTAGCAAGACGGATGAGCAGCGCCGTTGTTCTGGTCGGCAATCGCGACTACGCGCAGGAAACCACTCGGGCACGGGCCACCGCAGTTACCCTGGGCGCCGAAACGATAGGTGAAGTATTCCCAACCGCAGGCCTTGGCGGCAGCGCCAAGCTCGGCTGAGTAGAAAGTAAGACCGGAAGCGTCATAGGCAACGAGGAAGTCAAAACCGCCCATGCGTTCGGAACCTTTAACCTTCGTGATCGAAACCCACTCATACTGGCCCTGAAGCGAGTTGTGAGTCTTTTCAATCTGAACGATAAAGGGCTGTACTTCCATAACAAATACGCTGAACGTGCAGGAAACCGTAGCACCACAAGGATCATGAGCAGTAGCGGTAAACTCGAAGGTCTTGTTGCCATCATCCGGAGCGGTGGTGACAAACGAGAACTTGCCAAGGCCACTAATGCCAAAGCTGCTGGTTCCAGCCGGAGCCGGACCAGCGGACTGCACAACACTCCAAGTCAGGTTGTCGCACGGATCAGGATCCGTAGCGTTCAACGTGTAATCAAACGTGTTGCCCATACCAACTTGCTGCAACGTAGTCGGGCAGTTGGCGATTACTGGATTGTTGTTGGTCCAGGTAATCGTGAACGGGAAGGCCTGAGTACCACCGCAACCATTGGTAGCAGTGACGACAACATCAGTCGTGCCGCACTGAGCGGAAGCCGGAACTGACAACTCACCGGAGGTAGCATTCATCGTACCAGCGGAAGCCGTGAAAGTCACCGGATTGGCCGCCGGAGTGTTGCCACCCTCGGTCGCCGCAAACGTAAACGTATAGGCCGAGCAATGATTCTTGCTCACGGCCGGACCCGGAGTCGACGTGAATACTGGCGGAACGCAAGGGATCTTGCCCAAGCAGAACACCACATCCGGGGCATCCGGAACCTGCGGAGAAGTATTGGCACCACCGTTGAAAGTCGGGGCATAGGCATTGCCGCTGCCTTCGTCGAATTTCCACGGACCTGCCGGCGGGAAGAAGATGTTATTGACCGTGAAAGTACCGGTCGAAGTGCCTACCGGCGGGCAAGCGTCCAATGACGGATCGGCCGGCATAATCAGCACCAACGACCAGCAAAGGGTCGAAGTGGCATGAGCCGGAAGCGGAACGTCCTGAGCCGCGCCACCGATCATCCAAGAACCGGGAAGTGCAGAAGCCGTAAACTTCAAACCACCTACGTCGAAAGCACCAAGTGCATCGCCGTATTCTTGGACATATTTGGCACCGGAGTTCGGCTTGTTGCCGAACGGGGTCTTCCAAGTGAAGGCCAGGGCCGGCGAAGCCGTGAACTGGAAGCCGAGCGTCGTACCCAGAATCGGGCCCGTATTGGTGACCCAGAGTTCAAATGGGTTCTCTTGTCCGACATAAACCTTATTTTGAAGGCTGAGCGGGTACTGCATATTGAATTTGACAGTAACGTCGCCGGACGCGAAAACGCTCGCTGACAGAAGAAGCATAAACGAAATAAACAGAACTAAACAATTGCGTTTCATTTGTAGCTCCTTAAAAGGTTGCTGAAACGAATTCAGGTTCAAGGTTAACACTCACCTTGTCCTTATGTTGTAGCCCCTGTGCCGCAAAAGACCATCGCCCGAAGCGACTTCTTTTCGGCGGGTGAGATTCACAGAGGTTGCACGCAATGGCAAACTCTGACTCGTCTCAGATGGTGGTTGAACGTTTAAGCCTCTTCTTCTCCTAAGATCCTTCTCACCTCCTTTCACTTTTTTTCTCTCCTTATTCTCATTCAATTTCATCTGTCTATACTCTATTCGGTTTTCATGTCTCGCCAAAAACGCTAGCCGGCGCAGTGTGGCGACGCGCCGCCCGCGAATATGTACAGAATCAAAAACACTGCATCGGAAATGTCGATCGTGCCATCACCGTTGGCATCGCCCATGCCGCTGGAGGTTCCCTGGCAGTCTCCCGGAGCCGCTCCACCGGCAAAGATGTATTGAATCAAAAAGACGGCATCCGAGATATCGATGGCGTCATCGCTGTTGGCGTCACCGCACTGGCAACATTGCAGCGCTACCTTGCCGTCGACCAACACGCGCTTGGTGGAATCCACGGAGCAGTACCAACGTTCGGTGTAGGTCGTGTCATACCAGGACGTGCAGATCGTGTCCGGTCCGACAATGATGTATGTCGCACAATTAGTGTAAGTCGTGTCCACATGCAGATAGTAGTTGCAACCGATTACTCCCGGAGGCGAATCCGCGTTAGAGAAACGCGTTTCCGTCCGGTTGATATGCAGGTTGATTGCGCCTATATTACACAGTGTGTCTCCCAGCGCGCCGTTGGTTTCCATGATCAAGTTGAAAAGAATGCCGCTTCCCGGAGGCATCGGCTTGACGACTCGCGGCGAGTCCGGATCACACAATGCGGAAATCTTTACGAGGCCGTGAAGCGAATCCAGAATTCGCGTCTCGAACCACTTCCAGCCACGCACCCTCGTTCCCACCGTGTCGAACTTCGCCTTGACTATTGTTCCCTGCTGGGACAGAACGGCAAACCGCACGAATTCGGGAATGCTGGAACTCAGCAACAATTCAAAACCCGACACGGAGTCGTAAATGTTGTTGAGATACACGGGAACAACGATGTGGTTGTTCGACAAAGCCGTCGTTACTGATTCTACCTGGCAAATCAGTTCCACGCTTGTGGGTGTGGTCGCGACATCCTTGCTCATAAGGGTCACACCGAGCGGTAGTACGAAGATCAGCGCCAGTGATAGATAACGCCATTTGGGGGCCATTAAGCAACCTCCTTGCTCAAGAAAAGAGTTACTGTACCGTTACTTGTTTAATCGGTAGCTGTGTGGCCTTTTACAGTCTCCGCCGTGTAAATTTAGGTTGCGTCGCCTAATTCTGGTAAGAACCTAGTTCAAATGTTCGAGTCTGCAATGCGTCTTGACGGGGACTCAAAACGCATCGGGGTAGTCTTTGATTAACGCAGTACGATCAGATCATTAAATGTTTCGACACAGTTGTTGAAACCTGGTTATCACGTCTCTCGTCGATTGTAAGTTAGTTAGCAAGAAATCTGATCTTTAAGACCTTGTGTTCACTTCGAAGGGAAATATATGGTTAGCGCCCGAAGTTGTCAATAACAAATTTGGGATTTCCCCCGATTTTTGCCCCCCAACCCTGTTGCAATTTAGTCCACCCCTGGGTCCGGCGGCGTGCCAAAACGACCCTGCGGCGCCCCGCGGAAAACTTCCACCGGCTAAGTCAGTTGCGGGATTGTCTGTCTAATATGTGAACAGCAAAAAAAGAGGCCGAAGCACAGGATGCCAAATCTGAGAGGGGGGCAGGAAACTCAAATTTGGGACAACACCCTACTTCAGCCTTCAAAGCTTAAACGCAGTTTATCACCCACTGTTCCAAAATGCAAGTGAAAAATCTTCGGCAATTTCAAAAAAATGTTAGTCCCCCCGAAATCAAAGTGATCCCGCCTGGATTCCTCAGTAGCACGCTCCCCAAGAGGCGAATCCCCTAAGCACTATCAGGTCAAGCCGTTATCCGGAGCGCCAAACAGGTCTGTCTGACCTTCGGCATCCAACTTTCTGGGAGTGCTCTCAGATTCAGTCATCTTGGCAAGAAACCCTTGAAAGTCCGTGCCCTCCAAAGTTAGCCCCACGGCTCCCGTTCTGATCAGGAGACGGTTCCCTTCTGGAATATGATCTCCGTCCCGCACGAACAATAGCGACCATCTTTGTCTGAGATTCTCCATGGCCCCTGACCAGGTTCCGCCGCTTCCGGCAGTGGCGCTGACGACCAGCGACCAGTCCGCCAGAGCATAAATGTGCTTGTTGCGAGCCATCGCCGTTCCGACGGTAAACCCCGCGTCTGGACGATATGGTGTCACGAGCGTCAATTTTCTCCTTTCCAGGTAGCTGCGATGCTCATCAACTTCTGCCTGCTTCAACAGACTCTCCGCCAAGATTCCGACCGCTTGCCCCCCTCCCTCGACGGCAGCCAGCATCGCCCGCGCGTCTACTCCGCGAGCGCCCCCGGAAACAACCACGATACCTTGCTGCGCGCAGGCGGAGCCAACCCCTTCAGCAAAATCGAGTGACTCACTGTCGGCATCGCGCGAACCCACGACCGCCAGTCCGCCTTGCCCCAGAAGCGACTTGTCGCCGACCCCGAATAAGATCGGTGGTGTCGCTTTTCCCAACCGGCTGGCAAGACGATCGGGAAAGATAGAATCTGCCACACTGATAAACCAGATTCCACGCTCGTGCCAAGAACCGAGCAGTTCGCCAAACTCGGACTTACGGCTCAACAACAATTCGAGCCGTTCCGGTGTAAGACCGGTCACCAGTTTCGGTGGCAACTGCGAGCGAATGTCCGGCATCAGGAGTCCCGGCAGGCCGAGCCCCAGACTTTTTACCCAGGCATAGACTCGATTAAATTCGCTTGGTCCGAGGATTTTCGGGCTGCCGAAGTCATCTTCCTTGCTCCCCGGAACGCATAACAACAATGCAATCTCTGTATCAATGCTGCAGGTCATTTCGTCGTACATTTCTCTCTCACTCCGATGTTGTCACGGCCAATGCGTACGGATAAACCGGACCGCTTCCTGCCTGGCGCAGCAGCGCTCCGATTACTGTCAAAGTCCAACCCGAATCGATCATGTCGTCCATCAGTAGCACGGCGCCCGGACGGACAAGCTCACGCTTCACTTCAAAGACGCCGTCAAGATTCCGCGCCTGTTGAAAGCTGTTGTATCTCAGTTTCTGTGCCTCCGTCTGTTTCACCTTGGCAACGCAGGGAATAAACGGCAATCGCAATTCGCGCGCCAGACGTTCCGCGAACTTCGGCACCAAGGTCGGATTGTTCAACGATGGCACGCACGCCACCCATTGCGGAAATGGCCGCGGCTGCCAGTTGATGCGGATCAAATCGAACGAGGCATTCACCAATTCCTGCGGAAATGATCCTTCCTGTTGTTTGCCTCGACGGACTGCGCTGCCCCAACCGGCGTCTCCCCATTTGCAGAGCGCTCTTCCCTCCTCCAACTTCAGCGCGTCTGATATCAAACCCGAAAACGGATATTGCTGAAACGCGCCGACCGGCCATTTTTTGCGCGGTGTGATTACGCGACTACTGTGCCGCAGGAACCTTTCCGCATCAGCCAAGGATTTCTGTTCGTACGATTCCGAAAGCAGTGGCTGCTTCAGGCAATTGGCGCAACGTCCGCACGGGCTAGCGTCTTGATCATCAAGTTCTTTCTTGAGAAACGTCATCAGGCAATCGTTGGTTCGCATGTATTCCTGCATGCGTGACTGTTCCGTCCGTCTGATCTGGAACAACTCATTGGCGCGGGTATCATCGTAAACATAGGCGCCCGGATTCGCATGCCACTTTGACTGTGCCTTCGTTATCGGGGCCGCAGATTCAACGGACAGCACCGACAGTACCTTCTCGATACTGGTGCGGCGAATGTTAACTGCGCCCTCGATCTCCGCCAGACTCAAGCCGGACGGCGCTCTTCTCAAGACCTCCAGTACCTGTTCCACATGCTTAGTCAACGGCATGGCGGTGCGTATGAAGTAGTCGGTTATCTCATCATCCTCATCTCCGCTCAGCAGTATTCCGAATGCTTCCTTCACTGCCCGTCCCGCCCGGCCTACCTGCTGGTAATAATGAATCACCGAACCGGGGCGCTGGTAGTGGATCACAAATCCGATATCCGGCTTGTCGAATCCCATCCCCAGAGCCGACGTTGCCACCAGCGCCTTGACTTCATTGTCGAGCAGTTGCTGCTCCAGTTCCGTCCGCTGCTCGGTGGCAAGCGCTCCCCAATAGGGCTGGGCATTTATGTGCTTCATCTGCAGGAATCGGGCCACTCGTTGAGCATCCTCGACTGTCAGAGTGTACACGATTCCGCTTCCCGATATCGACGGCAGATGATCGGCGAGCCATGCCAATCGTGCCGCCTGGCTGGGCAGCAGAATCGTCTGCAATCGCAAACTCTCCCGTTCCAATGGCCCGCGTTGTATCACCAAACCCGACGCCATCTGCGTGACGATGTCTTCCACAACGCGATTGTTAGCTGTCGCCGTCGTGGCCAGAATTGGCATGTCGCGCGGCATCATTTTCAGGACTTTCGGGATACGGCGATAATCGGGGCGGAAATCGTGCCCCCAATCGGAAATGCAATGCGCTTCGTCCACGACGAACAATCCAATTTTGTTTGCCAACGGGCGCAACACCATGGCACAGAATTGTTCGTGGGCCAGTCGCTCCGGCGATACCAATAGAATATCCACCTTGCCCGCCTGCAACTTAGCCATTACATCCCACCATTCACTGACATTCGCCGAGTTGATCGTGGCGGCGCGCAGGTTCATTCGCTCCGCTGCCTGAATTTGATTTCGCATAAGTGCCAGTAACGGTGAGATCAAAAGTGTCGGTCCCGCGCCCTGATCTCGCAACAGACGGGTGGCCATAAAGTACAATATGCTTTTGCCCCAGCCGGTGCGCTGCACCACCAGCATCCGGCCTTTGCGATAAACCAAATGATGTACTGCTTCCCATTGCCCGTCGCGAAACGTCGCCTCGGGATTGTTCAATGCCTGACGCAATAGCTCCACGCCATGATTCTGAAGGACAGAATCCATGTACGCCTCCCCGCTGATTTTTCGAAGAGTTTGGCGGCAGGCAGGTCCACTCCTGCTACGCGTTATCTGCTGGGCTCAAGGGATCAGGGCAGCATTAGGGAAGAGTATGTCATTATTACTAAGGAAACGCAATCACATTTTGCGGAGATAAGTCGGGAGCGGCAGACACACACGACACGTGTGAAAAAGATGGCAAGAGTTTCGATCAGGAGGCGCGGACGTACTGTCTGACTTCAACCTGCGCGCCAGATTTGGCCAGACTTTCCGCAGTGGTCAACAGCTCGGACGAAACCGCCTGATCCACATACTGCTCTCCGCAATTCGGGCAGACTTGCGCCGGCACTCCCTTAACCACGAGAGTCAGACTTCCGCGCTCAAGGGTCACGGTGGCAACGCCTTCCTGAGTGTCTGATTTTCGACAGACAACGCATTTCATATTTTTCGTCTCCTGAATTCCTTGTCCCACTGATCTGGGTCGGGTTGATATACGGTAATCACAATATTCTCATCGTCAACTCTGTTATACGCAGCAACGACGTGGATGTGACGGCCTCTGGCTTGACCGGATATCAATCTGCTCGGATAGGGCGAGTCGTCGGGATAATCCTCGATCACTTCGCCGGAAGTCAACACGTCCTTTACGTCATCGGTCGAAATGCCGCGCTGGAACATGCGCTCAAGCGAATGCACTCGATAGATAATTCGAGCCATGTAAACAAAGATAGATAACTATACTGTCAAAACCCAGAAGATTTCGCGTGGTCCGCGAATCCTCCTATTTCAGCAGCACCATCTTGCGATTCTTCACAAAGTCAATCCCTGACACCTCCAGTCGATAGAAGTACACCCCGCTGGCCACCGGCTGACCTGAGTCATCGGCGCCGTCCCAATAGACAACGTGCCGACCCGGGAATTGCCGGTCGTCGATTAGTGTGGTCACCCTTTGGCCTATGGAATTGTAGACGACAAGCCGAACCGTTGCCGGTTGCGCCCCGATATTAGGCAATGAGTAGACCAGCGCCGTGGTCGCATTAAACGGATTAGGATAGTTCTGTTCCAGTTCAATTGATGCCGGAAGCTCGGCATTGCCCGGGTCGGTAACATCGGTCACCAGAAACTGCAGCTCGGCAGTGGGTTGTGAAACCAAGAGCGAGCTGTCGACTGCCACTAAGACGTAATAGTAGTTCTGCTGTGCTACTACCTGAGTGTCGCGGAACGTGATCGGCAGTGTGTCGAGATAGGACTGTCTGCCAATACCACTGTCACCGACGCTGAAATAAGCGCGCACATGTCCCGAATCAAGGGAGACCGGTGAACTTTCGGAGCGAAACAGGACATAGTGGCGCAGGTCACTTTCGGAGTTCTTCTGCCACCTGACGATTGTTGAAGTCGTACCGCCGCTGCCGCTGAAGCTCTGGGGAGTAGCCGGAGGGAAGTCCTGGTAGACGTAGAACTCTCCACCCTGTCCTCCCAACGGCCCGATGTCGGAACGACTGCCGTCCAGATCGAAGATTCCCGGATGCCCGGCGTCGATGCAGGGCGAACCACGCTGCAACTGATTGCTGACAGTATCGGCAAACATGGGATCCTGAAAGAGGTTGTGATCGACGATCTGGGTGTCGGAGGGAGCACTGACGATGTGTGGCGAAGTGAAAACAGAGTCGAAGACTACCAACCCTTGTGCTAACAGCACTGCTGGTCTGACGCAGTCCAGATAGAAGTCATTGTAATTGATTTCCAGACGGAAGGGGCCGGGCCACGACCGCTCGAAGTCGATGTTGATGGGGCTTTGTTTTCCGATGAAGATGTTGTTGCTGATGTAAGCTTCTTCATACAAGCCCAGCCAGATCAGGCTCATCCAACTGTGTTCGTCCGAGCCTTCAAATAGGTTGTTCTGTATCCGAACATGGGGTCCGTTAGACAAAATGTATTCGCTGGAAAACGCATTAGGATCCGACGGCGGAACCATATTGTCCAGAAACAGGTTATTTTCGACAATCATCCAGCCCGGCAGGGACATGTTCTGGATATCCGATTGCATCCCCCGGAAAATATTATTGCGTATGGTCGCCGTGCCCCCTCCCAGCATCCAGTACAACCTGATCCCGATTGAATAATACTGGCGATAGTGGAAACTCTCGATGGTATTGTTCTTAAAGAGCAAACTCGTCGCGCCTACACCAATATCGACAATCGGCCCTTCAGACCTTGCACAATTCCAGAACAGACAGTTCCGAATCTCTGTTAGATAAGCAGTGGAGAAGATCGGAGATTCCGTACCCTCAAAGCGGCATCGATCAAACAATAACGTGTCATGTTGATCTCCGGCCTTGAAGATCGTCGAGGCGAGAGGGAGGCCGTCAGTCCTGAGAAAGTTGATTCTTGAAATGCTGATCGTACCGGAAACCGAGTAGATTTGCTCGTAGTTGCTTAACCCAATTCTGATCGTCGTCGAGTCCCACCCGGCTCCAAGCAAACACATGCCGGAACCCAGCACAATCGAATCCGGCTCCACAAATTCGCCCGCTCCCACCCGAATCGTATCATTGGGCTGCGCCACGCCGGCTGCCAAGGCCGGTCGCGCTGCTGCCGTCTCCCAAGTCGTATAGGGCGGAGTGTTGCTCCCCGTTTCGGACACGTACCGCGTCGTCGCCAGAACCTGACAGGATCCCGCCACCACCAGCACCACAATTATGCAGATTTCCCTAATCTTCATCTGCCACCTCCTGAAGTCTCGTTTTCGCCAAACGCACAATCAAGATAATTCAATCTAAATAGTTGTCAAGATGGTAAGTCGCATTAGCCGCGCTGCACTTATCCCCATATCTTCCGACTGCCAAACGTCCGGCCCGCCTGCCCCCAAACTTTTCTTGCCTTTTCCCGCGCCTCTTTATGTATATATAGGCAAGAACTTTATCAGTTCACTAACTTTGACGATGACTGGATATAGACTTAGGAGGGAACTATGACCGACCGTTTTGATGACAAGCGCATCAATGAAGCGCTCGAACTACTTAATGAAGTGGCACATGACAAGAAAGCGGAGTTGCAGACTATGATGTCCAACAAGTATGGCGAATTGCGCACGGCCATCGGTGGCGTCGCCGGCAAGCTGCAGCATGATGTCGTCGAGACCTATCATCGCGGCACGGAGAAGGCCAAGGAACTGGCGTCCGAGGTAGATGAGAGCGTGCACAAAAATCCCTGGCCGTACCTTGGCGGCACGGCGCTGGGATTTCTGATTCTAGGTTATTTCCTCGGCAGATCGAAGAAGTAAGCCCGAGTAACATCAAAAATGGCGTGAGCGGCGGCATCAAACCGCCGTCGCTCCCATCTCAAAGAAAGCGATATGTCTATTTCTAATTTCGTTAAGGACCTGATCGAATCATATATCAAGACCACGATCGACCTGCTTAAGCTCGAAGCAGCTATCGCCTATCTCAATGTCATCAAAGGCACTCGGCGGTTCTTCATCGTCGTGTCGCTGTTGATCCTGTGCGCCGTGATCCTCGGCTGCGGATTCCTGCTGGTGCCGGTTTCGCTACTATTGTTCATGCCCTGGACGCTGCAAACCAAGGCAATTGTCGGCATCTGTATCGGCGGCGCCTACATCCTGATTCCGCTGATTGTCATGTCGATGCTGCTGTCGCAAAAACGCTGGGTCAAGTGGTCGGGCGTGGGCAAATTAGTCGGCCAGGTTCGTCGCAGCCGCCCCCACGCAAGCTAGCAGTCGGCCTCCTGTTTCGACTCTGCAACGCTTGACAATTTCCTTCAAACTATCTTATTGCCCCCGTTATGAGTTCGAATACCCCCGGGTTCTTTCGACTGCTGCTGACCCCTGCCGGCGCAGCAATTGCCATCATCAGTTTCTTTCTGCCCTGGATTCAGATTTCCTGCCTGGGTACTTCGGTTTACTCTGGGTTTGATTTCGGCGAGATCTACTGGCTCGTACCGAGCATGGCGGCCATAATTCTCGGCGGGTACTTGCTATTGCGCAAGTCGAAGCGACTTAACCTGCTCAAGATTCTGACCATCGCGGCAACTGTAGTAGCCATCGGGGTGATTGTTTATGGCAGCATCACTGTCGCCGGAGGCAAGAGAATCCTCCTCGTAAAGCTGGGACCTGATGACGTCCACCTGAAAATTCATGTTGGCGGATACGGTACCTTTGCCGGATATTTGCTGGCGATGATTGGCGTCACGCAGCCGCGACGAAAGCGCAAGGAGCGCCTGCCGACCAATACCACGACTACCTGACGGCGGGGACACTCGTTAAAAGTGCAGATGAAAAAGAGGCGATATCAACCTGAATCACACCAACCCAATCGCTCAATGCGTAGATAGCTAAAGATGTACCGCTTAACTTGCCCAACACTTCCCGGCCGTTATGACTGGCTGCTAAGATCGGGGACTTACATCATCGGTCGTGATTCGCAGGTTGACCTGGTCGTGAACGACGGCACCGTGTCGCGCCGCCACGCCCAGATCGACGTTGCCGAGGATGGCCAAATCCGGCTTACCGATCTGGGCAGTCTCAACGGCACGCTGGTCAACGACCGCAAGGTCAGCGGCGCCATTGAAATCAAGTCAGGTGACGCTGTGACTTTCGGCACGGTCGGATTTATGCTGGCGCTCGCAGAAGCGGAAACTCCCAAACCCGCTCTTAACGTCACCACCGACACCGAAAGTCACACTTCAATTTCGTCGCTACCCATCGATGAGGCGCTAAAGCCGCTCGCGCTCAAAGACTACACCAATCCGCAGATCTTCAAGGCTATCTCCGACATGGCGAAAATGCTGATCCTGCCGCAGAGTGTTGACGAAATGTTTGGCGAGGCATTGGACTTGCTCCAGCAGATTATCAGCTCCGAACGTGCCGCCGTGTTCTTGGCGCCTGCCGGAAGCGACAATGTTCAACTTGCCACCTACCGACTGTCAGACAAGAAAAGTTCCGACTCGTTCAAAATATCGCGGTCAATCGTCAAGGAAGTTCTGGACAAAAAGAACGCCGTGCTGTTCTCCGACCTGATCGCCGACGAACGCTTTGCCAAACAGGAATCGATCATGGTTTCCGGTATACGTTCGGCGATGGCGGTTCCGCTGATCAACGAGAAACAGGTGCTCGGCATACTTTACACTGACACCACCGATCCCTGGCAACGCTTCAGTGAGGAATCACTAAAAGTCACCGCGACATTCGGCAACATTCTCGCCGCCAAGATTATCAATCACGAGCTGCTAAAGGAACGCCAGGAGAAAGAAGCGCTGGAATCGGAACTGCGTATTGCCTCGCAGATTCAGGAAGGGCTGATGCCCAAAGTGCTGCCGGAAGTCGACGGCTATGTACTGCACGCCTTCCAGATGCAGTGCAAAATGGTCGGCGGCGATCTTTACGACGTTGCCATGCTCCCCGACGGCCGCCTGTTTTTCCTGCTGGCAGATGTATCCGGTAAGGGCATGGGCGCCGCGCTGTTGGCTTCGAATATTCTGTCCGCCTTTCGGATGTTGCGCAGTAATGCCGCGTTTGACGTTGCCGATGCCGTTACGCGTGTCAACGCTCAGCTCCATGCATCCAGTCGTTCCGGAGACTTTGCGACGGCATTTGTGGCGACGCTGGACACCAAGAGCCACCTGCTTACCTATGTCAACGCCGGCCACAATTCACCACTGCTCGTTCGCAATGGCGGCGTGCTGGAACAAGTTGGCGCCACGGGGATTCCCCTCGGTCTGTTCGATGGCATGTCCTGGGAATCCGGTATGCTGACGCTGTCATCCGG
The DNA here is from genome assembly GCA_963726455.1 of uncultured bacterium. Lineage (GTDB taxonomy): Bacteria > Zixibacteria > MSB-5A5 > CAIYYT01 > CAIYYT01 > CAIYYT01. The sequence continues at coordinate 170,536 of CAVSCK010000005.1, forward strand.
TGATCGTCTTCTGCTTTTCACCGACGGCATTCCCGAAGCCATCAACGCCGGCGAGGAATTCTATTCCGATGAGAAGCTGGAGCACTTCACAGTAGAACATCGTGATCAGCCACCGGCAGATTTTTCGAGATCACTGATAGATGACGTTTCCCAGTTCGTCGGCTCCGCGCCGCGCAGCGATGATATCACGATCATGTTGCTTGAACGAAAGTAGTGATAGAATACAGATGAATTTGCACAACTTTAGAATAGGCCACTCGTATACAGACTATCGTGACTGAACCGGTAATTGAAGTCCAGAATCTGCACAAAGAGTATGGTCCCACGATCGCTGTGGATGACGTCTCTTTCGAAGTCTATCAGGGCGAAATCTTTGGCATGGTCGGCACCAACGGCGCCGGCAAGACCACGACCATTGAATGTATCGAGGGTTTGCGGAAGCAGGATCGTGGCACAGTACAGGTGCTCGGTTTCGATCCGCAAAGCAACGGCAACAAGCTCCGGCAGTCGCTCGGAGTCCAGTTGCAGGAATCACAGTTGCAACCACGGCTCAAAGTTTGGGAAGCACTCGATCTGTTTTCTTCTTTCTATGAATCACCCCTCGACTGGCAAAAATTGCTCGTTCAACTTGGACTCACCGAAAAACGAAACACCGCTTTCGCACGACTTTCCGGCGGCCAGAAGCAACGTCTGCAGATTGCCCTGGCACTCGTCAACGATCCCAAACTGGTGTTCTTCGATGAATTAACCACCGGACTCGACCCGCAGGCGCGCCATGCCATGTGGGATCTGATTCGCTCGGTGCGTGACAACGGCAAGACTATTTTTCTCACGACCCACTTTATGGACGAGGCCGAGCGGCTCTGCGATCGCGTCGCCATTATGGACAAGGGCAATATCATCGCTCTCGATACACCGGAAAACCTGATCCGCAATCTCGGAGTTGAAAGCCGGGTCGTTTTCACCCTAAACGAACCGCACGACATTTCTTGCTGTAACAAGCTGTCCGGTGTTTCGCGCGTTGAGCAAAACGGCGATCGCGTGCACGTGCAGGGCAAAGGCGACATGCTCGTCGTCGAGGTTGTCACCACGCTCGCCAAAGAAGGCATACGTTTCCGCGATTTGCGCACTGAGCAGCCGAACCTTGAGGATGTCTTCCTCGCGCTGACCGGCCATGAGATGAAGGACTAAGTATATGCGTGGCTTTTGGAAATTGGCGTTCGTGGAATTCAAATTGTTCTTGCGGGAACCGTCGGCGGCATTCTTTACGCTGGTATTTCCCCTGATGATGCTCTTTCTGTTCGGCGCCGTTTTCGGCAACAAACCGGAATTTATGGGCCGATTTGGCACCGGAACATTCGGCACAGTTGATCTGTCGATCCCAGCATATACGGCGATGATCATAGCCACAACTGGACTGGTGTCGCTGACAATCACTATCTCCTCCGCTCGCGAACTGGGAATCCTGCGCCGCTTTCATACCACGCCATTGACGCCAACCGCGATCCTCACATCGCAGGTATTGGTCTTATTCGTTATGACCACGCTTGGAATGGTTTTGCTGGTGATCGCAGCCATCATCACATACGATCTCCGGTTCGCCGGCAACGCATTTTCGGTGATACTGGGTTTCTTGTTGTCGTCTGCCAGCTTCTTTGCGTTAGGGTTTGTCCTGGCCAGTTTAGTGCGGACGTCGCGGAGCGCGCAAGTCGTGGCGATGGCTCTGTACTATCCGATGCTCTTCCTTTCCGGAGCGGCAATTCCCAAATGGGTGCTTCCGGAAGCCGTCCGCAGCTACGGTCAGATTCTCCCGCTCACTCATGTTGTCAACCTGTTAATCGGCCTTTGGATGGGCGAACCCTGGAGCGCACATATCAAAGAAGTTGTCGTGCTGGTCGTCATGCTGATCGCCGGCTTGATCATTTCCGCCCGTACTTTTCGCTGGGAATAGCTTCACTCACGTCTTCAAGTCGTTTTTCCTCTTCGTATGTGCCCGGTAGGATGAACATTCTTGTTTGTCCACATCGCGCGTACAACGGACAAGCAAGAATGCTTATCCTACTGACCCCTATCTCATGTAGAAGGAATCGCGGCGAGTGTACGACTCAGTAGGACGAACATTCCTGTTTGTCTATGTCGCGCGTACAACGGACAAGCAAGAGTGCTTATCCTACTGACCCCTATCTCATGTATAAGGAATCGCGGCGAGTGTACGACTCAGTAGGACGAACATTCCTGTTTGTCTATGTCGCGCGTACAACGGACAAGCAAGAATGCTCATCCTACTAACCCCTATCTCACTTGGAAGGAATCGCGGCGAGTGTGCGACCCAGTAGGACGAACATTCCTGTTTGTCCATTTCCCATTTATCTTCCCTTCGCCTTCCGGGAGAGGAGTCCTCCTCAAAAAACCGAACCGGCCTCCTCAAGTTTTTCCCCGATTTCTCGATAAATCTAGTACCATTGTGGAATAACAGGACAGCTTTTGAATGTTTTTGTTGACGCTGACGTTTCCGCATCCCATCCTCAAGTGAAGTGGTCCCGGATTTGTGAACTACTTCACAAAGAGGTTATCAGGACTAAAGAGGAATTAACACTTAGCTTTAACTCAGTGACGAGGTTGATATGAGCAAACAAGGACGTCTGCGAGTCGCCACGACTCTGCCGCTCCTTTTTTTCCTGTTTGCGTCTCTCACGCTGCTGGCTGCTTCTCCACCCTACTCGCGCGACGAAATGATTACCAAATCGGCCGCGTGTCTGGATTGCCATCAGGAGATGGCCGACAGTCTGGTAGGTTCGAAGCATCAGCTCACGGTCGCCGACGACAAACTCTCCAAAATCGTTGTCGGCTGCATTGGCTGCCATCGCGGCTGGGAGCAACATCTGGAAAATCCATCGGCCGAGAATATCGAAAATCCGGCCAATCTCCTGTTACCGAAACAGGCCGAAGTCTGCTCCAGTTGCCATCAGGGTGATCATCAGGCAAGTATGTTCACCACCGACCCGCATGGCCGCGCGCAACTCGGCTGCAACACGTGCCACAAAGTTCACGGCAACAAAAACCAGTATTTGGTTCGCGATGACGGCGAGAATTATTGCGCCACCTGTCATACCGACGTGATGGCCGAGTTCAAAAGCCGTTCCGCGCATCCGCTCGTGACCGGCAATATCAAGTGTGCCAGTTGCCACTATCCCAGGGATATCAAGGATCCAATGTTGGCGCGTGGCATCGACTGGACGTGCCAGAATTGCCACTCCGAGTTTGCCGGCCCGCATCCGTTCGAGCATCCGGTGACTGAAACTTATCTGTTCAACGGCGGCGGCTGCACCGAATGCCACCGGCCGCACGGATCACCAAATGACCGCCTGCTGGCGCAGCCCGGCAACGGTGTCTGCCTGCAATGTCACGGCATTCCGCCGCTACATCGCACCATGCATGACGGGCTCGGTGTCCGCGTCGATTGCGTCAATTGTCATACCGATATTCATGGTTCCGATGACAACCGCAAATTCCTCGACCCGAATCTGCAGGCGAAATTCTTCGCCGACTGCTGGCAATCAGGTTGCCATGACACGGTGCGGCCAGGAGGTGCAAGATGAAGTTGCTCAAGATCGCATTTCTCGGCATAATGATCGTCGTCGCTGTTACTGCCACGGCAGTTGCCGCCGGCAGCGGCGAGGCCAAATTTGGCTACACTTTTCTTGATGAAACCGGAAATCTCTCGGTCGACCGCTCGACGTTCAATGACTATCAGGGCGCCGCGTTGTCGTTGGAGAATTTCCGTTACAACTTCAAGAATGGGACCTACATCCGCGCCAATCTGCGCAATATAACGTTGAACAATCGCAACCTGACCGCGGACTTTGGCAAACCGGGGTTCTATTCGCTGAAATTATTCCACAACCAGTTCCGTCGCATCTATGATTTCGACGGCGGCCACGCCACGCGCCGGCATGTCGAGGGTGGTTCGCTCTCTTTCTATCCGGTCCGTTATATCGAAATCTTCGGCGGCGGGTCACGCATGGGACGCAGCGGCTCCACGATTGACCTGTTCCATCCCGAGCCGGTTCCCAGCGGCGTGCCGGTTGATTACAAGCAAACTTTCTTCAACGGCGGCGCCCGCATCAACTATCGCGGCATCATGCTGGTAGGAGAATACTGCGGCAATCAGTTCCGAGACAAACTGGTCAGCAGTCGCGATCAGGATCGCAAGTTGGGACGCCTGTCCGCCACGATTCCCGTTCCGAAATACGAATGGGTGGTGTTGCAGGGCGGCTTCCGGCACTTCGAAACCAAGTTTAAGACCTCTGATTTTACGATCAGTTCGAATCGTGGCTGGGGCACGGCGGCGCTGGCATTGCCGAAGAATTTCACGGTCAAGTATTTCTTTATGCTTGATCGCACGTCTTCGGACAGCGACTACACCGCCACCGACAATATCGTGCACGCGGCCTATGCCGGCTACACGTATCGTCAAAAGGCGGGGGTGACCGTCGGCTATCAACATGATCTGAACGACCAGTATTTCAAGGAATATCAGGGTAACTCTTTCTATGGTTCCGGCTGGTTCAAACCGATGCCGCTGGCAGAACTGCGCGCTGAATACGGCAATCGCAAGGAAGACGTGAAAGAGGGCGTGCGCCTCATCGGCAACGAAGATGTCAACCGCTTGCTGATTTCCGGCAAGATCCGCTGCAAAAAAGGCGGTAGCTTTGCTGCAAAGTTCGAAAGCCGGATTCGCAAGAACGACGACATCGGCAGTAAAGTCACGATGAACCGCGCCACCGTCGACCTCGGCATGAGCGAGAAGTGCGGCACGGTTTCGCTGGGTTACTCTTACAGCACGGGTGATTACACGAATATCACTCAGGAATTCAAGTTCACCGATCACATGCTGTATGGTGACGCAACCACCAAAGAATATCGCGGCGTGACTCTCGGCGCCGGCGCGACCTACTATCGCAGCAAGCGCGACCTCGATGTCGAAAGCTTCAATGTCAGATTTTCCGGAGCGTATCGGTTCACCGATGACCTCCGACTCGAAGCGATCTATAACGCTTATAACTTTGATGATTTTCTGGTGCGGGATCAGTACTACACCGCCAATATCGTCGAAATCAATTTGATCAAAGGAATATCTTTCTAAGGAGGAATCATGAGGAACCTACGTATCCTCGGCTTTGTCGCTCTGATTGTGTTGATTGCAGTCATCGCCGGCTGCGAGCGCAAAGTTGTCAACCAACCCGCCAACAACAATCAACAACTGACCGGTTGTTTCACTTGTCATGGCGAGGAAAGTTTCGGCGGCGCCCTTCTGCAGGCGCAGGGCGAATGGGCTAATTCCATTCACGCCTCAGGTAACAACGTCGACTACACTAATCGCGACAAGAGCGATTGCTCAATGTGTCACGACCAGCAGGGCTTCCTGCAATACCTTAATACCGGCGCAGTCGACACACTGCATTACCAGTCGGTGAGTGCCATTCACTGTTTCACCTGTCACGCACCGCACGAGAGTGGCACGCTCCTTTTAAGAACCGAAGCTCCATATGCGCTTCAAAACGGCGTGATCTTCGACAAAGGCGCGGCCAATATTTGCGTTCGTTGCCATCACACGCGCACATCTCTTGATGTCACCCTCGGAACTGCTGACACCGTAAAATTGTCCACCCGCATGGGCCCGCATCATGGTCCGCAGGGCGACATGCTGCAGGGTACTTTGGGATTCCAGTTCTCTGGCGTTACCTATCCGACTGTATCTCAGCACGGCGACAATGTTCCCGATGGCTGCATCGGTTGCCACATGGGTAATCCGCAAGCGCATGACGGCTACCGCATCGGTGGTCACAGCTTCAACATGACCTATTTTGATGACGAATCGGGCAGCGAATACACTCTTGTCGGCGTCTGCCAGGTTTGTCACGCTGCCGCAACGGATTTAGACTTCAATTTGAAGAACGTAGACTATAACAACAACGGTGAACTGGAAGGCATTCAGACTGAACTCAATGGTCTGAGAGACACGTTGTCTTACTGGCTCGCACTTTCGAAGGCATTAACAGTAGACTCTACGGTCACCCCACCCGAGTACGCAATCAAGAACAATAAGGTGGTTACCAGAAACGTTGCTGGCGCAGTTTACAACTGGGTGCTCTTTAACGAAGATCGCTCGCAGGGTGTTCACAATCCGCAGTATTTCTATACACTGTTGAAGAGCTCCATTGATTATTTGAAAGCGCATCAATAGTCAACAGATGGTGAACACGTAGTTCACTATTAACTACAAAGATAAACCTCCGGGTCGAACGGCCCGGAGGTTTTTTGTATCTATGCCTATGTGAGTACTTACGACGCTTTACGGTGGTGTTTCAGGAAATCCCAGAAGACGTAGTCGCCCAGATTGTTCGGAGAGGCAAAATACGCACGTCCGTGATTCAGTTCGGTCAGCTTCTGCACAAAACGGCGGAGATAAGGATCTTCTGCGATCATAAAGGTCGTGATCGGTATACGCTTTTTGCGGCAGACTATCGCTTCATCAAGCGTACGGTTTACGACAATCGGATCCAGTCCGAACGGGTTCTTGTACTGGCTGCCGTCGCTGCGGGTGATCATCGACGGTTTGCCGTCCGTAATCATGAAGATTTGCTTGTTGGAACTACGCTTTTTCAGGAGGATCTGCCTTGCCATTTGCAGACCTGCCTTGGTGTTGGTGTGGTACGGCCCCACGCCGATGTAAGGAAGATCCTTGATTTGCACCTTCTGCGCGAAATCTCCGAACAACACAATCTCCAATTCATCCTTCGGAAACCGCGTCAGAATCATCTCGGTAAATGCCAGCGCCACCTGTTTCGCCGGAGTAATTCGATCCTCGCCATACAGTATCATCGAGTGCGAAATGTCGATCAACATCACTGTGGCGCAGTTGGTGACCTGCTCCGTTTCGAACACCTCGAGGTCATCCTCCGACATATCGGAAGAGAGTGATCCGGTACGTGACAGCGTGTTGAGCAACGAGTTAGGGAAGTCGATATTGCGCAGGTTATCACCGAAAGTAAATCGCCGTCTTTCCGGCAACACTTCCTCCGACAGCCCACCTTCCTTGTTCACGGCATGATTTCCCAAATTGGAGGATTTGAGATGCTCGAAGATCTTAACGAACGAGTCCTGGCGCAAGGCCCGCTCACCTTTGCGCGTCAGACTTATGCCGCTCTTGTCGGTCGCCGTCAGCTTATTCTGTTCAAGCTGACGCTTAAATGCCTCCAGATCGGCGTCCTTAGGCAGGTACCCCATCTTCTTGAGCTGTTCCATGATCTTCAGCGCCGTCTTGATGTCGCCGTTGACCTGCAACAACAAATGATTGAATACCTGCATCAAGTCGCGCATCTGCCGCAGCATGCGAAACAGCGAGTCATCCCACTGGGAGTATATCAGCCGCATTGTTAGTCCTTCAGTATGTTTTCGAGCATGTCGACGTAGACGAACTTGTTGTCCGGCGATTCCTTGGCGATGATGTTGTGCCGATGCAATCCCTCAAGGATGAATTCCATCGCCAGGTATGACTCCCGCTCATTTTTGGGCTTGAAGTACTTCTGCGCGATTTCCTTTAATCCCACAATCTGCGCCAGCGCCGCCTTGTAATCCTTGTACGGCAACTCGTCCGACAGTTCCAGACGTTTACCCGACGCGAAGAAATCGATCACCGGTTCGTAGACATTCTCTTGCGCCCGTTGTCTATCCTCGTTCACATTCTTGGGCCGGCGCGGCGCCGGGAAATAATGCCCGAAAACTTTCTTGGTAGCTTCACCGATCAGATTGACCGCCACAATCGACGGCCCCTCCAGTTCGCCTTCGTACACCAGTTCCACTTTCCCGACGATCGACGATAACACGGCAAACAGGTCGCAGATGCGCGGATAGGAGTCATTGTCCTTGTTGATGGCGGCGCGCCGCTCGATGTTGGACAGCATGTTTTCATAGGCCGAAATCGTCAACCGCGCCGAGACACCTGATCCCTGGTCAACATGTTCACTGGAGCGCGCTTCAAACGCGATCTGTTCAATGATGTCCCGCATCAATTCTGGTATCTCGATCTTGGCCGGCCGGTCGGTCCACGCTTCCTGCTGTGTGATTGATTTCGCAATTTCGATACTCGCCGGATAATGCGTGTTTATCTGCGAGGCGATACGATCTTTCAGCGGCGTGATGATATTTCCGCGGTTCGTGTAGTCTTCCGGATTCGCGGTAAACGCCAGCATCATATCCAGTGGCACGCGGATCGGAAAGCCCCTGATTTGAAAATCATTTTCTTCCAGAATATTCAGCAAGGCCACCTGTATGCGCGGCTGCAGATCAGGGAGTTCGTTGATTGCGAAAATGCCCCGATTCGTACGCGGCACGATACCCCAGTGAATCACTTCCTCGTCCGACAGGTCGAGTTTCTCCCGCACCGCCTTGATCGGATCAAGGTCGCCGATCAAATCGGCGACCGACACGTCAGGTGTCGCCAGTTTTTCATTATAGCGCAGATCCCGTGGCATCCAGTCGATTTCCAGGTCGTCTCCGGCTTGACCCACCAGCTTTTTGCTGTGCGAAGTAATGGGACGGAACGGGTCCTCGTTAAGAGGACTCCCTTTGATGATCGGCAGGTATTCGTCAAGGAAACTTACCAACTGCCGTAGTATCCTCGTTTTGGCCTGGCCGCGCAATCCCAGCAGCAGGATATCGTGTTTGGACAGTATTGCGTTCTCCAGTTGGGGCAGCACCGACCGCTCATAGCCCAGTATTCCCGGCCAGCGGCTCTTGCCGGCCTTGATTTGCTCTATCAGATTCTCGCGCAGTTCTTCCTTGGTGGATCGACTCCGGTATCCGGTAGCTTTCAACTCGCCCAGCGTCTTCGGTTTTTTCATCGTCTCTCTTTCATCCTTCACAAATCGTTACACGTTATACGCGCATCGACTGGAACTGATTGCCTGAAGCGGTTGTTCTTAAAACGAATGCTCAATGCCAGATAATTCGAATTCCGTATCTTGTGTGAGGTATAATTGATGCTATATTTGCGCGGTTCGAAATGAAACCAGGATGAATGTGTTGCCCATAATCAACTTACATAAGGAAAATCCGACAGTCGCCGATATAGACAGAGAATGACTATGGTTAAAGCTCTCAGATATGTTCAGGTGGAGCCGGTTCTGCCCGATGGGTTGAAACCGCTCAAGGAAATTGCGCTTAATCTCTGGTGGACCTGGAATCAGGACGCCATTCGTCTCTTCCGCCGCGTTGACAACAAACTCTGGGAAGAGACGGGACACAATCCAATCAAACTCCTAAGCCAGATGCCGCAGGAGAAGCTGGAGAAACTCGAACGCGATCTCAGCTTCCGGGCGCATCTGGAAGGTGTCTATCGCAATCTGGTCGTCTACCAACACAACAGCAACTGGTTCAATGAACAGCACTTTCAAAGCGAACAGCCGGAGATCGCCTACTTTTCCGCCGAATTCGGCATCACGGAGTGTCTGCCGATTTATTCCGGCGGCCTGGGCGTGCTTGCCGGCGATCACCTGAAATCATCATCGGATCTTGGATTACCCTTGATCGGCTTCGGATTGTTGTACCAGCGCGGCTACTTCCAGCAGTATCTCAACGCCGACGGCTGGCAACAAGAATACTATCCTGATCTCGATTTCTCCGCGCTGCCGATCACCGAGGCACTTGATCGCAACGGGCAGCCATTGATCGTGAGCATCGATTTCCCCGGACGCAAGGTCTGGATCAAAGTTTGGAAAGCACAGGTCGGCCGGACACCGCTGTATCTGCTGGACACCAGCATTCCGCAGAACTCCGGCGAGGATCGTGAAATCACGAGCCACCTGTACGGCGGCGATAACGACACCCGCATCCGTCAGGAAATGGTGCTCGGTATCGGTGGAGTGACGGCACTCGACGAATTAGGTTATGCCCCGTCCGTGTATCACATGAATGAAGGACATTCGGCATTTCTGGCGATCGACCGGACACGCCGCCACATGGAGAAGGACGGATTGTCCTACCGTGAAGCCGCCCTCTTAGTCAAGCAGACCACGATATTTACGACCCACACTCCCGTGCAGGCAGGAATCGACCGGTTTTCGCGGGAACTCGTGGAAAGATATTTCCGGCATTACTTGCCCAAATTGGGACTGAGCTTCGGCGAGTTTTTCGCGCTCGGGCAGCAGCATGAGCGTGAACATTCTTCCGAGTTCAACATGGCCCATCTCGCCATGAATTTCTCGTCATATATCAATGGCGTCTCGAAATTGCACGCCGAAGTTTCGCGGCGAATGTGGCAGTCATCCTGGCCAAAGGTTCCATTGGAGGAAATTCCGCTGACTGCGATCACAAACGGCGTTCATACCCGCTCCTGGATTTCGGCCGAGATTTGCGAATTGTATGATCGTTACCTCGGAATCGGCTGGCTGGAAGAGGCCGCCAATCACACTTTCTGGTCGAATGTCGACGAGATCAATGACAGCGAACTCTGGCGCATACACGAGATGCGGCGCGAGAAGATGATTTCCTTTGTGAGACGCCGTCTGCGCGACCAGTACCAGCGACGCGGCGCCACGGCCGCCGAAATCAGACAGGCCAGCGAGGTTCTCAATGCGGGCTATCTTACGATCGGTTTCTCACGGCGCTTTGCCGCCTACAAGCGCGGCACTCTGATCTTCCGAAATATCGAACGACTGAAAAAGATTCTCAACCACACCGATCGGCCGGTGCAACTGATCTTTGCCGGCAAAGCTCATCCCCGCGACAACTACGGCAAAGAGCTTATCAAGACCATCGTGCATCTGGCCCGCGATCCCCTGTTCCGCGATCGCATAGTCTTTCTGGAAAATTACGATCTCGCTGTTGCCCGCTATCTGGTGCAAGGCGTCGACATCTGGCTTAATACGCCGCGCCGGCCGATGGAAGCATCCGGCACCAGCGGCATGAAGGTAATCTTCAACGGCGGACTTAATCTCAGCGTTTTGGACGGCTGGTGGTGCGAGGGATACAACGTCAATACCGGCTGGGCGATCGGCTCCGGCGAGGAATACGACAATCTCGACTACCAGGATGATGTCGAGGCGAATGCGCTGTACGACGTACTCGAAAAGGAAATAGCGCCGCTGTTTTACGATCGCAGCCGGGACAATATTCCGCGCGATTGGCTGGCCAAAATGAAGTGTTCGATCAAGACATTGGCGCCGATGTTCAATTCCAATCGCATGGTGCAGGAGTATACGGAGAAATTCTACGTCAACGCGTATCGACAGAACAAGATTCTGCGCCACGAGAATTTCGCCGAGGTGAAATCGCTGGCCAGTTGGTACAAACACCTGGTCGACAAGTGGTCCGACGTACGCATTCTTGAGATCAGCACCAAGACGCCGCCGAAGCTTAACGTAAACGAGGAAATTCAGATCGAAGCCAAGATCTTCGTGGGTGAATTAACGCCGGACGATGTCGCCGTCGAACTTTACATGGGCAAGCTATCGACGTCGGGAGAAATCATCGATCCGATGTCAGTCGAGATGACCGCCGACGGCAATCCGCACGCCGGCATCTACAATTATCACTGCGCCAAACCCCTGTCGTCCAGCGGCCGGCTGGGCTACTCGGTGCGAGTGTTGCCGGGCCACCGCAGTCTCGTGCATCCTTTGGAGATGCGCCTGATCACCTGGGCCGAGGGCGACCTGTAATCACGATATCGTCTGACAGACAAGACAATGAACGGCAGCCGGCACGGGCTGCCGTTTCAGTTTGTGGACACAAAGAAAGCGGGAGTCCGTCTGTGAAGACGAACTCCCGTTATTAGCGGAAAAGTAATCAGGATCTAAATCGATCCGTCAGACTTTTACTTTCCGGAGCAAGGAGCCGGACCACCCGAGAAGATGTACTGAATCATGTACACCGCATCGGAGATGTCAATCGCGCGATCACAGTTGGTGTCGCCGACAAGCATGTTCGACGGACCAGGCTGTCCCGCGAAAATGAATCCAATCATCGCGACTGGATCGGAGATGTCCAGATTACCACTCAGGTCAAAGTCACCAGGAAGCACAACGAAGTTAGACGGGGTAATAAACTGTCCCGGGTTAACCGAGCTGTGTCCGATGAGAGCCACGCTGCCTACGATGGAAAACGGAGTCGCATCGTTGAAAGTACCTGCTACGGTGAACGTACCGTCGGTGCTATCATACAATGTGCCATAGAACGGCAGGAAGGCGGTCGCCGGCATCGATACCTTCACCGCGCCGCAATAGATACCAGTGTAACTGGCAACCACTGTGGCCGGAGCGGACGTGCCATTGACCGTAACAGACGCCAGATTGACGTCACCGGCCAGATGGCCACCGCCGAAGTTACCGACGTAGAACTGGTCGACAATCGGATCAATCGCCTGCGTGAAGTAGGCATACTGCGGATTCGGTACGATTACCGCGGTCGGCGGAACCACCGGATACGGAGCAAGATTGATCGTGTAGTCTTCAACTTCACCGTAGGACGTGTTGCCGCAAGGAGCGACTGCGCCGGTGTAGGTGATTCTGACTCTCATCAGCTTCGTGCCAGGAGTGACCGTGCAAGGCGCGGTGATCGTGCCATGGTATGGGCCACCACCCGGGGTGCCGGAGAACACAATTTGCTCATCCGAGGCAAAGCAGAAGTCGTTATTCCAATCGATCCAGCCACCGCACTGGTCACTGCTGTACGGAAGACCGTTAGTCACGGTAATCGCATAGCTGAGACCCTGCGTCATGTTGGCCTGCATCGACGTGAAGTCGGAATATCCGCCGCCACCGCAGCTGGACGAATTGTTGAGGTCAGCCACGGAAACGTTGCTGATGTACTCGTCGCACAGACTCGTGCCCGCGGTACAGTAATTGACAACCGGTACACCGTTCACATGAATCGTGTACGGACCGGAAGCATCGTAACCCGGGTCATTGAGCACCGGCAGATACCAGGTGCCGGCCGGCAGACCTTGGAACGTAATTGTGACGTTACCGTCGCCGCAAGCCGTGAAGTTGTAGCTGCCAATTACGTAATTGCCGCAGGGGCAACCATCGACAACTACGATGTAGACGTTACCAAAGGCCGGGGTCGTGCCGCAATAGTCAACGGTCACGTTCATGCACTCGGTCGTCGTGAAAGCATGCCAGGCTTCGTCGCCAAGCAGCGCGCAGTCGGTCGTGGCACCGGCGTTGTTACCCGTGAAGGTAAGCGGAGTGCCGGCAACCAACGCTTCCGGCGTAACCGAGGTGCAATTGTCGTTCGGCGGAGGAGGCGTGCAGGATGTAGTCAGGAATCCGTTGCCGCTGGCGGTGCCGTAACCACCAACCTGAATCAGGTACTGGTGTCCGACTGTGCCGGCGAACGAAACCATTGACTGTACTCCGCAAGCATCGTCGTTCTGTGCAATCAGAACGCTCGGCGGGCAGGTGAAGCCGTCGAATACCTGGAGTTTGGTATCGAACCCGGAACCGCAAAGGCTGACAACCACGCCGCCATCGCAGTCAGCGGTATACGCGTACCAGATATCATTAGAAGTTATATACGAATCCGGACCATCCGGGGTGCCCTGCACAGTTGAGAACGCCAGATTGGTAACATTGCCAATCGCGATTGCGTTGGCGCAGTTATCATTCGACGGCGGGCCGGCCGGGACGGTGAAGGACATATCAAAACTAGGAATGCATGTCGGCGAGGGCCATGTATCTACGATGAGATAATAGGTGCCGGCAGTAAGACTGACGCCATACATCGTCTGGGCTGCACCACTGGATGAGGCCGTCTTCATATAGAGACAGGTCGTCGGATCGGGCGGGCAGGCGTCGTCAATCAGGAAGCCCATGTAAGTCGTGCCCTTGGGATCGATAGTCAGATCGAAGGTCGTCGCTTGAGTGAGCTCGAGTTTGTAGACGATGTCTTCGCCACCGTCATAGTAGCCAAGGCAGGTGGTGCCATTATAGTCGTCACCCAAACCGCAGTTCGACTGATTGAGAATCGATACTGGCAGAGTAGTCGGATCGAGCGCGATCGGAATGGCTGAGGCGCAGTCAACACCAGGTGTCGGGGCGCCGCAGCTGGTCGTCAACACACCGGCGCCGACGTTGGTGCCATAACCGGCGACTTCAATCAGGAACTGCTGACCGGTAACGCACGGGAACGTCGCCTTGGAAGCGTACGCGCTTCCAGTCGGGAAACCGCTGCAACCGTCGTCATTGGTCGCTGCCACAAGCGTCGGAGGGCAGGTCGTGCCGTCCCAAACACGGATCTTGGTATCCATAGCGGTACCACAGAGTGAGGCAGTGCCAACGCCGTCGCAAGACGCAGTATAAGCGAACCAAACGTTCGGAGCAGTTATGAAGCCGCCCGGCCCGTCAAGCGTAGCTGACGAGGTGTTCCACGCCAAGTCGGTAACGTCGCCAATCGCTGTAGCACTGGCGCAGTTGTCGTTGGCCGGCGGAAGAGCCATTGCTTGGAACACAAGATCAAAAGCCGGAATGCAGTTCGGGGTCGGCCAAGTGTCGACCATCATGTAGTAAGTGCCGGCTGCAAGCGTGACACCCGAAAGAGTGTAGGCCGTGCCGCCGCTGCTGGTCTTTGAATACAGGCAGGCTGTGGGATCCAGTGGGCAAGCATCATCGATGGCCCAGCCGGTCCAGGCCGAACCCTTGGGATCAAGCGTAATGCTGATCGAGATCGGGTCGGTAACGGTTATTTTGTAGGTAACATCCTCGCCGCCGTCATAGGAACCAAGGCAGGTGTTGGAATAAGTATTTCCATTGCCGCAGTTAGTCTGACCGGCAACAGTCTGCGGGAGACTGCCCGCGCCGAGGGTAATTGACAACGGGTTTGAACAATCGTAGGCATTCGTGCCTTCGGGCGACGAAGCAACTTCGCTGGCGTTCGGGTTGATTGCGCCTTCGGGAAGTTCCTTGATGCTCGCGGGATCTGCGGGATGCTCGGTGCCGTTCGCAGCATTCTTCAATTGAATGTTCGAATCAGCGGGACGGTCCATTTTAACTTTGATTTGGACCGGCGTATCTTGTTTCACAGCGAGAGCGGAGGTACACAGCGCCAACACTGCGAGCAAAGTAACGAGAATCCGTAACGTCATTCTACATGAACTCATGGATTCACCTTTCTTTACCTAAAAGTTGAAGTATCAGTTGTTTCTCGATTGCGACATCCGTCCTGAGGACTCAGACGGATTAGACCATAGTTGTCTCCTCCCTCATGTCATTTGGTTCGTGTTGCACTTTACCATACATGTGATTGCTTGGTGTGTGGCGCACCGCCGGCGCCAACTCACATATTTAAGATTTAACTCAACTTAAACAGCGTCTCGATGATAAGACCTTTGGTTAACCTGTGCTAAAATTATGAACAAACGACGAATTGTCAACATTTTTTTGTAGTTTCACCGAGATTAAGCCAAAAATCAGCCGGGAGGCGAATCACCACCGAGGCAGTCCTCTTTCCGGTTTTTCGAGCATTCCCCACTCCAGATGTTAGAGGATATCGTTGACATTGTCAGGCCGGGGTGTTATAGTACGAATTCTAATTTAGCGGGCTGATTGTCCCGGCATAAAAAGGATTATCGTAATTTCGAGTATACAGGACAGGAATTGATGGCAGAAAAGAAACCGCAAGATATTGAAGTAATACTGGCAACTGATTGTGGTTCAACCACAACCAAAGCCATTCTGATTGAGAAAAGAGACGGCCAATATCGGTTGATCGTCCGCGGCGAAGCACCGACAACAGTTGAGGCGCCGTTCGAGGATGTTACGATGGGCGTGCTCAATGCGGTCGGCGAAGTCGAGGAGTTGTCGGGCCGGAAGCTTCTGGACGAAAACGGGAAGATCATCACCCCCCGGTCGCCGGACGGCCAGAAGGTCGGAACGGATATTTACATCTCGACCAGCTCGGCCGGTGGTGGCCTCCAGATGATGGTAGCCGGAGTGGTGCGCTCGATGACTGCCGAATCGGCGGAACGGGCGGCATTGGGAGCGGGCGCAATCGTGATGGATGTGATTGCCTCGAATGACAAACGCCAACCCTATCAGCAGATTGAGCGCATTCGGCACCTGCGTCCGGATATGATCCTGTTGTCGGGCGGCATCGACGGCGGCACTACGACGCACGTGGTTGAAATAGCGGAATTGATCTCGGCAGCCGATCCCAGACCACGGCTCGGGTCGAGTTACAAGCTGCCCGTGATCTATGCCGGTAATATCGAAGCTCGCAAGGCGGTTAGTGACACACTGAAGGAAAAGGTTGATCTGATCATTACCGACAACTTACGACCGGTGCTGGAGCGCGAGAATCTGCTGCCCGCGCGCGAAGCCATCCACGATCTGTTCCTCGAGCACGTGATGGCGCAGGCGCCGGGATACCGCAAGCTGATGGGTATGACTGATGCACCAATCATGCCGACACCGGGCGCAGTCGGATTAATCATCAAGACAATTTCCGAGATCGAGAAAATCGAAGTGGTCGGTGTCGACATCGGTGGCGCCACGACCGACGTGTTCTCGGTATTTCAGGGAGTGTTCAACCGCACGGTGTCCGCCAACCTCGGGATGAGCTACTCGGTGTCGAACGTGTTTGCCGAAGCCGGATTGCCGAACGTCATGCGCTGGGTACCGTTCCACATGGAAGAACGCGACCTGCGCAACCGCGTGAAGAACAAGATGATTCGCCCGACGACGATTCCGCAATCGATGGAAGAACTGATTTTCGAGCAAGCCATCGCCAAGGAAGCACTGCGGCTGGCGTTTATTCAGCACAAGAATTTTGCCACCGTGCTCAAAGGCGTGCAGCAGCAGCGGACGATCGCCGACGCGTTCGATCAGAAAGCATCGGGCGGTACGCTGGTCAATATGATGACGCTGAATATGCTGATCGGTTCGGGCGGTGTGTTGTCACACGCGCCGCGCCGCCAGCAGTCGGCGTTGATGATGATCGACGCTTTCCTACCGGAAGGCATTACGCGCCTGTCGGTCGATTCGATTTTCATGATGCCGCAGTTGGGCGTGTTATCGACGGTGCATCCGCAGGCGGCGACGGAAGTGTTCAACAAGGACTGCCTTATTCATCTCGGCACTTGCATTGCGCCGGCAGGCGACGCCAAAGAAGGCCGGGAGATGATGGAATATCATCTGGAATTCCCGGACGGCCGCAAGGAAGACGGCAAGCTGATGTTCGGCGAGATGAAATGTTTCCCGCTCGGTTTTGACGAAAAGACCGCTCTACCTTTGAAGGCCAAAGCATCATTCAAACCTTCGGGCAAGTTGGATATCGGATCCGGACCGGGGACGAATACCGAAACGGAAGTGTCGGGCGGCGTGGTCGGAGTCATTCTCGACGGCCGAGGCAGACCGTTCGTGCTGCCCACCGATGATGCAATAAGAGTGCGCAAGTTGAAAGAGTGGATGACGACTCTGAACATTTATCCGAAAGAGGCGCTGGAGAGAGCTTGATCATAGGGGCGATGTCGCAGGGTGAGCGGCGCCGCCGTTGAATAAGAGATTTACGATTTGGTTTAGAGGCAATAAATGGCACATACCTATACCCCCGGTTTGAAAGTTTCCGAAAAGGAACTGATTACCAAGAAGAGAATTCTCCCGCTCAAGGGTGACGTGATCGTCAAAGTCGGCGACAAGGTTCATCCCGATGACGTGGTAGCGCGCACGCATCTTCCCGGCCCGGTGGAAACCACCAACGTCGCCAATATCCTGGGCGTGCCGCCGGAAGACATCATGGCTTGCATGCTGAAGAAAGAAGGCGATCCGGTCAAGCCAAATGAAGTGATCGCGATGAACAAGTCATTCTTCGGGCTGTTCAAGTCGGAAGCGCGCTCCAAGATCGAAGGCAGCATCGAGACCATCTCGCAAGTCACCGGACAGGTGCTGCTGCGCGGCCTGCCGGTACCGGTGCAAGTCAAGGCATACCTGGAATCGGAAGTCGTGGAGACTTTCCCGAAAGAGGGTGTAGCGGTGTCGTGCTATGGATCGTTCGTGCAGGGAATTTTCGGCATCGGCGGCGAGACGCACGGCGAATTGAAATGCGTGGTGCCGGATAACAGAACACCGCTGACCGACAACCTGATCGACGAATCATGCAAAGGCAAGATTCTGCTCGGTGGGTCAATCGTTACGGCGGATGCAGTTAGAAAAGCGATTAAGGTCGGAGCAGCGGGAATTGTCACCGGCGGGTTTTCGGACAAAGACCTACGCGATTTCCTTGGCTACGATATCGGTGTGGCGATTACCGGTTCAGAAGATCTCGGTGTGACGCTGGTGTTCACCGAGGGATTCGGCGAGATCATGATGGCGAAGAAGACGTTCGATCTGCTCAAGTCCAAAGTCGGCCAAATTGCCTGTATCAACGGCGCAACACAGATTCGCGCGGGCGTCATTCGGCCGGAAGTGATTATACCGATCAAGAGCGATATCAAAATAACTCAAGGCGTCGCCGCCAAGCACGGGCAAGGTCTGGACATCGGATCGCCAATTCGCGTGATTCGCGCCCCCTATTTCGGCAAGCTGGGCAAGGTGACGGCATTACCATCACCGTTGCAGGTACTCGAATCGGAATCCAAGGCGCGTGTGCTGGAGGTGGAGTTTGAATCGGGTGAAAGGGCGACAATTCCGCGGGCGAATGTGGAGATGATCGAGGAGTAGTCGATTCGCTTCTTCTTCCAGAAACTCAGGCGGACGCTACGGCATCCCCTGCGGGCAATGCATGTCAGCAGATAACCTCCGGTGGCCTTAGTGTTGCGATGCTCAACTGCCGCGTGGTGATTTAATGGTTGATTGGAAAGACGAAAAGGTCTGGGCGACCTTGTGCCATCTGAGCGCAATCATCGGATTCGTGCTTCCCTTCGGACATATCATCGGACCGTTTATGTTCTGGATGGTCAAGAAAGATGAGTCGCCGCTGGTTGATTCCTGCGGCAAGGAAGCGATGAATTTTCAGATCAGCATGACGATCTACATGATCATCGCGGTACTGCTGATGCTGGTAATATACGGGGGGCCCCTATTCGTGGGGCTAGTATTCGTCGATCTGTTCCTGGTGATCAGCGCCTCGGTGAAGACTTCAGAAGGTCAGACATACAGGTATCCACTGACGATTCGGTTGATCAAGTGACTGTGATCTTACTGCGACGGTTTCGGGGGTGAGGATTGCCAGCCGGGAACTGCCCATAATGACGTGTGGGTCGATGTAACAAATCGTTCCCCCAATGGCGGTTGTCGATTCGGGAGGAACCTGATTCGATTACGAATATTTGCGAATTATTGCGACCGTGGCCAATGGCGCTTTCAATCGTGCCGCCGCTTGAGACGATGACGCTGAGTCGCTTCTGGCATCAGCAATTCGCGAGCCGTCGCCGAAATTTTGCCGCCGTTACGCTGCAACGTCAATCGCAATTGAGATCCTTCTCCGCTTCGCCCAAGGTGAGCGGCTGGACTCCATGCGAGATACAAGAGCATAATCATAATGCTAATGAAGCGACCACTCGAATGATACGCCGTGCAGAGATAAAGTAGTATTTCTTCTCAGGATCGGAAATGGTCACGGTCAACAAATACTTGCTACTCTTCAAGCCAGACTCAAGACTTGCCGACATATCGACTGGGATTACTCCGTCTGCCGAGTCAAACTTTCTCTTTAGCAAAGTCTTGGTCTTGGACTTGGACTTTGACTGATTCATGATTTCAAGCAACTTATTCCTTCGATCCGATTCCCATTCACCATCCTTGAAAGGTATTCCAAGACTATCCTCGACAACGACCGGCTCTGAAGTTGAAATTGTGCCTTCGTTGTTACGTACTATGTCAGGAATTCTTTGCAGAGTCAGCCAAGCCACAAACTCCATTCCATGTCTCTCTGGAAGCGTGACTTCAAAGTAGACACTGAGATTTCTGTATAGTAAAGCCTCGGGATTGTCATACAGTTCTGACTTTGTTCCTCGAATTATTCCAGATTCTACATTATCGCCTGTCGCAATGCTCTTGTTGAGTATCAGTAGGTCACTTATCTTTTGGTCCTTTGGTATCTCAAACTTGATCCAATCGTCTCCTTCATTACCCGCATCTCCTTTGACCAACAAGTGAGCATTGTAAGTTCCAGGTTGCAGCTTTGTAAGATTGAGATAAGACATGGCTCTAAACTGAGAACGATCCCTGCGACTGGCTGCAGTGAGAACACCCCGGAGTATTTGAAGATCACATACCTGAGACGCACTATCCAAGAAGACGGACTTTGTACTATCGAAAAGCTCAACCCTGACTCTGAGGTATCTGAGTTTGAGAGTTGCGGCTGTGAACTGATCGCCAGGTACCCAGACACTGAACCAAACATCAGTGGCCGAGTCAGATGGAAACTTTGAGCAGTTGATCAGAGGCCAGATTGGATGAGCCAAGGGAAACCCTTGCTCATCCTCCTCAACTATATGAGTTGGATAGTTCCTATCAAACTCAGACCAACATGAGATTTCCAAAGGCTTCTGACCATCCTCTGCTGATGGCCAAATGAACGTCCAAAGTCTGCAATCTTTACCTGCCTTGCATTTCCCAGTCATAATGATCTCGTTTTTCGGTATACCATTCTGGATGAACAATGACCAGCGTGAGTCAGGCAACGGATCGTCTATAGTAGTTCCAAGCAGGCCTTTGGCTCGCAGCGAGTCACAATAGTTCAAACGCCGGGCTATTTCGTCCCATGTTCTCTTGTAACCTCGCGCCCAGACATTGACACAGGTTTGAACTTCGTGAAAGTCATACGCCATTGTGAACTCTCTCTTGGCGTACTCTGGATCGACAATCAGAAAGAGGGCATACATACGCTGGATGTATGCCCTCTCCTCGGTATCTTGAACTGTGGACAATGATCGAAGTATTGGTTCCTGTGTTTGCATCTGAGCCAGACTTTGAGTGCTGGCACAGATTAGAAATAGCAACAACAGTAGGATACGTTTGGGCATCTGAACCTCAGTCGCTCACCGCCTCTCAGATCCCTGGTTGGTCACAATAGGTACATGTCCAAATGCACCAACCACTGACTGAAAAGCAGCAGATCTCGTAGCAGCGATTTGCTGAAGTTGTCGATCCCTTGTTACCTTGACTCGCAATGCTGAGTCCGGTTAGGAACAAAGCCAGCAACAAACCCGCAACTACCTGCCTCCAGAGTCTTCTCATTTAATCCCCCTAATCTGAGCATGTCCACCAAAATACCTGTTCAACCTTTCAAACGAAAGATTGTCTTCTTTTATAGTCATCAATGTAATTCCAGTAACGGGATCGATTGCAGTTCTGGTGATTGCATATCTATCCTGCTTTTCCGATGGACAGCCGCAGTCAGAAATACCGGTCAACTCATAGAAATAGGTCGAGTCTGATTGAAAGACGATAGAAAGTCTGACTGCCTGATTCAGTGAATCAGACAATATGGCCAGACTACGCTTCAGTTGAGGATATTCCTCAAAGGATGCTGGTGATAATTTGGGAAGGTCAAAGTTGGATTGAACTACTGCTTCAGACATTGGTGTCGAGTTTACGTTGTGTCTGAAGATTTTATACAAAGAGAAGAAAGTCCAACCGATAGACACAATCAGAACGACTGAAAGAAGGACATCCAAGACTCTGCGAAGTCCAACTGGCAATTCCATACTGCCTCCACTCATGAACTGGAAAGGCCCAGTTCTTGCCACAGCCATTTTGCATGCCGCCTGCCACTGACAGGTTCTGTCAGTACCAAGTCAGATAACCTGGAAACATCGGCAGTAGAGTTCTGCCACTGCCAGAGTGTTATGCAAGCAGTGTGCCGGATCAGAGTTTGAACAGTCAAAATCTGCTAAGTAAAGATATGTAAAGAAGATAACGAATCATTGTGAGAGTGTCCGCCTGCGGAAAAATTCGCGAATTATTCGCGAATTCGCGAAAAGTTCGCGAAACATTACGAGGATTTGCGAGTCGATATTATAAGGTGCTGTCTTTCAATCAATTAGTCATTCGCAGTTTTCGCGAACTCTTTACGAGGATTTGCGAGTCGATGTTCCAGCCGACGGGATGTTACTCCCGTCGGCAGGAATATATGCGATGCAGTTATTGGCAAATGCCGCAGTGTGGTTGCGCACCGCCGGCAAAGGCATATTGAACTATGTAGGCGACGTCGGATATGTCCCTTTGTGCATCGACCAAGATGGTACTAGGTGGAAAAATGTGAAGCACTCGGAAGTCCAAGCGTTCCATTAGAATCACCTTCGTGGTAAGTTCGTCGATCGATTCCGTACGAAATTCGAGGTAGTTCATCCGGGTGAAGGCGCCACATGTCGCTGTAGCAAAGAGAAAGCACGCGACAACGGCCAAAAATCTCCAATTCATTTTGTCCTTCCCCTTGGGGAGGCGCGGGCATTCCTTTGCTCTACGGGTTGTCACGAACGAGCTGGAAATCAACACCCAGCATGGTGCCCGAAGTCGCTCCAAGCGTAGTGCTCTTTGTCTGGTAACCGCTCTTTCCGGCGTATACCTGCCGATTTATCCTGCCAAAGCTAACCCAGGAATATCTTCCGCTGCTGTCCGCGTACACTCGATTGAAATGAATCGTATCCGAGGCAGATTCACTGAACCAACCACCGACCAGGGGGGTGCCTCCGAGACTATCCGTGATTGTGCCCGAAACATTGGTTCCACCATGATCGCCCTCGCTGCATGACTCAATTGTCAACAGAGACAGCGTCGCAGAAACCAACAGGATGACGAGAATGCCTGCGCCTGTTCCAATGCTTAAAAGGTGTTCCGTTTTCATTGTTAACCTCCCTCTCAGAGTGTGAGACTTATGATCCTTCATCGCGCGGGGGCAAGGAGCGACCCTTGCGTTACGTTCTGCTTTTGGGCCCCTCCGCGATCACTGACGTTTGAATCCCTGATTTGTGCAACGTCAACGATCCCTGGCGCACAACGCCGGAGGGGCTCGTTGTATTCCGAATAAGTTTGTGAACAAGTCACTCATTTTGCCTTCCCCTCGTCACTGACAGGATCTGACAGTGAACGCTGTTCGAGCGCTACCCTGGAAAAATTGGCTTTGGCGTTCAGCCACCATCAGCAGGATGTAGTGCAACAAGTGTGCCGAGTGGGAGTTTGAACTGTCAGATTTTGCTAAGTGCGAGTTTGCAAAGAGGCCCACCAGCGCATAGCTCCTCCGCTGTTCCAGACTCCAAGATATGCAAGTCGTGGAGTCGTCGTAACACTTTTTTACTGGAAAGCGTGCGGAGAGTCAACGTTCCTGCCGACGGGATGTTACTCCCGTCGGCAGGAATATATGCTAAGCAGTTACTGGCAAATGCCACAATGTGGCTGCGCACCGCCAGCAAAGGCATATTGAACTATGTAGGCGACGTCGGAAATATCAACCGTGCAGTCGCCATTGGCGTCGCCTAGCCCAGTTGGTATCTGACAATCGCCCGGTTCCGGCCCCCCGGCGAAGATGTACTGGACAAGATAGACGGCGTCGGAAATATCAACTGAACCGCTGCCGTCGGCATCCCCGCAATAGGTGCACTGATAGTTGAAAGTGTAATTGATCGTCTGGGACTTGCCGCCATCAGGTCGCCAGGCATAAAACCGAGCCGTGTAAGTTTGATCCTGCGGCAGGAACATCATCGGCAAGGACTGCGGATAGTTCGATGCGTACAGCTTGTCCCAGATCGGTCGAGCA
Organism: uncultured bacterium; assembly: GCA_963726455.1. Classification (GTDB taxonomy): domain Bacteria; phylum Zixibacteria; class MSB-5A5; order CAIYYT01; family CAIYYT01; genus CAIYYT01. Next base: position 194,287 of record CAVSCK010000005.1, read on the forward strand.
ACGAGGTTATTTTGAGAATCGTATATGAAGCAGCGCACGTACGCCCAACTCTCAGTGAGCTTCCAATTTAGGAAGCCGTTGGAGTAGCTGATGTCAGTGAACACTGGGGATATCGATGGATCGGAGGAATTCAACCTGATCGTAAACGGCGAGCCATTGTTGATAGTTACATAATAGATCTGACCTGTGACGCAGGTCTGGTCGTCGTAATTGTGACCGTCCCAAATCGCGAAACTTTGGGTCGGGCTCACTCGGAACATATTGTCATCGGTAACAGATATCAGATTGACGAAATCCATGTCCAGCGTGTAGATACGCACCAGGTCGCCAGGATTCACATTTTGAATCGACTGCCAGCCGCCGTTGTTGGGATCGATAGGATCGCAAACGCCGTCGCCGTCAGAATCTCGCCAGCCAAGGTGTGCCAACGTGCTCGGGCACGCCCCCGAATAGTCCGACGTCTTCATAACACAGTACAAACATGGCTCACAGCAGTGTTGGCAATTAGCGTTAGGAACTTGAAGATAGCCGAACCTGTCCTGGCAAGAGGAATTGCCGCTGCAGTCACCCCCTTGGCGTTCATATTCGTCTGGTGCACGAAACAGGTGCGAGATCTCGTGAGACAGTCGTTCGTGCAACCGAACCGCGCTCGCGTCAGTCATGTATCCCGATACCATCAGGGGGCCCATATAGTCCCTGTGTTCGGTGCCCGACATGACACAGAAGCCAGAGGCCCCGGCAGGGAAACCGTCCAGAAAGTAACGGGGCGACGGTTGGTTGACGTTTCTGACAACGTACGCAATTATGCCCCAGTTGGCTTGCAAGTCCTTCCTTAAGGAATTGACCATGCCAAAGGCTCCGTCCCACTTATCAGCGTAGCCAAAATTCTCCTGAATCTGGCTTAACCAACCGAAGCAGTAGGACGCCAAGGGGTAACAAAGACTCAGAGGAGTCTGATTGTTAGGGTAGAGATAGGCATCGCAGGGTTCATTAATCATTATGGGCACTCCGTCTTGGATGTTGAACGAATGGATTCCCGCTGCCCGGCTTTCTCTATAGATCCAGCACAGGCGAGCGTTGTTTTCGGTCGCCAACTCCCACAGGAAGTGGCAAGCTTCCACAGTCTCGACCAGAACACTGTCTAGCTCATAACTTGTCCAGTCTTCATCATGACTTTCACTCTCCGGAGTGATGAGCCATACTGCCACCTTTCCCATCAGATAATTCGCTGTGAACATGTTGGCGGGAGAGGGCACGGGAAAACTTGCGACTGGCACCGGCAGAAGTAGCGAATCCGCGAGAGTCGGTGGAGAACCTTCATCACGAAAATTAGACGATTTCGACAACGAAGGTTCATTACTGTCTCTGATACAAAGAAAACTTTCGTACGCACCGCGATTCGATGCCCTTTGGGTCATTTGCTTGCCGCCAACGAACACAGATATTTTGTCGAACTGCGACACTGCTGTTCGAGGATCAACGCTGAGAATCTCGACAATCGCAGCTCCAGCTGCTTCGGCCGAGGGTGGGAACACATGAATCGGTCGCAAACCCCCAATTTCGAGCTGCTCAAGAACGGAATCCATTTCGGAAAAGCTCCCCACATTTAATTCTATATAGCCTAAGTTGCTGCCAATTGCGCAGGCCGCAATGAAACAGATGGACGCTGCCATGACTGCCATTGATCGCAACATGCCTCCTTTCGACTTCGCGCATCATTCAACACGACACAAATAGAAATAGACGCGTGCATCGGCCGTGAGATCTCGGAAATACTCCCGCTTGGAGCGGTACCCGGTGGCCGATGCCCATAGATAACGGTTGCGTCCAGGTGTCGTGTACAGATGGAAAGAACCCGAAGTGTTAGTGTATACGGGACTGAAATTTGTGTCCGGTTCACTCTCGTTTCCCCACCGAACACAGGCATTTGACATAGGAGTGTCCGTCGCACTGTCTGTCACCACTCCGCTGACGAGTACACTCGGATCGCCAAGGTTCCTACTGTGGCAACCTACGGCCAAGACAATGACGGCAAGCGCAAACGCGCTCAACGCAACGATCCTTGATACTTTCACGACTTTCTCCTTCCAAAAACGTTTCCAACGCACTGTCTTATCTTCATCGAGACTTTCCCGGTTTCGACACTTGAGCAGGCATGGGTCCGAGGATGTTAATCCGTAGCGGTTGACTCGGAACCCCGACCCAACTATCCTGCCCCACTCATCTGGATCCACTATCCCGACGGATACTGGCCCAATGGAAACTAAGTCTCGCCATTGTTACTGACGTTCAATAACTCACTTTGTGGAGTGTCAGCAACATTTAATTGACACGGTCCTCACGGCGGAGCTTTGTTAATTCTGAAAGGAACGGTTATATGTTCAGTCATTTTGCCTTCCCCCCGTCACTGACAGGATCTGACAGTGGACGGTGTTCGTGCGCTACCCTGGAAAGATTGGCTTTGGCGTTCAGCCACCATCAGCAGGATGTAGTGCAACAAGTGTGCCGAGTCGGAGTTTGAACTGTCAGATTTTGCTAAGTGCGAGCTTGCAAAGATGTTAGCCAAGCATCGACATAATCGTCGTCATACCAATTTCTCGCGAAAAGTTCGCGAAACCTTACGAGGATTTGTGAGTCGATGTTCCTGCCGACGGGATGTTAGTCCCGCCGGCATTAACATTGAGAATACGGCTACAAACAGCTCCCACAGTGTGGTCGTGCGCCACCGGCAAAGATGTACTGTATCAAGAAGACAGCGTCGGAGATGTCGACAGCGCAATCGCCGTTGGCATCGGCAAGGCCGGCCTGTACCTGGCAATCGCGTGGTGCGGCGCCACCAGCGAAAATGTATTGGATGATATACACAGCGTCCGCGATGTCGACGGTGAGATCGTCGTTGGCATCGCCACAGCTCTTGCAGGCGATCATCACCGCACGCTGCTCGTTGACACGTCCCCAGCCGACCTGGTCATTGACGCGGCGGTATTCATTATCGGGCACGCCGTAGTGCTGCCGTTCGCACGACTTGCGAAGGATGTCGTACATGACCTCCGCCGAATCCTGATAGTGCCACCCCATCAGCCAAGGATCACGCACCAGCAGTCGGGCAGCGATCCCCGCCACCACCGGTGCCGCGAAGGAAGTGCCGGTCAGGTGGCAAGCGTAATTTTCGTTTTCGTCACATGTATTACCCGACGTGCTAGGATTCAAACCACCATAGCCCATCAAGTCGAGCGACCACAGATCCTTGCCCGGCGCCAGCAGATCAAGTGTCGCGCCTGTTGCCGAGCCGTCAACGCGATCATCCTTGTTGTCGCTCATGCCGACCCCAAGTACGTACCGTGAACTCGCTGGATACTCCACCCAACCTTTGTTCCCCGCAGCGACAATTGTGATCTTGCCGTTGCGATACATCTCCCCCAACCTCCGCTCAATTTCGGAACTGTAGTTGATGCTCCAGGTGATGCACACGATTTGTGCCGCACCCGGCTGATAGCACACCCAGTCGAGGGCGCGAAGCCACACCGAGTTACTCGTCATACCGTACCAGTCCACGATCTTCACCGGCATTATTCTGGGCCGCGACTCCGTCCCCGCAAGTCCCACGGCGTTGTTTGTGTAGGCTTCCAGGATTCCTAAAACTGCCGTGCCGTGCCAGCAAATAGGATTCGAGTAGGTGCATTCGGTCGACGGATCATCGTCCGGCGGTCCGCCTGCCGACCAGCCCGCAGCATCGTATGGATGCCACCAGCAGTTGGACCGGAAGTCCTCGTGTGTCATCTGGTAGCCGGCATCCAAGACGGCTACGATAGGAGGCGTTAAGTTCGGATCGGAATACGGTTGCGCCGCTTCCCAGTCGATATCGGCCCCGGGCGTGCCGCCATTCTGACCGGTGTTTTTGAATTGCCACTGCTCTCCAAAGTAGGGATCGTTGGTGTTGGCATGCGCAGGATAGGTCAGATTCGGCTCCGCAACAATGCACAGACCGGTGTTGTTGAGGTTGCGTGCCAACTGCGTTATGTCGTAGGAATATCTGCCATTGTAGCTCACAATATGTGTCACCGTCAGACTCTCTTGGAAAGTCTCGGTGACCGTAAGACTGTAGATATGTTCAGTGGAGACAATCTGTTCCGGCGTCGTGGTCGGTTTCCAAGTAATAATCAAAGAGTTGTCCAACTTGCCACGGTCATCATAGACGGTCCTGACCACGGGGTTGACCATCAAGATGGTATCATTCATTCTTAGCGAACTCATGACGTCCTGAAGATCATAGCCCGTCTCGATGCCGAATACGAAGAACTGATTCGGGGCCTCTTCAATGTCGAAGGTGTCACTGAGAAAGGGCTGGGCAATGGCAAACTCAGCCGCGTTCGGCCCGGGGATGTTTGGATCGAAGCGAATCTCCACGAGATTAGTATAAGTCTCAAAATAGAGCGGACTGCCGTCCAAATCGTAATACCAATAGTTGCCCTGAGCATGCAGAGGAGCCGCCAACAGGGCCAGCAGGAACATGACTGCAATTATCTTTTTCATTTTGTTAGACTCCGATTCTAGATTTTCGGACCGATGCGCATCTGGTAAGGCAGACGCTGTAGGTCCGGGGTTATGACTTTTCGTTACTCTTCTTGAGATTGGTGTCAACCACCAGCACCGATCCGGGCATGCGACCAGCCATTCGGCCCGTGGCGACATAAGCTTTCTCACCTGTGGGTGAAAAAATGATGTCGGAACCGGCGAGCGGAACGAGTGGATTAGGACCGTAGCCGAAGAGCGAGATACCCTGGCGATAGGCGCCGCTGGCGGCATCGAAAACATAGATCGTTCCCGAGTCCCAGTCCCAGCCGGGTATGCCAGGATCCGTCATCCAGACTTCGCTGCCGTCAGGCGATACAGCGATCCCGCCGAATCGGCCCAGCGTCGGATAAGCCCAGATTACGCTTCGGCTGTTGAGATCGTAGCCCATTACGAAGCTCCGTCCGAGATCGTTGAACCACCGAAGGCACTTGAAGTAGAGCCGGTTTCGAGTGAAATCAATGCACGACCCAATCGGCTGGATAGTGTCTCCGGGCACGAGGTGCATGGGCAGCAACTCCAGCTTGCGGTCAAGGTAATCGTAGCTGTAGTAATCGAAACCGAGACTACGGTCACCGTTGCCATAGAGTAAGTGGCGTGCTTCGTCCACCCACAGGCCGTAGAACCCGACGATCGTGTCGATTCGCTCCACCGCAAAGGATGGCAGATTCATAATGTACAACTCCCCCTGCATACTATTGCCGAGCGCCAGTCCTCGTTGGTTGTCGATGACCGGCAAGAAATAGCGGGGCAGTTCAGTCACAAACTGGAGTGTTTGCGCATCGTAGACACGAGTTCGGGCATTGGCAAAGTCGACTGGGTTATAATCGACGATCAGATAGCGACCATCACCTGTCACTTCCAACCCGGCTGCGTCCCCGAATGACTTGGCTTCCGTAATGCTGTCCACCACAGAGTCACTTTCCATGTCGATCTTGTAGACGTTGGACAGAGCTATGTTGAACTCCGAATAGTACAACCACCCCTTGTAATGCTGCACGACTGGATCGGTCGGACAGGTGGGGCAGTCTTTGGAGCAGCCGGCGGCCATCAGGGCGACCAACAGCAACAGCGCCGTCAGTGAACCGCGGACGCTTCCGAGCAATAACACTTTCTTCATGACATTCTCCCTTCTTAGCTGTAACTTACCTGCGAATTGTCAGCAGAGCGCAAACTTGCGTTACGTTCTGCTTTTGGGCCCCTCCGCGATCACTGACGTTTGAATCCCTGATTTGTGCAACGTCAACGATCCCTGGCGGACAACGCCGGAGGGGCTCGTTGTATTCCGAATAAGTTTGTGAACAAGTCCTTCATTTTGCCTTCCCCCGTCACTGACAGGATCTGACAGTGGACGGTGTTCGTGCGCTACCCTGGAAAGATTGGCTTTGGCGTTCAGCCACCATCAGCAGGATGTAGTGCAACAAGTGTGCCGACTGAGAGTTTGAACTCTCAGATTTTGCTAAGTGCGAGTTTGCAAAGATGTTAGCCAAGCATCGACATAATCGTCGTCATACTAATTTCTCGCGAAATATTCGCGAATTCGCGAAAAGTTCGCGAAACCTTACGAGGATTTGCGGCTCCATGTTCTTCTGACCGAGAGGCGGATTCACCGGTTTCGGTGAGGTGATTTCCAGGGGCGTCTTTGACGATATAAAATGCAGAGACGAAACTAAACAATTTGGAGCGTTATACGTTTTTTCTATTGACAGCACGCTTCACAAGTTTATATTCGCATTTAGGATAGCAAAAAAAGAGCAAGACTCAAACCCAGAGTTTAACTATGATCAAAAGGTTGATGTTATTGGCGACCTTATCGGTCCTCCTCGGGGTGTTGGTACTTTCCGTGCCGCTCGTGGCCGCTGACAGTGCGAGACCGCTGAAGGGACAGACGACGGTGGTCAAGGCACAACCGGTCACAGCGGGACCCTCGGTTCAAGCAGTTCCAGCAGCAGGCGCATCATTCCTGCAATTCCTGAGATTCAATATTGCGCGCTGGCTGGGTATTCCCGGTCCGGTAGTCGCGCCAAAGCCGCCGGTCAAGGATGGACCGCAGAAGAGCAGTGGCAACTGGATAATTGACCCAAGATATATTAGTGCACCAATGAGGGATAACGGGGGACATGAGCCAACTTAGTGATAAGGTATCGCTCTAATGATGATAAGTATTGAGCGTACATTTGCTCAAGTCCACGCTTTGATTGAAAGGGCGGACTATGCCGAGGCGGAGAAGCTTCTTGCACCGGTGAGAAGTGAGTGCAAAACTCGGAGGGACGCCACGTCGCTTTCCGAAATGTACTTCTGTTACGGAAGATGTTACTATTACACTGGCAGGTATACCAAGGCCCTAGCTCGTCTGAGAGCGGCTGTCCGCTTATGCCAGGATTCAGCAAATCACAGACTCTTTGCGCGAGAAAAGGTGCTTCTGGGCGTGATTATGCGATCCCAGGGTAGACAACGAGATGCCGTAGAAGCATTTACAGAAGCTTTTGCTGCGCGCAAGAGGGCGAGGGACTATGACGGACTCTTTGTCCCCCTTGTCCATCTCGCACTTTCCCACTTTTTAGGCGGAGATTTGCATCAAGCGCGGTCCGTCATTGGCGAGGCGCTTTCATACACTCTGAAATACAACGGGGTCTCGGATCTGCGCCTCTGCCTTCTCAATCGTTTTCTTTTCGAGATGTTCTCTGGCGAGCTTGCCAAGTGCCAGGAGACGCTTGCCGAAGTACGTCTACAGGAGCTCGGCGTCGTGGATTCGGCGCATGTCAGCTTACACTCCGGCCAATTATTCCTCTTCAGAATGCAGAGTGCCGAAGCGAGCGCTCTGATCAAAGAGGCGATGAATACTTACGCTCGAAACCAGATTCGCAGAGACTACGTCGTCTGCCTTGAGTTCCTCGGCATGAACGAGTACTTCGCGGGCAACTACAAGAAAGCGAAAGCATACTACCAACAGGTTCTCGAGATGCCGGAGCCGACGGCCTCGGCGGTGGCGCAGACACTCAGAATGCTGGCGGATGTCTACATAGCGGAAGGCAATTGGCAGAAAGCGACCGAGACGGCCGCCAAAGCTGAACAGGCGATTACGAAGATCAACGAACGCATCGAACTGGGCGCTTTGTGGCGGGCACTGGCGCAGATTGCCGAACATGACGGTGATGCGGCTGCGGCGCGCGAGTCCTGATACAGAAGTCGCTGGAACTGTTGCAGCAGTGCGGTGCGCGCTACGAGTTGGCGCTCAGCCATGTGGCCGCCGGAATGTCAGCCGCGTTCACAATGGAGGAACGCCGCAATCATCTGGAACTGGCCCGGACGCTGTTCACCGAAATGGGCGTGCCGAAACGCGTGGCGCAGGTCGAGAAAGCAATTGCCGGGCTGAATCGTGCGGATAAGAAAACGGCTCGCGACGGTAAAGCCAGGATTGAGGCGCCGACAATTATCACCCGCAGCCCCATGATGCTGTCAATCCTGGAGCAGATCGCGATGGCGCGTGAGTCCGATCTCACGGTGTTAATCACGGGTGAAACGGGAACCGGCAAGGACCTGATCGCGGAGTATATTCATTACACTTCCCGGCGCGCTGACAAACCGTTTCGTAATGAGAACACTGCCGCCATCACGGAGTCGCTGCTGGAGACGGAATTGTTTGGCCATTGTAAAGGCGCCTATTCCGGAGCCGACTATGACAAGCCGGGACTGATCGAGTCGAGCGACGGCGGGACGTTCTGCTTCAACGAGATCGCCGAAATTCCACCGGCGACGCAGGCGAAGCTTTTGCAGGTGCTGGAAAGCAAAAGTGTGCGCCGCCTGGGCGAGGTCGACAAGCGACCGATTGACGTACGCTTTGTGGCGATGACCAACCAGAATCTGCCGGCTCTGATTGCCCGCCATGAGTTCCGCGAAGACTTATATCACCGGCTGCAGCAGTTGACCTTCCAGTTGCCACCGTTACGCGATCGCCGGGAAGATATCACGCCGCTGTTCGAGCATTTCCTGTTATTGGCTGGATTCAGAAAGGAAGGATTGCCGAGCGCGCAACATCCGCTGGTGGTGGATCGGCTGCGTGAACTGGACTGGCCGGGCAACGTGCGCGAATTGCGCAATTTCTCCGGACGGGTGGCGGCATTGGCTCCCGACGGCGACACCAATAAGATCCTGCGCCTCATTGAGGATCAGGCCAGAGAACACGCGAAGAAAGCTGCATCCGACGACAACAACGGCAATGGCCGCCAGACTCCGTACCGCGAATCTGACGCCGAAGCGCTGGATACGGAAGAAATGGCGGAATGTCTGGAGCGTTGCCGGGGCAATCTCTCGGCCACCGCCCGCGAACTCAACATTCCCGAGTCCACCCTGCGCTATCGCCTCCGCAGGCAGGGCAAGTAGCCCGTCGCTGAATCAGACTTAATCAAATTCCACGCACGTCATCCTTCTTCGGACAAAGAGTCGTCCGGCAAGAGTCGCTGATCGCTGTCTCGCGAACGTGGAGCCGCAAATCCTCGTAAAGAATTCGCGAATTCGCGAACGTTTCGCTAATTTTTCGCGAATCTGCGAGTCGGGGTTTGCGAACAAACTTGCACTCCCGGTTTTGTCATTCAACGAGTTAGCAAATTAGTTCCATCACATCCTGAATTGGCACGCCGGTTGCATTACCGTACTGCAACTGGGCACGGAGTCCATGTCAGGAGAGGAAAGTGGCAGGAAGAAAGATTGATACACACGCTGAGGGTACGAACCTCAAAACCACACAACTTGCTCTTTTCAGGCGACCCCCGTGATGCCCCGCTATCCAAACCTGGTGTCACGGGTAGCACAAGCGACCGGCAGCCACCAAAGCTGCCGGTTGCTGGAAATCAAAGTAAGTAAAGGTTGAATTTGATGGAATTGTTTACATTCATAGGAGGCAGAAAATGAAGAAGATTATCAGCGGAATCATGATCGTCGTCTGGTTGGCGACGTTGGTGGGAGGTTGTCAAAGCGGCAATCAGGTTCCGAACAAGGTAGCCGAGCCGCAAAGTTCAGCAATTGAGTCAGGCAACAGCAAGATCATGGTTGATCCAAGTCAGGAGAAACATTCCATACTCATGGCGAATCTGGCGTTGCCCGCAGTGGCGAACTTTACCGACACGCTGGAAGCACAGGGCTACGGGTACCGGGAAAATAATTCAGTCATCCTGATCGAAAATCACTATGATGACGAGTGGCGAGACGCCGTGCAACCGGCAAACACAGATCAAAGTCTCAAGCGCTCTCCGAACAGGAGGATCATCGGCGCCGACACTTTAGTCTGGCAAGTTTTCGAGAATGCGGCACTCGATTCGAGCAAACATACGGCGATCATAACGGGTTACCATGAAGGCCAAGTCAAGAGTGTCTTCGTCGAAGCGAATGTGACTGTCGAGAACCACTCACTCATTCGGGGTATGGTCTTAGATGGAAATGGGTCCACAATGGATGATCCCCTTGTTTTCGGCTTTTGGACCAACTGGGGTACTTGTGTCGCGGTGGCCACGGCTCGCTGCCTCGTTACTTGTGGGTTATCGGGACCACTATACCTACATTGTCTCGCGGGGTGCGAAGGTTGGGCCATCACCTTCTGCGCTATTGGGGCATACTTAACTTGCTTGATAACTAACAGATAGTAGATGAGAAGGAATCACATCTAATGAATTGGCTCGCTTCAAAGAAGAACGGCATCAGGATTTCGACTGCTGTCTTTTGTCTCACGGGTGTGCTGTTGCTCGCCGTAGCTCGGCCCTGGCTGGCCTGGGGTATAGCCGGGCTCGCAGCAGGCCTTGTCAGCTTACCTTCTGCATGCGGGGGAAAGTTCACATTTTGGAAAGTTTTGGGAATCCTGTCAGCCGAGAGTATTGGGGCGGGTCTGCTTGCCCATTTAATCTATTTGGTAACCCGTTAGAAGCGACAACATCGGATTTGCACCGCAGGATGTGTCACAGGGTCGGAGTGACGTTACTTCGACCCTATTGATCATAAACATGGCCGTCGCCGAAGCGCGGCTCGATTACCGAACTTAGATTTTCTGCTTAAGTTCAGTAGGTCGAAACCCCTGGTGGAATTAAGTGTTCTCTACAACTCCCTTTCCGGGGTTTCGACACTTTCGTAACTACACTCCTTACGATTATCCATCCCACAACGAAAACTCGTAGTCTAAGCACAGTACCTCACCGAACGTGGACTCGCAAATCCTCGTAAAGAATTCGCGAATTCGCGAACGTTTCGCTAATTTTTCGCGAATCTGCGAGTCGGGGTTTGCGAACAAACTTGCACTCCCGGTTTTGTCATTCAACGAGTTAGCAAATTAGTTCCATCACATCCTGAATTGGCACGCCGGTTGCATTACCGTACTGCAACTGGGCACGGAGTCCATGTCAGGAGAGGAAAGTGGCAGGAAGAAAGATTGATACACACGCTGAGGGTACGAACCTCAAAACCACACAACTTGCTCTTTTCAGGCGACCCCCGTGATGCCCCGCTATCCAAACCTGGTGTCACGGGTAGCACAAGCGACCGGCAGCCACCAAAGCTGCCGGTCGCGGGAAATCAAAGTAAGTAAAGGTTGAATTTGATGGAATTGTTTACATTCATAGGAGGCAGAAAATGAAGAAGATTATCAGTGGAATCATGATCGTCGTCTGGTTGGCGACGTTGGTGGGAGGTTGCAACCAAACCAGTAGGCCCAGTTCGTCGCAAGAGACTGCCGTTGCTCAATTTGAACTCGAATCTGCGAAAGTTCGGGTCACTCATTTCGCTTACGATTCCCAACAAGGAAGCTTCCAAGTCAATATGCAGTTAGCTTGGTCTGGTGGCGAAGTTACGAAGAACGTCGCTGCCTTTACAGCGCAGCGGTTGAATGGTGCGTGGAACGGTGCCAGTGTGAGTCTTCGCGACGAGCGTGGGAAGCTTCTTTGGGAATACTTTATCGATTGGGACATCAATGATACCACTTGGATAAGAATTCAGGAAAGAACCGACAGAGACGCGCTCTCGATCAAGGAGATTCAGACCCCAATTCGACCACCGAGGAATACGTCTTCAATGGAGTGCGGAAGAATTTCACTTGTCCGAAGTATTTGTCGGAAAGTCTGTCAAACGCCAAGCCCGCGACGTTGTCCGAGGCCGATCAGAGTTTATTGGAGGAGCTGAAGAGTCAGTTTCTTTCGTTCTATAATCCGGACAACAGCCTGTCGTCCAATCGTTACGGCCTTTTGCTGAACGAGCTGCTTAGCAATGACGGCTTTAAGACCTGGATGAGGAGTTCTGTCGTAGGTGCCGGCACTGCTTCGCACCAGGAAGGCCTGGCGTTATTCACGGACAAGTCAGAGAAGACAAAGGACTGGAATTGCACTCTGGCCGACGCCTGTTCTACTTTTAGGTGCTCGGGAACAGGCTTAGCAATCCATTGTGTGTTCCCTGCATCGGGTTGAGTATTGCATGCCTCATTGCAGATATCGTAGGCCTAATTCAGGACAAATAACGGAAACAAGTGCAGTCCAAGAAGATGTTAACCGTATCTTCGGATACTAGATTTTCAGGAGATTACAGATGGGAATTGTGCTTTTTCTACTAGCTGCCTTGATCCTAATGATTGGCGGTGTATGGCTAATGTTTGAGTCGCTCAAGTACAAGAAGCCTGATTCACCTCGCTACCCAGTTCACATATCCGGCCTGGTTCACTCCGGTCTGGAAACAAAGAGATGGTTCACTCCCACTTGATATCGAAGAAATGCACTCGGGTGTTCGCTCACGGGATGTGGCGCGCTCCTCGGCCTCATCTATTCGACACTTAAGATATGTGTGTACCGCTGATCGTGCAACACCACGGAACACGCAGGACCAAAAGTCTCGACGAAAGAAACTATCGCGGCGCAAATCGAATTGCGCCGCGAGTATTTCTCAGAATCGCACTGTTGCCCATCTTCTGCAATGACCGCGCCCGCGGACCCGCACCTTCTAGCGGTGATGCCGGCCGACTAACCAGAGTCCGAATTAGGAGGACGAGATGATTCAAATGAATCCGAGCAGAAATACTTGCATCGGAATTGCTTGGCACTTTTCTCGTGGCCAAGGTAAACGCCGTACCCGGATAACACTTAGGCGAAATTCTCGGGAGGGAAACTGCCGATGGGCGTTAAGCCGGCGAGCGAAAACTCTTGGACGATCTGGTTGGGAAAGGATCGCGCACGCCGCAATGGACCCGATAGCTCAAGTGCCATCTACGATCGCAAAAGTGGCCTGGTACGTGCTTCGGGAGAAGTTCAGTTTACTGCAATTCACGGTCAACTGCAGGAGGTCACGATACGACGGTCGATCCTACTCGACCTTCGCCGACGGAGTCGCAGGATCACTGGCGCCGGCGACAGCGAAAGTGTCCAAAACGGACTCCCTGAAAACAATCGCCGGCCACCGCTGTCGGCTGTTTCTTGAGCACATCAAAACTCCCTCCGGTTCCGAAAGCACCGCCGGAGATCTGCAAGTTTGGGCGACCACTGATATCGCCTATGACAAGGACTATACAACACGATCGAGAACGTCCCTCCGCAAGGTCGCCCTTACAAACAGCAGGACACGGAGGAACTGAAGATCGAAGGAATCGCGGTCTTATCAAATAGTAATGCGCGGAACTGGCTGCCATTGACAATTTAGAATTCGAATCAATCGAGGAGCTGATCGAGTCCGGGAAAAGGATGCGCCTGCAGGGTGGTTTGCTATACCGTCGGATTACAATGGTACAAGGGCGGGGAGTAACGCCGCATCGCAGGTTCGCAGTGCACTCGCCTTTGGAATGGTACTGCCAGCTACGAATGATATGACGATGTTTTGGCACGGGACAAAAGATCTGGCCGGTGAGGCGAAGAGTTCGCCGCTAACCTTGGCGGTGTTCTTCTCATCGGGTACACGGTGTCCCTCAAGACTAATGGAGATCAAGGCCTATGAGCGGTTGCTGCCCGTGTTTCGGGAGCGCGGACAGCGCATAGTCGGGGTCGCCTGTCCCAAGGATTCGATTATGATTTGCGAACTACTGTCGGCGGAGTCACTTCACATTCCGCTCGTAATCTACGATCCGGAAGGATCGGATCTTGGGCTGACATTCGAGCAGATGGGAATCGCGCCGGATAATATGCCCTTCAAGATTGCGTATGATTCAACGTTTACGGCTATCTACATGCGCGGCGCCGACTACACGCCGGAAAGTCAGAAGGAGTTCGAGACGGCGATGCTTAGACTCAGTGAGGCGGTAGCGTCAGGGTGTCTGTGACAAAACCCGGAGGAATGGTCGAATGAAAATAGCTGTAGATAGACAGGAGTAGCAGATGTTCAAGAACTGGGGTCCCAATTCCACTTATGGCTACAAAATCGGCAGCATAATGGGTCTGATCGGAGGAATTGGATTAGCGGTCGTACCAGGCTGGATTGCCTTTGCCATAGCGACCGGGGCTGCGGCTGTCGTGCCGATTCCGAACAGGCCGCGAACGTTCTGGCAAGTGGTGTTGTCTGTAGCAGCGATGGGCATAGTTGGCGGAGCCATTGGCGAACTGGTTGCAAGACTGTTTCCTCATTTGACGAGTTGAGCCGCGCAGTCTGTAGATATTCAAACACCAGGTCGGAGCATAAATTCTCCGACCTTTTTAATCAAAGACACAGTTGCCGCAAGATTACGGCCTGAGTAGAAGAGACTAATTTCCGAATAGGAGTCAATTGTATGTCCTCAAAATCTATTCTTCTTCTGACAGCAGCAATGATATTTGCCGCATCGCAATTATCAGCCGGAGAAGCGACGAAAAGCGTGCGGCTCAGATATGCGAACAGTATACCAGAGATGAATATTGGCGGCATGACCATGCCGGCGCGAGTTGATACGATGACGTATTGGGTCACTACCGGGGCATCCAGAGTTGACATGGTCAATGGGACATCGACCATATATAATGCCAAGACCGGACATTGCTACCGGCTCTACACCAAATTCAAGTTCTACCAGGACATGAACCCCGGAGGCGCAGCGAGTGATTCCTTCAATCTCTTCAGGGAAGGATTGCAGGAGATGCGACCCCAGTTGAAGTCGCAACTGACGCCCACGGATTCGTTCAAAGTCATCAAGGGTTATCGTTGCCGTATGTATCTGATGGATTCTCGAGCGCCCGAGTTAATGATGACACAGTCGTCGGAGATCTGGGCCACCGAGGACATCAAAGTTGATACAACCGTGTGGCACGGAATCTTCACCCGAGGCGTATCCTCAGATAATGGTTTCGCGAAATGGGGAAAGGAATTCGACAAGATTGACGGAGTGATTGTGCTACAAGTCAGCAAAGTTGCGGTAAACAGCGAGGCGATCAAGTTGCCATCATCAACGAGTACCTTCGAGTTGATCGACGTCGCGGAACAGCAGGCGCCGGTGGGTTACTATGAACTTCCCAACGATTACGAGGTCAAACCGGGAGAGTAGCCGTCAGAGTTTCGTGATTTCGCCGATGTTGTTGCAGATGCGGGTCGGGCGATAGGGATAGCGCTTGACCTCATCGGCTGAAGTAACGCCCGACAGAACCAGTATCGTCTCCATACCGGATTGGATGCCGGCGATGATGTCCGTCTCCATGTTGTCGCCGATCATGACGGTATTCTCGGAGTGAGCGCCGATCTGGCGCAACGCCGCGCGCATCATGTAGGGATTAGGTTTGCCGATGTAGAACGGATGGATTCCGGTGACACGTTCGATCGGCGCCGCCAGCGCGCCGCAGGACGGAAAGCCGGAGGGACCGGAGACATCGGGATTGGTAGCGATGAAACGGGCGCCGTGGCGAATCAGGTGAATGGCCTTCTCGATCATTTCGAAATTGTAGGAGCGCGTCTCGCCGAGGACGACATAATCGGGATTCTGCTCCGTGACCATGAAACCCTCTTGATATAGAGCATGCGTCAATGCGCCTTCCCCGATGACAAAGACTTTATCGCCCGCAGCTTGAGACTTGAGGAAAGCCGCAGTCGCCAAGGCCGACGTATAGAAATGCTCGGCAGCAACATTGAGTCCTGCGAGTTTGACTCGATGCTGCAGGTCGCCGGGAGTCAGCGACGGGTAATTCGTGAGGAACAGGAACGGATTTCCTTCCCTCTCGAGCATATCAACGAACTTCGTAGCGCCTTCGATCAGATTGTTATCCCAGATGATGACGCCATCCATATCGCATAATACTGACTTGATCATCGCGTGATTCCTCGCAGTCAAACGAGACTTATTCAACCAGGCATACGTCGTGGTGCAACGCGACGCGATGGTCATATTAGGGCAAAAGACCGTGAAGTCAATAAATACGTTGAACGTTCACGGCACTTGTTCGTAAGATGAAGAAGAGCGAGAGGGCGGGCTATTACGAAGACGCTTTCGGTACGGTTTTGTCGGTACGTTAAGGAGCCCTCGCCATTAGTGACGTTGTTGCGAAGAAGACCAAGGTCCTCTTCAGTCCGAATATATTTCGAATCCCGGATCTGAAATCCGGAGACCTGCGGTTGTGGAATCGACACGGTCGCGTGCCGATCTATTTCTCCCTCCTGCTGATACACATTTTACTTGCAGTGGTCTTTCTACTGAATCGCGAACCGGGCACCAATGCAGCGGTAACCGGGTTTCCGCTGGACGATGCCTGGATCCATCTGGTGTATGGTCAGTCGATCGCGCATTCGGGTCTCCCCTATTACAATGCCGGCGAATTGGAAGCAGGATTTACGAGTCCCGTGTGGATCGGCGTGTTGGGAGTTGCGGAGTTTGTCGGAGGGGTGCTGCCCATTTCGGCGGTGATGCTGGTCAAAATGTTTGGCGTACTGTGCGGCTGGTTTATGAGCATCGGTATGTATGAATTGTGTCGGCGAATCATCAAGCAGCAGGCTGCGGCAATACTCGGAGGCGTGATGATAGCAGCATACCCGGCGTTTGCATTCGCGCAGTTGTCGGGGATGGAGGTCTGCCTCGCGACCGCTTTGACGTTGTGGGCAGTGGTACTGTGGTTGGATGGCAGATTCTGGCGCAGCGGAATTCTGTTGGCGCTGTCATATTTGACGCGACCGGAGACGATAATTCTGACGGCAGTCATCGCCGTTGCACAGACAGTGAGTCTATCTGGCGATGTGATTGGAACCAGGGTGAGGAAGTTAGTGAAACTGGTGGCGCCCGTTGCCCTTGCGGGAGCATTGTGGTGCGTCTATTGCCTTATCGTGACTGGCCACCCGCTGCCGAACACATTCTATGCCAAATTCAACGCCGGAAACTTCGCAGTCTGGTTTGGAAATTTGCTCAGCAGCATTGTGATCCAGATGCCGACTATGTTTGTGTTCGCGGGAGTGCTGGCCTATGTGATCGGCCTGGTGGTTATGTGGCGTAAGAAAACGTGGAAGACACTTGTAGTGGTAGCGTATCCGTGGGTCTTCCTGGCGAGCATTGCGATGTCCAGAGAGATGCCTTCGATGTGTGGTAGCTATTTCTATTGGCTACGGTACGCATTACCGGCAATGCCGTTCATCTTGGCCATAATGGTGACAGGAGTCAGCGCCATTTGGCAACCGGAACAGGCGGGGATTTCGATGAATTGGTGGCTGGGGCATGAACGTTGGTGGAAGATAGCTGCCGTCACGCTGGCCGTGTTGCTCTTTACGAAGTATCCGACCACGATGGCGCGTGAAAGATCGCAGTTTGCCTGGAATTGCCAGAACATCAATGAAGTGCAGGTCGAATTCGGGAAATGGGTCAAGCGAACAGTGCCGAGGGAGGCAGCGGTGTTGGTTAATGACGCGGGAGCAATTCGGTATTTCGGCGAACACAAGACGATCGATTTAGGAGGACTGAACAATCAGCAGTTGCTGTTCGATCTTAGCTTGTGGAGAGATGTCTCTCAAAAACCGGAGTCGCTGGTGGAATATATGCGCAGACAAAAGGCCGATTATTTCGTTGCGATCCCGAGCTGGTTCCCGGTACTGTTAAACGACCAGGGATTTGGCCAGAGGTTTGTGCCGGTCAAGGAACTGGGGAGCAGCCGTTATACGATTACATCATTTCCTCAAAGTCAAATGATCGCATTCGGGCTGCACGGTTAACAGTCCGTCCCCCCTTGCCGAATGAATTTACCAAATTAGCCGGCATTTTCTGAACCATCGCATTTTCAGGTCGACAGTTGCATTAGAAAGTGACTGATAACATGACTGCGAATGGATTAATGATGGAGCATGACCTGCTATATCGAAAGGCCTTCCGAGAATATCTGAACGATGATCTCGAGGCGGCAAGAAGTACCGCGACGCAGGCATTTCAAAAGGCGCTGGATTCACGACGATCGTGCGGTAAGTCCATGCCGACGCGGCGGTTCTGCTGTCGTGCGGGGATACTGCTGCAGGCGATAGAATGGCGATCACTATTGGCACAAGATAGGTGACACCATACGGAACGGGTCGGCAGGACCGCTCCCCCTTTCGGACTGCCGACCTGGTTCTGAGTTGCGAGGAGCGTATCGGACGGGTTACGGGCCGGAGCGGGACTGACAAAACATGATGGGGTGCGCAGAATAAGGCGGGGAACTAACTACCAGCCGTCCTGGTTGGGGACAATTTCCACGAATAGTGGCAAATCTCAAACGCATACTGTCTGGATTTCGTTTTGCTTTCATCGTCAGATGAGGAAGGCGGCAGCCGGCTGATTCTTTCGCTGAAGCATGCGTATGACCGGCAAGTCGATTCCGTTTACTTCGGAGATTAACGCTGAGGAAAAAGTGAAAGGCGAGGAGACAAGATATGCCTAAGATCACGACACATTTGTGGTATGACAAAGAAGCCAAGGAAGCCGCCGAGTTCTACACATCAGTATTCAAAGACTCGAAGATCAAGAGCTCAACAACGCTGCATAACTCACACTCCGGCACGATAGACATTGTAAGCATCGAAGTGATGGGACAGGATTTCACTCTTCTGAGCGCCGGTCCGTTATTCAAATTCAATCCGTCCATATCATTTCTGGTCGCCTGTGAGACGAAGGACGAGGTGGATACGCTGTGGAAGAAGCTTTCCCCGGGCGGTTCGCCACTCATGGAGCTTGGCGAGTATCCCTTCAGCGCCCGCTACGGATGGTTGCGGGACAAGTACGGCCTATCCTGGCAGTTGATTTTCATCGGCAACCTCAACATCAAGCAGCGCATCACACCGACGCTGATGTTTGTCGGCAATCAGTGCGGCAAAGTCGAAGAAGCGATCAACTTTTACGCGTCAGTGTTCCACAATTCGAAACTCGGCGACATCCTCCGCTATGGAGAGGGGCAGGGTCCCGACAAGCCAGGTACAGTCGCGCACGCCGCATTTACGCTGGAAGGACAAGAGTTTGCGGCGATGGACAGCGCCCTTGAGCACAACTTTGCCTTCAACGAAGCCATCTCTTTAATGGTGCACTGTAAGACGCAGGAAGAAATCGATTACTACTGGGGAAAACTCTCGGCAGTTCCAAAGGCGGAACAGTGTGGCTGGCTCAAAGACAAATACGGCGTCTCCTGGCAGATCGTGCCTACCGTTATGAACGAGATGTTCAAGGAAAAAGACGGCAGGAAATTGGCGCGAGTGATGGAGGCGTTTCTCAAAATGAAGAAATTTGACATCGCGGCCTTGGAGGACGCCTTCGAAGGTCGTGAAATGAAACGGCCAATACATCAGTAACACACGGAGGAGAAAATGACGAGACTAAACATCTACCTCAATTTCGCGGGAAACACGGAAGAAGCGTTCAACTTCTACAAATCAGTTTTCGGCGGAAATTTCTCGCAGGTGGTTCGATTCAAAGACATGCCCATGCCGGGCACGAACTTTCCCAAAGAGAGTGAAGACAAGATTATGTACATGGACCTGCCGATCAACAAGGACACGATTCTGATGGGTACCGATGCCTTGGAATCCCATGGGCATAAGATGACGCAGGGGAACAATGTTCACATATCGATACATCCCGACAGTAAAGAAGAAGCCGACAGAATATTCAGTGCGCTGTCCAAGAGCGGTGCTGTGGAGATGCCGATAGCCGATCAAGCCTGGGGTACCTACTGGGGTAACTTCACGGATAAGTTCGGCGTGCATTGGATGGTGAACTATGCCAAAGCAACCAATGAGGTGAAGTCGGCGGAACGGCAGACGTCCAAAGTGCGATAAGTTACGAGTTTGGGCGCAGTAGGTCAGGGAGCCCGACATCGAGTTCGTGATGTCTGATTGCCGTACATAACTGCGTTCCGGCAAAGAAGCTATCGATCCTGTCTCGAAGGGCTCTTGACAATTCGGGCTTTCGCCTCACGAAGTCAAGTCGTCAGGAGCCCTATTTCGCAGGTCACTCTTATTACCGCAAATTTCGAAGTTGGCTTTGGAAGCAACTACCCAAAATTCCGCCGGGCTCGCTGACCTACGACAATACATTAGTGATTGGTCGCGGACGCAGGAAGTCCTAATGTCTGCCACAACTTTGTATGATCTATTCGAGTTGCGTGAGGCCTTCGCGGATGGCGTACTTGGTGAGTTCGGCGATCGTGTGCAAATCGAGTTTATCCATGATCTGTTTGCGGTGGGTCTCGATAGTCTTGACGCTGATATTAAGAGCCGCCGCGATCTCCTTGGTGTTTTTGCCCTCGGCGAGCAGTTGGAGCACTTCCCGTTCGCGTGAACTGAGTTGAGTGTAGACTGTAGTTTCAGCGCCTTTGGCGAGTTGAATATAATCCTCGACAACGATATTGGTGATTTTGCGGCTGAGATAGACCTGGTTGCCGGTCACGGCGACGATGGCGTCCATCAATTCCTCGACGGCAGAATCTTTTAGCAGATAGCCGCGCGCGCCGGCCTTAAGCGCCTCGATAACGAAACGGCGGTCGGCGTGCATCGACAGCACGATGATTCGAATCGGTGTTTCCTGTGCGAGAATCTGGCGCGTGGCCTCGATGCCATTGAGTTTGGGCATAGTGACATCCATCAAGATAACATCGGGTTTAAGTTGCTGAGCCAATTGAACGGCTGAAGCGCCGTCCTCTGCTTCGCCCACAATTTCGATTCCGGGTTGTTTGCTCAAGAGCGAGTGCAAACCGTGACGGAAAAGGCCGTGATCATCGGCTAGCAGCAGGCGAGTGACAGCACTACCGGGACGCGAATTCACACCGGCACTCCAATCGTTACGGTCGTGCCCCGGCCTTTGCGCGATTCGATCTGGAATTTGCCATCGAGGAAACGCATGCGTTCTTTGACACTGAACAATCCAAATGCCTTGCTGTCGTGAGCTCCGGTATCAAGATGCCGGGTGTCAAAGCCGATGCCGTTGTCGGCTACGGATACGGAGAAGTGTCCATCATTGCCCGACAAGCTGATTGTGACTTGATCGGCGCAGGCATGTTTGGCGACGTTGGTAAGCAGCTCGTGAATGCATTTGAACAGGACGACCTGTACTTCCTCTGCCAACACGGTGCCGTTTGTATGAGATGCCACTTGGGCGGAAAAACCGTGCTTTTGTTCAAACTGCTCTGCCAGCCACTCGATGGCGGCTTCCAGGCCGAGTTCGTAAAGAATCGGCGGGCTGATCTCGAAGGTCAGGTTGCGCGTGTACTGAATTGTTTTGTCCAGCAATGAAAGGATTTCCTGAATGTTTTGTTCGTAGTCGGAGAATGCCTTGTCGGTTCGGAACTCGCTTACGCGCATACGGATGAAAGCCAGCGACTGGCCGATATGATCATGCAGGTCGGCGGCGATAGCCCGGCGTTCGCGCTCCTCTGCCAACGACAGTTCGGAATTGAGTTGACGCAGTTGTTCCTGATAGGCGGTGATCTGACGCTGGGCGCGTTCCTGTTCGCGCAGTTGTTCCTGCAGGGCTTTGTTAGTGGCGCGCAAGTCGACGGTGCGGTCGCGCACCTGGCGCTCAAGTTCATCGTGCGCGTTGCGGAGGGCTTCATCAGCGAGCCGGTGCTGGAAGTACGAGCGCAACATCTCGGCAATTGATTCGATGAGTTCGCGTTCTTCGGCCAGAAATGGACCGTCGACTTCGGCAGGCCGGGCTTCCAGATAGCGGACCTCGATCATTCCCGTTTCGCCGGTCGGAATGGCAAATTCAGCCGTTTGAACCCAGGGTGAGTAGGCGTAATTGTTGGTCGCGCAATCAACGTGCAGGAAGCGAATGCGGACGGCGGTGATTTCCGGAAATTGCCAGGCGCTGCGCAGCGACGCAACCAGCTCGTTGATGACCGTGGTTGCCGAGCGATGGTTGTCCTGCAGGAGGCGCGCGGTGCGATGCAGAGCGGTCAATTCCTTGACGCGTTCGCCGAGTTTGTGCAAAAGGTCGTCTCTCACATACCCAGTATAGCAAACGGCGCGGTCACGGGCAACCAGTCAGATAAGGGATTGCGAAGTCCAAAATCAGGATTTCCCTGATTGCCCTGAGACGTTTTCCGATGGAAATTTGGGCAGTTTTTGGATCAGTGGTTGGTCCCGATCCAAAGATGGCGACTGGCAACCTGTGCCGGGAGGGTGAATGTGTAAAGAGTTAACTCGCATCAGAAACTTACACTTCATCCGTACCCTCTCCGGCACGCGGTTGTCGGTTTTTTTCAACTAGTTGCCGAGCTCTGTCGAAACCCCCGCGAATGTACTGCAACAAATAGGTTATTCAACCGCAAGGGGGTTTTGACTTTCCACCATACCAACAGGATAGAGAAAACGCCAGCGGGGGGCGCAGCGGGCTAGCGGTCGGGCAAGGTACCGTTGTCGGCGACGGCGAGTGGGTATGACCCGAGAATCTTCAGGTAGCTGGTTATCTCCTGCAAGTGATTGATGGCGTTGCGGGCGGCTTCATCGTCGACATGGCCGACGAAATCGAGATAGAAATAGTATTCCCAAACGCGTTTGCGCAACGGGCGCGATTCGATTTTTGTGAGGTCAAGATCGCGCAGGGCAAATACTGAGAGGGCTTTGAAGAGCGCGCCGGGGACGTTCTTGAGTGAAAAGACAATCGAAGTCTTGCACGGGCGCGTTGGCGTAGCGGCTTGTTTCGAGAGAACCAGAAAACGGGTGAAGTTGTCCGGTTCGTCCTGAATGCCTTCGGCGATCAGATTCAGTCCGTAGTACTCGGCGGCAAATTTTCCGGCGATCGCAGCGGCGTTGGTAAGTACGCCTTCCTTGAGCATTTTGGCAGCCCCGGCAGTATCATAAGCAGCGACGGCTTTGTACTGTGGGTGTATGTCAAAGAAATGTTCGCATTGTTCGAGCGCCACCGGATGCGAATGGATGTTCTGCACGTCCGACAGCGCAACTCCGACAGGCGCCATGATGTAATGAACGATGCGCTGGCTCCTCTCCCCTATTACCAGCAGATCGTGCCTGAGCAGCAGATCGTAGTTTCGATGAATGCTCCCGACCAGCGAGTTTTCGATTGGCACTAATCCAAAGTCGGCCTTGCCCGCCTCGACCGACTCGAAGACATCCTCAAAGGCATGATACGGCAGCGGCTCGATATTGCCTTCGAAAAACGCCAGCGCCGCCTCATGGGAGTAGGAACCGCATTCACCTTGAAACGATACTTTAGGCATAGTCTTAGTCATTCTTTCGGCAAGGATACGGGGTTAGGTTAGTTAAAAACAGTCGCAATCTCGGCAGCAAGCAGATCGCGCAAGACGCTGTTTGTGTTTCGGTCACCACCTTTGAAGACTCCGTGTGACGGTATAGGTACCGGCTTTAAAATGATAGCTGCATGGACCGGGGCACCAATTGGTGGCGTCGAACTTGATCTCTTTGAAACCAACATCCCGACCAGAGAGGGATTGGGCCGCTCCCCTAACACCGAAAACTTCAATGCTCCACTCGGTCAATCGGGGCAGGTAGAATGCGATCTTGGCGTCTTTGCGACCCGGCCAGGTGAGCCAGTCGTTGGACGAAGTACTTATAAAGGGCGGAGGAATCGAGTCGGGGTACGTGTACAGGAGACTGCCATTGTTGTCGGACAGCTGTACTGCAACGAGTTTGGCGTTACCACCGATTGTGAGCAATTTGTTATGGCCGGCAGGCAGGTAAATGTTACGGCACTCCGCTAGGCGCCCGGAGTCAGGCCCATCGGCATCGCAAACGCCAAGAACGCGCAGTTCTCTTGCGGTGGTGTCATAGAAGCTGGTAATGGGAAGGGCAGACTGTGATATCGCGGTGCAAACACTGTCGCAGTTGAACACGGCAATTACGCCTGCGACATTAGATCGGGACTCCACTGACAGATCGCCGTTAGCGAATGATATGAAAGCAGAATCGGAGGTGAACTCTGGCTTTCTGCCCCAAACTTCGTCCCCCACGATGATCCTTCGCAAGAAGACGAGATCGGCAATGGTCATCGGCCTTCCATCACGGTTGACATCAGAACATTCCCAAGCCACCTCTGTCATGGCGTCGTGCTGAGGTTTGTGGTCCGAAATCCCCAAACTCCAATCTTGCATGGAATTGAGCTGAAAAGTGTCGCTCCAAATCGAGGACTCCGCTCCGCGCCGGAGAAGATCCGCCAGAAGTTTGGCATCCCCAATTTCGTTGTCGGTGCCGTTGAGATTGAGGTCCAGGAGACCGCGAATATCGACGTCGAGTCCGATTACGTCGACTCCGCCATTCTCGAAGTCGACGAGATGCGCGACTTGCTGGCCCGCCCGGAGACTGTCACAGTCGCCGCAAATGCCGCCGAAATGAGGCCAGAACTGACAATCCGCTCCCGTAATTTCATCAAGCCTGAGTGAGTCTCTTCCATCTTGCCAACCCGGCATGTCGATCACGCGGCGCGACACGAACAGGCTGTCTCGTCGGGAGGAAATGAAAGCATTGTCGGTGCATTCCGTCCAGCAGAAACGAACGGGCGAATACGTTCCCTCGTATGTCCGGTCAGCAGTAACATACATCTTCAGTCGAACAAGCTCGCCCCCGTCAGGAACGCTCGTAGCTTTTCGACGTGAGTTCGTGGAAGAATCGACGGCGGCCTTGACTTGCAAGATTGTCAAAGGACAATCACCCGGGCTTGTGGCTGTTTGCACAATTTTATAGGTGAAATACTTCCAGTCACAGCCGGACTTATCGAGAGCTGAGCCTAACTCGGCGGATACGTCCTTGAATACGGTAGGATCGTAACCGATGTCGAAACCAAACCCGCTGAAATTTTGAGTGCCGCTGGACTTGATGATGGATATGCCCGGATCGTGGCACTGGATTGACCTTACCGGCCGGGTAATTTTGATGACGAGGTGAGGCGGCTGTATACTGTCGCCCGTGCCGAGAAATGCTGCCTGCAAGGCATCAGAAGTAAGAAGAAACAGGATCAGACCCAAAACAATCGTAGCACCGAAGATGCTGCTGCAATCCCTGCCTATGTCTGAAAATCGTGATGTTGTGCTCGCGGCCTGGTTTTGCTTTAGGTTCATCGAAGTTCCCAGACTACTTGGCTATTTGTCGAGCCAATGAAGATGCCCCAGCAATGGCTTTCACCGTGTACACTCCCGGCAGATAATCCGCCCAGATCCAGTCGAAGTACTTCGTCCCCGCGTCTGTTCCGGAATAAGTCTTCAGGATTTGTTGTCGCGCGTTTGAAATTTCAATGCGCCAATCAGTCTTCTCGGGAAGTCCGAGATTAATCCTAACGCGGTCACTTCTGAATGGATTGACCGAACATTCTAGGGCAAACGACAGAGGCACGTGTTGGTCGCCAAGAGATGCGATCAAAAGGTTGCCGTCATAATCAGAAAATTGGATCGACTTCAATGTCACTTGACCGAGTATCCTAAACAGTGAATTGTCTCCCGGACCAAGACAGCGCAGAAAGCAGCTTTTGTCCCGACCGACCAGACAGAACTGGAGAACTCGCAGTTCCCTCGTTGTTGAGTCGTAATAGGTCGACAAGGGAAGATTGCACTGCGACTCAACCTGGTAGTCCCGATCGCTTGCGAATGTGGCGAACACTCCGGCAATTTTGGCGAGCGACTTTGTACTCAGGACTTCGTTGGCGAAATTGACTGTCACGGCATCGCCCATCGAGTTGAGCCTCGCAATTGGCTTTGCATCGCCTGTGATTAGCCGTTGTAAATAGACGAGGTCAGCCACCGTGAGCGGCTGTCCGTCGTCGTTCATGTCTGACATAGCCAGAGTCTCGTTCTTGGCCGAGTCGCTCAAAGTTGACAACCCCTGTAACAGGTAATTGGCAAGTAGGGACTCGTCGCTGATTTCGTTGGCGATACCGTTCAGATTGATGTCTCCAAGTGCCGTAGGATCACCACCGCAGACGAAGTCCAGGCCGCCGTTTCGAAAAGTGATTCCGGCGTGTGATTCAGGCGTTTTCTCCTTTTGCCGGCAGTTGCTGGGTATACCGCCGTAAGAAAAACAGAAGTTGGCGCCCTGTCCGGTCAGAAGAGTGCGATTGGCGGAATACTTCAGATCGTAGTTCCAATCGAGGACACTGTCTGCGGCGAGCGGCTGCCGTTTGCGAACGGTAGTCAGAGTATTGTCCGAGCAACTGCCCCAGACGAATCTGATCGGCAGAAACTCGCAATCAGCCAAATTGCGAACCATGAATTCCACACTTGCCAATTCGCCGCCATCGGGAATTACATAACATCCCGCACTAGTCTCTTTACCAATCGAATCGGCGGCAGCCCGGATACGCACCAGTCCTCTCGGACACTGACCGGTGCAAGTATCGACCGTCTCAAGGCCGCAGGTGAAATATCGCCAGCGACACCCCTTGTCGGAAAGAGCGGCGCCGATCTTGCCAGAGACGAATTGCATTCTGCTGGTGTCATAATCGACCAGCAAATTGAACGTGCGAATCGGCTCGCTGCCGGCCGCCTTGGAAACGGAGACGTAAGCAGATTGTCCGGAGAGGGCACTGTGAACGCGCCCGATTTCGATGCGAAAAGGTTTGAACTCGATCGCAGAAATCGAATCGGGCTTGGCACCATACGCCAAGCTCCAGGACAGTGAGAATACATGTATAAGAATGATGAATGTGCGGACAGTATTCACTGACATGTAAAGCCGCGGAATGGGTGAGTAATTAGTAACTGGGGTGCCAGGATTCGAACCTGGGAATGGCAGCTCCAAAGGCTGCTGACTTACCGCTTGTCGACACCCCAATCCGACCAATGATACGTTTTTGCGCGGGCAGAGTCAATGCCCCCGGCAAAAAAAGCGCGATCAGCTTTCCCAGCTACCGGTGCCGACGACCGCCGACGAGTCGTGGAGGGCTTCCTCGTAGGCCGCGAGAATTTTCTCCTCGATGAGCCGGCGCATTTCGCTGTTGATCGGATGGGCAATGTCCTGGTACTTGCCCTGCGGCATGCGGCGCGACGGCATACTGACGAAGTAGCCCGACTTACCGCTGATGATTTTGAGCCCGCGTACTACGAATTGGTTGTCGAAGGTGATGTTGACAAAGGCCTTGAGCTTGTCCTCATTCCTGAGTGTCACCCTGATCTCTGTGATTTCCACGGCTCCCTCCCTCTGACAGGGTCCCGATGATATGTCGATTATTCCAGCTGAATCGGGTCAACAATGAATACCCGCCAGCCGAAACGCTCCGCTATGTTCGTCTCCAGCCCGGGATCTGGTGCGTGATCAAACAAGCCAAAAAACGCGGAGCCGCTGCCGGACAGCGCCACAACATTCGCACCTGCCTCCCAGAGAGTTTTTGCGCACAAGGACACGGCCGGATGACTTTCAGTCACCAGTCGCTCGAAATCATTGCCTATACTCTTCAGCAATGGAAAAAGCTCTTCGCTTGGGATCGCCCGATTAAAGTTAAGGTTCGTGGAAATATCTGTCAAGTATTTTTTTACCTGGGCATAGGCCAGTGCGGTCGAAACGGCAAAATCGGGGGCGACAAGTATAATGTGGTAATCGCGGGGCAAATTGACATATTCTACAAGGTCGCCGCGCCCGGAAAGCAGCGCCGAGCCGCCCGAAAAGAAAAACGGCACGTCACTTCCGAGCCGGGCGCCCAATTCCCTTAGCCGCTCGTCAGGCAGATCGAGGCCCAACAGGCGGTTCACGCCCTTCAGAGCAGCAGCCGCATCTGAGCTTCCTCCCCCCAAACCCGAGCCAACCGGAATTCGCTTGGTAAGTTCGACGCGGACACCGCGAGTGCAGCAGGTTTCCTGATGCAGAAGCTCGATCGCCTTCCAGATGATGTTGGAGCTGTCGAGCGGAACATTGGCCGCACCACCGGTAAGTTCGATGCCGCTTTCGATCCTTGAGAATTGGAGAGTATCGTAGAGACTGACTGCTTGTACCAGCGAGTAGATATCATGGAAACCGTCGGGGCGTTTGCGCAGGACTTTGAGGAAGAGATTGATCTTTGCCGGCGCCTGCAGTGTGAGACTGGCGTTCGGCATCAGTCGATTAGCCCCTGGAGGTAATAGGATAGCAGCAAGTCAAGCCCAACACGATCGCGACTGACGCCGCATTGGTTCTGATAGTTGCTGAAATGGGCATAGGAAACCGCGAGATGACCTTGGACAGTCTGCGAATGAAAGAATTCTGCACCGGCACGAACCGAGGGAGACGTTTCGACGATGCCCGACGGGAATTTTACGTGTTTGGGAACGCCCGATGCGGCGAATTGCTGGATACGTCCCTCGCCGTGACGGTTGTACTGGAACTCCAGTTCCAGGTCGCAATTGACATTAAGGTGATAGCGAAGCAGCGCCAGCGTTCTATCGAGATCGTCGCCGCCGAAGTAGCCGATGGGTTGGCCATCGTTAAGATAGAGATTCTGCGGCTTGACCTGGCCGTACACTGTTGTGTTGACGCGGGTATAACTGAGTTTGCCGAACAGCCGCTTGAATCCGAACGGCTCAAGCGCGTCGACACCGACTTTGTAGCCGACCTGGTGCGGCTCAGAAACGAAATCAATCTGGAAATCGTCAATCATGAGCTCCGCAAAGATTCGGGCTCGCCGGGGCCAGTAAACCGCGAGATCGAGGCCGAGGAACAGGTTGTCATCGGTGCGACGATTGTATTGCTCCCAGTAATAGGGCAAGAAGGGATTGAGATAGTGCCACTCGATCGGGCGGTTGTAGCCACCATACAGGGCGATTTCCGAAATGCCCAACTCAAACACGCCCTGCTTACGAAACGACAGGCGATGAGCGGATAGATAGCGCACCAACGTCGAATCGTTGTGCTGGATATCATCGAGCCGGGCAATGAAGTAGTCGAAACGAAACGCTTTGTGTTCGTACCCAAGCCAGATGCGATCGAAGGCAGGTGAATTATCCGACAGCAGGAGTGCATCATGCTGCTCCGGTCCCCAGACCATGTACGATCGGCCGACCGAACCGAAGATGCCTTTGCGATAGAAATAGAGGGCGGCATTATCAAGCCAGCCGGTAATCTTCTTCTTCCACTTGCGGCCATTGAACTGCGAACTGAGTTCACCGTGGTTTTCGACACGAGCGCGGATATGAACCTGCAGACTAGGATTAGGACTAACCCACGACTCGGCGGTAATGCCGACCCGATGCACCGGCACGGTGTCCTTTGCAGCAAGTTCCTGCACAAAGGGGATAAATCGCAAGTGCAGGGCAGGATATGTACCGCGAGGACGGTGAATTCCAGTCAGCGAATTGAGATCGAACGTCCGTTCGCGATTATCGAACGGATATCGATCTTTGATTGCCATCGCAACGGTGGACGAATTTTGGTTAGTGCTGGTTTCCGGACGATAAGTCAGGTGAGGCAGAATGTTGGAATAAAGCCGGCTCAAGTTGTCGACGAGCAAGTACTCTTCCCAATATCCGTTGGCAATGTAGTCGGCGGACTCAAGCCGCGTTACCAGGAGATTAGTGGAATCGCATGGCGCACAACATTGACTGAAGGATACATGGGTGCTGTCTGCCGAGGCCTGTACGAATGCCAGCAGCAGTAACAGCATGACAAATCGGGGCATGAGCTTATTTAATCCTTGCCGTAAAAAATGTCAACGGAAATCGGGGTTTCGACGTTAACAGAGACTATGACGCGGCCGAAGCGAATTCGAGGAAAAAAGATTTTGCATTTTGCCTGCTGGCGCGTCAGATTAATGGTAATTGCGGAGTGGAACACTAATCGGAGCAACTGATTGACTCATAAGCTATCGCTTGCATTAACATTGTCGTTCCTGTTGCTTACGTCGCTGAGCGCAGTTATGGCAACGCCCTTGAATTTGCGCTATCCGGCGCCATCCCCTGACGGATCGAAAATCTGTTTCTCCTATCTGGGGGACTTGTGGGTGGTTTCTGCCAAGGGAGGCCAGGCGGATCGGCTGACGGTATCACCCAGTTATGATGCGTTCCCCAAATGGTCGCCGGACGGAATCTACATCGCATATTCGTCGCAGCGGAACGGCAACTACGATGTCTATATAATTCCCTCAACCGGTGGCAGCGAATCGCGGGTGACCTATCATTCGGCGGATGATATTGTGACCGGTTGGAGCGCCGACAGCCGCCGCGTGCTCTTCACATCACAACGCGACCACCAGTATCGGCAGGTTTGGGAGGCGCCGGCAGCCGGCGGCCGCGCCCGGCCGTTGACGAATATCGAATCCTTCTCGGGGCAACGCTCCCCTGATGCAAACAAATTGTTGTTCGTGCGCGGCGCGGTTCCATGGTGGCGCGCGGGTTACCGGGGGACGGCGGCGTGTGATTTGATGGTCAAGGATCTGACATCGGGAAGCATCGAACGCGTGACTTCATCTGCGTGCAACGAAATGGACGGTTACTGGGTTCCGGGAGGTGGCGCCGTCGTATTCGTGTCTGACTCCGGTGGCGTCTACAATCTGTATCAGAAAAATCTGGTGAGCGGCGTAGTCACGCAATTGACAGACCACCGCACCAGCGCTTCGCATCTGTCGGTATCTCAGGATGCTTCACTGGCGGCGTATGAACTGGCCGGCGAAATATATCTATATGACTTCAAGACCGGCCAGGGACGGAAGCTGGAAGCCGACGTGCCGGCATTTCCGCCGGCGGGTGTTGTCGAAAAGAAAGTGTACGATTCCGGTATTAGTGAATTCGCATTATCTCCTGACGGTAATCTGTTGGCCTACGTTGTTGGCGGACAGGTTTTCTGCCGCGACCTGGCAGGTGCGTACCAACAGCAGCTTACGAGTACTATCGACGACGATCAGGGCCTTTCCTGGTCGCCCGACTCGAAGCAACTGGCGCTGGTATCAGACCGGGATCTGAGCTACGACGTCTATCTGCTGCGTTCCACGGACCAGAGTCAGCCATCGCTGGCGCGTTCACACGATCGCGAAATAGCTCCGTTTGCTAAGTCGGATGCCTCCAAGCGGACGCCGCAGATTTCGCCGGATCAGACCAAACTTGCCTATGTCCGGGCCGAGACCGATTTGGTGGTGACGGACATCAAAAGGTTTACGGAACGCGTGTTGTCAGACAAGGACCCGGTGGGCTCATTTGGCTGGTCGCCGGACGGACGGTATGTCGTATTCACGCGCTTTGACGAGGACTGGGACAATCAACTCTTCATCGGCGACAGTGAGAGCGGTACCGTCTACAGGATCAACAAGGCATCGGGGAGCTACCTGAATCCACGGTTTTCGCCCGATGGACGATTGATCTATTTCGTCAACGACAACGATATCTACTATCTGTACCTTGAGCGCCGACTGGCCGAGATGACGTTTACCCAACGGCGGGAATATGCTACCAAGAACAAACCCAAAAACGCGCTGGGATTGCCGACGGTCATGATCGATTTCGACGGAATTGCCGAACGAGCGACGCGATTAACAGATCAAGGTAACATCGAGATGGCAGTGATGTCGGCGAATTCCTCATCGGTAGTCTATATCACGTCCGCAGGCCACATTGAAAGAATCAATCTTGACGGCAGCGAACATAAGTTGATCAGTTGGGCGCTGGACACGCCGTCACAACCGCAGTTGACGCCGACTGGAGATGCCCTTTATGTCAGGGACCGCAACGGAAAATTATACGAGTTGGATCCCAACGGCGGAGCGCCAATGCCGGTGCCGTTCAGTGCGGAAGTCCAGATCGATCACCGGCAGGAAATGCTGCATGTGTTCGATCAGGCGTGGGAACTGCTGAAGGAACGTTATTTCGACGCCACCTTCAACGGTCTGAACTGGAACAGCGTGCGCGAGACCTTTCTTCCCCGCGTGCAAGCAGCGACGGAAGTAAATGATGTCTACGATATCATCCGGGAAATGGCGGGCGAACTGAACTGCTCGCACATAAATATCTGGCATGGCGACCTGCTGGATGACGAAACGGGCCTCCTTGGTATCGTGCCGGATTACGACGACAACTCTGCGGGACTGAAAATCAAGTACGTGATCGCTGGATCGCCGGCGGCAAAGTCGCTTTCGCGGCTGCGCCTCGACGACAAGATCACCGCGGTTGAAGGTCGCAAGCTGGTGACCAACGTTGACTATTACACGGTCTTCGAGAATACGGTAGGCAAGGAAATCAAGCTCGACATTTTCAGCCGCGATGGCATTTCGCGCAGTGTCCTGATCACGCCGTTTTCATCGGAAGAATACTACAATGCCGAATTCGCGGATCGCGCCGGCAAGGCGCGTGAGACGGTAGATAAACTGTCCGGCAAGAAGTTCGCCTATGTGCAGCTCAGGCACATGGATCACGATGGGATGGATGGTTTCACGGGTGAGTTGGACGCAGAGCTGACCGGTAAGAAGGGATTGATTCTGGACATACGCGGAAATGTCGGCGGCGCAAACCACGATCGTCTCCTGGAGTACCTGTCGCGCCGCAATTATATTACTCATAAGCCACGCTATGGAACGCCGGGACAGGATTCCCCCGGAGCCGTTGATATTCCGATCGTGCTCTTGATCGACGAGTACACAACCTCAGATGCCGAAATTTTCGCGCAGGGATTTCGGGAACTGGGGCTGGGAACAGTTTTGGGTACAACGACCTACGGAGCCGTGCTCGGCACGGAACATCACAAACTCCTGGACGGCTCGACACTCACGCTGCCGGCGGTCGGCTGGTATACGCTTAAGGGGGCCTCACTGGAAAATAGTGGCGTGGCGCCGGATGTGGAAATTCCGAGTAATCTCACACGCCTGGAGAAGGGCGACGACAACCAACTCGAAGAAGCCGTCAAGTTCCTGCAACAGAAGATCAAGTAAGTTCACCGAAAGTCGCTACGATCCGACTAGCGATTCCCCCTTGACAAACGTGAACTTTCGAATAGATTAACAGAACAGTTCTAAACAAAATTGACCGGGACAGTAAGCGAGCCACGAGGCCATGTGACGCTCGACTGGGTTCTTGTGCACAGGAGGTAAAGCAATGAAACAGGCAGTTATTCTGATTGTGGGAATGTTGATGTTGACTTTGCCGACGAACGCGGCGGTAATTCAAGTCCCATTTGATCAGCCCACCATTCAATCAGGTATCAATGCGGCGACCAACGGCGACACAGTCCTGGTTGCCACTGGAACTTATTTGGGCGCGGGAAATCGTGATCTCGATTTCAGCGGCAAATTGATTACGGTAAAATCGGTGGCCGGCGCGGCTAACTCGATTATTGATTGCCAGGCCGACTCACTCAATCAGCACTGGGCGTTTTATTTTCATTCCGGGGAAGATTCCACGGCAGTCATTGACGGGTTTACGATCAAAAACGCCTATCATTTCGAGGGGGCGGTTCGCTGTTCGTCTGCAGCGGCAACGCTTCGCAATTGCGTACTGCGGGAGAACGGAGTGAGTGCGCTCTGGGTTCGCGCCGTCATAGGAGTAGTAGCAGAAAACTGCGCCATCACGAAGAATCGCTGGACAGGAATCATGCTCAATTACAGCCGGATATGGCTCAACGATTGCGTGATCGACAGCAACAGCAACGACGGTATCTCGGCGTACAACAGCCCGGTCTTCATCATTTCGCATTGCCTGTTCAGGGACAACGGCGGCTACGGCATCTCGGCATACATTATGTTTCCAAGATTCCATATCAATAACTGCACTTTCGTAGGCAATCAGACAGGATTCATATATCAAGGTGATTGGCCGAAGGCGGCAGAAGCTACCGAATTCCAACTCGATTCCGGCACTGTAAGCAACTGCATCTTTGCCTTCAATCGCTCGCGAGGATTTATGACCGATCCTTACGCCGGTTCGTTCTATGCCACCTGCAACGACTGGTACGGAAACCCGGCGGGTGATTTCTACCCGCAGTCGCCGGTCCCGTATGACACCTCCGGAGATTTCTCGCTCGATCCATTATTCTGCCAGACACAAGGGAACTACTACGGGATATCCAATCTCTCTCCCTGCGCCCCCACCCAGAACTCATGCCAGACGCTGATCGGCGCTTATCCTGTGTCGTGTTCAGGGACTTATGTCTGCGGCGACGCTAATCGCGACGGGGCGGTTGATGTATCGGATGCAGTCTATCTGGTGCAGTATATCTTTGCAGGCGGGCCGGCGCCCGTACCGGTCGCTGCCGGCGATGTCAATTGCGACGGCTCGATTGACATATCCGACGCGGTCTACTTGATCGGTTACATCTTCAGCAGTGGGCCGGCGCCGTGCGCGCAGTGTAAGTGATACGCTTCAGTCTGCTTTGCCCCCACGCCTAACCCCTCCCCACACGGAGAGGGGTATGATTACGAATGTGTAGGGCGATTATAGTTCTCGATCGTCGGAAGTACAATTTAGCAGGCCGGTATTGTCGATCACCCAGGTATCGGGAGCGGGATCGCTGTCCAATCCGGGAGCCGGCGCGTCAGCGGTCGCGACGAATGTCGCCGGCGTAATCACAACGCTGTAGTTGTAACGCCGATTAGCGGTCAGATCAACACCCAACAGCGTCAGATCGTTACAATACTGGCTGTGTTCCTGGAAGTAGCCGTTTTCGAGCGTGTATATCTGCTTCAATATCCCCTGTGCTTCTGCCTGCTTTGCTTTGATCGATGTGCTCATGAATCTTGGTATGGCCAGCGTGGCAAGAACGCCAACGACTATGACTACGATCGCCAGTTCGAGCAGCGTAAAACCTTTGCTGTCATTCTTCACGGTATCTCCTCCATTCCAGTGTTGTTGGCAGTCGATCAGGCAAACGGTGTGCCGAGTGCGGTTCGCAAGGATAAGCATGTGTGGCGGAGTCACTTGACAGTTCGGTTATGCCAGTCTTGGGCGCTGCGCTGACGGCAAGTACTTGCAGTACTTTGCGTACAAATCCTCTCGACAAATCGGCTGAGTACACGGGCTCGCAGCAATTTCTGCCTTGACAAACGTCGACAATAGGCTACATTCGGAGAACAGTCAAACAACGACGAGAAGTCGCAAGGTCACTGACAGATTCTGTCAGTGGGAGGCATTATTGTGCACTAAGGGCGTGAAGTGGATTTACGCCCGGACGTGGAATTGACTACTGGAGGCATCATGAAGAGACAGTTAACGATTCTAATGTTGGGGCTGGTGATAGCAATTGCCGCAATTGGAAACAGTGCAACCATTCGTGTACCCGCGGACCAGCCGTCAATACAGGCCGGTATCGACGCAGCGGCCGATGGAGATACGGTACTGGTAGCGGCGGGAACGTACGATGAGAACCTGGTAATCTCCGGCACGACAACTTTGCTCTCCGAAGCAGGTTACGCTGCGACTTATATACAACCTCAAGTTAGCACTA
This sequence comes from uncultured bacterium, assembly GCA_963726455.1. Taxonomy (GTDB): domain Bacteria; phylum Zixibacteria; class MSB-5A5; order CAIYYT01; family CAIYYT01; genus CAIYYT01. Next base: position 229,558 of record CAVSCK010000005.1, read on the forward strand.
GCAGACTTGTGCAGGGAAGTGGAAGTCTCACGATAAAAGGATTTACGTTCCGAAACTGTAATTCGGATTACGGCCTCTACTTTTCCCAGTGCCTTCTCCGTTTCCAGGACAACCTAGTGTCCAATATGCGCACTACCTGGGCTCCGATGCTGGTCTGGCAGGATTCCTACGCAGATTCAAATTGCTTGGTGGAACGCTGCAAGTTCTATAACAATGCGGCAGGCGGTTCGAGTAACACGGCCGCACTTTGTCTGATGGATATGAACAAGCCAAGTCTGATTTCAGAATGCGACTTTCATTCTAATTCCGGACAGTATGGTGGAGGAGTCACCCTCTGGAACGCAAAACAGGCGACAATCGTAAGATGCCTGTTTTACGATAATACTGTGAGCAGAAATGGTAGTGCAGTAAGTGGGGGCGGTTCGGGCGACGTAGTAAATTGCACTGTATACAAGAATCGCGCCACTGGTGACGGCGTGGCACTCCATAATCTCGGACTGGTCAAGAATAGCATAATTGCGTCTAATCTTGGTTGGGGCATAACCGCACAGATAGCCGATTACAACGATGTATGGGACAACACCATTCTGGACTACGGTTGGGACATGACGCCCGGGGCCCACGACATATCCGCCGACCCTCAGTTCCTAGATACCGCCGCCCACGATTTTCGCATATCGTCAGTTTCGCCATGTCGCAATGCCGGCGACCCTGCGCTTCAATACAACGACCCCGATGGGACGAGAAATGATATGGGAGCCCTCTGGAACGATCCGCAGCAGCCGTATGTCTCCAATATGGGTTTTGGGCCTTCCGGCAACGGTGACGAGCTTAACAGTCAGCCGCCCGTGATATTCTGGCACCTAAATGACTCGCTGTCGGCCCAATCGACGCAATACCATGTTGAAGTCGGAATCGACGAGGACTGGACAACACCTGAAATGTGGGATAGCGGCGAGTTAGTTTCCTCTGACTCAAGTGCGCTCTACGCAGGCATTTCGTTCGAAGATCATCGTTATTACTTCTTGCGGATCAGAGTAAGCAACGGGTCGTCATGGGGAGATTGGGTTAGTTTCAGGTTCCACACGCGCTTCAAGTCGATTGTGCATGTCCCTGCTGATCTGCCGACAATTCAGCAGGGAATTGATGCGACAGAGGATGGCGACACGGTGTTGGTTGGGCCGGGAATATATAATGAAAACATCGATCTGCGTGAAAAGAGAGTCACGGTCTTATCCTCCGGAGGGCGTGACAGCACAGTCATCCGGGCATTCGACGGATATCGGCCGATAATCACGATTCAGTCGGGACAGGACACCACATGCGTTGTTGATGGGTTTACCGTCCAGAATACAATTAATGCCTCTGGAATATGGATCTATCTAGCCAGTCCCGTCATCCGAAACTGTGACGTCAATAGCTGCGTATTCCCCAGCGATGGGGGCGGAATCGATGTCTTGTATTCCAGCGGCATCGTCGAAAACAATCGTATACATCACAACCAAGGGGGAAATACTGGCGGTGGAATTCGTGCTCATGGCGGGAACCCGGATCCCTTGCGAATCAGGGGAAACGAAATCTACCTGAACAACGCCGCCAATGGTCCGGGAATCGGGTGTCCCGACGGCAGTAATCTTCTTATTGAACGAAACGTCCTTTATCAAAATATGTCAGCCGGAAGCGTGGGAGCGGCTATCTACGCTAACGGGACTGACAACCGGATAATCAACAACACGGTGGTGGGGAATTCCAACGGCATCATGTTGCTCAATGGAGCGAGGAGTGACGTCAGAAACAATATCATCGTGCTCAATTTTGGTGCGGGGCTAGCAACCGATTTGGCCACTTTCGATTACAATGACGTCTGGAGCAACGGATGGTCCAACACGCAAAGTCCTCACGCGATTTCAAGCGATCCGCAGTTTGTAAATCAAGCGTTGTGCGATTACAGGCTGCTCTCGACTTCTCCCTGCATTGATGCCGGTGATCCCGCCACACAATACAGTGATCCTGACGGTTCGAGAAACGACCTGGGGGCCCTTTGTTACATTCTGAAATATCCGCTTGCTCTAAATCGGGGATTCACTCAGGGTGACACATCTCATCTTATCGACCATGTTCCCACGTTCCGATGGTCATACCGCAGTACTTCGCCGGGAGGGCAACAGGCGTACCGGATCAGAGTCGGAACAAACTGGACCAGTAGCGATGTTTGGGATGGTGACATGGTGTCGAGTGCTGACTCGTCGGCGGTCTACGCTGGAAATCCGCTTGTTGACGGCCACAGGTATTTTGCGGGGATTCGGGTGTACGACGGAGTCACTTGGGGTGACTGGAGCCCGCTCACTTTTCGCATGAACAGTAAACCGGAGGTACCTGTACTCATTACCCCAATGACCGGAGCGCCTGTTACGAGTCAGCAGCCTACTTTGACTATCGTCAATACCAGCGATGCCGAGCAGGACAGTCAGTTGTGCACCTTCGAAGTCTCGCCGGACAGCTTTACCGCGGTCGTCTATACATTCCCCAGGAAACCGAGTGGAAGCTCAACCACTTCCATTGTTGTGGACTCGTCTCTTACCGAAAACGCCAAATACTGGTGGCGCGTGAAGGCAAGCGACTATTATGAAGAGTCGGCGTACTCGGAAATCAGAACGTTCTATGTCAATACGGTCAACACTCCGCCGGCGGCGTTTGCGCTGAGCAACCCACCGGACACGGTCGCCGAGCCGTTGGTAACACTCCTGCCTCAGTTTACCTGGGCGGCAGCGGCAGACCCTGATCCTTATGATACAGTTTCGTATACCCTCTACCTCGCCACCGATCCACATTTCAACTTTGTAAAGCCGACGGCCGGGCTCAGGTCGACTTCATACGATTTGGCAGATTCTTTGACCTGGGGCACCCGTTACTGGTGGAAGGTCAGAGCCAATGATCGATCCGGTGATTCTACTTGGTCGACTCGGGTGTTTTCGTGCCGGACGACTACTCTGGGAGATGCAGACGGGGATGGCTTCGTCACGTTATCCGATGTGGTGTTCTTGATAAACTACATATTCGCAAATGGAGTCCCTCCCGATCCGATGTCTGCGGGCGATTCGAATTGCGACGGGCTGGTAAACTTGTCCGATGCGGTATATCTGATCAACTACATCTTCCGGGAGGGGGCGGCTCCTTGCGCAGTTTTCTAGCGCGTCGTATTTGGCCGGATGATGAACACACTCGCCGATGCGGACGCGTGCTCTGGCAAGGCGTGAGGAGAATTTCTGAGGAATTGTCGGGGAGGAAATAGCTAAGAATGCTAATTGCGAGGAAGGGGCAGATCAAGGGGATAGTCTTTGCGCTGGGGTTCATCCTGTGCTTATCGGCGCTGGCAGTGGCGGACAATGGCGTGCTGCAATTCAGCAGCTACTTCGGCGGTAATGCGAATGACAATATCACTGATGTTGTAATCAATCAGCCGGGTGATATCTACCTCACCGGCTTTACCTATTCAGATAACTTTCCCTTGGTGAGACCGATGCAGGACTGGCGCCGGGCCGAGTGTGATATCATTATTGCCAGGCGAGCTGCAAACGGGGACACGTTGATCTTCAGCACTTATTTTGGTGGCAACGGCAACGACCAGGCATCAGCAATGGCACTTGATGATTTCGGAAATATCTGGATTACCGGAACCACCGCGTCCAGTGACTTCCCCACCACTGCACCGCTGCAAGAACATCTACGTGGTACCAGCGATGCGTTCGTGCTTTGCATCAGCAGCGATGGAGACTCAGTGCTGTTTGCCAGCTACCTGGGTGGCAGCGAAAACGAAAGCGGAATTGATATCGCAATTGACCGGAATGGTTACGTGTATGTACTCGGCAACACTAACTCGCGGGATCTGCCGGTGTCGAACGCGTTAGTCGACACGCTTGCCGGCGCCGCCAACGACGTCTTTGTCCTCAAAATGCGTATGTCCGACAGAGCGATACGATACGTGACCTACTTCGGCGGCAGCGGCTCAGAATACGCTGCGGCCCTGACCGTCGACGAAGCGGGCTCGGTGTACTTCACCGGCAATACAGTCTCGCTGGACCTGTCGCTCGTTAATCAATATGACGACACCTTGAGCGGTGGAATCGACATCTTCCTCGCCGGCATCGATTCCACCGGAAGCCAGTTGCTTTTGTCAACGTATCTGGGAGGCGCATTCGATGATTTTCCGCAGGCGCTGACGGTTTCCCCTGACGGCAAATTGCTGGTCGCCGGGAGGATCCTTCTCGGCTGATTTTCCGACTATGACAGAGTTGTCAGATTCGTGCGCCTCATGCCCGATGCAGTCGGATGGTTATGTGACGGCGCTAGAAAAAACAACCGGAGTGTTGCAGTTCAGCACCTACTTCGGCGGGCAAGGCGAAGACGTCGTGCGCGCGGTTGCTGCCACTACGTCCCAAGGTGTAGTCCTGATTTCGGGATGGACTACGTCGACGGATTTTCCGTTGGCTTCGCCTTTGACGTATGGTCCGGCGGGCATGGCTGACGCGTTTGTTGCGATAATCGATGCCGCAGGAAGCACCGTCCGATTCTCAACTTTGTTCGGCGGCGAGAATAATGATGAAGCGGTCGCCTTATCGGTTGTCGGTAGTGCGATTGTCATAGCGGGCAAGACGCGCTCGAACGATTTACCCATTCAGAATCCTTTGCAGCAACATTTCGGAGGCGGCCCCTGGGATGGCTTTGTGACTCGCATTGACATTGATGACAACTCGCTGTGCGGTGATTTTGACCGTTCGCAGGATATCGATATTGCGGACGTAGTCTATATGGTGCGCTACATTTTTGCCGACGGGAATCCTCCACTGGACAGCCGGAAGGGCGACGTCGACTGTGACGGCGCGCCAACGCTATCGGACGCGGTGTATCTCATTACCTACATTTTCGGCGATGGCATGGCACCTTGTGCAAACTGTCAATAAACAGATTGCTTCGTCGCTCCCCTCAACCACGCCTTTCCCCACCTCGCTCCTCGCAATGACGATGCGAGAGAGATGGATTTATATAAGTACAATTGAGATGCGATCGGCTGTCTGGCTACTTGTTACTGGCGGACGGGACGGAGCTTGGCGTACTTCGCGAGGAGCTTCTTGGTCCCGGCAAATATGAAGCGGACTTCAACCTCGGTGCCGTCGCCGGATCCGGAGCGCCCTACAACCGAACCCTCGCCCCAGCGGGGATGATATACTATTGAGCCGACGCGCAGGAATGTGTAAGGATCGTCAGCATCGGCGAAATCTGACAGCGTGTATGCGGCGTTGATGTTGCCGTGAGCATCGACGACTGTATAGCGCACCGTATCGAGAACCTCGTCAGGGATTTCGTCGAGGAAACGCGAGCGGAAAGTCTGCTTGTTGCCAAAGCGCGCACGATGCATCGCATAGGTTATAGTCAGCCGTGATTTGGCGCGCGTCATGCCGACGTAGAAGAGCCGGCGTTCTTCTTCGAGTTTGGCGTCGTCGTCCAGACTGCGCGAAATGGGAAACAAACCGTCCTCCAGGCCGGTGATAAAGACGGAATCGAACTCCAGCCCTTTGGCGCCATGCAGCGTCATCAACGTAACCGCGTCGCTCTGGCGATCATAGTCATCAAGGTCAGTGTAAAGTGAGATTTCCTGCAGAAAAGTCGAGACGGATGCCTCGGCGTTTTCCTGCGCATACTCGGTACCGGAACCAATCAACTCTTCAACGTTTTCCAGCCGGGCTTCACTTTCGACCGGATCGAGCGACTTGAGCTCTGCGGTGATGCCGCTTTTGTCGGCGACGAGTTGCATTAGCTGTCCGAGCGGCAACTTTCCGGCGACTTTGGTGAAATAGTCAATCACTTGCGCGAATTTGGCAAGTTTACCGGCCGCGCCCGCCGGGATAAAGTCGAGTTGTTCGGGACGCGAGATCAGCTCGAGCAGCGAACGGGACAGTTCATTGGCTTTCGCTTCCAACTGCGCCAGGGTTGCCTCACCCAGCCCACGCTTGGGGTAGTTGACGACCCGTCGGAAACTGACGTCATCGTTGGGATTATCGATCAGCTTCAGGTAAGCGAGCAAGTCTTTGATCTCTTTGCGCTGATAGAAACGGATACCGCCGACGATCTTGTATGGGATAAAGCGCCGTTTGAGCGATTCTTCCAGCGCGCGCGACTGGGCATTGGTGCGATATAGAATCGCGATTTCGCTACGGGGAATGTTGCAGCGAATCTGATCCTCGAGTCGCTGCGCCACGCGTTCGGCCTCATCTGCGTCGCTTTCGGTTATCAACAGCACCAGCGATTCACCTTTGTCACCGACCGAGAACAAGGTCTTGCCCTTGCGCATCCGGTTATTGGCGACCACAGTGGAGGCGGCCTTGAGAATGGTCTGCGTAGACCGATAGTTCTGCTCCAGCCGGATGATCTTGCAGTCGGGAAAATCGTGCTCGAAGTTCAGGATGTTGTTAATGTTGGCGCCGCGCCAGCCGTAAATCGATTGATCCTCATCACCGACGGCAAAGATGTTTTTGTGCGCCTGAGATAGAATCTTGGCAATCAAGTATTGCGGCTTGTTGGTGTCCTGATACTCGTCGATCAAGAGGTAACGATACTTCTGCTGCAAGCGCGACCTGATCTCGGAATCCTGTTGCAGCAATTTGACGGAATTGACAAGCAAGTCGTCGAAATCGAGAGCTCCGGCGGCTTTGAGTTTCTTCTCGTAGCGCGCATATACCTCGGCGATCTTCTTGAAGTCGGAACTATAAGCGGTCTTGGCAAACTCTTCCGGACCGACCAGCTCGGTTTTGGCATCGGAAATTCGGTCACGCACGAGTCCGGCAGTAATCTTCTTGCTGTCGATTTTCAATTCGGTCAGACAGGCCTTGGCAGCGCTCTGGGCGTCGTCCTCGTCGTAAATGGTATAGTTGTGCGGCAGTCCGATACGGTCGCCATACATGCGTAACAGGAGGGCCGAAAAGGAATGGAAGGTCGACACTTGCATGCGCGAGCCGCTGACATCGACCATGCGTTCGATGCGCGCCTTCATTTCACCGGCGGCTTTGTTCGTGAAGGTCACCGCCAGGATCTGTTCGGGAGCGGCACGGCCGGTGTCGATCAGGTAGGCAACGCGGCTGGTGAGCACGCGCGTTTTGCCGCTGCCGGCGCCCGCCAGCACCAACAATGGCCCATCGCCATAGGTAACTGCCTCGAGTTGCGGTGGATTAAGTCCCGCGAGGATTTTGTCTTGACCGGTCATGGGCTGCCCAATATACTTCGCGGCAGTCGCTTAACAAGCGAAACTTGAGGCCACGAAGTGATAACGTCATGAAGATTACTCACGGTAAACGTCCAAACGATTTCTACGAACAGTTAGCGCCATTGTATCATCTCAAAGTCGATTGGGAGAAACGACTGCCGAAAGAGACGCCACTGTTTGATTTCCTGTTTTCGAAGGGCGATATCGCGGCCGTTTGCGATCTCGGTTGCGGCGATGGCGGACATGCAGGCGAAATTGCCGGTCGCGGCGCAATGTATTTTGGCATCGACAATTCCGCGGAAATGATCAAGACAGCCAAGCGCCATTACCAGAAAATGAAGGGAATTCAATTCCTCAAAAGCGACATGCTGCAAGTCCCGGCGATATACAATCGCATGTTTGATGTTGTCCTGCTTCTGGGAAACACCTTGCCGCACATGCTGACTGACGCGGATATGAAGAAGCTGTTCGCGGCTGCGCACAGATTGCTTGGGCCACATGGACGGTTCATTATTCAGTCGGTCAATCCGGGCAAACTGAAATCGGAGCCGGTACATTTCCTGCCGCCGAAGCTGGCGGAGAAACGTGTCCTGTTCACGCCGTTGTATGTAAGGCAGCGCGAAGCGTGGGACTTCCTCATGCCCATTTATGTCCTCGAGGAAGGGCGGCTGAAATCGCATTCGGTGCTGAGAACAAGACTGAGATTCTGGACGCGGTCGGAAGTGGTCAACTTCGCGGGGACCAAATTCCGGTTAAGGCAGACTTTCGGCGACGCGCAATTGTCGCCGTACCACAGTAAACGTTCGGAGAATATGATCTTGACTCTGGAGCGAATCTGAGATGCCGGAACTCCCCGAAGTCGAAACGATTGTCCGCGGACTTAACCGCACGATCGCTGGTTGCACCGTTGAACAAATTCGTTACGCCGCACCGCACCTGTTGAAACGCGAACCGAAGCTGCGTAGCTTGGCGGGCGATACTTTCGAGACATTCACAAGAAGAGGAAAATATATCGTCTCCAACTTGAAGTCGGGACGGCGGCTGATGATTCATCTTCGGATGAGTGGGCGGATTCTGATCGGAGACGATCGCCACCGGCAGGACAAGCACGATCATTTAGAACTCAAGTTTCGTGGAGGACCAGAGACGCTGGTGTTTCGGGACGTGCGCAAATTTGGTGTGATTCAGTTCGTGGGCAAGGAGCAGCAGCGCACCCTTGACTCGCTGGGAATTGAGGCACCCGGAATCAAAGCGGATCAACTTGAAGCCCTGCTCGCCAAACGCAAACGGCCGATCAAATCGTTGCTGCTCGACCAGAACGTGATCGCCGGACTGGGAAATATTTACGTTGATGAATCGTTGTATCGCAGCCATATACATCCTTTGCGGCCGGCAGCATCACTGACGCCCGGCGAAATCGGGAAACTGGCGGAAGCGATTCGCTTTATAATGAAGCTTGCGATCAAGCACATGGGAACGACGTTTAACAGTTATTCTGGCGTAAATGGAGATACCGGACGGTTCCTCCGATACCTTAAAGTGTATCATCAAGAGGGAAGCCGGTGCGGGGTTTGCGGTACAACCATAGAGAAGATCAAGGTCGGCGGACGAGGAACGCACTTCTGCCCTCGATGCCAGCGGGCTCCCCGACGCAGAAGACAATAAGGAGTTGACATGCGCACACTGCTTTTCGCGCTAATAGTTTTGACAGCCACTGCATCAGCACAGTCGGTGGCGCCACAGGCATTGAACGAAACGATCAATCTGGCGCCAAGGTATCAGCGAGGGAATTCTCAGAAGTATAGTCTCGATATCGGTATATTCTTCCTGGATGATCAGGGTAGCCCGCGTGCCGTTAAGCACAATCGGATTGACTATACGCAGATCTGCATGGCAAATAATGCCGACAGCGGACTGGTTTACGAAGTAACTATTGACTCGTTTTCGATCGGCAGCAAGGAACCTGCTGAGAAGCCTGATTACCACGCCCGGTCGGTGGTGGACACGCTGATGGGACGGCACTTTCGGACACAATTCCGTTCCAAAATTCCGGTCGTCGGCAACTGCTATGACCTGGCTCTGCCGTTCACCCGGGGGTTTGCATTCGCCGAGGCCTACGAGTTAGTCGACGATTTCCTGTATGCAAAGCTGATCGAGCAGTTGCGCTATACCGTCGGCAGGCAACTCAGTAAAGTCGGAGACACGGTGACAATAACCTGGCCGAAACCGATCTGTTACTCGATACCGAAAGTCATCAACGAGTCACGGATCGACCTAAAGCCGCTGAAACTTCAGCTTACCGGTCTGACAACTTTTCGTAACGAGCCGTGCGCGACCATTTCAATCGGCAGCACGATATCGCCCTACTCGGTAAAGATCTATTCCACCGATACAAGTTCGGTCGATGCCGAAGGAACCTCGGAGCTACGAGGCGAATTCCTGGTATCGCTAGGCCGTGGAGAAATTGTCAATTTCAAGCTGAACAACCGAGCTGAAACCAAGATTACGTTGCCTGACGGATCGACCAAGGATAACCGGGTTGTAATGAAATTCGAGCTCGCGCCGCGATACTGGTAACGTCGCCCCCGCGCTTGCAGAATAAGAAATTGGACCCGACAACTTTATGCTGCCAGGCGGGCGAGGCGAGACTTAGCGTCTTTGATCGGAGAAATTTCGATGTCCGGATTGCTCCAATAACGTAACATCTCGCGATAGTATTTTACCGCCGCCTGCTTGTCCCCCAATGCTTCGTTGGCAATTCCCATCAGATAATTGTCGAGTGGATAGTAGTAGCCGGAAACGGTCTGATCGCTCCCCTCGACGAATCGTGTCAGCACTCCCTTGCCCTTCTCGTACCGGCGGGCGAAGATACAGATTTCGCCGAATTCGCGTTGGCCGTCGTCGGACATTACAGCGCTTTTCTGAAGCGCTTCCATTGCGTCCAGAATCTTGCCGGTGTCGGCAGCAGCGTATCCATCGAAGAGGTCGCGCAGCAGAAGGCCAACCGGCGCCAACTCGGCCGGCACGCGGGCTCGAAAATCGTTCAACGCCCGCTCCAACATGGGCCGAACTTCGTTCGCGTACTTACGGTCGATAGTAACTATATCCACCGGATAATTGATCTTCTGAAACTGAGTGGCGTACGGCAGCGCCTTCTTGAAGGTGTAGTAGGCGCTGTCTTTGAATCCGAAATAGTCCTGGAATCGCGAGAGATATTGATAGCCGAGTACTATCCGTAATGAATCCTTGGTGAGAAGAGCATTTCTCACGGCATCATAGCGATAGGCCAGACTCTGGCGGAATTTGCCTGACCACATTGCCAGATTTGCTTTCAAGCGATAGTACTGATCCAGTTGATAAGGGTTCGACTCATAGGCCTTTCGGAAATCCTCGGCGTACGAATCGGCTTTGGCGAAATCGCGCTGCAGAATGGCACAGTTGCTCAAAGACATAAGTGCTTCACCGTCGCCTGGGTACTTCTTCAGAACGCCATCGTAAGTGGCAATTGCCGAAGGGATATCGCCTTTCAGCAGGTAGAGTTGCGCCAGTTTTCGATACGATGCCGGTGAATCGGGGTGATATTGCTGCAACTGTTTGCCGTACTCGATCGCCTTGTCATATTGTTTGAGACCCTGATAGTACTGAACGACGAAGCTGAGCGCCAATTGGTACTTCGGATCCTGCTGTAACACTTCTTCATAAAGCTGTCTGGCGCCGGCAGTGTCCTTGAGAAGATCGGAGCGAAGCAACGCATAGACCGTTTTTGATTCCTCGTCGTCCGGATACTCGTCAACTAGCGTCTTCATTTTGGCCATCGCCAGATCGAAATTCTGCTTCTGCCAGATTTCGGCGTATACGTCGAGCAGCCCGCGCTCCTTGTTGGGCAACCGCGATTCGTAGCGCTGTGCCTCGGTAAAATAAGGAACGGCGTCTTGTATTCGCCCGGCTCCAAAAACATAGGACATGCCGATGCGCATGTAAGCCAGTGCAAAGGAGCTGTCTATGGCGACCGCCTTCTGGAATTCGATTTCGGCTTCGTCATAGAGCTCGTCGAGGAATTTCTGCATGCCGAGATGATAGTACTTGTAGGCCTCGGTCGACGCTGTCGTCACCTGTGCCACACTTTGATCGGCGCTCGCCAGGCGACGCATGTTGAGGGCGGTGGCCATCCGCACCGCCAGCGAATCCACCAGCGTCATTGGATCCTCGCTGACTACTTTCTCTCCCAAAACGATTTTGCCGCTCGTGACATCCTCAAGGCGGGCGTCGATTCTGATTTTGTTTCCAAGCTTGAAGATTGTCCCCGAGAGCACGTTTACGGCGCCCAGCTTGCGGGAAGCCCTGACTTGGTCTTCGTAAGTGAATTTTGCCAGGTCGTCTCCCTGCCCACCAAGTTCCTCCACAATGCGCCTGGGACTGATGAGATTAACCGACTGATCTTGCGCCAGGTCAGTGAGCAGAATCTCAGGCAGTCCAGTCTTGAGCCAGTCAAGTTCGGCATCGCCTGTCTTATTCTCAAAGCCGAGAATCGCGAGCCCGTTGGGGCCGGCCTGAGCAGCGGGCGTAATGTCTACTTGACCGCGAAAGAGCAAGAGAAATATCATTCCGATGATCGAGAAGAGGACGACGCCGAGAATGGTTTTCGTCGGCATTCCCCGTTTGTCACGATCGCCGCGCGCCAGCTTGGCGCGAACGCCGACAGACGAGACGCTGCTGGAAATCCCGCTGTCGTATTGGCGGCGCAGATTTCGGAGATCGACGACGAGATCCCGCGTGTCCTGGTATCGGTCGTTGGCATTCTTCTGCAGACACTTGTCAATAATGCGTTCAATTTCGGGATCAATGTTGGCGTTCTTCGTGCGCGGCGCCGGGTGTTGGGCTTCCAGAATCTTCGCCAGGATCGAAACCTGAGTCGAGCCGGCAAACGGCAATTCGCCGGTGAACATTTTGAAAAGCAAAATACCGAACGAAAAGATATCTGACCGATTATCGACCGGCTCTCCCCTCACCTGCTCGGGTGACATATACGACACGGTTCCGACAACGGTTCCAGTGGTGGTCAGTTGTCTCTTGATAGTATCGTCAGTGGGCGCTGCTCCATCCGTCTGCAACGGCTCGATCGCTTTTGCCAGTCCGAAATCGAGAATCTTGGGCTCGCCATGCTCGTCGACAAGGATGTTCTCTGCCTTGATGTCGCGGTGGACGATGTTCAGGCGGTGTGCGGCAGCCAGCCCGGAGGCAATCTTCTCTGCCAATCGCAACAGCGCCCCGATGTCGGACAAGGACGACTTGCCAACCTCTGACAGGGAACGCCCTTGAATGTATTCCATGACGATATAGCCGATGCTCTTGCCCGTCTGTGGATCGACGGCAGTGCCGATGTCGTAAATTGCCATGACATTGGCATGCGAAATCTGCGCCGCGGTTTTTGCTTCACGCTCGAAACGGTCGCGCCGCTCCTGATTGTCGAAATAGTCGTCTCGCAGCGTCTTAAGTGCCACGCGGCGGTTGAGTTTGAGGTCTTCAGCCAGATAGACCTCGCCCATACCCCCCTCACCCAGTTTCTGGATGATTTTGAAATGCGCGAAGTTCTGATCCGGAGTCAACATCAAGGTTCCCTTATCTCTAAACGCCTAGTATTGCCAATGTTGTTGCGGATTTCAACAATTATTGGTGGCATTGAGACTGATTTGCCTCCTCAACACCGAGACAATGCGCTTCGGACAGATTCTGCCCAACATCGATCCGGAACCGCTACGTACCTTGAATGTTGTAGTATTACTGCCGGAGTGTGGTCGGGCAGGGAAATTGATATGGAGAACAGCGTGGAAAAGATATCAAGCGAAGATCAGGGTACGACAGAGGCCAAACCCGACATGAACGTTTACTTGACGCCGGCGGCAGTCACCGAGGTTAAACGCCGACTGCAATCCGATCCGGAGGGCAACCGCAAAATGCTGAGACTGCGGGTGCAAGCAGGCGGATGTTCGGGTCTGTCGTATGACATGGATTTCGTGTCGGAACGCAGCCAAACGGACCGCGAGTTCGAATTTGACGGCCTGAAAGTGGTTGTGGACGCTCGATCGCTTCTTTATATCGCGGGCATGACCCTGGACTATTCCGAGCGGCTGGTAAACGGCGGGTTTGTGTTCACTAATCCGCGCGCCAAGCGCTCCTGCGGCTGCGGAACTTCATTTTCGGTGTAGCGGATGGAAGTTCTGGAATTAAAGGATTTCGCCGTCGACGGAGCGTTCTTTGAGGATGAATTTGACGTTCGGTTTCGCTCATACAACTGGCAGCGTTTCGACGATGAGGCGGTACGAGTATCCAATTGCGGCTTGACCGATGTTCCCGGCTGGGTATATTTGGCGATCGGCATCGAATTATCCCGGCGCGCGCGCAAAATCTTTTTTGGTGACGTACACAATCCGCGCAAATTGTTTTCCCGGGAAAAGGACACTTCCAGACGGGTAAATGATGAAACATAAAGTCACGTTTCTGCCGCAAAATGTTACTGTCGAAGTAGACAGCGACGAAACGATCCTGGAGGCCGCCACGCGGGGTAACATCGAACTGGAGCATAATTGCGGGGGGAATTGCTGTTGCACAACCTGCCATGTCATTGTGCGCGAGGGTGAGGCCCATCTTTCGGCGATGGAAGAAGAAGAGGCGGACCGGCTGGAGGAGTGCGCCGAACTGACGGCGACTTCACGGCTCGGCTGCCAGGTTAAGATCCACGGCGATGTGATGATCGAGATTCCCGAGCGCAATCCATTTCGCCTCGACGGACTTCTGGAACTGGAGAATTTCGGCGAGGAGCTTTTAAATTCGGAATGATCGGGGGACAATGCAACGGGGGCGACTCTTCCCATGTCTGACAGCTACGATGTCGTTGTGATCGGTGCGGGGCCGGTCGGCTTGTATGCCGGTTTTTTTGCCGCGCAGAACGGACTTCGCGCGGCCATCGTCGATGCTCAGCCGGAAGTCGGCGGGCAGCTAACGTCACTCTATCCGCAGAAATTCATATTTGATGTTGCCGGTTATCCTCAGGTGCATGCGACCGAATTAGTGGACGAATTGAAACGACAGACGCTGCAGTACAATGTGCCGACCTTTCTGAATTTCAAGGTAGCTGCGTTGACTTCTGATAGCCGCGGTTGTGCAGTTAAAGCCGAAGATGGCCGCGAAGTGCACGGCAGATTCACCCTGGTGGCGGCCGGTTCGGGAATGATTGTGCCGCGCAAGTTGGAGCTGGCTGACGCAGAGAAGTATCTTGGCCGAGGGCTCGAATATGTGGTACAGAACATAGAGGACTATCGCGGCAGGAAGGTACTTATCATCGGGGGCGGAGATACGGCGCTCGATTGGGCGAATTATCTCGTTGATGTAGCCACACATGTGACTTTGATTCATCGGTCCGAAAGATTTGTCGGTTTCGAGGGCTCCCTGCAACGATTACAGCAGACCTCATGCGATATCTTCACCAATACGCGACTGATTTCCGTCTCGGGCGCGGACGTCGTACGGGGGGTCGTTATCGCGAACGAAACAGAACATTGGAGCAAAGAACTGGAAATTAATCGGATATTGGGCTGTATCGGTTTCACACCAAAGCTCGGATTCATCAAAGCTGCCGGATTCGAGGTGGCGGAAGGTTCGATTCGCGCCGACGCCAGCATGCGCACCAATATCGATAACGTTTATGCCGTCGGTGATATCGCCAATCATCCGGGGCGAATCAAGCTGATCTCGACCGGCTTCGGCAACGTGCAGATCGCCGTGCACGATATTCTCAGGCGAATCCATCCGACCGACTAAACAACTTCGCATTCTGCGTTGGATCCACACAGCCCGCAATCACCCGACATCGTCGGCTATTATCTGCATTTAATATTTGTCAAACTGGCGCGTCTTCTGTATCATAATGCCATTCGAAAGACGGACGAGCGTATTGTTCAGAAAGCCAGAATATTCCCATTTCATGAGCGGAGGTCAAAATGCAGCGTAAGCTTCTAGCAGCAGTATTATTGTTGGCATTGGTAGTGGTTATGTTTGCAGGTTGCAGCAAGAACTGTGCGACTTGCCCGGGTAAACCGGCGGTATTGTATCTCAACAAGCATAAGATCGACTTCGGCGCCAGCGGTTTGACATCATCGTTTACGATCAGCAACAAAGGCGAACAGGCACTCAATTGGACGGTAACAGTCAACGGCGGTAATTGGCTGAGTGTTTCCGACGCGTCCGGCTCCAACAATGCGACGATAACCTGTACGGCAGCACGCGCTTCGGTAACGGCACTCGGCATATCGCATGCGTCGATTGTAGTCAGTGCTCCGGGTGCCGCCAATACTACAACCGACAGTATCGAGGTTTACCTTCTCAACTCCGGCGCCTGGGTGATCCTCGATTCGGGTACGTTCGACAGTTGCGCGGTGCCAACGGCTGACGATTATTATTGGGTCAAACAGTTCGAGCTTCCTGCGGGAGCAGATGCCATCATGATTGATTCGATCAGCTTCAACTTCTGCGGTGGCGGCGAGGATATTCAGTTGCTCGCCTATGATTTCACGACGAGCCCGCCCCCCAACCCCGTGCAGTACCCAGGTAGTCTGCTGTACGTCTCGACACCGCCTTACTTCACGACTGAAGCCGGCTGGAATACTTACGCGGTCAACTGGCATATTGAAAGCAATCCCTTCTATCTTGGCTTCTTCCAAATGGGAATGAATCAGCCGAGTATTCAGATCGACCTTTCTCCGCTCGATACCGACACCACCGGGTGCTGGACGGCGCGAGATCAGAATCCCAACCCGGATTCCGTATCATTGGCGTGGTATGAGGAAGGTGTCTCCAAGACGTTCGCCGTCAGGGCACACATCTCCCCGGTATTCCAGTACCTGGTCAAACAGGCCGCGGGTGCATCGGATATGGAAATTCGGACGGCTCTGGAGGCGAGCTACCGTCTGAAAGGAAGTCAGCTACAGAGCATCGGGCCGTTGCCGCTGCAACAGTAGTTTGATCTTACACCTGTGACGGTGTTCCGATTGAGAAGATTGTCGCAGAAATAGAATAAGCGCCGTCAGGAAGTGGTTCCTGGCGGCGCCTTTTTGCAGCATTCACGATGTTGCGCCGGTACCTGATTTCGCGCTGCTCTTTCGCAAGCCATTGATACAACTGATCCCCCAGCGCGAAATTGTGAACCGGCGCCATCTCAAGAGTGAGTGTAAGGAACTCTTGGGACAACCTCGAGGTTCCTGACGGCGTCTGGTTGCTGCACCGGTTGAATCTTCCATACTCAAGTCGGGACCTATTGCGGTAACGATTTCACTTGCCAGTCGTGACCAAGAGGGCTAAGCTTAGGCCGTGCGGATTCTCTGGCGCTATGTGCTCAAGGAACATCTCGGACCGTTCCTCTTTGCCTTCTTCGTTGTAATTTTTGTCCTGATCCTCGACTTCATCCCCCAGATGCTCGATATGATCATCGGCAAGAACATCGCCACGTGGACGGTGGTAAAACTCGTCGTCTTCAACCTCGCCTGGATGCTGGCCTTGGCGGTACCGATGGCGGTGCTGGTCGGGACGCTGATGGCGTTCGGACGACTGACCGGCGATCGCGAGATTCTGGCAATCAAGAGTCTGGGAATCGACATGGTGTCGCTGATGCTGCCGGTGATAATTGCGGCCACTATGTTGGGCGCCGGATTGATCTGGTTCAACAACAATGTGCTGCCGGACGCCAACCACGCCGCCGCCAATTTGCGTTCGGACATCGGGCGATTGCGGCCAACCTTTCAATTGCGGCCGGGAGTATTTGTTAATGACATTCCGGGCTATGTCATTCTGGTAGATCAAGTGAATTACACGCGCTCAACAATCAAGGGCGTGGTGATTTATGACCGCACGAATCCAATGGTGAACCGAACGATCACCGCGGACAGCGGCGTAGTCGAGTATTCGCCGCAGGGGGAATCGGTCACGTTCAATTTGATGGACGGTCAAGTGCACGAACAGGACCTGGGAAAGAAGGACACCTACCGTCTGTCCGAATTCCATTCGCAAACCTTCAAAGTGATGGGACTGGACACCCAGCTCAAGGAGACCAAGCAGGACTACCGTGGTGATCGGGAGATGTCGGCCACTGACTTACTTGACAGAGTGCACGGTTTCAAGCGTGAACTGGCGGATTACGAAGGAGCGGTCATTCATGACACCGATTCATTGTTCGCCAATGTTCTGAGTGCGCCGACGAAAATAACGGAGAGGCAGGGACGTACCCCGGAGCAGTTTGAACGGGCGGCGGTGGGACAAGTGTATACTGAAAACATGCAGTTAAGCCGCCTGATGAAAACACGTAAATCGCAATTCTACACCAGCGTCAAGTCGATCAATAAATACGACGTTGAAATTCACAAGAAGTACTCGTTGCCGGCGGCCTGCCTGGCGTTCATTCTGATCGGCGCGCCTCTGGGAGTGGCGAGCCGGCGCGGCAGTATGGCTATGTCGGTCGGAATTTCAATCGGCTTGTTCACGATCTATTGGGCATTTCTGATCGGCGGCGAACAGCTTGCCGACCGGTTGATTATTGCACCCTGGGTGGCGATGTGGGGCGCAAATATCCTGATGGTCATTGTCGGGCTGGTTCTGCTCTATTGGGTCAAGAGCGAACAGAGTTTTGCGGCGACGATGCGTTCGATCTTCTGGCGGAGTAAGAGCGCGTGAATATTCTTGACCGCTATCTTCTGAAGAGATTCTTCATCACGTTCATCGTGTCGATTTTCTGCTTTATCCTGATTTTCGATCTGGTCAACCTGGTCGAGCGGCTCGGTGACTTCTTGGAAGTTGGCGCGTCGTTTACCGACGTGTTCATGTACTATTTCTATTTCACGCCGTTCATCGTGGTGCTCACCTGCCCGATTGCAACGCTGTTGGCCTCGATATTTTCCATCGGTTTGCTGGCGCGCGGCAACGAGCTCCTGGCGATGAAGGCGGCCGGTGTGTCGTTGTATCACATCGTGGCGACGCTGGTATTCGCTGGCATTCTGATAACCGGCGGCCTGTGGGTATTCGGCGAGATGATCCTGCCGGAGTCGAATAACCGCAAGAACGTCATCGAAACGCAGGAACTGCAGAAGCGTCCTTCCGAAAATGCAGCAGTCTATCATAACCAGATGTTTCAGGGATTGCACGGACGCATATTCCAGTTCTCGAACTATATCACGCGATCGGCAACGGGCGAGGATGTTATTATTCAGAGCTTCAACGGTAACAAACTTAGACAGGTTGTAACGGCCAAGCGTTTCGTCTGGAAGGATACGGTTTGGGAAGGAAGCGATGTGACGGTCAGGGACTTCGGCGATTTTGAAGCCGATCCGGAGCCGATCAAAACGGAAACGCATGCCACGCTGTCCTTTCCTGATTTCCGAGAACGGCCGAGCTACTTCGAGGACTGGTTCAGCAGGCAGGATCCGTTGTCGATGGACTACTTCAAGTTGAAAAAGTTCATATCCGTCAGTCGGGCGCTCGGGAAGGACGTTTCTTCGCAAATGGTAGATTTGTATAACAAGGTCGCGTTCCCGTTTATCAACATCATCATCATAATCATCGGCGTGTCGCTGGCCTCCAATCCGAGGCGCAGCGGTCTGGGTATCAGTTTCGGTGTCTCGATGGCGATATCATTCGTGTTCTACACGTGCGTGAAAATAGCGATTGAGTTTGGCCATGAAGGCACAATTTCTCCGATCCTGGCGGCCTGGGGCACCAACGGAGTCTTCATGCTGATTGGCCTGATACTCCTGATCAAGACACCGAAATAATACAGCTCTGTCACTTCCCAATCGATTCCCTGCTCGCGTCACTCCTCCTAATGACACATTCCTGCCTGTACCTATCTAACAATGTGCGTGCGAAACGGCGTCGCGCTGTTGCTATCGAAAGTAAACACCGCCGCGCCTGTGAAAGTGCTCTCTCCAGTATCAGCGTGTGCTTGCGACAGCCATCCGCCGGTGTTGTAGACAGTCACGGGTTGGCCGGCTCCCAATTGAAGTCTCGGAGCGTTGTTGTCACCCCATGATGTCGGCTGATGCGTGTGGCCCAGGATTATGTATTGCGGCGTCGGGATGTTGAGCGCCAGTTGCTGATTAATTTTGACAATCTCCCGCAAGCTCGCCTGATAGAATCGCGCCAGTCGTTCGAGAGTTCCCTTGTCGCCCAGAAATTCGGCATTGTACCGCGAAACCGGCAACTCACGCAATTTCCGCAGCAGCCAGTGTTTGCCATACGCCGAGGCGGCATCACGGATCGCTTCCTCGGGATCGATAATCGAGCGTGCCGGAGTCAGTCGGTCGATCGTGTTGTCCAGGTTGTCGAGATAGCGTTCAACTCGTCCCAGACGGCCATGCTGAACCTCCTGAACCAGAGTCTGGATTGCTTTTGACAGCAGTCCCGACTGTCCGACACCGGAACAGGCAAGCTGTCCGAGTGGGAAGTTTAGTGCCACCAGATCGGCAAGATCGAGCGCGTCGCGGTCCGGCAAATCCCCGCCGGCGATCTGGGGCGCCCACTCGCTTGCGAGTGACCAGTACGAATCAAGATAATGGCCATGAGTCAGAAGCACGCTGAACTCGTCGGTCACCAGATATGCGTTGGGATATGCCAACACGAACGGCGTGTCGAAGCCGCTGCCATCCTCGTTTCGGGTGAGCTTGTCGATAAACATGCCACCGTAACCGGTCGGTAGCGAGGGATCGCGATTGATGCCGAGCAAATGCAGAAACTCTCCTGACCGCTCTTTGCGCGCGTTGATAATGGCTGGAACGGAGAAGCGAAAAGGTCGCGGCGGACGTCCGTTGTTGATGCGGCGGACGATATTGACATCATATTCATAGAAGTGCCAGATATCGAAATCATGGTTGCCGGGTATATACAGAATCTGCCGCGCGATCTTGTCCTGCTGAATCTGTCGGAAGAACGCTTTGCCGACAGCCAATGCCTCAGCATAGGACGCCATCGAAAAATCGAAAATGTCGCCGAGCAGAATCAGAAGATCGTTGTCCTGGCCGGCCGCCTCACGAAAGGCGTCGTAACAAGGACCGAGAGTCGACTGCTTATCGGCCTTAGTCACAGCAAGGGCGGCCAGTTGACTCAGAGGGTCGCCGAAATGGGTGTCGGAAATTATGGCAAGTCGCATTTGGAGTGAATCCTCCCTTCTCTACTTATACCAGCCATCGAAACGTATACTCAGATGGCTTCGTTTAAAATCGGGGGTATAACGAGATTCGGCTTGTAGCAATTGATATACCATCTATATTTGCCGCATGGTGGCAATCTTTGCAAAGAAGGAGGCACAACCTGCGACCGAAACGCAACTTGCAGAACTTTACGTGAGTGGCGAAAAGACGGTCTACAAGCAGGTCGACCGCTGGATCAGCCAGGTGACCAACCTTTCTGTCTGGCATTTTATCGATGACGTCGAGGATGTCAACTGCGTGGTGCATCTCAAGCTGTTTTCAGGACTTAGGACCGGGCGCTTTCGCGGGGAATCGACGTTTCGCACCTATGTTCAGCGGATTACGCGATACACCTGCATCGATCAGGTTAGAAGCCAACGGGTTGAGCGCGAGGTCGATCCCGGCGATCTGCCTATGCCGTCAGAAGAGCTGGCGACCGGATGAGATTCAGGAGCAGGCCGAGGAACGAAAGATTTTCCTGAGAATTTTCCGTGCGATCGGTCCGGAATGCCAGAAAATATGGCGGTTAGTGTTCTCCGAGTCGTTGAACTACAAGGAGATAGGCGAGAAACTGCGACTGCCTGAGGGTACCGTCAAACGCAAGGTACATGAGTGCAAGAAGATGGCGATAGAGTTGAAAGAGAAGCTGATTTAGTTGAACCGTCGGTATCCTGAAGCGACAGTATGGTCGAAAGGAGACCTCTGCCATGAGCCAGAATGAGAATGTAAGCGACCTGATTCCGCTCCTTGTTCAGGGCAAACTCGCCGAGTCGGAACAGAAGGCGGTTCTTGATCAAATCAGCCGATCGCCCGAATTGCAGCAGGAGTATGAGCTCTGGCAAGGAATCTATAGTATTCGCCGGGAGCTCGTGCGGTTTGATGCATCCGAGCATCCGTTGCCGGAGACTCTTGACCGATTCGCACAGGAAAAGATCAACAAACTCAGCGGGGAATATTCCGAAATCGCCGCGCATCTGCAAAGTTGTCCGTCGTGCACAGAGGATGTTGAGCTTATTGCGTCAGGCAATCAAACAAATCCCCGAGGAAGCGTTGAAGACAGCGCCACAATCCAGCGGCGCCTGGTTGCAGTCGATATTCGGAATGCGTGCGCCACGAATGAGAGCGCTGGCTCCGGTGCTGTCGTTCCTGGTGATCGTGATCGGACTCTTCCTGATCTTCCAAAGAACCGGCGAACAGGGCGACATCGCGACGATCCTGCTCAAACCGCAGTTCGAGAAACGTAGCGTGACCGATACTCGCCACGTCCCGGAGATGCAGGTATTTCTAAAGCAGAGCACCAGCAAAGTGATATTCGAATTCTCGACCGACCGCCTTGAGGTTCCGGAGTACAAGTACGTTATCGATCTGACCCCGCGCGCCGGAAGCTCGATGGCGCTGAGCACATCCGATGTTGCCTGCACTACGACGCAATTGACGAACCAGTGCGAATTGACAGTGACTGACGCTGGTGTGTTGAATCAACTCAAGCAGGGTGGTAGTTTTTCGCTGTCGATTAAAGAGCAGTTCCCGACGGGTGTACAGCTGGAACCGGCGGAATACGAATACTATTTCCGAGTTACGTTGAAATAGACTCGCTACTTACTCAGTCCTATTCTTGACCAGCCAAGAGCATTCCCTCACAGTTGACGTGAAACCGCGATCGCTTTTACGGCGCCGCTCCAGATCATGATCTTGCGAATCGGTTTGCAGGTTAGTTAGGATGGAAGCAGTAAGCACTCGAATTAGCTACTGCCGCTCGCTGTAGAATTTCCGCAGGATAGCCAGGTTCTTCTTGTCGGAATCGTAGTTCTCCCCCTCCTTCGGGGTTTCGAGGAGCTTGGGGATATTGTCCAGCCGTTCGTCCTGCATGATGAACTTAAACGCATCTTTGCCGATTTCGCCATTGCCAATGTGGGTATGGCGATCGACGCGCGAGCCGAGGGGTTTGATCGAGTCGTTGAGATGGATGACCCTGAGATATTTGAAACCGATTGTCTTCTTGAAAGCAGCCAGCGTGGCTTCATAGGTGTCCTGCGTGCGAATGTCGTATCCGGCGGCGAAAATATGGCAGGTATCGACACACACGCTGATGCGATTCTTGTTCTCGACGCCGTCAATCATAGCCGCGATCTGCTCGAATTTGAATCCCAAATGCGAACCCTGGCCGGCAGTACATTCGAGGGCGATGCGGGTCTTGGCATCAGGTGTCTTGTCGGTGCAGTGGTTGAGCGATGCGATAATCTTCTTCATCCCGTATTCTTCGCCCTGATCGAGCGGCGAGCCGGGGTGCAGCACGAGATCGGCAATCTTAAGTTTATCCGCACGCTCTATTTCCTCGATCAACCCCGCAAGCGAACGCTGATAGATGCCGTCATCCGGCGCGGCGATGTTGATGAGATATCCGGTATGCGCGACCACAGGTGAGATACCGGATTCCTTTTGCGCCGCGAGAAACGTCTCGGCGTCCTCGTCGGAAATATGCTTGGCTTTCCACTGGTTGGAATTCCGCGTGAATATTTGCAGCGCCGTGCAGCCGGTATTGACGCCATGCTCGATGGCATTCTGCAGGCCGCCCGATATTGACATGTGCGCCCCCAGCAGGAGTCTACCTTTAGCCATTATTTGCGTCCCTCTTTCACTCTTATCAAGACTCTTCACCGCCATGATATTGGTACGTCGAATCCGCGCAGTTCGCAGCCCGGATGAATCACTTCTTGGCGGAAGGATCCTTGAGGTCTTCCTCGATTCCGGCCAACCGTTTGGCGACGGCGACGGATTTTTCCATTTCGGACGACAACCGGATAAACATCTTGGCGCCATCCGGTGAACCACCGCCATGCATGCAGCCGGGCACGCCGGCGCCCATCGTCGTCCATTCAACCAATCGCGCAGCACGAGCGCGCGTCTCGGCGGAGGCCGCGGCCTTCATGTATTTCCTGATCAGGTGACCGTAGGTCTCGTCGTTGAAGTCAACGTAAGACGGCATACAGCCGGTCTCGGCTATTCCACCGGCAATATCCTGCGCGATAATCGAGGTTTCATAAGGTAGCTTGGCCACATGCACCTTGTTCACATTCGATAGCAGCATGTCGGGCATCCAGACTCCGGACGGATGTTTCTTGCCCAGCGCCGCCGCGGCAATGCCAACACCATAAGTGGTTTCATTGTTGACGACCATTTGGGTCAGGCGGTCGGCGAACACCTTCGATGACAGTCCGTTGGCACGCGCGGTCAGAACGGCGGCGCCAAGTTTAATGTCACCCTGTCCGGCCACGCAACCGCCGATGGCGGCGCGATACGGCAGAATGAAATTGACAACGGCCTCGCCCGTGAACGCAAATTCACCCGCCATAAATACTCTCTCATTTGGAATAAAGACGTTCTCGAAGAACAGATATGCCTGTGTGATGCCACCGCTCTTGACGGGAACGTCGAACGATTCCGGAGCTTCTTCCTCGCGGGTATCGTTCGGGTGGCGGGCCTCGACGATTGTCAGGCCGTCGATGTCACGCGGGATCACGCACGAGACAGACCAGTCGGTATCCTCTTCCTTGTAGCTGCTGCCCGGCAGAATGAATATCTCATTGGCGGCGGCAATACCGCAAATCATCACTTTGGCGCCTCGCACGACTATACCATCCATGCGGCTCTCGACAATGCGCAGATTCATGTCGGGATCATCCTGCTGCGACGGTTTGCGCATACGGTCGCCTTTGGGATCGGTCAGCGCACCGGCAATAGTGATGTCGCGTTCCTGCGCAGATATAAGCCACTTCTTCATGCGGTCATGGTAACTCGTTCCCAGTTTTTGATCCATGTCATAGGTTGTCGCCCAGAGTGAATTGATCGCCGCCCAACCCGCGCAACGACCGCCGGTGCAGGTGCCGCTCCGATGGAACATCATTCGCTTCATTTTCGAGTTGGCAATCTGTTCTTCCAGAGAAGTGATAATCGACAGATAACGGGAAATCGGCTCACCGGTCAGATGAGACTTGGTCGTCACCATGTCCTTCACTTCGGGGTCGTGCTGGGCGCTGTAGATTTGCGCATGCCCCTCGACTGTCCAGCGCGTCGCCGGATGTGTGGTAACATCGGCAATCAGTTTACCGAACTTGTGGATGTTAGGGCGCATTGCGCGCAGACTCTGTTTGTATTCATCAGCGGTCTTTAGTGACATGGGATCCTCCGGGCCAGAGCGGTAGTCATCGACAGATAATATACTAAACTTGTACCCGTAGGGGGGCGGCTTTTTTCCGGCTTACGATGCCGGGCATCCTACACAAACTACGTCAAACACGGCTCAATCGGGACTTCAATTCCCTTGCCAAGCGGACGGTTCGGGCTTACCTTATTGTGACATCCGTCACAAGCGGGGCAACGACTGGAGACGAACGAAATGAAGTTGGAACAAATTCAAAAGCTGGCAAAAGATAAAGGGGTTGAGTTCCTCGACCTGAAGTTTTGCGATCTGGTCGGGTCATGGCACCACGTGACCTTGCCGATTGATTCGCTGGAACCGAAGTTGTTTGAATCGGGCGTGGGCGTTGACGGCTCGTCACTTTCGGGGTTTGCCTCGATCAAGCGCGGAGACATGATCATGATTCCGGATGCCACGACCGCGTTTATCGATCCGTTCTTTGAACGTCCGACGATTTCACTGCTTGGCAATATCATGGATGTCGACGAAATCGCCGAGCCATTCACTCGCGATCCACGGAGGGTTGCTGCGGCGGCTGAAAGCTTTGTCGGCAAGAACGTCAAGGGTTCGGTGCCAATTTTCGGGCCGGAGTTCGAGTTCTATCTGTTCGACCGCGTTGTTTACGACCAGCAGCCACAGAGTTCATATTACCAGATCGTCTCCGAAGAAGGCGGCTGGGTCGAGCCGGGCGAGGCCGACCAACTGGGTTACAAGATCGGCCATAAGCGGGGCTATCACGCGGCGCCACCGTACGACCGCACCTATAATCTCCGCAATCAGATCGCGTCAATGTTGGCTGAAGCCGGCGTGGCGGTGAAATATCATCATCACGAGGTCGGAGGCGCCGGGCAGTATGAGTTCGAGGTTCGGTTTGCACCGCTTCTGAAAATGGCCGACCAGAGCATGCTGGTGAAATATATTGTCAAGAACGCCTGCTTCCGTGACGGGAAGACCGTGACGTTCATGCCCAAACCGCTGTATAACGAACCGGGTTCCGGCTTGCACGTGCATCACTATCTGACTTCCGCGACCGGCTCGCTGTTTTACGAAAAGAACGGTGCGCATCGTTTCTCGAAAGAAGGCCTGTATTACATGGGCGGACTGCTCAAGCACGTCGATTCGATTCTGGCATTCACCAATCCATCGTCGAATTCTTACAAGCGGCTGGTGCCCGGATTTGAGGCGCCGGTAGCAGGTACATTCTCGGTCGGCAACCGCACTGCCTGTATTCGGATACCGGGATATCAGCGCGACCCGAAAACCATGCGTTTTGAATTCAGGCCTCCGGATGCCACAATGAATCCGTACCTGGCATTCGCGGCAATTGTCATGGCGGGAGTTGACGGCATCAAGCACAAGATCGACCCCGGACCGGCGCTTGACAAGAATCTGGATCAGCTTTCAGAATCCGAGCTGGCAAAGCTGCACCAACTTCCGACATCTTTGGATGCCGCACTGAATGGGCTCGAGAAAGACAACAAATACCTGCTGGAATCGGGTGTATTTACAGAAGACTTGCTCGAAAACTGGCTGATTCAGAAGCGCCGCGAGCTTGATACACTCCGCCGCCAGCCGACTCCCGGCGAGTACGAGTTGTACTACGGCTGCTAGCGGCATTGCTTCCTTGCTTATCCACCGGCTACCCGACCACCTTGCGCTCTTCTCACGGATGCCAGTTGGCCTATTATGCGTTCTAAGGAAATAATCTGGTACGAAGTAGGACGGGAATTGCATAGATTGATGTTTGACTATGCCGGAAGACATCACGCAAACTCACGTAGATATTATTCAGTTCCTTCGCGATAAGTCTGATTGGGTTTCGACAAAAGCTCTCGCCGGCCACTTCAAACTCACTACCCCTTCGGTGAACGAATCCTTGCGGGAGCTGCTGCGCTGGGGATATCGATTCGACACAAATCATCGGGGTGAGGTCAAGTTTCTTTCGGCGCCCGATATTTTGTTTGCACATGAGATTTGCCGCGGACTCAAGACCCAGGTGCTCGGAAAGACGATCTACTGCTTTCGCTCAGCCGGCTCCACCAATACTCTGGCGCAACGTTACGCGATCAAAGGCGCACCGGATGGCACGGTCATCGTGGCGGGCAAACAGACTGCCGGACGCGGACGGTTGGGACGAACCTGGATTTCTCCACCGAAAGTCGGCATCTACATGTCGGTTATCCTCAGGCCCGATATTACTCCGGCACAGGCGCCGGGACTATCATTGGTTGCGGCGCTGGCGGTTGCCGAGGCAATTCGCGAGTACCCTCAACTCACCGCAACCATCAAATGGCCGAATGATGTTTTGATCAGCGGCAGGAAAGTTGCCGGCGTTCTGACCGAGTTGTCTGCCGAGTTGGACCACGTCTTGTTCGTGATAGTCGGTATCGGTATCAACGCCAACCATCAGAAGCAGGACTTTCCGGATACTCTGGCAGACAAGGCGACATCATTGCGAATCGCGTGCGGTGATGTTGTTGATCGAAGCGCCGTGGTCAGAAACGTGCTGCACCATCTCGAAAAGAGATATCTGCAATTCGTCAAACACGGATTGAAAGACCAGATCAAGGCTATCAAAGACGCGTCCTCGATACTCAGTCACACGATCAACTTCCAACAAGACGGCAAGACCGCTCATGGTACAGCCGTCGATATTGACACCGACGGCGCACTGATCGTCACGAGCGGCAAACGAACCATCAGATTATTGTCGGGCGAAATCACCCTCAAGGAGAACTACTGACCTTGTCCGCCTCGTCCAAGCGCAACATCCTCTTTGCCTGCGCCGCACTGGTAATTCTGTTCGCTTTGGTTGAACTGACTCTGCGGTTGGTCGTCCAAGTGTCCGTGGATTATCTGTCGCAAAATGATGATGTCAATTACGAGTATAAGCTCTGGCAGATGCACCTCTTTGACTCGGCGATGGAGATGCAGGAATTTGACCCGGACCTGTTCTGGAAAATGAAACCGGGGTACCGGTCGCCATTTGTCTATATCAATAGCGACGGATTTTCGGGACCCGAAATCCGTGAGCGTCAACCCAACGAATTTCGCGTTCTGTTTCTTGGCGACTCAACACCACTGGGCGTCGGCTTGCCGAAATCGACCGGCTCGTTTGTGTGGCAAACGCGCGCGTTGCTCCAGGATGCCATGCCGGATCGGGCCGTGGTTGTGATCAACGGATCCGCCGCGGGATACACGAGTTGGCAGTGCCGCAAACTGCTGGAGTTGAAAGGCGATGAATTGAACCCGGATCTCGTGATAACCTACTTCGGAAATAACGATGCATCCTACAATGGATATCTTTCTGACCGCGAGCTCTACAATCTGACTCGCCGCTACGGCGCGGTCAACCGCCTGCTGGCGAAAAGCTACACTTATCAGTTGATCAAGAGCATCGCTTTGAAGGTCAAGTCGGGCGTTCCGGCGGACGCAAAGCTCAAGGAAAGAGTCTCCGTGAGCGAATTTGGAGATAATCTACAGGCAATCAGGAATTGGTGCGAAAACCACCAATGTAAACTGGCAGTGTGTTCAATACCGACTCCTGATCTCTGGCCGCCCGGTATTCAATTCAAGGTTTTCACCGGCGGCAAGGATGCTTCCGGCAGACTCGTGATGGCCGAAAGCATGCAGAAGGACCTGGCGGAGTCGTGGAACTTGTGCCTCGACACTCTCCTGCTTCCGGGAGTGACGGACGTGTGGTCGAGTCTCGTCTACAAGTCGGGTAATGGCGATACAAAGTCGCCCGAACAACTGGAGAAATCCTGTCGAGAGCAATTGAGGTCAACTCCCAATGATCCTCGGCTACTGAACAATCTCGGAGTTGCCCTTTGGCGCCAGGGACGGGACTCGCTGTCCTATTTTCGACAAGCGCTCGAGATTGACAGTCTGAACCCGGCGCCCTGGTACAACCTTGGGATCGAAGAATATCATTCTGACTCGCAGCAAGCTGTCAGGTGCCTGGAGCAGGCAAAGGAACTGGATCGATACTCGTTACGCACCAAAGCGGCTTACAATCAGAAACTGCGGGACTTCTGCACTTCCCGTGAGGTCACCTTTATCGACCTTGTGAAAGATTTCGCAGGTTTACCGGAGACGGAATACTTCGTAGACCATTGTCATCCGACAGCCAAAGGTCACGCATTGATAGCTCGCGAAATTGCCGAGGCAGTAACCGGCACGGCGCGCTAACGTAGTATTCACGATCTACTATCATTCTCGTCAGGATATACCTAATCGCTTGTCAGGTATGGCCCTCTGGCTCAGACCGCTGCCGGCATACCGGCTGCGCGGCGTCAGTCCCGGCGAAAAAAGTGGTTGACATTGGCCGGACGTTGTATTAAATAGCCCGCTCAGATTTCGGCGCTGGGACGTGTGTCCGCGGATCTGAGTGGGAGAGTGCTATCGCATTCATTTGATAACGAAAATTAGAAAATTTCAGAGGTACTAAAGGAGAATCTATGAGAAGGATTTGCCTGCTACTGTTGTCTGTGGCCGCTTTTCTCTTTGTTACGAATCCGTTGTCAGCAGCCGAAACCAAGTTTAGTGGCGTGATTTTCGGCAACTGGACACTGCATCTTAATGACCAGGGGCTGTCGAAGAATTACAATTACTTCGATATCACACGCGCCCGTCTGATCGTCGATCATCAGTTTAGTGACAAGTATTCCGCCAATATGATGCTTGACCTGGTCCCGCGCGACACGGCAGATCCCAGCGCCGATCGATTCGGCCTGTCATATCGTTTACGTTCCGCCTACATCCAGGGCGACAAGCTCGTCCGCTATACCACGTTCCGCCTTGGTCTGCAGGGAATTATGTGGTTTGACAAGCTGGAGAATTTCTGGGGCCTGCGCTATATCGATAAAGTATCTTTGGACAAGTTTGGTTACCTCGACCGCGCCGACTTCGGCGTTAGCGCCATTATGGATTGCCCGGGCAACTATGGTACCGTAGCACTTCAGATCTTCAACGGTTCCGGCTATGCCGGTCGCGAGGCAAATCGGAACAAGGATTTTGTCGGCTTCGCGTCGTTCAACCCCATGCCCAAGAATCCTGACTTCGGCGAATCCAGTGTTTGGTTCCAGTATTACAAGGGCTGGCCGAACATTGCAAACACTGCCCCTGCCGGTGAAAGCTTCCATTCCATTACCAAGAGAGACCGTTTGCAGCTAGCGGGCGCCTTCAAGTACCGTAAGTGGGCGACCGCAGTAGCGGAATACTTCCATACGTCGGATGACAATATTCCGACTAATCTTCCGGGTAACCTAGACGTGCAGAAAGCCAAGGGCGTGTCGCTGCTGGGCAAGCTGAATGTTGCCACTGCGGAGTCCTGGCTTGCCAGAGTCTATATTTTCGCCAAGTATGATTGGATCGATAAGAACTTGCAGCTTGACAAGTCGCTTGAGCCGTTTGCCTCGCAGGCGGGCGACGCGCGCGGCATTATCGGCGGTGTCGGTTACGAGCCGGTCGACGGTTTGAATATCGCCTTGTCAATTTCGCGTTTGACCACCAAGTTGAACGATCGGAACATAGCCGTCGTGGAAGACGAAAGAAACTCGTTCGTCTTCAATTTCAGCGCAGCTTTCTAGATTCTCAATCAGGTGATACCAAAAGGCCCGGTCAGATTTGACCGGGCCTTTCTTTTTGAGCAAAAAAAGAGAGCGGCAAGTGCGCTCTCTTTTGATGGGAAATAGTCCTGACCCTGTCGTCAGGTCTTCCTTAACAAAACTTGGCTAAATATCAGTGACAGACCCTGTCGCCTGCCCACTCGTCTTGTCGCTGTTCCCTCCTAGCAAAATGTGAACGTGCTCCCCCGTTATCTATGCATGCAAATTTCGTGCCTCAGAGTTTGCACTCGGAGTCAAGATACTGATACAATGAGAGTTAGATGCAGAGGGAGGGTTTGGTCACCGACCCGGTTTTCCCAGGAATGTATGCAAAAGCGACGCTGTCTTTCACACTTGCCTGAATTGTCATGCATGACAACGGATTAATGGTTACCGCCACCGTCGAGAATCCGAACAAGGTTGGCACTGTTTGTCATACGATATAAGTAGACACAGTCACGCGCTGTACGAATGTGCTTGAGCAACGAAATAACGGACGACAAACTGTGGTATTACTTGAACAGGGCTTTGATCTTGCCCCAGGTGGACAGGCGGACATCCAGAGTGGTTTCGACGCGCAGGTCAATCTTGAGGTTGTCTGCAGTCGGCGAGAACGTGGGCTTGGCGTTTCGCCCGTTCAGCTTGACCTGTATTACGTCGGCGATTGACCGATAGCCCTTTATATCGGGCCTGGAAGGGTCGTATTCGGGAATGCGAAGTTCAAAATTGCCGTTATCCTGAGTTTGCACCTCGGTGATCTTGTCCTCGCCAATGAATGCAGTCAAAGGCAGGCCCTTGTCGGCAGGGCGACCAAGGAATTGAATGGTGCCGGTTACGATGCAGACATTGGTAAAGAACAGCGCCTTGGCAGCCGCTGAACAGAGTAATGCCAGCATCAGGCACAAAACTACAACTTTGAAGCGCTTTAAGGAATGCGTAATGACTGCTCCTGCAACTAATCTCCCCTGGTACAAATTACGTGTATGTCCAAAATGTGTCAAGTTTTTTTGCGATCGGTCCGGCGGGGCAAATTGTTAACCAGCGAAAATGACAGGTACTCCAGTTCCATCGCCATATTCTCGGTGCGAATAAACACATCGTCCGGAACTTTCAACTTGATGGGTGCAAAGTTGAGAATGGCTTTGATCCCGCAATGCACGACATGGTCTACGATTGCCTGCGCCGATGACGCCGGCACGGCCAATATGACCATCTCGATCTTATTCTCGTTTAGTTGCCGCTCAAGGTCGTCCATACCCAACACGGTGATGCCCTTGTGATTGGAGCCGATCTTGCGCTGGTCATTGTCGAACAGAATCTTGATATTGAACCCCTGCCGGGAGAATTCCTTGTAGGATACGAGTGCCGAACCGATATTTCCCACGCCTACCAAGGCTACGCTCCAGGTGCGGTCGATCCCGACGATGCGGGCGATCTTTTCTTTCAATTCCCTGACCGGATAACCCAGACCACGTGTGCCGAAAGAGCCAAAGAACGACAGATCTTTGCGAACTTGAGCCGGAGTCAGCTTTTCGCGGCGCGCCAATTCCTTGGAGGAGATGGTGTCGAAGTGTTCACGCTCCAACTGGGTCAGGGCACGGTAATAGTGAGAAAGTCGCTGAATTGTTGACTCAGATATTTTGCGTTCTTTCATTTACTTCCTCGCATCAGTTTTCGCCGCTAAAGTGGTCTGTTGTGAATCCTTTCACAACAAATAGGACATTTTCACTTCTGTCAAGCCCTATTTTGTTTGTACGGCTTAACATGCCCTCTATTAGAGAGATTTTTCACAATGCGCAAGACACCCCTGACTGTCAAAGTCGGTGTCAGAGCTCAGGGTTTGGCGTGGTGTCTTTCCGGTGAATGTCCCAGTTCGGTCATGCGCACCAACCATTTCCACTGTGACTCAACATGACTCTGGATTCGACGTATAGTCGTGCTGCTGAGCGAGGAGAATCGTCCCTGGCGCAAGATGAATTTCGTGACTGGGGTAAAGGTTTCCGGAGTGATGTTGATCGTATATTTCGAGCCGTTTTCGATCTCGTAGAGCGGGAAGATTCGGCTCTGGACAGCGGCCCGCGTAATTTCCACGGAAAGCTCCGAGGGCATTTCCCAGTGAGTCGGACAGGGCGAAAGGAGCTGCAGGAATCTGAAGCCGGTGTAAGACAACGCCTTCTTTACTTTGACAGAAAGATCATCGGGATAGGCAACACAAGCGGTGGCGCAATAAGGGATGTAGTGGGCCGCCATGATCTGCATGATGTTCTTCTGCGGATGGTAGTTTTGGCGTTGAGGCGCAGGTGTGTTATCTGACAAGTCTGCGGACAGAAAATCGATCTTGGCATAAGGTTCGTTGTTGTAGCAGACATAGAGAATGTCATCGTTGCGCTCGGCGACCGATGATACGGCGTGAATTCCTGAGTCAAAGGCGCCGGTACCACCCGCCCAGGCCAGCACACGGACATTGTGTCTTCCTTTGGCCTCAAGGGCGGCACGAATTCCGGCGGCTGCCGCAGCCGTAGTTTCCATCGCAACGTGCAGAATCGGAATTTTGACTGCCGAATGCGGCCATTGGCCGTCCACGTAGGAGGCACAACACGACGGCACCACCATAATGGTATTCTCGCCGATCGCCTCTAAGACCAGGCGCAGGCCTAGTGCCTCGCCGCAACCCGGGCAGCCAAGATGGCCGGACTCCATCGGACACTGCGATTCATCGACGCGAGTCACAACCGCACTCCCTCCCAGTATTGAGTTCCCGGCACATGTTTGCCGTCCGGGTATTTCAACGCGATTTCCCTTATCATCGCCGGCGTAATATCACGTCCACCCAGGCCGAGAGTGATATCGTAGAGACGAGTTACAGCGGCGGACGAATACAACGCGGCCTTCGTTTCCTGTCCGAGAATTCCACCGGCGCCGAAACTGATATTACGGTCCAGCACAATATAACAGCAGGCGGGATTCAGCAATTGTAGCAACTGTTCGACCGGAAACGGGCGAAACATCCGCAGGCGAATCAAACCGACTTTGTGCCCTTCACTCCGCATCTCTCTCACGGTATGCCTGACAGTTTCCGCCATCGTCGCGTAAGTGATGAACACGACCTCGGCATCGGCAACTTCGTAAGTTTCCAGGCAGGAATACTTGCGGCCAAAGATTGCGGCAAACTGGCGAAATGTCTCGCCGGCAACCCTCTTGGTTTCGTCCATCGCTTGTTGAATCTTGTACCGGAATTCCAGATAGTAGTCGGGCGAGGTCAAATTGCCGATTGATCGCGGCCGCTTGGGATCGAGTTGCCACTCGGTTTCAAACGGCGGCAGGAAACTGTCCACTTGATTCGGTTCCGGCAGCATTACGGGCTCAATAGTCCGCGAAAGGTAGAAACCATCGAGGTTAACCAGTACCGGCAATTGCACAAGTTCGCCGAGCTTGTATGCAATGAGAATCATGTCGTGCGCTTCCTGGCTGGTTGACGCGTAAAACTGAATCCAGCCGGTATCGCGCTGGGAAAAACTGTCGTTGTGATCGACCCAGATCGACCAGGGCGCTCCGAGCGCGCGGTTGACATTGGCAACCACAATAGGAAAACGGTCACCGGCAGCCCAGTGAAGCATTTCGTGCATCAGCGCCAGTCCCTGTGATGACGTCGCGGTGAAGGTACGGGCGCCTGTGGCAGACGCGCCAATCAGCGTCGACAAGGCGGAATGAGCGGCCTCGACCTTAACCATACGCGCGCGCAAGGAACCGTCGGCGCTGAAGTCGCAGAGGTGATCCATGATAGTCGAGGGCGGGACGGTCGGATAGACGACAACGACATCGGGTTGGGCGGCTTTGACTGCGTGCGCCACCGCCTGCGAACCTGAGAGCAAAGCGCCCTGCCCGGATATAGTTACTCTCGGCCTCAACGTGGCACCTGTCGCAGTCTAAGGTGAATGGCGTCGCGCGGACATTCATGGATACAGATTCCGCAACCTTTGCAGTAATCGTAATCAATCGCGTACTCGTCGTTCGTACGGCTCACGGCATGTTCGGGACAGAACGTCAGGCAATTGTCGCAGTGATCGCAGACACCGCAGGAGAAACAGCGCGCCGCTTCGCGCATCACTTCCGGTTCCGAAAGTCCGAGGTGAATCTCGGCGAAAGTGGTCGTCCGACGGTTGACAGGAATACGCTTCCACTCCACGACCTGCGATCTCGGGAAGTACGCAATATTGATGTCGGACGGCCGCGTCACAATCTGCGGCTTCGCTTCGACGAAGATATTCATGCCGCGCAGGTATCTATCAATGGCATTTGCAGCGGACATGCCTGAACCGATCGCACTGCCCACGCCCTTGTGTCCATCGGAGCAGTCACCGGCAGCAAAGATGTTCTTAATGCTGGTCTGATGTGTACCGCCGGTGTTGAGGCCCCAGCTTTGACACTCGATGTCCTTGGGCAAAAAAGATAAATCGGGATCTTCGCCGAGCGCGACCAGAACAAGGGACACGTTCTGTTCGAATTGAGAGCCGTGGATTGAGACTGTGACGCGCTGGCCAGAAGAATCTTTCTTGCCGAACATCAGTCGCTGCAAAGTAATTTGCAGATTATCGCCTGCTTTGCGGATCACAACCGGCGCTGTGAGCAAGTGGATTTCAATGTCTTCCTGGCGTGCCTCTTCTATCAGGTCTGCGAAAGCCGGCATCTCGGCAAGCGAACGGCGGAAATAGACAACCGGCTTGCCGCCCAGTCGTAGTACTGTGCGCGCGCAGGTAATAGCTGTGTTGTTGCCGCCGACAATTGCGACCTCGCCGGGGACATGATCCCGATGCCCCTTGCTGACATCCGATAGGAAGGTTAGTCCTTGTTGTACCTGCGGAAGCTCTGCTCCGGGGATTTCCAGGTCGCGTGGTTTGTCGGCGCCCGTGGTAATCAATATGGCACGAAATCGCGAGAGGTCTTCGAGCAGCATATCCGTGCCGATCTTTGTCCCGACACAAACTTCAATTCCTCGGTCGATGAGGGAATGGATTTCGGCATCGAGAATTTTGCGAGGTAGTGTGTATTCTGCGATTCCGGCGCGCATCATTCCGCCCAGTTTGGTCTGCGACTCGAACAGCGTAACACGATAACCCAGATTTGTCAGACGCCACGCCGCCGAGAGCCCAGCCGGCCCGCCACCCACGACTGCCACTTCGCCGAGCTGAGGATCAAATTCTGCCGGCTGGGTCTTGACATTCTTCAATCCCCAGTCGCCGATGAAGCGTTCAAGACAACGGATCGAGATAGCGTCATCCAGCTCGCGGCGGTTGCAGTTGGCTTCACAGGGGTGATTGCAGACTCGGCCGCAGATCGCCGGAAGTGGATTAGTCTGGCGGATCGCGTCGTACGCCTCGCGGAACTTCTTGTCGTCTATGAGCGAAATGAACCTCTGAACATCCCCCCCTGCCGAACAGGCATGGTTACAGGGCGACAAGTGGTCTTCATGTATCGGATCAAAATAGCGCCAATGTCCGGTCAGATTCCATCCCATCCAACCCTGACTTATTGGCAGAGGCGGCATGACTTTCGCGGAGGTCAATGTATTCTTCTTGCCACTCATTTTGCGCTCCAGATGGCGTGCTCGTAGGCATCGCGAATTGCCGATTGGACCTCCGGAATTTTGTCGGTTGCATATTCGCCTGCCGACTGTTGGATCTGTGCCAGCGACACTTGATCGAACGCCCTGGCCAACGCCCCAAGTATCGCGAAATTGACATGCGGCAGCAGTCGTGTACCGAGCCGATGATTAAATGCAATCTGGGCAGCATCGACTGCGGCGATCCTGAAGCTTTCGCGGTACTCGGCCAGAACGGTTTGAGAACCGGTATTGACTACCAGCAACCCGTCAGGCGCCAATCTTGAAGTTGCATCTGCGGCTGACAACACGGCGGGATCGAGAAGTATAATGATGTCGGCCTGGTCGATTTCACACCTCAACCAGACTTCCTGATTGTCGTAGCGAACAAAGGCCTCTGCAGGAGCACCCTTTTTTTCAGGCCGGAATGCAGGAAAAGCTTGAACGTATCTGCCGTTCTTCCAGAGTGCATGTGCCAGTGTTGCGGCAGAAGCCAGAACCCCTTGTCCTCCTCGACCACAGAAAATCACTTGCCTCATGACGCCTCTCTCTCAATGTGGCAGCAGGCAATGCCGTTAAAGTATAGCGTTGCATCAAAACCTGTCAAGCCAAATGTGAAAAAAATCACAAACTCATAACTTGACATCGGCCGAAAATGACGTTATGCTGAGTTGATTAGTATGCATTCAGGAGGAAAGATGAAACGATTCTTCTACTTAGGGATAATTCTTCTGGGAATAACGGCAATCGCCGGGTGCTCCAGGAAAGAGGGACAGCAAAGCTCAGCTCAGCTCAAGCCAACGGACCCGACGACAGGTATTCGCGAGGCCGACTTCGTATGGGGCAAGGAAGTAATTGGAAATGTCACGCTATTCTATCAGCCAACCGATTCGCTGAAACGTATCGCTCCGGCGATGAAAGACCGGGTCTCGAAGGTGTATCAGAGGATCAGCGATTACCTTCGATATGCGCAGCCGGAGCCGATCGAATTTTATTGCTACCAGGACACGGCCGCATTGATGAAGTACACCGGTAGAGACACGACTTTCTTCCTGGGGAATCGTTTCTATTACGGCTACGGCCCGTCGTATGGGCGGGAAATGGCAGAGTTCGTCGTCAGTAAGTTGCCGGGCGGACCATCGAGGTTTGCCTTCGTTCGTGATGGAATCTTATTTCTGCTCGATTTTTCGGGGCGCAATTATCATCACGCTACTAACAACTTCCTGCAGGAAAAGACTCTGTTACCGGCACAGGTCCTGGTGGACGATGAGCGATACAACAAAGAACAGGGCCTGCAAAAGTCGGTCGAGGCGGCGTCTCTGTGTGCTTACATAATGTATGATTACGGGTATGACAAGTTCATGGAAGTATATCACAGCAAGGACGACTTCCCCACCACGTTGAAGAACGTGTTGGGAATTGATATGAACAAGCTGGAGAAAGACTGGGAAGCGTTTTTGCCGGAACACACGAATGAAAAAGAGATGGAGCGCGAAAAAGCGGCTGCCGAAGGACGTTCGTGACCGAAGACACTGCGTGGCAAAGCGCGATTAGCGAGGTTGCCAGAAACGTCATTCGCGTACGCGGCTATGATGTCGCCGAACTGATGGAGAAGATCAGTTTCAGCGATACAATCTATCTCTTGCTCAAAGGCGATCTACCGGACAAGAATTCTTCCGAGTTGTTCCGCGCGATTCTCGTATCGTGCATCGACCACGGCGTTACACCCTTGTCGGTGCTGGCAACACGCACGGTGATGTCAGCGGGCAATCCGCTGAACGCGGCGGTGGCGGCCGGAGTTCTGGCGATTGGCGATGTGCACGGCGGGGCGATCGAAGCGGCAGCGAAGATCCTGCAGGAAGTCGCGGGTCAGAAAGGTGAGCCGCAGACACTGGCAGAAGACCTGGTAAAGAATCTTCATGACCAGAAGCGCAAGCTGCCGGGGTTCGGGCACCAATTGCATACGGTTGATCCGCGCACGGTAACACTGTTTGAGATGGCGAAGCGGCTGGGGTTCAATGGCAAACATACGGTGCTGATACTGGAAATTGAGAAGGCGATTCACAAAGTCACGGGAAAGCAATTGCCGATTAATATTGACGGCGCGATTGCCGCGGTGACGTCGGATATGGGATTTGATTGGCGCCTGGGAAAAGCATTCTTTATTCTCTCACGCATGGCCGGCCTGGTTGCCCACGCTTACGAGGAGCAAGCCACACAGAAACCATTGCGTAAATTGGGCGACACAAATTCAGTATACACCGGCCCGGGACACAGGACGATCAAACCTTGAATTCCAGAATTTCAATTGTCACCGTGACCATGATCCGACTATGGGCGGCCACGCTGCTCGCGGTCGGAATAATGTTTCTTTGTGCGTGCGGTCCCAAACCCGCGCCGGCCCCGTCAACGCCGCTACCTTCGAAACCGAGCAAACCGTACCCGGCTCCATCGGAATTGGAAGCGCGGGTATTTTATCACCGAATCAACCTGACCTGGAAGACCAACCGCTCCGACAGCACAATGATATCGGGCTACAACATATATCTCTGGAATGAAAAGGAAGCGGCCGACACATCATTGGCTTCTTTCAAAAAAGTTAATCTTGAGCCGTACCCGGGTGATATGAATCCCGACATCGCGCGCGAGTCATTTGCGTTGGAGGGTCTGGAAAACGGCGTGATCTACCGGGCGTATGTTACCACTCTATTTCCCAACGGCATCGAGTCGGCCCGGAGCAATATTGTCGAGGCAATTCCAAGGCCGGAGGGCTGGTTCACTCTGCGGGAGTCGTTTAGAGGCGATGAATCGGGATATTCCTTTCGCAAAACCAAGTCAGTGTCGACTGATGATCTCAGCAACGACATCTATCTCGCGACGATCAATGGATCGTTGTACGTCGCTTCACCCCGCCGGATCAACGTTGTCTTTCGAGCGACCAAATTCTATGGAATGATCATTTACTCTCAACTGGATGATGTAGCGCCGACGACCGTGCCACCCAAGGCCGACAACGCGCTTGAAGTATACAACGGACAAGTGTTCATGTTGCAGGACCAGGATAGCTGCTACGCGGTACTGAAGTTCGACGCGGTTGACGTCAAGGGCAAGACCGTGCAGATTTCGTATATTTATCAGCCGCGTCCTTCCACACTCGTGTTTCATTAGGTCGAAATGGCCAAAACTGAGACGCACCTGCCGGTAATTCTATATTGTGACATTAAGGCGCCGAACCTGCGTGCGCGAATTTTGACTGTCGAGAAGCAGCAGCTTGTCCATGACGAACTGCGCGCGGTCGATACGCTGGTAATTCCAGAGGATCCCGAAGCACCAATTAACCGCGCCCGGACGGACAAGTTCTTTCTCGATTTGCAGGAGAGCATCGGGTATCAATTCGTCGATCGTGAAATCATTTCTCCGCACAAGGAATGGAAACGGGTCGGCGAATTTCTCGCGGGATCGCCACTTGTTGATCTGCGGAAATTGCTGACCATCTTCTTCCCCACCCTCAACGCCAGGGAATTGTCGGATTTCAAGAGAGCATTTCTGCTTGATGACAAGCTGACACCGCCGCAGACGATGGCGCAGGTCGCACGGATTGCGTTGAGCAAAGCCGGCAGTTTGCCGGGAAGCGCGATCAGAATACTCCGGCAGATATTTCGCGCCCTGCCGAAACAGTACGCGGTTTGGCTGGATACAATTCCGGCCAAAGGTTCGGTCGAGAATTACCGCTTCAATCCCGAGTGCTTCGTTGATCTGGACCGTTTCGAGAACCTCACCGCCGGGACGGAGTTGACATCCGAGAAAGTGAGGGAATTGTTCGGCGGTTCCTCGCCGTTGTTGGCGCAATTTCCCGGTTACGAAATTCGCAAGGGGCAAGCCAGATATGCAGAAACGATTCTGAAAGGAATGGAGCAACAGGATATCGTGCTGGTGGAAGCAGCAACGGGAACGGGTAAGTCAATCGGTTATCTGCTGCCGGCGGTAGCGCGGTGCTTTGAGGAAGAGGCGCGAGCCGTAATTGTCACCCGCACCAAGTCTCTTCAAGAGCAGTTGTTTCGATCAGACCTGCAGAGGATCAAGAACATTATTCCTACCGGCATGAAGATCGCGTTGCTTAAAGGATTGGCGAATTATCTCTGCCTGCTGAAATACAAACATTTTCTTTCCGACCTGACATTGGCTTCGTCGGAGTTGACACCGGAATATATGGCGGCGCTGGTAGTCTGGGAGATCGACACCAAAAGCGGCGATCTGACCGAGACGGAAATATTCGATCAGCCCGATTCGGATACGTTATTGGGTAGAATCACGCTCGACGAGGCAACCTGCCTCGGCAAGGAATGCGCCTTCTTCTCCGACTGTTATGCCTTTCGCGCGAGAAAGAACGCTGCCAAAGCGAGTATCGTGATAACTAATTACGCTTTGCTGTTTTCCGATCTTCTCGCTGATGGCACAATTTTGGGCAAATTCTCGCACGCCGTATTTGACGAAGCGCATCGGCTTGAAGCCGAAGCAGTGAGCGCTTTTACTGACAGTCTGGGATTGCAGACATTCGCGCGCACCCTGGACAGAATCAGCAGCGACAGATTCACACGTTCGTTGGCGGGAAGTTTCGGCGACAGCGAGGCCGTCGCGAAAATCGCCATCGCGATTCGCGACCTCGCGCCGCAACTGGTCGAACCATTGCGAATACAGGCAGCCAAAGCGCTAAAGCTGATACAGTCCTCGGGCAAAGGTGTCGGCGAACGCCTGCGATTCAAGACCGGCCAGCCGTTGCACGGTTTGGTGTGCCAGATCTGGAAGAACAACGAATTATTGCTATCTGATCTTCGCGAAACTTTGAAGTCGCTGCAACAATTGTCGGCGCCGACTGATCGCGAAATGGGAGAGTGGGAATCGGTAGTCGATATCAGAAGACAACTCGCTTTGGCGATCCGCAACATTGACCTGCTGGAATCAATAGCCGGCGCCGTCGACGAGCGCACCGTGATGTGGGGACAAGCATACGATTCGGGTGAAGTAGTAATCACAGCCGCGCCGTTTTCGGTGGGCGGGCTGTTGGTTCAAAAGCTGTATGCGCGATACAATTCGGTGACTTTGACTTCAGCGACGCTCGATTCCGAGGACGATTTCCAGTGGATTTCGGCACGGCTGGGTTTGCGGGAGAGTCGGGATTTGGAGCCGGTGAAACTCAAAGTACGCTCACCATTTCCCCTGGCGGAACAGTTGAAGATCGGAGTGGCGCGTTACTTGCCGCCACCGGCGGCAGAACAATACACGGCGCGGCTGGGCCAGCTTATTCTTAAGTTGCGTTCCTCCGTGCGACTTCCTACCTTGGTGCTCTGCACTTCGTATCGAATGATCGACGCGCTGTCAAAGGCGCTTCAAACAGATAAACGGGTGGCGGCAGACTTGCTGATACAAACTCCTGAGAGTGTGCCGCAGATACTTCTCAATCGCTTTCGCCAGATGCCGAGTCCGCTGTTGATCGG
Organism: uncultured bacterium; assembly: GCA_963726455.1. Classification (GTDB taxonomy): domain Bacteria; phylum Zixibacteria; class MSB-5A5; order CAIYYT01; family CAIYYT01; genus CAIYYT01. Next base: position 270,943 of record CAVSCK010000005.1, read on the forward strand.
CACTGAGGCGTTCTGGGAAGGAATCGATTTGCCGGGGCGATTGCTGCGACTATTAGTGATGACGCGGCTGCCTTTTCCGGTGCCGGACGATCCGCTGGAATTGGCCAAGCAGGAACAGGCGGAAGCGCGCGGCGAAAACGCCTTTATGAACGTGTCGCTGCCGACGGCGGTGCTGAAATTCCGCCAGGGAATTGGCCGGATGATCAGGAACTCCTCGGACTGGGGAGCGGTTGTAATTACGGATTCGAGAATGGGAACGAAGAATTATGGCCGGATATTTTTTGATGCGGCCCCGGCGCCTGTGGAGGCGTACGAGCATGAGAGTCTGCTGGTCAAAGAGATCGCCGGTTGGCTGACTCAAATGGGAGACAGGTAGACTGAAGTCAAACAGCGTGCAGAACCGGCGAGCCAATCAGGGGTCAGCCTGCAGCAGACAGTGCACCTGCTGCGCGAAATTTCGCGGACTGCAATCAAAGTGCGCATTCACTAAGTCAATGTTATATATCGAGGTACACGTTTGGGGATGCAGCGAGAACGCAAGTTCTGCGGGTGAGGAGTTGTGAATCGCAAACCACCCGAATCCGGTTCGCCAAGTTGTTGTGGCACACGAGGTTATTGGCGCAGAAAACTCTGCCGTTCGGCACGAAGTTTGGATATCATGGGAAAGGTGAGTGGCATTCATACCGATTTTGGTATTTCCAGACCATCTTCACGGGAAGAAGTAAATGATTCGATTGTATAAAGTTCGGCCACGATACGGGAGGAGATTTGGCAAACGTAGAGCAGGTTATTAGCTATTTATCGATCGGACTCGTCTTATTTGTCGGGATCCTGATCGTGGCGGGTTCGTTCGGTTTTATCGAGCCGCTCTACCGAATCTTGCTGGGAATTCTGATTGTTGCGTACGCCGGTGTCCGCCTGGTAATGCTGGAATCGGCGAGAAGACGCGGGAGCAAAAAATCTTGACTGAGTGGTCGAGCAAGGATATATTGAAAATCTTTAGTCGCAACCCTGTGTGCGAACGGAGCCAATTGATGAAACTCAGATTAGTGCGCTTCTTAATGGTAATTCTCGCGATTACCATGTGCGCCTCGCTCTACGCCGATACGGCTACGGACGCGCAGGCCATGATCAAGCAACGCCAGTATGACAAGGCCGTCACCTTCCTGAATGAAGCCATTCAGAAGGATCCCAGCTACGCTGACCTCTATTTCTATCTGGGCCAGGCCTACTACTTCAAGAACGATTACGCAAGCGCCAAGGAACAGTTTCAGAATTGTCTGGATCGTAAGAGAAACTACGAAGATGCCAAGGCCTATCTGGCCTTGACTTACGTCGCATTGAAAGACTATCCGAAGGCCAAGGATATCCTTGACGAGGGCGTTGCCAAGAGCAAGACTCGCAAAGGATTATTCCAGGACATTCTCGGCAAATACTACCTGGCTCAGGGACAGTTCTCGGACGCCGATTTGGCGTTCAGGAAGGCCCAGATCGAAGAACCCAATAATCTTGCCTACAAGCGCGACCTGGCAGATCTGAATTTCGAGAACAAAGTTTACGAGGTCGCGATTCAGGGTTACAAGGAAATTCTCGCCGCCGATTCGACGGACATCCTGACGCAATATCGGTTGGCGCGAGCGCTTTATTTCCAACAGAAGTTCGGCGAGGCGATGAAATCCCTCAATACGGCAATTGCGCTGGATTCTAGTTACTGCGGACGCTTACCAATTGGCCGGCGACATCTACATGATTCTGGGATTGGCGGCTACGAATGCGGGGACGAATGGTGATGCTGGCGAGTCAAGCAATCAGGCGCCCGATTTCTTCAAGAATGCAATCTGGATGTATGACCACATGCTGAAATTAGGCGGCAAAGAAACACTCGACGTCGATTATCGCATGGGACAGGCATACTACAACGTAAACGGATTCCCGTCCGCGGTTGAGTATCTCGATAAGGCTATTGCCACAGGCAATGCCAAGGCGAACGCCTATGCCTTGAAAGCCAAGGCGCTGTTCCGGATGAAGCAGTACGATCAGGCCGAAGCGGCGTTTAACGACTACGAGATGAAGGTGACCAAGGGAGATCCGAACTATCAGTGGTCGGCCAGTGATTTTGACTATTTCAGAGAGCGCTCACTCACTTATTTCCAGCTCTATTGGGAAGGCAAGCGCGAAGGCCAGGCGGATAGTACGCTTTTGGAGAAGGCCATTCCCTTTTATTTGAAGGCGATTCAGGTTAGAGATACGTCTCTGGCGCCCGATGCGACTTTGTACGATCAGTTGGGTATTGCCTATTACTACGTCAACAAGTATCAGGAGGCAATTCCCTGGTTCGAGAAGAAGGTTGCCGTCGACACTCTGGCAATCAAGAGTTATCAGAACCTGGGCAATTGCTATATGAAGCTGAACAATCCGGAAAAGGCGATGGAGTACTTTAACAAGGTATTGCAACTCAATCCCAGTGCTTGTTCGATTTACATTACGATGTTCAGCTACTATCTTGGTGAACGCAAGGACAGGAAAGAAGCGGCCAATATCGCACAGAAGTGGGCACAATGTGACTCGGCCGGATATCAGGCCTACAAGTGGCTGGGGTTCTTCGCAATCTCGGACAAGCCACCTCGGAAGGACGCCGCGATCGAATACCTATTAAAGGCATATCGGCGTATGGAGGCACAGGGCGTCGATCCTTGCAAAGAAATCGATATTACCATTTGGATAGCGCAGGCATACGACATGTATGAGGATGACGCGCATAAGAAGCAGTCGGTGGATTGGGCCAAGAAGGGCCTGAAATGTGACCCCAACAACAAGACGCTTAAAGATATTATCGAAAACTATCAGTGATGAATTAAGAGGTGACGCTAGATGGCGGATGAAAAACAGGTTAATCCCGAGGAGCGATATCGATATATCGGTTTCGAGGTCTTCGGCGACAAACCTCAGAAATTTTGGCAGAACGACGATGAGCGAAAGAGCTACATCCAGCGGGTCAAAGCTGAGATCGGCTCGCTCTATCGCAATTCGGTCGTTTATGCATCGGTAATCAGTCGCACCGATCGGATATTCATTATCATTGCCAGCGCGCTGATGATCCTGGCGCCGTTCTTCCCCTGGATGAGCGTCAAGACGCTCTACGGTTCGGAATCCTTTCTGGGGATCACCGGTCTGTTCAGCATGGGCGGGTTCTGGTTTTATGTCTCCAAAATGGGAGGCATGATAGTACCTCTGTCCCTGTATCTGCTGGCGCTGCTGGCCTACCTGTCGCTGGTATTCGGTGTCTGGACGCTGTTGACGGTGTTCAGCAAGGCGCCGTCGCAAGAAGCCTACCTGGCAAAGCTCAAGAAGGTGCTGCGCCTCAACATGATTCCGGCAATCGTGTTCCTGCTGATCGTGCTGTTAGGGCTGATCGGCCAGCGGATTCCCTTCGGTCCCTATCTGGGCATCGACGGATTGGGCGGCCATTACTCGATCGTTACCCTGATTCAGTTTTCCAGCATCGGGCTGTGGATGTCGTTCTTTGGTTTCATGCTGAATTTCAACAAGTCGAAAGAATTCTAGCATTAGTTTGGAAATAAATTCTTTGATCTATAACAGAAACTCGGAGGATTGATTCGGTGAAACAGTCGATTTTCATTACCGTGATTACGATTACAGCGATCGTGCTGGGATATGTGATCTGGATGTTATTGGGCAGCCAGCCGGTAGGCACGATTACGCACTCGGTACACCAGGGTGGGCCGCTGGTAGTCATCCTGATTGCCGTTCTCTTCATGCTGTTGTGTTTCGTGGTTGAGCGCTTCCTGTCGTTGCGCGTCGCCAAGGGCACGGCCTCGGTACAGGTTTTCTTCAAAAGCTTAATTGAGATGCTGAGAAACCGTGACTATGAAGGCGCTTTGGCCGCCTGCGACAAGCAAAGAGGCACCACCGCCAACGTGCTGCGCGCCGGTATCGAACGCTATGTGACCGTGAAGGACAACAAGGCCCTTGACGGCGACAAGAAGATTTCGCTGGTACAGGCCGCCATTGAGGAAGCCAACGCGCTGGAAGGACCGCTATTGGAGCGCAACCTGATCGCCATGTCAACGATCGCTTCGATCGCCACCATGATCGGTCTGCTGGGTACCACGATCGGTATGATTCGTGCGTTCGCCGCAACCGGTTCGGCTGCCGGCGGCGTGATTGACGCCACCCAGCTTGCGACCGGTATTTCCGAGGCATTGGTGAATACCGCAGGCGGACTGATCTCCGGTATTCTGGGTATCTTCTTCTATAACTTCTTCGTCAACAAGGTCGACGCCTTCAACTACACGACAGACGAAGCTGTTTACGAAGTCATCCAGCTCTTCAAGGAGCAGGGAGGCGCTGCCTAAATGGCAAACATCAAGAAGAAACGGCGGATAGCCATCCGGATCGATATGACGCCGATGGTCGACATCGCCTTTCTGCTGTTGATTTTCTACATGTCGACCACGCAATTCAAGCCGCCGGAGGCCAAATCCGTGAGACTGCCATCCTCGCACTCGCAGATTCAGCTGCCGGAAAAGGACAAAATCGTAGTTACCGTTACGCCGGATGATTCGGTCTTCGTAGATTATATTGAAAGAGTCGAAAAAGAGGTTGAGGGCAGGACAATTTCGACCCTTGAGAGAGTCTACGTGGAAACCACGCCTGAGGCGGTGGGTAATGAGATCAACAAGATTCGAGCGCACAACCTCAGAGCGTTGGTAGTAATAAAGGCCGACAAAGACGTGAAGTACGGTACCATGGAAAAGATAATGAACACCATGGTGGAATCTAACCTGGCTCGATTTCAGATCGTCACTGAGCTGAAATCGGAGCGGCTGTGAGGAGGTGATCGTCCGTGGCTGATATACAAATGAAAGAAAAATCCGGCGGGAAGAAGGGCTTACGTCGTCCAAAGCGCCGCGTCGGTATTCGTATCGACATGACTCCCATGGTCGACATCGCTTTCCTGCTCCTGATCTTCTACATGGTGACCACGATTTTCGCGGCGCCACAGGCGATGGAAATCAACCTGCCACCCAAGCAGGAAGACTCATTGCCAGCTGAAAAGGTTAAGGAAAGTAATCTTCTGAGCGTCTTTGTGGACAAGGCCGGAGACTTCTATTACACCATTGGCAACGAGTTGAAGTCAACCCAGAACATTAAGATTCCCTGGCGGATACCTGCCGATTCGATCCGCGATCTGTTCATGAGATACAACTGGGCACGGCCGAAGCTCAACACGCTGTTTATCATCCATCCGCAAGCCAAGTATTCGCGGATGGTGGACTTGCTGGATGAAACTGAAGTTGTAGAGGCATTGCTTCGAACTAACCAGGATTTCCTGAAAGCATATTTGGCGGAAAACAAAGATGCCAAAACGTTCAGTTACCGATATGCGCTACGCCCGTGGGGTGCAAGGGATGACAAGACGTTTGAGAAAGTTTACAATCCCGGGGCAGGAGGTTTATCGCCATGACAGCAATAAGTCATTCGGTTAGATGGTCTCCGATCGGCGCCATTGAACTTAAGCGTACCTATCAGCGGAATTTCCGTAACGCCACGTTCCTGGTGCTGGCGGCCTGGGCTGCGGTTATTCTTCTCGTAGTCATCGTAAGATTGATTATGGGCAGTGACACCGCCAACATTCCGACTCTGGTAATTCGAGACATTTCGCAACTGGGTCCGCCGCCGTCGGTAGCATCGAAGCCGGCACAGGTGAAGGTCACGCAGGAAATTGCGGCGCCGAAGTTTTCGCTGCCGGAAGCCGTTCCTGACGAGGAAGTCACCGAGGATTACACCGTGGTTTCGCAGGAGCAGTTGGCGGAGATGACAGCCCCTGCGGTCGGCGAAGGCGAAGGTGCAGGCGGCAATGTCAGAGTTGACATTCCTCTGGAAGAGTACTTGCCACAGCCGGACGAATTTGTCGCCGTCGAAGAACAGCCGGTTGCCATTCAACTTCCGGTTGCGAAGTATCCAGAGATGGCTAGAAAAGCCGGAATCGAGGGCAATGTTTGGGTGAAGGTACTGGTTGACAAGACCGGTAACGTGCGCGACGCTGTCATAGTCAAAGAGTCCGGTGCTAGCGCCGGATTTGAAGAGGCCGCATTGGAGGCAGCGAAGCAGGGTAAGTGGAAACCGGCGATGCAGAACAAGCAGCCGGTCGCAGTCTGGGTCTCCTACGAGGTCAAGTTCCAGCTAGGAAAATCGAGGTAATCATCGAAAAGGCCGACGAAAGTCGGCCTTTTTTTTGTTGCGTGTTCCCCCACATCTCACGATCCCCCATCGGCAGTAGGATAAGCATTCTTGCTTGTCCCTGTTCGATGCTGTCACTTGAACGGATGGGTGAAAGGACAAACAGGAATGTTCGTCCTGATAAAGAAAAACGCCTACAAGGCGCTGCACCACGGGAATATTGTCTTTGAAAAGCGGTATGTCCTCTGGATGAGGAAAACGTTCTCATTCGCAGTAAGGACGGGCGGCAAACCAGCATACAGGTGCTGTACACGCCGTTTGGGAAGGAGGAACAAGAAATGACCAATGTTTATGCGCAGACTGCTGTCTATGCTCATCGAGCATGGTCGCCGATCGGTGCGATCGAGTTGAAGAGCAAGTACCACGCGAATATGGGGAAAGCGGTTGTTGCTGTGATCGTCCTGTTTGGAGCAGTGATCGGCGGAGTGGCGTTGGCGAAAATGCTTATGGAACCAGTGCCGACGGATGGAATCCAATCCGTGGACTACGTATACGAGATTGCAGATCTGGGACCGCCACCATCGTTGACAGAAGAACCGCCGCAGATTTCAATTACGCAGGAAATACAGAAGCCGATATTCACGATTCCGGTGCCGGTGCCGGACAACGAAGTGAGCGTTGAATACAAACTGCCGTCTCATGAAGAACTAGCCACCTATAATCCCGGCAAGATCGACCTGAATGGCGACCTGAGCGGCATCGCGATCCGGATTCAGCCGGACACTGAGATCATGGAGCCGACAATAGTGTTCGTGCCATTCGACGAGAAGCCGATTTCTGTCAAAATGGTGACCCCTAAGTATCCCCAGATGGCGCGGACCACACAACTTGAAGGGACAGTGACGCTTAACATACATATCGACACCAAAGGCACTGTGGACCAGGCGCTTGTTTCAAGCTGCACAACCCCAAATGTCGGATTCGAGGAAGCGGCTATACAATCTGCTCTACAGGGCAAGTGGAGACCTGCCATGCAGAACAAACAGCCGGTGGCGGTATGGGTTTCGTATCCAGTAGTGTTCAGATTGAAGTGACTCCACGTGAGGCAAATTGATCGGGAAGCATATAGAATGCCCAATGAAATCAAAGAATTTTCGAAGTTATTGTGGACACAACCGTTGACGACGTATATACTGTGAGTGGACCTTGCGTCCCGGTTCCCCGCCGGGATGAGCCCACAGGTCCGAACGGCATCCTATATTGATGGATCAAGGAGGCAAGCATGGCTAACCAGCTTTTGCGTCTGCTTTTCGCCGCAGCAGTGACAGCGGCATTATTGGTCACTTTCTCGATCGGTACTCAGAATTCGGCGTGGGCGGGAACCAGTTTGACAGTGGCTGAGAATACCGGCAACGACACGGCGAAGGTCGTTGACAAGAAGTTACCCTCGCCCGATGATTTCATCGCCTACGAGACCGCACCGGTTAAGTTGAATGAGCCGGTAGCAGCGTACCCGGACTCGGCGATGAAGGCCGGAATCGAAGGCCGAGTATGGGTGAAGGTCCTGATCGACAAACAGGGCACCGTCAGGGACGCCCTGATCGTCAAGGATTCCGGCAAGAAGGTCGGTTTCGAAGAATCAGCGTTGACTGCAGCGAAACAGGCGACGTGGAAACCGGCTACGCAGAAGGGCGAGCCCATCGCGGTATGGGTGTCATACGAGGTGAAGTTCGCGCTGAAGTAGCTCGTTCGATTCTTCCTGCGATCGAACTTGCTATTCGTGACATCAGTTAGCATTTTGCCTCTGATACGTTACCGTTTGAGAGGGACAGAATGCTTATACTTCGAACTGCCGTCATGGTAGTCGCCGGCACTTGCTGCTTATTGATGGGTTGTGCCGCGAGTTCAACATCAAACTCGACCGGCACGACCCTTACAGCTAAAGCCACAGTCAATTCACCCCAATCGTCGACCAGCTCCCCGAGTCCCGATTCCGGCCTGTCAAATTCTGATAGCGTGCAGGTCGTAGATGAGATGCCGGCCTTCCTCTATGGGCCACGCCCTCATTACCCGGAGATCGCAAAGAGAAAGAAGGTTGAGGGTTCAGTCTGGGTCAAGGTTCTGGTCGGGAAGGACGGCAGGGTTCACAAAGCAGTCGTTTCCAAGCCGTCGAATACGGGAGTAGGATTTGAGGATGCGGCCCTGCAGGCGGCCAGACAGGGGACTTGGAATCCGGCTACGTTGAAGAGCAAGTATGTTGACGCGTGGGTAACATACGAGATCAAATTCGAGCTCTAGAAGTTTGAAATTTAGCTTGACGCGTTATTTAGTGTATGCTATCTTATTATGGTTCTGAAGATTCGTTTGACACTCGATCCGGAATGACAGCCAACGGTTTTGATGTGTCGGCCCAGTCTGCCTGAGTCGACTCCATGGCGCATAGGCCCGTTTTTGTGAGGTTATGGCCTGTGTTGGATCGTAGTGAGAGGAGGAGAAGGCGATGAAATTGGATGTTGCTTCGAACCTGCTAGTGGCGTTCGCGGTTGGCATTCTGTTGGCCTTCGCGATTTCATTTCTGCCGACGCATTCTGCTTATGCCGGTGAGGTCTACGCGGCCGGTCTGAGCGGCGGCAAAACCAAACCCCTGGTCGACATCGAGAACAAAGTTGTTGCTCCGCCCAAGGAACGGCCCATCAAGGAAGCGCCGTTGGCGTCAACCAAGCCGGGACAGAACGACAGTTCACGCGCTATCGAAGATGCCGACAATTATCAGCTTTACATTGAGCCGGCTTATCCTCGTAAGGCGCGGTTGGCGATGAAGCAGGGTCAAGTCGACGTGCAGATCACGTTCGACAAGGAAGGCAAGATGAAGGATGCTCGTGTCGTGCACTGTTCGACCCCGGGATGGGGATTTGAGCAGGCGGTGCTGGCTGCATCGCTGGAAGCGCGTCTTAACGGTCATCCCGATCGCGAGGTCACAGTAAAGGCCACGTTGAAATTCCAGCTCGAATAGCAGCGGGACACAAGTCCGTCCCCTCAACCATCCCTCTAACGCTCGCAGGCAGCGTTAATCGAGCATTATAATTCCTGCCATAGCTGTGGCGCTATCGGTGTTGCACTTGCTATGGGAATAGATTGCTTCGTTGCCGCTATCACGACTCCCACTTTCCTCATGCTCCTCGCATTGACTAGCTCAACCAACCAGAACAACCTTTCCAAACATTGCTGCCAGTCTGCATAAGACGGCGGTCACTTTTGCCGCAGAATGATCGCAACAAACCAGTGGACAAACAGGGAAATCGGGTGCATTTTTGGCGCGTATAACCCTAGAGGTTACGGAGAATAATGAATTGATAATTTTTCTGTAGATTGCGAGGAGGAAAGAGTGGCAGACAATTTGGCCTACAAAATTCTCAAGGAACACCTGGTCGATGGCGAGATGAAGCCGGGAAGCGAAATTGGAATTCGGATCGATCAAACGCTGACGCAGGATGCGACCGGCACGATGGCCTATTTGCAGTTCGAAGCGATGGGATTGGATCGCGTCAAGACCAAGATTTCCGTGTCCTATGTCGACCACAACATGTTGCAGACGGGATTTGAGAACGCCGATGATCACATGTATTTGCAGACGGTTGCCGCGAATTACGGCATCTATTTTTCTAAGCCCGGAAACGGCATTTGTCATCAGGTGCATCTGGAACGTTTCGGCGTGCCGGGCATGACGTTGCTGGGATCCGATTCACACACACCGACCGGAGGCGCACTGGGAATGATTGCCATCGGCGCAGGTGGTCTGGATGTCGCCGTGGCAATGGGTGGCGGCGCGTTCTATCTCCCCTGCCCTCGCATTGTTGGTGTGCATTTGACGGGCAAACTGCAACCGTGGGTGAGTGGCAAGGATGTTATACTGGAAGTACTGCGGCAATTGACGGTCAAGGGCGGAGTCGGCAACGTGATCGAGTATTTCGGCGAAGGCGTTAAGTCCCTTTCGCTGACACAGCGCGCGACCATCACGAACATGGGCGCCGAACTCGGAGCAACCTGCTCTGTATTTCCAGCGGATGAAAATACCCTGCAATACCTGAAGGCGCAGAACCGCGAAAAGGATTTCAAGCCGTTGGCGGCCGATCCGGGCGCAACCTACGACAAGACCATAGAGATTGATCTGGCCAAACTCGAACCGATGATTGCCAAGCCGCATTCACCTGATAGCGTGGTCAAAGTCCGTGACGTTGCCGGCACCAAGGCACAGCAGGTTTGCATCGGTTCCTGCACGAACTCGTCGCTGTACGATCTGGAAATCTCGGCCGCAATTTTGAAAGGCAAACAGGTATATCCGGAGACCAGTGTGACCATCACTCCGGGCTCAAAGCAGGTCTACAAGATGGTTTCTGATTCGGGTGCAATGGCGGAAATGATTGCCGCGGGTGCGCGCATTCTGGAATCTGCCTGCGGCCCCTGTATCGGCATGGGACAGGCGCCGGCGTCGGGCAGCGTGTCCGTGCGGTCGTTTAACCGCAATTTCGAGGGGCGCTCCGGCACCAAAGATTCGTATGTGTATCTCGCGTCGCCCGAAACTTGCGCCGCAACTGCCTTGAAGGGCGTGATTACCGACCCGCGCGATCTGGGGACACAACCGACGCTGCATCTTCCGGACAAGTTCTATATCGATGATCGCAGTGTGTTGCCGCCGGCCAAGGACGGCGACCGTCCGAAGATCGTCCGGGGACCGAACATCAAACCGCTGCCGACGCGCGGGGCGATGGCTGACAAACTGAACGGCAAAGCGCTGCTAAAGCTGGGCGACAATATTTCGACCGACCATATCATGCCGGCGGGCGCCAAGATTCTGCCGCTGCGCTCCAATATTCCGGCGATTTCGGAATTCGTGTTTTTCTACGTCGATCAGAATTTCCCGAAGCGCGCCAAGGAAGCTGGAAGTTTCGTGGTGGTCGGTGGCGAGAACTACGGACAGGGCTCTTCGCGTGAACATGCGGCACTGGCGCCGATGTACCTCGGTCTGCAATTCGTGCTGACGAAATCTTTTGCCAGAATTCACAAGACCAATCTCGTGAATTTCGGAATTCTGCCGCTGACTTTCGCCAATCCTGCCGACTATGACAAACTCAAACAGGATGACCAACTGGAAATTCCGAATGTGCGCGAAATGTTGCCGAAGGGCAACCGCGTCACGATCAAGAACATCTCGCAGGGATACGACTTTGATGCTCAGTTTGACCTCTCTCCTCGCCAGGTGAAGATTCTTCTGGCCGGTGGGTTGTTGAACTTCACCAAAGCAGGTGGAAAGTAGTTTTTGTAGGTTCGAATTTATTCGAGCACAAGCATAGATTTGACAAGGGCGACCATACGGTCGCCCTAATGTTTTTCTGACTCGTCAACTACGGGCAACTCGCGCAGGGAGCCGGACCGCCAGAGAAGATATAGCTTATCAGATAGACAACATCGGAGATGTCGATCGAGCCATCGCAATTTGAGTCACCGGCCGAGAGCGGATCTGGTGCCGGGCCGTTGGAGAAGATGTAACCGATGAGAAAGACGGCGTCCGAGATGTCAACTGCTCCGTCGCCATTGGCGTCGCCACAGATATAAGCGGGCACACACCCGACATCCAAAGCGCCGATCAACGACACACAGGTGTTATTTTCCGGAGCGCAGGGTGAGGCCGGCGTCAAGCCGAAGTCGCCAGCGACCGTGTCACAGAATAAGGGATCAGCCGAAATATTCCCTTTGATGCCTAGTTGACCGGCGAAACCTCCGATCCAATCCCCACCGGCATTTCCAAAGAGGTCGCAGCAATTCATTTGTGGCATGTAGTACTGGGCATCCACGGCCGGGCCGAAGGTCGAGAAAGTTACGAGACAGTGATCCAAATTGAGTAGCGCCCCCTGCTCCAGGACGGCACTTTGATTTAGCGCGAAAGTGCAGCCGGACAAATTCACTATGGCAAAGCTGCCGTGAACGCCCAGTTGATTGCTGACAAAAACGCTATTAGACACAAAGGCCTGGGACGCCGACTGCGGGGACTTGTATCCGGAAATCATCACACCATAACTAGTCTGATTCTTGAAGATACAATTGTTGACGTTAATCTTCCCCCATTCCAGAGCCAATCCGCCGTTATTGTTCAGGAATGAACAATCCGTCACCATCACCGAATCACCAGACAAATCTGCTGCCCAGCCGATATTAGACTGGAACTGACAGTTCGCTACCCGGATCGGTCCGTTGCGACTGACTCCCACCAGTCCCGCGTCAGAGTTACCCATGAATGTGCACCCGATGATGGTGGCTGAACTGCCGGCTAGATTAACGCCACCCCCCGTGCTTGCCGAATTTGAATCAAACGCGCACGACAATATCTTCAGCGAAGTTCCTTCCGCGTAAATGCCGCCTCCGTAGCTGCCTCCTGTGTTGCCGCGAAACACGCAGTTGCTAATCCTGGGTGATGAGAGAAAGCAATACATTCCTCCACCGCACGGAGCCAGGTATGCTGAGTGGTCCGGCAGTCCAAAGCCGCCGGCGATCGTAATGTCCTCGACAATCGAGGTGAAATCCTCGCAGCCACCAAAGTAAAATCCTCGACGCGGATTATCAACTGTACCCTGGCAATCAATGACAGATTGTGCTGCGCCGTGCTGCGACTTGAGGACAATTGCCTTCCCGCGAAACTCGATGTTACGATTGCCGACGCCGGTGAAGACGCCGTCAGCAACTATTACCGTGTCCCCGTGTATCGCGGAATCAATCGCGGCCTGAATTGTAGGCGCCTGACCGCTGCCGTCGGGATTGACCAGCCAGGTGCGATTCTGCGGAGAACAGCCCACACCGAGCGCTCCGATCAATACGCCACAACTGTTTTGTCCTGCGGCACAAGGGGAGTCATCCATGAGGCGGTAATCTCCGGCGTCCGCTCTGCAGAATCGCGGATTGAGCGAGAAATTCCCGTCGATGCCGATACGGTTGGTGGCACTATCGCCCGAGAAATCTCGCCTATCGGGAATTACGTCACTGCAAGTCAGCGTGAAACTACTGAGCGCGTCACAGGTGATCGCGCTGCTATTCACGATAGTGATTATGCATCTTGCCAGCGTCGGAGACGAACCTTCCGCGAAACTTACAACTCCAAAATCGGACGGATTTCCGGTCATGGTGCAGTTGGTGATTTGTGGAGAAGATGATTGGCAATAGATGGCCGCGCCATCGCCGAGACCGTTGCCTGTGAAGAGACAATTTGAGATGACGGGAGAGGAGTTAGTGCAATAGATACCGCCTCCCTGATAGCCCGCCGTTGATGCCAGCGTCGAGTTCTGTTTGAAATGGCAGTTTGCAATTGTGGGGGAGGAATTGCCGCAGTAAATAGCGCCACCTTTCTCGGCAAAGCCACCCTGTATAGTGAATCCGTCGATGACCGTGCCGGCGCCTTCGCCGAAGTGTATGTAAAATCCTCGGCGCGGTGTAGACAAACTTCCCTGGCACAGGATCACCGTGGAATCCATTCCGTGCTCCGACCGGACGACGATGGCCTTGCCGCCGAGGTCGAGATCGCGATTGCCGTAACCCGAGAATGCCCCGGAGGCCACCAGCACAGTGTCTCCGGCGGCACTTGAATCAATCGCCGCCTGAATCGTCGGCGCGTCTCCCGAACCATCGGCCTTGACATGCCAGACCCTGCCTCCGGGATAGCAGGCAATTCCCTTAGCGCCGATGAGAACGCTACAACTGTTGTTGGCCGGAGCACAGGGAGAGGCACTCGATACTGTATAATCATGGTTCTGCACGTTGCAGAAGCTCGGAGCAGACGAAAAATTTCCGTTTACACTCCCCTGTCCCGCGATACACCCGATCCAGTCGCCGCCGGCACAGCCATAAATGTCAGTGCAAAAGAACGTGGGTTGACAGGGATCACCCGGGCACTCGAATGCAGAATAGTACTGAGACCAGGCAATGATCGAGTTCTTGATCACCGGGTTGCTCCCATTGCAGTAAAAAGCATCTCCAATAATGGTGCAATTGGTGAAGACCGGGGCGGACGGAGTCCCCAAGAAAATCTGGTACGGCACATTACTACTTCCATTTTCGTAGAAGACACATCCAGTTACCCTCGGCGCGCCACTGTCGCAACCAAGAGCCCCCTGGTCGTTCAACGTGAACAAACAACTGTCTATCCTGGCGTCGGAACTCCTGCAGAAAACACCGGCTCCATTGGTGCCGAGGTTCGAAATGAATTGGCAGTCAACAATTTGTGGCGACGCGCCGAGACAGAGGATACCGCCTCCTATCTCCCAGTACTCTTGCACGATAGAGGCATATCCGTTTGTGATGGTAAATCCCCTCACAACCGAATTACTATCCTCGCCTGAGTGAAAGTAGAATGCGCGATGAGGATCCAGGTTGGTGCCTTGACAATCAATTGTGGTTGCTGTCGGACCGGCAATTGATTTGACCACGATCTGCTTCCCCAGGAAGTCGAGGTCGCGGTTTCCCGTCCCGGTATATGTCCCGCCGGCCACGATAACGGTGTCGCCAATCTGGGCCGCATCAATGCCTCCCTGAATCGTGGCTACATCGACTGGAACGCGAATGACGGAACCGAAGAGATCCGAGAAATGTGATGAAAACAGCAGGATTGAGAGGATCAGCGCCCAAGAGCGCCGGAACCGATTCGATGTCGGCATGCTACGGTGCACAAATGCTCCTTTGAACGACGACGAAAATTGTTTGGTCTTGAACCAGTAGCAGTCGAATCGGTAAGAATTACTCCGGTGCCAGGGAAAATCTAATAGTAGATTCTTGCATCGACAGTATACACAATGGGGCATAATTGTCAAGTGAAAACTGTTCGGGACGCTTCAACAGCTATCAAGGCCACCGGCAGGCAGTCGCGTCGGGCAAGTCCAAAAAGCGGTTGACGGCGGTTAGCGCTTTGGGTAATATGAGTGCCAATCTTTAGCGGGGCCGTACGTAGTATTTTTTGCACTTCAACGCCGAGTAGAAGGTTATGACAAACATAAAGAGCACGCCGTTCACCAGAATTAACGAGCAAGCCGGCGCCAAGATGGTCGAATTTGCCGGCTACAACATGCCGATTCAGTACCGTTCGATTAACCAGGAACACCTCAAAGTCCGCAAGAGCGTGGGACTGTTCGATCTCTCACACATGGGAGAGTTTTTCGTTAAGGGTGACAAGGCGCTGGAGTTTATCCAGAAGATGACGACCAACGACGCGGCATCTTTGCGAATGAATCAGGTGCAATACTCTTCACTGCCGTATCCTGAAGGTGGATTGGTTGATGACTTGTTGGTCTATCGCTTGCCTGATCAGTACTTGCTGGTGGTGAATGCCGCCAATATTGATAAGGATTGGGCGTGGCTGGTGGAGCATAAGCCGGCAGGAGTGGAACTGACGAATCGCTCCGATGACTTCGGTCTGCTGGCTATTCAAGGGCCCCACGCCGAGCCGGTTATGGCGAAACTGACCGACTACGATTTGAGCAAAATTGGCTTCTACGAGTCCGCTTTGTCCAGGATTTGTGGCAAAGAAACGTTATTCAGCCGCACCGGTTATACTGGAGAGGATGGCTTTGAAATTTACTGCGACCCGTCGATCGCCGAGGAGTTGTGGCAACGGGCGATGGCAGCCGGAAAGCAGTTTGACGTTGAGCCGATTGGTTTAGGCGCCAGGGACAGCTTGCGGCTGGAGATGCGTTACATGTTGTACGGCAACGACATAGACAGGACGACGAACCCCATCGAGGCAGGCTTGGGCTGGATCTGCAAGCCGGAAAAAGGCGAGTTTATCGGGCGGGACAAGATCGTGGCAATGAAAGAAGACAAGCCCAAGCGCAAGTTGCAGTCTTTGGTATTGAAGGAGAAAGCCATCCCACGGCACGGCTACCCGATTTTTGTTGGCAACGAGAACGTTGGCCACGTAACTTCGGGTTGCTTCAGCCCGTCACTGGAGATGGGCGTCGCCTTAGGATATGTTGACAGCAAGTTTGGCAAAATCGGGGAGACGGTGGACATTGACATTCGCGGCAAGCGTGTAGCCGCTGAAGTAGTTAAAGGCGCCTTCTACAAACAAGGCACCCACAAGTAGGACTGATGAAAGTTAAGCTATATTTCACACCAACGCCTTTGACAGAGGCGAAACTCAGGGGCAGAACCACGATTGTGGTGGACATTCTGCGCGCGTCCACGACGATCTGTACAGCAATCCAGAACGGCTGCCGGGAGATAATCCCCGTGGCAACCGTCGGCGACGCGGCAGCAATTCGCGCCAATCTGGACCGCGACAGCGTGCTGGTTTGCGGCGAACGCGAAGGCATGAAGATTGAAGGTTTCGATCTGGGCAACTCCCCTGCCGAATACAGCGAGCAGGTCGTCAAAGGCAAAGTCCTGGTGTTTGCTTCCACCAACGGTTCACGCGCCATCCTCAAATGTGCGCCATCCGCCGCTACTTTCGTCTGCGGATTCGTCAATCTCAACTCGGTTGTGGATATCACGCGCAAGTTTGACCGTGATGTGGCGATTGTCTGCGCGGGCAAACTGGGCAACTTCTCGCTGGAGGACACCTTCTGCGGCGGCGCCATTATCGAACGACTGCAGCAGGGCGGCAAATATGAGGTCGCCAATGATGCGGCGCAAGTGGCACTAATGTTGTATAAGAATCAAGGCCAGCCCTTGGAAGCGGTGATCCGTCAGGCGGATCACGCCCGTTATTTGATCGGCCTTGGATTTGAGAGCGACATCGCGACAGCAGCGGCGCTGGACACAATCAATGTGGTGCCGGTGCTGAGCGGAAACAAGATAGTGGACGCTCAAAAGCACAAACTAGAAGGAACAATTTGACCATTCGCATTGTCCTCAGCGCTCTGCTGATCTTCCTGGGCAGTTCCGTCGCAAAAGGGTCCAAACCCAACGCCTTCTTCTTCACTTGTGATTTCATGGAGAAGTATCAGGACTCGGCCTGGCAAGTGGTCGACAGCCGGTCTTTTGCGGCGCCGTTGGAAGCTGATTTTCAGTTTTCAATGGGCAATTTCTCTTACCGCCTGCGCCCTGATTCCTTAAGCAGCAAAGCCGTGAAGCTTGAGTCGCAGGTCAACTGTTTCGACACGTCCTGGCGGAACTTCTTTGACCAGAAAGTTGTGACCAAGGGAGCTTCAGTATTCTTCGACTCGGCGCTGGTCAGGGGCAGTTCTGTCTATCGGATACGCCTCACCTTCGATTCACTTGCCAATTCAAACAGCGAATGCAGTTACAAATATGGGGATTCGAGTTTCGTCTCGGATCCGTCCGGTAAGTATGAGATCTTCTATATCAAGAAATCTCTTGGCGACGTGCGCTGGAATCAGATCCGCGATGCGCTCGAACGCGACTACAAAAATATCGCGCCGATTTATGAACTGAAAGACCAGTCGCGGATCAATTACTTCATCTCCCCCTGTCGGGTTGCCGATGTTGGTTGGGATCCACGTTGGGAAAATGCCATCGATCTGTCGCGCAACAATGTCTTCACCCAGTATAGTACCAACGTGAATCAAATTTACATGGACATAGTAATGATGTTGCGGTTCTTGCGCAACTGGGGCTACTCACCGTCGCTTCTTCTGGAGGGAGCGGCATGCGCGCCGGATTTTTGCGACCTGTATGCCAAAGAGGATTTGCAGAGCCACAAACTTCCGTCTTTAGCCACGGTCGGCGTATCGAAAAAATACCGGGCACTGGATCGAACACGTTCGTCGGCTATGGCGGGATCGTTTGCGAATTACCTTCTGCGCACACAAGGCCTGACCAAATACCGGGACTTTTATCAAAGGTGTACTGATTTGACATTGGCTCAGACGTTCCAGCAGGTCTTCGGAAGGCCGTTGAGCGACGTCGAGAGCGAGTGGCACGGCTATCTGGACACGCTCACCTTCAAGGCCTCGGCCTACCTATACCATATTGAGCGGGCGCAAGTGTTTATGCGTGTCGACGAGATGAAGCAACTGGGCGAAGAAGGGCTGGCCGCGACACATGATACGACACGGTTTGGGCCGACGCTTTCAGGCATCTACTACTCGTTGGGTGATTACAGCCGCGCCGCGGCATTCTTCAGGTATCAGATGCAGCACGACACATCCAGTCACTCCAGCGGGGTGTTTCTGGCTAATATGCTGTTGGCGGACGGCAAAATTGCGGCCGCAGAAAGCTTATACTTGAGGGTGGCAGAAACCGACACGTCCGATACTTATGCCAGTCAGAAACTCGCACTTATCGATCTTCATCACAAGAAACCGGCTGCGAGCATTGAACTGCTGCAGAAGGCAGGTCGAAAGAACACAATCCCGGCAAATGGAATCGACATAGATCTGGCCCTCGGAGACGCCTATTCAGTTTCGGGCCAAACCGACTCGGCGCGGGTGCATTATCAACTCGCGCTGGATCATTCCAAAATCCTGATTTCGAGCGCAAGCGATAATCCCATGCACTACTTGCGCGCCGGAAGAGCCGCGCTTCGACTTGACTCACCCAAAGTGGCGCAGGACTATTTGCAGACTGCGTTCTTCCTGGAGGAACGGATGTTCTATCTTGGCCAGATCCTGCTGGCTCTGGGTCAGACGAACGACGTTCTCGGTGATCGCAAGACGGCGCTGGAGAACTATCACAAGGTCTTGAAATTCCCGACCGCATATCTTGATCGTCAGGAGGCGGAAAAATATCTGCAGTCTGCCTACCACAACTGACAACGACCCGGCACAGAATCAGACTGTAAGACAATCCGCGCGTATAGGATAATATGAATTTTATCAACCCCTTCCTGCTCCTGTTTGCTGCGGCTGCCAGCATTCCCTTGCTGCTGCATTTGTTCAATCGCCAACGGGTCAAGGTTGTCGAGTTCTCTACCGTCAAGTATCTGCTGTCTTTGCAAAAGACCCGGATGCGCAAGATCCGCGTTCGGCAGATTCTGTTATTGATCTTGCGCACATTGGCTCTGGCGGCAATCGCGTTTGCCTTTGCGCGCCCGACCATTGAAGGCGGTTACCTGCCGGCACTGGGCGGCAAGAGCACGACGACGGCGATTATTATGCTCGATATTTCCGGCTCAGCGCAGACGGAAACCAACTCCGGCAGTTTCTTCGAGCGAGAGATCGACAAGGCGACGCAGATCATGAGCAATTTCCGGGAGAAGGAGCGCGTCGAGATTATCGGTTTCGGCTCGTCCATTCTCTACGATTCCGGCGAACCGACGTCCGATTTCGATCGTCTGCGGGCACTGCTCAAGTCGATGCAGCCATCCTTTTCGGCGGCTGCCCCGCAATTGGCGTTTCTGCGCGCTGAGGAAGTGCTGAAGAACAGCCATGATCCCAACCTTGAAGTCTATCTGATCAGTGACCTGCAGGGTCAGGTGTGGAAGAATTTCGATTTCGAGATGTTTCAGACCAACCACCTGAACGTGAAATTATTTATTTCGCGCGTGTCACCCAAGACGGTTGACAACGTCTCGGTACAGACGATCAAGTTTCCGAATCAGTTGATCACCGCCGGACGGGAATTCAGTCTGCAAGGCGAGATCAAGAATTTCAAAGCGGAAAATTCCGCCGACTTGTTGGTGTCACTTGACTTGAACGACAAGAAGGTGGCGCAGACTGATCTGGCGATTGCTCCCGGAGCAGCCGGAAAGATTACGTTCACGAACAATGCGCCGGCGAGTGGATTCATGTATGGATCGGTCAGCATCGACGACGATGAGCTCCTGCCCGATAATCATTTCAGCTTCGCCATGAAGATACCGTCGAGTAGTCATGTGGCGCTGGTCTCGGACGACGATCAGGAAGCTTTCTATATTCAGAAAGCGCTGGCGCCGGTGGCGAATGGCAGCTTCACCAAACAGGTGACCCTGGTCGGCACGCTGCAGGCAAGCAGCGCCAATCTGTTCAGCTATGATGCCGTTATTGTGAGTCTCACGGGACAGATGCCGGCGGCATTGGTGTCGAGTCTGCGCAGCTATATCAATTCGGGCGGCGCCGTGTTGTTCATGATGCGTCCTGATATTGATTGGCGCGACTTCTCCGATAAAATCGCATCGCCAATATTCAGAATAAGGGCCGTCGAGGCGCCGCCTACACCGACTCCGCAATCGGGAAAGTATCTCTTGAATCGTTTTGATTTCGATCATCCATTGTTCTCGCCATACAAACAGTTCACCGCGGACAAACTACCGCAGGCAGAATTTCTCGGTCATTTCCGCACCGTCGAGGAGGCATCGAGCCGGGTGCTGGCAAGGTTTTCCGACAACATGCCGGCGGTGCTCGAGGGAAGTGTCGGCAAAGGCAAGGCGCTGCTGTACACTTTCAGTCTCGACGAACGTTACAGTGACATCGTCCAGCGGCCGTTTATGGTGATTCTGCTAAATCGCTCGCTTGAGTATCTCGTGTCGGAACCGCTCAATCAGCGGGAGAATCTGATTTCGGGAACTGAGGTAACGCGCGAATTGGGAGTTCTCAGACGCCAAACAATTCTCGCTGGTTGATCCCGACAATGACACCACTCAACTCTCGCCGGCGTTTCGCACCGGCGAAGTAATTTTCAATGTTGGACGGGTGCAACATCCCGGAATTTACAAGATCATCGGCGACGGAGCCGTCGTAGATGTGTTTGCGGTTAACTTCCCTTCCGAGGAATCGGAACCGCTGTACAACGAACCGGAGGCGGTAGGCAGCAAGGTCACCGGCGCCACCACGATTGTGCTTGACTACGCAGCCGATCCGGCCGCAGTGATCAAATCGGCGCGCTACGGAACCGAACTCTGGAAGCTGTTCCTGCTAATTGGTTTTGTGCTACTGATGGTTGAGATGGCAGTCGCTTACGGCGGCAAGCAGAGCGAGGGCGCCGCAACTTGATCTTCCTGCAATTCTCCGGAATCACGAAGAATTACAACGACAGAGAACTGCTACGTGGAATTGATCTGACCGTTGTGCGCGGTGAGCGTATCGGCCTGGTCGGTCCCAACGGAGCCGGCAAGACCACGCTACTCAAGATCGCGCTTGGACAAGTCCTTCCCGACAACGGCAACGCGACACTGGCAAGCAAGATCAAGGTCGGGTATGTTTCTCAGGAAGACGAGATAACTTCCGACTATTCGCTGTTCTTGGCGATGCTCGAATCATACTCCGACATGCTCAAGATCAAAGCCGAACTCGAAGAACTGGAACTGGCGGTTGCCGGCGGTTCGGAGAGGACGCTGGAACGGTACGGAGAGCTGCAGCACCGTTGGGAAATGATGGGCGGATACAATCTCGACACAGTCATCAAGAGCACCTTGATCGGTTTGGGATTCAGCGAGGACGATTTCCATCGTTCGATCTCAAGTTTCTCCGGCGGCGAGCGGAATCGCGCGTCCATTGCCAAGGTTTTGTTGCAGCAACCCGATTTGCTACTGTTGGACGAGCCGACAAATCATCTGGATATCGAATCGACAATCTGGCTGGAAGACTACTTGCAGAAATTCGAGGGCTCGCTGATTGTCGTGTCGCACGATCGCGTGCTGCTCGATCATGTGGTGAACAAGATCGTGGAACTCGACCACGGCCTGCTGGAAACCTATCACGGAAATTTCAGCGCCTACTGCGAAGAGCGCAATGAACGCCGGCGGTTGCAACTGAAGCACTACTTACAGCAACAGGAAGAGATCGAGAGAATCCAGGATTTCATTCACCGCAATCTTGCCGGACAGAAGACAAAACAGGCACAATCGAAGCGGCGCGCGCTGGGCAAACTGGCGCGATTGGAAGCGCCGACTTCAGAAACTAAACGCGCATCTTTGAATTTACAGGTATCGCGGCGGGCATACCAGTCAGTCTTGAAGGTCGAGAATCTGGCATTCGGATTTGGCAACAACTTGCTTTTGCAGGACATCGAATTTGAAATCGAGCGCGGTGAAAAGATTGGACTGATCGGCAGGAACGGCGCCGGTAAGTCGACTTTGGTCAAGCTGCTGGTCGGTCAACTGGAGCCATGGGACGGCAGCGTGGAAATCGGCGCCAATGTCGACTGTGAATTCGTGGATCAGGAACTTTCAATGCTACGCGCTAACGACACAGTACTGGACACAATTTGGGATTTGCAACCGCAGTGGGAGGCGTTCCAATTGCGCAGCCATCTGGCGCGCTTTCTTTTCTTTGGAGAAGACGTCTTCAAACACGTACGCATGTTGTCGGGCGGTGAGAAGAAGAAGCTGGCACTCGCCCGGCTGTTGGCAACTCCGGCCAATTTCATCATCCTGGACGAACCTACCAACCACCTGGATATCGGTTCGCGCGAGGTGCTGGAGGAGGCGTTGCGCGAATATGAAGGAACAGTGTTATTCATCAGCCACGACCGCTTCCTGCTGGAGTCGGCGGCACAACGGATTCTCGCAATACGCGACGGCAAACTGTACGACTGGCGCGGCAAGTATTCGGAATTCGCGGAACAAAGCAAGACCATTCCGTTGAAGTCGGAGGGCAGCCACAAGGTACAGAAGCGTGAAGATCGTAAACAGGAACGTCGCCAGAAGAACATCGTCACAGCGCGCCGCAGACGTATCAAGGAATTGGAATTGGAAATCGCGACACTGGACCAGGAGATCGAGCAACTGCAATCGGAATTGCACGATGAACGATATGCCGCCGATTGGGAAAGACTCGCGGAGCTTGGCCGTGAACAAAACGCCAAACGATCGCTACTTGACGAACGCACTTCGGAGTATTATCAACTGACCGAGGAAGATGAAACTGCTGATAGTTAACGGCTCGCCGCGCCTCGGAAGTTCGACCGAAATTCTGGCGGCATCCTTTGCGGCGGGATTCTTGTCGGTTCATGCCGACGCCGAGGTCGTGAATGTGCGATTGAACGACCTGGATATTATTCCCTGCCAGGCCTGCGGAATTGATCCGACGCCGTTGCCGTGCATATATAAGGACGATCTCTATCCGATTTTGGAACATCTGCTGAACGCAGATATGTTGCTGGTCGCCACGCCGGTCTATTTCGACACGGTCAGCGCGCAGACCAAGCTGTTTATCGATCGCACCAATTGCTTCCGGCCGCCGCGGTTTCGCAACCACCGCGTTGAGTTTGACGACCATGGTCTTCTTCATTCGAAGGGCGCGTATATTCTGGTCGGCGGCGCCAGAGAGAAGTTTGATGCGGCTGAACGCGTTATCGGTGGGTTCTTTATCTGGGCTGGAATCGAAAAGCTGGGCAAAGTAGTATATGCGCACGATGATTGGCCGGTTGGCGGCGCCGAACGCAATCCGGAAATCCGCAGTCGCTGTTTTGAACTGGGAACGACTGCAGGAAACGCACTGTTATAATCTACAGCAGGTATTCACCTCGATAGTTACTGAGGTGTGAAAATGTTTTCGTCCGTTAATTGTGGGGCAAAACGGAGAGCCAAAAAACGTGTTTCCGCTTGCGCAAAGCAGAATTATTATACGTAATTATTCGGAATTTCTGTGCGTCGAGAAAGGTAGGAACACTTGGATATCAAGGAAATATTAAGACAAGTTGAGACTTACGAAGAGGCCGGCGCCTATGTCACGGACCGCGACAAGCCGCTGAGCGAATACGCGGAACTGAGTGCCGGCGAGTTGGAACATATTTTCGATATTATGGTGAAGTCGCGGCGAATCCTGATCGAGGAAAAGTTGCTGACCCGCCGCGGCGAAAGTTACTTCTTCATCGGCTCATCCGGCAAGGAACTGATCGACGCCTGCACCGGACACTTCCTGCGCATTACCGACCCGTTCTTCGGTTATTATCGCAACAAGACTCTCGACATATTCCGGGGAATTGACATCCGGCAGAAGATGCTCGAATGCATAGGTGATCCGCGGTCGTCGTCTACCGGCGGAATGTTGCAGCATGCGCATTCGGCGCATCCCAAGGAAAGCATTATGCCGCAATCGTCCCCTACCGGCGCACATGCACTGGAGGCGGCCGGAACCGGCGCCGCCATCGGAAATCCATCGCCGATATCGCAGCAGTCGCGGTATCCCGGCGGACGTTGGCCGAGCGATTCAGTAGTGTACTGCGGTATCGGCGAGGGCTCGACATCGGAGTCCGAATTCGCGCGTGCCGTTTTCTATTCGGTTTTCTATAAGGCCAGGAATATTTTCGCGATTTACAATTGCGGGTGGGCGATTTCGGTTTCGGTGGAGGAGCAATTCCCCGACGGCGACCCGACTTCACCGTTCGAAGGGTACCAGCGATTCGGGCTGAAAATTGACCATTTCGATGGAACGGACATCAAGGAAGTCCTTCGACATGTTCGCGACAATGTCGAATACTGCCGCAGCGGCAAAGGGCCGGTGCTGGAAAACGTCAGAGTCGTGCGCGAGGAAAGCCATTCCGGATCAGATGACCAGTCGTTCTATATGGCGTTGTCGGACCAGAAATGGCACTACACCAATGATCCCATTCTGAAAAGCGCCAAGACGCTTATCCATGACGGCATTCTGACTGCGGAACGCGTGAAAGAAATGTACGAAAAGTACGATGAAGAGGTGTCGCGGATTTCGGCAGAAGTGGTTGCGGATCGGCGGCTCAAGACGCGCGATTATATCAAGAGTCTGGTGGTCGGTTATGATTTCGACAAGGCGAAGCGGCGTTGGAATCAGATCGTGACTTCGTATAAGGGTGATCGCAAGGAAGACTACCAGAAATACCACGAACAGGGTGCGCGTACTTCGGCGGAGCTGCCGGAGAATATGGGCGGCATGACGTTACGTCGCGCGATGAATTATGCGCTTTTCGACCTGTTCCTGCTCACTCCCGACGCGATCTTGTTCGGGGAGGACGTTGCCGATTTCTCCGGCAAGATGAAATTCAACACCGAAGAACAGAAGACACTTAAGGGCAAGGGCGGCGTCTTTCTGGTAAGTCAGGGCTTGCAGCGCGCGTTCGGTATCGGTCGCGTGTTCAACACGCCATTGGATGAGGCAGGTATTCTCTCACTGGGAATGGGACACGCTTATCAAGGACGAATTGCCCTGCCGGAAATTCAGTTTCTCGACTATATCTCGCCGGCCTACCAGCAACTCAAGGACCGCATTGCTACCTTGCATCAGCGCTCCAAGGGTCAGGAACTGGCCAATGTAGTAATTCGCGTGTCGTACGGTGGATATAAACAAGGCGCCGGCTCGTTCTGGCATTCGGAAGCGAATCTCGGAACGTTCCTGAATATCCCGGGATTGCATATTGTCATACCCTCGAACGCGGAAGATGCTGTCGGCCTGTTCCGGACGGCGGTCGCCTGTAACGACCCCGTGCTCTTCTGCGAAGCTGTTGCGTTGTACAATCGCCGCGAATGGGACGGCGTCAATATCGAACGTCCATACCCACCGCTCGATTTTATGATCCCCTTCGGTCAGGCCAAAGTGTATGACGAGCAGAACCATGACCTGGCGATAGTTTCGTACGGCATCACGTTGCCGATGTGCCGTCGCGCGTCGCAGTTATTGGCCGAGAAGGGCATCAATGCCCGGGTCATTGATCTGCGCACTCTTAGGCCGCTCGATGAAGACGCAATTCGCAAAGCTGCCACCGAGTGTGCGCGCGTGCTGATCGTGTCGGAAGATAGATTCCCCGGAGGCGTTGGGCCGACAATCGCTTCGGTCATTACTTCGTCGGACGCTTTCGGATACCTTGATGCTCCGATCGGAATGGTCACGGCTCTTGACGCCCGTGTTGCCTACGGTCCCGACGGTGATCGCGCCTGCATCCCGCAGATCGAGCAAATTATATCGGAGGCTGAAAAGGTGATGGCATATTGATCCGTCGCGAACGAAATTTGAGAATTATGCGGATGTGAGCCGGGCGAGAACGGTCCGGGATATTTATCCACTATGCAGAAGGGCGCGTGTTACGCGCCCTTCTAGTTTTGCATCGGTCAAATATCCTGGTCTAGAATCCGAGGAACAGAATGTCCGTTTCGATATAGGACTTGTTCTCGAACAGAATCGCTGAGCCGAGCGACTTCGAGGTATATAGCCGGATGTCCGGCATCCGCACGGTCCACCAGAGATTGCGGTAGAATCGAGTCGTGCCGCCGACGCGTGCTTTGAGATACATCGACCGGTTGTCCAGCAGCGTCTTGTCGGTACCGTTGGAAAATGTGCGCGCTTCAAAACCTATCATGGCGTTAAAGATGCGCGTCAATTTACTACTCAATTCGACGTTGAACGCCGTCGACGATATGTTCTTCAGATTCACGAGTGACAATTGCACCGGCACGAAATCGGTCTCGGTCTTGCTCAGGGAATTGGGATATTGGCCGGTCTCTAAACAACCATATAAAGCTGTATTGGCGCCGAGGACTTTGGTGCCGTCGACATAGAATTTCCACTTCGGCACCAGACTTTCGAAACTCTGCGCGCGATAAGACGGGAGATAGATACTGGGATAATTGTACTGGCTGGCCCCGCTGTATTGATAGTCAAACAGGTTGAAATACAATGCGCCGCCGCCGCGAACATAACTTCCGGATGCAAAGGTCTTCTTTACCGAGATTTTCGGCGCGCCGCTGTAAATGTATTCCTTCACCGTCGCCGTATCCTTGAAGTTCTGTGGAAGTCCGTCAGGTCCAAATGGCGGCTCAGGAGCATCGAATTTCTCATACATGCGAGTGAAGACTCCTCCAACCACCACATCGATGTTGTTCTTGGTGCGGTACAGAAGATCGACTTCTCCCTGAATGTTTTCACCGTCACCCGAAGGCAGAGTTAACTGCGAATCGGCCTGGGACGCATACGCAGGCTGCAATGCAAAAATGTAAGACGCCGGATAATTGCTGATGGAGCCCGAGACACCCAGGGTCACATTTTCCTTCGGCTTCCAGGCAAATGCCGTCTTAAAGTTCAGGCGCGACGGCACCGACTGCAGGAACGGCTCACGGTCCCTGGCGTTTCGATCACGGCCGTAGTCCACCCAAAGTGAGCCGAAAGTCGTCTTGCCGAAGTTTGAGTAGATGCTGAGGCGAAAGTCAGTGTTCTTGTAGTCGATTCCCCGATAGAATGAATACCCGTAGCGAGTAGCAGCAGCGCCGTTCAATTGATTGAGCGAATTGACGTTCTTGCCATATCCGAATGCAACCGAGACATACATTTTGTCGAGATCGCCGAGATATGCCGGGCTGCGATAATTAATCTCGAACGGCCAGGAATTTGCCATCCACATCACCGAAGGGACGGTAGACAGATTAATGTCCGGCCAGGGACGAGACCGCCGCCGACTTTGCGCTGACGCCGTCACTGCCGAAATCAGAAATATGCAAAGGAGGAAGAGAAACTTTAGCCGAGTTTTCATATCGAATCCTTTATTAGTCTTGTAGCGCTGTATCTCCCGCGCACTGTCCAAATATTCCGGTCACGATAGGATCCCAACAATCGCCGGCGCAAAGGAAGGTATCCCACTCCCAATGGCATTTCCACAAACCACACCGGCTATTTGTTAAGACGAATAAGCTCCAATACTTGTCTAAAATCTTCCGGTAAGTCGACGAAAAATTCTGCCGTTTGACCGGTCGTCGGATGGACAAACTCCAGCCGCGCGGCATGAAGCAGTTGGCGCGACGTCTTTGCCAGCAGCAGACGCGCCTCTGGCCTGTACCGCGCCTCAATGCCGGTGAGCCGTATTTCCCGGCCACCGTACTCCGGATCGCCAAATACCGGATGACCGGCCTCTTTCAAGTGCGTCCTGATCTGGTGCGTTCGGCCGGTCATTAACCTGACCCGAATATAGCTCAACCAGCCCCAGCTTTCAATGGTCTCGTACAGGGTGATTGCCTCCCTCGGTTTGAGACTCCCTGAGGTCATTATCCGGCGGTCTGCACTCGAACGGCCGATCGGCACGGATATGGTGCCCTCGGGCGGGCGCAGCTTCCCCCAAACCAGAGCCAAATACTCGCGTTTCAGCGTCCGCGACTGAAGCTGCCGACTCAGTTTCGTATGGGCCTGGTCATTCTTGGCTACGACCAGCAGTCCGCTGGTGTTCTTGTCCAGCCGGTGAATTAAGCCGGGATATCCTTTGGCGTAACCTGAAGCAAGCCGCGTGAAATGGTGCAGCAGCGCGTTGGCCAGTGTCCCGCTCATGTTTCTGGGCGCCGGATGCGTGACCATGCCTGCGGCTTTGTTGATGACTGCCAGATCGTCATCTTCGTAGATGATATCAATCGGTAAGTCTTCGGCCGAGAAAGTGACCGTCCGCTCCTCCGGTTGGTCGATTACGATTTCTTCCCCTTCTGCAACAATGTGTGAGGGCCGGACCTTCGTCTCGCCGATGGTCACCCTGCCCTCGCCAATTAGGCGCTTGATCTGGCTGCGCGACAGGCCTATCGCCGCCTGCGCCAAATAGGCGTCGACGCGAATGGCCTCGGCCGCCGGGTCAACTAATACGCGAAGAATCGGCATCGGTATGCCCTTTTTTGCCGAAGAGGAGCACGATAACTATCAGAGTCATTCCGACAGTAACTGCGGAGTCGGCGACATTAAACACCGGCCAGCGAGTCATTTCGTAACCGGGAAATTTCCAGAACAGGAGATTGGTAGGTGGAATGTGAATATCGAAAAAATCCACGTCGACAAAGTCGACTACCGAGCCGAAGCGAAACCTGTCAATCAGATTACCCAATGCACCACCAACTACCAGCGCCAGCGCAAAATCGAGTAGCTTGTTTCTGCCGGCCTCGCGAAAGAGAAAGGCAATAACGAACACCATTACCGCCAGCGATGCGACAGTATAGAAGAGGGTTGAGCCGAGTTTGGTGGAAAACGCCCCGCCCTCGTTGAACACCAAAGTCCACTGCAGGAAATCACCCCACACGACATGCTTATCGAACGGAGCGAGATGCGTTAAGGCAATCTGCTTGGTGATTTGATCGAGTGCGAAAATGCAGACGGAGATCAGCGATAGTCTGAGGAGGTACTTATTCGCGGGCGACCATGAAAGTGAATCAGAGCATACCATGCGGCTACTTTTTGCGAACCGCTTTCGACTTTTCCAGCTCTTCGCGTTCCTTGCATTCAATGCAGTAGGAGGCGTGAGGAACCGCCATCAAACGTTGGGCGCTAATGTTTCGGCCACAGCTTACGCATTTGCCGTAAGTGTTCTCCTGAATTCGCCGCAATGCCTCATTGACGTGATAAAGCAGCCGCCCCGATTTGGAAGCCATCATGAAGGCCTTCTCGCGTTCCATAGCGTCGGTGCCCTGGTCGGCCATATGGAACGAGTAACTGGAGTGGTCGCCGGTAGCTTCCTTGGTGGTCGTATCCAGGTTCTGCTTCTTGATCATACCCATCTCTTTGACCAGTTCATCCCGCTTCTTGATCAGCAGCTTTTCGAATCGTTCCAGTTCGCGTTTTCGCATAATACCAGCTTCCCGAAGAGCGCCCCAACTCTTCTATAGCATGTTATTATAAGGCAACGAATGGCAGTTGAGCAAGCGAAATTATCGTTTGATAGTCAGGGTCGCCGGCTCCCCGTTGACGTCCCATTCCCGGCGGAAACCGTCGGCAGAATCGGCGAAGTTTATCGATTTAGCCAGCGTTTCCTTCTTTATATAAGCCAGGTGTTTCTTCGCGGCCGCCGCCACGCGCGGCGTCGAGGCAATGCTGACATCAATTGTATCGGTAACCTGATAATCGGCGTCCTTACGCATATTCTGAATCTTGTTCACCAGTTCGCGCGCCAAACCTTCGTCACGCAAGTCGTCGGTGATCTCGGTGGTCAACGCCACGGTAAAACCACCATCGGCTGCTACGGCGAAGTTGTTCTTTCCGGTCAGCCGAACCTGTACTTCATCGCTCGTCAGATGAAATACCCGGCCGTCGGCAGAGACCTTGAGTTCCTTGGTCGCCAACAGCGTCTTGATATCGTTCTCCGAGAGCGTCGCCAGTGCCGTCTTCAAGGCATTGATCGCTGACCCGACTTTGGGGCCAAGTTCTTTGAAGTTCGGCATCACCGAATACTCAGCCACCTGCGTGGTGTCGGCTATGAAGGTGATCTCTTTGACATTGATCTCCTCGGCGATCACCTGCAACAACGGCTCGACGTTGGCTTCGTCAATACCGGCCGGCAGCTTGACTTTCATCTCCTGCAGCGGCTGGCGCACTTTGATCTGCACGGTGTTGCGCGCAGCACGACCCAGGGTCACGAGCTTTATCGCGGCATCCATTCGTTCTTCCAGTGCCCGATTGATGCGCGATTCATCGTAGGACGGAAACGCCTGATGATGCACTGAATCCTTGCCGCTAAGTTCGCGGAAGAGTTTCTCGCTCAGGAATGGAATTACCGGCGCCGAAACCAGCGCCACCGTTTCCAAAGCGTTGTACAGTTCGAGATAAGCGCGGAACTTGTCCGGTGTGTCCCCTGATGCCCAATAGCGCCGACGACAGCGGCGGACGTACCAGTTGGAAAGCTCGTCAATGACAAACGAATCGAGTTGCCGGACGGCGCGCGTGATGTCGTAACGGTCGAACGCCCCGCCTACTTCTTTCGTCAGACTGGCGAGACGCGACTCCAACCACAGATCAATCTCCTGCGGCGGCCCGGCAAGAGACGCCAGGAACTCGCGGGTGTCGCCGCCATAATCTTTGGCGGCGCGATCCTTGATTTCATCAATATTGGCATAGATCGCGAAGAAGGCGTATGTGTTCTTGAAAGTATCGAGAAACTTGCGCTGCGTTTCGGCAATGCCTTCAACGTCAAAGCGGGTGGTCTGGTGCGGTTGATTGACCTCGAGCAGATACCAGCGCAAGGCATCGGCGCCGTACTTCCCCACGATTTCAAACGGATCAGCCGCGTTGCCGAGGTGCTTCGACATCTTCTTGCCCTTCTTGTCGAGAATGAAGCCGATCACGACGACGTTCTTGAATGCCGGTTTGTCGAACAGCAGGGTGCCGATGGCCAGGAGTGAATAGAACCAACCGCGCGTTTGATCGGTCGCTTCGCTGATGAAGTCGGCCGGGAAATTCGCCTCGAACATCTCCTTGTTCTCGAACGGATAATGGAACTGCGCGTAGGGCATCGAGCCCGAGTCAAACCAGACATCGATGACTTCCGGCTCGCGCGTCATCCTGTCCGCCACAGGGACACTTGAGGTGGATTTCGTCGACATGCGGCTTGTGGAGATCGAGTTTCTCAGGGAAATCGACAGCGTATTTCTTTAGCGACTCAATGGAATCGACAGCGACGATCTTTTCGCACTTGTCGCAGATCCAGAGCGGCAGCGGCGTGCCCCAATAACGTTCGCGTGACAAAGCCCAATCGACGTTGTTCTCCAGCCATTCACCCATGCGGCCGGAGCCGATCTCGGGCGGTACCCAGTTGATTTCATTGTTACGTGCGAGCAGTCGGTCCTTGTTTTGGGAGGTCTTGATATACCAGGACTTGCGCGCATAATAGATCAACGGCGAATGGCAGCGCCAGCAAAACGGATAGGAATGCTCGTACAATTCCTTCTTGAACAGCACGCCCCGCTTGTCGAGTTCCTTGATGATGAGCGGGTCGGCGTCCTTGATGAACTTGCCGGCGTAGTCGGTTACTTCCGGCGGCAACGTTCCGTCCGGTTCGACCGCCTGCAGAACGGGCAGCCCGTATTTCAGACCAACGCTGTAGTCGTCCGCGCCAAACGCAGGCGCCATGTGCACAATTCCGGTGCCGTCTTCAAGCGTGACAAAATCGGCAATGGTGACGAACCAGATCTTGTCATACTTGCCCTCGAAATACTTGAAGAACGGTTTGTATTTCTTGTATTCGAGAGTCGATCCCTTGAACCGCTCGAGCACTTCGTAATCGGGTCCGAGGACACGATCTGCCAGCGCTTCGGCAAGGATCAACTTTTCCTCACCCCGTTTGACCTTGATATAATCAGCATTCGGAGCGACCGCCAACGCGACGTTGGAAATCAGCGTCCAGGGAGTCGTCGTCCAGACCAGGAACTTGGTGCCCGGTTCGTCCACCAGCTCCGCACGCACGAAGATTGACGGATCCTTTACATCTTCATAACCCTGCGCTACTTCGTGCGATGACAGGCCGGTGCCACAACGCGGGCAGTAGGGCAGAATCTTGTGCCCTTTATATAGCAGGCCACGATTGTAGAACTGCGCGAGAATCCACCAGACGGTCTCGATGTAGTTGTTGTCGCAGGTGATGTATGGCTTGTCCAGATCGAGCCAATAGCCGATTCGGCGAGTGAGTTCATCCCACTCTTTCTTGTAGCGAAATACCGAGAGCCGGCATTTTTCGTTGAAAGCGGCGACGCCGTATTTCTCGATGTCACTCTTCGTCTTGAGGCCCAGCTCCTGTTCAACTTCAATCTCCACGGGCAGACCATGCGTGTCCCAGCCGGCTTTGCGCTCGACCAGGAATCCGCGCATTTGTTTATAGCGGCAGACCATGTCCTTGATTGTGCGCGTAATGACGTGATGCACTCCCGGTTTGCCGTTGGCCGTCGGCGGTCCCTCATAGAAAGAGAATCGCGGAGAGTTGCGATGCAGGGCGAGGCCTTTGTGGAACGTTTCCGCCTCGTCCCAGTATTTGAGGACTTCTTCCTCCAGCTTGGGATATGAAAAATCAGATTTTAGCTCGTCGAACTTCAAAGCTTTATCCTTTCGATCACGGCAGCGATCATCTCCGTCATTTTCGGTTCAGCAATATCTGCTGCCGCCAAAATCTTCTGATGACTGCAAGGATGGAGATTATCCGGCAATCCCATATCAGATATTATCGAAACACCGAGGACTTTTGTTCCCTGATGCCGCGCCACAATTACTTCCGGCACGGTGGACATACCGACCTGGTCGGCGCCCATGGTCCGCAACATGCGATATTCGGCGGCCGTTTCCAAATTCGGTCCGGTTACGCCGACATAGACACCGCGATTGACTTTGTAACCCAGTTTCAGCGCGGTTTCCTCGGCGAGGTTGACCAGATCCTTGTCATAGCAATTGTACATATCAGGGAAACGCGGTCCCAACTTGTCGTCGTTGCGCCCTAACAGCGGATTCTGGCCCGAGAAATTGATATGATCTGTGATCAGCACCATGTCGCCGATATTGAATTGCGGATTGAGTCCGCCGGAAGCGTTGCACACAATCAAGAGTTGAATACCGAGAGCTTTCATTACCCTCACCGGGAACGTCACCTGATCCATCGAGTAGCCCTCGTAGAAGTGAAACCGTCCCTGCATGGCCACAACCTTCTTGCCGCTAAGACTTCCGAAGATCAATCGCCCGGCATGGCCTTCGACCGTGGAGACCGCAAAATGCGGTATCTGGTCGTAGGAAATCGTGCTCTCGACCGTGATCTTTTCCGCCAGCCGGCCTAGGCCGGTGCCGAGGATGATACCGATGTCGGGCGTCAATTTCGTCTTGGACTTGATAAAGCCGGTAGCTTCGTTAATTTGATCAATTAGCGTCATGGTCTGTCTCCGTGTTATCTTTTCTGCGGGGCTGCATCTCTATTGCCCGAACTGGCCTGAAACCGCGTGTCATTCCTCGTGTGTTGTGACCAGTTCCGATTCGGGGGAGGTTTCCTGGTCGATCTTCTGCCGTTCCTCGATCATGTGATAGTGTCCCTCGATCAGCGACTTCAGTTCTGCCAGAAAACGGGCTTTTTGCATGCGGATAGAGGCAATTTCCAATTTGATTCTGTCGACCTCATTCATGTACTCGGCCTGTAGCTGTTTGCAGACGGCATCGGTCTCCTGCAGGCGAGCTTCCGATTCGCGCTGTGCGGCCTTCTGGGTGGCTTCGGCGGCCTGCTGCGCCGTCACGATGGAGTCCTTGAGGACCTGTTCGATATTCCGGTAACTGCCGAGCCGTTCCTCCAACTGCCTGACTTGCCGCTGAAGTTCGGTATTGGCATCGATAAGCTTTTCCAATTCGGTTGCGGCCTCGGCAATGATCGAATCGACGTAGAACGGATCATAGCCGCGGAACTTCCGTTCGAATCTCATGTTGCGCAATTCCACCGGCGTTATTGTCATAGCGACATCCTTTCCTATGCAGGCCTTGATCCAAACAGCGCCCGCCCGACGCGAATCATCGTTGCGCCTTCCTGCACAGCGATCTCGTAATCATCGGACATTCCCATCGACAGCACCGTAAATTCATTCTTGTCAGGGTGGCTTGCCCTGATGCGATCAAACAAGCGACGCAATTCGGCGAATGACTCGCGAATAGCATCTCGATCTTCGGTCAGCGGCCCGACCGTCATCAATCCGGTCAGCCGCATATGTTCTAGTTCGAGCACCCTGGCCGCCGCAGCTTCCACATCCCGCAACGCGAATCCATATTTCTGCGGTTCGCCGGAAGTATTCACCTCGAGCAATATCTCGCCGGGCTTTCCCCGCCGCGAACACTCACTATCGAGAATCTCGGCGAGCCGGAGCGAATCTACGGATTGAATCACGTCGAACAATTCGACGGCATCTCGAGACTTATTGCTCTGGAGATGACCGATCATGTGCAACCGGAAATCCCGTTTCACACCGGCGAATTTGCGCTCGGCCTCCTGGACCCGGTTCTCACCAATACTCGTCATCCCGGCAGCCACGGCCGCAGCTACATCAGCCAGCGGTCGCGTCTTGGTGACGGCTACAACCGTAAGCTCGGCAGCGCTGCGACCGCAACGATCGGCGATTTCTCCGAGTTTCGCCAGAAACTCGCGGCAGTTTTGCTCCAGAGTTGTTTCGCCGCCCATAGCGTTACAGGATTATACGGTAGGCCGCATGGTGACGCAACGAAAAGTTTGGCGACAGTTTTGGGGGATTATCTGATTGACTAGTGGGCGCGGACGGCTATAGAAATTGCTCAACGACCGATTGAATATCGGTCATTTTAAACGGTTTGTGGATAAACCCGTTGGCAAGGCCCTCGACGACCTGCCCTTCGCTGGACGAATAGTTGTAGCCGGAGATTACGATTACCGGGAGATTCGGGCGTTTGCTTTTGATCGCCGTGAGCAGTTCCGTGCCGGACATTTTGGGCATTTTCAGGTCGGTGATGACCAGCGCGAAGTCTTCCGCCTGCAACAATTCCAGTGCCGATTCACCGTCGTTGCTGATACGGCTCTTGAGATCGAAAACATCGAGCATCTCGGACAGCAGAGATGCCATGTTCGGATTGTCGTCAACTATTAAGATTTCACGTTTTGCCATAACTGTTATCGTGGTTCTGCTTAGAACCTCTTATTTCTTTTTCGGCATAAGAGGTAAGAAACATAAGCAGTTTGTCGACTCCAGTTTGAGTTTTGGCCGAAACCACGAAAGTGCGCGCAGGACTAAAGTTTACGTCGAGTGTAGGCAGGTCGGCGACATCAATCAAATCGCTCTTGTTCAAAAGCAGTACTCGCGGCACTTTTTCAGCGCCAAGCTGCTCCAGAACCTCTAAGGTCTTCCGGAAATGATCGTCGCAATTGGGGTGAGATACGTCGACTACAAGTAAGAGCAGGTTGGCGTATTTGACCTCGTCCAGTGTTGACGCAAACGATGCCACCAGTTCGTGCGGCAGTTTCTTGATGAAACCCACGGTGTCCGAAATCACGATTCGACGCTGGTTATTCAATGGCAAATAACGAGTTACGGCATCGAGCGTGCAGAACAATTTGTCGTCGGCCCAGACGCCGGCATTGGTGAGCACATTAAACAAAGTGGATTTGCCGGCATTCGTGTAGCCGACAATGGCAATCTTGAAAATGTCCATTCGGCGCTGGCGCTGTGTGCCTCGCTGACGGTCGATTTTGTCCAGGCGCTCTCTCAGCTTGGCGATCTTTAGCTTCGCGTCGCGGCGGTCGGCCTCGAGCTGTGTTTCGCCGGGACCGCGCGTGCCGACTCCGCCCCACTGCTTGCTCATGTGCGTCCACATTCGCGTCAGCCGAGGCAGCAAGTATTGTAATTGCGCGAGTTCTACCTGAATTTTCGCTTCCGCCGTGTGGGCACGTTTGGCGAAGATGTCGAGGATCAGATTCCCCCGGTCGATAACCTTGACCTCCAGCTCTTTCTCAAGGTTCTTAACCTGGCTGGCCGAGAGCTGTTCATCAAAAACCACCAGCGTTGCCGAAGTCGCCCCGATCAGTTCCTTCAGTTCGGCAACTTTGCCGGCGCCGATAAACGAATGACCGTCGGGCACAGGACGTTTTTGAGTGACGATACCCACGACATTGGCGTCGGCGGAGAGAATAAGCTCCTTGAGCTCTTCCAGCGATTCGCGGAAGGCGGCGTCATCTATGTCGCGTAACTGCACGCCGACAACGATTGCGGCCTCGGATTCTTTCTTGATATCAAAAAGTCGCAGGAGGGTTAGTCCTCATGAAAACGTTCCTCACCGGTCAACTGCACGAACTCGACGCGGTCTTCCTTCTTGATATTGCCGTGTGGTACATCCAGCACGGTATACGTACAGCGGCGGTCGTGGAATTTGACCGAGAAGATATTGCCCAGCAAAATTTCGTGGGAAGCTTTGGCTTTGCGGCCGTCGATTTCCACCGCGCCCCGGTCGCAAAGTTCTTTGGCGAGACTGCGGCGTTTAACGATGCCCGTTTTTTGAAGGAATTGATCGAGCCGCATCAAAAACTGCGCAGTTCCAGGTAGACCTTATCCTTCATTTCGTCGACAATTTGCGAAATGACGACCTGCGATTTTTGGCGGCGTGCCATTTCCTTTAAGCAAGTCCCAGTCCTCTGTCGGCGAAACCGGGCGCGAGGTCTTGCGATCGAGTAGCTTGATGACATGCAGGCCGTCGGATGACCAGATCGGTGCGCTCAACTCTCCTGCTTTCATTGTATCCAGCGCTGCCTTGAACTGCGGCGGCAATTGCTCCTCCGCCAGCCAACCCAACTCGCCGAAATTTGCGCGGGTAGTGCTATCGGTCGAGTACTCTTTCACGAGCGCGCCAAAATCCTCGCCCTTCCGAATCCGATCCAACAACTGATTTGCCAGAGTCATGACGGATGCGCTGTCGGCAGGCGTTGGCTTATTGAGCAGCAGGATATGCTTCACTTCGTATTGGTCGCCGCTGCGAGCCATCAGCTTGATAATATGATAACCCAACGGGGTCTTGACCACATCAGAAACGCCTCCGGGAGTGAGCGACAGAGCGGCCCTTTCAAACTCAGGCATCAAGTCGCCCTTCCGTACGGTACCGATTTCGCCACCGGAGGCAGCCGATGCATCCTGGGAGTACTGTTTGGCCAGATCCTCGAACGACCCGCCACTTCTGATTCGCTCCAGAATGGAATTCGCCAGGTTGAAAAGCGAATCGGACGTCGACTTCGAAACCGTCGGCACCAGTAGAATATGAGCGACTTTGACCTGCGCCGGCTGTGGCGGGATGCTGTCGCGGTATGTCTTGTAAAATTGGTCGACCTCGTCTTTGCCGACGGATACTTTGCCCAACAACTTGTTGATAAGTTTCTGCTTGAGGATTTGCTCGCGGGCTTCCTCGCGCAGTTTGGCCTTCAGTTCGCGCATGGTGTAGCCCTCTGCCACCACTTGCTGTTCGAATGCTGCCTCGGTCGGGAAAC
Organism: uncultured bacterium; assembly: GCA_963726455.1. Lineage (GTDB taxonomy): Bacteria > Zixibacteria > MSB-5A5 > CAIYYT01 > CAIYYT01 > CAIYYT01. The sequence continues at coordinate 308,713 of CAVSCK010000005.1, forward strand.
GGCTCTTCAACTCGTCCAGGCGCGTATTCAGTGCTTCGTCGACTTCTTCATCACTGACAGTTACCGTCGTATCCTGCATCGCCTTGATCAGGATCAGGCGGTCGTCGATCATTTGGCTGAGAATCTGTTGCTTGAGCTTGTGCGCCTCGGCATCTACCGGGACTTTGGATCCCGTTTGGACGGCATATAGCTGAAGCTGGAATTCCAGCTCCGATGCCAGAATCACTTTGTCGCCGACGACGGCGACGATCTTGTCAAGCGGTTCCCAGGCATATAGCGCCGGGGCCACGGCGAAGATCAACAGCGCCACCGCGAATAGGAAGGTGCTAACTCTTCTTTTCATACTTGGACTTGTCAATGGAATTCCTCAGGACATCCTCGAATATCTTGATATCGGTTTTGGCGCGCTGCTGTTTCAACCAATCGAGCGTAAGGTTAACGCGTTTCGTTTCCATCACCTTTGCTTTGACCTGGCCACTAACCGAATCAAGCGGCACCAACATCGGTTGCTTGGCATCGACCAATTTAATGATTGAGAATTTTCCCTCGTCGTTTTGGATCACGTCGGATAGTTGTCCCTTTTCCAGGACTCTGGCGGCTTCGCACAGCTTCGGAAAACTCACGACCGTGACGAATCCGATATCGCCCTTGTTCTGCCGGCCACCTACCCGCACCGTGTATTGTGACGCCAGCGTGCCGAAATCGGCTCCGGCCGTCAACTGCTGATGCACTCGCGATGCTTCCAGACTCGAATCGAGTTCGATTTCCATCAGGTGATATGCCATGGGGGTCGTGAATTCCTGGGTGTGCGAGTCGTAATACTGCGTGACTTCGTTCTCGCTGGCGGTCACATCTTTTGTCAAAATCGAGCGACGGAATTTATCATTCATTATGCCTTCGCGGAATTCAGTCAAACGCTTCTGATAATCCGCCTCCTGTTCGACGTTACGCTGGCCCGCCTCGTATTCCATGATGTTGCGCAACTCAAGCTGGAAGATGATGGCCTTGAGACTGTCGGGCTTGTCGAAACGGGGACGAAATGCTTCCTGAACGTTGGCAATCTTCTTAAGGTAATCCTCCACCGTGACCTCGCCACCCTGATAACTGGCCAAGACCATTTGACGTTCGAACGGCTTGAGCAAGTCGATCTGGGGGAAATAGTTGTCAGGACGCTGGGCGCCGCCCAACTGTTTCGGATAGAACTCATTCAGCCGGTCGATCAGCATCTGTGTGGCCTCGGGATTGATTTCTACTTTGGCCTTTTCTTCAATCTGGCGCAGGAATTCCGACTCGGCGGTATTGGACTTGCGTGATTTGATCAGCTCACGAATAATCGGGTACAATTGCTCCTTGGTGCCGATGTTTTGAGCAGGACGTGTTTCGATCACCTTGATTATGTGCCAGCCGTACGGAGTCTTGACGGGCGCAGATACTTGGCCGACCTGCAAACTGAAGCCGGCATCGCGGAACGACTCGTCCAACTGAGAGCCCCAACTGGCAAATCCAAGGTCACCGCCCTTGACCGCGGAGGCCTGATCCTCCGACAAAGTGCGCGCGATCGCGCCAAAGTCGGCCCCTCTCTTGAGTTCGGCTTCGATACTATCCGCCTGGGATTTACTGGTCACAAGAATGTGTGCAAAGTGATATTCGGTTTGCAGCCTATCCCAGAACTCGTCGACTTCCTTATCGGTTACCTGAATCTTGGGGACAATCTCCTGCCGATACAACTCATCGAACATGAAATTGGTCTTATCCGCGTTTACCAACTGGTCGACCTCGGCGTCTTTGTCCAATCCGGCGGAGTAGGCGCCCTTGACCATCAGCTTGTAGTCAATCAGACTATCGAGGGCATCCCGCTTGGCGCGGTATTCCTCATCGGCGGACGTGAACGTCGCACCAATCTTGTCGAAAAAGCCGTTGACCACGGAGAGAGGTATATCCTCGCCGCCGACCACGGCAACAATCGGTTCTTTTTTGCTCTTGCTGCAGGCGACCGCGATAGCCAGCACCACCAGGAAGAGGAGGATGAGTGAATAGTATGGGGTTCGTTTCATTAGTTTCCTCATTGTTCTAATCTTACACCTGTGTCGCGGGAATGATCCCTCGGCCAATCCCTCAAGTTACTGAATGGCGCAGTATTGGCAACAGCTTTTTGGCCTCTTGTAACGGCCGCACGCCGTCCTGAGGAAAGGAGATCTTTATGATAAAGCCCTCGGACGCGTCGAACTCCATCTTGTAAGGAGCCGCCACGCGGAGATTCTCGATCTGCTTTTTGGTCGGCAGGTTGCCGGCGCCATAGGCGAAAGTGAGTTGCGTCTTATGTAAGCGTACTTTGCCAATGTACGATCTCTGCGCCAACAGTTTTACCGCCATGACATCCAACAGGTTCTCGACTTCAGCGCCGTACTGGCCGAAACGATCCACAAGCTCCGCCTGCACGGCCTCCAGGTCGGCGACGGATTTCGCATCGGAAATCTTGCGATAAATGTCGACCCGTTGGCGGCTGTCTTCGATGTATTCCTCCGAGATATAGGCATCGCAATCGATGTCCAGTTTTACCTCGAAATCGTGCTCTATCTTTTCGCCCTTGAGTTCGGCGACCGCCTCTTCCAACAGGCGGCAATACAGGTCGAATCCGACCTCTTCGATAAAACCATGCTGCTGCGGGCCGAGCATGTTGCCGGCGCCGCGGATTTCGAGATCCTTCATGGCCAGATGGAAGCCGCTTCCCAGTTCGGTATGCTGCTCGATGGCTTTCAGCCGCTTGCGTGCCGTGTCAGTGAGTTGTTTGAACGGCGGCACCAGCAGGTAAGCGTACGCCCGTTCCTGGGATCTTCCGACGCGTCCGCGCAATTGGTATAGCTGCGCCAGCCCGAAACGGTCGGCGCGATTGATAACGATTGTATTCACGTTGGGGATATCAATGCCGGACTCGATAATGGCACTCGTCAGCAGAACATCGTAATCTTTGTTAAGGAATCCCAACATCACTTCTTCGAGCTCATGTTCCGGCATCTGGCCGTGCGCCACGGCGATTCGGATATGCTTGAGCAGCTTGCTTAGATAGCGGTGCATCGACTCGATAGTCTCGACGCGGTTGTGAACGAAGTAAACTTGTCCCTTGCGCGACACTTCGTAATTGATGGCTTCGTAAATCACCTTGGGATCAAATTCGCAAATCTCCGTGATAATCGACTGCCGCTCCTTGGGCGAAGTATTGATAATGGACATGTCGCGCGCGCCCAGTAATGACATTTGCAGAGTTCGCGGGATGGGCGTAGCCGTCAGCGTGATGCAATCGGCTACGTCGCGCAGCTTCTTCAGCTTCTCCTTGTGCGCAACCCCGAAACGCTGTTCTTCGTCGACGACGATCAGCCCCAGGTTGGGTATCCGCATGTCTTTTTGCAGCAATCGGTGCGTCCCGATGATGATATCAACCTTCATCGACTCGACGTCGGTGACGATCTCCTTCTGTTCCCTCTTGTTCTTGAAACGCGAAAGCATATCGACTCGCACCGGCAGCTTATCCAATCGTCGCGTGAAGGTGTTCAGATGCTGTTCCGCGAGAATTGTGGTAGGCACCAGCACTGCCACCTGCTTGCCGCCGGCGACGGCCTTGAGCGCCGCTCGAATCGCGACCTCGGTCTTGCCGAAACCGACGTCACCACACACCAGCCGGTCCATCGGCGTCGCTTGTTCCATATCTTTCTTGATAGCCGCGATGGCGGTCAACTGGTCGGGAGTCTCTTCGAATGGGAACGTGGCTTCCAACTGCTTCATCCAGTCGTCATCAGCGCCAAATGCATGACCCGGCTTCGCCCGTCGTGCCGCATACAGAGCGAGCAGTTCCTCCGCCATTTCGGCGATGGCTTTCTTGGTGCGTGCTTTGACCTTTTCCCAACCCGATCCACCCAACCGTGTCAGCTGCGGCGCTCCTTCCTTGCCGACATACTTCTGCACCCGGCTGAATTCTTCGAGCGGGACATAGAGCTTGTCGTCTCCGGCATAGGCAATCAGCAGGCATTCGCGCTTGCGGTCACCCAGATTGATTTCCCGCAGGCCGCGATAGCGCCCGATCCCGTGGTCGACATGGACGACGAAATCTCCGATCTCCAACGCGTTGTATGAACTGATCGCGACACCCTCTTTGATCTGGCGTCGACGACGCCGTACGAAGTGCCGCTCGAAAACCTGATGGTCGGTCAAGACGACCATGTTGATTTCCGGGAACACGAAACCACGGCGTAATTCACTGACAATGAAGCTGACACGATCGCTGAATTCGACCAGCAATTCCTTCAGACGGTCACGCTGCAGCTGGTTGTCGCTGGTGATAAATATGGCCTGCTTGTCCGCCAGCCAGCGGTCAAAGGATTCGCGCAACAACGATACCTGACCGTTGAACGACGGGTGTTCTTTCATTCCGAAATTGAGCCCGTCGGCGGATTGGCCTAACTCCTTCTGATTGATGGAAGCATATCGGTCAAGCCGGGTCGCCAGAGTCTTGTCGTTCAAATAGATGTTCTCTGGCTTGGGCGCTTTTGGCAGTATTTCTTTGGCTTGATCGAAAAGCGATTCAGCATCGCGCGCCTGCGCCTCGGCGCGTGCCTCAATCATTGCCCGGTCAACGAAATAGACTCGGCAGTCGTCCGGCAAGTAATCCGGAAGATAGTGCGCCTCAGGCGAGAACATCGCCGCCACCCATTCCAGTCCGGGATAATCGAAACCACCCAGACACTTATCTCGCAGTATATCGGAAACGTGCGCCCCGAAGCCGTCGACTGTCTGCTCTAACTCCTCTTGCGAAACGAGGACTTCGCGCTTGGGAATAATGGCGATCTCATGGATCGGCTCAACCGATCTCTGGGTGAGCACATTGAAGTATCGCATCGAGTCGATGAAGTCACCGAAAAACTCGCAGCGCACAGGATCTGCCGACGTAAACGGAAAGATATCCAGAATGCCGCCGCGAATCGAAAATGTGCCGACCTCTTCGGTAATTGGCAATCGCTCATAACCGATGTCGACCAATCGCCGGGCGACATCGGTCATCTCGTATTCTTCGCCAACCACAAGGTTGAAGCACTTCAACTGCAGTTGATCTTTGGCGATCGTTCGTTGACTGATCGCCTCAACTGAGGCAACGACAACCAGGGGATCGCCCGATGTCAGCCGCCACAAGGTCTCCAGCCGGTCGGAGATATTCTCCAATGGCGGCGCCAACCACGAATAGGGGTGAATTCCCCAGGGCGGAAACAGTAGCGCCTTATCTTCACCGCAGATTTCGCTGAGGTCGCCGAATAAATCACGAGCTTCTCTGTCGGTGGAGGTGACGGCCAGGATCGTCTTGCCAAGCTGTTCGAACAGTTGGGTGATAACAAAAGCGCTGGCCGATCCGGCAAGACCGGCAATTTCTACCCTGTTGCTTGTCTTGGCGGACAACAACAACTGATCGAGCAGCGGGCTACGTGAAAATCCCGTTTTCAATCGCGCTGAACGTTTTGTCGCAGAGGCACTTGTCATATTACAAACACAATTATCCCACTCCCGGCTCCGATATGGGGGGTGGGTCTCTTTCTTTTACAAGTTTCGACAAATCCGGACGACTCGTCAAGTACAATGTGGATCAATCCAATCGCACTAATTTTTCGGCTTGCCCAGTCCGATATCTACCAATAAGGGGTACCGCCAACGAGCCAGAACGGAGAATAGTCATATGTCCGGCAAGACAATCTTGTTCTTGGCGCTATTTGTCTTCATGGTTATCGGCGTAGTCAAGGTCTTTCGTCCTGATACTTCCGATCCGAACTCGGTCATGAAACGTTATCTCACTCATTGGGAGACGAACAACACTACCGGCATGTATCCGTTGATCTCGCAACGAGCGAAAGCGGCTTTGCTGCGCGAAAACGTGCGAAGCGTGACGGATTACTATGGCTATTTTGTCGACCACCGTGGTGATCTCACCGGGTTCAGCGTCAACTCGCAACAAGTCAGCAGTGACAACGGCAGATTCTGGGTGACGCTCAAACTTCTGGATTACGCCGGGAGAGAATACGAGCAACCCGCCACTTTCCTGCTGGTGAAGGAACCCGAGGGCTGGCGAGTTGATGGCTGGCAGGCGGGCGCAACCTACGCACTGCCATAAAATCTCTGCTATTAAAGCAAATAGAGTCCGAGGGGTACCATCGCAGACACGACCTCGAACTCGATTCCCTTGAACACAAACCGTCAAGGCCAGAATTACTTCTTTATCTTCGCCTGCCATTCTAGCGAGAGCTTCTCAGCTTGCTTCAATTGGTCGGGATTGAGATCCATTCGCAGCAGGTCTCTCTTTTCGATCATTTCCTGCTGGTGCTCAGGATTATCAATACCCGACATTGCGGCTACGACAAGCGCGTATGCTTGAACCGGGTCTCTCTTAACCCCGGCGCCTTTCTCATAGGCAACTCCCAGGAACCACATCGTTTCCGGATTGCCGACTTCCGATCCTTTGCGGTACCACTTTACTGCCTCCACACTGTCGGCTTTGACTCCCCAGCCATTGAAATAAATTTGTCCCAGGTGAAAGGTGGCTTCCGGTTGGCCCTGCTCCGCCGCCAAACGATACCACTTGACGGCTGCGACCGGGTCTTCGTCCACACCACCGGGGATGCGTTTGCCTGCTTGATAGATCAGTCCGAGACTAAATTGACAATCTGCATTCCCCTTATCCGCACCGCTACGGAAATACTTCATCGCTGCCGGCAAATCGGCGTCGCCCATAAAACCGTTGGAATACACGTATCCCATGTCGTACCACGCCTGGCTCTTTCCGGCATCGGCGGCCTTTTGAAGCCACTTGAAACCATCGTCCACGTTTTTGTCAACACCAGTGCCTTGAATCAGGCGCTCGCCCAGTTCGAGCATGGCGTCGGCATTACCCTGTGTCGACATCGTCTTGAGCTCTTCCAGCGTCGTCGCGGAATCAACCTTAGCCGATACTGCAAACGCTACGGAGCTGATCAAAACCACGGCGAGAAACGCCACGATCAACGTGAACGCTCCATTCACTTCAAAATGTGCTTTCATTCTTGTACCTCCTTTAAGGTCAATTATTGGCATCATCCCACGGACTCCTGCACGTCCGTCGAGAATTCTACTCTACCCCTAGCAGCTTGCCATTCTCGTCAAAGACGACGACCTGACCCTTCGTAACGGAACGTCCTTCGACGGTGATATCCGTTGCTACCTTGGCGCGCTTGAGATTGCCGTTATCGTAGAAATAGGTTCCGGCGCCGCCGCCAAACACGTCAGACGAGAAACTGTATTCAGCTATGGGAATATCCTGAATGACCTCTTCGCGTCCCAACCATGCCACCCTCAGCTTTCCGTTCGGATAGAACACCGTTTGAAAGTCATGGCCTCCCCCCTTGCACAGGTGTCCCTGAATCTCGGTGTCGTGCGGCAGGAAGCACCATTCTTTCAGCCCATCCTTATCGAAACTAACCGTCGTCCCTTCTGGCAACGGCTGGCCCGCCAGAGTATCCTCGCTGGCCAGCACGCACATCTTGATTACGCCGTTCGGATAATAGGTAACATGCCCTCGGCAGCTTATTCCCTGAACCTGGGTCACGGCATTCGCGGCGATAGATGCCGGACTCGGCTTCCCTATGCCGCCGATACTGCCGCTCAGAAAAGTGAATACAACCACGATCGCGGCAGCGAAAGTAGACAGTATGATCGCCCGAATCGACCGCGACCGTTTGCCCCCTTCGTTCGTTTCGGGCTGTGCGCCTAGGTACAGACAACCTGCGGCGATCAAGATAACGGCAACGACCATCCACATGGCCAGCCGCTGAATTTGAAATTCGTAAAGCCGGAGCCAGATAATGAGAAAGCCGCTGAACAACACCAGGAAGAGCGCCACCACTCGCGGAAATTTGCGCGACACTATTCCCAGAGAAGCGAAAGCCAGCGCTAGCCCAACTCCAAGCAGTCCCGGTACCGACAATCCGGAATCGAAGGCTATAAACAGCGCCATAATCAGCCCGACCGTGATGACGAAAACACTTCCGGCTTTGCGCAGGTCACCCCACAACAACAGCCCCGTAACTGCCCGGGCGCCGATACCGATGACAAGTATGGCATACAATTCTTCCGGCTGTTCTCCTTTGAGCAAGATGCCCCAGTGCAAACCCGAGCATGGCCAGCATCACTGCGATGAAGGCGATATTCCCCGATCTGGAATGGACCTCAACCTGGCGCTCATCGGCAAACTTGGTTGCCAGATCGAAAGCATGCAACGTCGGTCGCAGCAGGTACGCCCCGACTAAGAACAGCAGCCCCAGGTCCATGTTCATGATCTCCAGGACCACGCCAACTGCGAAAATGCCGCAGGCGGCAAAGAATATCCTATCTCGCTTGAACATGATCTCCATCCTCCAATTCGAATAATGCCTCGACGGTCGTGTTGAGCTTGGTGGCCAACTGCAGCGCCAGCTTGACTGACGGATTGTAGTCGCCCCTTTCTATCGCGATAATTGTCTGCCGGGAAACAGACACTATGTCTGCCAGTTGCTGCTGGCTCAACTCGCCGCTTTCAAATCGATATCTTCTCAAACTATTCTTCATGATCACCCCGAATGTTGATTAACAGCCCGCTGTAATATCCTCGACAAATGTACAGTTACCTTTACATTATGTCAAGTACATTTTTCATAATGTAACATATATTTTACATTTACAGACAGACTTGTCGCGCCAGGAACGTTCAGTATTTCCGATAATGCGTTGAATTACAATAAATTAGCTATTGTTTACGCTTCAAGGAGTCGTAACCGATGATTTTGTGGATCAGTTTGGCTGCCACGAAGTCGGAAACCGCAGTGTCCTGAATCGGTGACAGCTCGACCACGTCGAAGCTGACCAGATTGCACTTGGTAATGACCTTGCGGAGCAATTCCAGCACCGGGTACCAGGTCAGCCCACCGGGTTCGGGGGTACCGGTCGCTGGAATCAGCGACGGATCAAGCACATCAAGATCGAAAGTCAGATAAACATCGCCTTCGATTTTGGCTACTACGTCATCGATCCAGTTCGGATTCTTGTCGGCGAAATGGGCGGAGTAGATCGCGACCTTTTCGGCTTTGATGTATTCGTTTTCCTCGATCGAGTAGTTGCGTACGCCGACGGATACTGTCTTTTTCGACAGTTCCCTGATACGTCGCATCACTGCCGCATGACTGAATGGCTCGCCGAGATAGCCATCGCGCAAATCGGCGTGCGCATCCAGATGCAAAACCGTCAATTGGGGATATTTCTCCAGGCAGGCACGGACCGCTCCGTAGCTGATGGTATGTTCACCACCGAGCATACCGACAACTTTATCGTGCCGCAGCAACTCTCGAACATGCTCAAAGACGATCTGGTTCTGTTCAGCAGGTCCCTTGGAGGTGATCGTGATGGACGGCGCCGTGTGGATGCCGGCATGATACGGCTCGCAACCGAGTTCCTCGTCGAACAATTCAACTTCCTGTGACGCGGCAATAATCGCCGCCGGACCATATTGAGTCCCCTTGCCGTAAGTAGCGGTTTCCTCGTAAGGCACCGGCAAAATCACGTACGGTGACGAGACTAACTCGGATTTGTTAGCGGGTATTCCCAGAAAGTTACGTGGCGGCATAATCGGTTTCTCCCCGGTTTGCTCTGATGCTTACTATAAGCGAATCCAAAACCGCGCGCAAATGAATATTGATGTTCGGAAGAGTCCCGTAGGTCGGCGTTCCGAGTCCCTTGTCTCCCGAACCAGAATGTCTCCCGCAGACCTGTGTCAACATTTCCACTCGTTCGCCGAAACCATGGGACGAGAAACCCGACATGCGGCTTTACTTGATCAATCTATTCGCCAGCAAATGCAGGAACAGCCCGACATCGGTCACGATGCCGACAGTTTGAGAGGAACCACGGTCGGAGAGTTTGGTCACGACCGAGGGATTGATATCGACACAGATTGTCTTGACCCAGGCGGGAAGCATATTGCCGGTAGCGATCGAGTGCAACATGGTCGATAGCATCAGGACGATTTCCGCGCCTTTGATCTGCTGCGCGTAGGCCTCCTGTGCCGCGTTCATGTCGGTAATCGTCTCCGGCAGCGGTCCGTCATCGCGCAGTGAACCTGCCAGCACGTACGGCACATCGTGTTTGACGCACTCGTACATGATGCCCGACTTCAGAATTCCCTTTTTGACCGCGACCCTTATTCCACCGGCCTTGTTAATCGCATTGATTGCGCGCATGTGATTTCGATGTCCTTGGTCGACAGGCGTGCCGGCCGACGTGTCAATCCCCAGCGACGTGCCGAACAATGCATTTTCGATATCGTGTACAGCCAACGCATTGCCGGTCAGCAGTCCATCGACAAAGCCGCTACGGATCATCCGGCAGAGCGAATCAACCGCGCCCGTATGAATCACGACCGGTCCGGCGACAACCAGTAATTTGCCCTTACGTTGGCGAATCTGTTCCGCAACCCGGTCAACCGCGATTGAGACTTTCTTTTCCGAAGAGACTTCGTTGGACATGAAGCTGAACTCGTCGCGTTCGCGATCCTTGAATTCCGGGTGCACGCGAATGCCGTCCAGCCCGCAGACGACACAGTCACCCTTGCGCACCTCCCGGAGCTTCTTGACCGTCGCCTTATGTTTATCGATCACAATGACACCATCCATGCGCTGGTTGGCGACCTCGATCCATTTGCCGTTGAGTCGCACCTCGGTGCGGTAATTGGTGGTGGAGTAGAAATCATCGGGCACGGTTCGGTCTTTGGTCGTCGCCGTAGTCTGTATCGCGCTTTCACTGACGACAAAACAGCCCCGTTCCGACAGCACGTTCAGAATCAATGCCAGTCGATCCGCCGACGGCGCCGAGACTTTGACCCGCGCCAGCGACATTTCGGTGTTGGTGCGACCGATGATAAAATCCCGGATTTCAAACCTGCCACCGGCGCCGATGATCAGGTCAAAGACGTCACGCAACAGGTCAGAGTCGACAATGTGTCCTTCGATCTGGACTAACGCTTCGGGTGCATGTTTCAACGCAGGTTTCATGGGTTCCTCTGGTCAGTTATCGGCCTGTGCGCCAAGAAATTAACTTGACAAACTGTGAGTGAGAGTCTATCTTTAAGTGTGAGCAGGAGGGTAGTCATTCTCGAAGATTGTTCTATCCACTGCCCCGTCCTCACTCCAAGAGTCAGTCCAGAAATGCTCTGTTGTTAGCGAAAGGATACACACTAACGCTGAATTAGCTAAAGTTTGTCATATTTTCAAAACCCATACCTTTACAAGGAGTCCAGAATGAGGTGTATGAGACTGGTCGCAGTCCTGTTGGCTGCGCTATTTGTGCTGAGCGCCGTCGGTCCCGTGTTTGCGGGGGATGGTCGCTTTCTTGCCCACATCGAGCAAACTTTTAGAGATCACCCCTGGCAGGATGACAACTCAAAGGACGGCAAGCTCAAGGTGAAACCGTTCACGTTCGTGCTCGGTCCGTGGGTCATTAACATTAACTATTCGTTGAACTTGACCGCGCAGAAGGCGGCGCCGTCCGTCCCGGCCAAAGTTAAACCGACCACAACTAAACTGGAAAAGGCCAAGTAAGATGAGTAAAGCAGTCGCACATAGTACGGTTGCGATACTCGTCGAACTGCGTCAATACATTGACGACGGTCTCGTTCAGGAAGCTGCCCAGCGGGTAGCCGAACTGGAACAGGCCGGAATCGTCATCGATAGCAAGATTGACAAAGCTCGTTATCTCGCCCTGAAAAGCGAGATACATTACCGTCGAGCCGAATACAGCAAGGCACTGTCCGAGGCACAGGAAGGATTGGCTCTGGTTAAGACAACCGGAGAGAATACCCTGATTGCCGAGCTACAGTCCACGGCTGCCCAAAGTCTTACGGAATTGGGCAGAATCGGCGAGGCGGAGAAAGTATATCGCGACCTTGTTTCGACCTACCGGCGTCTGGACAACACGGTGGGAATTATCAGAAGTTTGAATCGTCTTTCCCGCGTTTATTTCATCAAGAGCCAATTCGACAAAGCGGTTGAGTGCCTATTGGAGGCAGGCGATTACGCCCGCCAACATGATGACCGCAAGTGGTTGGCTAGAACCAAAGGCAACCTCGGCACCATCCTGAATCTGACTGGGGAATTCCATAACGCTATCGAGTTTCTGAATGATTCGGCGGCGCTGAACAGATCGCTGGATGACCGCCTGAACCTTTGCAGAACACAGCTTTCGCTGTCGTTTGCGCAGATGCATGTACGTGATTACGCCTCAGCACAGAAGAGTCTGGCGACCGCTTCGGCGCTGATTGACAGCGGCGATTTTATTGCTGAGCGGGTCACCCTCGACCAGTATCGTGCGCAACTGGCGCTTTTGAGATCGGATCCCGAAACCGCGTTGACATACGCGCAATCTGGGTTGCAGCGTGCGTGTGATGCTACGCGTGAGGGCGCCTCAGTCTGCCAACTTGAGCGACTGATCGCCGAGGCCTACTACAAGTCAGGCGATCTTGGGTCGGCGAAGGAATCGGCTCGTGTGGCACTTTCACAGGCAGCCAAACTGGATCAGAAGGCCGAAATCGGCGCCTGCCATCGTTTGCTGGCACTCGTGGCTTCCGACGAAAATCGTTGTAGCGACAGCGACAAGAGCTTTGCTCAGGCAATCGCGCAATTGACGCAATGTGGCGCGCGGTTTGAGCTGGCTCTGACATATCTGGCCTGGTCGCGTCTGACCGCAGATAACAATACCGCGTCGGAGTATCGCTATCTGGCTACCGGCATCCTGTCTTCGCTCAAGCTGTACGAGCTCTACTTGCGGCAGCCGCGGGTGAAGAGTTCTCAAGACCGCGACGAGGTAGCGCTGGTCGGCGAGGATCAGCAATTTCTCGAGCTTGTGCAACAGGCCCAGGTTTGCGCCGACAGCGATATCCCGGTGCTGTTACTCGGTGAAACGGGAAGCGGTAAAGATCAGTTCGCGCGCTTCGTACACTATCGATCAAAGCGGCGGAAACAAACCCTGGTTCAGGTAAACTGCGCGGCGATTCCGCTTGAGCTTGCCGAATCAGAACTCTTTGGCTACGAAAAAGGCGCCTTCACCAATGCGTCAGAGTCAAAGACCGGTCTGATCGAGGCAGCGGATGGCGGCACCTTGTTCCTGAACGAAATCGGTGACCTGCCGTTGAAACTACAGGCCAAGTTGCTGGCGGCATTGGAGGAGAAACGGTTCTTTAAGCTCGGCAGCACGGCCCCTCGGCGCGTCGACTTCCGTCTGGTAGCAGCGACGAACGTGGATCTGCTGCAAGCGGTGCGCGATGGAAGGTTCCGGTCGGATCTTTACTATCGACTCGCTGTCATGACGCTGAATGTCCCGAGACTGGCGGATCGTGGCAATGATGCTTTCCGGCTGTTCCGGCATTTCATGGAGCTGGAGCAGATTGAACTCGACAATGTCAATCCGGCGATCATTAATTCTTTGCAGCAGACTTGCAGCCGCCATGATTGGCCCGGCAACGTGCGCGAGTTAAAGAATCACGTTGAACTCTTCAGCTTGACCGAGCGGCGTGATCCCGAACGTATTTGCCGCCGTCTGATCGCCAAGTTGACCCCAAAGGAAGCTGCCGTCGTCCAACCGGCAACGCAACTGACTTTGACCGAGGAGTTGGAGCTTCTGGAGAAATCCCGAATCGGCCAAGCCCTTGGCAGTTGCGGTGGAGTGATCCGGCGCGCGGCGAGTTTTCTCGGATTGCCCGAGGCAACACTGCGGTCAAAGATGAAGAAATATCGGATGAGCGCTGCGTAACTATTCGCGTAGTGCGCGCGAACTATCGCGATTGGCGTAAGCTCCTGAAAAATCAGGAGCTTACGCAATCAAAAGCCGGTTCGCGATCAAATCGGCGCGCGAAATTCCGCGCAAGAAAAGACAGGTGCGTTGATTTTCTGGACTCATTAATCAAAAGGGGGCTTGCACCTCTCTTTTCTAACCCAACTTGTTACAACTGATTAAGTCCTATCCCCCAATCCAGCACGACATTCAGGTATTTCTTGGCAGAGCGGTTGCTTTACGTCTATGCGTCGTGATAAGTAACGACAGCTCCAACACGTTTGGGATGGTACCTTTCTTCGGGAGCGAGGGTTGAGGGGATGTCGAATCCGCCTGGTTATGCTCGGCCAGGCGGATTCAAATTTCGGGTAGGTCAAGAGAACTGATATCTTAATTCGCCCACTTCTCGATTACGTTCGCTTCAGGAAGCCCGGCCGCCAAATCGGCGGCCGGGTTTCTGTATGATTGGCAGAAAACGATCGTCAGATCTTGAGATTGATGCTGGCGGAAAGTGCGGCGTTAATGCGCGCCAGCGAGTCCTCAAGGTGTCCGCGCGTTATCGTGTCGAGCGTTCCGCTGGTGAGTGCATTGCTGATGGCGCCCTTCAGCGTGCGCAGGTCGACTCGAGCGAGTGTTTTGGCATCCTCAGGGACAGGTAGTTGCGTATTGGTCACCATGTCAACGAGAATGTCCAGATGGGCACGCTGCAGATTGCGGCGCATGCTGTTGACGTTCTTGCCGGCACTGACCTCCGACCAGACTGCGCGCCTGACGTCCTGAAACACATCGGTCATGGTATACACATCCTGGCCCTTGCCGTAGCGCATTTCGATATCGACCAGACGGGCAAGCGTGATCGGATTGTAGATGTGGTTGAAAGGCGTCCGCTGTACGAGCAATGCCTGGTCATGCAACGGGTAGTCGATCCTGAGAGTAGTCCAGGCCGAACCCATGAAATCGGAGTTCTTCTCGTTCTGCAGTTTGTTCAGAAACTCAGGAGAAAACTTGAATGCATCGGCTGACCAGATGTTGTCGATAATAAACTTCATCGCCTCGCGCTGTTTGGCGGCCGGTACCGGCAAAAACGGCGATCTGCCATTCGGGTCACCGACATGGTCGCGGAAGTTTTGGATGCCGCCGATGAAGCGGGCAACGTTGTTCGCCGACAGCGAGAAACTGCTCCAGCCATAGGCAAATACCGTCCGCAGTTTGCGATAGTTCTGCCCCGGCTTTTCGTAATCCTTCTCAATCTTCGACCACAGCTCTTTGGAAAGGTCGACGCGACGTTGCCAGAATTGCAGCGGGTCGGCCGCCAAGTCGCCTTGAGTTACGTACGGGTCGATTGCGCGCGAACTGTTTCCGAAACAATCCTCGTCGGTGCCGTAGGCCAGCAGCGGTTCGGCAACGCGGGACGCGATCTTTTCCAAACCGGCCTTCTCCGCCGGTGGATTGGCGGCGTCAAACGGCGTGTAACCATACTGGATTGTCCAGACGTCCCAGGGTCCAACCTCGGTGTTAAAGAAATCGGACTGTGGCTTGCCGGCAGCCGCAATGTTCGGCGGCGTGTATTCCATCACCGTATTGACCACACCATTCTTGGTGACAAATGCGGGGTCGTCCAATTGCACCTCGGTATAGACCGTCGACGCTTTGAAATTGTGCCGCAGTCCCAATGTGTGACCAACTTCATGGCAGATCATGTCGTGCAAGTACTGTTTGACATACTTCTGGGTGATGTCCGACTTGCCTTCCAGCGAGCTGCGCGCTTGCAGGAAAGCGAGCCCTGCTGCTGCCGATTTTGAGGTTTCTTCGGCGTAGTCGCAGACCTTCTCCCAATTGAAATTGCCGCCGGGAAGATCATTGATGCTGATCTTCTGAGTGCTCTGCTCGTTGGCGCTGGTGTTGCCAACCGGTTCGAGGAAGTTATCAGCGTAAGCGAAGATATTACGCAGCGTGTTGGCAACGACCATGATATCGGCGTCATAAATTTGACCGGTATACGGATTGACCCGCGACGGACCGACAGCGCCGTAAGTCTGCGCCGGCCAGATGCACCAGCGGATCACATTAAAGCGAACGTCTGCCGGATCCCAATCGGCGGTATCCGGCATCTCTTTGACGACAATCGCGTTCTTGAATCCGGCCGCTTCAAAGGCCTTATTCCAGGCCAGCACTCCTTCACGCAAGGCGTCGCGATATTCAACCGGCGTCGTGTTCTCAAGCCAGAAAACTATCGGTTCCTTCGGCTCGCTGAGAGCCGCTGCCGGATCCTGTTTTTCCAGATTCCAGTGATTGATGTAACGAACGTACGGCGTTTCAGTCGCAAGATCGGAATAGTCCTGATAAATCGTCTGGAAAAAGCCGATCCGGTCATCCGCGGCGCGCGGATGGAAATCTCCCTGCGGTAATGCCGAAAGCGAGTAGTGATAGGTCAGGAAGAAGCTGTACGGCGACGTCAGCGTAATGCCGCCCGCCGGCTTGTCGGAATGGTAATGCAGAACCACATCAATTTCGCTGTTCAGGGGAAACGATTTGACAGTCCCAAAATTGGAGTTGTCCTTGTCGAATCGGAATCCCGTTTTGCCTTCGCTCCCCAGGAAATAACCAATGTTCTCGACGTCGGTGACCAGGATACTTGACGGGTCGATCAGAATTGCGCCCGAGGAATCAGGAGTGGACAGTACTACCGTGCTGCCGAGCAATCCTTGCGAAATTGAACGCGCCAGCGATTTCGACAGTTGGGCCGTCGTGTCGGCGCGCAGACGCGCATTAGTCTGCAGAAACTGAATCTTCTTTCCGACCTGTTTGAGCTCAATCAGAAATTCATCCCGCATGACGGCGCCTTCTTGAAAAGTGCCGTCACCGGCGGTGCGCGTGATACCGCACATATACTTGGTGCCAAACTGGCTTGGCTTGACTGCCATCAGCACCTGCAGGTCTTTCTTGTTCACATAGAAATCGAACAGACCGGGTACTTTGTCGAAGCCCTTGATCACTTCGGCAAACGGTTTCTCGGTGTCTTTCTTGCCGGCGGACGCAGCCGCGCCGACTTTCTGTTTCTTCTCTTTCTGCTTTTCCCAGTATCCCATGGCTTGAGAATTCGCAACCAGGAATAGAGAAATACCGAATGCGAGAAGCGTCAACGTTAGCGTTAGACGACGCATGAAGATTTCCTCCGTTGAGAGTTAGGAATTATTTCTGAGTTCTTTATTATCCAATTGGTGTCGGGTAGCTTCGCAGTCACAAGATCAAACAGTAGTAAATAGGTCTGTAAACATTCTAATGGATTCGCCGGGCAATGTCAAAGGCCATTTGAATTGCTCGTAGTGGGCACAACTACACACACTTAAATACTACGGAAAACTGGAGTATCGGTTTTGGGAAAGTGTCGCCCGTGCCGACCAGGATTTGGAGGGCAACCACCTTATTTGCGGGCTGAGACGAACACAGTATCGGTTTCACAGAGTTGATCTTCGGCCATTTCGGCCCGGAACTCAGCCAAGCGCGCTGGCCAGTAGTCCCTGCGCCGGCTTTGAGAAGCAAAATGCTCCCAGGGCTCAAAGAAGTAATCAAAAGCTACGAGCTTGTCAGATCTCACTATCTCTACTGCGAATCGCATCCCGCGATCGCACAGACGCGCCGAGAGAAGTTCAGGTGTGACATATTTGAAGAGGGGATAGCCCACCTCCGCCTGCAACGCCAAGAACAGTTCTTGCGCCTTCATCGTGCGGCGTTTGGCATCGCTGCGCGGATCGTCAAGCGGCTCCTCGATCAGAACTTCTGATCGCGACACCCGAATAATCTCGTCGAGCGCCTTCTGCCATTCGAATATGTGATGAAGTGTTGCCCTTACGACTACCAAGTCGAAGGAGTCGGCGTCGAATTTTAGTTCCCGCGCATCCATACACCGATAATCAACATTGGGATGGTCGTTTCCAGACCGGCAGCGTTGCACAAGCTGCTCAGAAACCTCAATTGCGGTAATTTGTCCACAGTGGGGGGCCAACTGCGAAGTAAACGAACCACAGCCACAGCCGATGTCAAGCACGCGATAAGGTTTGAGTTGCTTGACGCGCTCCAATAGCGGTTCATATTCTGACATGGTCACCCATTTTGAAGATGTCCCCTCTCTTCAAAGAGAGGGGACAATAAGCAGCTAGTCTTAGAATTCTGCGCCTAAGCTGAAATAGTGGTGCGGCCCGGTCGTTCTTGTAAGGTCCCAGCCCCAACCAAGATCGTAGCGCAGCAGGAACAGACCCAGGTTCACGCGCGCGCCAAGGCCAAACCCGCTCTTAATGCCGAGCAGGTGGGTGTGGCCACCTTCTGAAGTTGCGCCTTTAAATGCAGTATTCTCGCTCCAGGCAGCGCCGGCGTCGTAGAAAACTGCGCCCGTGAGTTGCTGCAACGTCAGTGGCAGCGGGAAACCGAGCGCCAGATACTCGATAAACGGGTAACGGAACTCAAGATTCACAACACTGTACTTGGAACCCTGGAATTGGAAATAATCGTATCCGCGTAACGGGGTGATGATCTTGGAAAAGTAGAAACCCTGCACGGTGTAGACGTCGTTATTTGTCTCAGTCGAGCCGATGTAATTGGTCGTTCCACCCAGATAATATGTCTTCCTGTTGGAGCCGAACGACGCGCCCGCGGCCGCACGGAAGGCGACCGAGTAAAGCCCTCCGATGTGCCAGTACTTGCGATAGTCCCCTTCCATAGCCCAGTAATCACGAGACCTGCCGCCGATCGGTATGGTTCTCTCCAGCGTCAGCTTCCAGCGATTTCCGTTGAGAGGTCCCGTCGGCCCCCACAGCACGGTGTCGTCGATCAGCGATAGGGCGCCAGTGGTAGCATCGTCACTGGAGTTGTCATACGGCGGATCGTAATAAGTGCGATCAATATATACCTGCGAGAAATCCAACTGCAGCCGTTTGTACATACTGAATGGATAGGATGTCGTCGCCAGCGCGCCGTACGTCCGATCCGAGAAAAGCCGGTTAGTCGGGTCAATGAAGTAGTTCTTGTTATGGAAAATGCCGAAACCGAAATCAGTCCGGTAAGTGTTGTTCAAATAGATTAACTGCAAGTTCGACTGGCTCAGCGAATTTACCAGATCGGTGGAGATGAAGAACTGATGATTACCGAGGAAATCGCTGACCACCACGAATGACTGCCCCCGCAAACCGTAGAACGGATCGTAAGAAAGCCCGCCGGAGATGTAGTCGGGAGAGAACTTCGCTTTATACTTCTTGATCTTGAATTCACCGGTCGGGAGTTTGCGATAGAGCGTGTCACGCCCGTCTTCCTCGCGTTCGAGCGCCGAATACTTGAGCGTGTCAGGGGATTCCAGCGGACCGTGAGAATGCTCACCCGGTGGCGGTGTAAACACGTAGTCTGGATATTCTTCCTTCGGCTCCGGAAATTCCTTCTTCTCCTTATCGTTCAACGTCGAATCGGAAGAGTCGGCAGGCGTATCCATCTTGACAAATTCCGCGACCATTTCACCGGCGGCAAACTTCGTCTTGACCAGCGGCGCACCATCTTTGGTAACCGGCTTGATTTCCTTCATCAGGTAAATGTCGAATCCGCCCTTGAAGAACGCGGAGAACGCAATCTGATCACCGCTCGGCGACCATGACGGCGAACTCACGCCCGACAGGACATTGGTGACCGCAAACGGTACCGAGCCGTTGTTCAATTCCTTGACGTACAGGTTGTCAATGCCGTTCGTGTTGGCGACAAAGCAAATCTTGTCGGCCTTCGGTGACCACGTCGGATAGCGGCAAATGTCACCCTGCCGAGTGACAGTGTCGATAACGCCACTGGCGATATCCATGACAAATATATTGTAGGTGCCATACCTGTAATGTCCCGCTTGCTCCGCCGATGAGGGGCGGTCAGACGAGAACGCAATTTTCGAACCATCGGGAGAGTAGCTGGCATCCTTGTCATCATAAAGATCGTCCGTCAATTGTCTCAGTTCCTTGGTCTTGGGATTGACGGTAAAAATATCACTCTGGCCATTTCTCACTGCCGAGAAGGCGATGTCCCCGTTCTTACCCCAACTGGGTGACTGGATGACGCCGAAACCCTCGCGTATCCGGTCGGAAATTCTCTTATGCTTGACGTCGTAAATCATCAGCGCGTCTTTGCCTTCAGATTTGGCGACGAATACCAAATCCTTGCCGTCCGGAGACCAACTCATGCCGGATACATAGGAATGCAACGACTCCAAATCGCCGGAGCGCTCACCCTTGACCAGTCGTTCGAGAATCTTGCCGTCGATGGCGCTGACCAGATAAATTTCCGTGTAATCCTTCCGATCGGAGAAGATCGCAATCTTGTCGCCTTGTGGCGAGAAGACCGGCTTTTCGTTGAAGTTGGAATGATCCTTTTCGTGGTTGGTCAGTTGCTTGCCGATATCGGCCGGTTCCGAACGAATGGCAATCTCCGGCCAGTAGACCTTCTTCAAATACTTCGTGAATTTTTCAAAGAATTCGTCTTCGTTCAGCCCGATCGCGCCCTTCATTGCGCGGGACATGGACAGAGTGCGCTTGCCGCGATTGATCAAATCGGGAATTCGTTCTGGGCCGTAGGCCTCGGAGAGATACTTGAGCGCCGCCTGTCCTTCTTTGTAGGCGAGGAAGCCGCCAACGTATTCCAGCGGCTGCAAATAGCCGTGAATTGTTGCGTCTCGCACAACCATGTCGGCGAAATAATCCCAGCCGAAGCGGGACGAGTATTCCGCATATCCCTCGGCGAACCAGAGCGGCAGGCGAAAGAGATATTGGCGCGAAGCCAGCGAGCCAAAGAAGCTGCCGTAAATCATGTCGTAGGTCACGGCGTGCGTCAGCTCGTGATGCAGCACGTGCCGGAAATCTTCGTAGGAACCGTCGTAGGGAACGACAATTCGGTTCTTGAATGATTCCGTAAAACCGCCGACTGCTTCCGGCAGAAGATCGGGCACCACGTTGGTCTGTTGAAATTCGTTCGGCGAATTGTAGATCAATACCGGCACCCGGGTGCGCAATTTGTAGTCGAGTTGCTTGGAGATATAGACGTACGCCGACTCCATCTCCGCAATCGCATATTTCGCTAAATCATATTCGCCGTCGTAGTAGTAGACGTCAAAGTTCGGAGACTGGATGTAGTCCCAGGCAAAGCGCTTGTATTGCACCTTGTTCTTGCCGAAAGACTCATCCTGCGCATAACTCGAGGCAGCCAGCGTCAGCAGCGCAGTGGCGAGAAATATCAGGGTTGTTCGATTCATGTACTTTATACCCATAAGGGGACGGTTTATTCCGGAACTTTCGCGATCGCTGCGCCGACGGACTGAAGCTTCTTCTCCAAATCATCGTAGCCGCGCTCTATATGATATATTCGTCTGACTTCGCTAGTACCTGAAGCCGCCAAACAGGCGGTGACCAATCCCGCGCCGGCACGGATGTCAGATGCCATTACCGTTGCGCCGGTCAGTGCCGGTGTTCCCTCAATGGTGGCAACATCGCCGTTGATCGTGATCTTGGCGCCCAGTCGAATCAATTCCATGCAATAGCTGAAACGGTCGTCGAAAACAGTCTCACGCAGATGGGAGATTCCCTCGGCGCGCGTCGCCAGCGCCACGAAACAGGGTTGCAGGTCAGTCGGAAACCCGGGAAAAGGATAGGTAACGAAATCTGTTGCTTTTAGCTTGCCGTCGGAGGCCACCGTTATCGAGTTGGCGCTCGACGAAATTTCGCAACCCATTTCGCGCAACTTGAGCAGCACGACTTCCAGGTCGGTGGCAATACCGTCCTCTACCTCCAACCGTCCACCGGTGCCCGCCGCCATACAAAGCAGAGTGCCGACTTCCAGACGATCGGCCATCGGACGATACGAAATTGGCTTGAGCTTTTTCACACCATGAATGGTCATGTCGGTTGTGCCAGCTCCGGAGATATCGGCCCCCATCTGGTTCAGGAAATTGGCCAGGTCAACAACTTCGGGATCGCAGGCAGCATTGACGATGCGGGTGAGTCCCGATGACAGTGCCGCGCCGATCATGAGGTTCTCGGTACCGGTATGAGATGGACGATCGAAGTAGACCATGCCGCCCTTGACCGAGCCGTGCGCGAGAACGTAACCGGCTTCTTCATGGATGTCGACACCCAGTTGCGCAAAGCCCTTCAAGTGCAAATTGACCGGCCGCTGCCCCAGTGAACAGCCACCCGGCAACGATACACGCGCACGCTGCAAGCGGGCGATCAGCGCGCCCAGCACCAAAAACGAGGCGCGCATCTTGCGAACCAGATCATACGGTGCTTCGTCTTTGTCGATATTGCTGGCGTCGATTTTCACCAG
This sequence comes from uncultured bacterium, assembly GCA_963726455.1. Taxonomy (GTDB): domain Bacteria; phylum Zixibacteria; class MSB-5A5; order CAIYYT01; family CAIYYT01; genus CAIYYT01. Next base: position 330,913 of record CAVSCK010000005.1, read on the forward strand.
TTGCGCCTGCTTATCCCAATCGACTTTGGCGCCAAGCTCGCGCAATACCTGCAGCATGATATCAATGTCACGGAGATTGGGGATTCCCGACAACGTTGTGGTACCGGAATCGGCCAGCAATGCCGCCGCCAGAATCGGCAGGGTCGCGTTCTTGGAACGCATGGCTTTCACCTTGCCGGAGAGTGTCTTACCCCCTTCAATCACGAATTTGTCCATATGTTTCTTGTTACCCTATTTCGCCTGAGGCCCAGTTCCACATAATTCTTAACGTCCAACGCTATGTTTCGGTGCAATTTAATCTGATAAACGGATTAGACAATAATGGTTTATCGATTTCCACGCACGTCGATGCAAATGGCTCGGCAACAGTGTCTTCAGCCGTCACCGTAATCCGCGCCTATTCCGACTGATTTAACGTTGTCAGCGGGAATATAGTTGCAGGCCGCCTGTATTGAGGTCAAAGACAAGATCAACCTCAAGACAGGAGGACATTATGAATCGCACATTCTGGGCAGGACTCACCCTGATACTGGTGGCATTGGCCCTGTTGAGCTGCAATTTCGGAGGCAATTCCAACAGCGGTGCCATCGGCCAAAGTGCGGCCTCAGCCGGCACGCTCGGCTCGATCAGTGGCACCGTGACCGACAGCAAGACCGGCCAGCCGCTGCCAGGCGTAGCGGTACAGGTTGTGAGCACGACTTACGGCGCTATCACAGATCCGACTGGGAAGTACCACATCCAGAATCTGGCTCCCGGTAGTTACACTGTAAGGGCTACAATGATTGGTTATGCCTTCAAAACCGTCACCGCCGTGACGGTGACCGCCGGCAACAACACCACACAGGACTTCCAGCTTGACCAGAAATTCGTTGAAATGCAGTACCAGATTGTAACACAGGATCGCGGTTTTTACACACCTCAATCCAGCCCACCTTCCCACGAAGTTAAATCGGCGTTGGATGTCCCCGCGATACAGGAAATCGGAACTGGCCCCGCCAAGACATCGTCTCCGTCCGAACAAAAATGTCAAATCGGCCTACCCCCGACATCATCCGAGCCGGTTCGCACGCCAAGGGCTTTACTTAAGTGTATTATGCCTACTCAGTACGGAAATCCTCCAATGGCAAACGGCGGATCGGTTCCGCCCAACGGACAGGCCTATGACGCCATGTTCTTCAAACATTATGGCGTCAACCCGTTCATCCCGACTGAAGACGACCATCTGTCAACTTTCGCGATCGACGCCGACAATGCCTCCTACACAATGACCCGGTCGTACCTGACGCGCGGCGAGATTCCGCCGGAAGAAGCCGTTCGCGTCGAGGAATTCGTGAACAATTTCAAGTATCAGTTACAGTCTCCCTCGCGAACGCGCGTTCCGCGTCAATCTGGAAGCGGCGCCGTCCAGGTTCGGTGAGCATTATCAGCTTCTCAAAATCGGAATCGCCGGCAGGAAGATCGAGGCGAACCGGCGCCAGGACGCCAACCTCGTATTCGTTGTCGATGTCTCCGGTTCGATGCAGCGTGAAGATCGTCTCGGCGCCGTGAAACAGGCGCTGCGGTTGCTGCTCGACAATCTCAACTGATCGCGACCGCGTCGGTATCGTCGCCTACCGGACAGATGCTTTCACCGTTCTGGAACCGACCTCGGCGCGCTACCGCGAGCACATAATGAACGCCATCGAGCAGCTCTACGCCTCTGGCTCGACGTACGCCGAGGGCGGGTTGCGATTGGGCTACCAGATGGCCGATCGCTGCTTTGACCGGAACCGAATTAATCGGCTTATTCTGTGCACGGACGGCGTTGCCAATGAAGGGCAAACTTCCGCTGAAGCTATTCTCAAAGAAACCAAGAGATACGCCGACAAGGGCATCACGCTTTCGGCGATCGGTTTCGGGATGGGCAACTATAACGACGTGTTGCTGGAACAGTTGGCCGACAAGGGCAACGGGAATTATGCGTACGTCGACAACTGGAGTGAAGCGAAGCGTGTGTTTGAAGAAAATCTTACCGGCACGCTGCAGGTGATTGCCCGCGATGTCAAGATCCAGGTCGATTTCAATCCTGCAGCGGTCGAACGTTATCGCCTGCTGGGCTATGAAAACCGCGACGTTGCTGACAACAAGTTCCGCGATGACAAAGAAGACGGCGGCGAAATCGGCTCCGGACATACCGTGACCGCGCTGTACGAAGTCCGGCTGAAAGACGAAGCGCACGGCGATCTTGGTACTGTCTTTGTGCGCTACAAAGATCCGGTCACTTTCGCGGTGAGTGAAGTCGCCGAACCGATTGACCGCTCAGTTCTCAGGTACTCATTCGAGTCGGCTTCTTCCGATTTCAAGTTGGCGGCCGCCGCCGCGGAGTTCGCCGAAATCATGCGCAAGAGCTACTGGGCCAAAGACGGTCACCTGCGCGACGTGTTGCAGGTAGCGCAGCAGGTCGAGCGCGAAACCGGCAGTGAGCAGGCAAGCGAACTGGTGGATCTGATCACCAAGGCCAACCGGCTTATGAAAGACACCGGCGCCGAACCTGAACCGTTTGGAATGGGCGGGGAGTAAGAGAGGGGGACAACCTTCCAACCGCAAGGGCGCCTGATGTTCAGGCGCCCTTTGCATTGCTGCCCATCCTCAAGGATCGCCCAAGCATGTCGATGAATCTAATATGGCATCGCCCTCCCCAAACCTGCGGACTGGACTCCTATCCCAGGCGTCTTCTCTATTGGAACAAGGCCGTCATCGCGAGGCCGCCGCCATCTTCGAACAGGTGCTTCGTTTTGAACCGCAGAACGCCGAGGCCTGGCGGGGTCTTGGCGAATCACAGTATGCCGAAAACAACAAGCCCGCAGCCGCTCGTGCCTTCGAAAGAGCCCACCAATTGGCGCCGGACGATGCCCGCAATTTGAACGATATCGGCGTGATGATGTTCGATGAAGAGCAGTATGAAGGCGCTCTCAGTTGGCTGTGCGGCGCCATCACCAGTGACTCCGAGTACTGCGATGCTCGGCTCAATCTCTGTTCAGTGCTCGGGCGAGTCACGCTGCAGGATCAGACGACTTCGCTCAAGCCGGCACTATTAATCAGAACCCTGCGTTGGATATCCGAGAACGCTGCTGACGAACGGCGCTCCGAATTGGTACGCGAGAGTCAACGATTGCGTGAGTCATTACTTGGCGAATTTCGCAACCGCTATCAACACAGCAATCAACGAATCCTGCTCTATTCGCCGACCGTTGCAATGGGCGCGCTCTATTACATATTCGAGAGTTGGCAGCAGTGCCTCGAACACATGGGAATACCCGCACTCTCGGTCGGAGTCGGCGCGGACTTCACTTCAGCTCTCTCAGAGTGTAAACCGACGGCAATTATCTCAGTCGATAACGAAGCAATCTGGGGCGACTTGGACGGGTCTGACCGCGATGCCGCGGCGAGTTCCGGCGCGCGCATTGGACTGGTCAGCGAATTTGACAACGACGTCCAGGACGCGGATTTCTGCATTACGTTCCATCTGCATCCGGAACGTGACGACAAAATCGCTCGCCAGAATAAGCGCGTCATCTCCTTGCCGTTCGCCTTCAATCCACTGATTCATCGTGCCTATCCCGCGCGCACGATCTGGGATTATGCTTTTGTCGGCACCAACAGCCCGCTCAAGTGGCAGGAGACGAGCGATTATCTGATTCCGATTGTCTGCGCACACCCCGGAATTCTCGCAGGCACCGGCTGGCCGGGCAAGTTCGGCAATCTCACGCAGGAAGAATCTGGTCTGCTTTACAACTTCGCCGCCATCTGCCCGAACTTCCATCTTAAGGCGCAAATCGAAACCGGCAACGAAGTCAACGAACGAACGCACGTCTTGGCCGCTTGTGGCGCCTTCCAGCTTGTCGACAATCCGTCCGCCTTGCGCGAAATGTATGGCGAAGACGAAATCGCTAGCGCCTCTTCTCCCGCTGAATACCAGAGACTATTCGAATACTACCTGAATCAACCCGAGCTGCGCGCCAAGATGGCCTTGAGCGCCATGCACAAAGCGTGGTCGGCACACTCGCAGTTCCATCGGTTGGCGAATTTGATCGAATTTCTGCGGGCGAAGTAGTTAGATATCCCGCGAATTTGCTAAGTCACTCAGCGCGGTCAGGATTCCCATCCTGACCGCACCAAGTCGAATCTATTCTTTGCCCATAAACGGATACTTGAAATCCGACGGCGGTACGAAATTCTCTTTGATCGCGCGCGGCGATGTCCAACGAATCATGTTGTGTAGCGCGCCCGCCTTGTCGTTGGTGCCGGATGCTCTCGCGCCGCCAAACGGCTGCTGTCCGACCACCGCGCCGGTCGGCTTGTCGTTAATGTAGAAATTGCCCGCCGCATTCCGCAAAATTCCCTCGGCGATCTTGACCGCATAACGATCGACGGCAAAGATCGCGCCGGTGAGCGCATACGGCGAGGTCTCATCGCACAATCTCAGCGTTTTCTCGAATTCAGAGTCCTCATAAACATAGACCGTCATCACCGGCCCAAAGATTTCTTCCTGAATGGTTTTGAATTTCGGGTTCGTGGTCTCGATCACGGTTGCGCTGATGAAATATCCCTTCGAGTCATCACAATGCCCGCCTGCGATTACCTTGGCATCGGAATTGTTCTTCGCAAATTCGATGTACTCTTTGATGCTGTCGAACGCGCTCCTGTCGATCACGGCATTCATAAAATGCGAGAAATCGCAGGGGTCGCCCATCTTAATCTCGGATAACTGCTTGACGACGATCTCTTTGATTTTCGGCCAGAGCGATTTCGGAATATACGCTCTGGATGCCGCCGAGCACTTTTGGCCTTGATACTCAAACGCGCCGCGTGTGATTGCCGTCGCGACCTGAGCCGGCACCGCGGAATTGTGCACGAAGATGAAATCCTTGCCGCCGGTTTCCCCGACGATTCGCGGATAGGATTTATACTTGGCGATATTCGCACCGATTGTCTTCCACATGCCCTGGAACACCGCCGTCGAGCCGGTGAAGTGAATCCCCGCCAGATTCTCGTTGGCAAAAACCACGTCGCTGATTTCCGAGGATTTTCCGGTCACGAAATTGATCACACCCGCCGGCAAACCCGCCTCCGTGAGTATCTTCATCAGGAAATGCGATGTATATAGCACACTTGAGGCCGGTTTCCACACGGCGACATTTCCCCACATTGCCGGCGCCGTCGGAAGGTTGCCGTTGATCGAGACAAAGTTGAACGGAGTCACGGCATACACGAACCCTTCCAGCGGGCGATAATCAATGCGATTCCAGATCGTCGGGTCAGGATTGATCGGCTGTATGTCGGCGATCACCTGCATGTAGTAGGCGTTGAATCGGAAGAAATCCACCAACTCGCAGACGGCGTCAATTTCCGCCTGGTAAGCATTTTTCGAATGCGCCAGCATCGTCGCGGCATTCATGATATATCGATATGGCCCGGCCAATAGATCGGCGGCCTTCAGAAAAATCGCGGCGCGGTGATGACGTGGCATCGACGACCAGGTCTGATGCGCGCGCATGGCTGACTCGATCGCCATCTCGGTTTCTTTCTTGCCCCCGTGATAGGCGTAGCCAAGCACCTGACTGTGGTCGTGCGGCGCGGTCATCGGAACCTTCTTGTCGGTGCGAATTTCCTTGCCGTCAATCACCAGAGGGACTTCGATCTGCTTGGACTTCAAGTCGGCCAACGCTGCTTTAAGCTTCTCGCGTTCGGGCGATCCGGGGGCATAACTGAAGATCGGTTCATTGACCGGCTGCGCCATTCGATATGTACCCATGTGTTACTCCGTTGTGCTATGTAATGGAAAGCCACGCCCTGTCACGGGCATGGCTCGTCGAAATCTCACGACTTATTCAGATTGCTCCACTCGGCATCATCCAGCCAGGTGCGCGGCTCATGCAGGAAATCGAGCACATGCTCGATCAAGTTGACATGCTTGTTCTCCTCATCGGCGATCAATCCCATCGCCTTACTGACCTCGGGATCCTTCTCTTCCTGCTGTTTCTGGCGATAGAATTCCTCGGTCTCGATCTCGACATCCTGCGCTTTCTCCCAGGCGTCAAAAATGTCTTTGGAGAACAGGAAATCATCGTCTTGTGAGGCCAGCTCTTCAAACACGGTCTTGGCTGTGTCGAGAATCGTCGTGCCCAGGGTGGCCATCTTCGACGCTTCCTTCAACTCGCCATCCTTCATGCGACGGAAAATTTCGTAGTGCTTGGTTTCGTCCTTGGCAAGCTGCTGCCAGATTTTTTTCAAAGCCGGGATCTTCTCTTTGGCTGCGTGATCTTCGTAATATGCTTTGCCGTCCTTTTCCATCTTCATCGCAAATTCAAATACGTTCATGGCTGCTCCTCCGCATTAACAAGTCGTTGCGCGAATATAATGATTTGCCGGAAGGCAATCAAACGATTCCACCAGGTAGTACGCGCGCCATTGTCGCCACGCCGACATACCGGAGAACGTAGGTGCGAATTTATTCTCAAGTCTGCGGACGCCGCCACAGACTTAATAGTTCACGTGCAACTGCACCAGATACCTGCTGGTAAACTTGCTCTGAAACCGCGGCCTCTCCAGGACGAGTGAAGGCCGCAACTCCACGAACGGCACCGGGAAAAATTCGCAGGAGAACTTGTAAAACTGGCTGACTCCGGTTCTGTTTCGCCAATCCGGATCATAGTAGTTGTACTCGGACAAAAGGTAGACACCGTCTATCACGCGTCCTTCGAGTTGCATGTACGCCGTGCGCTGTTCATTGCCCTTGCCGACTGCGCCCGCCGCCAATAGCAACGTCAGGCGGTCGTAGCTCAGCCCGCCGAAGACTTCCTTGGCGATGGGAAAGTTTCCGTAGCCGATATTGCCGCCCTTATTCTGCGACTGCCGCCACGATAACCCAACCAGGAAATTCAACGGACCGAGACCGCCGGCCCTGAACGAATGGAAAGTGCCGACACTCTGGCCGTTGGGGCGGTAGTACTCGACCGTGATATTCGACCCGTCAAAGAAATTTCCGCCGAGCGACAGGCCGTCGACTGACGGCTGCGGCAGTATCTGCGGCACGGTTTCGATGTATTCGTTGTGGTCGGCATCACGCAATCCGAATGCCGGGAAGAACTCGCCCGCCTTGATCCAATACTTGTCCCCCTTCAGCTTGAGCAGCAGGAAACTCTCGCGGAAGGTGCCGGGCGAAAAAGTAAGATTGAACGTCGTATGCTTCAGCATTTCCAGCGACAAATAGAAATCTGACTGCATTCTGAAGAATGACAGATTCTTCTCGTAAAGCAATCGATAGTCGACGCCGTAGGTGACATTGTCGGTCAAACGCGAAGTGGCCTTGTAGTCCCCCAGCAGACTCCTGGTTTGCTGCAGCGCCAGTTCGTTGTACGCAGTGGCATGGCCGAACTCGTTGCGCATGCCGCCGCCGTTGGGGCTGACATGGCACTTGATACATGGCGCGCCATGCTCGGTGGCCAATCGTGGCAGACTGTGAATTGACAGCGACAACATTAGGACGAACAGTGCGCCCGCCGCTGCGATCATTCTCAAATGCACTTTCATAAGTTACCTACCGCCTTTGCTGAGGTTAACCCCGCTATTGACGCCATGGGCGCCGGAATTGTGCCTGAATAATATCTCAGAATTAATACGCCGATCAACGTTTAAAATTTAGTAGCGGCTGCGGCCGGGGAATTTGCGCTTGCCAATCTGGCAACCTAAATGGATATTTACTGTTCAGACGTTCCCGGCGGCAACCGTAGAAGTATAATGATCGTATCTAAGTCTATGCCGACCGAGCCACTAATTCGAAAGCTTCTTTGATTTCCGGAGGAATGATGAAACAACTTTTCCTGATCGCCGGCATCCTGTCGGCGCTAATGATCGCCGCATGTACGCAGGCGCCCAAAGAGATTACGGCTACCGCTTATGTCGAGCCGGCTGAGATGCAGGCCTGCACCGATTCCGTCGAAGCGTTTGCCGCTGCGATGGGACCGAATGCTACATTTGAGGGCTACCAGGCAATCTACGAACATTTCCTGCAGTCCAACCCCACGTCCACGGTTCTGCATCGCGACTATCAGTCGCTGTTTGATGGCTACGACAAGAGCGATCTCAAGGTCGCGTACTATAAGCAGCTTGCCGAGAAAAATCCGCAATCGGCAACTTACGCCTACCTCTATGGTCGTTGCTTGAATGGCGACGAAACGGAAAAGTGGTTCCGCAAAGCCGTCGAACTCGATCCCAAATACTATTGGGGCAATTTCGGCCTTGCTTCGCGGCTCGCCTCCAAGGCCGCTCCTGACACGACGGCTGCCATCGACTACTTGAACAAAGCGATTGCGATAGACAATTCAAACCCGCTGGCCTTTCAGCTACTGGCGACCATTTACCTGCAGCGGGATGATTATACCAACGCTCTGAAATTCGCCGATATGTTTGCCACGGCGCTGCCGAATGAAACGCAGCCGCTCAAACTCAAGACCGATATTAGCATTGCCAAAGGTGACTATCCCGGCGCGATTGCGTCGCAGCGGAAACTGATCGGACTTGCCAAGGGTAATTCCGGCAGCGGCTGGTTTGATCTCGCCAAACTGTTCCTGAATTCCGGGCAGAATGATTCGGCACTAAGCGCAATCAGCAGCGCTGCCGACGCCGGTTTTGCCGACTACCGTCGTCTGGAAAGGGCGCCGATCTTTGCGCCGGTGCGGTCACTACCCAATTACGCGGAAGTTAGCAAGAAAGTGGAAGCCGCCGCAACACAGGAACGCAATCTGCGGCTCGCCGTGTTGAAAGATAGTACCGACGTCTTCAAGTCCAGAGCGCTGGCGCAGAAGCTTGATGTCCCGGCGCCGGCGTTTTCGTTCACGAATCTCGAAGGCAAGACCGTGTCATTGGCCGGCCTCAAAGGGAAAGTGGTCGTCATCGACTTCTGGGCGACCTGGTGCGGCCCTTGCCGGATGACGATGCCGCTGCTGCAGGAATTTGTCGATCGCAAACCGGCCGGAGTCGAATACCTGGCGATGGACGTCTGGGAGCGCGACACCAGTCTGGTGCGGCCGTTCATCGCCGATCAGGGTTACAATTTCAACGTACTCTATGGCGACCAGAATATCGCCACCCAATACGGTGTGCAGGGCATTCCGACCATGTTCGTAATCGACAAGAACGGCGTGATTCGTTACCAACACGTCGGCTACGAACCATTGACCGACCAGACACTGGCCTGGGAAACCGAATCACTGTTGTAATTCGATTGTTTTGAGGGGCTAAAATGATCAAGGGCGAGTCACCGACTCGCCCTTTCGTTATGCGGAAATCTGTACGCCGTTCAATTGTTGAGTCAGGTCCTGCCCTCTGTTCCTTCAGTGCCCGTCTCTCAACTGTTGCGTCAGGTCTTGCCGTTCGACTCGTCCCGCGAGGCGAACGGTGTGACCTGACGCGTCTCTACTTCAGCCCTACTCCTGCGGCGCCCCCACTGTCGCCAGCACATAATTCGTCGTATCGAAATACTTCTGCGCAACACGTCTCACGTCGTCCTTGGTCACTTTCTTGAGCGCACCAATCAAATCATCTTCGACATCGTACTTGCCGGTCAGGAATTGATTCACCGCCATATAATACGCCTGATTGATCCGCGACAATCTTGAGGTCAACAGCGATCCCCAGAGCGAATTGGTGGCGCGTTCCAATTCCTCCGGCGCGATATCGAATGACCGCAGCGAATCGATCTCATGCAGCATGCCGGCCTTGGCCTTCTTATAGTTGTCAACGCCGGTGCCGATCGCGCAACTATACCACCCGAAATTCCGGTCAAACGACACCCCGGCTCCGAGTCGGTAGGCCAAACCCTGCTTCTCCCGCAGATCATCCGCCAGCCGCTTCGAAAGAATTTCGATCGCCACGCGTAGCGGCACCACATCGGGATCGGATGCGTTGCAGACTTTGCCGCCGAGATAGAAATAGGTCTGCTTCTTTTCCATCGGGATATTCTGCGTCACTTCACCCGTGACTGTCACCGGTGCGGCAACAGTTGCCTTCGTCAGTTCTGTCTGCTTCATGTCGCCAAAGGCCGCCGACAATTTCTGGTACATCATCTCCGGATCCATATCGGTACAAACCGACAGGATCAGATTATTGGGTGCGTAATATTTCCGGTGATACTCTTTCAGATCAGCCGTCGTAATGGCTTTGACGGACGCCATCGTTCCCGTTTCCGGATTTGTGTACGAAGTGCCCTTGAATAGCAAATCAAAATATTCGTCACGCGCGCGTTGATAGGTTGAACCCGTCTTCATACCCAACACTTGCAGCATGTCGCCCCTGGCCTGTTCGACCTCGGCCTCTGGAAACGTGGGATTCTTAATCATCTCCGCCAGCAAATCAATTCCCTGGTCGGTGAAATCCTTGATCGTCTCGAATTTGACGAACGAATACAGTCGCGAAGTATAGATGTCGTCATAGGGAATCATTGGATCGTCGGTGTAGGTCAGATGCGCGCCGATTGCCGTCAGTTTCTGCGTAATCGCATTCTTGTCATACTTGGCGGTTCCGCGGGACAACATGCGGTTCACGAAATCAGTGATCCCGGCCTTGCCCTCCGGCTCCGAGGCGGCGCGGTCCTTGCCCAACACCATAAATGCTTGCACTTCCGAATAAGGATTCGACTTGATAATGACTTGAAGGCCGTTGGGCAGAGCGCGGTCCAGATATTTGCTCTTGATCTGCGTTTCCGTTGCCGACTCGGTCTGCTTCACTGGCGTCGCCACCGCCGCGACATAGTTGTATGTCTTGAAATATTTTGCCGCCACGCGCTTGACATCGGCGGTCTTCACCTTGGCCAGATTCGCATTCAGGTTGTCGACAAATTCGTAACCGGTCGAGACCAGCGTCGGCGCAACCATGATACCGTAATAATGCAGTTTCTCCCGCATGTAGATTTCCTGCGTCTTGGCGCTGACGACGATCGCATCGATATCGGCCTGGGTCGGCTCCCATGATTGCAGCGTCTTCTCCATCGTCTCATTGACCGAACTGATAATCCGGTCGACGTTCGCTGCCGAATCGGTCTTGACCGCGACATCGAAAATCGTGAAATCCTTCTGTAACGTGATCGACGTCGACGCGCTTTGCGCAAGCGGGTTGTCCCCGGATGTCAGTGCCTTCAGTAACGGCGAGGTCGCGTCCGAATTCATCAACTCATTGAAAATATAGAAGGCAAAATAGTCGGGATCCGAATACAGCGGCCCGGCCGAGGCAAAATCCAGATGCGACGCCTTGGAGTCGAGCTCTTTTCTGACGATCTTCTTTTCATTCGGAATTGACACCTTGAACGCCGGCACCGGTGGCACCTGTCTGGGCGCTGCATTGCCGAAATACTGTTTATACTTCTTGATAAACTCCTGAGTGTTGAAGTCACCCATCACCAGCGCCACCATATTGTTCGGCGCGTAATAGGTCTGGTAATAGTTCATCAACTCTTCGCGGGTGACCGTGTTGATCAAATTCTCATATCCCAGCACCGGACGCGCATATGGCGTACCCGCATACACCGTCGCGTCATAGAATTTTTCAAACGCGTTGTCGGGTCGTCATCACTCTGCCTGATCTCCTCGATCACGATCTTCCGTTCCTTCGGAAATCGGTCGTCAGGCAGAATCGAATTGAAGAGCTGATCCGATTGGACATCAAGTCCGTAGTCAATGTACTGCGTCGGCATCAACACCAGGTAACCGGTCAGTTCCTTCCGCGTAAAGGCATTGATGTAACCGCCGTGGCGTTCGATCGCATCATCCAGTTGTTCCTGTGTTTTGGTCTTGGTGCCGTCAAATAGCAGGTGTTCGAGGAAATGCGTCGAACCGTTGTTGAACTCATTTTCATAACGGGCGCCCGCGTTGACGAATACAATCGAGGCAATCATCGGCGAGGAGTGATTCTCCACCAGGATAACCTGCATGCCGTTGTCGAGCGTCACTCTGGTTGACGGCAATCCGGCATAGGCCATGCCGCTTAGCAGAGAAACCAGAATAGCTGTCAGGATCAACTGTAGTCGCAATTTCATTCACTAGCTCCTTGAGTATTCATTGTTTATCAGCGGAAATGAAGCCGGACAATGTGTACCTGTCAAGGCATTAGTGCAGCCGATGACGTCTGGCGGTTCTGCAAAGGGTTGGTCAAGTACGGTGTGGCTACTTCGTGCGCGTTTTCAACGCCAGCTTGAACTTGGGATCAAAACGTGACGGCGAGCACTTGCCGCACGACGCCGAAATCAGCCGTTTGCGGCGTGGGTACTCAGTCTTGCACACCCGGCAATAGTAAATATAGCGCGGCGGCAACTTCAGACTCTTATGTGCCTTTGCCTTGTATGACGCGCCGATTCGCTGGGCTTCCTTGCGGAAATCGGAATCATGGTTGAAGAAAATTATGTGCACCATCTCGTGCTTGAGCGTGTCATCAATATCCTGCGGAAATATTTCGTGATAACGCCGCGACAGCACGATCTCCTGCCGATTGCGAACATACAAGCCGGCGGCCAGCAAACGATCGGAATAGCGGATGCGCGGCGTGGGCAGCTTGCCGGCAAAGAACTGAATATTGTATTGACGAAAGCGGTTGTACAGATCAGTCAATGTCGGCAATAACCCCCGGTCGGTCTTTTCCTCCTGCGGCAGTTCAACTTCCACCGGTTGCGAGAACAAGTCCAGCATCGTGGGCGCCACCCGGGCAGCCATTTTTTTCCTGTTCATGGTTCGCGAAGTTATGTAGTTTAAACCGATTCGCAAGTGGAGGATTTATGCGCCAGATCGTGATCGTCTTGGCCACCGTCGGCCTGGTTTTGGCCGCGTCGTGCGCCCAACAATACCATCCTGATCATCAGACCATATACGTATCGGCTACGTCCAAAGCGCCGGGCGATGGCTCCTTTGTGAATCCCTTTGCGGACTTGCAGCAGGCCATCGATAGCGCCAAGTCCGGCGATGAAATTGTTGTGCTGCCAGGCACTTACACGGCCACGCCTGCGGCCTATGCGGAAGATCTCTGCGGCAACTGTCTCGAGCCCCGTACGACGGTCGCCGCAACGCGAGGGTTTTTGATTGCAGAGAAGGCGCTGACAATCACCGGAGTCAATCCCGATTCGGTTATCCTGTCGACCGGGGCCGGATACGGCGTGTTATTTCTGAATAGCTGGGGATCGACAGTCACCGGTTGCCAAATCACCGGCGGCGTGCGCGACAAGGACGGCAGCGCCACCGATGCCGGCGTTGTTGCCAAGTTCTCGCGAGTAACCATCCGCAACTGCAAAATCATTAACAACGAGTATCGCGATACTACCGTGGTGGTCGGAATCGGCGGAGTCTTCGGCCGCGAAGGTTCGGAATTGTTTATCGAAGGTAACGAAATCTACAACAACGGCTGGGACGGCATCGCTCTGTATCGCGGCGCCAAGGCCTTCATCGCCGACAACCGCATTGACAAAGGACGCGGGGCCGGCATCGGCATCACCTGGGATGCTCAGGCAACCGTACTCCGCAACCGCATCAGCCATTATTGGAAAGGCATCGGCAGCTTCGGCACTTCTCGCGCGGTGGTGCGCAATAACATCGTGCAGGACTGTCTCGGCTGGGGCGTGATCGCCACCGGCACTTCATTCATGGAAGCGACCAATAACCTGATTTACCGCAACGGCAACTGCGGCTTTGCCAACTGGGGTGATCGTGCCGACACATTGGGTCCGCGCGGAGTGTTCGTCAACAACATCGTTTACAACAACGGCTGGCGGGATGAGTGGGTCTGTCCCTGCGTCGGTGTCTGGATGCTCGGCAATCCGTCCGATTTTGTAATTGCCAACAACGATGTCTTCGTCGATTCGTCACTCGTATTCAACGAACGTGTAAACGCCAATGTTCGCAAGGATCCGCAGAAACCAAAATACAAAGCCAACTACGAAGAGATTCGCGACCTCGCCGGCAGGTCCGGCAACCTATCCGTCAACCCGAAATTCGCCGACACCCTTGACTTCCACCTGCTCCCCGACTCCCCTCTGATCAATGCCGGCGATTCTGTACTCACCGACCTCGACGGTTCCCGTTCCGACATCGGCCCCCACGGTGGCTCCTCCGCCCACAAGTAACTACACCCACTAACTATTTGTGGCCGTGCCTCTTAACCGGCCGACCCCGATAGTGTGGTGCCCTTGCTTTATTTTCACAATAGATACTTGCTTTCTAAGTCCCCGTTTACGACCTTGCGATTGCCATTTCATCCGTAATAGACATCAACGTGGGGCCGGCAAACATTCTTGAAGTGAGCGAATCCGTGGGAGAAGCGACGCTCTCGTGTAAGTAATGTCGCCTGACAATCCGAGTCAGTTCGGACAGGAGGAATCTATGAAATCAAAGTGGGCAGTCTGGGTAATCTCTTTCTGCATTATTGTGGCGGCGGTTTCGCTGCTGGGTCAAATGGCTCCGCCGGGGAAAATGGTCGACTACGACAAATTGTCACAGCGAATGGTCGGCCAATGCGCCGGGATCAAGGAAGGAGAAATAGTCAGCATTTACGGCAACGTACGTGACATGCCGTTGTTGGAGAATCTCGCGGTTCAGGTGCGCAAGGCGGGTGCGTTCCCGCTGCTTCTCGTCGGCAGCGATGACTTGGGAAGGCGCCTGATCGTCGACGTGCCGGAGAAATACGATTCACAAGCGCCGCGTCTCGATCTCAAGCTTGCGGAATTTGTCGACGCAGCTTTGATACTTGATTGGGGCAGCGACCCTTCGCGGAATGCGGATATCCCTGGTCAGCGGCTGGAGGCACTAAACAAGGCGTCGGCTCCGGTGTTTGATGTCTATGCGAAACGCGGAATCCGCGCCGTCAATCTTGGTAACGGGATGTATCCTTCTTCCTATAACGCCGCACTATACGGCATGACCGTGGAAAATCTCAGCAAACTATTCTGGGATGCGGTGAATCTCGACTACACGCAGATTCAATCAGTCGGCAAGACCGTTAGCGGGCAATTGGCGCAGGGCAAAGAAGTCAGAATCACAAATCCAAACGGAACCGACCTTAAGTTTCAGATTGCCGGGCGACCGGTCATAATCAGCGATGGCGTCATCTCTGCGGAAGACCAACAGCGCGGTTTTGCTGCTACACAAGTTTACCTCCCAGCGGGTGAAGTGTTCCTCACGCCGGTCCCTGGAACCGCGGAGGGTAAAGTTGTTATTGACCGCATGTGGTATTTTGGCAAAGAAATTAATGGGCTGACTTTCATTTTTAAGGCTGGCAAACTTACCGACATGACCGGCAAACCCGGCTTCGAGGTAGTAAAGGCACGTTACGATCTCGCCGGCCAAGGCAAGGATGAATTCGCTTTCGTCGATGTCGGCATCAATCCCAAAATGAGTATTCCTGAAGGTAGCAAGCTTCAGAATTGGACGGTGCCGGGAATGATTTCCATCGGCGTTGGCGGCAACGTATGGGCCGGAGGAACCAACACTTGTCCGTACGGCCTCTCCGGCTTTCTGCCGGGAAGCACCTTGAAAATCGACGGGAAACCGCTCGTGGAATTGGGCAAACTGAAAGCCGCAGAGATCTAGAGTTAGTCGCTTCTCCTCTCGGGTTTTTTTCCTTTATTCACTGCCAAGCGGGCGTGCCTTGCCCTGCACCCGCGTTATTGCACGCCACATTTCACTCTCGTTCTTTACACCAACCTTCTGCACTGCAACCACTTCCTTCTAAACAAGCCCAAGAAATGCCCATGGACTTCCGAGTATACGTTTCAACCTCGGACATAAGTAGAGAGGGTGCTGTCGCCGCTCTGACGGAGGTGTGACCCAGGTCGCGCCGCCACAAAGTCCGATAGTCGCCAGCTCTGCGCAGAGTGACCGTGCGGGTGAGTTGCGTACGTCGTTGTATTCAACCATCCTCGGTAGGATGAACATTCCTGTTTGTCCCCCGATGATGAGTCCACCCGGTAGCCACCCGAGCTATCCCATTCTTCGGGCACGGTTTGGCCTTTTGGCATCGGGTCTATCGTACCGCGTTGCGGAAACGCAGCGCAGATTGCCGGCTGTATGATGTACCCCACAGCTTACTGTGGGTTGTCTCCGACTACCTCAATCTGCGCCACGGCCAACGCACAACCGCCTGGCGACGCACCATGCGTAGCGCTACGCGCCTCTTATTGAAAGGAGAGTGAACCGGAAAGCAACGGACTAATAAAGATCAGACTGAAAACCAATAGGCCGGTTCCGGCCGGCAACCGAATGTGGAAAATTGCCACAGCGGAATGTGCCTGACTTTCTGTGACAGGCCACAAAACCCGCAAGTGGCGGCGTCCTGCCCATGTCCAATCGTATGATTGGGCAGGTACGATCAGGAGGAGCATTATTCCTATGGATGCGTGGAACTCACTTAGCGACCCAGAAATGAAGTCAATCTGGCGGCTGGCCCGATACACTGTCTTGTCACTGATTCTCTTTGCGCTCGTTACCTCATTTCTATGGGGCAAAAATATTGAACTGACCTCCAAACCGGTCCCGCAGGCAGTCAAAGTGGACGGCCTGATTTCCGACTGGCCGGAAGGCGCCCTGTCCTATTTGAGCGATCAGGACATCACGGTCGGAATGTGCAACGATACGCAGAACGTCTATATCATGTTGTGCTCGCGCAAACCGGATTTCGCTCGCGTAATTCGGATGACCGGTTTGACCGTGTATCTCGACGTCACCGGCGAACGTGAAAAGAATTTCAAGCTCCGCTATTTCGGCGGTCCCACGCGCGATCAGATTCTCGCCGTTACGGGAGAAACCGGCGGCGACTCTTCGCGCCAGATTTCCCCGGAAGCTCGCGAACGCATGCAACAGCGCGATCGAAATTACCAGCCCAAGTTCAGTTGCTACGAAAAAGATGTCATTGTCGAAAAGCCGATTCCCATGGATGGCACCGAGGGCCCGTCCGCGGCCTTCGCCGTCGACAAGGGGTTCTTTGTGTATGAATTTAGCGTACCACTTGCCACCAGCAAGGTGAGGTACTACGGATTGGGCATCCCGCCAAATCGCAAAATCGGAATCGGGTTGATTTGGGGAGAAATCAACCGCGACGAAATGCGTCAGGCGGCTTCCGACGGCGGTGGAGGGGATTTCGGCCAGGGACGGCCGCCCGGCGGGATGCCTCCCGGTGGAGTTCCCGGCGGTGGCGGTGAAGGTGGTTGGGGTGGTCGTGGTGGTGGTCATCGCGGTGGCGGCGAAGGTGAAGTAGGTGGTCGCAGCTTCCGTGGCCGAGAGCTGCCCAAGAAACAAGAAGTGTGGATGAAGGTGCAACTCGAACCACTGGCGGCCGCAACTACGCCGAGCACCGGCCAATGAATTAATGTTGGAGCGACTTCAGTCGCGCCGCTCGAATGCGCTGCCGGCGATCACCTGCCTTTGAGACAAATCAAAAGGGGCGAGGAAAATTCCTCGCCCCTTACTTTTGGGCGTTCCAATTACGAATAGAATTAATCTTCGCCCTGGGCCTTGGTGAAACCGGGGGCGCCGTCAAACTCCTGCAGCTTCTCGATATGCGCCCAGCGATACTGAGCACTGATCTTCTGGATTACGCTGAGGATGGCCTCGTCTGTCAGACCACCGGCTGTCTGGCGCTGCATCAAACGACAACGGAACTGATCGACCGTGTCGGTAATCGCACCCATCGCCGGATAGACTTTCGTGCCACGGCTGGCGACCATCTTAAGTTGAACGGCGGTACCATCGACGAGCGAGGTCACATTCTTTCCGATCTCGTCGGGAGTCTGAGCGCTTTCGATGAAGACGTCGACGCCGACGACGCGACGAGCTGCCGGACGGACAAAATCAGGGCGCTTGTCGATCTCCGGCATACGAATCGGCCGGTAATCACGGGCTCTTGAACGGCTGGGGGCCTTTCCGAAGTTATTGATAATCTCATCCGTGTAGGCGGTGGTTGAGGCGGCTTTGGCATCGCCGACAACGTCGCGCGGCATCACCTTGCCCGCTTCAAGTGTGGCGAGCAACGCGTTTTCGATTGTCGCGGCTTCCTTGAACAGTGTCAGATAGCGCAGCATCATGACAGCCGAAAGTATCATGGCCGAAGGATTAATTATGTTCTTGCCGGCATATTTCGGAGCGGAACCATGTACTGCCTCGAAGATAGCAACTTCGTTACCGATATTGGCCGACGGGGCAAAACCCAGACCACCGACGAGCGCCGAAGTCAGGTCGCTGATGATATCGCCGTTCATGTTCGTGGTGATGATAACCTCAAACTGCTCCGGCTTCTTGACCAACTGATGAGCGCAGTTGTCGATGATGATATGATTGGCTTCGATGTCGGGGTACTCGCGGGCGACTTCCTCGAAAGTCCGCTTGAGCAGTCCCTCGGTCATCTTCATGATATTGGCTTTGGTAGCGCAATGGACTTTTTTGCGTCCTTCGGCGCGGGCAACCTCAAAGCCGAGGCGCACGATCTTCTCGCAACCTTTGCGCGAGATAAGCTTGAGGCACTGGGCAACGCCGGGCGTCTGCATGTGTTCGATACCGGCATATAGATCTTCGACGTTCTCTCTCACGACGATCAAGTCGATACCGCGACCGGAGTACGGCGTTGGAACGCCGGGAATTTCGCGCACGGGGCGCAGATTGCCGTAAGTCTCGAACAGTTTGCGCAGGGTGACATTGGCGCTTTTCTCGCCATAGCCAATCGGAGTCTCCAGCGGACCCTTGAGGGCGAGCCGGGTTTTGCGTATCGATTCGATAGTCTCCGGCGTTACTCCGGAAGGAATTCCCTTCTTAAAGACGCTGGCTCCCGCCTGCCGTTCTTCCCATTCAATCGGCGCGCCGGTGGCCTCGATGATTTTCTTTGCGGCCGCGGACACTTCCACCCCGATACCGTCACCGGGAATAAGGGTAATCAGTATCTTCCCCGATTCCGTCATATAAGGTTTCATACTAGCTTTACCTCATCAGATTATGTTTGTGAATCAATTCTCAAAGACATAGCCAATCTGGCGGGCTGAATCTCGGCCCACCGGTAAGCAAGGAATGTAAACGAATCTGGCTTGCATTTCAAGCGAATTCCCCTGCCAATTGCCGGCGACAGATTCTACCGGCTATCGCGCAAATCGTTCAAAATTGACCGGTAAACTGAAGGAAACGGGTAGGATTCAAGCCGATCGAGGCGCAGCCAATGCCAGCCATCCGCGGGATGTGCAGGCACTCGTTCGAGTTCATAAATCACCGGTGTTAGCCGCTCGGCGTACTGAGTGTAATGGTGAGTGCGCTTTCTCAAAGAACCGGCGAATGTGGGTGCAAGAGAATCGGGGCAGTTCGCCAACGACTTGATTAGCGAGGAGGCCGAGTGGTTGGCGGCAACTTTGGGAAGAACCCAAAGTCCGGCGAACAGCCCCTGCTCTTTCTTTGTAGCGAGCAACCGGCCGCGGTTGAGCAACAAAATAAGTTTGCTTTCACGCTGCTGTGTGTGACCAGTCCGACTGCCGGGAATACTGTCTTGAAGGCCAAGTTTGTAAGCGCGACAATGTGAATGTAGAGGACAAGTAGAGCACTTCGGGTTACGATTCAAACAGACAGATTGCCCAAGTTCCATCACGGCTTCGTTGAAGGCGCCCGGATTCTTGTTTGGAATTGCTGCGGCAACGAATGATCGTGCGCGTCGTTCGGCAGTCTTGCTCCAAGTCCGTTGTCCGAGAAATCGCCTGACCACCCGGCGGACATTCGCGTCGAATACCGGATGCTCTTCTCCGAACGCGATACTCATAATTGCCGACGCCGTGTATTCGCCGATGCCCGGCAAGGAGCGCAACTGTTCTCTGTCGTTTGGGAGTGCACCAGCGAAATCTGTCACCAATATTCGCGCGGCGCGATGCAGATTGCGGGCGCGCGCGTAATAGCCAAGCCCTTCCCAGAATCTCAGCACTTCCCGTTCGCTTGCTGTAGCCAGTGATTCGACGTCGGGGAAGCGTTGGCGCCAGCGTTCGAAATAGGGAATCGCCGTTGCCACGACAGTCTGCTGCAACATGATCTCGGAAACCCAGACGGAGTAAGGCGTGACATTCTTTCGCCAGGGCAGATCGCGACGATTCGTCGCAAACCACGACAGCAACTTCATTCGAAATCCGAACTGGAGGGATTTCGCGTCAGACTTATTCGCGCTTGTTGTCGTCAACTTGGAACGCTCCGTACATCAATCCGCAGACTGCCATTAGTTGAGATCCAGACACCGATCTGCTGCGCCAAGTTTAACCTTGACGGTCACTGTGGCCTGTGTTATACAACAGCCGGCCGTCGAATTTGTACAGGAGTTTTCCAGTGGAAGCATGGCTTTACGCCATAGTAAGTGTTCTGATTATCAGTGCGGTGTCGCTGATCGGAGTGGTGACGCTCGGTTTGCGCAGCGAAAAGCTGCAGCGGATCACGCTCTTTTTGGTCAGCTTCGCAGTGGGCGGATTGTTCGGCGACGCTCTGATTCATTTGTTGCCGGAGTCCTTCCGGAAAGATGACTCGCCACTTCTCGCATCGCTCTTCGTAGTCGTGGGAATTCTCATATTCTTTGTGCTGGAGAAATTTCTGCGGTGGCGGCACTGTCACCTCCCGGGCGACAAACACGTTCACCCGGTGGTCACGATGAATCTCGTAGGCGAGGGCGTGCACAATTTCATCGACGGTGTGCTGGTCGGCGCCAGCTATCTGGTCAGCATTCCTCTGGGGATTACCACGAGTCTGGCGATTGTGCTGCACGAAATCCCCAAGGAGTTCGGCGGCTTCTGTATTCTGATACACGGCGGCCTGACTACCAAACGGGCGCTGATGTTCAATTTCATTTGCGGACTGGTTTCCGTCGCGGGCACGCTGGCGGCGCTGCTGATCGGTTCGCATGTGCGCGGTTTTGCCGACGCGCTGGTGCCGATTACCGCCGGAGGATTTCTGTACATCGCCGGATCCGATCTGATTCCGGAGTTGCAGCACGATACGAAAGTCACGGCCTCCCTCGGCCAGTTCGCCGGAATCGTGCTGGGCGTTGGGATTATGGCGCTCATGTTGCTCGCGGAAACCGGCGGGCACTAACAGGTCCTTTCTCTTCACAAATCAGCAAGCGCATAGTACGAATTGGTCTATTCTTCCAGCCAAAAACACCTTGCCGACGTCGAAAAAAGGTGATATGGTGCGTTTTTGACAGGAGGAAACATGAAACTGGAACTCAAGAGAATTGGCGTCTGGTCGCTAGTCAAGATTTCATTTGTGGTGAATCTGATCTTTGGATTTATCCTCGGTATCTTCTATGCGTTTCTGTTCGCACTGATGGCGGCCCTGCCGGTAAACATGGAAGAAGGTTCGTCTGGTATGTTTTCGGTGTTTGCGGGCGTAGCTGCGATTTTGCTTCCTTTCATCTGCGCTATCGCTTGCGCGGTCTTTAACACGATCCTTGCTGCAATCGGGGGATGGGTCTATAACTTAATTGCCAAAGCCACAGGCGGGATTGAACTGGAGTACAGTCCGGTCGTACAAATGGTGCCGGCAACAACGGCGCCCGCGGGATATGAACCACCGCCGGCAGGAGAACAAACAAGCTCGATATGACATTTTCGGAAATCAGAGTTCGCATTGCACCGTCGCCGACCGGATACTTTCATGTCGGCACGGCTCGCACCGCTATCTTCAACTGGCTGTACGCGCGTCGCATGGGTGGCAAGTTTCTGCTTCGCATCGAAGATACCGATGCCGAGCGCTCGCGTACAGAGTATGTGGACGTAATCCTTGACGGCCTCCGGTGGCTGGGCATGGATTGGGATGAAGAGATCGTCCACCAATCTTCGCGGCTGCACACCTATAAGCCGTTCGCGATGGAACTGGTTGAACGCGGCAGCGCCTATCGTTGCTTCTGCAGCGCACAGGACTTGGCACAAAAACGCCAGATGGCGCAGCAGGCCAAAGTGAACTATCATTACGATCGCACGTGCCGCAATTTGACGCCGGAGCAGGTCAAAGCGAATCTGGACGCAGGAAAGCCGTTTGTGGTCCGGCTGAAACTGCCATTGCAGGGCATGGCGACATTCGACGATGTGGTCCTGGGAAAACTTGAGAAGGACTACTCAGAGCTGGATGATTTCATAATTCTCAAGACCGACGGTAATGCGATTTACAATTTTGCCGTTGTGGTAGACGACCACGACATGCGGATTTCGCATATCATTCGCGGCAATGACCACATGACCAATACCTTCCTGCAGGTTGAGATTTACAAGGCGCTGCGATGGGAGATGCCGACCTTTGCGCATCTGTCGATGATTCTCGATATGAACCGCAACAAGGTATCCAAACGCAAAGGCGCCAAGGGAGTCACGGACTATCAGAAGGAAGGATACCTGCCGCAGGCGCTGTTTAATTTCCTGGCGCTGCTGGGCTGGTCACCAAAAGATGACCGGGAAATGATGTCGCGGGAGGACTTGATCGCCGCGTTTACGCTCGAAGGAATCAATTCGGCGAACGCGATCTTTAATCCCGAAAAGCTGCTGTGGCTGAACGGCGAGTATATCAGGGAAATGAGCAATCACGAAATTGCCGCCCTGGTGGCGCCGATGCTGGTGGAAGGCGGCCTGTCGACCAAATACTATCTCGAGACCCGCTGGCAGTGGTTGATGAACGTGGTTGGCCTGCTCAAGGAGCGCTGCAAATTGCTGACGGATTTTGTTGAGATGAGCCGCTACTTCTTTACCGATAACTTTGAATATGACGCCAAGGGCGCCGCGAAGCATTTCACGGTCGACGCCGCCAGGTACCTGACGGAACTGGCAGTCCGATTCGACGCCGCA
The DNA here is from genome assembly GCA_963726455.1 of uncultured bacterium. Taxonomy (GTDB): domain Bacteria; phylum Zixibacteria; class MSB-5A5; order CAIYYT01; family CAIYYT01; genus CAIYYT01. The sequence continues at coordinate 353,762 of CAVSCK010000005.1, forward strand.
GGCGAGTTGACGGAAACGAAATCCGAAGAGATTGTGCGTTCATATGCCGAGGAAATGAATGTCAAGCCGGCAGTATTGATTCATCCGACTCGTCTGGCGGTCACAGGCCTTACCGGTGGCCCATCGTTATTCGGTTTGATGGAAGCGGTTGGCAAGGAACGCGTGGTCAAACGTATTCAACGGGCGATCGGATTCATCGAACAGCAATCACAAAAGAAGGAGGTATAGATTATGCCGGACGCCAAGAAAGCACTTGAGACGGAAGTTGAGAATCTGGAAAAGGAATATCAGCAGGCGCAGGCCCGGCCGGTTCCGGACAGAAAACAGGTTGACCATATCTACAAGCGACTGAAGAAGGCGCGCAAGGAATTGAAGGATCTGGAAGAGAAGAAGTAGGATTGGCTTCGCAGCCAGTGCTACTTGCCAATCTTCAGGTTTCCGCGTTGATCGGTGGAATTACTTTCCGATAGACCATAAACGAAAACCGGGATCTACTTAGGGAGCAGTTCCCGGTCTATGCGTGTGGGGGGCAATACACGCATTTATGGGGCAATCTTAGAATTTTATCTCAAGAGTCAATCGTCGCGGTGTAGCAGATTAGCTCTGTAGCTGCAGACAATTAACTTCCCGATTTCATCACTGTCAAGCACTTCGTTGATTTTGTCACTTTCACGAGTTACAAAATCAAGCCTCTGATCCAATGTACCAGATGCATCTCAGGCGCAACTTGAGTACCACAAAGAAGTAGCCCGATATTCAACAAACCGTCTTGCTTAAGTCGCAGTAAATATCAGCGAATTTGCTGAAAAGTCAAGTGTTTCGCGAAAAAAAACTTGGTGAGTCAGGAGCGACTGATACTGAGCATGGGAGAGTGTTTGCGTAAAAAGTGACAAGTTAGATTGTAATTGTCTTCTCTGCTGAATGAAATGCTAAAAGGTTCGGACAATGTCTGCGGGATTTAGCGGTTTAGCTCATAAATCAGCCGCAGGCCGTCAAGCGTGATGTCGGGAAGGACATCGGAAATGAATTTGGATTTGGGAGCGATCAGTGTCGCGAGGCCGCCGGTGGCGATGACTTTGGGTTTCTTCCCCCAGTAGGACGCGATGCTCTCAATGATGTAATCCGTTTGGCCAATTGCCCCTAGGTAGGAGCCGGCTTTCATGGCCTCCTCGCTCGACTTGCCGATCGGAGATTCAGGCGCTTCGAAGGAAATCTTGAACAGTTGTGCGGCACGGTGAGCCAGGGCAGATTGTGCCGTTTCGATTCCGGGAGCAATCACGCCACCAAAATAGGCGCCTTTTTCGGAAATGATGCTAAAAGTCGTGGCGGTTCCGAAATCGACAACAATCGTCGGACCACCGAAGCGATCAAACGCGGCAACGGAATCGCAAATTCGGTCGGCGCCGATTTCCGATGGTTGCGGGTAGTCGAAAGTAATGTTGAGTTTGAGGCGGTGATGCACGAACAGCGGCTCAAGATGATAGTATTCGTCGGCCATGCGGCGAAATATGCCTTCGAGCTTCGGCACAACCGTGGCGACAACCATGGCTGAGATCTGCGGCAGGCGCTTGAGTTCCATGAAGTGAGAGACCAGAATAGCTGATTCATCCGCGGTGCGCGCATGATCGGTGGCGACCCGCAAAGTCGTCAGCAGTGATTTGCCTTTGTAGAATCCGAAAACGATGTTACTGTTGCCAATGTCGACTGCCAGAAGCATGTATCACTCTCCCGGTGGAAGAATATAGCGGAAAGTTGTCGGAGCGCAAGTCGCGTCGCATGGCAGCTTTCGGCACAAAGGCAATTTCGCTTGGCTGCAACAGGCAAGTCTATTACTATTGAGGGCAATGAACTCCTTACATCGGGCACTCGGAATCGGCGTGGCTCTGGCGTTCGGAGCGCTAATCATGGGTTGCCAAACCCAGACCGGCGGTGGCTTTAACGCCAGGTCGGGCGTGGTCAGCAGGAACCATCAAATCGAAGGCGACGCGCTCAGACCGGATTCGATTCGACAGGATTCCAAGTTTCAGAATTTCTATATGAGCGATCATCTGGTGTTTCTGGGACAGGATGACACCGCGCGCTATGCGCTTACGGTCACGTTGGGACGCGGACTCGCGGACAATCGTTTCAAGCGGTCGGAGCGAGATTTTACCGGGTTTCTGTTTGATGGCAAGGGCTGGACGACGTTACCATATACGAGGATGAAACAGGACTTGATGCGGCTGGACGTGAACTATCCCTATCTCTTCGGAGGACTCAATTGGACGAAGCCGTACACCGACGGCGAGTTTTCGTATGATCGGCACGACTTCAAATTTGCCCTCACCTTCAGTGATCTTAAGCCGGTGCAGTCGTTTCGCGATGATGGAACGCGGGTGCGCAACCACGCCATCGGGCAGGGAACGCTGACCTTGCCGGGCATTGAGATAAGAGGCACAGTCTATTACGAATTGATGGTATTGGAAGGTTACAACCCGCTGGCGAATGTGACAAAAGGAATTACTTACACGAATTATGACTGGCTTGTTGCGATGTCATCGTCGGGGAAGCAGTTGATTTGTTCGAGTGATTCAACCACTCCGAATGATCGAATCAAGAAGAATTTCCTAGCGTTGCAGACGGCGGAGGGACTTAGGTATGCGGACGGCTCGGACCAGGTGCGAGTTGTTTCGGATGAATTGGTTCGTGATCCCAAGATCAATGAACTGCTGGCGCTCAAGAAGACAATCGTAGCGCCGGAACTGGGAGTCGATGCAAGTCTCAAGCTGACCGAACAGAGAGTCTTCTTGACCAACGGATTCTGTCTATCGCTCGTGGACGGAGCGCTTTCAGTTGATGGCGCCGCCGAAAATGTCTGGGGAATCGTGGAGCATAAGCAGCAACCGAAAAGTGATGCGGGAGTACTGAAATAAGGTTTCGATCAGCATATGAACGGTGTAATTTCGGGACAGCAGGAATATCAAGATGAACGACAAAGTTGATAAAGAACTATTGGAGGATGCCGCCAAACTGTGGCTGGCGCATGACGGGTTGTGGTTTCTCGAAGTCGAGCGCGAGCTGGGGATGGAAAAGGCGATTGAGTTGGATAAGAACGCCTGGGAGAAGTTTACCGTGATTGAAGCCCGGCGAATTATTGCGCGGCTGGAGCTGCCACCGAATGGCGGACTGGAGGCATTGAAGAGGGCACTCAAACACCGGCTGTATGCCTATATCAACACCCAGGAAATTGTCGAGGAAACTCCGCATAGTCTGGTGTTTCGGATGAACGAATGCCGCGTGCAAACGGCGCGCCAAAAAGCAGGCCGGGAGCCGTTTCCCTGCAAGCAGGTTGGCGTGGTGGAATATGAAAGATTTGCGACCACGATTGACCCAAGGATCAGGACGCAGTGCGTGCTTTGTCCGCCGGATCCGAAACATCCGAACTACTGGTGCGCGTGGAAGTTTAGCGTATGACGGATGAAAACGGGTTCATGACACCCAGACATACAAGAAAAATCAGGGCAATCAGTGATAAAGTCCTTGACAAAGTAAGACGACTCATACATTATTGAACTATGTACCGTTTAACTGCCAGAGATGAAGACTATTTGGAGTCGATCTACCGTCTCTCCAAGGTCAATGACACGGTGGGGGTTACCGATGTGGCCAAGGCGCGCAAGGTGACGGTGCCCACGGCGAGAACGGCAGTGGCACGGCTGGCGAGCGGCGGTTATGTGCGGCAACAGCATTACGGCAAAATCGTGCTGAATCCGTCCGGCAACCGTTTGGGAGAGAGGATCTTCGCGGTTCACAAAGCGCTGAGGAGGTTTTTGACCGACGCTCTATTGATCGATCCGCAGCAAGCGGAACAGGAGGCCTGCAAGATGGAACATGGCCTGTCGCGAACCACACTCAGAAGGTTGACCCTGTTTCTGGAGGCAATCACCAGTTGCAGCGGCGGCGACCCGAAGTGTCTCAACAATTTCCGAGAGGAAATTGCCAGAGAGTAAAAAAATTTGCGTTATATGTATGATAATTCTTACATTGCGTTAGGAGTCTTAGAGTTGGTAAGAGACAAAGAAGAGTTGACGCTAGCCGATCTCAAACGGGGCGACAGTGCGACGGTGGTGAACATCCGGGCAGAGGGGACGATTCGCCAACGGCTGCTGCATTTCGGGTTTCGATTGGGCGAGACGGTCAAGGTGGTGCGGTTGGCGCCACTCGCCGATCCTATGGAGTTAAGTCTCAAAGGCGGGTACCTGAGCTTGCGACGTTCCGAGGCAGCGCTGATTGATGTGAGGAAGACGGCATGAGCGCTATCCATACCGTCGCCCGTCGCTTCACGGTGGCGCTGGCAGGCAATCCGAATTGCGGGAAAACCTCGGTCTTTAACGGCCTTACGGGCGCGCGGGCACGCGTGGGCAATTATGCCGGAGTGACGGTGGAGAAACGCAGCGCGGTTGTCGCCCATGACGGGCGCGAAATCGAGTACGTCGATCTACCGGGTGTGTATAGTCTGGCGGCGATCACACTGGACGAGTCGGCGGCACGCGATTTTATCCTGCATGAGCATCCCGATCTGGTAGTGAATGTGGTCGACGCCGGCAATCTGGAGCGCAATTTGCAGCTGACTGCGCAGTTAATGGAAATGGGGGTGCCGCTGGTCATTGTGCTGAACATGTGGGACGAAGCGTCGCATCAGGGCGTACGCATCGATGAACGTGAGCTGTCTGAGCGTCTGCGCGCGCCGATCATCAAGACGGTCGGTCACCGCGGCATTGGATTGGATCGCCTGCGACGTTTGGTGCGACAGATGCTCGACGGCGAAAACGACTCGACGTTCGCTTCGCCGATTAGTTATGGAATAATCGTTGATCAGGAAATAGCGGCGATCTCCCGCCAAGTTGCGGCAACATCGTGTAATACCCTGCCGCCCCGCTGGTATGCGGTTAACCTGCTGGAAAATTCGGTCGTGCTCGAGGAGTTCGCCGAACTGTCATTGGTAGAAAAGGCAAGCATCCTCTCCCAGGTGTCGGCCTCGAAGAAGACGATCGAGCAGCACTTGAAATCCAAATCAGATACTGCCATTGACAACGGCCGTTGTGAATACATCCGCCGGACGATTGCTGCAACGATGAGCCAGGGCGGCGACCGGATGGCGTTGTCGAACCGGATCGATGACATCGTAACGCATCGCATACTCGGATTTCCGATATTTCTGCTGGCGATGTGGCTGCTGTTCCAGGGAACTTTCGTGCTGGGCAAATATCCGGCCGATTGGATCAGTAAGGGCGTCGGCGTGATTTCGTCGTTGATTGCCGGAATATTGCCGGCTGGTTTTCTGTCGAATTTGTTGACGCAGGGGGTGATCGGCGGCGTTGGTTCGGTGCTGGTGTTTATGCCGAACATCATGATACTATTTCTCGGAGTGGCGATACTGGAAGATTCCGGTTATATGGCGCGCGCGGCGTTTATAATGGATCGTTTGATGCGTGTTCTGGGGCTTCAGGGTAAAGCGTTTATCCCGATGTTGATGGGTTTCGGGTGCAATGTGCCGGCGATTATGGCGACGCGCACTTTGGAATCACGTCGTGACCGGATACTCACGATCCTGTTGATACCATTCATGTCCTGTTCGGCGCGGCTGGCAGTGTACGTGCTATTTGCGAGCGCGTTCTTTGCCCGAAGCGCGGGTAATGTGATTTTCCTGCTGTACTTGATGGGCGTCGGAATTGCGGTGTCTGTCGGATGGATTCTGCGGAAGACGTTATTTGCGGGCAAGAGTGTGCCTTTCATTATCGAGTTCCCTCCCTACCGGCGGCCTTCGCTTAAGACGGGCGCGTTGCACATGTGGGAACGCGGCAAGGTGTATTTGCACAAGATGGGCGGCGTCATTCTATTAGCGTCGGTGATATTATGGGTACTGGGAGCGTTTCCGAAAGCCAGCCACTATTCGCAAGATTACGACGCGCAGATCGCGAATTTGCAGCAGTCAACCGACAGCGGCGCGCGCGAAAGCGTCGCGCGTCTACAGGCGGAAAAGTCAGCGGAGGACATGAGCTACTCGCTGGTCGGGCGAATCGGCCACGCGGTGGCGCCGGTGCTGCAACCAATGGGACTCAATTGGCAGATGGGAGTGGCACTGGTCACGGGATTTTTCGCCAAGGAAGTCGTGGTCTCGTCGATGGGTGTGCTCTACAAGGTAGGCGATCAATCGGATCCATCTTCGGCGGGACTGGTTAAAGCGCTACAGAACCCGGCCAACGGGATCACCCCATTGGCGGCGTTTGCGTTTCTCGTGTTCGTGCTGCTCTACACGCCTTGCGTATCGGTATTGATCACGGTGCGTCGAGAGATTGGCGCGCGCTGGATGGTTTACGGAGTACTGGCGCAGTTAGTGCTGGCCTGGATGATGGCGTTTTCGGTCTATCAGATCGGGCATTTGCTGGGGATTGGCTAACTTTCGATGATTTTAGGCGGGCTGGACGCTATCGCAGGAAAAAAGTCGGTGGGTCGATAATTGACGCAACTTTCCACCTCGAATTTAGTTATTATAGCCATTTCAGACGACCGCATCACGCAAAGTGATTGACGGAAAAAGGCGAAATCTTATAATACCGAGTTATTGATATGACGGAATCGCGCCCTGACAATGTCGATCTGTCGGCACTGAAGATCGACCGCAAGAAGAAGAACTCCGATGCCCCACGGCGTGGCCGAAAATGGCTGCACTTGCTCTGGCTGCTGGTGCCCGTGGCAGCCTATTTCGCTTATCAATTTACGGTGAAGTCGGTCGCACCGGCGGTCAAAGTTGAAGGTGCACGTGTTCAGTTACTCACCGGATCGGAATCAGCCGCCGAGTTGGTCGCCACCGGGTATGTCGTAGCCCAGGTAAAGGCGGCGGTGGCATCCAAAGGCACCGGCCGGCTGGAGAAGCTGATGGTCGAAGAGGGTGACAAAGTCACGGCGGGCGAGATACTGGCGATACTCGACAACAGCGATATCCGTGCGAGTCTTGATATGGCCAAGGCAAGTTTGCGGGCGGCACGTGCCGATTCGGTCAATGCGGCGATCACACTGAATCGCCAGAAGGAATTGCTAAAAAAAGACGCGACGACACAGGATGTGGTTGATGTTGCTCAGGCAGGATACGACCGGTCGGTTGCCAATATGGACGTGCAGCGGGCCTCGATCCAATCGGCAGAGGTGGCGCTGGAGAATACAATCATTCGCGCGCCATTTGACGGCACGGTGCTGACCAAGAACGCCGATGTCGGCGAAATGGTGGCGCCGTTTGCGTCGGCGTCATCCTCCAAAGGCGCCGTGGTAACGATTGCGGACATGTCGTCGCTGGAAGTCGAGGCCGATGTATCGGAATCGAATATTTACAAAGTCAAAGTCGGGCAGCCGTGCGAGATCGTGCTGGATGCCTATCCGGGTGTAAGATATCTGGGCTTTGTCAAGAAGATCGTGCCGACGGCAGATCGGTCGCGGGCGACGGTCATGGTCAAGATTGGTTTCAAGAATATTGATGACAAAGTGCTTCCGGAAATGTCGTCGCGAGTGAATTTTCTGCCGCCGACGGAGCAACTGGCGTCCGCAGAAGAAAAACCGACTTTGGTAGTGGCAAAGGAAGCGATTACGTCGCGCGGCCAAGGCAAAGTAGTATTCAAGATAGCGGGCGAATATGTGCAACAGACGCCGATCGAAACGGGACGTGAGTTGGGGAAAGTGACGGAGATTATTTCCGGGCTTGCGGTCGGCGATCTGGTGGTAATGTCGCCGCCGGGTGGAATGAAGACGGGCGACAAAGTGGAATTGACGAGGTAAACATGAGTGAGAAAACTTCGAACGAAATTCTAGTACAGGTCAGAAACGTCAGCAAGTCATACTATCGTGATTCGCTGGAAATTCCGGTGTTGCACAATATCAGTTTCGATATACCGCGCGGTGAATTTCTGGCGTTGATGGGACCATCCGGTTCTGGCAAGACGACCCTGTTGAATCTGCTTTCCGGAATCGACAAGCCAAGTTCGGGCGATTTAGTCGTCGGCGGCGAGAATGTCTCCAGACTGAACGAAGGGCAACTGGCGAGATGGCGCTCCGAACATATCGGGCTGGTGTTTCAGTTCTACAACCTGCTGCCGGTGCTGACGGCGTTCGAGAATGTCGAGTTACCGTTGTTGCTCACCAAATTGAGTAAAGCGGAGCGGCGTAAACATGTGGAGACAGCGCTGGCGATCGTTGGTTTGGCGGACCGCATTGATCATTATCCAAGGCAACTTTCGGGCGGACAGGAACAACGAGTGGCGATTGCGCGGGCAATAGTGTCCGATCCGACGCTCCTGCTGGCAGACGAGCCGACCGGTGATTTGGACAAGCAATCGGCTGAAGATATCATGACGCTGTTGTCGCGGCTGAATAAAGAATTCGATAAGACCATTATCATGGTGACACACGATCCGCGTGCCGCCGACAAAGCACATTTGATTCGCCATCTCGACAAGGGAGAACTTGCCTGATGATGGTCTTTCGCCTGATTATCAGGAATGCGCTGCGGCACAAACTGCGGACGTTTCTGACGATTCTCGGAGTAGCGGTAGCGGTAATGGCGTTTGGCCTGATTCGGACAATTCTGGCCGCCTGGTACAGCCAGGTAGAATCGTCCTCGCCCGATCGTCTGGTAACGCGAAACTTAGTGTCGATCATTTTCCCACTGCCGTTGTCATACCGCGAACAGATCCTGAAAATCGACGGTGTCAAGCAGGTTACATACGCAAACTGGTTTGGCGGGACGTACATCAACCCCGACAATTTCTTCCCCCAATTTGCGGTCGATAAGGACACCTATTTTGAAGTGTTTCCCGAGTTCGTGACTCCGCCGGATCAATTCGAGGCGTGGAAGAACGATCTGCGCGGCGCGATCGCCGGCCGAAAACTGGCGGATCGGTTCGGTTGGAAGGTTGGCGATCACATCACGCTGATCGGAACCGTATTCTCAGGCGACTGGGATTTCGACCTCGTGGGAATTTACACCGGCAAGGACCAGACGATTGACGAAGGCAGCATGTTCATACGCTGGGATTACATGGATGAATGGATTAAGAAGAACTGGCCGGGTTATGGGGCGTGGGTCGGCTGGTATGGCCTCAAGTTGAGCGATCCCGGCAAGGCGACTGAGGTGACCAAGACAATTGACGCGCGCTTTAAGAACTCCTCCTCAGAAACGCTTACTGAGACGGAGAAGGCGTTCGCGCTGAGTTTCGTGCAGATGTCGGGCGAAATACTGGTGCTGCTGCAGGTGATGTCGGTTCTGATCATCGGGATTATTCTGATGGTGCTGGTTAACACGATGGGAATGGCGGGCCGCGAGCGCACAGCGGAACATGCCTATATGAAATCGATGGGTTTTCGCGGGTTCCACCTGATCGGAATAATCGGCGGCGAGTCATTATTGATTGCTGCGCTTGGTGGCGGCCTGGGGTTGCTGCTGCTGGCGGGTGTAACGAACATCGTGAAATCAGCGGTGGCCATGTGGTTCCCGGTGTTTAATGTCACCTTGGCAACCTTCGTGCTGGTGGTCACGGTGGCTATCGTGGTTGGATTGTTGGCGGCCATCTTCCCGGCGCAACGAGCCGTGCGGATGAAGATCGTCGATGGATTAAGAGTAGTTGACTGAGGGATAATTCGTGATACCGGCAAGCTATACATTCAGGAATCTGTGGAATCATAAGGTAACGTCGGCGCTGACGCTCTTCGGCATTACGCTGGTTGTATTTGTATTCGCGGCAGTTCTGATGCTGGCGGATGGAATGATCAAGACGCTGGTGTCATCGGGAGCCGACGACAACGTGATAGTGACACGTAAGGCCTCGCAGACGGAAGTCATGTCGGTGTTATTTCGCGATCAGGCGGATATAGTCAGCACTTACCCGGAAATCAAGACCGGCGCCGATGGGCTGCCGATGTATACCAATGAGCTATACGTGCTGATCGCACTGGACAAACGAACCGGTGTGGGCAATTCCAACGTAGTCGTGCGGGGAGTGACCGACCAGTCGATGGCGCTGCGACCAAACGTGCACCTGATCGAAGGACGGATGTGGAAGCCGGGCACGGCCGAGGTTATTGCCGGCAAAGCGGTCGCGAAGAAATTCAAAGGTTGTGGCCTTGGAGAAACGGTCAGGTTCAGTTCGCGTGATTGGACGGTGGTCGGGATATTTGACGCCGGCGGATCGGCGTTCGACTCGGAAATCTGGGGCGACATCGACCAGATGATGGACGCTTTTCGACGCCCGGTTTATTCCTCGGTGACCTTCAAGCTGGCGGATGCGACGAAGTTTGATGCGGTCAAGCAGCGTGTTGAAGGCGACCGGCGTCTGTCTTTGGATGTCAAACATGAGAAAGAATATTATGCCGATCAGTCGCGCAGCACGACGAGCTTCATTAAGATCGTGGGCATGGTGATTTGTATTGTCTTCAGTTTCGGCGCGATCATCGGCGCGATGATCACGATGTATGCCGCGGTGGCAAAACGCACCAAGGAAATCGGGACTTTGCGGTCGCTCGGATTTTCGCGCTCGGCCATTCTCAATACATTCCTCTTTGAGTCGATAGTCATAGCTATCGTCGGCGGCGTACTGGGGCTGGTCGCCGCATCGTTTCTGGACCTGATTACGATTTCCACGACGAATTTCAACACCATGTCGGAACTGGCCTTCAACTTCAGTATGACGGTTCGGACGGCGATGTTTTCGATGGTGTTTGCGCTGCTCATGGGAATCGTGGGCGGGTTCCTGCCGGCGGTGCGTGCTTCACGCTTCAAGATCGTCGACGCCTTGCGCGCGACTTAAGCCATCACGGGGGCGACTTTAGACCGTATCTCTGAAGATGAGCGTTTTCAATTCGTTCCGTCTAACATTCAAAGCTGTCATGCCGATATCAAGACTATGACTCAAACTCAGGAGTAACTTTGAAGAAGGTCAAGTTTTGTTTCGGTATTCACAATCATCAGCCGGTCGGCAATTTCGGCTGGGTGATCGAGGAAGCATTTCAGAAGTCGTATTTTCCGTTCCTGTGCCTGCTGGAAAAATACCCCGGAATCAAGGTTACCCTGCATTTCACCGGCATCCTTTATGACTGGATGAAAGAATTCCATCCCGAGGGAATGGCGCTGGTCAAGAGACTGGTTGAACGCGGTCAATTGGAATTGCTCACCGGAGGCCACTTTGAGCCGATCATGCCGTCGATTCCCGATCGTGACAAGATCGGACAGATCGCTATGCTCAGCGAATTTATCAAAACCGAGTTTAGCGTAGCGCCCGAAGGGATGTGGCTGGCGGAACGAGTCTGGGAACCAACACTGCCGAGTGCGTTGAATCAGGCCGGGGTCAAGTACACGATTCTCGATGACATACATTTTCGATACAGCGGGCTGGAAGAGTCGCAACTTCATGGATATTATATTACCGAGGATGACGGCAAACCGCTGGCGTTGTTCCCGATTGCCAAGAAGCTTCGCTATGCCATTCCATTTGCCGATCCCGAAACCACTATCGAATACTTGCGCGGAATAGCCAATGAGGAATGCAGCAACGTCGGTATCTATGCCGACGACGGCGAGAAGTTCGGAGTCTGGCCGAAGACCTACGAGCATTGTTTCGAGAAGGGCTGGCTGGAAAAATTCTTCCGGGCGATTTCGGACAATCTCGACTGGATTGAGATGAAGCATTTCGGTGAAGTGTTGCGCGAGAATCAACCGCTGGGCAGAATCTACCTGCCGACGGCGTCATATAGTGAGATGAACGAGTGGGCAATGCCGGCAGCGGCGATCGCCCGCTACGAGACGTTTGTGAAATTACTCCGGCGCGCGGATCTATTCGACGATAACGTGGCGTTCGTCAAAGGCGGATTCTGGCGGAATTTCCTGGCGAAGTATCCTGAGACGAATCAGTTGCACAAGCGCATGCTGCACGTCAGCGAGTTGCTGGAGCGAAACAGAAGCAAGCTGAGTTCGAATGCATATCGCAGAGCGCAACGGCATCTGTACGCCGGACAATGCAACTGCCCGTATTGGCACGGCGTATTCGGCGGATTGTATCTTCCGCATTTGCGGGGAGCGGTATTTCAGGAAGTGATCGCCGCCGAACGGGAAATTATTCGTGAGCTAGACAAGAGCCGCAACCAGAGCGAAATTCAGACACTCGATTTCGACGCCGACGGCAGCGACGAAGTGATTGTAACGACTCCCTTGCAAAAGGCGGTGATTGCGCCGAGGCAGGGAGGCATGATCACCGAGCTGGATGATTTCGGTGTCTGCAAGAATTTGGTCGATATTGTTGGACGCCGAAAGGAAGGGTATCACAACAAGCTGCTGTCACGGCACGAACAAGCCGGCGGCGAGACCAAGTCGATTCACGATTTGGTGCTGGTCAAGGAAGAAGGTTTGGAGAAGCTGCTGGTGGAAGACGGCTATCGCCGGGGTCTGTTTATCGATCATTTCCTTGCCAACGGCGCGCAACTGAATGATCTCGTGGATTCCAAGATTGAGGAAGCCGGAGACTTCGTTGCGAAACCGTATGCCTGTGAATCCAAATCAACAGGCAAGATGCTGGAAGTCACACTGCGCCGTCAGGGACAGGTTAGATGTAGTGCGGGTACCTTGTCGATTGCGCTCACCAAGACACTGCGTTGGAACACGGTGACCGGGGATCTGACGGCAAACTATCAGATTGCCAATCGATCGTCGCAAACGGCGGACCTGCATTTTGGCGTGGAGCTCGATTTCGGCAGCTATACTTTCCCGATGAAGGAATCGGCGATTGCGACGGCGACGGGCGAGCCGGTGGATTCCTCCCAGCCACTAGAACTCGGCAGCGTCAACGGCGTCTCCCTGTTGAGCAGACTATATCATTATAGAACAACAGTCAGTTTGGGAAAGAGCGCGCGGGTCTGGACCCATCCGCTGTGGACGGTATCCCTTTCCGAAGGCGGGTTCGAGAAAGTCTATCAGGGAGCAATAATTCTTCCGCAATGGGAAGTTCATTTACCTCCGGGCGAGTCATGGCAAGTTGAGGTCAAGCTCACGTTCGAGCAGTTGACCGAAAACAATCTCAGCCGTGCTCATGCTCAGACGACTGATCAAGTTCCGATTTTATAGCCAGCAAGCGCGATATCATCGACCGGGCGTGCGTCGCAGGCCAGTATAGTTTGTCGCAACGCGGACAATAGAAGATGCGGGGCTGCGTATCGGCGACGAATTTCCACAACCTGTCGCGGAATTTCTCCTTATCAGCTTTCTCAAGTAGCTCGTTGCATTCCAGACAGCGAGTCAAGAAGTTACCGGCTTCAAGCTGCAATCCAAAGGCCGTCACGACGGAACGGAATTGCTCGAACGGATCGTCAGCGGCCAAGTGAAAGAACTGATCGGCCAATCGTAATTCGCCAAATTGGGAATTACGAGATAAGATCATGCGGTTTTCCTCTTTGGAGATACTCAGTACCGCCGACAGGTCGTCCTTCTTGACGTAAGCGGTGTCGAATCCCGCCATTCGCAGAAAGCGTGCGAGTTTGCCGACCGTGCTATCACAGACGAAACGCATAAACCACTTGAGATTAGTGCCATACCTGCTATGTTGTTTAAGTAAATGTACGGAAGGTGATTCTGGTGTCAAGGAGCCAGATGTTCCGCGCTATGGTGTTTTTGGCCGACGCGAAAATGAACACAAAGAGTCACGCAAGATTTCCTATGTGATCGTACACCTTAGAGGCGTTAGAAGAGATAGAGTTGTGTTCGAACTTCGAACGAAAAGACTGGGTTGATTGATACTCCGTGGCTAATCTGAATCCGTTTGCGCGACAACAGACTATACTGAAATACTACCGCAAGTATCGCGCCTATTACATTTGGGGCTTCCTGGTGCTGGCCGGATCAAGCGGCTTAGCTGTGCTGGCTCCGTTGCTGCTCAAGGAAGGTGTCGATGCGGTGACCTTTATCGTGACGGCAGGCGCCGGCAGTTTCCGCCCAAAGCTTCTGTGGTATCCTGACGTAGCGATCTATAGTGCGCTGTCCGACGCAGTCAAATCCCTGTTGTTGAAATACGCTTTGGCGATCATCGTCCTGGCGGCAATCTCAGGTGTGTTCCGTTTCTGGGCACGGCGGACAATCATCTGGGGATCGCGGCACATCGAGTACGACTTGCGCAATGAGTTGTTCGGGCACCTGCTCAAATTGTCGGCGACCTACTACAACCGCACTCCCACCGGTGACATCATTGCCAGAGGATCTAACGACATCGAAGCCGTGCGAATGATGGTCGGCCCGGCAATTATGCAGTTTGCGAACACGATTATCATTGCCTTACTGGCATTCGTGTCGATGGTGATTATCTCGCCCCGCTTGACCCTGTATTCCCTGCTGCCACTGCCGCTATTATCGCTAACCATGTGGCTGGTCGGGCAACAGATACACCGGCGGTTCATGAAGATTCAGGATCATTTCTCCAAAATGTCGGCCTTCGTTCAGGAATCGTTGGCGGGAATCAGGGTGGTCAAGGCGTTTAGGCGTGAAGCGCATCGCGAGGATCGATTCAAGGATGTCAACCGCGAGTATGTGCGGCTGAACATGAGACTGGCAAAACTCAGGGCGCTGTTTATGCCGACGATTCAGATTCTGATCGGCATGGTGACGTTGATTGTGTTGCTTGCGGGAGGATACCAGGTTATCCACAAGTCGATCACGCTGGGCGAATTCGTGGCGTTCATGGTGTATCTGCGGATGTTGATTTGGCCGATGCTGGCGATCGGCTGGGTGATTTCACTTTATCAACGCGGCACGGCATCACTGGAACGTATCGACGCAGTGTTGCACGAAGTGCCGGATGTTTTCGATGGCGCGCAACTTGCGAAAGCGGTTGGTGAGGGCGCGATCCGCTACGAACACCTTTCGTTTACCTACCCGAACACAGAGCGCCAGGTACTGCATGATATCAACTTCGAAATCGAGCCGGGCGAGATTGTGGCCATCGTTGGGCCGACGGGATCGGGCAAGTCGACTTTGATTTCGCTGCTGGTGCGCAAGTATCCGGTGGCAGATGGCGCGATATTTATCGATGGAACCGACGTCAACCGGATGGCGCTTGATGATCTGCGGACGATGGTCGGGCTGGTGGCGCAGGACCCCTATTTGTTTTCCGATACGGTAGCGGCGAACATTGCGTTCTCGCAAGGCGAGATTGACCAACGAGCCGTGCACGATGCCGCAGTCAGGTCGGCGCTGGACAAGGAGGTTGATTCGTTCCCGAACGGCTACGATACGATACTCGGTGAGCGCGGAATAACATTGTCGGGCGGCCAGAAACAACGGGCCGCAATTGCCCGGGCGCTATTGAAGAAACCGGCGATCATTGTTTTCGACGATGCGTTTTCGTCGGTCGATACGCAGACGGAGGAACTGATACTGGAGCATCTATCGTCTCTCGATCACAAAATGACAACGCTTCTCATAAGCCATCGTCCCTCCACCATCCGGCGCGCCGATCGAATTCTGGTTCTTGACCGCGGCACGATTGTCGAGTCGGGCACACACGACGAGTTGATTGCGCGCCAGGGTCGGTACTACGAGATCATCCGCCGCGAACTTCTGGCCAGTGAATTGGAGTCGTTGAACTAGCTATGAGTGACTACCGCGAAGAAGACAAGCTCGGCAAGGCGTACGATTCCAAGTTGATGAAGCGGCTGCTGACCTATCTGGGGCCGTACCGCAAGTTCGTCGCGCTCGCACTCGTTCTGCTGTTGATCAGCGCCGCCTTTGGACTCGCGGGGCCGTACCTGCTCAAGATTGCGGTCGACAGTAATATCGCCACGGGCGATTACGACGGCCTGCTGTTGATCGGGGGAATTTACTTGCTCGTGCTGTTCGTGCAATTCGTCGCGGGATTCAGCCAGATCTACATCATGGAGTGGATCGGGCAACAGGCGATGTTCGATTTGCGGCGGCAGGTGTTTGGCCACATTCAGTCGATGCATCTGCAATTTTTCGACAAGAATCCTTCCGGCAGACTGCTCACCCGAGTGACCACAGATGTCAACGCGTTGAATGAATTGTTTGCCTCGGGAGTAGTGGAAATACTCGGCAATATCGTAACGCTGGCCGGAGTGATGTTCGCGATGTATTACATCTCACCGCGATTGGCGCTGATCACGTTTCTGGTAATTCCACTTATTTTCACGGCCACGATGATATTTCGCAACAAAGTGAGAGACGCCTATCGGCAAATCAGAATCATCATTGCCAGACTGAATGCGTACACGCAGGAGCATCTGGCGGGCATTAACGAAGTCCACGCCTTCGTGCAGGAGAAGAAGGTGATGGGACGGTTCCGCGATATCAACGGCGACTTGCGCGCGCAAAACCAGCGATCGATCTATTACTACGCCATCTTCTTCCCGGTGGTGGAATTGATCGGCGCAGTGGCGACCGCGTTGATTCTGTGGTACGGCGGCGGATCCGTAGTGCAGCAGGCGGTGAGTATCGGTACACTGGTGGCGTTCCTGCAATACGTGGAAATGTTTTTCCGTCCGATGCGCGATCTCGCAGAAAACTATAACGTGCTGCAATCGGCGATGGCGGCGTCCGAGCGAATCTTCAAGGTGTTGGACACACAAGCCGAAGTGACAGCGCCGGCAGAACCAAAGTCGCTGAATGGCTTCGCGGGCAATATCGATTTTGAGCAGGTCAATTTCTCGTACGATAAAGACAACCGGATATTGCATGACATCAATTTCCGGGTCAGGCCGGGCGAAAAGATAGCGCTCGTCGGCGCAACCGGCGCAGGCAAGAGTTCGACTGTGGGACTGTTGTGCAGGTTCTATGACGCGGGGTCGGGCAAAATCAAGTTAGATGGCATCGATATTGACGAGCTTGATCCGAAGGAATTGCGTAACCATTTCGGATTGGTTTCGCAGGATATCTTCTTATTCTCAGGCACTATCAGAGATAATATCTCGCTGGGGGCCGAGGATATTACGGAGGCACAGGTAAAGAAGGCAGCGGAACAGGTTGGACTGTGGCCGTTCATTAACCGGTTGGAGCGCGGCCTGGATCACAATGTCGGCGAACGCGGCAGTTCGCTGTCGGTTGGACAGCGCCAGTTGATCAGTTTTGCGCGGGCATTGGTGCGCAATCCGAAGGTGCTGATTCTGGACGAGGCAACGTCATCGGTGGATAATGAGACCGAACAGGTCATCCAGCAGGCAGTCAAGAAGATGTTCGAGGGAAGAACTTCGGTGATCGTGGCACATCGCCTTTCGACGATCAAGGAAGCGGACAAGATATTGGTGTTTCATAAGGGGCGGATCGTCGAAGAAGGCAGACACGAGGAATTGTTGCGCCAGCGTGGTGTCTACTGGAGATTGTACCAGCTTCAGTATCAGGATCAGGAGGTGGTGTGAAGATCGGCATTACAGATAGGCGACACGTTGCGCGGTTGCTTCCGGAAGTGATCGACACAGCTGCGGCTGCGGGCAAGCTGTTGATGAAGAATGTGAATCGGCGTCGGCAGGTTGAATTCAAGGGCAAGGTCGATCTCGTGACCGAAATGGATGTCAAGAGCGAGAAGCTGATCGTGGCGCGACTGGGAAAGCTGCTGCCGGAGGCGTCATTTCTGACTGAGGAAGGAAGTGAAGCTGAGGGGAATTCTGTGTGCAAGTGGGTTATCGATCCGCTGGATGGCACGACGAATTATGCGCATCGATTTCCGGTGTGGTGCGTTTCGATCGCGCTCGAATGGGAAGGCGAAATCGTGCTGGGATGCGTGTACGATCCCAATCGTGATGAATTGTTTGCTGCCGTCGTTGGCAAGCCGGCCAAGCTGAACGGGAAAGCAGTTCATGTCAGTGATGCCGATGAATTGTGCAATTCCCTGTTGGCGACCGGATTTCCGTATGATATTCAAACCAGCAACGTGAATAATCTCGATCACTTTGCCAGGTTCGCAGTGACTGCGCGCGGGATCAGGCGAGCCGGATCGGCGGCGCTGGACTTATGCTATTTGGCGACGGGACGATTCGACGGTTTCTGGGAATTGAAACTTCATCCGTGGGACACGGCGGCTGCGATTTTGATTGTGGCGCAAGCCGGCGGAACGGTCACCAATTTTGAGGGCGGGCAGTTCTCGATCTACTCCGACAGCATTCTGGCATCGAACGGCAAGATTCACAGACAGATGATGCAGGTGTTGGCACAAAGTCCGACCGACTAACCAGCTATTTTGTATAAGTCTTGAGGGGAGCGATTGGGAGAGTTGTCAGGCCTTTACTTTGCAGGAGGCGACGACGTCTTCCAGTTCTTTGAAGTCAACGGGCTTGGGAAGAAATTTGCTGACGCCGGATTCCTTGATTCTCTCCAATAGATCATCAGTTGCATACGCGCTGACCATGATGACGGGCAGGTTCGGGTACCGCTGATGTATTTTGCTGAACAGCGTGATGCCGTCGCCGTCGGGCATTTTGAGGTCGGTGATTACGAGGTCGACGGTGTTGTCTTCGAGAAAGGCCGCCGCAGAAGATACTGTGCTGGCGGTGTGGACGGAGTTATCCGCGGCTTCGAGGCGTTGTGCCATGCTGGTCAGGAATTCGGTGTTATCATCGATCAAAAGGATGCGGGTGCGCCTGATTCCCGCAAGCAATCTGCTGATTTCACTTTCAATCGTTCCAATGCGGAACGGTTTGGCGAGGAAACTGTCGGCGCCGCTGGAGAAAGCGCGATCCTTGATCGTGTCAGTTCCGATGCCGGTAATCAACATGACGGGCAGTTGCTTATTGGATCTTCTTGATTTCTTCGAGCAATTCGATTCCCGACATGGCGGGCATGTTGATATCCGAAATCACCAGATCGATTTCTTCACGTTCAAGGACTTCGAGCGCGGTTTTGGCGGATTCAGCGGCATAGGCCTGATAGCCAATGACAACCAGCGTATCCACCAACAACTCGGTGAGGTTGGGGTCATCGTCTACCACGAGCACTTTGATCATATGTTCCGCCACATTACTATAATCGTTCATTTGGCCGGAATCTTTAGCCCCCCGGCAGAGGTGGCACCGTGGAAAAAGCTTTCCCTTTGGGAAAACAGAGTGTTAACTTGCAGCCAGGGTGGAGAATAGGCGCCCCATTCGAGGCAATTTCATGAATTCCTATACAGAATAGAAGGTTTCAAACCAAGGAGTAGACGGATGAAACAGGCACGTATGGCAGGATGGTTGTTTATGGCAATCCTGCTGTTGGCTGTAACAGCGCTAACCGCCGCGGAACAGTCACCGCTGGTGACGGCGATGAAGACCGAGCTGGACCGCTCGGTGAAAGCATACGCGCACGCTGATTCGGTGCCCATGTACTTTCTCAGCTATGAAGTTACGGAGACCGATATGCGCAATTTGAGCGCCTCGTATGGCGCCATTAATAACGATGACCATACGCGCAGCCGCATTCTCGATATCGACCTGCGAGTGGGAGACTACCGGATGGACAATACCCGCGAAATTCGGGGCTCTTATGACTACGGACGGTTTGGGTTCAATATCACGCAGTTGCCATTGGAAGATGACGACAAAGCGATCCGCACCGCCATTTGGGAAGCCACGGACGGTGAGTACAAGTCGGCGCTGGAACAATATACCAAGGTCAAGACCAATCAGCAGGTGATGGTGGAGCAGGAAGACACGTCGGCAGATTTTTCGATCGAGAAACCGAACGTATTCATCGGCGCCACGGCGGCAGAAACGTGCGATTCCACGGCGTGGGAATCGCGCCTGCGGGAGTTGAGCGCCCTGTTCAAAGAGTATCCGTTCGTCGAGAGGTCGAGCGTCAGTCTCACGGTGACGAATGACAATCGCTATTTCGTGTCGAGCGAAGGCACGTTGATTCAGGAAGGCCAGCCATACATCCGACTCGGGGTGCAGTGCTCCGGGACGTGCAGTGACGGCATGAGAATTCAGAGATACGAGAGTTTCGACGCGGCGTCGGTCAGCGGACTGCCGGCGGATACCACAGTCATCAAGACCATTCATCGGCTGGTCACTGAACTGGAAACGTTGCTGAAGGCACCGCTGGCGGAGCCATACACGGGTCCGGCAATCCTGGTCAACCGCGCCACAGGCGTCTATTTCCATGAAATCTTCGGGCACCGCATCGAGGGACACCGGCAGAAATCGGAATCGGAAGGACAGACATTCGCGAAGAAGGTTAACCAGAAGATTCTCCCCGATTTTATCAGTGTCTATGATGATCCGACCGAAACTCAGTACAACGGCGAATTCCTGCGTGGGCATTATCAGTATGACGACCAGGGCGTCAAGACTGAGAAGGTCACGGTGGTCGACGGTGGAGTTCTGAGAAACTTCCTGATGTCGCGGTCGCCCATCAAAGGATTTTCCGAATCGAACGCGCATGGCCGCAAACAAGCGGGTATGTCGGTGGTATCGCGGCAGGGAAACTTGATTGTTCGTTCGAGCAAGGAAGTGCCGTTCGACTCGCTGCTGGCGCAAATGAGGGACGAGTGCAAGAAACAGGGCAAGCCCTACGGCTTGATCTTCTACGACATTTCCGGCGGCTTTACCCAGACCGGGCGGTACGGTCCGCAGGCATTCAAGGTCATTCCGCTGCTGGTGTACAAGTACTACACTGACGGTAGACCGATGGAAGCGATCCGGGGTGTCGACATTGTAGGGACGCCACTGGCGAGTTTCGAGCAGATCGTTGCCACCGGCAATGACTACGATGTTTTCAACGGCACCTGCGGCGCGGAGTCGGGTTGGGTGCCGGTATCGGCGGTAGCACCCAGTATTCTGGTTGCATCGCTGGAAGTCGAGAAAAAGTTCAAGGAGCAGCAGAAACCGCCAATTTTGCCGCCTCCATACAAACCTGTCAAAACCAGCGGGCTTTACTAGGTGGAGGCGATGAAGATGAAAACAAGAAATTCCAATCGGCTGATTTTCTGCGGTATCATTGCCGCCCTATTGAGCATGACAACGTTCGCATTCGCCCAGCAGACCGGGGATGTAATTTTCAAGGCGATGCAGGACGAACTGGATCGCAACATGTCGCAACTGGTGATGGAGAACCTGGAACACCCGTACTTCATCAGTTACACCATTGACGACGCGCAGCAACTGGACGTAAGCGCCAGTCTGGGGACACTCTCGCGTTCTCAGTTGGATCGCGGGCGTTATCTATCCGTGGATTTGCGAGTCGGCGACTACGCGCTGGACAATTCCAATTTCGTTTCCGGCTTTTCCGGATTCGGGGCCGATTATGCACCGCTGGCTCTGGATGACAATTACGACGCCATTCGGAATCAGATTTATCTCGAGACCGACCAGGCATACAAGAATGCGCTGGAGACGATTTCCAAAAAGCGCGCCTATTTGCAGACACGCGTGATTACCAACCGCCCTGACGATTTCCTGAAGCTGCCGGCCAACCGGGTTATTGGCAAGCCGGAGCCGTTCGACCTCGACAAGGCGAAATTCGCACAGATGGCGGAAACGGCCACGGGGCTTTTCCGCGAATTTCCAAATATTATTTCCTCGGAGCTGAAAGTGCAGGGGGGAGTATCCAATCAATACCTGGTAAACTCCAATGGAACGCGCACTCTGCGCGGAGACCGAATCTATGTGTTCGAGCTGTCGATGATGGGCAAAGGCAAAGACGGCGAGGACATTCTGGACGGTGACCGCATCATTGCCAAGAGCGCGGCGGAAATTCCATCCGCTGCCGACCTGACTGTCTGGGCCCGGAATAATGCGGAACGGATGAATCGGCTGCTTCAGGCCGACACGCTCGATGAATATGTCGGGCCAGTCTTGTTCACTGATGCGGCAGCCGGGGAATTTTTCCGGCAATTGTTCGTTCGCAATATCACGAACATACCGCAGCCGCTGTACGAGAACGAACAGATGGCCTCGGTTATGCAGGCAGCCGGCGGCGCATTCGGTGAAAAACTGAATCGCCGGGTTCTGCCGACTACCTTCACGGTTTACGATGACCCGACGGTGAACAAGGTCGGCAACAAAACCGTAGTCGGCGGATATTCGGTCGACGATGCCGGCGTGACTCCGCAGAAGGTCACTCTGGTACAGAACGGCAAGCTGGTAAGTCTGCTGATCGGTGTGACACCGACGAAGAAGGTGAAGAGAGGCCAACGGGCATGCGCGGGGCGCTGTCGGCAAGGAAATCGCTGCCAAGCCGTCGAATCTCGTGTTCGAATCGACTGACAAGGTATCGTACGACAAGCTCAAGGAGCGTATGATTACGTTCTGCAAGGATGTGGATCTTCCCTACGGGTTGATTGTGAAGCGCCTGCGCGATCCGAATGCGTCCAGTCCGGCATTTGCTTACAGTAACATGTTCATGCAGCGATCCGGCGCGGCGGAAGAATTGAGCGCACCCTGGGAGATTTACAAGCTGTACCCTGACGGACGTGAGGATCCGGTTCGCGGTTTGCAGTTCAATGACGTGACGACACGCATACTCAAGGACATCGATCAGACCGATGATCAGACGTTCGTTTACAGTTATCTTCTGAACAATGATCCTGAGATGGCATCGTCAATCGTTACACCGTCGGTGCTGGTAGAGGAAATGGAACTGAAGAAGAGCGAAGAAAAGGTCAAGAAGCCGCCGATTCTTCCCTCGCCTCTCGCGACGAAGTAATTTCTTGTAACACAGCAACTAAGCCGGATTTCCGATGCAGGCAACACCTGCCGAAAATCCGGCTTTCTGGTTACGTTAAAATTTCCGCAAAATTGCCGAATAGACTTTACAGAGGCAAGCGTTCTGAACGCACAGCGCTCTAAGGTTGGGCTAGCAGAAAGCTCTGGTGATTATTGTTCTCGGGGAGTACTCGAATTGGCAGATAACGGGTTTGACCAGACTTCGGTCACGACGACTTTACAAAAGCCGGCCGCCATGGCCAACGAAACGCAAAACCCGATGCTGGTCGTTCTGAACGGACCTCTGCTCGGCAAAGCATTTACAATTGACCGGCCGGTGCTGACAATCGGTCGCGCCAGCAACTGCGATATACATATTGATGACGAAAACGTCAGCCGCAATCACGCGGAACTATCGCTGCGGGACAAGCTGGTCTGGATCAAGGACAACGAGTCCACCAACGGCACGTTCATCAACTCCAAGAAGATAAGTGAAGTTCCGCTCAACGACGGCGATCTGGTACTGATCGGCCAGGTATTGTTCAAGTTCATATACTCCAGCCCGGTTGAGAATCGTTTTTTCGGTCAGATGTATTCGCTGGCGACCACTGATTTCCTGACGGACATCGCCAACCGCCAACAGATAATCAATCTGCTGGAGCAGGAATTCCATCGCGCCCGCCGGTACGCAAGGGCGCTCAGTATCCTGATTTACGACATTGATCGTTTCAAGAGAATCAATGATACCTACGGGCATCTGGTCGGGGATCAAATGCTGATCGAGAGCAGCCGCATCGTCAAATCACACCTGCGTTCTGAAGATCATTTCGGACGCCTGGGCGGCGACGAGTTTCTCGTGATTTGTCCGGAAACCCAGGTCGACAATACGCTGGCCCTGGGCAAGCGATTACAGGTAGTATTGAGCAGAACCGACTTCGTGGTCGGCGACCGATCAATCTTCTTCACCATCAGCGCCGGTGTTGCGCAAGTGACCTCCAAGGTCGCAACGCCGGACGAATTCATTGTGCTGGCAGACCAGGCGCTATACCGCGCCAAGAATGCCGGACGAAATCAATGTTCAAGCTGAGCCGACGCACAACTCTCTAATTCCGAATCACATTACGAACTGAGCGGTCGAAAAGCTGTTCTTGAAGTACGGAGACTCGCATTCCTTGTATCGAATGCGAGTCTCTCGATTTCGATTCTTACTTGCAGGTGGCGCAGGGCGCCGGTCCGCCGCCGAAAATGTAGGATATCAAATAGACGGCGTCAGAGATATCAACTGCCTGATCGCAATTTCCATCGCCGGCTATAAGCGGGCTGGGCGCCGGTCCGCCGGAGAAGATGTAGCCGATCAGGAATACGGCGTCGGAAATATCTATCGACGAACTGTTATCGGCATCGCCACAGGCATACGGGGGTTGCGCGACTGTCATGATGATGTCGGTCGTGTCTGATTTGACAGGGCTGCCGGTATCATCACAGGTGATAGTGAAGTAGAAGGTAGACTTGTAGGTCGGCGCACCGTAAAGTCTGCCGGCGCTGCCACCCTCGAAGGTCATGCCGTACGGCAAGTCTCCGCCCAACATTGCCCAAGTATATGTCCCTGTTCCTCCCACGGAGTGGAAATTGTAGTCGAGGTTCTGTCGGTACCAAACAGTGTCGGGCAGGTCCTGACGATGGATGTGCACGAATCCGTCGCAGGCATCGCCGACGCCATCGCCGTTCTCATCATACTGGTCATTGTTGGGAACCGTGGGGCAGTTGTCGCAGGCGTCGCCGAGAGTGTCAGCATCGCTCGCTTGTTGATCGATGTTGACGACGAAATCGCAATTGTCGGACAAGTTCAACAATCCGTCGCCGTCTATGTCAGGATCGCAGACATCGCCGAGGCCGTCGCCATCAACGTCGCCTTGATTATGATTGGCGACACTCGGGCAATTGTCGCAGACGTCGCCGACACCGTCCTGATCCGCATCCGCCTGATTGGCATTCGCGATCATCGGGCAGTTATCGGAAGCGTTGAGAACGCCATCACCGTCAAAGTCGGGCTGGGGTTGAATGTGAGTGTAGATCGCTTCCTGGCTGGAATTGCAGCCCCAGTCGCAGAAGTAGTTGTCGACGGCGTACCAGGCATTGTTCGAGTTGGCCCAGCCGTAGTTCAGGTGGTACCGGTTGACTCCACCGGTGTTGTTCCAGCCGTCGATCACCAGCGCGTGACTGGTGATTTGCAGATAGATCGGACGCGATGCATCAATTTCGGCTTTGATCAAGTTGAACCACTGGGTCGCGTTGTAGCTGTTGCGGCCGTAAACAGCGATGCTGTTTTGATAGCGAAAGTGATTTATCAGAGCTTCCGGGACATCCATGCTGTACGCGCCGGACGCACAGGCGCCGTACATCATATTGACCACGACGCCGGCTTCGTAATTGAGCTCGGCAACTGCGTTCTTCTGCGCCACTGTTGAGGCGCCGTTCACTGTATCTTTGATGTTCGCCCAATCGTAAGGATCACTGCAGTCGACCTGCAAATTCCCACCGGGAGTGTTGCCACCCGTACAGGAGTAATCGCCGCTCCAGTAATAGTAATGCGTAGCGGCGCCCGCAGGCGGGCATTTCCAGTAATTCATTATCTGAGCCATCGTTGTCGCCACACAGCCGACGACGCATTGACCGCCATAGCCTTGCGGACAGAACTGGTTGTACGGATAGTCCTGATGCCAATTAGAAGTCAGGAGTGGACCGACCTGCGTTTGAGGCGACATGGGGGTCTTGGCCATTGCCTGCTTGAACGTCCGGCTGTCGACAGAGAAACGATTCCACTCGTCGCGCTCCTCGCGTGAGAAGATTGCCGTACTGGAAGCGGGCTGAGCGGCGTCGATGCTGCCGTAATTCTGAATGAAGAGACGCATCTGATGAATCAGATTTTCGCGCACGAGTTGAACCAGTCCGCCGGTCTCATTGACGTCGAAGCCGGAGGTCAAGCCGTACAGTTTCACAGGCGCCAATTCTTTCATCACCGGAACCAGCACAAAACCGCGCGGGGACACCGAGTAGACTTTGGCGAGTAGCGTGTCGTTCCAGGTCAAATCGTTCAATGAACTAATCTGCGGCGAATTTTCCCCAGCCCAACTTCCCGGCTGGTTGCCGACAAAGGTCAGCCAGTTGGCGGCGACATTGTTCATTTCAACGACTGACGCTCTTTCTCCCAGCAGTCCGGGCGCCCAGCACAGCGAAAGCAGGACGAATACCAGAAGTGCCAATTTCGGGAGGATGTTGTTACAAAGCTTTGGCAGTTTGGTCATATCTTCGAAGCTCCTTTTGGTACCTTATTTTCTATATGCAAATTCGACCGTAACGCGGTCAGCAGATAAGCCGGCCACCGCGATTCAGTCCAGGAAATTGTATTTACAGTTCGCCTCGCGAATGTATTCGAGCAAGTATATATCCACAATATAGTTAATCGACCAATAAGTCAAGTTGTTTTGCCCTGATTCGCCGATTTCGCAGGTTATGGTTGCGGTATTATGGCTGTCTCATTCTGCGACAGTACTGCATAGCTGCGCGAATCAACTTGAGGTTTGTCTTCTCTGAATGAAACGTGCGGGATGGTCGGATGGATGAAGTGTAGAGAAGATTGATAGCAGACCAGAAACAAGAAAGGGACAGCCGCTGCAACTGTCCCCTAAATTCACATGAGTGTGAGTCCCCTACTTCTTGCCTTTGTGCAAGTGACAGTATTTAGCCGGCGGGGCAACCATCAGGGCGCACTTCTTGCCTTCCCTGGTCTTGCCGGCGCACCGGATTTTCTTTGCTACTTTCTTAGCTTTGCGCAACACTCACCTCCTTGAAATTAGGGTTAGGTTGGTATTAGTTTGCCAGTGTTGAAAAATGGTGTCAACAAAAACATTGTCTTTGATTCCATCTTTCGCGCGTCCGACCTGAGACATTCTTCGGCTTAATGTCCGCCGAAACAACACCAATCTGACCGCGATAGTCAGGAGTGAGCGAATGAATTGTTGAATTACTTCTGCCGAAACAATAAGTGCTTGGAACGAATGGCGGGAAATGGTATGAATAAAATATGAAGATCGTATCCACCGTTGATGAAGCAATCAATCCCTCGATATTGAAACCCGGCAAGGTAATCTACACCTCCGGCAACGCCGCTACTCCGCAAGTGTTGTTGGGACAGATCGCGAAAGACAAGTCGATCAAAGGCGTGTCGATATACGGCGTGCTGCTGTTGGGCGAGTCGTTGCGTCCGTTGTTTTCCGAAGAACGTTGCCGCGACATCACGCATCGGGTGATCTTCGCAAGCTATCTCACTCGCGAAGCAGTTAACAACGGTTGGGCGTTCTACCATCCGATGCATTTATCGGAAATTCCGAAATTCATGAAGTTGAGAATGAAGCCCAACGTTGCAGTTGTCTCAGTTTCGGGCCCGGACATTGGGGGACGTTACAGTCTAGGGACAACAGTTGAGGGAGTTCTTTCGGCTGTTGAGTACTGCAATGCCAACGGGGGGATCGTCGTCGCCGAACGCAACAAACAGATGCCGTTCGTGCTTGGCACGACCATACCGGAAGAAAGCATCGACTACCTGGTGGAAGCAGATTACCCTCTGCCGACAAGCCCCACCAAACAGGCGGACGCTGTTGCCACGCGAATCGGCGAGATCATCGCCGCGCTTTATGTTGAGGACGGTTCCCGCGACAAACCGGGTTCGACCTTGCAGTACGGCATCGGCGAGGTCCCTGAAGCGGTAACGACGGCGATTCTGGAAAAGGGGGTTCGCGATCTCGGAATACATACCGAGTTGTTTTCCGGCGCGCTGGCCCGGCTGGTCAAGGCGGGCGTGGTGAGCAATCGCTGGAAGAAACATCTCAACTTCGCGGTGTCGTCGATATTTCTGGCTGAAGACCAGGCGGGTTACGATTGGCTGGCCTACAACAGCGCAGTGCAAAGCCGTCCCAGCAACTACACCAACAGCGTATTCAAAATTGCGGAGCATCCGAAAATGGTTTCGATAAACAGCGCCATCGGAGTTGATCTCCACGGCAATATCTGGGCGGATTCGCTGGATGCCCGCAAGATATATTCGGGAGTCGGCGGGCAAAGCGACTTCATCCGCGGAGCACAATATTCAGACGGTGGTTTGGCGATTATAGCGCTCAAGTCGATCACCAAGGACGGCGTTTCGAAGATTATTGATCGTTCACCGGCAGGCATAACGACTACCGCGATTCCTGCCGATCAGGTAATTCTCGTGACTGAAAACGGGGCATTTGATCGACGCGGTTTGAGTTTAGGGGAGCGTGCGATCGGGATTGCACATCTGGCACAACCGGAACATCGCGACCAATTGCTCAAGACGATTGCCGATGATCCGGCGTTTCATAAGCCGGCGTACTCGGTCACGCGCGGTATTCCCGGATTTACGCCTTACGAGGAAGCTGTAAAACATCTGTAAAGAGCCGGAACCGCATCCGCACGTAAATCACCAGCTGCCCGCTTACATCTCCGGAGAGACTCTTGCTTTGGCAGCGATGCCGAACATGCTCGGCCCCCTGTCAGATACTTCAATCGGAATATGCAGGCGAACATTGTCGACCTGGCAGATGGTTGACCCTTCCTTGCAGAAGTAGATGACGGTTTCAAGAATCACTTCGCAATTACCGGACGCGGCTTCAAAAGGAATTTCGATACCGGCACTGGGATCGAAACTTGCGTCCTGAGGCCTCAATCCAAACTTGACTACACTGCTGTCGTTGCCCGCCAATTGATGAAGAAGGGCGCCTGCTTGTTGATTGTCGAAGCCGTCGGGCACGGAGGCAACGAAACTGATTTTGTCATGTTCCGGCTTTGACTTTTCTGGGTTGCCAGGTTGACATCCCTGCCGACAAAGCTTGTCATGTGGTGCTGAGACAAGTACTTGCAGGTTGGACAACTCGAGCGTACTTACGAGTTTGGATTTCAGGTCAATCACACGAATCAGATGATTGTTGGCATCGGCGACGTAAAGTGAATCGCCGATGAACGCCAGTCCGGACGGTTCATTGAATTGGGCCGTCTTGACATCGCCGTCAACATAGCCGTGCTTGCCGGTGCCCGCGAAAGTGGTAGCCGTCTTTTTGCGTGGGTCGACAATCTTAATCTTCGAGTTGTAAGTGTCGGCTATGTAGAGCAGGCCGTCCTTGTATGCAATTCCCAGCGGATGTTGCAGTCGCGCCGTCTGTTGATCGCCGTCAATGTCGCCATAGTCAAAGAGGCCCTTGCCGATTATGGTTTCCACGTCGCCGCCGACTCGAGACGATGCCACGCGAATGGAACTCGATTCGCTGTCGTCGAAGAACAGTTGATCGCCGTCGGTGGTGACGCCGCTGGGCTGCGCAAGCTGCGCCTTGTTCTGAGGCCCATCGACACGACCCTCGTCGCCCGTGCCGTCGAAGGGCGCGGCTCCGAGAGTCGACGGATCAGCCACCCAGATTTGGTGAACGCCCGCCATCGCGATAAAGAGTTTGTTGTGGAAGTAGAGCAAGTCCCAGGGGGAATTGAGTTCGATGGATGTGCCGGTTGCTCCCGGCGTAACTCCCTGTCCCCGGTTGCCATTACCAAACAGGGTCTTGACCTCCCCGGTCTTGAGAAACGCCGCTCGGATCATATTGTTTTCGGTGTCGGCGATGAACAACGTGTCCCCGTTTACGCAGACTCCCTGCGGATGGTTGAACTCGGCCTCGGCGAACGTCCCGTCCCTGGCGCCAATTTTTCCGGAGCCGATTACTGTCTGGATGACGCCCTTGGGATCTGTAATCAAGATGCGATTATGATTGGTGTCAGTGATCAGCAGGCGAGTGCCGGTGGCGTCGACTGAAACCTTGCCGGGAAATGCCAGCAGTTTTCGCTCGGTCCTGGTGGCTTCCAGCGTAAGTTTCAAAGGAGTTTTCTTAAGTTCATTTCCCTTGCCGAAGAAGTCGACCGCCTGCGTGATGATCGGATCAAATGCGTCGAACACTCCCTCACCTGAGCGCACCCCTATCACATTACCCCTGGGGTTAATCAGCACCAGAGTCGGCCAGGCCTTGACCTGATAGTCGCTCCAGATGCGGAAGCCGTCGTCGACGATGACAGGATGACGGATATTGTAACGGAGAATCGCCTGGCGAATCTGGGCCGTGTCTTTTTCGTTCGTGAACTTCGCGGAGTGCACGCCGATGATGACCAGTTCTTCGGGATATTTTTCCTGCAGTTTCTCCAGGTCGGGCAAGACATGCATGCAATTGATGCAGCAGTAGGTCCAGAAGTCGAGCAGGACCAATTTTCCGCGAAAGTCCTGCAGCGAGAACGGACGTCCCGAGTTGAGCCACACGGAATTAACTGGAAAATCAGGAGCTTCAATATTGCCATTGAGCTGTGACGCAGTCAGCACTTCAGGGCTACGCGGTTTAGTAGCGGCTGTTTGGGCGGCTGCGGTCGCAGTGACTAAGAATGCTACCGCGACTGTTGCCAAGAGCATTATTCGTGACATACTGAGTCCATCCTTGTCCTTCTTAACAAACCTCGTTAGGCCGGGTTCCCTGCACTCGTTGCCTTAAAGATGGCTCTCGGGGCATACAGCGTCAAGGTAATACCGCGAATCGCCATGAAAGTCGTCATCGCCAGCCAGAGACTGTGGTTGCCAAGCCAGCCGTGCGTGAGATAATACACTGGAAGAAAGAACACCAGCGTTGCGAGAACCATCGATATCACCATGGCCTTGGTAGCGGTGGCGCCAATGAATACGCCATCCCAGATGAAAGAGGCCGCATTGACCAGGGGCGCCGCCACGGTCCAGCCGATGAAGGTAAGCGCCGTTACTATGACATCCTGTTTGTCGGTGAATAGGTGAAGAATCGTAGTGCCGAGCAAAAGATATACAAGTGAGGCCGCCACACTTAATCCGCCCGCCCACGCAAACAGATGTTTGACGGCCCGCTTAAGGTTGTCGGGATCGCGGGCACCGAAGTATTTCCCGACCATGCTCTCGGCGGCATAGGCAAAGCCGTCGATGCCAAAAGACAGAAACATCCAGAGCTGCATTAATATTGCATTGGCGGCGAGAATGGTATCGCCACTGGCGGCGGATTTCGCGGTAAAGAAGGAATAGGCGATGATCAACAGCAGCGTGCGCACAAAGATGTCACGGTTGACGTTGAGAAAACGGCGGAACTCTTTTATTTCCAGCACCCTCTTGCTGATCAGGTGGTGCAGGTATTCACGATAGGTGCGCGACAACAAGATGACTGCCAACAACACGCCAAGATAATTGGCGATCACCGAACCGAGAGCGACGCCGGCGGTCTTCATGCCGAGAACTCGCAGCAGGAAGATATCGATAGAGATGGTAATGGCATTCACGGAGATGGCAACGATCATGGGAAAGCGGGCGTTCTGCATACCGAGAAACCAACCCTGAAACGCATAGATAGCCAATACCGCCGGTGCGCTCCAGATGCGAATGTGATAATAGATTTCGGCCTGTGTCCTGACTTCCGGGCTCGCATGCACAATATCGAATACGATCCGGCTGATCGGACCCTGAAGCGCGACCAACGAAATTCCGGCGACTGCGGCAACCAACAACGCCCGCGCCAAAGTGAGTGCGCCGCCCGAGTAATCCTTGCGGCCGAATGCCTGCGCGGTTAATCCGGTGGTGCCCATCCGTAGGAATCCGAGTCCCCAAAACAGGATGTCGAAAATCATACCGCCGACGGCCACACCTCCCAGATAGAAGGTCTGATCCAGATGGCCGACCAGGGCGGTATCGACCGAACTCAGAAGCGGCACCGTGATGTTACTGATGATGCTGGGAATGGCGAGTTTGAGGATGTCTTTATTCACGCATTGAACCCGGAGTCAAATGCCTTTGGAAAGAGCCGCGCATTACCGGCGTCGGCAATTTCTCGATCTGCTAGTTTACGGATACAGAGAATGCGCGCAACAGAAAATCCTTGGTGGAAATCAGGAGGCCGGAAACAAAACAGCCGCCAGAAGAAACTTCTGACGGCTGAATGTCGGGCAGTAAAAGGGCTTAGCGCCCGTTCTGCTACTTACATGCTGCACACGGCGCAGGGCCACCGCTGAAGATGTAGGCAATCAAGTAGACGGCGTCCGAGATATCGGGAGCGCCGCTGCAATCGGGATCACCTGCCGCCATGGGTTGCGGCGCCGGGCCGCCGGAGAATATGTAAGCGATCAAGTATACTACGTCGGAGATATCGACACTGCCGCCGGCATCAGCGTCACCACAAACAAAAGCGCCAGCCGTGGTGAAGTGCCAGAGGGCGCCAGCAGTGCTTTCGCCATGCGAATCGTGCGCTACGATTTTCCAGTAATAGAGAGTGTTCGGAAGCAAGGCGGCACCGGGTGTGTACGACGTTGCTGTTTGTCCCGAACTTACCGACGGCGGCGGATCAGTCGTGCCCAGAAGCACGTCGTAAGTTACCACGTCGCCGGCATCAGGATCGCCACCGGTCCAGTTGAGCGAAGTCGTGGTGACTATGCCGGTCGCGGCATTAACGGGAGTCGGGTTGGATGGGACATTGGGTGCATGGTTCACTACGGTGTTGATTCCTCCGGAGAGGCAATAGATGTCACCGTAGCGACCGCCTGCCACCATTTCCCAGGAATTGTCGCCGACGATGTCGGGGATAGCCGTAATTGCATCAACCGGCTGGCTGAACGGCACTGACTTCACTTCCGTGCCGTCGGTCCCGCTCAGGAAGTAGCAGAAGTTGCTTTGGTAGAGCGTGCCAATATATGCATCATTAATGCCGTCACCGTTCACGTCACTGCCGCGAGCAACGTTCCATGACTTGTCAGCCAAAGGAACGGACCAGATTATCTGTCCGGTCTGGCCACTGATTGCGGCGGCATTCGTGTTCCAATGACCCGGCAGAAGATCGGTATGGCCGTCGCCGTTGAGATCGTCCATGCGTTGCAGACGCAGGATTGAGCCAAAGCCGGAGGCCGTCCACAAAACAGCGCCGGTTCTGGCGTTGACACCAAAGACATTGCCGGTAGTTACCGAGAAGTCTCCCACCGCGATGTCCTTAGTACCGTCGCCGTTGATATCGTCGATTTGCGCCAATGCCCAAACGGAAGATCCGGGGACGCTCATCGGCCAGATAACTGCGCCGTTAAGACCGTTGATCGCAAACGCAAAGCCAGCAGTTTCCGCGGAGTTAGAAGCGCCCGCGATCACGTCCGGCTTACCGTCGCCGTTGAGGTCTTCGACCCCGAGCACACTGAATACGGCTCCGTCAAGCGGGCATTCCCACAGCGACAGGCCGTTTACGCCATTGAGGCAGTAAACGCGTTTGGGGCCGGTATTGTAGGCGTCGTTGCCGGTAGCTGCGAGCACATCCACGATGCCGTCACCATTGTAGTCATAACGCGCATCAACTTGGTATACCCAGCCACCCTCGCCATATTCGTGAGTGTCGTGTGTCCAGATTTCGCCGCCGGTCCTGCCGTTAAGCATTCTTATCAGACGTCCGCCCCAGGCGGCGCCCACGGCAACATCCTGATAACCGTCGTGGTTAACATCAGCACAGACGGACAAAGCCGTTTGTTGATAGACCGCGCCGGCATAAATGAAGTGCTCCCAAAGAATGTCTGCAGTGCCATCGGAATTGCCGTTGACGGCGCGGATGTAGTCATCCTCGGTACAAATGATGACGTCGGGAATTCCGTCGCCGTTGATATCGTTGATTGGCGCCATCGCTTTGGGGCTGTTATCCGAAGCGTCGGTAATGTGAAGTTGCCAGAGTGTGTCGCCGATCGGATGGTCTTCTTTGACGCCGGTTCCGCTGACAGAGGCGAGAATCGGATCGTGGCCGGCATCATTGCTGAACACCGAGAGCGTGCCAGAATATACCTCGCTGGCAAACGGATGGAACCAGATTCCGATTCTGGCGGTGTCCATCGGAGCCAGATAGATCGGGAATTCAATGCCTGTCTCAACGCTAAAGTGGGTGTCGGATGAACTGATACTGTTCACGGAAAGGTTGGAACTGCCCATATTGACAATCGTCAGAAACCAACGCGTGTAGGCGCCTGCGCGCACCGAGCCATAGTTGTGCAGAGTTTCCGGCAGCGAGATCCAGGGGCCGGAGTATACGGCGTTGCCGACGATGTTCACGGTGACACCCGGATGAACGGGATCATTGGAATTGATGGTTGCGGTCGCCGATAGAGGGCCAACGCTGGTGGGTGCATAGACAAACGGCACCTCGACCTGTGTGGATGGCGGAATTGTTATGGGAAAGTCGGCGTTGCAGTAAAATGAAGGCGGCCCGGACACGGACACACCGTTGATAACGAGATTAGCCGTTCCGGTATTCTGAACCACACAGTTCCAGGTTTGAGTGGTATTGACGGGAACGTTACCGTAATCGAAGCTGTTTACCGGCAAAGTAATTACCGGCGTGCCTGTGCCTGAGAGATCAATCTTATAGAGGCGGTCATAAGTACCACTGGCGCCGTCATCGCAATACCAGAGATAGGTACCATCCCAGACGATACCGGCCGGATCGATACCCTGCGACGGATGACTTTCCACGGAAAGGCCGGTGGTGGTGTCGATCTTGTATAGTGCATTGCCCCAATAGTCGGCTTGCCACAAGAATCCCCCCTGAAGACACAGGTCCCAGGGCTGATTGTTGGGAGCGTTGAATTGGCGGATGATGCCGCCGGAACTGTTGACTTTGTAGATGACGCTGGGATCAGGATAATACTGTGCTACCCAGTAGTTGCCGTTGTCGTAGGCAATGCCGGACACATATTGAGCCGGCAGATTGAATTGTGAAACCAGCGCCCCCGCCAAGGTGAACTTGATGGCCTTGGCCGGATTAGAAGGGTGATCGGTTGTCACAAGATTCGTGCCGTCAAAAGTCAGGCCATACGAAGTCGACTGCGGACCGGTGCATTGAAGCGAATAAACACCGGTTGACGGATTGATTCGATAGATTTGGCCGTTGCCGTAAATACCGCAATACAGCCAGGTGCCATCCCAGGCCAATCCGGAAGCGCCTTCCGGAATTTGATAGGTCGCAACGATCGACCACGCTTTAGAACCCTGCCCGTACGTCGCACTGTGCAACGAGAATGCTGCAAACAGCAGAATCGCCATAAAGAGGACTTTAGCAATTCGCATGTTTCTCTAACCTCCATAAGGAAGGAAAAAAATTTTATGTACGAGTCATCGGCGGCTCGAAGAAGACAGACGTGAACGATCTATAATATAAGACCTTAGCCACGTTTGTCAAGGAAGTTCATCGAGCGTCGCAGGGACGCAAATACTCGCGAACCGCCCGGTTATTGGGCAAAATAAGACTGGGGAGATTCTGTTATCTTAGGTAGCTGTCAAAGGCACGAGTCAGATCGGCAGCAATTTCTTCGGGCAGTCGCCGTTCAATTTGGTGGCGTTGAAGCATAAAGACCAGGCCGCCGTCTTTGAACAGGGCCATCGACGGCGAAGACGGCGGATATCCTGTGAGGTAGTCTCTAACTCTTTGTGTCGGCTCGGGATCCTGCCCCGCAAAGACGGTGACCAGTTTGCTTGGGGCAATACGATGCTTGAGTGCCAACCGCACTGCCGGACGGGCGTTGGCGGCCGCGCACCCGCAGACAGAGTTAATAACGATAAGCAAACTTCCGGTATTGTCGGCGAAGAGCCGGTCAACCTCAGCTGTCGTCTTGAGTTCCAGAAATCCCAGCGAAGTCAGTTCCTGCCGCATGGGAAGGACAAACTCTTCGCGGTAGAGTGTAGTCTGCATTGTCTCCAAGCTCCTTTGTGCCCCATGGTTCTGTCTGGTGTTACGGAGTTCGCGCACAGAATTGAAGTGGCGGCGAACGTGTCTCGTACTCCAATCTCGTCCGCTCAATGGGGTACAGGAAGCTGCCGAAGAGCAAGTAAGACTACAAGACTATTTGCCGACCAGGCGGATCCGGCTTATTACGCTTCTTGATCACGTGAACTTCCTTGCAATATTTGCAGTGAATGCCTCTTCCGACAGCGTAATCGTCTATGGCCAAGCGAACGACTTTGCCGTCTCTGTCGAAGCACTTGGGACATACTGGAGTGTCTACTTGGTTTGCCGTCATTGGATCTTTCCTAATCCAATAGATACCTTCGGCGAACTCGAGACTGTCCTTTAGATTCAATCTTTCCTGGAGACTCTGGATGGACTCGCGCAGTTCCAGATTCTCCTTCTTTAGGTCTGCAACTTCCTCCGTCACCTTCAATATCTCTTGGTAAAGGTCCATCCTCTTGAGATCAAGTGCAAGTTTCGCTGCATCCTTTAGGACATCGTAGAAAGCCATTTGAACTCCTATTTCTATATGCAACATGAAAACTTCAGTCGACCAAGGCAATCACTTTCGTCCGAGTCTACAGCCAGATTCTCAATAGGCTCCCCCCTCCGTCGGCTCGTTGCTAGGAGAGCAATGTGAGTTAGTTTCGCACAAGTGCACCAGTCTGAGAAATGCTCTGAATTCAGAAACCAGTCAACCCGATATTGGGTTGTGTAACATGAAGTTGCGACTCGTAACCACGGTTTAGGAATCAACGAATTCAAATTCGATCGTATGGCCGCGATAAGGAAGCTGTCGCCGCTTAACACCCTCCAGCGAAGCCCATATGTTCCACACCAGGGCTTTTGTCAGGAGCCTCACTTTTGCAGCGCACTGAACGAATTCCCTAATCGTCAATTCTTCCGCGGGGTACGGTACATATCTGAGAAGGTTATTCTCTTCGTCCAAATCGGCTAAATGTGACTTTGTGTTCTCGGTCAGGGCCGGAATAACTACCGTGCCGTGAAACCGTTCAGACTGACTGAAGACAGATCGAATTGACAGATTATCTACGGCGACCAAATGTCCAGAAGCTGGATTCTTTCTCGATCTTTCGATTTGCTCATCGCGAAAAATACAGTATGGCCTTAGTGCCACAGTAAGACCGTGTTTATACTGAGCGTAGAAGAAGCTGTGCTTGAGATAGAAATCAACGACTTCCAAAGTGTGTTGACATAGGGTCTCTACCCCTTCCGCGTACTTCAGGCTCATTTCAGGGGCTGGCCAATCAGTGGCTCGGATAATAGGCACAAGAAATAGCGACCGCAAATTGTCCTCCCCACAGTCCATTGCTTTCGCAAAATTTGCGATCTTTCCTGCTGAATAGGTTACAACTCTCTGGATAAAATGGTCCAAATCGGACGTACTTCTTAGAAAAACGAGAAAGTCCTCTACATATTGCGTACATTCAACAAGTGCACTGAATAACAAACCGTTTGTTAACTCTTGCGCAACTGTCGCATCACCCGTTTGATCGTCAGGTTGCTTAATGTCGTCCTTAATGGTTTCGAAAAACTCAAATTTGCTCTGGAGGATCTTCTCTAGACTGAGGATCTTAGCGTATCTCCAATCTGGGTAGAAAGAAGCCAAGTACCTCTTGATTTGATCCCTGCTGGCACTCCTAAGATCTTCAGCGTTCAACTGCTTTCCCTTCTCCTAATCCACTGAGATTTGAAGCCTATAGGTGTTATTGATCGCTTATGTACTTTCGGAGAATCTCGAGGTTGTCGCCATAATAGAGTGTGTTCATGGTAGCGACAGTCTAATCGGTTTTTGGCTACGCGCAATCAACAACAATCGTGGATTTGCAAGAGCGTCAGGTCACGCCCGCGGGGCGGGCTAGGACCTGACGCAACAGGTGAGGACGCGGTGCACGAGGACGTACACCGCGCACAACAACGTAAGATCACGTTCCGAAGTGTCCTGTTGTAGGAGCTGCTTTAGCTGCGATGAGCTGGAAATCGGCGACCGGAAACAAAAGACCCACTCGTTGAGAGTCAACGAGTGGATCGGTGTATCAGATCAAAGGTGACGACTGCCTACGAGCAATTAGAATCCGCCTGCTGCTTTCTTCTTACTAACATGATTGATCGAGCGCAGGTACTCGCGATTCATCAAGGCGATAAACCTGACGCTGATTTCTTTGGGGCAAACGGCTTCGCACTCATAATAGTTGGTGCAGTTGCCGAAGCCCGGCGTCGTCCATGGCCTTAACCATTGCCTGAACGCGCTGCTTCCGTTCGACCTGGCCTTGCGGCAGTTTCGCGAAATGGCCGACCTTGGCGGAAACGAACAGCATCGCCGAGGCATTCTTGCAGGCCGCCACACAGGCGCCGCAACCGATACAGGCGGCAGCGTCCATCGCGTCTTCGGCGTCGTCCTTGGCAATCGGGCAGCGAATTGCCGTCCGGGCATCCGCCGGTATCGACCGAGACAAATCCGCCCGCCTGAATGATTCTTGTCCAAAGCCGAACGATCGACGATGAGGTCCTTCATGACCGGAAAGGCGCGCGCACGCCACGGCTCGATGAAGATCGTATCACCGTCTTTGAAATGGCGCATGTGCAACTGGCAAACGGTGGTACCGCGCTCGGGACCGTGCGGAATGCCGTTGATCGTCTGCGAACACATGCCGCAAATGCCTTCGCGACAGTCGTGATCGAAGACAATCGGTTCCTGGCCTTTCAAGATCAGTTCCTCGTTGACGATATCCAGCATTTCGAGAAAGGACATATCGGGGCTGATATTCTTCGCGTCGTAGTCGACGATCTTGCCTTTATCCTGAGCATTTTTCTGGCGCCAAACCTTCAGTTTCAGATTCATTATTTGTAACTCCTCTCCGCCAGGTGCACGATATTCGAAGCTCCAGTGGTTCTTTGTTCAGGACTCGGTGTGTTGCCGACACCGGTGTATTCCCAGGCGGCGACGTAGCTGATATTCATCGTCGTTACGTAGCGCCTCGCCTTCTTTGGTCTGACTTTCCTCGCGGAAATGACCGCCGCAAGATTCGCGTGCGCATCAGGGCATCATAAACCAGCAGCTCTGCAAACTCCAGGAAGTCGGCGACGCGACCGGCGCGTTCCAGGGCCTGATTGATTTCTTCATTGCCACCGGTAACTAGTGGCGTTCTTCCAGAATTCTTCGCGGATCACCGGAATTTCCGCCAGTGCCTTCTTGAGTCCGGCTTCGTTGCGACCCATGCCACAACCCTCCCAGAGCACCTTGCCGAGTTGACGATGGATATCGACCACCGTGCGCTTACCTTTGAGTGCCAGCAGCTTCTTTGTCCGCTCGGTTACTTCTGCTTCGACCTTCTTGAATTCTTCGTGATCGGTCGAAATCTTCGATGGACCCGTGCGGGCATAGTAGTCACCGATCGTGTACGGAATCACGAAATAGCCGTCAGCCAGTCCCTGCATCAGTGCGCTCGCGCCAAGACGATTGGCGCCGTGATCGGAGAAATTGGCCTCACCCAGCACAAACAGTCCGGGGACGTTGCTCATCAGGTTGTAGTCAACCCAGAGTCCGCCCATCGAGTAGTGAAGCGCGGGATAGATGCGCATCGGGACTTTGTAAGGATTCTCGCCGGTGATGCGTTCGTACATGTCGAACAGGTTGCCGTAACGTTCGCGAATCGTATCTTCGCCGAGACGGTTGATCGCATCCCGGAAATCGAGATAGACGCCCTTGCCGGTTTCGCCGACACCGCGTCCCTCATCGCAGACCTGCTTGGCAGCGCGCGACGAAATATCACGCGGCGCCAGGTTGCCGTAGCTCGGGTATTTGCGTTCGAGATAGTAATCGCGTTCGGCCTCGGGAATGTCGTTGGCAGCCCGCTTGTCACCTTTGTTCAACGGCACCCAGATACGGCCGTCATTGCGGAGTGACTCGGACATCAGCGTCAGCTTCGATTGATGTTCGCCGGTGACCGGAATGCAGGTCGGATGAATTTGCGTGATAACAAGGGTTGGCGAACAGCGCGCCGCGCTTGTAGGCGCGATAGGTAGCAGTGACATTGCAGCCGATGGCGTTGGTCGACAGGAAGAAGACGTTGCGAGTAACCGCCGGTCGCCAGAATTACGGCATCAGCCGCGAACGACTGGACTTTGCCGGTGACCATGTCGCGCGTGACGATACCTTTGGCATGACCGTCGATCACGACGAGGTCAAGCATTTCGGTGCGCGAATACATTTTGACGGTGCCAAGCCCAATCTGTCGCGCCAGACGCTGAGTATGCACCCAGCAGAAGCTGCTGACCCGTTTGTCCTCTGGCATAGAACGTGCGCGACACGAGCGCGCCGCCGAAGGAACGGTTGTCGAGCAGGCCGCCGTAATCGCGCGCAAAGGGAACTCCCTGCGCCACGCACTGGTCGATGATGTTTCCCGACACTTGCGCCAGACGATAGACGTTGGCTTCACGGGCGCGGAAATCGCCGCCCTTGATTGTGTCGTAGAACAGGCGCCAGATGCTGTCGCCGTCATTCGGATAATTCTTGGCGGCGTTGATTCCACCCTGCGCGGCAATACTGTGCGCACGGCGGGGGCTGTCCTGATAGCAGAAGCAGGAAACCTGGTAGCCCATTTCGGCAAGCGACGCGGCTGCCGAGGCACCTGCCAATCCTGATCCGACTACGATCGCCGAGAACTTGCGCTTGTTCGCCGGATTGACCAGCTTCATATCGAAAATATGCTTATCCCATTTTTCGGCAAGCGGCCCTGAGGGAACTTTGGAGTCGAGCTTTACCATTATCTCACCCCCGCGGGAAGTTTGATGATATCGAGCAGGCAGGCAACCGGTATTGAGGTGTAGCCGAGGAACAGAATCCAGGCGACCAGCAACGCTACCTTTCGGAGTCCGCCGTCGTAAGATCTGATTGTTGATACCCAGTGTCTGAAACATGCTTCGTGACGGCATGGCTCAGATGGAAGCCAAGCGAGGCCATCATGATCATGTAGAAGATCGAAATGACCGGATTCTTGAAGCCGAGAATCACCATCGAATAAACATCGTGGCGGCGCAGCGAATCCTCAAGTGTCTTGTATTCGGGATGAAAACTCATGAATGTGAAATGCAGAAGATGATAGACGACAAACGAAGCGATCAGCAGACCCGTCCAGATCATCGTCCGTGATGAAAACGTCGCCGCGACCGTGTCGTTACATTCGTAGCGCGTCGGACGAGCAGCCCAGTTCTCCAGTTTCAATTGCACGGCAAACCAGACGTGCAGAATCAAAACCAGCGCCATTACGCCCCGCAGCAGCCACAGGAGTTCGCCCAAGCCCTGCAAGAAGGCGGCATAACGGTTGAGCGATTCCTGTCCGATGAAAATTTGCAGATTACCTACCATGTGGCCCGTGATCCATCCGAGCAGCATGAAGCCGGTGATTGCCACCACCACCTTTTTGCCGATGGATTGCGAGAAATATCTGGCAGGCAAGAAAGCCCAGTTCTTTCTGGCTATTTCAATGCTAGACATTAAACAAACCTACCTTTCCAAGTCCGGGCAAAATAGGTCGTGAGTGGGTGAGAGTCAAACGCTAAATGGGAATTAAGGTAAACAATGTTATGTCGATGCGCGATGCGTGGTCAGTCCAGCTCCAACCTCAGTGTTGTTTCATTTGACACGCGAATAATCGGATAGAAAAGACCGACGATGATCCATGATTTTGGATATCTCTTTATCGTCCCCACAAAGAAGTGAAGATCATATTTTGGTGAACAGAGTTCATTGAATAATCTGTGTCTTACTTTGTCCAGAGCCTCTTGATCTGTCATGCAGCTGGCTCGACAATTCAAGTATAGGGCGCTCACTTCCCAATCCGAAACCATTGACTCGTGCCCTGTGCAGTTGGGACCATTACACTCAAATCTGTATTTGAACTTGTATGGGATCTTCTCTAGTGGGAGGAGCTCCTTGAAAAGGTCTCCCTGAGCCCGTCTGGCGAGATGACTGCTCTTCCAATCGTGTTCGCTCTCTTCGACCATCAGGTCAAAGACTTTCTTCGGCTTTATTATACCTAGCGACGTGCCGTCCAGAGCCTGCTGCTCGCGCAAGTACTCTAGAGATGGTGCAAGCTTCTTGAGGACATACCTCTTCCGTTCCTCCCACCCATTCGCGGTAGTCAGCGGCTTGCTAATCAGACGAATAGTATGCTGATCGATCTTGTAGCTCTCCTTACGGTTATCAACGATGTCCTTTGAGATGTCCGCCTCGATCCATTGGTACCTGCGAAACTGCTTCTCGCGAGGTAATTTCCGGAAACTGATAGGGTACAGTCTTATGAGACTTCCGTCCTCTAATACCCCGCCGGTGCATACTGTTTCTTCGTACTTCTTTGATGGTTGTGGATATGTTTTTGCGAAAATTAGAATTCGCCTTTTCATCCCCGCTCCTTTTCTTTGAATCGTTAACTAACGAAGGTCAATCACAGACAACCCCATTCTCTTGCGCAAGGTGTTTGCCAATACACCTCGATGACAACGTCTTGGATCCTTTTCTTGACACATAAGGACGGATGGCGTTCTTTCGATCATTCCAGCAATACTATCCAATTCCTCGGCAGCTTCGGAGAGAATCGACCGTTCATAGGTGATTAAGAGCCTGTTAACATCTTCGACCGAACGCAAATTCTTTCTTAAGTCCCCGGGGATTCCCACCTTAGGCCTATGAATGTATCCAATTTTGGCCCGTCCACACCAATCAGCCAGATACTTCTGGTTGAATCCCCAATTTCTCGAAATTGGATTGAACCTAACATCGATGACTTGGTAGATGCCACGTTGAATAAGCATGTTCAGAAACCCGTCCAGAGAGGTCTCCTCATAGCCAACTGTATATATTGCTGTTGGAGCCTTTTTCCGAACAATTCCCTCGCGTCTGTGTTCGCTTAGGACCGTATATTCTGGATACTTGCTGTAAACAAAATCGATGACCTCCCGATCAGATGAGTTCCGATTCGAGCCGACAATCCGAGTCAAAGCGTGCTTGATTTGAAGAGGAAGCTCTCTCACTTCCTGAAGACTGTCTTGACGCCGGTCAGAGAGTAATTCTACGGGATCTGAATCAAACAGGAAGCCGCGCTCCGACAGTTTACTGACGTCTCTAAATGCCTCTATGGAATACGGTCCGAATTTGTAGGGAAAGAAATCATAGGTGAACGCGAGTCTTCTCTCAAAATTCTGAGAGCTTAGCAGAAAGAGCTCTTTCGCGAGTCGTATACGTGAGGAGCTGCCGGCGTGTTCTAGAAGCAGGCCAAGAATGAGGCGTTGGGAGTTGTCAACTTGTGGCATGGTAAACTACTTACGACTGTTGAACGGGTTCCACAATACTCAAGTTACAACTTCTTCCCGACCAGATCAACGACACCATGCCAGTGCGGAGGGCCGTGCTGGGTGTCGTAGAAGTCGTACTCAGAGTAATGGATGATGCGCAGGTCGGAACAGAGTTTGAGTAATTCGCCGTAATCGTAGAGCGAATAGAAATTGCCGGACGAATCGAGGAAGACCCCCGGAGCAACTTCTTTGGATTTTTGTTTTCTCATCTTTAAGGAGGGATCGTCTATCGTAAACGCCGTGCAGACGAACAACCCGCCACGCTTGAGGCCTTGCACGATGCCGGAGATAACGCGTTTGGCCTCATCCTTCTTTATAAACTGAAACAGATTGATGGCGGCAATCAGAGCGTAACGGTTCTTCGCGATCTTGTAATCGCGGACATCCTCGCAGACTGCATTCACGGTCAGATGGCGCGCTTCCGCCAGGCGCTCACATTTGAGCACGCCCGAATCGGCGGATTCGACTCCCGTGGAATCAAAGCCGACCGACGCCAGGTAGAGAACGTCGCGTCCCTCACCCATGCCAAGATCAAGCGCCTTGCCTTGCGGCGCGAGTTCGGCATAACGTTTGACCAACTCCGACGGCTGATCGCCCCAGTACAGGTCCTTGCTCTGATAAACGCTTTCGTAGTCCTTCGCCATACGCGGCAATGTAGCTGGTTTCACAGTACAGGTCAATCACGTTATCGCGAGTGAACCTGCGTCGATCATCCCTGTTGCCAAACGCGCTAAGACAAAAGAGATTGAAGGTGAGAGACAAAATGGGTACGCGGATTCTATTTCATTTTCACACCAACTGCTCCTATGACGCCCGCATTACGCCGGGCGCGGTGGTTGATTTTGCCGTGGCGAACAACATCGGCGTTCTGGCGCCGACCGATCACGACACGATTCGCGGGGCGCTGGAAGTAAGAAAACTGGCGTTCGATGAGGGAATCCGCACGATCATCGGCGCGGAGTACCTGTCGGATCGCGGGGACATTATCGGACTGTTTCTGGAAGAGGAAGTGATTGCGCGCGACGCAATTGGGATTATCAGGGAGATCAAGAATCAGGGTGGTTTGGTGATTTTGCCGCATCCGTTTCGTTCTCAAGCGCCGGGCGAGGAACTTCTGGAATACATTGACGGAATCGAAGTGTTCAACGCCCGGCTGTCTGACGAACTCAACGAAGACGCGCGCAAGCTGGCGGAGCGCAAGTTGATTCCGCAATTTTACGGCGCCGACGCCCATTTGGAGCGGGAACTTGGTCTCGTGATCTGCGAGATTGAAGAGCAACCGGGGCGGTCGTTGCGCGAGGCTTTACTTTACGGGATGACTCCGATAGTTGCGCAACAAACCAGCGTGGCAAGCATGTATCGCAGCCAGATGATCCGCGCGACGCATTTGCAGCGTCCCTGGCTTTGGTGCACGTCGTTTGCGGGCATGATCGGTTCGGGCTTGTTGCGAAAGAGACC
Source organism: uncultured bacterium (assembly GCA_963726455.1). Lineage (GTDB taxonomy): Bacteria > Zixibacteria > MSB-5A5 > CAIYYT01 > CAIYYT01 > CAIYYT01. The sequence goes on from CAVSCK010000005.1 coordinate 398,134, forward strand.
ATGAACAAGTCGAATTGCAGGCGAAGTGTCTGGGGGACTGTGTAACGGGGAGATTCAGGATTCAGCTTTCGGGGCGGCGAGCATAAACCTCGTCGAATAATCGTTCAAGCGTGGGGTTTACTCCGCGCAGTCCATCAACAACCGCTCTTGCCCAATCGAAGTATTCCTGTTTGCGCGTAAGATTCCAACCGGATGGCGGGGTCTCCAAAATGTCACGCAGATTGCAGATCTTGTCGGCGAGTTTGACCAGCCGTGCTTCCAGACTGAGATTCGGAGCGTGCTCGATTTGCAGGCGTTTGCGATCGATTTTCGGCAGGCGACGATCGTCGGAGACTTCAACCACAATGTCTCTTACTTTCTCGCCGAAACGCCGCGCGATGTCGTCGGCGGTAGTGTCGGTATCTTCGAGTGTGTCGTGTAAAATAGCGGCACAGAGAATCGCAGGTTCTGTGATTCCGGCCTCGTTATACAACACATTGGCCAACTCAATCGGGTGATTGATATATGGCAAGGCCGAGTCACCTTTGCGCCTTTGATGCCGGTGTTTGTCGGCGGCAAAGACGAAGGCCTGTAAGATCAGGCCAAGTTCGCTGATGCGTTCGTCGACAAGTTTGATTTCGTGCGCTTTCATTGCTGCAACAAACTCCCAAGATTCTCCGGGGCTCCGGCTATTTGGAATACCTCGAAACTGAGACCCGAATCAGTACCGGATGATTCCACGTTCATTACATATACGAAGTTAGAGCTTCCATGCGAAGATTCGATTATAGTTTCAGGAACGCCGCCAATTCGCGTTTGAATATCTCGGGCTTCTCCAGGTGAATCATGTGCCCGCAATCGGGTATCTCGAATAATGTTCCGTTGGTCAGTTGCGCATTGACCAGCTTGGCCAGAGGCAAAAAATCGAGATCCTCCCGGCCGCAAAGCACCAGCACCGGCTGGGTTATCTTGTCCAGCAACTTCAGATCGCTTTCATCCATGTAGCGCGCCGCTTCAGGATCAGTCCAGACCTTGCCCGAGAAGTCGCGCAGGCATTCGAGAAACAATTCGCGTTCGGTAGAGCCCTTGGGCAAGCGTTCAAACAGACGGAAGCTTTCCCACTGAATCTTCGCCTGGTCGATATCGATGGTTCTAGCGGTGCGGTAGACATTGGGCCAGCCGGCATAATCACGATAGCCGACCACGTGAGGCGCTTCCAGCACCATTGTCTTGACAAGCTCGGGATGTTGCAGCACAAACTTGACAGCTATAGCGCCACCGGCGGAGTGCGCGACCAGAGTCACTTTCTTGAATTCAAGTTCTTTGATCAGCCACTTGAGGTCGCTCATGTGATCGCGGTAAGAATATCCGGTGTCGGGTGCGAAACTTTGTCCGTGACCACGTTGATCGTAGGTGACAACCGCATACTTCGCGCTCAGAAACAGAGGCAGGTCTCCCCAGCAACGGCTGTCTAGCGCCACGCCGTGAATCATGATCAGCGGTTCACCGCTGCCCTGTATCTGATAGAATATCTTCTTATCGTCTGCTTCCAGAAATGGCATACTAACTCCGCTGATTGATTACCCGTCGTTCGAGATGTCCGCCGATGCGAGAAACCACTTCGTAATTGATGGTGTTGGCCCAGCCGGCGACGTCCTCGGCGCGAACTACTTCGTCACCCGACCTGCCGATTAGGACGACTTCCGATTCCAGATGGACGTCGGGGATATCGGTGACGTCGACCATAAAGATGTCCATACAAATTCTGCCGCGCACCGGCGCACGCATGCCGTTGATCAGCACGTGGCCACAGTTTGACAATTGTCGGTCGTAACCGTCGAAGTAGCCGATGGGCAACACCGCAATTTTGAGATTCGCCGTCGCTCGGTACGTCGTGCCGTAACCGACGTACTCGCCCTTGCGGACGTCCTTGACCTGCGCCACCAAAGTCTTCCAAGTTAGGACCGGTTTGAGTATTTCGTTTTCTTTGCCCGATAAGCGATAGGACAGGTAGGTCTCTTTGGACGGCCAGAGACCATAAAGCGAAATGCCCACTCGCGCAAGGTTGAAATGCGTATGCGGAAACAACAGCGATGCCGCTGATGACGCCATGTGATAATATTTCACCGGCAATTTAGTGGCTTCGATCATTTGCTTCATTTCAGTGTAGCGCTTGAATTGGAATTCCGCATAGGAGTGATTAGTCGTGTCTTCAATGTTGGCAAAATGGGTTGAGACGCCCACCAACTGCAATTGTGGCTTGTTCATGAAGAGCGAAAGAAACTCCGGAAGTTTCTCACGCGTGACGCCCTGACGATTGGTTCCGGTTTCGAGCTTGAGGTGGCATTTGGCGGGCGCTTCCGCAGACGCGACCTCGGCCAGCTTGGTGAGAGTTTCGAGGTTGTAAACCACGAAATCAAATCCGCTTTCGACTGTGGCTCTTAAGTCAGCCAACGGCACATATCCAAGAATCAAGATGTCGGACTTGATGCCGCCCGCGCGCAGCAGAAATGCCTCCTCAAGATTGTGAACACCGATATAGGGGAAGCTTTTGCCGTCCAGTAGCCGGCCAATTTCCAGATAGCCGTGGCCATAGGCGTTCGCCTTGACTACAGGCACCATCGCACATCCGGGAGCCAGGTTTGCTTTGATCGCCGAAATGTTGTGTTCCAACGCGGCAGCGTCGATTTCCAGCCAGCTTAGCGCCTTCGTCTTCATCGGAAATGATGTTATCACGTGAGACCGGCCAAGTCAACAATAAAGGGAGCAGGCGGCTTCGTAATGCTTGTTGACAGAGTTGAGAGAATGCTTTAAGCTGACATTATGGAGGTATCTTCCGAGTATCTGATCGACATCGTCGACCGCGCCATGACCGAGGACGTGGAGGAAGGCGATATCACGACGATGGCGACAGTGCCCGCTGCCGCCAGAGGCCGCGCCGTGATCGTAGCCAAGCAGGACGGGGTCATATCGGGCCTTGATGTTGCCGCTCTGGTATTCTATCGCCTTGATCCTGATTCGGAATTTCTGACTGATTTGATTGAGGGTTCGCCGATCACCAAGGGCCAAGAGCTAATTACTATATCAGGTTTGTTGTCCTCACTGTTGACGGGTGAACGCACGGCACTGAATTTCCTGATGCAACTTTCCGGCATTGCGACGATGACATCGCGATTTGTCAGCGAAGTCAGCCATACCTCCTGCAAGATTCTCGACACGCGCAAGACCAGCCCCGGCCTGCGATTACTTGAGAAACGTGCCGTATCTTCCGGCGGCGGATTCAACCATCGCATCGGGCTGTTTGACATGATACTGATCAAGAACAACCACGTCGATGCGGCCAGTTCTATCGAGCAGGCGATCCAGCGCGCGGTCGATTACAAGTCGAGGAATAATCTGATCGACATGAAAGTCGAAGTCGAAGCGCGAACACTCGATGAGGTCAAGCAGGCCGTGCATCTGCCCGTGGATCGCATCATGCTCGACAACTTCACCATCATGGATTGTGCCAAAGCCGTGCAGGTCATTCGCGGAGTCAAGCCGGAAATGGAAATCGAGGCCTCCGGCAACATGAAGCTCGACAACGTCCGCGCTTACGCTGAAACCGGTGTGGATTTCGTTTCCGTCGGCGCAATCACACATTCAGCGGAGTGGTTGGATTTGTCGATGAGGATTCAGCCGCAGTAGTCCGCGACGGAAAATTATCCCCCAGAGTATCGAGAAGGATGCCCCACCACTTGCGGTGGGAAGTCTGTCAATGCGCGATCAGCTCGTACGTCAGCGCCTTTGTCGGGCAAAAATGGGCGCAAGCGGGGTCGCCACCACACAGGTCACATTTGATCACGACATTCTGCTGAGCATCAAACAGCGAGCAGCCGAACGGACAGGCCGCCACACACGCCATGCAGCGCACGCAGATTTCCGGATTGATTTCGTATGCGCCGGTCGCGTCGTTGAAATGAATCGCGTCGACGAGACATGATTTGACGCAGGCGGGGTCTTCGCATTGCAGGCAGACAACGGGCACGAATAGTTCTTTATAGCCGCCGTCGAGCGGATAGATGCGGCTGCGACCGATCTTGCCATCTTTGGCATGAGTGAACGAGCAGGCCAACTCGCAGGTGCGGCAGCCGGTGCAGAGTGCCGGAGTTACGATGAAGCGCGAATTCATTTCGGCACCTCCCGGCTCCAGACTGCAATTTTGCCGAGGTTCAACGCGGTTTGCTGGCGATGAGATTCGTCATTCAGCTCGAAATAGTCGGGCAGGACATTGCGATTCTTGCTTAAATAAGCTGCGAAGTCTTTGGTGATGGTCGGCTGGCCGGTTCGGGCATCGCGGATTAGTTCGAATTTCTTGCCCCATATTTCGCGCGTGTTGCCGGCATCGGAATACTTGATGTAATTCGTGGGACAATTCAGCGCACAGGCCAGACAACCCACGCAATCAGCCGGCGGTTGTTTCAGCGGCGGCGCAATTTCCCGGCCGTGGCCACGACTGACGGCCGATATCGCCCCAAATCCCATGCGGTCACAAATGCGGGTGCAGAGTCCGCAGAGGATGCAGTCATTCGGCTCGGTTACTTCTTCGAAACTGGTTTTGGTCACGCCGTACTGAGCCGCCAAGTCCTGAATCTCAGGAGTGTTGGGACAGCGCGCGAGATAAAGATCGAGTATCGTTTTGCGAAGATCGATCAACTCTGAGGTATGAGTCTGGATGATCAGGCCGTCGGCAACCGGGTAGAGGCAGGACGTGACCATATTCTTCCAGCCGCCCCAATCTGCCTTGGTAATCTCCACCATACAGAGGCGGCAGGCGCCGTAGGGCTCGACGGCTTCATGATGGCAGAGCGCCGGGATGTCGATCTTTTCGCGCCGCAAGACTGCCAGCAGCATTTCGCCTTCTTTGGCGCGTACCAATTTACCATTTATGACTACGGTTACCATGAGCTTCTCCTACGACACCTCGATCGCATCATGCTTGCATACCGCCACGCAGGCGCCGCATTTTTCGCAGATATCCTGATCGATGTAATGCGGTTCTTTCTTTTTGCCGGTAATGGCATGATAGGCACAGGCGACGATACACGCCAGACAGCCGGTGCATTTGTCGGGAATGACTTTGAATGATATCAATGGTTTGCAGACCCCCGCCGGGCATTTTTTGTCGCGTATATGTGCAAGATATTCGTCTCGATAGTAATGCAACGTCGACAACAACGGATTCGGTCCGGACTTGCCCAAACCACAAAGCGAACCGACAACCACCTGTTGCGACAGCTTTTCCATTTTGTCCAAATCTTCTTCGGCGCCTTCGCCGTCACAAACTTTGACCGTTAGTTTGTGTAACTGATACAATCCCTCACGGCAGGGAACACACTTGCCGCATGATTCGTTAACGAGGAACTGCAGGAAGTAGCGAGCGACATCGACCATACAGGTTTTGTCGTCCATCACGATCATGCCGCCAGAACCCATCATCGAACCGGCCTGGGTCAGCGAATCGAAATCAACCGGCAGATCAAGCTTTGACTCCGGCAAGCAGCCACCAGACGGCCCTCCCGTTTGCACGCCTTTGAAAGGCCGGCCATCAATGATCCCGCCGCCGATGTCATAGATAATCTCACGCATCGTGGTTCCCATCGCCACTTCGATCAAGCCGGTGTTGCGTACTTTGCCGACCAGCGAGAAGACTTTGGTGCCAGTATTCTTGGGGACGCCGATTTGCCTGTACCAGTCGGCGCCGTGATTGATGATGACGGGCACGTTGGCGAAGGTTTCGACGTTGTTCAGAACCGTTGGTTCGTCGCGGAAACCTTTGACGACCGAGTGGATATACTTGGCGCGTGGTTCACCGACTTCACCGGCAACCGACTTCATCAATGCGGAGGATTCGCCGCAGACAAACGCACCGGCGCCGCGGGCAATCCTGATTCTAAACGAGAAACTCAGTGCCGAGAATATTGTCACCCAACAGGCCATTCTTTTCGCAATCGGCGATCGCTTTTTCCAGATGAATTACTGCCAGCGGATATTCTTCACGAACATAGATGTAGCCCTGTTTGGCGCCGACCGCGAAGGCGCAGATCATCATGCCTTCCAAGCACGGAGTGCGGATCGCCTTCCATGATGCTGCGGTCCATAAACGCGCCGGGATCGCCTTCGTCACCGTTGCAGATGACATAGTGCGTATCCGATTTGACATTGCGGCAGGTGCGCCATTTCTTGCCGGCCGGAAAACCGCCACCACCCCGGCCGCGAAGTTCCGACTTGCTGATTTCGTCGATCACCTGATCGGGCGACATCGTGGTCAGCACTTTCGCCAGCGCTTTGTAGCCGTCGACGGCGATGTATTCTCTGATATCAAAGGGTGCGATCTTGCCTAGATTGCGCAGCGCAATACGCCGCTGATGCGAGAAGAACGGGACATCATGATAGCGTTCGATCTTCTGTTTATCCTTGGGGTTGGTAAAGAGCAGCTCGTTGATGACATCGTTACTTTCAATCGACTTGGCGATGATGTTGTCGACGTCCTTGGGCTTGACCTTGGTGTAGAAAGTGCCCTGCGGTTCGATTACCACCAGCGGACCTTGTTCGCAGAATCCATGACATCCGGTCTTCTTGACGGCCTCGATTGAGAAGTCCTTGACGGTTCTGCCGTCGAGATTCTTTCTCAAATGCCTCGACAATCTTCTGTGCGCCGTTGGCAAGACAGCCGGTACCGCAACAGACGATGACCGTCTTCTTGTGTTTGCTTTCGGATCTTCTTGTAGTCCTTCGCAAGCTGCTCAAGCTGTTGTGGATTGCTTATCATTGGCTAACCCTTCACCAGCTTGGTCGCCGTGTTGACCTTGACGCCGCCATGATATTTGTCGTTTACGATCACGACCGGAGCCATCGCACAAGCGCCGACACAGGCAACAACTTCGACGGTGAATTTCATGTCCGCAGACGTCTGCCCGGCCTTGAGTCCCAGTTCATGTTCAATCTGATCTTGAATCTGCCGCGCGCCACGGATGTGGCAAGCGGTTCCGACGCAGATACGGACGACCTTTTCACCTTTGGGATTCAAGCTGAAGGCATTGTAGAAGGTCGCGACCGAAAAGACTTTGCTCAGTTTGACATTGAGCGCCTCGGAGGTCTGAATCAGCGCTTCGCAAGGGAGATAGCGATATTCACGCTGAATGTCCTGAAGAACCATGATGAGCGAAGAAGGATCTTGCGGATGGCGGGCGAAGATGTCCGGAAGCTTCGTGAAGTCGTGCGTCAAACCCGGGTACCCTTTCTCAATGCGTCAGCGGCAAACTGAAATCCCTGCTCGAGCACCTTCATATTAATGTCGAGTACGCTCTGCTTCTTACCCAGCTTCTGCTGTAAGACTCTCTTGACGGTGTCGTAACCGACTACTCCCGACGCGCCGATAAACGCCCCCAGGACGGCGACGTTGGTCGCTTTGACATTTCCGGCCGCAAGCGCCAAATCGTTGGCCGGGATGCGAATTTCGGTGATATCGGTGCGATCCGTAGTCAGCATGATCAATGCGGAATTCACTATAGCCAGTCCGCCCGGCTTGATTCGGGGAATGAATTTATCGTATGACGGCGGATTGAAAACGCATACGGCACGGGGATTGTTGATAATCGGCGAGCCGATACGTTTGTCGGAGATCACGACGGTGCAATAGGCAGTGCCGCCGCGCATTTCTGGACCGTAGGATGGCAACCAGACGGCGTTCTTGCCCTCTTCAATTCCTGAGTAGGCGAGCAACTGGCCGGCCATCATTACACCCTGGCCGCCAAAACCGGCGAAAGTGACTTCGTATTGACCCGTCATTTCTGCGCCTCAGCTTCCGGCGTCTTGAAAACTCCGAGCGGATAATAGGGAGACATGTTCTTCTCCAACCAGCCGAGCGACTCGTTGGGGGTAAGTCCCCAGTTGGTCGGACAGGTTGACAGCACTTCCACCAGCGAGAAGCATTTCTTTTCGATTTGGTATTGGAACGCCCGGCGAATCGCTTTCTTGGCGCGAATGATGTTCTGCGGCGTGTGCACGGCAACGCGCTCGATGTAAGAAGGCGTTCTCAAGGACGACAGCAATTCCGCCACCCGAATCGGCCAGCCGACCTCATCGACGTTGCGGCCTCGCGGCGAAGTTGTGGTAATCTGTCCGGGCATCGACGTCGGCGCCATCTGGCCGCCGGTCATACCGTAAATCGCGTTGTTAACAAAAATCGTCGTAAACTTTTCGCCACGGTTGGCAGCATGCACGATCTCGCCCATACCGATCGACGCCAGGTCACCATCACCTTGATAGGTAAAGACGATCAATTCCGGGCTGACGCGTTTGAGTCCGGTCGCCAGTGCCGGAGCACGGCCGTGGGGCGCTTCCAGGAAATCGGTTTGGAAATAGTTGTAGATGAAGACTCCGCAACCGACGGGGCCTACGCCAACCGTGCGTTCGCGAATATTGAATTCGTCGATCACTTCGGCGACCAGGCGATGGATAACGCCGTGAGTGCAACCGGGGCAATAGTGGGTGACGACGTCGCGGAACGACTGCGGTCTGGTGAATACGGCATGTGTATTTTCGTTCATATCCTACTCGCTTCAGCCGTTCCAGCTTTTGACGGCGGGTGTCTCTTTCGCCAGAATTTTCTTGATATAGTCAATGACTTCTTCCGGGGTCGGCACAACTCCGCCGGTGCGTCCGTAGAACTCCACCGGTTTCTTGTCCCTAACCGCCCAATCAACATCCTCGACCATCTGACCGACGCTCATCTCAACCGTCAGGACGGCCTCGACGTTCGGCTTAACCGCCTCGGCAAAAATCTCTTTGCTCGGGAACGGGAACAAAGTGATGGGACGCAACAGCCCGACGCTGATGCCTTCGGGTTCGAGATCGTCAATGACAGTTTGGCAGATGCGCGCCATCGTGCCGTAAGACACGATCAATATCCGGTTCTTGTTACTAACTTTGTATTTTTCCATCCGGACTTCATCGCGCTTCATCAGTCGGTATTTTTCAGCCAACGCGAGATTGTTCTTCTCCAGCGCTATGGGATCCAAGGCCAGTGACTTAATAATGATCGGTGCGCGGCCTTTCGCGCCGGTGGTTGCCCATGTACGAGGAGGTAACGGCTCTTCTTCGAATTTCTCCGGAAACTCGACCGGCTCCATCATCTGTCCGATCATGCCGTCGCCGAGCACCATTACCGGATTGCGATATTTCTCGGCAAGATGAAACGCCATCATGGTGAGATCGACGGCTTCCTGCAACGTGCTGGGCGCCAGAACGAGCAAGCGATAATCGCCATGACCACCGCCCTTGGTGGCCTGGAAATAGTCTGACTGCGCCGGCAGAATGCCACCCAGACCCGGACCACCGCGCATAATATTGATCAATACAACCGGCAGATGCGCTCCCGCCATGTATGATATCGCTTCCTGCATCAAGCTGATGCCCGGACTGGAGGACGATGTGAACACGCGTTTGCCGGACGAGGCCGCGCCGAACAGCATGTTGCCGACGGCGACTTCGCTCTCGGCCTGTACGAATGCGCCACCTACTTCAGGGAGGCGACGTGCCATGTACTCGCCGACTTCATTTTGCGGTGTGATCGGATAAGCGAAGTAATGAATGCCGCCGGCGCGAATAGCCGCCTCGGCTATCGCTTCATTACCTTTCATCAGTATTCGAGTCATAGCAATCGACCTAACCTCTAATAATCATAAAGCACGTAGCGCTGTCCGTGAGTGACCACCGTAATTGCCGCGTCAGGACATACAAGTGCGCAAATCTGACATCCGATGCAGCGTGACGGGTCATGCATATAGGAGTAGAAATAACCCCGGTTGGTGATTTCCTTGGACATCGACAATATCTGCTGTGGACAGGCCTTGACACAAAGTTCGCAACCCTTGCAGTAACCTTTATCTATGATGACACCGGGCATAATCAGCTACCTCTTGAAACTTCGTAACGGGGGGCCAAACTTGATCTTCTCTTCCCACGGTTTCAGCATTTGCCGCGACATTTCCAGAATCGGACAGTCGATTTCGTTCTCGTTCATCTTCGCCGCAACTTCGGCAACGACGCTGACAAACACAACCGGAATTCCCGCAGCTTTGCCAACTTCCGTCGCCAGGTTATACCCGTCGACGACGGTCTCGACCGTGGTTTCACCGATCAGATGCGTGTTGGACACGATGCCGGTGAATTGCAGTCGAGATGATGTTTCGATTTCGCGCATCATCTTGAGCGAGCCGGCGACGTCCGAAGTAAACGGCCGTCTGGCGTTGAGCACCATCAGGAATTCATAACCATCGGGAGTGAAAGCATCGACCATCGAACTCAGCACGCGCGCGCCCAAATCATCACCGCCGACATCGAGGACGACCATGCCATCCGGACGTTCAATTTCGCCGCGAATTTCCGGAAGGATGATCGGCATATCGGCATGGCACATATCGCCGTGTGGCATGATGACGTGCACGCCGTAAGTCTCCATCGTTTGGGCAGCTTCGCGCGAACGGAAGTAGGGATTGACAATATCGAGATCGATGATGCTGACCGCCTGGCTGTGATTGGCCTTGAGTTGCACCACATAGTTGACTGCAACTTCGGTCTTGCCGCTGCCATACGCGCCGGCAAAAATAATCACTCGCTTGTTGGGGGAAGGAAAAGATGCTTGTCTCATAAGCGGCCTGCTGTACGTGTTTACTTTCACGTTCAGCACCGGCAAAGGTAAATGCGACCGACAACATAGTCAAGCAGTTTCGCAGTGATATTGCGCGTTTGCGGACTGCAATTAGTCCATTGCCGATGTCGCGAAACGATCACTGCATAATGCTTGTGAGTAGTATATTCATGGCCTGGCTGAAGTATTCTGCCTTTAGACTCGATTCCGCCGAATGACTTGTAATTGGACGGTTTTGGTCAAGTATAGAGAATTCGCGGTCTAAGTCCTGAAAGGTCATAGAGGCAGCCAATTTCGACGGTTGCGAAACAAAACTGCCAAAGTCCGCGTCTTAACGGGCAAGGAGAGTTCAATTATGAAAGAGATCGTTCTAATGTTTTCGTTGCTGACATTTCTCGGAGTACATGCCTTTGGCGCGCGCCTGACTACCGTTACTGAGAAGGCGACTGGCCCCGGAGTCAGAATTGTCGACGCTGAGGTTAAGCTGGCCACCGGCGAGTTCAACCTGTATAAGGAGGCGTTAGCAAAGGACGAAGTTGCCAAGCTTACAGGCGACTATGATGAAAGCGTGTACGAATACGATTACTCTTTTGACCCTTCCGGCAAACGCGGTGATCTTTTCTTTAGTTCGGAAATCAGGAGCCGTATCCACACGAACATCGATGGGCACAATAATCGCTGGGATATCGCGTTTTCTCCCGACGTCGAGTTGCGGCTCAATGCCGACATCGGCGCCGCCAAGGCCGATCTCAATTTCGGTGATCTGGCGTTGTCGGAGTTGAAGCTCAATGTCGGCGCTGCTGAGGCCAGAGTCGATTTCCCCACTGCCAACAAAACTCCACTGAACTACTTCAAGGTGTCGGCAGGCGCCTGCGAGCTGAAGATCTATGGAATCGGAAATTCACGTTGCGATGAGTTTGAGTTCGAGGGCGGTGTCGGGAGTTTCCTGTTGGACTTCTCCGGTCAATATGAAGGACGCATGGATACCAAGATTGATATTGGCCTTGGATCGGTGGACATCACGATCCCGGCCGATTTGGGAGTCCGCCTGGAAGCAGACGACAATTTTCTAAGTTCGGTGAATTTTCCCAAAGACGCATTCAAGCGTGTTCACGAGGGCTCCGACATTTACGAAACGGAAAATTACGACACGGCCAAGGGTCAGATCACGTTAAGACTACACGTCGGCCTGGGCTCGGCGAATATCAAGATTCGTTGATTCAGACGAAATTGTCGCGGCAAGAACTTACGAAGCTTTGACGAACATCTGCTGAAAGGTGTCTTCCAACTCCGGATATTGAAATTGATATCCCGATTCCAGCAGCTTTTGCGGCACCACTCGCGCCCCCGAGAGCAGCAATTCATCCGCCATTTCTCCAAATGCCAGCTTGGCGCCAACCTTTGGCAGCGCGAATATCGAAGGCCGCGACAGCGCCCTGGCCAATAATTTCGCGAAATCAGCATTAGTCACGGGATTCGGCGAGACGACATTGACCGGTCCCGTCAGATTCGGATGCTGGACGATGTGAGTCAGCACGGCGGGGATTTCCTCAAGGGCAATCCAGCTCATTACCTGATCGCCGCGACCAATCTTGCCACCAAGTCCGAGTTTGAAAAACGGCATCATTTTGGCGACCGTGCCGCCGGATGGACTGAGCACCAGGCCAAAACGCATGTTTACGACTCGAATGGTCGCCTCCTGAGCCGGTAACGTTGCGTCCTCCCATTGGCGGCAAACGTCAGCCATAAATCCATCGCCGGTGGCGCACGTTTCGTCGAGTACCTCGCTGGCAGGGCGATTTCCATAGAAACCGATGGCTGAGGCCGCCAGCATCAATTTCGGCGGTTGCTTGAGTTTCGCGAGGGTTCTACTCAGCAGATCGGTCGAGCGCGTGCGGCTTTCAAGGATGGCTCGCTTGTGGCTATCACTCCAGTGCAAGGCATCGAGGTTCTTGCCGGCGAGATGAATTACAATGTCCTGATTCTCGATCTCGCTTGGGTAGATCATATCCTTGTCGGGATTCCACAGCGAGATTTTGTGGGCGCGGTCGGTGGGAAAGGGCTTGCGCACCAGTAGAGTCAGTTGATTGCCATTGCCGGAAAACGCGGCAGTAACGTGCCTGCCGATCATTCCGTTGGCGCCGGTAATTGCGATTCGTAGACCTTTCGTATTCTTCACCACGCAATATACGCAGCAAGGCGCCCCCGCGTTCGATTGGGAATATAAAACAGCTTAAGCCGTTGTGGCGGATAACGTTGCCGAAGCAGAACTGCCTTCCGGCTCAGGAATCATCGATATTTTAGTTTGAGTAACAGGATGGCAAGGGCGATAACGAGTGAGGCAGCATTGGCGACGATGATCGGCGGGTCTTTTTTCAGCAGGCCGTAGATGAGCCAGAGGAAAATGCCGGTGCTGATCACGATATACATCGCCAGCGAGATGTCGTGAGTCGATCGCGTCTTCCAGACTTTGATGAATTGAGGCACGAAGGCAAGCGTGGTACAGGTGGCGGCAATCAGGCCGAGTACAAGGAGATAGTCCATAGGAGTGACATAGTATGCCTGACACGATGTGCCGACAAGGGAAATCACCGAACAATATCAAAATCCAAGGGAATGGCTACCGAGCACGAACACTCACACGTATCGCGCTTGACTACTCGGCAACTTAGAGCTTTATTGTTTATGATATGTCCCCTCGACCACCTGTCAGGGGTGAGGTTCAAGATTGGAGCACTCTTGATGGCAAAAGCCACAGCAAAACCGTTGGTAGCAATAGTCATGGGCAGCGATTCCGACCTTGCCGTCATGAAGCAGGCAGGCGAAGCCCTCGGCAAATTCAGTATTCCTTTTCAAATGAAAGTTATCTCGGCCCATCGCACTCCAGCCGAGGCAGCCAAGTTTGCCCAGTCTGCCCGCAAGCGCGGTATCCGAGTGATCATCGCCGGCGCCGGAATGGCGGCGCATCTTGCTGGCGCTATGGCCGCCCAAACCGAGTTGCCAATCATCGGAGTGCCCCTTGCCGGTGGCGCACTGCAAGGTCAGGATGCCCTATTGGCTACCGTGCAAATGCCCAAAGGCGTTCCGGTGGCGACGGTCGCCGTCGGTGGGGCATTTAACGCCGGTCTGCTGGCGGTGCAAATTCTTGGCGCGGCATCCGGTCAGGGCGACAAACTCCTCGACAAATTCAAAGCGTACAAAGATCAGATGCGCAAGGATGTCCTTGCCAAGAAAGTGTAGACGCTACGCACTTGTTTTCTCGCCTCATAGGTGGTCCTAATTGACAAACCACCCAATCGACAAAATTCGTAGTCTAGCCCCTCGTGGGCGTCCTCGAAATATCATTCCACCGTTCGATAAATGTTCAAGGAGCACCTCGTGAAAACCGCAACCATTATCACTGTATTGGTCACGCTGCTTGCGACAGTTTTTCCGCTCGCGACAATCGTGGCCGCCGATCAGGGAGCCGGACTGAGTGCCGACCTGATCGATAGATTGCGCGCTGAATATCAAAAGGATGGCAAGGATCAGGCGATGTTCAATGCCCTGACTGCAAATGATATCAACAGTCTGGCGATCAACCGCGACAAACTGAACAAGTACAACACCATGTTCAGTAAGGAAATCAAAGCCGGCGACATAATGAATCAACAATCGACCGGACGCTGCTGGATGTTTGCCGGACTAAATACACTGCGCCCGACGGTAGTGAACAAGTACAACCTCGGCACCTTCAAGTTGTCACCCAACTACTTGTTCTTCTGGGATAAACTGGAAAAGGCGAACACCTTTCTGGAAAATATGATTGCGTTGCGCGATCGCGACATCAACGATCGCGAACTGGTGGTGCTGCTGGGCGATCCCTGCCCTGATGGCGGTTGGTGGTCCTATGTGGTCGATCTGGTCAACAAGTATGGTGTCGTACCGGAAGAGATCATGCCGGAAACGTACGCGAGTTCCAACACCGGCAGTTTCAACAGCGTCCTTAATCGCAAATTGCGCCAGGACGCCTCAGCAATTCGCACGATGGCGAAATCAGGCAAGACCGTTGACCAGTTGCGATCTGAGAAAGGCAAGATGCTCGGTGAGGTTTACAAAATCGTAGCGATGAATTTCGGCGAACCGCCGCAGAAATTCACCTGGCGCTATCCCGGCAAGGATTCAATCCCGACCCCGCCGCAAGAATACACGCCGCTGCAATTCTACAAGGACGTCATCGGTGTGCCGATGTCCGACATGGTCTGCTTCTTCAATTATCCGGGACAGCCGTATGGCAAACTGTACCAGATCGAAGACAGCCGCAATCTGTTCGACCGCCAGAATATCACCTTCATCAACTTGCCGATTGACAGTCTCAAGCGTTTCGCGCTTACATCAGTGCTGGCTGATGATCCGGTCTGGTTCGCCTGCGATGTCGGCAAAAGCCAGTACGGCGCGAGTGGCAAGGGAATTATGGCGGAAGGGATTTACGACTTCAATTCGGTCTACGGCATGAACGTCGGCCTGACCAAAGAAGAGCGCATCAAGTATCGTGACAGCGCGCCGAATCATGCGATGGTATTCACCGGAGTCGACACGACCAACGGCCAGCCGACAAAATGGAAAGTCGAAAATAGCTGGGGCACGACGCGCGGCGACCAGGGCTGGTGGACCTTGTACGACGACTGGTTCAATGAATATATTTACATCGTCATCGTCGACAAGAAGTACCTGCCGAAGGAAGTCACCAACATTCTCGACACCAAACCGACGGTGCTCCCTGCGTGGGATCCGATGTATGATTTCGCGAGAGGATTGACGATCGGGGAGTAGGCGCCGCGACAATCGCCGGCCCAAGTGTCGGTAATTCGTAGGTCGGGTTCCGAACGGTTCCCAATTCTTTCTATCGCGCTGGCGTGGCGAGTGCATTCATCAATGCATATACAAGTGAAAGATAAGTGAGTGAGAAACCCGACATTTGACTGCAACTCATGAGAGAGCGTCGGGTTTCTCGTTCCATTTTCACATAGACGTTTATCCGCAGTCAAGGGCAGGCGACTTAGCTAAGGCGGATCATGAACAAACGTGGAATCGGAACCCTACCTACTTGGCTATTACTTTTTACTTTCCGCTCCGATCAATAACATAAAGCGTCAGGTAGGCAGCGATGATGTGATAGGGATTGATATTCTTGTACTTCGGGAGATAGATGCCGTGAACGGCCAACGCTCGGTAGCGAAGCGACACAATCGGAAACAGTCCGATGACCGACTCGCTGATCGACTTGCTGGAATATTGAGCCAGATGAAACCCCGCGCTCACATAACGACAGATGGGAAACTTGTACCCAACTGAGAAGTACCTGGCCGTATTTTTGAAGCTGTCTTCAAAGAAACCTCCTTCAAGAAGGAAGATCGCATACTTCTCATGAATAATGTTCATCGTCATTCCCAAACCGGGATTCGTTTCATTCAGCATCGGTTGATAGATCATCTTCTTCGCATTAAGATGTTTGCAGACGCCATAGAGATTTAACCCTAGTTCGATAGCTCGCGATTGCGACGCGAGAAACAGCAGAATAAGAACGGTTGCAATTGAACTTCGCGCAAGCATTTCAGTAACCTCCCCTACGCCAAAATGATTTAAAGTCATTGCGAGCATACACAAGACACTCGATTTATGCAAGCATTAATCGGCATCTCGCGGCGGGAAGTCGGAGAATTCCCCCTACCCCACATTCGGGTTTACCCGGAAATCCTTTTCTTCCTTCAGGGTAAAGCGGATGACCGTTCGCAGGCCGACACGGATCAGGTCGTTGTCCTTGAGGAGGGATTGTTCGGCCTTGACGCCGTTGATGGTCGAACCGTTGCGGGAAAGGTTGGAGAACAGAAAGGTGTCGCCGCGCCGAATGACGGCAAAATGCTCCCGGCTGATCGCAGAATCTTCGTCGGAGAGGATAAAATCGCATTTTTCCTCAGAGCGGCCGACCCGAATCTGTACGGCATCAGTAGTAAACTGGCGTCCCTTGTCCGGGCCTTCCTCGACTATCAGTAACGGCTTGAGCGACATACGCGCGTATGGTAATCAGGTTGCGGCTGGAAATCAACGGATTTGTGCCGCAATCGCTGAGGTTGGGTATCGGCTGCCCGCAAAAGCTTGACGGCGTCTTTGCCGATCTATGGTATGGACACGATATTGACGTTGAAGGGAGGTTCCGACAGGTGCATCCAGGACTGATAGGGGGCATCATCGGCAGCGTGATCGGTATTGCCGGCGGTGCCATCGGGACGTATTACAGCATCAAGCATACCAATGGACCACTCGAACGGGCGTTCATGGTACGCTGCACGGTGATCATCTGGATCGCCGTAATCGCTTTTCTGGGATTGCTTCTGCTGTTGCCGGTCCCCTATCGCTATTTCCTCTGGATTCCCTATGTGATTCTGTTGCCCTGGGGAATCACCAGAATCAATCGCCGCCAGAGCGCTATTCGCGAATCGGAAAAAACCCAGCATCTCGCCGAAAGTAGTTGACATACTCCGCCAAAATCGCAACTCTCACTGTCGTCCGTGGCTGCCCGGGGCAGCACTTCTGATATTGTATTGCTGGTAATGCTCTGAGTTCAAGCTCGTTTTCTATGTTGCGATTTGCCGTCCTGCTGCTCGTTGTTCTCACACTTCTATTGTGCGCAACCGCGCGTTCACAGGATATTTCGATCCCAAGCAAAGAGAAAATCTGCCAGACGCCGGCGCGGCTGATTTACGTCGGCGACGACCGCCTTTACCTCTGGGTTGATGCGCCATTTGCTGTTAATTCTGATTTCCGAGTACAGTACCGCAATTCGCGCGGTGATACAGTTGAATGCCCCATTGCCACTTGTGTCGGTCAAATGGCTGTGTCAGAACGCATCGAAAAAGATCAGGCCTCGCGCCCTGACAAAGGCGATTCCTCTATGATCGTCTTTCTCGACACCACTCGGGCTGTCAGCGGCATTGTACGCGTGGGGCAACTGGAGGCATTCAATTCGGACGGTTCGGATGCGCGGAATCAGAGATATAGTTTCTCCCGCGCGCCGTTAGCTGCCAACATGCTGCCGATAGTTGCTGAACAACGGTACTATTCCAAGGTGCGCGACGCCGAGATCGACCTGGCATTGGGCAAAATTGATATGCTGATTCTGCCTAAGAATGAAGCGCCTGAAGACGCAAGCTGCAAGTATCGAATTATTCCCACCGGCGCGCATGTCGAATGGTACCTGATAGCCAACTTGCCCGACAATGATCTTTCACCGTGCGCATTGAATTACTGCCTTAAATATGAATTCGGCTGTGATTCTGTTCAGTTGCCGTCGCTTTTGCTGGACACGGCACAGATCAATCGTGGTTTCTCGCGTGACACCGAGAAAGCGCGCGCCCTGTTTGCCCAGATCAAGCCGGGACATGATGCTCGCTGGTGTCTTCCCGATGCCGCTATGTTTCCGCAAACTGCCAGCCGAATTTCGAAACGAGTTCAGGAATGCGGAGGCCGAATTGATTGCCGTTCAGAGCGTTTGCCTTCCAACGTCGGCATCACACTGCGGTGGAGTCTGCAGCCCGACGCCGACAGTATCGGGTTGGCCTTAGCCGATGAACACATGATCTTGATGCAAGATGGCTACAAGCTGCTCAGCACGGCTGCCGGTTATCCTGATTCGTGCAAGAATCAGAGTTGGGCCGCGTGCGAGAAACCGTTCGGTGAATGGATTTCACGCGAATGCCGATTTGTACCGCTGGGTAGAATTGAAATGATCGCACTCGTGCGGCAGGACATGCAGCAAATCGCCGATCGGGCGGGACATTTTTC
Source organism: uncultured bacterium (assembly GCA_963726455.1). Classification (GTDB taxonomy): domain Bacteria; phylum Zixibacteria; class MSB-5A5; order CAIYYT01; family CAIYYT01; genus CAIYYT01. The sequence continues at coordinate 416,627 of CAVSCK010000005.1, forward strand.
GGCAACCTATTTCTACAGGTCCAAATGAATATGAAGCTTGCTACTAAGTTGATTTCCGGTTTTCTGCTTGTCTCGCTCGTGCCGCTGTTAATCATGTCGCTGCTGCTTTATCTCTTTGTCGATCGCAACACCGAATCGGAGTTCGCTGACAAGTCTGACATCGGTGTGTCGACCTTCCGCAGCTACATGGGGGATCAGCTCACGTCACTGGAGAAAGCGGCGAATGGCCTGTCACAGGACAAAGATTTTCTGATTGACGTGCTCGACTTGTCGAAGCGTGAAGCCGACCTGACCGGCTATCTGGAAAATAGGATTGGCGCCGGCGATTTCCAATTTGCGCTGATACGTCTGAAAAATTCGCAGGGTGTGTTCAAATCCTATGAGGACGGTCTGGCGGATATCATTGGCGGCTACCAATTCCCCGAAAGCAAAGACGGCTTGCAGAGCGGCAGTACCGGACTGGTCAAATTATCTTCCGATCGCAACAACTCGGTCGCAGCAATTGCCACGCTGCCGGTATTCTATCAGGACCAGCCGGTCTGCGAACTGATGATCGGCCGTATGTTGACGACGATGGCAGCCAACTATCGCCTTGAACGTTCAGGATTGGCCGCATTGCTGGTGACCGGCGGTGATAGAATCCTATTTGCTAATGCTGACTCACTGCTGCTCCCGGAGATCAGCAGGTTCAAGGTTCCGGCCTCTGACGAGACGGCCTGGAAGGCAACCCTTGCCGACCATGACTACTACGTCCGCCAGACCCAAATTCTGGGACTCGATGGGAAACCAGTAGCGGCAATCGTCTACCTGTTCGATCAAAGTGAACTTGTGTCCAGTAAGGCGCATCTGTTGCGAATTTTCGGTCTGTTGGTGGTCCTGGCACTGCTGATGTCGCTGGCGCTCGGGTATTTCTATTCGCGCTCGATCTCAAGGCCGATATTGGACATGTCGCGCGCAGCCAGGCAAATCGCGTCGGGCGCCGTTCCTGAGAAGATCATTTATTTCTCCGGGGACGAGATCAGCGATCTGGCGGCGGGGATTAATCGGCTCACGGAAGATCTCAAGACTACGGAAATCAAATTGCGCCGCTCCGAACAAGTCGCGGCCTGGCAAATGTTCGCGCGCCAGACAGCGCATGAGATCAAGAATTTCCTGATGCCGGTTACAACCACGGTCGGCGCACTGCAACGCGCCGCCGATGCCGGGCAACTTGACAAGGCGCGGATCGACGATGCCGTGCGCAACATCCAGGTGGAAGTAATGCGTATGAAGCAACTGCTGGGCGCGTTTGTCGAGTTCGCGAAATTGCCGGCGCCGACCTTCGAGCATTTGCGCGCCTCCATTATTGTGGGTGACTTGAAAGATACGTTCGCGGAGCAACTGCGAAACGGCACACTGCATATCAGTGTGGGCGATCAGTTGCCCCGGCTCGAATACGACCGCAATCAGATTCGGCAAGTACTTCTGAATTTGGTCAGCAACAGCTTCGAAGCGAACGCTTCGGTAGTTGAAGTGAAAATCTCCACCAACGGTGAAAAGATCAATTTCGAAATCGTCGATGACGGCGAGGGATTCAAACTCGCGCCCGGAATTGATCCGTTCACGCCGTTGTACACCACCAAGAGCGGTGGCAGCGGTTTGGGGCTGGCGATCTGCCGACGCATCATTGTCGATCATGGCGGTGACATCACTTATCAGCCCAATCCGACCGGTGGCACCGCGTTCCACTTCCATCTGCCGATGGAGAAGGGTTAGTATGGCAAAGGTGCGACTGTTGCTCGTTGACGATGATATTCGAATTCGCACCACATTATCGAGTTACCTGCGCGACAGCGGCTTTAATGTGGTAACCGCAGGCAGCGTTGCCGAGGCGCGCAAGCTCAACAATGGCAATATCGACTTGGCGCTGCTCGATCTGGTATTGCCTGATGCAACCGGTATTGACCTGCTGGCGGAAATCCGACAGGCATTTCCCAACCAGGCAGTGGTGATGATATCAGGCGAGGCGACTCTTTCTGATGCCGTTAAAGCGATCAAACTGGGCGCGGTGGATTTCCTCGAAAAACCGGTGAGCCCCGAAAAAGTTGAAATCACAATCAACAACGCGCTACGTCTGATATCACTCGATCGCAAGTTACAGATCGACCAGCAGAATCTTCTGGACAGGCATTCGCTGATCGGTGACTCACCGGCGATTCAGGAAGTGCGGGCACAAATTGGCGCAGTCAGCAGAACTGATTCCGCGGTGCTGTTGTTGGGCGAATCAGGAACCGGCAAGGAGGTCGCAGCCAATCTGATTCATCTCAAGAGCGATCGCCATGACCAACCATTTGTGGCCGTAAATGCCGCGGCCGTTCCACAGGAATTGCTCGAATCGGAAATGTTCGGCCATGAAAAGGGCGCTTTCACCGGCGCCACTCAACGACGAATCGGCAGGTTCGAACAGGCGGCCGGAGGAACGCTATTTCTCGACGAGATCGCCGAGATGCCGCCGGCATTGCAGGCAAAATTGCTGCGCGTGTTGGAGGAGCGGAAGATTGAGCGCGTCGGCAGCGATCATTCCATCGATGTAAACTTCCGCTTGATCTGCGCCACAAACCGCAACCTGCAGGAAGAAATCAAGCGCGGACGTTTCCGCAATGATCTGTTCTTCCGCATCAATGTTTTCGCAATTACGCTGCCGCCGCTGCGCGAAATCCCGCAGGATATTGAGATGATCGCTCGACATCACTTGCAGCGCCTTTGCGTAAAGATGGGTATTCAGGGTGTCTCGCTCAGTAAGGAGACAATCGCAGAACTCAAAGGTTACAGTTTTCCAGGCAATGTGCGTGAGTTACGAAATATCATAGAGCACTTGCTGATTACGCGCAAGTCGGGAGAATTGACTGCGACGAATCTGTCGCAGTTACTGCAGAGAGTCGGTGCATCGAAGAATGATCTGAGCTTGAAAGATGCCGTTGCCCAGTTCGAAAGTGAATACATCACTTCTATTCTCGAGCGTTCCCAAGGCAACGTTACCAAAGCCGCAGAAATTCTCGGGCTCGATCGGAGCTATCTATATCGTAAGATGCGTTCTCTTGGATTCGATGAGGAGCCCTAGCCGCAAATCGTTCGAATCAGTTCGAAAATACAAATCAGAGGATTGTCGTTCTGCAAAAGCGGGAATCCAGTTACTTACCCCCCACTACCTCACGATAGAGTCCGATCATTTTCGCAGCGGTCTTGTCGTCGCGGAAACGCTGAACGTAAGCATAGCCATCTTCCCGCATCTTCTGATTCAGCGCGTGGTCTTCCAGCACGCGAGTGATCGCTTCAGCCAATTCGCGTTCGTCCTGTGGATCAATATAAATGCTGGTCGGTCCGCCCGCTTCGGCAAAACATGATCCAACCGAAGTTATCACCGGGCACTTGCTCCAGAGCGCTTCTGTAATGGGAATACCAAAACCTTCGAACAGCGACGGCAGCACAAATGCGGATGCCATTTGATAAATTGCCGGGAAATCCACAAAGGCAACGTCAGTTAAGAATTGCACGCGGTCAGTCAACTTCTTAGCCTGGATGAAGTCGAGCACTTCCTGCTTATAGCCACGGCCGCGACCGATCACCACCAGATGCGATTCAAGCCCCTTTTCCAATGAAGTCAACGCCTGTACCAGCCCCAGCAGATTCTTGCGGCGTTCAATCGTGCCGACGTAAAGCAGATAATGACGGGGAAGCTTATACTTTTCGCGTACTTGTTTCTTGAGGGTATCGTCTGCGGGTGTGTAGAAGATCGGATCGCAACTTTGATAGACAACGCTGATGCGTGCGGCATCCACATTCAAAAGGCCGATCAAATCCTGCCGGGTCTGTTCACTGACGGCCACAATCTTGTCGGCCACACGGCAGGCGTATTCAACTTTCGAGCGATAGATGCGCCGGTCGATCCGCGAGTAGAGTTCGGGGTAGCGCAGGAAAATCAAGTCGTGAATCGTAACCACTGACTTCGCGCCTGAACCGACAACGGCATACGGTAGTTCATTACTCAAGCCATGAAAAAGTTCAATCCCATCATTGCGCAGACTGCGATTTACTAAATAAGACCTCCAGAGCGGTTTGAAAGTGCGCGACATTATGCCTTTCGGCGTTCGCACGGTGATGTTCCTGGATTTCTCGATGAATTCCAGGCGCGGGTGTTGTTGATAACCGGGAGAGTAAAGCAGGTATTGATTGTCGGGATAGAAGCGGCTCAACGACTGCAACAACGTCCGGCTGTAATTGCCCAGACCGGTCATATTGAAGACCGCCCTCTTGCCGTCAAATCCGATTTTCATGCGCCGTCAGGATAACCTTCAGCAACGTCGATGTCAACAATCTCCGGTCCAGCCGCCTCGTTCCTTGTTGCTTTGAGCGGCGTCAAGCGATTACTTGAGCAAATGCCGAAAGCGTCAGAGCATATCCGCAAAGTTGCCGTGATAGGTACTATCAATCGTGACACCGTCATTCGCGCGGATGGAACGCGACATGAAGGTTATGGCGGTATCCTATACAATCTTGCTGCGCTTTCGGCACTGGCTCCGGAAAATGCCGTTATCTTCCCGGTCGTCAATATTGGCACCGATTGCGCCAAACAAATTCTGAGGCAATTGCACAGTCTGCGGCGCCTTAACCTTGAAGCAGCGCGTCTAGTCGACCGACCCAACAACCACTGCTTGCTCCGATATTCGGACGCGACCAACAAGACAGAAATGCTCACAGGTTGGGTCGGGGGTGTCAGTCGAGCGCAACTGAAGACTGTCACCGACTCCGACTTAATCCACGTCAATTTCATTTCCGGTGCTGATATCAGCGGCAATAACCTGCGCTGGCTTAGGGGTCAGGCGCGCGGAATTATCATGATGGATTTTCATTCCCGCACGTTGGGGAGGCATCGCGACGGACGACGCTATTTGCGACGCCCGCCCGACTGGCGAGATTATCTGGCGTGCGCGGATATCGTCCAGATGAATGAAATCGAATTCCAATTATTGAGCGGCCTTCAAGTTGGTGAAACCGCTTGCCGTGAGTTCATGGCGCGCGCGCTGCAAGATTCGCAATGTCTGATTGTCACTTGCGGCGTGACGGTTGCCTGTTGACCTGGCGCGAGAGGAGGCAACTGATTACTCGTTATATCGGTGCGCCAAAATCGAAGAGAGTTGTTGATACTACCGGCTGCGGCGATATCTTTTCCGGCGGCTTTATTGCCAATTATCTGAAAACCGGTGATATTTCCAAGGCCGCACAGTATGCAACTGAGCTTGCGAATTGGCGTACCGGCTTCCCGGACTTCTTTACGGCGGATATTGCAGCTTTTTCTCGGCGAAATCGGCCGTAGCGAAACTTCTCGGCAGGAGCCACGTACTTAAGAAGGAAGCTAGGAGCATAATCGACGCATGTTGACAGCCAGAGAACAGAAACGGCTCTATTCACTGATCCTCGCCACAATTACATTCCTTTCGTCATCAATCGCGACCGCGGGCAGCGAACGTATCTTCAGAATCGATGCTTTCCGCAACGGCGAATTGTTTTGCCGCGGCCTCAAGATACCCAAGCAGACGACTATCGATATCCACGCCATCGGCGCCGGCTCCGTGTTTCAGAAAGACCGGATGGCCGCCTATGGCTGGATCATTCGCTCGGGATCGCTGGAGCCGTTCTGGGAAATGTCGATTGACAATACCGAACAATATCATCATGACAAGTATCTGCGCGAATACAAGAGTTCACTGGAGTTGGAACCGGGCGATTATGAATTCTACTACTATGCCGGTTCGCCTTCGATGCTGTCAGGATTTACCCTGAATCTCGACGACATCGAAAAGGCACTGGAAAAGATCAAGGAGAAAGTCTCCGGCAGCGGCAAGGGCTATGAAGGCAAGATCATAATCAACGGTGATGATTTTGATCTGGGAGATAAGAATCGCGTAGAGGACAAGATCGTAGACGAATATTCCTTCGAGGTCACCAGCGACACCAAAGACATTTCCCGGATTGAGTGCGCTTACCGTTCGGACCGCGTCGTGGCCGAAATTCTTCAACCGCGAAACGAGTTGTATGCATCGGTCGGTTTTACACTGCTGCAACCGCTGGAACTTGAAATTGCCGCGCTTGGCGAGAACGCCGGTGGCTCGGAGGATTTCGCTGACTACGGCTGGATTATCAATGCCGAAACCCGCAAACGGGTCTGGTCAATGACCGAAGAGACCACGGATCCCGCCGGCGGCGCTGAAAAGAACCGGAAGGTCGTCGATCGCGTCAATCTTCCCAAGGGAAATTATCTTCTATATTACGTCACCGATGATTCCCACACCTTCGACGACTGGAACGCCGCACCGCCTTACAATCCGCAGGCATACGGCATACGCCTTAACGCTCCGCGCAAAGAGGACCTCAAGAACGTCAAACCGTATCAGGATGCTTATTCGCAGGCGTCGTTGATTGCGATAACGCGCGCGGGTGATGATTTCTTCGAGACCAAGCCATTCAAAGTGAGCAAGGATTGCGATGTGCGAGTTTATTCGATCGGAGAATACTCGGAGGGAAGCGATGCTTTTGTTGATTATGGTTGGATCGAGCGCGAAGGCGATGAGGAACCGTTCTGGCAGATGAGCAGGGTGAACACTGAGCATGCCGGCGGCGCCAGCAAGAACCGCTTGTTTGACGGTGTCGTACACTTGACGGCAGGCAGTTACGTGCTGGGATACGTCACCGATGATTCGCACGCCTATGGCGATTGGAATAGCTCGCCTCCGTACGATCAGAAGAACTACGGCGTCAGTGTCTTCGCAGTCGGCAAGTCATTTGATCCCGCTATCGTCAAGGAGCTACCGGCAGAAACGGCGTCCGGAAACGTACTGGCCAAGATCGCTTACGTTGGTGACGACGCCGACGAGGAAAAGAGTTTTGTCCTCGACAAGCCTACCCGCGTGCACATTGTTGCGCTCGGTGAAGGAGTCGGCGGCGATATGGCTGATTACGGCTGGATTGAGACGATGCCGGGGGAAGATATCGTTTGGGAGATGACTTATCGCAAGACTAAGTGGGCGGGCGGCGCCGACAAGAACCGTATAGTTGACACGATCATTATGCTGGATGCCGGCAAGTACCGCGCGCGGTATGTCTCCGACGGCAGCCACTCTTTCGGCAGTTGGAATGCCGAGCCCCCACGCAATCCCCAAAAATGGGGAATCACCGTCACCAAAGCAGAATAACACCACCTGCCTTACGTTCTTGATTGCCGAATACAATCAAGATTATGTTTATCCGCATTCTCATCGATTAGAACCACGTAAGTTAAAGCTATATATTGACAAATCCGAAAAATTCGGCATATTGTCGTTCAGAATAGGACAACACGCTTCGCGATTGGTACTGCACCGTATGCCATCGAGCACGCACGTTTGTACATTTTTTCATTCCTGCGAAAAGCGCCGTTCTACAAAAACATCCCGAAAAAAAATAACGAGCATAATCTCTGCCACCCGAGCGAAAGGATCACAATGCGTCTTCGATCTTTGCTAACGCTTATATTGTTACTGCGTTTGGCCGCCGGCGCCAATGCTGAGCGGGTAGTTCTGAACGGAAACGCCGACGATGTCAGCGTGCAGGTTCAGGAATCCAACGCCATGCGAACCGTAATTCGGTTCGAAGTCAACGCCTTCGATCGAAACGCGTTGAACGTCAACGGGGGAATCTACTATTCGATTACTTGCGGCAAAGAGGCGCTATTCCTCAATGCCGGAGAACCGGCACTGCCGCATGTTAACCGCAGTATCGTTATTCCCAATGACGCGCAGATGGCGGTCAGGGTGATATCGTCCGAATACCGCGATTTTGAGGCGACGCCCGTGGAACCGTCGAAAGGCAACCTGCTGCGCACGGTCGATCCCAAAGACGTGCCCTACACCTTTGGAAACGTCTATACTTCCGCAAATCCATATCCGTCCGAGCAGGCCACCGGCGGTGATCCATATATTATGAGAGACTATCGCGCGATGGTAGTCGAGGCCAATCCTTTCCAATACCTGCCCGACACCAAGACACTGAGAGTCTATACCTCACTGGTAGTCGAGGTCACGAATGTCGGCGTGAGCAATGTCAACGTGCTGACCCGTAACCGGACTGAACATGGGCTGGTACCGGAATTCGAACAAATCTATCAGCGCCGTTTCATTAACTACGATTACCAGACCGACCGCTATGTGCCACTGCAGGAAAGCGGCGACATGCTGATCATCACCTATGATGCCTTCGCAGGTACGATGCAGCCCTTTGTGGACTGGAAACGTCAAAAAGGCATCAAGACCCGCATGGTCAACGTGTCGACGATCGGCAATACCTCAACCGCAATCAAAGCGTTCGTGCAGGCCTATTTCGACACGACCGATCTGGCCTGGCTATTATTGGTCGGCGACAACGTTCAAATTGCCACTCCGTTCGCTTCCGGAGGCGCCTCCGATCCGTCGTATGCCAAACTTGTCGGCAGCGACAATTATCCTGACATCTTCGTGGGACGTTTCTCCGCAGAGACAGCCCCACAGGCGCAAACTCAGGTTCAGCGCACGATCACGTATGAACAAGGTCCACCGACAGGTGATTGGCTCAATAAGGGAATGGGTGTGGCCTCGGATCAGGGACCGGGACATGCGGGTGGTGAGTACGACTACCAGCACATGAATAATATCCGTACCGATCTGCTGGCTCACGGTTACACGACAGTAGATCAAGTATACGATCCGGGTGCTAATGCCACAATGGTGGCGACTGGAGTCAATTCGGGACGAAGTTTCATTAACTATACCGGCCACGGTGCGACGACTAGTTGGACAACTTCCGGTTTCTCGAACAGCAACGTTGCTTCTCTTACCAATGTCAACAAGCTGCCTTTCATTATCAGCGTTGCTTGCGTCAATGGTGAGTTCGACGGACTGACCTGTTTTGCTGAGGCCTGGCTGCGCGCCACCAGCGGCGGCAATCCGACCGGCGCATTGGCCTGCTACATGTCCTCGATCAACCAGTCATGGAATCCGCCAATGGACGCGCAGGATGAGGCGACGGACCTGCTGATAAACAACTTAATGAATACCTTTGGCGGCATCTGCTTCAATAGCTCGTCGAAGATGATCGACCTGAACGGGGCCGGTGGCGTGGAAATGTACGACACCTGGCACATCTTTGGTGATCCGTCAGTCCAATTGCGTACTCAGCCGCCGACGCCGATGACGATTGATCACGCTCCAGCGATCTTCTTCGCGTCGCCGTCCTACCAATTGTCGATACCGGGCGTTCCGAAAGCGTTGTGCGCTTTGTATACGAACGGCGTGCTCTACGGCGCCGCTTATACCGATGCGCAGGGAAATGCAACCATCAATATCAGTCCGATGTTGCCGGTGGGAGGCCAGATATTCCTCACCGTCACGGCTTATAACAAGGTCACTTTCATTGACACACTGGACATAACCGCCGATCTGGCGATCTTGCACACGCCACTTTCTGACACCAAGAACGCCATCACTCCATACAGGGTGGATGCCACGATATACTCCAGCGCCCCGCTGAAAGCGGAATCACTGCTGGTCTATTATCAAGTGGGCAGCACCTGGTATCAGGACACTCTGGAAACAACGACGCCGGAGAATCATTTTGTCGGTTACATCCCGCCGCAAGCGGCCGGTTCGACTATCAATTATTACCTGTTCGGCGCCAATACCGCCGGCAAGGCCGACACCACGGATGTTTACACGTTCCACGTGATTGACTACGCTCTGGTGCTTGATCCCCTCGCTGCACATGAGACAGCTCCGGTAAATGACACGGTATGGTATTCGCTCAATGTAAAGAACGACGGTGCACTGACTGACAGCTATGATCTTGCGACTCTGAGTTCCAGTTGGAACACGTCCATCTGGGATTCGGGTATCACGTCGGTAATCAGTTCGATTGGACCGTTGATCTCAGGACTGGAAAGCAATTTCAAGGTTCGAGTCATTGTACCGCAAGTGCCCAACGGCGCCTCGGATATTGCCCAGATCAAAGTGACTTCACAGGGCAAGCCGACCGTTTCGGCTCAGGCAACCTTGCAGACCTTCTCTGCCGGTCAACCGCTCGCCATACCGTTCACGGACGAATTCGCGAGCACGACCGTCGATACGGTGAAATGGGAGAAGATAGCCGGTGTGACCGTCGATACGCGCTCGATCGGTGCGCCGTCAGCGCCGTATGCGCTTAATCTCAACGGATCACCGAGCGGCGCCGACACGCTGGAATCCGACCAGATCAATCTCCGCAATTACTCCGGCGTGCTGGTAACCTATTATTACGAGAAGAAGGGCAGTGGCAGTGCTCCCGGACCCGGCAACGATTTGTTTGTCGAGTATCTCAACAACGTCGGTACCTGGCGACTGCTGCGGCAACATCTCGGCTCCGAAGCCGACATGACGGCCTTCACGAGAGTTCAGGCGGGCATTCCGCCTGACGGATACCATGCCGGTTTCAAAATCCGCTTCCGCAATACGGCTGATGTCGGCAATTACGACGACTGGTTCGTGGATAATATTCGCATCGACTACGGTCCGGAAATAGTCGTAAACCCGCCGACATTTCATGTCACGACGGTAATCGACGACTCGTTGATCACTCCGTTGAGGATCGACAATACCGGTCTGGGCCAACTGGATTACACTTTGATGGTGCTTCCCGATTTCTCGAAATCCTCGGGCCTCTTCGGGCGCTTGCTGTCAGAGGGACACGTTCAGCCGGCGACTACTCCTCTGGGCTCCGAATGGCAGGATTTCGTCGAGACCAAGGGTGCTGCGACAACTCTGCGTGGCCCTGATGTGATATACAACGCCGGCGGTCCCGATGCGTTCGGCTACACCTGGATTGATTCTGACGAACCGGGTGGACCGACGTTTGGCTGGATTGACATTGAAGCGACCGGCACGAGTGTCGGCTCGGCTCTGGTGGACGACAACTTTATCGGACCGTATGATATTGGTTTTGGCTTCCCCTATTACGATTCGATGTATACGAAATTCTACATCACCGGCAACGGAACCATCGGACTAGGGCCGACCGATTCCTACGGTTCGTTCTCCAACGGATCGCTGCCGAGCACCAGCGCGCCCAACAACATGATTTATTGGTGCTGGGATGACCTCAACATCCTCAATCCCAGCAACCCGGGTGGCAAAGTGTTGTATCAAATCGTCGGCGGGAATTTGGTGATACAATTCGAAAAGTATCCCCGGATCAGCGCCCCTGCGGGCGGCACGATCACGGCAGAAGTGATTCTTTCGCCGAACGGCAACATTCTGGTGCAATACGAGACCCTCGGGGCGTCCTTCGACTCCCAGAGCAACACGGTGGGAATTGAAAATAAGAACGGCACAATGGGACTGCAAGTGGCGTTGAATACCGCGTATCTCCACAACGGCCTGGCAATTCAATTCACCAAGCCCGCTCAGTGGCTGTACCTGGCGAGCACCTACGGCTCAGTACTGCCGGGTGAATACAACAGCATCGACATGAAGTTCAGTGCCGTCGGCCTGGACACCGGTCTTTACAAATCTTTCCTAACGATATTTAGCAATGACCCGGATTCAGCGCACAATCCCAAGACGCTTTCGGTGCAAATGACGGTGACTCCGCCGGCCCCGCCGTACACCATTGGTGATGCCAGCGGCGACGGCCTAGTCGATATCAGCGACGCGGTATACCTAATCGCTTATATCTTCAGCGGCGGTCCGGCTCCGAATCCCCCGGCTGCCGGAGATGCAAGTTGCGATACGCAGGTGGACATCTCTGACGCGGTTTACCTGATCGCATACATTTTCTCGGGAGGTCCAGCGCCGGGAGTGGGATGTAAGTAAATGCGAGTATGGCCGTCGCGCTACAACGACGGCGTATCAAAGGAGTGCGATTCAACCGGGGTAGCCAGCAATGGCTGCCCCGTGTTATTTTACCGGCATAATACGTATAGAGCCGACAACGTGATACACGACGCCGAGGACGTCAGAAAGACAGTGATGTGAGGTCTGTCGGTTAGATTGTGTGGAACAGGCGATCCCACTGGATGCGGCTCGGGAAATGCGTCGAATTGTAGATCAGCGAAGCAAACAGATCGAAAATGTAGGGCGACTCAATCGTGGGAGCGCCTGGATCCGGCGCCCAACTGAAGTAGATAAATACCGCCTTGCCCTTGATGTAGCTGCGATCAAGAAATCCCCAAAAACGTGAATCCTGGCTGTCGTCGCGATTGTCACCAAGAACGAAATACTGGTTCGCAGGCACTTGCATTGGCCCGAAAAAGTCACGCTGGGAATATATTTCAGGTAATTCCTGTGAATCCTTGTGGAACACGCCACCCGCATCGGCGACCAACTGGCTGTCGACATACAATTGCTTGTTGCGAATCTCGACTGTCTGACCGGGCAACGCTATGATACGCTTAATATAGTCTTTCGTGGTATTCATCGGAAATTCGAATACGATGATGTCATTGATTTGCGGTTCCGCGAAACGGTAGCAGAACTTGTTGACGAAAACGAAGTCGCCTTCCTTCAGGGTGCTTTCCATTGACCCCGAGGAGACACGATATGCCTGCACCACGAACATGCGCAGGATTACGGCAATAACGATGGCGACAAGAATCGCCTCGACATATTCCTTGACCTTGCGCTCGTGTTTACGCCGCGCTAGACGCGCCGCACCAATCGTCGTTACACTTGTTGGCATCTGCTAAGAATATTATCGGCTGGTCACCCCGATTTAATTACCGCTTTTCAGCTAAGCTATTGTGTGACAGAATGAAACAGTGCCGGAAAAGCCCGAAAATGCCATGTCCCTTGGCGGATCTTGCGCTGCCGAGCCATCTAATCGACTAAGCAGAACAACGTGGGAGACTGTTTGGTAGTCGGTCTACTTGTGCGTCAGGAAGTAGTTGAGCATTTCAATATTGCCCGGATTCTTACCGTTTCTTCGGATGGCGGCAATTATCTGTGCACGCGTGTGTGTGCCGTGGTTGGCGACGTGGAAGATCATTTTCCAGAGCGGCAAGGATGCAGAGAAACCGTTGGGAAGGGTGAACGACCAATCTTCCAGCAGACGTTGTTCTGAAATATTGTCTACGAGATCTCGCGCCTGCTTGTCGACCGATCGCCATCTTTCCCGCGCCAGGGCGATCGTAGCCGTGTCTTCCGGTTTGACTTTTACGGAAATCGATTGCTGCACCGTCATGCTGCCGTCGAACCAGCAAAACCATCCCCACTGAGTAGTGAGGAAATGCCCCAGCGTGTCGCGGATCGAGCCATGTCCGCTGCAACCGGGCGCATTGTATTCATCCGGCGAAAGCTGCTCCAGCGATTGCAGCAATTGCTCGGTGGCCCAGGTGTTGTACTGATAGAATAACCGTATCAGATCTCGCATGCCTTTCCTCCCTTGGAATGCGCCGGATATATTCGGGACGAGTCCAGGTGGCCTGATGCCTATTGGAGTTGTTTTTCCACCTGCGCTACCAGATCAGCATTCATCGGGTCAATTTCCGAAGGGTAACGCGCTACCAGGCGGCCCTGCTTATCGAGCAGGAACTTGCTGAAATTCCATTTGATCGGACCCGGCAGACCCGATTGTTCGGTTAGATAAGCAAACAATGGATGTATATCCTTGCCGGTGACACTGATCTTGGACATCATCGGAAACGTGACACTGTACGTTGATGTGCAAAATTGCTTGATTTCCTGGTCGGTTCCCGGTTCCTGACCGCCGAAGTTATTGGCTGGAAATCCGATGATGACAAAGCCGCGATCTTTGTACTTCTCGTAAAGTTGTTCCAGACCTTTGTATTGCGGCGTGAATCCGCATTTGCTTGCCACGTTAACAACCAGCACCACGTCTCCCTTATAGGCACTGAGGTTGGTTTCCTTGCCGTCGATTGTCTTGAATGGAATCTGCAGATGATCGACCACGACGGACGGGTCGCTCTTCTTCGCCGATTCACTGGGGGCACCGGTCGCACCAAATACCATGGCCGTTCCCAGAGCCAGTGTTGTCAGTAATATCCATGGTGATTGCATCGCGTGTATCCTCCTGATTGTTATCTGCTACGCTGTTCTACGGATCGAGAAGTGCGGTAGATGGAAGAGTTTGTGCCGCCGCAGGTCTGTTCGAGCGACTAGGGAGGGATGGCGGGATTGGCCAAAAGCGATTGCGTCGGATATACTAACGGATATCTTCGGCAAGGTAGGAATTTCCAGGTCGGACAACCATGGAATGAAACGGCAGGTATGTACTTAACTTCGCTCAAGCTCACTAACTTCCGGAATATCGGCGAGCTGCAAATCGCTCCGAATCCGAACCTGAATTTGATAGTTGGGCCAAACGGCGCCGGCAAAACATCGGTGCTGGAGGCAATCTTCTACGGTTGCACGGCACGGTCGTTTCGCGGCGCAGGCGATGACATTCTCTTGCGTCAGGGGAGCGATGTCTGCCGCATCGAAATGGAAGGTTTGATCGGCGACAACCGCATATTAATTGAGATCGCCTGGGGCAGTGCGCACAAGCGGCAGATCAAGGTGGACGGCGTCAAGATGTCGCGCGTGGCCGACCTGTTCGAATACTTCCATGCCGTCAGCTTTATTCCGGAAGACACTGAGTTGATCTTTGGTTCGCCTGCGGTTCGGCGCCGCATGCTCGACCTGTATCTTGCACAGGCCGACCGCAGTTATTTGTCAGACCTGCTCGAATACAACCGCATAATTGCCCAACGAAACGCGCTATTGAAGGAATTCACCATCGACGAGGAAGCGGCATCGCCACTCGAATTGCTCGAAGTCTGGGATGGCCAGCTTGCCGGCGTCGGCGCGAAGATTCTGGCCAAACGTCAGTCGATGATTGCGGAGACGTCCGAGAGGATCGCGTACTACTATCGCGCAGTGGAATCAGGTAATAGCATTCTGCGATGGTCATATCAATCAACCGTCGGTGATTCCGACGCTACCAGAGAGGCATTTCTGGAGAAGTTGACGCAATCTCGCAGACGCGATTTCTATCTCGGATCAACAACCGTCGGTCCGCACCGTGACGACCTCGAGATTGTGTTGAACGATATGGCGACACGCGACTTTGCCAGCCAGGGAGAAGCCAAGTCAATAACGCTGGCGATCAAGTTTGCCATCTTCGACTATCTGTCCGAGCGTTTGCACGAGCCGCCGATCTTACTTCTGGACGAACTGTCCTCCGATCTGGACTATACGCGACTGGGTGCCCTGACCGCGCTCCTGCCCAAGCTGGGACAGGTTTTCCTGACAACCACTAAACCGGCGGAGTTGCTGCAAGGCGCATCAATACAGGGTGAAATCAAAATCGTCGACGGAAAGCTCGCGTAGAATAAAACTTATACCGCTCTAACATAGAGTGTTACTCACGTATTTATAACATATTGTACAATATAACGTTAGAGACCGAAAAAACACCAAAAAGCGTGAGTTTTTAGTTGCCGAAAAGGTTTGTTTAATCGTATATTGTGAACAAGCCGGATGAGGAATTAGAGTGCGTCGCGCAGAGAAAATTCAGGGCATAATTGGTCGCACTTTAGAGCAACTTGGCCTCACCGAGCGAATGAAGGAAGCCGATGTCGTTCGGCGATTTAGCGAAATTGTGGGCGACAAAATTGCGGCCCGGGCAGAGGCCGTTAGTATAAATCAGGGCCGGCTGGTGGTCAGTGTTTCATCCCCGGTCTGGCGTCAGGAGTTGAATTACTCCAAACAGGAAATCATTGACACGCTGAACAAGGCGTTGGGCAATGATGTGGTTAAGGATATTTATTTTTCAGCATAAGGTGACTTGATGGCAGAATTAGAAATCGAAGATGAAGTGGAGAAGAAACCGGTGGGCGGACACAAATACGATGCCAAGACAATTCATGTCTTAAAAGGTCTTGAAGCCGTGCGCAAACGGCCGGCGATGTATATCGGCGACACCGGCGCTCGCGGCCTGCACCATTTGGTATTTGAAGTCGTCGACAACTCGGTTGACGAGGCATTGGCCGGATTCTGCGACCACATCAAAGTAACTATCACTACCGACAACACGATCACCGTTGAGGACAACGGCCGTGGAATTCCAGTCGACATGCATCCGACGCAAAACCGACCGGCACTGGAAGTCGTGATGACGATGCTGCATGCCGGTGGCAAGTTTGATCATGACAGCTACAAAGTCTCCGGCGGTTTGCACGGCGTCGGTGTCAGCGTGGTGAACGCGTTATCGGAATGGTGCCGGGTCGAGGTCAGCCGCGATGACAAGGTCTACTTCCAGGAATATCACTTCGGTGATGTCGCCGGTGATATGAAGAGTGATCGGCAGTACCAAGAAGACCGGCACCAAGACATCATTCAAGCCGGACAAGCAGATTTTCAAGAAGATCGAGTTCACTTACGACGTGCTCGCCAGCCGCATGCGCGAGTTGGCATTTCTCAACAAGGGTCTGCGAATTGACATCATGGACGAACGTACCGCCAAGAGCGAAAGCTTCTATTACAAAGGCGGTATCGTCGCGTTCGTCGACTATCTGAATGAAAACAAGGCGCCGATTCACGCCAAGAAATTCTATGCCCATCGCGAACAGGATGGTGTCGATGTCGAAGTCGCACTGCAGTACAACGATTCGTATGTCGAGAACATTTTCTCCTTCGTGAACAATATCAACACGATCGAAGGCGGCACGCATCTCGTCGGTTTCAAGACGGCGTTGACCCGCACCATCAACAACTACATGACGAAGAACAACCTGTTCAAGAGCGGCAAGGATGCTTTGACCGCCCTGCAGGGAGAAGACGTTCGCGAAGGCCTGACGACGGTGGTCAGTGTGAAAGTGCCCGATCCACAGTTCGAAGGTCAGACCAAGACCAAGCTGGGCAATTCCGAAGTGAAAGGCATTGTCGAGCAGGTGATGGGTGAGATATTCGGGTCATGGCTCGAAGAAACGCCGACCGATGCCAAGAAGATCGCTGACAAAGTGCTCGGCGCAGCGTTTACGCGCGAGGCCAGCCGCAAGGCCAAGGAACTGGCGCGGCGCAAGACGGCGCTCGATTCGGGAAGATTGCCCGGCAAGCTGGCTGACTGTTCGGCGCGCGAACCGGAGAACTGCGAGATCTTCATCGTTGAGGGTGATTCCGCAGGTGGCTCCGCCAAACAGGGACGCGACCGGCGATTCCAGGCAATACTGCCGATCAAAGGCAAGATTCTGAATGTCGAGAAAGCGCGACTGGACAAGGTTCTGTCGAATGACGAAATCAGATCGATCATTACGGCACTCGGCACCGGATTTGGTGAAGAGGAATTTAGTCTGGAGAAGCTGCGGTATCACAAAGTCATAATCATGACCGATGCCGACGTGGACGGTTCGCATATCAAGACGTTGCTGTTGACCTTCTTCTTCCGGCATTTCCGCGCTCTGATAGAGCAGGGATTCGTTTATATCGCCCAGCCGCCGTTGTATCGTCTCAAAGCCGGCAAGAAAGAAATCTACGCCTACTCGGACGACGAGCGCGACCGGTTGCTGGAACAGATGGACCGCAAGAATGTCGGTATCCAGCGTTACAAAGGTCTCGGTGAAATGAATCCGGATCAACTCTGGAACACGACGATGAACACCGAGACGCGCACGATGTTGCAGGTGACTCTTGAAGACGCGGCGCAGGCGGATCACGTGTTCACGATGTTGATGGGTGACGCGGTCGAGAGCCGCCGCCAGTTCATCGAAGAGAACGCGAAGTACGTGAAGAATTTGGATATATAGATTTGTCGCGGCGCACGAGGACGTACGCCGGGCACAATGTTGATCGGGCCGAATGCGAGCGCGGGTAAGTCGAAAACCCACCGCAAGCGGTGGGGCACCGGTGACAGCGATAAGAACAATGAGAGGATTGAGATAAAGCATGTCCATTAGCAGAGAAAATTTGGTTACGGTGTATCTCGAGGAGGAGATGAAGTCGTCTTACCTCGACTATTCGATGTCGGTCATTACCGCGCGCGCGTTGCCTGATGTGCGCGACGGCATGAAACCCTCCAACCGGCGCATCCTGATCGCCATGAACGACCTGAATCTGTCGCCCGATCGGGCCCATCGTAAATGCGCCAAGATTTGCGGCGACACGTCGGGTAACTACCATCCGCACGGCGAACAGGTGGTATATCCCACGCTGGTGCGTATGGCGCAGGATTTCAATATGCGCTACCCGCTGGTCGATGGCCAGGGCAACTTCGGATCGGTCGACGGCGACGAAGCCGCGGCGATGCGTTATACGGAAGCGCGCCTGACGCCGATTGCGATGGAGATGCTGGCCGATCTCGAAAAAGACACCGTCGCATTTATGCCGAATTACGACGAAACGTTGCAGGAACCGCGCGTTCTGCCGAGCAAGTTCCCGAATCTCCTCTGCAATGGCTCCTCCGGTATCGCCGTCGGTATGGCGACGAACATTCCGCCGCACAACCTGCGCGAAGTCGTCGATGCGCTGACGCTGATCATCGACAATCCCGAAACCAGTGAACTCGAACTGTTGATGGCGGTATCGGGTCCCGATTTTCCGACCGGCGGCATAATCTATGGCCGCAAAGGAATCCGTGACGCCTATCTGACCGGTCGCGGCAAGTTGATCGTGCGCGCCAAGGCCAATATCGAGCGGATGAAGAACGGCAAAGAGAACATCGTGATCTCGGAGATTCCGTACCAGGTCAACAAGTCGAATCTGATCCAGAACATCGCCGAACTGGTAAAGAACAAAGTAGTCGAAGACATTTCCGATCTGCGCGACGAATCCGACCGCGATGGCATGCGCATCGTGATCGAACTCAAGCGCGAAGTGCCGCCGCAAGTCGTGTTGAACCAACTGTTCAAGCACACGCAGATGCAGACGACGTTCGGCATCATTATGATCTCGCTGGTCGACGGCGCGCCACGAGTTATGCCATTGCGCGGGATGCTCGATGAATTCATCAAGCACCGCCATGAAGTTGTCGTTCGCCGCGCCAAATTCGAATTGAAGAAGGCCGAAGCGCGGGCGCATATCCTCGAAGGTCTTCGCATTGCGCTGGATAACATCGACGCCGTTATCACGCTGATTCGCAGTTCCAAAACCGTGCCGGAAGCCAAAGAGGGCTTGATGAAAAACTTCAAGCTATCGGAATTACAGGCGCAGGCGATTTTGGATATGCGGTTGCAGCGGCTGACCGGTCTCGAACGCCAGAAGATCGAGGACGAATACGCCGAACTGCTCAAGCAGATCGACTACCTCAAGAACGTGCTCGCCAGCAAAGAAATGCGGATGGCGATCATCAAGCAGGAGCTGGTCGAGCTGAAAGAGAAATATGGCGACGAGCGCCGCACCGAAATCGTCGACGAGACCGAAGAAATGACGATGGAAGATCTGATCGCCGAGGAAGACATGGTGATCACGATCAGCCATCAGGGTTATATCAAGCGGCTGTCGACATCGGCCTACAGAAGGCAAAATCGCGGCGGCAAGGGCGTGATCGGAATCAACGTCAAGGACGAAGATTTCGTCGAGCACCTGTTTATCGCCTCGACGCATGATTATATCCTCTTCTTCACCACCAAGGGCAAGGCGTTCTGGATTAAGGTCCACGAAGTTCCGGTCGGCGGCAAATTGGCCAAGGGCAAACCGGTGGTCAATATGGTTGAGCTGCAAGAAGGCGAACTCGTGTGCGCATTCCTGCCGGTGCGCAATTTCGAGGACGGCAAGTTCATCGTGATGGCGACCCGCAACGGCGTGATCAAGAAGACTGAGCTGTCGCAATTCTCGAATCCGCGCCGTGATGGTATCCGCGCCATCGGCATTCCGGATGACGACTCGCTGATCGATGTGAATACTTCCGACGGCACCAACGATATTATTCTGGCCACGCATCTGGGCCAGGCGATCCGCTTCCCCGAGGACAAAGTCCGCGCCATGGGACGCACGGCGTACGGCGTCAACGGCATCTCTCTTGAAGAAGGCGACTATGTCGTCAGCATGGTAGTGGTGAAACGCCAGACGTCGCTGTTGTCGGTCACCGTAAAGGGCTTCGGCAAACGATCGGAAATTTCCGAGTATCGCGTCACCAACCGTGGCGGCAAGGGTGTGATCAACATGAAGACCACCGACCGCGTCGGCAACGTGCTCGCGGTAAAGGAAGTGGTCGATCAGGACGGCCTGATGATCATCACCCAAAAAGGGATCGTGATCCGGCAGGATATCAAGTCGATCAAGATCATCGGCCGCAACACGCAGGGTGTCAAACTGATCTCGCTCGATGAAGGCGACCAGGTCACCGACGTTGCCCGCATTGTCGGCGAAAACGGTAATGGTGAGGGTAATGGAAATGGCAACGGCAATGGTGATAATGGTGAGGGCGAAGAGCCGGAGGTTGAGGGGAATGGCGAAACAGTGCCGGAAGCTCCAGAGGCGTGATTTCGTAGGTCGGGTTCCGAGTCCTTTCTTGACTCGTCGTAGTGCATCCGAGTGAAATAGTCGCTTTCGACGAACATATAGTTTGACGGCATCACGGGACGAGAAACCCGACATTCGATCATCGGGCAAGTGGAAATGTCGGGTTTCTCACTTGCGGCTCATTCTGCGACGGGTGACAAAGTTAATGACTGTGATGTTTCGAATGCACAGCCACTTCAAGGCACCGTTCGGAACCCGACCTACGACTGACGCCTAGTCTATGATGGCACGATGAAGACTTTAAGACGTTACGAATTGCGCGACCGATTGTACTTTGTCACTGTCGTGACACATCACCGTGAGTCACTGCTCTTGATTGATCCGAGTCTATTTCGCTTATCGTGGGGAAGAGTGGAGCTTGTCGCGTGGGTATTGCTTCCAGATCATTTCCATGCGATCATCGAAGTTGGCGTGGACTCGATTTCCGATATGTTGCACGCATTCAAGATCAAGTATTCACGCAGATTTCGGGACAGCTTTCGCCCAGGCAGGGTCTGGCAGAATCGCTTCTGGGAGCATGTCATCCGTGACGAAGGTGATTTGAACCGGCATACAGACTACATCCACTACAATCCGGTAAAGCATGAGATTTCACGGAGCCCGTTCGATTATCGACTTTCATCACTTGACGATTATTTTCGATGCGGACTCTATGAAAGAGACTGGGGAGTCAAAGAGCTGGTAACTTTCGAGGGAGAATTTGGCGAATGATATCGTAGGTCGGGTTCCGAGTCCTTTGCTGACTCGTCGTAGTGCATCCGAGTGAAATGGTCGCTTTCGACGAACATATAGTTTGACGGCATCACGGGACGAGAAACCCGACATTCGATCATCGGGCAAGTGGAAATGTCGGGTTTCTCACTTGCGGCTCATATAACCGGTGGTCCCAATGTTAATCTAATTGACCTTTCGTTCGCACTGGCACGGCAGACCACCGTTCAGAACCCGACCTACGTTTCGCAGCTCAGGAGACAGACTCAATGACATCACCTGATTATTCCCCCAACGTCACCGCCTTTCGTGCCCTCCACCAATCCGGTTGCTTTGTATTGCCGAATCCGTGGGATATCGGGTCTGCGAAGATGCTGCAGCATCTGGGATTCAAGGCGCTGGCGACAACTTCGGCGGGATTCGCGTTTTCGCGCGGGTTGCCCGACTCGATGGCGGCTTTGTCGCTGGCGGACGTGCTGGCGCATATCAGGGAGATTGTCGCAGCAACACCGCTGCCGGTTAATGCCGATTTTCAGGCGGGATACGCAACTGATCTCGACGGCGTGGCAAAGAATGTGACGTCGTGTGTACAGACCGGTGTTGCCGGACTGTCAATCGAGGATGCTTCGGGAAATCCGCAGAATCCTCTCTTCGATCGCGCCGTTGCAATCGAGCGTGTCCGCGCTACACGAAAGGCAATTGATGCTACTGGAACAGGTGTTGTTCTGACCGCGCGCTGCGAGGTGTATCTGTTCGGCAATCCTGATGCCAGACAAATTGCTCTTGATCGGTTGACCGCGTTTGCCGAAGCCGGCGCTGATTGCCTGTATGCACCCGGAGTGCGGGATATCAAAGTGATCGAAGAAATCGTCAAGGCTGTCGCGCCCAAACCGGTGAACGTGATTGCCTCGACGGCGCATCCAGATTTGACGGTGGCGAAACTTGCCGACGTCGGAGTACGTCGTATATCTGTGGGCTCGGCGCTGGCGCGGGTGGCCTGGAGCGCGTTTATCAGAGCTGCAGAAAGCATCGCCAGCACGGGAACGTTTGAGGCGTTTGCGGACATCACGCCGATTAAGACCCTCAACGAAATCTTTGACAGAAATTCGCGTAACCAATAGGCAGGAATATGATCCAGCATCTCAAATGGAGCGAGCGCAAGTTCGTTCTTGATTTTCCGGTCGGGCTGATGCCGCAGTTTATCGAACGGCTGCGCGGCACACCGGCGCGAGTCGAGGAACTCTGCCGTGGACTTCAACCGGCGGTACTGACGCGACGCCTTGACGGCAAGTGGTCGATTCAGGAAAACATCGGGCATCTGATTCAAGTCGAGCGGTTGCACGACGGCCGCATTGATGATTTTCGCAAACGGGCTTCGACTTTGGGTGCCGCCAACTTGCAGAATCCCGCCACTGAAGCCGCAGATTACAACGCACAATCCATTGCCTCGATTATGGCCGAATTCCGGAAAGCGCGAACGAACTTCATACGGCGCATCGAGGAGTTTCCCGACGACCTCGTCGGGCACGTCGCCATGCACCCGCGGCTCAATGTGCCGATGCGATTGGTGGATATGCTCTATTTCGTCGGGGAGCACGACGACTTCCATTTTGCCGTGGCTGTCGAGCTGTTGCGCCGCCAGGGCGGAACGATCTGAATTCCGGCAATTGGCTGCCAACAATCGCCATTTACGTCAAGTATCACTATCGCAGCAGGAAACCCAGCGCAAAGATTATCGGACCGGAGAACGGGGAAAATTGTATATTGGAGAGTAACATTGCCCAAGACCGGCGCGCTCCCTCACCCCCGACCCCTCTCCCAATGGGCGAGGGGAGGAACGGTGGAATAAGCATTCCTGCTTGTCCGGGTGGTCAGGCGTATTGAGTCAGACAAGAATGTCTAACCTACTGAATCGTAGATGATACGGCGAGTAGGCAGCGGTCAAGGCCGAGTAGGGCTTTGACGATACCAAAGATGAAGGCAGAACAAAGCTTAGGGTAACCGACGACAAGCCATTGGAAGCGACAACAAAGAGGTTTACGAAATGAATTACTTGGTAACAGGCGGAGCGGGATTTATCGGCTCCAATTTGGTCAGGGAACTTCTCAGCCGGGGCGAACAGGTTCGTATCCTCGACAACTTCTCCACCGGACGCCGCCAGAATATCAAGGAATATCTGGACGACATCGAAGTCGTCGAGGGAGACATCCGCGATTTCTGGGTGACTTTCGATGCCTGCAAGGGTATTGACATTGTCCTGCATCAAGCAGCGTTGCCATCAGTCAACCGCTCGGTCGAAAATCCGCTGACCTCCAACGATGTTAACATTACCGGCACGTTAACCGTGCTCGAATGCGCGCGCCGCCAGGGAGCCAAGAAGCTGTTCTTTGCGTCGTCATCGTCGGTTTATGGCGATACGCCGACTTTGCCGAAGCATGAAGGCATGATACCGAGTCCGTTGTCACCGTACGCGATTTCGAAGTTAACAGGTGAACACTATTGCCGTGTCTACTCGAATCTCTATGGCATGCCGGCCATCGCGTTCCGTTACTTCAATGTGTTCGGGCCGAACCAAAACCCTGACAGCCAGTATGCGGCGGTCATACCCAAATTCATCAAGTCGATTCTCAGCGACGAATCGCCGGTGTTCTTCGGTGACGGCCTGCAGTCGCGCGATTTTACCTACATCGACAACCTGACCAATGCCGTGCTGACCGCCTGCGAACAGGACGACGTCACACAGGGCGAGTACAACCTTGCCTGCGGCGGACAATACACACTGCGCGACCTCGTGGAGCAGCTTAATCTGCTTACGGGGAAGAATATCGAGCCCAAGATGGCGCCGGCACGTCCGGGCGATATCAAGCATTCGTTTGCGGATGTCAGTAAGATCGAAAAAGCGTTTGGGATCAAGCCGATAGTGAGTTTCAGCGAGGGGCTGGAAAAGACTATTGCGTTCTACAAACGCGAGGCGTTACTTACCAGTCGTGTCTGATATACCCCGCAACACTACGGCCAACGGCGCATTGGCACCAGAGGTTTCGGCCTCAATTCCGCTTTGGCAAATTGGCGCGCTGGCCGCTGCGTTCCTGCTTCTGTATTTCCCGATCATCATCGATCTGGTCTACGACTGGTACACCGATCCCAATTACGGTCACGGATTTCTGATCATACCGGTTGTCGCCTGGGTTATCTGGCGCAAGCGCGAAGTGCTCAAAACTATTCCCTTGGAAACCAGCAAATGGGGCCTGCCGGTTATCGGGGCATCCCTGCTGTTGTTCATCGCCGGTACTGCCGGAGCGGAATTTTTCACCACTCGCGTCTCGATGGTGGGGCTGCTACTGGGAATCACGCTTTACATGGCCGGCCAGCGTTTCGTGCGGGAGATCTGGTTTGCGTTTTTCTTCCTGTTGTTCATGATTCCGGTGCCATACATCATCTACTATAGCGCCACATTCCCGCTGCAATTGCTAGGTTCGAAAATCGCGTCCGGCGTGCTCACGGTCGCGGGAATTCCGCATTTACGACAGGGCAACATCATTCACCTGCCCGACAATTATTCGCTTGAGGTCGCAGAGGCCTGTTCGGGCTTACGGTCACTGGTGTCATTGCTGGCGCTGGGGGCGTTGCTGGGATATTTGACGCTCAAGACGAAATGGAAAGCCATCACACTCTTTGTCGCGACGGTACCGATTGCGATCGCCGCCAATATTTTCCGCATCTCGATCACCGCGATCGGCGCTTACGGCATCTCGCGCGCGATCGCCGAGGATTTTCTGCATGAACTATCGGGAACGATCGTGTTTATGTTCAGCTTGATTTGCCTGCTGATCTTAAGCTCGATCCTGCGCATGGGGAAGAAATGAAGAAATTCGGCATGGTGATGGCATTGTTAATACCGTTCGGTTTGCTGGCGATCGTTCTCCGGTATATGGAAATCGAGCCCAAGCAACCGTCGCAGTTGGCATCCATGCCGCTCTTGATCGGCAACTGGACCGGCGAGGAATTCCCTATTAATGATGCCACAGCGTCGGTGCTGAAGGCATCTGATGCGGTGGTGCGTAACTACACCGACTCTACCGGCAATAACATCGGGCTGTTCGTCGCCTACTTCCGCGACCAGAAATACGGTTCGCAGATACACTCGCCACGCCATTGCCTGCCGGGCGGTGGTTGGGTGGTTTCCGGGCTGGAGCGGGTCCCGTTCGACCTGGGGACGCGCCAGATTACCGTGAACCGCATGACGATCACCCACAAGGCGCAAGTTGACCAGATGTTTTACTGGTTCCACACGCGTTCCGGCGACCTGACCTCCGAGTATGCCCTCAAATTCGACCTGGTCAAGAATTCCCTCTTGTTCTCGCCCACCGATGCGGTTATCATTCGCCTGACCGTGCCGCAGGGAAAACGAACCCCGGCGGAATGTCAGCAAGTGGCGGAGAAATTCATGCAGGGCGTCCTGGGCGATATTCGCAAGGCGCTCCCATTTACCACGATTTAAATGCCATTACGAGCCGTAATCAAGCTGCTTCGCCCCAGCCAATGGGTGAAAAACCTTGTCGTTTTCGGCGCGCTGATTTTCGCTCGCGAATTCACTGACAGCGCCAAGATCGGCAAAGCCGTATTCGCATTCGTAATCTTCTGCCTGTTGTCCTCCACGATCTATATCATCAACGACATCATCGATCGTGAGTCGGATCGCTCCCACCCCCTCAAGAAAAATCGACCCCTGGCTTCAGGTGTGATCAAACCCGCGACGGCGTGGATCATGGCGTTCGTCATCGGGGGAGTTGCCGTCGGATTGACTCTGACCATGCCGGATCTGTTCATGCTGACGGTAATCGTCTTCCTGATTTTCAATATCCTTTACTCGCTGCTGCTGAAGAAGATCGTCATCATAGATGTGATGGCAATTGCTGCCTCATTCGTCATCCGCGCCACGGCCGGGTCATTCGCGATCGGCGTGCCCAATTCATCCTGGTTGGTGGCCTGCACGTTCCTGTTGGCATTGTTCATCGGCTTCGGCAAACGGCGACATGAAATTGTGACGCTCGGCCAGGAAGCCGCCAGCCACCGTATCGCTCTGAAAAGCTATTCCGCGTACTTTCTGGATCAGCTAATCGGGGTGGTTACAGCGTCGACGGTTGTGGCTTACACGTTCTATACGCTTTCTCCAGAGATCCAGCAGAAGCTGGGGGTCAGCCATCTGGAATTGACGATTCCGTTCGTCCTGTATGGTATCTTCCGCTACCTGTATCTGATTCATCAGGAGGAAAAGGGTGGTTCGCCGACTGAGCTGCTGCTGTCGGACATACCGATTCTGATAAACGTCGTCCTCTGGTTCCTGGCGGTGATGGCGATTTTCTCGCTTTCCGGGAACTGAAGAGGATTTGGTGCATAACATGGCAATAAGAGCGGCTGTTGGCCGATTGTGCGATAACCTTGTAGAACCTGTATGATTACAGTACCGAAGGATTTTGTGATGAAAGCTGATCTAATGCGATACGTCATTGCCCTGTTGCTGCTGTCTTTGACCGCATCTTGCAGCAGCGATAATACCAAGACCGCCGATAATAATTCCGGCCCGTCGATACCTGCGGGGGCCGAGTTCACCGGCTTCAGCGTGTCCGGCACCCCCAAGGCCTTTGACAGGGGCGGCGCCTGGGATAACCTTGGCGACAAGGCCGACAAATTCCTTTAC
This sequence comes from uncultured bacterium, assembly GCA_963726455.1. GTDB lineage: Bacteria > Zixibacteria > MSB-5A5 > CAIYYT01 > CAIYYT01 > CAIYYT01. The sequence continues at coordinate 443,567 of CAVSCK010000005.1, forward strand.
AACGGTTTCGAGAAGGGCATGTCGACCCAGTACGTATCCGATGACAAAGCTCGCAATCTGAAAATCGATGTCATGAAGTTCTCCGAACCGGAGCGCGCCTACGGATTGTATTTGTATCTGCGCCCGGCAAAATCTCATCCCGTTGACGTGCAACCGCTGGGATGTTTTGGTAAAGATACATTGTTGTTTGTGAAGGGCTCATACCTGGGCAGAGCGGTCGGTTCCTACTCCAATTCGGAAACGGATCTGATCCTGGCATCCAGGATGGCGTTGTCGAAGATTACGGATTCGGTAATGTTGCCGGTTCAAGTGCAGTACTATCCAGCCGAGGGGATGATACCTAATTCGCAGACCGTCCTGCTTGATGACATCGGCGGCATGAGCGTCCAAAGCAATTTGTTCGGCGCTTCCTATCTGGTTGACGGAGACACTGTTCACGTCTATGTCCAAGCGAATCCAGGAGCCGGACCGACAATGGCGGTGAGCAAGTTTATTGGTAAAGAGGGTCGCGTAAAAGATTATCTCATGGATTCCGATACGCAGGCGCTTACCGGCACGGACGGCCAGGGAAGATATGTTTACTGCGCGGTAAGGAATAATGTTCTCTGTGCCATCGTCGGCAGGATCGACTTGAAAGCCGAGCAGGAGTTGGCCGACAAGTGTTTTGCGCTGGCGGCTAAGTCGCAGTAATTTCGAGGCGCCCTGCATTCTGTGGCAACCTGGAGAGCCGATCTGATTGTCGGCAACTGCTTAGCCGAATCTCTGACAGGCAACATCTCGACGCAACTCAAACTTCGCCTGATTATACCCGTAAGCTCTCGTGAGTCACGATGGGGACACCCTTTATTAGCTTGCTACGCCTGCGCAACCGGATTATCTTGCCGCCGTATAACAGCTAAGGAACTGGAATTGGGAAATGTCATTTAGTTCAATAATAACCAGGATTTTTGGCAGCAAATACGACCGTGACGTCAAGTCGATGACGCCGATCGTAGCCGAGATCAACGAAATCTTCGAAACTCTCAAAGACTGGCCGGACGAGAAATTCGTCACCCGCACCAACGAGTTCAAAGCGGAACTTGTCGAACTCAAAGAAGAAATCAACAAGCAAGCCGAGTTGGAAGAGTGGGACAAGGACACCTTCAAGAAGAACTTCCGCACTGAGATTGACAACTATCTGAATGAAATTCTGCCGGAGGCATTCGCGATGGCCAAGGAGGCCTGCCGGCGTTTGTGCGGAACCTCCTGGAACGTCTGCGGGCTGGATACAACCTGGGACATGGTGCCCTACGACGTGCAGCTTATCGGCGGAATCGCGCTGCATATGGGCAAGATCGCCGAAATGGCAACCGGTGAAGGCAAAACGCTAGTAGCTACCATGCCAATTTACCTTAACGCGCTGGTCGGCGAGGGTGTGCATCTGGTGACTGTCAACGACTACCTGGCGCTCCGCGACTCTGAATGGATGGGCGAGGTCTACAAGTTCCTTGGACTGACCATCGGCTGTATCCAGCACGATATGGATTTCGGCGAACGTCGCGCCCAGTATGCCTGTGATATAACTTACGGAACAAATAACGAATTCGGTTTCGATTACCTGCGCGACAACATGGCAATTGCGCCGGAGTATCGCGTGCAACGGCGGCATTTCTATGCCATCGTCGACGAAGTGGACAGCGTGCTGATCGACGAAGCGCGCACGCCCTTGATCATCTCCGGCCCGGTCGAAAGTGATTCGCAACGTTATCAGGAAATGCAGCCCCTGGTCGACCGACTGGTGCGCAAGCAGACCGAGTTAGCCAACCGAATGATGACCGAAGCCGAGAAGATGATGGAAGAGGACGAGGATAAGGAAGATGAAGCGGCCTTCCGTCTTCTGGCAGTGCAGCGCGGCATGCCGAAAAACAAACGGCTGCTGCGGCTTTACAAGGAAGGCGGCGCGCGCCGTCTGGCACAAACTCTGGAACTGAATCTCCTGCGCGAAAAGCGCATGCACACGCTCGACGAGGAGTTGTATTTCGTTATCGACGAAAAAGAGCATACGATCAATCTGACCGATAAGGGGCGCGACCTGCTCTCGCCCGAGGACAAAGCATTATTCATTCTGCCCGACATCACCGAGGGTTTGCATCAGATCGACACAGACGAAAAACTCACCGAAGAACAGAAGCAGGTGGAGAAGGAGCGGCTCTACAAAGTTCACGCCGAACGCGCCGACAAGAACCACGCGATAAATCAGCTTCTCAAGGCCTATTCGCTATACGAAAAGGACGTCGAATACGTCTTGCAGGAAGGCAAGGTTCTGATCGTTGACGAGTTCACCGGGCGACTCATGCCGGGACGTCGGTATTCTGATGGCCTTCATCAGGCGATCGAAGCCAAAGAGAAAGTCCGGGTTGAAGGTGAGACCCAGACCGTCGCGACTATCACGCTGCAGAACTACTTCCGCATGTATTTCAAGCTTGCCGGCATGACCGGTACCGCCGAAACCGAAGCGGGCGAATTGTGGGAAATCTACAAGCTCGATGTCATGGTCATCCCGACCAATAAGCCGGTGCGCCGTCTCGATTACGAAGACCAGATCTTCCGCACCCGACGCGAAAAATACAACGCCATCATCGATGAAATCGAGGCGCTGCATACCAAGGGTTTGCCGGCGCTGGTCGGTACCATCTCGGTCGAAGTATCGGAGACTCTGTCGCGCATGCTGAAAAGAAAAGGCATCCCCCACAACGTGCTGAATGCCAAGTATCACCAGCAGGAAGCAGAAATTGTCCGCGACGCGGGACGCGCCAATGCGGTAACCATTGCCACCAACATGGCAGGCCGTGGTACCGACATCAAGCTGGAAAAGAAATCGATCCAGCGCGACCAACTCGATGACGAGATCAAGGACGCGCTCAAGCATATTCCCGAACCGGAAGGCCTCGGGCTGGGCGAAAACGAGGAGCCGTTCGGGCTTTACATCATCGGTACCGAGCGCCATGAATCGCGGCGCATCGATCGCCAGTTGCGCGGTCGTGCCGGCCGTCAGGGTGACTTTGGCGCCTCGCGGTTCTTCCTCTCTCTTGAAGATGATCTGATGCGCTTATTCGGCAGCGACCGTATCGCCGCGGTGATGGATCGACTCGGCGTCAAGGAAGGCGAAGTGATTACTCATCCGATGGTAACCAAGGCCATCGAACGTGCCCAAAAACGAATCGAAATTCAAAACTTCTCCATCCGCAAACATACCGTGCAGTACGACGACGTCATGAACAACCAGCGCACCGCCATCTATGACCGCCGCAACGCGCTGATAGATAAACCGAGCCACAAGGATGAAGTGCTACGGCTGATCGGCGAAGTGGCCGAGCGTATGGTCGATGAATTCGTTCCCGATGACGGTTCGGAGGGCGAGCCGGACTATGGTTCGCTGGCGCAGTCCTGTTTCAATACCTTCCTGCTCAATATCAATTTCAAATCCGACGAATGGTCGGGATTGACAAAGTTCGGCCTGGCCGAAAAACTGCAGGAAGCCACGCTTGAGCATTACCGCCGCAAGGAACTGTTCCTGGGCGAGGAAGTGATGCGGCATCTGGAGCGTTTTGCGCTGCTGACCACGATCGACACCGAGTGGAAAGAACATCTGTACGAGATGGATCAGATGAAAGAAGGCATCGGCCTGCGCGCCTATGGCCAGCGCGATCCTTTGATCGAGTACAAGAAAGAGGCCTACAACATGTTCAACGGCCTGGTCGATCGCATCGACAAAACGGCCATCAGCCTGGTTTTCAAATTGCAGCCCGTCGATCAGAGCCAGGTTCAGCAACGCCGCCAGCAATCGCAGGCGCGTCTGCGCTCGGTGCATGAAAGTATCAGTGGTATGTCGAAAGTTCTTCCTGAAGCCGAACAACCGGACGAGACGATGCCGGAAAAACACAAACCGATTGTCCGCGATCTTCCCAAAGTTGGCCGCAATGACCCCTGCCCCTGCGGCTCCGGCAAGAAATACAAAAAGTGCCACGGAATGGAATAGGCATTACCTGGATCTTCTTTGCTACGGCATCCGGAGCGCAATCCTTTCCCGATTTTGGTCTTGCTAAAAGGGACTTCACTCCTTACATTAGTAACGACACAATTCAAGATGTTGGCAATGGCAGCCCAATGACGAAACAGCGAGGGGCAGACTGACTGCTTCTCCACAGGAGACGCGCAAGTGCACCGGCGCGGCCTCCGGATGAATTCGATCAGCCAACTGGCGCAAGTTCCACACATGCAAATAGGGAGGACGAATGAACCTACGGTTTATGCTGTTGAGAATGTGTCTGTATGCACGTACTCGGACTTCGAGGCCCGATAAGGATTCCTTTACTATCGAATGTTCCTTTCACTCTGAAAGGAGCAAAATATGACACCAAGACTCTCGGGGCTGTTTCTGTTCTTACTCATCGCAGTATCCCTTTATGGAGTCGGGTTTGCCGCCAATGCGGCCTACGATCAGGGCTCGCGCTCGGCGGAAGTCGGCGTATCCGGTACACACTGGAACTCGGATCAGTTGCTGGACCGTCCCGGCTCAAGTTCAGCGGGGAAGCCGCATGCCTCTCCCCCATCTTCTATTGGATATTACATGTCTGCCAAACAGATCGGCTACAGTGCCATCGACCACCAGAGCAACCCGGGCAGAAATCAGAGACAGATTGCTGTCGGTTGCAGCGGCAATGTTCATAACGTGTTCATGTATGGCGAAGTCGATTATTGGAGCGGTGGCTTTCGCGACATTCAGTATGTTGCATACGTTCCAATGTCGAACCCACCACTGCCGACCGACATAGGTCCGCCGACCTCCGGTTATGCTTCGATCGCTACCAACCCGGTCAATGGTTTTGCGATCACGGCCTACCACTGGACTTCGCCAGATGCAACTTACGGCCGCTCGACGACACAGTGCGGAATTCAGAGCTCCTGCGCCGGTCAGATTTTCGGCATGAGTGACTATCCGGTGCCTCCGTCGGCGCTGCCCCAACGACCGAACTGCCAGAATATCAAGACCGGTTTTCCGGCAACTATTGAGGAGAGTTATATTTGGCCTTCCGTGGCAGGTGACGTGAATTCTAGTTCCGGCAGACCGATAGCTCATCTTCTTTCGGGTGAATATGCCGGCGGCACAACTTCGCCGGGCCGTGACACCACCGGTCGTTATTCATTGGTATACTACAAATCTTTTGACGATGTCGTGGGTCCGTCGGCGACTTGTGGTATGTTCATGGACTCTATTTCGAGCAACGTGTATGAAGTTGTCGCCAGCCCGGTCTCCAACAAAGTGGCTTTGGTCTACCTCTATCCGAGATTCTGGACCGCCAATATGATGGCCCGTAACTGGGGCGATGATGACTATATCGTTTACAGAGAATCCTGGGATTTAGGCGCCACCTTTGGACCGCGCACTATCGTGCGGCAATTTCTGCCCACGGAGGATAGTATTGTCGGCACCGGCGGCGCAGTTTATGTCATGCGCGCGAACGAGATTTCGCCTTTGTACGACAACAACGATTGTCTCCATGTTCTCTACACGACCATGTGGAATGACACCGTCGGTCATACTTATCTGATCTATCCTTCGAAGTTGTTCCACTGGAGTTCCTGCAATTCTGCCTGTCAGGTGTTGTTGAAAGATGCCTCGAATTACGGCTCGAACAATTACTGCCGTCCTCCGGGATATCAGCTCAACATCTCCAAACCCAGCTTGTCCGAGTGTCTGCAGGGCGGCAACAGACGTTTGTATGCCGTATATTTGTTGAACCCCGACTATCAGACCGCCGATTCGGCATACACTGATTGTGGTGCCGAGGTCAATCCCGGCGCTCAGAGATACGTCAACTACGAAATCTTCTCGCAGGCTTCCACCAGTTCGAGCGGTGATCTGTGGAGTGCGCCAGTTAACTTGTCAAATACCCGTTCGGACAATTGCGCCACCGGTACCTGCAACGCGGAAGCTTTCTCCAGCACTGCGGAACAAGTGTCCGACTCTCTGAGAATTCAGTACATGGTTGATAAGTCGCCGGGAGACTACTTTTACGCACAAGGCGCTGCGGTTATTAACCCGATCATGAACATGTCCTATCCGTGCTTCGCGGTTGCCACCGATGCGTCATTGTTCGCGGAACCTACCGAGAGACTCTGGCCCTTTCGCACAACTCCGGCCGCCGGTCCCTCCCACACCGCTACTTTCCCGATCACGCTGACCAATGTAGGTAACATCTCCGCTGACTACGTCAGAACGGTTGCTTACACTCCGGCCACTTCATGGATGACCTTCGACGTTCCGGCCACGAGTTCAGTCCCTGCCGGTTGCACCAATAGCCAGACGACAAACGTGACCGCTACCGGTCCGGCAATGGAAGGACTCTACAAGGCCACGATCACCTGGAGCTGGATGTCGAAGACTCTCAACTTCCCGGTCGAACTGTACAATTTCACCACCTGGTACCTGGAAGCGAATCTGGATATTCGCACCGCCACGTTCAGAATGGCCACCAATCAAAACACCCGTGTTGGGGGCCGCAAAGCTGGTTACGCCTTCCATTACTTCAGCGATGCTTCCAATGTGGATTACTTGCCCGATGGTTCGCTTCTGATAGGCACCGATAGCTTGCATATGAGCACGTCGATCTTCTCCGACAGCACGGGCGTTTTCGGTTCGCATGCCGGCAGAATCGGTCGTTTATTCTGCCTGAGCGGCATGTCGTACGACTCGATCGGCAATTCCTCATACCGCCATTCATGGGGCGTGGGCTGCAATCGCGATTCATCGATTGCTTTTGACGTGGATTTCTATGCCCCGAAGTTCGTCGACAGCAGCGACTTTATGGTGGCGAGGTTCGTGTTCTATTCGGGTCCAAAGAATCCGGGAGCCACCATCAATAATGTCATGATCTCTTACGCGTGCGATTTCGACGTTCCGGATGACAGCGCGGACAACCAGTCCGGAACCGATGAAAGTCGTCAGATGGTCTACCAACGAGGAACGTGGGGCGCCAACGCCAACCGCTATGCCGCTCTTGCCGGCGTGCGCGGCGACGGTGGCCCGCTAGAAGCGGGCTTTGTACAGGACAACAATTCCACCGTGTATCGTGTACAGGGCTATGTAAATGACTCTATCTGGAAGAAGATTCAGTCCGCGAACGGATACACGGCGTTTACCGGTGAGGCCCAGGATCTGAATTCGATTCTCGTGTTCGAAAAGACGGTGACGATCACCCCGAAGTCCACGGGAAATTTCACAATATACGTGATCTTCGCCGGACAGCCACAAGACGGCGGATCTTTTGCCGGCCTGCAATCCGCGGTTGACAAAGCCAGGGAATTCCTGTGCGGCTATGTTCTGCCGCCTCCCAAGCCGTATTGGTGTTACGTTTGTACCGACTGCGGCGATGCCAACAGCGACGGTCATATCTCAGTAAGTGATCCCGCTTTCTTATTGACGTACATTTTCTATGGCGGACCGGCCCCAGGTACTTGCCAATATCCAGAAGGGAAGGGAGACGCCAATGGCGATGGCCATGCTGATTTTTCTGACCTGGTGTACTTGGTGCAATACATTTTTGCAGGCGGTCCGGCTCCGCACTGTATGGTGAGGTAGTCATGAAGAATACATGGTTCTTACAGATTGTTGTGCTGTTCGTGCTCACCTCGGCCCCATCTGCTCGAGCGGCCGAAGTCCATCTCGTTTGTCCGGTTAATGTTCCAAGTAGTCAACTGGTGCCCGGCGACTCGATAAGAGTGCAGGTGCTATTTGACTGCAGCATACCGGTTGGTGCATTCAGCCTTGGGTTCGAGGTCGATAACCCGTACCTCGAGATAACTTCGGTTGATACCGCAGGAACCGTCGTCCCTCCTGGATCGTCAGATTACTTGTTCTTCTATCACCCGGCGCCAAACAAATGCCTGGTTGGCTGGTTGCTCGGGGTCTACTCATCCGAAATTCTGCCCCAGCCCGGTCTACGGCTGTTGTTCTCTTTGAATTTCCGAATGTTGCCGGGTATCCGACCAGGCACAGCGAATATTCAGTCTGCATTTATTCCTCCGGCAGGCCCGTTCGTGTTTACTGCCTTTCCGGGCTGCTACGACATCGAACCGCTCTACTATGACTGCGGGACGGCGGACATTGTTCTGGGAGGTGTCACTATTACCAGTGATCCTTCCTTCAATCTCTGTCCCGGCGCTGACGCACCGTTTCGAGTCAAGATCATCGATGAACTCGGCGAACCCGTGGTTGGCGATAACGGCTTCTCGGTGAACTTTCAGAGCTGCGGGAGCGTGCGGAGTTGCACTGCTCCCGGTCTTCCCGGGACAATCTATCCACTGGCTCCGACCAACGAACAAGGTGTCGTAACTTTCTACGCAAGTGGTCTCCAGTGTGTACAGGCCTGTCGTGCCATTGTCATGCATGATGGAAATCAAGTCGCCGACGTTCCTGTGCGATCCTTTGATGTTGACGGCGACTCGACTGTCCGTCTCGACGACTGGGACACGACCTCCGTCTGCGTGGATTTCACCGGCAACGGCGCCATCGACCACAATGATATCGACCTCTTCGAACAACATCGAGGTCATGGTTGCCAGCCCGACCCGTGCGAGCTCTTCGGATACAATTTCATATTGAACCCGAGCGAAAACCTCGATTCGGGCGCCGTGGTGAATTTGAGTCTCTCGTTGTCCAATAACAATATGGCTCAGTCGTGTTATATCGGCGTCATCAGCTATTATATGGGCGCTTTCGGCACGGATGCTACGGATTCATTGCTCGGTTGGATCTATTACAACAGCAACCTCTCACCCGGCCAACAGGACACGACCGAGGAATTCCAGTACCGGATTCCGGGCTGGGGACCGCGGTGTCTCAAAGCCAGGTTCACAACGCCGTGTTGTGCATCGACTGTTCAGTTGATCAGGTGTATCGACGTCAAGCGGCCCTGCGATCCCGACTCGAGTTTGTGCTATCACTTCAGCATCGACCTGGCGCGTGCCACCAAGAAATGCTACCGCTACCCGGACCTGCCCGTCAACTGGCGGATCGAGGATTTGCCACCCGGAAGTTTCCCATACAACGGAACACCCGGTCCGGCGACTATCGACTACCTCATCTGTACGGCAGCCGGAGCTAGTCTCGGTGACACCGGGTCGGTGATGATCTACGTTGAAGAATACTCGGGGCTCGTGTGGCCGTTTGTGAATCGGGTGGTCATTACGTCCAACACTGGCGATGCCAACGCCGATTGCTTCGTTGACATCTCAGATGCGGTCTACTTGATCGCTTACATATTCAGCGGCGGTGCCGAACCCAAACCCTATGCTGCGGGCGATCCCAACTGTGACGGCTTCGTGGATATCTCTGATGTCGTTTACCTGATCACCTATATCTTCTCGACGGGAGTGCCGCCATGCATTGTCGAGCCGTGAAGTGAGTCCAGAAATGAGGTTCGCGGTCGGGACGCTATGCCGATGATTCTGTGAAAGTTGCGGAGAAGATCGCCTGCGCTTTGGGCGCAGGCGATCCCGTTTCCACTTTACAAATACTATATGTTTGACTATATTAGTGTAGAAGCAGTCAATATCTCTTGGGAGGAACTATGGGGTACCGTCCCGGTGCGGCGCGCGTCAGCGCGTTTGGCGCACTTCTGTTTGTCCTGCTATTCCTAGCGGGATCGGCCATTGCGGTCGCTGCGGCTAAAGAACAGGATTCGCCTGCCAATTCAGTCCAGCTGCACACGGCTCAGATTGAACTCAGCGTTTCGCCATCCAGCCGGACTTCCGGGCTGTACTACTTCGGTGAAGGGCTGGACTACCTGCGTGACGGTTCACTGATCATTGGCACCTCAGCCAATGATCTGAGTATGTTGATCTATTCCGATTCGCTGGGCAATGCCGGTGATCCGGCAATTGGACCGCTCTATGGCCTTGGCGAAATCAGCATTGACTCCACCAGCAGTTCCAGCTACAGACATGCCTGGGGCAAAGGGTGCAACCGCGACAGTTCGATTGGCTTTGATATCGACTTCTTCGCCCCCAAGTCTACCGATTCGGCGGAATTTGTATTAGGCGTCGTCAAGTTCTATGCCGGCGACAAAAACCCTGATGCAACGATCAGCGGCGTTACGATTGCCTACGCGGCCGATTTTGATGTGCCGGATGCCGCCGGAGCCAACGCCGGCGGAATTGACGAAGCGAGAAGTGTGTTTTATCAGCGGGGTGTCAATGGAACCGGTAATACTCGATTTGCAGGCATAGCGGCATATCGGGATGACTATGCTCAGATCGATGGCGGAGTTATACTCGACAATGCCACCTGGGTGAATGGGCATGGCGGCTACCAACATGACAGCATTTGGCAAAAGATTCAGACGGCACAAGGGTTTGAAACCTTTCAAGGGACGCCGACCGATTTGAATACGATACTCACCATAGGTCGTAATATCACAATTCGCCCCAAGTCGACTGGTGTCTTTACGATCTACTTGTTTCTCGCGACCCAACCGGAGGGCGGGACTCTAAACGAGTTACAGTTTCATTTCGACATGGCAAAGGTGTTTATATGCAGTCATGTGATTACGTATGGCCTGTTTTGCATGGAACATTGGAATTGTGGGGATGCCAATAGTGATGATTTCTTTGACATCTCAGACGCCGTATTCTTGATTCAATACATCTTCGCGGGAGGCCCCGCACCGGCCACCTGCATGTATCCCCTTGGCCGAGGCGATGCGAATGGAGATTGTGCCGTTGATGTATCTGACGCCGTGTTTTTGATACAGTATATCTTTGCCGGCGGACCCGCGCCAGCTTGCGGTTATGGATGCCAATAGACGGCGTCGGGGTTCGACCTGAAGTGAACTAATAGTCGGGCCGCCTGCGGAATTTCACAGGCGGCCTTATTTGGTAGCGCTACGGGGAGTCGAACCCCGGTTTGATGGCTGAGAACCACCCGTCCTGGACCACTAGACGATAGCGCCATCGGTCTCTTCTAACAAGCAGCGCCGCTGCGTCCTATGCCTGCGGATGATCGCTGCCTGCCCATGCGTACATGGGAGTGGACAAATAAGCCGAACCGGCACCAAAGATCAAGCAGAATCTTGCGACCACTTATTCCCTTGACAACTCCCAAGCGAATCAGATAACTTTCCGCGCTGATGACGACACACCTCGTGATGTTAACTCATTGCCGAGCATCGTCGTCGGTTGCGCGAGAGTGGCGGAATTTGGTAGACGCGCTGGACTTAGGATCCAGTGACTTCGGTCGTGGGGGTTCGAGTCCCCCCTTTCGCATTCTATGACAATTACGCGTAAGGCATTTTCTCCTTGCGCTTTCGCGCCGAAATCATTGATTTCCGGCTGTTATTGCCACACCGTGGCCGACATTAAGTGCGAACGTGGCGGAATTTGGTATACGCGCTAGACTAAGGATCTAGTGGTGAAAGCCGTGGGGGTTCGAGTCCCCCCGTTCGCACCATCATCAGAAAGGATATATCTTGTCGATTACCTACCAACTCTCCGAGGGGGAGAAGTGCAAACGAACGCTGAAGATTGAAGTCTCCCACGATCGCGTCCAGGAAAAGTTCGATGAGATTTACCGTAAGCTAAAGTCCGACGCGGAAATCCCCGGCTTCCGCAAGGGCAAGGCGCCCCTGACCATGATCAAGTCGAAATTCTCGGCGACAGCCGCCAAGGACGTACTGGAAGAGCTCGTCGACGAATCGTATGCCGAGGCATTGTCACAGTCGAAACTCGATCCGATTTCATATCCGAAGATCGTCGATGTCGACTTTCATGAAGACAAGCCGTTGGTATTCACCGCCGAACTAGAAATCAAGCCCGTTATAAAGCTGGAGAGATACACCGGCCTCACCCTGAGAAAACCGGATGATTCGGTGAAAGAGGGCGAAGTCAAGGAAATGCTCGAGTACTTGCAGCGCAAAAATTCCTCGCTCGAAAGCGTCGATCGCCCGGCAGCCGAGAATGACTTTGTCATCGCCGACCTCGAAGTTCTGGCGGACAGCGGCGGCACGGTCGGCGAAAAGGAATTTAAGGACGTTTCGCTGGAGCTGGCTTCGGGGGCGGTTGCAGGACAATTCCTGAGTACCCTCAGCGGGATCAAAGTTGACGACCAAAAAGAGGTCGAGATTGCCTATCCGGCCGATCATTTCGACAAACGTTTTGCTGGAAGTACCGTTAAGTTTCTAGTGCGCGTAAAGGCGGTGAAACAGTTGAATCTGATTCCACTGGACGAGGAGTTCTTTAAGCAGTTTGGCGACAGCGTCAAGAATCTCGACCAACTGAAGGAAGAGCTGAAGGCGGATATCCAGCGTCGCAAAAATAAACGCGCCAGCGACGATTTGCGGGAAGAAGTGATAAAGGAAGTTATCGACAAAAACCGTTTCGACTTGCCCGATTCGCTCCTGGAACACTTTCTGGACAACGTGGTGGCCGACTATCGTGAACGCAACAAAGGCACGGTCGACGAGGATGAAATACGCAATCATTTCCGCCCCGTTGGTATCAGGCAGATTCGCTGGGATATTTTGATGCACGAGATCGCAGAAAAAGAAAAAATTAAGGTCGAACAGGCCGACATCGATGAGTGGCTGCAACGATTTGCCGATAATTATAAAATGACAATCGACGAGGCAAAGAAGGCGGTTACGGATAACCGGCGGATTGCTGACGTTAAAGATACCATTCTGGAGCACAAAGTTATCGAATTCGTCACCTCCAACTCCACGGTTGAGACCGTATTCTCGCCGATGGTCAGTCCGGAAGAGTGACGATTCGCAAGGAGGATCCGTTTTGTACGATCAACTCATCCCGATAGTAGTGGAATCAACCGGCCGCGGCGAACGCGCCTATGATATTTATTCCCGCCTGCTGAAAGACCGCATCATTTTTCTCGGAACGCCGATTGATGACAACGTCGCCAATCTGGTGATCGCTCAGATGCTGTTCCTGGCGGCGGAAGACCAGAACAAGGACATCTTCCTGTACATCAACTCTCCGGGCGGCATGGTTACGTCAGGTCTGGCGATCTATGACACCATGCAGTTTATCAAGCCAAAGGTTTCGACACTTTGCATGGGTCTGGCCGCATCAATGGGAGCTTTCCTGCTGGCAGCCGGCGAACCGGGCAAGCGGGCAGCGTTGCCTCACGCGCGCATCATGATTCATCAGCCGCTGGGCGGCGTGCAGGGCCAGGTTACCGATATCGAAATTCAAACCAAGGAATTCGTTCACGCCAAGCAGCGTTTGAGCGAGTTGCTGTCCAAGCACACCGGTCAACCGATCGACAAAATTCTTCAGGACACGGATCGCAATTTTTTCATGTCATCTGAAGAGGCGAAGTCCTACGGTCTCATTGACGAAGTCTACGAGAAAAGGCCGTAAGGATTCGGAAAGGTCAATATGACGTCAGGCAATAAGCGCGTAGAGCGCTGTTCGTTTTGCGGCAAAGATTCATACACCGTCCGCAAGTTGTTCTCAGGCTACAACGCATACATCTGTGATGAATGTATCTCCCTGACGCATGACCTGATTTCGGAAGAGCCGGTGCGTCGTGAACCCGCGCGGCCGTTCAAGCTGTCGAAACCGAAAGAGATCAAGTCGTTTCTCGATCAGTACGTAATCGGTCAGGAACAGGCCAAGAAGACCCTTTCGGTTGCAGTCTACAACCACTACCAGCGTCTCTTCCATCCGCAGGCAACAGCCGAAGTCGAATTGGAGAAATCCAATATCCTGATGCTGGGCCCAACCGGCACCGGCAAGACTTTGCTTGCGCAGACACTGGCGAAAATGCTGTCGGTACCGTTCAGCATAGCCGACGCGACGGTACTCACCGAAGCCGGTTATGTCGGCGAAGATGTTGAGAATATCCTCGTGCGACTGTATCAGGCCGCCGATTACGACAAAGTGCGCACCGAAACCGGCATTGTCTTTATAGATGAGATCGACAAGATCGCACGCAAGTCAGCCAATCCGTCAATTACCCGCGATGTCTCGGGTGAAGGCGTACAGCAGGGCCTGCTCAAGATTCTGGAAGGCACCGTCTCGAATATCCCGCCCAAGGGTGGCCGCAAACATCCGGAACAACCGTTCGTGCAGATCGACACACGCAATATCTTATTCATCTGCGGTGGCGCATTTGACGGGCTGGACAAGATCATCGCTCGTCGAATCGGCAAACAGCAAGTCGGCTTCAAGGTCGATCAATCCGTATCGGTCATCGATGATACGAATGCGCTGTTACACCTAGTCGAGCCGCAGGACTTGCTGGAGTACGGTTTGATACCCGAAATGATTGGCCGCCTGCCGGTCGTGACGGTATTGAATGAGTTGTCCGACGAAGCGCTGCTGCAAATCCTGACCGAACCCAAGAACAGTCTGATGCGCCAGTATCAGAAGATCTTCCAGATGGAAAGCATCGAATTGGAGATTACTCCCGAAGCGCTCAAAGCCGTGGTCGAGATCGCGCGCAAGCGCAAGACCGGCGCCCGCGCCTTGCGGTCGATCTTCGAAGAAAAGATGCTCGAAATCATGTACGAAGCGCCCTCCTATCGCAACGTCGCCAAAATCGTCATCACCGCCGACTGCATTGCCAGTGGCGCCGCGCCTGTGATCGAGCGGAGCGCCAAATCGAATAAGCAGAGCGCGTAAATTCGGTAGGTCAGGAGCCCGACTCTCAACTTCAGGTTCCGCTCGAATCACACCTGTCGCAATAATCCAAGGGAATAGCTGGTCTTGTCTCTGAGGGGTCCTGACATCCTGGCTGAATGCAAGATGTCGGGTTTCTCACTCCGTGTTGAGGTAACCGATGTTGCTCCCATTAAGAGCGTTGGGCGGGCAAGCAGATAGTTCTGTCAGATATTCGTTCGGAACCCGACCTACGAAACTTGTGCCTGAATGACGCCCAAGCTACAGCTTGCAATGCGTCGGCTGGCGCATATATTGACGGAGCATGATCTACGAATACGGCACAGAACAGATCGATATCCGCGAATCGCTGCCGGTGTTGCCTGTCCGCGACACCGTGATCTTTCCGTTCATGGTGTCGCCGATGATTGTCGGCAGGCAGTTTTCGATTGATGCGCTTCAGGAAGCGATGATCCGCGACAAGCAGATTCTCCTGCTCGCCCAGAAAGACAAGACTGTCGAGACGCCGGGCGGCAATGATCTTTACGATTTCGGCACGGTAGCGCGCATCCTGCAGGTAATGAAACTCAACAACGGCACCATGAAAGTTCTGGTCGAAGGTCTGAGCCGCGCGAAGGTGCTGCGCCTCAACAAGAACGACGGCTATCTGGCTGCGACCTTGCGTCTTCAGGTAGATGAGCTCGGAGTTGAGAAGGTACACCTCGAAGCGCTTTCCCGCACCACGCATCGTCGCTTCGCCGATTATGTGGCACTGAACCGCCGCATTCCCGATGAGGTGATCGCCAACACCAACGATATCGCCAGCGCCAGCCAACTGGCCGACGTGATCGCCGCGCACCTGCAATTGCCGATGGACAAGCGGCAGGCGGTGCTGGAATCGGTGTCGGTATCGAAGCGTCTGCAAATGCTGACCGAGCTGCTGGCCGCGGAGATCGCCATTCTGGAACTCGAACAAAAGATCGACAGCACCGTGCGCGACTCCTTAAGCCAGAACCAGCGCGAATATTATCTCCAAAATCAATTGAAAGCCATCAAAGAAGAACTTGGCCAGGCCGACGAAGAGGCCGACATCGAAGACTATCGCGCGAAAATCGGCGCCATCCCGCTGCCGGCAGAGGCAGCGAAAAGGGCCGCCGAGGAAGTCGACCGGCTGTCCAAAATGCATTCCTATTCCGCGGAAGCGAACGTCATCCGCACCTATCTTGACTGGCTGTTGGCATTGCCGTGGAACACCTATTCTGAAGATCGCACCGAGTTTCATCAGGTCGAAAAGATTCTCAATGCCGAGCATTACGGTCTGGAAAAAGCCAAAGCGCGTATTCTTGAACATCTCGCGGTGATCAAGCTATCTAAGAATGTCAAAGGCCCGATCCTTTGTCTCGTGGGCCCTCCCGGTGTCGGCAAGACTTCACTCGGCAAATCGGTCGCCAATAGTCTCAACCGCAAATTCGCGCGGATGTCGCTTGGCGGCATGCGTGACGAGGCGGAAATTCGCGGGCATCGGCGGACATATATCGGCGCCCTGCCCGGTCGCATTGTGCAGATGCTCAAGAAGACCAAGACTGCCAATCCAGTGTTCCTGTTGGACGAAGTCGATAAGATCGGCTCCGACTTTCACGGTGATCCCGCGTCGGCATTGCTTGAGGTGCTCGATCCGGAACAGAATTCCACCTTTCAGGATCACTACCTGGAATGCGAGTTCGACCTTTCGAAGATTCTCTTTATTACCACGGCAAATACAACCGCCGGAATTCCGTTGCCGCTGTTGGATCGAATGGAGATGATCGAACTTCCCGGCTATCTCGAATACGAGAAGGTCAAAATTGCCGAGCAGTTCCTGATCCCCAAGCAGAAACTCGAATGCGGCTTGGTCGAATATCGCATTGATCTGCCGACGCCTGTTGTTCAGGCGATCATTCGCGATTACACGCGTGAATCCGGTGTGCGCGAACTGGAACGCAAGATCGGAACCATCTTCCGCCAGATCGCTCAACGAATCGCCCGCGGTGACAAGAAGAAGCGTTTTGCAGTTAGTGCTGCCGATCTTAAGACCTATCTCGGCGCGCGCAAATATCATGAACTGGAAGCCGGCAAAGCACTGCCCGGACGCGCGATCGGTCTGGCCTGGACGCGTGCGGGTGGTGAGATTCTGCCCGTTGAAGTCGCCTTGACCGAAGGCACCGGCCGCGTGACTTTGACCGGCAAGCTGGGCGAGGTTATGCAGGAATCGGCGCGGGCTGCGTTGACATATCTGAAATTCGACGCCAAGCGCCTGAAAATTGCTCCCGACAAATTCAAGAATCTTGATGTGCACCTGCATTTTCCCGAAGGCGCGGTACCAAAAGATGGCCCTTCGGCGGGAATAACTATGCTCGTGGCTCTGGCATCCGCGTATCTGAGAAAGGCGCCTGCCGGTGATCTCGCCTACTCGGGGGAAATAACCCTTTCCGGTGAAGTGCTTCCTGTGGGCGGACTTAATGCCAAACTAATTGCCGCGGTTCGCGCCGGAATTAAGACAGTCGTTGTGCCGCATAGCAATAGGCCGGATATCGACGATTTGCCCAGGGAACTGACTTCCCAACTCAAAATCATTTTTGCTAAACGGGCCCCGGAAGTTTTAAAGCTTGCCTTTCCGAAGTAGTTTTCCTACCTTCAATCACCGGTGAAATTGTAAGAGGATTTTGTGAACCTGAGAGAGGTTAAGCTGGTAAAGACTGCCTATCTGCCGGATCAGTTGATCCTGGATGGGCCCACGCAAGTGGCATTTGCAGGGCGATCCAACGTCGGCAAATCGTCACTGCTCAACCGGCTCTTCAATCGCAAGGGCCTCGCAAAAGTGTCGAACACACCGGGGAAGACGCAGTCGGTAAATTATTTCCTGATCAACAACGAAATCTATTTCGTCGATTTGCCCGGCTACGGCTTTGCCAAGACCAGTGCCAAAGAGAAAGAGCGCTGGCAGAAGTTGCTGGAATTCTATTTTGAACAATCCAAGTCACTGGCCGGACTGGTTCACCTGATCGACATTCGCCACGATTCCACCGAGCTTGACCTGATACTTCATGAATGGACTCAGCCGCTGGTAAAACAGCATCTCTATGTTCTCACCAAGTCGGATAAAGTTTCGAAAACTCGTCAGGCGCAGGCAACAGCGGATTTGGCAAAGCAGTTTGAAATCGACAGGTCCGGCATCGTATCCTTTTCCGCCGAGACCGGCGACGGCAAACACAGGATTGTGCAATGGATAGCGTCGCTGATGGATCAGAAATCATAACCGGAGTGAATATATCATGACCAATCGTGTTGTCGTGGGTTTGCAGTGGGGTGATGAAGGCAAAGGCAAGATTGTCGACTTGTTGTCCAAGGATGCCGATATCATCGCTCGCTGTCAGGGTGGCGCCAACGCCGGACATACCGTCAAAGTTGACGGCAAGCAATTCATCCTCCATCTGATACCATCGGGCATTCTGCACCCGGGCAAAATCTGCTTGATCGGCAACGGCGTTGTGCTTGACCTGTTCCAACTATTCCACGAAATACGCGAGCTTCAGGAGCAGGGAATCGACACCGTGGGACGCTTGTTCGTTTCAGGCAGAGCCAATCTCGTGATGCCCTACCATAAAATCATCGAAGCGGTACAGGAAAAATCACGCGGCAAGGAAGCGCTCGATACCTCGAAACGCGGCATCGGTCCCGCCTATCACGACAAAGTCGCACGGTACGGTATCCAATTCGCCGAGATTTTCGACGATCACATTCTGCGTGAGAAGATCAGAATCAATATCGAAGAAAAGCGGAACGTCTTCGCCGCCCTGCCCGAAGATCAGCGGCCATCAGTGGATGTCACCTTCGAAGCCATCCGCGCCAAACGCGAGGAAGCCAGGCCGCTGTTGTGCGACGTGTCGAAGTATCTTGCCGATGCCTGCGCACAAAATCGGAGCGTCCTGTTTGAGGGCGCTCAGGGAACGCTGCTTGATATCGACTTCGGCACCTATCCGTACGTAACTTCATCCAACACCACCGTCGGCGGCATTCTGACCGGCCTCGGCATCGGCCCCAAGCAGCTCGGCAGAGATCACCGGCGTCGTCAAGGCGTATCAAACTCGCGTCGGCAATGGTCCCTTCCCGACCGAACTGAATAACCAGCTCGGAAAAGATATCCGCGAATGGGGACATGAATACGGCGCCACGACCGGCAGGCCGCGCCGCACCGGATGGATCGACTCTGGTGTTGCTCAAGTATGCTGTTCGCCTTAATGGCATTGACGACATTGCGCTCATGAAAATGGATGTGATGGATCCGCTCAAAGAGGTCAATGTCTGCGTCGGCTATCGACTCAACGGCCAAACGATCGACACACCACCACAGTTGTGCAGCGAATACGCCAAAGTCGAGCCGATCTATCAAACTTTGCCCGGCTGGACCAAGCCCGTGCACGAGGCGCGATCGGCAAGTGATCTGTGTCCGCACGCCAAATCATACCTGAAGTTTATCGAGGACTTCGTCGGCGCCAAGATCAGTATTCTTTCGACTGGCGCTGAGCGCGACGAGACCGTGCTCCTATAAGGAACCTGCCCGCCGAATTCTAGCGGTGGCGTAAGCCCTTGGCACGTTATTAGTTTCAGATTTCCGTTGACAGATATCCGGCAAATGCTATATTTCGTCAAGTAACGAAATGAGGATCAGCCGCGTCTGGCAATGACAAAGTGGCATTTACAGGCGGCAGGTTCGCGGTGAAAGAGCATATTACTTTAGAATGACTGTTTCAACTACAAACCCCACCGACGAGGAGTGACTATGTCTGTCGTCAAGATCATGGCAATGTTTATGCTTTTGGTTTTCAGTGCGAGTCAGGCGATTGCCGCGACTACTGATGAAATCGCCAAAGCTTCAGAAAAGAAGAAAACTGTATTCTTGCTCGTAACTGATCCGGGCTCACAGGGTATCGAACAAGCCAGAGAGTTGATTAAATCCGCCTGCAAGCAAGTCAAGAATTCGACGATGATTGAATTCGACCGCTCGAACCAGGCAAACGCGGCTCTCGTAGGACAATATCGTCTCGCCGGTGCGCCGCTGCCTTTGATCCTGCTGCTGGCGCGCAATGGCGCCGTGGCCGGTGGTGTTCCAGCCGGACAAGCCACTGCGGAACAGTTGGCCAAGATGGTTCCCACCGACAGTAAAGCTGAAGTCCTCAAAGCCGTCCAGTCCGGGCAGTCGGTATTGGTGACCGCCACCAGCAAACGCATGCCCAAAGAAAGCAAAGCTTCCAGCGCCTGTGCCGCCGCCTGCAGCCAAATGCAGGGCAAGTGCTCCTCGGTTAGTCTTGATCTTGATGACGAAGACGAACTGCCGTTCCTGACCGAGTTGAAAATCAACCCACAGGCAACGGAACCGGTAACCGTCGTAATCAACGCCCAGGGCCAGGTGACCGGATCATTTCTGGGCGCCGTCCAGGTCGGTAGTCTGGTACAGGCCGCGACCAAGAAGATTGGCGGCTGTTGCCCCGGCGGCAGCAGTAGCAGCAGCGGCTGTGCTCCGGCCAAGAAGTAGCGTGCGATAATTGAATACGAAATTCAGTTTCACTACCCTGATCTGGCGTGAACTCTGGCAACGCAAGTCGCGCCTCATTTCGGGATTGCTCACTATCACGCTCGGCATCGCGGTCATTGTTGGCATCGAATCCGTAACCAGTGTATCCCGCGAGGTTGTTGCGAAGAAGCTCGATCTGCTGGGCGCCAACATCCTCGTATTGCCCCAGGCAGCGTCCGTCGACGACTATTATTCAGCAGACATCGACGCTCCGACTTTCCCCGAAGAATATGTCGAGCGCATTGCGACCTCGATGCTTCCCGGTGTTGACAATCTTTCGCCCAAGCTCAGTCGCCGCATCAAAGTCTCCGGCTATCCTGTCGTACTGACCGGCATACTTCCTCAAAGCGAGTTGGCCTCGAAGCCGATTTGGCAGTCATCGGGGTTGATGGCTGCCGAGCTGCAGGTGGCCTGCGCCACCTCGAGCAATCCTGCCGACACGACACGGCTTGACCCGAGTCTCAAACGGGCAACTGTCGATTCTCTATCTGCATCGGAAGTCTGGATCGGCAGCACGGTCGCCGAACGGCTTAAGCTCTCGACCGGCTCCAGCGTGCAATTGGAGGGAAAGCCGTTCACAGTGGTACATGTGCTGCCGGAGAACGGTACCGTCGATGATAACCGCATCTTCGCGCACCTCCACAGCGTGCAACAACTATTGGGAACAGGCGAACAAACCAGCGCCATCGAGATCATGGGGTGCTGCAGCGCCATTTCCGATGGGCTGCTCGGCAAGCTGAGAAACATTCTGCCGGACACGAAAATCACGACCATCAACAATATCGTTAACACCCAGATCGAGACCAACAAGCTCATGCTCAAAGTCTCGCTGATTCTGCTGGTGATCATCGTCATTGTCGGCGGAATCGCAATCGGCAATTACATGTGGGCGAACGTCGAGGAAAGGCGCAAGGAAATCGGCACTTTGATAACAATCGGATTCACGCGCGCGCGAATCTATCGACTGTTTCTTGCCAAGTCCCTGATCCTTGGATTCGTCGGCGGAGTTCTTGGTTTTGCGCTCGGCACGCTGGCCGCCGTGATATTAGGCCCGCAACTGGCCGGCCTGCAAATCCGTCCTGTACCGATCTACTTGTTCTGGTCACTGATTGTGGCCATAGCTATCGCGATCGCAGGCAGTTGGTATCCGGTCTATCGCGCCGCACGGCTTGACCCGGCGCTGATCATGCAGGAAATCTGACCATGTATAAACTCGACAAGCTCACCAAGATCTATGCGCGCCGCGACGCCGAAGTCTGTGCTCTCGACGGGGTCACTCTTCAAATCCAGCCGGGCAGTTTCGTGGTCGTGACCGGTGGTTCGGGCTCGGGGAAAACGACATTGCTGCTCACATTGGGTGGCATCATTCATCCCACCTCCGGATCGCTTCTGATCAAAGGCCAAGACTTGTACGGCTACTCCGCGAATGAATTGGCGGACTACCGGAACCGCACCATCGGATTTGTCCTGCAAACATTCAATCTCGTTCCCTATTTGACGGTGCTCGAAAACGTGATGGTGCCCATGCTGTTGAGCACTCGTAATGGAGACGGACGTGAATCGCGGGCTGCCAAATTGCTGGCACAGGTCGGTCTTGACAATCGACAGCAATTTCTGCCGCGCGAATTGTCGGTCGGACAGCAGCAGCGCGTGGCAATCGCCCGGGCACTGGCGAACGACCCCGAGGTCATCCTCGCTGACGAGCCGACCGGCAATCTTGATCCCACTCTGTCTGGCGAAATTCTGACCATTCTGAAGGATTTAAATCTGCGGGAAAAACGTACGATCATCATGGTGACACATAGCCCTCAGGCCGCAGAGTTTGGTACCGCGCGCTTCCACCTTGACAATGGGAAGTTGGCCGCGTGAAATCTGCGTACGTATCTCCCGGTATTGCGACTGAATCGAAGCGTACTGGTAATCGCCTGCGTCACGTTCTGGAAGTCCACAAAGCCCTATCCGACTCTAATCGCCTGCGAGCGTTGCTGGCCTTGAAAGGGCGCGAACTCTGCGTCTGTCAGATCACCGAATTGCTGCAGCTCGCTCCCTCGACCGTGTCCAAACACCTTTCCATTCTCAAACAGGCGCGGCTGGTCGAAATGCGAAAGGTTGGCCGCTGGATCTACTATCGCCTGACTGAACCCGACTCTGCTTCCGCCGAATTAATCCGCTTTCTGGAAACGTCTCTTGCCGACGATCGACAAATCAGGGATGATCGCAAACGTTTGAAGGATATTCTCAAGATCGACCCGGACACTCTATGCCGTCGGATGTGAATAAGAAGCGCATTCTATTTCTATGTACTGGCAACTCCTGCCGCAGCCAGATGGCAGAGGGCTGGTTGCGCCATTTGTACGGCGATCAATTCGAAGCATTTTCCGCCGGTGTGGATATCAAACCGGTTGACCCACTCGCTGTCAAAGCCATGGCTGAGGCCGGCGTGGACATATCAAAGCAACAAGCCAAACACGTTCGCGATCTGCTGAAAATTCCCTTCGACCTGGTTGTCACCGTCTGTGATCAAGCGCGCGAGCAATGCCCAACTTTTCCCGGTAACATTAGAATGATTCACATGAGTTTCGACGATCCGCCGTTCCTGGCGCGTGACACAAGATCGGAACCGGAAGCACTCAGCCACTATCGCCGCGTGAGGGACGAGATCAGAATGTTTGTTATCGAACTGCCAGGATTAGTGAACGAAGGAGTGAATTCGTGACTAAGGGCGCAGGTATATCTCAAAGACTCTCCTTTCTCGATCGTTTCCTGACCTTGTGGATCTTTCTCGGGATGGGTGTCGGAGTCGGTATCGGCTATGTTTTCCCCGCAGTCGAATCGGTGATCAATCGCTTTCAGATAGGCACCACCAACATTCTCATCGCCATCGGACTGATTCTCATGATGTACCCGCCTTTGGCTAAGGTCCGCTACGAGGAGATGGGCGACGTCTTTCGCAATTGGCGCGTCCTGGCGATATCGCTGCTGCAAAACTGGGTCATCGGACCGATCCTGATGTTCGTGCTGGCCATAACATTTCTGAGCGGCTATCCCGATTACATGGTCGGATTGATCATGATCGGCCTTGCGCGCTGCATCGCCATGGTGATAGTCTGGAATGATCTCGCCGGTGGCGACAAAGAATACGCTGCCGGATTGGTTGCGTTCAACAGTGTGTTTCAGGTGCTCTTCTACAGTTTATACGCATACATCTTCATCACGGTATTGCCCCCGCTGCTTGGACTAAAGGGAAGTATCGTCCAAGTCAGTATGTCCCAGATCGCCAAGAGCGTCTTCGTCTACCTCGGCATTCCCTTCATTGCCGGCATCATAACGAGATTCGCTTTGATCAAGGCCAAAGGCAAGGACTGGTATCACAAGTCGTTCATTCCACTTATCAGCCCGATTACTCTGATCTCCCTGCTATTTACGATTCTGGTCATGTTCAGTCTCAAGGGGAACATGATCGTGCAGATACCGTTGGATGTGCTGCGAATCGCCATTCCACTGTTGATCTACTTCGTCGTCATGTTCCTGGTGAGTTTCTGGCTAAGTTACAAAATCGGCGCCGACTATCCGCGTGCCGCCACTTTGTCGTTTACAGCCGCAAGCAACAATTTCGAGTTGGCAATTGCCGTTGCCGTCGCGGTATTCGGAATCAACTCAGGCGCGGCGTTTGCGGCGGTTATCGGACCCCTGGTCGAAGTGCCGGTATTGATCAGTCTGGTAAACGTGTCGCTCTATTTCCGCAAACGTTATTTCGTGCCACAGGCAGCCAGGTAGCATCAGAGAAAGGCGCCGCCAATTGAAGTTCGGGACAATCGTAATTGCGACACTGATTGCGCTCAGCGTGCTTTTCGCGACACGATCGACCGCCGCGGGTCCGCTACTCAAACTGCCTGAAGCTGAATTTGACTTCGGTTATGTGCCGCAGGGGTCCAAGGTGACTCATGTGTTCTGGTTGTACTCGGTCGGTACCGACACTCTAAAGATTATTCGCGTCAATCCCGGCTGAGGGTGTACTCAGGCGCCGCTTGAAAAGCAGGTGCTTGCTGTCGGTGACAGCACTAAACTCGAAATCATTTTCAGCGCCGGCAACAAACCGGGAATCGTCACCAAAGGGCCGGTCATTACGACCAACGAAGGACTGCCCGACAAGCGCGTAGTCATCAAGACCAATATCGAAGCCAACCCTGACTCGACCTTTCCCATCGTAATCACGCCGCCGAAGCTGGAATTCAAGCAGATGGGGGACTCAATGCCTGAAGAATTGGATTTTACCCTGAGCAATAAGTCTCGAAACACGGTGACGCCGAAACTAGTTAGTTCGTCTTTGCCGACGGCAACCGTGATTCTGCCCGGTGCGATACCTCCGGGCAAATCGGCGACGGGCACGATCAGAATCCCGAAAGCCGGGCCCCGGGCCGGTCAGGAAAAATCGATTACGATAGTACTCGACGACTCCGACAAAACCCGCTTTACGATTCCTGTGAAAATCACTTTTGCCGGGAAGATTATACCTCCCGGAAAACGGTTTGGTGAGGGTTACTGACGGCTGATCTGGCAAGCGTCGGTCCAAATTGCGGTTACAGATTCTAAATCTTCCATTTGACTTGTTCGACTATTTGCCTATATTGCCAAATAGGAATACAACCCCGAGGGTAATTTTAATGGATGCAAAGACCAAAGCCCGTTTCGAATCCAAAGCCAGAATCATCAAAGCGATGGCTCACCCGACCCGGCTGTTCATCGTTGACGAGCTGTCCAAGAAGAGCCGCTGTGTTTGTGAGTTGACGGAAATGATCGGCGCCGATACTTCCACTACGTCCAAACACTTGTCCATTCTAAGAGCCGCGGGTATTGTCCAGGACGAAAAACGCGGCTTGCAGGTTTGGTATACTCTCAAGGTGCCCTGCATCCTGAAGTTCTTCGGCTGCGTGGAACAGGTGCAGAAATTGTCCGCGAAAGAACAATTGGCCGCACTCGATTAATGGTGATGCTTTGAGATATCTGAGTGAATGTTCGGCCGCACGGGGACACGCCTAATGTTGCAGCAATTTGCTGACTATCTCGTATTCACGCTGCTTGGACTTGATCCCAGTACACGGGTGGCTCTTGCGCTCGACTTCTTCATCTACGACACCATCAAGATATTCCTGTTACTGGCAACCATCATCTTCTGCGTGGCCGTTATCCGATCCTATTTCTCGCCCGAAAAGACACGGCGCTTCCTGTCGCACGGCAGAGAGTACCTGGGAAACATACTGGCTGCACTCCTTGGCATTGTGACTCCGTTCTGCTCTTGTTCGGCCGTGCCACTTTTCATCGGCTTTGTCGAATCAGGAATCCCGCTTGGAGTGACTTTCTCGTTTCTCGTGTCGTCACCGATGGTCAATGAAGTGGCGTTGATAATGCTGTGGGGACTATTCGGCTGGAAGATAGCCCTGATCTACATCGGTACGGGCGTCGCCGTCGCCATTGTCTCAGGCATCGTGATCGGCCGACTGCGGATGGAACGCTTTGTTCAGGACTACGTCTACTCGCTGAAGATCGGTGAGAGCGCAATCGCGGAGCAAACCTTCCGCGACAGATTGGTGTATGCCCGCAGCTACACCGCCACATTGCTCAAGAAGATTTGGCCCTATATCTTAATCGGCGTCGGCATCGGCGGGTTCATCCACGGATATGTGCCTGACGGATTTCTTCTGAAATACGCCGGTCCCGAAAATCCTTTTGCTGTTCCGATAGCCGTGGCAATAGGAGTGCCGTTGTACAGCAACGCTGCAGGTGTCATACCTATCGTGCAAGCGCTGATGGGCAAAGGAATGGCTGCCGGAACCGTGCTGGCCTTCATGATGGCGGTGACGGCCCTATCACTGCCGGAGGCAATAATACTGAAAAATGTGCTCAAGATGCGGTTACTCATAACCTTCTTCGGCATTGTCGCCGTCGCCATTACCTTGACAGGATACTTGTTCAACGCCATCCTATGATATCAGGATTGACGAAGAGGAGAACGATATGAAGATTGAAGTGCTGGGAACCGGCTGTTCGCGCTGCAAAAAACTGCACGAAAACGCCATGCAGGCGGTGATCGCCGCCGACATTGACGCCGACGTCGTCAAGGTTGAGGATATGAAAGAAATCCTGCGCTACGGCGTCATGGCGACACCGGCTCTGGTAATTGATGGTGTCGTCAAAAGCACAGGAGCCGTCCCTTCGCCCGCAGAGATTCGCAAGCTGCTGGGCAAGTAGGTGAATGCTATAGTTTCCTGAGGTCGAAACGAATTGAAATCTGATAACGTTGTGAATTGCAGGTAATCATGAACCCTAAGAAATTAGCCACAATCTTGCTCGGCATCTTTGTGCTGGCTAGCTTCGTCGGCCTCACGCTCAAGGAATTCTCGGGCGAGAAGGCCGCGTCGCAAACCACTCAGATCAAGGGCACCAAGGTAGTCGCATACTATTTCCACGGCGCCAAACGCTGCCCAACTTGTATGAAGATCGAGCGCTTTTCCCGCACCGCCGTTGATTCGTTCTTCACTCCGGCGATCAAATCGGGCGATCTCGAATTTATCACGCTGAATTACGACGAGCCGCAGTACGAGCACTACTGGACCGACTTCAAACTCACGGCGCAGTCGCTTGTGCTCGTCCGCTTTACCGACGGCAAACAAGAGAGTTGGGAAAACCTGACACAGATCTGGGATTTGGTCGGTGACGAAGCGCAGTTCTATTCTTACGTCCAGGAGGGTATCGGACGCTTTCTGAAAGAACTGCCTTGAACGATCTGATTCTGTCAATCGGCACGTCGCTCTGGCTCGGTATTCTCACATCGATCAGTCCCTGTCCTCTGGCGACCAACATTGCCGCGATCTCATTCGTCACCCGACGCGTCGGTCAGTCACGCCAGGTTCTGATTTCAGGATTGCTGTACACCGCAGGCCGGGTGATCGCATACGGCGCTCTGGGTGTCATCATTACTGCCGGCATACTTTCGATGTCCGACATTTCCCTCACGCTGCAGCGTTACATGAATCGGCTGCTCGGGCCGCTGCTAATATTGGTTGGGATGTTCCTGCTGGAATTGCTCAGTTTCGGCGGCAAGGGTGCCAGCGTCTCCGACAAGATGCAGCGCCGAGTGGAGCGGATGGGCATGTGGGGCGCTTTGCCGCTCGGCTTTGTTTTTGCTCTCACCTTCTGTCCCGTATCAGCGGCACTCTTCTTCGGCAGCTTGATTCCGCTCTCGGTTGAATCCAATTCTGTGCTGATGCTGCCATCACTGTTCGGCATCGGCACCGCCTTGCCGGTGATCACTTTTGCCGTGGCGCTGGCTATCAGCGTAAATACCGCCGCGAAATTGTTCGAGCATACCAGGAAAGTTGAGTGGTGGGCCCGCCGCGTGACCGGAATCGTCTTGATCCTGGTGGGTATCTACCTCTGCCTGCGCTACATCTTCGATATCCTTTAGTGCGCCCCGATATATGCGCCATTACGTAAGAACGGCGCACACTCGGAGACATCGATCTCCGCCGCCAGGTTGATGTCTGATCCGAAACCGATATCGATCATTTCTTTGCCTGATGCGCATCTTCGCAGGGTCTCCAGGGGATTTCTCTTCACTGACTCGAAGGCCGCGACGGCAATCTCCGCTTCCGGGGAACGTGAACCGGTTAACCGCGACACGATTGCCCCGGCACCGATAAGATCTTCGATTGCGAATCGCAAACTTCCATCCGGCCATTTCTCACCGGCCGATATCACGGCGATTCTCTTGCCCAGCTTCTGCGCTGCTGCCGCCACTGATGCTGCATTGCGGGGACAGCCCGCAAACGTCGGCAGGTTGCCCGTTGCCGTGCTAAGTGTTGATCCGTTTGGCGAAGGCAAGATCAATCGCGTCCCAGCCGGAATCTTCTGCAGGGAAACCGGCGACAAGGAATAGCCACCTTGCGCTTCACGACGGGATTTCGCCACCACACCGCCGATTGATTCGGCAAAGACCGAGGAGGACATATCGCGCCACCGATACGGATAGACAACAGCACCCCGGCTTACGGCCACGTCCACGCAGGTCGAAAATGAAAGGATGTCTACGATGATTATCGCATCACATTGAGGAGCCAACGCCTCTATGCCTGCCAGCCCCCACTCGCACTTGATATCAAATTCGCTTTGATCGACAAACATTAGCTTGAAATTGCAGATTGTGAATAGTTATTGGGTGCCGCCGGCCGTATCACGCACTCGGCGTCGGAGCTTTCTTCCGAAACATCACCATTGTGAGTGCTCCCGCTCCGATTGCCCAGGCCACGAAATACACCACCCAGCCCAAGATCGGTATCTTGTAGCCGAGAGCCAATAGAATCATTCCCACTAAGAGTGACCAACCGAGCGATATCCTGCCCTCCCTCTTGACCAAACGCAGTAACACCAGACCGAGTGTGATGGCCACAATAATGCGCGAAATCAGAAACATTAGAAAATAGATGGAAAGTCCCGCGAACGTGATCGGCAAACCGACGAACGTGAATCCGATTAAGATCAGCGCGATTGGTATGACGATTATGACAGCGACTCCGATCAGTCCATCCAGTGCCGCATTCTTCTTGACTTCCTCAATGACCATCACGACTCCCTCACGCCTGATCAATATTACCAGAGCTCCCAGCACCAACGAGCCGCCCAGGAAGATCAGCGACCACATCAGACCTGACGGAAAAGGGACATAGGAATTCGACTCCGCCGATTCCGATGATTTCTTTTTCCACTTCACCCCGCCATTGATCTGCGCTTCCGGAGCGATGCTGCCCTTGTTCTTTGAGGTGTAGTTTAGCTCTCCCCCGATTATGGCATCAGGCGTTACCGAAACATGATCCGCCTTGATTCTGACATCGCCGTTTATCCGGCCGGCTATCGTCACAGTGCCGCCGCTGGCATACACTTTACCGTCAACTGTCCCGTCGATATAGACCTCGGCCCCGAACATGGCCAGATCCCTGCCCACGGTGGCATCGTTGCCTAGCGTCAAGTCGGCGCCAAATGCGATCAGGTCGCCATCCACCCGCGACATAACATTGACTGTCTCCCCGAAAGCCCGCAACGAACGGCAGATTTCGCCATTGATACTGATCTTCTGTGCGCCGGCATTTACGTTGCCGTCGACGGTGCCGTTAATAGTGACGTAGCGCGCCGCCGTCAGTACATCGCCGGTAATATTGCCGTCAAAATTGACCGTCGTCCCGGTGAGAAACAGGTCTTCTTGATAATCGCCGGTGATATAAACATCGGTGGCGGTCTTCAGTTGCAGAGCTGAAACCGGTAAGACGTTGACAAAGAGCAACGTCAACGCCAAGCTTATTGTGCGAATCGAAGCCATCATTGTTCCCGTCATTGTCAGTACATCGCTAGCTTATTGAACGTAGCCGCAGCCCGTAAGTTACGTAGCAATATCAGTGCGGCTGACTTTCGACAATGGGTAAACATGGCGTTACGTTTAGGCAAGGAGAATTTTGCGGCCTGGCTGCGGGCACAAACCGGTTGACTTCGGCCGGCAATTTGTTAAAATATCGCGATTCTATTGATTAACTTTGGAGGAAACCTTGAAAAAGACCGTCCTTTTGCTTCTGTTTGGCATTGCCACCCTTTCTACTCTGTGGCTGGCCGGCTGCGCTTCCGAACCCGCCCCGACGCAGAAGCTTTACACCGATTCCAAGATGATGTGGGATGAAGTCAACCGTGCCTTTACGCTGCCCGGTCGCTCGCCTGAACGCGTTGACCTGATGAACAAAATCCTCAGTGAAAAGTGGGACGTTCAAATTGTCAGTAATCTTCAACAATACCTCAAGGATGCCCCTAACGGCAAATACGCCAAAGAGGCCACCGACTTGCTGGAAAAGGCGCGGCAATCAGACAAGTTGCGCATGCTGGCTCAGGTTCGGCCAATGCTGGAGCAGCAAGGCATCCCCAAAACCGCCGCAGAATCTGACTCTGTTGCGGCCCGCCTGAATCGGGAGCGTATGCAGCAGTCCGGTTCCGATACCGCCGCCAAACCGGCGACTACCGGCGGCCAATAGCGGTTTACGCATATTCCTGGACTTTTCAGCCCACGTCACCACAGGGCGTGGGCTCTTCTCTGCCTAAGGGAATTTGATTAAGGCGGTTTTCCGAAATCATACCCCGGTTTCCGGTGTTTCCAGTCCACCAAATTTCTTTGCATTTTCTCCGAAATGAATTAGATTGACCTCTGTACTACTGGCCGACTGGGAGTCATATGTTTCAGTTCGCGCTGCTGACACTATCGGCGGTAGTCATACTTGTTTCCTCTCTTTTCGGCGGAGTCCTGAAAGTCCCCGCCCAATACTCCACAATACAGGCTGGAATTGTCGCCGCGAAAAATAGCGATACGGTTTTGGTCTCGCCCGGCATCTACTATGAAAACATCAAGTTCCTGGGGAAGAAGATCGTGGTAGCATCGCGCTACATCATCGACAAGAATCCCAACACGATTCGCGGTACCGTCATTGATGGCAGTCGTCCTGTCCATTCCGATTCGGCCTCGGTTGTGTTATTCAAGTCTACTGAGGATTCCACCAGCGTATTGTGTGGCTTTACACTGATCAATGGCGTCGGCACCATTATGCCCGGCACGTTTGTCGGCGGCGGTATACTTGTCACCGGCGGAAGCGCCCCTACGATCAAATACAACATCATTCGCAACAACAGCGCCATCTCCGGCGGCGGAATAGCCGTTCGTTTCGGATTTCCAACAATCGCCAACAATGCCATTGTCGCCAACGTGGCCAACAACGGCGGCGGCATCTGGTTGGAAAACGGCCAGGTCATTGTCACACATAATGTGATTCGCCAGAATGTTGCCGATGCCAATGGCGGCGGAGTTGTCGTCAAAGCCGCGGCGCTCCTGTTCTTCAACAACTCGGTCACGGATAATCTCGCAACCCAGGGCGGCGGTGTCTACTGTGACAGCGGCTTCTGGGACATTGGCTTTAACAATTTCTTCCGCAACACCGGTGGCAATTTCGTGGGTTGCGGCAGCCCTGGCCTTGGCGATAACACCCGCACCAAGAATTTCAATCTCGATTCCGCCGATGACTATCAGAATATCTTTATTGAACCTCTCTATACGAATCCTGCCGCCCACGATTATTCGTTATCCTGCCAGTCCCGCCTGATTGATGCCGGCGCTGCGATTCCAGCAACCTATCCGCTGGGTGGCGCACGCGAGGATATCGGCATGTTCGAGTATCCCTATCGTGTCGGCGATCTCACCGGTGACGGCAGAGTTAACGTCGCCGATGCGACCGCCCTTATTAACATCATCTTCCTGGATACGCCGATTCCCTGTCCAATCTATTCCGCCGACGCCGACTGCGACCGCATGATTACGATCGCTGACGTCATCGCCATGATCAACTACTGGATGGGAATTTCCCAGACTTCCTGCCTGTTTATCCGGTAACGCTGAGCCAATAATAGGATCGCGTCAACTTGTCATTACGAGAAGTGTATTGGTGAGGTGTAATTAGCGAGGGCACGACCGAGCAATCTGACTCAAAATAAGAACGCCGGCAGGTGACCCCTCCTACCGGCGTATCCACGAATGAAAGGATGGATGTCGTGATCCTTTCTGGCGTTTCTATACCACTGACCTATGTCAGCTAGTTGCTATTTCATTTTGCTTTCCAACTGGTCCAGTTTGCGCTGCATTTCATCCAACTTGTGCTGCAAATCATCCAGTTTCTGCTGCATCTGAGTGTTGTCGGGGTTGTAATTATACATCGGCATCGGCGTGTTCATGCCGCCATGGAAATACGGCATCAACTGCTCCAGGTCGTCGACCGAGCCAAAGCTGTCAATCTCGCCCACTTCCACACTGAAACTTTTTTCGGCCTTATCTCTTACGACAACCAGATCAACCTTGTCCCCCTTCTTCATCTCATGAATAGCCGAACTGACATCGCTCGGTCCCTCAACCGACTTGTCGTCAACTTTCACGATAACATCGCCGACCTTAAGACCGGCCTTCTCAGCGGGGGTATCTTTGGCGACATCGGTGATCAGCGCTCCGTTACCGTCTCTAACCCCAAAATAATCTCCCAGTTTGCCCGCCAGTGGCTCCATCGAAACACCGATTCCCGGCATCTTGCCGATTGTATTCTGTAATTGCTTCAGGTATCGCTCGCGCGTGCCTCCCCTTGACGAAAGATCTTGCTCACTCCGTTCACCGATCGTTACCGTGACGTCCATTTCTTTGCCGCCACGACTGATTGTCAGCTTCGCGTTGTCTCCAACTTTACTGTCACCAACCAGTTCAGTGAGTGTCTGCGAATTGTCAACTGTCGCGCCGTTCCATGCCAAAATAACGTCCTTGGGCTGCAAACCTGCCTTGTCTGCCGGTGAATCATGAGCGACGTCGTTTATCACCACTCCCTTATTCACCGAGAGACCAAATGCCTCCGCGAGATCGGGGGTCACATCCTGCATATAGACACCTATCCAGGGTTTGCCGGCGGCGTACAGTTGCTGCGCGCTCAACACAGCGGCAAACATCAGCACTGCTATGACAATGAGGTGTTTTCGGTTAAGAGGCTTCATGAGCTCTCCTTTCTTACTCCTTGTTATATTTTCTTACTGGTTGCCCAGTAAATTAGTTCCAGATTGTTGTGGTCTTCTTGACCCTTCATACTTCCGTCCTCCAGTGGGGCGAAGTTCGTTGTTTGGGAGCCGCTTGCGGCAGGATTCGCCAGGCACTATATTGCCGTCGAGGTTATACGTTATGGCACAAACCCAGCGAGACATCTACTTCGACCACGCCGCGACTACCCCTGTCGACCCAAGAGTACTAGAGGCGATGCTCCCATACTTTACCGAACGCTTCGGAAATCCTTCCTCGCATATCCATTCCAAAGGAGTTCAGGCCAATCAGGCGTTGGACGAATCACGCGCTGCTGTTGCACGACTGATTAATGCCAGTCCGGAGACTATCATCTTCACGTCCGGAGCTACCGAAGCCAACAATCTGGCCATCAGCGGTTACTTGTCCGCTAATCCCAACCGAGGCAAACACTTAATTATATCGGAGATTGAGCACTACTCCGTGATAAACCTCTGCTTGAAACTCAAGCGTGAGGGCTATGACCTTACGTTACTTAAGGTTGATCAAAGCGGGTTAGTGAATCCTAACAAACTTCAGGCCGCCATACGCCCTGACACCGCCGTCATTTCGATCCAGCATGCCTCCTCAGAAATCGGCACGATTCAGAATATCAAGGATTTAGCGGCTATCGCACGAACGTCGAATGTCTACTTCCATTCGGACGCGGCCGCTTCGGCAGGCAACATTGCGGTAGATGTTGACACCCTCCGCGTAGACGCTCTGACCTTTTCGGCACACAACTTCTATGGTCCCAAAGGCGTCGGCGCGCTTTATCTCCGGCCTGGAGTAAATTTGGCAACGCAGTTAATCGGTGGATTCCAGGAGCACGGCTATCGTTCCGGCACCGAGAACCTGTTGGGAATTGTTGGGATGGCAAAGGCAGCCGAGTTGGCAATCGCAGAAATGCCTGAGCGAATTGCGCACCTGACAAAATTGCAGGAGCGTCTCTGGCAAGGGCTGTCCAAGAAATATGACTTCTTGCACTTCACCGGCCACAAGACCCAGCGTCTGCCCGGGCACGTCAGCTTCTGGATGGAATACATTGAGGGTGAATCTCTGCTGCTCTTCCTCAATGTCTATGGTATCCAAACGGCTTCCGGCAGCGCCTGTGCCTCGAATATGCGCGGTCGTGACGAAACCGATCTGGCTGCCTCCCATGTGCTAACGGCTGTCGGCGTTCCGGCCGAATACTGCTCCGGTTCGCTGACCGTCTCGATGGGCAAGGGCAACACTGAAGACGAAGTCGACTACTTTGTTGAGGTCTTTCCACAGGTGGTCGACCGGCTATTGGCTATGTCCCCATTATGGGCAGATAAGCTTAAGGGAAAAAATCCGTATTCGTAATGTGGCGGGGCCGAATCCTGCCATAGGACAAAAAAACTTCATAGGGAGGTATTCATGAAGAAGCCGGTTTATTTAGCATTGGCTCTTTGTTTATGCGTTGGCTCGCTTCAAGCACAGAATGGGCATCGGCCGACATTTTATCTTAACACGGGCATGACCATTCCTTCATCACCGTTCGCCTTTGACTACTTATGGAGCACAGGCCCCAATTTCGGCGCCGGGATCGGCTACTTAGTAGCTCCGATTGTCACCGTTCAGGGTTACCTTGATTACAGCCACCTGCCAATGAATGATCTGGCATTCATGGGTGCTTATGGTCTCCCAGGCGACGTTAAGAGCATGAGTGGTGGAGCCACGTCGATCTTCACTCTCTCGGCCAATATTAAGCTGGACATGCGACCTATGGATATGCCCGCCTGGCCATACTTTATCGTAGGCGTCAGCTATTTCCGGGTTTCGATTCACGATGTGAAATACAACCTCCAGAGCGTCTCCCAAAAGTGGATAGGCAGTCACGAGAATGCTTTCGGCCTCAGCCTGGGGACGGGGGTCGAGATCAAGATTCAAAGACGACTTACGGTATTCGCCGAAGGCAAATTGGGTATCGGCTACACGGAAGGCAGCCGGACACAGTACTTCCCACTCAAAGCCGGGATTTCGTTCCGATAGCTTCGCCAAATAATCCAAGAAATCGGTACCTGACGGGCGTATTTTGACTAAATTACTGTCTGGAAAGATGTGCTTGGGATGGTAAATCATTTTTCGGAGTTCTTATGCCTGAAGGCGCCTCACCATATTCCCAGAAAGTAATGGACCATTTCATAAATCCGCGCAACATGGGGGAAATCGCCGATGCCACAGTTGTCTCGGATGTCGGCAATCCCGCCTGCGGTGACATGATGCGGCTCTATCTCAAGATAGAAAATGGCGTGATCGTCGATGCCAAATTCAAGACCTTCGGCTGTGGCGCCGCGATTGCGACGTCGTCTATGTTAACCGAAATGCTCAAAGGCAAGACGCTCGAAGAAGCCAAGTCTATTTCCAACCAGGCGGTTGCCGAAGCGTTGGACGGACTGCCGCCGGTCAAAATGCACTGCTCGGTGATGGCCGAGGAAGCGCTGCTAAAAGCTCTGGAGATCTATTACGAGTCACATGGCCCCAAGCCAGATAGTTTCGAAGTCTAATCCTGTGGAGAGATAATATGCCCGATACCAAAAAGGAAATCGCCGAGATAATCAAGTTCGGTATCAAGACCGAAATCGAGGGACAAAACTTCTATTCCACGCTTGCGCAAAAGATCGTTCATCCGGACGCTCGCAAGAAGATCGAGCAATTGGCGGCCGACGAAGCCAATCATGAACGCCGTCTGCGGAAACTGCACGACCGCTTTGTCGGCACGGAGGTAACTGATTTGCCCGAAAAAGGCCTCGGCATATTCAAGGATGCCTTTGGTGATAAGCCGCTGGCCGATAAAGACACCATGCGTCTGATCGCACTGGCGATGGAAGCCGAGCGTTTGTCTGCCAAGCACTACAAGATGGGCGAAGACAAGGCCGCAGATCTCTCGGTGCGAGAATGTCTTTGCCGAACTGGTTGCCGAAGAGGACGGCCATTACGCATGGCTGGCCGCAGAGCGAGAATCACTGCGCGGACACACCGACTGGTTCAGTTATGACGGTTCCGCGATGATGGAGGAGTAAGGCCAATCGCGGGCAGAAGCAAAACCAAAGGGCAGAATACCCAGGGAAGGAGGCGCTCAGAGATGACTCCGGAAATTTACGATATCACGATTGTTGGTGGCGGACCGGCCGGTCTGTTTGGTTCTTTCTATGCCGGGTTGCGCGACGCCAAGACCAAAATAATCGAAGCTACCAAGACTCTCGGCGGCGCATTGGTGCAGGAATATCCCAACGAAGTCTTGCGCGACGTCGCCGGTTTCGTGTTGATCACCGCTGAGAAACTTGCCGAACGCTTTATCGAGCAGGCGTCTGCCTATAATCACACGTTCTGCAAAGGTGAGAAAGTCACCGGTCTGGCCTTCGACAAGTCAGACAAGGTGTGGAAGGTAACTACGGACAAAGGCGAACACCTTTCCAAAGCCGTGGTGTTAGCCACCGGTAGTCTGCAAAACCTGAAGAAGAAACACGCCGCGCTACTGGAATCGTTCAAGAAGATTGGCGTCAAAGTCAGCGAATTGGGAGTCGTGGTGGATGCGCAGATGCAGACGAATCTCGCCGGCCTGTTCGCGTGCGGAGATATCATCTCGAAACCGAAAGAGATGAACTTCATCACTGCTGCCAGCGCCGAGGCAGCCGTTGCCGTCAACAACGCCAAGAAATACTGCAATCCTGAGGTTAGCACTTTCCCCGGCTATTCGACCGATATCCGCAAAGCCAAGTAAGATTTCTTACGATCAAAACAAAAACCCCACCCGTCTCTGACGTGGTGGGGTTTCTTTTCGCTGCAATTTCGAAGGTGATTCCCTAGGCCTTTAATTCAGACGTGCAATTGGGGCAGCGCACCGCCTTGATCGGAATCGTTGAATAACAATAGGTGCATTCCTTGGTCGTCGGAGCTGTCGCCGGTGCCGGCGCCGGGCGCTTTAACCGGTTGATCGCACGGATCAACATGAAGACGGCAAACGCGATAATAACGAAGCTGATGATCGAGTTGACGAACAATCCGTAATTGAGCGTGACCGCACCCGAAGCTTTGGCCTGCGCGACTGAGGTGTACGGACCCGGCACCGCGCCGTTTCTCAGCGTAACGAACAGATTCGAGAAATCGACATTGCCCAAGAGCAATCCGATCGGCGGCATAATCACGTCGGCCACAAGCGAACTGACGATTGACCCGAACGCCGCGCCGATGATGATACCGACTGCCATGTCGACGACGTTGCCGCGCATGGCGAATTCCTTGAATTCTTTAAACATCAGACCTCCTCCGTCTTGAACTTTCCAAACCTTGTTGGTACTGACACTCTTTTCCGGCGATATCGCTGCAACTTATCGAAAATCACGTCTGTCGCAAGAGTGAAACCTTCACTTTGTGTCGCTAAGTCACCTTTTGTGGTATCGCCACGGCCGCTCCAAGGGCGGCTGTCTTAATTCAGAACTTATTCGTGATCGGCCAGCGCCGATCTTTGCCGAAAGCACGCGGCGTGATCTTAACTCCGGGAGCCGACTGTCGCCGCTTGTATTCCGCCGCGCCGACCATGCGAATCACACGTGCCACCAATTTCTTGTCAAAACCTGCCGCTACGATCTCCATTTCGTTGTGGTCAAGTTCGACATAGAGCCGCAAAATCTCATCAAGAACCTCATACGGTGGCAGCGAATCAGTGTCAAGCTGGTTCTCTTTCAGCTCTGCAGTCGGTGGTCGGTCAATTATCTCCTGCGCAATGATTTCCCGTCCACCGGCACGATTGAGATGATTACAGATCTTGAAAACCAAAGTCTTGGGAATATCTTTCAGCACCGAAAATCCGCCGACCATATCTCCATAAAGAGTTGTGTAACCGACGGCGGCCTCCGACTTGTTGCTGGTGCTTAGTACTAAATACCCGAACCGGTTGGAAAACGCCATCAGAATGTTTCCCCGAATCCGTGCCTGCAAGTTCTCCTGCGTGAGCCCGCTTTCGCCATCTTTGAAAATGTCGCAGAGAGAGCTCTGATAGCCGGCCATCAACTCGTCAATCGGCACTTCCCGCATCGCAATTCCCAGCAGCCGTGCCTGTCTCTCTGCTGCCGTGCGGGACAACTCCGACGAATACTTCGACGGCATATAGAGCGTGAATACATTGTCGCTTCCGATGGCATCCACCGCAATCGCAGCCGTTAGAGCTGAATCAATCCCGCCCGACAGTCCAATGATCGCTTTGCCAAAACCGTTCTTCCGAATGTAATCACGAACTCCCAAGACCAGTGCCCGATACACTTCCTCTGCTTCCGCCAGTCGCTCGGCGCATTTTGCGGCAACGGTCTTTCGACGTACGCCGGCGAACGGTGATTTCAACTCCACCTGCTTGACCACTGTCTTGGCGTCGGGCTGAGAACTACGCTTTATGGCTGACCTCGCCTCCTGCTTCATATCACCAATCGGAAGGTCAACCACGAGCAATTCCTCCTTGAACTGCGCGGCTTTGGCGATCAGTTTGCCGTCGGGATCGAGCACCAATGATGCGCCGTCGAACACCAGCTCATCCTGTCCGCCGACCGTGTTGATATAACCGATATAGCTCCGGTTCTTAACCGCACGTGAGCGCAGCATCTCGATTCGCTCTTCGACCTTGTGCATGTGATACGGCGACGATGAAATAT
Source organism: uncultured bacterium (assembly GCA_963726455.1). Taxonomy (GTDB): domain Bacteria; phylum Zixibacteria; class MSB-5A5; order CAIYYT01; family CAIYYT01; genus CAIYYT01. The sequence continues at coordinate 482,166 of CAVSCK010000005.1, forward strand.
TCAGCACCAGTTGCGCTCCCAATGCCGCCTGCTGTTCCGTCACTCCCGGACAAACCCAGATGTCCTCGCAGATATTGATCCCGACCTTCATCTTTCCGATTTGCAGTAACGGAATTTCCTGTCCCACCGCGAAATATCGTTTCTCGTCAAAGACACCATAATTGGGGAGCGCAATCTTGTTGTACGACAAGAGCAGCTTGCCGCCGCCGATCACTGCCGCCGAGTTGTAAACCTTGCCGCCACGAGCGCCGGCGTACCCGCAAACGACATTCATCCCATCGCTGGCCTCCACCAATCTGCGCAAGTACCGCTGATTCGCCTCGATGAATGCCTTCTTGAACAGCAGGTCTTCCGGAGGATATCCGCACAATGCCAGTTCGGGGAAAAGAATCAGGTCGCACTTCTGTTCCCGCCCTAGTGAAATAAAACCGACGATCTTCTGCAGGTTTCCTGCAAAATCGCCTACGGTAGGATTTATCTGGCTTAGTCCAATACGGATCATAACATCCCCGACATATTTGTACGTAATTTAGCGATTAAAGAGGCAGGCGCAACACGTTCCTGGCGATACTGCCGTCAGACAGTGGCAATATCGACCGACAATGCCGATTAGTCCATTTTTGGCCCGCCGTCGACCGAAGTTTTTTCATGCTGAACTCAGAAATCCATTTACATTGTTAGAAGATTTGTCTATAATCACGTAATTATGAGTAAAAGAGACCGTTGTTGAACAAGTTGGCTCATGCCAAAAAAATCAAAAGCGGACGAAACTTATCTCGTGATCGATAGTTTAACAAGTACCGATATTCCATTAATCCATGAAGGAGTAAATAGGACATGAAAATTTCCCGCAAAGCTGATTACGCGCTGCGAGCCGTGCTGTATATTTCCAAGCAGGCGGTTGACAAAAGAAATTCCATCAACGCCATTGCCGAGTCCGAGTCCGTTCCCCGCGACTTTCTGGCAAAGATACTCAAAGAACTCACCCGCGCCGAGATTCTCAAATCATATCAGGGTGTGCATGGCGGCTATCAGCTCGCCAAATCACCGAATCAGGTGAGCGTCCTTGATGTAATCGAGGCAATGGACGGTCCGCTCGGAATCAATCTCTGCGTTCGCGGCGAGGACGGCTGCGACTGCGAGAAATCCGACCGCTGCACCATGTATCCATTCTGGGACAAACTGCAGAAGCAGCTCAAAGGCATTCTCAAGAATGAGACCATTGCCAAGCTGCGCGGCGGCAGGAAATAAGCTTTTCGATTGTTCGATTCGGGTGGTTGTCAGCTATGACAATCACCCGTTTTTGTTTACGAATCGTTGTCATCTCGAAGCCAATTTCATAGATTCCCCTCAGTGAGCCGCAATCACATCATTCTCGTCTTTGCCGCCGTCGCCGCCAGTTGTGCGGCGCCATTGATTCGTGCCTGCCAATCCGACCCGTTGGTGATTGCCGCCTATCGCATGACTTTCGCCTCGGTATTATTGTTGCCAATCTATCTCGCCCAGGGAAAACGCATCATCCTGCCGCAAGGCCGCGACCGCCTGCTGATTGCCGCCGCAGGATTGTTGCTGGCCGCGCACTTTGCGGTCTGGATCACCGCCCTGACAATGACTTCGGTTGCCAGCGCGACGGTGCTGGTGACTTTGCAGCCGTTGTTCCTTACCATACTGGCTCAACTGATTCTCAAGGAACGTGTCGATCGCTGGGGCTATCTGGCAATTGCGCTCGCCTTGATTGGTGCGACTTTGATCAGTTGGGGCGATTTCCAACTTTCCGGCGAGCAGCTGGTTGGCGACTTACTTGTCTCTGGCGGGCGCGTTGTTTGCAGCGTTCTATCTTCTCGTCGGACGAACGCTGGTGTCCAAACTCGGTACGATCAACTACACCTTCCCGCTATATTCAACTTCGGCTGTGGCATTGATCGCGGTCGCCCTGATCTCCGGCGGCTCTGTTGTTCCTGCACGAAGTCTCGATTTCGTCTGGTTCGCCCTGCTCGCAATTATTCCTACGCTGCTTGGGCATTCGCTCTACAACTACTCCCTCAAACATTTCCGCGCCCACCTCGTGGGAATCGTGATTCTGGGTGAACCGATTATGGCGAGCTTATGGGCGTATCTACTCTTCACCGAGTCGCCTACGATTATGACCGCTCTGGGAGCGGCTCTAATCTTCGCCGCGATCCTCTTTACTTTCGGCCACGAAGAGAAAGTTTCGTCTTGACGAATCGGTACCCGCGTATATCTTGACCACGTAGTGCGGTCGCTGCGGGCGTCTTCTTGGGCCTGATCGGCCGCGGTCTCAATGGGGCAGTAGCTCAGTTGGGAGAGCGGTACGTTCGCAACGTACAGGTCGGCGGTTCGATCCCGCTCTGCTCCATTTAGATTTTCCCGGCGCATCGCGGAACTACAAATCCCCCATCAAAGTCTTGATGTATCCTGTAGCTGATTTTTTGACGCCACTCGGCGATAGAGTTGGTGGCTCGGTTTGTCGGACGGCGCAACGTAGTCGACCCGCTCGTAGTTGCGCGCGAATTCAAGTGCGGCGATGATATCCCTCGCGGTCGGATAGTCCGGATCAATGAATATCCAGTCCGCGTTGACTGAATCTGCAAACTCGCGATAACGCCCGGCGCGGTTGTACGGAATCGCCTGCGGCGTGACCAATCCATCGCGGTCAACAATATTGCCGCGATAATAATGTCCCAGGTAACCGATGTCCTCTGCCAACACGATATCTTTCGGCTGTGCATGCAGTGCCAGATATTTCCCCGCCTCCACATGCACATTACGGTATCCGTCCATCTCTGACTTCAAGCCGACGAAACTGGAGGTCAGGTGGACGAGCGATACTGCGATGACCACGGCAGCGATGGCCACCAAAGATATGTATTCTCGGACAACTGATTTGTGCCACCGCACATATTCAAGCAATCGAGCGATGCCCATTACAACGCCGAGAAGCACGACGGGATAGACCGGCGCCGGATACCAGAAAAAGACATGTGTGCCGCTCGCGACTAATACCAGCAAGTAGCCGGCACACCAAAACAGCATTACGGTGAGAAGTCGATCCTTATGGAATGTCGACACCGCGCCGGCAGCAAGTAGCGGCCACAAAATCCATCCGAAAGGCGAGCCGAGGCCCAATGTCATAACGGCGTTCTGCCACAAGACTGACATTCCTGAGTTCGAGTACAGCGCCATCTTGGCCACGGCCGAATTCGGCACAACTGATCCAAAGTAGACGCCCGCGAATAACAACCAACCTCCCGCAATCAGTATCGCCGGAATGGCGCAACGAACTACACGATCTCGGTCGCGTATGAAAACGACCGTCGCCACCAGCGCCAGCAATGCCCACCCCTCAGGCCGCGCCAGTGTCGTCAGCGATGCCAGGATACTCGCCGATACGTTATGGCGGTTGTGAAGGAAGTACATACTCGACGTAAACAACAGCGCTACCAGCGCTGTCTCCATGCCGCAGATATCGCAGATCACCGAGCGCGGGAATACGATGTAGATGATTGCCGGCAGTACCGCCAGCTTGCCCAACCCGAGTTTGCACGACCAGCGATAAAGCAATACTGTGGTCAGTCCGGATGCGGCCAAACTCAGCAGGAGTGCAACTGTTTGACTGCCGATTCCGACAACGTTGAACGCCGCAAGTACCAGTGTAAACAGAGGCGTTGAAGTCCCCAACACGCGTTCGCCGATGTTGTATACGAATCCGTGGCCCGCCGCCAGGTTTTCCGCGTATCGAAACGTAATAAACGCGTCATCTACAGTGTATTGCGTCGCAAAATGCACCACCAATCGCACGATAACGGCAGCGCCAAGAAGAATGTAATCGGCTCTATTCACGGCTGGCAAGATATGCGATTGTTAGCGCGAACAGCAAACGCATCGTGCCCGTCAGTCGCGGAATTCGGAAGTGAGAGATTCATGTCATTTGTGCGGCTCACTGTCGCAACTTGAAACAGCGCATCTCAACATCCAAGCCAACTCTTCCGATAAGAGATAAGACAAGGCATCATAAGGGATATTCGGGTTCTGATCAGCACGACCAGAGGCGAATAATCACTGGTACACGGGGCAAATTTCAGCGACGCTGATAGTACGTCCGATTGCACGAAAGGGAGTAGCACATGAAGATCGAGCAGAAAGTCTGGCGGACCGGCATCGGCTGGGAACAAAGTTTAGTCGGAGATTCTGTCCGCGATGCACAACTGGTATTGTTGTTCGGAGACAGATCAGTCCTGTCGGAATCTCCCGCCTTGGGCGAAGTGAGACGCGACTACCCGAACGCACAGATTATCGGCTGTTCTACTGCCGGTGAAATCTGCGACACCAACGTCCTCGACGAAACCGTGGTCGCAACTGCCGTGCAGTTCGAACACTCGGAAGTCAGTGGAACCTCCGTCAAGATGGGCGGCGGCATCAGTAGCCATGACGCCGGCGCTGCTTTGGCTCAGAATCTTGACAAACGCGGACTCCGGCATGTCTTCGTGCTCTCCGATGGAATCAGCGTAAACGGCAGCGACCTGGTCAAAGGTCTGACCAAAAACCTGCCCGGCGACGTCACTGTCACCGGCGGACTTTCGGCCGACGGCGGTTGTTTCGAACGCACCCTCGTGTCGTGGAATGATTGCCTTGACTCAGGCACGATCGCCGCGATCGGATTGTATGGAAGTCGGCTACGCGTCGGTTTTGGTTCACAAGGAGGTTGGGACCCCTTCGGCCCTGAAAGAGTGGTAACCAAGTCCGAGCGCAATGTCTTGCGTGAGTTGGATGGTCAATCTGCCCTCGAACTATACAGAAAATATCTCGGCGAACATGCGAAGGGTTTGCCTGCCACCGGCCTGCTCTTTCCGCTGAGCTTAAGAACGGGAGAGCGTGAGGCGGGCGTCGTCCGCACGGTTCTGGCGGTCGACGAAGGCGCCCAGAGCATGACCTTCGCCGGGGACGTGCCCGAAGGTTCTTATGCGCGTTTGATGAAAGCCAACTTCGATCGCCTGATCGATGGCGCGGAACTCGCTGCTCAAATATCCGGGAAAGCAATTGCCCCGGCCAGAGCGGAACTGGCGATCCTGATCACGTGCGTCGGCCGCAAGATGGTTCTGCGGCAGAGGGTCGAAGAGGAAGTTGAGGCGGTAAAGAACGTGCTCGGCAAGCAGACGTTCATGACCGGCTTCTATTCTTACGGCGAGATCTCGCCCTTTGCTCCCGGCGAACCCTGCGAATTGCATAACCAAACGATGACGATAACGACGCTGGCCGAGGAGTAACATCGGATTCACAATATGCACAGCTTATTGCGTCGGCAATTGATTCGCTTCTTCGGTTATCCGGAGGCGGTTCCGGAGGAATTGTCCAGTTTCCTCGGGGCTGTCGAAGATGCCTATCAGCAATTTGACGGCGACCGCGCGATGCTGGAACGATCTCTGGAATTGAGCTCCAACGAGCTGCTCCAGGCAAACGCCGACATGCGCGCCATCTTCGAAGTGCTGCCCGACCTCTTCTTCCGCATCGACGGTGAGGGAATCATCCTTGACTGCCGCGCGGGCAAAGCGACCGATATCCTCATTCCTCCCAAAACTCTGATCGGTAAACGAATCCAGGACATTCCCATCGCGGGCGTCGGCAGAAAATTCTCTGAGGCGATTCAATTGGTGAGTGAGCATCGTGCCATGACCAGTTTCGAGTATGCCCTGGAATCCGACGGCCAACTGCGTCATTACGAGTCACGCCTGCTGCCGCTGCAAGAGAGCGAAATCATCACGATCATTCGAGATATTACGGAGAGCAAGCTCGACGAAGAACGCAAGGCCCGCTTGACCGCCGCCGTTGAACAAGCAGTTGAGGCCATTATAATTACCGATGCCGAAGGCGTGATCCAGTATGTCAATCCCGCACTTGAGGCCATCACCGGTTATTCACGCGATGAAGTAGTCGGCCAAAAGCCGAATCTCTTCCGCAGCGGCCGACACGATACCAAGTTCTATCAGGGTCTATGGGACACCTTGCGCAGAGGCGGAGTCTGGCAGGGGCGCTTTGTCAACAAGAGAAAGGACGGCTCGCTGGTCGAGTTGGAGGCGTCAATCTCACCCGTTCTGGACGCCGATCGGAGCATTATCAACTACGTGGCGCTCGAACGCGATGAAACCGAAATGCTGCAACTGGAGGCCCAACTGCGTCAGGCCCAGAAATTGGAAGCGGTCGGTTCTCTTGCCGCCGGCATCGCTCACGAAATCAACACTCCCATTCAGTACGTCGGCGACAATGTCCGCTTCATGTCCGAGGCCTTCAATGGTGTCTTGCAGTTGCTGAGCAAGGGCGTCAGCAGTTGCCCAAAATGCGATCATCCAATACCGTTGCGGATTCTGTGCTCCATAGTTTCTCCCGAAATCGATATTGATTTCTTGAGCGAAGAGGTTCCGCGCGCCGTCGATGAAACGTTGCAGGGAATTGAGAGAGTGGCAACCATTGTTCGGGCTATGAAGGACTTCTCCCATCCCGATGAACGCGAGAAAGTTCCGACCGATATCAACAAAGCGCTCCTCACGACGCTTACGGTGGCTCACAACGAGCTGAAATATGTTGCGCATGTAAGAACCGCGCTGGATGAAGAACTGCCGCTTGTCGCCTGCTGCCCCGGCTCACTCAATCAGGTATTCCTGAATCTACTCGTTAATGCGGCTCATGCCATAGCTGATGTCGTCGGTGAGGGCGCTGCCGAAAAGGGCTGGATTACCGTAACCACAAAACGCAGCGACAATTATGCTATCATTGAGGTCAATGACACCGGCACCGGCATCAAGAAAGAAATCCGCGACCGCATCTTTGATTCATTCTTTACGACGAAGGAAGTCGGTAAAGGCACGGGCCAGGGTCTCGCAATTGCCCGCTCCGTCATTGTCGATCAACATGGCGGCTCAATCACCTTCGACTCCGAGGAAGGCAAAGGCACCACTTTCCGAGTCACGCTACCACTCATCACCGACACCGTCCCCGTATCCTAGCACAAATCACTCAGCGCGCCAGCGCGCCGCATCCCCATTCAATCCCAAACACTACCTGGCAGGAAACTGTCTCCGCAGGGAGCCAAGTGTCGTTGTGCCGGGTCCTGCGCACGACGAAGTCGGGCGCGTAACCTGCTACGATTGATGGCACTTCTCCCCTCGCCCTTTGGGAGAGGGGCAAGGGGTGAGGGAGCGCACCAGCATTCACTTCGATCTCAAAGCGATACCCTGTGAACCAAATTGCTATCGGAGGAATTACTTCGCCGCCACAACCGCCAGCAACAGCGAATTGTAGCGCACATCGGGAGAGTCAAATGAAGAACAAATCACGCACGGCACTTTGCCGCCGACCACGATCAATCCATACTCACTCTTGGTATACATTGCGAACGCTTTGTACACCCCGTAATTGGTGGCCAGATTCGGCCCAATCAATATCTCTGCTTGTCCCGCGACCGGTCCTGTCGCTCCCTTTTCTTTGGCAGCCGATTCAATCAACGCGACATCCATTGACAGCGGCCCATCCACGAGGCAACCTTTGATTTGCCCCTTGTCGGCCATCTTGGAGATTACCGCCCCATCGATCGTCACCGGCATCTGCGGGTAAATCACTTCGACTGCCGCCAACATCGCCGCCTTGGGTTGCTTGTTCCCCATCTTGTGCGCCAATGCGACCGCGTTATTCAGGATGCTGACCAGATCCATCATCTCAGGCTCAGGGTTTACGATCGGATCTGAAACATACACCAGCCGGTTCAGATTCTCATTCTTGCAGACCATCACGCCCGATACCAGGTTGGGATGCACTCGATAGCCGAGCCGCCGTTCGAACAACAACGACAGAAAATCCTGCGTGCCAAAAACGCCCTTGCAAATTCCGCCGACCTTGTTGTCGTGAATCAACTCCAGCGCCGTGTATACCGAGTGGTTCGCGTCGTTTGATCTGACCAGTTCCCAGCCGCGTATCTCTACACCCGCCTCCTTGGAGGCGTTCATAATCGCCTCTTCTTCGCCGATCAATACCGGCTTGACCAGTCGGTTCTTGATCGCCCGATCCAAGCCGATAATCAGCGCCGGATCGTGCGGCTCCACGCAAGCAATCAAAATCGGATCAGTCGCCCGTTCGCGCGCCAGCTTTTCGATATCGGCAAAATTCGCTGTCATTTCTTCACCTGCTTGAGATGATGCGACAACAGGCAGGCGATCGAAATCGACGCCAGCTTGTTGAACGCCGTATCCGTCCGCGATACCAGGCTCACCGGCACCTTGGCGCCGATAATCACTCCGGCGAAGGTCGCCGGCGAGAACAGGATCAACACCTTGGAGATGATGTTGCATTCCTCGATCGAATCGACCAGGAAGATGTCGGCGTCGCCCGCGACATAATTCTTGATGCCGCGTTTCAACGCGATCTCGCGCGAGGTCGCCGCCTCAAATGTGACCGGCCCGTAAATCTCGCAGTTGTTGATCTCGCCGTTCTTGTGCATTGATGTCAACTGCGCCGCCTCCGTCGTTGCCGGAATTCCCGGATGGATATAGTCCACCGGCCCGGACACCGCAACCTTCGGCTTTTCATATCCCAGCGTGTGGAACAGAGAAACGGCATTTTGAATCAATTGAATCTTCTGCTCGAATGTCGGCTTGACCACCATTCCGCCGTCCGTGATGCCCAGAAGCTTGTGGTAGCCCGGGAATCCAAGCACCGCGACATGGCTCAATGTGTTCTGCGTACGCAGCGAAAAATCCTTGGACAGAACGGTTTTGAGCAGTGCCGATGTCGACAGGAATCCCTTCTGAATCAAGTCGGCCTCGCCCTTATCTGCCGCCTGTGCCGCCAGAAACGCTGACTTGCCGGCGCTGTCGCTCTCGACAATAGTGAACCCGGAAAAATCTATCGCGTTCTGCTGGCCGATTTCCTTGAGCTTCTTTTCGCAGCCGTACAGCGTAAACTTGGCGATCCCAAGTTTGGCTGCTTCCGAACAGGCGCGCAGAACATCATCGTCCTCGGCAGCCGCGACGGCAACTCGGAACGGCCCGTTTTGAGCGCCCAGCGCTTTGGCGCGTTCGATTATCCCGTTGGCAGATGTGATCTTATCCATATTCTCAAGCGCAATTTAGAGATGTGCAATACATCTGTCAACTCAAATGCGTACAAGAATCTTATCCAATTTGGCGCCTAATACAGACGTTTGCAGCTTCTTTCTCCTTGACTTTGAAGCCATCTTTGGGTATCGTGTGGCGTACTAATTCAAGTCTAGTAGAAATGTTCCGCTGATTCACTCAGAGTCCCGGTTATTCATTAGTCCTCTAACAGGAAAGGAGACAAATGATGTCCGTCAAATTTCGACCAGTGTCTCTGGCAACACTGCTCGTGCTGATTGCAAGCGCCTTCTTCATCAGCACCTACTCACAAACCACACCGGACGCACTGGAATTATTGTGCCGGGTCGATTCCGTGGCGACCAAAGTGCCGAATGACAGTATCGTCATTCCGATATACCTGAACAACGTCCTCGACTCGGTATCCGGATTTCAATTATTCATCGCTTCCGCCGATCAATACCTGGTTCGCTTTGCCCCCGATTCCTCCCATGGCGCCGTTATCTGGGCCAAGTTTGATACTGTCGGCACGAGAAGCAGCGGCTGGTCGATAGCTTCACGAATATTGGATGATCTGGGGACCTTTGTCTTGATAAGTGGGATAGCGCCGCCCGGGCCCAACAGCCCCAATGGAATTCCCCCGGCCGACGGAGTGCTTATCAAGCTGATCGCCCAAACCAGCGGCAAGCCGCTCGGATACTCTGTAGTGCCGATAATGCTGAATCACACTCAGACTCAGTTCGCAAATATGAGATTCCGAACCATTGGCTGCAATTACGACAGTCTGGGACATTGCACAATCGACACGACTAAACTGGTGTTACAGGACGGTAAAGTCTTCACCTATTTGTGCGGCGATGCTAATGCGGATAGCTCGGTAGACATCTCTGATCCCGTATACATGCTGCAATGTATCTTCATGGGCTGTGAATGGCCGGAGACTAATCGCACTATGGACGCCAACTGCGATCAGCAAGTGGATATTTCCGACATCGTGTATCTGATTCAGTACATCTTCTCCGGCGGGCCGGCGCCCTGCGCGAGTTGCCCATAGCGGCTGAACCTGATTCTTAGTATTGAGGGTGCGAACTCCAACGGGGTTCGCACCCGTTCCTATTGCTACTAGCGACTCCCTTGACATCTTCCGGCTCATCGTCTATCCTTGTCACCAATACATGTCTATGCACAAGTAGGAGGACAAATGACTATCAAAAAACTCGGGATTGTCGGCTTCGGACAGATGGGTTCAGGCATCGCGCAGGTTGCCGCCGCTGCCGGTTACCCCGTCGTCGCCAATGATGCCAAAGAGGAATACCTGAAGAAGGGACTCAGCCGCATCGAAGGTCTGCTCAATAAGGCCATCGAGAAAGGCAAGGCCACGGAAGACGACAAGAAGAAAGTTCTCGGCAATATTACCACCAGCACCGACTTCGGCGCTTTTGCGGATTGCGACCTCGTTATCGAGGCCATCGTCGAACATCTCGATCCCAAAGTGCAAGTGTTCGAAACGCTCGACCGCGTCTGCAAACCGTCCTGCATTCTCGCGTCGAATACTTCGTCATTGTCCATCACCGATATGGCCGTCGCCACGCGTCGTCGCAACCAGGTAGTCGGACTGCACTTCTTCAATCCGGTTCCGGTGATGAAACTCGTCGAAGTTGTCCGCACCATCATGACTGATGACGAAACCTTCAACACCGCCGTCACCTTCGCCGAATCAGTCGGCAAAACCATCGTGCGCGCCAAAGATACTTGCGGCTTTGTCGTTAACTTGCTGCTCGTCCCATATCTGATCGATGCCATCCGCTGGTACGAACGCGGCCTGGCCAGCAAGGAAGACATCGACAACGGCATGAAACTCGGCTGCGCCCATCCGATGGGACCGTTGGAACTGACCGATTTTATCGGCCTGGACACGATCCTTTACATCGGCAACATCATGTTCGAGGAATTCCACGAAACACATTATGCGCCGCCGCCGTTGCTCAAGCGCATGGTAAAAGCTGGATATCTCGGACGCAAGAGCGGCCGCGGCTTCTACGAATACAGCAAGTGAGGTCTGTTATGGAATATCAAAATATCATCGTCGAAACCACCGGCGCGAAAGCCAAAATCACGATCAATCGCCCGAAAGCCCTCAACGCTCTCAACCGCGAAACACTGCGTGAAATCAAGGCCGCCTTCACCGAATTGGAGCAGGCGCACACCGTCCGCGTTTGCATCTTCACCGGCGCAGGCGAGAAGGCCTTTATTGCCGGCGCCGATATACCAGAGTTGAAAGAACTCGATGTCATCTCCGGCAAGGAATTCGTTGAACTCGGGCACCAGACGTTCGCCCAAATCGAAAACTCCAAGATCGTCTCGATTGCCGCCATCAACGGCTTTGCCTTGGGAGGTGGTTGCGAGTTTGCGATGGCGACTGACATTCGTGTCGCCGCCGAAAACGCCAAACTGGGACAGCCGGAAGTCAACCTCGGCATCATCCCCGGCTTTGGCGGCACGCAACGTCTGACCCGTTTGGTCGGCAGAGGCCGCGCCAAGGAATTGATTATGACCGCGCGCATCATCACGGCCGAGGAAGCGCTCCGCATCGGTTTGGTCGAGGCCGTTGTGCCTGCCGACAAATTGGCTGAGGAGGTCAACAAGCTGGCCGATGTGATTATCTCCAAAGGTCCGCTGGCTGTGCAGTATGCTAAAGAGGTCATCGACCGTGGCAATAACGTCGATCTCGCATCAGCCAACGCCTACGAAATGACGGCCTTTGCGGCGCTTTGCGAAACTGAAGACAAGAACGAAGGTCTCACTGCCTTCCTTGAGAAACGCGCCCCGGCCTTCAAGTCGAAGTAGAACTATAGAATGAATCCAAGGTAGTAGGTCGGGTTCCCAGCGCAGCGCGGAACCCGACACTTTCCGGTTGTGTCAGGTCCTGCGCACGACGAAGTCGGGCGTGTGACCTGACACGAAGCCGCCCTACGGAACCGCGTGGCGTCATTCCCACGAAAGTGGGAATCCAGGCTGATTCGCCCGTAGTCGCGCACGGCAGTGCGCAATTAATATGGGCGAATAACATCAGGAAAGCGTCAAAACCGAAGCGGTTTTGACCTACAAAACTACGATTTATTGATGGAAGTTTCTCGTTCCGTCAGGTCCCCCGGCCTGACCCAGCAGGCTATGGCCTCACAACACCAATCTGGAAATGATGCTTGCCTACGAAGACATTCAAATGCCCGCTGCCGCGGTTTGAGTTCGTCCAAAACGTGATAGTGTGGCCAAACCGCACCTCCACCACACCCAAATCAGAATTCGTGAGACTTACTGAATCAATCGGCGGTATGCCGGCTATCACTATCTCTTGAAGAACGTTGCCTTCGGCCATCATGCCGCCAATCGTAACGATGCCGGCCTTCTGTGTATCCTTTTCCGTAATCAGAAATCTCAGTTTAGGTGGTCTAGCAGAATCAGCCGGATGTGACTCCACAGGAAAAGCATCTTTGTCAACGACCAACCGCTTCTGCCCCTGAATCTCGGGCGGTAGCTCATCCGACTTCTTAATCATCACACCGTTTCCCATATGGTGCCAACCGGTGTCCAGAACGACCGGCTTGGTGCGAGGGATCGAATCTACCTTATCGACGATTCTCGACATAAACGCAAAGTGATTCCCGCGCTTACCTTGCGGATCCATATCACTTTTGGCAGTGCAAGACATGATAATACCACCGATTTGGTAAGTTCCCTCAAGTGCAGCCATTTCAGAAACGAAATAGGTCTCGTTTCTACCCACTACGATTGGTGTTAACGGCGAAGTGTACTTCTTCTGTGAATTGTCAGGCCGCGTAATCACAATTTGCGCTTGCCACACCGAGTCCCACCCGCCACAGTCGGGCATCTTGGTAAATCTGAGTGTAATTTGCGCCTCCAGTTGATCGCCAGCCTTCATCGGCTTCTTTATGATGGTGAGTTCCCACGTTGCCGGCGGCTCTGGCGGGCGATAACTGAAATCGGACAACACGGATGAGCGAGATTCTTCGGCAATGCAACAGCCCGTCGATAACACCAACCACAAAGTTGCCAGCCCCACTTTCATCAATATTGATCGTCTCTCGAACATAAAAGCATCCCGCGTGAAGTGCCCTCTATTTCTCTCGACTGCGAATCCAAAGACAATATTATCTGTGTCCGTCGATGTGGCAAGAACGGTCTCGCGAATTCACGACATCGTTTCTTTAGACTTACAACCGTGTCGCTGGATTATTCCCCCCCAAACACTAGCGCCGTCAGGATTCCTTCATTCTCGTTCCGTCAGGTCCTGCGCCGCGCCGGTTCCTGTTCCCTCTGTCAGCGCGTGTTTTCGCGGCGTGTGACCTGACGGCCTCACCTGTCTCACTCGTGTCAGGTCACACGGCTCTCCCACATCACAACCCACCACCCGCCGCAGGACCTGACACAACACAAAATCATTTCTCTAGACCTACCACCGCGTCGCTGGATTATTCCCACCAAAACAATCGCGCCGTCAGGAATCCTTCCTGACGGCGCCTTATACTAAAATGTCTGACCGGTTAATTACTCGTAATCTGACTCGAGATAATCCAGCGTCGCTGCTTGTCTGTGCAGCCGTTCGGATAAACGCTTCGACAATTCCACCGCGGCGTTCTCGCCATAAACCTTCAGCATGTGATTCATCGCGATGACTTCCGAAATAACCGTGATGTTTTTCCCCGGCGAAATCGGAATCACGACCACCGGAATCTCGACACCCAAAATCGTCGTGTAACGGTCCTCCAGCCCCAGTCGTTCGTACTCGGCGCCACCCTCCCAGTAGGTCAGCCGAACTTCGACCTCGACCCGCTTCTGCAGTCGGATGGCGCGGATGCCGAACAACTTCTCGATGTCGATAATCCCGATGCCGCGGACTTCCATATGATGTCCGAGCAATTCGTTCGATGCCCCGATGATCGTTGTCTGCGTCTTTCTGGTCAGCTTGACCATATCGTCCGCCACCAGGCGATGTCCGCGCTCGACCAAATCCAGCGCGCATTCCGACTTGCCGATACCCGATTTGCCGGTATACAGCAAACCCACACCGTACACGTCAACCAACGTACCGTGCTTGGTGATCGAAGGCGCAAAGAAGTTGTCGAGAAACAGCGAGAGGCGGTTGATCAGTTCCGTCGTCGAAAATCGCGTTGACAACAGCGGCAGTTTGTTCTTGTTGCAAATGTCCAGAAGCTCGCGTGACGGCACGATACCCTTGGTGGCTATCAGCATCGGAATATCGAACTTCATCACCTTGGTGAGCGCATCGATTCGTTCTTGCGGCGACAACGATTGAAGATAGGTCAGTTCCGTCTCGCCGAGCACCTGAACGCGCTTGTAGGCAAATCGATCGGTGTATCCGGTGAGCGCCAGCCCCGGGCGAAATATCTCATTCGTCTGAATCTGGCGCGGCAGTCCCTCGGTGCCTGCCAGTAATGTCAGATCCAGAAGTTCGCGGCGTTCTTTGTACAGCTTGTCAACGGTCAACGACGGCATAGTCTACAGTGCTCTTAAAGTTCGACCTCATCGACGCTGGTGGTAAGATCGACTTTTTCCTTCTTGTCGGAAACGATTTTCTGTTTGCGGTCTTTGATCTTTCCTTTGTGGCGCTTCAGTTGCGTCGCCATCTTGTCCGTCACTTCCTCGATGGTGGCGAACATATCTTCGGTTGAGGCCTTGGCTACCAGATTGGAGCGGGATACATTCATGGTCAGCTCGCCGTCAAACCGATGTTTGTCCTGTGACAGCACCAGACTCGCCGAGATGATATTGTCAAAAAACTTCTCGAGTTTCTCAATCTCCGAAGTGGCGCGACCTTTGATGTCGTCATTCAGCTCGATTCGGCGGCCGGTTACTTTGATTTTCATAAAACGACTCCTTTCCAGTCGGTTTATTTTCGCCCACAGAAGCAAAACCCGCGGTTTTCGCCCCCGTTGGGTTTGGGATTGAGGAAAGTATTAGATGCTGGTTGTCCGAAACAATTGCTCATTTGCACTTCATGAGGAACATACGTACCTCACATCCCATTGCAAAAGAGGAAAAGGCCTTCCAGGCCCTATGTCGTTGCCCGACGCCGGAAGCGCGCGGGCTGTATCCTTAATTCCTCGCGGTACTTCGTCACCGTCCGGCGCGCGATACTGATCTCCTTCTGCTTCAGCATCTTGAAGATCTCCTGATCCGACAACGGCTTAGCCGGGTCCTCGGAATTGATAATCTGCTCGATTTCCTGCTTGACCGTCCGCTTGGCCAATTGTTCGCCGTTTTCGGTGTTTACGCCGGAATTGAAGAAGTACTTTATTTCGAAGACGCCGTGCGGCGTCTGAACATACTTGTCGCTCGATACGCGCGAGATCGTTGCCACGTTCATCCCGACTATATCCGCGATCTTTTCCATCGTCAGCGGCTTGAGAAATTCGACACCCTTCTCGAACCACTCGATCTGCTCGCGCACGATCGCCTGCATCACCCGGATCATCGTATTGCGCCGTTGATTGATCGCGTTCAGCAGCCAGCGCGCCTGCTCCAGCTTCTCCCTGACATATTGTTTGGTCTCTTTGGGAGTAGTGTTTCCCCGCTTGAGCAATTCCTTGTAGCCCGCGTTCACCCGCAGTTGCGGAATACTGCGATCATTGTGCGAGATCACATACTCTTCGCCGATCTTTTCAACAATCAAGTCGGGAATGACCGCGGCGGCGGCACGGGAGAATTTTCCAAAGGCCGGATGCGGCGACAACGACTTGATTACTTCCATCGCTTCCTGCACGCGCTCCAGCGAAACGCCCAATGATTTCGCCAGTTGGAAATAGCTCTTCTTGTCGAGTGTTTCCAGATGTTCCTCGACAATACGATACGTCAGATTGTTCTCGATTGCCCGCTCACGCAATTGCAGCTGCAATGATTCTTTCAGATCGCGCGCGCCGACTCCCGGCGGATCGAATCGCTGAATCTTTACCAGAATCCTCTCCACCCGGTCGGGATCGACCTTGAGTGTCTCTGCCAGCTCTTCAATGGAACATGACAGAAAACCGGATTCGTCAATGTTGCCGATTATGAACTCGCCGATTTCAATATCCTCGGCGGAGAGCTTGAGATAACTCAGTTGTTCCAGCAGATGTTCGTATAGCGACTTCTCGCAGGCGACACCAAACTCCGGAAGATCACGCTGCTCACTTTTGTATTCCCTCGCATCGTACTCGCCGTCATCGCGCAGATAATCTTCCCAGTCAACCGTATCTTCTTCATTGCCGTTTTGATTCTCGGCAACCAGTTCCGACTCCTGCGGGGATTCCTGCTCCAACTCCTGCGTTTCCACTTCTTCCAATAGTGGATTTACTGCGAGCTCATGCCGAAGTACCTGCTCCAGTTTCAAAACCGGCATCTGCAGCATTTTCAAAGATTGAATGAGCTGCGGCGCCAGCTTCTGAGTCATTTTCAATGTGAGGTCGAGGCGCATAGTATCTACTTGTCCAGTAATAACTTACCTAATGCATTGTCTCTATTGGTATTATCGGCTGCTTTTCCCATCAATTTAGCCGGAACTTCTCGCCCAGATAAATCTTCCGCGCCTCCGGATCGGAGGCCAGGAATTCGGCGCTTCCGGCTTTTAGGATTTTCCCGTCACACATGATATACGCACGGTCTATCGTTTGTAATGTTTCGCGCACATTATGGTCGGTGATCAATATCCCTAACCCTCTTTCTTTGAGCGAGTTAATGATACGCTGGATATCCTCCACCGCGATCGGGTCGATTCCCGAAAAAGGTTCGTCCAGGAGCATAAAACTTGGGTCAAGAACCAGCGCCCGCGCAATCTCGACGCGGCGGCGTTCGCCACCAGACAATTGATAACCACGCGACTTCGCCAGCGATATCACATTTAGTTCTTCCAATATCTTCGTAACCCGTTCGGTTCGAGCTTTCCGAGACATTTTCAACGTCTCCGCCACCGCCATCACATTCTGCCAGACAGTCAATTTGCGGAATACCGATGGTTCCTGTGCCAGATAACCGATACCGAGTCGAGCGCGCTTATACATCGGCAATCCGCCGATATCTCTGTCATCCAAAAGCACTCTGCCTGACTGCGGTCGAATAAAACCAATCACCATATAGAACGTTGTGGTCTTGCCGGCGCCATTTGGACCCAGCAAGCCAACTACTTCGCCTTGATTGACTTCAATTGAGACCTCATCTACCACTTTGCGCTTGCGGTAGAACTTGACCAGATTTTCAGAGTAGAGTCTCTTCATCACCTAATATATACCGTTCCTCAGGTTTTGTCTGCAACATATTACCGTCGGCGGCGCTTTCGGGTAAAGTTTTTGCTTACCGCGGATTTGCCGCCTTTGACAGCGCCTGCTTAATCCACGGGAGCTTCGCCTGCCAGAAGCGACTGACATCCGCCTCAGTAACGACCCTACCCTCTAATGACAACAACACAAACGAGTCGCCCTTCGGCATCAGCCACCCGGTCTCCACGACACCGAACAGCGAAAACGGCCCGAACGACACTGCAATCGGTTCGGCCCCGGTGAAACCCTTCTCCTGCAGATATTCCCTGGCGCCGGCGGAACTCAGTAGCTGGAGCTTGACTGACTTGAGCACCGGCTCATTGGCCACTCTGGTCACCCAGGAACGCATCGGGTCGTCTTTGTATACCGCCACCAGCCGACCATCTCGCATCACAGGAACGATGATCGAATTGCGAGTTTCCTCGCCATAGCCGAGTACTCTCAGCGGGGTTCCGAGCGAGTCAGATTTGGAGCCGCTTCTTTCCAATTCTGTCCGCACCATCTTCAGGAATTGCTCTGTTGACACCTGCCCAATTGCCGAGCACCAAGCAGCCAGCACAAGAAGGAGCGAGACGGCAGAAACGGGAGCAAGTCTGAGGCGTAAGTAGCCGCTTTGTCTCCCGCATATCAGATCATTGTGATGGCGTTTCATCGAAACTTCCCTTTAAGTTACGTTTTATCAACACTTTATTGAGGCGTTGATCCGTTTCCAATCCGTCACCCGACACCCAGCCATTTTCCCGATAAACCTCTACATGTCCTTCGGTTACGACCTTATCATTCCTGGCATCCCAACGCAGTGAGTCCGCAACCAGACGGCGTCTATCGGTTATGGTATGTGCTTTGACGTGTCCAGACACCGACATCATGTTCGTGCGCTGGCTGACCCGCCCCGAATCGGCAGTCAAAGTCGAAGTTTGTACGCCGGCAGAATCGAAAAAGTCGACGGTTACATCGTACAGGAGGGTGGTATCGGCGCGGTTGTAGGCCTTGAGCAGACTCGACTTGACTACCGCCGACCGTTTGCTGCCGTTCATCAGAAATATCTCCGAGTTGGTCATCACCTGATCCGGCTCGGCAAGTGAACTCTTGTCAGCCGGCCGGTCACCATCGGAAGAAGTATTGCAGGCAACGCTGAT
Source organism: uncultured bacterium (assembly GCA_963726455.1). Taxonomy (GTDB): domain Bacteria; phylum Zixibacteria; class MSB-5A5; order CAIYYT01; family CAIYYT01; genus CAIYYT01. Next base: position 500,754 of record CAVSCK010000005.1, read on the forward strand.
CAAGATAATCAGAAGTAGCGCAGAGAAGTAAATTCGGCCGTGCATCTAAAGATTCTACACCTTTCCCGTTACACAGGCGCATCTATATAAACGCAGACTGCGACGGAAAGATACGCCCCTGTGGGTGAGATGCAATATAGAAACACTTAGTGCAGGTAGACTTCTGGCGGGTAGGTTTCAGGAATTCCCGGCCGCGCAGCCGCACCTAGGCCGTCATTGCTTCGATCAGGCGAGCACTCGCTATTTGCAGGCGGCACATGGCGCCGGCCCACCCGAGAAGATGTAGATAATCACATACACCACATCGGAGATGTCAACCGTACCGTCGCAATTTGTATCTCCGGCTGCCAGCGGATCGGGGGCCGGACCGCCTGAGAAGATGTAGGCGATCAGCGCTACCGCGTCCGAGATATCCACGGCGGCATCACCGTTCGCGTCTCCGCACAGATAAGACGAAGTATTCTTGTTAACCAGCACGGAAACGTTGTTTGAGGTAGAGTTCGCGGAAACCAGGTCAATATTGCCATCCAGGTTGACATCGAGGGCAATCACCCAGCGTGGTTGCGATCCAACCGAGTACGTGGCGCCAGTAACGAACACGCTACCACGATTCTTCAACATTGTCAGGGTGCCGCCCGAGACACATGCGGTAATCAATTCCGGCTTGTTGTCGCCGTTGAGGTCGGCAGAGGTGATGGCACGCGGGTCGACTCCGACGGCATATGTTGTCGGCGCTCCGAAATTTCCCGCGGTCGTGTTCAGAAACACCAAAACGTTGTTGGAATTGGCGTTGCAAACAGCCAGGTCAATTTTGGTGTCACCGTTAAGATCGGCGGCACAGATTCCTGCCGGGCCGTCCCCGGCAGCATAGCTGATGATAGTCGGGAAGGTGCCGCTACCCGAGTTCTTCAAGACGGATATATTATCCGAAGCGAAATTGGCAGTGGCAAGATCGAGGTCACCGTCTTTGTCAAAATCGGCCGCGATTACCGCGTATTGCCCGCCCGGAAGAGTATAGAATATCTGAGGCAAGAAGGTTCCATCGCCGGCATTGAGCAGAATCGACAACTGGTTTCCGTTGGCGTTGGCAACTGCCAGATCGGGATACAGATCGTGATTCAAGTTGGCCACGCATACCGCTAGCGACCCGACGGCGGTGGTATAGGAAACGGGCGCATCGAACACGCCGGTACCGTCATTCATCAGTATCTGCACCTTACTGTTCAGTTCGTTGCAGACGACAAGATCGAGATCGCCGTCCTTGTCAATGTCGGCGGCGGCAATCCCGCGCGGATGGGAGCCGGCCGCGTAACTGACGGGTGGCTGAAACGAACCGTCGGCCAGCCCGAACAGAATCGCCACGCTGTCAACATTAAGGTCCGAAACGGCAAGATCCTTGATGCCGTCAAAATCGAAATCGCCGGAACAAACCGATAACGGATAGGTACCGGCGGCATAATTGAACGGACCGTTGACGGCCACCGAATCACTGAGCGCAAAAACCAAACCTGGCGACAGCAGCAGCACCCCGATTAGCATGACTTGTTTCTGGAGCGACACGAGCAACCTCCTACAATAGCGATCTATAATGTCTACTATGCACGGCACACCTCAACTTTCGGGGACGGCCCCGAAAATCGGGCGGTATTACACCTGTCTAGAAAGGTTCAGCCCTCTATAGTTCTTGACAATTCATCCAGCAGGAATTATCCGAACGTAAGTCGAAAGAAGTATGGCAAGCGCCGAGTGATGGCTACATGCTGATGACAAATATAGATGATGGGGGCTAGTTTGTCAAGACTTTTCCGGCCGGCAGCCGCCTGGTCTACACGACTTTACTGTTGAGGATATCGTGGATATGGACTATGCCGACCGGCCGCTGCTGATCGTCGACCACCACCAACGCCGTGATCTTGTGGTCTTCCATCAGTTTGAGTCCCTTGACGGCCAGCGCATCGGGCTCGATTTGTTTCGGATTTACCGTCATTACTTCACCGGCCTTGCGGGCGAGGAAATTGTCGCGGGTGCTGACCAGCCGTCTCAGGTCGCCGTCAGTGAAAATTCCGACCAGCTTGCCGGCATCATCGACAACCAGACGTGCTGCCCAGTCGCTTGTTCGTCACCACTACCAACGCGTCGGACACCGGCGTGTTGCGGTTGACTATTGGGAGATCGTCCCCGGAGTGCATCAGATCGCGAATGCGCAAAGTCAACTGCCTGCCCAGCGTACCACCCGGATGCAAGAGCGAGAAGTCCTCTGAGGTAAATCCGCGCGCCTCCTGCACAACCACAGCCAGCGCATCGCCGAGAGCCATCGCCGCCGTCGATGACGATGTCGGCGCGAGATTGTCGGCGCCGGCTTCCTCGGGAACGGATGCATCCAACGCAACGTAGCTTCTCTTTGCCAGGGGCGATGACGAATTGCCTGTAATAGAAATAACTCGTACTCCCAGCCGCTCGGTCACCGGATAGAAGAGTTCCAGTTCGTCGAGATTGCCGGACTTAGAGATCGCCAACACCAAGTCATCTTTCTGAATTATTCCCAGGTCGCCGTGCAACCCTTCGGCTGGATGCAGGAATATTGACGGGGTGCCGGTTGAATTGAAGGTCGCCACAATCTTGCGTCCCACCCAACCCGATTTGCCCATTCCCGTTACAATCAGTTTTCCCTTGCAGCCGAGGATAGCTTCGACGGCAACGATAAATGAGCCGTTGATTTTGTCGGCAATTCGTCGTACACAGTCGGCCTCGTGAAGCAGAACTTCACGGGCGCGGTCAAGCATCTTTGAGTCCATCGCGATACAGCTGTAAGAGGTTCAGTCCCCTGGCGTCAAGCAGAAAAGTGATCACTTCGCGGCAGCAGCCCTTGCCGCCGTATCTTTCGGTCTGAAAATGCGCATACTCGAGGACTTCGGATTCAGTGTCAGCCGGACATACCGCCAGACCGACACGCTCCATCATCACAATGTCAGGCACGTCATTGCCCACACAGGCGACTTCCGACAGACTCACATTGTGCTTTTTCATCAAGTCGTTCAGTGCTCCCAGTTTGTCCCACTGTTGATGAACATCCGCGATGCCAATTTCCTGACAGCGCCGCTCCGTAACATCGGAATTGCGCGCCGAGATAACGGCATACTGGAATATTTTGCCGGCAGTCGCCTTGATCGCAAAACCGTCGGACGCCGAAAAGCTTTTCGCATCCTGATTGCCGCTGACAAAGATCATCCGATTGTCGGTCAGTACGCCGTCGACATCAAATATCACCAGCTTGATCTTGCCCGGATCGATTTCAAGCTTTCGCTGTAATCTCTGCAATCCTCTTAACCTCGTTCAGTACTTCTCCACGTCCGCCAGCGGCAGTTGTGTCGCGGCATCGGACTTCGCTTGCGCCGGATCGGGATGTGCTTCGAAAAACAGTCCGTCGATTCCAACCGCAATCGCGGCTTTCGTCAACGGCAGCACGAACTCGCGGCAACCACCCGACGAACCACCCTGGCCGCCCGGTTGCTGTACCGAATGCGTGGCGTCAAATACGACCGTATGGCCGGTCGCCTTCATTGTCACCAGTGAACGAAAATCAACCACGAGATCGCGATAGCCGAAGGTCGAGCCGCGTTCGGTGAGCATCACTCTGGTATTGCCGGCAGCGACGGCTTTGGCGGCAATATGACCCATATCTTCCGGCGCCAGGAACTGCCCTTTCTTGATATTGATCGCCTTGCCGGTTGCCGCAGCGGCGACAATCAAATCTGTCTGCCGGCACAAGAACGCCGGTATTTGCAGGACGTCACAGACTTCAGCGGCGACTGCAGCTTCAGCAACTTCATGAATATCAGTCAACACCGGCAGTCCGAATCTCTCGCGAACAGATTCCAGTATTCGTAGCGCCCGGTCATCACCGATTCCTGAAAAAGACTTTCCCGACAAGCGATTGGCTTTGCGGTAGGACGATTTGAAGATCAGCGGAAATCCAAACCGTTCTGCGAGCTTGGCAAGCTTCTCCGCAGTCGTCATCACAATCTCTTCCGATTCCACCAGACAGGGTCCGGCAATCAGAAAGAGCTTCCCCCCGCCAAACTGCTTTTTGCCAATCTCAATCATGGCGTCGTTTTGATCTCTGCTTCGCTCGGTTCGGTCTCCAGTTCCAGTTCCGGCTGATTTGGATGGTCGTGGTAAGTGACCGCGGCTTTCACAAACTCACGGAACAGTGGATGGGCGGCATGGAATCGGCTCTTCAATTCGGGATGGAATTGAACCCCGACGAACCACCGGTGACCCGCGATTTCTATGATCTCCACCAGTTTACCATCGGGTGAAACTCCGGCGAGCTTCAACCCGGCACGGGTGAGCAATTCGCGATACTTGTTGTTGAACTCGTAACGATGGCGGTGGCGTTCCGAGATTTCGCGCTGCGTGTAGGCCTCGTAGCTCTTGCTGTTTTCGTCCAGCACACAGGGGAAGGCGCCCAACCGCATAGTACCGCCCATTTCGGTTACCTCATGCTGGTCGGCCATCAGGTGAATCACCGGATGTTTCAAGTCCCGGTAGAATTCATAACTGTGCGCATCCGAAAGACCGGCGACGTTGCGCGCGTATTCAATCACCGCGCACTGCATTCCGAGGCAGATTCCGAAGAAGGGTATATTCCGCTCGCGGACGTACCGAATTGATTCGATCTTGCCTTCAACACCGCGCTCGCCGAAACCGCCCGGAATCAACAGTCCGTCGATATTCTGCAAATAGGCCTCCGCGCCGTTGGCTTTGATATCTTCCGATGCGATCCAGACCAGATCGACCTTGACATTGTTCTCCGCTCCGGCATGAATGAAGGCCTCAATGATTGATTTGTAGGCGTCGCGCAGATTGACATACTTGCCGCAAATCCCGATCCGGACATGCTTTTCCGGTTTCTTGATTCGCTGCACCCTGTCTGACCACTCGCTCAAATCGGGTTGTGGCGCATCCAGACCGAGGTATTCAATGATGTAATCGTCCAGCCCTTGTTTGTGATAGACGAGCGGAACTTCATAAATCGTCTCGACGTCCAGCGTCTCGATCACGTGCTTGCGGCGCGATACTGCAGAACAGGCCGATCTTTTCCTTGATAGCATCCGACAACGGCTTTACGGAGCGGCAGAGCAGCGCTTGCGGTTGAATACCGATCTCTCTTAGATCGCGCACCGAATGTTGCGTCGGTTTGGTCTTGATTTCGCCTGCTGTTTCCACCCACGGCACTAATGTCAAGTGAATGAACATCGTGCTGCCGGGGCCTTCTTCCAGAGCGATCTGGCGGGCTGCTTCGAGGAAGGGAAGTGATTCAATGTCACCGACCGTGCCGCCGACTTCGGTAATCACCACGTCATAACTGCCGTTCTTTTGCGCCAGCTTGCGAATTCGCGCCTTGATTTCGTTGGTGATATGCGGAATCACCTGTACTGTGGCTCCCAGGTAATCGCCGTGTCGTTCGCGGTTGATAACCGATAGATACACCTGACCCGCCGTGACGTTATTGTCGCGCGACAAGCTCACCCCCGTGAAACGCTCGTAATGGCCTAAATCAAGGTCGGTCTCCGCGCCATCGTCGAGGACGAAAACCTCGCCGTGCTGGAACGGGTTCATGGTGCCGGGATCGACATTGATGTAGGGATCCATCTTCTGCAGATTGACGCGCAGTCCGCGCTTGGCCAATAGCACGCCGATGGATGACGACGCTATGCCCTTTCCCAGGGAGGATACTACACCTCCCGTTACGAAAATATACCGGGCCTTCTCCATTTATCTATCTCCTCCCTCACGTGAGAGTATCATACTCGCCGCCTGCAAGTCCTCGGGACTGTTAATCGAAATCACCGGCCGCTCCAGCCGTGTCACGCCGATTGCATATCCCGATTCCAGGATCCGCAACTGTTCCAGCGATTCGGATATCTCACCGGTCGTCGGAGCCAGCGCAGTATACATCATCAAAAACTCTTTTCGATAGGCATAAATCCCAACATGGCCAAAATTGGTCGATTGCTGCCCATTACCAGTTATCGGCCGTCGGGAAAAACTGATCGCGTGGTCGTTTTCGTCCAATGCCACTTTGACCAGATTGCGATCCTCCAGTTCCGAGGCATCAGTGATCGGAAACACCGCCGTTGCCACCGAGACTTTGGCGTCGCGCTCCAGCACCTTAACGGAGCGATCGATTATGTCTGCCGTCATGAAGACCTCGTCGCCTTGGATATTGACGCAGATTTCGCAGTCAATATTGGCAATCGCCGCGGCGCAACGCTCCGAGCCGTTGCGGTACGGCGCCGCAGAATAGAATACCTCTCCGCCATGTCGGCCAATCAGCGCCTCGATCTGTCGGTCATCAGTGGCGACTATCAAATGTTTGAACCGACTGTATTGACGCGCGCCGTCATAGGTATGCAACACCAGTTCTTTCCCGGCGAGTTGCGCCAGTCCCTTGCCCGGAAATCGTGTCGAACCCAACCGCACCGGGATCACGCCGCAAATATTCATCGCGTTCGCTTTCATCGTAACCAATTCAGCATTAATACGATCTTTCCAAACTTCGAAGAACTAACGCTCACAATAAAGAACCACACAAGCTCGCCGGCTCATGTTGCACTGATCGATTAATCATGTACGGGTGAACCCGTGTCGAGACCAAAAAGCACGGGCTTCATGCTACCAGTTTTATGAGGTGATGTCAAGTATTTACGCGAAAATTAGCGGACGCGTCCTTATCTCGAAGGTGCGGAAGGCCTTGAGGGGGAACTTAATATCCGAATACAGTAATGGAGCGGTTATTGCGCTCAGTGATGAATATTTCTCGACGGGTCGAATTGATCGCAATCGAGGTCGGTTGCTGCAAGACGCGATCCTGCGGATAAACCAGTTTGAGCCGGCCTGTCAGATCGTAGACGTAAACCTTGCCCGTGGCGCCATCCAGAAGGTGCATTCGCATTTGATCGGGCTGCCAATGTCCGGCGGCGCCTATTGATGCACCTGCCGATGACGAATTTCTGGCCGCTGCAAAGGCAATCGGCATCGTGATCTTCGTCCGCGTCGGCTGTTCAATTTCGTTGACGTAGTCACCGGTCGGCGAGTAAATCAACGCCTTACCCGTTGAATCGCCAATCCAAAAGCTTCCTTCCGGTGCAATCGCCGCCGCGGTCGGCTTCGGCAATCGCGAGCGGTCATCTTTCGGTATCAGGTTCATCAGTTCCAGAAAGTCGTAGAAGGGCTGTTCGACGATCAGCGAAATTACCGCAACCTGTCCGGCCTTGGCGTCGATCACAGTCAGCAGTTTGCCGTTCGTGGAAAGTTGAATTGGCAGGATTCTTAGCTGCTTGCCGGGGTACCACGCGGCCGAACTAATATAGTCGCCCTCATGGTCGAAAACTGCCACGATGCCTTTGGTCGTGTCCGTGACTATCAACTGGCTGTCAGTCACGGCGATGGCGTGCGGGATCACCTGCGACGGCTTGTCCAGATGCAGCGCACCGAGACGCGCGAGATTCGTCGAATAGATCAGTACGACCGGGTCGTCTGCAAAGCTCACGTAGATTGAATCGCCGTTGATCGCAATACATTGCGGTGTCAAATCCTTGCCTCCCTCGCGTACCTGAAAACTCGTCAGTTCAACGGGCGGCGCGTCGGGCGCCAGTGGTTCGTGCCGTGGTAAGCGCATGGACAGCAACGGTTTAATCTGAAAGGCGTAGATGCCGTAGAGGACTAGTAAACTCACCGCAATCAGAAACACCAATCCACCCCAGGAACGAGACGCCCGCTTCGTCAGGTGAGATACTGTCGGTTCTGATTGCTCTTTGGTCGCTTCCATATGACCCAGTTTCTCCACGTTGTGCGGCAAATATGGCTGCCGCACGGCGAATCTTCGGGTGAGTCCTGCAAGTCTCCTGCCTAGAAGTATTATCGGAAAATCGGGCGCAAACTCACACTATCGTTTTCGCCGCCTGACGATTGTCGACGCCGGCTGAAACATTTCGCCGGCGGGCCACGTCAAAAGGGCAGATTAACACGTGCAATCACCGAGGAGGTGTAAGATGAATAAACGGTTATATCGGTCGCGGCAGCACAACGTTATTGCCGGTGTCTGTGGCGGACTGGGGGAATACTTCGATGTTGACCCCGTTTTCGTACGCATCCTGGCGGTGATTCTGGTATTTGCCCATGGAATCGGACTAGTTGCCTACATCGTTGCCTGGATTGCCATGCCGAAATCGCCGCTGGTAACGGCATCTGTCGAAACAGTGGCGAGTACGGAAACTCCAGTGGATACCCAACCGCCGGCAGAGCCGTCAGTCTGGGCCAAGTACTGGGTCGGAATCATATTGATCGGGCTGGGCGTAATCTTTCTGGCCGATCATCTTTTCTGGTGGTTTCACTGGCGTTACGTCTGGCCTATTCTGTTGATCCTCGCCGGTGCAGCGCTGATACTAAGATCATCCACGCGTCATAAGAATAACGGAGGCATTCATGAATCCATCCAGAGTTAGATGGGGCATAACCCTTATTCTCATCGGGCTGGTCTTCCTGGCCAACAATCTCGGCCAGTTGAGTTGGTGGGTGTGGTACGACCTGTTGCATCTCTGGCCGGTCTTGTTGATAGTGATTGGCCTGGAGGTCATCGTCAAGAGATCCAAGCTGCAAATTCTCGGCTACCTCTCGTCACTGATCGTGGTCGCGACTTTCGCCTATGTCGTGATCGACAACCGTGGCAATCCCGACGATGAATACGGATCCTATCCATCGTCTCGGTCAGAGGTCAGCGTCAGTTACGAAAATCAGGCGACTGCCAATTTCAAAATCAAGTTCGATGACGGCCGGCTCTATTTCAACACCAGTGATGACAAACTCTTCCGCGCGGTCGCCGAGAACTCCCGGCGCGATCTGCAGCTGATTCCCGAGTCATCCGGTTCGAGCAGCGACATCACGCTTTCTCCCGGCTCGAAACATTTTCGTCGTTGGGTGAACGTCGGCTCGAATGACAATCACTGGAAATGCTACATCCGCCCCGAAGTGGCCGGAAACTATAACCTCGATCTCGCCGGTACTGATCTTCGCTTCTTCGGACAGGATTTGAAAGTTGACAGACTGGCAATTCAGGCCGACCGTTCTGACCTGGTCGTGCGGCTGGGGAAACAACAGGCGCGTTGTGATGTAAACCTGTCGGGCGACAACACTGATCTGGATATCTATTTCCCCGACTCAGCCGGCGTGCGAATCGAAGGCACTTATCCTTCACAGACTGATATTGACGCTTTCAAATTGACCGATCGCGGCGGCTATCTCAGCAACGACTTATACGACCGCGCCGCCGTGAATTTCACGGTCAAGACCGAATTGAAGCAAGGCAAAGTGAGGGTGAGCAGCTACTAATCTGACATTGGCTTTGTGAACTAGCTTTATCTCAATACTGGTTTAGCAACCGTCGCAGGGTGAGGCGCCCTCGCTGAAGATGTAACTCACGAGAAAGATCACGTCTGCAACGTCGGTTCCTCCGTCACAATTGACATCACCATTGCTACTATCCTGCGGGGCAGGTCCCGTCCCGAATATGTAATTGACCAGATAGACGGCATCAGCGATGTTGATGCTCTGCGAACCATTTACATCGCCACAGACCGCGGCAAGAGTAACGCCGGAGCACTCCGGGAAGCGGGGACGAAAGGTATAATTTTCCCAAGGGCTTTGGTAGAGACTCGAAAAGAGCCCGACCGGGTGGTTCCTCACCGTCCAAATAGGTTCAATCGTAACTGTCTGCGGGACCAAATCCTGCAATTTGAGATAGAGGTATCCCACGAGGCGAGCAACACTTCCGAAAGTCGGCGGAATTGAGTTGAAGCCCGCAAAGTCTACCCAGCCGACTTGGATCGAATCCCCAGATTCACTTGTCCAGGTATTCACAAAGGGTCGACTTCCGGGTGGGATTGGGCTATCAGGAGCAATCATCCACCGTGCGCCGAATCTAACTCCTGTGCCGTTCTCAGCCAAACCGACTGCAAAGCCGCCCAACTCGTAATCATTCCAAATGTAGAACGGTATTGCGATCGAATCACCTGCCTGCATGGTATCGAGTGAGATCGTCATGGTACACCCGATCCTGAAAGTGTCGCAGACGCCTAGGTCCAGCCTTTTAATATTACCGACCGAGTCGTAATCCACATAACACGTATCCTGGGCGTTCGTGGCTGATGTCAGAAGCAAGCAACACGCAAACATGAACCACAAAGCCAATATCCGATTCATCTTACCTCCCAGCTTTCAATGCTTAAGTCTTGCAGTGCCGAATATCACAGCCCTCGGCCGCTTTTCGGACGCCAATCACAGTCAGTTGACAACAGTAGCCATAATATACAAACGTTCCGTCAAATGTCAATGCCATAATCCTTTGGCTGGTCCATCCGCGGCGAGTCGATTTTGCCCCCTTGCTAAAATCGGACTTCGGAGCTATATTATCACGGGATAGGAGCACGTTGGGTCGGTTGCGAAACTGAACCGCGGCCGAAACCCGCTTCCCGTTGCCAATCCCGAACGATCGTCTCCAACTCAACCAGGAGGAGGAGGAGCCGATGTTCCACACCGACGAACCTCGCACCGAGTACCCAAGCCGGTGGCTCGAAACCTCATAATTCGAGCCACTTTTTTTGTGCCCACGAAGCATCCCAATATCTTGCTCAGACCGAATGTCGGGTTTCTCTTCCCGTGGATTCGGAGAGGCGTGTCGAATGAGGGAAGCGAATGTTGGTGACGGCATTCGTGTGCGGCTGATACGGGACTCGGAACGCCGACCTACGGGACTACACGCCAAGCTTTTGTGAATCAGCAATGAGGGAAAATCTATTTGAGCAGAATAAATAGCACCGCCGCGAGGGCAACAATCAGAATCGCAATCCACAACAGCGGGCTGATGTCGTGCTTCTTCCTGACTGGCACGGTGAATCCGACCGTGCTGCCGGCCGGTTGAGGCGGCGCCTCGGTTGTATCCGGGAACTTGCTGTGCGCGATTTGCTCGATCTGCGCTAGTTCCTTGTCGGTGCCCCAGTCGACGGTGGCGCGCCTGATCTCGTCGAAGTCCGGAATCTCTCCCTGCTCGATGACCCTGGCTATACAGACTGTGATATTATCAGAACCACCGGCCTCATTGGCCTTGGCAATCAAAACCTGCGCCAGTTGATTAAGATCATCCGCGCCGGCATTGGCAGCTTTGAGAATCTCGGAGTCGGAGATCATTCCGCATAAACCGTCGGAGCAAAGCAGGAACAGATCGTCCTTCTGGAATCGAATTTGCGAGATGTCGGTCTTGATCGTCGGCCTGGTTCCCAGGGCGCGGGTGATCACATTGCGATTGACGAGATTCTCCGATTCTTCCTCGGTCAAATGATGTTTTTCCATCACCTCGCTGACCCAGGAATGATCGATTGTCACGCGCCGGATATTGCCCTGGCGAATCAGATACGCCCGGCTGTCGCCGACATGGCAGATCGACACCACTCCGTTTTGAAAATGGCATGCCACCACCGTCGTGCCCATCCCCGAACGCTCGGTTGACTCTTTCGCCACTTCGATAATGCGATGGTTGGCGACGGCAATCGCGCCGACCAGCAGTTTGCCCTCGGGTGAAATCTCCTCCGGATAAGGAAGGCCGTCAACCGCAAAGAGCTGCAGGTCCTGATCCTTAAAGATCGCCGAAATGGTTTCGACCGCCATCTCGGAGGCGACCTCGCCGGCCGCATGGCCGCCCATGCCGTCGCAGACCATGATCAGGTTTACTTCAGGGATTACCGCGTACGCGTCTTCGTTATGATCGCGTACCTTGCCGACGTCGCTGGCGCCGGCGTAAATAATTTGCATCGGTTTTCGTTACCTCATCAGCAGGATCAGCACAACAATAAGTGCAACAATTACGGCCGCAAGAATCATTATCCATTTCGGATTGATCGGACTGGAGGTTCCCATCGGCGCGAAATTTTCCTGTCCGCGGAAACAAAGCCGCATAAAGACTTCGCCCGAGGGCGCGGGTATCGAGATGATATCCTCCGGGGCGATGAACTCCCGCTGTCCCGGTTCAATGATCTTGCGATTAACGAATGTACGCAGCTGACTGCGTTTGTCGGTCAGATACAGTCCCTCATCGGTAGAGGTAATGACGCAATGCTCGCGCGAGATTGCCGATTCGGGTTGCCCCTGTTCGTCGTGGTCAAGCACCAGGTCGCAAAGTCCGCGTTCGCGGCCGATCAAGTACTCCTGGGTGTCGATCTCAAAGGCACGTCCCTTGTGCTGACCGCTTAGAACGCACAGTGTATAGACTGAACTGATCTTCTGTTTCTTCGGCTGCCGCGGAGGCTCCTGTTTCGGTGGTGGTGAAGGTGGATTGGGACGGACTGGACCGGCGTCGCGATGTTCCACCGGCGGCGGCGCCATTCTCTCCTGCTGTGCCTGTGCCGCCATTTCTTGCGAATTAATAATGACCGTTGCGCGCTCGCCTCTCCTGGCTGCCGGCTTCGGTGGTTCGGGAGCAGGGACAGGCGCCGGCGGTTGGGGTGTCGGCTCGACAACCGGTATTGCCGTCGCGGTAACTTGAACTGTGGGTTTCGGCGGTTCCGCCACGACCTGTACCGGCTCAACTGCCGCTACCGACGGTTGGATCTGATAGGTCACGACCATCATGTAATCGAGAAATCCGACCTTGTCGCCTTCCTTCAATATCACGCGATCGCCCGCGACAGCGCCGTTGATCGTGAACGACATATCGCGCACGCGCGATTCGATTTCATAGCCGGACGGCTGCTTGGCGATAAAGAACAGATCGCCTTCGATTCCGGGAGTCTCCAATTGCAGGTCAACCGTGCCGCCCGAGCCGATGCGGGCGATGTTGCCGTCGAATTCGAAGACCTTAAGATTCACGCCATTCCTGAGAACAATGAACTTTGCCATTATTTCTTCTTTATTTTCAGCGTCACCACATACGTCTGGCCGCTTTTGACTTCCTGTTTCTGGTCGTCCGATTTGTAATCGGGATGGTTCGAGATGAATTTGTATTTGCCCGGATTAAGATTGAGTGTGAGCATGCCGTCCTTGTCGGACTTGCCCAGGTCGACGTTCTGTTTCTGTTTCTGATTGGCCGGTTGGAACTCGGCCGTAATCGCTACGCCGCCAACCGCTACTTGCTTGTTGTCGATCACTACGATCTTGACCTGCCCTTTGCCTGCAGAGGATTCCACCACTGCCGGCTTTTCCTCTTTCTTCTCCTTCTTGGCGACAGGGCGCATCATCACGACGAATGAATTCAACGATGCCGAGATCGAAGTATCAACATCCGAATATCCATCCGCGCTCACACTGACACGGCAGACGACACCGGGCAGACGAACTTCCGTTGGAGTGTTCTGGCCTATCGAACTCGATTTCCCCTCGTAACTGACTGTCTTCACTCTGCCGTTTACCGAACTTCCCGTAGCCACATCCTGCGCGGAAATCGCGACATTGCGGAAAAGCAGCGTTCGGTAGATCGGCTTGCGTGTCGCAATCGCCGGTATCTCCAGCGATGCATCGTCGAACCCCGCCTTGCGCAGGGTCAGCATGGTCGCCGCATCCCCAAAATCGGATTTCATCGGGGTCGTTCCGATCTCGGTTGCAGAACCGGCAATTATCACTGTTGCGCCTTCCGGCACGGTCACTACTTGCGTCTTTGGTTTTTCCGAAAACGATCCACTGATCTGGATGACATTTCCCGACAATTGGGCAACTTCATAGCCGGTGGCCGAGAAACTCGAAATATCGGCAAGGTTTATCGTGCCGGAACTCAGCACCGGTTTGCTTTGGATTTCGAGTGTCACCTGCAGAGTATCAGTTGGTGAGGCGGCGAACCGATATGGTGTAGTTTCCGATATCTCCTTGCCGTTGACCGTAATCTTGGCGCCTACCGGTGTTGAATTGATTTCGACCAGTGCCTTAAGATGAATGGGCGCTTTCTCGAACTGCTCGAAATTGACCGCCAATTGTGTATCCGGGCAGCATTTGCTCTTCAGGGTCAGCTTGCCACCTTCCTTGGCAGAGAATGTCAGCGGAGTCACTCCCAAAAGCGAATCGCCGGCATAAACTTCGGCGCCTTCGGGAACCGTCGCCAGTTTGCCGGTCTTCATTTCCGACGCCGTGGTGCTGATCGCCGAGCCACCGCTCTTTTGTGTCACCTTCTTGATAGTAATGGCCACCACCGCGACGAAGAGAAACATCGCGACGATACTTAGCACCAACACCGTTCTGCTGCCGCCGAAGCCCCCGCGCTTGGCGCGTTTCAGGCGTTCACCGTAAGGTGTTTTGGAGATGCGCGTTTCCTGACCGGGACGATCCCTGCGCCCGCCTTGGGAATCGGATGGCGTTTGATCACTCATCGATTTAGTTCCTTCTTCTAATTCAGCCCGGGTGAATGCCCGGGTTCGCACGATCTGCCGTTCCTTTTCGGAATACGACTGCAATTTAGGCACGGCAGCGAATTTATCAACAACTTCTCTAATTGTTTTATCGGGCGCCGAAAGACGATCGCGCAGCAGCCGGTCGATTCTTTCGGCAAATTCCGCCGCCGAGTCAATCCGCTGCTCCTTACGTAGTTTCAGGCAACCGTCCAATAGCGCAATCGTTTCTTTACTGACGCGCGGTCCCAGAGGCGACAAATCATAAGTTCCGCGCACGATCTCGGCCATCAACTCCGACACATTGTGCTGCGGAAACAGCCGCTCGCCGGTTATCAGTTCATAGGCAACCACACCCAGACTGAATAGATCGGAGTGTTGGTCTACCGGCGTGCCCTGTATCAGTTCGGGCGCCAGGTAAGCCACGCGGTCCGCCGTCCGGATTTCCCCGGACGTCGGCAGAACGAAATCCACGACGCGTACGTTGCCTGATTCGGTCAGATGAATCGTTTCCGGATTCAGCCCCAGATGATACAGGCGCAAGGCCCTGCCGGAAACATGGTCGCGCAATCCGTGCGTGGAAGCCAACAGATGTGCCACCTGGCTGATGACATAAAGCGACAACTCCGGCGGGAAATCAATTTCCTGAAAATGCCGCAGCAGTCGACCGAGACTGACCGATCTGGGTGCGTCCGTCAGGACAAAGATGGAATTGTCTTCGCCGCGACGATGGGACACGAACTGCTCGGCGTTGGGATGATTCAATTCCGCCAGGGCAAACGTGGCTGCCAGGTATTGTTTGACATCGAGACTATCCGACCAGGCGTGTCGCGAAATCTCCCGCACCTGCACGTTTCGCGCCAATTCCAGATCGCGGGCGATGTGAACCGCGCTCCACTTGGTTTCGTGGAGAATCCCCTGGAATTCGAACCGTTCATCGAGTACGCGCATGTCTTCTATATTCCCCTGCTCATACTACGCCGCCATCCGGCTTCGCGGAATCCTCATGATCTTCAATCCGTTATTATATTAACGGATTCCCGTAGGATTTCTGCAATAATACGTTGCCGGGGAAAATAGTCAATCTTCAACACAAGTGGGGGTGTCCTGGCAAAAGAACGGGCGCAGCCATTGCAGCCGCGCCCACATATGTTGAAATGCTATGCGTGAATCTACATGCCGTAACAGTGCGGAGCGGGTCCGCCGGCGAATATGTATTGAATCAAATACACGACATCGGATATGTCATACGCTTGGTCACCGTTTGCGTCACCGTACCCGCCTTGATAGTTGCAGTCACTACTCCCCGGAGCTCCGTCGCATCTCGCAACGATGCATTGAAGCGCGAAGACGGCATCAGAGATGTCAAAGGTGCCATCCATGTTCGCGTCGCCGCACGCGGTGCAACACTGATTGTGAGTCAAAACCGGAGTGTAATACGGCTTCTGATTGGTCACCAAGACGGTGCTGCCGAACGGAGCTACGTAAGAAGTGTCGTAGTCGATCAATTGTGACGGATCGCCGTTGAGGATGCGCACATTCAGTTTACAGAGCAGAGCATTGCTGAATACAGGAGGGTTAAGTCCGTCCAAAACCGCCACGAGTACTACCTGATTTGTTTCAGGATAGAATTCAGGCCATAGACTCATGACAGCGACCTGAGATCCCGCCGTGCTCACCGATGTCACTTCCACGTTATCATTCAGGTAGCCCAAGACAATATTCAGCCCCACAACGCCTGGAATCGTCGTTATTCGAATGGGTACTGCAATGGAATCGTTACCCGGATATCTTTCAATAGGCCAGCAATCGATTCTGATTTCTCCGCCGGTCTCGGTTGGGCAAGCAATGGGGTTTCCGCATTCAAACGGCGGGCCTGTCCAGTAACGGACGTACCGACTAAACAGAATTAAGTCCGGGGCAGCAACACCGCCACAGCCATCGATCTCTCCGCAAGTGTCGATGACAGTGCCTCCGCCAAAGAAATATTGAATGTAAAAAACTCCGTCCGTAATATCAATTGCGCCATCATGGTCTGCATCTCCGCAACTTGCGCAAGCGGCCTTTGATTGAGCGAACGCTGTTCCGGTGACTACCAGTGAAAAAATCAGCCCCAAGGCCAACGTCAGCAACAGTACTCTGCCATTCATGGTACCTCCCGTGGACTTCTACATGCTCGATGTCTGCCGATTGTATTCAAACCTGCCGGCAACCAGACCAGGCACCGCCCAATCCCTGAGGGCATACCCCAAAGGCATATCGAGAAATCAGCAGACTTGTCAGTGCAGAAATAATATAGGGGGACAGGTCGTTTTTAGCAAGAGCCGTTCGGCTTCCAGGAGTGACCCTGTCGCAATTGCTACAGGATAGTTACCACCACACCTGCTTGCCGCTGTCGATCGTGAAGACACGCTCATCTTTATCTGAACCGGTCGCCACCAGCCAATACAGACAACCGCTCGGCACCTTGTCGAAGGCCAGCGGTTCTTTTCCGGCGACGGCTTTACCCAACGACTGCCAACCGTCTTTCCAGTAAAGCAGTTCGTATTCTTTGCCTTCCGCCGGCGCCTGCTTCACAACTCCGTCAGTCGAGATTTCGAGAACGCGCGCGGTGGTCGAAGTCAGTTCCAATCGTGAAGTGGCTCCTGGTTGTGGCTCCAACCAGGTCAGTTTGCCGTCATCGTTCAATGTAAACGGCGCGCTGACCGGCTCAATCTTCTCATTAGTATAAAGTCCGACCAACAACACCAGACCGCGCGCCATGTTAGTGAATGTAACTTTGCCATCCGCTGTGCATCTGCCCCATTGAATTGGCTTCCATTCGCCTTCGTTGAACACACAGATGTAGGCGATATCGACCGAGTCCGGAATCGGCTTCTTGAGTTCCACCGTGACATCACTCACCGGACCATACTCGGCCGTAACGTCGATGTAGTTCTTGCCCGCCAGCCAGGGCGCGATCTTCTCCTGTTTGTGCGTCTGAAAGACCAGGTTTTGCGGCTGCAGGTCATACGTCTTGCGGTAAACCTTGGCGTACTTATGCGCCAGTCCATATTCACCCGGATTTGCCTCGGCGCCCATAAACGGAATCACTTTACCATCAGGCGTCAAAATCGCATTCCAAGCGTGGTTGTTGCCGCAGTTGGCCCAATAGGGCGTGTAGTCACTCGTAACAGCCAGGCCGTTGGCGCGCATGGCATAGATTGTTGCGTTGGTCATGTCCTCGCAACGCCCCTTATGGCCGCTCAACATCTCCGTCATTCCCTGATCCGTCGGATGGAAATAATACCGCTCGTCAAACGAGAACCACGTCTTGACATCGTTGTTGATCAGCTTCGACGCCTCCAGCGGATCGGTCGAATCCTTCATCTTGCCCGGCAGGTCGCGATACTTAAGCAGAAACGTCTCGCGCCATTTTTCCAGCGGCTCGTTGCTGCCGCGATAGGGGAGCACGTATTGACAGAACTGTTCGAACGTCAGTTTCTTTGCCCATGGCTTTTCGCGCCAGGCCACAAACGCCTTGTCGATCTGGTCGATCAGGAAATCGCCTGTGATGACGTCCAGGTCTTCTTTCGCCTCTTTCTTGTCGTAGTCAACCGTGCCATGCTTCTCTTCCAAGCGCTTGAAATCGGCCGTCAGAGAATCATAATTCGGATATGCAAGCGGATCAAATTCCAGGGCCTTGCCCAGCGTGTCTTTCCAGTAATAGGTCACATAGCTGTGCCCTTCCATATTTCCGATCAAAAAATACGCGGCTTTCAGCTTCAGCGAATCGTCCGCAGAATTGTAATGCGAAATCACCTTCTCTAGTTCGGCGCTGTTCGCGCCCGCTTTCTTTAATGCTCCGGTTACGTTGTCAGGATATTGTGCTGCGTCCGATTGGCCGATCATGGCACCGGTCAACAGCAGCAACATCAGCATTACCGTGGATACGTACTTATTCATTATTCCTCCAGAGCATAGAACTACGTGGCCACCTGCTTGATATTCAGGCAGCTACTTGATAATCATCACGCCGTACGTGTCGGCATTATAGTCAATGGGCGCCTGCCAATCGGCAGAACTCTGCAAGCGCGGTTCCTTGCGGCGGAAATTGAGCCGCCATTCGTCGCCCGATTTCAAGCTCGCGCCGAACTGGCTGACCGGAATACGCGCCTCCATCGCCCACGAGCCGCTCCCCTTGGCCGTCTTGACATCAATAATCGCATTCCAGCTCTTGTCCGCCGCAACAAAACCCATGGCGTCCTTGGTGAGCTTCTGGTCGAAGATAGTACCCAGCGGATTGATATAGATCTGATACACCGCACCGCCCGCGACCGGCTCAAGGAAGAATCCGACACAGTCCTCGGCAGAAATCAGCGCATCTCGATCAGTGAGCTTGGCGCGCAACGAATCGATTTTCGGATCCGTGCATTGTGCGGCGAGGTAGAGATATTCCTGATCGTGGGCAAAATAGAATTTGACGGGATCGATTGTCATCTCACTACCGTCGGGCGCAAAGAACCGCGCGACCGGATCATGCCAGCAATTTTCGGTGATCGCACCGTCGAGCCGTGGCGGAGTACCGGCTTCATAGCAGATCACTTGCCGGCTGACCCGGATATCATTCTTCACGACTGTCTTGCGATCTTTTCCCAGACTGAACGGAAACTCGACCGTCGGCACCGGATAGAGCTTACCGGCGCTGTGCACACGAAACGAGAACGTTTTCGTTTCGCCCGCAGCCAGCTTGACTTCCATCACAGCCGGTTCAATCGTCCAATCGGACGGCAGCTTCCAGCGCAGACTGTCGGCCACTTCTTTTCCGGAGAACCTGTTGTTGATCCGTACTTCGACCGTCGTGTCTTTGACAGTCAAGTCATTAGCAACCGGCACGGTCGCCACAACCGCCAGCCCCTGACTGCGAATACTATCGAGGGCAATTTGTTCTGTGGTAGTGAAATCATCCCAGGCCAGCACCGAACCGGACTTGATCGGCGCGATATGGATACCCAGACTGTCGACTGTCACCCAGGTAAAATGGAATTGTATCCCGCTCGGTCCGGGGTCGGTTGCTCCTCCCGAGCTGCTGACCGTCGTGTACATGATTCCATCGCGCATGCCGCTGAAGTACTCATGAAAATGTCCGTTGAATACAGCGTCGACGCCATACCGCACGAACAACTTGTGCAATGTATCCGGCTTGCTCTGTTCGATCGATTCGAACCAGAAGGGTTTGTGGAAGAAGACGAAACAGTGCTCCGCCATCTCGTTTTGCTTGAGATCGTCGGTCAGCCAATCCATTTCCGGCTTCGGCAGCGTATCCTCGAATTCCCAGCGGCTGACATCAAGCACGATGAAATGCGAGCCGCCGTAATCAAACGAATAGTATGGCTTCCCCGCATACAGGCGATACCACGGTTCCATCGCATCGTAAGTTATATCATGGTTCCCCGGCGTGAGATAAAGTGGCGATGGCAACGGCTTGACAATCGAATAGTATTCCCGCCACTGCGCTGCGACTTCCGTCGAATCGGTCGAATAACCCTCGATTTGGTCGCCGACCGTAATCGAAAAATCAGGTCGCAATCGCGCGATCTCGGCAATGATTTCCTCGTACACGCCCGGCACATGTCCGCCGGTGCGGTCGCCGATAATGGCAAACCGAATCGTCGCATTACGTGGTCCAACTTCCTGTTTGGTCGCGGGAGTTGCCGCCAGTACTACCGCAATCAGAGCCATTACCAAGAGTGTCAATATCAGGAATCTTCTCTTCACGATTTTGCCTCCATACTTTTCATAATGTCATTCCGAAGAATTGATGCGCCCTAGTGTTGCGCCAGTATCGTCTCAAACAGCACATCCTTTTGCACAAACGCCGTTCCCACGAATTCAACGACAATTCCCGCCGCCTGATTGGCAATGTACGCTGCCTCCAATTTCGTGGCGCCGGCAGCCACCATCGCCGTCATCACCGCGATTACCGTATCACCCGCGCCGGTGACATCGAATACTTTCTTGGCAACCGTCGGCAGATGATTGAACGACCCATCGCTCTCGAACAGCGCCATACCCTTGGCGCCGAGCGTGATCAAGATCGAATCCAGATCGAGTTCCTTCAACAGACTCCAGCCGACCTGCTTCAGTGTCTCATCGTCGCGAATGCGCACGCCCGCCGCAAACGATGCCTCATGATTGTTGGGCGTAATGACCGACACGCCCCGGTAATTGCGGAAATGCGTCTCCTTGGGATCGACCGCGACAAATTTCCCCTTTTGGCGCGCCAATCCTACCACGCGCTGCAACAGCGTCGCCGTGATTGCGCCCTTGCCGTAGTCCGATATCAGCAGGCAGTTGACATCGTCCATCCGGCTTTCGATATAGTCGATGATTTCTTTTTCCGTGTAGCCGTCGATCTCGGCGCGCGATTCCCGATCGGCGCGCACTACCTGCTGATTGTGCGCGATAATCCGCGTCTTCAGCGTGGTCGGCCGCTTCTGGTCGGCAACCAGTTTGTGCTTCCCGATGCCGTCGCGTTCCAGCATGTGTTTCATGCGGGTGGCGTTGGCATCATCGCCGACCAGTCCGGCGATCTCGACGCCGCAACCGACCGCGGCAATATTCTTGGCGACATTGGCGGCGCCCCCGAGCATGATCGATTCCGACTCGACTTCGACCACCGGCACGGGCGCTTCCGGGCGAAATCCGATCGACCTTGCCCCACAGATATTGGTCGAGCATCAGGTCGCCATACACCAGCACCTGTCCCCGCTCGAGATTGTCAAATAGTTGTTTCAGCCGTTCCTTGGTAATGATGGGCAATGGATTCTCCTTGACTACAACCGCCATTATATTACAATTCCTTCATTATATCAAGGAGTTACGATGCAACCACAGCAACCGCCGCAACAGATACAACTGGAATTACGTGAAGCCGAAGCCGAGGGGATTTATTCCAACCTCGTCATGATCGGCCATTCGCCCTCGGAAATCATCTTTGATTTTGCCCGTTTTCTTCCCGGTGTACCCAAAGCGCGGGTGTTTGCGCGCGTGATCATGACGCCGCAGAACGCCAAGTCGCTGCTCAAGACACTCGAGGACAACCTGAAAAAATATGAAGAGAAATTCGGCGAGATCAAACTTCAGGGGCTGCAGGAAGAAAAGAACATCGGCTTCATCCGCCCCGACAACGACGCGAAGTAGGGATCGATCTTCAAACAACAGAATCCCGGGAGACTCAATTCGGAATCTTGAGATATGGTCGAAGATAAATATCCTAAGGTCGGGGATTACGTTGTCTGCTTCATAGATGTCCTAGGTCAACGTGCTGCGCTGAGGGCCCAACGCCAAATGCCAAGAAGCGTGGATCCTGCGGAGATTGGAAAATTTGTCGCTACGATAATGGGAACTGTTGGACAAGTTAGCTCTCTGCATCGCTACACCCAGATGACCCTGAAAAGCATTGATTCGCGTAAATCTGCGTTGGATCCCAATCCGGATCCAGTAATCCAAGACGTGCTTGAAGCGTCTCTTCAACACAACATAAGACAGCAAAGGTGGTCAGATGGTATCATGCTCTTCTCATCAATAACGGAAGCCAATGAGGCCTCCAAGATGAGATGCGTTGCCTATTTGATTTACCTGGCCGGCCTCGATGTTCTCTTTGGCTTGGCCGAAGGATACGCCGTTAGAGGCGGGATCGATATCGGCTGGGCTAGTGAACTGAATCCGAGTGAATTGTACGGTGCCGCAGTAGCCAATGCCTACGAATTGGAAAGCGAGATTGCTCAGTATCCACGAATAGTGGCGGGTGATGCGCTCATGGAATACCTCAAGGCGGCTGCGGCTCGATCTCAGCCCGGAATCGTGGAAGCCGCCAATCAGGCAGCAGCGAGGGTCGCACTTGATCTCTTGCGGCCGGATGTGGACGGCATCTATTTTGTCGACTATCTGGGTTCCGGATTCCAGATAAACATTGCTCATACAATCTATCCTGAAATGGTACGCAGAGCGTCGCAATTCATTCGTTCTGAGCTTGACCGGTTTCGCACAGAGCGCAACACAAAATTGGCCTTCCGTTATCAAGTGCTACATTCATATTTCTTAGCAAACGCGGGGGAAATGGCAGAGGAGAAGTAGCTCAGTTGACCGCCCCTCGGGGCCATCGCCGATACAATTCAAACGCTCCCCGCTTAATTCTTTCAATCTTGCTACTCCCTGACCGATAATGTGGCTCAACAAACCCAACATTCCCTCTTCTCAACTTCGTACCCTACTCAGCGAGTGGGATATTCTGATATGAACAGCTCCCCTCAGCATCCTCATCTCCCGTTGGCGAGCCAGTGTTCGCCATCACCGGACGAGAAACCCGACATTCGCTCTTCTCAACCTCGTGATACCCACAAAGCAAAAGGGAGAAGCATCCGCTTCTCCCTCGTGCCATTGCAACCTGTTTTCCCGTCTCTAATTTCTCGGAGCAAAGTGCGTCTGGCTGTCCTGTCGACCGTCCCCGACACGTATCGGAATCGGCTGCGGGTGTCTCCCGCCGATCAAGTCCAGCAATATGTCAATCAGTTTTCTCAGCATCATGGTCTTCCTACTCTTTGTACACATACGCGCGGAGGAGTTCCCCGGATTCAGTCTTTTATGATCTTGAACGCTTTGGGCAGGAAATTCACGATATCGCCGGCAGCCATTCCAAACGTGCCGATCGACTTCTGCGCGAGGTCACCGGCCAGTCCATGCAGATAGGCGCCGCAGACGGCGGCATCCAGCGGCTTCATTCGCAGCGCCAGCATCGCGCCGATCACTCCGGTCAAGACGTCACCCGAGCCGCCCGTCGCCATACCGGCATTACCGGTAGGATTGATATAGGCGGTACCATCCGGCGTGGCGATCACGGTGGGCGCGCCTTTGAGCAGTACCACCTTGCCGATTTCGGAGGCCAGAGCTATCGCATTTCCGAGCCGATCCTTACTGACTTCGGCCATTGGTTTGCCGGTCAACCGGGCGAACTCGCCAACGTGCGGTGTCAGCACCAGATCCACCGGACAGGCACGCAGCAGGTCAGTCTTTCCGGAGAACGCAAACAACCCGTCAGCATCAAGAGTCGCCGGTTTGGACAGGCATGGCTATCAGCCGACGAAACAGCTCCATCGTTTCGTGATGCCGACCTACCCCAGGGCCGAGGCAAACGGCATCCGCAAGTGCCACATTCTCAAGGATCACTCCCGAGCGATCTGACCGCCAAGCAACGGCGGTTCTTGATCTCCGGGAGCGGCTTGGTCATGGCTTCAGTAAGTTTGACTTCTAGTATGTCATTCAATTCCTTGGGAATACCGACAGTCACCAGACCAGCTCCTGACTTAACGGCAGCTTCGGCAGCCAAAGTGGCAGCACCAGTCGAGACCAACCGAGCCAGCAACAATAAATAGCTTACCGGCATCACCCTTGTGGGCGGTCGGACTACGATCAGGTATAAGTTGTTTGACCTCGATGGAATTTGTCAGGTTAATACGGATGTCTTCCTTGTCCACTGCCTCACGTGGCATGCCAATATCGATCGTCTTGATCTGGCCGCAGTATCCCCGACCGGGATAGAAGTACTGTCCGATTTTGGGTAGACCGAGTGTCGCGGTATAGGAGGCCTTAATACACGAACCCGCGACCTCGCCGGTGTCGTTGTTCAGACCAGATGGGGTGTCGACTGCGAGAATAGGTATACCACTGGAGTTGATATAGTCAATAAGCTTGGCTGTGTGGGATTCGACCTGTCCGCGGAAGCCGGTGCCAAAGATGGCATCGACGACCATATCGAAACCGGAAACCATCGGCAGGACGGTCAGGGCTGAGATGTTGCTGATGCGGATTCCGATCTGCTCGATCTTCTGCAGATTGACCAGCGCATCCCCCTCGATTTGTTTGCGCTCAGCGAGTAAGAATACCTGAACCTGTGCGCCCCACGAGTGAAGATAGCGCGCGATCACGTAGCCGTCACCGCCGTTGTTGCCGCGACCGCAGAAAATGGCGACCCGTTTGGATTTGGTCTCGCCTGCAAGGATGTCTTTGATGTGATGTGCAATTCCCCGGCCGGCATTTTCCATCAATTCGAGGCCGGGGACTCCCATTCCCTGGATAGCGCGCTTGTCAATCGAGCGCATCTGTTGAGCAGTTACCAGCTTCATCGCGAATGCAATGTGGTATCTTTTTTCTTGCCCGCAAATGCAATATCAAGAACCTGATCGATATGCTCGACGAAGTGGAACCGGAAATGCGCTTTGATCTCTTTGGGCAGATCGGCAAGATCCTTCTCGTTATCCGCCGGCACAATGATTTCCTTGAAACCATAGCGTAACGCGGCCAGGCATTTTTCTTTCAGGCCACCGATCGGCAGCACCATGCCGCGCAGCGTGATTTCGCCCGTCATGCTGAGTTTGGGCCGCACCGGGCGCTTGGTCAGCAGACTGACCAATGCCGTCGCGATCGTGATACCTGCCGACGGTCCATCTTTCGGCACCGCTCCGGCCGGCACGTGAACGTGGATATCGGTCTTTTCAAAGAATGTCGGATCGATGCCAAGGTCTTTGGCGCAGGAGCGGACGCAGGAGAGCGCCGTCTGCACTGATTCCTTCATCACGTCGCCAAGCTGTCCGGTCAGCGTCAATCCCGATTTGCCCACCATCTGCGTGACTTCTATATAGAGGATGTCGCCGCCGGTCGAGGTGTACGCCAGACCCGGCACCACACCGATTTCTCCCTGTCGCGGCAGTTTGTCAAACAGGAACCTTTCAGCGCCCAGATACTCCGGGACATCCTCCGGATGAATTGTCGATTTGGTCTTAATGCCGGAGGCAACTTTCTTGGCGATCTTGCGGCAAACGTTGGCAATTTCGCGGTCGAGGTTGCGCAGCCCTGATTCGCGCGTGTAATTCTGAATAATCTTGAGCACGGTCTCGTCCGGCATAATAAACTGCGTCGGTTTGAGGCCGTGGTTTTCAATTTCGCGCGGAATCAGATATTTCTTGGCGATCTGCAGTTTCTCGCGGTCGGTGTAGCCGGGAAGGCGAATCACTTCCATGCGATCCAGCAGCACCGAAGGAATCGTGTCGAGAATGTTCGCCGTCGTGATGAACATGACCTTCGACAAGTCGAACGGCACATCGAGATAGTGATCGGAGAACGTGTTGTTCTGTTCCGGATCGAGCACTTCCAGCAACGCCGAGGACGGATCGCCGCGGAAGTCTTTGCCGATCTTGTCGACCTCGTCCAGCATCAGCACCGGATTGTTTGAATCGCAACGGCGAATACTCTGGATGATTCTGCCGGGCAGCGAGCCGACATAGGTGCGGCGATGACCGCGGATTTCGGCTTCGTCATGCATACCGCCCAGCGAAATGCGCGCGAACTTGCGGCCCATCGCACGGGCAATTGACCGACCCAGTGAAGTCTTGCCTACGCCCGGAGGGCCGACGAAACAAAGGATCGGACCCTTGAGGTCGGACTTGAGCTTGCGTACGGCGAGAAATTCCAGAATGCGCTCTTTGACCTTTTCGAGACCGTGATGATCTTCGTCGAGAATCTTCGTGCGCTTTCCTGATATCAAGTTCTTCCGGCGTGGAGCGCTCCCACGGCAGTGATACCAGCCAATCGAGATAGGTGCGGCTGACCGTGTACTCCGCCGCTGACGGATTCATTTTGCTGAGACGATCGAGTTCTTTTTCGGCGGCTTCGCGCGCCAATTGCGGCAGACCACCCTCTTCGATCTTCTTCTTGAACTCGCCGATTTCGGCAGTACGATCGTCATCTTCGCCCAGTTCCTTGCGGATGGCTTTGAGTTGCTCGCGCAGGATATAGTCGCGCTGCATCTTGCCCATTTCGCTGGCGGCTTCCGCCTGAATCTTCTGTGACAATTCCAGCACTCCGACTTCGCGATTCAGATGGGTGACCAGCTTTTCCAGACGCTTCTGGACATCATAGGTTTCGAGCAGATCTTGTTTGTCGGCGATATTCAGATTAAGATTCGACGCAGCATAATCGGCCAGCTTGGATGCGCTTTCCTGATTGATGGCGGTAATATAGATTTCCTCGGAGACATTCGGCGCCAGATCGACGACTTTCTTCAGCAGGTCGAGGCAGTTGCGCTTGAGCGCTTCGATCTTGACCGAAGTGGTCTCGGTCTCCTCATAGATGTCCATCTCCGCCTGCATGTAGGGCTCGGTCTCAACGACTTTCTTGATGCGTATACGATGCAAACCCTGCACCAGAAAACGCACAGAACCATCGGGGAAGCGCAGCATCTTGAGCACGGTCGCGGCCGTGCCGACGTGATAGATGTCGTCCGGACCCGGATTGGGGGTAGTCGATTCTTTTTGGGTGAACAGGCCAATGACCTTGCCGCCCATGAGAGCGTCATCCACCAGCTTGGCCTGCTTCTGATCGACAATCATCAGCGGCATCACCAGATATGGGAAAACCACCATTCCCTTGACGGGAAGGCAGGGCATCAAATCGTTTTTCACCGGTTGAATTTCATCCTTGACCAGCATTTGCGTTTCCAATGGTACCTCCTCTGTTGTCGACGGCCACAATAATAGCAATCGTTCCAGCCCTATAATCGGGACGCACCCTCCTTTGTTCCATTTATATATACAGTTATCGTATGTTTTTGGCAAAAGGTTGAATGGCGGGCGAGTTTCGGTAGGATAAACATTCTTGTTTGTCCGTCAGACCATCACTGCAAATGGTCAAACAGGAATGTTTAACCTACCGACGTATCTGCCGCAATTGGGTGGGATAAACATTCTTGTTTGTCCGTCGGCCCGCCACGTCAAAAGGTCAAACAGGAATGTTTAACCTACCGACGTATCTGCCGCAGTGCGGTGGGATAAACATTCTTGTTTGTCCGTCAGCCCGCCACGTCAAAAGGTCAAACAGGAATGTTTAACCTACCGACGTATCTGCCGCAGTTGGGTGGGATAAACATTCTTGTCTGTCCGTCAGCCGCCACGTCAAAAGGTCAGACAGGAATGTTTAACCTACCCGGCCTGCTCGGGGCAGAGGAATATGTGTTGCCCTCGCACGCTGGAGCGTTATATTTCGACATTGATGTAGTGGTTCGGTGAACCTCTGTCAACGGCGTTCGATGAGAACGAATGGGGAAAGGCACTTCTAATGAGACGATTCGGGCTTTCTCGTGTGCGAGTGATCCTGGTCATCGCGGTCGCAGCAAGCGTAATCACGTTCCTGGTTCTGCTCATCGGCGGCTGCAGTCGGCCGATGACAGATGCCGAGGCATCAGCCGCGCTAGTCAAAGGGTGTAACCACAACGTCAATCAATTCCTGCTCGACAAGCTGGAGCAGAACCGGATCGTCATGCTTGCCGACGCCGGCCATGGAAGATCGCTCTATTTGCAGACCGTGATTTCCTTCTTGAATTATTGGCTCGATTCGCTCGAAACTTCGACCAATACCGATCTGCGCCTTCCCGCCAAGTTGATCCTGGTGCTGGAAACCGATTCAGCAGAGGGTACGCGTCTCGAGCGATTTTTCAAGACGGGCAACATCTACGACGCCATGGACATTCGCCTCGCAACGGCGACTCAATTCAGTTGGGAGAAAGTTGAATTCTACAGTGATCTTCGAGACATTTGGCTTCGGGCAGGCAAGTATCAGGCAGGTCAGAGCAACACCCGTAATTTCCTTTTTGAAATCTGCTGTCCCGAATCGACAATCGACGCGCAACTTTGGTCAAGAGCCAGAGGCGCCCAGTTCTTCTTCCATGAAAGAGACGAATACTCATCATCCCAGATCATCGCGAGATTGGATTCAGACCCGGAGGCCAAGGCCCTCATCTTCTATGGCGCAGCTCATTTAAATCGAGAGCGAACTGTCAAAATGGCGGACAGTCTCAGGGCTGAGGGTTACTTTATGGCGCACTACCTTCAAGAGCGCTATGGCGACAAAACTGGACTCTATACAGTCTTTCAGTTGCCGATTTCCGAGGCGAGAGCATACTCCATGTTATTTGACGCGCCCGGCTCGACGTATGCCATCGACAACTCCGTCATAGCAGGTGCAAATTCTCTTGAGCGGATGGCTACCAACACTCACGGAGGTTCAATTTTCTGGTATTGCAGCCCGTCGCCGTCAGTGCCAGTTGCGCGCACTTCTACGATGAATCTGGCGAAATTTCTGGCGCAACGACTTGACATTCTGGCGAACATTGACAACGAGTTCAATAGGATGGGAATGAATGAAGCCATGAGATTCCTTCATACAATCTCTGGCGTTCCGCTGAGTCCAATTCGTTGGCACGACAGCCTCGAAGTTTCACAGGTTCTCCACAGGTGGCTGACTTGGTCGGATACGGCACACGTTGATGCGGTAAGAGATATCACAAGTCTGGCTCTCTGGAAAAGACTGGTCGACAACATGGCGGGGGAAGATAGAACGTACACTTCGGCCTACGAAACACTTATTGGCTGGTGGGCCGGCTTCACACCGTACCACGACACCACCATGACTCCGCGTGAACGAGCCGATGAATGCTGGCAGTTCATCCAGACTAACCGTTCTCGAATCGTGATCAACAACCTGATTCCGATTCTGTGGCTGGGGAATCCCGACGAAATCGCCAAAGCGAAGGACGCCTTGACCAAGGAAACGGGCCTGCATTGGAGTACTGCGAAAGAATGGACGTTGTGGTGGCGACGAAATTACGTCGCGTTGCCGGAGATATGACGCATATTCTTTGGCATCACATGCAGTAGCACGAACATTCCTGTTTGTCCCCGCATTTGTAGGTCAGTGAGCCCGGCCCCGAGTCAGTTGAAAATCCGTAGTCAAACCAACATCCGGGCGTGAACAGTGCCGGCGACGTGTCAAATGAGGGCTCCTGACGGTTTCATTAGATATCCTTGCCTGAAGAAGTCAGGAGCCCTCGCTTGAACAGACACCGATTCCTGTTCGCCACGCGAATTTGAATCGTCGGGAAAATCGCATGAAACATTCGTCGGGCTCGCTGACCTACTTCGATGTTTGTCTTTTCAAGCGATGACGCGACATGCAAGAATGCTTATCCTACTGAACCAACATCGCACGAAATCGAGTCTTCGCTCTACTGGCAACCCTCGCAGGGAGCCGGACCGTCCCTGAAGATGTAATTCACCATATAGACGGCGTCCGCAATATTGAAATCACCGCTGCAATCGATGTCGCCGTGCCTGATATCCAATGGAGCAGGGCCGTCGTAAAGGAAAATGTATCGGATCAAGTAAACGACGTCCGCCAGATCGTAGTTCGCACTGCCGTCGAAGTCGCCGCACATGGCCAAAATCCGGAAGCCGCCGGGCATGACCAGATTCGGATCGAAGTGATCATTTACATGGACATCCCAAGGCCCCATTAAGGCAACCGAGGGAATAGCGATGTGCGCCTGAAGTTGGCTGGGTGAAAGAACGTTTACGGCATCGCAATTGAGAGTCGTGCTGGCTCTGGCGAAGTAGACTTCCGTCGCGCTCCCCTGGCCAAAATGAGTCCCCGTCCCACTGATTGTGACCCAGAGATCGCTGCTGCGCCCCGCGCTGTCGGGTGTAATCGAGATGAGTGCTCCCGGTTCATAAATCTTGAATGGCGAAATACTTTGCGCCTGTGGATAGTCCAATGTCCAGACCCAGGCAGTCACTTTGCCGGTCATCACATCCTGCGGAATCTGGAACCGAGCGTTCAAATGGTAGCGATCAATTACATTCACGGTCGTTGCCGGTATATCAATCAACTGGGACGCTTGATGAAACCAGACAAGCGTCGTGCTGGCCATACCGAAATAGGTGTCGGTTCCGGTCATGGCAACCCAAAGGTCGGCGCCGCGGGCACCGCTGTCGGGAACCATTGATACTATCTTCGGGTCAGGATTTACCGCAAGACCACTATATAGAATGAGCGGACCTATGACTGGATCGATTACGTTCACGTCCCACGCTCCGTAAGGAGCATTTGCCGGAATTGTCAGATAAATGTTTATGCTCGTCATCGATGTCGGGTTTATCCAACTGGGAACGATCGTGGAGCTTCCCTGCTCGAACCACACCGTCGGACTGCCCATCGAAAAATAGGTGTCCTGTCCCGTGATCGTGACGCCAAGGGTCTGACCCCGCAATGCCCAGTTCGGTTCAACGCTAACAAGGCCGGGGAAAACGCGGTTGGAATTATCATCGGCTGCGGCTGACGTTGCGCATAGCAGCAGCAATAGAAAGACCAAAAACAATAACCTCTGTTTCATGTCCACTCCCTAAAGCTGACGCCTGAGACGCCAAACCTCACGATATTGAAGAATGTTGAATCTGGCATAAGATAGCCATTATAAAACCAGAGTCAAGCGGAATTATGATCGAAGAAGACAATCGAACGGCCATTGGCTTCATAGCGGCAAAGAGCTTGCACAGGAAAGGGAAATCGGATATCCTTTCCTATCAAATGATTCCGTCCGTAACTGAGCCGTTGCGCCGAGGCGCCGAGTTCCTATGCTGAAGTATCTGATTGCAGCCGCCGTTGTCGTTCTGCCGCTAGTCTATCAGACTACGACGCTTGATCCGACTCAGCCGCTGCGATTCCTGATAGTAGCCGCACTGGCAGTCCTTGTGTCCCTGACACTTCTGGTTCGCGCGATGCGTAGAGATAGGGGCGACAATCGGCAGGCGCTGCGACGGGCTGTATTCCCGGCAGTGGTAATCTACGTGGTAATCTCGGCAATCTCGATCTTGCAGGCGGTGAATTCTTCGGAAGCAGTTTACGATTTCAGCAAAGTTGCACTCTTCGCGGCACTCATGGTTTGCACGACACTGATTTTCGCTTCGGAGAAACAGGCCTTGCTCGTGTTTACCAAGGCCATGACTCTGAGTGGAGCGATACTTGCGGCCATCGGCATCTGTCAATACTACGGCATTGGCTTCACCGACATTCCGGGAAACTCGATTCCCTATGGCACAATGGCCAACAAGAACCTGTTGTCGGCGGTGCTCTGTATGACACTGCCGTTCGGAGTGTATGCTGCGTTTCAACTAGGACGCTGGTGGCAGGTAGTCGGATTTTTGTCAGCTTTGCTGTCATTAATGGAAGTAATCATCAGTCAGACGCGTGCCGACTGGATGGCGCTGGCCGTTGCTACGCTCCTGATTATTCCGCTTTACTTTGTCCGCAGCAAAGATCGAACTCTACTGGGGGAGCCGAAGAAACAAAATCGGAGAAAGAAGGTCGTCCTTGCTCTGGCGGTCGTCGTGATTCTGGTTGCCGGAGTTTCGGGGATCATCATTCGCCCCGGTCAAAGCAGTATCGGCCAGCGAATCACTTCGATAGTGACACATCAGGACCCGTCCAGCCAGGAGCGGTTGGTGATCTGGAAGAAATCGCTGGAAATGTTCGGCGGGCATCCGCTTACCGGAATCGGTATCGGCAACTGGAAGGTAGTCTATCCGGGGCTCGGCACTGCCGGCACACGAGCCGCAGCCGCAGATATTTACTTCCAGCAACCGCACAATGACTATTTGTGGATTCTTGCCGAGACCGGAATCCCGGGGCTGATTGCCTTTCTCGCGGTGCTGGGTTTAGTACTGTGGTACGGAATTCGGACGTTACGGCACGCAGATTCTGGCGAAGACGGCCTTTTGGCACTGGCTCTGCTGTTTGCCGTGATTTGCGCGATGGTTGACGCGTTCTTCAGTTATCCTCGCGAACGCATCGAGCTGGTAACTTACGTAGCATTCATTTTTGCCGCAATGGTTGCACTGTGCGACCGGGATTCGGTTGCTGCGAAAGGCGGATTTCGCCGCCTGGCACTGGGCACGCTTGCCGGGTGCACGATAATCGGTGTTGTGGCGACCTGTTTGGGCATCGTACGCCTGAACGGTGAGACGCACACGATGAAGGCATGGCTGGCGAAAGGCGCGGGCAACTGGCCGGAGGTGATAGCACAAAGCAATCTGGCGCGATCACCTTGGCTCACGCTTGATCCGACTTCGACGCCGCTGGCATGGTACAGCGGGGTTGCGCGCTTCTCTGTTAACGATCGTGACGGCGCCTGCCGCGATTTTGAGACGGCCTACCGAGACAATCCGAATCATCCGCATGTACTGAACAATCTTGGCACTTGCGCCGAACTGCGCGGCGATCATGAAACGGCATTGACATACTATCAGCGTTCGGTGGCGGTCGCGCCGGCATTTGACGATGCCTGGTTGAATCTCACGGCAGTTTATTACAACATGGGGGAGTATGCGAAAGCCGACAGCGTTCTAGCACAGGTTGGCAATGGCTGCACCGATTCGCGAGTTGGGGTGTTCAGGGAGAGAATATCTACGGTGCTGAAGAAACCGTGATTATCAGATCACACGCGCACAGTGATCAGACGTTAAAGCGAAAGATCACGACATCGCCGTCGTGCATGAGGTAGGTCTTGCCTTCGAGCCGCACCAGGCCGTGCTTGCGCGCTTCGGCATATGAGCCCGAACGTTTGAGATCTTCATAGGCGACGATCTCGGCGCGAATGAAGCCACGTTCGAAATCGGCATGAATGACGCCCGCAGCCGACTGGGCTGTCGAACCCTTCTTGATTGTCCAGGCGCGGGTCTCCTTATCGCCAGTGGTCAAGAACGAAATCAATCCGAGCATGGCGTAGGATTTGCGAATCACCAGATCGAGCGCCGATTCCTTGAGTCCCATGTCGGCCATGAAGGTAGCGCAATCTTCATCGGGAAGCTGCGCCAGTTCCATTTCCATCTTTCCGCAAGTCACCGCCAGGTCCAAATTCGGTTTGCCGGCCAGGTCGGCGAATTCGCCGTCAATGCTCTCGATCTTATCGATATCATTTTCACCGATGTTGATAATAACCAGCATCGGTTTCTCCGAAAGAAATCGGAATCCGCGAATCAATTTGGACTCCTCGGGCGGCATGGTTACCGATCGCAGCGGTGTATTCTGTTCGAGTATTTCCTTGACCTTGCGCAAGACCTCGGCTTCGTGCTTGACCTTGTCATCCTTGACGACCTTGGCCTGGCGCTCCACGCGATCGAGACGCTTTTCGACCATCAACAGATCGGTAAAGACCAATTCCTCATCGAGCGCCTCGATATCACGTCGGACATTGACCGACCCCTTGGGATGCAGGACGCTATCGTTGGCAAACGCCCTGACCACGTGCGCCAGCGCATCGCACTCGCGCAGCACCTGCGGGATTTCTGATTCGGACGCCGTGTCCTTCTCGCCGGTGAATCCAGCCACATCGAGATATTCCACCTCGGCATAAACAGTTTTCAGCGAACTGCTCATCTCCGTCAGGAAATCGATGCGCGCGTCGGGCACCAGCACGCGGCCGCGATGAAACGCGCCCTTCTGGGACTGGAAACTACCCACCTCGGCATCGCCGCGGGTAACGGCATTAAACACGGTGGTTTTGCCGGAGAGGCCGAGTCCTATCAAGCCAACGATCATGCCTTCATTATATATGCACGTCGCCGCCAAGACAAAGGAATTTCCTCAGCCGTGCAAATGTAAGCGTTCGCTATGGGGAGGGAGCACGTCTGATGCTTAACGCAACGATGCGGTCAATGTTGCTGGATATAATCGTATTGTCCCTGTCGGAGCCGGTAAGCTTGTTGAGCCGTCCCAATTCACCTCTGGAAAAGACGCACAACAGCGTGTCGTGCGCCGCAGCAAAATCGCGCACTTCCTGATCTTCCGACAGA
Organism: uncultured bacterium; assembly: GCA_963726455.1. GTDB lineage: Bacteria > Zixibacteria > MSB-5A5 > CAIYYT01 > CAIYYT01 > CAIYYT01. Next base: position 534,895 of record CAVSCK010000005.1, read on the forward strand.
ATCGTCACCGGCTGCATACTCCAGAATGGCGTCTTGCTGCCGGCCATCACTGCCACCGGATTCCCGGAATAGTAGTAAACGCCGCGGACATAAAGACTGTTGCAGAGAATCGGTTGGCCGGAATAATGATATTGCTTCACCAGCGCCGGTAGATCGCTGTCGGTGAGCGCCGTTTCGAGTTTGGGGAACAGCACATAGGGAGTGATAATCGCGAAACCAATCATGCCGATCACACCGGCAATGACTGCTGATTGCAGACGCTGCCGAAACATGAACACCGCCGCCGCCAACGAAGTCAGCGCAATCGGGCCGAAACTGAGGAACCCGGCCGTCACGAATTGCGGATAGTCTTTGCGCAGAAACAACGGCGCGATGCCAAGGCCAATTCCGGCGACAACAAGAAGCGCCGACACGATATAGGAGCGATACTTCTTTAGCTCCGCGCCGGTCGCCGAGAATCCGATCATCATCGCCAGCGCCGGGAAGACGGGCGAGATGTAGGTCGACAACTTGGACTGCGCGACGTTGAAAATGATGTACATCACCACGAACCACGTCACTGCGAAAAGATATTCATTTCGCATCTTGCGGAATCCGGCGCCGATCAGTGGGAAATACGATGTCCAGGGAATCATACCGACAATGATGACGCCGGGATAAAACCATTGCGTGTTGAATTGGTGATGCTCGGCGTGCAGCAGACGATTCCAGTGACAGTTTACGAAATACTCCCAGAGGAAAGAATAGCCATACTGGAAGGACGCATACAGAAACCACGGCAGAACCAGTATCAGCCAGAGAAACCACCAGCCGGAGAACAGGAATTTACCCACCAGTTTGCGATTGCCACTCACGATGAGAAAAACAGTCCCCGTCACCAGTGGCAACACCAGGCCAAGTGGCGTTTTGGCGAGAGTCGCTAGTGCCGTAAGAACAGCGAACCAGAGTAGATATCGCAGTCTTTGCGATTTGAACCACAAGTAGAAGCAGTATAGAGAGAAAGCAATCAGCGTCGAGAAAACCATGTCGGTCAGTACGACATGGGTCAATCCGATCCACCAGACTGCCGATGCCAAGATCGCCGCCGTTATGAATGCAGTTTCTTCAGACAGCACCTTCCTGACAAACAGGAAAACGCCGACTACGCTCAGCAATCCAAACAGCGCCGACGCAAACCGCGCCGCGACGGCATCGACGCCGAACAGTTTATACGATAGCATCACCAGCCAGAAATAGAGCGGCGGCTTTTCGAAATTCGGTTCCTGGAAAATCAATGGCGTCAGGATGCTGCCCTGCGCCAACATCTCTTTGGCGGTCTCACCATAAAACGTGTCATCCGGATCGGTGAGCGACGGCGCCCCCAATCCCAAGAAGTAGAGCAGGATGCAGAGCGCAATCAGAACCGTCAAACGACGGCCGGTCGTGTTTATCATGCCGCCATGTTATTCAAACCAATGCCTTCAGACAAGCGATAATGGCAATGACCCGGCTTGACCGGGCAGGCGTACGGGCGTATATTGGCAGACGGCCGGATTACGTGAAGCGTATCGCCTTACGGTATCGTCTCACAACAAAGTCAATCGAATTGGAGAAACTATTAGCAGGCCAAGAGCATCCTTACATACTCTGGGTTGCCGTCTGAATCAGGCGGAGACCGCGATCATCGCCAACACGCTGTCACAGCGCGGCTACGATATCGTCGAGTTCGGCCAGCCGGTTGATCTGGCGGTGATCAACACATGCACCGTTACCGAGCAGGCCGATGCCAAATGCCGGCAGGCGGTCAGGCAGGCGCTGCGGCTAAATCCCTCAACCTATGTTGCCGTGGTCGGATGTTATTCGCAGATCGGTCTGGAAACAATTCGGCAGATCAAGGGCATCGACCTGATTATCGGCAACGAACACAAGCTCAAGGTCGCGGATCATCTCAACGGTTTGACCAAGCAACTTGAACCGATCGTCATTCACTCACCTAAATTGCCTGATGCCGAATTCACGATTGACTCACCGGGACTTTACAGCTTCAACACCAGAGCCAATCTCAAAATTCAGGATGGCTGCAATTACTTCTGCTCATTCTGCATCATTCCGACCGTGCGCGGGCGGGCCCGCAGCCGCACCTTCGAGGATATCCTGAAGGAAGCGCGCGAGTTGGTGGAATCTGGACACCGGGAATTGGTGATTACCGGCATTAACGTCGGCACCTATAAGAATGAAGGCCGGCGCTTGCTTCAGGTTATCGCTGAGCTGGAGAAAATCGAAGGACTGGCGCGCATCCGCATCAGTTCCATCGAGCCGACGACAATCGGCGCCGAACTAGTGCGCTACATGGCATCATCGGAGAAACTCGTGCCGTACCTGCATATTCCATTGCAGAGCGGCGACGACCGCATTCTCAAGGCGATGAAGCGCAAACACACGATCGCCCAATTCTGCAAGTTTGTCGAATGGGCGGCGGCGACGGTGCCTGATGTCGGTATCGGCAGCGATGCGATGGTTGGTTTCCCCGGTGAAGATGAGGAGGAATTCCTGCATACCAAAGACGCGCTGCGCGATTTGCCGATTTACTATTTTCACGTATTCAGCTATTCCGACCGGCCGGGAACAAAGTCGTACCCTCTTCAACCGAAGGTTGATCCCCAGACTAAAAAACTCCGCGCGCGCCGGCTGATCGAACTGTCCGAACGAAAAAAGCGTGCGTTCTACGAGAGCCACGTGGGTAAAACGAAAAGAGTCCTGTTCGAGGATCTTGAAAACGGCCTGTGGACCGGACACACCGGAAATTATATGAAGGTCCAGGTCGCGAGTGAACAGCAACTGCACAATCAGATATTGCCCGTGCGGTTGATTGAAGCTCGCAGTGACACAATATTTGGGGGCGCTTCAATAGATCACGCGCCGACACGCAAACCCTCCAATCGGCAAGCTATTGGCGGAGGATGTTAATGAGTCAGAGTGGATATCGACTCACGACAATCATAACTATCGTTTTCTTCGCGCTCCTGACCTGTCATCCATCGACGGCACTGGCCGGTAACCCAAAAAAATCGCGCAGCAGCAAAGGCCACAAGTCTCAGACTATTCCGAAACGAAATTCTACCGGCGAACTGATAGATACCTCGAAGATGAACATCAATGTTGCACCGTCGGAATCGGCGACATTGGGGACAGCTACCAAACCGGGAGTCAGTCGACTGCTGCTCGAAAATATTCCGGCGCCGTCCCTGGCGGGTAATCTCCTCGGTGACTCGACAATTCAACCGGTCGCCATCTACTTCCCGCCCTCATACAGCTCCAGCAAGCTTCGTTATCCGGTGGTCTATTTCCTGCCCGGCTTTGGTGATGTCGTGGCGCAATACCTTGATGGCACCTATCAGGGATTCAGACTGCAGCCGGTTATGGATTCACTGATTGCCGCGGGCGCAGTCAAGGAAATGATCGTCGTAGTTATCAACGGTCGCAACTTGCTCGGCGGCAGTTTCTATGCCAATTCCCCGGTTAGCGGCAATTGGGAAAACTTCGTGGAAAAGGATGTTGTCACCTATATCGACAGTCGTTATCGCACGATCCTGCGCCCGAGTGCGCGCGGAATCGCCGGGCACTCCATGGGCGGTTATGGCGCGCTCGATCTGGCGATGCATCACCCCGATATTTTCGGCAACGCTTACTGTTTGAGCCCCGGGCTATTTGACGAAAACGGTTTGTCCCAGAGTCTGATGTTTGCCGACCCCAAAACCGTCAGAGATTATCTGGCAATCGATCGCGAATTAACAGCGATGAACCGCGAACAAGCAGCAACCGGCCTGGGGCGGATTCTTGACAGTCTGGTGACCGCTCAACGCTGGGATTTGATTTTCACCATGGCATATGGCGCAGCGTTTTCCGGCAAGCCGAGCAAGAATGCACCTCATATCAGCTATCCCTATTCACTGGATAACAACGCACTGGCTCTCGATACTCTAGTGTGGCATCGCTGGGAAAGCGGGTTCGGTGATCTCAATCAAAAGCTGGCAGATAGTAGAACTCAACTGTCAGATCTGAACGCGTTGGGAATTGAGTACGGTGTCGCGGATGAGAATTCCTGGATTCCGAAAGGTTGTCAATATTTTGCGAGACTGCTGACCGATCGGCACATTAAGTATCAGATGACGACTTTCGCCGGGCAAACACCAGGACCAACTGGGAACCGGCTGACCCAGTACATGCTCCCGTTCTTTTCGCAGAATCTGTTGTTCCAAAGACCGCACTAGTCAGAGTGTTCCCTACCTTTTGTAGGAGCGACTTCAGTCGCGACCAGTGATCTCCTACCCTACCAACAACTTCTCCAACTCATCGACCAGCCGGCCGAACAATTTCGCGGTCGCCTCGATTGCGTCCGGCTTGGTCATATCGACACCGGCATCAGCCAGAATCTCAATCGGATATTTCGATTCGCCCGCTCTGAGGAAGTTGGCATAACGCTGCGCCTGTTCCCGATCTCCGGAGAGCAGACGCTCGGCGATCAAGGTCGCGGCAGAGTAACTGGTGGCATATTGGTAAACATAGAAGGCGCGATAGAAATGACTGATGCGCAGGCAGTTGATGTCGTTGTATTCGTCGAGCACCAGCTCCGGTCCCCAGAACTTCTGGTAGATCCGGCGGTAGATTTGGCGCAAGACATCCGCCGACAGCGGCTTGCCCTGCTCGACCTCGGTATGCACCTCGTCTTCAAACTGCGAGAACATGACTTGCGTGAAGAACGTCCCGACAATCTGCTGGATGTAGTAGTTCAGCAAGTAGGCGCGTTGGTCTTTGTCCCTGGCGCGCTCCAGCATGAAATGCATCAGCAGTTCTTCGTTGGTAGTCGAAGCAACCTCGGCGGTGAAGATCGAATGCCCCGAGTAGATATAGGGCTGGCCAAGCTTGGAATAGTAGGCATGCATCGCGTGTCCCATCTCGTGAGACAGCGTAAACATATTGTCGAGGGTATCATTGTAGTTCATCAGGACATAAGGATGCGCGGCATACGTACTCCATGAGTACGCACCCGATCCTTTGCCCTCGCTTTCGTAGACATCAATCCAGCCCGACTCCATTCCCTTGAGCAGGTTCTCGACATATTCAGCACCCAACGGCTGCAAACCTTCACGGATATATTTGATCGCTTCGTCATACGTGATCTTCATTTTCGCTTCGGGCACCAGCGGCACGTAAACATCATACGCGTGCAGCTCGTCGACACCCAGAACCCGCTTGCGCAGTGAGGCATAGCGATGGAGCACTTCCAGATAGTTGTCAACGGTCGTAACCAGATTGCGGTAAGTCGCTTGCGGAATGTTATCGCCATCAAGCGCCGCCCCGAGACAACTATCATACTTACGCGCCCGCGCCACATACAGATCTTTATATATGGAGGTGGCAAGCGTGGCGCCGAGAGTGTTCACGTAGGTCTTATACGCGTTCGTGAACGTCTCCATAGTCTCACGACGGACACGACGATCTTTCGATTCGAGCAGGTCGTAGTAACGCTGCTTGGTGAGCGCAACCTTCTCACCCTCTTCGTCAACGATCTCACCATACTTGATATCTGCATCGTCGATCATGCGGAATATCTGCGACGGCCCACGCGTGACGTTGCCGGCGAGCGCCATCAGTTTTTCTTCAACAGGCGACAGGATGTGTGCCCGCATGCGGCGAATTTCGTCCAGATGATGATCGTACAGCGAGAGTTGCGGATACTCAGACTTCATTTGAGCAAGACGTTCGTCGGAAAGGGCTGTGATTTCGGGCGTGATGTAGGCGCCAACTTCACCGAATACCGTCGACAGCGCCGAGATTTCATCGCCCATCGCCTGGTAATGACTGACGCGGTTATCCTCGTCAAGCTTGAGGTGGGCATAGACATATAGTTTGTAGAACAGAATTGAGGCCTGGTCGCGATGATCGAGGCAACGAAACAGCATCTCCCCGGAGTCGGCCAGTTTTCCACTGAAGTCAGCTACGCGGCCGATCATCTCCTTAACCTTGACCAGATCCTGCCGCCAGGAATCGTCGGATTCATACATGTGATCAAGGCGCCATTTATAACGGTCATCGATCTCTGACCGTTGTCTGACTTTCTTGCCACTAGTCGCAGTGTCAGTCCCTGAGGTCGCGCCCCGCAACAGCTTACTGATCTTCCGACGTCTCATACCTAATCTCGTCTCGCTATAGTGTGACGGTTGCCCGCATATCGACAGGTGCAGCTAGGCCGCACAAAATTGTCCGGCTAATGTAATGGGTGGTAGCAATTTTGCCAAGAGAATGGTAGCAATTATCGTTACGATTATCACCTAGCGGGGTCGGTGACTTTCAAGCGACAATGAGGACTGTGTCTGGGAGCTGTTACGGTATGTGGGCCAGTTAACCTCATAGACTTCGGCCTCATTTCCCCACTGCGTCCAACCCGGCCGGGCACCTCTCGCGAACATCTCGAGATAGGGTCCCGGGCTGCAAGATTCAACAATGTTATACAACTCATCCGGTTTGCGAGAGTGTTCACGTTTGGCTATACGAATTACATTTACCTGGCTCCGTCCCGGAGGCAGGGTACGCAACTTGCCGCGAATACCAAAAAGGACCAGCTCTGTTGTATTGCGAAAATAGAAACCGACGCCCCTGCCGTCAGGACCGCCGTCCTTTCGAATCTTGTGCCAGACGATGTTAGTCTTATAAGTGAATCCCCATGCCTCCATCACCGCCAATCCTTCCTGAAGCAGTGCATTGGGTACCCAGAGGTAAAGATGGGATTTCGACTTGGCCACTTGCGACACGGGAATTTCCATTATCTGCTTCAGACTCAGCGTCTCATACCGCGAAAGGCGCCGATGTTCAGGTGCAACCTTTCCCGTGCGGTTCGAAAATCTCCACGGTGGATCAGCCAGAACCGTTCCGAAACTACCAGAGAGACTCCGAATGAAGTCCTCAGCCGGGCTCAGGACTTGAGTTGGTGTAGACTTATCTCTCAACATAAAGCGACTTCGTTATGCCCAACACGAGAACCGGGCAACCTCCGCCCCCTCCGCCTTCAATACGCGGGATCAGCTTACTCAAGTGGGTCGTCGAGGATCCGTAAGACTTCCCACGACCCAATTTGTCGAATATTTCCTGCAACTCATCGCAGCGAGTTACGATGATTCCGACACTGATGGCACGCAGGTCGAACAGTAGCCGGAAATTGTTTAGGTCCCTGTCGAAAAAAGGGTCCTTGTTATTCCATTCAATCTCCAAAGCCACCTGATTCTTGAAACAGTCGATTTGGTGCGTCGGGCTCTCCATCGACTTCTTATCGACCACTATTTTGGTCTCAAATGCTTTTTCCTGCCATCCCCGCGCGAACAAAGCATGATCAATTGCCTCAGAGACAAGTGATTTACGCCCACCGCCGACTGTGATCCAACTCTTACGTAATCTAAATTCGGTGAATACGTCAATCACATCTTTGAACTCTTTTGGAAAATCGGCTTTGAGCACTGCACAGGCGTGTTTCCATTCCAGAACGCTGTAATTGGTCCTTATGACGCTTGGCAGAAGCTCAATACCCACAAGGACGAATTAAACAACTAAAGCATAAAAGGCAATCGCAATTCTCGGATCTTCCTATATGAAGTAACCGTCCTTTTCGGTCAAAGGTTTTAGGAAAGCCATTTCGCCTCGTTCCTCTCGTAGCGTGGTTCAGATCCTTGCGATATTGCATTCCAGTCCCGGCCAGAATATTTCGCCGTTCCAATTAGGGTTTGATTTTCCGCCCTGCGTATCATTATACTTGCTATGAGAAAGGAAACTATGGCGCCGACAGACAATCGCACTCCGCAGAAACGGACTCGGGAGCAATTCGTCCGCCCGGGACTGGCTAAGATCACCAACATTATAGCCGTGGCCTCCGGCAAGGGCGGCGTCGGCAAATCGACCGTGTCGGCCAATCTGGCGACCGCGCTCAAACGTGAAGGCGCCAGAGTCGGGTTGATGGATGCCGACATTTACGGACCCAGCCAGCCCGGAATGTTGGGAGCTCGCAATGAGCAGCCCGAGATACATGACAACTCCCTCAAGCCGCTGGTCCGTCATGGTATTACCTTTATGTCGATGGGGCTGCTGCTTGGCGAAGACAGTCCGGTCATTTGGCGGGCGCCGATGGCGATGAAGATTATTCAACAGTTTATTGATAACGTCGATTGGGGCGAGCTGGATTACCTCTTGATCGATCTGCCCCCCGGCACCGGTGACGTTCAACTTACTCTGGCGCAACAGGCATCACTGACGGGAGCGATTATCGTCACCACGCCGCAGGAGGTTGCGCTGGGAGTTGCCCGCAAAGGACTCAAGATGTTCGAGCAGGTGAACGTTCCGATTCTCGGCGTGATCGAGAACATGAGCGGTTTCATCTGCAAGCACTGTGGCAAGGAGACGGAAATTTTCCGTGTCGGCGGTGGACGTAAGATGGCATTGGAGTTTGGCGTGCCATTCCTGGGAGCCATACCACTTGATCCGGAGATCGTCATGAGTGGTGACAACGGCAATCCGATCCTGGAAAACGGCAGTAACTCGCCGGCAGCACAGGCAATTGTCGGTATCGCTAAACGCCTGCAACAGTATGCCGCCGCGGAGCATAGTCGCACCAGTGCTATCGAACCACAACAGGTAGAGATACTTGCGGATGGCGGCCTCGGAATTATCTGGCCGGATGGACACAACGGAGTGCACAAGGCGTACTCACTGCGTATCAATTGCCCATGCGCTTCCTGTGTCGATGAAAATTCCGGCGAGAGAATGATTGATGCCGGCCGGGTGCCGTTGGGTATAAAGATCGATGCTTTTGATATCGTCGGACGATACGCAGTGGCGCTCAAGTTTTCCGACGGCCACTCAACCGGTTTGTACTCATTCACCTACTTGCGCAGCATGTGCGAATGCGAATTATGTCGCGGTGGAAACCAGCAGGGTTCATTCACCGTTTAATAGGTAAGGAGATTAGTCATGAACGATCAGGATATAAAGATCACCGCGCAACCGCTTCTGAATCCGGAAGTTTGCATCTTCACGGTCGACCGTCCGCTGCTGCCTTCCGGTTCAATCAACTGCAAGAGTGCGGAGATGGCGAAGGGCTCGCCTCTGTTGGAAGCATTATTTGCCATCGACGGTGTCCGCGAAGTCTACGTCAACGGCAGCAGTCTGACCATTGCGAAATCGTCTCCTGAACCCTGGCAGGTCTTCGGCAAACAGATCGGACAGGTAATTCGTGAGCAGTTCATGTCCGGCAAGCAGCTGATCGTCACCGATGCGCCCAAGGCGAGTATGTCTGACGAGCAAATTCGAACCGAAATCGAAGATTTGTTCTCGAACGAGATCAATCCGGCGCTCTCGGGACACGGCGGCTTTGTTGAACTGGTCGAAGTCAAAGCCGGTGCCGTCTATTTGCGCATGTCGGGCGGATGCCAGGGTTGCGGCGCTGCCAGCATCACACTCAAACATGGTATCGAGCGCGCCATACTGACTCGTGTGCCGCAAGTTGCCGAAGTGGTTGATGTCACTGATCATACCGCCGGTGCGAATCCGTTTTATTGATTCGAACATCCCGCCGAAATTCTTCCGTCAGTGAAATCGTTTTCATGCAGGTGCATTGTCGCCGCAATCAGAGTACTGCTATGCTATGAGACCTGCGCGAGGTCAAATGCATTTCACTACAACAGCACTCCAAAAATCTCGACTACGGTTATTAGTAGAGGCATGTTTGCAAAAATGATGTTTCGATACGATCGAAGAGTGTTTGAGGAGATCTAGTGCGAAGTGCACTCAGAACATCAAACTCCGACGGCTGATTCTAACCAGCGTTTGAACATTGCGTTAACGAAAGGCAAATGATACGCGCAGCGAGATACCGAATAGCTCCAAAAATCGGAGCGTCGAAGTAGCTGCATTTCAAGGCGTTCGCAAACCTGCCGATTTTTCCGAAAATCGCTTGACTTGGGATGTGCGGCGCGGTATATTCAACCTCGGAAGTCACTGGTAGATAACATGTTAACAAGATGTGGAAATCCTGTTGACAACATGAGACATCGCCAGAGGGGCTTGCGACTAGAGGGGCGAGTTCTCAATTAGTGCAGCGAGTGGGTAGACATGAGAAGAGGTACGGCAGAGAAGAATGGGAGACCCTTGCTCTGGTTGTGCGGGTCTCTCTGAAAGACTTTGCTTAGTTTGGAGTGGGGAGACCATGCAGGAGCAAATTAGTATTCTTTGGGATAGATGTCTGTCTCAGTTGTCAAAAAGAGTCAAGAAGAATTCCTTTTTCACGTGGCTGAAACCGACAGAAGCCGAGTATGTCGACAGCCAGTCATTCAACATCGTGGTTCCGAATCGTTTCGCCGCCAACTGGATTGAGGAAAGATATCGGCCGCTGATTTCGCAAGTGCTGACCGAAGTTTCCGAAGCCGGATGGAATTTCGGCGTCAAAGTTCGCAAGACACCGTTTCAGGCGGAGATTTTCGAAGCGGACGACGATGACGAACCAGCTGTTGTCATCAGCAAACCGAAGGGCACTGCTCAGCCAACACCTAAACTCAATCCGCGCTATCGTTTCGAGAATTTCGTCGTCGGTGATTCAAACCAGTTCGCTTATGCCGCCTGCCAGGCGGTGGCGGAGAATCCGGGCGAGAATCGTTACAATCCCGCTCTTTATTTACGGCGGTTCAGGCCTCGGCAAGACTCATTTGGTGCAGGCGATCGGCAACGACATCTGTGAAAGCAACGGCACCCACACCATTCTTTATGTTACCAGCGAAGAGTTCACCAACGACTTCATTCGTTCTCTCGGCTCCAAATCGGTGCATGAGTTTGTCAATCGCTATCGTTCGGTTGATGTGCTGCTGCTGGATGACATTCAGTTCTTCACCGGCAAAGAATCAACACAGGAGCAGTTCTTTCACACATTCAATGCGCTGCATCAGGAAGGCAAGCAGATTGTTCTGACTGCGGACCGTCCGCCGAAGAACATTCTCGGACTGGAAGAACGCTTGCTCTCGCGCTTTAGTTGGGGTCTGGTGGCCGATATTCAGCCGCCGTCACTGGAAACTCGCATCGCCATTCTGCAGAAGAAGGCCGACTGCGATGGTGTAACTGTGCCGCAAGGATGTGTTGACTTATGTTGCCGACTCGATTACTTCCAATGTCCGTGAACTCGAAGGGGCATTGGTGCGATTGATCGCCTATTCAGCTCGCTGCGTCAGAAGGACTTGACCATTGCCGTGGCCCAGGAAGTTCTCAAGGATACGATCAGATCCAAGTCGCAGCAAATCACCATTGAGCAGATTCAAAAGAAGGTTGCGCAGTACTACAAGATCTCCGAGGAAATGCTGAAGGCAAAGAAGAAGAGTCAGGAGATTGTCAATGCGCGGCAGATTGCAATGTATCTCTGCCGGACCTTGACAACGTCATCGCTCAAGATGATCGGCGCCAAGTTCGGCAATCGTGATCATTCTACGGTCATTCATGCCTGTCAGCAAGTGACCGAGAATATCAAATCATCGATTGATTACAAACTGCAGATTGACCAATTAATCAATCAAATGTATAGTTGAGAAACTGTTGATTAGATGTTACGGAAGTGTGTGGAGCAATGAGTGGAAAGCTGATCATATCACATGCAGAAATGTTAATAATGTTGATAAATCACATTTCTCATTTCCACAGGTTATCAGATGAGTCTATGTTGTTCCATTACTAGGACTCTACTCTTTATCAATCAACATTTCCACAGTATTATTACTGTTGTTGATTTGATAACTTAAGATAGAATATAATAAGGGCTGTGGTGTACAAACCTAAAGGAGCCGGAAGATGAAATTCAGCGTCACGACAGATAAGCTTCAATCTGCACTTAGCCGCAGTCATGAGTGCTGTACCTGCCAAATCAGCTTTACCGATTCTTGGTAATGTCTTGCTGGAAGCAGAGGGCAAATCACTTAAGCTATCAACGACTGATCTGGAAATTTCGATTACGACATCGATCGAAGCCAAGGTTACCAAGAAAGGTTCAGTGGCAATTCCGGCCAAGAAATTTGCAGAAATCATTGATGCCTTGCCACAGACTGATATTGAGATCGAAGCGATAAATAATCGCATTGAAATGCGTTTCGGTACCGGTGACTACAAGATTGCCGGAATGCCGGCGGATGAATTTCCACGGTTGCCGGAAGTTAATCCAGCAAAAGAAATCAAAATACCGGCTGATGTCTTGCGCCGGATGATTCACAAGACCGCCTATGCCGCTTCCAACGATGAAACTCGACCGGCTCTGAATGGCATTCTCTGGCAGACCTCCGGTGAGAAGATGAAAATGGTGGCGACCGACGGTCACCGTCTGGCGAAGATCGAAGCCGACAATACCAAACTTCAGGGTTTGTATGGCGACATGATTGTGCCACCACGAGCGCTGAATCTTGTCAGTCGTCTGGCCGTTGACGGCATCACGGAAGTCGGCGTGATCTTCAATGAAAATAGTCTGATTTTCACCTGCGGTGAGCAACACGATTTCCACGCGCGTGATCGAGGGACCGTACCCCAACTACGAGCAGGTAATCCCCAAGTACAACAACAAGAGTTTGATCGTCGCCAAATCACTATTGGCCGATACGGTGCGTCGTGTGGCGATCTTGTCGAATACTCTGACCCATCAGGTCAAATTCTCGATCAGCAAGAACACGCTGCAACTCTCGGCAACCAACGTCGATTTCGGCGGCGAAGCGGTCGAGAAACTACCCTGCCAGTACGATGGCGAGGATATCGAAATCGGTTACAACGCGCACTATGTGCTGGACATCCTCAAGCAGTTGGAATGTGACGAAGTTAAGTTCTCACTGTCAACGGCTGTCTCGGCGGCGATCATCACGACGATGGAACCGACCAGCGATTATGTCTGTCTGGTGATGCCGCTGCGGTTGGCGGATTAGCTTCAGGTAGGTCAAAACCGCTTGGATTTGATTATTTGGTAGGTCGAAACCCCTTGTGGAGATGCGTTAGTTGATCGACACGCGCACAAGGGGTTTCGACATTTGCGGACCTACTAATGAAGTAGTTGGATCAAGCGTCATTGTTGTTTGTATCTACAACTGACAATATCGAGACGAAGTTGATAGAAACAATGGAGGGTACCATCGTGAAATCCAAAATCATATTCAGCGTTCTTGTTATGATCGTCGGGCTTGTTGCTGTTGTGTTCGCGCAAACCGAACAGCCGGCCGAGAAGCCACAGGTTGCGGCGTCATCGGGGATAACGGTAGAGGCCGAAGTGTGTACGGCGGTGAGTGATCGTCAACCGTCCGGGACGGCGAGCAGTTTCGGCGCCGATGTCGGCTCGCTTTACTGCTGGTGCAAGGTGACCGGCATGAAGGGTGAAGGCAGCATCAAGCATATCTGGTCATACGAAGGCAAAGAGATGCGGACAATCGAGCTGCCGGTGAAGACGAGCGCCTTTCGCACCTGGAGCCAGAAGAATATTGCGCCATCGGCAACGGGCAATTGGGAAGTGAAGATTGTCGACGCGTCGGGGAATGAGTTGAAGACGGTGAAGTTCACGGTGGGGGAGAAGAAGTAGAAGCAGGTCGCGGCGCACGGGGATTGCCTGAAACTGACTGAGGATGATTCGCGGCGCACGAGGACGTACGCCGCGCACTGACTGGTACAGACTCATCAGATGGGTTACAGATTGAGGTAGATGAATTCGGGCCTAACTAAGATACTGTGGTCGGTTGTAATAAGTGCCACTTGCTTGGTGACGGCGTGCGAATGTCCCGAGCCAACGTCTGACGAAATCGAGTTTTCGCAGTTTGTGGGAACATATAAAGCCGAGTTTGGCACGGCTTTAGTCGATGAACTGAAGTTTGCGGCTGATTCTACCTACGTTCACCGATTTCAAAGCAAGGATGGTACTTTTCTGGCCGACAGAAATCACTTCAGGTTAATCCAGAATGGCGGGTTTTACACGGTCATGCTCGAGGGATTCCTCCTTCTGGATCAGCAAGAATCTTGCTGGATTTTCTCTGATTCGATGGACTACTGGAAACGTCCCAGGAGCATCGGACTATCGGTCAAGAGGCGTGGCGAAAGGCAATCGATTGCGCTTTGCGCGGAAGAACGAAAGTACTATGTCAAGGTCAAATAGGCCGGACTTGTGCGCCGCGGAAGCTGCTCTTGAGATTAGCGTTGAATAGGAAATCGAAATGGTAGTGCGGAAGCGTCTTGACTTTGTACCCCACCCAAAGGCTTCCGGCGGGTGGGTTTTTGCTTTGATAGCTGACAACTGTGTTTATAGATTATCGCACCGATGAAGATTGAGCATCACGGCCGGCTGGGGTACAAACTTGAAGATTGTCGATGCCTCGGGGAATGAGTTGAAGACGTTGAAGTTCACGGTGGGAGAGAAGAAGTAGAAGCAGGTCGCGGCGCACGAGGACGTACGCCGCGCACTGACTGAATCAAGAACCCACCCGCCGCAAGCTCTGGGTGGTGTAGGGACTAGGATGGAGGCCAGGGCATGACCTTAACTGAAGCTACTGCAAGCCGGCTGGCACGACGGAGGAGGATGTTCAAAATCCTGTTGCTAGCGTATGTGAGTTATCTCGTTATCGCCGGCGTCTGCTTGGGCATTCTCCAATTGGATGAAGTCGACACTACCGACCAGGGCATGGCGTTATTCATCGTCTTCTTGCTGCTCGCAGAATTGGGGGCGTTTTGCATACCACTGCTGGGGCTACTTGTGTGGGGTTTGACGCTCTATCATGATCTGAGAAAACGTTTCATCGTCCTTATCACTGCTGTATCTGTCTGGGTCGCATTTGCAGCATATTCATGGATCTGGCTTCTGAAAGCTCCGATCTGAGCCTAGTTTGGTGGGTCAGGCCTATTCCCGGGCACTCGTCGGAGGATTATCTTGCTAGCAGTAGACATTGCAACCATCGAATGAAAAACCCACCCCTCGCAAGCTCAGGATGAGGTACAAATCCCGCAGATGAATCAGGTTATTCCAAGTCCTCGAAGACGCGGATGACGTCGTAAGGTTGTTGGGCGGACATGACGCGGTCGTAGAAGCCGTCGGCGGAGAAGATCGTGGCCAGGGCGCGGAACACTCGCAGATATAATGTGTCATCATAAGGGGGCGCCGCCATCGGGACAAAGATATGCGCCGGTTGGCCATCGAGGGCGTCGAAATCATAACCGGAGGTCGAACGCAGGACGGCGATAACCAATTCCTTGGCCTGCATAGTGCGGATATGCGGGATGACGATTCCTCTGCCGATCGCAGTCGAGGCCTTCTTCTCGCGATTAAACATATCGGTAAGAAGCTTGCTCTTGTTGGAGACGCGACCGGACTGGTCGAGCAGTTCGGCGCATTCGGCCAGAAGTGTCCGCTTGCGCTCAAGCTGCTTCCTGGACGTGAGCGGTCCGGCCTCCTCGTCGTTGGCGTCGTCAAACGAGGTCACCATTTCGAGGCGAATCAGTTCCGGTCGTAAGAGTCTTGATATCTGCAACTTAAGCTTCCTTATCGGCCTTTATCGGTAAAATCGTCCCGGTTCCTTACCGGCCGAAATTGACGTCCGCGATAAATCAAAGCAGGATAATCGGTTTTGTCAACAGTCTGATTGGCGTCCATCTGCAGAATCCACTTCAACGAACATTTCTAACTGTCTAATAAATAGACAGTTGCGCAGCCGGTGTCCAGTGGTTTTTGCTTGACTTTATCAGGGCTGGATTTATATTTGAGGCGGCTAAATGTCTAGATACTGTCGGGGCTTTCTGTTTATATCCAGCTGGAAGCTACTTGCCTATCATCGGATTGATCGCTCGCAAAATTGAAGAATTCTATCTGCCCCGCCGACGGGGTACTTGTTATAAAAACGTTTACTGGAGGAACTCTCCGATGAGAAGTCTCTATATGACTTTAGGTAAAGTTGTTACGACGGCGTTGGTGCTCTTGCTGCTATTGGCTATGCCGTTGAGCGCCCAGGGCACGCCGCTCTACCGCAACTTTGGGTCTCTGCCTGAGGTCGATGCGGCCGCCGGTTTTCCATGCTCGATGTCGCTTCATCTAAGCAATGAATCGGCACTGAAGCAGGTGACGATTCCGCTGAAGATCTACCTTTCAGATTTTATCAATGTCGACTCGATCTCTTATGCGGGGAGTCGCTTTGATGGACTCGGTGCTGCATCGTCTGTTATCGACAACGTCAATCACACGATGGTGATCGACTTTCTCGCCAGCAGCAAAGACCCCAACACTGCTTCGTTCCTGCCACCAGGTGTCGGCGATATCGCGACGATCTATTTGAGTGTAGCGTCGAATGCCACGCCGGGTGAAGTCAGAGTCGATACTACTCAGGAATTGTTGGCCTACAGCTACCAATTGGTTGATACCAGTGGTGCGCAAGTGGCGGATTATTTCGTGCAGGGTGTGCTGAAGGTCCGCGGCCGGGCGCCGGTGATTCATCTCGAGCCGACGGTATTCAACTTCTTCACCGTTGTCGGCAACAATCCGGGACCGGATACGCTGCATATCACCAACCTCGGAGTTGATCCGCTTAACTGGCACATCACTCATAAGCCGGACTGGCTGAGTCTGTCGGATTCGCAGGGAACAGCGCCAAGTAACGTTGGCCTGAACCCGATCGTGGCAGCGTTCCCGATCGGCGAGTTGCACGACTCAATCGCAGTGACGGATACCTTCGCGGTGGAAAAATCAGTTTGGGCATTCATAAATGTGACAATTACCCAGGAGCCGGTCGCGACTGTGGCGGGCACAGTGCAGGATACGCTGGGAGTAAATCTGGCGGGCGCCACGGTGGAACTGTGGGACACGTTCCCGGGCGGCACACTGTTGAACTCGACCACGACTGACGGTCTCGGCAAGTTCGGATTCCTTTCGGTTCCGAACGGCAACTATGTTCTGTATTGCACGAAGACCGGATACTATCCCAAGACGGAGCCGTTCACGGCGCCGAATATGAGTATCCTGGTCAAGCTTACGCCGCTGCCGTCGGAAATTACGACCTGCATTCCTCTCAAGCAGGGCTGGAATTTGATCAGTTGGAATCTCGACACGCCGGATGACGGTATCGAGACGATCATTGCGAATATCAAGGGCTGTGTTGATGTAATTATGGGATTCGAGCAGGGCGGCGCGACGTACGATCCGTTCCTGCCGCAGTTCTCCACCCTGAATGTTCTCGATCATCTGCATGGCTACTGGTTCAGAATGCTGTGCGACACGACACTGTGTGTCACAGGTATGAAGGTATCGCCCGACACGCCAATCGATCTGGAGAAGAACTGGAATCTGGTCAGCTATCTTCCTGACGGCCAGGACTCGACTCAGAATGCGCTGGCGAGTATGCTGGACAAACTGGTAGTGGCGCTGGGATTTGATAACGGCGGCATGACCTATGATCCGGCGCAGCCGAATCTGGCGACTCTGCACCTGATGAAGCCGACTTTCGGATATTGGCTGAAGACCACGGCAGCGACGACCTTGATCTATCCGGCGCCGTTTGCGGTGAGGCCGATATTTAACAATAATTATGCGCCGATGCCATCATATCGTCCGGCGCCGGGAATCACGGCGACTCCGGAGTGGGTGGATCTGTTCGGCGAAGGCATAACACTTGACGGAATCTTGATTCCGGCCGGCGCGGTGTTGGCGGCCTACGACGAAAACGGACATCTCTGCGGACAGGCGGTGGTCGGTTCCTCAGGCAGACTGAGTTTCACGCCGATATATCGCGATGACAAGAGTACGCAGGCGGTGGAAGGACCGGATTACGGCGGCAAGATCAATTTGACAATCAATGGCACGCCGGTCGTGCAGTCGGTCACGTTCACCAGTTTCGGCGATCGCATTCGCCTGACGAGTTTGACCTCGCTGTCGAAGGGCTCGGCCAACGTGCCGCGCAATTTCGAACTGGCGCAGAATTATCCGAACCCGTTCAATCCGGGAACATCGATTGAGTTTAGTCTGCCGACAATGTCGCGGGCGACTGTGGAAGTATTCAATGTTGTCGGCGAGAAAGTGGCGACATTGATTGATCACTTCCTGCCGGCAGGCAGATACACAGTTGACTGGGACGGCCTGAATGCCGACCGCAAGCCGGCTGCCTCGGGAATGTACTTCTATCGCTTGAGCGCGGGAGACTTCACCGAGACCAAAAAAATGATGTTAGTAAAATAGATTGCGGAGTACAGCATGCGTCGTTATCTTGAATATTATCATGAGAGGGTATAAAAATATGAAAGCGATAACTTTGCTGATGCGATCGTTGTTGATCGTCGCCATGGCGGCAGTGCCGTTGTTCGCGCAGAGTCCGACTCCGACCGACAACTGGACGGATTTCGGAAGCTTCTCGAGTACGATTAATGGCGTACTGATCCCGGCCGGTACCGAGATCACGGCCTTCGATCCTCAGGGCGTACTTTGCGGCAAGACGATAACGACGGTTGTCGGCCGGTATGGCGCTTTGTCGGTTTATGGCGATGATCAGTTTACGCCGTCAGTCGACGAGGGTTGCGTGATGGGCGATCACGTCACATTCAAGATCAACGGAGTCGTTGCCCATAAGCTTATACAGTATGACGACGTGTGGGCCGGCAAGGGACCGACCAGGATCCTCGATCTGGCGCTCACCGATGCCACCACATTCGGTGTTTCGGCTAACTCGCCAACGGACGGCAAGGATTCTGCCAAGGCAGTCGTGGTCTATCCGGTGACCGCAAACAATCTGGGTAACGGCACTAATCTGATAGCTTTGTCAATAACCAGTTCCCATGGTTGGACGGTAACCGGCACTGATTCGGCCGGCCAGTATTACCTGTTAGGCGAATCCAAAGTCCTGGGTGTATCGGTGGCAATTCCGCCGCTGACTCCTACCGGAGTGCAGGACACGCTGACGGTTACGGTCTACAGCCGTTTTGATGGGCCATCCACGGTTACGCGCAAGATCGTTACGACGGTCGACAACGTCACGGGAGTCGACGGCGACAATTTCAATATTCCGGGAATGTTTACTTTGAATCAGAATTTCCCGAACCCGTTCAACCCAGAGACGGTAATTTCGTTTTCGTTGGACAAGCCGGGTGACGTGACGCTGGCGGTGTTTGACATTCTCGGTCGCAGAGTGACGACACTGTACCAAGGATACCTGGCAGCGGGACAACACCAATTCAGATGGAACGGCACCGACGAGTACGCCAACGGCGTCGCGAGCGGTGTGTATTTCTATCGGTTGTCTTCCGAGCAAGTGAGTTTGACGCGCAAGATGGCGTTAATGAAATAAGAATACCCTCCTTTTTTGTGACAAAGAACCCTCGGCTACGGCTGGGGGTTTTTTGTTTGGCTGAAGCGAATTTCTGACCTCACAATCATTGTGTTAGCGAAATCCGCTTGCGATCCGTTGAACATGTGATTATATCGCCAAACCATCGGAGTCAGGGGTGGCGGCGTTACGGTTGGGTGACCCAGTGCGGCACAACGAAACAAGAGTCAACAGATAGATGGGATGAAACTGAAATGCAAAGGAGTCGTGGCATGAAAGCAAAATTCATAGTCGGAGCGGTAACGGCGCTGTTGCTTCTGGCAGCGGTGGCGCAAGCCGACATCACGATCAAGTCGACTGTGACCAGCAAGGGGATAGTTGGGCTGACCAACATGGAGGGTAACACGGAACAGATGATTTCCGGCGGCAAGTCCAAGACGTTTTCGACGATGAAGCTGACGAACAAGGTCATGAAGTTCATGGGCGCGGGCAAGCCGCAGGAAAGCGCCAGCATTATCCGGCTGGATAAAGAGCTGATCTGGGAGTTGAAACCGAAGGACAAAGAGTACACTGAAATGACCTTCGCGCAGATGAAGGCGGATATGGAAAAGGCGCTGGCGGAATCGCAGAAGGACAAGACGAAATATCAGAAGGAACATCCGAACGATTCGGTGAGCATCCGCACTGAGTTCAAGGTAGACAAGACCGGCAAGACCCAGACGATCGCGGGTCAGAACACGAGTGAGACGATTCTCACCATGCTGGTTTACGCCAAGAACGCCGAATCGGGCGAACAGGGCACGATGAAGCTGACGATGGATTTGTGGCTCGCCAAGGACATTCCGGGCGCCGAAGATTTCAAGGCCTTCCATGAGGAAGCGGCGAGCAAACTTGGATTCACCGGCCGCGGACAGCAGAGCATGGACGGTATGCTGACGGCGTTTGGTGTCGATCCGCGTGAACTCTACAGGCACACCAAGGATCTCGAGGGCATGCCGCTGATGTCGGTCGTGTCGCTGGGAGCGATTCCCGACTCGACGCAAACCGCCAAGAAGGGCGAAGTGAAGGAAGAAAAGAAGGACACTGAGGCAGAACAATCGGATGAAGGCAGCAAGGGCGGGGTAACGAAGAAGCTCGGTGGTTTGTTTGGCAAGAAGAAAGAATCCAAGAGCGAGGAACCGGCCAAGGATAGCAAAGAGCAGCAAGCCGGTCCGGTGTATCTGATGCAGTTCACGACGACGGTAACTGAGATTTCGAAAGCAAGCATACCGGCGTCGGAGTTTGATGTGCCGGCAGACTACAAGCTGAAGAAGTAGTCGCGCATAGCTATTTGCAATTTCCCTTCATTGAAACCCGACATTGCTCTTGATCATGAGCAGGGCGATGTCGGGTTTCTCTTTGCGCAGCATTGGTTTAGAAAAGGCGGTCGCGGAGAGTGCATCGTCGTTCCCAATAACACTCTTTTCCACCGTACGCTCCTCGCAATGATAAGGATGGACTTTGTCATTGTGCACAAGCTGTCATCTGTTACTGTTTTCGTTTTTCCTGAAACACTCCCGAACAAACTGCTGTGACCGCAGGATGCTTCACCTGTCGCTCCGCGGTTACGGCATAGAAGCGCTCAGTAATGTCGGGTAATCTCAGCAGCACCCTCACTCCCAGTTGCCTGCAATAAGTTCTCTCGATTGTAGTCGGGACGGCGAAGATACCCATTCCCTCCCGCGCAAACTCCCGGAGAAGTCCATTGTCATCAAATTCCGCAACGACAGTGGGTCTGATATCGTTCCTCTCGAACCACTCGTCCAATCCGCGACGCTGTGACGTCCGTCCCGTAGCCAGCAGGAACGGTGCGCCATTCAATGCCCGCAAAGGTTTGCGCCGATATTTAGCAACCAGATCTTCAGTCGCCAGCAAACTTGTCCGGCACTCAACCAGCAGATGATTCGATACCCGCACTCCCGCGCTGGGAGGTATCGGCGCATCGAGAAGCAGCAGGTCGAGCGAATGCGCGGCCAAGTCGATCAATAGTCGCTCAGGATTGCCCTCGCGACAAACGAGGCGCACGTCCTCCTGCAATTGCTCGACCGGCCTGAGCAATTGTCTCGCCAACTGCTTGGGGACGCCATCTGCAATGCCGACCGTGAATAGTAGCGGTCTGCCGGTGGGACGATCGCGAACCGTGTCCAGCATCTCCTGTCCGAGGCGAAAGATATCGTCTGCGTATCGGTACACAATCTGCCCCATCTGTGTCAATCTGTGTTTGCGCCCCGAGCGAATCAAAAGTTTCTCCCCGAGTGCGGATTGCAGCGTTTGAATCTGCGCGCTGACGGTCGCCGGGGCTAGCCGAAGTTTGGCGGCAGCCGCCGTGACGCCTCCCTCATGAACCGTTGCCCAAAAGTACAGCAGATGGTGGTAGTTGAGCCATTCCATGAGTTGAACATACTTCGATAAAATCGAATTGTCACGCTTAAACTTCCTTATTGTTGAACTGTCGGCTTCCCCTTATATCGTCGCCGGTCGTTCAGAGGTGCTGACTGACTTCGGCAGATATCGCAGCAGGCCGGACGACCGCTGAGAACAAGCTTGAAGGAGCCCAGGTATGTTGTGTCCCAGATGTGAAACACCGACAATGGACGAACGTGACCGCGACGGCATAACCGTTGACGTCTGCAAAACCTGCCGTGGAATCTGGCTGGATCGCGGCGAACTCGAACGTTTGCTGGCGAAAGCCGACCGCGAGTGGGATCAACGTGACGAACGGGAAGGCGGCGGAAGACAAGAACACGATCATGAATACGACGACCGACACGACCGTGGCGCCCAGGGCAAAGGTCACGGCCGCAAAAGGCGTTGGGGCAGTCTTTTTGAAATGTTCGACTGATTGACGGGATGGTATTCTGACTCAGGTTATCGAACAAACACAATTGCACGGCCTCACCGGCGAGGAAGCGCAGCGACGGCTCGCCGCTGACGGTCCCAATTCGCTTCCAACCACGAAACCGCGCAGCATCTTTCGCATAGCGCTCGAAGTCGTTCGCGAACCGATGTTTCTGCTGCTGCTCGCTTGCGGCACACTCTATCTGATTTCCGGCGACAAAGAAGAGGCGCTCATGCTCCTTGGATTTGTAATCGTGGTCATGGGCATCACGTTCTATCAGGAACGCAAGACCGAACGCGCACTGGAAGCGCTCCGCGATTTGTCCAGCCCGCGCGCGCTGGTCATCCGCGACGGCAACAAACTGCGAATTGCCGGCAGCGAAGTCGTCCGGGGTGACATTCTCTTGCTAGCAGAAGGCGATCGCATTCCGGCGGATGCTTACTTGTTGGACTGTCTCAATCTTTCCGTTGACGAGTCTTTGCTGACCGGCGAATCAGTCCCCGTTCGAAAAAAAGCAGGCGCCACTCCGGTTGCGATGGAACGACCAGGCGGCGAAGATTCGCCGTTCGTGTACTCCGGCACTCTGGTAGTCAAAGGCCAGGGGATTGCCGAGACCATGGGCACTGGCATCAATACCGAAATCGGCAAGATCGGCAAGGCGCTGCAAACCGTGGAGACCGAAGACACTCCATTGCAGCGGGAAACAGGCCGGCTCGTTCGCAATTTCGCGTTTGTAGGTGCGCTACTCTGTAGTATTGTCGTGGTCGTCTACGGAGCTACTCGCGGCGACTGGAGCAACGGTTTCCTCGCGGGCTTGTCATTGGCGATGGCAATGTTGCCGGAGGAATTTCCGGTTGTGCTCACTATTTTTCTGGCACTTGGCGCCTGGAGGATTTCGCGTGCCCGCGTTTTGACACGGCGCATTCCGGCCGTCGAAACTCTCGGTTCCGCCACGGTGTTGTGCGTCGACAAGACCGGCACTCTGACCATGAATCGCATGTCGATACGCGAACTATACATTCTCGGTCAATTCGAGGAAGTGCCTTCAACTCCGCACTCGCTGCCGGACCAATTTCACGAGGTTGTCGAATTCAGCATGTTGGCCAGCCCCGCCGATCCGTTCGATCCGATGGAAAAGGCCATCAATGAAATGGGCAAAGTGGCGCTGGCGCATACCGAACACGTGCACAAAGACTGGCAGTTGCTGCGCGAATACCCGCTGTCCAGCGAAATACTTGCCGTGACGCGAGTCTGGCGGTCACCGAACCAAAGAGATTATCTGGTTGCAACCAAGGGCGCTCCCGAAGCGATTGCCGATCTGTGCCACTTTACGGAAAAACAGAATGCGGAATTGGGACTGGCAATTGACCAGATGAGCGGCCGGGGTTTGCGCGTGATCGGCGTGGCGCGCGCGCTTTTCCATGCCGAGTTGCTGCCGCCGGTGCAACACGACTTCGTGTTCGAGTTCCTCGGTCTGCTTGGCCTGGCCGATCCAGTGCGGCCGAAAGTCAAGGAAGCTCTGGGCGAATGTTATCGCGCCGGTATTCGCACGATCATGATCACCGGAGATTATCCCGGCACTGCGCAAAATATCGCCCGGCAGATTGGTTTGAAAAATCCCGACCACACGATCACCGGCCCCGAGCTTGAAAGACTGACCGACGACGAGCTTTCCGAGCGAATCAAGACGGTCAACCTGTTCAGCCGGATGGTGCCGGAACAGAAGCTGCGGCTGGTGAAAGTCCTCAAAGATATGGGAGAGGTCGTCGCCATGACCGGCGACGGAGTCAACGATGCGCCGGCGCTGAAATCCGCCCACATCGGAATTGCGATGGGCGGGCGCGGCACCGATGTCGCCCGCGAATCGGCGTCACTGGTATTGCTCGATGATGATTTCGATTCGATCGTGCAGGCCGTCCGCATGGGGCGCCGAATTTTCGACAATCTCAAGAAGGCGATGATGTTCATTTTTTCCGTGCACGTCCCAATTGCCGGCCTGTCGCTGATCCCTGTCATTTTTGAGTGGCCGCTGGCCCTGTTTCCGGTGCACATCGTCTTTCTCGAATTGATCATCGACCCGGCCTGCTCAATCGTCTTTGAAGCGGAAGCCGCCGAGAAAAACATCATGAATCGTCCCCCGCGAATACTGGGCGAACCGCTGTTTGGCAAGAAGGCCGTGATACTAAGTCTGACACAGGGACTGATCATTCTCGCAGCCGTAATTGGCGTTTACCGTTGGTCGCTGATCAATCATCCGGAGCCGATGGCTCGGGCGATCGCCTTTACCACTTTGGTGATCGCGAATCTGGGCTTGATCCTTACCAACCGCTCACAGACGCGCTTTATTCCCGCGACGCTGAAGGTAAAGAGTCCGACTTCCTGGTGGATAATTGGCGGGACGCTTTTCTTCCTGGGATTAGTCCTGACCGTTCCGGTTCTGCAACGATTGCTGCGCTTCGAGCCCCTGCAGACAATGGATTACGCACGCTGCCTGGGAGTGTCATTTCTGAGCATTCTCCTGCTCGAATCGTTGAAGTTCCGGTTCGTCAAATCCTGGTTGGGGCTGAGGGTATAAAGCCATAATCTTCCGCTGCTAGCGAGCGGTTCTGTCGCGTACTGCCTGCGGCCTTGTATTCCGGCTCGCTTTCTCGTACTTTACGCTCATGTCGCTCTTGTTCATCTTTACTAACGCCTTCGTAGTCGGGCTGTCGGGCGCGGTTATGCCGGGACCGCTGTTGACGGTCAATATTTCGTCCGCGCTTAAGAAGGGTTTCTGGGCGGGACCGATTGTCGTGCTCGGGCATGCGATCTCTGAACTGGCAGTGCTCTTCGGAATCTATCTGGGGCTGACCAAACTGGTCAAGGATCCCCGGGTGTTCTGGTGGATTGCCGTCGTCGGAGGCGTGGCGCTGATATTGATGGGAATCCTGATGCTGGTCGACGTCATCCGCAAGAAAGCCCGTCTGGAGTTCGTCAGCAAGAGCAGCCAGACCAACCGCGCCACGATCGTGATGGCGGGACTGGTTTCGGTGTCGTCCCCTTACTGGATTCTCTGGTGGCTCACGGTCGGCGCGCTGTTGATTTCCCAATCGCTGCAGTTCGGGATTATCGGGCTGTTCGTCTTCTACATCGGCCACATTCTCTCCGATCTGGCCTGGTATTCGACCGTCAGTTTTCTGATTAGTTCGGGCCGCCGCTTCTTCAATAACTTCGTCTACCAAACTTTGATTACTGTCTGCGGAGTCTTCTTGATACTGCTGGGTATTTACTTTATCCAATCGGCGCAGACCGGCGCGTTTCTCGAACATCTGCAAAAGATTGTTTGATCGGATTACACCAATTCGGCTTGCTTCACGTCATATCTGCGTGTAGATTGGCTGACAGATTCCATGTTTACCAGTTGGAAGTGAGTAAGAGGCGATGATTACAAGAATAACGGCAATAGCATTATTGATGCTCGTGATTTTGGTCGGCTGCAGCCGCAAACCGGATAATAACCTGCCCGAGCGTATCGGTGACTTGAGAGTCCGCGTGCTCGTGGTCGAGGATCAGGCCGGACTCCCCGGCGTATTTCCGGTCACTGTTGCCGTTTACGATACGTCGCATACCCGCCTAATCCGTTCCCAGACTATCTCCACCGATACCGGTACCGTGCAAATGGTCGAGTTCAAGGACATGGCGTCGGCCTTCTTCAACGTCCGCTTCACGGTCAACGTCGATTCCCTCGGCACTCCCTCCTGTGCGGAGGATATGTCTGTGTTCGTCCGGCTGAATGAAGTGACGACAACACCGGTGCGGCAGATGATGATTCATTATGGCCGCGCCGACTGCACCGAACTGAACATGCCGTAACCGGCCGCGGGCGATAGTCGATCAATTCCGCCCTCTTTTTCCGCCAAACAATTTCTTGCCTATGCTTGTATGTTTGTTATTCTGGCTGTCGCGCTGCAGGCAACCGGGAACGTCCGGCCGCCATGCTTGTATAATTTGGGAAGCCGTTTGTAGAGCACTGACTCCAGGACTGTACGAAAGGGACGATCGCGTAGTCGTAGCTGTGAGCCGACGACATCCGTGAACTGACGATGCGAACGATAGTACGAATCTTCATCATCTGCTGCGCCGCCGCCGTTTTGGCCGTCGCCAACAATTTCGTTAATCCCAATAAAGTTCCCTGGGTGGGCAATTGGCCGACTTTCTCCGATGGCGAAGACACCGTCTGGACGTTGCCATCCTACGATAAGGGCGACCCGCCGACCCTGCGTCCGCAGGATGCCTTC
Source organism: uncultured bacterium (assembly GCA_963726455.1). Taxonomy (GTDB): domain Bacteria; phylum Zixibacteria; class MSB-5A5; order CAIYYT01; family CAIYYT01; genus CAIYYT01. Next base: position 561,360 of record CAVSCK010000005.1, read on the forward strand.
GACCGGTTTGTCAGCAAGAACTACATTTTCGTGGATGCCCGCGAGCCGGAAGAATATCAGATCGGCCACATCAAGGACGCGATCAACCTTCCCTTTGAGACTTTCGACGATCACTGGCCGGCAGTCGAACCGCTGCTGCCCAAGGATGCGAAGATTGTCACCTACTGTTCCGGCAGCGAGTGCGATGCCAGTTTGCTTTTGGCGCGGCTGCTGACCCAGAAGTACGGCTACAAGAACGTCGAGATCTTTTTCGGCGGCTGGCAGATCTGGGACAAACGCAAACTTCCTATCGACGGCAAGTACGATGAATAAGTTGCTCACCAATCAATATTTCGTTTTCCTGATTCGGCTGGCGCTCGGCATCGTTTTTATTTATGCGGCGGTCTCCAAGATCGAACACCCTGACCAGTTTGCCCGCATCATTTACAATTATCACATCCTGCCGGGCGGCGTTATCAACCTGTTCGCGCTCTTCCTGCCCTGGGCGGAAATACTGTGCGGCTTTATGCTCATCGTTGGTTTCTGGCATAAGAGCGCTTCCGTTGTGTTGGGTGGAATGACGGTCGTATTCATCATCGCCCTAACGGTGGCGCTGCTGCGCGGTGTCAATATCGAGTGCGGCTGTTTTTCAACGACGTCCCGCGCCAAAGGCCCGGTGATTGACTTGATCGTGCGCGATTCCATCATGCTGGTCGGTTTTGCGCTGATACTGGCTGCCCGTAAAGCGTTTCTTGCCTTCGACGGCCGAAGCGCCCGCAACTGATTCACTATATTACCCACTTCAAAATTCATTCCCCGCTTGCGTATCGTCTTCTAGTAGTCCAGATTTGTCGTGATTGAATCAAACGGAGGAATCTCTATGTCCGGGAAGTTTAAGGCCTCGATTGTTTTCTTGATATTGTGTACAGCACTTTTGGTCGTGTCTCTGGCGGCATTGCCACCGGGGCAGACTTCCGAATCGGCTGCCTCAACAAACACGGCAAACCTTACCACTCCCGATTCGGCAACGCTGGTACAGGATTCAGTGTATGCGGAGATCAACAACGGTTTCGTGACGCTGCGGCCCATTTTCGTCAAGGGCTGTTTTGACTGCCACACGCATCAGACACGGTTTCCCTGGTATTATAAATTGCCGATCATCAAGGGCATGATCGATTCCGATATTCGCAATGCCCACAAGAAGCTCGACATGGAACCGGGATTTCCTTTCAGCAAACGAGGGGACGTCGCCGATGATCTCGTCAACATCCATGACGAATTGCAGAGCAGTGACATGCCGCCACTTTCCTATCGTTTTATGCACTGGGATGCCAAGCCGTCGAAGGCGGAGCGCGATTCGGTCTTCAACTGGATCAATCGCAGCTTGAAATCGCTGTCCGATATCGGAATCGAGCCGACAGCACCGCCGGAGGGTGGAGACAACTAGACGGCAATCGTGGTGTTGCTACGTGCACCGGTGTCAACGCGCCCGGTACGCTTTGATGAAGTAGATTATTATCGTCGCGAAGATAAGACCCAATATCACCGGCAGAAACCAGATCGTCAGATTAGCTGCGTTGCCGCGCGCTACCTGAATAGTCTGCCAAGTTAGAAACGCGAACATGCAGACTACTTCTGCCTTGAGGACGGTCAATAGCTGCCGCGCATACAGATATTGCTTCTCCCGATTCTGATCTGTAAGGGCAAACGGATAATTGTAGATGTGCGGCCATCGTTGAAACAACGTGAGCAGCGCGTAAAGGAATACCGCCGTCCCGATCATCGGCAGAAGCGAATACTTGCTGCCCCACCGGTCTACTTTGCCGCCAAAATCGTAATGCATCGGCACTTTGTCCGGTAGCGTTGCCCAGGTTGCCACCAGGTAGATAACAGCAAAGATCAGGGCAGCTGCGGCGATGACTTCGACGTTGATCTCCAATCTCGTTCTCGCGATTGTCAATTTCGGCCGGAGACGCTTGGCTTCGAGACTATTCTTGGACTCAAAAAACTTCGGAAATGGCATTATCAACTTTCGTCTTACAAACCCAGGAATTGAATGGCTACGCCGCAAATCGCGATCGTGGCGCCGGCGAGCGCATGAGTGTACCGCTCCAGCCTGGCCATCGGCAGCATCTTGATTCCGAACGACATGGCGACTACGACGGAGACCATCGTCGTTATTGTAACGATTCCGAAAACCGAAGTTACCCAGACCAGTCCGGAGATACTGTGCCGCGCAGCCGGGTACATCAGAATCGGAATCAGCGGCTCACAGGGACCAAGAACGAACACGGTGAACAAAATCCAGGGCGTGATGTTTGGCTTCTCGGCAGGTTCATGAGAATGCGCGGTGCCGTCGGCATGAATGTGGTGCTCGCCGTTCTTCATTCCGGGCAGATGCAAATGGCTGTGCGGGCGGTTCTTCATCGCGCGGCGCAAACCCCAGACAAAATATGCCAGCCCGAACGCAATCAGCGCCCAGCCGGCGATGTTGCCGCGAAACGATTCCAGCGCCTCCAGTTTTCCGACAGCGATGCCAAACGCCACGCCGAGAAGACCAAGGACCACCGAACTCAGGATATGACCGACGCCGCAGATTGCCGTGATCCACACGGATTTGGTCAGCGACCAGTTGCGCGCCTTGGCCATAGCTACAAACGGCACATAATGATCCGGTCCGATTAGGGTGTGCACGAAGCCGATCGAGGCGGCGGTCAGCGATAGTATTGCTAATTCAGGTGCTATACCTAAACCTCTGCATGACAGGTAAAGTCGAACCAGAATATACGCATCTGACGCTCAACACCATAAAGATTTGAATTGTCAGGCGCCCGTCGGCCGTCCGCACGCTGAATTTGTCTCCGTTGTTCGCCCCGTTTTGCCACATTTGCGCGATTTAGGAACCTTATGCAATTCGTACGGTTAGTGATTTATCGGTTTAGGTGTCCGGCCTTACAGGTTGGCTGCAGGCCGGGTTTGGGGTGGTGGCGATTCGAGAATCCGGGGGCGCGCAAATGAAAACATAAGGAGTGTCAGACATGTTGTCGAGAAACAGATTTCCTGTCTTCGCCGCATTACTGGTCGTGGTGGTTGCGCTATTCCTAGCCGGCTGTAGTAGCAGCAGCAGCCCCAATAACTCGGCCAGCGGCAACCCTTTCAACCAGACTTTTGGCGGTCTTGCTCCCACAAGTGAAAGCCCTGCCTTTGGTGATCCGATGCTGATGACCATGGCAGGCGACGATGATGCTCACGACAATCTCAGTTCATCACCCGACATTGATTCACTGAACCATCAGGCGGGAGTCAATGTGTTTTCGGTGGAATTCAAGTGGGGACATTTGCAGCTCGATTCGACGGAGACTGCCGTCACCGACTGGTCCGGCTCGCTGACAATTCAGCGCGGCGCGATTATTGCGGTCCGCACTATCGGGTTTGATGCCGGAGACTATCTGGTTCTTCCCCGGCACCAGCGCACCGAGTTGGATTGGGTCAGCCACACCAAACAGTCTTTTGACGGCATCCTCGTCTACGTCTACGATCCGACCGGGGGACAGTATTACGGGAACAATCTCACCTTTACCACTGCGCCGTACACGCATACGTTCAACACAAGTCAACTTGACTCGCTTAGCGAATTGGTTAACGTCGGGAACAATCAAGTCTCGATCAATGCGCTTAAGCTGACTCAGGCCGACTGCAGCGCGGGTTTTCTCAACGGTCGGTTTATTCGTAGCGAGGCAGATCGGGATACAGGAAAATTCCTTGGACTCTGGGTGTCACGAGGCGGACTGCTTTTCGGTCACTTCAAAGGGCATTTCGGCGTCAGGGATGATGGCACGCGCGTTCTGTTTGGCAAATGGATCAGCGCCGGGCCGCCGGATGAAAGCGATGCTGCCGGCACGTTCCGGGGACTTCTCAAAGGACAGTGGGGTTATGATGCCAATGTTGATCCGGTGCTCCTCAATCATGGCTGGTTTCAGGGCGACATTTATGACCGGTCATTAACAGTCATCGGACACTTCAACGGCACCTGGGTGGCTGTGGCTCCCAGCGGTGGCTCTGGTAATGGGAATGGTGGCAATGGTGGTGGCAACGGTGGAGGCGGCAACGGAGGCGGAGGAGGAGGAGGTGGTGGCGGTTATGGTGGCTACAAACTCACCGGTTCCGACGATGGCTCCAGCCACAAAGGTTTCGGCTTCCTGGCTGGCGACTGGACCGCCCAGTGCCAGCAGTGAGTTGAAAATCACGTCAGCCGGTCAGAACAATCTTGAAATGCGAAGCCCGTGTCTTTCGGCACGGGCTTCTGTCTAATCGATTCTTACTTCCCTTATCGGTCAGTCCGCCATAGTTGGATTATTCCGAGCGAATACTATGGCATCGTCTTGATGAATCCAATTATATTGTCGCTGTCGCCACGGTGCGATACAGTATTTTCTGAGTGGCATAACTGACGGCAAATCAAAGCGATCGGCCCGACGGCCTGTTCGTATCGGCGAATTGACTGCAACGCAAGCAGCACCGGCGCGTAAAATAGTACGCAAGTCCCGGATGCGGCAAAGTGTCATATTCACTGTCCTGAATCTGACACCCACACGGGTCAAAATTAACAAGGAGAACAGATATGTCGCTGCGTAACAATCTCTTTTTCTTGCTCGTCGCTCTCGTTCTGGCCGCACTGCTGGCCGGATGCAGCAGCTCGACGTCACCGGTCCCCACCGGCGACAATACTTTCAACGACAAGTTTGGTGGATTGACTCCTACAAGTGAAACGCCGGCCTTTGGCGATACCGAATTGTCGGCGATGGTTGCTGGTATGGATGCCGACGATCCGATGGACTCCACCTCCGATGTCGATTCGCTGCGAAACATGGCCAATGTGAATGTATACTCGGTCAAGTTCAGGTGGGGCCATCTTCAATACGATTCGACAGAAACGGCAATCACAGACTGGTCCGGAACGCTGACTCTTGACCGGGGCGCTATTATTGCCGTGCGCACAGTCGGCTTTGAAGAGGGGGACCATATCGTCCGCCCCCGCGAATCCCGCACTGTCCTGCAATGGGTCAGCCGCACCAAACAGGCGGCCGACGGCATCATTGTGTTGGTCTACGATCCCAATCCGCAGGCGTACCAAACTCCGAACACGTTGACGTTTGCGACCACGCCTTATACTCACGCCTTCGCGATGAGTGATCTTGATTCGCTCGACGAGTTGGTCAATGTCGGCGCCAACCAGGTCGCAATCACGTCGCTGAAGCTGAATCATTTCCCGTGCAGTCAGGGTTATCTTGATGGCCACTGGATGCGCAGCGAGCAGAATCGCGACACGGGCGTATTCAAGGGACTCTGGGTTTCCGGCAATGGTTTGGTTTTTGGTCATTACAAAGGGCGCTTTGGTGTCCGTAGTGACGGCTCACGCGTCATGTATGGCAAATGGATTAGTGCCGGACCGCCGGACGATGATGTTGCAGCCGGCTCATTCAAAGGTTTGCTCAAAGGCACCTGGGGATACGATGCGAATGTCGACCCGATCCTGCTCAATCATGGCTGGTTCCATGGCGACATTTATGACCGCACGATGAACATAATCGGTCAATATAACGGCACCTGGGTGGCGGCAGCACCAAGTGCCGGCGGAGTCGATCCCGGTAACAACGAACATCGCCACAAAGGTTTTGGCTTCATGAGCGGCGACTGGGTTTCCCAATGCCAACAATGACGCCGGCATATTGATTTTCATCAAGAACAGAAAAGCCCGTGTCATGTGACACGGGCTTTAATTCTTGCGGGTATTCATTTTCATTGATGAAACATGGCGGGCACTGTCAACAGAACATGTAGTTAGTCGGAAACTGCTTCAGCAACGATTGTGGGAAACAGGGCAAGAGGTGCCAGTATCGCTCCGGGGTAGCATCCAAAGCTGACTCCAATATACCAATTTGTTTCGGTAAACGGTGGAGGAATCAGACTGGGATCAAAATACTCGCCCGGCCTTGGTTTATAACGGAAATGTTCCACCTGAAGGTACAGGGACACCCAATCACCAGCTCCCATTGATAGAGTTCCCGTAATGCTCGGATTTGCTAGTACGAAGGGACTCTTCTCCGAGAACTGGGAAATCGTCAAGCCGGCGGCCAAGTCAACTCGCAGTCCGCGACTAAGCCATCGTCTTACTCGTGGTTTGAGCGCAACTACATAAGCATGATTATTATCTTGATCGTAGATAAAGTTAAGTGTTCCCCCGACAGCCCATTGGGAGTCGATCTTGTGGAGTGCGCCGACCTCCCAACTAAAATGCCACTCATACAGCGGTTTTTCCAATGTATGCGCTACTGCCGTTTCAGTAATCAACGAGGTGTTGCAGCCGGAGCCGCTGCTGCTCATGAAACAGAATGCCGGCCGGCCCGTTTGAGGATCATTCATTTTCTGTGCCGTCACCGAGCCGCCCAACACGAAGATGAACATCAAGCCGAATGTCATTAGCTTTTGGAGATTCATCTGATTCCCATGGCATTTTTGCACCGACGCTTAATACAACCTCGCCCGCTTGTTCAGGAACGCAAACAGCGATTTGTCGTACGCCGTCGCGGTGTCGATCGGTACATAATCGATGTTCGACATGCGGCACTCGCGCGCAAACCGATCCAGCACTTCGCCGATGATGCGCTGATAATCCTTCTTGATCTGCCAGGGCAGCGTGTTTATCTGCTCGCCGGTCTCCATGTCTTTGAAAATCGCTTCCAGCGGAAATGAAAAATCGCGTTCCTTGGGATCGAGCACGTGGAAAACAATCACTTCATGCTTGCGATGGCGAAAATGTTTGAGTCCCGCCAGAATCTGATTCGGTTCATCGAGCAAGTCGGAAATCAGGATCACCAGACCGCGCCGCTTGATTCGCTCCGCCATTTCGTGCAACGTGCCCGCAATATTCGTCTTCTCGGTCGGCTTGAACTGCTCCATCTCGCGCAGCAGCACATGCAGATGCGACGCCGCCGACCGGGGTGGAACATAGGTGTTGATCTTTTCATCGAATCCGACCAACCCGACCGCATCGCGCTGTTTCAACATCAGAAACGACAGCGCGGCCGCCAACTGTAATCCATAGGTCAACTTGTCGGTGCGGCCATCGGCGGCAAAAGCCATTGATCGTGAACAATCAATCAACAGATATGACTTGAGGTTGGTCTCTTCCTCATATTCCTTGATGAAGAACCGATCCGACTTGGCGTAAACTTTCCAGTCGATGTTGCGAATCGGATCCCCCGGCATGTATTGCCGATGCTCGGCGAACTCGACCGAGAAGCCATGATACGGCGACCGGTGCAATCCGGCGATAAAGCCCTCGACCACCAGTCGTGCCTTGATCTCCAACCCCTTGAGGCGGCTGACGACGTCCGGCTGTAAGTATTTGGTGTGCGCCCGTTCCTGCATACTTCATTTATACACAATTTCGTGCCATTTGGTCAAGGAAAGATGCAGATTGCCTGCCTTGCCCCACCAGAGTCGCGAAAGAGGTGTCGCCTTGACGTCTGCGCGCAATTTCCATTTCTTCACTCCATGATCGCGTATCTTTATGTGATGTAGAGACAGAGGGTATTGGTACCGATAATTGACTATATGAATCCATTGGGAATATTCCGCTTCTTCAGCACCGTTTATCGCCACGGCCGCAATGACCGAAAGCAGTTCGGCGTGGGCTTTCTCACGCAGGCAAAGGAGGTCTTGGCGCTGCGCCGGCTCAACGGTTTGGAGCCGTACGAGTATTTTACTTACCACCTGACAAATCCTTCGCTGACCTGGGACGACAAGGCCGCCTACCTCAGCTATAATCAGGTTTGTGCACTTCATCGCGAACTGTCGCCCATGCAGGATCGTGCCATCACCGCGAAATTCATCACTGATAGATTCTTCAGTTGGTTCGGTATTGCCATGCCGCACAACTACGGTATTTACGATCCGAGATTTGGCAGAACCGCCGAGGGGAAACCACTGACCGGCTTCGACGAGTTTCGTGAGTTGGTGACCTCGCTGCCGAAGGATAAGTTCATTCTCAAACCCGCCGCCAGCGCCAAAGGCACGGGCATTACGGCTATTGTCGGGCGGGAGGATTCGTTATTTGTTTCGGCGTCCGGGGAGAGACTAACGGCCGAGCAGCTTTTCGAAAAGTGCCTCTGGGGCTGGAAAACGACCTACTCGCGCACACCACAAGGATTACTGGTTCAGGAATTTATCGAGCAGCACGAATTGCTGCAGCGCATCCAGCCGCACAGTCTGAATACCCTGCGCGTGATTACGTTCATGAATGACGAGGACCGCGTCGAAGTCCTGACAACGATGATCAAATTTGGTCTCGGGACGAGCATGGTCGACAACATCTCTCGCGGGGGAATGGCGGCGCGGGTTGACAACGGAGTCATTCAGGATGCTTACATGGAAGATTCCGGCGACTACCAGCCGGTCCAAAAGCACCCCGACACTAACGGACAAATCACAGGGATTCGACTGCCCTATTTTGACGAAGCCGTGGCGCTCGCCGTCCGCGGACAACAACACATCCCGCAATTGCGTACGCTCGGTTGGGATATCGCCATTACGCCGACCGGCCCAATCATTATCGAAGTGAATGTCTTCTGGGGTAATGTCACGCAGGCAGTCACCCGCAAGGGAATGATCACCCCCGGCCTCCGGCAGGTCCTCGACCGCATTAAGTGGTGACCACTCACCGCATGGATCCGTTCGGCATCTGTAACATTCAACGAGTAGTCAGTAGGTTGAACATTCATGTTTGACCCTTTGCCCACGTGGAAGCGTACGCCCCAACAATGGACAAGCAAGAATGCTTATCCTACTGCTCCTCCCCCTCTACCTTGGGGAGAGGGGCCGGGGGTGAGGGAGCACAACTCGACTATGCAGCGTTCAGTAGGTTGAACATTCCTGTTTGACCCTTTGCCCACGTGGAAGCGTACGCCCCAACAATGGACAAGCAAGAATGCTTATCCTACTGTTCCTCCCCTCTACCTTTGGGAGAGGGGCCGGGGGTGAGGGAGCACAACTCGACTATGCAGCGTTCAGTAGGTTGAACATTCCTGTTTGACCCTTTGCCCACGTGGAGGCGTACGCCCCAACAATGGACAAGCAAGAATGCTTATCCTACTGTTCCTCCCCTCTACCTTTGGGAGAGGGGCCGGGGGTGAGGGATTTGCCGTTCGACAATTCTCGCCTATCAATTATTGAACAACTCATTCCGCACCAATTCAACGATTGTTTCGCGGCTATCTCTGTACGCCTCCCACACCGACGCGCACCATTTCTTTATCGCTTCGTCGCGCGGATTACCCGGATGGGCTTTGAGAACATCAAAGACCGTGATGGCGCCGCGGTCTGCAGGCAGCGTGATTGCCGGCCACGATTTCTTACCGCCGGCTAGCTTCATATGCGCGAACTGTATCTTTTTGCCAGTATGGTTCTTCTCCACACACAGATAGAGACCAACCAGCGCGAAAATTATCGTAATCGGTTTTGTCTTATCGTCGGCATACTGCGCCGCAAACGCGTCGACCACATGTTGGTGAATAAAGGCGGGGCTGGAATGTGCAAGGGTATACAGAGACAGTTTGTTATATGCTTCCTGTTCCGTCAACTTCTGATTCATGCGATTAAGAATGTTATACGGAACTTCTTCATTATCCCCCCTTGGCATTCTTCATCGCTTGAAACCACTCGTCAATTTCCTCGTCGGGATGCGTCTTGAGCAATTTCAAAATTTCGCGTGCAAATTCCAGAGCTCCCGCACCACATGCCGTAACCAAATTTCCATCGGTAACCGCCGGCACATCACGATAATTCGCCAGACCGCTGTACTCGGGGAGATGCTTCTCCAAAAACTCTACGCTGTTGCTGGTGTGGGCACATTTGCCGAACTTCCCCAACCATCCTACTGCCAGCGTGGCCCCGCAGATTCCCGCGACCGGCCTGTCGGCGGCGAGGAATTTCTGGCCTAGTTCCGTGATCGGCTTGATTTCTCCTTCCGCCCAGATTCTCGCTCCGGGCAGGATCAGAATCGAGTAATCTTCCGGCCTGATCTTGTCGATCGAGGTATCTGGTGTGACCCTCAGCCCACCCATCGAAACCACCGGTCTTCCATCCAACGAAAATGTAACAATGCTCGCGCCCGGCGAATCCAACATCCCCGGCAACACAAACCCCAACTCCCAGTCGGCGTAACCGTCGAGCAAAAATACGGCGGCTTTGATCATATCGTCATTTCCTCAAGTTGTGACGTACGGAACTCTATCTTCCATAGCGAATAAGCAACCGGCAGCATTCTTCATCGAACGCGCCTTCGAGATTATGATCGCGCAGAATCAGCAGCACCGGCACCAGACTAGTCACGCGAAGCCCCGCGACAATTCTTAGCGAGAAATTCGAAGCCGTCGATGTCAGTTTGAGGCAAGGCCATCCGAAGTTTTTTCCGAACTGGATATGATCGACAATTCCGTAGTCAGTCACGTACGCCCCGAGAAGAAGTCTCTTCGAGATTGCCCAGCCGTCGTACATATTGTCACTCGTGAAGATGACCCGAAGGCGCGAAACAATCCAATAATTCAGTGTCGCCAGGAAAGCGAAGAATCCCAGTCCGATATTGATATCCGGGTTGTTGAAACCTTCGGCTGCTGACCAAAAAAGAAAGAAAACCGCTACCACTACCAGGAACGTTGGGTGAGGGATCAGTGGTCTCCCTTTCCCTTTCGGCTTGTTTTCCCAGTTGACCGAAAAGTTTCTCACAACGAGATCGGGCGCCTCCTCTACTCGCCATGAGGAGAACCGCTGCGGCTGGATGCCCAGATCGAAATCGGATGGCAGCATTTTCTTCAACAAGTTGGCACCACCAGCGCCAAAATCGAATGTATCAGTTTGACGATAGTTACTTCTCCCTCACATCCACCAGCAACTTGTCGATTATTTCCATCGTGCCGACACCGTCCGCCTCGGCATTGAACGAGGTCACGATTCGGTGGCGCAGCACCGGCTTGGCGACCGCCTTGACATCATCCACCGATGGCGTATACCGACCGTCCAGAATCGCCCGCGTCTTGGCGCCCAGAATCAGATACTGCGACGCTCGCGGTCCGGCGCCCCAGGTCACCCAGTTGGTGATATAGTCCGCGACACCGTCCTCGTTGCGCCGGGTCGCCCGCACCAGCTTGATCGCATAATCCACCACATGATCCGACACCGGCACCTTGCGCACCAACTGCTGCAAGGCGCTGATTTCTTTGCCGGTCATCATCTTGGTGATTTCATAATTGAGCACCGCTGTCGTCGACTTGACAATCCGATGTTCTTCCTGATAGGAGGGGTAATCCACGAAGATATTGAACATGAACCGGTCAAGCTGCGCCTCCGGCAACGGGTAAGTCCCTTCCTGCTCGATCGGGTTTTGCGTCGCCAGCACAAAGAACGGTTCTTCCAGCTTATGCGTCTCGCCCGCCGCGGTCACCTCATGCTCCTGCATGGCCTGCAACAAGGCCGCCTGTGTCTTGGGAGGCGTGCGGTTGATTTCGTCCGCCAGCACGATATTGGCAAACACCGGCCCTTTCACGAACTTGAAATCCCGCTGTCCGGTGGACTTGTTCTCCTCGAGGATCTCTGTGCCGGTGATATCCGACGGCATCAAGTCCGGAGTAAACTGGATGCGGGAGAATTTCAGGTCAAGTATCCGTGCCAGTGTCGAAATCAACAGCGTCTTGGCCAGGCCCGGCACACCTACCAACAGGCAGTGACCGTTCGACAGGAGCGCGATCAACAATTCATCGATCACCTGTTCCTGTCCGATAATTACCTTGCCAATTTCGGCCTTGATCCGCTGGCGCGCGTCTTTGAGTCGTTCTACTGCCTGCAGGTCGGCAGCTTCCTTGATATTCTCCGTCATCAACTCCTCCAAAGGTCGTTGTTTTGCAATAATCTATTTATACCTATAAACGCACCGGCTGCCGCAATTGTTTTCGCGTCCTTTGTGCCGCTTTGGCGTTGCCCCGATTTCTGCTGCCCGCCTGAATAAACGCTCTCTCCCCGCCCGGCGCAACGGCTTTCAACGGCATTCCGTCAGCAAAAAATTTGTCTTGACAGTCGGATAGTTACGGCTATATTTCAAATACTGTCACCGATGGCAGCTCGAAATTTAGATACTTTCTCATTACTGTTCAAAGGTTAGATCAACACTGATCCGTCGCTAACGTTCTAGGCAGACACTCACCGAACCAACCATTTTCAGAGGAGGTTTCATGTCTAAACGTTGCTTCTCATGGGGAATGTTCTCATCAGCCCCACCGGTCGTTCTTGTGATGCTAGTCGCGCTTTTGATTGGAATTGCGCCCAGCCTCAGTCTTGCCGCCGATACGAACGTGCGCATTCCGGAGGTCTCTAACGCTTACCTTCAGAATAATGTTTATGTCGACGTGACCCTCGACAATTCTGCGAGTCAGCGTAACTTCGGCGGCTTTGACTTGCTGATTGCCTACGACGCCAACGCCCTTACGTTCAGCAGCGCCACTGCCGGCGATCTGCTCCTCCACTGCGGTTGGGAGTATTTCAACTATCGATCAGGCCCGATGGGTGACTGTGGTATACCCTGCCCAAGCGGGTTTGTGCGCATCATAGCCGTGGGGGATATGGGCGGTGCAAACCCCCACCCGAGCTGCTATCTACAAGGTCAGAGCGGCGTCATTGCCCATTTGAACTTCACGATTACTTCGGACCCGGCCTTTCTGGGCCACTTTACCCCGCTCTCTTTTTACTGGCTTGAATGTTCGCATAACGCCCTCTGTTCTATCTTCGGCGATACCCTTTATGCCGATCGACAGGTTTTTGACTCGCCGGCACACAATAACATAACCGGACAGACCGGCTACGGCGGCTGGCAAGGAATCTACGGCGCCCCCGATTGTCCGAGCTTGTATACGCCCGGACACGCCCCGGACACGTCATTGGTCTTCTACGATGGTGGCGTCCAGATTTCCCCATACTATTCAGTGGACATGCGTGGTGACATCAATCGCAACGGCATCCCGAACGAAGTATCCGATCTCGAGATGTTGTGTAACTACCTCTTCCACGGAATCAGTGCCTTCCCGGTGGGATTCTCTGGGCAGTCTTTAGCCGCGTCGGACGTGAATAATGACGGGCGGCCCGGCTCATACTTGGACGCCGCTTACCTTATGCGGATCGTCTACGGCGATGCCGTTGCCTATCCGAAGCAGCGCACTAACGCCGCCGTTGACGCCTACTTTCATCAGGACACGACTACTCACTCCGTGGAAGTGACTTTTGCCGGTGATCTTGCCGGCGCCTATCTCGTTATGTCGGGTGAAATCACTCCCTCGTACGCGATCCCCGCGGGCTTCAAGCAGGAAACTTTCTTTGATGGGCATTCGACGAAGATCCTGATTCTGGGCGATCCAGATCACAGATATGCCAGTGGAACCTGGTTTACTTACCAGGGTACGGGAACACTTTTGTACGCCGAAACCGCCGACTGGAATGACGATTATATCGTCAGCCACATCGATGCTCCCGCGGCAATCTGCGGCGACTTCAACGGCTCGGGCGATATCGACATTTCGGATGCCGTCCAAGGTATTGCCTACATCTTCTCAGGGGGAACCCCGCCGCTTGATGGTCACTTCGGTGATGCTAACTGCGACAACATTTACACGATCAGCGACGTGGTCTACTTGTTGCAATATATCTTTGCCAACGGCCCCGCGCCATGTGCCACCTGTAAGTAGTCTGCCCTTAGTGGTTTGATTGGATTCTTGGAGAGACCCGGTCGCCTTGCGGCTGGGTCTTTTCATTGCTACTTGTTGTGGTCGGCGAGTGGCTTGTTCTCGAATTTGCGGCCGCAGAAGATAACCGTAGGCGTGATTTGTATTCGATACACCGCCCGCGCATTCGCCACGATCGGCTCGGAAGTGAGGAACTTCCACTCCGCCGGGAACAGGCCGTCCAGAGTCTGAACCGCCGATACAAAACCGGAGGGTCCCCCATTCAACGCATAATCAGGAATCTGACCGGTCGAACCGCTTCTGTCTGCCAGCGAGTCGCGAAAGTATATCCCGTTGATGTGATAACAATCCATCAGCCCCAGCATCCGCCCCAGCTTTCCCCAGCGCAACACTTCCACACCGATAGTCGCGCTGTCGCCGTCAAGCGGTACCATCTGTTCCGTCAATTGGTGGTTCTGATCAGTCGACTGCAATATCATCCGCGGTGTGCGATACTCCTCGTCCAGAAAAGATATTCGCATTTCCGGAACCGATTCGTCGAACGGAATGAATTTCTCGATTTCACCGTAGAACCAGAAACAGACTTGTGAGGCAACGATCAGCGCAATACCGGTTCCGGCCAGCATCATGTCACGATAGCCACCTTTTGCGCGGTAGTATACAGAAGTGCTGGCGCTGGTGCCCAGCCGTCTCGTGATCGAGACGAACACCAGAATCAAGCAGGTCAAGCCCGCAAAGAACAGAACTGTTCCGCCGAGGAGGGAAAAAGCACCCAAAGTCCGTCCTCTTTAATGAAGTTTAAGCACTCTAAAATCAAGCTGTTGTGGATAACCCTTAAATCAACCTTTTAAGTCCAGGGTTTAACGTTGTGTCACAGAGTGGCTTGCAAGCATTTCCACAAAGTGACGTCAGTTGTCCACACCAGTATGCCCGTATCCGAGCGGTCTCAGGACACCGGCTTTCTCTCATTGACTTTATCGGCTCTTACTTCCCCCTCTTTTACTCCTTTCATCTGGCACGATCCATGAAATATGGCGCCCTGCTCGATAACGATATTCTTGGTGGTTATGTCTCCCAATACCTTGGCCTTGGCCTGAAGTTCAATTTTCTCGCTGGTATGAATGTTGCCGATAATTGCTCCCGTGACGATCACGATCTTGGCGTCGATATCGGCCTCGACCTCGCCGGTCGCGCCGACGGTCACGGTCTCGTCGCAAATAATCTTGCCCTTGATTCTGCCATCGATTCTTAGCAGACCCTTAACTTCCATGTTGCCGGTAAAGAGACTGTCTTTGCCGATGATAGTGCTCAGATTCTCCGCCATCTCCTGGCCTCCTCTATTTACGCTTGTCTAAGTAATCCTCTGGATTAACTGCCACGCCGTCTTTTCTGATTTCATAGTGCACGTGTGGCGCCGTGCTCGATCCGGTATTTCCCGAAACTGCAATCGTCTCGCCAAATTTCGCAACATCGCCCGCGTGCACCAAGAGCGAGTCGTTGTGGCCGTACATCGTTTCCAATCCGTCGGCATGCTTGAGAATAACTTCCCAGCCGAAGGTCGAATCCCAACCCGCGAAACTCACCACCCCGTCGGCAGTAGCAATCACCGGCGTGCCGACTCCCACCGCCAGATCAATTCCGAAATGCCTGACCCTCGGGTTCGCGTCGTCGGGCTGATATGATCGCGAAAGGTATCCCTTGACCGGATAGCCCAGCGGCAGCGGATGCGGCTGCGCATCGCTCACTTCAGCGTTGTTGACCTGTGGCTCAGTACCGGCGGCAACTGCACTGCTGTCGATCATCGACATGCCCACGGCGTCCAGATCGATTCCGGCCAGTAACGTCATCTTCTTGAGCATTGTGCGGTAGGTTTCCAGATTCTTTTCCAACTGGTCAACCTTGGTGGTATACCGTTTCATTTGCTCCACTTCCGCAGCCAGTCGGTCCCGGTCCAGCGATTTGGTCAAGAGTGTACCGTATGAAATGATACCGATAATCGTCGCCAAGAGCGCCAAGGCGGCGACACCGAGAGCGATCTTGAATGTCAGATGCGAAAACTTGATCGACACTGGGCTCTTGCCGCTGTCGGAAATGATCATCACTGTTACATGACCGGAATTGGTCCACATTAAATGACAACTCCCAAAAGCTCAAGAATACGCGTCAGATCCTCGTCGCCGTAAAACTGAATCGTGATCTTCCCTTTTTTCAGTCCGCGGCTGATCATCACGTTCGTGCCCAGCTTCTGTTTGAGCGCTGTCTCAGCCGTGGCAATTTCGATCGGCCGCGATTTGATCTTCAGGCTCTTGCCGCGCCGGCGCTTCCTGGGACCGTAAATGATTTCTTCGATCGCGCGCACGGATAAATCCTCTTCCAGAATCCGCCGCGCCAATAACAACTGTTCTTTTTCGGATTGCAGCGCCAGAATCGCGCGCGCGTGTCCCTCACGCAGTTTGCCCTGGGCGATCTTGTCCTTGATTTCCTCCGGAAGCTGCAGCAGCCGCAGCGTGTTCGCAATGGACGAGCGGTCTTTACCGATACGTCCCGCCAGCTCCTGCTGTGACACGCCGAACTCGGACAACAGGCGATTGTAGCCGTGCGCCAATTCCAGCGGATTCAAATCGTCGCGCTGCAAATTCTCGATAATGGATACTTCGAGCACTTCTCGGTCATTGAGATCACCGACGATCATTGCCGGCACTTGCTCCATCCCGATCTTCTCGGCGGCGCGAAAACGCCGCTCACCCGCGACGATCTCATATTTCCCGTTGGATTTGCGCACCAGAATCGGTTGCAGCACACCCTTCTGCGCTATCGAATCGGCCAGCTCGGAAAGCTTTTGGTCCTCGAAAAACTTGCGCGGCTGATTGTGGCTCGGTACGATCTCCTGCAGATTCAGCATCACGAAATTCTTGCCCGGTCGGCTTTCAGGAGCGTCGGGAATCAATGCCGACAGCCCTTTGCCAAGTGCCATCTTCTTCATAATCTCAATACCTCCTCCGTCAGAGAGATATAATTCTCCGCGCCGGATGATCCAATGTCGTACAGAATGATCGGCTTGCCGTGCGAGGGCGCCTCGCCGAGCCGGACATTGCGGTTTATCACCGTGCTGAATACTTTGCCCTTGAAATAAGACCGGGCTTCTTCAACCACCTGCCGCGCCAGGTTCAGGCGCGGATCGTACATGGTGATAAGAATTCCACCGATATCCAGTTTCGGATTCAGCCCGTTCTGTACCAGTTGCACGGTCTTCATCAACTGCCCCAGTCCCTCCAGTGCGTAATACTCCGCCTGCACCGGTACCAGCAGCAGATCTCCGGCGACCAGTCCGTTCAATGTCAGTAAACCCAGTGATGGTGGACAGTCGATGACGATGTAATCATAATAATCGCGCACTACCGCCAGTCGATCCCGCAGAACCGTTTCGCGATCGGTGCGCTCGACCAACTGGAGTTCGGCTTCAACCAGATTGATGTTGGCTGGAATCATGTCGAGATGCTTGATGTTAGTGCGCACTATCAATTCCTCGGTCGGGCGCGAATCAAGCAGGAGATCATAGCTCGATGATGGCAAGTTATTCTTGTCGAAGCCCATTCCCGAGGTTGCATTGGACTGCGGATCCAAGTCTATGAGCAGCGTCGATTTTTCGGCAATAGCAATACAAGCGGACAGATTGATCGCCGTGGTGGTTTTGCCGACGCCACCCTTTTGATTCGCTATCGTGAAGACCTTAGCCAGCTTCGACCTCCTAGTACTCTCTCCAGACTTGAAGGTGATATTAAGCATCAGGCACCCGATTCAGCAAGTAAAAACTCACACTCCCACATGATTTTTTCGCAGTTGGCAGTTGTGGCGAACCCGGGTTATCGGAGGTTGCACAATGAAGCAGTTTACCGACGCGTCAAAATCAGAAGTTTCGCCAGGCGCGGACCGACTTCGTAGAGGGTTTCGCTTTCTATTTCGAAGCCGAGATCATGGATGCCGGCTGGATCCAGAATCTCTTCTGCTGATCGTGGCAGCAGCAGTCTGGAGGATTGCTTCAGATGCGGTGCTGACAATTTGCAGATCAAATCCACGGTACCAAAGGCCTTGGCGATGCAATAATCAGCCGACAGACTCGGAAGTGATTCGATTCGCGCCGCGTGGAACTCGCAGGAAGCGAATTCGAGCAATGATGACGCTGCGCGCTGGAATTCGATCTTGCGCTGATTCGAATCTACCGAAACGATCTGTAGATCGGGACGCACAATCTTGTGCACGATCCAGGGAAAACCTGCGCCAGAGCCAATATCCAGCAGCTTCGCGCTGTTGGCATAGTCAATCAGTTTAAGCACTGCCAGCGAGTCTGCGATCAGGTCGTCGACAACTAGCGCGGAATCGCGGCGCGACACCAGATTGACTCGCTGGTTTATTTTGAGCAGATACGAGGTGAACTGTCTGAGTCTGTACTCCACGTCCGACGCGCCGGCCGGCAGCAGTGTACGTAGGATGTCCTGGTACGAAGGTCGAGATGGCGTGGTCATGTTTCACGTGAAACAGATCGGGTGTCATGTCTCTTCAGGTGGACCATCAAGACCGTGATGTCAGAGTAGGTCACACCGGCCAATCGCGATGCCTGCCCAAGGTTTATCGGCTTAAAGCGGTGCAATACGCCGACCGCCTCGGTCTTAAGTCCGCTCACCGTTCTGACATCGAAGGTCTCCGGGATCATCTTGGATTCCAACTGTTTGAAGCGTTCAATTTCCCGCTGCTGTTTGTCAAGATAACCCTCATACTTGATTTCGATTTCCACCTGCTCGGCGCAGCCGACTGGATAAGAGCGGGAAGTGTCATCAACGCCCGCAAAATCACAATAGTGAACTTGTGGTCGTTTCAGCAGTTGCGAAAGAGGCAGCTTATCAGTATTGACTGCACTTAAGTCAACTTGCGATATCAGTACGGAAGTACTTCCGAGCCGCAGTTTCTCGGCGTCAATCAGCGCGCGCCGTTGCAGATAAGTATCGTAAGTGGCATCATCAACCAGGCCGAACTTCCTCCCGTAGGCAATCAGTCGATCAGCGGCGTTATCCTCCCTTAGTGCAAGACGATACTCGGCTCGCGAGGTGAACATGCGATACGGCTCAGTAGGTACGCGTATCACCAGATCGTCAATCATCACACCGATATAGGCCTCGGAGCGATCGAGATAGAACGGTTCCTGGTGCATGACTTTCAAGCCCGCGTTGATGCCGGCCATCAGCCCCTGCGCAGCGGCTTCCTCGTAACCGGAAGTGCCGTTGATCTGGCCGGCGAAAAAGAGATTCTCGACAACTCGCGTTTCGAGTGATGGTTTGACCTGATAGGCAGGGAAGAAATCGTACTCGATGGCGTAACCGGGGCGGTTCATCACAACTTGCTCAAGGCCTGGAATCGAATGCAGAACATCAAGTTGCACGTCTTCAGGCAGTGAGGTCGACAAACCATTGATATAGATTTCATTGGTATCAAGCCCTTCCGGTTCAAGAAACAACTGATGGCGTTCTTTGTCGCGGAAGCGATTGATCTTGTCCTCGATCGACGGACAGTAGCGCGGACCAATGCCTTTGATATTGCCTGAGAACATCGCAGAGCGATGCAGGTTCTGTTCTACCAGCTCGCGAGTCTGTTGAGAGGTGTAGGTTATATGGCACAAGGCCTTGTTAGTCAGTTTGTTGCGTGTCTTATACGAGAATGGTCGGAAGGTGTCATCGCCGGGCTGTTTTTCGAGCCGGTCGAAATCAATCGTGCTGCCATCCAGGCGCGGCGGTGTCCCAGTTTTGAGGCGGCCGGCTTGGAAGCCCAATTTCTGTAAGGACTCTGATAGATCGAGCGACGGCGACTCGTTAACTCTCCCAGCCGGAGTCTGTTTGTCGCCAATATGGATGAGTCCATTCAGAAAAGTTCCCGATGCCAGCACGCAGGCACTGGCTGATATCGTACTGTCGTCCATCATGATAACGCTATTGAATACGCCGATTGCGGCCGTTATTTCTCTGACCATACCTGCGACAATAGAGAGATTCGGAATTTCCGACAGCACTTTCTGAGCGAACTGGCGGTAGAGTTTGCGATCGGTTTGGACGCGGGAGGACCAGACTGCCGGGCCTTTACTCTTGTTAAGCGTGCGGAAATGGATGCCGGTGTTGTCGGTGATATATCCCATGACACCGCCGAGAGCGTCGATTTCTCGCACCAGTTGGCCCTTGCCGACGCCGCCGATCGCGGGATTGCAGGACATCTCTCCGATTTTGGCGGGATCCCCGGTTATCAGCGCAGTCGACAAACCCATACGGGCGCTGGCGACAGCGGCCTCGATACCGGCATGGCCACCACCGATCACTATGACATCATAATTCGCCATGGCAGGTGGCAATGATACGCTCCGCAGCCAATAAAATCAAGCGGCAAATATGAGAGCCCGCATCGAGTCCGCTGCAGAGGGAGGCAAGAAGATCATACAGGAATGTTCAACCTACCGGAGATCACTGACGGGAGATGATGAAGCGGAAGCACCCACTCTCGCGAGTGGGATACACCGCGATTCTGAGGTTAATTCAGCGATCTAACTATCTTATTTACAGAGTGTAAGGAGAGCTTGAATCGGCAATGTTTCACGTGAAACAGGGGCTATTTGCCAATGCAGAAGCGCGAAAAGATCTCGGAAAGCAGATCCTCAGTGGTGATTTTGCCGAGGATTTCCTCTAGGTGGTTGATGGCCTGGCGAAGGTCGAAGGCGAGGAGTTCGAAACTCTCTCCCCCATCCAGTTTCTGGTAGGTTTCGCGTAGTGCGCCTACGGCTTTCTGGGCTGAATCATAGTGGCGCCGATTGGTCAATACGTTATCGCCGGTGGCGGAGCTTGGCAGCGAATTTCGCAGAATGACGGCGATACTTCGCAATAGTTCATCGACTCCAATCAGCGTCCTGGCGGATACGAATACCGGCGAGAACGATGAAAGTTTGGATTCCAGTTGCTTTCGTGTCGCGTTGTCGACCAGATCGATCTTGTTAAGAACCAGCATGGCGTCCTTGTCCCTGATACTCGGTCATGGCTGATGTTACCGCATCCGCACCGGTTGTCGTGATATCGAATACGCAGATGATCAGGTTGGAAGCGGCGATTTCGCGACGGGAGCGCTCGATGCCGGCGGTTTCGATCGTGTCTTGCGATTCGCGCAGTCCGGCGGTGTCGATGAATCGCACCGCTAGACCGTCAATTTCGATCTTCTCGGCGATAGTATCTCTGGTGGTGCCGGGAATTTCCGTGACAATCGCGCGCTCTTCGGCCAAAATCGCGTTGAACAGTGACGATTTGCCGGCGTTGGTTGGACCAACAATTGGTATCTGAACGCCGGAGCGAATGATCTCTCCGCGCTGGTAGCTTGACGCCAGGCGCGACAGGGATTCGACGGCGGCCGTCGAGCTTCCGGAGAAGTTCTGCTTTCTGCCGCTGAGGAATGTCTTCCTCAGGGAAATCTGTGTAGGCCTCGAAGAGCGCGGCAATTTCGACCAACTCGGCGCGCAGGGATTTGACATAGGCGGACAATCGACCCGAGAGCTGATAGAGGGCCGCTTGCTGAAAGGATGCGCTTTCGGCAGCGATCAGGTCGGCGACGGACTCGGCCTGGATCAGATCGATTCGACCTGACAGAAATGCCCTCAGCGTAAACTCGCCGGGAGTGGCATGGCGAGCGCCGTGATCTATGGCAATGGTGACGATCTGTTTGAGAATCTGCGGGTTGCCGTGAGCGGAAATTTCGACGACATCCTCACCTGTGTAGCTGTTCGGCGCGAGGAAGATCGAGACCAAGACTTCATCGGCAAGGGAATCGCTGGACCGATCGCGAACGAAGCCGTGATGAACAGTGTGCGATAGCATTTTTGGCAAAACGACTTTAGTATCGACTATCGCAGCGGTGACGGCGAGCGCCTGTCTGCCGGAGATGCGGATTACGCCGATACCGCCATGGCCGGGCGGAGTCGAGATCGCGACGATGGTGTCGTCGCTGTCGGGGAGCGTCATCTTACCTGCGGATTCGTTGCCACCATAACTCGTTTGATATTCAGAGTCTCAAAGATCGAAAGCACCGCATAGGTAGTCCAGTAGAGCACCAGGCCGACCGGCAAGCGTTCTAAAGAAGAAGGCGAAAATCAACGGCATCAGGTAGACCATCATCTTCTGCTTGGGATCGCTGATGGACATCTTCTGCTGGATGAATTGCGCGATGGTCATGATGATGAGCATGATATAGGGAAACGGATCGGGTTGCGACAGGTCAGGCCAGTAGCCGAGGAAATAGGCATGACGAAATTCAATGGTAGAGCGAAAGACCTGATAGAGGCCGAACATCAGCGGCATCTGCGGCAACATCAGGAGGCAACTGCCAAAAGGATTGACTTTTTCCTCCTTATATAGTTTCATCATGGCGGCATTCAGTTTCTGCGGATCGCTCTTGAACTTGACCTTCAGCTCTTCCATTTTGGGCTGCAGATTTTTCATCTTCTGCATGGAGATCAAGCTTTTCTTGGTGAGGGGATAGACAATCAGCTTCATCAGGATTCCCATGATGATGATCACGAAACCATAGTTGGGAATGATGTGATGTAATTGAATCGTCACCCAGTAAACTGCATGCGAGAAGGGGCGAATAATCTTCCAACCCCAGTCGATGAAATCTTCGAGATTGACGCCAAAGGCCTTTAGAATCGGGGTGTCAAGCGGTCCGGCGAAGATCGTGTATTGATTCGTAAGATTGTCGGCGGCGCCAACCGGCATAACGATACCGGCAGAAATTGCGCGGCGTTCGTAGCTCGTATTATTGACGGTTTCGACTGCTTTGTCGCCTCTAAACGTGGCGCCGGTGCCGGTAGCACCCTTGGGAATGATGGCATAAGCGAAATATTTGGTGCGGGAACCGACCCAAAGTGCGGGACCGGAGGGGTCGTCCTTGAGGCGGTTCTGCTCGAACTTGTCAATCTTGTACATTTCATCCGAGAGATAAACACCGCCTTTGTAATTCGAGTAGTCGTCGGCGAGATTCTTTTCGCTGGGCGGAATCGGCGGCATCCAGGCGAGGACGTACTCGCGTTCGAGGCCAAGCTGCTTGACACCGTTGACTGACACGTTGACGTCGAAGTTGTACTTGTCGCCGTAGAACACGAATTCCTTGACGATTTCGCCTTTGCCCGGAATGGAGGCGGTGAATTTGATCGACTGTGTCGACGCACCGGTAGCCGTCCGGAGAGAATCGCCACTCGCGGTGTAGGTCAGGGACGTTGTCGGTGAAATTGCCGGTATATGAATGTATTGTCGGGGTCGCCTGTGAGTTCATGGCGATCAAATCGACAAGAGTGCTGTCGGAATGTTTGTATTTCTTGAGATCAAGAGCAATCAGTCCGCCGCCTTTGTTGCTGAGAATGGCGTGGTAAAGATCAGTTTCGACTTCGTAACGGTGCTCCGGGATTGATTCCTCCTGGGCGATGGCGGATGTATCAAGTGTCGCTGTTTTCGTACTTTCAGGAGCGACCGGCGCGGCCTTGGTGAGCGTGTCCGCGGGTTGAGTTTCCGATGTGGTCGGCGGCTGCGGTTTTGGCGCCGGTGCGTTTTTGGACCACCAAAGTTGCCAGACAACGAAAATGAGGATGATCAGAATAAAGGCGATTACCGTATTGCGGTCAAACATGTGTCACTCTACCGGGTCATAGCCGCCGGGGTGCCAGGGATGGCAGCGTCCGAGCCGCTTTAGGGTCATGTGGGTGCCCCTGAAAATGCCATACTTGCGATAGGCCTCCAGGGAGTATTGCGAGCAGGTGGGGTAGAAGCGGCAGACCTTGGGCAGCAACGGTCCGGCGACAAGCTGATACGCCTTGACCAGATAGGATGCCGCAAATCCGAGGATTCTACTCATGGTCGAACAACTGTTGGAGTTCGGCTGACACCTGCTGGAAATCCATTTCAAAGGTTCCGTGTTTGGGCATGAGAACGACTGAATCAGACGCGGGCCAAAGCGATTTGTGGGTGCGAACGAACTCCCGCATCAGTCGTTTCATCCGGTTGCGCCGCACAGCATTGCCGAGCCGTTTGGGCGTGCGGAAACAGAATTGGGTTCGCCCCAAAACAGAAGCGAGACGGAAGACCACGAAGTGGTCAGATTCCCGTCGCGCGCCCTGCCGGACAGTCTGTTGGATAAGGCGGTGGTCCGCCAGAGACATACCCCTGTCGAAACTGTTATCTTTCGTCAGAAACCGTCAGTTTTTTCCTGCCGTGACGACGTCTGCGGCTGAGCACCAGACGGCCACCTCGGGTTGACATACGTTTACGGAAACCGTGGTCGTTTTTCCGTTTTTTGTTAGAGGGTTGATAAGTTCTCTTCATGCTTCTCCTAGAAAGTACTCCTTAACAAGTTAGTTAGTTTACGTACGGCGGGCGGGGAAGTCAAGGAAATTATCGGGGAGGGGAAAGCGCTTGCCGAGCAGAGAGATAGCTGCCGACTGAAGAATGTCCCTGACCTTCTGTCCCTGACGGAGAGACATAAGGGAGAAGAGCCGAGCGTCGTGAGCGCTTGGCTCCTGACCCGTTTCACTGTCAAACGACTTGGCCGCGAAATTTGTGTAACGCCATTGATCGAAAGGGGTCTTTATTGTGGCACATGATGACATATGAGGCAGGACGGCAGGACGGAGCCGGAAATGGAGGCACGAATCCTGTTGCTGAGGAGTACTTGCGGCACAGGCGAGCACTTATGAACTACTGCGCATACTTAATCGGTGATCGAGAGGTCGCCAAAGAGATCGTCCAGGAAAGTTTCCTGCGCTTGATTGGGAAGACCAAAGAGTCTGAGGGCCCGGAAAGTCCCAAAGACTGGCTGTTCATTTGCGCCCGCAATTTGTGTTTCAAGCACTTGAGATCGCGCCGGGTGCACAGCTCGTATCAGCCATTGCCGGACAGTTCACACGACGAGACCAGCAGCGAAGATCGGCATTTTATCGAACAAGTGCTAGGTCGCATCGAAGCAGAGGAGAGGGATTTGATCCTCCTCCGGGAAGTAGAGCAGTACTCGATCTGCGAACTAGCAAGATTGACCAGAGTCAGTGAGGAAGCGGTGCGCGTGCGATTGCACCGAATCAGAAAGAAGATGCAGGAACTAGGAAGAAAGTAGATGGAAAAGAACTGCGAGAAATTCGAGAGACTGATATCAGATCGTCTGGACGGCGAGATTTCGCCGGCAGACGAGTCGGCACTGGAGTCGCATCTGGCCCGGTGCGAGAATTGCAGAAGCTATGAAGCGTCGGCCATCTTGCTTCGAGAACGGTTGCGCTCTCTACCAGACCTGGCGGATGAATCAGAAGTTTCGTTGTCAGAGAAAGGGATCGAAAGAAGAAAAAGATTGTGGAGCAGGCGAATATCGTTGCCGCTTCCATTGGCTGCGGCACTGGCAGCGTTGATGCTGGCGGGGTGGTTGCTGGCACTAGGTCCGGGAGATGTGCGGCCGGCACCGCCAGCGAAAAGATCGGTACTTGTGCAAAGTGTTGAGATCATAAGGGCAGAGCCGGCGCAGGCCGCCCCTGCCGGGGCGGGCACGATTGATTCGGTTCATCAGAAAGAAGGTGAAATATGATGCGTGTCATGATAGCTGCGATCTTTGCGGTCGGCCTGTTTGGCGAAGTCAATGCGGCATCAGAGCGTTTTCTACAAGTGGCGGTGGCGGGGTCTGACGATGCAGGCAAGTCGATTTGTCCGGTATCGCTGGTATACGACATCAACCAGGAGCAGCTCTTCAGCGGCGCTTATTACATCGCCGACAGCTCGTGCGGAATAACGGCTGAAGTTGCCGGATATCGACTTGGTGGCATGAAGTTTGAGATGCTTTACAACATAAAGATGCAGACAGACGACCAGGGTGCGAGACTGAGCGGGAACGCGTATGCTCTCAACTATTCCGGTGGAGAGGAAATGGGTGGCAGCGAACGATCGTCGGTGGAGAAATCACTAACTCTGGGGAAGAAGACTCTGCTTTGCTCGTTTGGACTGCGGGAGGGTGGAGACGTCCAGATGTACGTCACGCTGCTGGACAAATGCCCATCGAGCAGCGTTGATTGCGGAGAGAACGCTCTGACTCTGATTACCTCCGTAACCCAACATGGCAGGCCGTTCTCTCGCAATTCGCAGACGCAGAAATTGCTGGCAGAGTCGATGGATTTTCGTTCAGTTATGGGGTCAGATAGCGGGGGACTCGTGATTAATTATGCCGCTTCAGTGCGCATACCGGGAGGTATCAAGGCGCTCAGGGAAGCGACCAAATGCCGGGTCGAATTCCTTAGGAATTATCAAATCCTATCTCGACCGAGTGATAGTTCCCAACGCATGTCGGTAGTGGGTTATTCCTCGAACAACTCGCAGGAGGTTACGCTGGAGCCGGGGAAGGAACTGCGGCTGGTTTTCCCGCCGGATGAACTGTCGGCAAAGGGAATTGACATCGAGGATACCCTGGTGATTGTGCCGCGACAGTGAGTGCGCGGCGTAGCGACCACAGCGGTCCAGAACGAATCTCGCCAGGCGGAATTTTCAGACGGCGTTGAATGCCGGCTTCACTTGCCCGCTTGCGGCCCCGGGGGGAATAATCCCAGTTGCATCAGAGCACTCAGATTGTCCCAGGACAGCCACGTCTCGACCAGTTTGCCGTTCTCGATCCGGTGAATACCAAAGACTTCCAGAGACATCTTTTTGCCGGTAGCCGGAAAAGGTCCCATCGGACCTCGCTGCGTGGCAGTATAGCGGCAATGGAAGGCAACGAAGTCGCCCTCAGCAACCATCGTTACGATCTCAACGCGTGAGTCTGGGAAGGCAGCGGAATCCTGTTTGAGGTAGCGTTTGAAATCATCCAGACTGTTCACCTGCACATCGGGTGTTGCCTGACAATGGCGAACATAGTTGGCGACGATCTGCGAGTCGAGCGCGTCCCAATTCCGGTTGTTGACCGCATCAATGCCCTGAACAAATAGCTGTTTGTTTCTTTCCGTCTTTGACGTGTCGGAAGAAACGCAGCCGAAGATGCTGACCACTGACAACATCGTGGCAAGGGCGAACACAGTGCTCACTTTCATACACTACTCCTTTGGACCTCTTTAATTGTGATGTCTCGATCCTAGCTGCATCTACATGGGAAGTCAAGGAAATAGTCGGGGAGGAGAAAGCGCTTGCCGATCATAGAGGTATGGGTTAATTGAGGGTGGGCCCTCACCCGGTATTGACCGGGTGGATGGGTAACAGTTTGGTAGGTCGAAACCCCTTAGGGAAGAACGCTGGTTTTGATCGATCGCGTTAGTTGGGGTTTCGACATTCGCTGTTGTGCGAGGGTATCAAATGTCGAAACCCGCGTGAAGGCGTGTCGAAGAACTGGCGGCGGAACCACACGGGGTTTCGACCTACGGAAGAAAGCGGAAGAGACCGGGATTGGGTCAAACAGGAATGTTTAACCTACTGAGCGGTGAGCAGGGGTGTCAGGTCACGCTCGTGGGGCGAGCTAAGAGCTGACACAACGGATCATAAGGATTCTGTCTCGACGGGATTCCTGAGGGCGCGAGAAGGACCCTCACCCCCGGCCCCTCTCCCAAGGGGAGAGGGGAGTAAGGGTTTCGACATACGCATAATTGGGAGTCGTGAGTGGGAGATGTTGTGGGAAGCCGGGAGATGATGAAGCAGATAAACCCACCCTTGCGGATGGGGTACACCGAGAGCGAAGGTCAAACAAGAATGTTTAACCTACCGGATGGTATTTGGCGTGAGACGAATTTCAGGAGAATGAACGCGTGACTGGATCGTCGTTGGCAAAAAGTAAGACATCATTAGTGAAAATACTGCATAGCTATTTCCCGTTTGGGATACATCTGTCGCGGAAGACCTGGGATTGGCTGGAGGTTTCTACATTATATGGTAGGGCCGAGGTGAGCCAGGTGACGTCGGGAATGTACGGGATCCGCCTGCTGGTCGATCGCTACAACCAATTTCGTGAGCAGAGTTCGTTGCCGTTGGAGACATTACAGGCAGGACAGGTGTTCACGGTCAGCGTGATTGTCGATGTGCTGCGCTACCTGGTGATGGCATACTGCCACGACCAGGTTCCGGGCGTGATTCCCAAAGGCCATCAATGGACGAAACAGAACAAGGGCGAGACTGTGGCCGAGCGTCCACCGGTTGCGTTTGTCGGATTATTCCCGCCGGTGGCCGTGCATGAGACACAGATCAAAGAAGACGAATTTTTGCGAAGTATCTCGGAAATCTGCAGTAATCGCGAGACTGTTTCGAGCGAAATGATCCTGCTTGAGCTGGCGATGGAGAATCCGGCATTCAAGAAAGTTCGCGTGCTCTTTGACGACAGCCGATTTGCAGGAAAGCCGCGCCGTATCAATCATACATCGGGGGAATGGAAGAATATTTCCGGCAACAACCGCCGTTTGCGCCGCTGGGATTGACTTTGTTCGAATGCCTGCGCGCGCCAATGTTGGCCGCGCCGGATTCACTCGAGGGGCAGTTGGCATACATCAAGCAATATTGGGCTTCGTTCCTGCCGCCGGAATTGCTGGAGACGGTTGCTTGCTCGCAAGCGACATGCTGAAAGAGGACTGGCGTTTGCGATCGCTGGACACCGGGTTTGCCGAGGTCATGCAGTTCGGACGACGCGGGTATGGAGCTGACTATCTTTACGCGGAACACTCGGCGTTTACCCCGGATGCCGACTGGATGTCGAATGTCGTGTTGTTGGCGAAGCTGGCTTATGTATGGCTGGATCAGTTGTCGAAGAAATACCGGCGAAGTATCAGATTCTTGAGTGACATACCGGACGAGGAACTTGATCGGCTGGCGCGTTGGGGATTTACCGGACTCTGGCTGATCGGAGTCTGGGAGCGCTCAGCGGCATCGCAAAAGATCAAGCAGATCATGGGAAATCCAGAGGCGGCGCCATCGGCGTACTCGCTGTATGACTATGTCATCGCCGCTGATCTCGGCGGTGAGGAGGCGTATCAGAACTTGCGTGAGCGCGCCTGGAAACGGGGGATTCGCCTTGCCAGCGATATGGTGCCGAATCATATGGGGATCTATTCCCGTTGGGTGGTCGAACATCCGAACTGGTTTATTCAGTTGGAATATCCGCCGTTCCCGGCCTATCAGTTCACGGGCGTTGATCTGTCGCAGGACGAACGCGTCTGTTTGCAGATCGAAGACGGCTACTGGCAGCATCGCGACGCGGCGGTGGTGTTCAAGCGGATCGACAAGTGGACGGGCGACACGAAGTATATCTATCATGGCAACGACGGCACGAGTATGCCCTGGAACGATACCGCACAGTTGAATTTCCTGATACCGGAAGTACGTGAAGCGGTGATTCAATTGATTCTGCACGTGGCGCGGAAGTTCTCGATCATCCGGTTTGACGCGGCGATGACGCTTGGCGAAACGGCATTATCATCGCCTGTGGTTTCCGCCGCACGGCGAAGGCGGGGCGATACCCTCGCGGGCCGAACATGGAATGAGCAAGGAACAGTTTGACGCGGTGTTTCCGAAAGAATTCTGGCGCGAAGTGGTCGACCGGGTGCAGGCCGAGGTGCCGGATACGCTGCTGTTGGCGGAAGCATTCTGGTTGATGGAAGGGTATTTCGTGCGGACGCTGGGGATGCACCGGGTTTACAACAGCGCCTTCATGAATATGCTGAAGATGGAGGACAACCAGAAGTACCGGCTGACGGTGAAGAACGTCCTGAAGTTCAGCCCCGAAGTGCTGAAACGGTTTGTGAATTTCATGAACAATCCCGACGAACGGACGGCGATCGAGCAGTTCGGCAAAGGCGACAAGTACTACGGGGTCTCGATGATGCTGGTCACGATGCCGGGGTTGCCGATGTTCGGGCATGGGCAGATCGAGGGGTTCACCGAAAAATACGGTATGGAATACCGCAAAGCGTACTGGGATGAACAGATTGACGAGGATATGGTGCGGCGGCATGAACGGGAGATATTTCCTCTCATGCGCAGACGGCGATTGTTCTCGGGATCGGAGAATTTTGCGTTTTATGATTTCCAGTCGCCGGAAGGCTGGGTCGATGAGAATGTGTTTGCGTACTCGAACCGCGCCGACGGCGAACGGGCGGTTATTCTATATAACAACGCCTACAACACGTCGAAGGGGAGAATTCACACCTCGACGCACATCAATGCCGGCACCGGCGATGATGAGTTTTTGGTGACGCGGTCACTGGCGGAAGCGCTGGCGCTCGATACACGAGAACGGGTGTATTACATCTTCCGGGATTACCAGTCAGGTTTGGAATATATCCGGGCGGGCAAACAGATTGCGGACGAAGGGCTGTTCGCCGAACTGCACGCCTACCAGTACCTGGCGTATCTGGATTTCCGGGAAGTGTACGACCATGACGGGTCATGGTGGAATCTGGCGAGTCGATTGCAGGGTGGAGGCGCGCCGAGCATCGACGACGAATACCGCGAGATGCAATTGGAGCCGTTGCTGACGCCGTTTCGCTCGGCAGTCAACGCCGAAATGCTGTACAAGATCACCGGCGACGACCGCGCGGCGCGCAAGACCTTCCACCAGGAAATGACCAGGTTCCTGGCGGCTGCGGAGAATTATGCCGGATGTGAGAATGAATATCAGAAGCTGCTGCTGGATGCGATGAACGAGTTGAACGCGGTTCCGCTGGATCAGTTGCGGGAACGGAAGGATGTCAGTGCGACGTTGATCGAGGCATTGGCGGGATTCGGACGGCAGTCGCGCCCGTTGGAACATGTGGCGATTGGCTGGATAGCAACGCATCGGCTGGGGAAACTGTGCCGCAAGGATGAACAGACACCGGCGCCGGCATTGGCGGAACAGCGGCTGGATGAATGGTTGCTGGGCAAGTCGTTGATGCGCGCGTTCAGCGAATTCGCGGGAAGCGAACAGCACGGATATCTCGATGCGCTGTTGGTGTCGATCATGGTGACGTTCGAAGATACGCTGGCGCCGTACTCGAAAGTCACGATTGCGCAGGCGATGAAGGAGATGTTTCTGGATGCGCGCGTCGTGGAGTATTTGCAGATACATCGTTTCGACGACGTGCTCTACCTGAACAAGGAACAGCTTGAGCGGCTGGTGAGCGCGCTGCTGTTGACGGCGGTGATACAGCTTGCAGCCAAGGGCAAGTTGAACGACACGACCGGATCAATGTCGCTGGAGATGGCCAAGGAAGTCCTGGTGACAGCGGAAGATTCCGGATATCGGGTGGAGGTGATGGTGAGGGGGTTGGAGGTTAGTGAGCTCACGTGGGGATTGCTCATTCCAATCAATCCAACGGGGATTCCCGTTGAGGAGTCACAGCGAACTTCAACCATGCACTTTCTGGTAACATCGAAGTTCGAATGGTCTCGTTCTGTTCCTCCGGAGATATCCACCGGCCTACAATAATTAACGATCGGGCAAGTTGAAATCCGAGTCTCTTCCACTCTGAGGAGGTCCATCGGCGAAATCGAATATGATCAAATGATGGGGAACGGAGTGGTTGTCTGGGGGCAGTATGAAGGTAAACGCCGAGATTCTTGACCGAGCTGTTTTCGGTGGTTGTGTCCGTTCACCTGCAATCGTATTTTGGGTAGATAGACGAAAGTCCTAACTTCGTCGCCACTTTAACGTTGATTCCTCGCGGCCAGCTTATTCCAGGCTCTTCATGAAATCTCCTGTGACTACTTCCGAGGGGCACGCGATTGCATTCGCCATTCCGACAAAGAAAGGAAAATTTGCCAAGAATACGTTGCCGATGGATTTTCAGTCTATTCGTCAGGAGCAGTAAACACTCTGTTTGTCATCGGGCACGAAAATGATGAGAATTTCCGCAGCATCTTGGGCAACGGCCTGATTGTTATCCAACCACCCCCATCGGTATGGGGAGTTGATGGCCCGGTTTCTTCTGACAGGTTGGCCTTGAACTCCTACTCCTTTCGGACGAAGTTGATCCGTGAACTGTCGAAAGATTCGACCTCGCACGTCGTTGTTCTCGTTTCGGTGAACGAGCGAACGATTGGGAAGTAGCGTATGGCCTCTATCCCCGGCGCGGTGACTAATTTGAAGCCAAAGGATCAAAGCGAATTGAAAGCGTTAGTCAGGGAAACAGACTGTCTACTAGAGCATAAATCGTCGACCCGTCGAGGATGGTGTGGACGAGTTAGAATCCAAATCTATGAGTACAATTTGGGCGCAATGGTCAGCGGCGATGTCATATTCTTTTTCGTACTCGCGCAACACATTCGCTTCGCGTGCGAAGTCTATGCCAGGAGCCAGCTTTGGACGAATATCCTAATGAACTTCAACGTGCTCAACGACTTCCATTTGCATCGCTTGCGTATGCGACAATGAGTCGGTAGTCCGCCTAGCGGGTGGGAGTCATGATTCTCCGGCTATCTTGATTTCATGGAGACTTCCTGGCGAAGACTCCTCGTTGACCGGTGACGAAACTGCAAGCCGATTTCCATTTGAATTCTACCACAAGAGCCCATAACTTTACCGGTATAGCAACCAGTGGTATCAGCCCTTGATCTCCGTCGAGTATCGTTTACAAAGGAGGATACTATGTTCAGAGCCGTCGCGATTAACGGAAGCCCGCATAAGCAAAACGGGAATACAGGAACTCTTCTGACGCCCTTGTTGCAGGGAATGAAGAGCGCGGGATGCCGGGTCGAGCTCTTTACCACCGTTCGCCCTGAGCCAGTCGAAGGGCAAGAGGTGTCCGTTCATCCTTCGACAAGCTCAGGACGAACGGACATGGGGTGAACGGGTGGTCCTACGACTGCTCGACAAGTTCACGGTTCGCAGTTCAGGGCGTACAAGCTCAGGACGAACGTTATACGAGGAAAATAGGTGATGGCATTTTGGGTCTACATCCTTCGCTGCTCCGATGGCAGCTACTACACTGGTCACACCGACAATCTTGAAAGACGGATTAGCCAACACGCCACTGGCGCAATCGCAAGTTGCTACACTTTCAAGCGTCGACCGCTTGCGCTGGTCTTCTCACAGGAATTCCCGACGCGCGAGGAAGCTTTAGCCGCCGAACGACAAATCAAGGGATGGAGTCGCAAGAAGAAAGAAGCTATGATGCGCGGCGATTGGGCGGAAGTGTCGCGACTCGCCAAATCATCTCATACCGTTCGCCCTGAGCCAGTCGAAGGGCAAGAGGTGTCCGTTCATCCTTCGACAAGCTCAGGACGAACGGACTTGGGGTAAACGGAAGGTCTTACGACTGCTCGACAAGTTCACGGTTCGCAGTTCAGGGCGTACAAGCTCAGGACGAACGGATTTGGGGTGAACGGGTGGTCCTACGACTGGGCGGAAGTGTCGCGACTCGCCAAATCATCTCATACCGTTCGCCCTGAGCCAGTCGAAGGGCAAGAGGCGTCCGTTCATCCTTCGACAAGTTCAGGGCGAACGGACTTGGGGTGAACGTGTGGTCCTTCGACTGCTCGACAAGTTCACGGCACGAGAAACCCGACATTGTCTGCACGCGTAAGGAGGGGCACCGCCAATTACCTCTTGAATTCCTCTGGATTCCTCGTAGCTTTACCGGCACAACACCGAGTTACATCAGCATTTGATCTCCGTCAGGCATCGTTCAGAAAGGAGACAGTATGATCAGAGCCGTCGCGATTAACGGAAGTCCGCATAAACAAAACGGGAATACGGGAACTCTTCTGACGCCCTTGTTGCAAGGGCTGAAGAACGCGGGATGCGAGGTCGATTTGTTTTATGCCAGAGACCTCAAAGTGCGGTCGTGCAATTGCCTCGATATGTACTGCTGGTACAACCGACCCGGAAGTTGTTGCATCAACGATGACATGGAGGAGTTGTATCCGAAGCTAAGGAGTGCCGACATATTGGTTTTGGCGACACCAGTGCACGTTCCGTTGCCCGGCGAAATGCAGAGCGTCATTAACAGACTATGTCCTCTGCTTGAACCCATGCTTGAGACACGTAACGGTCGCACCCGTGCCAGGTTTCGAAAAGATGTAAAGATCAAGAAAATCCTGCCGGTGGTGACATCGGGATGGTGGGAACGGGAAAATTGCGATACCGTGATCAGGATCGTTAAGGAACTTGCCGCCGATGCTGGGGCGGAATTTGCGGGTCCCGTGGTCAGACCCCATGCCGATGTAATGCGGAGAGATGGCAAGGTCACGGATGATGGAAGATCAGTCCTTGAAGCGGCAAGGAAAGCAGGCGATGAACTGATTCGCAGCGGAGAAATCAGTCTAGCCACGCTTGACGCCGTCAGCCGTCCGTTGATACCTGAGGAAGCACTCCGCGGGATCTTCAACTCGCTGCTGGTGCAGCAATAGTCTGCGCTGTCAATCGCGAGATTTGACTTGACGGTGGGACGGGAACGCGGTATTTATAGTCCGTAATTTAGTATCAGGAAACGAGGAGGGGATTATGTCCCGTGGTTTGATGCTGGTATCGGCAGTTGTTTTGGCGATTCTGCTGGCGGGCGTCACTCTGGCGCAGGAGAAGCGCGTGCATGTGACGACTTACGATATTGCGGCGAGCCTCGAAATAGCGCAGAATGTCGTGCAGGTCAAGGCGGGCGTGGGAGTCCAGAATGACCAGGGCGTGAGCGAATTCGTGCTGCT
Organism: uncultured bacterium; assembly: GCA_963726455.1. Classification (GTDB taxonomy): domain Bacteria; phylum Zixibacteria; class MSB-5A5; order CAIYYT01; family CAIYYT01; genus CAIYYT01. The sequence continues at coordinate 595,807 of CAVSCK010000005.1, forward strand.
GTTGTCATCACGGGCGAAGCTGCAAACAGTCTCGGCAGTAGAAGGCAAGAAGAATACAAACGTCGTCTCCGCTCCCGTTGGCAGGGATTCTCTGAAGATCACAATTCCCCCGGAGTTGGTGTCAAAGAAGAAACTGAAACTGGTGTTTGATTATACCTATCCTATCGACATGACCACGGACAGTCTGATGTTGCTGGATCGGGGAAGTCGGTGGTATCCGCTGATCACCGACGATGTCGCCAACGCCAAGGTTCGATTTGCGGTGCCGCTTGAATTTCAGGTGTTCGGCGCAGGTGATCTGGTTGAACACACGACTGAAGGAACCCAGGCGGTATTCACATACGAAAGCCGGTTTCCGATGATGAAGGTGGCGCTGATGATTGCCAAGGCGGGAATGTATCATGAGTTTAAGTGCAATGTCAGTGGCAAGCAGATAGCCCTGTATTCATATTCAGATGATTCTCTCAAGATGCGGCCGGTAGCGGCAGAGGCGTGCAGTGCTTTCGCATTCTTTGAAGAGCGGCTGGGAGAATATCAGCATCACTGCCTGACGTTGGTGGAGATCAAGGGCATGCCGGGAATGAATATCGGCACGGGCCTGGTCGAAGTTGGATCGGAGATGCTGGACCAGTTCGCGCGCGGGAACTTTGACGGGCTTGATCTCGTGGTGGCCAATCAGTGGTTCGGCGCGGCGGTTTATGGCCAGTTTATGGCACGGGGTTTCTGGTTCTTGCAGTTGTCGCTGCCACATTATATACGGCTGCTTTACGTGCGCGACACGAAAGGTGAGGCGGCATTCGATACGTCGCTCGCCCAGGGAACAAACGCCTACCGCAAAGTTGCGGGCAGCGCCGGCGACGTCGCGATTATCGACGTTGTTTATCCGGATACTGAAGAAAAGGGGAAGGTGATATACGGGAAGGGGCCGTACGTGCTGGATAAACTGTGTGGTCAAATGAGCGAGCATGAATTCTGGAATTTCTGCAAAGAGATGTTCGATACCTATCGTGGAAAGATCATGACCTATGATGATTTCAACAAGACGCTCGGAAAGTACGATAAGGACGGCAAGTTGGCGACGGGATTCGAGAAGTTGCTGACCGAAACAGGGATGCCGGAATAGGATCGCACGAAGAGTGACCGCAAGTTGCGAAAACATACATACTAATGGAGGCAAGTGATGCCAAATAGAATAATGAAAGTGGCCAGGGGCTATGATCCCAGAACGCAGGCCAAGATCGGTCTGTTCGCGGCGCAGTTGGACGATCAAATGGCGAAACTCAAGAAGCAGGTTGGGTATTTGACGGTTGATCAACTGGAATGGCAATTGCGTCCCGGAATGAACACAGTCGGGATGATGCTGGCGCATCTGGCGGTAGTGGAAATCTGGTGGATCAAGATCGCACCGAATAACATACCCTGGGAGACGACCGGGAAAGCGATGATTCTAAAATACTGCGGCGTGGAAGATGACGGCATGCCGTTGCCTCCGGAGGGAGTGCACCCGCCGTTCCTCAAGGGATTTACGATCGAGCAATATCTGGGAGTGCTCGCCAAGAGTCGGCGCGCAATACATACAGACATGAAGAAGTGGCGGGACAAGGATCTCGACAAGTCCTATAAGCTGGGGAAGAATCAGTACTCGCGCACCTGGACGCTGTATCACGTGCTGGAACATTTTGCGTCGCATTTTGGACAGATACTGGTGGTGAAGCATTTGATGCGCGATGCGGGCGTGTTGGTGGAAAAGGCAGACTGAGATTTTCTTTTTGCAATGACAGAACTCCCTCACCCCCAGCCCAACCGCCGTGTGCGGCAGAGTTCAGCCAGCAGGTTGAACATTCCTGTTTGACCGTTGCGCAATGGGTGTGTTCGCCTCGAAATTGGACAAGCAAGAATGCTTATCATTGGACAAGCAAGAATGCTTATCCTACCGACTCCGGTTGAGTGTGCCGATGAGACTCCCGCACCCCTGACCCCTCCGGACCCTGCGGTAGAGATCACCCAGTAGGTTGAACATTCCTGTTCGACCTTTCCGCGTATGGTGTGCCCGCCTCAAAATTGGACAAGCAAGAATGCTCATCATTGGACAAGCAAGAATGCTTATCCTACCGACTCCGGTTGAGTGTGCCGATGAGACTCCCTCACCCCCGGCCCCTCTCCCAAGGGGCGAGGGGAGGAACCTTCGAGTAATCACGAAATTGACTAAAAGGGTTGTGGTGTGGCTATCAACACGCCACAATTCCGGCGTATGCAACTTAGGGAAATGAGTCCAGATATTCCGTTCCAGGATCGATCACACTTTAAGGGAGTTATCAATATGAGTCTTCGTAAAGTAGGCGTCCGAATTGCGTGCGTCATGCTGGCCGTTGTTCTGGCGGTACAAGTTCAGGCGCAAGCGCAGTCGACATCTTTGGGGGCCGGCGAACCGCAGGGGTTCTTTCGGTATCCGGACCTTTATCAGGATAAGATCGTGTTCACCTCGGAAGGCGACCTCTGGATTGCCTCGGCGAACGGCGGTACCGCCTCACGGTTGACAACTGCCGAAGGCGAAGAGACGTTTGCCAAGTTCTCTCCTGACGGCAAGATGATTGCCTTTACGGGCGAGTATGAAGGCAATGCGGATGTCTATGTCATGCCGGTAGCGGGTGGTGAACCAAGACGGTTGACGTATCATCCGCAGAGTGATCGGGTTGTCGGATGGACGCCGGACGGCAAGATTGTCTTCGCAACGTTGGCGGAATCGGGAAACAGGTTTACAAAACTGTATACGGTCTCTCCAACGGGTGGGTATCGGGAAATACTGCCGCTGGACAAGGCGGCATCGTTGACATACGAGCCAAACGGCCAACGGGTGGCATTCACTCGGGCTTTTCTGGCGTTCCGGACCTGGAAGCGTTATCACGGCGGCTGGGCGGAACAGATCTGGGTCGGCAACTGGAGCACGCGTGAGTTTAAGAAGGTCACGACATACACCGGCAATAACCAGTTTCCGATGTGGATCGGTGATCGCATTTACTTTCTGTCCGACAGCACCGGCCGTGGAAATATCTGGTCGATGAAGCCGGATGGATCGGATCAGAAACAGATCACGTTTCACACTGATTATGACGTGCGCTTTCCGAGCAGCCGGGGAGACGAAATCGTTTATCAACTGGCGATGGATGTCTGGGTGCTGGACGTGGCGACCGGCAAGACCACCAAAGTCGATATTTCGTTACCGAGCGACCGCCTGCAAATGCGCGCGAAGTTTGTCGATGCCAAGACGAGTATCGACAGTTTCAGTCTATCGCCGGACGGCAATCGACTGCTAATTACGGCTAGAGGCGAGTTGTTTTCCGTGCCGACTCATAAGGAAGGGCTGACGCGTCGATTGAGCTTCACGCCGATCGCCCGAGAAAGAAGTGCGTTGTATTCGCCCGACGGCAAGAATGTGTTGGCGGTTTCAGACGCCAGTGGCGAGGAAGATTTCTGGCTTTACGATGCAACGGGCGCGACGCCGCCGGTGCAATTGACACATTTCAGCAAAGAATATCCGTACGATCCGGTCTGGTCGCCGGACGGCAAGTGGATCGCATACTCGGACAATAAGTGCTGGCTGAATCTGTTCAATGTCGCAGCCAGGACCTCAACAGTGATCGACAGCGGCGGTTCTGAAATCAGGCAATATACGTGGTCTCCTGACGGCAAGTATCTGGCGTATGCGGCTGCCATTACGACGGGATTTATTTCGTACGGCGCGCCGGTGGCGAGCGGCTACAAAGTGATTGAGATTTATGACCTGACAACGAAACAAAGTCACACCGTCACCGAATGGATGTACAACAGCACCTCCCCGCAGTGGGATCCGAACGGCAAGTATCTGTATTTCCTGCAGGATGCGACATTCAATCCGCGGCTGGATCATGTGGAAGCGCGGTTTATTTTTGACGAGCTGACCAAACCATATTTGCTGGTCTTAAGAGCAGGTGACGAGTCACCGTTCCTGGCCAAGCCGGATGGACTTGTTGCCGAAGAGAAGACCGAGGAAGTGGTGACAGGAAAGAAACCGGATAAAGCGAAGGGCAAAGCGGAGAAAGCCGACACCACAAAAGTGGTGGTTGATTTCGCGAATGTCATCAGCCGCAAGGTCGAAATTGATGTGCGGGCAGGAAATTACATGGCGCTACGGCCGATTGGGGACAAGCTGTATTATTTGTCCAACAAAGATCGCGGAATGAAACCGGACGGGCCACCGCCGGAGGATGGGGAAAATTCGCTGCATCTGTATGATATGAAGGCAAAGAAAGATACGATTGTGATCGACGGGATCAGTGGGTATGTGGTTTCAGGCGACAACGGCACGGTCGTGGTAAAGAAGGGGGAGCAGTTTATTCGGATGGATGCCGGCGGTGCAGCGCCTGCCGCCGAGGATAAGGACGCGATTGTCAGTCTGGATGATGTGACGCTCAATATCAATCCGCGCGATGAATTCAAGCAGATGTTTAACGAGGCCTGGCGGCTGGAACGGGATTTCTTCTACGATCCAAGTATGCATGGCATCGACTGGCTGGGTGTTAAGAAGCAGTACGGCAGTCTGATTGATCGCATTTCGACGCGTGACGAACTCAATGACTTGATCGGTGAGTCCATCTCGGAACTTTCGGCGGGACATACCTATGTATGGGGTGGCGACGAACGCGTTGCCAAGCCGGTGTCAATCGGAATGCTGGGTGCAGACATGACTGTCTACGAGTCAAACGGCAAGTATCGAATCGAGCGGATACTGGCGCCGCATCCGGGAACGAAGGAACGGAGTTCGCCGTTGGCCGAGCCCGGCGTTCAGGTCAAAGCAGGTGACTATCTGCTCGCGATCGATAATCAACCGGTTGATGGCAGCATGAACTACGAACAGTATCTCGTTAATAAGGCAGACAAGCTGGTGCAACTGACGGTGAACGACAAGCCGACGCTGACCGGCGCTCGCCAGGTAATTGTCAAGCCGCTGGCGTCGGAGGATGAGCTTCGGTACGACGACTGGGTTGAGAATCGGCGAGCATACGTGGACAAAGCGTCCAACGGTAGACTAGGATACATCCATCTGTCGAACATGGACGCCGACGGGTTGTCGGAATTCGGCTGGCAGTATCCGCCGCAATTCACCAAGGAAGGTTTGATCATAGACGTGCGCTATAACGGCGGCGGATTTGTCGCGGAAATGATTCTGTCGCACTTGGCGCGCAAGGTGTGGGCGTTCGGCCCGCCGGGACGATACGGCACCGTGCTGCCCTTTCCGACCGATGCGTTCTTCGGGTACATGGCAGTGGTTTGTAACGGCGAAACCGGCTCGGATGGCGAGACGTTTACGGAAGGGACCAAGGCGCTCAATTTGGGACCTGTGATCGGCACCAGAACCTGGGGGGGATGGGTCGGAATCAGATCGGATAAGCCCCTGGCTGATCGCGGCATGGTGACATTGCCAGAGCAGCCGGGATGGGGACTTAACGGCAAGTGGATTGTCGAGGGCTGGGGGTCGGTGCCGGACATGGAAGTTGGCGAGGATCCGGGGGCGATGTTATCGGGAAAAGACGTGCAGTTGGATGCTGCAGTCAGCTATCTCTTGAAGAAGATCACAAACGATCCGCGAGTCTACACGCCGAGACCGCCGTTCCCGGATCGCAGTATTAAGTAACCGCCCGGAAGAATCGGTAGGACGAACATCGCTGTTTGTCATTTGTGCGAAAGAGTCAGACAGGAATGTCTAACCGGTCGCAGCAGAGAGTCAGCAGGAAGCACCTACCCAGGTAACGTCTCGGTTTGGTAGGATAAACATTCTTGTTTGTCATTTGTGCAAGAGAGTCAGACAGGAATGTCTAACCCCGGAGTCAGACAGAAATGTCTAACCTACCCAGGTAACGTCTCGGTTCGGTAGGATAAACATTCTTGTTTGTCATTTGTGCGAAAGAGTCAGACAGAAATGTCTAACCTACCCGGAGTCAGACAGGAATGTCTAACCTACCCAGGTAACGTCTCGGTTCGCTTGGACAAACATTCTTGTTTGTCATTTGTGCAAGAGAGTCAGACAGAAATGTCTAGCCTACCCAGTCAGACAGGAATGTCTAACCTACCCAGGTAACGTCTCGGTTCGGTAGGATAAACATTCTTGTTTGTCATTTGTGCGAAGAGTCAGGCAGGAGTGTCAACCTACCCGGTCAGACAGAATGTCTAACCTACCCGGAGTCAGACAGAAATGCTGCCTACCCAGACAGAAATGTCTAACCTACCCAGGTAACGTCTCGGTTCGGTAGGATAAACATTCTTGTTTGTCAATTGTGCGAAAGAGTCAGGCAGGAATGTCAAACCTACCCGGTCAGACAGGAATGTCTAACCTACCCAGTCAGACAGGAATGTCAACCTACCCGGAGTCAGACAGAAATGTCTAGCCTACCCAGTCAGACAGGAATGTCTAACCTACCCGGGTGACGTCTCGGTTTGGTAGGATAAACATTCTTGTTTGTCATTTGTGCGAAAGAGTCAGACAGGAGTGTCAAACCTACCCGGTCAGACAGGAATGTCTAACCTACCCGGAGTCAGACAGAAATGTCTAGCCTACCCAGTCAGACAGGAATGTCTAACCTACCCGGGTGACGTCTCGGTTCGGTAGGATAAACATTCTTGTTTGTCAATTGTGCGAAAGAGTCAGGCAGGAGTGTCAAACCTACCCGGTCAGACAGGAATGTCTAACCTACCCGGAGTCAGACAGAAATGTCTAGCCTACCCAGTCAGACAGGAATGTCTAACCTACCCAGGTAACGTCTCGGTTTGGTAGGATACACATTCTTGTTTGTCATTTGTGCAAGAGAGTCAGACAGGAATGTCTAACCCCGGAGTCAGACAGGAATGTCTAGCCTACCCAGTCAGACAGGAATGTCTAGCCTACCCGGAGTCAGACAGGAATGTCTAGCCTACCCGGGTGACGTCTCGGTTTGGTAGGATAAACATTCTTGTTTGTCATTTGTGCAAGAGAGTCAGACAGGAATGTCTAACCCCGGAGTCAGACAGAAATGTCTAACCTACCCGGCACATAGCTCCCGCCCTTTGTGCTCTGACAAATATAAAAGCAGTTGTGATTGAATCGTGCTCGGTCTAACTTGGTGGCATTGAAGATCGAATAATCTGACTTCGGAGTGCCATTCAAGGCTATGGTCTGTGCTCGACGAATCCAGTGTGGCAAGCGCCTACCTTCCATCATGGAAAGGCATGGCCATAATGGTGAGTTGCGGGCGTCGACGGCGACTGCAGAATCCAACCGTGGCAGCGTTGGAGTTTCGTCGGCATTGCCGGTTACACGCTCTGGTGACAGGAAGGAACGACAGCTATGAATGAAGAAGTGTCACGGTTTGGCCGCAATCGAACACTAAGTGTGATCCTGGCGACTGTTACCATCGGAGTGGCGATAGTGATTCTCTATATGGTGAGCCGGGAGAACTACCTCGTATTTCATGGCCTGATCGAGATTGCCACCATCGTGATTGGATTCTCAATCTTTGTTCTGATCGTAAACGCGCGGAAAAATATCGATATCCGCTATTACTACGTGGTTGGAGTGGGCTTCCTGTTCATCTCCGTAATTGACCTGGTACATACGCTCGCCTATAAGGGAATGGGAGTATTTCCGGGAGCGGCGTCGGACTTGGCAACGGAACTGTGGATCGCGGGGCGATATATGCAGGCCGTAACATTGATTGCGGCGCCGCTATTGATCGGCAGGAGAATCAGCCTTTCGGCGCTGAGTGCAATCTATGCCCCGATTACCGCGCTTCTGCTCGGAATGATCTACTTTGGCGTGTTTCCTCACTGCTTCCTCGAAGGACAAGGGCTGACGCCATTCAAAATCTGGAGCGAATATATTATTTCGTTCATATTGCTGCTGGCGACCGTGGCGCTGTACCTGAAACGGGAGCACTTCCAGCCGAAAATCTTTCGTCTGCTGGTTGCTGCCAACCTGCTGACCGTGGCGGCAGAACTGGCGTTTACATCATATATCAGCGTCTACGGTTTCATGAACATGTCGGGACACATATTCCGATTGGCGGCGACGGCGTTGACTTATGTGGCGTTTATCGCGATTGGGATGCGGCAGCCGTTCGAGCTATTGTGGTATAGCTTGCGACAGAAGGAAAAACAGCTCGAAGACTTCAACCGCACGCTGGCCCAGAGGGTGGCGGAACGTACCAGGGAATTGGAGGATGCCAACGCCCAACTGACCGCAGAAATTCGCCAGCGGGAAACAGCTGAACGAGCGTTGACGGTATCGGAAACGAAGTATCGGTCGCTATTCGAAAATGCGGACGAGGCGATATTTGTAGTTCAGCAGGATCGCATCAAGTTTCCCAATCCCAAGACGCTCAAGATGTCGGGTCTGAATGTTGGTGAGTTGGAGAAGACTGACTTCACCTGTTTGGTACATGCCAGGGATCGAGAAGAATTCCTGGGCAAATATCGTCGGATGCCGCAGAGTGGTGAAGTGCCGGAGTTCATGCCGTTTAGAATCGTAAACAAAGAAGGTTCGGAATTGTGGGTGCAACTGACGACCGCACCCATCACCTGGGAAGGCGAGCCGGGTACGCTCTGTTTTCTCAACGACATCTCCAAAGAGAAGCTGATGGAAGAGCAGTTTATGCAGGCGCAGAAGATGGAAGCGGTAGGACGGCTGGCGGGAGGAATTGCGCATGACTTCAATAATATGCTGTCGGTGATTAACGGCTTTGCGGAACTGGGAATGGAATCATTGCCGGAGTCAGATCCGGTGAAAGACAAGTTGCGCGACATCCTTGGCGCCGGCGAGCGGGCGGCCGCGTTGACCCAGCAATTACTGGCTTTCAGCCGCAAACAGGTATTGACTCCGGAGGTAATTGACCTGAACGAGCAGGTCAGAGGTATTGAGTTGATGCTGAAACGTTTGATCGGCGAAGATATCGAGCTGGCAATAACCTCGACAGCCGATCTCTGGCGAACCAAGGCGGACCCGGGGCAGATTCAGCAGATTATCATGAATCTGGCGGTCAATGCGCGAGATGCCATGCCGCAAGGGGGCAAACTCACGATTGAAACACACAATGTTGAGTTTGATGATGAATACGTGCGAAGACATGTCGAGACCAGGCCGGGAGCCTGGGTGCTCTTGGCGGTGTCCGACAACGGCTGCGGTATGGACAAAGAGACGATGTCCAAGGTGTTCGAACCGTTCTTTACGACCAAGGAACGCGGCAAGGGAACGGGGTTGGGGTTGGCGACTGTCTACGGAATCGTCAAGCAGAGCGGCGGGCACGTAGGCGTTTACAGTGAATTGGGTGTAGGGTCGACGTTCAAGATCTACTTCCCAAGAGTCGACGATGCTCCACGCGTAAAGAAAGCGGCGGCGCCGTCTCTCAGACCGGGCGCCGGACAGAATATTCTGGTTGTCGATGATGACGATGCCGTTCGCCGGCTGGTGACAAAGATCCTTGAAAAGGGCAAGTATAAGGTTTTCGAAGCGCGGGACGGCGAAGAAGCGCTACGTCTGTATGCGAATGAAGCCGCTGAAATTGAACTGCTATTGACAGATATGGTAATGCCGCGCATGGGCGGGTACGACGTTGCCAGACAGTTATGCAAGAAGCAGCCGTCGCTCAAAGTGTTGTTCATGTCGGGCTACACGGATTCGGCCGTATATCACAATGGATTCCTCCAACACAGCGCACAATTCATTCAGAAGCCGTTCGGCGCAGCGCAACTGTTGGTGAAGGTGCAGGAAGTGCTGGGGATAGAATGAAGGCGGGGCCAGATGAGTACACTAAGCATCAGTGTTCTGGTTCTGACGGGCGTACTCGCCCTTCACCTGCTTGAAGAAATTCGGACGGGATTTCGAAAGAAGTTCCCACTGGGGGAAATGCCCCTGACATTTTTCGTGATCGTCAATATCTGTGTCTATGCCTATGCCCTGTTAACTGCCTACTTGTGTGCGACCCATGTTGAAGCGGGGATTCTGATGGCCTGGATTTTCGCGGTACTCATGCTGGGTAACGCCCTTCTGCATATCGGAATAATGGCCGTCAAACGGGTATACTTCCCGGGCGGATATAGTGCTTTCGTGGTTCTGGCTGCCGCCGTGAATCTGGCCTATCAATTGGGTCGCACCTAAGCCGAAGATCTGATCACTCGACGTGTTTTTCCGGTTTGACTTCAAGACGTTGCGGTGCTTGATCAAGGTCCCGTTTTCTTAATTGCTTTACATATTCGATTTCGCGCAACGTGCGATTGCGGCGCAGGCGACGGTGATTGTCAAGTTTTGTCCGGATATCCTGCCCCGATATCGGAACCCGTATGACGCCATCGGCTCCGGCGGCGACCAGCATCTCCTCCAACGCGAGAGTCGGATATTTTTCCAGAAAGAAGACCGGTACATGTGGGCAGGCCGATTTTACTTTCAGTAGCAGGTTCATTCCCGAGGTACCCGGGAGTTCGCGCTCAGTAATAAATACATCAATACGATGCGTCTCAAGAAATAACGGAAGCGCTGCCGGCGATTCCACGATTGCAGTCTTGTATCCTTCACGTGTCAATGACGCCGCCAGTGCTTCGGCCTGCAGCGTCGTAGAGAGCGCGATGGCAACCATCCCTTTGCCGGATTCCAGCACCGTCTGCACGCGATTCAGAAGATTCTCGCGATTGTACGGCTTTATGATGTAATCGCGGGCGCCGAGAAATATTCCCTGGGTGACCGACTGAACGTCGGCGCAGCCGGTGCAGAAGACAAGTGGGACATTGGCAAAGCGAAGATTGCTCGACATGAACTTGAGAAGCTCGAAACCATCCTCCCCTGGCATTTTGATATCGCAGAGAATGAGAGTGATATCGACGCCCCGTTGGAAGACGTCAATTGCGCCTCTGACCGACGTAGCGGTCACAACCTTGAAGCCGTCGCTCGATAGCAGCCGTTCGGCTGACGTCAGCTCGGTGGTTTCATCGTCAACAACCAGTATTGTCATCATAATTTCCGCGACAGCAGCCGGTTGCGAGGAACTGCGTAGTCAACGTAGACTGGCGTCCGATTGCAGCAACCCCGGTACTGTCTTAGTGATCCTCTGATACAGGATGTGATTTATGGCACGGTTGCTGCGTTTGTCTATGTCGCAGACATCGAGACCCAACCCTGCTATGGCTTATGTATCGGAAGAGTCACTGACAGAACTTGTCAGTGGAAAACGCGGTTTTGGAAAAGATCCGAATTCTTTGCCTGCCGGCGTGTTTCAAAACGACGAGATCTGGGCGGAAATTGTTCCACTTAGAATCGTTTGTCCTGCCGGACAGGATGATTGCCGCGGTTGACAACGTGTACCGTTCCTGTATATTATCAGACTGTCAGGAGCCCTCGGAGGCGCGGTGGGAGTATAGCAGAGTCTGATGTGGTGGAATTCGGCCGAGGGTATAACTCGACAGTGATCGGGCTCCTGACCTACATAGGCGCGAGAGTATGAGCGAGAAAGTCAATACCAACGGCAAACGGCAGAAGGTCTATCTTGAGACCTACGGCTGCCAGATGAACGAATACGATACCGAGATCATTCGGACGATCCTGGAGCGCAACGATTTTGATTTTGCGGAGACTCCGGAAGATGCCGGAGTAATTCTGCTTAACACCTGCTCGGTACGGGAGAACGCGCACGAGCGGGTTCAGGCGCGTATCGCAACACTAAAGCAGCTCAAGAAGCAGAAAGCGGATTTGATCATCGGCGTGCTGGGCTGCATGGCACAGAATCTGAAGAAGTCGCTGCTCGAGGAGAACTCGGGAATCGATCTGATCGTCGGGCCGGACAACTATAAGACGTTACCGATAATGATCAACCGCGTGCACGAAACCGGCGAGAAGGAATTCGCGCTGTCGTTGTCGGAATATGAGGATTATGCCGACGTGTTCCCCACCAACCGACAGGGCATCAATGCCTGGCTGGCGGTGATGCGCGGCTGCGACAATTACTGCACGTTTTGTGTGGTGCCCTACGTACGCGGGCACGAGCGAAGCCGCGATCCACATAATGTAGTCGAAGAAGCGGGACAACTTGTCGCGCAGGGCTTCAAGCAAGTGACGCTGTTGGGACAGAATGTCAATTCCTACAAGTTTGACGGATTTGATTTCGCCCAGCTGGTTGCGGCGGTGAGCCGGGTCGAGGGAATCGAACGGATCAGGTTTACGTCGCCGCATCCGAAAGACTTTCCGGAGACGTTGATTGCAGTCGTGCGCGACAATCCGAAAGCGTGCAAGCATATCCATCTGCCGCTGCAGGCGGGGAGCAGCCGGATTCTGGATTTGATGAAACGCACTTACACGCGCGAGGAATACGTGGCGCTGGCGAAACGGTTGCGCGACACGATACCGGGATTGATATTGACGACAGATATAATTGTGGGATTTCCGACCGAGACAGATGAGGAGTATCAGGAGACTCTTGAGGTTATGCGCGAGGTGGAATTCGATTCGGCGTTTATGTTCGCCTATTCCGAGCGCAAGGGAACTCCGGCGGCGAAATACTATCCTGATGACATTTCCGACGAAATCAAGTCGGAGCGGATGGTGAAGCTGGTCGATCAACAGCGGCAGATATCTTTCAGACGTAATCAGTCGCACCTAGGGCAGACATTCGAGGTCTTGGTCGAGGGCACGGCCAAGAAACCGACACAGTTGATGGGGCGCAACGACGGCAACAAGATCGTTGTGTTCACCGATACCGGCGCCATGCCGGGTGAGTTTGTCCGGGTGAAAATCAACGAAGTAACGCCGAATACGTTGATCGGAGAAGCGGTGTAAGCGTAGACACCCCCCAGAAACCGTTTGACAAAAACTGTTGCTGCTCCGTTTTGGTCGTCTTTATTTATGGACGTACCATAAATCCCAAGGGTGGAGGAAACGGAATGCAATGCAGAATGAGATCATTCCCAAATCACAACTGAAGTCGTTTATCAGACGGCTGAAGGCGGCGAAGAAGAAGATCGTTTTTACCAACGGCGTGTTTGACATTTTGCACGCCGGGCATGTGGACTATCTCACGCGCGCCAGGAAACTTGGGGACGTGCTGATCGTCGGGCTCAATACCGATGCCTCGGTGCAGATGAACAAAGGCAAGCAGCGCCCGATCGTTCCCTACAAATATCGCGCCAAGATGCTGGTGGCTTTACGGGCGGTTGATTATGTCGTGCCGCTGGAAGACAAAACGCCGGAAAAGCTGATCGAATTGATCGCGCCCGATGTGCTGGTTAAAGGCGCTGACTACAAAGTTCTCGCGATAGTCGGTTCGGACTTCGTGCGGGAGCGAGGCGGAAAAGTCGTCCGGATGAAACTGGTGAAAGGTTTATCGACCAGCGGGATTGTGGAGAAAATTCGGAAGACACCTAAGTAGCCCCTGAAAACAGTCATTTCGCCTGGAAAGGTCGCGTCACCCCACTTGCCCCCAACCCCCTCCCATGGCGCGGAAGGGGGAGGTTCAGAATTGGAGCATCTTTAGTTGCTCGATAGAGCGGTGAGGGAGCCCCGTCCGCCCGCCCTGGTATTCTTCCACTGCTACCTGGCACCCACGGCCTGATGAGTCTTGGCGAAGGCGCAGGCCTGATCAACTTCAGTCTTGAATTGATCGTAATTGACCTGCAGGCCATTAATGTAGGCGCTCCAGCCGTTGGCGTCCTTGGCGACATGCATGGCGTCTTCGATCTCGGCGTCAGTGGCGCCCGCGAGCTTGGCCATCTGCGTGTGATAATACGTGCAGTAGCGACATTTCAGCGTGCCTGCGACCGCGACCCCGATCAATTCGCGGTACTTGTCAGGAACCGCACCCGGCGTCGTTCCCATGTGCTTGAACAACGCCCATTCGAGAGACAACTCATCATCCGGCATGTAAGTGAAGAAGCTGGGAACCTCCCCAAAGGTCGCTTTCATGTCGGCATAGACCTGGTCGCGCGTCATGGTGTTTGTACCCGAGTTATTGATATTGGCATTGCCCGACATTACGGTCGTGTAAGCCGCGCTCCACATCCTGGCGGCACCGGCCGGATCGGCCACTGCCATTTGATGGCACTTGTCGGAGCAGCAGGCGTACTGCTTGCCGTTGTAAGTGAAGTATTGAGTAGACGCGCTGGGAACGAACACCTTACCGCAACCGCAGACCGCTACGGAATTGGCCGCCTTCGGTTCGGCGGACGCCGCGGTTGTCGAGATCATGATTGCCATTAAGGCAAGCATGAGAGAAAGAATGACAGCTTTGCGAAGCATACATCCTCCGTGGTGGAAAGATTTTGAACGTGAACTGATCAGTATTCATAACGAAACCGACCTCTTTATTTTCATTCTCCGGCTGCTGCCGGAAAACCAACTATGTAGATCAAAATAGACTATGTTAGTACGCTGGAAGTAACATCCATTGTTTGCGGAATTGTTCGCCAAGCACTCACAGACGGCAAACTAGATTCCCCGAAAGAGCACAGGCCCGTCCGGCAAACTATGGTCGAAGGATCATGCGACCGGTTCGAAGGAGATCACAGGCAGACCGGTTGGGGTAATCGAGATTTTGTGGAGCGCCGATTTGCCTAAATTGAGAAGCGAGGTTGGGCGACGGCTCAAGCCGCCAATTGCTTTTTTCTCTTGACCTATCGTAGCAGGTTTAGGTATTGTCCCCCCGTGGCTGACAATTCCAGGGGCTAGTAATAAGCATTTAACAAGGCAGAAGACAGGGTATGATACAGCGAATAAAGAAACTCCAGGCGCTACTGGCGGCGAACAATCTTGATTGTCTGCTGCTTCATGAGTTCGAGCAGTCAAAATCGGCACAGATTAGATACCTGTGCGGGTATACCGGCGACAACGCACTGTTGGTCGTGCTCGCCCATGAAGCGATTTTGATCACCGACTTCCGGTACAAGACACAGATTGCCAAGGAAGTCAAGGGCACCAAGAAGATAATTGCGGCGCAGAGCTTGTTTGGCGAACTGGCCAAGCTTAAGCACCTGACAGCCAAGAACCTGCGAATCGGCTATTTGGATGAATACTTGCCGGCAAAGATGATCGGTATGATCAAGAAGCAACTGCCGGATTGCCTGCTGGTGCCGACCACCGGACTGGTCGAATCGATTGCGATTGTCAAGGACGCCGAGGAAATTGAAGCGTTGAAAAAGGCCGTCGAGATTGCCGACGTGGCCTTTGAACGGATTCTTCAGATCATTCGTCCGGGAATTTCGGAACTCGACGTCTGCGCCGAGCTGGAGTATCAGATGAAGATGTTGGGATCGTCGGATCCGGCATTTGAAACTCTCATTAACTCCGGCTGGCGTTCCGCGATGCCTCACGGGCGCGCCTCGGCCAAGAAGATCAAGAACGGCGAGCTCGTAACTCTTGATTTTGGAGCCGTTTACGGCGGGTATCACTCCGACATGACGCGGACAGTTTCAGTTGGAAAAGCCGATGCCAGACAAAAGAAGATCTATAACCTCGTATTAAAGGCGCAGATAGCCGGTTGCAAGAAGGCACGCGCCGGTTTGGGAGGTCCTGATGTCGATAAGGTCGCACGTGACATTATCAGTAAGGCCGGGTACGGCAAGCAGTTCGGACATGGGCTGGGGCACGGCATCGGGCTGTTGATCCACGAGGGACCGCGGCTGTCGCCGTTGTCTGCCGATATCCTCAAGCCCAACATGGTGGTGACGGTTGAGCCGGGTATATATATTGAGGGCTGGGGTGGTGTTCGCATCGAGGATGATGTAGTCATCACCAAAAGCGGTTGTCGCATACTGAACAAGGCCGAAAAGCGGCTAATTGAGCTGTAACTTTTTTAGGAAATTATTCGATAATTGGAGTAGGGTTCACAGACCCCATAAAACGAACCAATGAGAGAAAAAACTATCCGGAAGCTGGTGAAATTGGTCGAAGAGGCTGAAATCGAATCATTGACCGTGCAGAGCTGGTGGACGAAAGTTCAGATCATCAAGAAGGGGAGTATGGGGAGTAACGGCAGTTCGCCGGAATCGACAATCACGATTCCACGCGGTGCCGGGAGATCGACTCTAACTCCCGCCGAGGTTGTTGCCACAGCCCCGGTTACGCAACCGGTATCACAGCCAGTCAGTGCGCCGACAGCCGGCAAATCCACGGGCGGCAAGGAAATCAAGTCGCCGATGGTGGGAACGTTCTACACCTCGCCCGAACCCGCAGCGCCGCCGTTTGTTGAAGTCGGCCAGCGGGTTAAGAAGGGGCAGACCGTGTGCATTATCGAAGCGATGAAGTTGATGAACGAAATCGAGTCGGAGTACGACGGTGTCGTGAAAGAACGTCTGGTGGAAAATGCCCAGCCGGTTGAATTTGGTCAGATTCTTTTCACGGTGGAGCCCTCCTAGGCCATCGGGTTTCCGGGCAACTCAAGGGAGACGACAGCATGAACCTGCGTGAAATGCTGGTGGAGATGCAGCGCCAGGTTGCCTCCGACCTTCACCTGCGGGTGGGGATCAAACCGAGTCTAAGAGTTCACGGCAAACTTCTTACGCTCAACACCGATCCAATCACAAAGGACGGGATGAACGAAATCATCTCACAAATCCTGTCGCCGGAACAGCAGAAACGATTTAACGCACGCAGCGAAATGGATCTGGCCCTGTCGGTCTCCAAGCTGGGGCGTTTCCGTATCAATATGTATCGCCAGCGAGGAACATCTGGTATCGCGATTCGTGCGGTCAACACTTCGGTGCCTACATTCGAGCAGCTTAATCTGCCCGATACGATCAAGAACATCTGCGAAGCCGCTCGTGGACTGGTGATTGTCACCGGAACCACCGGTTCGGGCAAGTCGACGACGTTGGCGGCGATGATCGAGCAAATCAACTCGACGCGGTCGGAGAATATCATGACTATCGAGGACCCGATCGAGTATATCTACAAGGACAAGAAGTCGGTGATAGCGCAACGTGAAGTCGGCGCTGACACCGAGAGTTTCGGTGCGGCCTTGCGTCACGCCTTCCGTCAGGACCCGGATGTGATTCTGATCGGAGAAATTCGGGATGCGGAAACGATGTCGATTGCGCTGGCAGCGGCTGACACGGGACATTTGGTGTTAACCACGCTGCATACGATGAACGTGATCGAAACGATTTCCCGTATTATTTCGTTCTTCCCGCCGCACCAGCATCAGCAGATCAGATTGCTGCTGGCCGGCACCTTGAAGGCGATTATCTGCCAGCGGCTGCTGCCGCGTTCGGATCAGGCGGGACGAGTTCCGGCGGTGGAAGTCATGGTGTCGACGGGTGCGATTCGCGATGCGATCGTCGACCCGATGAAGACGCCGCAGATCATTGAATTTGTCGAGTCAGGCGTGGTACAGTATGGCATGCAGTCGTTTGACCAGTCGATCATGAAGCTGTATCGGCAGGGCGTGATCTCGTACGAGGATGCCATGCGCAGCGCCACGAACCCGGACGACTTCGACCTGCGGGTCAAAGGCATTACCGCGGCGTCCGATCAGACATGGAGTTCGATCGGGGCCACCGAAAAGAAATATTAGGCCCCTTGTCTTTAACCCCTCTTCCAGGTGGAGTCGGGGAAAAGATCGCCATAGGAAACCGCGGTTAACGGTGGCAAGTATCCAAGAGTCTGTTTTGGCTCTGATTCGAGAAAGGGGAGCTACCCTTTCTCGATCGGCTGAAGCCACCGCAATCAGCAAGTGATCTACTATCCCAGTCAACTTAGTCCAAGAATCTCCTTGAGCAGATGACGCCTTTTCGCTTACTTTATCCAATTTATGGCTCTCGAGTTAGTTGAAAATCATTGGTCACGGTTCTGGGCCAAGCTAGAATTAACTGTTGTCGTCTGTCTGGACATAACGATCATCGCCCTTGTTGATCTGCTTGGGCCGGGACTGGCGATGACTTTCCTGGCAGGTCTGGCAGCGCTTCTGTATTCGCTCTACTCTCAAGTCGGTTTGACTCTGATGTTGATTCTGATTTCTCATGCCGGATCGCTCTACGGTGTAACGATTCCCGGGATCTACTATATCAAGTGGGGAATTACGTTGATCTTCCTGGCCGCCACTTTTAGCCGCTGGCTGGTAGGTGGACTTCGCATAGACTATCGGCCGGGAAAAGAAGAAATGATGCTATTGGTGCTGATCGGCTGGGGCGCTGTTTGCTCACTATTTGCGGTCCGTCCTGTTGATTCAGTTCTCGAGATAATTCGATATTCTCTATTGCTTCTCGTGTATGTTGTCAGCAAAGCCACAATTACCGAGAAACGTCATCTCTCCGTCCTGTTACTGGCAGTAATCGGCGTTGTTCTGGTTAATGCCTTGGTTTGTCTCGGCGAAATCGGCATCTCCGGATTTGTGCGGCAAAGGGGACTCCTCGGCAACGCGAATTACTTTGGGATGTTCCTGATGTTTTGTCTCCCGATGTTGGCAATGGGGATATTTGCACACAAACAAAAGCAACTGAGATTGCTCTTCATGCTGGGACTTGGCATCGGGATAGTGCTCCTGCTCCTTTCTTTCTCCCGCGCTGCTTTGCTGGGCTGCGGAGTACAACTGATTACGTTTCTGATTCTGGACAAGAGGAAGAAGCTTCTAGGCATGCTGGCAGCGACAGCCATCTTGCTGGTTGCCATTGTCGCATTGTCACCGGGATTGAGCAAGCCGGCCAAGATGTTGTTGCGAGTGCAGAGTGGCACTACCCACAGGACTCTGCTTTGGGAGAAGGGTCTCGATCTCCTGTTTGAGAATCCTTTGCTGGGCACGGGATACGGCGTTCAAAAGGGAGATATCTCGGGGGGTATCAGTTGGAACGACCCCGTTAATTACTATCTCTTTGCCGCCCGGGACATTCTGTTTGTTCCGCATAACGCCTTCATTTATCAGTTCATGACCACCGGCCTGATCGGCGGTTTTCTCTATCTAATTCTCTTCTACCTGCTCCTGAAAGTGCAGTTTAGCTCATGGCGAAATGCTGGGACAGTAGAGCAAGGGCGACTACATAAGATCATGATTGCGGTTATTGTCGGTTGCATCTTTCATGGTTTCTTCGAATCGTTCAATATTCTTACGGAAGCCGGTGTGGCGATATATTTTTGGGTTTCGCTGGCGATCGTAAATTCGGCGAAAGATCGAAATCTGCTTGGTCAGGTCGACACCAGCCGGGCCTAGGATGTGCATTATTCTTTTGCACGCTGATGGCCTGAGATATAGATTGCGAGGCACGCCAACGGGCTGACAGGCGTTGTCAGTATTGGATGATTAGACAGGTTGGCGCAGGGTTACTGCGCTGGATCAGCAATCTCAGGCAAAGGCGCATTTAGTCTGGAGACAAGTTGTTCAAGAAGATTCTGATCGCCAATCGCGGCGAGATAGCGCTTCGTATTATTCGCGCCTGCCGCGAACTAGGCATTCGCACGGTTGCGGTTTACTCCGAAGCTGATATTGACTCACTGCACGTCAAATTTGCCGATGAAGCGGTCTGTATCGGACCGCCCAGATCCACTGAAAGTTATCTTGATCCCAAGCGAATAATCGCGGCGGCCGAGATTACCGGCGCGGAAGCGATTCACCCCGGGTATGGCTATCTAGCTGAAAATGCCGATTTCGCCGAGATCTGCGGTTCCTGCGGACTTGTGTTTATCGGGCCGCCACCCGCGGCGATTCGAGCGATGGGCGACAAAGTAAATGCCAAACAGACCATGAGGGCTGCCGGAGTTCCGGTGATACCAGGAAGCGAAGGCGGAGTAGCTGATCCGAGCGAAGCCAAGAAGATAGTCGACGAGATCGGTTATCCAGTAATTATGAAGGCAGCGGCAGGCGGCGGTGGCCGAGGCATGAGAATTGCGCGAAATCAGGCCGAATTGGAGAGCGGTTTCAAGACCGCCCAGATGGAAGCGCAGGCGGCGTTTAACAATCCGGAAATATATATTGAGAAATACCTGGAAAATCCCCGCCATATCGAGATTCAAATCCTTGCCGACCAACATGGTAATGTTGTTCATCTTGGGGAGCGCGACTGTACGGTACAGCGTCGGCACCAGAAATTACTTGAGGAATCGCCGTCGTCAATGGTATCTCCGGAATTGCGGGCTAGAATGGGCGCCTCAGCTGTGAAAGGCGCCAAGTCAGCGGGCTATCAGAACGTCGGCACCGTTGAGTTCCTGCTGGATCGAGACGGCAGCTACTATTTTATGGAGATGAATACCCGGGTGCAGGTGGAACATCCAGTGACCGAAGAGGTTACGGATATTGATATCATTGCGGAGATGCTGCGAATATCGGCGGGAGAGAAGCTCAATTTGACACAGGATGATATCAAAATTACCGGTTATGCGATCGAATGCCGCATAAACGCTGAGAATCCTGAGGCGAATTTTGCGCCGTCACCGGGGTTGATTACGTCATTTCATGTGCCGGGCGGACATGGTGTGAGAGTTGATACCCATGCTTATGCCAAATACGTCGTGCCGCAATATTACGATTCGATGATTGCGAAGTTGATCGTGCATCACAAGAATCGGGCGGACGGCATTCAAAAGATGCTGCGGGCACTGGATGAATTCGTGGTTGAGGGGATCCATACGACAATTGATTTTCACAAGAAAATATTGCGCGATCCGGTTTTTCAGTCGGGAGTATTTGACACCGGGTTCGTGGAAGATTATTTTAGGCGGACTAAGGGGGCGGTCCAGAATGTGGACAAGGTCGTATAGGTTGGAGGTATTATGAATATCCCTGAAGGCTTGAAATACACACGCGAGCATGAATGGGTCAAGGTAGAAAATAACGTGGCGGTGGTCGGCATTACCGATTACGCCCAGGGGGAACTGGGAGACATCGTTTTTGTGGAACTCCCGACAGTGGGCAAACAGTTCAAGCAGATGGATGCGTTCGGAACCATCGAGGCCGTGAAAGCGGTCAGCGAAATGTTCACGCCGTTGTCAGGCGTGGTTAAGGAAACCAACAAGGCGTTGGAAAAGGACTCGACGGTTATCAATAGAGACCCGTACGGCGACGGCTGGATTATCAAGGTCGAGAAGTTTGATCCCGCCGAGATCAATTCGCTGTTGGACGCCGCCAGTTACCGCAAACTGTTAGAGGAATAACTATATGACATTCGTGCCTCACTCCGATCGTGAGCGTCAGGAGATGCTGCGCGAGATCGGAGTCAGCCGCTTTGAAGAGTTGCTTGCGGGCATTCCGGAAGAGCTGCGGCTGAAAGAACCGTTGGATCTGCCTGAGCCGCTCTCGGAATTCGAGACGGTGAAGATTATGGCGGAGCTGGCTGCAAAGAATCACACGACAGCCGACTTCGCCAATTTCATGGGCGCGGGCGCTTACGATCATTTTATTCCGGCGATTGTCGGCCATCTCACCGACCGTTCGGAATTCAAGACTGCCTATACTCCCTATCAGGCGGAAGTGTCGCAAGGAACGCTGCAGGGAATCTACGAATTTCAGTCGTCAATCTGCCGGCTGACCGGAATGGATGTTGCCAACGCGTCGATGTACGACGGCGCCTCAGCGGCGGCCGAGGCGGTGCAGTTGGCGCTCAATGTTACGAGCCGCCGGAAGGTGGTGGTGTCCACGCTGGTGCATCCGCATTATGTCGACAGCATCAGGATGTATCTGGGCGGAGAAGATATCGAGATCGTCAAAGTCAGACATGACAACGGAATCATCGATGTCGACGACTTACGCGCCAGGATAAAGGACGCCGCCTGCTTCGTGATGCAGAATCCCAATTTCTTTGGCATCATCGAACCGACGGATGACTTGGCGAAGATCGTGAAGGAGTCGGGCGCGCTTCTAATTGCCGTAACTAATCCTATTGCGTTGGCGTATCTGAAGACACCGGGAGAATTCGGCGCCGATGTCTGTGTCGGCGAAGGACAGCCCCTGGGAAATAGTTTGAATTTCGGCGGACCGTATTTTGGTTTCTTTGCCACGCGAAAGGAATATGTCCGCCAATTGCCGGGTCGGCTGACGGCAATGACAAAAGACAAGAACGGCAAGCGCGGTTTTTGCCTGACGTTACAAACTCGCGAGCAGCATATCCGCCGCGACAAGGCGACCTCGAATATTTGCACGAACGAAGCGTTGTGTGCACTGGCCGGGACGATATATATGGCGGCATTGGGCAAGGAAGGCCTGAAAGAAGTGGCGCGGCTCTGTTTCAACAAGGCGCACTATCTGAAAGAACAACTTTGTACGATACCGGGAGTCAAACTGGCTCACGATCGGCCGTTCTTTATGGAATTTGTCCTGAAGTTCCCGACGCCGGCCAAGGATGTCTTCGATCGCCTGGTTGAGCGCAAAATCTTTGCCGGAGTGCCGACGGCCAGATTCTTGTGGGAAGATGATTGTCTTATAGTGTGCGCTACAGAAAAGCGTACCAAAAACGAAATTGATTTTTACCGAGACTCATTGCGAGAGGTGATGGTTCAAAATGCCGTTCTGTCCAAACTGTGAGACCGAGTATAAGGGTCATGTCTCTGTTTGTCCGGAATGTGGAGAGCATCTCATCGACACGTCCGTGGAAGATTTGGACGACCTGTCGGATGAGATGGAAGATGACATGGTCCTGCTGTATCGCTCCGCCAGCCGCGCCAATTCGGACGCTCTGATGGATGCGCTGAGGGATGCGGGAATCAACTATGTGTTTAAGGCGGCTGAGGATGCCGGTCCGCGGTCGAAGAAGGGCCTCTATCGTACGGCCTTTGTCGACGGAGAATTCTTCGTAAACGAAGAGGACTTTGATAATGCCAAGGAGGTCGCGGAGTCGATACTGGGCGATCTCGAAGAAGATCTGGAATAACCTCGTCGAAGTACGGCGAGCCGGATCGATAACCTAAGGAGCTTTATGCCGCATTGCCCCAAGTGCAAGCGTGAAATCACCGATGAGAACACCTACTGTCCCGACTGCGGTACGCGGTTGGTGATGAGTCTGCCTGTGGAAAGCAGCTCAAACGACGACAGTGTTGACGCAATCTTGCTGTTGAAGGCGAACAACAGTCTGCAGGCAGAACTGCTGGCTTCGGCGTTGGAAGAAGAAGGGATTCCGTTTCTGGCCAAGGGACTGGGAATCGTTGACGGTTTGGGAGGAGTCGGAGGCGGAGATGTGATGTCCGGCGCATTTTCATCGCCACGTGCGGTGGAGATCTGGGTGAATCCGCGCGACCTTGACCGCGCCAAGGAACTGATGGCGGCGCAGAGCGGAAGCGAGTTGGGAGAGGACGAATCCGTGGAAAGTAGCGAGGAAAATTCTGATTCCGGGTCTAATCGCCCGAAGAAAGGGTGACAAGGTAGAACATGCACTATTGCCCGCAATGCAGATATGAATACCAGCAGTCGGTGAAGACCTGTCCCGACTGCGGTTCGAGGATCATCGACGGTGAAATGCCGGACCTGGGTGTCGAAACGGAAGAACAGAAGCGCGTAAACGAAGAAGACGCGGTGGCGCTTTTTGAAAGCGCGGATTACATAAAAGTGCGATTTCTGCAGGATCTGCTTGAACAGGAAGGGATTGCCTTCTTCGCAAAGAAGTACGGAAGGGTCGAGCCCTCGGAGCTTTATACGGGCGCCCAAACCTCATCGCCTGCGGTAGGCGATTTCACCGGAATCTTTGTCGCGCCCGGTGATCTGCCGCGTGCAAAAGAGCTGTTGCAGGAATTGGAGAATAGCAAGCCGGTTGATGAGGATGATGCTCCTTCCGAGGAAGAGAAATAGAGTTAGACATTGCATTACTGTCCGGAGTGCCGATACGAATATAAGCTGCATGTGACCGTCTGTCCTGATTGTGGGACGACGCTGGTTGACGGTGAAATGCCCGACCGGAAGGTTACTGAGACAGTGGCGCAAAGCCGCGAGAATGAAGCGGACGCTGTGATACTTCTGGAGAGCTCAGATTACCTGAAGCTGCGATTCCTGCAGGATTTGCTCGAACAGGAAGGAATTCCCTTCTCCGCGAAGAAATACACGCAATACGGAGGCGTTGAGACCTCAACACTTTACACGGGAATCCAATTCTCGTCGTTAACGGTTGGCGGTCTGGCCAGAATCTTCGTGGCCCCCGGCGATTTTGCGCGGGCGAAAGAGCTGCTGAAGGAATTGGAAGATAGCAAACCGATTGAAGATGAAGATACTCCCTCTGAGGAAGAGAAATAGATGAAATACATAATCGTGTTATTTGCGCTGCTGTTGGCGCTGTGGCTGCCGGCAAAGGCGACTCAGACGATCGGCGATCTGAAGCTGGCGACGAATTTCGATTCGTTGATGACCCAGGCGCAGCAATCGCAGAAGGTGATCGTCCTGGAATGGTATACCGATTGGTGAGTGTGGTGTGGGAGAATGGCAGATTCGACACTGCCTGATTCCTACGTTCAGAAGTTTCTGAACAACTTTGAAATTGGAAAGATCAATGCGGAAGTCGATACCGTGACGGCGGCGCGCTACGGCGTCAGAAGTTATCCCACCATAACGATTCTCAAACCCAACGGAGTTGAGATCGACCGCCTGGTGGGGTACTATCAGCCGGCAGAGTTCGTCGGTGGAATTGTCAATGCGCTGTCTGGGATAGGCACGCTGGAGGATTTGCTGAACAAACTGGCTGCCAAACCAAAGGATGCGGATTTGTTGTTCGAGGTGGGACAGAAATATCGCTGGCGCGGTGACTATGACAAAGCCGCGGCATACTTTCAGCAGGTGATGGCGCTGGATCGCGACAATGCCAAGAAGCTGGCGGCGCAGGCGGCTTTCAATCTCGGACACATGCAGTACAAGGACAAAAACTATCCGGCGGCGGTCGCGCTGTGGCAGAACCTGAGGAAATCATATCCGCAGGATTCCAACAGCATGGAAGCGGCATTGATGATTGGTGTGGCGTACCAGAAGGCCAATGATTTCAAGAACGCCAAAGTGACTTTCAGGCAGTTCCTGAAGGAGCATCCCGATACGGAAGAAAAGGATTGGATTAACGAGCAGTTAGCCAAGATGGAGAAGAAATAGATAGCGATGAAGAATCCCGATAGTCCTCTGATTTTCGAACTGTCGTGCGAGGGCGAGAAGGGATATTCGCTGCCCGAAGTGCGATGTGCCGGAACTGCCGCTGGAGAAGCTGATCGGCGCCGCGAATCTGCGCGCCAAAGATGCAGCGCTGCCGGAGGTTCCCGAGAATGAAGTCGTCCGGCATTATATCCGGCTGTCGAATATGAATCACCATATCGACAAGGCGATTTATCCGCTCGGCAGTTGCACGATGAAGTACAACCCCAAGGTCAATGAAAAGACGGCGGCCGATCCGGGTTGGACGGAATTACATCCATTCCAGCCGGCGCGAACGGCGCAGGGCGCGTTGCAACTGATGTATGAGTTGGGTCGGATGCTGGCCGAGGTTGCCGGAATGGACGAAGTCACTCTGCAGCCGGTCGCGGGTGCCCAAGGTGAGTTCACCGGAATCCAACTGGCGAAGGCATATTTCAAACATAAGGGTGAGAATCGTCTCAACGTGATTATGCCCGATTCGGCTCACGGGACCAATCCGGCCTCGGTGACGATGTCCGGATACAAGCCGACGCAGATCAAGTCGAGCGAGCAGGGAATTCTCGATCCGGCGGAATTGGAGAAGCTGCTCGACGACAAGACGGCGTTGGTCATGCTGACGAATCCGAATACGCTGGGCCTGTTCGAGCGCCAGATTTTGCGGGTGGCGGAATTGGCGCACCGCAAGGGCGCATTGATGTATATGGACGGCGCGAATCTGAATGCCTTGATGGGAATAGCGCGGCCGGGTGACATGGGATTCGATATTCTGCATATTAATTTGCACAAGACCTTCGCAACTCCGCATGGCGGTGGTGGTCCGGGTGGCGGCGCAGTCGGAGTCAAGAAACTGCTGGAGCCATACCTGCCGCTGCCGATCGTCTGCAAAGACGAAAAGCAGTATTACTTCGACTACGATCGTCCGCTGTCGATCGGCCGGATGCATAGTTTCTACGGCAATTTCGGCATGATGGTGCGGGCGTATACCTATATCCTGATGCATGGCGGCAAAGGACTGCGTGACGTTTCCGAAGCGGCGATTCTCAACGCCAACTATCTGAAAGAGAAGCTGCGCAAGCGGTACAAACTGGCGTACGATTTTGTTTGCCAGCACGAGTTCGTGCTGTCGGGCGACAACCAGAAGAAGCTCGGCGTCAAGACGATTGACATTGCCAAGCGGCTCTTGGACTATGGCGTGCATGCGCCGACGACCTATTTCCCGTTGATTGTGTCGGAAGCGCTGATGATCGAGCCGACCGAGACCGAGAACAAACGGTCACTGGATGAATTCGTGAGGATCATGCTGGCGATTGCAGACGAAGTCGAAACCAACCCGGAGATCGTCAAGAATGCGCCGCAAAACACGCCGGTAGCGCGCTTGGATGAAGTCTACGCCGCGAGAGAGTTGAATGTAGCGTATCGGGGGTAGGTAAATTCTGCTATGTTCTTGAAAGGCAGGAGCCAACGGCTCCTGCCTTTTTCGTTTGTGAAGAAAGTTGCCGATACAGCGCAAATGTGATTGACGACAAGTTATTCAATTAACATATTGTCGGAAAACTAGCGTCCGTGGGAAAGTAATGAGACCTGAAGCAAGAGTCTTCCTCTCGACAGTAATAATCTGCGGCAGTATCGGACTGGCGGGGTTCTTGTTGTACCTGGTATTAGCAGACGGATTTCACATCACTGATATAGAGAGTATCAGATATGGTATTATATTTGTGGCCGCCGCTTTTGCAGTGTCGCTGCCACGCGTCTTCAGGATTTTGAATGCAAGTGTCACTCGGCCGATAGTTTCAGTTTCTCCCGAGTCCGTGCCACTGCAGCGGAGATCTAATAGGCGGATGCTCTTACTCCTCGCAGCGACTCTTGCCTCATTTACAATTGGCGCGATACTATTCAAGAGTCCGAGAACCATGACGTGGGGAAGTCCCTTCATTTTCGCAGCAGTGATTTTCGGCTTCCTTTTCCTGAGGGCATTGCGCAAGGCCGGCGATACACAGCAATCTCGGCTGTTGAAAGGGACCGCCGCGACAGAAGAAGTGCTGAGTAAAAGCGGGACCCTTGGTAGACGCCGATGGTTGCCTCTGATTCTTCCGGCGGGCGTCATGTGCGCATCTCTACTTGCCATGATTGTCTTTCGCGACCTGTTCGCACGGAGCTTCTCGTTTCGCCTTTGCTTTGTGATTGTGTTCATGGCCAGTGTGACCTTCTGGATCCTGGCTAGACGCCGCCAGACAGATCCGCTCAGAATTGCCAAGGATGCGCAAGCCGACGGCCCTCAGAATGCTCGGCTGCTCATCCTGATGTCCGCCAGAAGTGCTGTCTGGTACTGCATGGCGTTGCAGGCAATCTTACAGGTTGGATCGTTGGTGCTGTTTGCTTTCCTCTATTTGAGCGTTGTGAAGTCTGTCACTTGGTATGCTGTCATAGCGGTTGCCAGTTATGTGGTATCTCTTCTATTTGGGTGGTTCTTGGCTAAGCGCGCGGTAGCAACTTTACAGGCGCTAAACGTGTTGCCAAGAGCGGAGTACTAGGAGTGTCATTCCGAATGCCGGCGAGACGGCAAGGAGTGGATCATGCAACACATTTCTATAGACAAAACCAAACAAGAAATTTGGCAGACCATTCAGTCCCTCAATCGCGCCTGGACGACGGGCAAATGCAATGACCTGAGAGAATACTTCTATGAGGATATGGTCGCGATCACGCCGGTTGATCGGGAGCGTCGCGAAGGGCGGCAGGCATGTATTGACGGCTGGGCGGGATTTGTCGCGGCGACTACCAAGATTCATTACTGGAAAGAAATCGATCCCAAGATTCAGCTTTATGGCAACAGCGCGGTCGTGACATATTACTTCGACATGTCCTACGATATGGGCGGGCAGACGATCCACTCCGAAGGGCGTGACATGCTTGTTATGGTCAAAGAAAATGGCAGATGGTGGGCGGTGGCGGATCAGTTTTCGATGTTTCCAAAATAGCAGTGTTCCCTCACCCCCAACCCCTCTCCCAAAGGGCGAGGGGAGAACCTTCGACGGCGCTGTATTTCTGACGCCATTTCCATTATCTTGGCCGGTACTATGGCAACGAGTGTCGACCGAGGCGAAATGATTCGATTTCGTGATGTCGGTTTTGCCTACCCGAACGGCTCACCGGTTATCAATAGACTGACACTGGAAATCAAGAAGGGGGAACGTGTCTGTCTGTTCGGGCGCAACGGGACGGGGAAATCAACGCTGCTGAAGTTGATCGCAGGGCTGCTATTGCCAAGTACAGGCGAGATCGCCATCGACGGAATTCTGACGACAGATCAAAAGCATCTTCCGGAAATACGGCGCAGAGTCGGATTCATATTTCAGAATCCGGAGGATCAGATTGTCGCCACCAGTGTCGAGGCGGACATTGCCTTCACGCTGGAGAATCTTGGCGTTGAACAAAAGCTCATGCAGGACAAAGTCGGCAGGTGCGCAGAGAAGTTCGGGCTTGGCGGAATGCTGAAACGCCATCCGTTGGCGCTGTCGGCGGGCGAGAAACAGCGTACAGCGCTGGCAGGCGTGATGGTGGTTGAGCCGGAAATTCTGCTGTTGGATGAACCAACCTCGTTCCTCGATTTTCGCGGGCGGCAGACTCTGTTTGATCTCGTCTCTTCATCGCGGGAACAGACTGTGATCGCAGCGACGCAGTATGTTTCCGAGGTACAGAAATATGATCGCGTGATCTTGCTGGATAGGGGCGGATATGCCTTCGACGGCACACGAGACGAATTTGAAAGAACAGATGCATGGAGAGATATGTCGGCAGTTGTGGCGCGTAGGGGCATGGTCTCCGTGCATGTCGAAGTCGGCGAGGAGACCTCGCTCCGACAAGGGCCGGTGATTGAAATGCGCGGCGTGACGTTTGGGTATGTTACGGAAAAGCGCGTGTTACAGAGTGTCGATGTAAGCGTGGCGAACAATAGGATAAGTGCGGTGCTGGGAGATTCGGGTTGTGGCAAGACCACGTTGGCGTTGCTGCTGGCCGGGTTGGTTGATCCTGCTGACGGTACAATGCTACTTCAGGGACGAGAAGTCGACTCGAAAGAGCTGATGAAGAATGTGGCGGTGCTGTTTCAATTTCCGGAAGCGAGTTTTTTTGCCGACACCGCGCGCGAGGAAGTTGCCTTTGGTATCAAGCCATTACGATTGTCCGACGCTGACACGACAGACAGAGTGCGCGGAGCTTTGGCGCTGGTCGGAATGGACTATGATAAGTTTGCTGAACGCAACCCGTTTACGCTGTCTGCGGGCGAGCGGAGAAGAGTCGCAATCGCCTCGGCGCTGATTATGGAGCGGCCGATTATCGTGTTCGACGAAACCACGCTGGGGTTGGATTGGGACGGCAGGCGCGCGATGGTCAAGCTGGTTTGTGACCTGCGGAATGCCGGGAAGACGATTGTGTTGATGACGCATGACCTGGAATTCGTGAAGCAAACTGCGGATGAGATGATATTGATGGATCAGGGTAAAGTCGTGTGGCAGGGGCCGCTTGATGATCGCGATAGGCCGCAGAAATTCCTGCAAGAGCACTTCGGCGTATAGATTCCCCTAAGTGATTAAAACGGTTGGCTCAAGACGGCGAAGTTATTAGCTTGGAACGGGAAATATGCCCGTGCTTAAAATGTATATAGCTTGAGAGCGTATTTTATCACGTCAAGGAGCATTTGCCGTCTCGAAGGCAGGCAATGTATCGCAGGGCCATTAGGAAGTCATTGATAAGGTTGCGAGGAATTCATGTTGCATAATACCGTTCTGGCGCAAGTGGGGCTATGGGATTTACTCTCGCAAGCCACGCTTGTTTCCTGGATAATATTAATCACGCTGGTCATAATGAGTTTGGGTACCTGGGGTGTGATCTTGAACAAATGGCGGACATTCAAGGCCGCCGAAGCAGACGGCAGGCGGTTTTTCAATGCCTTTCATCGACGTACCAATTTGAAAGAAGCCCACGACAAATGCCTGATTTACAAACACACGCCGCTCACGAAAGTATTCGAAGAAGGTTATCGCGAATTGCAGCTATTGACCAGTATCAAGCAGAACGGCAGCAAGAGCAATGGGGAAGCAAAAGAAGGTGAGCCGATCAGATTGCTGCCGGAAGAGGTCGAAGCAATCGACAAGATTCTGGAGAAAGAAGCCAGCATGCAAATCGGCAATCTGGAACGGAATGTGGCCTTTCTGGCGACCTGCGCCAATGTCGCGCCGTTTATCGGACTGCTGGGTACCTGTTATGGAATTATGACGTCGTTTATGAATATCGGCGCGCAGGGTTCGGCGTCGCTGATCGTGGTGGCGCCCGGTATTGCCGAGGCACTGGTAGCAACAATCGTCGGCCTGGCCGTGGCGATTCCGGCGGTGGTGGCGTTCAATTGGTGTAATACCAAACTGAAATTCATCGCCGATGACCTGAACAATTTCTCGCTGGAGTTTCTGGCGGTCGTGACAAGAGATCAAGCACAATGAAGCAGTGGCGTCGACAGCGCATCTATTCACGGATGCATGATATCAACGTGACCAATCTCGTTGACGTGGTGCTGGTCATCCTGATCGTGTTTATGATTTCCGCGCCGTTGATGCAGTCGGGAATTGATGTCAACTTGCCGCAGACGAAAGTCGCGGATGCCACAATGTCGGACGGAATCGTGGTCACCATCGATCAGAAGGGATTTCCCTTTATTGACGACCGTCTGGTGAACCTGAACGAATTCGAAAGCAAAATCAAAGATGCCTACAACATGGCTTCCAACAAGAAAGTGTTTCTGCGGGCCGATGGCGCCGTGCCGTATGAAAAAGTGATAGATATCATGGGGCGAATCAAGGCGGCCGGAATTTCGGAGGTCGGCCTGGTGACCAAACCACCGGAAGAAGGCAAGAAGCTCAAGATCAAGAAGAACTAGCCCGGCGGTGAGGGCGGTTGATTTTGCAGGTCAAGAAAGAGCTCGAGATACAGTGATTACGACAAGAAGAGATCTGGTCATTTCCGTGATCGGGCATTGTGCCTTGCTCCTGGGTCTGATTGCATTGAATCCGAGCCGGGGCATGTTTCGTGGCACGCCGGATATCATGAATGTCGATCTGTCGCAATTGATGACTCCGGCAGGAGCGGGCAGGGCGACGACGCAAGAAGTAGCCGTGCCGAAACCGAAAGAAGAAACCATCGCGCCGACGCAGAAACAACAGGTCAAGAAAGAGAAGACCGAGAAAATAGAGAAAACCAAGCCGACGCAGCAACAGACGAAAGCCGACGGCAAAGGTGGACTGGATGTTTCCACCAAGGTGGGACAGGGCGCCGGTGAAGGCGAAGGGGAGAACATCGGTGGTTCGAATCTGCCGTACAATCTCGGATTGGTACTATCAATTATAGAACGCTCCTGGCGCAATCCGGTGTCGTCTTCGACGCCGGTCAACTGTACGATCTACTGCCAGATCGATCGCGACGGCTTCGTAATCGGCGAACCGACAGTGGAGAAGTCGTCGGGTATCGCCGTGTTCGATCAGTCGGCGATATTCGCAATCAAACGCGCCGGACAGTTTCCACCCTTTCCATTGGAATTTGACTATGACTATATTGGCCTGCACTTGGATTTCGAATATGCGCCGTAAAGATTGGTGTACTTTCATTCTGACAAATCTCTTCGCTAAGCCGGTGACAGCCGTTCTGTTGCTGTTTGTTGCGATATCCTGTTTCGGTTCATCGCAAGTCGTGGCGGAGACGGGCAAGGATATCTACGGCAAGATCGTAACCGGCACATTTCAAGCATACAAGATCGCCATCGGCGATTTCAAGGTCACCGGCGAATGGTCGCTGGGCGCAGACTCCGTGGCGTCGGCGATCAAGAAAGTGGTGACCGACGATCTTGACTTTCACATTTTCTTCGACACGGTAGCGGTCAATCAGTTCTACATCGATGTGTGGGAGGTAAAGGAGATCACGCCGGAAATGTGGGGGAGAATGGGAGCGGACTATCTTGTCAGCGGAACAATCGAACTAAGAGGCGACGACATCGTCGTATCATATCAAATCTCCGAAGTAAAACCGGCGGTCAAAGACTTGAAGGATGAAAAATTCAAGACCAAGAGCGTGAATTATCGCAGGGTGGCCCACATGATTGGTGATGCTGCGGTCAAGCAGATTGCCGCGGAGAAACCGTTTTTCACCACAAGAATTGCTTACATCAGCGCTACGACCGGCCACAAGGAAGTATGGCTGTGTGATTATGACGGCGCCAACCCGATGCGGCTGACCGATGACCGTAGCATTGATCTCTCTCCCTGCTGGGATCGCAATGAAGAAAAGTTGCTGTACACCACCTTCAAGAAGGGAAACACGGAAATCTGGGAGCAGGATATTAAGTCTGGTAAAGGGCGGGCGATATCGGCGTACCCGGGAATGAATTCGGCGCCGGCAATTTCACCTGACAACGGCGAGATTGCGGTGACGCTCTCGAAGGAAGGGACACCTGACCTTTATATATTGAATCGCAAGGGCGAGATCAGACGCCGGTTGACGATGATGGTGAGTTCGATTCAGACCGGGGCATCCTGGTCGCCGACTGGGCAGGAGATAGTGTTTACATCCGACCGCACCGGCTCGCCTCAGATCTACCGAGTGGACAAGGACGGTGTCGGCCTGACGCGATTGACTTACGAGGGCAAGTACAACGATTCACCCGATTACTCTCCGAATGGAGACGCCATTGTTTATGTCGCTCGCGGCGAGGATGGCGACTTCCAAATTTGCACGATCGACACCAAGGGAGGGCAATTCGTTCAGCTCGATCAGACCGGGTCGAATGAAAATCCGCACTGGTCGCCGGATGGATGGCATGTAGTTTTTTGTAAACAAGTTGGCTCCAAATACGATTTGTATATTATGGATCGCTTCAAGAAGAAGCTTAAGAAAATCACCACCGATGGGAAATCGTCAAACCCCGCTTGGCAGCCATTCGTCGATTGACGGTCTTACTACGTAGTGCTTGATAGGTAGAGGTTTTGGACAGGGAGAGTCGAAGGCGAGAGACGCCACGCAAGAACGATTCGTAAGTAATTATCTTTCAGTGCATTAGGTACTACTGGACGCTGGTAATATTTAGCCGACAATATCTAATGGGGAATATGGGACGACGTTAGTGGTGTTGAAATCGTGTGCGGAAGTGGTTGACAAACGAGTTTAACTGTTGAATAATAGTCGCCAGAGCCCGAAATTCGGGCAAACGGCTTGGATCATGTAAGTCATTGATAATCAAGGAGGAAACGGAATGAGGAGCTATCTGACACTGCTTTTGTCGGCAGCGCTCATTGCATTTATGGCGGGATGCGCCAAAAAACCGCAGGTAGAAGCACCAACAACAAAGACACCGGTGGGCGAAACCAAACCAACCACGCCACCGGAATCGACTAAGTCAACGGAACCGGTTGAAACGGAACCGTCGTCCAGGTTCGCGGCGATTTACTTCGATTTCGACAAGTATAATCTCACGGAAGATGCGCTTGGAGCACTGAAGAAGAACGTCGAAGTGATGAAGCAGGATCCGAACATCAATATCACGATTGAAGGAAACTGCGACGAACGCGGTACGGTTGAATACAACCTGGCGTTGGGCGAACGGCGAGCGAAGTCGGCGCGCGATTACCTGATCAGTTCTGGAATCAAGTCAAACCGAATTTCGATCATCAGCTATGGTAAGGAACGTCCGAAAGCAATGGGACATGACGAATCAAGCTGGGGACAGAATCGAAGAGACGATTTCGTCGAAAAATAACCCAAGAAAGGGCGGCCAGTCCGCCCTTTTGTTTTGTGGAGTAGTGACATGAGATGGATCGGCTTGGCTATATCAGCTATGGGAATCGTTACGATTGCCGGGTGCGCCTCGCGCGGGGAGATCGAAACGATGAAGGCGCAACTTGAGTACATCGAGCGCTCCACCGTGCAGATGCAGGACCGACTGGTGCAGTTGGACAGCATGTACCGCGAAACGATTGATAAGAATGTGTCGTATCAGGCCGACCTTAAGACGGCGTTGTCGACGTTGATCGACAAGAGCTCGTCGATTGACAACCGGCTGAGTGATATGGAAGATCGGTTGAACACTATCGTCAATCGTCCATCGCGCGGCGGTCAAACGGGCACGGATCAACCACCTGTTGGCGGTGTGACTCCGAGTGATACCGGCAAGGCGGGTTTGCCCCAGGTTGACCCGAAGAAGTTGTTCGACAATGCGTACGCGGATATGACTTCGAAAAACTATGATTTTGCGATCATGGAATTCGGCGAATTCGTGGCGCAGTTCAAGGACGACCCGATGGCGGGTGATGCGCAATTCTGGCTGGGTGAATGTTATTACGGAAAGCGGGAGTATGCGAAGGCAGCGGCCGAATTCGACAAGGTCGTGAAGAACTATCCCAAGAGCGACAAGATGGTGACGGCTGTGTTTAAGGCGGGCAGGTCGTACGAAGAACTTGGCGACAAGAAGAAAGCCAGAGCGAGCTTCCAACGAATCGTGACGGAGTTCCCGAAGTCTATCGAAGCGAATATGGCGCAGGAGCGACTGAAGGGACTGTAATGCCGCCGATTCTGTTGAAAATCTCCGAACTGGCGCGGTCTTATCCCTGCCGGGCGTTCTACGATTCCGGCGGTGATTCGTTGTCGGTCGGAGTCAAGCAGAAAGGGAAATTCGGGGCGTGTGTAGAAGGCGACGGGTTTTCGTTTGATCTGACCAAAGACGGCAAGCTTCTGAATATCGATGTGTGGAAACCGCGCCAGGAATGGACGGTCGGAGAAAGCGATTCATCCGCCGGATGATTTCGACAAGGAAGATGTGACGTTTGTCGGCGCGCGCCTGAAAGCCGAGCCGGCATCGTTCAGCACCAACGACCAGAAGACGCTTCTGTATATCCGTTTCGCAACCGAGCGAGTCGCCCGCTTTGTCTCGCCGGCCAATGCATTGATTTTCGAACTCAACGCCAAGCGCCAATTGATCGGGTTGTGGATCTTGCAGATCGAGGACGACAACAACTTCGTCAAAGAAGCGGAATGGCGCCGTTCGGTGAAGGCGGTGTGAGGGGGTTAGTGATCTCCTCTTCTGCTACCGTACCATTTGGATTTCCCCTCATTTTCTAGTTGCAGACATTTCTTGACCTCAGTATCGTTCCGATAGAGCAGGACATGGAATGTGAAATGATTATCTGATATTTTGGAGGGTTTTGTAATGAAGAAGATTACCGGGTTCTTGCTGGTGCTGCTGGCGGCGGCGTTGATCGGCGGCTGCATTGACTACACAGAAATACTGGAGCTGAACGCCGACGGTTCCGGAACCATGTCGATGCAAGTCGTCGTGCACAAGAAGTTTTTCGACGCTTTCGATCAAATGATGGGTAGCGTACCTGACACGAGTGTCAAGAGCGACAGCAACGACTACGGCATGTTCAAGCGCGAAGACATCGAAAAGCAAATCGCCGACAGCAAACTGAAGATCAAGCTGGTCGATTTCACGCAGCAAAACACCGACTCGACGCTGATCAGCAACGTCAAGTTCTCATTTACCGACTTCAGTGACATGATGAAGATGAGCCAGCAAATGGGTAAAGCGGAAGTGCCGGAGGAGGAGTCGCCCAAAAAGAAGGTGACGTTCCTGAAGAGCACCGACGGCCTCTGGAACTACGCTCGCGATTTCCAGGACTCGTCAATGAATATGATGATGGAAGGCCTGTCGGACACCTCGGCATTGTCGGCACAGAACCCAACGGCGGAAGGTGACTCGACTACCGATTCACTCGCGCAGGGATTCGGAAATGCGATGGCGGAAATGTCCAAGACTATGGCGAAGATGATGGTCTCGGCCTTTTCCGATTGCCATATGCGGATGGCGGTTAAATTTCCGGGCAAGATTGTCAAGACCAACGCGACCAAAGTCGAGGGCAACACCGCAATCTGGGAATATAAATTGAACGAAATTCCCAAGGCGCCCAAGCAACTGGAAGCATCGGTTCAGATGTAACCTGGGGCACGGACGCCGAGGTTTCGATTCGGCGCGGGTTCCGGAGTCAGTTCGATGAAGATTGCACACGTGCCATATACCAGCATTGACTGGTCCAAGGTTCCCGTCACCGAGCACAAGGGTGAATCAGGTGTTGCCTACTGGCGCACGGTGGAAATCGGAAATCTGCGAGTGCGAATGGTGGAATACTCGCCCGGCTACATGGCAGACCACTGGTGTGCGCGCGGCCACGTGATATTGGTGCTCGAAGGTCAAATGGTCAACGAATTGAAGGACGGTCGCAAGACGGTGCTGAAGGCGGGTATGGGATATTGTGTCGAGGATGACGAGAACAACCCGCATCGCACATATTCGCAGAACGGTGTGAAGCTGTTTATCGTGGATTAACTGAATTGTAGGAGCGACTTCAGTCGCGACCCGGTTCGCTTATCTGGTCGCTCGCGCCGAGTCCATCTGCGCCATCTTTTGATAATCATTGAGATGCCAGCGGTCGCGAAAGTCGAGGTTGGCATCTGACTTGCCAAAACGCATCTGTGATATTAACTCCAATGGCGGTCTAAAGTTCTCACCCGTACGGACAATTCGGAACAACTGACCCGATACGCGCAGCTCGCCGGTTCCCGAATTGTACGGCATCGCGTGCGATGTATTCCGCAGACAAATCATAGTACACCGGACGAGGAGCGTAAGTCGTGAGTCTGTGCAGAATGGCACGATAGGCGGATTCGATTGCCCGCGGGTCGTATTGCTTCCTTTCGCTCGAATTGGCGGACATGCGGCAGAAACGCGTCGATCTCGGGTTTGACGTAGTCGTAGAGCGCGGCGTCGGCATGTCGAATCCAATCGAAGTACCAGGAACGGCGCACCAGTTCGGGGTCGATGACGATGATATCAGGGCGTTCTTTCAAATAGAAATGTGAATAGAGCCAGGGACTGGTGTAGTCCCAGTCGGCACAGAGAATGAGCGCGTTGGGTTCAGCGGATTTGTAGTAGTTGTGCACGCCATCCAGCGCAGCTGTGTCATGCGTTTCGTTATTGGTTCCCCAGTTTGCGACGACACCCCAGATCACCAACACGCCGATAATCGCCGGCAGCCAACGCCGAAGTATTGGCAAGGCGGATATCAAGCATAATGCCCCCATCGCACCGAATAGAAACAGGACGATCACGGACGGCAGGAGGTAGTTGTCGATATCGGGGATGGAGAAGTTGAGAGAGTAGAGCAAGTTGGCCAGCAACAGCAACAGAAGATAGAGCGCG
The DNA here is from genome assembly GCA_963726455.1 of uncultured bacterium. Taxonomy (GTDB): domain Bacteria; phylum Zixibacteria; class MSB-5A5; order CAIYYT01; family CAIYYT01; genus CAIYYT01. The sequence continues at coordinate 633,151 of CAVSCK010000005.1, forward strand.
ATTACAAGACGAGTCCTGATGCCGCGATAAAGTCCGACGACGATCAGCAGCCAGAATGGGAACGGAAATTGTTCGAAGATGATGCCCGCGAATTTGACAAGCTGGTTGCCTAATTCGGCTATCGGGCGGTTGAACATCCAGACCTGGTACTGCCAGCCGGACACGTGGCGGACGAAGTTTTCCCAGGTTGTCGGGTGTCCCCAGTTGAAAATCGGGATCCAGTGATGACCGAATCGGAAGAAATAAATAGATCGATGCCGCCAGGAATCCCGCTACTATTGCGGTCGCAATCACTTTCGATGACTGAAAAGCAGCGCGCCGGTTGACTATCAGATATGAAATGATAGTCGGAACGAGCAAGATGGTCGACATGTGGTTGCCAAACGACAGCCCGAAAATGTAGCCGCCGATAATCAGGTTGCGATCGGAGTAGGGCTGGAGGATGATCAACAACAGCAGTGACAGGAACAGCAGGTGCAGACTGTAGACTTCATTGGTGACGCCTTGCGACCAGAGCAGTGGCGAGACCGCTAGTAGCAATCCGAGAGAGATGGGCAGGACAAGTCGCTGCCAGAGCGCGAGAGAATCAGAGTCGGCAATTCGCGACTCGACACGATTCCTTTGGAAGCAGATATATGATCGCCGTGACAAACGTGATCGCCGCGGTCGTGCAGAGTGCTCCCAGCAGAATCTGTGTTTTGATCAATTCGACCGGCAGCAGCGAGAACAGCCGTCCAATCAGGGTGTAAAGCGGATATCCGGTCGGGTGTGCGATGCCGAGTGTCCAGCAGACTACGGACGAGCTCGCCGGAATCGATATAGGCGATAGTCGGGTAGGAAGTCAGCCAATACAAGAACAGGGCAGGGAGAGTAACTCCCAGCCCTGCGAAAAATATCTCTGAATTACCAATTCTAGAACGGAAGGTCGTCATCTTCCTCGGCCATAGGAGGTGCCGCATCGGCTTCAGGTGGAGGAGGAGCTTCGCTCTCGGCTGCCGCCTCGCCGCCGCGTCTGCCCAAAAACTGCAGCCGCTGGCCGACGATTTCGGTGATGTATTTCTTGACGCCGTTGTCGTCCCAGGAGCGGGTTTGAATGCGGCCTTCGATGTAGACCGGCGAACCCTTGGTGAGATACTGTTTTGCGGTCTCCGCCTGTTTGCCCCAAAGAACGATGTTGTGCCAGTTGGTCGATTCCTTCATCTCGTTGGTCTGCTTGTCGCGCCATTTTTCAGTGGTGGCAATCGAGAAGGTACAGACTGCGGCGCCGGAGGGAGTGTAGCGCAATTCCGGATCGCGGCCGAGGTTTCCTATGAGAATGGCTTTGTTAACTGATGCCATAACAACCGTTACTCCTTTTCTTAGTACGACGGCGAATATAGGAAGTAGCACGGGGGGTGTCAATCGCAATTGTGCCGGAAGAGCCAAGCTGATGTAATACTATGGCTTCCGGAGGACCTTGCGCAACCACGAAAATTGCTTGACTTCCGAAGCGATATTTGGTACATTTTTTCCGGTCATACCACGTTAAGTAATGCCTGTATAAGGCCAATATTGGGCGGGCTCCTGCGATGTGTTCTCGAAAAGGTTGGTGCATTCGGTTCTGTGTTTATACTCCGTTACTGTTGATCTATGCGTTCGCGAGCAAACAAGCGCTCGACCTTATCACCCTCATTTCCCGATTCCAAGGCCTTGCCGGCAAAGTTCTCTCCAACCCATTTCTACTGACGGGATCTGGCTTCCGTTACGCTTTACAGGAGTCACCCGCAACCCTGGATCAACAGTGAGCTAATTATGAAACACAGATCACGCGCATTGATAACCTGTCTGCTTGTTGTTTTCGCCCTTTCTCAGGCGTGGGCAGACAATCCAACCGTTTCCCTGTTGCCGGATTCCACGATAGTGCCCAGAGACACGGTCTTTGTGCTCACGATGCCGGTAAGCAGCAATTCGGTACATCTCAAGGCCTATTCTGCCGCCATTGCTTTCGACCGCAATTACATAGCGACCGACAGTGCCAATGTTACTGAAGGGGCACTTTTGGCAGGCAGCGGTCGGCCAACATTCTTCTGGACAGAGTTTTCGCCCGACTCCAGTATACTCTATATTGATGGGGCGATACTCGGAGACAGCGCCTATGTTTCCGGCGCCGGCAATCTGGCTACGATCAAGTTCTTTACGCGCGCCTGGGGTCAAACTGATCTGGATTTTATTTCCTTCCGTGCGCGCGATGAACATAATGCACCGCTGCAATATGATTCGATCGGCGGTTGGGTACAAGTCAATCAACCGCCTGTAGTCTCCGGAATTCCAAATCAGATGATTTCCGCCGGCGGCTCATCGGCGCCGATATATCTCGATAACTACGTGACGGATCCTGACAACTCCCTGAGTCTTTTGAGCTGGACCTATTCAGGTAATGTGGCGCTGTCTGTTTCAATCGACCAAAATCGGGTAGCGACTGTTTCGTCGCCAAATCCGGTCTGGAGTGGCAGCGAACTCATAGTCTTTAAGGCCACTGATCCCTGGGGCCAGTCAAGTTCGTGTCCGGCCGTTTTCACAGTTAATTTGGCTATGCCGTGTCCTTCAGATATGACGCACTATTGGAAACTCGATGAGACTGCGGGACAGCCGTATCTTGATTTCTACGACGCCGACAACGCTATCTGCAGCGAATGTCCAACGGCAACGACCGGAAGAGTAAATGGCGGACAATTGTTCGATTTGAATGACTCGGTAACGGTTGCCGATGACGACAGTTTTGATTGGGGCGCCACGTCAAGTTTCTCGATCGAGCTTTGGATGAAGAAGGGCGGGGCGTGTAGCGGGTTCGCTGAAGTCATCGCCGGTCGGCTCGAATACGAAGGTCCGTACGTCATGAATTGGTGGCTGGGGGTTGATTGTACTCCTCCGCATGCCGGCGCCATTCGCTTCCGGATGCAAAACAATGTCCTCTCTGACGTGTGGAGCTCGGTCACTGTCAATGATGATGCCTGGCATCACGTGGTTGCCACGCGTGACGGTAGTGCATCCCTGACCCGCATATACGTTGACGGACAGGAGCGAGGCACGGTCACGCAGACCTTCACACTGGGCTTTGCCGCCGAAGCGCCGATGACGGTTGGCTATCTCAATGTCACGGGAGGGTACCACTATGGAGGAGCGCTGGACGAGTTTGCGTTATATAACAATGCATTGTCAGCAACTGAGATACAGAACCACTACGATCGTGGGTTGCTCGGTCTCGGATATTGCAACGAGCCGGTGGCTCCGCTGATTACCTCAACGCCGCCGACATCGGCAATTGGCGGGCGGCCGTACACTTACGAAGTGCAGGCAGTCGGAACCCCTCCGCCGATATTTACTCTTGCCACCTACCCGACCGACATGACAATTGACAACTATACCGGGGTCATCCATTGGACTCCTCGGGCGACAGGTGATTTCGCCGTCGCAGTCGTGGCAACCAACGTCGCCGGCGGCGATACGCAGAGTTATTCCATCAACGTCCCGGGGATTGCCCCCACGATTACCTCGATACCTGTGCCTGTGGCAACGGTAGGATATCTTTACATCTATGATGTCGAGGCCGCAGGATTGCCCGCTCCTGCCTATTCGCTGTTTGCCACGCCGCCGCATTCGCTGCCTCCAGGGATGCATATTGATCCGGTGTCGGGGATAATCAACTGGACGCCTGCCGACACGGGACATTATGAATTGAACGTTGACGCCGTTAACGCCTGGGGAGCCGACACTCAGATGTTCATGCTCACAGTTGTGGGCGTCGGTCCGGCATTCATTTCAACTCCGGTGACAGAGGGCGAGGTCGACAAACCATATAGTTACGATGCTGACGCCTCCGGTTACCCGGCTCCGAGATACAGTCTTTACACGCCGCCATCGCCGCTGGGCATGGTGATCGATTCGTTGACGGGCATGGTTTCGTGGACTCCAACGGATAGCGGATCTTTCAATGTCAAGATCAGGGCCAGAAATCTTCTGGATTCTGCATTTCAAAACTATACGATAAATGTTCTGCCGAAACCTCCACTGCCCTGTCCTGACAGCATCACGCACTATTGGAAGTTGGAAGAGACTTCCGGGGGGCCATATCAGGATTTTGTCGCAAACAATGACGCCATTTGTGGTCCGTGCCCAACAGCGGTTCCAGGCAGAGTGGGCACGGGACAGCGCTTTAACGGTTCCAATCTGGTCACTGTCGCCGATGATGGCACCTTCGACTGGGGTGGTGGCTCCAGTTTCACGATTGAGTTCTGGATAAACAAGACGGACTCGGCCACTCACAGTGAGGTAGTCCTCGGAAGAGTCGAAGGAGCCATGAACTGGTGGATCGGGGTCAACTCTGATCCGGGTGATGCCAACAGGATACGGTTCCGGCTGGTCAGCGGCGGGGTTACAGATCTCTACAGCAATTCCAGAGTGACCGACGGGAATTGGCATCACATCGCGGCAACTCGTGACGGTGCGACGAGAGTCACCAAACTATACGTCGACAACGTGCTGGAGGCGTCGATGATGCAGAGCCATGCCAGCGGTTTTGCCGCCTGGGCGCCGATGAGTATTGGCTGGCTGAACACAGGCGCGTTCTATTATTACAATGGAATTGTGGACGAGGTTGCTCTTTACAACCGTGCATTAGACCCTCGCGAGATCGGTGCACACTACGCCAACGGCATGCTAGGTCTCGGCTACTGCGAGTTTACTTGCGGCGACGCGAACGGTGATGGTTCCATTGATATCTCTGATGTTGTGTTCTTGATCTCCTACATATTTGCGAACGGCCCTGCTCCCGCTCCATTGCTGGCGGGAGATGCCAACTGCGATCTGGCGATAGACATATCCGATGCGGTGTACATAATACAGTACATCTTCTCGGGTGGTCCGGCGCCATGCGCGTTGTGCCCTTGAAATACGTCAAATCAGAGTAAGATACTCTCATATCGGAAGTGTTAGGGAAACGGCGCAAGACGAGGATATCAAATGAGTCACCCAGGGGATTCATAAAGTCCCGGGGTGCTTCGACGCGATCGGCAACCGCAGGAGAGAATGCCAATTGTAAATGTGGGATAATGGCCAATCGGGAGACGATCTCAAATTAGCCGAATTGTGTTGACAAACTGGACTGCCAGCACTATCATAATTCAAGTTAAGTAATCTCACAGCTCAGTCCTTAGGGACGCAAGGGAGGCCCAGATGCATTGCAGCTTCGTTTCATTTATTGTCTCAAAAGTGCCGCAATCTGCGGTTGCTTATCGCCGCGGCAAAGATTCTTGTATCTTCCACTCGGAGAATTGTGCCGGATCAACCAATCAACGGGCGTCGCGCCTCCAAAAGCGGAAGTTCAATTCCTTGATAGTCGTAGTGGCGACAATGCTATTTATGATGGCTGCAACCACTGCTCTTGCTGCAGGAGGCAAGAAGCCGGTGACCGCCTACCATGCCTGCCGAAGTAGCCAAAGAGGCAGTACCTGCCTTAAAAGAGACTGCTCCCGTGGAACCGGAAGAAGGTCTTGTCACGCAACAGACTGCCGATGTCCCACAGATGTTTGGCAACTTCCCGAAAGGTCAAGTTCAGATTGGCAGCACCGAGTTCGACCACCAAAGCAACGTGACGCAGCCACGCCAGATCGTCGTCGGTTCTGATGGCAGAGTTTACAATGTGTTCATGTATCGCCCTTATGGCGGTGGCAATCGCTCAATGCAGTATAGTGGATATTTAATCGGTGGCACTCCCAGTGTCGCCACAACCATCTCGCCAATTCCCGGCAGTGGCGGTTACGGTTCCATCGCAGTCGGCCCGGGCGATAGTCTGGCGATAGCGACCTATCATTACACCAAATCCGGCACAGGATTCGACGCGAGACCGCGCCTGCAGATCGGTAGACAGGCCGTCCTCGATATGCCTTCATTCAACATGTATGATTATCCGGTTGCCGATGCGGTCATGCCAAGGATCTTGAACTGCCAGGGTATCCTCACGAGTAGCACGGTCGGGGACACTTTGGAGGGTGGCTACATTTGGCCTACCATTGCCGCTGACAACAATGGCGCCAATACCATCGCCCACGTCCTGGCAAAGGAATCGCCGGTAATGGACCTCTCAGGCAAGGCATCGCTGGTTTATTACGGGACGCTGCCCGATGCTGCAGCCCCGACTTCAACCTGCGGTTTCCTATTGGACTCGGTCGCCGCCGGTGTCAACTACGATATCGTCGCCAGTCCGGTGTCGAACAAGGTGGCTGTGGTCTACCTATACCCCAAAGATTGGAGCGTGTCAACCAATGGTGACGACGACGACATTGTATACAGAGAGTCGAACGATCTGGGAGCAAGTTGGAGCGACAAGACAGCGATCACCAATTTCGATAGTCAAGACTCAATAGTTAGCAGTGGCAGGGTTTACTACGTGCGCGGCAGAGAAGTGTCGGCCCTGTATGACGACAACGATTGTCTTCACGTGCTGTACAGAACCTATTGGGCTGATCATGTCTACCACTACTTTCTCGTCTGGCCGGCACGGCTTTACCACTGGAGTTCGTGCGCTCCAACTGTCATCTCGCTGGTGACTGACGCCTCTACTTACCAATCTGGCCAGGGATGCCACCCGCCATCAGGTCAACAGAATGTCGCCAAGATCAGTTTGACGCAGTGCGATGCTTCCGGCACAAAGCGACTTTACGCCGTTTATACGCGCTATCCGGAATACGCCGACTGCTCTTCCGGAGCCTACAAGGCCAACGGAGAGGTCTATGTGCAGGGTTCAGACGGTTTGGCTGGCCAATATTGGGGTACTCCACGTAACATCTCCAACACCCTTTCGAACGGCTGTTCGGCAGGCAACTGCAATTCCGAGGGATTCACCAGCGCTGCACCGTATGTCACGGACTCGATGAGAATTCAGTACCTGTTGGACAAGGATGCCGGCGACTTCGCTTCCGCGCTGGAAGGCACACGTACGAATAACCCGGTGATGAATATGTCCTATCCTTGCTTCGCCGTATGTGCCAACGACGACGACTGTGATGGGGTTGCCAACGATGTCGATAACTGTCCAGATCTCAGCAACCCTGATCAGACTGATACCGACCTTGACGGCATCGGAGATGCCTGCGACAATTGTCCGGCATTTGCAAATCCATTGCAGACGGACGGTGATTTGGATGGTGTCGGCGACGCCTGTGACAATTGTCCGGCTGTCAGCAATCCTCTACAAACGGATACCGACGCTGACGGCGTCGGCGATGCCTGTGACAACTGTCAGAATGCTTCTAATCCCACGCAAACCGACACGGACGCTGACGGATTAGGTAACGCTTGCGACAATTGCCCCACTATCCCCAATTTGAACCAAGCTGACACCGATGCTGACGGAGTAGGCAACGTCTGCGACAATTGCCCGGCTGTCGCCAATCCTGACCAGGCAGATAGTGACGCCGACGGTCTCGGCGATGCGTGTGACGCTCCTCCCATTCTCATTTCTCCTGTCGAGGGAGGGATAATGGACAATGGATGCTATGCGCAGACAGATCTTATGACTTGGCCCTTCGTATGGCATTCGTTGCCGGGCGCCACGCGATATCATCTTAACGTGTTCGCTCCCGGTGGGTACCCCAGCGTTGACAACAGTAATATCACAGACACGACCTATACCAAATCGGAGATTGCCTATACAATAAATCTATCCGGATGGACATGGAAAGTTCGGGCAATGATCAATTCGATTTGGACGGATTGGTCCCCAACGCGGTCATTTAACATCGAGCCGATCGATCACGACTGCATCGACACTGATGCTGACGGTGTTCCCGATGTAAATGACAATTGCCTGACTGTACCGAATCCACAACAGACCAACAGCGACGCCGACAGTTTGGGCGATGCTTGCGACAACTGTCCGACTGTCGCGAATCCGCTTCAGACCGACACCGATGCCGATGGCAGGGGTGATGTCTGCGACAACTGTCCGCTGGTCCCGAACCCGGATCAGATTGATTCGGACCAGGATAATATCGGGGATGCCTGCGATTATATCTGCGGCGACGCCAACGGTGACGGCTCCGTGGACATCTCTGACGCTGTCTATTTGATACAGTACATATTTTCCGGAGGAGCTGCGCCGAATCCGCTCGACTCTGGAGATGCCAACTGCGATCTCGCAGTGGACATTTCCGATGCTGTGTATCTGATCCAGTACATCTTCTCCGGCGGTCCGGCGCCATGCGCGTTGTGTAAATAGGCTGGAGCAATTACGCGGCGCACGAGGACGTACGCCGCGCACAATTAGGCCTCTTTCGAACCGGAAGTCCCAGGCGGCTTCCGGTTTTCTTTTGCATCTGACAACGATTTCAATTTAGTTGGCGTGATGGCAACCAACGGCACCCTCTATCTCGTCGCGACGCCGATCGGCAATCTGGAGGATATCACCATGCGGGCGGTCAGGACGCTCAAGGAAGTTGACCTGATTGCCTGCGAGGATACCCGGACATCCAGAGTATTGCTGAATCATTATGGTATCAGCAAACCGCTGGTGTCATATCACAATTTCAACGAGCGGCAAGCGTCGGAGCGAATTATCGCGCGGATTCTTGAGGGGCAGAATGTGGCGGTGATCTCGGATGCCGGCACGCCGTCGATATCTGATCCCGGATTCATCATTGTCAGAGAAGCGATCAAGCAGGGGATAGAGGTAGTCGCGATTCCGGGACCGGCGGCGATGATCATGGCGCTGGCCGTGAGCGGACTGCCGACGGACGCGTTTATTTTCTATGGGTTCCTACCGCAGACATCGGGGAAACGCCGGACAATTCTTGAATCGCTAAAGGAACGGCGCGAGACGCTGATCTTCTACGAGTCGCCATACAAGATTCACAAGCTGCTGGATGAAGTCCTCGACGTGATCGGCAACCGGCAGGCAGCGTTATGTCGTGAGTTAACGAAGAAGTTTGAGGAAGTCACCAGGGGGAATATTGAGACGATTCGACAGGCAATTGCGGATAAGAAAGTTAAGGGGGAAATTACGTTGGTTGTGCAAGGGAAGGTGCGAAAAGCCCCCGCCGACGATTCCCTTTCCTCGGAGTGACGATCCAGTTATTACTTCGGATATTTGCCGAACAGTTTGAGCAGCACACCGTGGAAACGATGGATTGATTCGGCATTGGGCAGGAACATCAAAGGACAGAGTCCGCTGATAACGCTGACTTTGTGCTCTTTGCAGAACGACAACGTGTTGGAACCGTGCTCGTCGTGCTGCAATTTGCGGCGAAACCAGACCTTGGTGATGCCGGAGTCGGCGCAATCCTGCATCATGTCGTCAGACAACGTCTGCGGAATCAGAAAGAGCGCTGCGGTTACCGGTGGCTTGACTTCGGTCAGTCGGCCGACGCAGGGTTTGCCAGCGATCTGTTCCGCGTTCGGATTGACCGGAACAACGTCGTAACCCCGTTTGACGAATTCATCGTATACGATGCGCGTGTAGTCTTTGGCCCCGCGCGAGACGCCGACGATGGCGAGTCGGTGTTCGCCGAGGAAATTGCTGATCTGCTTGAGTTCGGTCATGGGTCCCTCCCCGTGTTGCCGGACGCGGCGACATCAGTTGAACTCCGTGACTTTAAGGTAGTCACGAGCTCCGCAAGTTACAAGTGTCTTTATTCGTCTATCTCCAATCAGAATTATCCTGTTTCGACTAGTATTCCTTAAGCTGCTCCTGCCCGGAGAGATAGCGCATACCGGCAGCAGCCAGGGCTTCCATTTCGAATTCGCCGCCCACGACGATCACATTGCCGAGGAAAGCGATATAATGATGGATCTCGCCCACCAGCATTTCAGACTTGGCCATGCCGCCGGTCAGCACGATGGCCTCGAATTGACCGCGCAGTGCAACGGCTGCCAGGCCGATTTCTTTGGCGATCTGATAGGCCATGGCGTTGAAGTAGAACTGCGCTTTGATGTCACCGCCAAGAATTCTCTTTTCGACGGCGCGCAGATCGGCCTCACCGATATAGGCAAGCAGACCCGACTTACGCGAAAGTTTGTCGATCATCTCCTTTTCGGTGAATTTGCCGGAGTAGCAAAGTTTGACCAGCCCGCCGATCGGAAGCGCGCCGCAACGGTCGGGAGAATAGGGTCCCATGCCAAGCAGCGCGTCGTTGACATCGATGACCTTGCCACCCTGCAGTGCTGCGACCGAGACGCCGCCGCCCATGTGCACGGCGACGAAATTGACGTCCTCCAGTTTCTTGCCCAGTTTTTCGGCTTCGCGGCGGCAGACTTCCTTGATGTTAAGCGCATGTACACGGCACTTGCGCTCGATTTCGGGAATGCCGGAGATGCGGGCGATGTCGGTGAAGTTGTCGGTAGTGATCGGATCAGAGATCAGGCAAGGAACATTGTATCGCGACGCCAGATGATGCGCGATGATGGCGCCAAGATTCGACGCGTGATTGGAGTACTTCATCGTGCGCAGGTCGGAGAGCATCGCATCAGTGATTTTGTACGAACCGCCCTCAAGAGGGCGCAGCGGCGCGCCTCGTCCGATGACTGCCTTAATTTGTTTCTGGTCAATTTTCAGCGATGCAATCCAACTGTCGATTCCCTGCATGCGGAATTCGAACTGGTCGGCGACATTGTCGAATTTCGCCAGCTCCTTCGAGTCGTGGCGGACGGCTTCTTCCGCGATCTTCTTGTCGCCATCGAAGAGCGCCATCTTGGTTGAGGTCGAACCGGGGTTGATGATAATAAGGTAGTCTGGCATATTCTTACTCCCACGGCGCAAGTGCGCCGCGCATATTGCTGCCATTCAAACCCACCGCAAGCAGTGGGCACCGTGCATGTCATCGAACCTGGATTCCCGCGTTCGCGGGAATGACACGCTAGGGGTGGGCTCTGTCTACTGTGTCGGTCTCCTGCTCCGCTGCGCACGGGGACGTACGCAGCGCACATACAATTCGTGCTTGAAACCACCGCAAGCGGTGGGGCACTGTGCATGTCATCGAACCTGGATTCCCGCCTTCGCGGGAATGACACGCTAGGTGAGCGCTCTGTCTACTGAATCGGTCTCCTGTTCCGCGGCGCACGGGGACGTACACCGCGCACATACAATTCGTGCTTGAACCCACCGCAAGCAGTGGGGCACCGTGCATGTCATCGAACCTGGATTCCCGCGTTCGCGGGAATGACACGCTAGGGGTGGGCTCTGTCTACTGTGTCGGTCTCCTGCTCCGCTGCGCACGGGGACGTACGCAGCGCACAATGTTTTGCGGTTACACTTTGACTGCTTCGAGCTTAATCTGTCGGCCGCGTTCGAGCGCGGTCAGATTGATGTCTACCAGCTTCGGCTTCACCTGCGATTTGATCGTCTCCATCCAGAGATTGGCATCAAACGGCAGGTAGTTCGACAGCGCGCCGATCAGGATCGTGTTTACCAGTCGCGGATTTCCCAGTTCGGCAGCGATCTTGTCGGCATCGACTGCAATCACGCGCGCCATTTTGTTCTTCATGTCAGCGACAGCGTCGTCCGGATACTTGAACTCTTTCGACGATGTCACAATCGCCGGCACCAAGTCGAACTGCGCGAGACAATTGCCATGCCGTCCTTGCGCATCCAGTTGATGGCGCGCAGGCCTTCGGCCTGCTCGAACGCCATCAGGAAGTCGGTTTCGCCTTCTTGAATCAGCGGCGAATAGACTTTCTTGCCGATGCGAACATGTGAAGTGACCACGCCGCCGCGCTGTGACATGCCGTGAACTTCGGATTTCTTGACATCCATTCCCGACCGCATCGCGACTTCGGAGATGATTTCCGATGCCAGCAGCACGCCCTGACCACCGACGCCGACGATCAGAATATCGTGATGTATTTCCAGCCATCGTAAACCTCCTATGCCGTTACGAACTTGCTCTTGAGGACAATCGCTTCCGTCGGACAGATCTGCGCACAAAGCGTGCAACCGGTGCACATCGTTTCGTCAATTACCGCCTTGGGATGTCCGCGCTCATTGGTCTCAGGGGCCGCCGCAATCGCCGGACAGGAAATCCGGAAACAGGCAGAACAGGCGTTGCAGAGTTCCAGATCGACAACATAGGGTTCGTCCATAATGCGCTTCGGCATCAGCACGCAGGGGCGTTGGGTGACGATCACCGATGGTCCGGGATTGTTCAGTTCCGCTTCGATTGCCGAAAGTGTCCCATCGTAATCGTAGGGATCAACAGTGCGGAAGTTCTTGACGCCGAGCGCGTTGACCAGAGTTCTCGATATCAGTCTGATTAGCCGGCTCGCCCATCAGCGTGTGGCCGGTACCGGGATGCTCCTGGCCACCGGTCATGGCCGTCGCGCCGTTGTCGAGAATGATCACCGTGACATTGCTGTGATTGTAGACCGCGTCCAGCAGACCGGTGATGCCGGAATGGAAGAAAGTCGAATCGCCGATCACTGCGACTGTTCCCTTGGTCGAGCCCTGCACCTTTTCGATGCCGATGGCGTTGCCGATAGAAGCACCCATGCAAATACAAGTATCGAGCGCGTTCAGCGGTTTCAGCATACCCAGAGTGTAGCAGCCGATGTCGCCGGTTACTGCCACACCAAGTTTGCGTAATGCCATAAAGGCGCCGCGATGCGGACAGCCGGGACAGAGCACCGGCGGACGCGGAAAGAGTTCGTCGGCGTTGATTTCCGGCGCAGCGACATGGGCGACCAGACCGGCATCATAAAGACCCTGCGCAACGCGGGTCGGGTTCAGTTCGCCGAGATTGCCGAAGTACTTCTTACCTTCAACGTGAATGCCGGCGGCCTTGAGCTGGTCTTCGTAGAACGGCTCCAGCTCTTCGACCACGAGAACGATCTTATGGGCATCGACAAATTTCCTGATGCGATTAAACGGCAGTGGGAAACCGAAACCGATCTTGAAATAATCAAAATCGGGAGCGATTTCCTTCGCATGTTGATAGGCGACACCGCCGGCGATCATGCCGACAGGAGAGCCGTTGCTCTCCTCGCGATTCCAGTTGGTTTCTTCCGAGAACTTGCGCAGGTCCATCAGGCGCTGATTCACAACCTGATGGCGCACTTTGGCATTCGCCGGCACCATGACGTACTTGGCGGGATTCTTGACGAATTTACGCTCCGGCACACTGACCGGATCGCCGAGTTCGACAATAGCTTTGGTGTGTGAGATGCGGGTCGTCATCCGCAACATGACCGGTGTGTCGAAACGCTCGGAGATTTCGAAAGCCGCCAGCAGCATGTCCTTTGATTCCTGGCTGTCAGCAGGTTCGAAGAACGGAATGCTGGCGAAGCGGGCGAAGATGCGGTTGTCCTGCTCGTTCTGCGACGAGTGCATCTCGGGGTCGTCGGCGCTGACCACTACAAATCCGGCATTGACACCGGTGTAGGCGAAAGTCATCAACGGGTCGGCGGCGACATTCAGGCCGACATGTTTCATCGTGACCAGCGCGCGTCCGCCTCCCATCGAAGCGCCAATTCCCACCTCGAAGGCAACCTTCTCGTTGGGCGACCATTGCGCATATATCGAGCGGTGGCGTTCGGCGATCGTTTCCAGAATCTCGGTCGACGGTGTGCCGGGATACGCTACCGCCAGCTTGACACCGGCCTCGAGCGCCCCGCGAGCCACTGCCTCATTTCCGGATAGAAGTTCTTTCATAATTGTCTCACTTTATCGGGAAGTTGGAGTTGCATTCAGAATCATAATCGCGACAAACCTAGTCTGCCCTGCACATGCCACAGTTACCTGAGACTGTGAACATTTTCACAAAAATACCTGATTATGGCGGGCGCAGCAACCGGTTTTTCGTCACAGACTTTCGGGCGTCGGCGCTTGACAGGACAAAGCTGGATTGCTTTGTAACCCCATCGCTGCACACAGCGCTCCGCGCTCCTCGCAATGACGGATCATTAGGTGCAAGTCCCGACTTGGGGCGAGGTTGCGGAAGCCGGAGAATTATGTTGTGGATTGCATGGGCAACAATATATTCACCGGTCGAGTATAAAGACTATGCATCCAGAGATTTTTCATATCGGTCCGTTCGCGCTGCGCAGCTATGGTTTGATGCTGGCGTTGTCGTTCTTCGTGGGATTGTGGTACATCGTGCGACGGTCTCAGAAGGAAGGCATCAGCGTCAACTTCATGATGAACCTGGCGTTTGTCGTGATTTTCTCGGGCCTGATCGGAGCGCGGCTGGCGTTTGTTTTGTTCCATTTGACGGAGTTTGCTGCCGATCCCTTGTCGGCGGTCAATCCGTTTGGAACGGCCGGGCAATTTGGGATCATGGGCATGAACCTGTACGGCGGTGTGGTGCTGTCAATTGTGTGCGGATATTTATATGTGCGGCGAAAGAAACAGCCGCTGTGGCAGGTGTTCGACATTTTCGCGCCGACGGTTGCGCTCGGGATTGGAATTACGCGCATCGGCTGTTTTCTCAACGGATGTTGTTTCGGCAATCCGACCAGTCTGCCGTGGTGTGTGCATTTCCCTGAGGGTTCGATTCCATACGCAGTGTTTGGCGATGCCTGCCTGCAACCGACCCAGCTCTATTCGTCGGCCTACGGCTTTGGCCTGTTCTTCCTGCTGCATTTTCTCGACAAGAAGAAGACGTTCTATGGTTCGATGTTTGCAGTGCTTCTGATGGTCGAGGCGTTCTTCCGGTTCGTGATTGAATTCATTCGCTACTATGAGCCGGAAATGTATATGCATGTCGCAGGCATTACGTTCACATACAATCACCTGATCGCCATCGGCCTGTTCATCCTGGGACTGGCGTTGTGGCGCATCCTGAAGAAACGGCCGGAGTTGCAGGTTCACAAGCCGACTGGTAGCTAATTCGATTGTTCGCTAAAGGATCGGATGCAGACATGACAGACGCGCGAAGAAGACGCTCTATCTCAAACATTTGTATTCTGGCTTTTACGATTCTGATCGCATTGCCACCGGCGGGCGTTTATGCCGGCGGTAAGATCGGACTTTACGGTATCCACATGGTGCCGGAAGGCAAGGACGCGAAAGACAACAGTCGCGCCGGTTGGGGCGCCGGTCTACATATAGTGGCGCCGATGCCGCAGGTGGCGAATATATTTGCGGGAGTTTTTGGGGCTGAGATTGTCAACCTGCTCGGCGAGACAGTCGAAATGCGGGATCGCAATACGGGCATGTTAATCAAACGAGCTACCAGCCAGAACTACTTTCGGTTCTATTTGGGCGGTCAAGTAGGAGGTCATGGTAACGGATTCATTCGCCCTCACGTGGGCGCAAATCTGGCGTTGATTGTGCATGACATCAGAACCCGCATCATCATTCCCGATGAAGAAGATCCCAGCCAGGAATTGAGCAATACGATTTACGACGACACAAAGGCGGTCTTCGGCTATGACTTTACGCTGGGTATTGACCTGAATTTCTCCAACACTATTGCACTGGATGGTGGCGTGCGCTACCTGCGGAGTCTCAGCGTTCCTGAACAACTTGGGGGCAGATCGGTCGTAATTTACCCACAATATTTCCAGATTTATCTCGGTGTGGGCATTTCATTCCAAATGATCGACCACATGAGCGAGTGAGAGCTCGGACAGCTCAATATTCTTCTTTGCTTCTAAAGCACTAGGATAGCTCAGAAAAAGTTGAAGCGACGGGAGGAATCCCGTCGCTTCGTTGGGGAGTAATGGCTCATTAGAGAAGGGAGCTAAGCGCCCATAATTGCTCGCGCTTGGCTCTTGACCGCGTCTGACAGTCTTTCGAGATTGGCGATAACCTGGTGCGATGCCTCAAGGGCTTGCTGGTAGTGTCTCATCGCCAACGAGTGGTTGCCATCCTTGAGCGCCTGAACGGCCTGATTGCCGTGGCTGTGCACCTGATTGTGCGGCGAGTTGACCGCCTCATACTCAGGCATGCCTGTGTATTGACGTCCGTCGGGGCCATGATACCATTTGCCAAAGCGACATGATGTGCCGTCAACGACTTTCCACAAAGCGATGTCCGTGACGCCATCGATCACCTTCTTGAGTTTCTCCATGTAAAGTTTGTGATCGTTCCTGGCCAGGTTGATAATGCCGATTCCGCCCCCCACGATCTTGAACTGGCTGACCATCGTGCGCAAATCCTCGGCCTGCTTGTTCAACTGCTCGGCGGCGTCGGCAGACAACTTCACCTCGGAGGCGTTGGTCTTGGTGACCTGGGAGATACGCACAACCGACTTGGCGATTTGTTCAGAAGCCGCGGATTGCTGCTCGGCAGCGGTCGCAATTTGCCTGACCATGTCCATCACGCGTTGGGCATACTCGCCAATTGACTGCAGACTGTCACCGGCCTGGTCGGCCAATTCCCTGCCGGCCTGAACCTCGTTGATTCCCTGTTCCATGGCGGTTACCGCTCCGCGCGTCTCGCCTTGAATGGTCTTGATCATCGTCGTGATTTCCGCGGTCGCCTTCGTTGTGCGTTCTGCCAGTTTGCGCACCTCATCTGCCACGACGGCAAAACCGCGTCCCTGTTCGCCGGCGCGTGCCGCCTCAATGGCGGCGTTGAGTGCCAGCAGATTGGTTTGGTCGGCGATGTCGTTGATTACCGTGGCGATTTCGCCGATCTGATCGGATGACTTGGACAGTTTTTGAATCGTGTGGGCCGATTCCTGAACTACCGTAGCAATTCGATTCATGCCTTCAATCGTATGCGCGACCACGTCGTTGCCTTGCTGAGCGGCCTCGGCGGCCTGCTTGGCCTGTCCGGCGGCATCCCCGGCATTCTTCGATGCCTCGACGATGGTAGATGTCATTTCTTCGATCGCGCTGGATACTTGAGTAGTTTGATGCGTCTGCTCTTCCGAACCTCGCGCCAGATTGTCAGCGGTTGAGGCCATGCCGGTCGAGGTCGAAACAAGTTGCACGGCGCGATCGCTAAGTTGAGCGATGACATTCGTGACGTTGACTGACATGGTTCGCAAGGATTCGAATATGCGGTCTTTGGAGTCGAGCGCATTCTCGACGGATCGAATCAGGATTCCGGTCTCGTCATTGGACTTTGAGCCGGTTCGCTGAATGTGAGACGCCTTGATTTGCTGGGTGAAATCATTGTTTGCCATGGCGCTGACCACGCGGTCGAGTTCCGTGAATTCCCGGCACATCTCGTCCGTTGTGGCAACCACTTGCCTGATCGGGTTCGTGATTGAGCGACTGACAAAGAAAGCGGCGGTGAGTCCCGAGGCAAGAAAGAGGATGCCGAGAAAGATGCTGGCGTACTTGATCTTCTTGACCGGCGCAGTAAATTCATCCAAATAGCTTCCGACGCCAATTACCCAGTCCCAGTCGGGGAAGTAAGTATACGCGACTATCTTTTCGCGCGACTTGGTTTCGCCGAGTTCCTTGTTCATCCAATTGTAAGTGATCCAGCCGACTTCTCCCTCGGTAAGCGTGCGCGCCTTCGAAGTCATCTCCTTGATGAAGTCATTCTGACTGATATCTTCGCCCTCTTTCGCAGGGTGAAGCTGCAGCACGCCCTTTGAGTCGACGGCGAATATGTAACCAGTCTGTCCAACTTTTATCGCCATCAAGTCCTTGCGCAGCAGACCTGATCTTTCTGGCAGGCCGCAGAACAGGGCTCCGACTACCTCGCCGTTCTTGTCACGCAACGGTTCGTAAGCGGACAGGTACCAGCCATCAACCACCCAGGCGCGGCCGATAAACTGCTGCTTCTTGTTGAAGACGGCGTCATAAACTGCATCCGACAGAAATGTGCCGATGGCGCGTTTTCCGGAAGCATCGACCACGCTGGTGGCAATGCGTTTCGCGCGACTTCCTTCCTTAAGAAAAATCGTGCAGCGCGCGCCGGTCAGCGAACTGATCTTGTCGACATAGCGAGTGTCGCCGTTGATCGCATCTGAAGTTCCATTCGTTTCCAGCAGCATCTGACCGTTGCTAACGGTGATCCGATTGCCGCCGATTGCCTCGAACATGTTCTTTGCCATAGCCAGGTTTGACTTGACGCGTTCGTTAAGTTCGTTGGCGCTGATCTCGCAAATCATCCTCGTTTGACCGGTAAGGTGCGCGAGATCGGCTTTGGCAGTCTCGAGAAGGTACTTCTGCGATTGCATAGATGCCACCAGCACGATGCCCGTCAGGGACATGGTTAGAAGCAGCGTGATCAGCAGCATCATCTTTTTTCTGAGTGTCATGTATCGTCTCCCTTTTGTTGGGTTAGTGGTGACTGTGCATGCTCTCTGGAAGGTTATCGTCTATCGTGGATGCTGGTATAGTGGTTCAAGCGTTGTTGGTAATAAATAGCACAAATCGGATGGGAATTATCTTATTTCAGACTGAATCATCCATGATGAAAATGATCATTGCGAAACGGGGAGAGTAGATTCGAAATGGAGAAGATTCGTCAGGGCACGCTTGCGCGTGCCCTGACTGATGCGATTTACATTTGAGCGAGGGTTTTGCGTTCCTCGCCGGAAAGGATCTTTGACAGATCCAGATGGATCAGCAAACGGTCGTCAAGCTTGGCGACGCCGCGAATGTACTCCGAATCAAGCGAACTCACCACTTCCGGCGGCTGCTCGATCGTGGAGGCCGGAATCCGCAACACTTCACTGACGCTGTCCACCACCATCCCCATGATCTGCCCGTCAATGTCCACCACCACAATTCGCGTGTTCTTGTCGTGTTCGGCTAATTGCATATTAAAGCGCTTGCGCACATCAATAATTGGTATCACTTTGCCGCGCAGGTTAATGATCCCTTCGACAAACTCCGGCGCTCGCGGTACTCGCGTGATATCCACCATGCGGTTGATCTCCTGAACCTTCAGGATATCAATCCCGAACTCCTCCGTGCCGATGTTGAAACTCACCAACTGCAGAATCTCATCACCCTGCCTGGCAGACACGGTCGTTTTCTTCTTGTCCTCCATCGAGATATCCTTCCCTTAAGCGTTCACCTTAAAACGGCTCACCATCTTCTGCAACCCTTCGGCCTGCCGGTTCAATTGTTCAGCAGCGGCTGCTGATTGCTCGACGCCGGTGGCGTTTTCTTTGGTGACCCGGGCGATGCCCTCGACACTGCGGGCAATCTGCTCGCTGGCTGCCGACTGTTGTTCAGCGGCAGTGGCAATCTGCTGGATCATGTCCTGCACTTTCTGCGAAAAGCCCGCAATTGCGTTCAAGCTCTCGCCGGCTTTGTCCGCCAGTTCCCGACCTTGCTGGACTTCGTTGATGCCCTGTTCCATTGAGGTTACCGCACCCTTGGTGTCGCTCTGGATGCCTTTGATCATGTCGGTGATCTCTTTCGTGGCTTTGGTCGTCCGCTCCGCCAGCTTGCGCACTTCATCTGCCACGACCGCGAAGCCACGACCCTGTTCACCCGCGCGCGCAGCTTCAATCGCTGCGTTCAATGCCAGCAGATTGGTCTGATCGGCGATATCGTCGATCACGCTGATAATCTCGCCGATTTGGTCGGATGACCTTGACAGCTCTTGTATCGTCTTGGCCGAATCTTGCACGACGCGGGCGATGCGGTTCATGCCTTCGATAGTCTGGGCGACTACCTGCGCGCCCTGTCCGGCGGCATTGGCGGCTTCCTTGGCCTGTCCGGCAGCTTCACCGGCATTCTTGGAGGACTCCACAATTGTGGCCGTCATTTCTTCAACGGCGCTGGAGACCTGGGCCGTCTGGCCGGTCTGTTCCTGCGAGCCGTGCGCCATTTGCTCGGATGTCGACGCGATCTCGGTCGCCGCGCTAACCAACTGCGTCGAGTTGTCGGTCAATTGACGAATCATGCCGGTAAGATTGCCCACCATCGTCTTGAAAGCGTTGCCGAGAACGTCCTTCTCAGATTTCGGCACGATCTGTACTGTCAGATCATTGGCGGCAATGCGCTCGGCGCCGTTGGCCAATGCCTTCATGTAATCGATCAATTTGCGGAACGAATCAGCCAACATGCCGATCTCGTCCTTGGACTGGACATCTATACTATGTTGAATGTTGCCCACGGAAATGTCATCCGCGACCTTGGCAATTGCGACCACCGGTCGGGAAACGGCGCGTGAGATAACGTAAGAAACAATTGCCCCGCAAAGAGGGAGAAGAGAACCAGAACCATTACGATGTTGTAGTCCGCGACGAGGCCGAGGCACGATCGGCGTCACTGCGATTTACGGCCTCGTTGACCAATTTCCTTATCAGCCGATTCGTATGCCTGCTCCAATTTGTCGAACAGACTCGGGCACTTTGCTCTGCGTCTGAGCATATTCAAGAAAGCTTTGTTGGTATGTCTGCAGCAGGTTATTCAATTCTGAAGCACCTTGAGCGCTACGAAGCAGAAGCTGCAAAGTGGCGACTGACGGTCTTGAGTTGATCCACGTACTGGGGGTCAAGGCGAAGCATGAAGTCTTTCTCATGCCGACGGCACATCAGCATCTGTACCAACAGATCGTCTCTTTTGGTTGCCTTGATTTGCGCTTCGACCGCATGGACGGCGTCACGGAGCTTACCCTGTAAGTCCATCTTTCTCAGTATATCCCATTTCCTTTCGCAGGGTCACGTACTCGCTCCAATTGCTTTTCCAAGACCCGATGGATTCGTCGATGCTCTGCATCGTTGGCGTCGTTGGCGTTGTTGTCTTGGTCGTCCATTGCTGTAATCCCTCTTCGGCGCCAGCCACCGCCTTGTCGATCGTGGGCAGCAGGTTCTCCTTTGGCTTTTGCGAAAACTGTTCGGCGGACACTTGCGCTTGCAGCATACCTTCCGAAATGTTTGCACAGTAGTTCGCTTCGTCGGCAGTTCCCGATACACTGCTGATGCCGTTGTACGCGACGATTCCGACGATTAGCGCCAACGTCATTGTGATTCCGAAGCCGACGTACAGCTTCGTAGCGATCTTAAGGTCCTTCCAGTTCATTGATGCCTCCTTTGAACTCGTGGAAGTTTACTCCTGTCGTATTCACTCATCTGATATTCAATCGATATGAAATGGCTGTCCGCCAGCCTCTTGACGCGCAAGAGTGCCGGCCCAGACATGCATTTCACTGGACGACGAAGATTGAGTATGCCCGCCTCTGATCAACAATGTAGCCCCTGATTCTAGGTGTCCTTCCAAAACAGTCAGTGGCTGGAGAGCCAACTGATTGCCAGGGTTCTACTGAACCCTACACGCAACTACCTGCGTGAATTATCGTCCGAGGCAGTAGATCATTTATGTGGTTGTGGGACTCTGTGCACAAAAGAGACAAGTCTCGTCTGAATGAGACGTTATCGCTGACAGATCCGGGTCTATCGCTGTTCCAAGGCGGAACTGTCTAAGGGGTCATTATCGGCAGGCGTTTATGAGTGAAACCGGGGCATCAGAATAGCCGGAATCTGATATACCGGCCCGGATTTTCCCGGAAATCTTTCAACAGCGCATCGGTGCGATCGAGCGCACGCGTGAAGTTGATATACAGAGAGTCGTTGGTCAAGAGCATGTCCGGCGGTGCCTTCGCCGGCGTTGATGCGATCGGTAATCTGTTTCCAACTCGCAACAATCTGCTTGATGTCCTGGTAAGGTGCGGGATCATAGAGTAGCTGAGGTAATGTGCCCTTGCCGGTGGTCAGCGAATCGAACAGATTGTTGGTGTTGGTCATCAGGTTACGCATTTCGACGTAGAAGCTCGAATCAGTGATGAATCGCGCAAAGGAACCCTTTCCCTCTTCGAGTTGCCTCGTCAGATTTTCGGTCAAGACCAGCAGTTTGTCGAGGTTGAAATATACATTGGGATCATTGACAAACAGGCCGAGCGATCCAGTGCCATTATTGATCTTCTCGATAGTCTCTTTCGTGTATTTTGCCGCCAGTTTGATATTCTCGACCGCCTCGCCGCCCTCGGCGATGATTGCCTCGATCGACGCCGACTTGGCGGCCTGAACGTAATCCTCGCTCTCGAGTTCCTTTTGGTCCGGTGTGCCGACGGATATCTCGACCGTCTTATCGCCGAGGAGTCCGAGCGTGCCGATCAGTGCCTTCGAATCGCTGCGGATCAGACTCTTGACGCCCTTATCGATTCGCAGAGTGACGATTATATTGCCGGGTTCCGCTTTGGAGAACTCGATGCTCCTGACCGTCCCGACGCGCAAACCCGCTAGTCGGACCGGTGCACCGGCCTGCAGGCCATAGATATCCTGGTACTTGACCTTGAGTTCGTACCTGCGTTTCCAAACGCCTTCCTGGTCACCGATGGCAAAAACCGCAATCACGAAGACCAGAGCCGTAATCGCAATGACGGCGCCAACGCGAAATTCTTTGGACATCAGTTGTACTCCCGCCCGCAGGCCAGGTATTCAATGATAAACGGATCAGTAGAAGCTTTGAATTCGTTCGGCGTGCCGCAAAAGGCAATCTTACCGTCGCGAATCAGCGCAAAACGGTCGCCGACATAGAATGCGGAGATCAAGTCATGGGTAACCACTATAGAGGTTACGTCGAACTTCTCCTGCGTGTTGCGAATCAGCTCATTTATCGTCTTGGCCGTCAATGGGTCAAGACCGGTCGTCGGTTCATCATAAAGCAGGTAGCGAGGCTGGTAGGCCAGCGCTCGCGCCAGGGCCACGCGTTTACGCATGCCGCCGGACAGCTCGGACGGCATCAGTTTTTCGGTGCCGGGCAACTCAACAAAGGACAGTACCTCCGCCACCCGGTCGGCAATATCCCGCGGCGACTTGTCGGTGTGCTCATGCAACATATAGGCCACATTATCCTCGACCGTGAGCGAATCGAACAACGCCGCCGACTGGAACAACATGCCCATCTTTTTGCGCACCGGCACCATTTGATCTTCGGAGAAATTCGGTTGTGTCCTCATCGTCGATGATAATCCGACCCTGATCCTTGTCCAGCAGGCGCAGTATCAGTTTCAGCAGGACTGACTTGCCGCAACCCGATTTGCCGAGAATCACCATCGTCTGGCCCTCGCCGATATCCAGATCGATTCCGCGCAAGACGTGATTGTTCTCGAAGGTTTTGTGAATATCCTGCAGTTTTATCAACGTTCACCCACCTAGACTTCAAAGACCAGAAAGAAAATCTTGACCAGGATAAAGTCAAACAGAAAGATCAGGATCGACGATGTTACCACCGATAGCGTCGTCGACTTGCCGACGCCCTGCGTACCGCCGGTCGTATTCAGGCCGAGATAGCAGCCGACGATGGCGATGATCGTGGCAAAGACCACCGGTTTGACCAGCCCGGTAAATACGTCCTGCAGCGCCAGTGCATGAATCGTGGTCGACTTGTAAAAGCTGTAGTCCAGGCCGAGCGAATAGAGCGAGATTATCATGCCACCGATGATACCGATCAGAGTCCCCGAGAATTGTCAGAATCGGCAGCATAATCACCAGCGCGATCAGACGTGTCGTGACCAGTTTTTTGACCGGATTGGTGCCCATGGCGCGCATGGCGTCGATCTGTTCGGTTACCTGCATCGATCCGAGTTCGGCGGCAATACCGGCTCCGACGCGCCCGGCTACCACCAGAGAAGTAAGCACCGGTCCCAGTTCACGTACCATCGACAGTGCGACAACCACGCCAATGTAGACTTTGGCGCCGAAGCGTGCAATCTGGTAGCCGGTCTGCAGCGCCAGCACCATGCCCGTAAAGAAACAGGTCAGCAGAACAATAGATAGTGAGCGAACACCGATCTGTTCCATCTGCTCTATTATTGTTCGAAAATACGAAGGCCGACGGAACATGTAGCGGATCGAGTTCAGGAGGAGAACCGAAACCCCGTAGGTGTGAACGATCCCCTTGAAGATCAGGTTGTTCTCGTTCAGATTAATTGCGTCTGCCAGTTTCGACCGCGCCAAGTTCCTTCTCCAATGCCCGGAATAAACTATCTTCAAGTACACCGTAGGAAGTGCAGATGACTGTCTTTTGGTTTGCTCTGATAAGCAGTTTGGTTTTGAGATCGATGGTGACCTTTGCAGGTGTGCCGGAAGCGACGTTGACCCGCATCACCCCCCGTCTTTGTCCCGGATATTCGGCTCCGAGCAGATTCTTGCCGCAGTCACAGTATTGCGGCAAAACATCAAAACTGTCGGACACGATAGTCCCGCCGCGTACATCGAATTTGGCGATACTGATACCGCCCGCTCTTAGCAATCCGGCAAGTTTGTCCATCAGCTCCTTGCGCTCCTTAACGTCATACGAGTAAGTTGCCAGCGGGTGCATCAGGGGCTCGCGCGGGGCGCATCCAGCCATAAGTAGCGACGCCAGAACCAGGCAGACGTACTTCATGGCGTGAATGTATGCTGTTTGAGTGCGGCAGAAAAGCATAAAGAATGTGCTGCCGTCTTCCCAACCGAAATTGGCATGGCCAAGAAGTAATTACGGAACTGATCGCGGCAACCGGCACAAAAATAGGGTAATCATCGATTGGAGCATCTACCGCCGACTGCCGATAGCAGTATCAAAACGTAGCCGCGCGGAGCACGGCGTTTCTGTAGGAATTATGCTCGTGAAGCTAAACTGCTGGGAATACAGAAGATGTGGTAGGGAACCGGGAGGGATCCGGGTGGACGAATTGGGGGTCTGTCCTGCCGCTGTCAATAACCCATTCAACGGTGAAAACGAAGGAAGATTCGCCGGTCGCTGTTGTTGGCTGATTGCCGGCACCTTGTGCGAGGGAGTCGTTCAAGGGAGTTTCGCCCACAAGATCAAGGATTGCACCCGCTGCGCGTTCTACTTTCTGGTCAGACAGGAAGAATCCGAAAAATTCCGCTCTCTTCGTAAGCCGGACAATCCGCATGGATCCGACTCTGATCCACAATAGGAGCGTCTCCGGCCGCGGGAATTCATTTAAGCTGCGCTTTGGAATTGCGGCGATGGCTGATATAGCCGACGATTGCTGGAATCACTGAAATTAGAATGATCGCCAAAATGACCAGGGAAAAATTCTTTTGCACAAAGGGCAGATTGCCAAAGAAGTAGCCCGCATAGATAAAGAGACCCACCCAGAGAGTACTGCCAATAATATTGAAGAGCGTGTAGCGCCAATAGGTCATGGCGCCAATGCCGGCGATGAAAGGCACAAAAGTGCGGAAGATCGGCAGAAAGCGGCCGATAATTACCGCCAGGCCGCCATATTTTTCATAGAAGGCGTGCGTCTTGGTAAGGTATTCGCGTTTTAGAAAACGGCTGTTTGAAGTGAAGACTTTCGGTCCCACCAGATGGCCGATAGAGTAATTAGCGGTATTGCCGAGAATACCCGCCACTGACAATAACAGGAACAGGTATTGCGAATTCAGGGCGCCGGCAGCAGCAAATGCTCCAGCGGCAAAAAGCAGTGAGTCTCCCGGCAGAAATGGCGCCACGACCAGCCCGGTCTCGCAAAAGATGGTTGCCGAGAGGATGCCGTAAGTCCAGCCACCATATTGGCTGATAATCTGGCCGAGATGTTTGTCGAGGTGCAGGAAGAAATCGAGGATATCTGCCAGGAAAGTCATTACATCCCATCGCGGCCGAATCGGCTCAGGTTGAAGAGTCCGCAATTATCCAAGCTACAGTCCCTTTGTTAAGATGGCCAATGAACGCTTGATCGCAGCCGCCGGCTAATAAAAAATGCACCTTGTAGGACTCGAACCTACGGCCCGCTGATTAAGAGTCAGCTGCTCTACCAACTGAGCTAAAGGTGCATTCTCACTAGATGAGGGTGGATGGGATCGAACCATCGGCCCTATGCTTAAAAGGCATATGCTCTACCACTGAGCTACACCCCCACATCAATAGGTACGCAATGTATAAACTTTCTGTCGGCTGTCAACCGGAATGCGCGGAATTTTGTCGACAGTTTTGCGGCCACCCGGAAACCGCCGCCAATCCATTCAGCTTGCAGGCAGTGAAATTGAACAATTTGCTTGCGGTTTCGTTCACTTATATAGAGAATCGAATCTACGAGAAAAAGACGGCGTATCTTTTCGGTGGAACCATGAAACATGCACATGCCATCGTTGGCCGATTGGCGATTGTCGCCGTGACCGTGCTAGTCGGCTGCGCCACGCACCGGCAGTTGACACAGCTTGAGATCGACGGCACGCTCGCGAACGTCGACGCCATGCTGGGTCGCGAACAGCCGGACAGCGCCGCCTGTTTGATGAACGAACTGGCGCACTCGCTGCCGAACGACACCATGCTTCTCTGGCGTCAGGCGTTTCTCAATCATCAGGTGGAATCGGTGCAGGGGCGACGAGTAGCGTCACGGGCGCTCGGCAGACTAATCGAGATCTCACCTCAGGAGCCAAAATATCACTACGAACTGGCTCAGGTACTGGTCGACCAGACACGCGAGGGACCGGCGCGGACAGAGCTTTATCGTACAATCGAGCTATCGCCTACGGATGAACAGCCGTACCTGGCGCTGGCTGACTTGTATCTCAAGCCCTTCTTTACGAAAGACGAGCAGGATCATGCCGACTCCGCGGAGCTAGTCCTGAAGCGGTTGGCGGCGCGCAATCCGGAATCGCTTGCCGGTTTGGGAAAATTGGCCAGTATCCAGGCCGTGCGCGGCGAATACGACAGCGCGACGCGGTACGGCGAATTAGCTCTTGAGGAAGATTCCACTGCCGTCGAACCCAATCTGGTTATGGGCTATGTGAAGTATCAGGTGAGGGATTTCGTAAAGGCGGATCGCTATTTCCGCCGGGCGATCGCCATAATGGACAGCGAGTCAAGTGCCGGCTACCGATCGATTGAATTCCTGATCCCGCCGCATTCGATGAAACCATACCGGAAGATGAGCCCTCACGAGCGCGACAGTCTGGAAACCAAATTCTGGGAAATGACCGACATCGATCCGACGACGAGCGTCAATGAACGTCAGGTCGAACACTGGGCGCGCGTTTGGGAGGCCAATCTTTGTTTTTCGGATCCGCGTCAGGAGCGGATCGGCTGGAAAACGGATATGGGCGAGACCTTGATTCGTCTCGGACGGCCGGACGAAAAAGAACGCCGCCGTATGGGCATGGCACTGACTGATATATCGCCGGTTTGGTACTGGCAGTATCGCTCTGTCGCCTTCCCCTGCACACTGGCATTTGTCGACCAGATGCAGTCGGGCAATTATACTTTTCCGTTTCCGTTTCGCGACAACACGGGGAGTTACCGCCTGTCCTCCAGCCAGGAGGTTGCCTACACGAACTACCTGCGCAAGCCGCAGCAGTCGACCGTAGAAAGAGAGCGGCTGCCCATCGGTCTGGCGAGCGACATCTATCAATTTCGAGGCGACGACAGTAACGCGGTGGTGCTGGAGTATCTGGCGATCGCGAAAGATGATCTCACGCGGTCAAAGGATACTGCGATCCAGCCACTGATGCTGCGTCAGGCATTGAGAGATACAAGCGGCATACTCCTTTGGCAGTCCGATACGACCATCTCGATACCCGACAATGTCACCCCACCCGCAATCGACAGTCTGTACGAGAAGCGTCTGCTTCAATATATGCCGGGTACCTATGAATTGTCGGCAGCGCTTGAGCAGGCGCAAGAGAACAAGTTCGGGTTGATCAGGGACACGATCCGGATCGAAAGTTTCAAGCCAGACGAAATCGGGATGTCCGACCTGTTGATCACTTCCGATTCGATTACGGGTCCGTCCCTGGGAGTCTTTTGGAAAGGGGGCGCCAGGGGTGTCCCGCGACCCGAACGTGTATTGTCCGGTTCGAGTCCGGTCTATCTCTACTTCGAGATTTACAATTTGCCGTTTGATATTTATCGGCAGTCCAGCTATCAGGTTTCCTACACCATGCAGCTTCTCAAACCGACCGAGGTTGGCGTGCGCGGATTTCTTTCCAAGTTGGCGCCGCGCAAGAAAGAGTCGATCACGATGACACTGCACGAAGTGGGCACGGCTCGTGATATCCCACGCTTTATCGCACTCGACATCGGTGAATTGCGTCCGGGCACTTACCTGCTGACAATGCAGGTTACCGATCAAATCTTCAATCGCACTGTGAGTCGGTCGAAGACACTGACGATCCTGTAACCCAGCCCTCGCACGGTCAAAAAAGCTTTGGCATTCCCCCTGCGATTGCGTATTTTCCCGCGTTAAATCAGCTTGGCTTTCGCTTAAGTTTATTAAGGAGCAAACCAGTGAACCTCATACCCAAAATGATTTTCTTGACCAAGGGTGTGGCCAAACATAAGGAAAAGCTCGCATCCTTCGAGTTGGCGCTGCGCGACGCCGGCATCGCCCATTTGAACCTGGTCAATGTATCATCAATCTTTCCGCCGGGATGTAAATTGATTTCGCGCCAGGCGGGACTGAAACATCTGAAAGCCGGGCAGATCGCCTTTCTGGTCATGAGCCGCGAATCGACCAACGAGCCGCACCGGCTGATCTCGGCGTCCATCGGCCTGGCAATCCCGAAAACCAAGACTAAATTCGGCTACCTGTCGGAGCATCATGCCTGCGGCCAGACACAAAAATTCGCCGGTGACTATGCCGAGGATTTGGCGGTACAGATGTTGGCCTCGACCATGGGCCTGGAAATCGACCTCGATAAATCGTATGACGAAAACAAGGAAATCTGGAAGGTCAAGGGCGACATCGTCTACTCTCGTAACATCACGCAATCAGCCGAGGGGGACAAGCGCGGTAATTGGACGACAGTTTTGGCGGCGGCGATGTTAATCATCGATCATGTATAGGAAATCTACGAAATGAAGAAGCATTTACAGACCCCCACGCAGCCGTTCGTCCCGGATGCAAAGAAAACCACGGCGCAGGTGCTGAATGATATGCTCGGCATTTCTTTTCAGGGACGCACGCTGGGAATCGCCTTTGATATTTGGAAACGCATGTTACAGGATGAGGTCGTGATCTGGTTCGGCCTTTCCGGCGCCATGGTGCCCGCCGGCATGCGGTCGCTGCTGGTGTTCCTGATCGAGAACCGTATGATCGACGTGCTCGTGTCGACCGGTGCAAATCTGTTCCATGATGCGCACGAGACGCTTGGTCGACAGCATTTCATCGGCACACCGAATATCAACGACACCGAACTGCGCGCCGAAATGGTTGACCGGATGTATGACACCTATGCCGATGAGGAAGAATTCCGCCTATTAGATGAATACTTCGGTGATTGGGCTGTCGACACGCTTGATCCCAAGAAGCCGTACAACACGCGGCAAGTGCTGTCTCTGTGGGGCAAACATCTCGCCGCCAACCAGAAGACCGAAGGAATTGTCACGGCGGCATACAAGCATGGCGTGCCGATTTATTGCCCGGCTATGGCTGATTCATCATACGGCATCGCACTAGCGGGAGCGGTTCATCGCCGCAAGAAGACGGTGCAAATAGATATCATGAACGACGCGCTCGAAACGGCGCAGGTGTTTGGCAAATCGAAGGCATCGGGCGTGATCTATATTGGCGGCGGCGTTCCGAAAAATTTCACCAATCAATCAGCCGTGACGGCGGATATCCTGTTCAGCGATGCGCCTGACGGCCACAGATATGCCATCCAAATCACTTCCGATGCGCCACACTGGGGCGGCCTGTCGGGCTGTACCTTCAGCGAGGCAGAATCCTGGGGCAAGATCAACCAGCAGGCGCGAACTATAGCAGTCTATGCCGACGCCACGCTCTGTCTGCCGTTTTTGGCGACCGGTCTGGCGCAGGAGGCGATGGAATTCGCGCGAAAACGCAAGAAACCGCAGTTTACCTTCGAGCCGGAAGTCAAAGTAGAATACAAGTAGATATCAGGGCGATCTTCCCGGTCGCCCCGTCTCACTGCAATCGCTCCGGGAACCCAACTTCACGTTATCCGTTTAACGGTCAGAACAAATGGACGGCAGAGCTGTCTGCCGAGGAGAATTGTGATGTCGGAGTCAATCGAAGACAAAGTTCGTATCGAACCGGCCGGCGATATCGAATTACTCGACGCCTACTCGAGAGCAGTAATGTCGGTTGTCGATACGGTCGCTCCGGCAGTCGTGAGCGTCGGCGTCAGCGCGGCGTCCCCGCGTGGCAGCGGTCTGCGTGAAGGCAGCGGCTCGGGAATGGTAATTGCCGCCGACGGCTACATTCTGACCAACAGCCATGTGGTGCATACCGCCAAAGCAGTGCGGGCTTACTTCATGGACGGTACGGAATTGCCGGCTGAAGTTGTCGGCGATGATCCGGCTACTGATCTGGCTGTTGTTCGTGTGGATGGTTCCGGCCTGCCGAGTGTAACGTTGGGCGACTCGGATGCGCTCAAAGCAGGGCAACTTGTTATTGCGATCGGCAACCCGCTAGGATTTCAGTCCTCGGTGACGACCGGGGTGGTAAGTTCGCTGGGCAGGGCATTGCGTTCGAGCGACGGCCGCTTGATCGAAAACATAATTCAACACACAGCGCCGTTGAATCCCGGCAATTCCGGCGGACCGCTGGTAGACTCACGCGGCAGGGTCGTCGGCGTGAACACCGCGATTATAGCTATGGCTCAAGGGATCGGCTTTGCCATACCGGCACGAACCGCCGAGTGGGTGGTCACTGAATTGTTGACCAAGGGGAGAGTGCGCCGCGCCTATCTCGGCATCGGTGGTCGCACCAGGCCGTTGGGACGCAGAATGAGTCGCTTTCACCGGGTATCGAACAATTACGCGGTTGAGGTGTTCAGCGTCGAACCGAACGGCCCGGCAGCGCGCGCGAGATTTCACGAAGGCGATTTGCTCGTGGCTATTGCCGATACCGCGCTCAACAGTATCGACGACCTCCATCGTTTTCTAAGTCATTGGCCGGTAGGGACCCCGGTGAAAGTGACGATCTTGCGCTACAGCGAAAAGGTTGAATTGGAAGTTACGCCGGGCGAGGCCGGCAATTAATTTGCCAAAAAGTTTTTGGTAATTTTCCGATAATAGAGGTACAAGTATACAAAGCGGCAAGCATTGCTTGCGTAGCTTTCGTATGAAGTCTGAGAGATCGTAAAAGTTGTGCACCTGACTCAACAGGAGTTCCCCAAATGAAAGTCGGATTTGTCGGCCTGGGTAATCTCGGCAAGGCGATGGCCACGAGACTTCGTTCCCAGGGTGTTGATCTTATAGTCTGGAATCGGACGCCAAACAAGGCGATGAACCTCGGTGTGCGGATGGCTGTTCACCCGGCGGCGTTGATGGCGGAATCCGAAATAGTGTTCCTGAATCTCTTCGATAGTCTTGCCGTAAAGTCGGTATTGGGCGGAAAGACGGGACTGCTGGCAGGCGACTGCAGCAACAAGCTGGTTATTGATACCACAACCAATCACTTTCAGACGGTGGCCGAGTTTTACAAACTGCTTGCCGAACGGGGAGCGCAGTATCTGGAAGCACCGGTGCTTGGCACTGTACGCCCGGCATTGGAGGGCACTCT
Source organism: uncultured bacterium (assembly GCA_963726455.1). Lineage (GTDB taxonomy): Bacteria > Zixibacteria > MSB-5A5 > CAIYYT01 > CAIYYT01 > CAIYYT01. The sequence goes on from CAVSCK010000005.1 coordinate 664,514, forward strand.
GACAATGCTGGTTAGCGGGGATCAAGGCGCTTATGATCGCGCTTTGCCGTACCTGCAAAAACTGGCAGCCAAGATCTTCTATCTCAAAGAGAAAACTCTAGCCACCAAATTGAAGCTGATCAACAATCTCGTGCTGGGGTCGTTTATGGAAACGATTGCGGAAGCAGTCGCCATGGGCGAGAAAGCTGGGACCAGCCGGGAATCGGTTCTTGACATACTCAGTTCGGGTGCGGGCAATTCAACCGTGCTCAATGGCAAACGGGAGATGTTGATCCGAGGCGAATTTCCGCCGCAATTCTCGCTGGCGGCCATCCACAAGGATTTGAACTACTTGAAGGACTTGGCGGCAGAGATGAACCATCCAATGTGGTCCGGTGAGACCGCCCGAACGGCATTCGCTAAAGCCATAAATGAGAATCACGCTGATCTGGACTTTGCGGCCGTGTACAATATCTTTCGCAGTTGAATCATTTCGGCCGGCCCGCTCTGCGAATAACATCTAATATCGCCTGTTGTCCATACGAGAAGGAGCGGATATCATACCGGTACAAGGCAAATGAAAAGGAGTCTATATGGCATCCTACATTATGGCGATGACGATTAACCCCAACGCCAAGAAGGCGCATCCTGATCTGTCGCATCAGGTCAACAAATCCCTGGACGCGTTTGCTGAAAACAATGTCAAGGTCACCAACATCTATGCGACCCTTGGCCGCTACGACTACCTGGCCGTGTTCGATGCGGTCGACCAGAAGGTAGCTTTCAAAGTAGCCAGCGACATAAACGCTCGCGGAATCCTGGAGACCGAGACCTGGCCGGTGATTCCGTACCAGGAATACACGGCGTTGATCGGGTAGCTGCAGTCAATAACGCGATTGTCGGCAGAACAGAATAGAAACTACGACTTCCTGGGCAGAAGGCAGAGGTCGATAAAGCCCTTGAGTATTCGCGCAGTCACTCCCCAGATCGTGTACTTTCCGTAATCATAGAAGTAGACCGTTACTTCCCGGCCGCGATGAATCCGCTTTTCCGTGCGGCAATGATTATCTGATATAAAGAATGACAGGGGGACTTCGATTAGCTCGGCGATTTCGTTCTCGCTGATTTTGAATTCATAAGGATAGGGAAATACGCCCACATACGGAGTCACTACAAAACTGGTGACAGCCAGCAAGTCATCCAGTTCGCCCAGAATTTCGACGTCTTGTGGCTTGATACCGACTTCTTCAAAGGTTTCGCGCAGTGCCGTGGCAAGCAAGTCTCGATCGTCATCTTCTCTCGTTCCGCCGGGAAATGATATTTGTCCCTTATGCGAGGCAACTGTATCTGTGCGCAGAGTCAGCAGAATGTACGGCTCGCCGTCCTTATAGAAGATCGGTATCAACACCGCCGACGGCGTGAATTCCTCTTCGGCGGCAACCGACTTGTCGTGACGAGCCAGCGAGCTCTTGATCTGTGCCTTAAGCTTTTCCATCTCTACCAAAGTAACATTTCAATCATCGGATTGTTTCAAGAGAAACTTTCAGGATGCCGGTGCGGAATATCTGGATGATTGGCATGTGTGAATGCCGTTGAACTACGAATCACGCAGGAAATCGAGATTGCGTTTCAGCCGTTTGTAACCGCCTCGGGCAAGCGGAGTATGACTGAAGAGATAATTGAATTTCTCCTGTGTGAGCCCGAACCACTCTTCGCGCGTCATCTTATACAATTCCTCTTTGGCCCCAAACTGCGGCTCGGCGTGCTCGGGAGCGCGGCGATTGAAAGGACATACGTCCTGACAAGTGTCACAACCGTAGGCCCAGTTGTCAAACTGCCCAAGCATTTCATCCGGAAGCTCGCCTTTCGTTTCGATTGTCCAATAGGCGATGCATTTCGTGGCGTTGACGACTCGCGGGCTTACTATTGCACCAGTCGGACAAGCGTCGACGCAAACATGGCAGGCGGCGCATTCTTCGCCGACCGGCTGGTCGTGATGTAATTCGAAATCGACTATTATTAATGCCAGGAACATGAAGCTGCCAACGTCACGATGCATAATCAGACTGTTCTTACCGACCCAGCCGATGCCCGCACGCGCGGCCCACGCCTTTTCGAGCATGGCATTGGAATCGATCGAAATCAACGATTGGAACTCACCGATCTGTCCGCGAATCTCCTCAATCAATTCCTTGGCTTTGGTTCGCAATACCCGATGGTAGTCGCCGCCCCGCGCGTACTTGGAGATCTTGGGCGCTTCGGGATCGAATTGCCGCTTGTTGGATTTGTAGCTTTGTCCCAGGCAAATCACGGATTTGGCGGTAGCCATCAACTTGCGTGGATCAAGCCGGTCATCGACGCGCCTCGCCATGTAGTCCATCTCGCCATTCATACCGGCATCGAGCCAGTTCCTAAAGCGCGCGACATCCTGGTCAATTTCAGCAACCGCAGCTATTCCGCAGCGGGCGATTCCAAGCTCCCGTGCTTTGGTCTTGATGAATCGGGTAAGTTCAGCTTTGTTCATATAGATTGTATACGTCTGCCGCCTCCTCAAAGATACATATTGTCACGATTTCCGCCAGTGGGAAAAGCGATGCCCGCACCAAAGACGACCGCTCCAAGTGCGGCACGCGGCAACGTATAATAGGACAAATGAACTACAACACAAGGAAGGCACGATGGACATCACCAATCCCGGAATCAATGATTATCTGTTCAAACTGACGCCGCCGCGACATCGGGTGTTGAAGCAGATGGAGAAATATGCGGCGACTAATGGATTTCCAATCATCGGACCGCTGGTCGGCCGATTGCTGCAGCAACTTGTCATGCTGACCTCAGCCAGACGCGTGTTCGAGATGGGCTCAGGATACGGCTATTCCGCGATCTGGATGGCATTGGCCATGCAGGACGGCGGCACCATCGAATGCACGGAATCTGATCCGGTAAATATCGCGCTGGGCCAGGAGCGTGCCGCCGCTGCCGGCGTCGGTAAGCGAATTATCTGGCATGAGGGCGAGGCGTTGGATTCTATGAAGAAAGCCAAAGGCAAGTATGATATCATCCTGTGTGACGTGGACAAGCAGCAGTACCCCGAAGCGCTGAAGATCGCGTGGCCAAAGTTAAGACAAGGTGGAATAATGGTGACGGACAACGTGCTCTGGTCGGGAAGGATCGTAAGCGAGAAGAAGCCGCAAGAATCAACGGCGAAGATTCTCGAATTCAATAAGAAGATTTACGGCCTGAAAGATGCCCTCTGTACGCTGCTTCCGCTACGGGATGGATTGATGCTGGCACTGAAGAAATGATCCGAGAGTCATGCCGGAATCGTCGGTAAACACACAATTC